>CAVUCL010000005.1:0-1025021 GCA_963740055.1 uncultured Solirubrobacterales bacterium | reverse complement strand
TGGTGAGCGAGACGCTGGGCGACGCCTTCGTTAGAGTGAGTTGTTCGACAGCGACACCCCGCCCTTTGCCCGCGTCAGCTTTGGACTGGCGCCCCCTCTTTAGGCCGCTTGTTGTAGTCGATGGCCATCCGACGTCAGACGTTGACGCCGAAGTCCTGGGCGATGCCGCGAGGCCCGAGGCGTAGCCCTGGCCGACGGCGCGGAACTTCCACTCGGCGCCGTTGCGGTACAGCTCGCCGAAGACCATCGCGGTCTCGGTCGAGGCGTCCTCGGTCAGGTCGTAGCGGGCCAGCTCGCTGCCGTCGGCCTGGTTCACGATGCGGATGAACGCGTTGCGGACCTGGCCGAAGTTCTGCTGGCGGTTGTCGGCGTCGTAGATGCGAGACCGGGAAGACGATCTTGTCGACCTCGGCCGGCAGCGCCGGCGAGGTTGACCTTGATCTGCTCGTCGTCGCCCTCGCCCTCGCCGGTGAGGTTGTCACCGGTGTGCTCGATGGTGCCGTCGGGGCTCGTCAGGTTGTTGAAGAAGACGAAGTGCTGGTCGGAGAGGACCTTGCCGTCGGCGTTGACGCCGATGGCCGAGGCGTCGAGGTCGAAGTCCGTGCCGGTGGTGGTGCGGACGTCCCAGCCCAGGCCCACGACCACGGCGGTGAGGCCCGGCGCCTCCTTGGTGAGCGTGACGTTGCCGCCCTTGGTGAGGCTGACACCCACGTGCTGGTCTCCAGTCTGTCGGGGGGGCTCGTTCCCCTCATGGTCCGAGCTGCTTAGCAGCCGATCGCGAAAAGCATACTTTACTAGGTATACAATCCTTTTCGGCGCGCCGTTCTCACCGGTGGCCCAACGGAGCTAGGGTCCTCCGTTCTCGGTTCCCCACGATCCGACACCGGCCGAAAACTGTCGGTGGGCGGTCCTACCACTCAGCCTCCGATGAGCCCCGCCACCCGTACCGCAGCCGCCGCCCCGCCCGCTTCCGTCGTCCACCGGGCGGCGATTGCTCCTGCTCGATGGGCATTCCCTCGCCTACCGGGCGTTCTTCGCTCTCCCTGCGGAGAACTTCCGCACCGGCACGGGGCAAACCACCAACGCCGTCTACGGCTTCACGGCCATGCTCATCAACCTCCTGCGCAACGAGCAGCCCACCCACCTCGCCATGGCTTCGACGTCTCGCGGCAGACATTCCCGGTCGGAGCGCTACACCGAGTACAAGGCCAACCGCACCACCACGCCCGTATGACTTCCGCGGCCAGGTCGACCTCATCAAGGAGGTCCTTGCGCGCGCTCGCGATCCCCGGTCGAGCGTGGACGGGCTTCGAGGCCGACGACCTGATCGCCACCCTCGCCGCGCCCGGCCGAGGTCAAAGGCTTCCAGGTGCTGATCACCTCGGGCGATCGCGATGCGTTCCAGCTGGTCAGCGACAACGTCACGGTGCTGTACCCCACGCGCGGCGTGTCCGAGCTCGGCCGGATCGATCCCGATGCCGTGATGGCGCGCTACGGGCTCACCCCCGCCCAGTACCCGGATTTCGCGGCGCTGCGTGGCGACCCCTCCGACAACCTGCCCTCGATCCCGGGCGTCGGGGAGAAGACGGCCGCGACGTTTGTGAGCGGAGATCGAGGGTCGCTCGCCGAGCTCACCGACCGGGTCGACGAGGTGAAGGGCAAGGCGGGTGATGCAGCACTCCCGTCCCCAAGCAATACTGCGCGGGCTATGTCGCAGGAGAACGTGAGGACGTCCGCCGTCCTTGACTTTGATCGCGGCCGGACGTAGGTTCGCCCGCGGAGCCATGACCTCCGGGCCCCACCTCCGTCGGCGAGAGTGGCTATCGGGCACGGTAGTCCTGGTGGCGACGGTCGCTGGGGTCCTGGCTGTAACGGGCGGTGACGCGAGCGCTGACCACGTCAGCTGCGGCGACACGATCACCGTCGACACGACCCTCGACAGCGACCTGATCGACTGCCCGAACCACGGCATCGTGATCGGCGCCGACGACATCACCATCGATCTCAACGGCCACCAGGTCTCCGGCGACGGCGAGCCGTTCGAGCCCTGTCCGGCAGGAGAGTTCTGCGACGTGGGGCTGCTCAACGACGGCCACGATGGCGTCACGGTGAGGGACGGCTCGGTGCGCGAGTTCGCGTTCGGCGCGTTCATCGGGAGAGCGCGCGACAACCGGGTGCTGGACATCTCCTCGAAGAGGAACGAATTCTTCGGCTTCTTGGTCGCTCAGTCCGCCCGAAGCCAGGTGCGCGACAGCTCGGGAAGCGACAACATCGCCCCCGAGGGGGACGGAATGGGCGTGTTCGGCTCCCATGATCTCCGGATCGTGGACAACACGTTCCGGAGCAACCCGGGGCCCGGCATCCACGTCGATGGATTCCCCCGGCAACCTGATCAGGGGAAACCAGTTCTCGCACAACTCCCCCGCAATCCTGATGGAGGCGGACCGCAATCGGGTGCGGGGCAACCGCTTCGATCGAAACGACGCTGGCGTTCTCGTTAACGGCAGCCAAAACGTCGTCGAGCGCAACCGGCTCGCCCGAGACGGGCACGGCATCGGGATCGAGAAGGGACGGCACAACCTGGTCGAGCGCAACGTCGTCGTTGACCCTCGCGGGAGGGGCATCAGCCTCGGACTCGACTTTGCCGACGGGACTTCGATCGGCGGGGTCGACAACATCGTCCGCCGAAACGTGGTCAGAGGCAGCGCGGGCGATGCGTTCCTGGTCAACAAGAAGGGCAGCAGCCTCCTGAAGCGCAACCTCGCCAGCGGAGCGAAAGCAGACGGCTTCCACATCGAGAGCCGCTCGACGACACTGACGAAGAACCGGGCGCCGCGCAACGCGGCCATCGGCATCGAGGCGGTTCACGGCGTTATCGACGGCGGCGGTAACCGGGCGAACGGGAACGGGGGTTCTCGCCAGTGCGTGAGCGTGAGATGCCGCTAGCGGCGCGAGGCTGACGCTCGAAGCCGCGGGCTGTCGGAGCACGCGTCCGGCGGGGGCGGTCTTGCGCTGAAGCGGAAAATGCTGCTTTCCATGCGAAGCGATACCTCTAGTTCAGACTGCTAGGCGCACTCGCTCGACGATCCGTGCGTCGCAGCGAGAAACGAATCGGGGCGCGCGAGCCGAACCTGCCACGGTCGCGGTACCACTTTGGTACCGGCGGCTACGCCCTATCCGTCCAGATCTTCCAGGCGCGCGGACGATGGGGGCGCAGGGGACGCTCCGGGACGCGTCTGCACCAACCGCTTGCCGGCTGGGGGCCGAGCGGTCGCTGGTTCAAATCCAGTCGCCCCGACTACGCGAGGGGCGACATCAGCTCGTGATGTCCGGCTGCTTCGGCAGCAGCCGATGACCGTCGACGACGGCGGCTGCAACGTCGGCGAGCTTGGTGTTCGCCCGGCGCGATTGGTCGCGCAGCATCTCGAAGGCGTCAGCGTCGTCGACCGAATGACGCTCCATCAGGACGCCCTTGGCTCGCTCGATGACCGCGCGGCGGCCGAACGCACCCTCGAGGTCGTGGTACTCGGTGAACCGGCGAAGCACGATGTCGATCGCGCTCTGCCAATCGTCGACCTCGGCATCGGTGATGCAGGCGAAGATGCCGCGCTTCGATGCCTCCTTGACGAAGGCGGGATCGGGCGCATGGATGAGGAGGATCACCGGACACGCGGCCTCCTGCACGATCTTGTCGATCAAGGCGAGGGCATGCTCCGAGCTCCTGCCGAGGCCGACGAGGGCGACATCAGGTTGCTCTCTGGCGGTCACGACTCCGACGTCAGCGACGTCGATCTCGCGTGCGATCACCGCATGCCCGAGGTTCCCGACCATCGGCGCGACGAGCGCCAGCCGATCCTTGCGCTCGTTGGCGATCAGCACCCGGAGATGGTCGGTCTCGCGATAGCTCATCGACGGTCCAGTCAGTCCCGAGTCTAACTCTGGGAACCGCCCGCCGAGGGCTCTTGCGTCCGGGTGTATGGTGGTTATGCGCTTCGCCTCAAACCTCGGCGAGCGAATCGTTCCGGCCCCGACCCTCGGCCGGTGAATGGGCGTGCCGACCTCACACGGTCTGCGCCATCACCACCCAGAGTTAGGAGCCACATGGCTACCACCACCGGAACGGCAGCGCAGGCCACAGACATCCGTCCCTTCCAGGTCGAGGTTCCGGAAGCGGATTTGGACGACCTCCGTCAACGCATCGCCGCGACGCGCTGGCCCACAAGGGAGCTCGTCGACGATCGGTCGCAGGGCGTGCAGCTGGCGACGATGCAGGCGCTCGCCAGCTACTGGGACGAGCGAGTACGACTGGCGCAAGTGCGAGGCGCGAGCTGAACGCGCTGCCGCAGTTCACGACCGAGATCGACGGGGTCGAGATCCACTTCATCCACGTGCGGTCGCCGCACGAGGACGCGCTGCCGCTGATCATGACCCACGGCTGGCCCGGCTCGGTCATCGAGCTGCTCGAGACCGTCGGCCCGCTCACCGACCCGACCGCGCACGGTGGCAGCGCCGAGGACGCGTTCCACCTGGTGCTGCCGTCCTTGCCCGGCTACGGGTTCTCCAGTGAGCCGGCCGAGCTCGGCTGGGACGCCGGCCGCACCGCACGCGCGTGGGCGGAGCTGATGCGCCGCCTCGGCTACACCCGCTACGTCGCCCAGGGCGGCGACGTGGGTGCCCTCGTCACGGACCTGATGGGTCGCCAGGCGGTCGAGGGTTTGGCCGGCTACCACCTGAACCTGCTCACGGCGGTGCTCGCAATCGGCGATCAACTGCCCAAGGAATCCGAGCAGGAACGCGCAGCGGCCGAGGCGGTCGCGACGTTCAGGGAGGACGGCTTCGGCTACTTCCTCGAGATGGCAACGCGGCCGCAGACGATCGGCTACGCCCTGCTGGATTCACCCGTCGCGCTGGCCGCCTGGCTGCTCGACCACGACACGGACAGCTACTACAAGATCTCCCGCGCGTTCGTCGACGGCGAGCCCGTGGGCAATCTCACCCGGGACAACATCGTCGACAACATCACGCTGTACTGGCTGACCGGCACCGCAGCGTCGGCGGCCCGGTCGTACTGGGAGGACGGACGAGCGCTGGCCGCAGCGCTTGCGAGCGGCCAGCCTCCTCCGGCGGTCACCGTGCCGGTCGGCTTCACCACGTTCCCCGGCGAGATCTGGGCTTCCCCGCGCAGCTGGGTCGAGGCGGTCTACCCCGGCCTCGCCTACTTCAACGAGGTCGACAGGGGCGGCCACTTCGCCGCCTGGGAGGAGCCGGACCTGTTCACCGACGAGGTTCGGGCGGCGTTCCGGTCACTCCGCTAGAGCGCGTGTTGGAACGTCGCACACCGTCGCGCGACGGGGCGACCGAGTGGCTCAACTTCGAGCCGCTGGGCCCCGTCGAGCCGCGGGGCCGCGTCGCAATACCGAGCGCCATCCGGCCTCGCGAAAGGAGATCCTCATGAGCACCACGGTCGAAACAGCCAACGAGATCCGTCCGTTCCACGTCGACATTCCGGAAGAGGCACTTGCCGACCTTCGCCGCCGCATCGCGGCGACGCGCTGGCCGGAGAAGGAAACCGTCGCAGATCATTCGCAGGGCGTGCCGCTCGCGATGACTCAGGAACTCGCCAGCTACTGGGCGACGGACTACGACTGGCGCAAGTGCGAGGCGAAGCTGAACGCTCTACCGCAGTTCATCACCGAGATCGACGGGCTGGACATTCATTTCATCCACGTTCGTTCGCAACATGACGACGCGTTGCCGCTCATCGTCAATCACGGATGGCCCGGCTCGATCATCGAGCAGCTGAAGATCATCGATCGGCTGACCGATCCCACGGCGCACGGCGCGAGCGCATCGGACGCCTTCCATGTGGTGATTCCGTCGATGCCGGGCTACGGGTTCTCGGGCAAGCCGACGAGCACCGGCTGGGGTCCCGAGCGCATGGGCCGAGCCTGGGCAGAGCTGATGAAGCGCCTGGGCTACGACCGCTACGTCGCCCAAGGCGGCGACTGGGGTGCTTTCGTCGTCGACCAGATGGGCTTGCAGGCACCTGACGGGATTGCTCGCCATCCACACCAACATGCCGGCCACCGTTCCGGCCGACGTCGACGAGGCTCTCCAGGCCGGCGACCCGCCGCCATCCGGTCTCTCAGCTGAGGAACGACGCGCCTATGAGCAGCTGGACAGAACGTTCAAGCAAGTCGACTACGCCAGGTACATGGCCGCGCGCCCGCAGACGCTGTACGGCATCGCGGATTCACCCGTCGGCCTGGCCGCCTGGCTTCTCGACCACAACGATGCGGACGGCCAGCCGGCCGCGGCGGTCGTCGCTGCTCTGGACCGGACCACGAGCGCCACGGGCGAGCTGACGCGTGACGAGATCCTCGACAACATCACGCTCTACTGGCTGACGAACACGGGGGTCTCTGCGTCTCGTCTCTACTGGGAATACAAGGGCGGCTTCTTCAACGCCAAGGGCGTCTCCATCCCGGTCGCCGTGAGCGTCTTTCCCGGCGAGCAGTATCAGGCGCCGCGAAGCTGGACGGAGCGGGCGTATCCCAACCTCATCCACTACAACGAGGTCGACAAGGGCGGGCACTTCGCCGCCTGGGAGCAGCCGCGAGCTGTTCTCAGAAGAGGTTCGCGCGGGGTTCCGGAAGCTCCGCTAGATGACCGTGTTCGAGCGTCTGCGCAACCGTGTCCCATGCCCGCGCTCGACGGGGCGACCGAGTGGCTCAACTCCGAGCCGCTCGGCCCTGCCGAGCTGCGGGGTCGCGTCGTCCTCGTCGAACTTCTGGACGCTGACGTGCATCAACTGGCTGCGCCAGGAGCCGTACGTCCGCGCCTGGGCGCAGGCCTACCGGGACGACGGGTTGGTCGTGATCGGAGTCCACACGCCGGAGTTCTCGTTCGAGCACGAGATCGACCGTGTGCGGGAGGCGACGAAGGAGCGAGCGATCGACTACCCGGTCGCAGTCGACAACGACTATGAGATCTGGAGCGCCTTCGACAACCACTACTGGCCGGCGCTCTACTTCATCGACAGCGGACGGGATCATCCGCGACGACCAGTTCGGAGAAGGACGCTACGAGCAATCGGAGCGCGTCATCCAGCGACTGCTCGGCGTCGACCGGGGGCTTGTCCCCGTCGAAGGGCTCGGCGTGGAGGCCGAGGCAGACTGGGATCACCTGCGGACTCCCGAGACATATCTCGGCTACGGGCGAGGCGAGCATTTTGCGTCCGCGGAGGACCCGGCGGTCGACGAACGCCGGAACTACCACCTGCCCGAGCGGCTGCGGCTCAACCACTGGGCCCTGGCCGGTGAGTGGACGATCGGGCGCGAGAACGTCGTGCTCGACCAGCCCGGCGGGAGCATCGCCTATCGCTTCCATGCGCGCGACGCGCATCTCGTGCTGTCGTCCGGAGTGCGCGAGCCGATTCCCTTCCGAGTGCTCCTTGACGGAGAGGCTCCAGGCCCGTCGCACGGCGTGGACGTTGACCAGGACGGCAACGGCGTGCTCCGGGACGGCCGCCTCTACCAGCTCGTGCGCCAGCACGACGCGGTCCGCGAGCCGACGCTCGAGATCGCGTTCCTCGAGCCCGGTGCCGAGGCCTACGCGTGCACGTTCGGGTAGGGCGGCAGCGATGACCCGCCCAGAAGACTGGGTCGTCGTTGAGGTCGCACGAAGCGAGCCCGAGGCCGAGCTGCTCTGCTCGGTCCTGCGTGGCGCCGGTATCGAGTGCCTGCCCCGGCTGACGAACAGCGGGGCCGGCGCTGGGGACGGCCTGGGGACCGTTGGGGCGCACGACATCCTGGTCGGCCCGCACGACGCACAAGAGGCACGGGACCTCCTGAGCTGACCGAGATGAGGTAGCCCATGGAAGTCGCCGACTTGGAGGACCTCTTGCGTGAGGCCGAGGAGCACCACAGAGCCTACGAACCGTCCGCCCCCGTGCACCACTGGTCGTCCTGGTACGCCGCTTACATCAGCTCCCGTCTCAACGGGCACGCCCCGGAGCGCGCCTCTACGGATGCCGGGCTCTACACGGAGTACGTCGTACCTGACCGATCCGGGCGCGGAGCGCTGGCTCGGCGTGGTCGTGCCGAGGCTCGCAGGACCACACCTGTGCAGGAACGAGACTAGATGTCCGATCCCGGTTTCATCTCTCGCGGGTTCACGGGACACCGCCGGGGCGACCCCGACAGACTCCCGCCTGGGCAGTACGACGAACCGGGCTTTCCCGTCCTGACCGCCGGCCCGACGCCCGACATCGACCCCGCGGACTGGAGCTTCCGGATCGACGGCATGGTCGCCGAGGAGGCCGAGTGGACCTGGGAGGATTTCCACGAACTCGAGTTCGAGGAGATCCCCTGCGACATCCACTGCGTCACGAGCTGGTCGAAGCTCGGGACCAGCTTCCGCGGCGTCTCGGTCGACCTGCTGCTCGATGCAGCCGAGCCCCTGGGCGCCTACGCGATGGCTTTCAGCTACGGCGGCTACACGACCAACCTCGCGATCGACGACCTCACCGACGGCAAGGCCTGGGTCGTCACCGAGCACGAGGGCGAGCCCCTGGAGCGTGCGCACGGCGGACCCGCGCGGTTGCTGGTCCCCCACCTGTACTTCTGGAAGAGCGCGAAGTGGGTCGCCGGACTGAGGGTGATCGATCACGACGAGCCGGGCTTCTGGGAGTCCAACGGCTACCACAACCGCGGCGACCCCTGGAAGGAGGAGCGCTACTGGACCGATTGACCGACGTGCAGTCATCCAGCGCGCTCCGGGCCGCTGGCAGATCGCGACCGTGACCGCGGTCCGCGAGGAGACACCGCGCGTCGAAAACGTTCCGCCTCGCGCTGCCGATGTGGATGCCGTTTCTGCCCGGCCAGCACTTCGACGTCCGGCTTACCGCGCCGGACGGCTACCGCGCCCAGCGCTCCTACTCGATCGCCTCCTCGCCGCTCGATCGCGGGCGAGGTCGAGCTGACGATCGACCGGCTCGACGAGGGCGAGGTCTCCGGCTACTTCCACGACGTCGTCGTCGAGGGCGACCAGGTCGAGCTTCGGGGCCCGTTCACTTCGTACTTCGTCTGGCGGGGCGAGGCGCCCGGCGCTGCTGATCGGCGGCGGTTCGGGCGTCGTCCCGCTGATGGCGATGATGCGCCACCGCCGCCGCACGATGCCCGACCTTCAGATGGAGCTGATCTACTCGGCGCGCACCGCCGAGGAGCTGATCTACGCCGACGAGCTCGACGCCGACGTCGACGCGTCACCCTGACCCGCGACGCGCCGGAGGGCTGGGACGGCCACACTGGCCGGATCGACGCCGACCTGATCGCCGAGCCCGCGTCGCGAGCGCGAATCGTCTTCATCTGCGGCTCGAACGGCTTCGTCGAGTCCGCCGCGGAGCTGGCCCTCGAGGCCGGGGTCGACCCGCGGATGATCCGCACCGAGCGCTTCGGCCCAACGGGGTAATCGTGGCACCACCGGGAACTGTCGACGGCCTCAAGTGCGCGGACCTGGTCGACGCGATGGGGCGGCTGCATCGCCACCGCTGTCACATCCTCGATCTCGTCAGCCCGACGCCTGGGCGGGTCCTCTTCGGCCCCGCGGTGACCATCTCCTACTTCCCGAGCTGCTCGGCCTCGCTCGATCCCGAGCGCTACAACCTCGCCAACCTCTTTTACGAGGCCGTTGGCGACGACCCGCAGGGCAAGGTCTTGGTCCTCGCCTCCAACGGCTACACCGACGTCTCGATGGGCGGTGGTACGAAGCTCATGCGTGTCCAGCACCATGGTCTGGCCGGCGTGCTCACCGACGGGCGGCTGCGCGATTTCGACGAGCTGGCGGGATATGACTTTGCCGCCTACTGCGCGGGCGAGGCGACACGATGGGGTGGGCGCGAGATCACACCATTTCAGGCCAACGTACCCGTGGTCTTGCGCGGTGTGGGCGTGATCCCGGGCACGTATATGTTCGCCGACTCCTCGGGCGCGGTCACGATCCCGCCGGGCGACCTCGAACGGGTGCTGGCCGAGGCGCGTTCGATCGAAGCGGACGACGCACGCTTTCGCGAGGAAATCGCTCGCGAGGACGGTCCGCCGCGCTAGTCCTCGCCGCCTACTGGGTACGGCCGACCATGCGACCGTCGTGGTACCGCTTTGGTACCGACTGCTACGTCCTCAAAGGACGCGTTCGAGGACGAGCATCCTCCGACTGGAGACCAGATGCTCCAAGTCATCCGCCAAGCCCTGGACCCGTTCCTCCGCTTGTTGCTCCCAGCGCTCGAGGTTGACGATCTCCGCGATCAGAACGTAATCGGCTGAGTCGATGGCCTGTCCGGGTACATCCGTCGGCCGCGTCAGTCGCCAATCCGGCATCGTGTCCAGCGAGCCATGGACGATGTCCCGATCGCTGGCCATCAGACGCTCAAAGTCCTCGGCCAGCTCCGGCGAGCGGAGGTGAAACCACATGACCAGCGTCGCCGCAGTCGCCATCAGCAGAGCGTAACGCCGCAAGGCAAAGTTTGGGAGCTTGGAAAATGGTCGCCAAGACCGAGCCGGTCGTGGCTCCCGCGATAGGCTGGACACGAGCCAGCTCCACTGGCCTCCTGGCGGATGCGAGTGCACCGCCCCGCGAGAAGCTCGCTGCCCGTCATTTCACTCCAACGAAAGGGGTACCCGATGGGCGACGAGTCGAAAGACGGCGCGGATCGGATCAGTGAGCGTGAGGACCGGCAGGTTCAGGCGGCCAACGCGAGCGGACGGACCCCGGTCGTCTTCATCCACGGGCTCTGGCTCTTGCCGTCGAGCTGGGACAACTGGGTCGCGTTCTTCGAGGAGGCCGGTTACGCGGGCGTGACGCCCGACTGGCCCGACGACCCCGAGACCGTCGAGGCGGCGCGCGCGGACCCCGACGTGTTCGCGAAGAAGACGCTTGGCCAGGTCGCCGACCACACGGCGGCCGTGATCGGCCGACTGAACAAGAAGCCGGCGGTGATGGGCCATTCGACCGGGGGCCTGCTCGCCGAGCTGATCGCCGACCGGGGACTCTCGGCGGTGACGGTGGGAATCGATGCCGGCCCGTTCCGCGGCGTGCTGCCACTGCCGATCTCGACGCTACGGTCCTCGCTCCCGGTGCTCAAGAACCCGCTCAACCGCGGCCGTGCGATCACCCTCACCTTCGACCAGTTCAAGTACGGATGGACGAACGCCCTCGCCGACGAGGCGGAGGCCAAGCGGCTCTATGAGACCTATCACGTGGCCGCGCCGGGGGTCGCGTTGATGCAGATGGCTAACGCCAACCTGAACCCGTTCAGCGAGGCGAAGCTCGACGTTCGCAATCCCGACCGCGGGCCGCTGCTGATCATCCAGGGCGAGAAGGACCACACGGTCGCCCCGGCGATCGGGAACGCGGCGTACAAGCGCCAGCGCCACAACACGGCGGTCACCGAGATCCAGCACATCCCCAACCGCGGCCACTCGCTGGCGATCGACAGCGGCTGGCGCGAGGTCGCCCAGGTCGCCCTCGATTTCGTGAACCGGTTTGCCGACAGCCCGGGCGAGAAGGGCGCACGGGCCGGCGGTGAGGGAGTCCGCGACGTCGAACCGACACGTACTACGTAGGCAGCAGGCGCACTGAAAATCGACGAGGAAGGGGCACACCGTGAAGATCGTCGTCATCGGCGGAACCGGCCTGATCGGTTCGAAGATCGTCGCCTGCCTCGGCGAGGAGGAGCACGAAGCTGTGCCCGCCTCGCCCGAAACCGGCGTCAACACGCTCACCGGCGAGGGGCTCGCAAAGGTGCTCGACGGCGCCGAGGTGCTGATCGACGTCTCGAACTCGCCCTCGTTCGAGGACCAGGCGGTGATGGATTTCTTCACGACCTCGACCACCAACCTGCTGGCGGCCGCGGCCGAGGCCGACGTTCGGCACTACGTGGCCCTGTCCGTGGTCGGGGCGGACCGCATCCCCGACAGCGGCTACCTACGGGCGAAGGTCGCCCAGGAGAAGCTGATCGATGGAGCCTCGATCCCGTACACCGTCGTCCGCGCCACGCAGTTCTTCGAGTTCGTGAAACGGATCGCGGACGAGGCGACGGACGGAGACGTCGTCCGGTTGCCTCACGTGCTCTTCCAGCCGATCGCCGCGGATGACGTCGCGGCCGGCGTCTGCGAGGTCAGCCAGCGGGCGCCGGCCGACGGCATCGTCGAGATCGGCGGCCCGGACCAAGTCCGGTTCGACGAGTTCATCGCCGACGGCCTGAAGGCGATCGACGATCCCCGGACCGTCGTCGCCGATCCGGAGGCCCGCTACTTCGGCGCGGTGCTGGAGGAGCGCTCGCTGGTTCCGGACAACGCGGTCCACCTCGGCGAGACCCGCTTCCACGACTGGCAGGCTGAAACCGCCAAGGCGTAGCCCGTGACCGCTCGGTCCCCGTCCTCGCCGCTGCGGCATCTGCGCACCCGCGGCGAGGAGGCGACGCAGCGGACGACGACGGTCGAGCTCGTTTTCGATCTCGTCTACGTCCTTGCGATCACGCGGCTCGCGCAGCTGATCCTCGACGACCTCACGGTCGCCGGCGTGGCGCTGGCCGTTTTCCTGCTGGCCGTCGTCTGGTGGGCGTGGATCTACACGACCTGGATGGCGAACTGGTTCGACCCGACACTGTCGGTTAGGCCTCGACGCGGCGGGCCCCCCCGGACCCGCTTCTAACCGCCTAAGAGCTTCGCCTTCTGCGCGGCGAACTCCTCCTCGGTCAGCACACCCGCGTCACGGAGCTTGCCGAGCTTGGTCAATTGCTCGATCGGATCGGCGGTCGGTGCCGGAGGGGACTGCGGCGGGGGTGCCGCGGCCTGCTCGGGCTGCAGGTAGGCGGGCTGTGACGCTCCCTGCTCGGACCAGCGTTCTGACTGGCGGCGAGAAACGCGGTTGCGAACCGCGGTTGCGGTTCCTGACGCGACGGCGACCCTGGCGACGTTTCCGAGCAATCCTGGCATGAGCTCTTCCTTCCTTCTCAGGCGGGGGTGGGGTTGGATTCCTCGGCGGCGTCGAGCGCCGCGAGGATGGCCTGGACCGGGATCCGGCCATTTGCGACCAGCTGGGCGCCGGAGCGGCGAAGAGCCACGGCGAACGGTGCCGCCCAGAGGTTCTCATAGACGAGGACCGCGGCCGACGTCCCGGGTTCGAGCGCCGTCGCCGCCTCCTCGGCGTCCTCCTGGGACAGCAGGCCGGAGGACGCGCCGGCCAGCGCTCCGAGCGGCTGGGCCTCATCGGCCAGCGCGGCGATGTCCAGCATCGCCACGGAACCGTCCTCGCCCTTGGCGACAAAGGCGAGGTCGATGATGCGGATCAGGCCGCGGTCGACGAGATCGGCCAGGAGCGGCGCGGCCTCGCCGCTCGGCTGGCGGTCGGGCCACTCGACGATGAGGTAGTCGATCGGCCCCAGCTCTTCAAGCTCTTCTGCGCTCACGCTCTCTCCTCTGCCGGTTCGATTCTTGGTCCTCGATGACTCAGGCGTCCTCATTCGACAGCCTATCCCGAATGCGACGTCGCGCTCGACGGCGCACGAGTGGACCGATGCCCGCGCACGGTCTGCGCATCGCTCGGCACATCGCCGGGCGGGTGCATCACCGAGAGGCGTAGAGTCCAGGGACTGGCGCGGAGCGAGCAAGGGAGAAGTCGATGATCGGTGCCGCAATCGTGGGATTCCTGGCAGGTGTGATTGGCCGCGTCCTCATGCCGGGCGATCCGTTCCATGGGATGAGCGGCCCGAAGTCCTGGGGCGTCTCGGTGCTCATTGGCCTCGCCGGGGCCGCGCTCGGCTACCTGATCTTCACCGTCGGGCTCGGCATCGGCGACACCGACGTCTTCGACTTCGGAGGGATCATCGGCGCGATCATCGGCGTGGTGATAGTCCTCGCCATCGCGGCTGCGGTGATGAAGAACCGAGGCGGCCCGACGACGCAACCAGGGGCAACACCTACCTGATCGAGCGGCCAGCTCGCGCGCGCGAGCGCCCATCGCAGCGCACGCCAGGATCGCCAGGTGCCCGTCTATTAGGCTCAAGAGCCAACGGGCAGTCGAGGACGCGACCGTGAACTCAACCGAGGACGAAGCAGCTCGCAGGAACCTTCAGTTGGCGGGTGAGCGGACCGAGCTCGCTTGGTGGCGCACAGGGCTCGCGGCTCTGGCGGTCGCGGTTGGGACCGGACGCTTGGCGCCCGAGCTGCAGCAGTCCGGGGCAACCTGGCCTTACGTTGTCGTCGGTATTGGCTTCGCGCTCTATGGGATCGCGCTCTTCGCCCAGGGAACGATTCGTGGCCGCCAGGAGGCCGGTGCCCTTGGCGAGGCGAAGCGCCCTACGGACTGGCGCGCGGCAGCTCTCGCGGCCGCCGGCCCCCTGCTCGGGATCGCGGTCGTCGCCCTGATAGCGCTGGAGTGAGGAGCGCTCGCCGATCTCGTGCATTCGCGCCGGAGAGGCCGGCCTCGATCTGACCCGCGCCTCCGCAGGAAAGCCTTCGCGTACGCCCTCGAGCCCGAGTCAGTGCGCATCCCGGTCGCTGACCTGCGTGGGCGCGGCCCACTCTGCGCCCGTCTGCCGGCGAAACGCCTCGAGGGCACTGTCGAGCGTTCGGAAGAAGTGGTCCGGGTTGAGCGTGCCGATGAGCTCGTAGCGCTCGAGCTTTGCGCGTACGGGGTCCTTGAGCTCGGCGAAGACGAGGGAGGTGCCGCGCGCGTTGACCTCCTTGTCGAGCTCGAGGAGCATGTCGGCCGCCGTGGTGTCGACGTCTGTGATCGGCTCGGCCGCGATAACGATCCAGCGTGGCTTCGGCTCGCCGGCCGCGAGGCGGCGGATCTGGTCGCGGAATGTCCGCGCGTTCGCGAAGAGCAGCGGCGCGTCGAAGCGGAAGATCACGAGGCCGGGGAGCTCCTCGGCATCGGGGTACAGGCTGCGGTCGTGGTGGCCTTCCATTCCAGCGACCCGCCCGAGCGTGGTCTGGTAGGGCCACCACACCCGGCGGAAGACGTTGAGGATCGACAGCCCCACAGCGACGGCGATGCCGGCGAGGACCCCGAGCAGCGCCACACCGAGGAACGCGGCCATCGAGAGCATGAACTCGATGCGCCGCTGGCGCCACAGCCGCCTGGTCCCGGAGATATCGGCCAGCGACACTGATGCCGCGATCACGACGGCCGCGAGAGTGGCCTGCGGAAGGTTGCTGCAGCAGCCCCGGCACCAGCACCAGCATCAGGACGATCACCAGCTGCTCCGACCAGCCCGGTGAGCTGTGTCTTCGCGCCGGCCTGTTCGGCAACCGCCGTACGCGATCCGCTCGTGCTGACCGGGAAGCCCTGGAACAAGCCCGCGCCGACGTTCGCCGCGCCGATGCCGATCATCTCCTTGTTGCCGTCGATTTCCTGGCCCGTTCGGGCTGCGAACGCCGAAGCGGTGGAGATCGTGTCGGTCAGGGATACCAATGCGATGCCGAGGGCTCCCGCAACCAGGAGCGGGAAGTCGGACACCGGGCTCGGCCACGTGAGGGAAGGCAGGCCCTCGGGCAGGGTGCCGACGAGCGAGACCTCGTCGCCGGACAGGTGGAACGCCGCGGTCGCGGCGATCGCGGCGACCACCGCGACCAGCACGCCGGGGATGCGGGGCAGCCAGCGCTGGAGGATCAGGATCAGCGCGAGACTGACTACCCCCACGGCAGCGGCGGCGGCCACAGCGTCTCCGGATGCAAGCCCGCTGAGGAACTCCCGCGCCTCGTCGATAAGCCCGTCCGCGTCGATTGAGAAGCCGAAGAGCTTCGGCAGTTGCCCGACCAGGATCGTCAACGCGAGCCCATTCATGTAGCCGATCTGGGTGGGCTTGGACAGCAGGTCCGCAATGAAGCCGAGCTTCGCCATGCCCGCGCCGATCTCGATGGCAGCCACGAGGAGAGCGAGCATCGCCGCAAGCGCGATCGCACGGTCCGGATCCCCGCCGGATCCGATGATCGGTAGGAGCGTCGCCGCGATCATCGGCCCGAGTGAGGAGTCCGGGCCCAGGACGAGGACGCGAGAGGGGCCGAACGCCGCGTAGCCGACCAGGCAGAGGACCGACGTGTACAAGCCCGTGACCGCGGGCAGTCCCGCCAGCTCCGCGTACGCCATTCCCTGAGGCACTAAGACCGCGCTCAGGACGAGACCGGCGACCAGGTCGTGGCGCAGCCACGACCTGCGATAGGAGGCGAGCGAGTGCGCGCCCGGCATCCATATCGGCGGCTTCATAAGCGCTTGACCGAAGTCAACTCGACGCGACGATATCCGCAGGCGTCGAGCTAGTACCCAGCCCCCGGCCTCGGAGCCAGATGGACGACGTCTTGAACGAGGTCGTCATGCGCGGTACCGCTTTGGTACCGACCGCCGCGTCACATCCGTCCAGAACGTCCACCGCCCTCGCTTGACGCCGCCGGCCGGACCCGCGAGCCTTACCGGCCGATGAACCTCTTCACGCTCGCCGGGATCATCATCGCGGTTGCCGCAGCGTCTGCGGGCATGCTGTGGCTGGCCCGGCGTAGCCCGCTGAACGAGCGCTTCTCGTCGCAGCTCGGCGAGCACAGCAGCGCCTTTGACTTCCTGGGCATCGCGTTCGCGATCTTGCTCGGATTCGTGGTGCTCCAGGCATACGACAGCTACAACGACGCGAAGAAGGGCGCCGAGCAGGAGGCCCAGGCAATCCTGGAGCTCACTCGCACCGCCGCGGGGTTCACGCCGGAGGAACATGAGCACCTGGAGGGGACGTTGGTCTGTTACGGGCGGGCGGTAATCGAGCAGGGATGGCCGGCGATGCAGGATCGCGGCGAGGGAAGCCCGGTCGTGACCGATTGGGGGAGACGTTTCAGGGAGGCGGCGTTCGAAGTCCGTGTCCACTCGCTGATCGACGAGGCCGCATTCCGGCAGCTTTTGATGGAACAGGACAGGCGCATCGAGGGTCGGCGCATGAGGCTTGCCGAGGCCGTCCGCGTGACGCCGCCCCCGATGTGGTTCGTGCTGGTCATGGGGGCGCTGCTGACGGTCGGGTGGATCGTGCTGGGCGCCGATCGGCGGGGCAGCTTCGTCGTTCAGGCCAGCGCGGTCGCTTCCGTCGCCGCAATGGCGACGGCGACACTGCTGTTGGTGTGGTTCCTGGACCACCCCTTCACGGACGAGAGCGGAAGCATCCAGCCGATCGAGATGGAGGAGGCGCTGGCGGTCATCGATGAGGAGTCACACGCCGAGGGTGTAGACGTGACTCTTCCCTGCACGGAAGACGGCGATCCCCTGTCGTGAGCGAGGCGGTGCAACAGGGGGCGCGCACCGTGCTCGTGATCGGCGAGGGCGACCTGAGCGACGAGGTCGCGACCGCGCTCGAGTCGGCCGGCGCCGACGTCGAGCGCCTCGGGCAGCCGGACGAGGAGGAGGTCCGCGAGGCGCTCGAGGACGGCTCGGTCGACTCGGTCGCCGTGGTCGCGCGGGACGACGCCGTCGTCCTTCGGATGGCGCTGATCGTGCGCTCGATCAGCGAGGAAGTGCCGCTCGTGCTGACGATCTTCGACGAGACGATGGCCGAGCAGGTCGCCGGCGAGCTTCCGAACACGCACGTGACCTCGCTCGCCGACATCGTGGCCCCGTCGCTGGCCGGGCCGTGCATCGACGAGCGCGCGACGGCGCTCAGCGTCGACGGCGACGAGCCGGTCCTGCTGATCGAGAACGGCGACGAGCTCGAGAAGGAGCCGGTTCCGCGGCTGAAGGCACGCCGCCTCGAGGCGCTGGCGCGGGCGCTGTTCACGCCCTACGACAAGAGCGCCGGCCTCCTCCTCTACGGCGCCATCGGACTGGTCACGGTCTTCATGCTCGAGACGATCACCGCGATCCCGGTGCTCGACAACTCCTTCGTCGACGCGTTCTATGGCTCGGCCAAGACCTTGGTCACCGTCGATCCCAATCTCGACGTCGATGGCGGTCCCGGCTGGTACAAGGTCTTCACCTCGATCACGATGCTGATCGCGCTGGTCTTCGCGGCCAGCTTCACGGCCGGACTCGTCAACCGCGTCGTCGAGCGGCGTCTGACCGGCCTCGTCGGAGGACGCGCCGTCCCCCGCCGCGACCACGTGGTCGTCGTCGGCCTGGGCGAGGTAGGGATGCGGCTATGTCTCCTGCTCCGCGGCTGCGGCATCCCCGTTGTCGCGGTCGAGAGAGACAAGGAGGGCAGCCACATCGGTGTCGCCCACGAGCTCGGGCTGCCGATCGTGATCGGACGCGGATCGGACCCCTCGCTGATGAGACGGCTCTCGCTCCACCGGGCCAGGGCGGTCGCCGCCGTCACCGGCAACGACCTCGAGAACATCTCCACCTCGATGACCGCCCGAGGCATCGATGAGAACATCCGCGTCGTCCTCCGCGTTGGCGACGGGGACGTCGCCAACGAGACCCGCTCCCTGCTCGCCCTTGGCGTCATCCGCGACGTCCACCGCATCGCCGCCGTCCTCATCGCCTCGATCGTGATCGGTGACGACGAGCCCGAAAGCGTCGTCTGCCTCGGCGACGAGGCGCACCTCAGATTTCCCGACGGGCGCCTCGAGCGGGCGGAGCTCCAAACCCTGGCCGAGTAGCTTCGAGCGTCAAGGGGCATGGCGAGGCTTGATTACCCCGAGGTAATCGACGGGCCTACCGGCGAGGGTTAAAGTCGCCGCGGCATGACCGAGGTTGGCAGCCACGAAAGTGTTGGGCCACTCCTGCGCGAGTGGCGAGGACGCCGTCGACTGACCCAGCTCGAGCTCGCACTGGACGCCGGTGTCTCAGCCCGTCATCTGAGCTTCGTCGAGACAGGTCGCTCGAAGCCGGGTCGCGAAACACTCCTGCGGCTCGCCGAGCAGCTCCAGATCCCGTTCCGCGAGCAAAACCAGCTCCTGCTCGCCGCCGGCCACGCCCCCGCGTACCCCGAGCGGTCCTTCGGTGATCCGGAGCTCGCGCCGGTCCGGGAGGCGCTCGATCGAATCCTCGCCGCGCACGAGCCGTACCCCGCGGTGGTGTTCGATCGCGCCTGGAACCTCGTTGCCGTCAACGCCCCGATGCGTGAGGTCGCGGCGAGGGTCGAGATCGACCCGGCGCTGCTCGAGCCGCCGATCAACCTGCTTCGGACCGGTCTGCATCCGCGGGGATTCGCTCCGCTGATCATCAACCTCGCGCACTGGCGCGGGCACTTCCTCCAGCGCCTCGCCCAGCAAATCGTGGTCAGCGGCGACGATGACCTGAGATCGCTGATGGACGAGGTCGCCGCCTATCCGGTGCCGGAGGATGAGAACGGCAGCACCGGCGAGGGGATCAGCGGCGAGATCCTCGGACCGGTGCGACTCCGTGCTCCCGGCGGCGGCGAGTGGTCTTTCTTCGGCATGTTCGCGAGCTTCGACACACCGTTCGAGGTGACCACGTCCGAGCTCGCAATCGAGCTGCTCTTCCCCGCCGACCGAGCGACCGCCGAGGCGCTCGTGAAAGGAACCCGATGACCACGATCAACCCTGGACTCGGACGCCTGCTTGCCGGCTTCGGTGGGGCTCTGCTGATCGGCTCGCTGTTCATGCCGTGGAGCGACACCGCAGGCGTCACTGACGACGGCTGGCAGATGCTGAGCACGTGGGACGTCTTCTTGGCGATCACCGGTGTGTCCGGGATTGCAGCCGCCGTGACCGGCGGCAGATTCGGCTTCTTCCGCCCTGACCTCTCGCTCAACGGCATGACCGACATCTTCGGAGTGGTCGCCGCGATCCTGATCGCGTGGCTGATCATCTTCGACTTTCCGGCGGGGGCGAATCGGGAGGTTGGCCTGTACCTGGCGCTCGTAGGAGCGACCGTCGTCGCGACCGGCGCGGGGGACTTCCGCGTCAGCGCTGTGTTTCCGAGCATGCCCGGCGCCGAGCGCTCGGACAAGTAGCGGAGGCCTGCCCGTCGTCCAAAGTGGCGCATCCGCGTTTCGATTCGAACCGAGCGATCGCTACGCGGACGCGGGACGGCGGACCAGCCTGAACCGCGACGTGGTCCTCGGACGTCGCTGAGCCGGGCTCGCCTGGGTTCGCAGAAGCTCGACCAGCCGCGCAGTGGGAGCGAATGGATCGGCGATCGCTCGACCCGTGTCTGGCGACAGCGCGGCGCGAAGCGTGGCCCCTTCGAAGACAAGCAGCAAGGGCTCGGATGGCACGGGTGCGGAATCGCGCTGTGCGAGCCGAATCAGTGCCGGTCCGTCGTCGGGACGCGACGGCCGGATCGACTCGGGTGAGCTACGGCTGTTGTTCGTCCTGACCAATTTCGATGGCCTTGAGCCCGCGGCGGTGCCCGAGGATGTCAAGACTGGTCTTTCAGCATGGTTTGGACACCACTCGGCCTGGAAGCGATTCGCCCTGGTAACAGACCTCGAGTGGGTGGCACGCGCGATGCGTATGTTTGCGTGGATGAGCTCCCGGGTCGAGGTGATGATTTACGACCTCGACGAGCTCGAGGACGCACGGGGCTGGGTGAGCGGCCTGACGCGGCGCCGACGTCCGTCTCGCCCGGATAGCGTGAGGTGGGATGCCGTCGATCGAATTTGGCGACGCGAAGGTGGTGGCCGCCGTCGACCTATACTGGCTACCACTCGGCGCCGGGGGGTTCTTCGTCAGATGGAAAAGCTGGCGTCGGGCGATGCCCGTAGCGGTCAAAGCCCGGCTCGAAGGCTGGCGTCCCGCTGGCGCTCTATCACTCGGCACTCCAGGTACATCTGGGGCCGAACACCTACGTGATCGAACAAACACCCGAACTCCGACCTGACGGGCGAGAGTCGCGGCGTCGTGGCCGAGGGTCCCGTTGGGAGTCGCTGGGCGGGTCGGCTTCGGCTGCTTTCGTTACGAGATTCGGGTGTGGCGCGCGCGGCCATAGTCCCCGACATCGCCGAGGGCCGTCGACAGTCCGCAGCGCCTGGCAGACGACGAAGAGACGGCGACGTCACCTCCTTGACGCGGTTCCGCAGCAGTCACCGAGGCTGGTCTGGGGCCGCGATGAGCTGGGGGTCGGGTGAGATGTGGAACTCGAATTCAGTGATCGCCTGGGTGATCTCATAGCAGCGGTCTGCCTCGCCGAGACTCCTCAAGCCACCCGCCGCTGGCCGAGCGCCGAGGCTGGCGCGCGGGCCTCGTCGCAGCGTCGCAAGGACAGCAGGGCTTAGGCAGCCCTTGACCTGGCGTCGCCCGACGGCTGCGCGCACGCATCCCAATTCGCCCGGAACCGGGCATTGCGCGGGCTCGCACGCCGGTTAGGTTATGGGCGGGAACATGCTCGCCCGCCGCGACCACTCGTCGTCCTTCGTTCGCCCGATCAGGGTCGAGCGGCTAGGGCGGGGCTCAGCGGCGGTCGAGGGCGTGGGTGGTGAGCTGGGCGAGGATCGTC
The DNA here is from genome assembly GCA_963740055.1 of uncultured Solirubrobacterales bacterium. Lineage (GTDB taxonomy): Bacteria > Actinomycetota > Thermoleophilia > Solirubrobacterales > 70-9 > WHSW01. Next base: position 1,003,586 of record CAVUCL010000005.1, on the reverse strand, counting down.
CCGGCGAGCGCGCCGCCGATCACGTCGGCGGGGTAGTGCACCCCGGCGTGGACGCGCGAGTAGGCGACCACCGTGGCGAGGCCATGGAGTGGGATCGCGGCGGCGGGGAGCACGTGGCCGACCCCGGTCGCGAACGCGAACGCGGTCGCCGAGTGGCCGGACGGGAACGCGGTCGAGATCGGCATCCGGGTGTGCCGGGCGACCGGCACCTGCTCGGCGACTCGATCCGGGCGCCGGCGCCGCCCAAGCGGCTTCAGCGCCAGGTTGACGACGGTCGCCGCGACGCCGACCGAGGCGAGGCCGCCCGTCGCCGCCCGACGGCCCCGCGCTCCGCCGGCAGCGCCGATGATCGCCGCCGCGGCGAGCGAGAGTCGCGAGTAGTCCGCGGCGCGGGTGAGTCGGGCCATCGCCGCGTCAAGGGCCGGGGTCGGCGTGCGCGCGATCGCCGCGTAGACGGCGACGTCGACACGCTCGGCGTCGCGCAGCCACGCCGGCGGTCGCGGCGGTGGCTCGGGTTTGGCGCCGGCGGAGTTCAAGACGAGCTGATCCTATGAATGCGCGGAGGATCGCGGCGGTCGGGGCGCTCGCAATCGGCCTCGCCGCGGTCGGGCTTGCGATCGCGATCGCGATCCAGGAGTTCCCCCAGGGCGTGATCGTGCTCGGCCTGCTCTGCGTCGCGGTGCTCGCGGCCTGGTACGGGCTCCTGCGCCGCGGCCTCGCGCGGATCGCCGGCCTCGCGCTCGGCGCGATCGGGCTTTCGGCGGCGGTCGCGCTGGTCCTGGACGAGCGCGCAGTCGAGATCGCCCTGGTCATCGCCGGGCTCGTCGTCTCGGGCGCGTGCGCGCGGGCCGCGGTCAGCCTGCGTGCGACCCTGACGCCCGCGCAAGCGCCCGAGCGACCGGTGCTGATCTTCAACCCCCGCTCCGGCGGCGGCAAGGCGGAGCGGTTCTCGCTCGCCACCGAGGCCCGGGCGCGCGGGATCGAGCCGATCGAGCTCGCCGGCGGACGCGACCTGGAGACGATCGCGCGCGACGCGGTCGCTCGCGGGGCCGACGCGCTGGCGATGGCCGGCGGCGATGGCTCGCAGGCGATCGTCGCCGCGATCGCGGCGGAGCACGACCTTCCCTACGCCTGCGTGCCCGCGGGGACGCGAAACCACTTCGCACTCGATCTCGGCGTCGACCGCGACGACGTCGTCGGTGCCCTCGACGCGTTCGTCGCCGGGCGCGAGCGGCGGGTCGACCTCGCCGAGGTCAACGGGCGCGTGTTCGTCAACAACGTCTCGCTCGGCGTCTACGCCGAGGCGGTCCAGAGCTCCGGCTACCGCGACGCGAAGCTGCGCACACTGCTCGATACGGTGCCCGAGACGATCGGGCCGTCGGGGTCGGGGCTCGATCTGCGTTGGACGGGCCCCGAAGGACACAAGCACCATTCCGGCGCCGTGATCCTGGTCTCGAACAACCGTTACCGCCTCGGCCGCCCGCTCGGCTCCGGGACCCGGCCCGCGATCGACGACGGCCTGCTCGGGATCGCGATCGCCGGCGCCCCGGCGGGCCGCGGTGGACGCGGGCGGCTGCCGCAGCGACCGGTGCGTGAGTGGAGCGCGCCGAGCTTCGAGGTCGACGCCGACCAGCCCGTCCCAGCGGGAATCGACGGCGAGGCGGTGCGAATCGAGCCACCGCTTCGCTTCCGCGTTCGCCCGGGCGTGCTCCGAGTGCGGATCGCGCCCGCGCATCCCGGCGCCTCGCCCTCGGCGCTGATGCCCGAGGGCGTCATCGACGGCGTCCGCCTGCTGGCGCGGATCGCCGCCGGTCACGATCCGGCGGCGGCGTAGACGCGGCCGGGGCGACGAGCTCGTCGGTGAAGCCACGAACCAAGGAGAGCTGATGGAGATCATCGAGGTCGAGTCCGACGAGCGCGAGCTGGAGATCGAACTCAAGTGGTGAGTCCCTCGACCAGCGAGCGCGCCGCCGCGGGCAAGGCGGCGCGCGAGCGGACTCCGCGCTCCAGCCACGGACGCTGGGAGCCGGCTCCCGATCGGCCCGATCCGCTCGACGTACTCGAGCGTCAGGCTGCGGATCGGGTCCCCGAGCTCGTTCCGCTGCGCTACGGACGGATGCTCGTCTCCGCCTTCACCTTCTATCGCGGCGCCGCGGCGATCATGGCCGCCGATCTGGCCGCGACCCCGAACTCGGGGCTCTGGGTGCAGGCGTGCGGGGACGCCCACCTCTCGAACTTCGGCGGCTACGCGGCGCCGGACCGCGAGCTGGTCGTCGACATCAACGACTTCGATGAGACCCTGCCGGGGCCCTGGGAGTGGGACGTCAAGCGCCTCGCGGCGAGCTTCGAGATCGGCGGCCGCGACCGCGGGTTCGCCGCCGACCGGCGGCGCGGCGTCGTGCTCACGGCGGTCGCGGCCTACCGCGAGAGCTTGCGTCGCCTCGCCGAGCTCAGCAACCTCGACGTCTGGTACGAGCGCGTTCACGTCGACCAGATCCGTGAGCGCTTTCGCAGCGACCTGAGCCGCAAGGAGCTCGAGGGGTTCGACCGCAACGTCGCCAAGGCCCGGCGCAAGGATCGGCTGCGCGCCCTGGCGAAGCTCACTGAGCGCGTCGACGGCGAGCTGCGGATCCGCAGCGATCCGCCCGTGCTCGTCCCGCTGGAGCAGATGTTCTCGGGCAAGCAGCTGGCGACGGCCGAGAATCGGATCGGCAAGCTGGTCGACGCCTATCGCGAGACCCTGCAATCCGACCGCCGCCATCTCCTCGACGGCTACCGGCACGTCCACACCGCCCGCAAGGTGGTCGGGGTCGGCAGCGTCGGGACCCGGGCCTGGATCGCGCTCCTTGTCGGCCGTGACGAGGACGACCCGCTCTTCTTGCAGGTCAAGGAGGCTCAGCCGTCGGTGCTCGAGCCCTATACGGCACCGACAGAGTTCGCGAAGCAGGGGCAGAGGGTGGTCGAGGGCCAGCGGCTGACGCAGGCGGCGAGCGACATCTTCCTCGGCTGGTTGAGCGCGACGGGGCCGGACGGCAGGAAGCGAGACTTCTACGTGCGCCAGCTCTGGGACCAGAAGGCCTCGGCAACGGTCGAGCTGATGTCGCCGGGGCGGATGACCGCCTACGCCCAGGTCTGCGGGGCGATCCTCGCCCGCGCCCACGCCCGCACCGGCGACCGGATCGCGATCGCCGCCTACCTCGGCGGCGGCCGCGGCTTCGACGAGGCGATCGCCCGCTTCGCCGGCACCTACGCCGACCGGAACGAGGACGACTTTGATGCGCTCAAGCGGGCGGCGGCCGAGGGTCGGATCGCGGTCGAGTCCGAGCTCGACTAGCGGAGCCGATTGGTCGAGCGTGGGAGCCCGGCCGCGCGGCCGGGCTCCCAGGGCTCGGCTACGCGACGGTCCGCTCGTCCTCGCCGTAGACGATGATCCCGTGGACCACGAACACGCAGAGCGCGAACACGCACAGCGACCACCAGGGGTTGCTGCCACCGACCGAGAGCAGCGCCCCGATCGCACCGAGGCTCCCGGCGACGACCCCGAGCACCCGCCCGTAGGTTCGCCCGCCCATGAGCGAGAAACCGGCGGTGAGCTGGATCACGCCAAGGATGATCAGCACCCAGCCGAGGGTGTTGAGGTTGTCGAGCACGAATCGGGTGTCGCCGACGAAATAATTTGCGTCGTCGAGGGCACCAAACCCGTAGATGACGTTCAGCGTGCCCACCAGCACCAGCATGATGGCGGCGAACACAACGCGACCTGCACCTCTCATTTCGAGTCCTTTCTGTCGATCCTCGATTGCCGGGATCCGGCCATGAGACGGTCACGGACGCACCCCCAGATGGGGTGATTCGGCGCCCCTGCCCAAATTCATCCTTTCTGGACTACGACCGGCGTCGCCCGCGGGTTTAGGCTCGGTCTCGAGCGATGCCTGAATCCGGCCCACGACCGAAAGGAAGTCGCATGTCCGACAGACCAGTGTTCCTGTACGCCGCCGTCTACGACGAGATCGCCGATGCCGAGGCCGACTACGAGGCCGTGTTCGACCTGCACGCGATGGGAGCGATCGGGACCTTCGACTCCGCTGTGATCCGCAAGGACGATGACGGCAAGGTCCACGTGACGAAGACCGAGAAGCCGACCCAGCACGGCGCATGGACCGGGGCCGGAGTCGGAGCGCTGGTCGGGATCCTGTTTCCGCCCGCGCTCCTCGGCAGCGCGATCGTCGGCGCCGGCGCAGGCGGCCTGGTCGGCCACCTCTCGAAGGGGATCTCGCGCGGCGACCTGAAGGAACTCGGCGACGAGCTCGAGCAGGGCAGCGCCGCTGTGATCGTGATCGGCGAGTCGAAGATCGAGGAGCAGCTCGAGAAGGCGGTAGCGCGCGCCAATAAGCTGATCGAGAAGCAGATCGATGCCGACGCCGCGGAGCTCGAGCGCGAAATCGAGGCGGCGGCTCGCGAGAACCCAAGGGCGTGAGGCGGACCGTCTACTACTGCGCCGCCTCGCTCGACGGCTACATCGCCGACGCCGACGACGGCCTCGGGTGGCTGATGGGCTACGAGGGCAGCTCCGACGCCGAGGGCGCCGAACCCGGCCCGATGGGCGAGGGCAACGCCTACGAGCATTTCTACGAAGGCGTCGGTGCCCTGGTCAGCGGGTCGGTCACCTACGAGTTCATCCTCGATCACCTCGCCGACGGCGGTGACTGGCCCTACCCCGAGAAGCCCTACTGGGTCCTGAGCTCGCGCGACCTGCGCCCGCCCGAGGACGAGCGCGCCGAGGTGCGGGTGGCGAACGCCGACGCCGCGGCCCTCCACGAGCAGATGATCGCGGCCGCCGGCGGGCGAGACCTGTGGATCGTCGGCGGCGGCAACGTCGCCTCGCAGTTCGCCGACGCGGGCCTGCTCGACGAGCTGATCCTGACCGTGGTCCCGGTGATCCTCGGTCGCGGCAAGCCGCTCTTCGACCGTCGGCTTGCCGGCGGCGCGATGCGGCTCGGCTCGACCCGCGTCTTCGAGAGCGGCATGGTCGAGCTGCGCTACGAGCTCAGCCCGGCTCGCTGATCTCGCGGATGAAGCGGCGCACCTCGCGCGCGGCGTCTCCGTCGCGGTGATAGAGCGCGTCGACGTGGCCGGCGTTGCGGGCCTCGTCGAGCTCCGAGTTCGGGAACTCCGCGGCGACCTTGCGCCCCTCCTCCGGCGTGGTCAGGTTGTCCATCTCGCCCGCGACGACCAGCACCGGCGCCTCGGTCGGGCTGTCGCCCGGTGAGATCGGCGGCTCGTAGAGCTCGGTCGGCTGCGGCCAGACGAGGCAGTACTGGTAGCCGAACGCCTCCGAGAGCCCGATCTCGCGCGGGGTGAACGGCGCGAACGTGTCCGGGTCGTGGTTGCGGATCGCGCGCTCGAGCTGCGCGCGGCGCTCCGCCTCGGGCGCGGCGCGGTCCCAGATCAGCGGATAGTCGTTGCAGCTGACCGCCTGCTCCGCGGCGGCGAGGTACTCGCGCGCGTCGCCGGCCCAGGGCTTGCGGTAGGGCTCGGTGAGCTCGTTCCACGGCCGCGCGTCCCCGTCGACGAGCTGCGCCCCCGCGCGGTCGATCTCGACGTAGGAGTCCGGCGTGCCGTAGGTCGCGCCCGCGAACGCCTCCAGCAGCGGCTCGGTCGTGCGGTTGGTCTCGCGCAGGTACTCGGCGAGCTCGTCGAGGCGCCCGCGAGCGCCCGGCGGGCAGCGCGGGGAGCGCCGGCAGGCGAGCTCGAGCGCCCGGTTGCCGGTCTCGATCAGGCTCGGATACCAGGCCGACTCGCCGCGGGTCGGATAGGCGGAGTCGAGCACCATCGCCTCCAGCGTCTCGCCGTGGCGAAAGCCGTAGGACTGGGCGAAGAAGGTCCCGTAGGAGTCGCCGTAGAGGATGATCCGGCCGAGGCCGAGGGCGCGGCGGACGTCGTTGAGGTCGTCGGCGCCGGCCGAGGTGCGATAGGAGATGAAGTGCTTGCCGAGGCGCCGTGCGCACTCCGAGAGCGCGATCCACCCGGGGCCGAGGCCGCGCTGGAGGTCGGGACAGCGGATCCGCTCCGATAGCCCGGTGCCGCGCATGTCGACGAGCACGAGGTCGTAGCGCTCGAGCAGGTCGCCGAACAGCTTCGTGTACGCGTTAGCCGTCCCGGTGCTCGCGTATCCCGGGCCGCCCTCCTGGGCGAAGATCGTCCCCAGCGCGGGCTCTGAGCTGCGGTCGCGGGTGCGGACGGCGAACGCGACCTCGGTCTTGCCGTAGGAGGGGTCCGAGCGCTCGAACGGGACCTCGATCGACCCGCATCGAAACCCCTCCGGCTCCGGGACCTGCCCGCAGGGCTCGAGCTCCGAGCGCGCGATCCGAGGGGGCGCGTCGGGCTCGGTGTCGACGCTCGACTCGCATCCAGCGAGACCGACCGCGATCGAGAGCGCGATCAGGACCGGCGTTCGCCGCATCGCTGGAACGGTAGTCGATCAGATCGGCTGCGACGACCCGCAGCGCGCCGCAATCACGGTCGCACCGGCACTTCGGCCTGGCGATCGCCGGCCTCGGGGACGACCAGGATCGCGCCCTCGCCGGTCGCGTAGGCCTCCTCGCCGTGGTAGACGACGTCCATCCCCTGCGACTCCTCCTTGTCGGTGGCGCGAAGCGGGCTGAAGAGCCCGATCAGACGCAGGAGCAGGTAGGTGGCGATGAACGCGTAAGCGGGCGCGGCGAGCACGGCGAGCAGCTGGTCGGCGAGCTGGGCCGCGTTGCCGAACAGGAGGCCGTCCGAGATCCCGTTCCAGGAGGCCTGGGCGAAGAAGCCGATGAACAGGATTCCGGTGAGCCCGGCGATCCCGTGCGCGGCGAGCACGTCGAGGGTCTCGTCGACCCGGGTCCGGGCGCGCCAGACGATCACCCCGTAGCACGGCAGCGCGACCAGCGCTCCGAGCAGCATCGCGTAGCCCGGGGCTGACGAAGCCGCCCGCGGGCGTGATCCCGACGCAGCCGACGATGATCGCGGTCGCGGCGCCGATCGCGGTCACCCGCCGGCCGCGGATCGCGTCGAGCGCGAACCAGACGAGCAGCGTGCAGGCGGGCGTCAGCAGCGTGTTCGTGAACGCGAGGGTCGAGTTGGCGCCGGTGTTGAAGCCGCTGCCGCCGTTGAAGCCGAACCAGCCGAACCACAGCAGCCCGGCGCCGAGCAGGACGTAGACGGCGTTGTGGGGCAGCAGCGCCAGGCGGCCGTAGTCGCTTGCGCGCGCCGACGACGAGCGCCGCCGCGAGCGCCGAGAAGCCCGAGCCCATCTCGACCGGGATCCCGCCGGCGAAGTCGAGCGTGCCGCCCTCGAGCAGCCAGCCCGGGCCGAACGCCCAGTGGGCGAGGACGGAGTAGACGAGCACCGACCACAGCGCGGCGAAGACGAGGAAGGCGGCCGAAGCGCATCCGCTCGACCACCGCGCCGGAGACCAGCGCCGTGGTGATGATGCAGAAGGTCGCCTGGAAGGCGAAGAAGAGCAGGTGCGGGATCGTGCCGCCGTCGCGCGCCTCGAGCGTGACGTCGTTCAGGAACGCGTAGCCGAAGCCGCCGATGATCTCGTTGCCCTCGTCGAAGGCGAACGAGTAGCCGACCGCGGCCCAGGTGACCGTCGCCACCGCGATCGCCGCGACGCACATCATGAACGTGTTGAGCGTGTTCTTCGAGCGCACCAGCCCGGCATAGAAGAGACCGAGCGCCGGGGTCATCAGGAGCACGAGCGCGGTCGCGATCAGCATCCAGGCGGTGTCGCCGGTGTCGATCTTCGCCAGCGGAACGAGGACGTCCATCAGCTGCCCACCGGGGTCACCGCCGCCTTGTCGGTCTCGCCGGTGCGGATCCGCACCGCGCGCTCGAGCGGGACGACGAAGACCTTGCCGTCGCCGACCTCGCCGGTCCGCGCGCCCGAGCAGATCGCCTCGATCGTCGGCTCGACGAAGTCGTCGGAGACCGCGACCTCGAACCTGACCTTGTCGGCGAGCTCGACCTTGACCGTGGTCCCGCGGTAGGTCTCGACCCGGTCGAGCTCGCCGCCATGGCCCTCGACCCGGCTGATCGATACCCCGCGCACGTCGGCGCGGTAGAGGGCCTCGAGCACGTCGTTCGCGCGCTCCGGCCGCACGATGCCGATCACCAGCTTCACGGCGGCGACCCTAAGCCGCCCTTCGGACGGTTATTTCAGGCGGGCGGCGATGAGTTTCGACCGGGGTCGCGTCGTAACCCTTGTAAGTTCGAAGCGGACCGAATTCGAGAGGAGGACCCGAAGCCCCGTGACCCCCGACGACGAACAAGGACACCCGCTGGCTCGCCCTTTACGTGCTCTGCGGCGGGCTGCTGATGATCGTCCTCGACGCGACGATCGTCAACGTCGCGCTGCCGACGATCCAGGCCGACCTCGGCTTCTCGCAGAGCAACCTCGCCTGGGTCGTGAACGCCTACCTGATCGCGTTCGGGGGCCTGCTCCTGCTCGCCGGGCGGCTCGGCGACCTGATCGGCCAGCGCCGGATCTTCCTCATCGGCCTTACGGTGTTCACCGCCGCTTCGCTCGCCTGCGCGCTCGCCCAGAGCCAGGGCATGCTGATCGGCGCGCGGTTCGTCCAGGGCGCCGGCGGCGCGATCGCGTCGGCGGTGATCCTGGGGATGATCGTGACGATGTTCCCCGAGCCGCGCGAGCAGGCGAAGGCGATCGGCGTCTTCGCCTTCGTCGCCTCCGCCGGGGCCTCGATCGGCCTGCTCGCCGGCGGGGTGCTCACCGAGGCGATCAACTGGCACTGGATCTTCGTCATCAACCTCCCGATCGGGATCGCGATCGGCCTGCTCGCGCGGCGGCTGGTCGCTCCCAGCGACGGGATCGGCTTCGGTGCCGGCGCCGACATCCCCGGGGCGGCCCTGGTCACGGCCGGCCTGATGCTCGCGGTCTACACCCTGCTCGAGGCCGGCGAGGCGGGCTGGGCCTCGGCGCAGACGCTCGGCCTCGGCGCGCTGGCGATCGCGCTCGAGGTCGCCTTCGTCGCCCGCCAGGCGCGGATCGATAACCCGCTCATGCCGCTGCGCCTGTTTCGCTCGCGCAACGTCACCGGCGCCAACCTGGTCATGGGCCTGCTCGTCGTCGGCTTCTTCGGCATGTTCTTCCTCGGCGCCCTCTACATGGGCGAGGTCCTCGGCTACAGCCCGCTCGAGGTCGGCCTCGCCTTCCTGCCCTCGTGCATCGTCATGGGCACGCTCTCGATCGGGTTCGCCGAGAAGGTGATCATCGGGATCGGCCCGCGGCGGGCGCTGGTCGCCGGGCTCGCCTTTGCCGGCGCCGGGCTGCTGCTGTTCGCACGGGCGCCGGTCGACGGGACCTGGGCGATCGACCTGCTCGCGGTGATGCTCCTGCTCGGCGCCGGCGCCGGGCTCGCGTTCCCGGCGCTGATGACGCTGGCGATGTCGGGCGCGACGCCCAGCGACGCCGGGCTCGCCTCGGGCCTGGTGAACACGACGACCCAGGTCGGCGGGGCGATCGGCCTCGCGGTCCTGGCGACGCTGGCGACCGAGCGCACCGAGAGCCTGATCGCGGACGGCGAGTCGACCGCGGCGGCGCTCAACGCCGGGTATCACCTCGCCTTCCTGATCGGCGCGGCGCTGATCGGGGTCGCGATCGGGGTCGCGCTCGCGGTGATCCGCCCGCAACAGGCGCCGGCCGGTGCTGATTCGGCTCGCGAGCACGAGTCCGCCGGCGCCCACGCCGCGTACTCGGAAGCCGCCTAGAGCCCTTAGACAAGCGGCGTAGGGGAGCGCCCGCTTCGGCCGCGGGTAATTCGGGTAACCCCGGCTGGAGAGATGGAGCGCCCCACCGAAAGGAATCGAACATGACCGTCGCAATCATCGTGATCGTGGTCGTCGCACTGATCGCGATCGCCCTGATCGTCGCCGCCAACCGGCGCCGCAACGAGCAGCAGCTCGAGGACCGCCGCCACGTTGCGGCCGGGCATCGCGAGGAGGCGGAGTCACGCCAGCTGAGCGCCGATCGCGAGTCGGCCGCCGCCGAGGAGCAGGCCGCCCGCGCGCGGCGCGAGGCCGCCGAGGCGGAGGAGCGCGCCCGCGAGGCCGAGCGCGAGCGCGAGACGGCGACCGCGCACCAGCGCCACGCCGAGGAGATCGACCCCGACGCCGATCGCGACGACGCGACGCCTGCTGAAGGCGAGCGCACCACCCCGGCCGAGGAGCCGCCGCGCGAGCAGACCCCGCGCTAGCGGTTAGCCCGCACCCAGCTCGCCCGGACGGTGCCCATCCGCACTCGCTGCGGATGGTCGCCGACCGGGATCCGGGCGATCTCGCGACGCTTGCGGTAGGAGATCACCGAGACCGTGTCGGTGCCGCTCCAGGAGACGAAGCAGCGCTTGCCGTCGTTGGAGGTCGTCGACCAGTACGGCTTCTCGCCTCGCTGCAGGAGCTTGTAGCGGAACGACTTGCGCGAGACGATCGCCGCGTAGTCGGACATCGTCCCGGCGACGCAGAGCCGCTTGCCGTTTCCGCTCATCGCGATCCCGTGGTGAGCTGAGTCGAGCAGGTACTGCTCGCGCGGTGTCGCCTGAGCCTCCTCGGAGATCGGCAGGTTGGCGACTCGGCGCACCCGGTCGCGCTTGAAGTCGTACTCGACGAAGCCGTGGAAGAACGAGACCTGGAAGTAGACGAAGCGCTCGTTCGGCGAGAGCGCCATCGGCCGCACCGCCGAGCTCATGTTCGGGTAGCCGGCCTCGGCGAGCTTCTGGCCCATGTCGAGCCGCTCGATGATCTCGTTCGTGTCCGCGTCGACGACCTGGAAGTAGCGCTCGCCCTTGCTCGTGTCGACCTGCGGGTCGTCGGCGGGCGTGTAGACGAGCCCGATCGAGGCGTGGTAGATGCGCTCGCCGTCGGCGGAGTAGTTGTTCTCGTGCGGCGAGTCGCCGGATGGGAAGCGCCCGACCTCCTCGCCGGTCTTCGTCGCCAGGATGTGGACGACGTTGCCGGTCGAGGCCGAGACGGCGACGTTCTGGCCGTCCGGCGAGATCGCCATGTGGTCGGAGCGCTGGCCGTCGACGACGAAGCGCCAGACGATCTCGCCGCTCGCGAGGTCGATCCCGACCACGTCGGCGAGGCTCGGCCGGGAGACGACCAGCAGCCGTCCGTCGCGCGACGTGAACATGTCGTCGACGTACTGGTCGTTGCCCTCGCCGATCAGCTCGCGGATGCCGAGGAAGTAGCCCGCGCGCACGGGGTCGGTGGCGATCTCCGCCATCCGCTCCTCGATGTCGGGGATGATGTTGAGGCGGGCGATCCGGCGGTACTTGCCGCGCGGGCGGATCACGTCCGCCGTCCCGTCCCAGTTGTTGCCGACGAAGAGCATCTCGCGCAGCCCCTTGCCGCGCTTCGCCTTGCCCTCGCCGTCGGCGGGCTCGGGCGCGCCTCCGACGGCCGCGAGCACCAGCGCCAGCGCGAGGGCCGCGATCATCGCCGCGATTGCGGCCAGGGGCCGGGAGTGGTCGCGCCGCTCGCTCATCGTGCCCGCAAGATAACCTCGCCGCGACCTCGCGCGCGCCGGTTCTCCGGCCGCTAGCGTCCGCGGATCGACCTGATCCCGGACCCGATCTCGAAGTCGGCCGCGCGCCTCGGAGCGGTGGCCCAGAACGCGTTCGAGGTCGCCCGCTTCGGCGGCCTCGAGACCGACGAGCAGCCGTCGCCGTTCGCGGTCGTCGCCGAGGGCCCGGTCTACCGCCTGCGCCGCTACTTCCCCGAGCGCCCGACCGGGGCCCCGGTGCTCCTGGTGCCGCCGCTGATGCTCTCGGCCGAGGTCTACGACGTCTCACCCTCGTCGAGCGCGGTCTCGGTCCTGCACGAGCACGGCGCCGATCCCTGGGTGGTCGACTTCGGCGCCCCCGAGCGCGAGGAGGGCGGGCTCGAGCGCACCCTCGCCGACCACGTGCTCGCGGTCGCCGAGGCGCTCGAGCGCGTCGGGCGCGAGACCGGCGCCGCCGTGCACCTCGGCGGCTACTCGCAGGGCGGGATGTTCGCCTACCAGGCCGCCGCCTACCTGCGCGGCGAGGGCATCGACACCGTGATCACCTTCGGCAGCCCGGTCGACACCCGGATCGCGCTCCCGCTCGGGATCCCGGCCGAGGTCGCCGAGAGCGGCGCGGCTCTGCTCGCCGAGGTGTTCGGGCGCACCGCGGTGCCGGCGTGGATGAGCCGCACCGGCTTTCGCCTCCTCGACCCGGTCAAGTCGCTGCGCCAGCGAGTCGACTTCTTCCGCCAGCTCCACAACCGCGAGGCGCTGCTCCCGCGCGAGCGCCAGCGCCGCTTCGTCATGGGCGACGGCTGGGTCGCCTGGCCGGGGCCGGCGGTGGCCGACTTCATGCGCCAGTTCATCGCCCACAACCGGATGCTCGAGGGCGGCTTCGTGATCGAGGACCGCATGGTGACCCTGGCCGACATCGACCGCCCGGTGCTGGCCGTCGTCGGCGAGGTCGACGAGATCGCCCCCGCGCCCGCCGTGCGCGCGATCAGCCGCGCCGCGCCGCGAGCGGAGGTTCACGAGCTCGCCCTGCGAGCGGGTCACTTCGGCCTCGTCGTCGGCTCCGCGGCGACGGCGACGACCTGGCCCGCGGTCGCCGCCTGGACCCGCTGGCGCGCGGGCGAGGACGAGCTCCCCGCATCGATCCGACCGCTCGCCGGGACCGAGCTGGCGCCGCCCGGGGCGGGGGTCGGGACCCGGCTCGGCTTCGGGCTCGAGCTCGCGGCCGGGGTCGGCGCGGGGCTCGCCCGCTCGCTCGTCGGCGTCGCGTCGCGCACGGTCGGCGGCGCTCGGGTGCTCGCCGAGGAGGTCACCGGACAGCTGCCGCGCCTGGCTCGCCTCGGACGGCTGAAGCCGCGGACCAGGGTCTCGCTGGGGCTGCTCCTCGACGAGGCGGCCGACGACGCCCCCGACGCCGAGTTCTTCCTGTTCGAGGACCGCGCCTACGATCGCGTCGCTGTCAAGCGCCGGATCGACAACGTCGTCCGGGGCCTGCTCTCACTCGGGGTGCGCCAGGGTGAGCACGTCGGCGTGCTGATGAGCACCCGGCCGAGCGGGCTCTCGGTCGTGGCGGCGCTCAACCGCCTCGGCGCGGTCGCCGTGCTGATGCGCCCCGACGGGCTGGTCGAGCGCGAGGCGGAGCTCGGGCAGGTGACCCGGATCGTCGCCGACCCCGAGCTCGCGGACCGCGCGCAGGCGGCCGGCGGCGGGGACGTGCTCGTGCTCGGCGGCGGCGGTCAGGATCGCGACCTAGGTCGCGGGATCATCGACATGGAGCGGATCGATCCCGACCGCGTCGAGGTCCCCGCCTGGTACGCGCCGGACCCCGGCCGGGCGAGCGATCTCGCCTTCATCCTGTTCACCGGCGAGGGCGAGCGCACCCGCGCGAACCGGATCACGAACGGGCGCTGGGCGCTGTCGGCGTTTGCGACCGCGTCGGCGGCGGCGCTCTCCGACGCCGACACCGTCTACGCGGTGACGCCGATCCACCATCCCTCGGGGCTGCTGATGAGCATGGGCGGCGCGATCGCGGGCGGCGCCCGGCTGGCGCTGGCGCGCGACTTCGACCCGGCGACTTTCTGGGCCGAGGTGCGCCGCTACGGGATCACGGTCGCCTCCTACACCTGGACGATGCTGCACGAGATCGTCGCCGCGCCCGACGACCCGGCCGAGCACCACCACCCGGTGCGCCTGTTCATCGGCGCCGGGATGCCGCGCGGGCTCTGGCGTCGCGTCGCGCGCCGGTTCGCGCCCGCTCGGGTGCTCGAGTTCTACGCCTCGACCGAGGGCGAGGCGATCCTCGTCAACCTGAGCGGCGACAAGCCCGGCAGCAAGGGCCGGCCGCTGCCGGGCAGCGCCGAGGTCCGGCTCGCCGCCTACGACGTCGGCGCGGCGCGCTTGCGCGAGCGCGCCGACGGGTTCGCGACCGAGTGCGGGCCGGGCGAGGTCGGGATGCTGCTCACCCGGATGCGTGGGGTGGTGAGCCCGAGCGAGAGCCCGCTCCGCGGCCTGTTCGAGCCCGACGACGCGTGGATCGCGACCGGCGACCTGTTCCGCGCCGACGAGGAGGGCGACCTGTGGCTCGTCGACCACGCCGCGGCGCTGATCCCGACCGCGCACGGCTACGTCGGCTCGTTCCCGATCGTCGACGCGCTCGGCGACCTGTGCGAGGTCGATCTCGCGGTCGCCTACGGCGTCGACGACCCGGACTCCGAGCATCAGCTCGCGATCGCGGCGGTGACCCTGCGCGATGGCGCGGAGCTCGATCCGGCGGCGCTCGGCGAGGCGCTCTCGGTGCTCACCGAGGACGAGCGGCCGGACCTCGTCCAGGTCGTCGCCGAGATCCCGGTGACGACCTGGTACCGGCCCAACACCGCCTCGCTGCGAGCGGCGGGCGTGCCCTCGGGCCGGCGTGTCTGGCGCCGTCGCGGCGCCGGCTACGAGTGATCCGGCGACCGCTCAGATCCGGCGCAGGAGCCAGTCGGCGTGCGCGAGCAGCCGCTCGACCGGGTACTCGGCCGGATCGGTGAGCATCAGCCGCGCGGACTCGTCGGCGACGGCGCTGAGCATCCGCGCGGTCAGCTGCGGGTCCGGCGACTCGTCGCCGGGGGCGACGCCCGGGCCGACGGCGCGCGCGAGCGCGACCACGACCGCGTCGCGGCCCTCCGCGATCCGCTCGCGCAGCACCGCGGGCGCCCCCTCGGGGGGGACGAGGACCAGGCGCCAGGTGACCGGGTTCGCGGCGACGGCCTCGAGGTAGGCGCGCAGGGCGCCGAGCAGCTCGGCGCGCGGGTCGTCGGCGGCGGCCACGGTGGCGGGGAGGACGTCGTCGAGCTGGGCCAGCGCACGCTCGCCCTCGCGCTCGACCATCGCCTCGAGCAGCGTGGCGAGGTCGCCGAAGTGGCCGTAGACGATCGGCCGGCTGATCTGCGCGCGGCGGGCCACGGCCTCGATCGAGATCCCGTGAAAGCCCTGCTCGCCGACGATCTCCCGGGCGACGTCGAGGAGCTGCTCGCGACGCTGCTCGGCGCTCATCCTGGTTCGGGTCTTGGTCGGGGCGGGCATCGTTCGGAGGACTTATGTTACGGTACTGTAAGTTACAGTGTCGTAACCGACGACGAGCAAAGCGGAGAGCCGAGATGACCGCGACCGAGAGCACCACTGCCAGCGCCCAGCACGCCACGCCGCTCCCGGTCGAGGTCGAGATCGCGGTCGTCGGCAGCGGCTTCTCCGGGATCGCGATGGCCGCGGGGCTGCGACGAAGCGGCCGTCGCGACTTCCTCATCCTCGAGAAGGCCGACCGGGTCGGGGGGACCTGGCGCGAGAACACCTACCCCGGCTGTCGCTGCGACGTCCCCAGCCACGTGTACTCGTTCTCGTTCGCCCCCAACCCCGACTGGAGCGCCACCTTCTCGCCGCAGCCCGAGATCCAGTCCTACCTCGAGCGCGTCGCCGCCGACGAGGGCCTGCTCGAGCACGTCCGCTTCGGCTGCGAGCTCACCGGCGCGACCTGGGACGCCGACGCCGGCCGTTGGCGGCTCGAGACCTCCGCCGGACCGCTCGCCGCCAGGGTGCTGATCGCCGGCGCGGGCCCGCTGCACGAGCCGAAGCTGCCCGAGATCGCCGGGATCGAGGGCTTCGAGGGGACGATCTTCCACTCCGCGACCTGGGATCACGACCACGACCTCGATCGCGAGCGGGTCGCGGTGATCGGGACCGGCGCGAGCTCGATCCAGTTCGTGCCCCAGATCCAGCCGCGGGTCGCGCGCCTGCACGTCTTCCAGCGCACCGCGCCGTGGGTCATGCCCCGCCGCGACCGGCGCTTCTCCCGCGCCGAGCGAACCCTGTTCGCGCGTCTGCCCGCCGCCCAGCGGCTGATGCGCGCCGCGATCTACTGGGCGCGCGAGGCGTTCGCGATCCCGATGCTGCGCGTGGCGCTGGCGCCGCTCTTGCGCCGGATCGGCGAGCTGCACCTCCGAAACCAGGTCGCCGACCCGGAGCTGCGCCGCAGGGTGACTCCGGACTATCTCCCCGGGTGTAAGCGGATCCTGGTCGCCAACGACTACCTGCCGTCGCTCGGCGAGCCGAACGTCGAGGTGGTCACCGACGCGATCGCCGAGATCCGGAAGCGCGCGGTCGTGACCGCGGACGGGACCGAGCGCGAGGTCGACACGATCATCCTCGGCACCGGCTTTCACGTCACCGACCTGCCCGTCGCCGAGCGGATCCGCGACGCCCGCGGCCGCTCGCTCGCCGAGTGCTGGGACGGCAGCCCGCAGGCGCTTCGGGGGACATCGGTCGCCGGGTATCCGAACCTCTTCTTCCTCCTCGGGCCGAACACCGGGCTCGGCCACAACTCGGTCGTCTTCATGGCCGAGGCGCAGGTCGCCTACATCCTGCGCGCGCTCGCTCACCTCGAGCGCAGCGGCGCGAACGCGATCGTGCCCACCGCCGCCGCGCAGCGGGATTGGAATCGGGCGATCCAGGCCCGCATGGGCGGCACGGTGTGGACCGAGGGCGGCTGCTCGAGCTGGTACATCGACCGCAACGGGGTCAACACCTCGCTCTGGCCCGACTTCAGCTTTCGCTTCGAGCGCGCGCTGCGCGAGTTCGACCCCGGCGAGTACGAGCTCGCCGGAGTCGGCTCGGACGCCGCGGCGATCGCGGTGGCGGCATGAGCCGCCGGGTGCTGATCACCGGCGCCGCGAGCGGGATCGGGGCGGCGACCGCGGCCGAGCTGCGCCGCCGCGGCGCCGCCGTCGCCGGGCTCGACCTGCTCGCCGACGGCGCCGGGACGATCGGCTGCGACGTCACCGACCAGGAGTCGGTCGATCGCGCGGTCGCCGGGGCGCTCGAGCAGCTCGGGGGGATCGACGTGCTGATCAACTGCGCCGGGGTCGGCTACCCGCAGGGCGCCGGCGAGCGGCCGAGCCCCGAGGCGCTGCGGGTGCTGGACGTGAACCTGCTCGGGCCCTGGCGGGTGACCGCGGCCGCGATGCCGGCGCTGCGCGCGGCCCGCGGGCGGGTCGTCAACGTCGCCTCGGGGCTCGCCAACATCACCGTGCCGCTGGCGACCGCGTACTGCATGTCGAAGCGCGGGCTGGTCGCCTACTCGGACGCGCTGCGGCTCGAGTACTCGGGCGAGGTCGAGGTGACCACCGTCTACCCGGGCTACATCCGCACGCCGATCCATGACGCCGCCGCCGAGGACGGCCTCACCCTCGAGGGCGCGATCCCGGCCGAGGACATCTCGGTCGCGGTGGCGACGCTGGTGCGGGCGACGTTCGGGCCCGCGGCCCGCGACCTGGCGACCACACGGCGGGGAACGGTCGGCTACGCGCTGTTGCGACTGCTCCCGCGCCGGCTCGTCGACCGGCTCGTATGGCGCAACCTGCGCCGGGGGGTCGCGGCAGGGCGCTTCGACGAGTCGAAGCTCGCCGCCGACCTCCGGCGGCGTCTGGCCGCATAGACCGGGCCTGCGCGCGGCACGGCGTGTCACCCTTAGCGCTCGTGGGATGGCTGAGCTCGAGACGGCGAACCCCCGCCCGGGTGCGCCTGGTGCGCTCCGAGGAGGTCGAGCGCGTGCCCCGGACCGGCGCCGTCGGCTCGGTCCAGGAGGCCGAGGTGACCCTGCCCAGCGAGCTGCTCGACCGGCTCTGGAAGGCCGAGTACCTGGAGCGGCTCGCGCGCGCCTACTGGCGCCACATCACCCGCGCGACCCTGGGGCTGATCCGCGTCGTCTACAGCGAGGACTCGCGCGCGGCGGTGCTGGTCAGCAAGCGATTGCCGCTGCTGCGCTTCCACGCTCCCGAGTACGAGACCTCGGCCGACCGCGGGTGCGTGACCTGGCGCATCGACCGGGGCGTGCTGGTCGCCAAGGCCGGGCGCGACAACGGGTTCCTGCGGATTCGCGTCCAACGCCACCCGGAGTCCGCGCGCGCCGGCGAGGAGACCCTTGAGACTCAGCTCGAGGTGCGCAACTTCTATCCCCTCCTGCGCGGTGGCGGGCGCTTCGCCCGCTTCGGCGCCTTCCTCTACGGCCAGACCCAGCTTCGCATCCACGAGTACATCTGCAACGCGTTCCTGCGCTCGCTTGCGCGGCTCGACCTGCCGCCGTCGCGAGTCGGAGCGCTCGCCGGTGAGATCCGCGCACCCGAGCAGGCCGACGAGGCGCCGGTTTAGGCTCGTGGCCGAGGGGAAGGAGCCGACGATGCCCGCGAAGCGGATCCTGGTCACCGGCGCGACCGGGTTCATCGGGCGTCGCCTCGCCGCGCGGCTGCTCGCCGACGGCTTCGAGGTCCGCTGCCTGGTCCGCGACCGCGAGGCCGAGGCCGCGGACGAGCTCGCAGCGGCCGGCTGCGAGCTGGTGGTCGCCGACCTGACCCGGCCAGTCGGCCTGACCGAGGCACTGAGCGGGGTCGACGCGGCGTACTGGCTCGTGCACATGATCGACGCCGGCGACGACTACCCGGCGCTCGAGCGCGCCGCCGCGGCGCGCTTCGGACGCGCCGCTCGCGAGGCCGGCGTGGAGCGCCTCGTCTACCTCGGCGGCCTCGGCGACGAGTCGCGGTCGAAGCACCTCGCGGCCCGTCACGAGACCGCGCTCGCGCTCGCCGCCGCGGGCCCGCCGCTGATCTACTTTCGCGCCGCGATGGTGATCGGTCCCGGGAGCGAGTCGTATGAGCTCCTGCGCGGCATCGTCGAGCGGCTCTGGGCGCTGCCGGCGCCCGAGTGGCTCGAGACCGAGACGCAGCCGATCGGCGCCGACGAGGTGGTGGAATACCTGCGCGAGGCGCTCGAGCTGCCGCTCGCCGCCCAGCGCGTGGTCGAGATCGGCGGGCCGCAGGTGCTCAGCCATCTCGAGCTCGTCAACGAGATGGCAGCCGCGCTCGGCCGCAGGGCGCCGCGCCGGATCGCGGTCTCGGACGAGGTCGCCCGCCCGGCGGCCGTCGCCGCGGGCGCCGCCGCGGTCACCCCCGGCACCCCCAGGATCGCGGCTCAGATCAGCCTCGGGCTGACGACTCCGACGATCGTCGAGGACCCGAGCGGGGCGGAGGCCTTCAGCGTCCGGCTGCGGCCGCTCGATGCCGTGCTCGCCGATGCCGTCGACGGCGTCGCCCGGGCGGCGGCCGTCTCGTGAGCAGGTCCGTCCGCGAGACGATCTTCCTCGCGGTCCCGCCCGAGCGCGTCTGGGAGACGGTGATGGACCCCTCGCGGCTCGAGCGCTGGGTGACCGCCCACGACTCGGTCTCCGGGGCCGCACCGGGACCCCTCGACGAGGGCGACTCGTTCACGCAGAGGCTGCGCCTGGCGGGCAAGTCGTTCGAGGTCGAGTGGCGGGTGGTCGAGGTCGAGGCGCCGCGGCTCGCTCGCTGGAGCGGGTCCGGGCCCGCCGGCTCGAGCGCCGAGGTCGTCTACCGCCTCGATCCCGAGGACGGCGGCACCCGCTTCGATTACGCGAACGAGTTCGCGCTTCCGGGCGGCAAGCTCGGCAAGGCGGCCGCCGGGTTGCTGGTGGCGGCGCCGGGCAAGCGCGAGGCACGGCGCTCGCTCGAGCGCCTGCGCGGGCTGCTCGAGGACGGCGCCGGCGAGGATCGCTAGCGCGCTCGCGCCTGGCGCTCGCGCAGCCCGAGCGCGACCAGCGGGAAGACGAGGACCGAGAGCATCCCGGCGCCGACCAGCGCCGACGCCTCGTCCGCGCGCATCACCCCGGCCTCGGTCCCGATCTCGGTGATCGCGACCAGCAACGGGAGCGCCGCGGCGCTGAAGAGGATCAGCGGCCGGCGCTCCTCGCGACTGAGCTCACCGCGATAGAGGAGCTCGACGGGGACGCCCCGGCAGAGCAGGAAGAGGAGTGCGAATCCGGGCACCAGGGCGATCGCCGACGGGCTCGAGAGCAGCGCGTCGACGTCGAACGTCATCCCGGTGGAGATGAAGAAGACCGGGATCAAAAAGCCGAACCCGACCGCGTCGAGCTTCGCCTCGAACTCGCGCGTGTCGCGGTCGCGGATCACAAGGCCGACGATCACCCCGGCGGCGAAGGCGCCGAGGATGACGTCGAGGCCGAACTCCGAGGCGAGCACGACCAGGGCGACGATCAGCAGCATCGAGAGGCGCACCGCGAGCTGACCGGAGGTCCCCATCGTCGTCTCGATCAGACGCACGACCCGGCTCGGGCGAGAGCGCAGCGCGAACAGCGTCGCCGCGACCACGATCCCGGCGAAGACGAACAGCAGCGCGGAGCGCCAGAGCTCGCCGGCCTCGAAGGCGAGGATGATCGAGACGATCACGACCGGCCCGAACTCGCCCGCGGCGCCGGCTCCGACGACGTAGTTGCCGAAGCGCTCGGCGAGGATCCCGGAGTCGCGCAGGATCGGCATCAGGGTGCCGAGCGCGGTCGTCGTCAGCGCCAGCCCGACCAGGATCGGGGCGTCGATCATCCCGGCGAGCCAGAGCGCGATCGCGACCGTGAGCCCGAGCGCCAGCGAGAGGCCCCAGCCGGCGGCGCCGAGCCGGCTCGGCGCCCCGCGGATGCGCTCGAAGTCGATCTCCATCCCGGCGAGGAAGAAGAGGAAGGCGAGCCCGAAGGTGGAGAGCGCGCTGATGAAAGCGTCGCTGGTCGCGAGCCCGAGCAGCTCCGGCCCGACGATGATCCCGAGCATGATCTCGGCGACGACGATCGGGACCCGCATCCGCCGGCTCAGGTCGGCGAGGATCGGCGCCGCGGCGGCGATCGCCGCGACGACGAGGATGTCGACCTTGGTGATCTCCACCTGGCGCGAGCCTAATCGCCACGCGCGGCCGCGCAGGCGCGAGCGCAGCTCGAGCACCCGCGCAACCGACTCGCCGAAGCGCTTGCGGTTGCCGCGCAGGACGTCGCGCAGCGCCTTCGCCGCGCGCTTCGCCGCGCCGAGCTCGGTGAACAGCATCAGATCGGTTCCGGCGCGGGCGGCGAAGCGCGCCGAGCGCGTCGGCCCGCCGAAGGCCTCGGTCGACGCGGTCTCGAGCGCGTCGGTGATCGAGACCCCGCGAAAGCCGAGCCGGCGGCGAAGCTCGGCGCGCGCGAGCTTGCCGGTGAACGCGGCCGGCCGCCCGGCGAACGCCGGGTAGGTCGCGCTCGAGAGCATCACCAGGCGATCGCGCCCGCCGCCTGCGGCGGCGAAGCGCTCGAACGGGAGCTCGTCGGCGCGACGCAGCCGGTCCCTGGAGAGCTCGATTCGCTGCGCCCCCTCGTCGGTGTTCACCTGTGCCGCGCCGAGCCCGGGAAAGTGCTTCGCCGTGGGCGCGACCCCGTTGCGATCGAGCCCGGCGGCGAAGGCGCCGCCGCAGCGCGCGACCCGCCTCGGGTCGCGGCCGAAGGAGCGCCGCTCGCCGGCGATCGCGCCGCCCGCCCGGGCGAGGTCGAGCACCGGCGCGAGGTCGACGTTGATCGCGGTCTCGCGCAGCAGCTCGCCGGTCGCCGCTCCCTGGCGGCGACAGGTGCGCCGCCCGGCGTCGCCCATCTGCTCGGCGGAGAGGCGCGGCGGTCCCGGCAGCCGCTTCACCAGGCCGCCCTCCTGGTCGACCATCACCAGCAGCGGGTCACGCAACCCGCGCGGGCGGCGGATCGACTGCAGCCCGCGCGCGAGGCGCTCGGCCTCGGCGCGGGAGTCGAAGTTGTCGGCGAACAGGATCACCCCGGCGAGCCGGCCGGCGCGGATCCGTCGCCGCAGCTCGGCCGGCGGGCGGTCGCCGGCGAAGCCCGCGATCAGCCGCTGGCCGACGAGCTGGGCGTCGCCGAGTCGCGCCGGTGCCGCCGCGCCGGGCTCAGGCGCCGGGCCCCCGCCGAGCGAGAGCGCGGCGAGCAGCAGGGCGGCGGCGGTCACGGGCGCCCACTATTGCGCGGGCGCGCGACGCTCGCTCGCTCAGGCCTTCGGGATCGTGAACAGCGACGCGGCGCCGGCGGCGAACATCATGTCGCCCTCGATCTTCAGCTTGCCGCTCATGAACAGCATCGGCCCGGCGGCGTTGCCGGTCACCAGGCGCAGGAAGTCGGCGCCGCCGATCCTGAACGCGACCCGCGGCGGATCGGACCCGAGCTCGGGCGAGACGGTGCAGCGGCGGTCGGCGATCACGGTCTCGTAGCTGTCGGCACCGCCGTCCTCGCGGCCGCCGATGTGCCAGTGGATCACGGCCTCGGTGTCGCCCGCCGCGTCGGCGCGGAAGTGCTCGCTCATCCGCCGGAAGATCTCGTCGAGGATCTCGCCGCGCATCGGACCGCTCATCAGCTCGGCGAGCTGCTCGTCGGTGGCCTGCGACATGTTCCCGGCGAGCTCCGCGGCGTCGACCTTGCTCGGGTCGATCTCGGCGGCGCTCGTCATCGCGCGCCTCGGCAGCGGCGCGGTTCGGCTTCGCTTCGCTCCGCCTCTACTTGACCTGCACCCCGGAGATCGCGCGCGAGATCACCAGCCGCTGGATCTCGGCAGTGCCCTCGAAGATGTCGTAGATCTTCGCGTCGCGGTGCATGCGCTCGACCGGGAACTCGCGCGTGTACCCGTTGCCGCCGAGGATCTGGATCGCGCGCTCGGTCACCCAGGTCGCGACCTCGCCGGCCTTGACCTTCGACATCGAGCCCTCGGCGTTGGTGAACGGGATCTGGTTGCGCCCCATCCAGGCGGCGCGCCAGACCAACAGCCGCGCGGCGTCGATCTCGGTCTTCATGTCGGCGAGCGTGAACGCGACCGCCTGGTTCTCGATGATCGCCCTGCCGAACTGGCGCCGCTCCTTGGCGTAGTCGAGCGCGTACTCGTACGCCGCCCGAGCGATCCCGAGCGCCTGCGAGCCGACCGTGGGCCGGCTCGCCTCGAAGGTCTGCATCGCGGCCTGCGACTTCGACTTCTTGCCCTCGCGCGCCCGCGCGATTCGCTCGTCGAGCTTCTCCTTGCCACCGAGCAGGCAGGCACCCGGCACCCGGCAGTCGTCGAGGTGGACGTCGGCGGTGTGCGAGGCGCGGAGGCCGTGCTTGCGCACCTTCGCGCCCTGCTCGCAGCCCTTGGTCCGCGGCGGGACGATGAACGCGGCGTGCCCGCGCGAGCCGAGCTCGCGGTCGACGGTCGCGATCACGACGTGCACGTCGGCGATCCCGCCGTTGGTCGCCCACGCCTTCTGGCCGTTGATCACCCACTCGTCGGCGGCCTGGTCGTACTTGGCGCTGGTCCGGATCGCGGAGACGTCGGAGCCGGCGTCGGGCTCCGAGGAGCAGAACGCCGCGACCTTGGGATCGTCGGCGGTTCCGAAGCAGCGCTGGATCCACTCGCCCATCTGTTCCGGCGTCCCCTGGCCGAAGATCGCGGCGACGGCGAGCGAGGTTCCCATGATCGACATCCCGATCCCGGCGTCGCCCCAGAACAACTCCTCGTTGACGATCGGCAGCGTCAGCCCCGACTGGTCGAACCAGAACTGCGCCAGGCCCTCATAGCCGTAGAGGCCGATCTTCGCCGCCTCCTGGATCACCGGCCACGGCGTCTCCTCGCGCTCGTCCCACTCGGCGGCGGCGGGGCGGACGACGTCGGCGGCGAAGCCGTGGACCCAATCGCGGATGTCCTTCTGATCCTGACTCAGCTCGAGCGAGAAGGGCGGCGCCGAGTCCTCGGGGGACTGGGAGACCGCCTCCTCGACGAGCTGCTCGGCGGTGCTTGCGTTCAAGTTCGAGCGCTCCTCGGAGTACGACATTGACTGATGTAACATCGTTAAGGGTAAGGGTTATCCGATGACTATGTCAACCCAGCGCGAGATCGAGCTCCACGGCCACCGGGTCTGCTTCCGCGAGCGCGGCGACGGTCCGCTGATCGTGCTCATCCACGGGATCACCGGGCGCTCGGACCAGTGGGAGCCGGCGATCGACGAGCTCGAGTCCGGCCACCGGCTGCTGGCGCCGGACCTGCTCGGCCACGGCGAGTCGGCGAAGCCGCGCGGGGACTACTCGCTCGGCGCCTACGCGAGCGCGGTCCGCGACACGATGGTCGCCCTCGGCCACGACCGCGCGACGATCGTCGGGCATTCGCTCGGCGGCGGGATCGCGATGCAGTTCGCCTACCAGTTCCCGGAGCGCTGCGAGCGGCTCGTCCTCGTCTCCAGCGGCGGCCTCGGACGCGAGGTGCACCCGCTGCTGCGGGCCGCGACCCTGCCCGGGTCCGAGCTCGTGCTGCCGCTGCTCACCCACGCGCGGGTGCTCGGTGCCGGGATGGCGGTGGGCCGCGCGCTCGACCTCATGCGCCTGCGCGCCGGGACCGACCTCGCCGAGGTCGCCCGGGGCTACGCCTCGCTCGGCGACGCCGAGGCGCGCTCGGCGTTCATCGAGACGATGCGGGCGGTGCTCGACGCCGGCGGCCAGCGGGTCAGCGCGCTCGACCGCCTCTACCTCGCCGAGTCGGTGCCCTCGCTGATCGTCTGGGGCGCCGCCGACCCGATCATCCCGGTCGACCACGGCCGCACCGCGCACGCGGCGATGCCCGGGAGCCGGTTCGAGGTCTTCGACGGTGTCGGCCACTTCCCCCAGCTCGAGCGCCCGCGCGAGTTCTCGCGCCTGCTCGCCGAGTTCGTCGCCGCGACCGAGCCGGCGGAGCTCGACACCTCGACGATCCGCGAACGGCTCGCCGTCGGCGTCGTTAGCTAGCGCTTGCGCGAGGCGGCGCGCTTCTCGATCCGCGCGATCTCGCGGCCCATCCGCTCCTCGACCGCCTCGGTCATCACGAGCTGGAACATCGCCAGCAGCGCGTCGGAGGCGAGCGGGCGCAGGCGCTCGATCGCGTCGCGGACCGCCGGCAGGTCCTGCTCCGGGCTTCCCTGGTCCTCGAACGGCTTCCAGATCTGGCGGATGAACAACTCGACGAAGGTCTTCGCGACCGCGTCCGAGTGCTTGCGCAGGGTCGCGGCGACGTCGAGCGCCGCCTGCGCCGGGATCCCAAGCGCCGCGAGCTCGGCGCTGGCGCGGCCGAGGGTCGGGCTCAGCTCCTCGAAGTTGCCGTCGCCGAGCGAGCGCAGGATGCCGAGCCGCTCCGCCTTGCGCAGCAGCTGCGGCGCGGCGTCGCCCGCCTGCCAGCGCGCCGCCATCTCGTCGGCGGTCACGATCTGGGGCTGCTC
Source organism: uncultured Solirubrobacterales bacterium (assembly GCA_963740055.1). Taxonomy (GTDB): domain Bacteria; phylum Actinomycetota; class Thermoleophilia; order Solirubrobacterales; family 70-9; genus WHSW01. The sequence continues at coordinate 978,405 of CAVUCL010000005.1, read as the reverse complement.
GTCCTCGAACGGCGCCTTGACCGTGCGGGTGAATCGCAGCACCTCCTCGCTCGAGCCGCCGGCGCTCTCGACCAGGCGCTTGATCGCCTCGAGCTTGAAGCCGTCCGCCTGCAGCTCGCGGATCAGCTCGATCCGCGCCTCGTGCTCGGCCCCGTAGTAGCCGGTGCGGCCGCGAACCTGGGGCGCGGGCAGCAGGCCGCGCGACTGGTGGGCGCGGATGTTGCGCACCGTCATTCCGGTGCGCCGCGCGAGCTCGTCGATCGTCAGCTCGTCGTCTCGCCGCGCCACGCGGGCGATTCTACGCGTGGCGATGGCTCATCCGCGGATGTGACATTGCGAGCCCGCAACCCGGCGACGGCGAGGTAGACGGCGGCGGCGAAGGTCAGCGCCAGGCTCGCCCACGAGATCGCGTCGGCCGAGAAGTCCCAGTAGGGATCGCTGATCGGCTCGCTCCAGGCGGGGAGGACGTGGACGGCGACGAGGCCGATCGCGGTCGCGGCGCCGACGAGCGCGCTTGCCGACGGGGCGAGCGCGCTGCGGCGGATCGCGAGCACGCTCGAGGCGGCGACGATCGCGAACCCGGCGACGCCGACGGCGCTGCCGGTGACGGGCAGATCGCGGGCCGGCTGGTTGAGCGCATGGTCGAGCGTGTGCGCGGCGAGCAGCGCGAACAGGACCAGGTTGGCGCGGGCGAGCGCGGTCACCCGCGAGAGGCTAGAGACCTAGACGCCCGAGCCCTCCTCGCCGCGCATGTCGCCGCGGCCGAGGTCGCCGCGCTCGAGGTCGTCGAGCAGGTGGACGAGCTCGGGCTCGCCGGTGTCGCCGACGAAGCAGACGGTGCCCGGCCAGTAGGGGCTCTCGGCGGCCGTCGCCCGCAGCAGCGCCGGCGAGTGCACCCAGCTGCCGGTGTTCCAGAGGCGCGTCGTGCCGGCGCTCCAGCCCGGCTCGTCGCCGAACGGACCGCGCCGATGGGTGTGGCCGAAGACGACGTGCTCGGCGTCGATCGCGAGCCGCTCGATCACCTCGCCGAGCGCGAGCAGCGCCGCGCGGGTGATCGCCCCCGGGGAGAGGTCGGCGCGCACCGGCCCGAGGCCGAGCCGGTTCGCGATCCCGACCGCCCCCGGGACCGCGACCGAGCCCAGCAGCCAGCCGCGCAGGCGCGCGGCTCGGGTCTCGCCGCCGCCGAGCGCGCTCCAGATCCGCATCGAGGGGCTGGCGCTCGACGAGCGCCCGCCGCTGCCCGACTGGGCGAGCTGGAACAGGAACGCGTAGACCGGGGTCAGGACCCGCTCGTACTCCTCGATCTCCCCGACCTCGGGGTCGTCGGGCGGGGCGAGCGGGTCGGGCCCACCCGGGGGGATGCCGAGGATCCGCTCGACCACCGCGATCCCGAGGCGCTCGAACGTCGGCACGGTGAGATGGCGGTCGAGGAAGTGCCCGTGGGTGGCGTAGACACCGTCGCGGACCCACAGGCCCGGGTACGCGGCCTCGACCGCGACCCTCCCGGCCTGCCCGGCGAGTGCGCCGAGCGCGCCGTCGCCGGGCGCGAAGCGCTGCTCGAGGCCGAGCTGGCCCCCGCCGTCGAGGCCGACCCGCTCGAGCCAGCGCTCGGCCAGGTGGTGGTCGTGGTTGCCGGCGACGATCACCAGCTCGCCGTCGTCGACCACCTCGCCGAGCTGGCCGATGAACTCGCGCGAGTCGGCGAGCACGTCGGCGAGCGGGCGGTCGCGAAGCTCGAGCACGTCGCCGAGCAGGACGACCCGGTCGGCGCCCTCGAGCGCCGCGAGCAGCCGGGGCGCGAACTCGGGCCGGCGCAACAGGTCGGCGCCCGAGCCGGCGCCCAGGTGCATGTCCGAGACGATCGCGGTGCGCACGGCGCCATCGTCGCAGGCCGCCTGGCGGCCGGTCGGCGGTTCCGACCGTCGCGGGCGCGACCATCCTGCCGATGGCGCCCGACCAGCCACAGCCGCGCGACCCGCGTCGCCCGCTGCCCGGGCGGCTGCTCGGGATCGGCGCCCGGGGAGCCGAGCGGGTCGCTGCGGCGACCGGGATCGACGGGGCGGTCGAGCGCACGACCGAGGAGGCGATCGTGCGCGCGCTCGAGAGCCCGGCGGTCGAACGGGCGATCATCCGCGTGCTCGAGAGCGACGCGGCCCAGGACGCCTTCGAACGCACGCTCTCGAGCCCGGCGGTCGAGCGCGCCGCCGTCCGCGTGCTCGACTCGGAGCTCGTCGACCATGTCTGGGATCGGCTGCTCGCCTCCGACGAGGCGCAGAAGCTGGTCGAGCGGATCGCCGAGGCGCCGGAGGTGCGAGCGGCGATCGCGTCGCAGGGCTTCGGCCTGATCCAGGACATCGGCCGCCAGATCCGCGAGATCGCCGACCGCTTCGACGCGGTCATCGACCGGGTCGCGCGCCGCCTGCGCGGGCGGCCGCAGCGCACCGAGCCCGCGACCGAGGTCGGGCTCGTCACCAGGGCGGTCGCGGCCGCCGCCGACGGCGCCTTCCTCAACCTGGTCTTCCTCGGGATCTCGGCGATCTTCGGGCTCACGATCGGGGGCGTGCTCGGCGACGACTCCAGCACCTCGGGATGGCAGCTCGCCCTCGGTGCCGCGCTGTGGATCGCCGCCGGCGCGGCATACCTCGGCTTCTTCTGGTCGCTCGCCGGCCAGACGCCCGGGATGCGCTTCCTCTCGATCCGCCTCGACGTCGACGGCGAGCGCCACATCGGCGCCCGCCGCGCCTTCCGCCGCGTGATCGGCACCGGGCTCTCGATCCTCAGCCTCGGAATCGGCTTCCTCGTCCTCGCCTTCGACGATCGACGGCGCTCGTGGGCCGATCGCATGGCCGGGACCGAGGTGATCGAGGACGACACCGCGCTCGATCGCGCCGCACTCGGTCGCATAGACTCGTCGACATGGCCGACCAGGGGAGCGTCGAGGCCGCCGCCGGCGCGATCGCGGTCGAGAATCCCGCCACCGGCGAGACGCTCGGCACGGTGCCGGAGCTCGGAGCGGACGAGGTCCGCGCGCTGGTCGCCCGGGCGCGCGCGGCGCAGCCGGGGTGGGAGCGGGCGGGCTTCGAGGCCCGCGCCGAGGTGCTGCTCGCCGCCCGCCGGTGGCTGGTCGCGAACGCCGAGCGGGTCGTCGGCACGATCTCGGCCGAGACCGGGCGGCCGCTCGACGAGACCCAGTTCGCCGAGCTCTCCTACGGGCTCTCGGCGCTCGAGTTCTGGGCCCGCCAGGCGCCCGCCTACCTCGCCGACGAGCGGATCGAGTCCGCCTCGCCGTTCGTCCGCGGCCGCAAGCTCGTCGTCCGCTACGCGCCGCTCGGGGTCGTCGGCGTGATCGGCCCATGGAACTACCCGCTCAACAACTCGTTCGGCGACTGCATCCCGGCGCTCGCCGCCGGCAACGCCGTCGTGCTCAAGCCCTCCGAGGTGACCCCGCTGACCTCGATCGTGCTCGCCGAGATGCTCGCCGACTCCGGTCTCCCGGAGGACGTGTTCGCGGTCGCGACCGGGCGCGGCGAGACCGGCGCCGCGCTCGTCGACGAGGTCGACTTCGTCATGTTCACCGGCTCGGTCGAGACCGGCAAGAAGGTGATGGCGCAGGCGGCGGCGACGCTGACCCCGGTCAGCCTCGAGCTCGGCGGCAAGGACCCGATGATCGTGCTCGCCGACGCCGACCTCGAGCGGGCCGCGAACGCCGCCGTCTCCTACGGGCTCAACAACTCGGGCCAGGTCTGCATCTCGGTCGAGCGGATCTACGTCGAGGACGCCGTCCACGACGAGTTCCTCGAGCGGGTCACGGACAAGGTCGAGGCGCTGCGCCAGGGCCCGCCCGGAGCGCCGGGCTCGGTCGACGTCGGCGCGATCATCTTCCCGCCCCAGATCGAGCTGATCGAGGCGCACGTCCGCGACGCGGTCGACAAGGGCGCCCGCGTGGTCACCGGCGGCGAGCGCGGCGAGGGCCCGGGCCGCTTCTACCGCCCGACGGTGCTCGCCGACGTCGACCACTCGATGCGCTGCATGGTCGAGGAGACGTTCGGCCCGACCCTGCCGGTGATGCGGGTGCGCGACGCCGAGCAGGCGATCGAGCTCGCCAACGACGGTCCCTACGGGCTCCAGGCCTCGGTCTGGACGCGCGACCACGAGCGCGGCGAGGCGGTCGCCCGGCGGGTCGAGGCGGGGACCGCGATCGTCAACGACGCGCAGCTCAACTACGCGGCGCTCGAGCTGCCGATGGGCGGCTGGAAGGCCTCGGGACTCGGCTCGCGCCACGGACCCGAGGGGATCCGCAAGTACACGAAGCGCCAGTCGCTGATGGTCACCCCCGGCTACGCGCCCTCGCGCGACGCCCATCACTTCCCCTACGACGCCCAGGTGAGCGCGACGATCGGCGACACCTTCGCCGCGCTGGCGACCAGCGAGTTGTTCGACGATCGGCAGCGGTCGACCCTGGCGGCGCTCTGCGACACCTTCATCCCGGCCCTCGATCCGCCTCCGGGCGAGGATGACGAGCACGGCTTCTGGGCGCGCTCGGCGTCGATCGCCGCGGTCCCCGAGGGGGTCGAGGTCGCGCTGCTTCAGAACCAGCTCACCGACGAGCAGGTGACCGGCCTGCGCGAGCTGCTCGACGCGCTCGCCGAGAGCGGGATGGCGGCGGCGACGCCGCTCGACCTGCGCGAGCAGATCGTGCACGGGTTCTCGGACCAGAGTCCCGAGGCGCTCGCCGGGCTGACGACCCTGCGGGCGCTGGCGAAGACCCTGTTCTACGCGCTGCCGGACCTCGGCACCGGCCGCAACCCGACCTGGGACGCGATCGGATACCCGGGTCCGATCTCTCCGCCCCCGGACCGCGAGCGCCCGCTGACGATCGACCGCCCCGCGGCGGGCGAGACGATCGAGGCCGACGTCTGCGTCGTCGGCTCGGGCGCCGGCGGCGGCGTGATCGCCGCCGAGCTCGCGGCGGCGGGCAGCTCCGTGGTCGTGCTCGAGATGGGCGGCTACTACGACGACCGCGACTTCGACCAGCTCGAGCTCTCGGCCTACCAGCGCATGTACCTCAACGGCGGCCCGTTCCCGACCGCCGAGGGGCAGGTCGCGGTCGTCGCCGGCAAGGCGGTCGGCGGTGGGACGGTGGTCAACTGGACCAACTGCCTGCGCACCCACGACTGGGTCCGCGACGAGTGGGCGCGCGAGCACGGGCTCGAGGGGCTCGACGGCGCCGAGTTCGACGCCCACCTGGACGCGGTCTCGACCCGGATCGAGGTGAACGAGGACTGCTCGGACCTGAACGGCCCCCACCAGCGCCTCGAGCAGGCATGCAGGGAGGCGGGATACGACTTCCGCAGGGTCGCGCGCAACGCCGACCGCGATCGCTACGACCCGGCAAGCGCCGCCTACATGGGCTTCGGCGACCAGTCGGGCTCGAAGCTCTCGACCGCGAAGACCTACCTCGTCGACGCGCAGCGCGACGGCGCCCGGATCCTCGCCGGCTGTCGCGCCGAGCGGGTCCTCGTCGCCGGCGGGCGCGCGAGCGGGGTCGAGGCCGTGTTCGCCGACCCCGAGGCGCCGCCCGGCGACGGCGCCGCGGTCCGGTTCGAGGTCAGGGCGCCGACCGTGATCGTCGCCTGTGGCTCGATCGAGTCCCCGGCCCTGCTGCTGCGCTCGCAGATCGGCGGGCCGGCGACCGGCGACTTCCTGCGCCTGCACCCGACCGCGGCGGTGACCGCCTACTACCCCGAGCCCCAGGACTGGTCCTGGGGACCACCGCAGGCGGCGCTTTCGCATGAGTTCGCCGACCTCGGCGACGGCCACGGCTTCCTGATCGAGGGCGCCCAGGCGACCACCGGCCTGTTCGCCGGTGCGGTGCCCTGGCGCTCGGGTGCCGACCACAAGCGGCGAATGAAGGAGTGGGCGCGCTCGGCGCCGCTGATCAACCTCACCCGCGAGCAGGGCCACGGCCGGGTCTCGGTCGACGAGGCCGGCAATGCGGTCACCCACTATCCGATCACCGACGAGGTCGACATCCGCAACATCCGCGCCGGGGTCGAGACCCTGATCCGCATCCACGAGGCGGCCGGGGCGGAGGAGATCGTCGGCAGCGCCCGCAAGGCGGGCGACTGGCGGCGCGGCGAGGACCTCGACGCGTTCGTCGCCGACGTCCTCTCGCACCCGATCGCGCCGCGCGAGTTCGGCCTCTTCTCCGCCCACCAGATGGGCTCCTGCCGGATGGGCGCCGACCCGGCGACCTCGGTCGCCGACCCGAACGGCCAGCTCCACGACGTCCCCGGAGTCTGGATCGGCGACGCAAGCGCCTTCCCCTCTCCATCGGGGACCAACCCGATGCTGACGATCATGGCGCTGGCGCGGCGGACGGCGCACGCGATCGCGTCAACCTGAGACTCCGGCCGGAGCGAATCTGATGGCACGGAAGCTCTATCGGCTCGGGCTCTTCACCGCTCATCACAGGTGGATCGTCACCGCGGCCTGGATCGTCGCCGTAATCGTGCTCGCGGCCTCATTTCGCGCGTTCGGCGGCAACACCTCGAACAACCTCGAGCTTCCGGGCACCGACAGCCAGGCGGCGACGGATCTGCTCAGCGAGCGCTTTCCGCCGCAGCAGAACGGCGCCAACCCGATCGTCTTCAAGGCCCGCGAGGGGAAGGTCACCGACGCCGCGAACGAGGCGGCGATCAAGAGCTCGCACCAGGCGATCAAGAAGCTCAAGCACGTCCACAGCGCGCCGAGCCCGTACGGCAAGAAGCACGCCACGCAGCTGAGCAAGGACGAGCGGACCGCGTTCATCCCGGTGCTGCTCGACGTCGGCAGCGGCGCCCTGACCGAGCAGATCGCGTCCTCGGTCCTCGATGCCGCGGCGCCCGCCCGCGAGGCCGGGATGGAGGTGGCCGCCGGAGGCTCGATCGGCAGCGAGCTGTCGGAGCCCGAGACGGAGAGCAGCGAGGTGGTCGGCCTGACCGCCGCGATGATCATCCTCGCGTTCACCTTCGGCACCTTGGTGGCGATGGGGATGCCGATCCTCTCCGCGGTCTTCGCGCTCGTCGCCGGGCTCTCGCTGATCGGGCTGCTCGCCAACGTGGTCACGGTGCCGTCGGTCGGGCCGACGTTGGCGACGATGATCGGCCTCGGTGTCGGGATCGACTACGCGCTCTTCCTCGTCTCCCGCTACCGGTCCGAACGCGCCGACGGACGGCCGACCGACGAGGCGATCGCGACCGCGGTCGCGACCTCGGGAACGGCGATCGTGTTCGCGGGCACCACCGTGGTGATCGCCCTCGTGACGCTGTTGATCGCCGGGATCCCGCTCGTCACGACGCTCGGCTACTCGGCGGCGTTCGCGGTCGTCACCGCCGTCCTCGCCTCGATCACCTGGCTGCCGGCACTGCTCTCGATCGCCGGCCGGCACATCGACTCGCTCCGGGTGCCCGCCTTCATGCGACCGGCGCCCAAGCCGCCGGGCGAGGGTGCCTGGGCCGCCTGGGGCAGGTTCGTCACCCGCCATCCGTGGCGCTGCATCGCGATCACGCTGGCGATCCTGCTGCCGCTGATCGTGCCGGTCTTCTCGCTCGAGCTCGGACAGGAGGACGTCGGGGCGACGCCGAAGTCGACCACCGAGCGCAAGGCCTACGACCTGATGGCGGCCGGGTTCGGGGTCGGCTTCAACGGCCCCCTGATCGTCGGCGTCGAGCTCGGAACGCCCGCCGAGTCCGACCCCGAGGTGGTGCGGCAGGAGAAGCAGGCGAAGCGCCTGCAGGCGAAGCTCGAGTCCGAGCAGCGGCAGGGCGAGGCCGAGGCGGCGCAGCTCCAAGACCAGGCGGATGCGCTCGAAGCGGAGCAGTCCTCGCTCGAGGTTGAGCAGGCGACGCTCGAGGCCCAGGGTGCCGCGCTCGGCGTCCAGCGCGCCGAGCTCGAGCGACAGCGCGACGAGCTGGCGACGCGCCGCACGCTCCAACAGCAGCTCGACGAGCTGGTCGCCGAGGCGAAGCCGATCGCTCGCCGCACCGCCGAGCTCAGCGCCCGGGAAGCCGCACTCAGCGCCCGGCTCGGCGCCCTGCGCGAGATCGAGGACCGGATCCGCAGCCGCCTCGCGCAGGCCGAATCGCCTCGAGAACGGGACCGGCTCGAGCGCCGGCTCGCCCGGGTCCAGTCGCGCCAGGCGGCCGTTGGAGGCGAGCTCTCGCAGGTCACCGAGGCCCGCAACGCGACCGAGCAGCGCGCGGCGAGCGTCGCGGATCAGGCGACCGAGCTGCGCGCGGAGGCGGAGGCGCTCGGCGAGCAGGGGGCGGCGCTGGCGAGCGCGGCAGGCGCCGCCGCGCTCGAGGCGTTCACGCTCGGGCAGAGCAAGCAGCAGCTCGAGCAGCAGGCGACCGAGGCCCAGGTCGAGGCGGCGAACCTGCAGACCCAGCAGGCGCAGCTCGAGACCGAGCAGCAGAAGGCCAAGCGCCAGCAGTTCAAGGCCGAGCAGCTCAAGGACGAGCTGACCAAGGAGCTGACCAGGGCCGGCGGCCACAAGAAGGCCACCGACCCCCGACTGGTGAAGCTCCAGAAGGGGCTCAACCGGACGACCGGCGTCGACCTCGTGTCACCCCCGGAGCTCAATCAAGCTCGGGACGCGGCCGTGTTCACCGTGATCCCGACCACGGCCCCGGCGGCGACCGAGACCGCCGACCTGGTCGGCACGTTCCGCGAGTACGTGATCCCGCAGTCGACCGCGGGCACCGACGTCGAGGCTCACGTCGGCGGCCCCACGGCGAGCTACGTCGATCTCGCCGCCGGGATCTCCGCCCGGCTGCTGCTGGTGATCGCGGCCGTCGTCGGGCTCGGCTTCGTCGTCCTGACGACGGCCTTTCGCTCCGTCGTCGTCTCCACCCAGGCGGCGATCGCGAACGTGCTCTCGGTCACCGCCGCGTTCGGGGTCGTCACCCTCTGCTTCCAGGAGGGCTGGGGCATCGGGCTCGTCGGCCTCGACACCGCGAGCGGCACGGACCCGATCGCGAGCTTCGTGCCGCTGATCATGTTCGCCGTCCTCTTCGGCCTCTCGATGGACTACCAGGTGTTCCTGATGAGCCAGATCGAGCAGCACCGCGCGCGCGCCGCCGACGAGCGCGAGGCGATCGGAGCCGGCCTCGCCGCCGGCGGCAAGGTGATCGCCGCGGCGGCATTGATCATGATCTCCGTCTTCGCCAGCTTCATCCTCAACGGCGACCCGACCGTGAAGCAGTTCGGCGTCGGGCTCTCGGTCGGGGTCGCGCTCGCGGCGCTGTCGGTGCTCGTGCTCGCGCCCGCGATCCTGGTCCTCGCCGGCGGCGCGAGCTGGTGGGTCCCGGCCTGGGCCGACCGGTGGCTCCCCCACGTCGACATCGAGGGGCGCCACCTCACGGAGACGAGCAAGTGAGCCACGGCGGCCCGGGGCGGCCCGGGGCGGGCGCTCAGAGCCGGGCGACGATCGCCGCGGCGATCAGCTGCGCCAGCGGGCCGGTGTCGAACCCGGCGACGCTGCCTTCGCCGGAGACGACCTCGATCCGCCCGTCGGCGCTGCGCAGCAGCATGTCGAGCTCGAGCGGGATGCTCTGGTCGGCCTCGCCGAAGAGCTGGTCGAGGATCGCGCCGGCGAACGAGCCACCCGGGATCTCGACGCTCTCGAGCCCGTAGTCGGCGAGCGCCGAGGCCGTGGTCCGGCCCTCGGAGACGAGCCGGTAGGGGCCGTCCCCGTCGCGGCTGAGCTCGAAGCTGTCGAGCTCGAACGGCCCCGCGACCGAGCTCTCGATCGCGATCGCGACCCGGGTGAAGCCGTCGAGCCGATCGAGGACGGGCTCGGGCTGGTCGAGGTCGAGCTCGAGGTCGCGGGCGCTGACCTCGAGCCGCTCGCCGTCGCCGAACAGCAGCCGCAGCGCCGGCACCGCCCCGAGCTCGACCTCGGCCGAGCCGCCGTTCTCGGTCAGCCGGTCGGCGACCGCGCGCTCGCCCAGGGTCGGGACCAACAGCTGGCTCGCGACGAGGACGAACACGGCCGCCCCGGCGACGATCAATCCCCAGCGCCTCACCGACGAAGCTTGGCAGGCGCGGGCTCCGGGTCGCGAAGGCGTCGCAGCTCGTAGAAGGCGAGCACGATCGCGAGCGCGTAGAACGGCGCCGTGACCAGGTTCGCGGCGACGCCGCCGAGCCACTGACCGCCTAGGTCGCCGCCGCTGAGCTCCGCGACCCCGTGCTCGATCGCCGAGCCGAGCCCGGACTCGATCGCGAGCGCGGGCACGATCACCGCCAGCACCCGCAGGGCCGAGCCGCGGACGAGGGCGCGGCTGCGCTCGAACGCCGCCCGGACGCCGAGCCGCTCGACCTCGATCGCCGCCGGCACGAGCGCGAACCAGGCCAGCGCCAGCACGCCGGGGACGACGAGCAGGAGCAGCCCGGCGACGACGACGGCGGCGTAGAGCAGGTCGGCGAGGATCAGCGGCCGGTATGGCAGCCCGCGGGCGATCGCCCGCAACGAGGCGGCCCGCCGCTCGCGGTCGGCGAGCACCGCGCCGGCGACGAAGCCGGTGTAGAGGACGTCGCCGAGCAGCCCGGCGCCGCTGTGGCCGATCGCGGCGGCGATCGTCTCGATCACCGAGAGCGAGTCGGTCGCGCCCTCGACCGCGTCGCGGATCGCCTCGTCGGCGAGCTCGATCGCCCCCAGCGGGGCGAAGATCACCAGGCCGCCCGCCAGCAGGGTCGCGAGCTGGCGGCGGTAGACGCCGGCGACCGCCCGCGCGAGCGGCCTCGAGGCGAAGCTTCTCGGGACCGTCCACCTCGGCGTCGCCGGCGACGCGCTCAGCGACGCCGGCTGAGCACCTTGAGCTTGCGCTTCGCCGGTGTCGGATCGACGTTGCCGGCCGCGTCGATCGCGCGGACCGCGAACTTGTAGCGCCCCGGCTTCAGCTTCCGGTAGCGGCGCGGCGGCTCGCAGGCATCGAACCGGCGCAGGCGCTTCTTCGCCCTCCTGCCCTTGAGCCGGCACTCGAAGCTCGCGCCGGCCTCGTCCGCCTCGAAGCGGAACTTCGCCTTCGGCTTCTTCGTTCGCTTCGGGCCCGAGAGGATCTTGGTGTCGGGCGCGGTGGTGTCCGGCGGGGTCGTGCCCGGCCCGCCGGCGCCCGCGCAGTCGAGGGCGGGGCTGAGCGCCCAGGCGTGGAGCGTCCCCGCGTCGCCGCCGCCGGCGTCGGTGAGCTCGAGCGTCCACTCGCCGGCGGCGGAGTCGCCGTCGAAGGCGCTCAGCGCCTCGTCGGGCCTGAACCTGCCGCTGTATCCGCTTGGCGGGCTCTGCTGCGGCAGGGTCGCGATCGGCTCCGCCGCCTCGTCGTCGAGCACCAGGTCGTCGAAGTTGTTGCCGAAGGCCCCGAAGGCGCCGGGGCCTGGCCGGCTCATCAGCGTGATCGTGGTCGCGCCGTGCGTGAGGGTGAGCTCGAGGTCGCCGACGGCTGTGTGATCGAGGCGGTCGATGCGCAGGTCGAGGTCGCTGACCGTGCCCGGCGCGAGCTCGGAGTGGACCGACTCGACCGTGCCCGGATCGGGGATCGCGACCGGCAGGGCCGGGTCGGCGCTGGCGGTGAACACCGGGCTGCCGACGGTCAACCCGAGTGGCTCGAACGACGGCGCGGGGGAGGGTGCGGTGCCGTCGAAGTCGAAGCGCACCGCGCTCCCGCATCCCTGCGACTGCGGGATCGTCGCCGCGAACGGGGGGTCGTTGGCGGCCGCGGCGCCGGCGGCGATCGAGGGCCAGCCCGCGTCCGCGTCGCCGACCACGACGCCCGGGGTCGGGCTCGACATCGTCGCCGCGGCGCCGGCGATCACGTCGTCGGCCGTGTTCTCGAGCGTCGCCCGCACCCGCAGGGTCTCGCCGGCGTCGGCGTAGCCGTCGTCGTCGCCGAGCGGCGCCGGGTCCGAGAACGAGCTGCCGGCGTGCATCAGCGGGTCGGGAACGGTGAAGTCGTCGCTGGCCGCGGTCGCGTTCGAGCCGCCGCCGTCGGCCGCGCCGAAGCCCATCCCGCGTCCGGCGAAGACCTCCCAGATCGGCGCCGTCGGCAGCTCCTGCGCCCGGGCGCTCTGCAGGATCGCGTCGCGCATGTCGAGGAACCCGGGGCTGGAGGGCGCCAGCCTGATCCCGCCGCTGACCAGCGCGCGCGCGTTTTCGACCCCGACCTCGTCGCGCAGGTCCCAGAGCGTCTGCGCCCAGATCTCCCCGTCGGCGTGGACCTCGGGGGCGCCGATCACCTTGCCGAGGTCGCCGTAGGTGAGCCCGCCCGCCCCGGCGGCGGCGTTCGGGGCCGGGCAGGCGGCGTCGGCGCCGACCGGACAGTCGATCGCCTGCGCTCGGATCCCGGGCCGGTTCGAGGGCGGGGAGCCGTCGTTCAGGTAGGCGCCGAGAAAGACCTCCGCCGGCGCCGCGGTGTCGGCGAGCTCGCCGTCGGCGACGAGCAGGTCGAGCGCGAACCAGTCCGACCAGCCCTCGCCCATCGCCACCGATTGATATGCGCCCTGGACCCCGGGACTGAGCAGGCGGGCCGTGAGCCCGTGCGTGTACTCGTGGTAGACGACGTCGGCGGCGTCGGCGAGGTTGACCTCGTAGCCGCCGAAGAAGCGGCCGAGGAGGAAGAACGAGCCGGCGTCGTTGCCGTCGACCCCGTCGCCGGCGAAGAACGCCTGATCCGTGTTGCTGGCACTGAAGCTCGCCTCGGCGGTCATCGCGTCGCCGCCGACACCTTCGCCGCTCGAGTTCACGTGCTCGAAGTTGCCCGACGCCTCGTCGAAGCCGATCGGCGGCGCCAGCAGGTGGTCGTGGAAGCGATTGACGAGGTAGAAGAGGTTCGTCGTCGAGGCGTCGGCGTTGGTCGTCGTGTCGCTGCCCGCGGGGTCGTGGTCCCAGGTGCAGCCGAACGCCGGGCAGCCGGTCTGGGTGAAGAAGCTGAACGGGAACGTCCAGTCGCCGCCGGCGTCCTGCTGCACCTCCTCCTGCACGCCGGCGATCCGCGAGTAGGCGTGGGCGTTGTTGCCGCGCAGCTTCGTGCCGCTGTCCGAGCGGTTGATCCAGGTCGCGTCGGCGCCGAGGTCGACGGTCAACGGCGTCTCGGTCTGGTCTGGGTGGTTGTCGTAGACGAGCGCCTCGTCGGCGAACCGGGTCAGCGAGCGCCGGGCGAGCGCCTGCCCGCTGCCCGCGTCGACGACGACCTCGTAGAGGTATGAGTTGGCGTCGCGGACCTGGGTGCGCCAGGCGAGGCGGGTGCCGGACTCGGTGACGAAGCCGGTCAGCTCCGCGCTCGCCCGCGGATCGCGCTCGGCGGCGTCGACCTCGGCGGCGGCGATCGCGAGCGCGCGCTCGGCGCCGATCCGCGGCTCGGCGCTCGGGAGGCGGAAGTCGGCAGCCGGCGCGCCGCTGAGGTTGATCAGCTCGCCGTCCGCGGTCAGGTTCGCCTTCAGGTAGGTGTCGTAGGAGTCGATGCCGCGGTCGCGCTGGGTCCAGGTGAGGTGGCGGACGCCACCGTGGGAGGTCGCCGCCGTCGCCGGCACGAGCGCGGCCACGTCCTCGCGATCGAGCCCGAACGCCCGGCGCCGGTCGGTCACGTAGTCGAGCGCGGTCGCTCGGCGACCGTCGCGATCGGGCTCGGCGAGGTAGCCGCCGGTGGTGCCCAGGAACGCGAGCCCGCCGGTCCGCGGCTCGAGGTCGGCGAACGAGCGCGGCCCGAGCTCGCCCGCGAGGCGGACCAGCTCTCGCTGCTGCGCCGGGGCCGGCTTCGTCGCCTCGCGGACGTCGAAGTCGGGCAGCGGCGGGCTGGTCGGCTCGACCACGGCACCCGCGGGAGTGGCGCCGCCGAGCAGCAAGGCGACCGCGACGGACAGGGCCGCGGTCACCGTCGCGCTGGTCCCCGCCGGTCGCATCGCGCCAACCCTAGACGCGATCCGGCGGTGCGCAAGCCGTTCGAAGGTTTCGACTGGCCGCGAAGTACCCTCCGCGCGGTGAGCATCGAGACACGCGAGCGAACCGCGCGCGCGAACGGGATCGAGATCGCCTACGACGAGCTCGGCGACCCCGCCGGCGAGCCGGTCCTGCTGATCATGGGCCTGGCGACGCAGATGATCCACTGGGACGAGGACCTCTGCGAGCTGCTCGGCGACCGCGGTTACCGCGTGATCCGCTTCGACAACCGCGACGTCGGGCGCTCGAGCAAGATCGACGAGGCCGGAGTCCCGGGTACGGCCGCGATGTTGCTCGGACGCGGCCGTCCCGCGTACACGCTGCGCGACATGGCCGCCGACTCGATCGCGCTGCTCGATGCGCTCGAGATCGAGCGCGCGCACGTCGTCGGCGCCTCGATGGGCGGGATGATCGCCCAGGTGGTCGCGATCGGCCACCGCGATCGCGTCGCGTCGCTGACCTCGATCATGTCGACGACCGGCAGCCGCCGCCACGGGCTTCCGCGGCTGAAGGCATTCGGCACCCTGATGGCGAAGCCGGCCCGCGACCGCGACGCGTACGCCGAGCAGGCGGTGACCACGTTCAGGGTGATCGGCTCGCCCGCCTACCCGATCGACGAGGAGCGCTTCCGCGCGATGGCGCTCGCCGCCTACGACCGCGCCTTCCACCCGCCCGGTGTCGCCCGCCAGCTGCACGCGATCACCTGCGCGAGCGACCGGACCGCGCGCCTGCGCGAGCTCGACCTGCCGGCGCTCGTGATCCACGGCGACTCCGACCCGCTCGTGCGTCCGGTCGCCGGCAGGGCGACCGCGCGGGCGATCCCGGGCGCGCGGTTGTGCCTGCTCGAGGGCATGGGCCACGACCTGCCGCCGGCCCTGCACGAGCGGATCGCCAGCGAGATCGACGCGAACGCGCGCCGGGCGCGGGTCGCGGCGCCGGCTTAGCGGCTCAGTCCGCCGCGGCGAAGTGCTCGCGGGTGAGCGAGCGGATCTCGTTCAGGTCCGGCCAGCTGCCCGGCCCGCCCTCGGGCCGGCGCACGCGGCGTTCGTCGCCCGCCGGCAGACCGTCGAGCAGCTCGCGATTGACCGCGAGCTCGAGCTGCTCGCCGACCGTGCGCCGCGCGGTCTCGATCACCGGGTTTCGATCTCTGCGGCTCATCAGGTTCGGGCCCATCGAGGCGAGGTCGTCGGCGGTCGGCTGGATCAGGACGACCTCCGTTCCCTGGGCGCGCAGCTTCTTCGCCTCGCTGCCGAGCCGGCGCCCGGAGGCGTCGCGAAACAGGCGAGCCAGCCGCTCGGCCGGGTTCCAGGCGCGGGTCGGGTGCAGGGACGAGGTCGGGTTGAGGCAGATCACGAGGTCGAGCTCGCGATCGCGGACGAGGTCGAGGTTCGAGGTCGAGTAGATGCCGCCGTCGACGTAGCGGTGGCCGGCGATCTCGACCGGGTGGTAGAAGCCCGGGATCGCACACGAGGCGGCGACCGCGTCGGCCAGGTCCGCCTCCGGGGCGTCGTCGCGGCCGAACGCGACCCGGCGGCCGGTCGCGTAGTCGCAGGCGACGACCCAGTGGCGCGGGTGGTCCGACCAGCCGCTCGGGACGACGCGCTCGATCACGTCGCGCAGCGGCTCGGTCGAGATGAAGCCCCGCGGTGCCCAGCCGGCGAGTGCGGCGCCGGCCGTGTAGCGACGCGGGTTGCGCACGGTGCGCAGTGCCAGGCTCCAGGAGCCGGGGCCGATCGGCGGCCAGGCGCGGGCGAGGCGGAAGCGCGCGCCCGCCGAGCGGTCGGCGTCGGCGGCGGGCCGGCCCTGGGCGTCGACCACGCCGTCGAAGCTCTCGCCGGCGGAGAACGCGACCATGAACCAGGGCGGGATCCCGGCGACGCAGAGCGAGCCGATCACCGAGCCGGCCGAGGTGCCGACGACGATGTCGGCGGTCGCGGGATCCCAGCCGGTCCGCGATGCGAGCGCGTCGAGGCCGCCGGTCAGCCAGGCGCCGCCCTGGACGCCTCCCGCTCCGAGCACGAGCCCGACCCTCATCCCGCGGACGGTACCCGCGCCGGCGGCGCCGGTTCGCGTCAGGCGTCAGGATCCGGTGCGCCGGGTGTGGGAGAGGTCGTAGACCGCGGGCCGGTAGCGAAGCGCCGGGTCGTGCGAGGCCTCGATCCCGTCGACGAGCCGCATCGGGTCGAAGACGATCCCCTCGTCGGCTTCGGGGTCGAGCCCGCTGACCTCGAGCTCGCCGACGATCACCCGCCTGCGCTCGGCTGGCCACTGGGCCGACGGGTCGTCGGGATCGTCGCCCGGGCCGGCGATCTGGACCTCGAGCCGCATCCGCACCGGGCCGCGCGCGAGTCGCTCGGCGAGCTCGTCCTGGAGCCAGTCGGCGCCGCGGCGGCGGGCCTCGGCGCGGCTCAGGTCGGGCTCGGAGATGGTCGGCAGCCAGCGGTAGCGGACGAAGCGCTCGCCGCCGGAGGCGTCGAGCCACTTGAACGCGTGGAAGGGGTAGTAGGTGCGCGCCGCGTAGCTGGCGTGGCGATCGAGCTCCCGGTTCGCGGCCGGCAGCGCGCGCAGCGCCCGCGGGTGGCGAAGCGCGAACAGGGGCAGCTTCGCGAGCGCGGAGAGGCTGCGGTCGGAGACCGCGAGCGCGGCGAAGAAGCCCTCCTGGTCGCGAAACGGGAACCGGGGCAGGGTCTGGGCGAGGATGTCGGTGCGCTCGCCGCCGGGGAGGACGAAGCTGACCGCGAGCCCGCGCACGTCGGGGGCGAAATCGGGCTCGGTCGGGTCGCCCGATCCGTTCGAGAAGCGCACGATCGCGGTCACCGGCTCGCCGCTCATGTGCGCGGCGCGGGTCAGGGTCGCGGCCTCGGTGGTGGCGGTGAAGCTGGCGCGGTAGAAGCGGCCCTTCGCGTGCAGGGAGCGGTGGCGCGGGTGCGAGCCGTAGCGCGCCTCGATCTTCTGCAGGGCCTGCTCGGGGCTGGTCGCCACGAGCGCCAGCCTATGCGCTTCGCTCCTGCTCCCGCTCCGCCTCGAACAAGGCGCCTCAACGGCGGCGCGGCTCGGCTTCGCTTCGCTCCGCCTCGCGCAGCTCGATCCGGCGGATCTTGCCGGTCAGCGTCTTCGGCAGCTCGTCGACGAACTCGATTCGCCGCGGGTAGGCGTAGGCGCTCAGCGACGAGCGCACCGACTGCTTGATCTCGTCGGCGAGCTCGTCGGAGGGTTGGTTGCCCTCGGCGAGGACGATGAACGCCTTGACCACGTTGCCCTTGACCTCGTCCGGCGAGGCGACCGCGGCCGCCTCGCGGACCGCCGGGTGCTCGATGCAGGCGGACTCGACCTCGAACGGGCCGATCCGGTAGCCGGCGGCGATGATCACGTCGTCGGCGCGGCCGGAGTACCAGACGTACCCCTCGGGGTCCATCGTCGCCGCGTCCTTGGTGTGGAACCACTCGCCGCCGAACGCCTCCTCGCTCTCGGTGGGCAGGCGCCAGTAGCCGAGCGGGTAGTGGGGGTTGGAGCGGGCGCGCAGGCAGATCTCGCCGCGCTCGCCCTGGTCGACGGGGCTTTCGTCCTCGTCGAGGATCTGAACGTCCCAACCCGGCATCGGGCGGCCCATCGAGCCCTCCCGCACCTCCATGAAGGGGAAGTTCGCGCACAGGGGATAGGACTCGGTGAGCCCGTAGTAATCGAGCACCGTGACCCCGTACTGGTCGCGAAACCAGCGGATCGCCTCCGGGTTCAGCGGCTCGCCCGCCGAGCAGACGATGCGGAAGCGCTGCGGGTAGCGCTCGCCGGCGTCGGCGACCGCCATCATCGCCCGCATCGCGGTCGGGGTCGTGAACACGTTCGCGACCTCGTGGCGGGAGAGGAAGTCGAGCTGCTCGTGCGGGTCGAAGCCGCCCTCGCGCTGGAACACGTACTGGGTCGCGCCGAGGCGCCAGGGGCCGAGCAGCGGCGAGATCCCCGCCGCCCAGGCCCACTCGCCCATGCCATGGAAGGACTCGCCGTCGCGGACGTCGTGGCAGTAGACGAACTCCTCGTGGGCGAGGATGTAGCGGTGGGCGTGGACGATCCCCTTCGCCATCCCGGTGGTGCCTGAGGTGTAGTAGAGCTGCGCCGGGTCGTCGGCGGAGGTGTCCTCGCAGACGTGGTCGGCGGGGTGCTCGGCAAGCAGCTCGGGGTCGAGGACCAGGGTCTCACCCTCGTATGCGCCCTCGAAGCGCGGCGCGTTGGCGGCGTCGGTGACGAGCACGGTGGGCTCGGAGTCGGAGAGGCGGTGGCGGATGCCGTCGTCGCCGTAGAGGACCGACATCGAGAGCAGGATCGCGCCCAGCTTCCAGGTGCCGAAGAAGATCGCCGCGGTCTCGGGGGTGGGAGGGAGGACGACCGCGACCCGGTCGCCCTTTCCGACCCCGTGCGCGCGCAGCAGGTGGGCGGCGCGGTTGGAGAGGTCCTGCAGCTCGCCCCAGTCGAGCTCGCGGGTGGCGCCGTCGAAGCGCTCCCAGACCATCGCCGGCTTCTCGCGCGGGTGCTTGTCGCAGACGTCGGCGGCGATGTTGTAGCGCTCGGGCACCCGCCACTCGTGCTCGGCGCAGGCCTGCTCATAGGAGGAAACGGCCACGTCTCGACCCTACCCGGGGGCGGGCGATCCAGTCCGCGCGCGATGGCTGATTGCTCTCGCGCCCGCTAGATTCTGAGGACCACAGGCGGCTGTGGCGGAACTGGCAGACGCGCGGCGTTCAGGTCGCCGTGTCCGAGAGGACGTGGGGGTTCGACTCCCTCCAGCCGCATCGATTCGTCCCGCCAAGGGCGGATCGCAGGCCGCTAGAATCGCCGCCTCGCGCCGCTATCGTCTAGGGGACTAGGACGCCGCCCTCTCACGGCGGAAACCGGGGTTCGAATCCCCGTAGCGGTACCTCTCCAGTCCTCAGGCGCAACCCCTGGCGCTCAGTCGTACAGCTTGGCCGGGGGCTCGACGTCTCGGTACCAGAGCGTGAGCGCGCGCCCGTCCGGGAGCGTGAACCGGCGCGCGACCTCGAACCCGACCGAGCGCGCCGCCGCCTCGACCTCCGCCCGGGTGAGCGCGATCGCGGCCGCCGCGGGGCCGGGCTCGCCGGTGATCAGCAGGTCGGGACCGGCGCGGCGCAGCTGCGCCCGGTAGGAGGCGGCCGTGTCGCCGTCGGGAAACGGCTTCAGGAACACGGTCGGCAGCCGCTGCTCGAGCGCGAGCTCGGAAGCGAGCGCGAAGCGCGTGTTGCTGAGCAGCAGGTCGTCAAAGCCCGAGGCGAGGAAGGCGCGGTGGCCGCGCCGTTCGGCGAGCTCGGTCATCGAGCGCACCGCCCGCTCCGCGAACGGCAGCCACTCGCGCTGCAGCTCGGGCAGCGGCTCGGTCGGCTCGCCGACCGGATAGCCCGCCGCCTCGACCTCGGCCTGGATCAGGCCGCGGGCGTCGGCGACCGCGACCGCGCCGATCCCGGGCACGTCGGCGCTGCTCGGTCCGGCGATCTGCGTCAGCGACCCGCTCTTCATCGCGACGTTGAAGACGGCGACGGCGGCGAGCGCGGCGGCGAGCGCGAGCCGCGCGCCGCGGGCGCGGATCGAGGCGGTCGCGGCGACCACGAGCACGACCACCGCCGGCAACAGGGGGAGGCTGAACGCGGTCCCGTCGTTGCTGCTCGAGGTCAGCGCCAGGTAGCCGCCGGCGACGACGACGCCGAGCGCCGCGGCGGGGGTGAGCGCGAGCCATCGCAGCCGTTCGGCCCACCCGCCCGACCAGTCGCGGTCGCGGGCGAGCGCCGAGACCGCGGCGGCGAGCAGGCAGACGACCAGCACCGCGGCCAGCGGCAGATACAGATCGGTGACCACGCCGCGCAGCTCCGCGGTCCAGTAGCCGACCGAGAGCGGCGAACGCTCGGCCCCGTAGCTCGCCGACTCGGCGCCGTAGCCGAAGTCGAGCAGGTAGTGACCGACCGTGCGCGCGTTCGGCAGGTACCAGGTCGCTGCAACGAGCACCGCCGTGGCGCCGAACGCGATCAGGTTGATGACCCGCTCGCGGCGCAGTCGCGACTCGGCGAGCAGCGGCAGCCCGGCCGCGAGCACGAGCCCGGGCACGTAGGCGAGCGTCATCGTCCGCGCGAGCAGCGCGAGCCCGACCAGTCCCCCGGCGGTGATCGCCCAGCCGCGTCTGGTCATCCCCTCGGCTCGCAGCAAGGCCCACAGCGCCGCCGTGAACAGCGCCGCGGCGGGGACCGCGAAGTGAAACAGGCGCGCGAAGTCGATCAGCAGCGGCAGCGAGCCGACGACCCCCGCCGCCAGCACCGCCCACCAGGGCTCGACCAGCCGCCGCGCGAGCCCGTAGGTCGCGAGCACGAGCAGCGCGTGAAAGAGCGGCTGCACCAGCAGGCTCGAGTCGACCCCGTCCCCGAACATGAGGTTGAGCGGGACCGCGCTCAGCGGCACCAGCGGCGCCTGCACGCCCTGGCCCAGCACCACGTCGACGAGGTCGACCGGACCCCCGGCCCGCAGCGCATGGACGTTGTCGAGCGCGATCGCCAGGTAGCCGGACTCGTCCCACTCGGTCACGTAGCCGAAGCGGAAGCGATCCAGCCACGAGACGTCGACGAGCGCGACGACGACCGCGATCGCGCCGACCGCGACCGCCGGTGCGCTCAGCCGGCGGCGGAGCGATGTCATCGCGCTATTCAAATCCAACCGAGGCCCCGAGCGCAACCCGCCGACCCCAGAGCGCGGGCGCTTGACATTAACTGATCGATTGGTTAATAATCATCGCCGACCTCGAAACGGCGATCCAAGGAGCACCGATGACGACCACGAATGGACATCCGCGCACCAACGGGAGCGACGACGCAAGCGCCCTCGACGTCCTCCTCGACGGCGACATCGACACGGTGATGGCGCAGCTCGACCGGATCGTCGAGGCCGCGCCCTCGTACCGGAAGCTGATCTCGCGCTGGGAGAACCAGGGCTGGAACTCGGAGACCTTCGACTACTCGCGCGACGCCGAGCAGTGGCGCGCCGACGGCGTCCTGACCGACGAGCAGAAGCGGTTCATGGTCTGGAGCCTGGCCGAGTTCTTCGTCGGCGAGGAGCGGGTGACGACCGAGCTGCTGCCGTTCGCGATCGCGGCGCCCACCGACGACCAGCGGATCTTCCTCGCCTCGCAGATCGCCGACGAGGCGCGCCACGTCGTCTTCTTCGACCGCTACATGCGCGAGGTGCTCGGCGCCGAGGGACAGACGATCGCCGACAACCTCGCCACCAGCCGCGAGAGCCTGCACGACGACTACCGCAAGCTCTTCGACGGGATCCTCCACGACGTCGCCGAGGAGCTGCGCCGCGATCCCTCGGACTTCGAGGCCCTGGTCCGCGGGGTGACCGTCTACATGATCGTGATCGAGGGCACCCTGGCGCTCACCGGCGCCCGCTTCATGCTCCGCAGCCTGAAGCAGATGGACCTGCTGCCCGGCTTCCGCGACGGCTTCACCCACGTCAACCGCGACGAGTCGCGCCACGTCGGCTTCGGGGTCAAGTTCCTCGCCGACGCGATCAAGGCGGACGAGCGCTACAAGCGGATCGTCCAGGAGACGCTCACCGAGACGCTCCCGGTCGGCGTCCAGGCCTTCGTCCCGCCGTGGGTCGACGATCCCTACGACTTCCAGACCCCGTTCGGCTACCACTCCTCCGAGATCTTCGAGTACGCGATGCGCTCGCTGTCGAAGAAGCTTGCCGCGATGGGGATGGAGCCGAGCGCGGCCGGAGCGCCCGTTTGAGCACCGTCACCGAACCCGTCGCGCGCGGCCCCGGGCGCCCGCCGTCGGGCGCCCCCGAGCGCATCCTCGAGGCCGCCTACGGGGTGCTCAAGCGCGACGGCTACGCCGGCCTGACGACGGCGAAGGTCGCCGCGGCGGCGGGTCAGAACAAGGCCCTGATCTCGTATCACTTCGGCTCCAAGCAGGGACTGGTCGCCGCGGTCGCCCGCCGCGTGTCGGAGGCGATCACCGAGGAGATCCTCGCCGGGGTCGGCGAGCCGGAGACCGTCGCCGAGCTCGTCGACGGCCTCGCCGCCGGCGTCTGGCGCGCGCTCGACCGCGACGAGGGCCTGCAGCGCGTCTACTTCGACCTCGCCTCGCAGTCGGTGGTCGAGCCGCGGGTCGGCGAGATCATGCGCGAGATGAAGCAGGGACACCGCGCGATCCTCCGCGGCCTGCTGCGCGGGCTGCCCGACGGTCCCGCACCGCGCGACCTCGACGGCGCCGTCCTCTTCCTCGTCGGCGGGCTCGAGGGCCTCTCGCTCGAGCGGCTCGAGCGCGGCGAGACCGCCGCGCTGCGGCGCGCGCGCGAGCTCTTCGTCGCCTCGGCGACCGCGGTGATCAGCTCCGGCGAGTGAGCCGCGCCGCCTCGCGGCGCGCCATCATCCACGCGTGATCAAGCTGCTTCGCAAGGCGTTCGCGCTGCGCCCGCCGCTCTCCCTGCGCCTGCGCCTGCTGCGCTGGATGGCGGGCGCGGCGCTGCGCGAGATGCACTGGGCGCTGGCGCTCGCTCTCGCCGCCGTGATCGCGCTCGCGATCGCGCGCGGAGCGCTCGAGAGCGCCCTCGGGACGGCGCTCGTCGCCGCCGGCGCGCTCGCGGTCGCCGGGCTGGCGGCGCTCGCGATCGAGGCCGTTCGCAGCGCCCGGCGCGTGCGCGAGGCGCTCGCCGAGCTCGAGCCGCCCGCCGACGAGGAGCGCTCGCGCTTCCCGGTCAGCCACGTGCTCGTGCCGCCGCTGATGCTCTGGCCGCGCGGCGTGCGCCACGAGCGCGGGATCGAGTTCGCCCGCTACGGGCGCAAGGCGCTGCGACTCGACGTCTACGCGCCGGCGACCCCGTCCGGCGGCGCCCTGCGCCCGGCGATCGTCCAGGTGCACGGCGGTGGCTGGATCGCCGGCAGCCGCTCGGAGCAGGGGATCCCGCTGCTCAACCACCTCGCGACCCACGGCTGGGTCGGCTTCAACATCGACTACCGGCTCAGCCCCCGGGCGACGTTCCCCGACCACGTCGTCGACGTCAAGCGCGCGATCGCCTGGGTGCGCGAGCACGGCGCCGAGTACGGCGCCGATCCGGAGCTCGTCTGCATCACCGGCGGCTCGGCGGGCGGGCACCTGTGCGCGCTCGCGGCGCTCACCGCCGGCGACCGGGAGCTCCAACCGGGCTTCGAGGAGGCCGACACCTCGGTCGCCGCCGCGGTTCCCTTCTACGGCGTCTACGACCTCACCGACTCCGAGGGCGTCTTCTACCCGCAGCTGCGCGAGTGGGTGTTCGAGCGGCACGTGTTCAAGCAGCCGTTCGCCGCGGCGCCGGAGCGCTACCGCGCCGCCTCGCCGACGCACCGCGTGCATGCCGACGCGCCGCCGTTCCTGGTCATTCACGGCGAGCGCGACAGCCTCGTCCCGGTCGCCGACGCGCGGCGCTTCGTCGCCGAGCTGCGCGCGGTCTCGACCAGCCCGGTGCTCTACGCCGAGCTCGCCGGTGCCGAGCATGCCTTCGACCTCGTGCCGACGACGAGAACGGCGCGGGTGGCGGAGACGATCGAGCGCTTCCTCGCCACCGTCAGGGCCGGGCGCGCGAGTGTCGCCTCGGCCGAGGCGATCGGTTAGGTTCTCGGCGCCAACCCCGAGCGGAGGAGACCTGTGGACGTAAGCGCGCTCAAGAACACCCCCCTGTTCGCCGACGTGCCCGAGGAGGCGCTCTCGAAGGTTGCCACCTTCGCCTCGCTCGAGTCCGCGGTCGAGGGCAAGGTGATCATCCGCGAGGGCGGCTTCTCGAACGACTTCTACGTGATCGAGGACGGCACGGTGAGGGTCGAGCGCGAGGGCGAGCACGTCGCCGACCTCGGCCCCGGCGACGTCTTCGGCGAGCAGGGCCTGCTCGAGAAGCAGGCGCGCTCGGCGACCGTGACCGCTACGTCCCCCGTGCGCCTGATCAAGATCGAGCACTGGGAGCTCTCGCGGATGAAGCAGGCGATGCCCGAGGTGGTCGAGCAGCTGCGCAGCAAGGTCGAGGAGCGCACGAGCAACTAGCTCCGGGCCCGGTTAGACTCGGCCGGCAACGAAAACCACGGCCGGTGGTCAAGGGAAGTCCGGTGAGAAACCGGCGCGGTCCCGCCACTGTGACCGGGCGCGAAGTACGTCGCACGACTGAAGAGCCACTGAGGCCGCCATCGGCGCCTCGGGAAGGCGCGACGGGGGCCCGGAAGCCAGGAGACCTGTCCCCGGCCAGCCAACACGTCCCTCGAGGAAGGGTGGCTCCGATGACCGAACGTATCTCCTGGCGCTCTGCGCTCACCGCGCTCTGCGCCCTGCTCCTGCTCGCGCTCGTCCCGGCGGCCGCGAGCGCGAAGACCGTGCGCGCCGAGCTGCGCGTGCTGACGCCGACCGAGGTGCTCGACCCGGGCACGACCTACGTGGTCGGCCCCGAACGGGTGCGCACCGACCCCGCCGCCGACTGCAACTTCGGCGGCGCCGGCGGCAGCGGCGCCTCGTATGAGTTCCCGACCCCGACCGCGCTCAGCCTGCTCGCGGCCGGGGCCGAGGCACGACCCGGGCTGCGCCCGCTCTCGATCACCGACGAGTTCGGGTTCGGGCTCGCGATCTGCGCGATCGGCGGTGTCGACGACCAGGAGGGCACCTTCTGGTACCTGAAGCGAAACCACACCGAGCTCGCGGTCGGCGCCGACCAGGAGCCGATCGCCAACGGCGACGAGCTCCTGATCTACCTCGCCCCGGACAGCTTCCCGGAGCCCAACCCCGCCGAGCTCGAGCTGCTCGCGCCCGCACGGGCCGAGCGCGGATCGCAGCTCACCGTGACCGTGCTCGAGCACGCCTGTACCACCGACCCGGAGACGTTCGAGACCACGTGCGAGAGCCGCCCCGCCGCGGGCGCGGCGATCGCCGGAGCTCCGGCGCCGGCGACCACCGGCGCCGACGGGACCGCGACGATCGCGACCCCCGACGCGCGCAAGCTCCGGCTCACCGCCAGTCGCGGCGCCGACATCCCCTCGGCGACCGAGCGCGTCTGCCTCGGCGAGGCGCTCGCCGACTGCCCGGCGGTCGCCGGGGAGAAGATCCTCGGCCGCGCCGAGGCGGACCGGATCAAGGGCACCCGCGGAGCCGACGTGATCCGAGGCCGCGGCGGAGCCGACCGGATCGACATCCGCGGCGGCGGACCCGACCGGGTCAGCTGTGGCCCCGGCCGCGACCGGGTGTTGGTCAAGCGCTCGGACGACGACGACAAGATCAAGCGCGACTGCGAGCGGACGCGCGGGCGCTGAGCCGATGAGCCCGCGGAGGGCACCCGCGGCGTTGCTGGCGGCGATCGCCGTCGCCGGCTTCGCCGCGGGCTGCGGGCTCGGGCCGGGCGAGTCGAGCGAGGGCGAGGCGACGCTGACGGTCACCCGCTCCTACGGCGCCGAGACCCTGCTCGAGGCGAGCGCCACCGATCCGGCCGAGTCCGAGACCGTGATCCGCTTCCTCGACCGCGAGGCCGAGATCACGACCCGCTATGGCGGCGGCTTCGTGCAGTCGATCGACGGGATCGAGGGCGA
Organism: uncultured Solirubrobacterales bacterium; assembly: GCA_963740055.1. Taxonomy (GTDB): domain Bacteria; phylum Actinomycetota; class Thermoleophilia; order Solirubrobacterales; family 70-9; genus WHSW01. The sequence goes on along the minus strand of CAVUCL010000005.1, from coordinate 952,843 downwards.
CGTCGCCGCCGGGCGCAGCCACGACTGGTTCTTCTTCGTCAACGGGATCGAGGCCGACCGCGGGTCGGCGGAGGTCGCGGTCCGCGGCGGCGACCGGATCTGGTGGGACTACCGCGACTGGACCGACGCCCTGCGCACCCCGGCGGTGATCGGCTCCTGGCCGGAGCCGTTCGCGCAGGCGGGCGTGCCCGACGACGACCGCGAGCCGGTGGCGCTCGAGTGCCTGGGCGGCGGTGAAGCTTGCGAGCGGGTCGGCGAAGCGCTCGACTCGGCAGGCGCCGAGCTCGCCGAGGCCGGCGGCGATGGGGGACCGCGGGTGCTGGTCGGCCCGTGGCGGCGCCTGCGCCTCGACCCGGACGCGGCGCAGATCGAGCGCGGGCCCGCGACCAGCGGCGTCTTCGCCCGCTTCGAGCGCTTTCGCTCCGGCTTTCGTTTGCTCGCGCTCGACCCCGCCGCCGAGCGGGTGCGCGAGGACGACTCCGGCGCCGGCCTGCTCGCAGCCGTGCGCCGCGGCGATCGTCCGCCGACCTGGGTCGTGACCGGGGTCGACGCCGCCGGGGTCGAGCAGGCCGCGGCGGCGCTCGGCGGCGGCGACCTCGCCCAGCGCTACGCGCTCTTCGCCTCCGACGAGGTCGACCTGCCCCTGCCCGCGAAGCAGGTCGAGGATTGAGGTCGGCGCTCGCCTACGTGCCTGGTCGAGGCCCGCTCGCCGAGGCGAGCGCGGTCGCCGCCTCGATCTACCTCGGCGCGATCGCCGCGGTCGCGTTCGCGTTCTCGAACCCGATCGTGCTCGCCGGCTGCGCCGCGGCGACGGTCGTCGCCGGGCTGCTCGCCGGCGCCGGACGGGCCCTGTGGACCGCGGCGCGCTGGGGGGCGACGCTGGCGGTGATCGTGATCGTCGTCAACGGCGTCGCCTCGCAGCGCGGCGACACGATCCTCGTGCGCGGCGGCGAGCTGCCGCTGCTCGGCCGGATCGACGTCAGCGCCGAGGCGCTCGCCGAGGGCGCCGTGCTGTCGCTGCGGATCGCGGTCGTGTTCTGCGTCTTCGCGGTGCACTCGACCTGCGTCGACCCCGATCGGATGCTGAGGCTCCTGCGCCCGCTCGCGCGCCACTCGGCGCTCACCGCGACCCTGATCACCCGCCTGGTGCCGCTCGCCGCCGCCGACCACTCGCGACTCAGCGAGGCCGCCGCCCTGCGTGGACCGGCGGCGGCGCCGGCCGGACGGGCGGTGATCGCCAGGCGCCTGGTCGCCGGGGCGCTCGACCGCGCGGTCGACGTCGCCGCGGCGCTCGAGCTGCGCGGCTACGCGCGCGGCGCGCCGCGGACCGGATCGCGCCGGCGCGGGTCGCGACACTCGTGGCGCTTCGCCGCCGCCGGGGGCACGATCCTCGCGCTCGCGCTCGGGGCGCGAATCGCGGGCGGGGCCGGCTTCGAGGCCTATCCCGCGGTTGCCGTCGACGCGGACGCGGGCGTGCTCGCGCTGGCGCTCGCACTGCCCCTGCTCGCCGCCGCCCCGTACGCGGGGCTCGCTTCGACGCGGGGCGCGGGGAGGGGACGTGATGGCTGAGCCCCTGGTCGAGCTCTCCGGCTTCACCTACCGCTACCCGGGCGCGGACTCGGCGGCGCTCGAGGGCGTCGACCTCGAGCTGGCCGAGGGCGAGCTGGCGGTGCTCGCCGGCCGCTCGGGGTCGGGCAAGTCGACCCTGCTTCGTGCTTGCTGCGGGCTCGTTCCCCACTACCACGGCGGCGAGGTCAGCGGGGCGCTGCGGATCTGCGGACTCGACCTGCGCGAGCACGGGCCGGCGGAGCTCGGCGGGATCGTCGGCGTCGTCGGACAGGAGCCCGAGGCGCAGGTGATCTCCGCCACCGTGCGGGCCGAGCTCGAGCTGCCGCTCGAGCTGCGCGGCGAGCCCGCGGCGTCGCGAGCCCGCGCGGTCGAGGAGGTGACGCTCGCGCTCGCGATCCCGCATCTGATCGACCGCGCGACCGACACACTCTCGGGCGGCGAGCTGCAGCGGGTCGCGCTCGCCGCGGCGCTGGTGCTGCGCCCGCGGCTGATCCTGCTCGACGAGCCGGCCTCGCAGCTCGACCCGGTCGCCGGGGACGAGCTGATCGGCCTCCTGCGACGGTTGAACGAGGAGTGGGGGATGGGCGTGATCGTCGCCGAGCACCGGATCGAGCGCTGCCTCGGCGCCGCCGACCGCGTGCTGGCGCTCGACCGCGGCCGGATCGCCCTCGACGGGCGCCCGGAGGAGTTCGGCGAGTGGGCGCTGGACGCCGACCCGGCGCTGGCGACCCCAGCGGCGCGCCTGTTCTCGCTCGCCGGGTTGCGACCGCTGCCGGTCGGGGTGAAGCAGGCGCGGGCGGAGCTGCGACGGCGGGGGATGGGGGTGGAGCAGGGAGCCGGGAGCGGGGAGAGGAGAGACCGCCGGCCGCAGACCGCAGACCGCAAGGGATGGCGGTCGAGACGGCGGGGCGGGGCAGGGACGGCGCTGGCGGTGCGGGACCTGTGGGTCGAGCTCGATCCGGGCGGGGGGCCGCGGGACGTGCTGCGCGGGGTCGAGCTCGACCTCGAGCCGGGCGAACGGATCGCTCTCATGGGCCGCAACGGGGCCGGCAAGAGCACCCTGTTGAGGGCCGCCGCCGGGCTGCTCGAGCCCGCTCGTGGCGCGATCGAGAGCCCGCGCGGCTGCGCACTGTTGCCGCAGAGTCCCGGCGACCTGTTCCTGCGCGAGCGGGTCGGCGACGAGCTTCCGGGGGCGACCGGCACCGCGGCGCTCGCCGCGGTCGGCCTCGAGTGGGCCGCGGACGCGGACCCGCGCGACCTCTCCGGCGGCGAGCGCGAGCGGCTCGCGCTCGCGATCGTGATCGCCGGCCGCGAGCGGGGCGAGCCTCCCGGTCTCGTCTGCCTCGACGAGCCCACGCGCGGCATGGACGGCGCTCGCAAGGCGGCGCTGATCGCGCTGGCTCGACGAGCTCGCCGCCGCCGGCTCCGCGGTGCTCGTCGCCACCCACGACGTCGAGTTCGCCGCCCGCTTCGCCGCCCGCGTGGTCCTGCTCGGCGACGGCGAGCTGATCGCCGACGGCCACGCGGGCGAGGTCCTCGCCGGCGGCTGGTACTTCGCCACCGAGGTCGCCCGCATCCTCGGCGCCGAGTGCGCGATCACCCCCGAGTCGGGAGCGCGCGCGCTCGCCGCCGCGGCGAGCCCGCACCGGGCGGTGGCGCGATGAGCTGGCAGCTCGCCGTCTTCGCCGGGCTTGCGCTGGTCATCGTCGGTGGGTTCGCGTGGTACGAGCGCTCGCGCCCGCCCTCGCGCGTGGTCGCGCTGGTCGCCGCGCTGGCGGCGCTCGCCGTCGCCGGACGGCTGGTCTTCGCCCCGGTGCCGAACGTCGTCGCGACCACCGACGTCGCGATGCTGACCGGCTACGCGCTCGGCGGCCCGCCGGGCTTCGTCGTCGGTGCGCTCGCCGCACCGATCTCCAACATCTGGCTCGGCCAGGGACCGTGGACCGCCTGGCAGATGGCCGGCTGGGGGCTCACCGGACTAGCCGGCGCCGGGCTCGCGGCGGCGAGTGGCCGCCGGCTCGGCCGCTGGGGCCTGGCGCTCGCCTGCGCGCTCGCCGGCCTTGCCTACGGCGCCCTGCTCGATCTCTCGGTGATGGTCGGCTACGGCGGCGAGCAGTCGCTCGACCGCTACCTGGCGCTCTCGGCCCGCGGGATCCCGTTCAACCTCGCCCACGCCGCCGGCAACTTCGCGATCGCGTTCGCCGCTGGGCCCGCGCTCGTGCGGATGATCTCGCGCTACCGGACCCGGCTCGAGTTCAGCTGGCGCCCGGCCGGCGCGACGGGGGCGCTGGCGGCGCTTGCGCTCGCGGGATCAGCGCTCGCCGGGTCGCCCCCGGCCGAGGCACAGCCGAAGCAGCCCGGCGCGGTCGCGGACGCCCGCGCCTGGCTCGTCCGCTCGCAGAACGCCGACGGGGGCTTCGGCGCCACCCTCACCTACCCGTCGAGCCCGGCGATGACCGGCTGGGTGATGCTCGGCCTCGAGGCCGCCGGTCGCAACCCCCTCGACGTGCGCGCGGGCGGCGAGACCCCGGTCACCTACCTGCGCGAGCGGGTCGGCCGGCTGCAGTCGCCGGGCGATCTCGAGCGCACGATCCTGGCGCTCGAGGGGGCAGGGGTCGACTCGCGCCGCTTCGCCGGCACCGACCTGGTCGCCGAGCTGCGCTCGCGCCGGGGCGGCGATGGCTCGGTCAACGGGCAGGTCAACCTGACCGCGTTCTTCGTCCTCGCGCTGCGCTCGGCCGGAGCCGAGGCGGGCGAGCTCGGCAGACCGGCGCGCTGGCTGCGCCGCGCCCAGAACGCCGACGGCGGCTGGGGCTTTCGCCCCGATGCGCCGAGCGACCCGGATTCGAGCGGGGCGGCGCTGCAGGCTCTCGCCGCCGCCGGCTCGGGCGGTCGCTCGAGCGCCGCGGGGCGCCGCTGGCTGCGCCGAGCGCAGCGCTCCGGCGGCGGCTACGCGCTCGCGACCGGGGGCGCGGTCAACGCCCAATCGACGGCCTGGGCGCTCCAGGGACTGGTCGCGGCCGGCGGCGGCGGCCCGGCGGTCGAGCGCGCGCTCGGCTTCCTCGCCGGGCTGCGCGCGAGTGACGGCCACTATCGCTATTCGCGGACCAGCGACCAGAGCCCGGTCTGGGTCACCGCGCAGGCGCTGGCCGCGGTCGAGCGCCGTCCGTTCCCGCTCGCCGTCGTCGCGCGGGCGCCGCGAGGCGGCGACGACCGCGACGCCCGCGGCTCCGGCGGCGCTCGCGAGACCGGCAGCGCGGGCGCCGCACCGGGAGCCCGGCAAGGCGGCGCGGCCGGCGATCCGCCGAGCGGCGGCTCCGCCCGCGAGCGCGGCGGCGGCGCCGGGTCCGACGCCGGCGAGCGTCGGGCGCCGGGCTCCGAGCGCGAGGGCGCCCGAGCCGAGCCGCCCGAGCGGTCCGCCGAGCCGCGCGGCACGGCCTCCGCCCCGCTTCCCGACGCGGGCGCGGTCGAGGCGACCCCCGCCGCCGCCTCGACCGCCGACGAGGACCCGGCCGCCCCGTATGTGATCGGCGGGCTCGTCGCGCTGGCCGCGGCGCTCGGCGCCGGATTCCTCTGGTATCGACGCCGGTTGCCCTGAGCGCGGGCGGCCCGGCCGCGATCCGGGGTCGAATACCGTTAGCCGGGCGATGGAGGTCGAGGAAGCGATCCGCACCCGGCGCACGCACAAGGCCTACGGGCGCGAGCCGGTCGCGCGCGAGACGATCGACGAGCTCCTCGACCTCGCGCGCTGGGCGCCCAACCATCACCTGACCAACCCCTGGCGGTTTCGGGTCCTCGGTCCGCAGGCGCGCGAACGGCTCAAGCGGGCGGCCGGCCCCGAGGCGGCGGCGAAGCTCGACCGCGCGCCGACCCTGGTCGTCTGCTCGTGCGTGCTCGCCGACGACGACGTCGCCGCCGAGGAGGACCTGCACGCGACCGCGTGCGCGGTCTTCATCGTCCTGCTCGCCGCTCACGCGCGGGGACTGGTCGGTTACTGGCGCACGCCGGACGTGCTGCGCAGCGAGGCCGGGCGCGAGGCGGTCGGCATCGGTGCACGCGAGCGCTTCGTCGCCCTGATCCACCTCGGCCACCAGGTGCAGGACAAGCCGGCGCCCGAGCGCGAGCCGGTCGCCGCCGTGACCGAGTACCTCGACTGATCGATGCTCGCGCGCGAGCAGGCCCTGGCGGCGGTCACCGGCGAGCGCTTCGACGTCGTCGTCATCGGCGGCGGCGTGACCGGGGCGGGAGCGGCGCTCGACGCCGCCTCGCGCGGCTACACAGTCGCCCTGGTCGAGCGCGACGATTACGCGATCGGGACCTCGAGCCGCTCGTCGAAGATGGTCCACGGCGGGCTGCGCTACCTGCAGAACTTCGACCTCGGGCTGGTGCGCGAGGCGCTGCTCGAGCGCCAGCTGATGGTGCAGCTCGCGCCGCACCTCGTCTACCCGACCCCGTACCTGGTCCCGACCCTCGGCGACGACAAGCGCAACCGCAGGATCGGGATCGGGCTCAACATGTACGACGTGATGTCGACGACCCGGGTCGGGATCTCGCGCCGCGAGCGCGCCGAGCGGCTCGCCGGCCAGGACTACTGGGCGCCCGATCGCCACCGGACGATCGACGGCGACGAGGTCGCCGAGCTGATCCCGGCGCTGGCGGCGCGTGACCCGCGCGAGGCCTACCTCTTCTACGACTGCCAGACCGACGACGTGCGCCTAGTGCTCACGATCCTCGGCGAGGCGGAGCGCTTCGGGGCGGTGTTCGCGAACCGTGCGGAGGTCACCGGACTGCGCGACGAGGACGGGCGCGCGGCGGGCGTCGTCTGCCGCGACACCGAGAGCGGTGAGGAGTTCGAGATCGCCGCCGATAACGTGATCAACGCGACCGGCGTCTGGGCCGATCGCATCCGCCCGCAGGAGATCCACGACGAGGCCGAGGTGCCACGGATCGCTCCCAGCCGCGGCACCCACATCACGATCTCGATGGAGCGGCTGCCGCTCGCCGGCGCCGCCTGCATCGTGCCCGCGGGCGCGGATCGGACGATCTTCGCCCTGCCCTGGTACGGGCGGGCGCTGATCGGGACCACCGACGCCGACTACGACGGCGACATCGCCCACGTGCGCCCCGGCGACGACGACGTCGACTACCTGCTCGAGGCGGTGAACGCCTTCTTCGACCTCGACCTGGGCCGAGGCGAGATCACCGGCGCCTACGCCGGCGTGCGGCCGCTGATCTCGACCGGGGACCCGCGCAAGTCGGTCGACATCTCGCGCAAGGCGGAGCTGTATGAGACCTCCTCGGGCCTGCTGACGATCACCGGCGGCAAGCTGACCACCTGGCGGCGGATGGCGAAGCAGGTGGTCGACCGGATGGTCGATCGCGAGGGCCGGGTCGCGCCCTGTCGGACCGACGACATCCCGCTCGGGATGGTCGCCTCCGAGCACGAGCTCGACCCTCCCGACGCGGTCGACGAAGGGTCGTTGCCGGCCGGCTATCGCGAGCTGCTGGCGTTTCGCTACGGGCACGCGGCGCGCAACGTCCTGCGCCTGGTCGGCGAGCGCCCCGAGCTCGGCGCCCCGATCGTCGCCGGGCAGCCGGACATGCTCGCCGAGGCGGCGGTCGCCGCACGGCTCGAGCAGGCGCGCTCGGTCGCCGACGTGCTCCTGCGCCGGACCCGGCTCGGGCTAGTCGCGGCACCGCAGCTGCGCGACGCGGAGTCGGTGGCACCGGTGGCGGCCGCGATCGGGGGCGAGCTCGGCTGGGATCGCAAGCGGGTCGCCGCCGAGGCCGAGCGCTGGATCGCCGACGCCGCCGCCGAGGGAATCGACCCGGCGGCGATCGTCTAGCCTCAGCGGCCGGATGGCAGCCGAGCTCGAGCAGATGCACCTCGCCGACCTGCACGCCCGCGCGGCGCGGGCCGAGATCAGCGGCTACCGCAAGCTGCCCCGCGCGGAGCTGGTCGAGCTGCTCGCGAATGAGCGCGAGCCCGCGTCCGAGGCCGAGGCGGAGGCAGACGACGACGAGGTCGTGGTCGAGGCGACGGTCCTCGATCCCGACGCCGACGAGCCGGTCGAGCTCGGTCCCGAGGGAGCGGAGGGGGGCGACGAGCGTGGCGAGGACCTGCCCGTGCACGAGGTCCGCGGCGTGCTCGAGCTCACCCGCCAGCGCTACGGCTTCCTCCGCCTCGACGGCCTCGACCCCGGCGACGGCGACGTCTACATCTCCGCCGCCCAGGTGCGCCGCTGCGAGCTGCGCCCGGGCGACGAGGTCGCCGGCCCCGCCCGCGACCCGCGCCGGGGCGAGCGCCACCGCGCGCTCGTGCACGTAGACCGCGTCAACGGCGACGAGCCCGAGACCGAGTCGCGTCTCGACTTCGAATCGCTGGCGCCGATCCAGCCCGAGCGCCGGATCGGGCTCGGCGATCAGAACGAGGACGTGCTCGCGCGCGCCGTCGACCTGCTCGCGCCGCTCGCCTTCGGCCAGCGGGTGCTCGTCCGTGCCGCGGCGCGCTCCGGCCGCACGACCTTGCTGCGCAGCCTCGCCCGCGCCGCCGCCGGCGACGACAACGCCCGCGTGATCGTCCTCCTGATCGACGAGCGCCCCGAGGAGGCGACCGCGTGGCGCGAGGCGGTGCCGCCCGCGGAGTTCGCGATCGCGACCGCCGAGGCGGCGCCGATCGAGCAGCTGCGGGTCGCCGAGCTCGCGCTCGAGCGCGCCCGGCGGCTCGCCGAGCAGGGGCTCGACGCGGTCCTGGTCTGCGACTCGCTCTCGCGGCTCGCGCTCGCCGCCGGCGGCCCGGACGAGGTCAAGCGCCTGTTCGGCTCCGGTCGCAACCTCACCGGAGCCGGCTCGCTGACCGTGCTCGCGACCGTGCTCGACGGGGTCGGCGACGAGGGCGAGGCCGAGCGCGCGGTGCTGAGCACCGAGAGCTCGCTGATCGTGCTCGACCCCGATCTCGCCGGCGCAGGGATCCATCCCGCGCTCGACCCGGGCGAGACCCGGGCCTCGAACCCCGAGCAGCTGAGCGACGCGGACGAGCTCGAGGCGACGCGCCGGCTGCGCTCACTGCTCGCCGACCTCGATCCGCCCGAGGCGGCGGCGTTGTTGCGCGATCGGATCGAGGCCACGGCCTCGAACTCGGAGCTGCTCGGCGCGCTCTAGGGAGTTAGATCTAGCGCCGGTAGGCGAGCCCGGACCACGACGGCTCGCGCGAGAGCTCGATCGGCTCCGAGTCGCGATCCGGCTGCACGTAGCCGAACGTGTGCGTGTCGGCGTCGAAGACGATGTCGAGCTCGCCCTCCTTGACCCGCTGGTCGAGCCAGGCGCCGCGGAAGACGAGGCGCCGGATCCAGTGCACGAGGCTGCGGTTGGCGGGGCCGACGAGCTCGGTCCAGTGCTCGTTTATGTGCTCCCCCAGGGGTGAGGTCGGCTCCCGGATCTCGCCGTTGACGGCGAGCTCGAGCAGGTCGTGGAGCTCCTCGAGCTCGAGCCCGACCTCGACGAAGTCGAGCTTCACCGCGGCCTGCTCGACTCGCTGCGAGAAGTCCTCCTCGTTGAAGGAGAAGCGCAGCTCGCCGTACTCGAGCACGTAGTCGGATCCCGACTCGTAGTTGCCTCTCCGAGTTGCCTTCTCCACAGCTTCCGATTCCGTCTTTCCGATCAACCGCCCCGTCCGATCCTCCCCGCGGGGCCTCCCAGGGATCGTCATCTTCGCCGATGGCCGCGAGCGGCGCATCTCGGCCCCGGTCGATGGGCGAGGGTTTGCACTCTCGAGGTCGAAAATTTCCCGTTTCAGATCTCCAGTCGCGAGTCCTCGAGGTCGAGCTCGCGCTCGATCCGCCGCAGCGCGTCGTCGTTGATCTCGCCGCGGTCGCGGAGGTCGATCACGACCTCGCGCTGGGCCTCGAGCACCTCGCGGACGACCCGCTGGTAGGCCTCCGACCGGGTCTCGTAGTCGATCCCGTCGCCGTCGATGCCGCCGTCGAACTCGCCCTCGACCGAGCGTGCACTGAGCCGGCGGCGGCGGTAGGTGTAGGCGCCGCGGACGCGCTCGACGGTGTCGGTGAGCACCCACTCCTCGGTGAGCAGCGTCTCGAGGCGCTCGAGCGCCGCCTCGGTTGCAAGCAGGCGGGCGTCGTTCTCCTCGCGCTCGAGCTCCTCGTCGGAGTCGTCGACGCCAAGCAGGTGGATCAGCGCCGGCAGGGTCAGGCCCTGGATCAGCAGCGTCGCCAGGATCACCGAGAAGGCGAGGAAGATGATCAGCTGGCGGTCCGGAAACGCTCCGCCGCCGTCGATCGTCAGCGGCAGCGCGAGCGCGGCGGCGAGCGAGACCGCTCCGCGCATCCCGGTCCAGGCGACCAGCAGCGTGTGCTGCCACGGCGGCGACGGATCGCGCTCGCGCACCCGCCGCCACAGCACTCGCGGCAGGTAGGTGAACGGGAACACCCACGCGATCCGGACCGCGATCACGGTTGCCGCGATCAGCGCCCCGTCGGCGATCAGGCCGGCCTCGATGCCGCCGATGCCGTCGACCACGGTCGGCAGCTGCAGCCCGACGAGCATGAACAGCGCCGAGTTGAGGACGAAGCTGACGATCTCCCAGACCGCGTTGCCCTGGATCCGCGTCGTCGGCGTGGTCAGGCGCGACGTCAGCCGCCCCATGTAGATGCCGACGGTGACCGCCGCGAGCACCCCGGAGACGCCGATTGCCTCCGCCGGCAGGTAGGCGAAGTAGGCGGTGAAGAGCGCGATCGTGACCTCGACCGGTGGGTTGTCGAGCCGTCGCCGCAGGGCGGCGACGAGCGCGCCGACGGCGATCCCGACCGCGATCCCGCCGAGCGCGGTGAGCACGAACTCGCCGCTCGCCTCGGCCAGGCTGAAGCTCCCCGTGACCACGGCGGCGACCGCGAACTTGTAGGCGACGAGCGCGGTGCCGTCGTTGATCAGCGCCTCGCCCTCGACGATGGTCACGATCCGGCCGGGGACGTGCAGCCGGCGGGCGATCGAGGTCGCCGCGATCGGGTCGGTCGGCGAGACGATCGCGCCGAGCACGAACGCCGCCGCCCAGCCGAAGTCGAGCGCGTAGTGGGCGACCGCGGCGACGACGGTCATCGTCGCGAGCACGAGCCCGATCGCGAGCAGCGAGACCGGTCGCACGTTGCGGCGCAGCTCGCGCAGCGGGGTGAAGAAGGCTGCCGCGTAGAGCAGCGGCGGCAGCAGGATCAGCAGCACCAGCTCCGGATCGAGCTCGACCTCGGGCATCCCGGGCACCAGCCCGAGCGCGAGCCCGCCGAGCACGAGCAGGATCGGGTACGGGATCCGCGCCCACTCGGCGGCGATCAGCAGCGCCAACGCGGCGGCGATCACCACGGTCAGGGCGAGCTCGAGCTCCATCGTCTAGTTGTAGCTGAGCGGCCCTCGGCCGCCGGCCCGGTGCGGCTTCAGCGCCCGCCGGTGAGCCTCGTCATCGCCTGCAGCGAGCGCTTCGCGCGCAGGTTCCTGCTCACCAGCCCGGACTTCGCACACCAGGCGCAGACGCTGGTCGCGCTGTCGCGCCACGAGAACCAGACAACCGTCTTCACGTTCCAGGCGCCGCGCATGCGCTCGAACATCCGGTAGGCGTCGCGAAGCCGAGCGGCCTGGCCGCTCTTGCCGACCACGAGCGGGTTCTCCGGGCCACCGGAGGCCCAGCCGAGCTCGGTGACGAAGAGGCCGGCGTTGCCGTCGCCGCCGGCGCGGACCGCGTCGCGGATCTCGTCGACCTGACCGCGCACCCGCGAGACCTTGGCCGCGTATGGGTGGACGCCGATCCCGTCGATCACCTTGCGGGCGCCGCGGATCCCGTACAGGCGCTCGATGAACCGCGAGGCGGTGATCGCCGGCTTGCGCCCACCGAGCGGGGTCGCGTACATGCCGCCGGTGACCACGTCGGCGCGGTGGTCGACCCCGTCGAGCGTCCGCCGGGCGCCCTCGAGCAGCTTGAAGTAGCGGCGCACGTTCGGTTTCGGGCGGGCGAAGTCGGGCGAGTTCTGCTCGTTGTAGATCTGCCAGTCTCGGATCGGCGCCCGGGGGAGGCCGGGGTTGTCGGCCCAGAACTCGCCTCCGCGCCCGTAGCGCCCGGCGGCGGCGCGGACGAACTCGCGCCACTCGCCCAGCGCCGCCTTCGAGCGCGGCAGATAGCGGCGGCAGCGATCGCCCTTGCAGCCGTAGCCGTCGAGTTTGCGCGCGACGTAGGCCGGGGTCCCGAACAGGGTCGCCAGCGGCCGCAGGCGGTGGCGCGCGGCGCGCTCGACCAGCGCGTCGGGGCCGCCCCAGCTGAAGCTGCCGTCCTCGTTCGCGACGCTCGCCCAGTCGATCTCGAACCGAAGCGTGCCCAGCTTCGCGCGCTCCATCCGGTCGAAGTCCTTGTCGGTGAGCGGGGTCTGGGTGATCGTGCCGTAGAAGGCGCGCGGGGCGGCGGTCGCGCCGGGCGCGAGCGCGGCCGCGGCGAGCGCGGCGAGGGCCGTGGCGAGCGCCACGGCGGTGCGGGTACGCGAGCTCATCGAACCTCCGAGATCGGTTGCCCCCTGCTTCCCTCGACCCCCAACCCGACAGCGCCGACGCAGTTGCGGCGCCGGGCTCGTGACGAGCGGTTCAAGCGTGAAGCTCGGCCTCGAACGCCTCCCGGGCCTCGGCCCCGAAGACGCAGAAGACGACCCGCTCGAGCGCGCTCTCGCGCTCGAGATGGCCGCGGGTCTCGGCGACCTCGATCCGCGCCGCCTCGGCGAGCGGGAAGTTGCCGACGCCGGTGCCGAACGCGACCAGCCCGAGCGAACGCGCCCCGAGCTCGTCGGCGAGCGCGAGCGTCGAGCGGGTCGCCGCGGCGACGATCTCGGCCGAGGTCGGGCCGCCGAGTCGCATCGTCGCCGCGTGGATCACCCAGCGCGCCGGCAGCGCCCCGGCGCCGGTCGCGACCGCCTCGCCGAGCCCGATCGGCGCGACCCGGTCGCTCTCGTCCTGGATCGCCGGCCCGCCGGCGCGCGAGATCGCCCCGGCGACCCCGCCGCCGTGGCGAAGCTCGGTGTTCGCCGCGTTCGCGATCGCGTCCACCTCGAGCTCGGTGATGTCGCCTTCGAGCAGCTCGAGCTCCGCCATCGGCCCAGCGTAGCCCCGGCCGGGGGGCGGCGCTCCCGGGACCGGGCTTGTAGGCCGCGTGACCGCCACCGCCCGCCCGCTGCGCTTCCGCCGGCTTCCCACCGCGGACGTCTCCTCCCGGCGGGTGCCGGTGGCGGTCACCCTCGCCTCGCGTCTGCTCGGGCTCGCCCTGCTGCGTCCCGAGCGCGCCGGGGATGGGTTGCTGATCCCTCACTGTCGCAGCGTCCACACCTTTGGCATGCGGTTTCCGATCCACGTCGTTTTCCTCGATGCGGCGATGGCGCCGGTCTCGGTTCGCGGGGCGGTCGGGCCGAACCGGCTCCTGCGCGAGCCGCGTGCCGCGGCCGTGGTCGAGCTGCCGGCGATCCGGGCGGGGCACGCCGGGTGACCCTGCCGGTCGTCCAGCCGGGCCCGCTGCTGGTCGTCTGCGAGGACGACGAGCCGACCCTGGAGCTGCTCTGCGACAACCTCGAGGCCGATCGCTTCCGCGCCCTGCCCGCGCCGTGCGCCGCCGACGCGCTCCGCCTCTGCCACTACAAGCAGCCCGACCTGCTTCTGCTCGACCTCAACCTCCCCGATGCCCCGGGGCTCGACGTCCTGCGCGAGATCCGGGCCTCCGAGGGCGCCACCGGCAATTACGACCCCGAGCTGCCGGTGCTCGTCCTCAGCGGTCGCGGGACCGAGGAGGACCGGGTCCGCGGCCTGCGCTGCGGGGCCGACGACTACGTCGTCAAGCCGTTCGCGGTCGGCGAGGTGACCGCCCGGATCCGCGCGATCCTGCGCCGCCGCGACGGCCGGCGCGCGGGACCGCTGCGCGTGGGGGAGATCTTCGTCGATACCTCGCGGCGCGAGGTCCGCGTCGGCGAGCGCAGGGTCGAGCTCGCGAACAAGGAGTTCAGCCTCCTGCGGGCGCTCGCCGCCGAGCCGACCCGCGTGTTCACCAAGGACGAGCTCCTGCGCGACGTCTGGGGGTTTCGCTCGATGGGTCGCACGCGGACGCTCGACTCGCACGCGAGCCGGCTGCGGCGCAAGCTCGACCCCGAGCACGGCCGCTACGTGGTCAACTGCTGGGGCGTCGGATACAGGCTCATCGACGCGCCGTCCGAAGATGCTCGGGCCGCTCGCTGACTCCGGCGCCATCGCCTGGCCGCTGGCGCTGGCGCTGACCACGGTCGCGGTCGCCGGCCGGATGCGCGAGGGGCGCCGCCGCGAGCGTCTCAACCGCGCCCTGCACGAGCTCCGGCGGCCGCTCCAGGCCCTGGCGCTCGCACCGCCGCCGCCGGCGCGGGCCGGGCTCCCGGGACAGCTCGAGGCGGCGGCGGCGGCGCTCGCCGAGCTCGACCGCGAGCTCAACGGCGGATGCGTGACCCGGCGCCGGCGGACGGTCGACGCGCGCGAGCTCGCCGCGGCAGCGGTCGGGCGCTGGCGCGCGGCCGCCGCGGCCGGGCAGCGCTCGATCGCGCTGCGCTGGCATGCCAACGGGACCCGCGTGCACTGCGAGCCGGCGGCGATCGCGGGTGCGCTCGACAACCTGATCGCGAACGCGCTCGAGCACGGCAGCGGGCCGATCGAGCTCGAGGGGGTGGTTCGCCGGGGGCGTCTGCGGCTGTTCGTCTGCGACGGGTCCGACGCGAGCGGAGACCGCCGTCGCGGCCGGCGCGAGCTGGTCGCCCGGCGACCGGCGGGGCTCGCCGGTCGCTGGCGCACGGACCCCCGCCGCGGCCACGGGCTCGCGATCGTCGCCGACGTCGCCGCCGAGCACGGCGGGCGCTTCGCCGCCTGTCGCCACGCCGCGGGCGCCTCCGCGGTGCTCGAGCTGCCGCTCGCCAGCGCGGGCGGTTGAACCGCCGCGCGCGGGCCGCCGGCTTCGCGGCCGCCGCGGCCGTCTGCGCCGGGCTCGCCGCGAGCGCGACCGGCGGCGGCGACCTAGCCGGACGGCTCGGACCGCTGCGCGAGGTGGTGATCGCGGCCGATCCGCTGCCCGAGGGCCGGCGACTGAGCGAGCGGGTGCTGGACCGAGCGCTCGAGCTGCGCCGCGTGCCGGAGCGCTTCCTGCCGCCCGACGCGCTCGCCGATCCGGCACAGGCGCTCGGGCGCAGGCCGGTCGAGCCGATCCCCGCGGGTGGCTACCTGCTCGCCTCGCAGCTTCGCCGCCCCGGCTCGCGCCCGCGCCGCCCCGCAGCGCTCGACGGCGGGCGTCGTCCGGTCGAGATCGGGGTCGAGGGCGGTGGTGCGCTCGGTTCCTCGGCCACGGGCGCGGCGCGCCGGGTCGACGTCGTCGTCACCTCCGAACCGGGGCCGGGCGGCGGGGCGGGCAGGACCTACGTCGCCGCGCGCGCGGTCGGCCTGCTCGAGCTGCGACCGGCGACCGAGACCGGCCCCGACGACGTCCTCGCCGGGCCCGCGACCGAGTCCTGGGTGGCGACCCTGGCGCTCACCCGCGGCGAAGCGCTGCGCCTGATCCACGCCGAGAGCTTCGCCCGCTCGGTGCGTCTGATCTCCCGCTGAGAGCGCCCGCGGCGGTCAGTCGAGCAGCGCCGCGACGATGCTGATCAGGCCGGCGATCGCGGCCGCGACCAGGGCCGCGCGGTGGTGCGCGGCGGCGTCGAGGCGACGAAAGACCGCGGCGCCGAAGCGGTGGCCGATCAGCATCGCGACCGCGCAGCAACCGAGTACCGCGCCGCCGGGCAGGCTCGCGCCGTCGGCGCCGGCGAGCAGGACCACGGACGCGAGCACCCCGATCCCGAGCTGGCCGGCGACGAGCGAGTCGCGAAGCAGCGATCCGCGCAGGCCGAGATGGGAGAAGGTGAGCACCAGCGGCGGGCCGTTGACGCTGACCGAGGTGCTGAGCACGCCGGCGCCGAGGCCGGTGAGCGCCTCGAGGCCCGGCTCGCGGCGGATCGCGGTCGCGGTCGCGCGGCCGGTGAAGAGCCACTGGATCGCGACCCCGGCGAGGACGACGACGCCGACCGCGAGCTGCAGCGACTGTTGCGAGACCTCGGTCACGATCCAGAGCCCGACCACCATCCCGGGCAGGGCGCAGGCGACCACGATCGCGACCGGACGCGCTGCGATCCGCGCCCGCCGTCCTTCGGTGAACAGGACCAGCAGGTGGGTCGCGATCCCGAGCACCTGTACCAGCAGCACCGCATCCGCCGCCGGCAGGGCCGCGAACGCGGCCGGGGCGGCGAAGAGAGCGAAGCCGAAGCCGATCGCGCTCTGCACCGACAGTCCGATCAGCACCGCGACGACGAGGACGATCTCCGGGCCGCTCACGGCGCGAGCATAGGCCGGGGCGGGGGAGAGATCGGGTCGGCTCGCGGCTCAACCGGGCATCGCGACCCCCGACGATCACGCCCGCGTGCTCGCCGCCGAGCTGCGGCTGCGGCTGGTCGAGCGCCGCCGCGGGGAGCCCGAGGCCGGCGGCGGGCTCGAGGAGAGCGTCCGCGAGCTCGTCGACGAGGCCGCCGCGGTGCTCGCGCCGGCGCGCCGCGAGCAGGTCGCCGAGCTGATCCTGCGCGACGTCGTCGGCCTCGGGCCGCTCGAGGAGCTGCTCGCCGACCCCGCGGTCGAGGAGGTGATGGTCAACGGGCCCGAGCGCGTCTACGTCGAGCGCCGGGGGCGGATCGAGCCCGCGGACGTTCGCTTCGACTCCGAGCAGGAGCTGCGCGACGCGATCGAGCGCATCCTGGCGCCGGTCGGCCGCCGCGTCGACGAGCTCAGCCCGATGGCCGACGCGCGGCTCGCCGACGGTTCACGCGTCAACGTCGTGATCCCGCCGCTGGCGGTCGACGGCCCGGCGCTCTCGGTGCGCCGGTTCACCGCCGCGCGCCCCGAACCCGACGAGCTCGTTGCCTCCGGCACGCTGACCGAGGACCTGCGCGAGCTGCTCGCCGAGGCGGTCGCCGCCCGGCGCAGCATCCTCGTCTGCGGGGGGACCGGGTCGGGCAAGACGACGCTCCTGAACGCGCTCTCGACCTGGATCGACCCGGCGGAGCGCGTGGTCACGATCGAGGACGCCGCCGAGCTGCGGTTGCGCCTCCCTCACGTCGTCCGGCTCGAGAGCCGACCGGCGTCGGTCGAGGGTCGCGGGGCGGTCACGATCCGCGACCTGCTTCGCAACGCCCTGCGTATGCGCCCGGACCGGATCGTGATCGGCGAGGTTCGCGGGCCCGAAGCGCTCGACCTGCTGACCGCGCTCAACACCGGTCATGAGGGCGCGCTCTCAACCGTGCATGCGAACTCGCCCTCCGACGCGTTGCGGCGGATCGAGACCCTGGCGTTGATGGCCGGGGTCGGGCTGCCCCACGAGGCGATCCGCGAGCAGCTCGCCCGCGGGATCGACCTCGTAGTCCACCTGGTCCGCGACCCCGGCGGCGCCCGCCGGGTGACCGCGGTCGACGACGTCGTCCGCGCCGCGGCCGGGGTGGGCGTGCGCGAGCGCTGGCGCCGTTCGTGAGCCCGGCCGAGGCGCTCGCGATCGCGCTTGCGGCCGGCGCAGGCGGCCTCGCTGCGGTCGCCGCGCGCGAGGCGGTGCTGGCGAGCCCGGGAGCCGCGGGCTGGCTCGTCGCGGCCCTGGTCCCGCTGCGCCGCGCCGGCGCCGAGGGCTACGCGCCGACCGACAGCGAGCGCCGCCGCCTCGCCGCGCTCGGCACCGTCGCGATGCTCGTCTGCGGCCTGCTCGTACTCGGCCCCGGCCCGGCGCCGATCCTCGCCGCTGCCGGTCCCGCGGCCGCGACCTGGGCGGTCGCCCGGCGCCGCGCCGGCTACCGCCGGGCCGTCGATCGCGGGCTCGCCGAGGTCGCGACCGCGGTCGCCGACGCGCTCGCCTCCGGGCGCTCGCCCCGGGCGGCGCTCGCCGCCGCCGCCGGCACGCTCGACGGGCCGCCGGCGACCGAGATGGCGCGGGTGCGGGCCGAGCTCGCCCTCGGCGGCCCGACCCGCGACGCGCTTGCCGGTCTCCGCCGCCGGGTCGACTCGCCGCGCGTCGACGCCTTCGCCGCCGCACTGCTCACCCAGCAGCTCGCCGGCGGCGACCTGGCGACCCTGCTGCGACGCTTCGCCGCCGCCGCGGCCGAGCGCGACCGAGCCGAGGCGGACGCGCGCTCGGCGACCGCGCAGGCTCGGTTCACCGGACTGCTCGTGGCCGCGATGCCCGCTGCCGCGGCCCTGCTCGCCGAGCTGCTCGATCCCGGGTTCGTCGCCGGGCTGTTCGCAAAGCCCGGGGCGGCTGCCCTGCTCGCCGCCGCCGGCGCCTTCCAGCTCGCGGGCTTCGCCGCGATCAGGCGCCTGAGCCGGGTTGGCGACCGATGACCGCGGCGCTCGCCGCGCTCGCCGTGGTGCTCGCGTTTGGAGCCGCCTGGGAGCTCGCCGGGATCGCGGAGGGGCGCGCCGGCGCGCTCGCCGCCCGGCTCCTTGCCAGAGCCTCGGGCGGCCGGGCGCGGTCGCTCGACGAGGCGGCGCAGCGGTTGCGCCTGCCGCAGCGGATTGCCCGAGCCGGCCTCGCGGGCCGGCTCGACAAGCGCTCGGTCGTGGTCGCGAAGCTGGCCGGCGCCGTCGCGGGGGCGCTGCTCGCGCTCGTCGCCGCGCCCGCGGTCCCGTGGCGACCGGCGATCGCGGTCGCGGGCCTGCTCATCGTCGCCGGCTTCCTCTTCCCCGACGCGCTGCTCGAGCGCACCGCGCGGCGCCGGCGGGGTCGCTTCGTCGCCGCCCTCCCGGATGCGCTCGACATGCTCGCGGTCGGCGCCGGCGCCGGGCGGGGCGCAGCGACCGTGCTCGGCGAGATCGCGAGCGAAACCACCGGGCCGCTCGCCGCCGAGCTCGCGACCGCGGTCGCCGAGATCGAGTGCGGGAGCCCGGTGCGGACCGCGATCGAGCGCCTGCGCGAGCGAGTCGGCGGGGCCGAGGTCGGCGCGCTCGCGGCGGCGATCGAGCGCTCGCGCACCTACGGCTCGCCGCTTGCCGAGCAGCTTCATCTGCAGGCGACGGGTCTGCGCCGCGACGCCCGGCGGCGGATCGAGGAGCACGCCGCCCGCGCGGCGCCGAAGATCCAGCTCGTCGTCGCGCTGGTGCTGGTGCCGTCGGTGCTGCTGATGCTGCTCGCGGCGATCATCGCCCACTCCGACTCGCTGCTCGCCGGGCTCTGAGGCCCGGAGCCCGCTCGAGGACGCGGATACACTCGCCCGATGCCGGCGGTGCGTCGCAGGAAGACCGCGCCCCGCGGGGGAATCGACCTCGGGGGGACGAAGATCCAGGCCGCGATCGTGAGCCCGACGGGCGAGGTGCTCGGCGAGGCGCGACGGCCGACCCCGACCGCGGGCGGCCCGCCCGACGTCGCCGAGGAGATGGCGCACGCGCTCGCCGACGCCGCCGAGGGCGCCGGGATGCAGACCGACTCGCTCGGCGGGATCGGGGTCGGATCGCCTGGCGAGGTCAACGAGCGCACCGGTGAGGTCTCGAACGCCCGCAACCTGCCCGGGTGGAACGGCGGCTTCGGGCTCGCCGCCACCCTCTCGGACTCGCTCGGCGCCCCGGTGCGGGTCGGCAACGACGTCGACGTCGCCACCAACGCCGAGTTCAAGCTCGGCGCGGGGCGCCCCTACCAGGCGCTGCTCGGCGTCTTCTGGGGCACCGGGGTCGGCGGTGGGCTGATCCTCGACGGCAAGCGCTGGCTCGGGCGCGGGGCCGCGGGCGAGATCGGCCACATGGTGGTCAAGCGCGGCGGCGCGCGCTGCCCCTGCGGGCGCCGAGGCTGCATGGAGGCCTATGCCGGCCGCGCGCCGATGGAGGCGCGCGCGCGGCGCGAGCACGAGGACGGGGCGAGTACCGACCTGTTCAAGATCATGGAGAAGCGCGGCCGCGACCGGCTCACCTCGGCGGTCTGGGAGCGGGCGCTGCACCACTCCGACCCGCTGGCGACGAAGCTGGTCGACCGCGCCGTGGAGGCGCTCGGCGCCGGGATCGCCTCCGCGGTCAACCTGCTCGACGTCGAGGCGGTCGTCCTCGGCGGCGGCCTCGGGGTCCGGCTCGGCCCGCTCTACGCCGAGCGGATCGAAGCGCAGATGCACGAGCACCTGTTCGCCGACGACCGCCCGCCGAACTTCCACATCGCCGAGCTCGGCGACCTCGGAGGCGCCATCGGCGCGTCCTTACTTTTCGACTAGCCAGGGCGGCGCCAGCCGCCGTGGCCGGTGAGCAGGTGGCTCGCCGATTCGGGGCCCCAGCTGCCGGGGGCGTAGGGCTCGGCCGGCGGCGGGTCGTCGAGCAGCGGCTGGACGATGCGCCACGTCTGCTCGACCGCGTCCTGGTTCGGAAACAGCTGCGGGTTGCCGCGCAGGGCGTCGCGCAGCAGGCGCTCATACGGCTCGGGCTGATCGCCGACCTGGGTCTCGAACAGCAGGTCGAGGTGCACCGGCTGCAGCGTGTCCTCGCCGGCGCGCTTCGCCATCAGTCGGATCTGGGCCCCGGGGTCGGGCTTGATCCGGATCACGAGCTCGTTCGGGTCGGGGACCCCGCTCCCGCCGATCCCGAGACTCGGTGGGCTGTGGAACACGACCCGGACCTCGGTCGCGTCGACCGGCAGCTCCTTGCCCGCGCGGAGGAAGAACGGCACCCCGGCCCAGCGCCAGTTGTCGATCTCGAGCCTGAGCGCGACGAAGGTCTCGGTCTCCGAGTCGGGAGCGACCCCGGGGACCTCGCGGTAGCCGTCGTACTGGCCGCGCACGTAGCGCCCCGGGTCGGCGCCCGGGATCGACCGAAACAGGTCGGCCTTGCGGTCGCGGACGGCGTCGGGGTCGGTCGCGTCCCCGGCCGGCGGCTCCATCGCGACCAGCGCCAGCACCTGCAGCA
Organism: uncultured Solirubrobacterales bacterium; assembly: GCA_963740055.1. Classification (GTDB taxonomy): domain Bacteria; phylum Actinomycetota; class Thermoleophilia; order Solirubrobacterales; family 70-9; genus WHSW01. Next base: position 932,293 of record CAVUCL010000005.1, on the reverse strand, counting down.
GGTGGTTCTGGACCACGTCGCGAAGCGCGCCGACCGGATCGTAGAAGCCGCCGCGATCCGCGACCCCGAAGTCCTCGGCGAGCGTGATCCGCACCGACTCGACGTAGCGGCGGTTCCAGACCGGCTCCAGGAGGGTGTTCGCGAACCGCAGGTAGAGGATGTCCATCACCGGCTCCTTGCCGAGGAAGTGGTCGATCCGCAGCAGCTGCGACTCGTCGAGCACCTCGCCGAGCTCGCGGTTGAGCTCGCGCGCCGAGGCGAGGTCGTGCCCGAACGGCTTCTCGATCAGGACCCGGGCGCCCTCGGTCAGTCCGGCGGCCCCGAGCCGGCGCACGACCTCCGCGAACAGCGAGGGCGGGATCTCGAGGTAGAAGACCGGGTTGTGGCAGTCCCCGAGCGCCTCGGCGAGCGCGGCGTAGGTGGCGTCGTCGACGAAGTCGCCGGTGACATAGGTCATCCGCTCACAGAGCCGGTCGACGACCTGCGGATCGGCGTCGGCGACGGTCGCCCGGATCGCCTCCCCAGCGTGTGCGCGCAGCGTCTCGTCGTCCCAGCGGTTGCTGGCGACCCCGACGATCCGGCAGCCGAGGTCGCCGCGGCGCTCGAGCCGATACAGCGCCTCGAAGGTCATCTTCCGCGCCAGGTCGCCGGAGATGCCGAAGATCACCAACGTGTCGGTGGAGTCGGCCAAGTAGGCGTCCCAGCCTATTCGCTCGCCGCCGGGCGCTTAGTATCCGGGCGATGCAGCTTGGGATGGTCGGCCTCGGGCGCATGGGCGCCAACCTCGTGCGCAGGCTGATGCGCGACGGACACGAGTGCGTCGTCTACGACGTCAACCCCGAGGCGGTCGCGGGACTGGCAGGGGAGGGGGCGATCGGCGCCGACTCGCTCGACGACCTGGTCGCGAAGCTGGAGCCCCCGCGCGCCGCCTGGGTGATGGTCCCGGCGGGCGAGATCACCGAGGCGACGGTCACCGAGCTCGGCGCCCTGCTCGAATCCGGCGACGCGATCATCGACGGTGGCAACTCGTACTACCGCGACGACATCCGCCGCGCCGGCGAGCTCGCCGAGCGCGGGGTCGACTACGTGGACTGCGGCACCTCGGGCGGCGTCTTCGGGCTCGAGCGCGGCTACTGCCTGATGATCGGCGGCCCCGAGGGCGCGGTCGAGCGGCTCGATCCGATCTTCGCCACGATCGCCCCCGGGGTCGAGGCGGCGGAGCGCACGCCGGGGCGCGAGGGCGAGCCGAGCACGGCCGAGAACGGCTACCTGCACTGCGGGCCGAGCGGCGCCGGGCACTTCGTGAAGATGGTCCACAACGGGATCGAGTACGGGCTCATGGCCGCCTACGCCGAGGGCCTGAACATCCTCGAGAACGCGAACGCGGGCTCGACCGAGCGCGAGGCCGACGCCGAGACGGCGCCGCTCGCCGAGCCCGAGTTCTATCGCTACGAGATCGACATCCCCGCGGTCGCCGAGGTCTGGCGGCGCGGGAGCGTGGTCGGCTCGTGGCTGCTCGACCTGACCGCCGCGGCGCTGCGGGAGTCCCCGGCGCTGGAGGAGTTCGAGGGCCGGGTCTCGGACTCGGGCGAGGGTCGCTGGACCTCGATCGCGGCGATCGACGAGGGGGTGCCGGCGCCGGTGCTGACCACGGCGCTCTACTCGCGCTTCGCCTCACGCGGGCTCGACGACTTCGCCGACAGGGTTCTGTCGGCGATGCGCAAGCAGTTCGGCGGGCACGACGAGAAGCGGTGAGGGTCGAGGTCCTCGCCGGACCGGAGGCGGCGGCGCGCCGCGGGGCGGCTCTGATCGCGGACGCGGCTGAGGCCGCGATCTCAGCCCGGGACGCGTTCTCGCTCGCGGTCAGCGGCGGCCGCGGGCCCTGGCGGATGTTCGAGTTGCTCGCCGAGCACGAGCTCGACTGGGCGCGAATCGCGGTCTTCCAGGTCGACGAGCGGGTCGCGCCCGACGGCGACGACGACCGCAACCTGACCCACCTCGAGGCGAGCGTTCCGGCCGCCGCCCGGGCCTCGATCCGGCCGATGGACGTGACCGCCGCCGAGCTCGAGGTGGCGGCCGCCGACTACGGCGCGACCCTACCGGCGCGGCTCGACCTCGCCCACCTCGGCCTCGGGCCCGACGGCCATACCGCCTCACTCATCCCCGACGACCCGGTGCTCGAGGTCGCCGACCGGGCGGTCGCGATCACCGGTCCCTACCAGGGCCGGCGCCGGATGACGCTCACCTACCCGGCGCTGGCAGCGGCGCGCGAGGTCCTCTGGCTGGTCACCGGCGCCGACAAGCGCGAGCCGCTGGCGCGGCTGCGCGCCGGCGACGAGTCGATCCCGGCCGGGCGGGTGCGGGCCGACAATGCGGTCGTCCTATCTGACGCCGACGCGGCCGGGTAGGCGTTCAGCGCGAGCTGCCCCGGATCGCCAACCGCTCGACGGACCCGTCGCGCCCGATCAGCACCTCGCTCACCAGCGCCGGCGGGAAGAGCCCGTGCTCGACCACGCCGGGGACGGTCGCGAGGCGCATCGCGAGCATCATCGGGTCGCGGAGCTCGCCGGTGTAGTCGGCGAGCAGGCCGCCGTCGGGCGTCGGCTCCGCGTCGCGCAGCGACACCGGGCCGAGCTCGCGCAGGGTCGCGGCGAGGCCGAAGCGCTGTAGTTCGAGCGGCACCGGCGCGCTCAGCGCCGCGACCGGCTTCGTCGAGTCGGCGATGACGACGAAGCGCTGCGCCGCCGCGGCGACGATCTTTTCGCGCGTGTGAGCTCCACCGCCGCCCTTGACCAGCCAGCCGTCGGGCGCGACCTGATCGGCGCCGTCGATCGCGAGCTCGAGCTGCTCGAGCTCGGAGAACGGCTCGAGCGCGAGCCCGAGCTCACGCGCCGCCGCCTCGGTCGCGGGCGAGGTCGCGACGCAGCGGATCTCGAGCCCGCGCTCGGCGAGCGCCGGCAGCAGATGAGCGACGGTCGAGCCGGTCCCGAGGCCGACCCGCATCCCGTCGGCGACCAGCGCCGCCGCCGCCTCGGCGGCGAGTCGCTTCTCGGCTTCGATCGTCGCGTCCACGTTTGCGGCAATCTACGGACCGATGGAGGAAATCGACCGGCTCGCCGTGACCACGATCCGGACGCTCTCGATCGACGCGATCGAGAGGGCGCACTCCGGGCACCCGGGGACGCCGATGGCGCTCGCGCCGGTCGCCTACACGCTCTGGCAGCGCTACCTGCGCTTCGACCCCAGCGACCCGATCTGGCCCAACCGCGACCGCTTCGTGCTCTCGGCCGGTCACGCTTCGATGCTGCTCTACGCGCTGCTTCACCTGACCGGCGTGCGCGCGGTCGATCCCGATTACGAGATCGAGGGCAGCGACGCGATCACCCTCGACGACATCGAGTCGTTTCGCCAGCTCGACTCGAAGGCCGCGGGCCACCCCGAGTACCGCTGGACGTCGGGCGTCGAGACGACCACCGGACCGCTCGGGCAGGGCGTCGCGACCTCGGTTGGGATGGCGATCGCGAGCAAGTGGCAGGCCGCATACTTCAACCGGCCCGGGTTCGAGCTCTTCGACTACGACGTCTACGTCATCTGCGGCGACGGCGACATGATGGAGGGGGTCTCGCACGAGGCGGCGTCGATCGCCGGCCACCAGCGCCTCGACAACCTCTGCTGGATCTACGACAACAACCACATCTCGATCGACGGCCGGACCGAGATCACCTACTCCGACGACGTCGCGGCACGGTTCATGGGCTACGGCTGGCAGGTGGTGCGGGTCGGCGACGCCAACGACCTCGAGCTCGTCGACCGCGCCTTCGCCGGCTTTCGCGCCAGCGACGACCGCCCGACGCTCGTCATCGTCGACAGCCACATCGGCTTCGGCTCGCCCCACAAGCAGGACACCGCCGGCGCGCACGGCGAGCCGCTCGGCGCCGAGGAGACGCGCGAGACCAAGCGCGCCTACGACTGGCCCGAGGACGCCCAGTTCCTGGTTCCCGACGGCGTTCGCGAGCACTTCGATGCCGGGATCGGCGCCCGGGGGCGCGAGCTGCGCTCGGAATGGGAGGCGAGTCTCGACGGCTACCGGCGCGAGCACGGCACGCTCGAGGCGCAGATCGGCAGCATGCAGCGCCGCGAGCTGCCCGAGGGCTGGGACCGCGACATCCCCTCGTTCGCGGCCGACGACGGGCCGGTGGCGACGCGCAAGGCGTCGAACGCGGTCGAGAACGCGATCGCCGAGCAGGTGCCGTGGTTCGTCAGCGGCTCGGCCGACCTCACCGACTCGACCTCGGTCAGGCTCAAGTTCGACGACGCGGGCGAGTTCAGGCCCGGCGAGCGTCGCGGCCGCAACCTCCACTACGGGATCCGCGAGCACGAGGCGGCGGCGATCTCGAACGGGCTCTCGCTCGCGAAGCTGCGCCCCTCGTGGTCGACCTACCTCGTCTTCTCCGACTACGCGCGGCCGGCGATCCGGCTCTCGGCGCTGATGGAGCTGCCGGTGATCCACATCTTCACCCACGACTCGATCGGCCTCGGCGAGGACGGCCCGACCCACCAGCCGGTCGAGCACCTCGCCTCGCTGCGCGCGATCCCGGGCCTGAACGTGATCCGGCCCTGCGACGCGAACGAGGTCGCCGAGGCCTGGCGGCTGACCTTCGAGCAGCGCCACGGGCCGACCGCGCTCGTGCTCACGCGCCAGGACGTGCCGGTGCTCGACCGCGACCGCTACGCGGACGCCGAGGGGTTGCGGCGCGGCGGCTATGTGCTCGCCGACGCCGACGGCGGCGATCCGGAGCTGATCCTGATCGCGACCGGGAGCGAGGTCGCGCTCGCCGTCGCCGCTCACGAGCAGCTCGCCGCCGACGGCGTTCGCAGCCGCGTGGTCAGCCTCCCGTCCTGGCATCTGTTCGACCGCCAGCCCGAGGAGTACCGTGAGCTCGTGCTGCCGAGCAAGGTGACCGCGCGGGTCTCGATCGAGCAGGCCTCGACCCTGGGCTGGGACCGCTACGTCGGGCCCGGCGGCGCGATGGTCGGGATGCACACGTTCGGCTCGTCGGCTCCGCTCAAGGACGTGCTCGGCAAGTTCGGGTTCACGCCGGAGAAGATCGTCGAGACCGCGCGCGGCATCCTCGGCCACTGAACAGCAACCACCCTGGAGGAACAGATGAAGCCAACCGAAGCCCTCCACGACCTCGGCCAGAGCCTCTGGGTCGACAACATCACCCGGACGATGCTCGACGACGGCACCCTCGCCGGCTACGTCTCGGAGCTCTCGGTCACCGGGCTGACCTCGAACCCGACCATCTTCGACAAGGCGATCGGCGCGGGCGACGCCTACGACGAGCAGATCGCCGAGCTGCGCGAGCAGGACCTCGAGGGCGAGGCGATGTTCTTCGAGCTCGCGCTCGCCGACCTGCGCCGGGCGGCGAAGCTGTTCGAGCCGGTGAACGCGGCGACCGACGGCGTCGACGGCCGCGTCTCGCTCGAGGTCTCGCCGCTGCTCGCCGACGATGCCGAGGCGACGATCGAGCAGGCGGCGCAGCTCTACGGGCGCGCCGAGGCGAACTTCCTGATCAAGATCCCGGGCACCGAGGCGGGGCGGCGGGCGATCGAGGAGACGATCTTCGTCGGGATCCCGGTCAACGTCACGCTGCTGTTCTCGACCGAGCACTACCTCAGTGCCGCGGAGGCCTACATGCGGGGGATCGAGCGCCGGATCGAGGCCGGCCTCGATCCCGACGTCGCCTCGGTCGCCTCGCTGTTCATCAGCCGCTGGGACGCCGCCGTCGCCGGCGAGGCGCCGGACGAGCTTCGCAACCGGCTTGGGATCGCGGTCGGCAAGCGCACCTACGCCGCCTACCGCGAGCTGCTCGAGTCCGAGCGCTGGCTGCGACTCGCGAACGAGGGAGCGCGACCGCAGCGGCTGCTGTGGGCGAGCACCGGGACCAAGGACCCCGATGCCTCCGACGTGCTCTACGTCGAGGGGCTCGCGGCGCCGTTCACGGTCAACACGATGCCCGAGAAGGCGCTGGTGGCATTCGCCGACCACGGCGAGGTCGGCGAGCAGCTCGGCGCCGACGGCGGCGACTCGGCCGAGGTGCTGGCCGCGTTCGAGGCGGCCGGGATCGACGTCGACGCGCTCGCCGCGCGGCTTCAGCGCGACGGCGCCGATGCGTTCGTCGCCTCCTGGCGCGAGCTGCTCGGGACGATCGCCGAACAGCGCCAGGCCGTCGGCTGAGCATCCGGTGAGCGCCCTGCGCGAGCGGCGCGCCTGGGCGGCGCTCGAACGTCATTACGCCGAGCTCTCGGGCCGCCACCTGCGCGACCTGTTCGCTGACGACCCGCGCCGCGGCGAGCGGATGACGGTCGAGGCCGCCGGGCTGCGGCTCGACTACTCGAAGAACAGGATCACGCCGGACACCGTGCGCCTGCTCGCCGACCTGGCGGCGGAGTGCGAGCTAGCCGAGCGCCGGGCGGCGATGTTCCAGGGCGAGCGGATCAACGTCTCCGAGGACCGCTCGGTCCTGCACGTGGCGCTGCGAATGCCGCGCGAGCGCTCGCTGGTCGTCGACGGCACCGACGTGGTCCGCGAGGTGCACGAGGTGCTCGACCGGATGGCGGGCTTCTGCGAGCGGGTGCGCGCGGGCGAGTGGCGCGGGCACACCGGCAAGCCGATCCGAAACGTGGTCAACGTCGGCATCGGCGGCTCGGACCTCGGGCCGGTGATGGCCTACGAGGCGCTGCGCTTCTACTCCGAGCGCGAGCTGCGGCTGCGATTCGTCTCCAACGTCGACGCCACTGATTTCGTCGAGGCGACCCGCGACCTCGATCCGGCGGAGACGCTGTTCGTCGTCTGCTCGAAGACGTTCACGACCCTGGAGACGATGACCAACGCGCACACGGCGCGCGAGTGGGCGCTCGCCGGCCTCGGTGGCGAGCCGGAGGCGATCGCCCGCCACTTCGTCGCCGTCTCGACCAACGCCGATGGGGTGGGCGAGTTCGGGATCGACACCGAGAACATGTTCGGGTTCTGGGACTGGGTCGGCGGGCGCTACTCGATGGACTCAGCCGTAGGGCTCTCGACCATGCTCGCGATCGGCCCCGAGCGCTTCGCCGAGATGCTCGCCGGCTTCCACGCCGTCGACGAGCACTTCCGCGAGGCCCCGACCGAGGTAAACCTGCCGGCGCTGATGGGCCTGCTCGGGGTCTGGTACGGGGACTTCTTCGGCGCGCAGACGGCGGCGGTGCTGCCCTACGAGCAGTACCTGAAGCGGTTCCCGGCCTACCTCCAGCAGCTGACGATGGAGTCGAACGGCAAGCACGTGACCCTCGACGGCGCCCGGGTCGACTACGAGACCGGGGCGATCTACTGGGGCGAGCCGGGGACCAACGGCCAGCACTCCTTCTACCAGCTGATCCACCAGGGCACGAAGCTGATCCCCTGCGATCTGATCGGCTTCTGCGAATCGCTGAACCCGCTCGGCGACCACCACGACCTGCTGCTCGCCAACGTCTTCGCCCAGGCGGAGGCGCTCGCCTTCGGCCGCACCGCCGACGAGGTTCGCGCCGAGGGCACCTCGGAGGAGCTGGTCGCCCACAGGGTGTTCGAGGGCAACCGGCCGACGAACACGATCCTCGCCCAGCGGCTGACCCCGTTCGCGCTCGGCAGCCTGGTCGCGCTCTACGAGCACAGCGTCTTCACCCAGGGGACGGTCTGGGGGATCGACTCGTTCGATCAGTGGGGGGTCGAGCTCGGCAAGGTGCTGGCGATGCGGATCGTGCCCGAGCTCCAGGCCACCGACGAGCCCGAGCTCGCCCACGACAGCTCGACCAACGCGCTGATCCGCCACTACCGCTCCCATCGCAGCGTTGATTGATCGTCGTTCTTCCGCGAACCCCGCCGGCCCCGGACGCGAAGCGGAGGAGCCGGCGGGCATTGGTTCTAGGGAGCCGGCGGGACGTATTCAGGCGTTGCTGTTCGACGTCGACGGGACCCTGATCACGACCGGCGGCGCCAGCGACCGCGCCTGGCACCGGGCGTTCGCTGAGCTGCACGGGGTGGACGTGAACGTCCCCGACTACACCGGCAAGGGCGTGCCCGACCCGGAGGTCGGGCGGCGCTGCTTTCGCGGCGCGCTCGGGCGCGAGCCGTCGGACGAGGAGATGGAGGCGCTGATGGCGCTCCGCCAGCGCTACCTCGCCGAGGAGGTCGAGAGCTCGCCCGGCTACCGGGTGATGCCCGGGGTCGAGGCGCTGCTCGAGCGGCTCGCCGGCGAGGACAGACTGATCGGCCTGATCACCGGCAACACCGATCCCGCGGCGCGGGTGAAGCTCGCCCGCGCCGGTCTCGAGCGCCACTTCGCCTTCGCCGGCTACGGCTCCGACGCCGCCGAGCGCGTCGACGTCTGCCGCAAGGCGCTCGAGCGCGCCGACGCACTCGCCGGCGGCCGCCTCGACCGCGCCGCATCGATCGCGATCGGCGACACCCCGCTCGACGTCGAGGCCGCCCACGGGGCCGGGATCAAGGCACTCGCGGTCGCCACCGGCGAGTACACGGTCGCCGAGCTGCGCACCGCCGGCGCCGACTGGGCGGTCGAGTCGCTTGCGGACGCCGGGTTGCCGTTCTGACGCCGCTGGTTTCGACGGGCCTCAGCCGGTGAGCTCCGCGGCCTCCTCGGCGAGGCGGCGGGCGACCGCGGCGGAGGCGGTCGAGAGCTGGTCGAGCTCGGCGGCGGACTTCTTGTGGCCCTTGGCGTTGCAGACGAGCGAGCCGGCGACGAGCTCGAAGGCGTAGTCGGTCGATGAGTGGGCCTCGAGCCAGACCAGGAACGTGGGGGAGAGGATCTGGCGTGCGCGGTTGAGGTCGTCGTTGGCGCCGGCGAAGATCTCGAACTTCTTGTCGACCGCGTCGGACTCGTGCTCGACCCGCTGGCGCTTTCGGAACACGTCCTCCATCGAGTCCATGAACCGGAACCCGACCCGGCGCTGGCAGAAGAGCTCCTCGATCAACGGCGCCGTCGCCGGCAGCTGGGTCATCACCAGGGTGTAGTGGATGTAGGTCGTCTGGCGGTTGCCGTCGGAGTCGGTCGAGGTCTCCTCGTAGGTGTAGAGGCAGATGCTGCCGTCGAGCCCGCCGGGCAAGACACCGTTGAAGCGCTGCTCGGCGTAGCGGCGGTCGCCCTTGCGCAGCAGCGGCGTGATCGGCGGCAGGGTCGACTTGCCCTCGAGCCGCTCGAGCCCGCGGCCCTCGGCGTAGGCGCGAAAGAAGTCGTCGGCCGCCTTGCCCGAGGCGAGCAGCCAGACGATGATCAGCGCCAGCAGCACCGCCGCCCCGGCAGCGGCGGCGCCGACCGCGAGGCCGGCGCCGAGCAATCCGGCGACGAAGGCGCTGACGACGACGATCCCGACCAGGGTCAGGGTTAGCGGATGCCCGCCGAGCCGGCGCAGGTGATGCCCGCGGGTGTCGTCGGCGTCGGCCGGGACCGCGGCCAGCTCCGGCGGCTCGGGCAGGTCGGGAGCGGAGACGGCGGGCTTGTCGGCGCCCGGTGGCGGCTCGCTCACCCCCGGTGGCGGCTCGCTGACGCCCGGCGACGGCTCGCTGCTCGTCTCGGGCGGGGTCTCGCCGCTCACGGCGCGCAGCCTACATGCAAGCCGGCTTGCATCAGAGCGCCTCGACGGCGAGCCGTGCGGCACCGCGCTCGCGGGCCCGGATCGCGCTCCCGATGCGGGAAAACCCCACCGTCGCCGACCCGGCTAGCAAGTCCGTCCGACGGATGAGGTCCAATCTCGCCGATCGCCTGTGTTGCAAAGTGGGACAGAGTGGGTTAGCGTGGCGATACGAGTTGACCCAGGGACCGGGGTGGTGAGGATCCTCCCACCTCGCCACTCCGGTCCAGATTTCTCCCCCTCCACACCGATATGGCGTTTCGCGGGCAGTACGAGCACAGTCTCGATTCCAAGGATCGGCTCACGGTCCCCGCCCGTTGGCGCGGACCGCTGTCGGAGGGCATCGTTCTCGTCGCCGGGCTCGACCCCTGCGTCGAGGTCTTCTCGCCGCAGAGTTATGACGAGTGGAGCCAGCGCTTCCTCGCCGACCTCAACCGGCTCGGCAGGACCGGACGGATGATGTACCGGCGCTTCAACGCCTCGGCCCAGGACGAGTCGCTCGACTCGGCCGGGCGGGTGCGGATCGCCAACCACCTGATCGAGCACGCCGGGCTCGCGGGACCCTGCATGGTCGTCGGCGTCGGCGACCACGTCGAGGTCTGGAGCCCGGAGCGCTGGGCCGAGCACTACTCCGAGCTCGCGAACGAGGCCGAGCGGATGGCCGAGGAGCTCGCCGCCGGCCCGCGTGGCGGGTGAACGGGGCGCGGCGCCGATGGCCACACTGACTCGCATGCCCACCCGCCACCTCCCGGTCCTCGCGCCCGAGCTGGTCGCGCTGCTCGACCCGCAGCCCGGCGAGCTCGCCGTCGACTGCACCTTCGGCGCCGGCGGGCACGCGCGCATGGTCGCGGACCGCCTCGGTCCGACCGGGAGGCTGATCTGCGTCGACCGCGACCCGGTCGCCGCCGAGCGCTTCGCCGAGCTCGAGCCCGACCTCGCCTGCGAGGCGACCTTCGTCGCCGCCAACTTCGCCGACGCGCTCGAGCGCCTCGAGGCCGACGGCATGCGCCCCGACCTCGTCTACATGGACCTCGGGATCTCGTCGATCCAGCTCGACGCCGAGCGCGGCTTCTCCTACGCCTACGACGCGCCGCTCGACATGCGGATGGACACCTCGCAGCCGCTGTCGGCGCTCGAGGTCGTCAACGAGTGGCCCGAGCGCCGGCTCGAGACCGCGATCCGCGAGCTCGGCGAGGAGCGTCACGCGCGCTCGATCGCGGCCGAGATCGTCCGCCGGCGCCCGCTCGCGAGCACCTGTGAGCTCGTCGACGCGATCCGCGCCGCGGTCCCGCCCGCCTACCGCTTCGGCCGCGGCCATCCGGCCAAGCGGACCTTCCAGGCGATCCGGATCGCGGTCAACGGCGAGCTCGAGGCGCTCGACCGCGCGCTGCCCGCGGCCTGGTCGGCGCTGGCGACCGACGGCAGGATGGCGACGATCGCCTTCCACTCGCTCGAGGACCGCCGCGCGAAGCGCTTTCTCGCCGACCTCGCACGCGGCTGCATCTGCCCGCCGGAGCTCCCCGTCTGCCGTTGCGGGCACGAGCCCGAGGCCGAGCTGCTCGCCCGGCGGGCGGTGAAGCCGAGCGCCGACGAGATCGAGCGCAACCCCCGCTCGCGCTCGGCGCGGTTGCGCGCAGCGCGCAAGCTCGGCGCAGGAACAGGCGCCATCGACCCCGAAACCCCGCTGAGGTAGATCGATGGCGGCGACGGCGACAGCGAGATCGAGTGCTCCCGCGAAGCGGCGAAAGCCGCCGGCGCGAAAGCCCGCGACCCGGCGCCCGCCCGCGACCCGACGCCGCCAGCAGACGCCGATCGTCGGCTTCGTCCCGGTCGCGGCCGTCCGCACAGTGGGCGGGATCGCCGACTCCGGGCTCGTCGTCCGGCTCACCCGCGGGCGCTGGTGGATCGGCCTCCTCGGCGCGCTCCTGGTCGGGATCGTCGCGCTCAACGTCTTCGCGCTCAGCTTCAGCTCCTCCTCGAGCACCGCGGGGCGCCAGGCCGACGAGCTCAAGCGCCAGAACTCGGCCCTCAGGGCGCAGCTCGCGACCACGCTCTCCAACGACGAGATCCAGGCGGCGGCGCTCGCGCTCGGGCTGTTCACGCCCGAGCCCGGCCAGGTCCGCTACCTGAAGCCGGACGCCGACGATGCCGCCGAGGCTGCGCGCCGGCTGCGCGCGGGCGAGCTCGGCGCCGGCTCCGCGACCGCGGTCGCGGCGGCGCCGGCCGAGGTCGCTCCCGTGGTGCCGGCCGAGACGGCGCCGGTGACCGATCCCGCGGCCGTCGCGCCGCTCGAGGCGGTCCCGGAGACGGCACCGGCCGAACCTGCCGCGGTCGACCCGGCGGCGGCCGAGCCCACCGCGACTCCGGCGCCCGACGCTACCGCGCCGGATTCCGGCGGCGGCCTCGCGGCGCCGTGAACCTGATCGATCGCCGCCTCGGCCTCCTGTTCGCGTCGTTCGTGGTCCTGCTCGCGCTCGTGCTCGTGCGCGCCGCCTGGATCGGCGCCGTGCGCGGCAACTCGCTCAGCGCCGAGGCGCAGAGCCAGCAGGTCGAGTCGGTCGTCGTACCGGGCTCGCGGGGGACGATCTTCGACCGCAACGGCAACCAGCTCGCGGTCTCCGAGGACGCGGCGACCGTCTACGCGACGCCGTATCAGGTCGACCGATCCGGAGCAGACCGCGCGCAAGCTCGCCCGCGTGCTCGACGCGAGCGAGAACGAGATCCTTCGCAATCTCGCCGACCGAGAGTCCGGCTTCGCCTACCTCGAGCGCAAGGCGGACCTGCGCGCGGCCGAGCAGATCGCCGAGCTCGACCTGCCCGGGATCGGCATGCTCCCCGACAGCCGCCGCATCTACCCGCAGGGCGAGCTCGCCGCGCAGGTGATCGGCACGGTTGGGATCGACAACCAGGGGCTGACCGGGCTCGAGGCGGCCGAGGACGAGACCCTGCACGGCACCGACGGCGAGCGCGAGGTCGTCCGCGACGCGCTCGGCGACGAGCTCGAGCGCAACACCGTCGCCGGGGCGCAGACCGGCTCCGACATGACGCTGACGATCGACTCGGGCCTGCAGCTGGAGACCGAGCGCGTCCTCGCCGGCGTCGCCGAGGCCTACCAGGCCGACGGCGCGACCGCGATCGTGCTCGACCCGCGCACCTCCGAGGTCCTGGCGATGGCGAACTCGCCCGGCTTCGATCCCGCCGACCCGGCATCCGCCTCGCCGGAGGCGCTGCGAAACATCGCGACCGGGTTCACCTACGAGCCCGGCTCGACCTTCAAGGCGTTCACGGTCGCCGGCGCGCTCGAGGACGGCGTCGTCACCCCCGAGACGCCGTTCGACCTGCCGCCGGTGCTCCAGGTCGCCGACCGCAAGATCGAGGAGTCTCACGCGCGCGGCTACGTCACCCTCTCGGTCGCCGAGATCCTCGCCCAGTCCTCGAACGTCGGCGCGGTCAAGGTCGGGATGGCGCTCAATGACGAGTTCGGCGACCCGTCCTACGGCGGGCGCTTCGACTCCTGGATCCGCAAGTTCGGCTTCGGCTCGCCGACCGGAGTCCAGTACCCGGCGGAGGAGGCCGGGATCATGGTCGACCCGCAGGACTACTCGGGCTCGACGATGGGCAACCTGCCGCTCGGCCAGGGGCTCTCGGTGACGCCGATGCAGATGGTCGCCGGCTACGCGGCGATCGCCGGCGACGGGATCCTGCGCACCCCGCGGCTGGTGCTCGCCGCGGACGGCGTGCCGACCGACCCGGGCCCGAGCCACCGCGTGATCAGCGAGTCGAACGCGGGCAAGGTCCGCGAGATGCTCGAGGGCGTGCTCGCCGCCGGCGGCACCGCCGAGGAGGTGACCGTGCCCGGCTACACGCTCGCCGGCAAGACCGGGACCGCGCAGAAGGTGGACCCGGAGACCGGGACCTACTCGGAGACCGAGTTCGTGGCCTCGTTCGTCGGCTTCGCGCCGGCCGAGGAGCCGCGGCTGCTGGTCGCGGTCGTGGTCGACAACCCGAAGGGCGGCGACTACTACGGCGGCACCGTCGCGGCGCCCGCCTTCGGCGAGATCGCCAGCTTCGCGCTGCCCTACCTCGGGATCGCGCCCGACGGGGCGTAGCGGCCGGGCGTAGGCGCGGCCGTCCGTCGCGTACGGCGCGCTTGTAAGAATCGGCGGATGGAGCTTCGCGAGCTGCTCGCCGGCGCCGACGTGATCGAGATCGTCGGCGACGCCGAGTCCGAGATCTCGAGCCTCGCCTACGACAGCCGCGAGGCCGGACCGGGCGCGCTCTTCTTCGCCTATCCGGGCTCGGTGGCCGACGGCCACGACTTCGCCCCGCTCGCCGTCCAGGCGGGGACCGGGGCCGTCGTCGTCGAGCGCCGGCTCGAGCTCGAGCCCTGGGTGACCCAGGCGATCGTCGCCGACGGTCGCGCGGCGATGGCGCACGCGGCGGTGCGCTTCTACGGCGATCCGACCGCCGAGCTGCGAGTCGCCGGGATCACCGGCACCAACGGCAAGACGACGACCGCCTTCTTGATCCGCCAGATCCTCGAGCACGAGGGGATCGCGACCGGCCTGCTGGGGACGGTGAAGCGGGTCGTCGGCGGCGCCGACGAGCAGGTCGAGCGCACGACCCCGGAGGCGATCGACCTGCAGGCGACCTTCCGCCGGATGGCGGACGCCGGCGACCGCGCCTGCGCGATGGAGGTCTCCTCGCACGCGCTCAGCCTGCGGCGCACCGACGGGATCCGGTTCGCGGTCGCCGCGTTCACCAACCTGACCCAGGACCACCTCGACTTCCACGCCGACATGGAGGACTACTTCCTCGCCAAGCGGCGCCTGTTCGCGGCCGCGATGCCCGAGCGCTCGGTGGTCAACCTCGACGATCCCTACGGGGAGAAGCTCGCCGCCGAGATCGACGCGCTCACCTTCTCGGCCGGCGGCGACGAGCGCGCCGACTACCGCGCGCTCGAGCTCGGCTTCGACGCCGCCGGGGCGCGCTTTCGCGTCGTCGCGCCGGGGGCCGAGGCCGCGGTCGCGCTGCCGCTGCCCGGCCGCTTCAACATCGAGAACGCCCTCTGCGCGATCGCCTCGGTCGGGGCGCTGGGGATCGGGCTCGAGGCCGCGGCGGCGGCGCTCGCGCACGCCGAGCGCGTGCCCGGCCGGTTCGAGCCCGTCGACGAGGGCCAGCCGTACGCCGTCCTCGTCGACTACGCACACACGCCCGACTCGCTCGCCAACGTGCTCGCCTCGGCCCGCCAGATCACCGCCGGGAGGCTGATCTGCGTCTTCGGCTGCGGTGGCGACCGAGACCGCGAGAAGCGGCCGCTGATGGGCGAGATCGCCGCGCGGCTCGCGGACCTCGCCGTGGTCACCTCCGACAACCCGCGCTCCGAGGACCCGGAGGCGATCGTCGCCGAGATCCGCGCCGCGATGGACGCCGGGCCGGCGGCGGTCGAGGTCGAGGTCGACCGCAGGGCGGCGATCGCGCTCGCGCTCGCGGCGGCCCGCGCGGGCGACACCGTGGTCATCGCCGGCAAGGGCCACGAGCAGGGCCAGGAGTTCGAGCGCGGGCGCAAGATCCCCTTCGACGACCGCGACGTCGCGCGCGAGGAGCTGCGCCGGCTGATGGCGCCCGCGAACGCCGGCACGTGATCGAGCTCGCCCCCGAGCGGATCGCGGCCGAGGCCGGCGCCGAGATCGTCCGCGAGGGCGCCGCCGGGCGCCCCGAGCGGGCAGCGGTCGACTCGCGGCACGCCGGGCCGGGCGAGCTCTTCTTCGGCCTTCGCGGCGAGCGCGCCGACGGTGGCGAGTACGCGGCGACAGTGCTCGGCGCCGGCGCCTGGGGCGTCGTCGTCGAGCCGGGCCGCGCGGACCAGCTCGCCGCCACCGCCGCGCCGGGCTGGGTCTTCGCCGCCGCCGACCCGCTTGCCGGCCTGCAGGCGCTGGCGCGCGCCTGGCGGCGCGAGATCGGCTGCCCGGTGGTCGGGATCACCGGCTCGACCGGCAAGACCTCGGTCAAGGACATCTGCCGCGCGATGCTCCCGTTCCGCGTCCACGCGAGCCCCGAGAACTACAACACCGAGATCGGGCTGCCGCTGGCGCTGCTCGCGGCGCCGCCGGAGACCGAGCTGTTGGTTCTCGAGATGGCGATGCGCGGGCTCGGCCAGATCGCAGAGCTCTGCGAGATCGCCGAGCCCGACGTCGGCGCGATCACCAACGTCGGGCCAGTCCACCTCGAGCTGCTCGGGACGCAGGAGGCGATCGCCGAGGCCAAGGCCGAGATCCTCAACGGTCTCGCCGGCGACGGCCACGCCGTCGTCCCCGCCGACGCCGGGGCGCTGAAGCCGCACCTCGACGAGCGGATCGAGACGATCGCCTTCGGCCCCGGCGGCGAGGTCTTCGCCCGCGAGTGGGCCCGCCGTGGCGAGGGGATCGAGGCGACGATCGTCGCCCCCAGCGGCGAGGCCTCGTTCTCGCTCCCGTTTCCGGAGCAGCACAACCTCACCAACGCGGTCTGTGCGGTCGCAATCGGGTTCGCGCTCGGCGCCGGGGTCGATGAGATGGCGCGTCGGGCGCCCGGCATATCCTTCTCGCGGCTGCGGGGCGAGCTGATCAAGCTGCCCGGAGGCTCGGTGCTCGTCAACGACTGCTACAACGCCAATCCGATCTCGATGCACGCGGCGCTCGACCACCTCGCGTCGATCGAGGCGCCCGGGCGGCGGATCGCGGTCCTCGGCGGGATGGCCGAGCTCGGGCCCGACGGTCCCGGTTATCACCGCGACGCCGGGGCGCACGCGCGCGGGCTCGGCGTCGACGCGATCGTCGGCGTCGGCGAGCTCGCCCGCGACTACGCGCCCGACGAGTGGGCGCCGGACGCGGAGTCGGCGATCGAGCTGGTCGAGCGCCTGACCGGCGACGGCGACGCGATCCTGGTCAAGGGATCGCGATCGGTCGGGCTCGAGCTGCTCAGCGACGGCCTGCTCGCGCGCGCGCACGAGCCGGGGGAGGGCTGAGATGCCGGTCACCGACACCGCAACCGAGCTCGCCTCGACCGCGATCGACCGCGGCGAGGTCCTGATCGCCGGGATGGCGGCGATGCTGATCACGATCTTCCTCGGGCCGAAGTTCATCGGCTACCTGCGGGTGAAGGAGTTCGGCCAGCAGATCCGCGAGGAGGGACCGGAGGAGCACCATGCGAAGGCGGGGACGCCGACGATGGGAGGGCTGATCCTGTTCGGCGCGATCGCCGTGCCGTACCTGGTGCTCTCCGATCGCGACACCGCCAGCCTCGCGGTCTTCGGCGTCGCCCTCGGCTGCGCCGGGCTCGGCTTCGCCGACGACTTCATCAAGATCTCGAAGAAGCGCTCGCTCGGGCTCTCGGCGCGCTACAAGCTGCTCGCCCAGATCGGGCTCGCGACCGCGCTCTGGTGGGTCGCATACGACGAGCTCGGGCTCGAGCCGGCGCTGGAGTCGCGGATCTTCGACGCCGAGATCTACATCGGCCCGGTGCTGTACCTGGTCTTCGTCTACCTGGTGATCGCCGGCGCCTCGAACGCCGTCAACCTCACCGACGGCCTCGACGGGCTCGCCGCCGGCTCCTGCGCGATCGTCCTGCTCGCCTACATGGCGATCACGATCACCAACGGCCAGGAGGGCCTGGCGCTGCTCTCGGCCTGCTTCGTCGGCGCCTCGATCGGCTTTCTGTGGTTCAACGCGTTCCCGGCCTCGATCTTCATGGGCGACACGGGCTCGCTCGGGCTCGGGGGCGCGATCGGCGCGCTCGCGGTCATGACCCAGACCGAGCTCCTGCTGATCATCCTCGGCGGGATCTTCGTGATCGAGGCGCTCTCGGTCGCGGTTCAGGTGATCAGCTTCAAGATGTTCCGCCGCCGGGTGCTGCTGATGGCTCCCGTGCACCACCACTTCGAGCTCCTCGCCTGGTCGGAGACCAAGATCATGCTCCGGTTCTGGATCATCGCCGCCGTTTGCTCCGGGATCGGCTACGTCCTCTACCAGAACTCGATCGGCTGACCGCCTGGGTCAGCTCGCGCTCACGCTCGGCGAAGCGGACGACCGAGTCGCGCAGCCGCCCGCGCCCCATCATCAGCGCCCAGAAGCCCGAGAGCGGGCCGCTGAGATAGATCCGGTGGGTGACCTCGACGCTCGAGCGCCCCGGGTCGAGCCGATGCTCGTGCCCGAGCCGGGCGCCGGGGAAGCCGGCCTCGTCGACCAGCAGGCGCTCGGGCTCGAGCTCGATCACCTCGTAGCGCACGGTGCCGCCGCGGCGGAGCTTCGCCTTCACCTCGGCGCCGACCGCGAGCTCGCCCTCGAGCTCGACCGACTCGATCTGCTCGTTCCAGTCCGGCCAGCGCCCGGGATCCGCCCAGAGCTCCCAGACGGCCTCGGGCTCGACCTCGATCCGCTCGCTGTGGACCGCCTCGAACAGGGACTCAGCTCGGCAGCGGCGAGCCGGCGAAGGCGAAGAACCAGATCGTCATCGCGATCGAGGCGACGATCGCGGTGCCGACGAACACCGCCTCGACCGGGGTCAGCTTCGCGCTCCCGGGCCGGTAGGGCTCGTCGCGCATGCTGCGATTCCACGGGTAGCGGGTCGGCGGGCGCTTCTCGCCCTGGCCGCGGGACTGGATCGCCCCGGCGACGATCAGCACCAGCGTGTAGCTGATCAGGATTCCGACGATTAGGACCATCGCCGTCCCCGCCTCGACCTGCTGGGCGTTTCGCGACCCCTGGATCTGGGATCCGAGCCAGACCCAGAACAGCGGGATCCCGATCCCGACCGCGACGGCGGCGGCGATCTCGAGGACGAACCGGCCGGTCTTGCCGCTCGCCCGCTTGACCCGATTGTCCATGCCCTGAAGGTAGCGTCTAGCGGGGGGGCGAAACTAGTCCCGTGACCGGATCCAAGCAGCGCCCGCCACTGCCGCCCGGGCCGTTCGTGATCGTCGGCCTGGCCCGCTCCGGCGCCGCCGCCGCGCGGATGCTCGCCGACCGCGGCGAGCGCGTGATCGGCGTCGACAGCGGCCGTCCCGAGGGCGCCGAGAGGCTTGCCGAGCTCGGCGTCGAAGTGATCCTGGATGGTGACGGAGTCGAAGCGCTCGGCGGCGCGCGCTGCGTGGTCAAGAGCCCCGGGGTCCCGGCGACGGCGCCGGCGGTCCTCGCCGCGCGCGAGCGCGGGATCGCTGTCCTCGGCGAGCTCGAGCTCGCCTGGCGGCTGCTGCCGAACCGGTTCTGCGCCGTGACCGGCACCAACGGCAAGACCACCGTCGCCGAGCTGCTCGGCGAGGTCTGGCGCGCCGCCGGCGAGCCGGTCGCGGTCGCCGGCAACGTCGGCACGCCACTCGCCTCGCTCGTCGGCGAGCTCGAGGCGGACGCGACCGTGATCTGCGAGGCCTCGAGCTTCCAGCTCGAGGACACCGAGGCGTTCGCCCCCGAATGCGGGGTGCTGCTCAACATCGCCCCCGACCATCTCGATCGCCACCCGACGATCGAGGACTACCTCGCGGCGAAGCTGCGCCTGTTCGCGAACCAGGGCAACGACGACGTCTGCGTCTACAACGGCTCCGATCCGGCGCTCGCCGGGGTCGACCTCGGCGGCTGCGGGCGGCGGATCGCGTTCTGTCGCTCCGCCGGCGACTCCGACGACTGCCAGGCCACCCTCGCGGGGCCGGTGCTCGAGCTCTGGGGCGAGCCGCTGGTCGAGCGCGACCGGATCTCCCTGCTCGGTGCCCACAACGCCGAGAACGCGGCCGCAGCGGCCGCGGCGGCCGCGGCGATGGGGATCGAGCGCGAGGCGATCGCCGCCGGGCTGACCGCGTTCGGTGGCGTCGCGCACCGGCTCGAGCGCGTCGCCGAGATCGACGACGTCCTCTTCGTCGACGACTCGAAGGCGACCAACGTCGCCGCGGCCGAGGCGGCGTTGCGCTCGTTCGAGGGCGGGGTGCACGCGATCCTCGGCGGCTCGCTCAAGGGCGGCGGGTTCGGCGCGCTCGCTGAGCCGGTGCGCGAGCGCTGCGCCGCCTGCTATCTGATCGGCGAGGCCGCCGGCGCGCTCGAGCGCGACCTGGCGCCCGCGTTCGCCTGCGGTGTCGGGCACCGGCGCTTCGCCGGGCTCGCCGAGGCGGTCGCCGCCGCCGCCGAGGCCGCGGCGCCGGGCGAGGTCGTCCTCCTGGCCCCGGCGTGCGCGAGCTTCGACGCCTACCGTGACTACGAGGCCCGCGGCGAGCACTTTCACGCCCTGGTCGAGGCGCTGCGGTGAGCCCGCGCTCGAAGTCGGCGCCGCCGATCGAGTACTCGCTGCTGCTCACGGCGACCCTCTGCCTGCTCGCCTTCGGCGTCGTGATGGTGTTCAGCGCCAGCTCGACCACCTCGCTGCTCGGCGACTCGGGTGATGGCGCCTACTACCTGAAGCGGACCGTGATCTTCGGTGCCCTCGGGCTCGTCGTCCTGCGCCTGCTCGCGCACAACGGGGTCCCGGCGCTGCGCAACCTGACCCCGGTCGTGCTCGCGGCGTCGTTCGTGCTCTGCCTCGCGGTGCTGGTGCCGGGCATCGGGATGGAGGTGAACGGCTCGCGCGCCTGGATCGGCGCCGGCCCGGTCCAGATCCAACCCTCCGAGGTGATGAAGCTGGCGCTGATCCTGTTCGCCGCGAACCTGCTCGCGACGCGTCCGAAGATCACCACGGGCGGCGTCTCGAGGCTGATGCCGGTGCTCGGCGTGGTCGGTGCCGGCGTCGTGCTCGTCGCCGCCGGCGACCTCGGCACCGCGCTCGTGATCTGCATCGCGATCGCGATGCTGCTGATCGCCGCCGGGGCGCGGATGCGCGACATCGGGCTGCTCGCGGCGGGCGCGGGCGCGGTGGTCGTGCTTGCGGTCCTGCTCGAGCCCTACCGGGTTGCCCGGATCACGAATTTCCTCAACCCGGGCGACGACCCGGGCGGCGCCGGGTTCCAGCTGATCCAGGCGAAGATCGCGCTCGGCTCCGGCGGCATCTTCGGCACCGGGCTCGGCGAGAGCCTGCAGAAGGCCTTCTACCTGCCCGAGGCGCACACCGACATGATCGCCGCGGTGATCGGCGAGGAGCTCGGGCTGCTCGGGATCACCGCGCTCGTCGGCCTCTACGGCCTCTTCGCCTACGCCGGGATGAGGATCGCCCACAAGGCGCGCGACCGCTACGGCAAGCTGCTCGCGGCCGGGCTCACCTCGCTGGTCCTGGTCCAGGCGCTGGTCAACCTGCTCGCGGTGCTCGGGATGGCGCCGCTGACCGGGGTTCCGCTGCCGCTGGTCTCCTACGGCAACGCGAGCATGCTGGTCATGCTGGCGGCGGTCGGACTGCTGCTCAACGTCTCGCGCGGTGGCAGCGCCGGGACCGCGAAGAGGCCGTCGAGTCGCGATGCGAGACTGCGCGTCGTCGACGGCGGTCGGCCGGCCGGGCGCGGTGCCCGCCCGGCGCCCGCGAGCAGGAGCAGAAAGGTTGCCAAGGGTCGCAATAGCCGCGGGGGGAACCGCGGGGCACGTCGTACCGGCTCTGGCCGTGGCCGACGCGCTTCGGGCTGAGGGCGCCGAGGTCTTCTTCCTCGGCGCTCGGGACCGCTCCGAGGCCGAGCTCGTCCCCGAGGCGGGTTACGAGATCGAACTCCTCGACGTCCGTGGCCTCGACCGCTCGAACCCGCTGCGGGCCGCGGACGCGATCCGCCGCGCCGGCGCCGCCGTCCCCGCCGCGCGCCGGGCGCTGCGCGAGCGCGGGGCCGAGGCGGTGCTCGGCGGTGGCGGCTACGTCGCCGGGCCGGCCGGGCTCGCCGCGCTCTCCCTGCGCCTGCCGCTGGTGCTGACCGAGGCCGACCGCCATCTCGGGCTCACCAACCGGCTGCTCGCCCGGCGCGCGCGCCGGGTCTGCCTCGCGTTCCCGATCCCGGGCCGCGAGGGCGGGCGCTACCTGGTCACCGGGCGCCCGGTGCCGGCGCAGATCGTCGCCGCCGATCGCGAGGCGGCCCGGGCGCGGTTCGAGATCGCGCCCGGCGACCGCTGCCTGCTCGTCTTCGGCGGCAGTCAGGGGGCGCGCTCGATCAACACGACCGCGCTCGATGCCTTCGCCGGCAGCGGCGCCGAGCGCGGCTTCCACGTCCTCCACATCTCCGGCGCGCGCGACCACGAGCTCGTCCGTGAGCGCCTCGACGCCGCCGGATCCACCGCGCGCTACACCCTGGTCGCCTACGAGCCCGGGCTCGCCGACGCGCTCGCCGCCGCCGATCTGGTCCTCGCGCGCGCCGGCGGCTCGATCTTCGAGATCGCCGCCGCCGGCAGGCCGGCGATCCTGGTGCCCTACCCGCACGCCGCCGGACGCCATCAGGATGCGAACGCGGAGTGGATGGCGGCCGGCGGCGCGGCGGTCGTGATTGCCGACGGCGAGCTCGATCCGGCGCGCCTGCGCGAGCTCGCCTCGGACCTGCTCGGCGACGACGAGCGGCTCGGCGAGATGGCCGACGCCTCGCGCCGGCTCGCGCGGCCCGACGCCGCCGCACTGGTCGCGGCCGAGCTGCTCGGCGCGATCGGCGAAGCTTCGGGGTCGTGAGCACCGAGCCGAGCGAAACCGCGATCCGCGGCCGCGAGCTGCACTTCATCGCCATCGGCGGTGCCGGGATGAGCGGCCTGGCGACGGTCTGCCACCAGCTCGGCGCCCGGGTCACGGGCTCGGATCGCGTCGAGAGCTCCTACCTGCGCCGGCTGCGAGACGCGGGCCTCGAGCCCCACGTCGGCCACGACCCCGAGCAGGTCCCGCCGGGGGCCGAGGTGGTCGTCTCGACCGCGATCGCCGACGACAACCCGGAGCTCGCTCGGGCGCGCGAGCGTGGTCAGCGGGTCCTGCACCGCGGCGAGCTGCTCGCCGAGCTCTGCGCGCTGCGGCGGCTGATCGCCGTCTCCGGCACCCACGGCAAGACGACCACGGCCGGAATGCTGGTCCACGCGCTGCGCGCGGTCGGCGCCGACCCGCCCTACTTCCTCGGCGGCGACCTGCCGGGCGCGGGCGCCGGCGGCGGCGGGGCCGCGAACGCGGGCTGGGGAGCGGGGGAGTGGGTGATCGCCGAGGCCGACGAGTCGGACGCCAGCTTCCTCGAGCTGCGGCCGGAGATCGTCGCGATCACCAACGTCGAGCTCGACCACCACTCGCGCTGGAGCTCGCGCGCCGAGCTCCTGAGCGCGTTCGAGCGCTTCGCCGGCGGTGGCGCGCGCGCCGCCGCGGTCGGCGCCGACCCGCTCCTCGACCCGGTCGCGGCCGCCGCCGCGACCGCGGTCCGCTTCGACGCCGAGCGGCCGGGGCCGGCGCTCGAGCTCGCCGTCCCCGGTCGCCACAACCGCCTCAACGCCCGCGCGGCGCTCGCCGCCGCCGAGCTCGCCGGCTTCGACCTCGACCGGGTCGCGGCCGCGCTCGGGAGCTTTCCCGGCATGCGCCGGCGCCAGGAGCGCCGCGGCACTCGCGCGGGGGCGGAGATCTACGACGACTACGCCCATCATCCGACCGAGGTCGAGGCGACCCTGGCGGCGCTTCGCGAGCTCGCCCCGCGGCGACTGATCGCGGTCTTCCAGCCGCACCTGTACTCGCGCACGAAGGCGCTCGCGCCGCGGTTCGGCGCCGCGCTCGCCGCCGCCGACCGGATCGGCGTCCTCGACGTCTATGCCGCTCGCGAGCAGCCGGTCGGCGAGCTCGAGGGCGTCAGCGGCCTCGACGTCGCCCGGGCCGCCGCCGACCACGCCGGCGGGCGCGCGGTCTGGTGGCTGCGCGACGCCGAGACCGCACACCGCACCCTCGCCGCCGAGCTGCGCGAGGGCGACCTCCTGGTCACGATCGGCGCCGGGGACGTCAACGAGCTTGCGAGCAAGCTCGTGAATGAGCAAATGCCGACACCTCCTCAGAACAACTGCCCGACACCTCCTCCGCTTCGCGTCCGGGGGTGTCGGGGTACGCGGAGGGACGAGGTTCGGCGGAGGGACGGGCCGAATGAAGCTTCCGGAGGGCGTCGAGCGCGACTACCCGCTTGCGCGGCTGACGACGGTGCGCGCGGGCGGGGACGCGGAGCTGTTCGCGCGGCCCGAGACCGAGGGCCGCCTGGTCGAGCTGCTGGCATGGACCGAGGTCGAGGGACTCGCGGTCGAGGTCGTCGGCTCGGGCTCGAACCTGCTCGTCGCCGACACCGGCGTACGCGGCCTGGTGTTGAAGCTCGCCGGCGAGCTCGCGGCGATCGAGCGCGACGAGCTGCGGCTCGTCTGCGGCGGTGGCGCGCGACTGCCGTCGGCGGCCGCGAAGGCCGCCGGCTGGGGCCTCGGCGGGCTCGAGTTCGGGATCAACATCCCCGGCACCGTCGGCGGCGCCGTGCGGATGAACGCCAACGCCTACGGCGGGCAGCTCGCCGAGGTGCTCGAGTGGGTCGACGTCTGCACCGGCGCCGGCTCGACCCGTCGCGCTCCCGCTCACCTCGGGTTCGCCTACCGCTCCTCGGCGCTGCGCCCCGGCGAGGTCGTCGCCCGGGCGGCGTTCGCGCTGCGCGAGGCCGAGCCGGCCGCGGTCAAGGCGATCCTCGCCGAGATGCGCGACAAGCGCCGCGCGGCGCAGCCCTCGGGAATCAAGACCTTCGGCTCGACCTTCAAGAACCCCGACCCCGCCCCGGACGGGCGCACCGCCGGCCAGCTGCTCGAGGCGGCGGGCTGCTCGGGCCTCGCGGTCGGCGGCGCACGGCTCTCCCCGAAGCACGCGAACTTCGTCGAGAACACGGGAGAGGCGACGACCGCGGACGTGCTCGCGGTGATGGCCGCCGCCCGCCGCCGGGTGCACGAGCGCTTCGGGGTCGAGCTCGAGCCCGAGGTGCAGGTGCTCGGCGAGGCCGACTGGCCCGCCGACTGGCCGCTCGACTAGCTCCTAGCCAGGCAGGAGCGAGGGCCACCGGCGGCGAATCACTGCCCGATGGGCAGATCCCGGGCGTCCACCCCTGCGGGCAAGCGTCGATCGACGGCGCGCACCGCCCGTTCCGGGCACCGCTCGAAGCCGGCGGCATCGCGTACCCGCACCAGCGGGCGCCACGGGGCGAAGGCGCCGGCCAAGCGCGCCCCGGCCAAGCGCCGCGCCCCGAAGCGCGCGACCACGAAGCGTTCGTCGACGAAGCGCAGCCCCGCCAAGCGCGCACCGAGCCGGCGAGCGCCGGCGCGGGCCCGCGGTTCCTGGCGCGCCCGGCTGCTGGTCGGCGCGCTGGTCGTGCTCGCGCTCGGCGCCGGCTACGTGTTCTGGCTTCGCGACTCGTCGCTGGTCGCGATCGACGACGTCGAGGTCGTCGGCGTCACCGGTGGCGAGAGCGAGCGGATCGTCGACGAGCTGACCAGGGTCGCGGAAGGGATGACGACCCTGCACGTGCGACCGGAGGCGATCGAGCGCGCCGCGGCGGCATTCCCGACCGTCGAGTCGGTGGACGTGGACGCGAACTTCCCGCACGGGATGCGGATCGAGGTCAACGAGCGCCCGCCGCGGATGCTGGTCACAGCCGGCGAGCGCGAGGTCCCGGTCGCCGTCGACGGCACCCTGCTCGAGGGCGTCGAGGTGCCGGAGGACGGGCTGCCGACGCTCGAGCTCGACGCCGTCCCGGCCACGGGCCGGCTCGGCGGAGTGCCGCTGGAACAGGCGCAGATCGTCGGCGCCGCCCCGGACCCGTTGCTCGGCTTGATCGAGAAGGTCGGTCACTCGGAGCAGTTCGGGGTCGAGCTCGTGCTCCGCGGCGAGCTCCCGGTGCGATTCGGCAGTGGCGCCAGCGCCCCGGCGAAGTGGGCGGCGGTGGCCGCCGTGCTCGCCGACGCCGAGCTCGAGATCGCCAACTACGTCGACGTGCGGGTGCCGCAGCGCCCCAGCGTCGGCGGGGCGGCGGAGGCGCTGGAGACGATCGAGCCTCAAGTCTAGGTCGAGACTTTAGGATCTATGTCAACCCTCGAGCCCCAGTCGAGGGTTGAGCGGCTGCAGGATTCCGTGCCGAGATGCGGACGGTCGATTGACACCGACGGCACGATGCCCTACCGTCGCCTTGACGTCTAGGCTACTTGGAGCGGAAACGCTCGACTTTGGCTTCAGCCTCGGACGGATTCAACGGGTCAACTCACAGAACGGGAGATATGGTCGAGTCGTCCTACCTCGCGGTGATCAAGGTCGTCGGAGCCGGCGGCGGTGGCACCAACGCGGTCAGCCGGATGGTCGACGCCGGGCTCAAGGGCGTCGAGTTCATCGCCGTCAACACCGACGTGCAGGCGCTGCAGGCGTGCGAAGCCGACATCAAGCTCGCGGTCGGCCACAACCTGACCAAGGGCCTCGGCGCCGGGGCGAACCCCGACGTCGGCGCCGGCGCCGCGGCCGAGTCGCGCGACGACATCAAGGAGGCGCTCAAGGGCGCCGACATGGTCTTCGTCACCGCCGGCGAGGGCGGCGGCACCGGCACCGGCGCCGCGCCGGTGATCGCCGAGATCGCGAAGGAGGAGATCGGCGCGCTCACCGTCGGCGTGGTGACGAAGCCGTTCGAGTTCGAGGGCAGCCGCCGGATGCAGCAGGCCCTCGACGGGATCGACAAGCTGCGGGCGAAGGTCGACACGCTGATCATCGTCCCGAACGAGAAGCTGCTCCAGGTGGTCGAGCGCCGGACCTCGGTCCAGGAGGCCTTCCGGCTCGCCGACGACATCCTGCGCCAGGGCGTCCAGGGGATCACCGACCTGATCACCACCCCCGGCCAGATCAACCTCGACTTCGCCGACGTGCGCACGGTGATGTCCGACGCCGGCTCGGCGATGATGGGGATCGGGACCGCCTCGGGCGAGAACCGCGCCCAGGAGGCGGCGAAGCTCGCGATCTCCTCGCCGCTGATGGAGGAGTCGATCGAGGGCGCGACCGGGATGCTGCTCAACTTCACCGGCTCCGACGACCTGAACCTGTTCGAGGTCAACGAGGCGGCGGACATCGTCGTCTCGACCGCCGACAAGTCGGCGAACATCATCTTCGGCACCGTGATCGACCCGAGCCTCGGCGACGAGGTCCGGGTGACCGTGATCGCGACCGGCTTCGAGGGCTTCGAGACGATGGCGCGGAGCCCGATGCGCGTTCGCGAGCGCAGCCGCAGGCGCCAGGTCGAGGGCCTCGGCGACCGCGAGCGGCGCGAGCTCACGGTCTCCGACGACGACATCGACGTGCCGCCGTTCCTGCGTGGCAGCTGAGCGCGACCGCAACTCGCGCCGCGCCCCCCTGTTTGGGTCGACGATGAGCCGCGAGCGAAAGCTGCGCCCGACCCCGGCGATGATCGTCGCCCTGATCGCGCTTGTCGCCGCGATGTCGGGAGCGGCGCTGGCGCTGCCGGGCAAGAACTCGGTCAACTCGGGCGACCTCAAGGACGGGGCGGTGCGCTCGAAGGACATCAAGAAGAACGCGGTCCGCTCGAAGCAGATCAAGGGCCGCTCGGTCAAGGGCGCCGACGTCCAGGAGGACGCGCTCAAGGGCCGCCAGGTCTTCGAGGACAAGCTCGAGGCCGTCCCGGAGGCGAAGACGGTGCAGACGGTGCAGCTGTTCGACGACACGGTGCTCAGGGTCACCGCCGCCGAGGGCGAGACCGACGCCGACGCGCGCGCCGCCGCCGACCAGGTGCCGCTGGCCGCGAACGGCGACCTCAGCCTGTACGCGAAGTGCTTCCGCAACACCGCCACCGACGAGCTCCAGGGGGTCGTCTACGCCGCGACCGGCTCGGCCGGCTCGATCCTCTCGAGCCCGGCCGACACGCTTCCCGGCGGCCAGCTGAGCAGCGACTTCCTCAACCCGGACACCGACGAGCCCGACCGCGAGGTCGCGGTCGAGACGCTCACCGGCCCCGGCGCCTCGTTCAGCCAGGGCAGCGGCAGCGGCTTCCGGGTGGTCGGCGCCGACGGCAGCGTGCTCACCGGGGTCGACGCGGTCGCGGTCAAGAGCGGCGAGCTCGCCGAGGGCGACGGCGTCTACGGCGAGGGCAGCGTCTGCCTCTTCGGCGGCGTCGGGATCGGCTGAGCGACTCTCTAGCCTGAGCGCCGTGGAGAGCTCCACCGCGCTGCGCCGAACCCCGCTTTATGAAGCTCACGTCGCCGCCGGCGCGCGCCTGGTCCCGTTCGCGGGCTGGGAGATGCCGGTTTCATACGAGGGCGTCGGGCCCGAGCACCTCGCGGTCCGATCGGGCTGCGGCGTCTTCGACGTCTCGCACATGGGCGAGATCGAGACCGAGGGGCCAGGGGCGACGGCGCTGCTGCAGCGGCTGCTCTCAAACGACGTCGCGGCGATCGCCGTCGGCGGGGCCCAGTACTCGCTGCTCTGCCGCGAGGACGGCGGCGTCCTCGACGACCTGTTCAGCTACCGGCTCGGCGAGCAGCGCTACCTGACGGTCACCAACGCCGCCAACCACGAGCGCGACCTCGGCTGGTTTCGCGACCACGCCGGCGACTTCGACGCCGAGGTCCGCGACCGGATCTCCGACTACGCGATGGTGGCGGTCCAGGGCCCGCGGGCGCGCGAGCTCGTCGGCGGACTCGTCGACGGCGAGCTGCCGAAGCGCATGCGCGCGGCGACGCTCGCGCTCGCAGGCGGCGAGGCGCTGGTCTGCGGCACCGGCTACACCGGCGAGGACGGGGTCGAGGTGATGATCGACCCCGCCCGGGCCACCGGCCTCTGGGAGGCGCTGGTCGGCGCCGGAGCGACCCCGGCGGGCCTCGGCGCTCGCGACACCCTGCGGCTCGAGGTCTGCTTTCACCTCTACGGCAACGACCTCTCGGTCGAGCGCAACCCGATCGAGGCCGGCCTCGGCTGGTGCTGCAAGGAGGAGACCGGGTTCATCGGCGCCGAGGCGGTCGCCGCGGCCCGCGCCGCCGGGACCGCCGAGAGGCTGGCGCCGTTCGCGCTCACCGAGCGCGGGATCCCGCGCCAGGGCAACCCGCGTGATCGCCGCCGGCGAGGTCGCCGGCGAGGTAACCAGCGGCACCTTCTCGCCCTCGCTCGAGCGCGGGATCGGGATGGCCTACGTGCGCGCCGAGCTCGCCGAGCCGGGGACCGAGATCGAGGTCGACGTCCGCGGCAGGCGGCGCGCGGCGCGCATAGAGTCCAGCCCGCTGTACTCGAGCGACTGACCGACGACCCACGGCCAAGGAGGCGCGTTGCCGACCGAGGAGAGTTACCCCGAGGACCTGAAGTACCACCCCGAGCACGACTGGGCGCGGGTCGAGGGCGAGGAGGCGACCTTCGGGATCACCTGGTACGCGCAGGACGCGCTCGGCGAGGTCGTCTTCTACGAGCCGCCCGAGGTCGGATCGCAGATCGCCAAGGACTCGGCCTACGCGGAGGTCGAGTCGGTGAAGGCCGTCTCCGACGTGATCGCACCGCTCTCGGGCGAGATCACGGCGGTCAACGAGGCGCTCGCCGACAGCCCCGAGCAGATCAACGAGGACCCCTACGGCGAGGGCTGGCTGGTCCAGGTGCGGCTCTCGGACCCCTCCGAGGTCGACGGGCTGCTCGACCTCGGCGCGTATCGCGAGTTGCTCTCGGCTGACTGAGGCACTCGCTAGCCTCACTGCGGTGAGCCGCTATACGTCCGCAACCGACGCCGACCGGGCGGCGATGCTGGCCGAGATCGGCGTCGAATCGATCGACGAGCTGTTCGCGGACATCCCCGCCGACGTGCGGCTCGACCGCGAGCTTGAGCTCCCCGACGGGCGCTCGGAGACCGAGGTCTTCGACCACCTGGCGGCGCTCGCCGCTCGCAACGCCGACGCCGACTCCGAGCGCTGCTTCCTCGGCGCGGGCATGTACGACCACTACGTCCCGGCGCTCGTCGACGCGATCATCTCGCGGTCCGAGTTCCTGACCCCGTACACGCCGTATCAGCCGGAGGTCTCGCAGGGCGGGCTGCAGGCGATGTTCGAGTTCCAGACCGCGATCTCGGAGCTGACCGGGCTCCCGGTCGCCAACGCCTCGCTGTATGAGGGGCCGTCGTCGGCCGCCTCGGCTGCCTACCTCGCGCTCGGCGCCGGCAAGGGGCGCCGGCGGCTGGTGGTCTCGCGCGGGCTGCACCCGCACGCGCGCGCGGCGCTCGAGACCTATGCTCGCGGTTTCGACGCCAAGGTGGTCGAGGTCGGCCTCCGCGACGGGACCACGGACCCGGCCGAGCTCGCCCACCACCTCGACCAGGACGTCGCCGCCGTGTTCGTCCAGAACCCGAACTTCCTCGGCGCGATCGAGGACCTCGAGGCGCTCGCCGCCGCCGCCCACGAGGTCGGCGCGCTCTGCGTCGCGACCGTCGACGCGATCACGCTCGGCGTCCTGCGCCCGCCGGGCGAGTGCGGGGTCGACGTCGCGGTTGGCGAGGGCCAGCCGCTCGGCAACCGGCTCGACTACGGCGGGCCGTCGTTCGGGTTCTTCGCCGCGACCGAGGAGCACCTGCGGCGGATGCCGGGGCGAATCGCCGGCGAGACGACCGACGCCGATGGCCGCCGCGGCTTCGTGCTCGCGCTGCAGACGCGCGAGCAGCACATCCGCCGCGAGAAGGCGACCCACAACATCTGCACCTCGCAGGCGCTGAACGCGCTCGCGGGCACGGTCTACCTCGCCTGGCTCGGCCGCCGCGGCCTGGTCGAGCTCGGCGAGCTGCTCGTCCGCCGTACCGCCTACGCGCGCGAGCGGCTCGCCGCGGTCGAGGGGGTCGAGCTGCTGCACACGGCGCCGGTCGCGAGGGAGTTCGCGATCCGCCTCGACGCGCCGGTGGCGCAGGTGCTGGATCTGGTCAGCGAGGAGGGGATCGCCGCGGGCTATCCGCTCGCGCGCGAGTACCCCGAGTACGAGGACGGGCTCCTGGTCGCGATCACCGAGCGCCGCTCGAAGGAGGACATCGACCGGCTCGCCGAAGCGCTCGGCGGGGCGATCGGGCAGGCGGGCAGCAGGCAGCAGGCGGAGGTCTCGGTTTGAACTCTGCCCCACCCACCACAGCCGACACCCCGACGCCGCAGCAGCGCGAGGTCGCGACGACGATCTACGAGCGCTCGGTGGACGGGCGCCGCGCCGCGACGATGCCGCCCACCGACGCCGGCGGGTTCACCGACGCAGCGCTCGACGAGCTGATCCCGGCCCGCTACCTGCGCGCCGAGCCGCCGGCCCTGGCCGAGGTCTCCGAGCCCGAGATCGTCCGCCATTACAACCGGCTCTCGCGGCGCAACTTCGACCTCGACACCGGTCCCTACCCGCTCGGCTCGTGCACGATGAAGCACAACCCGCGCCTGAACGAGAAGGTCGCGGCGCTGCCAGGGCACGCCCGCCTGCACCCGGCGCAGGACCCGGCGCGCGCCCAGGGAGCGCTGGAGCTGATGTGGAACCTGGAGCGGGCGCTGAGCGAGATCTGCGGGCTCCCGCACGTCAGCCTGCAGCCCTCCGCCGGCTCGCACGGCGAACTCGCCGGGCTGCTGTTGACGCGCGCTTACCACACCGATCGCGGTGAGCACCGGACCAAGGTGCTGACCCCAGACACCGCTCACGGGACGAACCCGGCGACGGTGACGATGGCCGGCTACGAGGTGGTCAAGGTGGCGACCGACGAGCGCGGCGGCGTCGACCTCGACGACCTGCGCGCGAAGGCGACCGACGAGGTCGCCTCGCTGATGCTGACGAACCCGAACACGCTCGGCCTCTTCGACCGCAACATCGCCGAGATCGCCTCGATCGTGCACGGGGTCGGCGGCACGCTCTACTACGACGGCGCCAACCTGAACGCGATCATGGGCCGTTCCCGGCCTGGCGACATGGGCTTCGACATCGTCCACGTCAACCTGCACAAGTCGTTCAGCCAACCGCACGGGGGCGGCGGCCCGGGCGCCGGGCCGATCGCGGTCTCGGAGCGGATCGCCCCCTTCCTGCCGGCACCGCGGATCGTCCGCGCCGAGTCCGAGAACGGCTCCGGGCCGCGATTCGAGCTCGACCACGAGCTGCCGAAGTCGATCGGGCGGCTGCGCGGCTTCCAGGGCAACTTCGGCGTCTTCGTGCGCTCCTACGCCTACATCGCCAGCCTCGGGGGCGACGGCCTGCGCGAGGCCTCCGAGACGGCGGTCCTGAACGCGAACTACCTGCGCGCGAAGCTCGCCCGGGGGAGGGCGGGGCGTTACCTGCCGATCGCCTTCGACCGCCTCTGCATGCACGAGTTCGTGCTCTCGGGAGCACCCGCCAAGCGCGAGCTCGAGACCCGCACGCTCGACGTCGCCAAGCGGCTGCTCGACTACGGCTTCCACCCGCCGACGATCTACTTCCCGCTGCTCGTCGACGAGGCGCTGATGGTCGAGCCGACGGAGACCGAGACGCGCGAGTCGCTCGACCTGCTCGCGGACGCGTTCGAGGCGATCCTCGCGGAGGCCGAGGACGATCCCGCGATCGTGCGCGAGGCGCCCTACACGACCCCGGTCCGCCGCCTCGACGAGGCGGCCGCGAGCCGCAGGCCGGTCCTGCGCCAGCCGCTCGACTGAGCGCCGCGCGGGCCGGACCGCTCAGGGCCGCGGGCTAGGCTGCGGCGCGGTGCCCGAGTGCGAACGGCGTCCGGGCGACCAGCCGCTGTGGGCGGCGCGCACGGCTCGACCGTCCCCGCGGCGCGAGCGCGCAGCAGGGCGACCAGGTCGGCCGTCGGCCGGAACGGGTCGGCGATCGCGCGCCCGCTCTCGAGCTCGAGCGCGGCGTGGATCTCGCCCCGCGACTCGGCGATCAGCACGGTGCCCGAGGGTGCGGCGACGGAGTCGCGCTGGGCGAGGCGCAGGAGCGCCATCCGGTCGGCCGCGGTCGCGGCGCGGATCACCAGCGGCTCGAGCCCGTCGCTGATTGTATGGGTCTGGTGGTTGAAAGTGATTGACATTGTGTGTCCTCTCGGTAATACTCTCGCTCGAGAGATTCTGTTTGCGTCGTATGTACTACGATACAAAGCGCGAGGAGGAGGTTCAATGTCGTACAAAGCATCATTGTCTGAGCTCGATCGCGACGGCGAGCGCTCGCTCACCCAGCAGATCGTCGACCTGGTCTCGGAGGCGATCTCGAGCGGCGAGCTCGCCCCGGGCGAGCAGCTGCCGCCGACCCGCGAGCTCGCCGAGCTCGCCGGCGTCAACCACCTGACCGCGGTCCGCGCCTACAAGCGCCTGCGCGAGCTCGGCCTGGTCAGCGCCCACGTCGGCCGCGGCACCTTCGTCCGCGGCGCCGCCCGCGACCCCGAGCGCACCCGGGTCAGCGACTCGATCGCCTGGCAGCGATACGCGCTGCCCGAGTTCGAGTTCAGCTACGGCGACCAGGTGCTGAGCGAGATGCACCGCCAGGCGACCGCCCGCGACCTGGTCGCGCTCTCGGTCGGCTACCCGTCGAGCCGGATCTTTCCGGTCGAGGCGATCCGCGAGGCCTCGACCGCGGTGCTTCGCGACGAGCCCGAACGCGCGCTGCAGTACTCAGACGTCCAGGGCCTGCCCGAGCTGCGGGGGCAGATCGCCGAGCTGTCGGCGACGCGCGGCGCTCCGGAGGACGAGCGCGACCTCCTGATCACCAACGGCGCCAGCCAGGCGCTCAGCCTGGCGACGCGAGCGATCGTGCGACCGGGCGACACCGTGGCCTGCGAGGACCCGAGCTTCATGTCGGTGCTGCGCGCGCTCGACGCCCCCGACGTGCGCGTGCTCGGCGTCCCGGTCGACGAGGACGGGCTCGACGTCGACGCGCTCGAGGCGCTCCTGGTCCGCAACGAGATCCGGCTGCTCGCGATCCAGCCGCGACTGCACAACCCGACCGGTCGCGACCTCGTGCCGGCCCGGCGCGAGCGCCTGCTGGCGCTGATCCGCCGCCACGGGTTCTTCGTCGTCGAGGACGGGATCTACGCCGACCTGCGCTTCGAGGGCCCCGAGGTCGCGTCGCTGCGCTCGGAGGCGCCCGCGCACGTGATCTACTGCGACTCGCTCTCGAAGACCGTCGGTGGCGGCCTGCGCGCCGGCTGGCTCGCGGCCAGCGGGCCGGTGCTCGACCGGATCGTCTCCGAGAAGCGCGCCGACGACATCCACAGCCCGACCCTGAACCAGCTCGTCGTCGCCCGCTATCTCGCCGGCGGCCGCTACGACGAGCAGACCGAGCGAGCGCGTGACTTCTACCGCGAGCGCCGCGACGCGCTGGTCGAGATCCTCGATGCCGAGCTCGGCCGGATGGCGAGCTGGATCCACCCGCTCGGCGGCGGCCACATCTGGGTCACGCTCGACCTCCCGCTCGACGAGCGCGAGCTCGCCGACGAGGCGCTGCGCCAGGGCGTCGCCTACGCGCCCGGCGGGGCGATGAGCGTCGGGCGCTCGCGCGAGCTGTCGATGCGCCTCTCCTACAACTTCCTCGAGCCCGACGAACTCGCCGAGGGCGTGCGCCGGCTGAAGCGGGCGATCGGCGTCGTCGGCGCTCGCGGCGGGGCGCGCTCGGTCGCGGTCCCCGTCTGATCCGCGTCAGCCGGGCTTGCGGCCGAGCGTGACCAGGTAGTCGCCGTCGAAGGCGATCCCGTCGCCCTCGGAGTATGTGAGCTCCTCGAAGGTCGCGGTCAGGTCGGACTCGAGCGCGCGCCGGCCGTCGTCGTCGAGGGTCGAGCGCAGGAGCACGATCGGGCCGAACTTGGTCGCGTACTCGTCCACCATCTCGGCGACCGACTCGAACCTCCAGTGGGCCGCGGCGTCCTCGAACTCGAGCTCGAGCCCGGTGCCGGCGAAGATCTCGGAGACGTGGTCGCGGACGCCCCAGAGCGGCGGCGGCTGGAAGCCCTCCGGCGGCGGCGGGGCGTGCTTGGCGATCGTGGCGAAGAACTGGCCGATCGCACCCTGCGGGTTCCATGCCGCGACGCCCATGCGCCCGCCCGGCTTCAGCACCCGCGCGAGCTCGGCGGCCGCGGCCTCGTGGTCGGGGGCGAACATGCAACCGAAGGTGGAGAGTGCGAGGTCGAAGCTCGCCTCGTCGAAGGGCAGGTCCTCGGCGTCGCCCTCGACCCATTCGATCTCGACCCCCGCCTCGCGGGCCCGCCGGCGCCCGTCTTCGAACAGCTCCGGGGTGATGTCGAGGCCGGTGACCTCGGCGCCGGCGACGGCGGCCGGGATCGCGGCGTTGCCGGTGCCGCAGGCGACGTCGATCGCCCGCTGCCCGGCACTCACCCCGACCCGCTCGACGAGATCGTCGCCGACCGACCAGATCCGCTCCGCGATCGCGTCGAAGTCGCCCGCCGCCCAGGTCGCTCGCGCCCGCTCTCGCTGCTCGGTGTTGCTCATCGGCCCTCCATGGTCGGGCCAGCGATCCTATTCCGAGCCCGGGGGCTCGGGCAACTCCTGCTCGAGCTCGAGCACGGGCGCGAACAGGTCCCCGTGCTCGGCGACGCGCTCGAGCGCCGCGGCGGCCTCGAAGCGAACCGACTCGGGGTCGCCGTCGTCGGCGAGCTCGGCGACCTCGTCCCAGGTCAGCGGCACCGAGGCCCAGGGCCGATCCCGGCAGCGCAGCGAGTACACGGCCACGGTCGTCTTCGAGTAGTCGTTCTGGCTCCAGTCGACGAGCACCTTGCCGCGCCGCAGCTTGCGGTCCTGCTTCGAGACCACGAGCTCCGGCTCGGCGCGCTCGAGCGCCTGCGCCACCGCGCGCGCGTACGGCTTCGTGCGCTCGTAGCCGACCTCGCTGTTGAGCGGCACATAGACCTGGATCCCCTTCGAGCCCGAGTGCTTGGCCAGGCACTCGAGCCCGAGCTCGCCGAAGAGCTCGCGCAGCCGCAGCGCGACCCGGGCGCACTCGACCGCGGTCGCCGGCTCACCCGGATCGAGGTCGAAGGCGAGCACGGTCGGGCGCTCGGGCCGGTCGGCGAGCGAGAGCGAGGGATGGAGCTCGAGCCCGGCGAGCTGCGCGAGCCAGATCAGCGTCGGGCGGTCGTCGCAGACGATGAAGTCGAGCACCCCGACCGAGCCCATCTCGATCGGGGCGGTGCGGACCCAATCCGGCGTGTGCTTGGGCGCCCGCTTCTCGAAGAAGCGCTGGCCCTCGACGCCGTCGGGAAAGCGGACCCTGGTCAGCGGCCGGCCGGCGAGGTGGGGGAGGATCGCCGGCGCGATCCGCGCGTAGTAGTCGATCGCCTCGCCCTTGGTGAACGCGCTGCGGCTGCCGCCGCGCCCACCGCGGCGGGCGGGCCAGAGCACCTTGTCGAGGTTGGTGAGCGCGAGCTCGCGCCCGTCGACCTCTACTTGCTTGCCTTGGCCTTGCTTCGCGATCTTGACTTCGGCTTCGCCGCGGGCTTGGCGGACTTCGCCTTCGCCGACTTCGTCTCCTCGCCCTTGACCGCGGCGAGGCTCTCCTCGAGCGCCGCCATCAGGTCGGGCGCCTTGGTCGGCTTCGGCGCCTCCTCGCTCGAGCTGACGATCTTCTCGCCCTTCGCCTTGCGCTCGATCAGCGCCAGCAGCTCCTCGCGATACTCGTCGCGGTACTGCTCGGCGTCGAACTCGCCCGCGAGCGAGTCGATCAGCGCCTTCGCCATCTCGAGCTCCTTCTTTTGCGGCGTCTCGGACTCGACCTCGATCGACTCGGCGATCTCGTCCGGGGAGACGACCTCGTCGGCGAACCGCATCGTCGCCATCGTCAGCACCCCGTCCATCGGGCGCAGCGCGGCGAGGTTCTCCTTGTTGCGAAGCACGAAGCGGGCGACAGCGACCTTGTGCGAGTCCTCCATCGCCTTGACCAGCAGCCCGTACGCCTTCTCGGCGCCCTTGTCGGGGCCGAGGTAGTACGGATGGTCGAAGTAGATCGGGTCGATCTCGTCGAGGTCGACGAAGTCCTGGATCTCGATCGCGCGGGTCTTCTTCGGGTCGAGCTCCTCGAGCTCGTCGCGGGTGAGCACGACGTACTGCTCGGGGGCGATCTCATAGCCCTTGACGATGTCGCCGTAGTCGACCTCCTCGCCGTCGGCCTCGGCGACGCGCTTGTGGCGGATCCGCGAGCTGTCGGACTGCCGCAGCTCGCGAAAGCTGACCGACTTCTTCGAGACGGCCGAGTACAGCTTCACCGGGACGTTGAGGAGCCCGAAGCTGATCGATCCTGACCAGATTGCGCGTGGCATGGGTATCTACTTACCTCAGACTACCCGCGCATTCCTTTCTCATCGGCGCCCCGGGACAAACCTTGCTCCGCGCGCGGGGCGTCCGGATCAGCTCTCGCGCACGACCTCGCGCGGGTCCTTGTCGTCGCGAAGGCCCTTGAACGCGGGCTGGCGCAGGGTGCCCTCCCGGGTCCACTCGGTGAACTCGACCTCGCAGACGAGCTCGGGCTCGACCCAGACCGGGCCGGCGCCGCGGTCACGGGCCCGCTGCGCGTACTTGGCCCGCGGGTCCTCGCCGAGCTCGAACGGCGGCTGCTCGCGGCCGAGGGGGCCGAGCAGCTCGGTCAGCCGGTCGAGCATCGCCTGCGTGAATCCGGTCCCGACGCCACCGGCGTAGACGAGCCGCTGCGGGCGTCCGAGCGCCTCGGCCTCGGCGGGGGTCGCGTCCCAGTGGCCGACCAGCAGCGAGCCCACCCGCCCGCCACGGCTGCCCTCGCCCGGCATCCAGCCGCCGACGACGAGCTCCTGGCCGCGGCGGTGGCGGACCTTGAGCCAGTCGCGGCTGCGGGCGCCGGGCCGGTACGGGGAGCCGAGCCGCTTCGCCACCACCCCCTCGAGGTTGCGCTCGCGGACGACCCGCATCAGCGCCGCGCCGTCGCCGACGTGATGGGCGGGCACGGTGACGTTGGGATGGCGATCGAGGCCGAGCTCGAGCAGCAGCTCGCGACGGCGCTCGTACGGCTCGGCCAGCAGCGAGGACCCGTCGAGCCACGGCAGGTCGAAGGCGACGTAGGTCACCGGGGTGAGCTCGGCGCGCTGGCGGATCCGGCCCTCGTCGCTGAGTCCCATCCGCGTCTGCAGGAGCTGGAACCGCGCCCGTCCCTCGTCGTCGAGCGCCACCACCTCGCCGTCGAGGATCGCGTCAAGGCCGCCGAGCTGCGCCGCGATCTCAGCCAGCTCCGGATAGCGGTGGGTGGCGTCGGTGCCGCGCCGGGCGGCGATCCGGGTCGCGCCCGAGGCGAGGGTCGCGATCGCCCGCACCCCGTCCCACTTGAGCTCGTGCGCCCATTCGTCGCCGTCGGGCGGAGCGCTCGCGGGGCTCGCCAGCATCGGCTCGAGCTTCGGCGGGACCGCCGTTCGGTCGGGCATGGCTCGATAATCGCAGCATGCTGTTCGAGCTCGAGCGCGCGAGCCTGAGCCGCGCCGGCAAGCCCGTGCTGCGCGAGCTCAGCGCCCGGATCCCCGAGGGGGCGAGCTGCATCGCGGGCCCGTCGGGGTCGGGCAAGTCGACCGTCCTGCGATTGCTCGACCGGCTCGCTGACCCGGAGTCGGGCACCGTCCGCTATCGGGGCTCCGACGTCCGCGAGCGCGATCCGCTCGCGCTGAGGCGCGAGGTCGGTCTCGTGCCGCAGCTGCCGGCGCTGCTCGAGGGCACGGTCGCCGCCAACCTGCGCTTCGCCGCCGAGCTCGCCGGGCGCGAGCCCGACGTCGACCGGCTGCTCGACCTCGCCGGGCTCGACGCGAGCTTCGCCGAGCGCGACGCGGCGAAGCTCTCGGTCGGCGAGCAGCAGCGGGCGATGCTCGCCCGGGCGCTCGCGCTCGAGCCCGCGGTGCTGCTGCTCGACGAGCCGACCTCGGCGCTCGACCATGCCGCGACCGCCGCGATCGAGCGCACGCTCGCCGACCTGCGCCGCCGGCTCGGGATCTCGACCGTGCTCGTCACCCACGACCTCGCCCAGGCGCGGCGGATGTCGGAGTGGGTGCTGCGGATCGAGGCTGGGCGAGCGGTCGACCAGGGCCCGAGCGAGCGCCTGCTCGAGGGGGCGCGCTGATGGCGGTCGGGATCGACGTCACCGTCGGCGAGGTCGCCGCCAGCCTCGTCCTGGTCGCGATCGCGATCGCGGTCTCGTTCTGGCGCCGGACCGGGCTCGAGGGCGACATCGCGGTCGCCGTCGTGCGCTCGGCTGTGCAGCTGATCGCGATCGGCTACGTGATCCAGGCGATCTTCGACGAGGACAGCCTCGCGCTGGTCGTCGCGCTGATCGCGGTCATGGTCCTGTTCGGCGCCTTCACCGCGCGCCGGCGGGCGAAGCGGGTGCCGGGCGCCTTCTGGCCGCTGTTGATCGCGCTCGGGGTGGCCGGGGCATCGACCCTCGGGCTGGTGGTCGCGCTCGGGGTGTTCGAGCCCGAGCCGCGCTACCTGGTCCCGGTCGGAGGGATGGTGGTCGGCAACTCGATGACCGCGGCCGCGGTGGCGCTGAACCGGCTCGGCGACGAGATCGGCGACCGCGCTCGCGAGATCGAGGCGACGCTGGCGCTCGGCGCGACCACGACCACGGCCGCGGCCCCGAGCGTTCGACGGTCGCTGCGCTCGGGGACGATCGCGCTCGTCGACTCGACCAAGACCACCGGGCTGATCTTCTTCCCCGGGACGATGGTCGGGATGCTGCTCGCCGGAGCCGACCCGATCGACGCGGTGCGGCTGCAGCTGATCCTGCTCTGGGTGCTGCTCGGCAGCGTCGCGCTCTCGGCGCTGATCGCGACCACGCTCGCCTACCGCAACTTCTTCACTCCGGCGCAGCAGCTGCGCGAGCCGCCGGAGCCCTAGCGCTCGGGCAGGATCCAGCCGCTGACCCGCGGGAACGAGCGCTCGCCGCTGTCGCCGGGGTCGAACTGGGCCGAGATGTCGTCGATCGCGACGATCCGCCCGCGGCGCTCGGCGGGGATGAACAGCCACTGGTCGGCCTGCGGCCAGCCGACCAGGAGCCAGCGGCCGTCGGGCGACCAGGTAGGGCCGGTGAGGCGGCCGCGGGCCGAGAAGAGCACTCGGCCGCCGCCGCGCGCGCGGTCGAGCACGAGCTCGGCACGGCGGCCCGCGGGGCGAATCGTCGCCAGGCCGCGCCCGTCGGGGGAGAGGGCCCCCTTGGTGCCGCCGGCCGTCGGGGCCGCCAGCGACTCCATGTCGATTCGCCCTGTCTCCAGTCGCTCACCCGTCTCGGCGTCGACGGTTCGAATCTCGCCGCTCCCGTCGACGTAGGTGAGCACGTGGAGCGGTCCCGCCTCGGGATCGAGCTTCAGGTCGGGCGGGGTCGGTCGCCATGCCGGTGGCTCCGGCGACACGTCCCGCGCCAGCAGCCGCGGGTCGGTGCCGTCGCCGTCGACGACCCAGAGGTCGTCGCCGCTGCGGTAGGCGATCCTGGTGTCGAGTCCGATCCCGCCCCAGCGCGGATCGCGGACCGGGCCCGGGGCGTCGATCGCCCAGCGCACGTCCCCGTCGGGCTCGACCGCGAGCAGCTCGCGCGCCTCGGCGACCGCGACGTACAGCCCCCGCGGCGACCAGCTCGCCTCGTCGTAGTCGCCGAGCAGGCGCTTCGAGCCGTCCTCGCGCACGACCCACGGGCCCTGGGCCGAGTCGACCAGGAGCTCGCCCGCGGCCGGGAGCGAGCGCAGCGCCGGCTTCGCGTCCTCGGCGCCGATCCCGACCGCCTCGGCCATCTCGTCGGCGAGGTCGGCGACCTTCGCTCCGGCCGGGCTCAGCCCGACCGCGAGCACCGCCCCCGCGGCGGCGAGCGCGATCGCGACCCGGCGACCGGCGCGCGGTGCAGGGCGCGCCGGCTCACGCTCGGCGTAGGCGGCGCGCACGACCTCCCACGAGCGCCGTTCGGCCTCGTGCTCGCCCGGGACCCGCAGCTCCCGCAGCCGGCGTTCGAGCTCGCGCTCGCGCTCGCCGTTCACGTCGGGTCCTCCTCGAGCGCCGGTCGCAACCGGTCGAGCCCGCGCCGCAGCCTCGAGTTGACGGTCCCGCGCGCGAGTCCGAGCATCTCGCCGATCTCGCCCGGCGTGTACTCGAGCACGTAGCGGAGCACGACCACCGCCCGGTGCTCGGGTGAGAGCTCGGCCAGCGCCGCGAGCAGCTCGTCGGAGAGCTCGCGGGTGTCGGTGGCCGCGGGCTCGGCGGGCGAGCCGAGGGCGCCCTCGGAGCGCAGCGCCCGCGCGCGGGCGTAGTCGATCGCCCGGTTGACCGCGATCCGGTGCAGCCAGGGCCCGAACGGACGCCGCCGGTCGAAGCGGTCGAGCGCCCGGACGGCGGCCAGGAACGACTCCTGGGCGATGTCCTCGGCCGCGGCGGGGTCGCCGACGACGAGGTAGGCGGCGCGGTGGGCGCGGCGCCAGTGGCGGCGGAAGAGCTCCTCGAGCGCCTCGGCGTCGCCGCGCTGCGCGTCGCGGACGATCGCGCCCTCGCGCCGGTCGCGAATCGAGATCGCCGGCTTCGCGCGCGCGAGCCGCTCGGAGGCGGGGTCGACGCTCATGGCCAGCAGCCATTGTCCCGCGCTCACCGGGCTGAGCGCCAGCGCCTCAGCCATCGCCGCCCCTCAACAGCTCTCCGCCGAGCTCGAAGACCGCCCGGCCATGGCGCTCGCGCACCGGCCGGCCCGCTTTCGGGAAGCTCGACCACGAACGAGCTCGAGTCGGCGAAGCGGGCGTTCTGCCAGTTCGGCGCCGTGCCGTCGAGCCACGGCATCGCGACGAACGGCTCGCCGGCGAGGCGGGCATAGGCGCGGGCGGCGGGAATGCTCGGCCCCCAGGCCCGCACCAGGCGCTCGGACTGCTGGTGAAACCAGATCGTCACGTCCGGGCGCAGCGCTCGGATCAGTCGCCGCGCGAGCTGGGACTCGGGCTCCGAGAACGGCCGCGGCCCCGAGTGCTCGGGGTCGCCGGGAGCGCCGATCGGGCGCCAGTCGGCGGCGAAGTTGCGGTTCAGGTCGACCCCGCGGGCGTTGAGCCGGCTCTCGAGCGCGAGCCCGTCGGGGTTCAGGTTGCGGACGACGACCAGGTCACCGGTGTCGGGGCGGCGGCAGAAATACGCCCTGCGGACGGCGGCGACCCCGGCGCACTCGTCGCCGTGGACGCAGCCGATCGCGAGCACCACCGGACCCGGCTCGCGACCGTTCACCGCCGTCGCCCGGATCGCCCGACCGTCCGCCGAGCGGCCGATCGTGGCCGTCGTCCGCCGGATCAGGTCACGCCGGGGGGCGATCGCGCGCTCGACACGCTCCAGTGGTGTGGGCGCCGCGCGGGCCGGGGCCGGCTCGGGAACCCCGCTCCCGGGCCCGAGCGCCGCGACGCAGAGCGCGACCCCGAGCGCGAACGCGATCAGCGCGCCGGCTCGCACTACCTCGCCGCGAGTCGGCGCCGGAGCCCGAGCGCGAGCCCGAGCGCGCCGGCCGCGACCGCGATCGCCACCACGGGCCACGGGATCCCGCCCTCATCGGGCGCCGCCGGCGCCGCGGTGGACGGCTCGGCGACCTCGAACGAGCTCAGGTCGATCTCGGCCACCGAGTCGCCGCGGTCGGCGACCATGAGCGTGGAGCCGTCGGCGCTCGGCTCGAGCCGCAGCCGGTCGATGCGACGGAAGCTCGCCAGCGGGTCGAGGTCGATGCAGACCGCGGTCCCGCGCCCGGTGTCGAGCGCGTGCACGAACGGCGGGTGGTCGCGCTCCGCCGGGGCGTAGAGGGTGTAGGCCCAGCGCCCGTCGGGGCTCGCCGCCCGCGTCTGCGGGAACCCGGCCATCTCCTCGCCGCTCTCGTTCGGATCGACGATCGGCTCCGTGAGCAGCTTGCCGCGATCGAGGTCGTAGACGCGGACCTCGTACGCGGTCGGGTCGCGCGGCTCGGGGTAGTGGATCAGGTAGATCAGCCGCCCGTCGGGCGAGAGCGCGTCGAAGCTGAAATCGCCGTCCAGGGTGAGCTCGCGGCGCAGCTCGAGCCGCTCGGCGTCGAAGACCGCGAGCGTCGTCGAGCTGCGCGGGAAGCGCAGTCGCGGCTCGATCAGGACCAGCGTCCGGCCATCAGCCGAGAGCCCGCTCGGGCTGCCG
This sequence comes from uncultured Solirubrobacterales bacterium, assembly GCA_963740055.1. Taxonomy (GTDB): domain Bacteria; phylum Actinomycetota; class Thermoleophilia; order Solirubrobacterales; family 70-9; genus WHSW01. The sequence goes on along the minus strand of CAVUCL010000005.1, from coordinate 889,622 downwards.
TCGTAGGCGACCAGCGCCACGCCCCAGTCGCCCTCGAGGCCGGCGGTGCGCTGGATCTCGCCGGTTCCGATCGCGGTCTTGACGACCGTGGTCTCGCGTCCGGTGCCGACCGTGCTGTAGCGGTAGGCGCTCTCGGGCACGGTGACGCCGGCGTTGTCGCCGCCGTCGAACGGCACCGGGAGCCCGTCACCGTGCGCGCCGGGGGCGGCCAGCGCGCACGCCGTGCCGGCGAGCGCGCCGGCGACGATCGATCGCAGTCTGCGGTTCATCTCGGTCTCCTCGCTTTCGCAGCCACCGCAATCGATACGGGCGGGAGCGGGGCGGAGGTCCCGGGCCGAGCGCGCGCGCTCTAGATTGCCGGTCCGTGAGGATCTTCTCGGGCATCCAGCCGACCGGTCGCAAGCACCTCGGCAACTACATCGGGGCGATCCGCCAGTACGTCGAGGGCCAGGAGCGCGGCGAGGCGATCTACTGCATCGTCGACCTGCACGCGCTCTCGGTCCCCTACGACCCGGCGGAGCTGCGTGAGCGCGTCCACGACACGGCCGCGATCCTGCTCGCCGCCGGGCTCGATCCCGAGCGCTGCATCCTCTTTCGCCAATCCGACGTGCGCGAGCACACCGAGCTCACCTGGCTGCTCTCGGCGGTCACCTCGCACGGCGACCTCAACCGCATGCACCAGTTCAAGGAGAAGTCGCAGCGCCAGCGCGAGCTCGTCTCCTCGGCGCTCTTCTTCTATCCGGTGCTGATGGCCGCCGACGTGCTCGCCTACCGGGCCGGCGAGGTCCCGGTCGGCGAGGACCAGCTCCAGCACGTCGAGCTGATGCGCGAGATCGCGCGCCGCTTCAACGAGCGCTTCGGCGAGCTGCTGGTCGAGCCCGAGGACCGGATCCCCGAGGTCGGAGCGCGGATCATGGACCTTCAGGACCCGGGCTCGAAGATGACGACCACTGGCGGCAGCGAGCAGGGCACCGTCTACGTGCTCGACGAGCCCGACGCGATCCGCAGGAAGGTGATGCGCGCGACCACCGACTCCGGCACCGAGGTCGCCCGCGGCGCCGGCAAGGAGGGGATCGCGAACCTGATCGAGGTGCTCGCGGTCGTCCGCGGCGCCGGCCCGGCGGCGATCGAGGCCGAGTTCGCCGGCTCTGGCTACGGGGACTTCAAGACCGCCGTCGCCGACGCGGTGGTGGAGTACCTGGCCCCGGTGCGCGAGCGCTACGCGGAGATCCGCGGCGACGAGGTGGCGCTCGAGGCGGCGCTCGAGGCCGGGGCGCAGAAGGCGCGCGCGATCGCCTCCGCAACGCTGGCCGAGGTCCGCGACGCGATGGGCGTCGGGGTCCGGGGCAGCCTCTAGGCTCTCGCCCGATGAGAGCTGCCGAGCTCGATCTCGACCTCGAGGTGTTCGCGGGTCCGTTCGACCTGCTGATGACCGTCGTCCTGCGCGAGGAGATCGCGCTCGCCGAGGTCGAGCTCGGCGAGATCGTCGTCGCCTATCTCGACCACGTCGAGCGCCAGGGCGAGCTCGACCTCGAGGCGGCGACCGAGTTCCTGGTCCTGATCGCGTCCCTGCTCGAGCTCAAGTCCCGGCTGCTGCTCCCGGCCCCCGAGGAGACCGACGCCGAGCTCGCCCCGGAGGAGGCCGCCGAGGAGCTGCTCGCACGACTGCTCGAGTACCGCCGCTATCGCGACGCCGCGGCGCATCTCTCCGGCCTGTTCGCCGACGGACGCCGCTACCTCTACCGGTCGGCGCCGCTGCCCCCGGAGCTGCGCCGGGTCGCGATCGAGGCGGCGCGCCCCGCCTACGAGCCGGACCTGCTCGCGGCCTCGATCGGCGACCTGCTGCGGACGCCGCCGCGCCCCGACACCAGCCACATCCGCCCGACCGTCTCGCTCGAGCGTCGGCTGCGGGTGCTCCGCGAGCTGCTCGCCGCGCGCGGCCCGCTCGACTTCGACCGCAGCTTCGGCGAGGAGGACCGGCTGACTCAGGCGGTGACGCTGTTCGCCCTGCTCGAGCTGCACAAGCGCGGCGAGGCGACCTGGGAGCAGGGTGAAACCTTCGGGGCGATCGAGATATTGCCCGGCACCTCCTCAGCATCAAAGCCCGGCACCTCCTCAGCATCAACGCCCCGCACCTCCTCAGCTTCGCTTCCGGGGGTGCCGGGGTCGGATGCAGCGCGGGGGATCGCGTGAGCTCGCTCGAACAGACGGTGGAGGCGCTCTTGTTCCTCGCCCCGGAGCCGGTGACGACCGCTGAGCTCGCCGAGGCCTGCGAGGCGAGTGAGGCCGAGATCGACCGCGCGCTCGACCTGCTCGCGACCGCGCTCGCGGGCCGGGGCGTCGTCCTGCGCGAGGTCGCCGGCGGCCACGCGCTCGCCGCCGATCCCGATTCCGAGGCGGCCGCGCGCCGGCTGCTCGCGAGGCCGAAGACCCCGCCGCTGACCCAGGCGCAGGCGGAGACGCTCGCGATCGTCGCCTACCTGCAACCGGTCTCGCGCCCCGAGATCGCCCGTATCCGCGGCGTCGCCTCCGAGTCCGCGGTCCAGACGCTGACCGAGCGCGGCCTGATCGAGGAGTCGGGGCGCTCGCGCTTCGGCGCCGTGATCCACCGCACCACGCCGCTGTTCGAGCGCCTCTTCGGCCTCGCCGGCCTCGACCGGCTGCCGGACCCGGCGAGCTTCGACCCGACGCCCGAGGACGAGCGCGAGCTGCGCGAGCGCCTCCTGCGCGCCGGCGAGCAGCGCGCCGCCTAGAGACTTGATGTGGGTCCTCCGCACGCACGGATGACGCGCGGATACCGTCGCCGGATCGCGCCCGTCGGGACTCGCACATGCCCACCGGCATGCGCTTCGCCCGCCGGCCACGCCCGGCTCGGTCCCGCGCGCCCCCGCACGCACGGCCAACCCACATCACGCCTCTAGCGGCCGATCGACGATCATCCGGCGGGTGCGCCTCGCCAAGTACCTCGCCCACTCGGGCGTCGCCTCGCGGCGCGCCGCCGAGCGGATGATCGCCGACGGGCGGGTCAGCATCGGCGGCGGCGCGGTGCGCGACCCGGCCCGCGACGTCGACGACTCGAGCGGGGTCGAGGTCGACGGCCGTCCGGTCAGCCCCGAGCCGCGCGAGGTCTGGATCCTGAACAAGCCCGCCGGGGTTACCTCGACCGCCCGCGAGCCCGGGCGCCGGCGGGCGGTGACCGAGCTCGTCGCCTCGGGCCGGCGCCTGTACCCGGTCGGCCGCCTCGACGCCGACTCGACCGGGCTCATCCTGCTCACCAACGACGGCGAGCTCGCCAACCGGCTCACCCATCCCCGCTACGAGGTCCCGCGGCTCTACCGGGTGCGCCTGCGCCGCCCGCCCGCTGACGACGACCTGCGCCGGCTGCGGCGCGGGGTCGAGCTCGACGACGGCCCGACCGCCCCGGCGCGGGTGCGCCGAGTCTCGCCGCGGGTGATCGAGATCACGATGCACGAGGGCCGCAACCGCCAGATCCGGCGGATGGCGGAGGCGGTCGGCAACGAGGTGGTCGAGCTCGAGCGGATCGGCTTCGGCTCGCTGCGACTGGGCGACCTCGCCGAGGGAAGCTCGCGCCGGCTGCGCAGCGCCGAGCTGCGCCGGCTCTGGAAGGATTCCGCGCGATGACCGAGCGCCTCTGGGCAGTGCGCGGCGCGGCGCAGGCCGCGCGCAACGACTCCGACTCGATCCTCGCCGCGACCCGCGAGCTGGTCGAGGAGCTGATCGCCCGCAACGGGCTCGAGCCGGCGAGCTTCGTCAGCGTGATCTTCACCTGCACCGACGACCTCGACGCCCAGTTCCCGGCCGTCGCCGCGCGTGAGCTCGGGCTCGACCGGGTGCCGCTGCTCTGCAACCGCGAGATGGACGTCCCCGGGGCGATGGAGCGCGTGATCCGGGTGCTCGCCCACTATCACGCCGGGGCGACCCACGAGCCCGCCCACGTCTACCTCGGCGAGACGCAGAAGCTGCGTCGCGACCTCCATTCCGCACAATAGGCGGGATGCCCGTCACCTTCGCCGAGAAGCTCGCCGCGATCCCCGGCTACACGGCCGGGGTCCCCCCAGGCAAGGCGCCGGAGGCGATCGTCGACTCCGGGATCGCGCAGCTCGCCTCGAACGAGTCGCCGTGGGGCCCACATCCCGCGGTCGTCGAGGCGATCGCTCGCACGGCGGCGGCCTCGAACCGCTATCCGGACCCGGCCGCGACCCTGCTGCGGCGGCGGATCGCCGAGCGCCACGAGCTCAGCCCGGCCGACGTCTGCGTCGCCAACGGCTCCTGCGAGGTCCTGCTCGCCGCGGCGCTCGCGCTCTGCGAGCCGGGTGCCGAGATCGTCTACGCCTGGCCCTCGTTCTCGATCTATCCGTACCTGGCGCCGCTCTCGGGGGCGCGCGAGGTCCGCGTGCCGCTCGGCGCCGGCGAGGTCCACGACCTCGACGCGATGGCCGCGGAGGTCACGGCGGCGACCCAGCTGCTGATCGTCTGCAACCCCAACAACCCGACCGGCACCCACCTGCCGGCGGCGCGGATCGCGGAGCTCTGCGAGCGGGTCCCCGGGCACGTGACCGTGATCGTCGACGAGGCGTACGTCGAGTTCCAGCTCGACGACGATCCCGAGGAGACGGTGGACCTGCGCCGGGCGTTCCCGAACCTCGTCCTACTGCGGACGTTCTCGAAGGTCTACGGTCTCGCCGGCCTGCGGGTCGGTTACGCGCTCGGCTCGGCGGCGTTTCGCTCCGCGGTCGACGCGGTGCGCCAGCCGTTCAGCGTCAATGCCGTCGCCCAGGCCGCCGCCGCCGAGGCGGTGCTGCACTCCGACGACGTGCTGCGGCGAGTCGAGCGCACGATCGCCGAGCGGATCGCGGTCGAGGAGGGGATTCGCGGCCTCGGGCTGGCGACGCCGGACTCGCACGCCAACTTCTCCTGGATCGACCTCGGCCAAGACCGTGACGAGGCGGCGATCGTCGCCGCGCTCGGCGAGCACGGAATCGTCGTCCGCCCGGGAACGCCGCTCGGCGGCCCGGGCCACATCAGGGTCAGCTACGGCGAGCCGCAGCAGAACCGGCGTTTCCTCGACGCCCTCGCCGAGACGCTCTGAGCGCCGTCACTCCCCGTTCGAGGAGAAGTGCTGGTAGTCGCGGGTGCCGCCCGGCCACGCGCCGCCCCATTTCCATCCGGCCTTGCGCGCGAACGCCTTCACCACCGGGTCACCGGCGTGGACCATGCCCTTGGCATCGCGCGAGCGGTTCGCGTACGGGCGCCCCGCGGGCGGCGAGACGTGATCGCCGGATACGTAGGGGTTCTCGACCGGGTTCAGGTCGATCGCGCGCCCGTAGGCGTGCATCGACCAGCGGTCGGTCCCGGCGACCACCCGGCAGTTGAAGGCGGAGGTGTTGTCGGCGTCCATCGAGCGCCGGTCGTCGGCGCCGTAGCGGTCGATCAGCTCCATGCGCCGGATCGGAAATCGCTTTCGGAACAGGCGCCTCATCACCCGCAGGATCGCCCGGTCCTCGGCCCGGTGGACGATCAGCCGGCCGCGGTGGACGTCGCCGTCGAAGCCCCAGTGGCTGAGCTCGAGCAGGCGCAGCTTCGAGTGGTGCACCGGGCAGCCGCGGTGCCAGGAGCTGCCCACGATCCGCTCCTCGATCTGACCGCGGATCGGCTCCGAGCGGCCCTCGAAGGCGGGCTCGCCGGAGGCCGCCGCGGTGGCCGCGAGGGTCGCGATCGCGAGCTTCAGCATCCGGGCGATCTTAGGCATCGCCGCGCCCGGAGTTGCGTATTTGCCCGCACCCTGGTACAAAATCCGCGTGGATCGCGCAGGCACGCCGGCTCTTGAGACCGCCCTCCTGGGGGCGCAGCCGCGCGCGTGGTCCAACTGGTACTGGCGATTTAGCTAGGCGTCCGGCCGGCCGAAAGGCCCGTGAGCAAGAAGGAGAACCACCGCCGGGCGCCGTAGCAAGAGAACCCATCCCTGGGTTCGACCGGCCGTTGATCGCATTCGTACGAGTTCAAGACTGAAAGGCTTTCGAGCAGATGATGATCGTGATGAAAGAGGGGGCGACTGAGGAGCAGATCTCCCACGTCGTCGAGCGGATCGAGGAGGTCGGCTGCACCGCCCACCTCTCGGAGGGCGAGCTGCTGACCGTGATCGGCGCGATCGGCGATCGCGACCGGGTCGCTTCGCTCGGGCTCGAGGGGACGCCGGGAGTCGACCACCTGGTCCCGATCCTGAAGCCCTACAAGCTCGCCTCGGCGCAGTTCCGCAAGGGGGAGAGGACCGTGATCGAGGTCGACGGGCGCAAGCTCGGCGGCGACCACTTCGGCCTCATCGCCGGGCCCGTGCACGGTCGAGGGTCGCGCGCAGCTGCTCGAGACGGCGCGGGTGGTCAACGACGCCGGCGCCTCGATGCTGCGTGGCGGCGCCTACAAGCCACGAACCTCGCCCTACAGCTTCCAGGGGCTCGGGGTCGAGGGCCTGCGCCTGCTCCAGGAGGCGAAGGAGGAAACCGGGCTGCCGATCGTCACCGAGCTGATGGACGTGCGCGATGTCGAGGACGTGGTCGAGGTCGCGGACGTGATCCAGATCGGCGCCCGCAACATGCAGAACTACACCCTGCTGACCGAGGTCGGGCGCGCCGGCAAGGCGGTGCTGCTCAAGCGCGGCCTGTCGGCGACGCTCGACGACCTGCTGATGGCCTCCGAGTACGTGCTCAAGGAGGGGAATCCGAACGTGATCCTCTGTGAGCGCGGGATCCGCAGCTTCGAGACCGCGTACAGGTTCACCCTCGACCTGCTGGCGATTCCGGCGCTGCGTGAGCTCACCCACCTGCCGATCGTCGTCGACCCGAGTCACGCCCCCGGTCGTCGCGACTGGGTCCCGTCGATGTCGCTCGCCGCCGCCGCCGCCGGCGCCGACGGGGTCATCGTCGAGGTCCACAACGACCCCGAGCACGCGATCTGCGACGGGCCGCAGGCGCTGCCGACGTCGACGTTCGCCGACTACGCCGACCAGGTGCGCCGGGTCGCCGAGGTTGCGGGCAAGCAGATAGAGATCGTCTGACCCGATGCGGGTCGCGATCCTCGGCGTCGGCCTGATCGGCGGGTCGATCGGCCTCGCGGCGCGCGAGCGACTCTCCGCCCGGGTCGTCGGCCACGACCCCGACTCCGCCACCCTCGAGCGAGCGGTCGAGCTCGGGGCCCTCGACGACGCCGCCGGGTCGGCCACCGAGGCCGCCACCGACGCCGAGGTCGTCTTCTGCGCCGCACCCGTCGGCGCGCTCCCGGCCCTCGTCGCCGAGGCGCTCGCGGCGTGCCCGGCCGAGGCGGTGGTAACCGACGTCGGCTCGACCAAGCAAGCGCTGATCGCCGGCCTCGCCGCCGACGAGCGCGCCGACCGCTTCATCGGCGGGCACCCGCTCGCCGGAGCCGAGACCGCGGGAGTCGAGAACGCGCGCAGCGATCTGCTCGAGGGCGCGCGCTGGTACCTGACCCCGACCGAGGCCTCGAGCGGCCTCCACTACGACCGCCTCCAACGCGTGATCGCCGACCTCGGCGCCCGGCCGCAGGCGATCGACGCCGAGACCCACGATCGGATGATGGCGACGATCAGCCACCTCCCGCACGTGCTCGCCAACGTGCTCGTCCAGGAGGCCGCGGCGGCGCTATCGGAGGAGTCCGAGCGCCCGCCCGAGGTCGGCGGCAGCTTCCGCGACACGACCCGGGTCGCGGGCGCGAACCCGGCGATCTGGAGGGACATCTTCGCCGCCAACTCCGAGGCGGTCGCCGACGGCATCGACGCGGTCGCCGCGCGGCTCGCCGACGCCTCGCGGCTGATCCGCGGCGCCGACCCGACCGCCGTCGGCGAGTGGCACTCGGCCGCGGCCGCCGATCGCCGCCGCCTGCTCGAGTCCGACCTGATCGGCGGCGACCTGGTCGAGCTGCGGATCGGGGTCCACAACCGGCCCGGGACCGTCGCCGAGATCGCGCTCGCGCTCGGGCACGCCAGCGTCAACATCGAGGACATGGCCCTCTACCCGGCTCCCGACATGCGCACCGGGGCGATCTCGATCTGGATCGCGGGCAGCGACGAGGCCGGGCGCGCCGCGGAGGTGATCCGCGAGCTCGGGCACACGGTCGCACCGGTCGCCGGCGGGGGGGCATGAGCGAGCGCTTCGGTCCCGGCGGGTCCCTGCGCGGCACGCTCGTGCCGCCGCCCGACAAGTCGATCTCCCACCGGGCCGCGATCGTCGCGGCGATGGGAGAGGGGGAGACGCTGGTCTCGAACTATCTCGACGCAGCCGACACGCGCGCGACGCTCGAGGCGGTGCGGGCGCTCGGGGCAACGGTCGACGAGGGGACGCCGCCAACGCTTCGGATCCGCGGTGTGGGATTGCGCGGCGCGCTGCCGGCGGCGATCGACGTCGGCAACGCCGGCACCCTGCTGCGCATCCTCCCCGGATGGCTCGCCGGCCAGCCCGGCGGAGAGTGGACGCTCGACGGGGACGAGTCGATCCGCCGCCGCCCCGTCGACCGGATCGCCGAGCCGCTGCGGCTGATGGGCGCGAAGCTCGAGGCTCGCGAGGACCGCCTGCCCCCGATCACCGTTCACGGCTCAGAGCTCCATGGGATCGAGTACCGGCTCCCGGTCGCCAGCGCGCAGGTCAAGTCGTGCCTGCTGCTCGCCGGCCTCAACGCCGACGGCCCGACCACCGTGGTCGAGCAGCGCCCGACCCGCGACCACACCGAGCGCATGCTGCGCGCCGCGGGCGCATCGGTGCGCACCGAGAATGCCGGTACGCCGGTCACCATCCACGGCGAGCTGCCGGCGCAGCGGATCACCGTCGTGCCGACGAGCGCGCTCGGGCCGGGCGAGCTCGAGGTCCCGGGGGATTTCTCCTCGGCGGCGTTCTTCATCGTCGGCGCCCTGCTCGACGCCCGGGAGCGAGGTTCGGCTCGAGCGGGTCGGGATCAACCCGGGGCGGATCGGCCTGCTTGGGATCCTGACCCGGATGGGGGCGGGAATCGAGGTGATCGAGGGCACCGCCGCGGGCCGCGAGCCGGTGGCGACGATCGTCGCCCGCTCGAGCGCGCTGACCGCGACCCGGGTCGGCGGCCGGCGAGGTGCCGCCGGCGATCGACGAGCTGCCGCTGGTCGCGCTCGCGGCCTGCTTCGCCGACGGCGAGACCGTCGTCGGCGGGGCGGATGAGCTGCGCCACAAGGAGTCGGACCGGATCGCGACCGTGGTCGCCGGGCTGCGCGCGCTCGGCGCCGAGATCGAGGCGACCGACGACGGCTTCGCGGTCACCGGCACCGGCGGCCTGCGCGGCGGGCGGATCGAGTCCGCCGGCGATCACCGGCTCGCGATGCTCGGCGCGATCGCCGGGCTCGCCTCCGCCGCCGGGGTCGAGGTCGAGGGGTTCGAGTCGACCGCGGTCAGCTACCCCGGGTTCGGCGCGGACCTGCGGGCCCTGCTCGAGGGGCCGGGCTAGGCGCGGTTCGAGGGGTGGCCCTCGCCCGGCCACGGCGAGAGCACGAGCAGCAGGCGCGCGTCCTCGGTCGCCGCGACCTGGTGGCGCTCGTTCGGGTCGAACACTCCGAGCAGGCCGGGCCCGCCGCTGACCGCGTCACCGTCCGCGTCCGAGATCTTGATCGCGCCCGAGACGACCACGAGCCAGGCACGCTCGTGCACCTGGTGCTCGGAGAGCCGCTCGCCCGCGGGCAGGTGAAGGACGATCGCGCGGCCCTCCTCGCCGGAGGCGAGCACCTCGGGGTGGCGCGGCTGGATGTCGAGCGCGGAGATGTCCCAGGTCTGCATGCCGCAACCCTATATTCACCGGCGCCATGGTGATCGCCATCGACGGCCCCGCCGGGGCCGGCAAGTCCACGGTCGCGCGCGGCGTCGCCGCCGCGCTCGGTCTCACCTACCTCGACTCCGGGGCGATGTACCGCTCGGTCGCCGACGCGGCCCTGCGGGCGGGGGTCGACCCCGACGACCCGGAGGCCGTCGCCGAGCTCGCGGCCGGGCTCGCGATCGAGCTCCGCGGCACCCGGGTGCTCGCCGGCGGCGAGGACGTCAGCGAGCGGATCCGCACCCCGGAGGTGACCGCGGCCGCCTCGCAAGTCTCGGTCCACGCCCCGGTCCGCGCGGCGATGGTCGGCCGCCAGCGCGAGCTGATCGCCGCCGGCGCCTACGTCGCCGAGGGTCGCGACATCGGCACCGTGGTCAGCCCCGACTCCCCGCTCAAGGTCTTCCTCGTCGCCGCGGACGCCGAGCGCGCGCGACGTCGCGCCGCGCAGACCGGTGAGCCGCAAGTCGCGGTGCTGGCCGCCCAGGCCGAGCGCGACGCACGCGACCGCGAGCGCGAGCACGGCGCGCTGCGCGCCGCCGACGATGCCGTCGTCCTCGACACGACCGGGCTCGAGGCCGACGAGGTCGTCGCCCGCGTGGTCGAGCTCGCCCGCGAGCGAGGGCTGGCCTGATGCGGCGCCCGCCCCGGGTCGCGGTGGTCGGCTTCCCGAACGTCGGCAAGTCGACGCTGGTCAACCGCCTCGCCGGCGGGCGCGACGCCGTCGTCCACAAGCAGGCCGGGGTCACCCGCGACCGCAAGGCGCTCGAGTGCGAGTGGAACGGGCTCGCGTTCGAGCTCGTCGACACCGGCGGGGTCGACCTCGCCGCCGAGGACTCGCTCTCGCGCTCGGTCCAGCATCAGGCGCGCGAGGCGATCGCCGATGCTGACGCGGTCGCCCTCGTCGTCGACGCCCGCGCCGGCCTGCGCCAGGGCGACGCCGAGGTCGCCGAGATCCTGCGCCGAGCCGAGGTCCCGGTGGTCGTGGTCGCGAACAAGGTCGACTCCGCCACCGAGGAGCCCCTGATCGCCGACCTCTACGCCCTCGGCCTCGGCGAGCCACTGCCGGTCTCGGCCAGCCACGGAAGGGGAACCGGCGACCTGCTCGACCGGCTCGTCGTCGATCCTTCGCGACGCCCATCCCTCCGCGGACCCGTCCGCCCCCGGACGCGAAGCGGAGGAGGCGGACGGCAGTTATTCCGGATCCGTGGACGAGCTCGCCGTCGTTCGGGTGGCCGTCATCGGAAGGCCGAACGTCGGTAAGTCGACGCTCGTCAACCGGCTGCTCGGGACCGAGCGGGTGATCGTCTCCGAGCTCGCGGGGACGACCCGCGACTCGATCGACACGCGGCTCTCCTACGCAGGGCGCGAGCTCGTCCTCGTCGACACCGCCGGGATCCGCAAGCGAACCAAGGTCGCGGGCACGGTCGACTACTACGCGCAGCTGCGCTCCGAGCGCGCGGCCGAGCGCGCCGACGTCGCGATCGTCGTCTGCGACGCCTCCGAGGGGGTGACCTCGGAGGACCTGCGGGTCGCCGAGCTGGCGATGACGACCGGCTGCGCGACCCTGGTCGCGCTCAACAAGTGGGACGTGGGGGAGACCGACCTGGTCGAGGCGAGCGCCCGGATCGCACGCCGGGTGCGCCAGCGCCCGGCGGTCCTCGCCTGCTCGGCGCTCGGCGGACGCGGGGTCGCGAAGCTGCTCGAGCGCGCGGTCGCGCTCGCCGACCGCCGGGCGGCGCGGATCCCGACCCCGGAGCTGAACCGCTTCGTCGGCGAGGTCGTCGCCGCGCACCCGCCGCCGCAGCGCCGCGGCCGTCGCCTGCGCCTCTACTACACGGCCCAGGTCGGCGAGCGCCCACCGCGGTTCGCGATCCAGGTCAACGACCGCCGCCTGATCACCCGCGACTGGGCCTACCACCTCGAGAACCGGCTGCGCGAGCAGTACGGGCTCGCAGGGGGTGCCGCTGGTGATCGACTTCGTGCCCAAGCGCCAGAGGCGCCGCGAGCGCGCGCGCTCGCAGGTATAAGGGCGCCGTGCGACGCCCGAGCCCATCAGCGACGCTGGCCGCCGCGCGCGCGCGGCTCGCCGAGGCGGGGCGCGCGATCGCGGGCGCGGTCGCGTCCGCCGGCGACCGCGCGCACGCCCGCTGGCGCGGCCTCTCGGTCTACGCCCGGCGCCGGATCGTGGCCGCGGCGGGAGTCGTCGTCGTGGTCTTGGTGGTGGCGCTGGTCGCGGTCCCGAACCTGCCCTGCTCGTTTCCCGGCGGCGACGCCTGCCCGCCGACCGACGACGCCGAGGCGCTCGTCCCCGCCGACGCGCTCGCCTACCTCCACGCAACGCTCGACGACGGCTCCGAGCAGTACGAGGCGCTCGCCGCGACCGCGTCGCGGGTGCCGGTGCTCAGCGGGCAGCTCGCGCAGCGCGGGCTCGCCCTGGTGCCGGGGCCGGGGGGCGGGGCACCCGACTTCGAGCGCGACGTTCGGCCGTGGTTCGGCGGCGAGCTCGCGATCGCGGTCCTGCGCGTCGACGAGGGCACCGAGGCGGTCGTGCTGCTCGAGGTCGACGACTCCGAGGGCGCGTCGGGCTATGCGGCGTCGATCGCCACCGGGACCGCCGAGCCCTCCCAGCACCGCGAGATCGAGGTCGCGATCGACGCTCGCGGCCTCGCGACCGCCCAGCTCGAGGACTTCCTCGTCGTCGGCAGCGCCGCCGGGGTGCGAACGGCGATCGACGCCGCGACCGGGGCCGGCGGCGCCCCGACGCTCGCCGACTCCGAGCCGGCGGCGGAGCTCCGCGACCAGCTGCCGCCCGAACGCGTCGCCGAGGCCTGGGTCTCGGCCGAGGGAGCTGTGAAGCTGATCGCGGAGTCACGGGGATTCGCGGGCACGCTCGCGCCCCTGGTCGCGCCCGGGGCGAGCGAGGGGGTCGCCGCCTCGCTGTCGGCCGCGGAGGACGGGGAGCTCGAGCTCGCCGTGCGCAGCGGGCTCGATCCCGAGCGCGCCGGAGCCTCGCCCGCGTTCTTCGCCGCCTTCTCGGCGTTCGAGCCCGAGCTGCCCGAGCGCCTCGCGCCGGAGACGCTGGCCTACGTCGGCATCGGCCGCCCGCAGCAGACCGTCGCCGCCCTGCTCGCCCAGGCCGCCGCGCAGGCGCCCGGGATCGCCGCCGGCTACGAGGACCTGGTCGAGCGCCTCGGCGAGGACGGGGTCGACCTCGAGCGCGAGCTGCTCGCGGCCTTCGACGGCGAGGCGGCGTTCGCGCTCGCGCCGCGGCCGGCCGGGGTCGGGCCCGCGCTGCCGTTCGTCGAGTTCCTCGCCGACGAGGTCGACGCCGAGCGGGCGCGCCGGGCTCTCGCCGCGCTCCAGGTGCCGCTCGCCGAGGCGGTCGACACCGACGCCGGGCTCCAGGCGCCGAACTTCGGCGAGCAGGAGATCGGCGGGGTCGAGGCCCGCAGCCTGCGGATCTCGCCCACGGTCGAGCTCACCTACGCGCTCTTCGACGGGCTCGCGGCGATCGCCACCGACCCGGCCGGGATCGAGCAGCTCGCCGCCGGCGACGGCGGCCTCTCCGAGAGCGAGCTCTACGAGCGCGCGACGGAGGGGTTCGAGGACGAGGTCTCGATGCTCGCCTTCCTCGACCTCTCGGAGCTGGTCTCGCTCGGCGAGGAGCTCGGGCTCGCCGAGGACCCGGTCTACGCGACCTTCGCCGGCGAGTTCCGCCGCCTCGAGGCGCTCGGGCTCGCGATCACCAGCGGCGGCGAGCTGCTCTCCACCGATGCCCGGCTGCTGCTAGCCGCGGCCGAGTCCGACTAACCTTGCGCGGCGTATGACCCAGAAGCAGCTTTCCGAGAACGAGTACCTGTTCACCTCCGAGTCGGTGACCGAGGGGCACCCGGACAAGATCGCCGACCAGATCTCCGACGGCGTCCTCGACGCGGTCCTCGCCGACGACCCCTACGGGCGGGTCGCGTGCGAGACGCTGGTCAACACCGGCCTCGTCGTCGTCTCCGGCGAGATCTCGACCTCGACCTACGTCGACATCCAGGACGTCGCCCGCGAGACGATCCGCAAGATCGGCTACACCGACGCCGACCTCGGCTTCTCGGCCGACTCGGCCGCGGTCCTGAACGCGATCGACAAGCAGTCGCCCGACATCGCCCAGGGGGTCGACAAGGCGCTCGAATCGCGCGTCGACCCGGCCGACGACGACGAGCTCGACGTCGCCGGGGCGGGGGATCAGGGGATGATGTTCGGCTACGCGACCCGCGAGACGCCGGAGCTGATGCCGCTCGCGATCTCGCTCGCCCACAAGCTCGCGCACCGGCTCGCCGAGGTCCGCAAGGCGGACGTGCTCGGCTACCTGCGCCCGGACGGAAAGACGCAGGTCACCGTCCGCTACGAGAACGGCCGCCCGATCGAGATCGAGAAGGTGCTGATCTCGACCCAGCACCGCGACGGGATCGACGCCGAGGCGCTGCTGCGCCCGGACCTCTGGGAGCACGTGCTGCACCCGATCCTCCCGGCGGAGCTCTACGACGAGCGCAAGCTGAACACGAAGCAGAACCTGCTCGTCAACCCGACCGGGCGCTTCGTCATCGGCGGTCCGGTCGGCGACGCCGGCCTCACCGGGCGCAAGATCATCGTCGACACCTACGGCGGCGCCGCCCGCCACGGCGGGGGCGCGTTCTCGGGCAAGGACCCGTCGAAGGTCGACCGCTCGGCCGCCTACGCGGCCCGCTGGGTGGCCAAGAACGTGGTCGCCGCCGGGCTCGCGGAGCGCTGCGAGGTCCAGGTGGCCTACGCGATCGGGGTTGCGCACCCGGTCTCGGTGATGGTCGAGACCTTCGGCACCGAGCGGATCTCGCGAGCCGAGATCGCGCGGCTCGTCGACGAGCACTTCGACCTCCGCCCGGGCGCCTTCCGCGAGCAGCTGCGCCTGCACCGGCCGATCTTCCAGAAGACCGCCGCCTACGGGCACTTCGGCCGCGACGACAGCGACTTCACCTGGGAGCGGACCGACCGCGCCGAGACGCTGCGCCAGGCCGCCGGACTCGGCGAGCAGGAGCCCGCAACCGCCTAGGCGACGCGCCGCGGCTCAGCGTGGCTGCTGGACGGTGGGGGCGGAGTCCGAGACCCCGTCGCGGGGCGCGACCCCGGTCGCCTGGTCGACCATGTGGACGACGTCGGCGGGCTCGGCGACGCCGCCGAAGACGAAGTTGTAGTCGTCGCCGGCGGCGGTGTCGAAGTCGACGTCGCCGACCTGCAGCATGCGCTGGACCACGGTCTGCTGGTAGTTGACGTTCTGGACCCGCTCCAGGCGCGTCTCCTGGATCGTCCGCGAGATGATCCCGCGCTTGATGTGCAGGCGGCGGTCGGTGATCGTGTAGCTCGTCGCCACCCGCTTCACGAACCCGGCGAGGATCGTGAACCCGACGCCGACGAAGGCGATGATCGTCACCAGGCCACTGTCGGGCCCGCCGTCGCCGAGCCCGGTGACGAAGGCGACGATGAGCGCGATCGCGACGGTCACCGCGATCCCCTTGAGATAGAAGTCGAGGATCGCGCGCCAGGACGGATGACCCTCGTAGAGGATCCGTTCGCCCGGGTGCAGCTTCGGCGCCACCGGTCCCAATATATCCGCGCCGGGACCTAGCCTGGGCTCCGATGCCGATCGCCAAGGTGGAGCCGCTGACGACCTCGCGGGCGCTGCGCGGCCCGTTTGACTACGAGCTCGGCGAACGCTTCGCCGGCGTCGGCGTGGGGACGATCCTGCGGGTTCCGTTCGGCCGCCGCCGCGTGCTCGGGGTGGTGGTCGAGGTGGCCGAGCGCAGCGCCCTGCCGCCGGAGCGCCTGGTCGAGCCGATCGAGGCCCTCGCTGCCGGGGTGCCCGCCGAGCTCGTCCGGCTCGGGCTCTGGGTCGGGCGCGAGTACTGCTCGACGCCGGCTCGCGGGCTCGAGCTCGTGCTGCCGCCGGGGACGGCGACCGCGCGCGGCCAGACCCGGGCTCGAACCGAGTCGGTCGCGAGCGCCACCGCGGCTGCCGAGCCGGCGCTCGCGACCGCGACCGGGCTCGGCCCGCGCCAGCGCCGGGCGCTCGAGCTGCTCGTCGCCGAGGGCGGCGCGACCGCGACCGCGGTGCTCGCCGCCGAGGGGATCGGGCGAGACGCGCTGCGCCGGCTCGAGCGGCGCGGGCTCGTTTCGCTCGACCGGCGCGAGGTGCGCCGCCGCCCGGCGGCGGCCGCGGTCGGCGCCCGGGCGCGGCGGGTCGAGCTCGACCCGGCACAGCGGGCGGCGGTCGAGCGCATCGTCGGCGCGCTCGACCGCGGCGGCGGCGAGCTGCTCCTGTACGGCGTCACAGGCTCGGGCAAGACCGAGGTCTACCTCGCGGCCGCCGAGGCGGCGCTGGAGCGGGGGAGGGGAGTGATCGTGCTCGTGCCCGAGATCGGGATGACGCCACAGGCGCTGTCCCGATTCACCTCGCGCTTCGGCGAGCGGGTCGCGGTCCTGCACTCGCGGCTCGGCGCCGGCGAGCGCCGCGACGAGTGGCACCGGCTGCGCACCGGGGAGGCGACGATCTGCGTCGGGCCGCGGTCGGCGATCTTCGCCCCGGTCGCGTCGCCGGGCCTGATCGTGATCGACGAGGAGCACGACGGCTCCTACAAGCAGGAGGGCGACCCGCGCTACGACGCGCGTGAGGTCGCCCGCCGGCGCGCCGCCGACGCCGGGGCGGCGCTGGTCGCGGGCTCGGCCACGCCCCGGCCCGAGAGCTGGCTCGCGCTCGAGCGGATCGAGCTCGCGCATCGGGTCGACGGGCGAGCCCTGCCGCGGGTCGAGGTCCTCGACATGCGCGGTCGCGACGGTCGCGAGGGCCCGCTGCACCCGCGCACGCGCGCGGCGCTCGCGGAGCTGGCGTCGCGGGGCGGCAAGGGGATCGTGCTCGTCAATCGCCGCGGCTGGGCGCCGCATCTGTCCTGTCGCGAGTGCGGGCACGCCTGGCAGTGCCCGGACTGCGACGTCGCCCTCGTCCTGCATCGGGTCAGCGGCCTGCACTGTCATCACTGCGGCCGGCGCGAGCCGGCGCCCGAGGCGTGCCCGGAGTGCGGCTCGGTCGCGCTCGCGCGCTCGGGGGCGGGCAGCGAGCGGGTCGAGCAGGCGCTCGCGGAGCTCGCCGCGCCGACCCCCGTCTTCCGGCTCGACTCCGACTCCTCCGCGGGCTCCGGCGGTCACCTCGAGATCCTGCGCCGGTTCGAGCAGGCGCCGGCTGGCCTCCTGGTCGGGACGCAGATGGTCGGCAAGGGACACGACTTCCCCGACGTCGTCCTCGCGGTCGTCCTCGACGCCGACGCGACCCTGCGCTTCCCCGACCTGCGCGCCGAGGAGCGCACCTTCGCGCTCGTCGCCCAGCTCGCCGGCCGCAGCGGCCGCGGCGAGCGTGCGGGGCGGGTGCTGGTGCAGACGCTGGCGCCCGAGGCGGCGGCGATCCGCCATGCCGCGGACCACGACGCGGCGGGGTTCGTCGAGGGCGAGCTCGAGCGTCGCCGCGAGCTCGGCTACCCGCCGTTCTCACACCTGATCAGGGTCGAGTTGACCGCGCCGGCGGCGCCGGCGGTCGAGGCGGCCGCGGGTCCGCTCCGCGACGCGATCGCGGCCGAGCTGCCGGCGGACGCGGAATGCCTCGGCCCGGCGCCGCGGTTTCGCCTCCGCGGCCGCGAGCGACGCCAGATCCTGGTCAAGGCGCCGGATCGCGGCGCCGCCGTGGCCGCCGTGCGCGACGCGGTCGCCGCCGCCGCCGGTCGCCGGGAGCTGGCCGCGGTGCAGGTCGCGGTCGACGTCGACGCCCAGTGAGCGGCTCCCGATCGCGCCTCTAGACTCGGGCCGATGAGCGAGACGGCGGAGCACGAGGTCGAGGCCCTCGAGCCGGGCGGCGACGCCGCGAGCGAGGAGATCGGCGCCGAGGAGCGCGAGCGCCGGGCGCGGGCGCTGGCCGAGGTCCGCACATTCGGCGACCCGGTGCTGCGCTCGCGCGCGTCCGAGGTGAGCGAGTTCGACCAGGCGCTCGCGGCCGAGGTCGAGCGCATGGTCGCGATCATGCGCGACGCGATGGGCGTCGGGCTCGCCGCCACCCAGCTCGGGGTCCTGCGGCGCCTGCTGGTCTTCCAGGCCGGCCCGGACGCGCGCCCGACCGCGGTCGCCAACCCGGAGCTCGAATGGGTCTCGGACGACCAGCTCACGCTCGCCGAGGAAGGCTGTCTCAGCCTCCCGGGGATCGGGGTCGACGTCGAGCGCCCGTTGCACGCCCGCGTTCGCGGCCAGGACGTCGAGGGCAGGCCGCTGCTGCTCGAGGCGTCGGGGCTCGAGGCACGCGTGCTTCAGCACGAGATCGACCACCTCGACGGTGTCCTGATCCTCGATCGGACGGAGCGCCCGCAGCGCAAGGCGGCGCTGCGAGCGCTGCGCGAGGGGACCAGCTACAGCCCCGCCGCCGAGGACGAGCCGACGGAGCCGACCGAGCCGACCGAGGAGTGACCCGCACCGCCTACCTCGGGACCTCCGACTTCGCCGTCGAGGTGCTCGAGCGCCTGGCGCGAAGCGAGCACCGCCCCGAGCTCGTCGTCGCTCCCGTCGACCGCCCCCGCGGGCGCGGGCGCCGGCTCGCCTCGCCGCCGGTGGCCGAGGCGGCGCGCGCGCTCGGGATCGAGCTGTTGCAGACCGCGGACGCAAGCGAGCCGGCGACGATCGAGCGCATCCGTGCGCGCGGGGTCGAGGTCGGGGTCGTCTGCGCTTTCGGGCAGCTGATCCGCGAGCCGCTGCTCGGCGGCATCGAGCTCCTCAACGTGCATCCCTCGCTGCTGCCGCGCTGGCGCGGGGCGGCTCCGATCGAGCGCGCGATCCTCGCCGGCGACGAGCGCACAGGGGTGACGATCATGGGCGTCGACGCCGGCCTCGACTCGGGTCCGATCGCGCTCGCCGAGCCGCTCGAGATCGGCCCCGCCGAGGACTACGGCTCGCTCTCGGGGCGGCTCGCGGCGCTCGGCGGCGA
The DNA here is from genome assembly GCA_963740055.1 of uncultured Solirubrobacterales bacterium. Classification (GTDB taxonomy): domain Bacteria; phylum Actinomycetota; class Thermoleophilia; order Solirubrobacterales; family 70-9; genus WHSW01. Next base: position 870,724 of record CAVUCL010000005.1, on the reverse strand, counting down.
GCTCGTCGTCCGGGCTCTCGACGACCGGGCGGCGGGGGCGCTCGTGCTCACCCCCCAGGACGAATCGCTGGCCACCTACGCGGAGAAGGTCGCCGCCGCCGAGCGGCGCCTCGACCCGTCCCGCCCGGCGTCCGAGCTCGCCCGCGTGGTCCGGGCGCTTAACCCGCACATCGGCACCTACCTCGAGCTCGCCGACGGCGGGCGCCTCGGCGTGCTCGCCGCCGCCGCCGAGCCCGGCGGTCAGCCGGGAACCCTGCGGGCGGTGGACGACTCGCTCGTCCTCGGCTGCGCCGACGGTTCGCTGCGGCTCGAGCGGGTGCGACCCGCCGGCGGCAGGGCGATGGACGCCGAGGCCTTCCTCCGCGGCCACAGCCCGCCGGCGCCGGCGTGAGCACCGAGATCGCTCCGGCACGCCGCGCCGCCTACGAGGTCCTCCGGCGCACGTTCGAGGACGGGGCCTGGACCGATCGCGCGTTCACGGCGGTCGCTGCCCGCCAGCACCTCGCGGGCCGTGAGCTCGCGCAGGCGCGGCGGCTCGCCTACGGCTCGGTCCAGCGCCGCGGGACCTCGGACCACCTGATCGCCGCGCTCGCCCGTCGCCGGCGCAAGGTCGACGCAACCGCGCTCGCGGCGCTGCGGCTCGGGCTCTTCGAGCTCCTGTTCGCCGACGCGACCCCGGACCACGCCGCCGTCGACCAGGCGGTCGAGCTCGCCTCGCAGGCCGCGCTCGCCGGGCGCGTCCCGCGCCAGCGCGCGCGAGCCGGCGCCGGGTTCGTCAATGCGCTCCTGCGGCGGGCGGTGAGCGAGCGCGAGCAGCTGCGCGCCGAGCTCGACGACGCGAGCGCCGACGATGCGGCGGTCGCGCACTCCTATCCACCCTGGCTCGCGCGGATGTGGTGGGACGAGCTCGGGGCGGAGGAGGCGCGGCTGCTGATGGCGGCGATGAACGAGCCCGCGGAGACCGCGCTGCGGGTCAACACGCTGCGCGCGCAGCCGGCGGCGCTCGCGGCCGAGCTCCGCAGCGCCGGGGTCGAGGTTCGCGGCCCCGGTGGCGGCGGGCTGCTCGACCCGAGTGCCGGGATCGTCGTCGCCGAGGCGAGCGAGCCGGTCGGGGCGCGGATCGCGACCGGTGAGCTGGTGCCGCAGTCGCGCGCCTCGCAGGCGGTGATCGAGCTGCTCGACCCCCGACCCGGCGATCGGGTGCTCGACCTCTGCGCCGCCCCCGGGATCAAGACCACCGCGATCGCCGCTCGGATCGAGGACCGCGGCGAGATCCACAGCGTCGAGAGCGACTCCCGCCGCGCCGACGAGCTGCGGGCGCTGTGCGAGCGCGCCTCGGTCCGCAGCACCCGAGTCGAGGTCGCGGACGCGGCCGAGGCCGACCTCGGCTCTGGCTACGATCGGATCCTCTTGGATCCGCCGTGCTCAGACCTGGGAACGCTCGCGTCGCGTCCCGACGCGCGCTGGCGCAAGTCGCCGCGATCGATCGAGCGCGTCGCGGCCCTGCAGCGCCGCCTGCTGGTGCGCGCGGCGCGCGCGCTGGCACCGGGCGGCACCCTGGTCTACTCGACCTGCACCGTATCGGTGCAGGAAAACGAGGCCGTCGCCTCGCTCGCGGGCGAGTACGCCGAGGTCGCGGCGGACGACCTCGGCGCCGAGCACCCGGGGCTGCGCTCGCGGCGCGACCCGCGCTTCCTGCAGCTGCTGCCCGAGCGCGACCGCACGACGGGGTTCTTCATCGCCCGCTTCCGCGGCCGGGGGAGTTGATGGCCGAGCGCCCCGAGGCGAAGCTTCCTCGCCCGGGCTGTCCCGGCTGCGGCGAGCCGTGGCTGCGCCCGACCCAGCTCCCGGGCCGCTACCGCTGCGTCTTCTGCCTGCGCCGCTACGAGCTCGTCTCCGCCTGCCCCGATTGCGGCGAGCACCAGACGATGGTCCGGATGGCGGCCGACGAGGACCTGCTGTGCCAGAACTGCGGCCACTCGATGCTGAGGGCCGTGTGAGCGACTCGGCCGCGTCGAGCGCGTTCACGGGGCGCCGGGTCGCGCCCTCGATCCTCTCCGCCGACTTCGCGCGGCTCGGCTCGCAGGTGGCGGAGGTGATGGACGCCGGCGCGCGGGTGATCCACGTCGACGTCATGGACGGCGCCTTCGTGCCCCCGATCACGATCGGTCCCCTGGTCGCGGCCGCGATCGCCGACCAGGTCCACGACGCGGGCGGCGTGCTCGACGTCCACCTGATGATCGAGCGTCCCGCGGCGCAGGTGGACGAGTTCGCCCGCGCCGGCGCCGACGCGATCACGATCCACAAGGAGGCCGACCCGCACGCCCACCGCACCCTGGGGGCGATCCGCGAGGCCGGTTGCCTGGCGGGGATCGCGCTCAACCCGGGGACGCCGGCGCTCGCCGCGAGCGAGCTCCGCGAGCTCGCCGACCACGTCCTCTGCATGACCGTGAACCCGGGCTGGGGCGGGCAGGCGTTCATCGCCGGCTCGGTTGCCAAGGTCGCCCGCCTGCGCGAGCTCGTGCCCGAGGCGGCGATCGAGGTCGACGGCGGCATCGACGCCGACACCGCGGCCGCGGTGGCCGAGGCCGGCGCGAGCCTGTTCGTCGCCGGATCGGCGATCTTCGGCGCCGCGGAGCCCGCCGCCGCCTACCGCGCGATCGCCGCCGCGGCCGGCGCCGAGTAGCGCCCCTCAGCGCCGATCGGGCGGCAGCGGGGCCGCGAGCGCGCCCGCGACCTCCTGCCACCAGGCGACCTCCTCGCCGCCGATCCCCTGCCGCCCGATGCGGTTCGCCGACCAGTCGGCGAGCTGGCGCCGCCCGCCGACCGCGAGCAGCTCCTCCGAGCTGAGCGCATAGCGGCCGTCGGCGAGCAGCAGCAGCGAGCCGCTCCCGTCCCGGCGTACGCGCAGCCTCGCGACCACGCCGACCCCCTCGACCGTCTCGGGATGCGCAGGGTCGCCGTCCGCCGGCATCCAGGGGCGGACCGAGAACACCTGAGGCGCGCCCCGGGGTGGCAATGAAGGCACCGCCGGCTCGCCGAGCGGGCCGGTGCGCCAGCGCTCGGTGATCTCGGTCAGCTCCGCCTCCTGGGCGGCGCGGACGACGATGTGGAGCTCGTCGCCGGCCTCGATCTCGGTCGAGCCGCGCGGCGGGATCGCGGTCCCGGCGCGGATGATCAGGTTGACGAGCGCCTCTCGCGGGAGCCCGAGCTCCTTCACCGTGCGCCCGACCGCCGCGTCGCCCGCCGCCACCTGCCAGACCAGCGACTCGCCGCCGAGCGGGCGGATGATCCCGGTCTCGATCAGCGGCCGCGGCAGCGCCGGCTCGTCCGCGGTGACGCCGAGCCTGCGCGCCAGCGCCTCGAAGGTCGCGCCCTGGATCAGGGTCGAGGTGACGACGACGAAGAAGATCGCGTTGAAGATCAACTCGCTGCCCTCGATCCCGGCGATCACCGGGAACGTCGCGAGCCAGATTGGGATCGCCCCGCGCAGCCCGGCCCAGCCGAGCATCAGGCGCTCGCGCATGTCGAAGGGCGAGAAGGCGCTCGAGACGACCGCGGCCAGCGGGCGGGCGACGAACATCAGCGCCGCTGAGAGCAGCAGGCCCTCGGCGGCGACCTCGCCGAGGCCGCTCGGGAAGACGAGCAGGCCGAGCAGGGCGAAGAGCGAGATCTGCGAGATCCACGAGAGCCCCTGGTGGAACGCGATCGTCGTCTGCTTCGCCGGCAGCGCGCCGGTGCCGAGAACCAGGGCGGCGATGTAGACGGAGAGGAAGCCGGAGCCGTGCGCGACCTCGGCGACGCCGTAGGCGAGCGCCGCGGTCGCGATCGAGGCCACCGGGTAGAGGCCGGGGCTGGGCAGGTCGAGGTTGCGAAACGACCACCGCGCCGCGTGCCCGATCGCGAGCCCGATCGCGAGCCCGAGCGCGAGCTTGCCGACCAGGGCGCCGGCCATGTCGACGGCGCCGTAGTCGGGGAGCTCGATCCAGTCGATGAACCCGGTGACCAGCAGCAGGGCCACCGGGTCGTTCATCCCCGACTCGCCCTCGAGCGCGCGCGCCAGCCGCCGCCGCAGGCGGGAGCCGCGGAGGACGGCGAAGATCGCGGCGCTGTCGGTCGCGGCCACCGCCGAGCCGATGATCAGGCCCTCGAGCGTGCCGAGGTCGAAGAGCCAGATCGCGGCGAGCCCGGAGATGACCGCGGTGAGTACGGTCCCGATCGAGGCGAGCGAGACCGCGGTTCCGAGCACCGGCCGGATCTCTCCCCAGCCGGCGCTGAGCCCGCCCTCGAACAGGATCAGCACGAGCCCGATCGTCCCCAGGGTGCGGGTGAGCTCGGCGTCGGCGAACTCGACCCCGCCGACCCCCTCCGAGCCGGCGAGCATGCCGAGCCCGAGGAAGAGCAGGAGCCCGGGAACGCGGACGCGGTCGGCCACCTTCGCCGCCGCCAGCCCGGCGGCGAGCAGCAGCCCCGCGATCAGGATCAGCTCATGGTCGGGCATCAGCCGACGACGGTATTAGCTCGCCTCATCGGCCAGCGCCAAGCGCGCCTCGGTCTCCTCGGGAGAGCCGGGTCGCAGGGCCTCGCTCGCGCGGGCGTCGGTGTACACGCGCCACAGCGCCGCGCACAGCACCAGCGCCCCGACCGCGAACCCGACCTCGATCCGGCGCTCGGGCTCGAGCACCGGCAGCAGGCACCAGATCACGAACCCGGACGCGCTCGCGGCCCAGCAGATCGCGGCGCGGCGTGCGCGTCCCTGGGCGAGGACGGCCTGGTTCAGGGTCGTCGCCGCGAGGTAGAGGCCCATCGCCGCGGTCACGATCAGCAGCCCCGCGCGGTCATAGTCGAACTGGTCGCCGAACGCGACCTGCATCAGCGCCGGCCCCGCGATCGCGACGATCACCGCAACCAGGCCGGTGAACGCGGCGACGGCCTTGAGCGTGGTCGTGACCGAGACGCCGAAGGCCTCGGTCGCCTCGCTGTCGCCGCGCGAGCGCAGCCGGGTCAGGTGGGGGAGGAGGCTGACCGCGATCCCCTGGAAGACTACGAGGGGCGCGCGGGCGAGCAGCAGCACGTTGAAGATGAACCCGGCGGCGGCGGCGCCCTCGAATGCGCGCAACAGCAGCGGCCCGGCGTTGAGGAAGAGCTGCTCCGAGAGCATGACCACGAAGACCGCCGCGGCGAAGGCGCCCCCGCGGCGCAGGCCGGCGGCCTGCTCGCCGGGGTCGATCGCGCCGGGGCGCGCCGGGGCGCGGGGCCCGAACGCCGCCCCGAGCACGACCAGCGAGAGCAGCGGGGCGGCGACGATCCCGGCGGCGACCGCGTCGCGCCCGGCGGCGACACCGACCGCGACCGCAAGCGCGAACGCCGCCCGCGAGAGCGACTCGGACGCGAGCAGCCCGGCGAGCAGGCCGAACCGTCCCTCGCCGGCGAGGTAGCCGCGCGCGTAGAAGCTGACCCCATAGGCGAGTACCGCCCCGACGTAGATCCAATACAGCGTCGAGCTGCCCGAGAACAGGTCGCGCTCGAGCGGCCCGCGCAGGGCGAGCGCGGCGAGCGCGAAGGCGAGCGCGACGCCGGCCTCGATCAGGGCTGCGGTGCGCATCGTCGCCGCGATCGGCATCCCCCGGGCCCGCCGCTCGGCGACCCCGCGCGAGATCAGCTGCTCGACCGGGCGGTGGAGGATCGACATCGTGACGAAGACCGCCGACCACAGCACCACCACCTCGCCGTAGGCGACCGGGTCGAGGTTGTGCGAGGCGAGCGCGAAGTAGCAGTAGGTGAGCAGCCCGGCGGCGCCGACCCCGGCCGAGAGCAGGCCCGCCGAGCGGCCGAAGCTGCGGTTCTCCTCGCGCATCGCGCCAAAGTACACTTGACCGTTGACTGACCAGTCAATCGGGATGCCAGCGACCGCTACAGCCGAGGACCGCGCCCACCTCGCGCGCGCGCTCGAGCTCGGTGACCGCGGTCACGGCCGGGTGAGCCCGAATCCGCTCGTCGGCGCGCTCGTCGTCCGCGACGGCGAGTTGCTCGGCGAGGGCCACCACGCTGCTTACGGCGAGCTCCACGCCGAGGTCGCGGCGCTCGCCGACTGCCGTGCGCGCGGCCACGATCCGGCGGGGGCGACGATCTACGTCTCGCTCGAGCCCTGCGCCCACCAGGGCCGCCAGCCGCCGTGCACGGACGCGATCCTCGCCGCCGGGCTCGCCCGGGTCGTGATCGGCGCCGACGACCCGAGCGAGAAGGCGAGCGGTCGCGGGCCCGGGATCCTCCGCGACGAGGGGGTCGAGGTCGTCTTCGCCGACGGCGCCGAGGCTTCGGCGGCGCGGCTCGCCAACCAGCCGTTTCGCAAGCACGCCCGCACCGGCCGTCCGCTGGTGACGCTCAAGTCGGCGCTCTCGATCGACGGCTTCACGGCGACCGTGTCGGGCGACTCGAAGTGGATCTCGGGGCCGGCGAGCCGGGCGCTCGTGCACCGCTGGCGCGCCGACGCCGACGCGGTCTGCGTCGGGATCGGCACGGCGCTCGCCGACGACCCGCTGCTCACCGCCCGCGATCTCCCGGACCCGGAGCCGCGCCAGCCGGCCCGGGTGGTGTTCGACTCGGCGGCGCGCCTGCCGCTCGCCTCGAAGCTGGTCCGCTCGCTCGACCGGGCGCCGCTCCTCCTCGTCGTCGACCCGGGCGCCGACGAGCGCCGGGCGGCGGCGCTGCGCTCGGCCGGCGCCGAGCTGGTCGAGGTCGCCGGCGACCGCGAGGCCCGGGTACGCGGCGCGCTCGACGAGCTCGGCGGCCGCGGGATCACCTCGCTGCTGCTCGAGGGCGGCCCGGAGCTCGCCGCGGCCTTCGCCGCCACCGGCGAGCTCGACCAGCTGCGCCTGTTCTGGGCCCCGATCCTGCTCGGCGCCGGCCGGCCGCTGCTGAGCGCCCCCGGACCGGAGCGCATCGCCGACGCCGATCGCCTGCTGGCGCTCGAGTGGCGGAGCTCCGGCGACGACATGCTGGCCGCGGGCCGGCTGCGGGAGTGGTGAGCCGGTGTTCACCGGCATCGTTCGCGAGCTGGGCACGATCGAGGCCGTCGAGCGCTCGGCCGACGGCGCCCGCCTGCGCCTCGGCGCGGAGCTCGCCGCCGACCTGAGCGAGGGCGACTCGGTCGCAGTCAGCGGCGTCTGCCTGACCGCGACCTCGGTCGCCGCCGGCGCCTTCGACGCCGAGGTGATGAACCAGACGCTCTCACTGACCACGCTCGGCGAGCGCGCCGGCGGCGACCGGGTCAACCTCGAGCCCGCGCTGCGCGCGGGCGAGCCGCTCGGCGGCCATATCGTCCAGGGCCACGTCGACTGCCGCGGCGAGGTCGTGCGACTGACCGACGACGGCTTCGCGCGCCGGATCGAGGTTGCGGTACCCGAGGCCTCGCGGCGCTACCTGGTCGAGCACGGCTCGGTCACGGTCGACGGGGTCAGCCTCACCGTCTCGAACCTCACCGAGACGGGCTTCGAGGTCTCGCTGATCCCGGAGACGCTCGTGCGGACCACGCTGGGCGGATCGGCGCCGGATGCGCCTTACGTCAACATTGAGTTCGACGTGGTTGCGCGCTACGTCGAGCGCCTCTTAGGTTTCAAGGAGAACGATGGCTGAAAACCCGAGCGCAACCGAGACCCGCTTCTCCACGATCGAGGAGGCGCTGGAGGAGATCCGCCGCGGGCGGATGGTGGTCGTCTGCGACGACGAGAACCGCGAGAACGAGGGCGACCTGACGATGGCCGCCCAGTTCGCCACCCCCGAGGCGATCAACTTCATGGCCAAGGAGGGGCGCGGGCTGATCTGCCTCACGCTCACCGGCGAGCGCTGCGACGAGCTCGGCCTCAACCTGATGGCGGCCAAGAACGAGGCGCCGCTGCAGACGGCGTTCACGGTCTCGGTCGAGGCCCGCGAGGGCGTGACCACCGGGATCTCGGCCGCCGACCGCGCGCGCACGGTGCAGGTCGCGATCGATGCCGCGTCGACACCCGAGTCGCTGGTTCAGCCGGGCCACGTGTTCCCGCTGCGGGCCAAGGACGGCGGCGTGCTCGAGCGCGCCGGCCAGACCGAGGCGGCGGTCGATCTCGCCCGCCTCGCCGGCCTCAACCCGTCCGGCGTGATCTGCGAGATCATGAACGACGACGGGACCATGGCCAGGGTGCCGGACCTGGTCCCCTACTGCGAGCGCCACGGGCTGAAGATGATCACGGTCGCCGACCTGATCGCCTACCGGCGGCGCACCGAGCGGCTGGTCGAGCGCGTCGTCGCCACCAAGCTGCCGACCGCTTTCGGCGAGTTCACCGCGGTCGGCTACCGGGCGCTGCTCGACGACAAGCACCACGTGGCGATGGTCAAGGGCGAGGTCGACGGGGCCGAGGACGTGATCGTCCGTGTCCACTCCGAGTGCCTGACCGGCGACGTCTTCCACTCGTTGCGCTGCGATTGCGGCGAGCAGCTCGAGGCGGCGATGGCGATGATCGAGCGCGAGGGGCGGGGCGTCCTGCTCTACCTCTCCCAGGAGGGGCGCGGGATCGGGCTGCTCAACAAGCTGCGCGCCTACCGTCTGCAGGAGGACGGGCTCGACACGGTCGACGCGAACCTGAAGCTCGGCCTGCCCGCCGACCTGCGCGACTACGGGATCGGCGCCCAGATCCTGGTCGACCTCGGGCTGACCAGCATCCGCATCCTCACCAACAACCCGAAGAAGATCCACGGGCTCGAGGGCTACGGGCTCTCGGTCTCCGAGCAACTCCCGATCCAGTCGATCCCCAACCCGCACAACGAGGACTACCTGAACGCGAAGCGCGACAAGCTCGGCCACGTCCTCCATCACCAGGGCCTGCCGCTCGACGAGCAGCTGCTCGCCGAGGAGCACGCCCGGGACGAAGCCAAGGCGGAAGATGACTGACCGTCCCTCCGCAGACCCGACGGGCACTGACTCCGAATACGCCCTGGTGGTCGCGACCTTCTACGAGGACCTCGCCCAGCGGCTCGCCAACGGCGCCACCGAGGCCTTCCACGAGCACGGGGTGAGCCCGACCTCGGTCCACACCTACGAGGTGCCGGGCGCGTTCGAGCTTCCGTTCGCGGCCAAGCTCTGCGCCGAGTCCGGCCGCTTCGCCGGCGTCGCCTGCCTCGGGGTCGTGATCCGCGGCGAGACCGACCACTACGAGTTCGTCTGCTCGCAGGCGGCGCGCGGGATCCAGGACGTGCAGCTCGCCACCGGGGTCCCGTGCGCGTTCGGCCTCATCACCTGCGACACGGTCGAGCAGGCGGAGGCGCGCGCCGGCGGCGACAAGCGCGACCAGGGACGCAACGCGGCGCTCGCGGTGCTCCGGATGGCCGAATTGAGCAGGGGGCTCGGAGCAGGGAGTAGGGAGGACTAGCGCCCCTTCTCCCTGCTCTCTGCTCCCGGCTCCCCGCTACCATTCCCGACCGCGATGGCCAAGGTCTGTCACAGCTGCGGCAAGGGCCCCGCGTTCGGGAACTCGCGCAGCCACTCGATGGCCGCCACCAGGCGGCGGTTCAACCCGAACCTGCAGAAGGTCCGGATCGACGACGGCGGGCGCCCGCGACGCGTCTACGTCTGCACCCGCTGCCTGAAGTCGAACAAGATCGTTAAGCACGCCTAACGCCGATCTGGCACGGGGGCGTAGGCTGCCGCCCGTGACCGACCCGAGCATCCATCGCTTCCGCCAGGTCGTCGCGGTCGCGCTCGCCCATCTCGAGGCGCGGCGGACCGAGATCAACGACCTGAACGTGTTCCCGGTCGCCGACGGCGACACCGGCGACAACATGGCGCTGACGATGCGCCACGTGCTCGACGAGCTCGACCACCTCGAGCGCGAGGGCGACGGCGACCCGGCGCGGCCGGAGATCGTGCGGGCGGTCGCGCGCGCAGCGCTGATGGGGGCGCGCGGCAACTCGGGCGTGATCCTGAGCCAGATCGTCCGCGGGGCGGCGGAGAAGGTCGCGACGCCCCCAGGCCGCCTGATCGACCCGGAGCTGATCGAGGCGGCGCTGACCAACGCCGCCGATCGCGCCTACGCCTCGGTTCGCGACCCGGCGGAGGGGACGATGCTGACCGTGATCCGGGCGATGGCCGACGCGGTCGCCGATCGGCGCGCCGAGTGGCTGCGCGACCGGCTCGACCCGGCCGCCGGGGCCGAAGAGCAGAACGCGCTGCTCGCGCAGATGCTCGCCGCCGCGCTGTTCGCGGGCGAGGAGGCGGTCCGGCACACGCCCGAGCAGCTCGACGTGCTCGCCGAGGCGGGCGTCGTCGACGCCGGCGCCCTCGGGCTCGTGGTGATCATCCGCGGGATGGTCTCCGGGCTCGCGGGCGAGGAGGCGCAGCTGCCCGAGATCCCGCACTACGCCGCGGCGCGCCTCGACGACGTCCACCACGTCGACTCGGCGTATCGGTTCTGCACCAACTTCATCGTCTCCGGCGAGGGCCTCGATGGGCGCTCGTTCGTGCCCGCGCTCGAGCGCCTCGGCGACTCGGTGCTCGTGGTCGGCGACGAGGCGACGATCAAGGTCCACGTCCACACGGACGAGCCCGCCGTCGCGAAGGCCCTGTTCGACGATGTCGGCGAGGTCGAGCGCGAGGACATCGCCGACATGCACGAGCAGGTCGCCGACCAGAGGGCGAAGCTCGGTGGCGGTCGCACCGGGGTCGTCGCGGTCGCCTCCGGGGACGGGATGCGCAACCTGTTCCAGGCCCTCGGCGCCGTCGCCGTCGACGGCGGGCCGACACTGAACCCGCCGACCAAGGACCTGCTCGCCGCGATCGACGCGAGCCCCGCGCCCGAGGTCGTCCTGCTGCCGAACTCGGCCAACGTGTTCATGGCCGCTGAGGAGGCGGCGCGGCTGGCGGCGAAGCCGGTCTCGGTGGTCCGGGCGCGCTCGCAGCAGGCGGCGCTCGCCGCCCTGGTCGAGTTCACGCCCGACGGCGATCGCGACGCCAACGCCGCCCGGCTCGGCGAGGCGGTCGCCGAGGTGCGCGCGGGCGCCGTCGCCCCCGCGGCTCGCGACGATTCCGAGGGGCGCTTTCGCCGCGGCGACTCGGTCGGCTTCGTCGACGAGCGGATCGTCGCCTGGGGCGGCGCCGGCTCCACCCTGGCCGCGACGATCGCCGAGCTCGCCGACGATGCCGAGATCGTGACCGTGATCGAGGGCGCCGAGGCGCCGATCCCGCTCGCCGAGCTCGAGCGGCTCGAGCTGCCCGACGGCGCCGAGCTCGAGCTGCACCACGGCGGGACGCCGAACTACTCCTGGCTGATCGCCGTCCAGTAGGCGATGAGCTCCCTGCTCGGCGAGGCGCTCGAGGCCCACGGCGGGGTCGAGCGCTGGCGAGCGGCGCGCCGGATCCGCGCCCGGGTGCGCAGCGGCGGCCTGCTGGTGCGGACGCGGATGCCCGGTGATGCGCTCGAGGACCTCCGGGTCGAGCTCGAGGTGGCCGAGCCGCGGGCGAGCGCAGCGCCGTTTCCCGCGGCGGGCCGGCGCGGGGTGTTCGATCGCGGCGCGGTCCGGATCGAGACCGACGACGGGGAGGTGCTCGAATCGCGCCCCGACCCGCGACCGCTCTTCTTCGGTCGCTCGGGGGTGCGCCGGAACCTGCGCTGGGATGCTCTCGACGCGACCTACTTCGCCGGCTACGCGCTCTGGAACTACCTCACGACCCCGCTGCTGCTCACCCGCGAGGGGGTGCGGGTTCGTGAGCTGGCGCCGCTCGACGGCGGCGAGGGCTGGCGCCGGCTCGCGGTCAGCTTCCCGGCCGGCCTCGACACCCACTCGAGCGAGCAGGTCTTCTACTTCGATCAGCGCGGCCTCCTGCGCCGGATCGACTACGTCGCCGAGGTCGTCGGCAGTTGGGCGCGCGCGGCCCACCTCTGCGCCGACCACGTCGAGGCCGGCGGCCTCGTCTTCCCCAGTCGCCGCTGGGTCCGCCCACGCGGGCCGCGGGGCGGCCCGATGCCGGCGCCGGACCTGGTCACCCTGGCAATATCCGAGCTCGAGGTCGAGTTCGAATGAGCACAAGACCGATCCTCTGGCACATCCCGGTCTCGCACTTCAGCGAGAAGGCGCGCTGGGCGCTGGCCCACAAGGGCGTTGCCCACGACCGCCGCGCGCCGCCTCCGGGCGTCCACATCGCCTACGCGCTCTGGCTCACCCGCGGCGCCCACAAGACCTTCCCGGTGCTGCGCCTCGACGGCGAGACGATCGGCGACTCGACCGCGATCATCGCCGCGCTCGAGCACCGCTATCCCGAGCCCCCGCTGTACCCGGACGATGCCGCCGAGCGGGCCCGGGCGCTGGAGCTGGAGGAGTTCTTCGACGAACGGCTGGGGCCACAGATCAGGCTGCTCGCCTGGCACGAGCTGCGTTCGGACCCCGAGCGGATGGCCGAGCTCTCGCGGACGATGCTGCCGCCGGCGGTCCGCGACTCGCGCCTGGCGACCGCGGCCGGTGGGCGCTTCGGCGCCGCCTACGTCGAGCTTCGCTTCCGCGTCGCCGACGAGGCCGCGGCCGCGGCGGCGCGCGAATCGATCGTCGCCGCGCTCGACCGCGTCGAGCAAGAGCTCGAGGCGGGCGGAGGGGAGTACCTGGTCGGCGAGCGCTTCACCGTCGCCGACCTGACCGCGGCGTCGCTGCTCTACCCGCTGATCGACCCGCCGGAGGGTCCGAACGTGCTGCCCTCGCCGACGGCGGCGCTGGAGGAGTTCTTCGCCCCGCTGCGCGAACGTCCGGGCGGTCGCTGGGTCGCGGAGATGTTCCGCCGCCACCGCCGGCCGGTCGCGAGCGCCGCCGCGGCCGTCTGACGGCTTAGTCCCAGACCGACTCCTTCGCGCTCACGCGATCTCGACGATCGCCTCGACCTCGACCGGGACGTCGAACGGGAGCTGGGCGGCGCCGATCGCCGAGCGGGCGTGGCGGCCCGCCTCGGGCCCCCAGACCTCGAGCACGAGGTCGGTGAACCCGTTGATCACCGCCGGCGGCTTGTCGAAGCCGGGCGCGCACTGGACCAGGCCGAGCGCCTTGACCCAGCCGGTGACCCGGTCGAGGTCGCCGAGCTCGCGGCGCAGCGTGGCGAAGATCGAGAGCCCGGTCAGCCGTGCGGCCTCATAGCCGCGCTCGAGGTCGAGGTCGCCGCCGACGCGGCCGCTGACGAGCACCTCGGCGCCGTCCACCGGCAGGTGCCCGGAGACATAGCCGAGCCCGCCGCTGACCCGGACCAGGTCGAACGGGAACTCGACCCCCGGCGGCGGTGCGAACACCTCCGGGAGCTCGATCCCGAGCTCGGCCAACCTCTCGTCGATCCGTCCCATCTCCCGTGCAGCCTAGCCTTGTCGGCGATGAGCGAGATCGCCGTTGCCGAGCGCTCCACCGCCGACGCGCCCCCGCGAGGCCTCGGCAGCGGGCGGGCGCTGACGCGGTCGGAGCTCGCCGCCGCGGCGCTGCGAACCCGGCCGCGACCGAGCCGTCTCGACGCTCCGCTGACCGCGCTGCGCGGAGCCGGGCCGAAGCTCGCCGCCGCCGCGGCGGAGATCGGGATCGAGACCCTCGCCGACCTGCTCTGGCACGTGCCCCACGGTCACCGCGACCGCGCCGACGTGCGCGAGGTCGCCGACCTGCGGATCGGCGAGCAGGCGACCGTGATGGTGACCGTGCGCTCGGCGCGGGTGCGCCCGACGCGGCGCCGCAACCTGCGGCTGGTCGAGGCGGAGGCGGCCGACGCGAGCGGGCCGGTGAAGGCGATCTGGTTCAACCAGGCCTACCTCGTCGAGCGCCTGCGACCCGGCACCAGGCTGCTGCTTAACGGCAAGCTCGACCGCTCCGGCTTTCGGGTCGCGACCCATGAGATCGTCGCGGGCGGCGGGGTGCCCGCCGCTCGCGAGGGCATCCACACGACCGGGATCGTGCCCGTGCACGGAGCGACCGCGAGGCTCTCGGCGGCGCGCCTGCGCGAATGGGCCTGGCAGGCGCTGGCGCTGGCCGGCGACGCGGTCGAGCCGCTGCCGGCGGAGCTGCGCGCGCGGCGCCGGCTTCCCTCGGAGCCCGACGCGCTTCGCTGCGCCCACTTCCCCGACGCCCCCGAGCAGGCGCGCCGCGCCCGCGACCGGCTCGCGCTCGAGGAGCTGCTGCTGCACCAGGTCGCGCTCGCGGTTCGTCGTCGCGCCCGCCGCCGCGCCCGCCCGGCGATCGCGCTCGCGCCCCCCGGCGATCTCGTGCGTCGGTGGCTCGCCTCGCTGCCGTTCGAGCCCACCGACGGCCAGCGCGCGGCCTTCGCCGAGCTCGACGCCGACCTGACAGCGACCAGCTCGATGCAGCGACTGCTGATGGGCGAGGTCGGCTCGGGCAAGACGGTGGTCGCGGTCTACGCGATGCTGAGGGCGCTCGAGTCGGGACGCCAGGCGGCGCTGATGGCGCCGACCGAGACCCTGGCCGAGCAGCACGCGGCCACCCTCGACACGTTGCTCGCGGGGGAGGCGATCCAGTTCGCGCTGCTCACCGGAGCGACCGGCGCCGCCCGGCGGCGCGAGACCCTCGACCGGCTCGCCGCCGGCGAGCTCGGGATCGTCGTCGGCACCCACGCGCTGATCGAGCCCGACGTCCGCTTCGCCGGGCTCGCGGTCTGCGTCGTCGACGAGCAGCATCGCTTCGGCGTCGGCCAGCGGGCGGCGCTCGACGCGAAGGGCGCCGGCGACGCCGCGCCGCACGTGCTCCACATGACCGCGACCCCGATCCCGCGGACACTCTCGCTGACCGCCTTCGGCGACCTCGACTCGACCACCCTGCGCGAGCTCCCGAGCGGGCGCAAGCCGGTCAGGACCTGGGTTGTCGGCGACGACAAGCGCGCCGGCGCGTATGAGTTCCTGCGCGCTCGCCTGCGCGAGGGACGCCAGGCGTTCGTCGTCTGCCCGCTGGTCGCGGACTCCGAGCAGCTGCAGGCGAGGGCGGCGAGCGCCGAGGCCGAGCGCCTGCGCGCGGGCGAGCTGCGCGAGTTCGAGGTCGGCCTCCTGCACGGGCAGATGCGCTCGCGCGACAAGGCCGCGGCGATGGAGCGGTTCGCCGGCGGCGAGACCGACGTGCTCGTCGCCACGAGCGTGATCGAGGTCGGGATCGACGTCCCGAACGCGACCGTGATGGTGATCGAGGCGGCCGAGCGCTTCGGCCTCTCGCAGCTGCACCAGCTTCGCGGCCGGGTCGGCAGGGGCGAGCACGAGAGCCACTGCATCCTGTTCGCCGACCCCGACTCGCAGCTCGCCCGGCGGCGGATGGAGGCGATCGCGGCGAGCGCCGACGGCTTCGAGCTCGCCGAGGTCGACCTGACCCTGCGCGGGGAGGGGGAGATCCTCGGCACCCGCCAGAGCGGGCTGCCGCGCTACCGGGTCGCCGAGCTGCCCGAGGACGCCGAGCTGCTCGCCGCCGCGCGGACCGAGGTGCAGGCGCTGCTCGAGCGCGACGGCGGCCTCGACGCCCCCGAGCACGAGCTGCTGCTCGACGCCGCCCGCGCCCGCTTCGGCGACGAGCGCGTCGAAGCGATCCGAGCATGAGCCGATGAGGGTCGTGGCAGGAAGGCTCGGAGGTCGCAAGCTGATCGCCCCGCCGGCGCGCAGCGCCGCGGTCCGGCCGACCTCGGACCGCGCCCGCGAGACCCTGTTCGCGATCCTCGGCGACGTCTCGGACCTCAGCGTCCTCGACCTCTTCTGCGGCACCGGCGCGCTCGCGATCGAGGCGATCTCGCGCGGCGCCGACTCCGCGGTGCTGGTCGACCGCGCGACCGCGCTCGCGCGGCGCAACGTCGAGGCGCTCGCGATCGCCAACCGCTGCGAGCTCGTGCGCTCGGACGCGATCCGCTTTCTCGACCGCTCCCAGGACCGCTTCGGCCTCATCCTCTGCGACCCGCCGTATAGACTCGCCGACCGCCTTGCGCCCGAGCTCGCCCGACACCTGCCAGCACGTCTCGCGAAATGGGGCCGGATCGCGGTCGAGTGCTCGGCGCGCCGGCCGCTCGACCTCGACCTGCCGCTGGTCGCCGAGCGTACGATCGGCGAGGCGATGATCAGGATCTGGAGCGAGCGATGAGCAACGGCGGCACCGCGATCTGCCCCGGCAGCTACGACCCGGTCACCAACGGGCACCTCGACATCATCGGCCGGGCCGCGCGGGTCTTCGACCGCGTGATCGTCGGCGTCGTCGGCCAGGGGATCCGCAAGTCGAAGTCGATGTTCAGCGCCGAGGAGCGGCGCCAGTTCCTGGTCGAGGCGACCGCCGGGATCGAGAACGTCGAGATCGAGATCTTCACCAACCTGGTCGTCGACTTCGCCCGCGAGCGCGACGCGAACGTGATCATCAAGGGGATCCGCGCGATCTCCGACTTCGAGTACGAGCTCGAGATGAACCAGCTCAACCGCAAGCTGGCGCCGGAGATCGAGTCGGTCTACGTCTTCGCCTCGCCCGACTACAGCTTCCTCTCGTCGACCGGGGTCAAGGAGATGGCGACCTTCGGCGGCGACGTCGGCGATCTGGTGCCGCCCGCGGTCGCCGCGGCCCTGCGCGAGCGAGCGCGCCGAGACTGATGGGCAGGAGCTTGCAGCGGGCCGCAGAAACCCGCCCCATAGCACCGGATTTCCGCTCCGCCCCGTAAGCTTCCGGAACTCAGATGGACGTCCTCGTTCTCATAGACAAGCTCGACGATCTGATCCACAACGCGCGTCCGGTGCCGTTGACGGACCAGGTGCGCGTCGATCGCGAGGAGATCTACGACCTGCTCGACCAGATGCGGGCGACGATCCCCGAGGAGATCAAGCAGGCGCGCTGGATCGTCAAGGAGCGCCAGGAGATGCTCGCCGAGGCCAAGCGTGAGGCCGAGCGGGTGGTCAAGGAGGCGCGCGAGCAGCAGGAGCGGCTGATCTCCGGCGAGGAGGTCTACAAGCAGGCCGAGCGCGCCGCGGAGGAGATCATCGAGGACGCGCGCGAGACCGAGCGCCAGATCCGCCTCGGCGCCGAGGACTACGCCGACGAGATCCTCTCGACGCTCGAGGTCAACCTGGAGAAGTTCCTCTCCGCCGTCCAGCGCGGTCGCGACCGGCTCGCCGGCCGCGACGAGGAGCCGGTCGAGGTTCAGTAGCTCGCGCCGAGGGCGCGCCCGAGCTCAGAGCTCGGTCTCGTGCTCCCCGGCGCGCCCGGCGTCGGTCTTCTCGTAGAAGCGCCGCAGGAGAGCCTTCGTCTCGGCCGGGTCGGCGCAGGTGTAGGCGTTCCAGGCCTCGGTGCGGAGCTGGAAGTCGAGCGGCTGGCCGATCACGTCGAGGATCGTCTGCTTCGCCGAGCGCACCGCGCGCTGCGAGTTGCGCAGGATCTGGCGCGCGACCCGCTCCGCCTCGGCGCCGAGCTCGTCGTGGGGGACGACCCTGGTCACCAGGCCCCACTCGAGCGCCTGGCGCGCGTCGACCGGCTCGGCGGTGAGCAGCATGTGTGAGGCGACCGAGACCCCGCACGCGTTCACCAGCCGCACGAGTCCGCCGTCGCCGTGGTGGTATCCGCGGCGCGCCTCGAACGAGCCGAACATCGCCCGCTCGGAGGCGATCCGCACGTCGCAGGCGAGCGCTGTCTCGAGCCCGCCGGCCAGCGCCCAGCCGTTGACCGCGGCGACGATCGGCTTGTGCAGCCGATGCATGCCGCGGGTGAACCCGTTCAGGCCGAGCTCGACGATCTCGCGGATCTCCGCCGGGCCGGCGTTCTCGATGATCGGCGGGATGTAGGTCTTCAGGTCGGCGCCCGAGCAGAACGCCTCGTCGCCGGCGCCGGTGAGGATCGCGACCTCGACCGAGTCGTCCTCGGCGAAGTCGGTCCAGGCGCGGATCATCGCCTGGTGCACGTCGGGGTCGATCGCGTTTCGGGCCTCGGGGCGGTTGATCGTCAGGTAGGCGATCCGGTCGCGCTTCTCGTAGGTGACCTTGCTCATCGTTCACTCCCAGGGTCGTAGACGGCGCCGACCACGGCCAGGTCGTCGCCCTCCCAGCGCAGCTCGCCGTCGCACCAGCGCGCGAGCTCCGTCGCCGGGGCCGGCATGTCGACGCCGGGCTCGAGCGGCGCCACCCGGCGCTCGGGCGCGACCTCGACCACGTCGCCGACGACCAGCGCCCGCGACTGCTCGCGCACCCGGCGAAACAGGTCGCGCTTGCCCTCGTCGTCGAGGTGGTGGACGGCGAGCACCGAGATCACCAGGTCCCAGGGTCCGTCCGGGAGCGGGTCCTCGATCCGCGCCAGGCGCGTCTCGATCCCGAGCTCGCGAGCGCGAAACAGCATCTCGGGGCTCGCGTCGAGCCCGGTCACCCGCGCCTCGGGATGGCGCTCGAGCAGCCGCCTGGTCGTCTCGCCGGTGCCGACGCCGAGCTCCAGCACCGTCCTCGGCGATCCCTCGATCGCGTCGATCGCCGCGTCCTGAAGCTCGTCGTAGCGCGGCACCTCGGCGCGGATCAGCTCCAGGTAGCGCTCCGGCTCGAAATGGAATTGCGCCGCCACGGACGCTCGCTATCTTGACCACGGGGAAGTCATGGCGGCGGCGCAGTATCACACGATCGACCTGACCCGGCTCTCGCTCAGCCCCGGTCAGGGCACCCGGCTCGAGCTCGAGATCGACCCTGGCGCGCTCGAGCTCGCGGGCACCGGCTACCGCTTCGCCGAGGGATCGGTGCCGGCGCGGCTCGAGGTCTCGCGAACCGCGACCGGCTATGCGTTGCGGCTGCGGTTCGCGGGCGCGGTCGGCGGGCCGTGCATGCGCTGCCTCGAGCCGGCGCGAGCCGAGGTCGAGGTCGATGCCCGCGAGGTCGACCAGCCCGCCTCCAACGACGAGGAGCTTCGCAGCCCGTACGTGACCGACGCGGTCCTCGACCTCAACGCCTGGGCTCACGACGCGCTCGCGCTCTCACTCCCGGCGCAGATCCTCTGCCGGCCCGAGTGCGAGGGGCTGTGCCCGGCCTGCGGCGAGCCGCTCAACGATGCCGCTCCCGGCGCCCACGAGCACCCGCGCGAGCCCGACCCGCGGTGGGCGAAGCTGCGCGAGCTCCAGTAGCGCGCCCGGCGGGCGCCCCGCTACCATTCCGCGCTCTCATGGCCGTTCCGAAGAAGAGGACCTCCGCCCAGCGCCGCGACCAGCGCCGCGCCAACCACAGGGCCGCGACGCCGCGCGTCAACGAGTGCCCGCGCTGTCACAGCCCGAGGCTTCCGCACCGCGTCTGCCCGACCTGCGGCACCTACGCCGGGCGCGAGGTGATCTCGTTCGAGGTCGGCGAGGGCGAATCCAGCGACTCGGAGGAGTAGCCCGGCGGTGACGGTCGTGGCCCTCGACGGCCGCGGGGCCGAGCGGGGCGTGGAGGCGATCGTCGCCGGTGCCCGGGAGGCCGCGGGCGACGGGATCGGCGTGCGCGTGTTCGGCGATCGCGCCGCGCTCGCCGAGCTCGAGTCGGAGGACGCGATCGAGCTCGTCGAGGCCGCGGGCGAGATCGGCAACGAGGCGGAGCCGGTCGCCGCCGTGCGCTCGACCCCCGAGGCCTCGATCGTGCTCGCGGCCGCCGACGTCGCCGAGGGTCGCGCCGACGCGCTCGCGAGCGCAGGGCCGACGGGCGCGACGATGACCGCGGCTCTGTTCGCGCTCCGCCGGCTGCACGGCGTCCGCCGGCCGGCGCTCACCGTCCAGATTCCGGTCCCGGGACGCGACGGTCCTCCGACCCTGCTCCTCGACGCGGGCGCGAACGCCGAGGTCCGGGCGACGGACCTGGTCCAGTTCGCCCACCTCGGAGCGGCCTTCGCCGCCGCCGTGCTCGCGATCGAGCGCCCGCGGGTCGCGCTGCTCTCGGTCGGCGAGGAGGCGGGCAAGGGGACCCAGGAGGTGGTCGAGGCGAATGCGGCGCTGCGCGAGGCGGAGGCGATCGACTTCCGCGGCAACGTCGAGGGCCGCGACCTGCTCGGCGACCGAGCCGACGTGATCGTCACCGACGGCTTCACCGGCAACGTCGCGCTGAAAACGCTCGAGGGAACCGCGCGCGCGGTCGGCGACGCGGTCGGCGACGCGGCGCGCTCGAACCCGGTCGCGGCGCTCGGCGGCCTGTTGCTGCGCCCGGCTCTCGGCGGCCTGCGCCGCGAGCTGGACCCCGACAGCACCGGGGGCGCGATCCTGCTCGGCCTGCGCGGGGTCGCGGTGGTCGGGCACGGGAGCTCGGGCGCGGCCGGGATCGCGAACGCGATCCGCCTCGCCGCGCGCGCGGTCGAGCAGCGCGCGATCGAGCGCACCGGCGAGCTGCTCGAGCGCTCGGGCGCGACCCGCGGGGCGATGCGTGATAGGAAGGGGCGATGAGCCACGATCGGGACCAGGTGATGGCCAAGGTTCGCGAGCACCTGGCCACCGAGCTCGAGGTCGATCCGTCCGAGATCTCGGAGTCGACCAGCTTCAAGGACGACCTCGACGCCGACTCGCTCGACCTCTACGAGCTCGTGATGGAGCTCGAGGACTCCTACGGGATCAGGGTCTCCGAGCAGGACGCCGCGCGGATCGCCACCGTCGGCGACGCGGTCGACTTCGTCGTCGGACGGTTGCCGGCCTGACCTCGGTGGCGCGCGGGATCCGCAGGCTCGGGCGGGGGAGCAGGAGCAAGCCCGCTGCGGCCGGGCCCGCCGCGCTGCGGGCGCTGCTCGACGAGCTGCCGCTCACCCTCCGCGGCCAGGCGCTCACGCACTCCTCCTGGGTCGAGCACCGCTCCGACGCCTACGGCCGGCTCGCCTTCCTCGGCGACAGCGTCCTCGGCCTCGCCGTCGCCGAGCACCTGTTCCGCTCCCACCCGCGCTCCGACATCGGCAGGCTGACGAAGATGCACGGGCAGGCGGTCAGCGGTCGCGCCTGCGCCGACGTCGCCGCCGCGCTCGGGATCCCCGAGCTGCTCTCCGAGGCCGCGCCCGAGCGGCTCGAGGGCGGGATCGACGTCGCCGCGCTGCTCGCCTCGGAGCGCGCGCTCGCCTCCGTCTGTGAGGCGGTGATCGGCGCCTGCTACCTGCACCACGGCTTCGAGCGCACCGCGGAGGCGACGGTGGCCGCGTTCTCGGCTCAGATCGCGATCGCCTCCGAGCGCCTGCTCGACTTCAAGTCGGCGCTCCAGGAACGCCTCGCTCGTGACGGTGCGCGGGTCCGATACGACGTCACCGGCGAGTCGGGCCCCCCGCACGACCGCGTCTTCGAGGTCGCCGCTACCGTCAACGGCTCCGTGCTCGGGCGCGGCTCGGGGCGCTCGAAGAAGGCGGCCGAGCAGGCCGCGGCCGAGGAAGCGCTCGAGGGCCTCGCCTGAGGGCGCGATCACGTCCGGTCCGCGCGCGAGGCTCCCATTCTGCGATGCATCTGAGCTCGATCACGATCAAGGGCTTCAAGTCCTTCAACGAGCGCACCACGCTCGTCTTCTCACCCGGCGTCAGCGTGATCGTCGGGCCGAACGGGTGCGGCAAGTCGAACGTCACCGACGCGGTCCTCTGGGCGCTCGGCGAGCAGAGCCCGCTCTCGGTCCGCGGGCAGTCGATGCAGGACATGATCTACGCCGGCGGCGACGGCATCGGCCAAGCCCGCTACGCCGAGGTCGAGGTGGTGCTCGACAACGAGGACGGGGAGGGGGAGTTCTCCGAGATCTCGGTGGCGCGGCGGCTCGAGCGGGGAGGCGAGGGCGCCTACCGGCTCAACGGGGCCCGGGCGCGGCTCGCCGACGTCGTCGACGTGCTCGCCGACGCCAACCTCGGCCGCGAGATGCACTCGGTGATCAGCCAGGGCCGAGTCGAGGAGATCGTGCTCTCGGCGCCGCGCGAGCGGCGCCTGCTGGTCGAGGAGGCCGCGGGGCTCGGCAAGCATCGCAAGCGCCGCCGGCGAGCTCAGCTCAAGCTCGAGCGCACCCAGGACAACCTCGACCGCGCGCTCGACGTCGAGCGCGAGGCCCGCAGCCGGCTACGGCCGCTCAAGCGCCAGGCACAGGCGGCCGACATCCACGCCCGGCTCGAGCGCGAGGCTGCCGAGGCGCGCGCCCGCCTGCTCGCATCCGAGCTTCACGGCCAGGACGCCGAGCTTGCCGCGGCCGAGGGCGCCGCAACCGGCGCCCGCGACGCGCGGTCGAAGCTCGACACCCAACTCGCCGACGTCAGCGAGCGCCGCGGCAAGGTCGAGACGCGGCTCGCCGAGCGCGACCGTGAGCGCACCGAGGCGTGGGGCAGGCTGACCGCGGTGCGGGCGGCACACGAGCGACTCTCGGTCCGCACCGAGGCGCTCGGCTCCCGCCGGGCGGAGCTCACGCGCTCGCTCGAGCGCCGCCGGGCTGCCCTCGGGGCACTCGCCGAGGAGCTCGCAGCGGCGATCGGCGCCGGCCGAGGCGACGACCCGGTGACCGCGGGCCTGGAACGGATCGGCGAGGCCCTCGACGCGGCTCGCGTCGCGCTCGACCGCGCCCGTGCCGGCGGTGCCGACGCGGCTCGAGGCGCGTCGGTCGCGGCGCTGCGCGAGGCGGCCGCACGCGCGGCCCAGCTCGCGCAGCGGGTCGAGGACGAGCTCGGCAGCAGGCGCCAGGACTCGCTCGCCGACCGGCTCGAGCACGAGGCGCAGGTGCTGGCCGCGCTCGACGAACTCTGCGAGGCGGCGGCCGACGCCCGCGACGCCGCCGGCGAACGCGGCGCCGCGCTCGAGCAGCGGACGCTCGGGGAGGGTGGCGCCGACGAGGTCACCGAGGCGTTGCGCGCCTGCTCTCGCGAGGAGGCCGAGCTGCAGGCGAAGCTGCGAGCCGCGGGCGAGGCGGTCACCGAGGCCGAGGTTCGCGTCGCCCATCTCAGCGACCGCCGCGCGGAGGCCGCGGGCGAGCTCGAGCGGCTCGCCGGAGTGCTCGGCCGCGAGGTCACCGCCGCCGAGCGGCCGCTGGCCGAGGGCGAGCGGGCCGAGATCGAGGCGAAGCTCGACCGCGTCGCCCGGCGGCGCGAGCAGCTCGGCCCGGTCAACCCGCTCGCCGAGCGCGAGTACGAGCAGGCGCTCGAGCACGTCGAGGGCCTCGAGGCGCAGCGGACCGACCTCGAGACCGCGCTCACCGAGCTCCAGTCGCTGATCGGCGAGACCGACCGCAAGATCCACGCCGCCTTCGAGCAGACCTTCGAGGCGACCGAGCGCAACTTCACCGAGCTGGTCGAGCACCTGTTCCCGGGTGGCCGCGGCCGGCTGCGCCTCGTCGACGAGAGCCGCGGCCCGAAGGCGGTCCTCGGCGGCGCCGAGCCGGAGGCGACCGAGGAGGAGGAACCCCCCGCGGACGAGTTCAGCGGTCAGGGGGTCGAGATCGAGGTCACGCCCGCCGGCAAGGCGATGCGGCGGCTCTCGCTGCTCTCGGGCGGCGAGAAGGCGCTCGTCGCGCTCGCCTTCGTCTTCGCCGTCTTCCTCGCGCGCCCGTCGCCGTTCTACATCCTCGACGAGGTCGAGGCGGCGCTCGACGACGCCAACATCGATCGCTTCCTCCAGCTCGTGCAGCGGTTCTCGGACCGGGCGCAGTTCATCATCGTCACGCACCAGAAGCGCACCATGGACGCTGCCGAGGTCCTCTACGGGGTCTCGATGGGCACCGGCGGGGTGACCAAGGTCGTCTCGCGGCGCTTCGAGGCCGAGCAGCCGGCGCTCGGCGAGGCCGAGCGCGCCGCCTGAGCGCGAGGCGCCGGGCCGAATCGGCGCGGCGGGGTGCGCTTCCGCTAAGCGGGCGTCGCTATGGTCGAACGATGGCGGTTAGGCACAAGATCGCGATCCTGCTCGCCGGCGCCGCGCTGGCGTTTCCGGCGGGCGCGGCGGCGAGCTGTCCCAGCGGCACCCTCGGCGTCTACACCGGCGCGGCGAAGCCGGAGCGCGTGCAGGCGTTCGGATCCTCGCTCGGCCATCCGGTCGCCGGCGTCCTCGACTTCCTGCCCCGCACGAACTGGCGCACGCTCAGGACCCCGAACCTGTGGACCAGGGCCTGGGGCCACAGCAAGCGCGAGATCGTGCTCTCGGTCCCGATGCTCACCGGCGGCGACGGGTCGTTCGAGCCGGGGCGCGAGGCCAGCTACGACCGCCACTTTCGCCGCCTCGGCCGGCGCCTTGTCGCGGGCGGGCTCGGCGACGCGGTGCTGCGGATCGGCTGGGAGGCGAACGCCGACTTCTTCGGGTGGTCGTCGACCGCGCACCCGGCGCGCTACGCGGCCTACTGGCGCCACATCGTCCGCTCCCTGCGCGGCGCCAAGGGCGAGCGCTTCCGCTTCGACTGGACGATGGCGATCGGCCCCGGCACCTCCGAGCCGGGCCCCGCCTATCCCGGCGACCGCTACGTCGACTACATCGGGCTCGACGTCTACGACCAGTACTTCGACGACGCGCTCGCCGACCCGGCGCTGCGCTGGCAGGACTTCGTCGTCCGCCCGCACGGGCTCGCCTGGCACGCGGCCTTCGCCGAGATCCACGGGAAGCCGATGAGCTACCCGGAGTGGGGGCTGGCGCTGCGCTCCGACGGCAACGGCGGCGGCGACAACCCCTACTTCATCGAGGCGATGCACGACTGGATCGAGGCCAACGACGTCGCCTACCACCATTACTTCGACTACGACACGGACCAGATCCGCAGCAGGATCTCCGACGGCCAGTTCCCGCAGGCCGCGATCCGGTTTCGCGAGCTGTTCGGAGCCAAGCCCCTGACCGACTGGCGGACCTGCCAGCTCGGGCTCTGATCGGCGCGCGAGCCGATGGAGTGGGAGCAGCTGGTCAGGCTTCCGCCCGGTGCGGCCGGCTCGGCTGACGGAGCCGACGGCGCGGTCTCGGGACCGCCGGACTCGGGCGAGGCCCGCGTCCCCGGGCGCTTCGCGCGGCTGCGCGAGCGGCTGGCGAAGAGCCGCCAGGCGCTGCGCGCCGAGCTCACCGCGAACATCTTCGACAACCTCGATTCCGAGACCTGGGAGCGGCTCGAGGAGGCGCTGATCCTCGCCGACGTCGGCGCCCGCGCGACCGCGGACGTGGTCGGCCGGCTCGAGGCCGAGGTCGAGGGCGGCGAGCTTGCCGGAGGCGAGGCGATCCGCGAGCGGCTGGTCGAGCTGCTCGCCGGGCTCGCCGGCAGCGAGGCCCCGGCGCTCGACCTGAGCGGCAAGCCCGCGGTGATCATGGTCGTCGGGGTCAACGGCACCGGGAAGACGACGACGATCGGCAAGCTCGCCGCGGTCCTGCGCGAGCGCTTCGGCCTCGAGGTAATCGTCGGGGCCGCGGACACCTACCGGGCGGCGGCGATCGAGCAGCTCGAGACCTGGGCCGAGCGCGCCGGGACCGAGATCGTCCGCGGCACCCCGGGCGGCGACCCGGGCGCGGTCGTCTTCGACGCCCTCGCGGCGGCCGAGGCCCGCGGGGCGGACGTGGTCATCGTCGACACCGCCGGGCGGCTGCACACGCATGGCAACCTGATGGAGGAGCTGGTCAAGGTGCGCCGGGTCGCGACCAAGCGGCTCGACGGGGCGCCGCACGAGACCCTGATCGTGATCGACGCGACGACGGGGCAGAACGGCCTTCGCCAGGCGCGCGCGTTCGCCGACGCGGTCGACGTCAGCGGGGTCGTGCTGACCAAGCTCGACGGCACCGCCAAGGGCGGGATCGCGCTCGCGATCGCGGGCGAGCTCGAGCTCCCGGTGAAGCTGATCGGCGTCGGCGAGGCGATCGAGGACCTGCGCCCCTTCGACGCCGAGGCATTCGCCCACGCCCTCCTAGACGAGTAGCTCGCGCAGCACGGGATAACTCGCGCCCAAGGCTCACCCCGCACGCCCGGACGCGGAAGCAGAAGGCAAAGTCTGCGGCGTAGCCGCGGACAATTGATTCGAGCGAGAGCGGAGGACGTGGCGGGCTAGTCTGTTCCGATGTTCGACCAGCTTTCCGACCGCCTGCAGGAGACGCTCGCCGACGTTCGCTCGCGCGGGAAGCTGACCGAGGCCGACGTCGACAAGGCGATGCGCGAGATCCGCCTCGCCCTGCTCGAGGCGGACGTCAACTTCAAGGTCGTCAAGCGATTCACCGCCCAGGTCAAGGAGCGCTGCCTCGGCGCCGGGGTCCTCGACGCGCTCAACCCGGGCCAGCAGGTGGTCAAGATCGTCGACGAGGAGCTCGCGGCGCTGATGGGCGGCTCCGGACGCGACCTGGCGCTGGCGAGCTCGGGAACGACCGTGATCCTGATGGCCGGGCTCCAGGGGTCGGGCAAGACGACCGCCTGCGCGAAGCTCGCCAAGCACCTCGGCGACCAGGGCAAGGCGGTCGGGCTCGCGGCCTGCGACACGCAGCGCCCCGCCGCGGTCGAGCAGCTGGTGACGATGGGCAAGCGCAGCGGCGCGACCGTGTTCGAGCAGGGGACCGAGCGCGATCCGGTCGACATCGCCGAATGGGCGCTCGGCCAAGCGCGCTCGGCCGGCCTCGACGTGCTGATCGTCGACACCGCCGGGCGCCTGCACGTCGACTCGGAGCTGATGGGCCAGCTCGCCGAGATCCGCAAGCGCACCCGCCCTCACGACGTGCTCCTGGTCCTCGACGCGATGACCGGCCAGGACGCGGTCAACGTCGCCGAGAGCTTCGCCGAGCAGGTCGAGTTCGACGGCGTCGTCCTGACCAAGCTCGACGGCGACGCCCGCGGCGGCGCCGCGCTCTCGGTCAAGGCGGTGACCGGGAAGCCGATCCTCTACGCCTCCACCGGCGAGCGGATCGAGCAGCTCGAGCGCTTCCACCCGGAGCGGATGGCCTCGCGCATCCTCGGCATGGGCGACATGCTCTCGCTGATCGAGAAGGCCGAGGAGGTCTCCGACGCCGACCAGGCCGCCGACCTCGAGCGCAAGATCCGCAAGCAGCAGTTCACGCTCGAGGACTTCCTCACCCAGATGAAGCAGGTGCGCAAGATGGGACCGCTTCAGAACGTGCTCGGGATGATGCCCGGGATGGGCAAGGCGATGAAGCAGATCCGCTCGGTCGACATGGACGAGCGCGAGCTCGATCGCCTCGAGGCGATCATCCTCTCGATGACGCCCGCCGAGCGCGCCAACCCGGGGCTGATCGACGGCTCGCGGCGCAAGCGGATCGCGAAGGGATCGGGGACCACCGTCCAGGCCGTGAACCAGCTCGTGAAGCAGTTCGGCCAGATGAAGAAGATGATGTCCCAGCTCTCCCAGGGCAAGATGCCCGATCCGCAGCAGCTGATGCGCAACATGCGCTGAGGTGTCCTTGCCGGCGCTCCCGCCGGTCGCCCACCCGCTAACCTCTTGCGCCGCTGATGGTCCGTATTCGACTGAGAAGGGTGGGTTCGCGTCGCAACCCGGTGTGGCGCATCGTCGTCGCCGACCGGCGCTCGCCGCGCGACGGCCGCACGATCGAGACCATCGGCCACTACAACGCGCAGCCGGACCCGTCGGTGATCGTCATCGACGAGGATCGCGCCCGCCACTGGCTCGACCACGGTGCCCAGCCGAGCCGCACGGTCGCGACGCTGCTGCGCGCCAAGGGCATCCAGGCCACGGGCCGCTAGCGCCCGCGCCGATGCGCGAGCTGGTCGAGTTCCTCGTCCGCGCGCTCGTCGCCGACCCCGAGTCCGTGCGGGTCGAGGAGATCTCCGAGCACGACGGGACCGTGTTCGAGGTCCACGTCGCCGGCGACGACCTCGGCCGCGTGATCGGCCGCGAGGGCCGGGTCGCGAACGCGCTCCGGACGATCACCAAGGCCGCCGCGACCGCCACCGACGGCGGCCGCGTGATGGTCGAAATCGTGGAGGACTGAGACGCGCATCGACGTCTTCACGCTGTTCCCGGAGTGGTTCGGGTGGTTTCGGGAGCAGCGACATGTGCGCAACGCGGTCGAGCACGGGTCGGAGCTGCGCTGCTTTCACTACCGCGATTCGACCCCGCTCACGGGCGGGCAGGTCGATGACGCTCCCTACGGGGGCGGCGCCGGGATGGTGCTCCGCGTCGACGTCGTCGATGCGGCGCTGCGCGACGCCTACGGCGACCAGCGGCGCGACGCCCGGGTGATCCTGCTCGCGCCGTCGGGTCGCCAGCTCGACGACACGCTCGCCGACGAGCTCGCCGGCGAGCCCCACCTGGCGCTGCTCTGCGGCCGCTACGAGGGGGTCGACGAGCGCGTCCGCGAGCACCTCGCCGACGACTCGATCTCGGTCGGGCCTTACGTGCTCTCGGGCGGCGAGCTGGCGGCGATGGTGGTCGCCGACACGGTCCTGCGCAAGCTGCCGGGCTCGCTCGGTCACGCGGAGAGCGCGCTCGAGGAGTCGTTCTCGCCCGCGCTCGGCGGCGGGCTCGAGTACCCCCATTACACCCGCCCGCCGGACTACCGGGGCTGGGGGGTTCCCGAGGTACTGCTCTCCGGCGATCACGCGCGGGTGCGCGAGTGGCGGCTCGAGCGCAGCCGCCAGCGGCTCGCCGGCTCTTAGCTCACGCTTAGCGGCGAGTTGTCTACTATCTGACGCCCGCGGGGCCCCTTCGACCGGGGACCCGCCTTTTCTACGCCTTAACGCGATGAGCACGATCATCGAGAGCATCGAGCAGCGCCAGCTGAAGAAGATCCCGCGCTTCGAGCCCGGGGATCGCGTCCGCGTGCACTTCCAGGTGATCGAGGGCACCCGCAGGCGGACCCAGGTCTTCGAGGGGATCGTGATCGGCCGCCAGGGCAGCGGCGCGCGCGAGACGTTCGCGGTCCGCAAGCAGTCGTTCGGGGTCGGGGTCGAGCGAACCTTTCCGGTCCACTCGCCGAAGATCGAGCGGCTCGAGGTCGTCGCCCGCGGCGACGTCCGCCGGGCGAAGCTCTACTACCTGCGCGGGCGGGTCGGCAAGCGCGCCCGGGTCGCCGAGCGCCGCTGGGGGATCGAGGACGACCTGGTCCTCGCCGAGGCCGAGGAGCCGACCGCGCTCGACTCCGAGGGCGTCGCGCTCGAGGAGGCCGAGGCGGTGCCACCGTCCGAGGACGCCGAGGGCGAGCCCGGCGAGGCCGAGGAGGCCCCCGAGGACGCCGACGCGCCCGAGGAGGCCCCCGAGGAGGCCGACGCGCCCGAGCCGAGGCCGACGGCAGAGGCCGCGGACGATCCGACTCCGAGGCTGAGTCCGGTGACGGCGACGCCGAGGACGAGGGTTCCGAGGAAGACAGGGCCTGATCCCGAAGCCGACAACGTGGCGGGGCGGGCTGGTCGAGCTCGTCCTCATCGTCGCCGTTGCGATCGGCCTCGCGCTCGGCATCCAGGCCTTCGTCGTCAAGCCGTACCAGATCCCGACCCCGTCGATGGAGCCGACCCTCGACGTCGGTCAGCGGGTGCTGGTCAACCGGTTCTCGTTCCGGCTCGGGGGCGATCCCGAGGTCGGCGACATCGTCGTCTTCCACCCGCCGGTCGGCGCCGAGCGCGGCAACGAATGCGGAGCCGGCCCGGCCGAGGTCGAGCAGGGCCAGGCGTGCCCGGAGCCGACCGCCGAGATGGCCGACACCAACTTCATCAAGCGGGTCGTCGCCGGCCCCGGCGACACGCTCTCGATCGAGGACGGAGTCCCGATCGTCAACGGCGAGAAGCCGCCGCCCGAGGATTACATCCGCAAGTGCGGTGGCATCGGCAGCTGCGACTTCCCGACCGAGATCACCATTCCACCCGATCACTACTTCATGATGGGCGACAACCGTGGAGCCAGCGACGACAGCCGCTTCTGGGGACCGGTCCCGCGAGACTGGCTCATCGGCGAGGCCTTCTTCACCTACTGGCCCCCGAACCGAGTCGGCCTCCTCTAAGCCGGCGCCGGCGGCGCGCAAGGCCGCCCAGCGGCGTCGCCGGCGGGCGGCGAAGCTGTTTCGCTTCGACCGCGAGTTCGGGGTTCGCTTCGTCGCCGGCGCCGACGAGGCCGGGCGCGGCTCGCTCGCGGGGCCGCTGGTCGCGGCCGGGGTGCTGATCGATTACGAGCGGTTGACGATGCGCGACCGCCGCGCGCTCGGCGACCTCGACGACTCGAAGCAGCGCACGGTCGAGCAGCGCGAGGCGCTCTACCCGGTCGTCGTCCGCGCCGCCGCGCGGGTCGCGGTCACGGTGCGCTGCGTGCGCGGGATCGACGCGCGCGGTCTCCACGTCACCAACCTCGCGGCGCTCGCCCGCTGCATCGAGCGGGTCGCGGTCCCGGGCGCGGTCTGCCTCACCGACGGCTTCCCGGTCCCGCGCTGCGCGGTCGAGCACCGGGCGGTGGTCGACGGCGACGCGCGCTCGGCGGCGATCGCCGCCGCATCGGTGATCGCGAAGGTGACCCGCGACCGCTACATGCACCGGATCGCCGAGCGCTATCCCGGCTTCGGCTTCGACGGCAACGTCGGCTACTCGACCCCCGAGCACCGGGCCGCGATCGTCGAGCGCGGCCCGTCGGAGCTGCACCGGCGCTCGTTCGCCTCGATCGCCTACTCCCAGCTCGAGCTCGCCTGAGCGCGCTCAGGCGTCGACGAGGACCTCGAAGCCGCCGAAAAACATGCGGCTCAGACCCATCGGCGGGTCCTGCTCGTCCATCATCTCGTTCATCCGCGGGTCGGCCATCACCTTCGCGTTGACCTCGTCGCGCTTCGCCTTCGACTCGTAGCTGATCCAGGAGAAGACGACCACCTCGTCGTCCTCGAGCTTGACGCTGCGCGGGAACGAGGTCTCCTTGCCCGGGTCGACGTCGTCGGCGACGCACTCCTTGTAGTCGGTCGCCCCGAACTCCCTCCACACCGCGCCGGCCTTCGCCGCGATCTCGCGGTACTCGTCGACCCGGTCGCGCTTCACCGGAACCACGAATCCGTCCACGTACTCACTCATCGAAGCCTCCTCGGTCGGTCCACATTCATCACCTGAGACGGCGGCGGCGGGCGAAACTCATCGCTAGAACGCGCCGCGCAGGTGTTCGTACTCGGTAACCGTGGCGCCGGGTCCGAAACGCATCCCGACGACGTCGAAGCGCAGCTCGCGGTGCCGCGGCACCGCCTCGGACTCGCGCAGCCAGGCCGCGGCGAGCTGGCGCAGCTTCGCTCGCTTGCGCGCCCCGACCGCCATCGCCGGCGTCTCGGGCCCGACCGCGGAGCCGGCTCGGCGGGCCTTGACCTCGACGAAGACGAGCGTCGCCCGGTCGAGCGCGATCAGATCGAGCTCGCCGCGGACCGCCGCGGTGCGCACGTTGCGGGCGACGATCCGCCACCCGGCGGCCTCGACCCGGGCCGCGACCAGGTCCTCGGCCTCGCGCCCGAGGCGCTGGCGGGCTGCGGTCATCGTCGGTCAGCCTAGGTCGCGCCCGCGCGCCGATTGCACCGCCAAGGCGCCGGATTCGCGACCTTCGACGGGCCATTTGCGCGCCGGGCGCCCATACGGTCGCGATCATGCTCGCGGTCGCCCGCACCTACGCGATCCTCGGCGTCGAGGCGCGTGAGGTCCGGGTCGAGGCGGACGTTCGCACCGGGCTGCCCTCGTTCACGCTCGTCGGGCTCCCCGACGCCGCGGTGCGCGAGTCGCGCGAGCGGGTGCGCGCCGCACTCGCCAACTCCGGGTTCGAGTTCCCGCAGCGGCGGATCACCGCCAACCTCGCCCCGGCCGACCTGCGCAAGGCGGGGCCCGGGTTCGACCTCGCGATCGCCGCCGCGGTCCTCGCCGCGACCGGGCAGCTGCCCGAGGAGTCGCTCGCCGACGTCGCCTTCGCCGGCGAGCTCGCGCTCGACGGCGCGATCCGCCCTGTGCCCGGGACGCTGGCGATGGCGGAGGCGGCGAGCTCTGCCGGCGTGCGCGCGATCGTCGTCCCCGCCGCCTGCGGCGCCGAGGCGGCGCTGGTCGCCCGCGGTCGGGTGGTCCCGGTCGAGCGCCTCGAGCAGCTCTGCGGCCTCGGCCGCGACGACGAGCCCCCGGCCCCGGATCCGCTCGACACCGCCGACCAGGACCTCGCGCGAGGCCCCGACCTCGCCGACCTGCGCGGCCAGCCGGCGCTGCGGCGAGCGCTCGAGGTCGCGGCGGCCGGGGCGCACAGCCTGCTCGTCACCGGGCCCCCCGGAGCGGGCAAGTCGATGGCCGCCAGGCGCCTGCCGTCGATCATGCCGCCACTCGGCAGCGGCGAGCGGGTCGAGGTCGCCAGGGTCGCTAGCGCCTGCGGGCGGCCGGTCTCGCCCGCGGTCGCCGGCAGGCGGCCGTTTCGCGCCCCGCACCACACGATCTCGACCGCGGGCCTGATCGGCGGCGGGACGCCGCCGCGACCGGGGGAGGTGACCCACGCGCATCGCGGGGTGCTCTTTCTCGACGAGCTCTGCGAGTTCAACCGCGGTGCGCTCGAGGCGCTCAGACAGCCGCTCGAGGACGGGGTGGTGCGGATCGTGCGGGCTCGCTACGCGGTCGAGCTCCCGTGCCGGTTCCAGCTCGTCGCGGCGGCGAACCCGTGCCCGTGCGGGCGCGGGGCGCGCTCGGGCGACTGCACCTGCGAGCCGGGCTCGGTTCGCGCCTACGCCTCGAAGCTGAGCGGCGCGCTCGCCGACCGGATCGACATCGCGCTCGCGGTCGAGCAGCCCGACCTGCTCGCCTTCTCCGAGCCGGGGGAGGCCTCCGCCGTCGTCCGCGGCCGGGTGCTCGGCGCCCGCGAGCGCCAGCGCGCGCGCCATGGCGGCGATCGCGCGAACGGCGAGCTCGGCGCGGCGGAGATCGCGATCGGCCCGCAGCTCGAGCGCGAGCTCGCGAGCGCGGTCGCGAGCGGGCTCTCCGGCCGCGGCCGTGCCCGGGTGCTGCGACTCGCCCGCACCCTCGCCGACCTCGACCAGGCGGACGCGATCGAGTCGGCGCACCTGGCCGAGGCGCTCTCGATGCGCCGCCGGGAGCGCGATTGAGCGCCGGGCGGTGGACGATCGAGCGCGGCGCATCGGACTATCCGGCCGGCCTCGCCGACCTCCCCCGTGGCGAGCGACCGCGCCTGCACGGCATCGGGC
Organism: uncultured Solirubrobacterales bacterium; assembly: GCA_963740055.1. GTDB lineage: Bacteria > Actinomycetota > Thermoleophilia > Solirubrobacterales > 70-9 > WHSW01. The sequence continues at coordinate 837,708 of CAVUCL010000005.1, read as the reverse complement.
GCCGCGCCGCGGTCGCGGGCCTGGCGCCCTCCGGGGCGGTGACGGTCGTCGGCGCCCGCCGGGCGAGCGCCTACGGACTGCGGCTCGCGCGCGAGCTCGGCGCCGATCTCGCCCGCGCCGGGGTGACCGTGGTCAGCGGGATGGCGCGCGGGATCGACTCCGCGGCCCACCACGGCGCGCTCGACGCCGGCGGCGTCACCGTCGCCGTGCTCGGCTGCGGTCCCGACGTCGCCTACCCGGCGAGCAGCCGCGACCTGCACGAGGCGATCGCCGCCGACGGCGCGATCGTCGCCGAGCACCCGCCCGGGACTCCCGCCCGCGCGCACCAGTTCCCGGCCCGCAACCGGATCATGGCCGCGCTCGCCGAGGTCGCGGTGATCGTCGAGGCGGCGCTTCCCTCGGGTTCGCTGATCACCGCCGACCGGGCGGCGGAGCTCGGGCGGACCGTCGGCGCCGCCCCCGGCCAGGCCGGGGTTCGGGTCGCGGCGGGCACGAACCAGCTGATCAAGGACGGCGCACACCTGGTCCGCGACGCCGCCGACGTGCTCGACCTGCTCTGCGGCGTCGGCGCCGGGTCGCTGCGCGCGGTCGAGCGCCGGGCGCGTCCTGGGCCGGCGCTCGATCCGGCGCTCGCGGCGGTGCTCGACGTGGTCGAGGAGGGCGCCGGAAGCGTCGACCGGGTGGCGGGGGAGGGGCGGCTCGACGCGCGCGCGGTCGCGGTCGCGCTCGCGCGGCTCGAGCTCCTCGGCTACGTCGCCGCCGATCCGCTCGGCCGCTTCCGCCGCACCTCGCTGCAGCGTCCCGGCTGAGCGCCGCGCGGGCGGGGAGCGCCGACTGTCTAGATTCAGGTCCGTGGCCGAACCTCGAGTGCCGACCTGCCTCGCGATCGCCGGCTCGGACTCGGGCGGCGGCGCCGGGATCCAGGCCGACCTGAAGGCATTCGCCCGCTGCGGGGTCCACGGGACGACCGCGATCACCGCGCTCACGGCGCAGAACACGCTCGGCGTCGAGCGGGTCGAGGCGGTGGCGCCCGAGATGATCGTCGCCCAGGCGCGCGCGGTGGTCGCCGACATCGGCGTCGACGCGGCCAAGGTCGGGATGCTCGCCGACGAGCCGACGATCGACGCCGTCTGCGAGGCGATCGACCTGCTCGGCGAGGTCCCCGTCGTCGTCGACCCGGTGATGGTCGCCGAGAGCGGCGCCACGCTGCTGGCGCCCGAGGCGCGGGCGGCGCTGATCGAGCGGGTGCTGCCGCGGGCCGGGGTCGCGACCCCCAACCTGCCCGAGGCGCGGGCGCTCTCGGGGCTCGGCGAGAGCGCGAGCGCGGCCGAGCTCGGGGCGGCGATCCTGGCGCTCGGCCCGAGCGCCGTCGTGGTCACCGGCGGGCACTCCGACGAGGGCGCCGACGTGCTCGTCGACGCCGGCGGCTCGCTGCGGATCGAGGGGCCGCGCTATCCCGACGGCGCCTCGCACGGCTCGGGGTGCACCCATTCCTCGGCGCTGGCGGCGTTCCTGGCGCGCGGCGAGGAGCTCGCCGACGCAGCGCGCTGGGCGAAGGAGATCGCCGCCGAGGCGGTCGGCAACGGGCTGCGCTCGATCGGGGCCGGACCCGGCCCCGTGGACGTGCTCGGCATCGCGCGCGATAATCGACTGCGATGAAGCTGGTCCGCATGCAGCCGGGGCACGGCGATCTGCTGCTCGCCGAGGGCGATCCCGCCGAGGCGTCCGACGAGGAGCGGCTGGTGGCCGAGTTCCGGCGCCAGCTCGAGCTCGGGATGTGGGCCGCGGTCCCGGTCGAGGCGCCGGCCGGGCGCCGGGCGGCGGTCATGGTCCGCGACTTCGGCGAGGTCCCGCGCGACGCCGACCGGGTCGTCTTCTATCCGCCCGCGGCGGGCGGCTGAGCATGGACGCCGCCGAGCACCGCGCCCGCGAGCTGCTGCGCTCGGCGGTCGCCGCCGAGGACTTCGCCGCCTACGAGCGCTTCGGCTGCCTCAGCGTCCTCGGGGCGAATCCGCGCTACGCCTACCTCGTCTACCCGCAGCGACCGCTGATCGCCTACGAGACCGCGACCGGCCGCCTGCTCTCCGAGTACTGCGTCCGCTTCCGCGCCGACGGCACCCGGCTCCCGGACGCCGACGACGTGCTCGCCAAGTGGCTCGCCCTTCACGGCCGCGAGCGCGAGCTGATCGCGACCGCGAACGTCGACCGCCCTGGGCACCAGGTCGACCCCGATCACGCTCGCCGCGACGTCGCCAGGCTGCGCCAGTGGCGATCGGCGTGCGCCACCCCCCGACCGTAGACTGCCGGTCCGCGATGGCCACCTCCGACGCCGAGACGGCGACCCAGCTCCCGCGCCCGCGTTCGGCGGCGGTCTTCGACGGCCCGGATCGCGCCGCGGCGCGCGCCTACATGAAGGGGATCGGCTACGACGACGCGGCGCTGAGCCGGCCGACGATCGGGATCGCCAACACCTGGACCGAGGCGATGCCGTGCAACTTCAACCTCCGCGGCCTCGCCGAGCACGTCAAGGCGGGGGTTCGCGCCGCCGGCGGCACCCCGATGGAGTTCAACACGGTCGCGGTCTCGGATGGGATCACGATGGGCACCAAGGGGATGAAGGCCTCGCTCGTCAGCCGCGAGGTGATCGCCGACTCGATCGAGCTCATGGCCCGCGGCTATCAGTTCGACGCCCTGGTCGCGCTCACGGCCTGCGACAAGACGATCCCCGGCGCGGTGATGGCGCTGGCGCGGCTCGACATCCCCAGCCTGATGCTCTACGGCGGCTCGATCGCGCCGGGCCGCTGGCGCGACAGGGACGTCACGATCCTCGACGTCTTCGAGGCGATCGGCGCCCACGCCGCGGGAGAGATCTCCGAGGAGGAGCTGCACGAGCTCGAGGACGTCGCCAGCCCCGGCCCCGGCGCCTGCGGCGGCCAGTTCACCGCGAACACGATGGCGTGCGCGTTCGAGGCGCTCGGAATCTCACCGGGCGGGTCGGCGATGGTTCCCGCCGAGGTCGATGAGAAGGGAACCGTCGCCGAGCGGATCGGCGAGTTGGTGATCAATGTGCTCGCGGCCGATTTGCGACCGCGCAAGGTGATCACCCGTGAGTCGCTCGAGAACGCGATCGCCTGCGTCTGCGCCTCCGGCGGCTCGACCAACGGCGTCCTGCACCTGCTCGCGGTCGCGCGCGAGGCGGGGGTCGAGCTGGAGATCGACGACTTCGAGCGAATCTCCAGGCGGACGCCGCTGCTCGCCGACCTGAAGCCCGGCGGCCGGTTCGTCGCCACCGACCTCTATGCCGCCGGCGGTGTGCCCTTGATCCTCCAGCGGCTCAGCGAGGCCGGGATCCTGCACGGGGAAGCGATCACCGTAACCGGGCGAACGATCGGCGAGGAGGCGGAGAGGGCCGTGGAGACACCCGGCCAGGAGGTCGTGCGCCCGCTCTCCGATCCGCTCAAGCCCGAGGGCGGGCTCGCGATCCTGCGCGGCAACCTCGCCCCCGAGGGCGCGGTGGTCAAGCTCGCCGGCACCGAGCGCACCGGCCAGACCGGCCCGGCGCGGGTGTTCGAGTCCGAGGAGGAGTGCTTCCGGGTGGTCAAGGACCAGGGGATCGAGCCCGGCGACGTGATCGTGATCCGCAACGAGGGCCCGGCGGGCGGGCCCGGGATGCGCGAGATGCTTCAGGTGACCGCGGCGATCGTCGGCGAGGGCCTCGGCGAGCAGGTCGCGCTGCTCACGGACGGTCGGTTCTCCGGCGCCACCCGCGGGCTGATGGTCGGTCACGTCGCCCCGGAGGCGGCCAAGGGCGGCCCGATCGCCGCCCTGCGCGAGGGCGATCAGGTGACGATCGACGTCGAGCGGCGGACGCTCGAGGTCGCGCTCTCAGACGACGAGATCGCAGCCCGGGTCGCCGACTACCGCCCGCCGGCGCCCGAGTACGAGACCGGCGTGTTCGCCAAGTACGCGAGCACGGTCTCCTCGGCCTCGGTCGGCGCGGTCACCGGCTGAGCGCGTTAGTCAGCCGTCGTCGACGACGAAGCCGCCGAGCAGGCGGTTGAAGCGCAGCGGGCGCTCGGCCATCGGCAGGTGTCCGGTGTCCTCGAAGATCGAGGTCGACGAGTTGCGCAGCAGGCGGCCGTACTCGGACGCGTCCGAGGGCGGGACGATGTTGTCGTTGCGGCCCCAGACGATCACCGTCGGCACCTCGACGTCGTCGAGCCGGTCGAGGATGTCGTAGCCGGCGAGCGCGGTCAGCGCCTCGCTGAAGCCGCTGCCGCGAACCCCACCCTGGAAGAACTCCCAGAGCAGCTCCGGCCGGAGCCGGGCCGGGTAGCGGAACAGGTTGCGAAACGCGAGCGCCCGCGCTCGCGGCCGGCGGAAGGTCCGGGTCTGGGCGCGGAACGCGAACGGCGCCGCCGCGGCCAGCAGCCGGGCGACGACCTCGGTCGGCTCGCGCCGCAGCCGGGCGCTCGAGACACCGGCTGCGGAGACGAGCGCCAGGCGCTCGAAGCGCTCCGGCTCGGCGATCACCGCCTCGGCGCAGACGAACCCTCCCATCGAGCTGCCGACCAGGACCGCGTCCTCGACCCCGATCGCGTCGCAGAAGTCGTGCAGCAGGCGCGCGTAGGCCGGGATCGAGATCTCCCACTCGGGCTCCGGCGAGTCACCGAAGCCCGGCAGGTCGAGCGCGACCACGCGGTGCTCGCGGGCGAAGTGGGGGAGTTGCTCGAGCCAGTTCTGCCAGCACCCGCCGAGTCCGTGGACGAAGACGATCGCCAGCCGCGCTGGGTCACCCTCCGGCTCGATCTCGACGTAGTTCACCGACGTACTCGGGTCCGTCGGTGCCCGGCGAACGTCGATCGTTTGCCGGTGCCTTCGCCAATCGATCCGCAGCCACTCCGGGTCCGGGTTGCCGTAGGGGTCCGGCCCCTCGCTCGGCGTCGGCTCCGGCCGGCCGGCGAACGGGTTCGGGGGCGCGATCGTGCGCAGCTTGCTCATGCGTAACCCATGCGCTCGAGGATCGGGATCTCGTGAATCTGGGGCGGCTGCAGGTGGTTCCAGAGGATGCCCCGCGGGCGCGGGTACTCGCGCTCGACCTCGATCACCGCGCGCGGGGTGGCGATCAGGTCGACCGGCAGGTCGTGGTCGGTGACCATCAGGTTCTCGCGCAGGATCTGGATCGGGTGCACGGTGGTCGCGACGACGGTGTGGTCGTCGATCTTCCCCGCCTCGATCAAGCAGGCCGTACTCGATATCGGAGAGGCCGCCGCCCTTGCCGATCCGCGCCCCCTTCAGGTTGACCCCGACCGAGCCGGTGAGCACGACGTCGATCTCGGGCAACTCGTCGTCGGCCATCACCCGGCCGTGGCGCAGGGCGCCCTTGATCGTCGCCGCCTCGCGCACCTGCTCGGCGCTCAGCCGGCGCGGGTCGAGGAGCCGGAACGGGTGCTGGTCGCGAAGCCCCGGGACCGCCATCACCAGGGTCTTGCCCTCCTCGAGCGCCCGCCGGCGCACGTGCGTCTGCGGCGAGTCGGGGTTCGCCTTGATCACCTGGGCCCGCTTCCAGGTCCGGTGCCCGGATAGCCGCTCGGCGGCCAGCTTGGCGCCGGCGAAGTTCGGGATCCGGCCCTCGGCTCCGGGGAAGCGCGAGACTCCCTCGCGGTCCATCGCCTTCCAGACCGCCCGTCTCACCTGGTCCTTTGAGCGCATCGCGGCGGATACTATGGGCCGTCGTGGCGCCCGAGCGGACATCCCTTTCGCAGGCCGAGGAACGGCTCGAGGACGAGCAGGTCGACGGCTTCGCCGAGCGCCTGCCCGAGCGCCATCCCGGCGCCGAGATGCGCGACCTGCTTCCCGCGATCGAGCCCGACCGCCAGCTCAACGACTGGGGGCGCTCGGAGCGGGTCGAGGGGCTCATGGACAGGACCCTGGTCGAGTTCTTCTACCGCTACTGGTTTCGCGCCGAGGTCGAGGGGATCGAGAACGTGCCCAGCGAGGGCGGGGCTCTGCTCGTCTCCAACCACTCCGGCGCCCTCCCTCCCGACGCGGCGATCGTCGCGAAGGCGATCCGCGAGGAGCATCCGTCGCCGCGCCCGGTCTACCTCACCGTCGAGCACTTCTTCAAGGGTTATCCGGGGTTCTCGATGCTGATCCCGAAGATCGGCGGCGTCGCCGCGCATCCGGCAAACGTGCATCGGCTGCTCTACGACGAGCGCCAGCTCGTGCTCGTCTTCCCCGAGGGCCGCAAGGGCACCGAGAAGCTCTTCAAGGACCGCTACCGGCTGCGGCGCTTCGGGCGCGGCGGATTCGTCGAGGCGGCGATCCGCGCCGAGGCGAAGATCGTCCCGCTGTGCGTCGTCGGCGCCGAGGAGGCGCAGCCGATCTTCGCCCACGTCAACCTGATGCAGCGGCTCACCGGGCTGATCTACTTCCCGATCACGCCGACCTTCCCCTGGCTCGGCCCGCTCGGGATGCTCGGCTACCTGCCGGCGAAGTTCAAGATCCGCTTCCTCGAGCCGATCGACACGGTCGAGCTCGGCGGGGCGGAGGCGGTCCACGACAAGGCGCTGGTGCAGACGGTCTCGCAGGAGATCCGCGCCCGGATCCAGGAGAACCTGCACCAGATGGTCGCGACCCGGAAGTCCGTGTGGTTCGGGTAGGGGAGATGTCAGAGCCGTCGGGTGCTCGTCACCGGGCTCTCGACCTACTGGGGGGCGAGGCTCGCGCAGGCGCTGGAGAGCTTCGAGGAGATCGAGACGATCATCGGGGTCGATTCGCGCGAGCCAAGGCACGAGCTCGAGCGCACCGAGTACGTCAAGGTCTCGAACCAGCACTCGCTGATCCAGCGGATCGTGCGCGCGGCCGAGATCGACACCGTGATCGACACGCGGATGATCGTCAACTCGCTCTCGGCGCCGCCTCGCGAGACGCACGAGAACAACGTCATCGGGACGATGAACATCCTCGCCGCGTGCACCGGCCCGGACTCGCCGGTGCGCAAGTTCGTCTTCAAGAGCTCGACCGGCTACTACGGCTCCGAGCAGGACGACCCGGCGTTCTTCACCGAGCGGATGCGGCGCCCGCACCCGCCGCGGGCGCGGGTCGAGCGCGACGTGGTCGAGGCCGAGGAGGCGGTCGCCGACTTCGCCGACAAGAACCCCGATGTCGCCGTCACCCTGCTGCGCTTCGCCAACGTCCTCGGGCCCGACGTCGAGACCAGCTTCACCCGCCTCCTCGGCCTCCCGGCGGTGCCGATCGTGCTCGGCTTCGACCCGCGACTTCAGTTCGTGCACGAGGACGACGTCGTGCACGCGCTCGAGCACGCGACCCTGAACCCGCTGCCGGGTGTCTTCAACGTCGCCGCCGACGGGGTGCTCTCGCTCACCGAGGCGATCGGGCTGCTCGGCAAGCGCCCGCTGCCGGTGCTGCCGCCGTGGGGGACCTGGGTCCTGATCGCGCCGCTGCGCCGGCTCGGCTTTCGGATCCCCGACGAGATGGCGAACCTGATGCGCTTCGGCCGCGGGGTCGACAACCGCGCCTACAAGGCGACCGGCTTTCACTACGGCTACACCTCGCGCGAGGCGGTGATCAACCACGGCGAGCACCTGCGCCTGCAGCCGGTGATGCGCGGCCGCGAGCAGGGCTACCACTACGAGCGCGAGGTCGAGGAGTTCCTGCGCTGGAGCCCGCACGTGCGCCGCGAGCCCCCGGAGGAGCGCGGCGCGACCGTCGATCACGAGCCGCTCGGCATCTGAGCGAGCGTCCTCGTTTCGAACTGAACTAGCGGTTGCAGCCCCGCACGCACGGGTAGATGACCGTCGGGGTCCTTTCTACACTTGCGGCAGAGCTCGTGGGACGAAAGCTGCAGATAACCGTCGTCGTGCTGGTCGTGGCCATGCTCGTGGCCGCGGTCGGCGCCTATGCCTGGGACAACTCGCGCTCGGGTGAGATCGCCGAGGGCGTCACCATCGGCGGCGTCGACGTCGGCGGGATGAGCTCCGACCAGGCGCGCAAGGAGGTCGACGACGCGCTCGTCGAGCCGCTGCGAAAGCCGGTCACCGCGACCTTCGAGGGCGTCGAGTACCAGATCTCGCCGGAGAAGCTCGAGGTAACCTCCGACGTCGGCGGGATGGTCGACCGCGCGCTCGCCGAGAGCCAGGAGGGCGGCCTGCCGACCCGCGTCTGGCGCTACGCGACCGGAGGCGAGGTCGACGTCGCGATCGCGCCTCAGATCACCTACTCGAACAAGGCCCTGGACGAGTTCATCGCCAAGGTCGAGACCGCCGTCAACCGCGACCCGGTCAACGCCTCGATCGAGCCGAGCACGACCTCGCTGAGCCCGGTCAAGGGCTCCGACGGCGTCGCCGTCGACGCGGGCGCGCTGCGCTCGAAGCTCGAGTCGGCGGTGCAGAGCCCGCACCGGCGCACGGTCGGGCTCCCGGTCGACACGATCGAGCCCGAGGTGACCACCGAGGAGCTCGCGGCGCAGTACCCGACCTACATCACGGTCAACCGCGGGAGCTTCGAGCTCACGCTCTGGAAGGACCTCGAGCAGGTCAAGACCTACACGGTCGCGATCGGCGCCCAGGGATTCGACACCCCGGTCGGCACCTACAGCATCGAGAGCATGGCGGTCGACCCGGTCTGGAACGTGCCCGACTCCGACTGGGCCGGCGACCTCGCCGGGACCACGGTCCCCGGCGGCGTTCCCGAGAACCCGCTCAAGGAGCGCTGGATGGGGATCTACGCCGGCGCCGGGATCCACGGCACCGACGACGTCGGCTCGCTCGGCAGCGCCGCGTCGCACGGCTGCGTGCGGATGTCGATCCCGGACGTGATCGAGCTCTACGACCAGGTCGACGTAGGGACCCCGATCTACATCGGCTGACGGCCGCCCGGCCGGGCGGCTCGGTGCGTGGGCAGGCGTAGGCGGCGAGGTGGCGAAGCTGCTCGCATGACCGCGATGCCCCAGCCGCCGGCCGAGCAGCTCGAGGCGAGCCCGGCCTGGCGAGCGGCGCTCGAGGGCTATGCGAGCGAGCTGCGCACCCGGGGCGCCTCGGAGGCGACCCTGCGGGCCTACGGTCGCGACCTGCTCGAGCTCGCCGACTGGGCGACGGCTCGCGGCCGCGAGCCGGGCGCGCTCGCCTATCGCGACCTGCGCGCCTACGCCGCCTCGCTCTCCGAGCGCCGGCTCGCGCGCTCGAGCGTCGGGCGCAAGCTCGCCGCCGCGCGCGGCCTCCACCGCCAGCTCGTCGCCGCCGGCGTCAGCGGAGAGCAACCCGGCCGACCTGCTGCCGACGCCGAAGCGCGACTCGCGCCTGCCACGGGTCCTCGGCCGCGACGAGGTCGCGGCCCTGCTCGACCGGATCCCCGCCGGCGGGCCGCTCGAGGTCCGCGACCGGGCCCTGTTCGAGCTCGCCTACTCGTGCGGCCTGCGCGCCGACGAGATCGTCTCGCTGGACCTCGGCGACACCGACTTCGAGTCCGAGACCGTGCGCGTCACCGGCAAGGGCTCGAAGACCCGCCTGGTGCCGATCGGCGAGCCCGCGCAGCGCGCGCTGAGCCGCTACCTCGAGACCGCCCGCCACGCGCTCGGGCCGCCGCGCGAGGAGCCGGCGCTGTTCGTCTCGCGCCGCGGCCGGCGCCTGTCGCCGTCCGACGTCCGCCGCCGGCTGCACAAGTGGGTCCGCGAGGCGGCCGTCGCCGGGCGGATCTCACCGCACACGCTGCGCCACTCGTTCGCCACCCACCTGCTCGAGGGCGGTGCCGACCTGCGTGCGATCCAGGAGCTGCTCGGCCACGCGAGCATCTCCACGACCCAGGTCTACACCCGCGTCGAGCCCTCGCGGCTCGCGAGCGAGTACGCAAAGTCCCACCCGCGCGCCTAGTCGTATGGCCCCTGATCGATCGATGCGAAGGTAACGTTCCCCGAGGGGACGCATGGAGACGAACGTCAAGGCAGTCGAGCTGCGCGACCTGTGGCGCCGCTACAAGACCGATGGCGACGAGAAGGCGCGCGAGCGCCTCGTGGTCGCCTACTCGCCGCTGGTCAAGTTCATCGCCGGCCGGATGGCGTCGGGCTTGCCCTCGCACGTCGAGGAATCGGACCTGATCTCCTACGGACTGCTCGGCCTGATCGGGGCGATCGAGCGCTTCGACACCGAGCGCGACATCAAGTTCGAGACCTTCGCCGTCGCCCGGGTCAAGGGCGCGATCATCGACGAGCTGCGCTCGCTCGACTGGGTCCCGCGCTCGGTCCGCTCGCGTGCCCGCGACGTCGAGCGGGCGCACGCGGCGCTCGAGGCGAAGCTCGGGCGCGCGCCGACCGACGAGGAGATGGCGGAGAAGCTCGAGATGTCGGTCGATGACTTCAACGACGCGCTGCTGCAGATCGCCAACTCCTCGGTGCTCGCGCTCGATGACCTCTGGACCTTCGCCGACCCCGAGGGCGGCAGCCAGATCTCGGTCCTCGACACGATCCAGGACCCGGCCGCCGTCGATCCCGAGGCCGAGGCGCAGACCTCGGAGCTCAAGGACCGCCTCGCCGAGGCGATCGAGCACCTGCCGGAGCGCGAGCGGCTCGTGATCGCCCTCTACTACTACGAGAACCTGACCCTGCGCGAGATCGGCGAGGTGCTCGGGGTGACCGAGTCGCGCGTCTCGCAGCTGCACACCAAGGCCGTGATCGGCCTCCGCAGCCGCTTCCGGCCCTGAGCGTCGGTTCGCATATATTGGGGCAATGCCGCACAAGCCCCCCGACCGCATCCGCAACGTCGCGCTTGTAGGTCACCGGGGGAGCGGCAAGACGAGCCTCGCCGAGGCGATCCTCTACGAGTCGGGGGTGATCAACCGCCTCGGCCGGGTCGAGGACGGGACCACCGTCTGCGACTTCGAGCCCGACGAGCAGGAGCGCGAGATGTCGATCGGCGCCGCGGTGACCTCGTTCGAGCACGAGGGCCGCAAGGTGAACATGATCGACACCCCGGGCGACCAGAGCTTCATCGCCGAGGCGCTGGGAGCGCTGCGGGTGGTCGACGCCGCCGTGGTCGTGATCAACGCCGTGATGGGGGTCGAGGTGCACACGGAGCGGCTCTGGCGCCGCGCCGACGCCGAGGGCCTGCCGCGACTGGTGTTCGTCAACATGCTCGACCGCGAGCGCGCCGACTTCTTCCGCGCCCTCGACTCGCTCAAGGAGGCCTTCGGCCCGCACGTCGTCGCGACCGAGATCCCGATCGGCGCCGAGCACGAGGTCCGCGGCGTGATCGACCTGATCGACATGGTCGCCTTCGAGCACACCGACGAGGGGCGCGGGCACTCGAAGCGGGTCGAGATCCCGGCCGAGCTCGCCGAGCTGGCGGAGGAGTACCGCGAGAAGCTCATGGACGAGGTCGCCGAGAACTCCGACGAGCTCATGGAGCGTTACCTCGAGGGCGAGGAGATCGCCCACGACGAGATCGTCACGGCGCTGAAGAAGGGGGTCACCGAGGGCCACCTGTTCCCGGTCACCTGCGGGGTCGCGACCAAGAACCTGGGCACGAACCGGCTGCTCGAGGCGCTGGTCGAGGACCTGCCCTCGCCGGCGATGCGCGGGCCGCTGCGCGCGACGATCGGCAGCGGCGACGAGGCGGTCGCGATCGAGATCCCGCCCGACCCCGAAGGCGACCTGGTCGCGTTCGTGTTCAAGACGACCGCCGACCCCTACACCGGCCGGATCAACTTGCTGCGCGTCGTCTCCGGTGTCCTCGCCTCCGACTCCCACGCCCAGAACGTGACCCGGCGCGAGAAGGAGCGCATCGGCCAGCTCGCCGCGCCCGAGGGCAAGGAGATGCAGCCGATCGACGAGCTCGGGCCGGGCGACATCGGCGCGGTGCCGAAGCTGCGCGAGACGCGCGCCGGCGACGTGCTCGCGGCGAAGGACAACCCGGTGCGGTTCGCGGCGCTCGACCTCCCGGCGCCGGTGATGGCGTTCGCGTATGAGCCCAAGTCCAAGGGCGACGAGGAGAAGGCGGCGACCGCGATCCGCCGGCTCTCCGAGGAGGACCCGACGCTCGACGTGCACCGCGACCCCGAGACGGGCGAGCAGATCATCGCCGGGCTGACCCAGATCCACGTCGAGGTGATCGTCGACCGGATCAAGCGCCGCTTCGGGGCCGAGATCGAGCTCCACCCGCCGCGAGGTGCCCTACCTGGAGACGATCAGGGCCGCGGCCAAGGCGCACGGTCGCTACAAGAAGCAGACCGGCGGCCGGGGACAGTTCGGCGACTGCCACATCGAGATCGAGCCCAACGAGCAGGGCGCCGGGTTCGAGTTCGTGAACGCGATCAAGGGCGGCGTGATCCCGGGCGGCTTCATTCCCGCGGTCGAGAAGGGGATCGTCGAGGCGATGGCCTCCGGGGTGCTCGCCGGCTATCCGATCAAGGACGTCAAGGTGCGCCTCTACGACGGCCAGCACCACAACGTCGACTCCTCGGAGATGGCGTTCAAGATCGCCGGCTCGATGGCGTTCAAGCAGGCGGTCGCCGAGGCCGACGCCTACCTGCTCGAGCCGATCATGCAGCTCGCGATCGCGGTCCCCGAGGACGCGGTCGGCGACGTGATCGGCGACCTCAACTCGCGCCGCGGGCACCCGCTCGGGATGGAGCCGAAGGGCACCGCGACCGAGATCAAGGCCGAGGTGCCGATGGCCGAGGTGCTCGACTACGCGCCCGACCTGCGCGCGATCACCGGCGGGCGCGGCGACTACACGATGGAGTTCCTGCGCTACGAGGAGGTCCCGGGCCACATCGCGCAGAAGGTGATCGCGGCGGCGAACGCCGCCGACGAGCAGGGCGTCAACGCCTAGTCGCGGTGACCGAGTTCTCCTCCTGCGCGATCTGCGGGCGCACGATCCTGCGCGGCGAGCGGGTCAGCGAGTACGTAGACCCGGAGGGTGAGACGGTCGGCGTCTGCGCCCTGTGCATGCCGCGCGCCGAGGCCGGCGGCTGGGTGCCCGCGGGGGGCGAGGCGACGAGGGCCGCGCCGCCGGCGCGCCGCCGGCGGATGCAGGTCGGCGCCGGGCTGCGCGAGCGCCTCTCGCGACTCGCCGACACGCGGCGCGAGCCGCCGGCGGACCCCGGTGAGCCGCCACCCGCGCCGCCGCCGGAGCAGGAGCCCGAGCCGGGGCCCGAGCCCGTCCCCGCCGCGCCGCGCGACCCGCTCGAGGTCTTCAACGACGCCGAGCAGGCGCGCACGGTCGCCGGGCTGATCCGTTCGCTCGGGGAGCCGCAGGTGACGGTGCTCGACGACGGGGAACAGGCGGCGACGATCGTCGTCGCCTGGGAGCTCTCCTGGTATCGGTGGCGGGTCGAGGACGGGACGGTCTCCGAGCTCGCCCACGGCAGCGAGATCTCCGAGCTCGACCCGGCCGAGCGCGAGTGGAACGCGAGCGCCGGCGAGGACGGCGCGGTCAGCCGTGCCTGAGCGGGTGGTCGTCAACGTCGACGGCGGTGCCCGGGGCAATCCCGGCCCGGCGGCGATCGCCGCGGTCGCCGCGACCCCGGAGGGGGAGCCGATCGCGAGCCGCGCGGAGCGGATCGGGCGCGCGACCAACAACGTCGCCGAGTACAGGGCGCTGATGCTCGGGATCGAGCTCGCGACCGAGCTCGGCGCGAGCGAGGTCGAGCTGGTCGGCGACTCGGAGCTGATCGTGCGCCAGGTCCAGGGTCGCTACAAGGTCAAGGACAGCGGCCTGCGCGAGCTCCACGCCGCGGTCCGCACCGCGCTCTCCGGGCTCGAGCGCTGGTCGATCCGCCACGTGCGCCGCGAGCACAACGCCGCCGCCGACCGTCTCGTCAACGAAGCGCTGGACGAGATGGCCGGCTGACGGCGCCGCGGGGGTACCGGTTTGCGCCCATTCGGTCCGTGACCTCGAGGGTTCCCCTGCCCCGTTGCTGGCAGTATTCGGTCCCTGTGAGGGAATACCCGACCTCGATCGGATCAAAAGCCCGGCGATGAGTGACACCGCCGGACAGCCGCCGATCGACGCCGGCGCCGACATCGGCCACGTTCACCTCAAGGTCGCCGACATCGAGCGGGCGCTCGGGTTCTGGTCGGGCGTGCTCGGCTTCGAGCTCATGGACCGCTTCGGCGAGGACGCGGCGTTCATCTCGGCCGGCGGCTATCACCACCACATCGGCCTCAACACGTGGGAGTCGAAGGGCGGCTCGCCGCCGGCGCCCGGAACCACGGGCCTCTTTCACGTCGCGGTGCGCTACCCGACCCGGCGCGCGCTCGCCGTCGCCCTGGACCGGGTGCAGCGGGCCGGGGTCGCGCTCACCGGCGCCTCCGACCACGGCGTCAGCGAGGCGCTCTACGTGCGCGACCCGGACGGCAACGGGGTCGAGCTCTACTGGGATCGCCCCGCGGAGCAGTGGCCGCGCGACCCCGAGGACCCGAAACGGGTGGCGATGTTCAGCGCCCCGCTCGACATCACCGACCTGCTCGCCGAGCTCGACCGGGCCTAGCCGCGCCCTATACTCGCGGCTCGCGCGGCTGTAGCTCAGTTGGCTAGAGCGTCTGCTTGCCATGCAGAAGGTCGTGGGTTCGAATCCCATCAGCCGCTCTTCAGAAGCCCCCGCTAGATCGGGGGTTTCTGCGTCTAGACGGCCAGCGCCTCAGCCCGCGCCGCGGCCTCGACCTGCTCCGTAGTGCCCATTAGTGCCCAGTCGAGCGCTGCGTCGACGGCGGCGAGGTACGCGCCGCGAGCCGATCACGTCGCTTCACCGCTCGCTGATAGACCCGGAACGTGAACCCCGGATCCTTGTCGTGGGTCGGCTCGTAGGGCTGAAGGGGCCGCCGCGGGTCGGCCCCGTTTCAGGGTCGACCCGCGTGCTGCTCAGTCGCCTAGGGAGGCGCTAGATCAGTCGAGGCCCAGACCTACGGATTGCAGGGCTTACCCGACGAGCTCGGCGGCTTGCAGGACGAGCTCGACTCCAAGTCCTGAGGCTCGGGGGAGGTGTTCTCGGTATTCCCCTGAGTCTCGTCGGATGTCGTGGTGCCAACCCCGGCCTGGTTGTTGCCCGGTCCGTCGAAGGTCGTGCAGGTAACCGTGCCACGATCCTTCGTGCAGTTGTCCGGTAGCGGCCCCGCCAGGGTCGGCATAGCCGCCCACGCGAGCGCGCCCACCGTCACTACGAGGGCTGAGAAGAGCTTGATTGTGCGCATCGCTCTTCCTCCTTCCGTTCTTGACGTCCGTGTCGGTGTGAACGCCCACCCCAAGTCGGAGCGGAAACCAGCCGAGTCCGTTCGGCTATCCATGTCATGGCCCAGGCTCTCCCGCCTAAGGGGGCAAATGGCGTTTGTAGCGTGCGGATTACCGCAAAGTGGGAGAAACTTACCTCAAAGCAGCAAGACCTAGACTGGCTTATGGGCGTCTTGATTGGCTCTGTCAAGCGGATTCCTGCCGCTCGACCTCGGCCACCGCAGAGCCTGCCGCGTCCAGGCGAGATACTGCGCGGGCGATGTCGCAGGAGAACGTGGAGATCGTTCGCAGGGTGCTGGCGGCATTCGCAACCCGCGACATGGATCTCAGCCTCTACAGGCCAGACGTCGAACTGATAAACGCACCGGGGTCGCCCTTCAATAATGCCGCCGGGCCGCAGGGGCTTCGGGACTGGGTCCGCGAGGTCAGCGAGGCGTTCGAGGAGTGGGAGTTCCGTCCGAGCGAAGTGCGCGATGCTCCAGAGGACAAGATCCTCGTTCTCAATCGCGCCTGGGGGCGCGGAAGGAACACCGGCATGGAGGTCGAGATGGATCTCCACCTCGTCTACACGGTCGCCGATGGGAAGATCGCTCGGGTCGAGGGCTACTACACGCTCGAAGAAGCCCTCGAAGCCGCCGGGCTGGCGGAGTAGACGATGTCGCAGGAGAACGTCGAGATCGTGCGCGGCATCTACGCGGTGCCCGACGGCATCACCGGGGCAGCTTCGGACGGGACGGCGACTCCCTGGCTATGTGTCCGGAAGAGCTCGCGGTTGCCCTAGAGGCGCTTGCCGGCCCGTTCGAAGTACAGCCCGAGACACCGGGGGCCTCGCCCGTTCGGCCTCGCGGACGGCCACGGCGACACGATGTACGCCGCCTACGCAGCGGCCCTCCCGACGCTCGCGCTCGGGTATCCCTTGTACGCGGACTCCACAGTCCGCCGGTGGGTGGACGAGCTCGAGGGCCTTCCGCCCAATCTGCGTGCCGACCGGGCGCGCGGAATGGCCTTGGGTGCGCCCCGCGGCAACGGTCGGCGGGTGATCGCCTACATGCTCGTCAACCCCTCAGAGCGTGGCCGGTCTTGGCTCGTGCAGGCGGGGGGCTTCGGAGCCTTCATCGGAGCCAAGCGCAATGCACACGAATCGCAGCGGGGCGTGAAGCATGGCTTGAAGCACAATCGAGTTCTCAGCCTCGCCCGAACGGCCGACCGACTGGTCAGAGCCTTGGTTGCGTACCCGCGCGGGATCGAGCCGGCACCCAACCCTGAAGCAGAAGCGAAAAAGGCCCAGCGCCTGCTCGTAGAGGTTGCAGCGAGGTTGCTCCATGACGGCCCGCCCCGATCTCCATCGAAGCAGCGTCGCCTCGCGGCCTAGGTGTCATGCGCGCTTCGCGTGCTCAGGGCGTTCACCCAGCCCAGGAATCTGGGATGGGTCTGCCGGCGATCGCCGCATAAACTGCGCTGCAATGACCGTCGCTCGACCCCCCGTCGTCCCCGAGGCCGAATGGGAAACGGCGCTGGCCTCGTTGGCCGAGCGCGAGGCGGCGGTCGGCGCCGCGATGCACGAGCTCGGCGCCGCCCGAAAGCGAATGCCGATGGTGCGAGTGGACCACGACTACCACTTCGACGGGCCGGACGGAAGCCTGTCGCTGCTCGAGCTGTTCGACGGGCGCAGTCAGCTCATCCTGTACCGGTTCTTCTTCGAGGAAGGGGTCCAGGGCTGGCCGGACGCCGGCTGCGTCGGCTGTTCGTCCGTCGCCGACGCCATCCCCCGGCTCGGCCTCCTGCACTCCCGCGACATCACCTTCGCGATGGTCTCGCCGGCGCCACAGGAAAATCTGCGCGGCTACGCCGAGCGGATGGGTTGGACCGACATCCCCTGGTACACGATCCGCACCGAGCGCTTCTCCGCCGACTTCGGTGTCGACGAGTGGTTCGCCTTCAACGTCTTCCTTCGCGACGGCGATCAGGTCTATCGCACCTACTTCCTTCAGAACGGACGGATGGTCCAGCAGATCGGCAGCATCTGGACGATGTTCAACCTCACGCCCTACGGTGGGCAGTCCGACGACGAGGACGCGCCCGAGGGCTGGCCGCAGGCGCCGGATTCATTCTGGTTTCGTCGTCACGACGAGTTCGACGAACCGCCGCCGTCGGCCGACGCCGGCGAGTCGCCCCCCGACTGATCGCCGCCGGCTGGAGCGTCGGGCTGGCCCAGCATCGCCGGCTCGTCGACGACCACCGCCCGCGAGCGGCGGGTTCGTACCGCCGGGCGGTAGGAAACCGCCGCTCGGCGCCCGTGGCGTCCGGACCTCCGGACGCTCTGAGCGATGAGTTTCGCCGGCGCCGCCTGTCTTATCGGTGGGACGGGTACCGTGCATTCGGTCGCCCGTGCGTGACGTAAGCAACCGAGGAGATGACGATGGCCGAGCACAACGTGGGAACCCGTGAGGAATGGCAGGCGGCGCGCGACGAGCTGGCGAAGCTCGAGTCCGAGCACGCCGAGCTCAACCAGCAGATCAGGGAGAAGCGGCGCGAGCTCCCCTGGGTCCCGGTCGAGAAGGAGTACGAGTTCGACACCGAGGACGGGAAGAAGTCCCTGGCGGAGCTCTTCGACGGCCGCTCGCAGCTGCTCGCCTACAACATCATGTTCGGCCCCGACTACTCGAACGGCGCCTGCCCCGGATGCACGAGCCTCGGCGACGAGTTCTCCGGCGGGCTGATCCACATGAACAAGCGCGACGTGACCTTCCTCTGCTTCTCGCGGGCGCCGATCGATCGGCTCGCCGCCTACAAGCAGCGGATGGGCTGGGACTTCCCCTATGTCTCCACGTACGACACCGACTTCCCCTGGGACTTCGGGCTCGCGCTTACCGAGGAGCAGGCGAACGAGATCCCCGAGGTGAAGCAGATGATCGAGAGCCCGCCCGATTGGCTTCGCGAATGGGGCGAGCAGGTCGGGGCGGAGCTCAAGGACGGCCTCCGCGAGGGCCCGGGCTACATCGCGTTCGCGCGCGACAACGGCACCATCTACCACACGTACACCGTGATGGCGCCCGATCCGTTCGTGCAGCCGCACTTCAACATGCTGCTCGAGCGGACCCCGAAGCCCCAGCCCGAGGAGCCGCGCTCGTGGCGCAAGGACGAGTACCCGGACTGAACGGCGTGGCCTCGCTGCGGACGGCCCCCGCGCAACGCCCGGATCAGCTCGCCTTGCTCGGCGGGCTGCTGGCGCTCGCGCTCGTCGCCTGGCTGGTCAGCGGCGACCGGATGGGGGGCATGGAGGCGATACCGGGGATGGCGCTCGGGGGCCTCGGCTTCTACGTCACCGTCTGGGTGCTGATGATGGCGGCGATGATGGTCCCGTCGGTGGCGCCGACGGTGCTGATCTACGACCGCCTTCGCGGCCAGTCATTCGCCCACGGCAGCGGCGCCCGGGCCGACGCGACCGCCCTCTTTCTCTGCGGCTACCTCTTGGTCTGGACCGCGGCCGGCCTCGTCGCCTACACGCTGTTCGAGCTCGTCCGTTCCCTCGATCCGGCGTTTCTCGCCTGGGACGAGTCGGGCCGGTACGTGACCGCGGGCGTGATCGTGGCCGCGGCCGTCTACCAACTGACGCCGGCCAAGCGGGCCTGCCTGGCCGCGTGCCGCAGCCCGACGACGGTCCTCGCCGAGCGCTGGCGGGACGGCCGCGCGGGTGCGATCGAACTGGGCATCCGCTACGGGGCCTGGTGCCTGGGCTGCTGCTGGGCACTGATGGCGGCGCTGTTCGCCGTCGGCGTGATGAGCCTCGGGTGGATGGCGCTGATCGCGGCGTTCATCGCGGCGGAGCGGCTGCTGCCGTGGCCGACCGCAGCACGGCGGGCCGTGGCCTTGTCGCTGCTGGTGCTCGGGCTGGGTATCGCATTGGTCCCGGCTGACGTCCCCGGGTTCGCCGAGCCGGGAGGCGGGATGCAGGGCGGCAGCGGCCCTGGCGAGTCGATGCAGATGATGCGCTACCCGGACCCGTGGATGCGCGACGACCACTCCGTGCCCGGGAGTGAAGACCTCGATCCGCTGTCCATCCGGATCGAAGACGAAGAACGCGTAGTAGCCCGGGATGTCGGAGTCCTCCTCCGGCGGGTGGTGGATCCGATCGCCGCGCCGCGAACAGCGCTCGTGCGCGGCGTCCACCTCCTCGGTGGTGTCGACCTCGAACGCCAGGTGTTCGAGCCCGACGCCGTAGTAGCGAAAGGTGCCACCGTCGGCGGGACGCAGGCCGAGCCACTCGTCTCCGAAGCTCAGATAGACGACCTCCTCGGTGCCCCGGTAGGTCGGATAGCGCTCCTCCTCCTTCAGGCCCAGCGGCCCCAGGAGCTCGGTGTAGAAGGCGAGCGAACGATCGACGTCGCTGACGGCGAGGTCGACGTGCTGGATTCCGCGCCCGGGCATCCGCGGGCGACTATCTCACACGACACAGGGGGTTCTTGAGGCTCCCAGCGTGCGGGGCGAGATACTGGACCGGGTCATGTCACAGGCAAACTCAAGCGGCCACGATCACGGCGCCGCCAGGCCGCGGCTGCTGCTCCTTCCTGGCTACAGCGAGCTGGAGTGGGTGATTCGGCCACAGCTCGAGGAGTGGGCCGAGGTCGCGGTGTTCGATGCCCCGGGCGTGGGCGACGAGTCGCCGCCGGACACGTATGCCAGTGCGGCCCTGGCCGAGCGCGCGGCGGCAGAGGTCGATCGGCTGGGATGGCAAGAATGCGTCGTCGCAGCCGACGAGTTCGCGATCGCGGCGGCGCTGAAGTTCGCGGCTCGCCGGCCGGACGCGATCCAGGGGCTCGCGCTTGGGCACGCCTGTCTCAGCTTCAGTCCCGACGCGGATCCACCCGCGACCAACGCCGAGGTTGGCTTGGCCTTTGCTCAGGTGGCCGAACTCGACGACCGCACGTTCATGCGCCACCTGACTCAGATCACGCAGGGGTTCTACGGCGAGGAGCTCGCGGACCGCATGCTCGAGCGAATACCCACCGGGGTGGCGCAGGCGTATGTGCGCGAGAACATGACCGACCCGGGCGACTGGATCGAGGACGTGCTGCGGGATCTGGGCAAGCCGTTGCTGCTCGCCGAGCATGATCCGTGCCTGCTCTTCACCAAGGCGGGATACGAGGCCGCCGCCTCGGCCTTCCCCGACTCGATGCAGGTGACCTGCGAAGAGAAGCCGACCGTGAGCCCGACCTTCGCCGAAGCTCTGCGAGAGTTCTGCTCCGAGCTGCGCCCCGGCTCGCGGCTTGATTAGAGCGGCCGCTGCTCGTCCCCGCGCCCGACCCCGGAGGTCTGGCTCGCGTCGGCGATCGCCGCCGCCTGGATCGCCGAGCGCAAGGGCTACACCGAGCGCGCCGGGCTCGCCGCGGGGTTGCTGCTGAGCGCGCTCGGGGTGGTGATCTGGGTGCTGTGGCCGGCGCGCCCCGAGTCGCGCTGGAAGCGCGAGGGCGCGCTCCCGCGGCGGCGGCGCTGAGCGGCTCAGTCCTCGTCGCGGATGCAGAGCGCGGCAAGGTCGAGGCCGTAGATCGGATGCAGGACCGGGCAGCCCATCCGCGCCGAGATCAGATGCGTGATCGTGCCGCTCGCGAACGGCGCCGCCGGCGCCGCCTCGACCGCGAGGTCTCGGTCGAGGCGGGCGTAGGCCCGTAGGCGCTCGTCGCCGGTCAGCCGCGCCGCGGCGGCCATCCGCCGTTCGAGCTCGGGGTCGGTGACTGCCTGGGACAGTGGCTGCATGCCCTCCGCGAACTGGTCGTTGATGAATGTCGCCGGGTCGGCGTAGTCGAAGATCCAGTTCCAGTAGGTCAGATCCCAGGGCTCGTCGGGCGTCTGTACCCGCTCGAAGAACTCTCCGACCGGGAACTGGCGCACGTCGAGCTCGATCCCGATCGCCCGCAGGTTCGAACGCAGGATCGCAGCGTGACGGGTGCACTCCGGGAAGTCGCAGGTGTAGAGCGTCGCGCGGCGGCGCTCGTCGCCGGCGAGCTCTCGCGCCCGGGCGACGTCGGCACCCGCGACCGGATAGATCGCCTCGTCCTCGAATCCCGGCATTCCGGGCGGGATGTACTGCTCGGTCGGCCTCCCGCGCTGCCCGATCCCGGTGTTCGCGGCGAGCGCCCGGCGATCGATCGCGTAGTTCACCGCTTGGCGAAGCCGCGGGTCGGTGAACGGGCCCCGGTTGGGGTTGAAGACGAAGTAGTAGAGGATCGGCGCCGGCTGGGTGAGAAGCTGCTGGTGTCCGGCACGCGCAGCCTCGCTTCGCGGTCCGTAGCTCGACGCGAGCCGGCGGTACAGGTCCGGCGGCGGCGGCGTTCCGTCGAGCGGATCGAGGATCACGTAGTCGGCCTCACCGGCTTCGACCCGCTCGACCCCGCGCTCAAGTGAGACGCCGAGCTCGAAGCGGATCTCGGCGATCTCGCTCGGTCGCGCGCCCGCGTAGTTGGGGTTTCGGCGCAGGACGATCGATCGATCGGGAACGTACGAGTCGACGTAGTACGGGCCCGCCGAGGGCAGCAGGTCGACGCCCTCGGGATCGACCGGCGCATCGGGGGGCACGGCGCAGAACCACGGGGTCGCGAGTCGCTCGACCAAATTCGCCGCCGGTCGCTCGAGCTCGATTCTCAGCGTCTTGCCCTGTGCGACCACCCCGGCGATGTCCGGCGTCTCACCGGATGCGAACTTCTGCGCGCCGACGATGTCTTTCGCGAGCTCGGCCGCGTACGAGCCCATCTCCGGTTCCAGCCCACGCTCGATCGCGCGCTCGAACGCGGTTGCGGTCACGGGCTCGTCCGACGGCGGCGAGAAGCGGAAGTCGTCGCGCAGCTCGAACGTGTACACCCGCCCGCCGGCGGAGACGGAGGGAGGTCCGGTGGCGACCTCGGGCTCGAGGCGCGCGCCGACCGGGTACGGGCGATCCGGGTAGTTGTAGAGCAGCGCGCAGGTCAGGTTGGCGCGGTGATAGTCGTCGAAGCCGCCGGTCAGAGCAGGGTCGATCGGCCCGGAATCGGAGGTCAGCACCCTGGCGACGTCCTCCGAGGCAGCCGTCGCCGATGGCTCTAGCGGGGCGGCGCTCGGCTGCACGCTAACCCAGACCCGGTCGTGGGCGACGGTCACGTCCTCCGGAGCTTCGCCGACCGCGATCGTCGCCGCGACCTGGCTCGACTCCGGGTCGATGCGCGAGACGGTCCCGTCGAGGCTGTTCGCGACCCAGACCGCCGCCTCGCCAACGGCGATGCCGGTCGGTCGCCCGCCGACGGCGATCGTGTCGGTCACCGCGGTCGTCTCGGGATCGACCCGCGAGACGGTGCCGTCGAGGCTGTTCGCGACCCAGACCGCGCCCTCGCCCGCGGCGACCGAGGCCGGCTCCTGCCCGACCGGGGTGGTGCCGGAGACCGTGTGGGTGCCGCCGGGATCGATCCGGCTCACGGTGTTGTCGACGTCGTCAGTGACCCAGACGCCGCCCTCGCCGATCGCAATCGAGTTCGGGCTGTTGCCGAGCGCGACCCGAGCGTCGACCCGCTCGGCATCGGGATCGACCCGAGCGACGCCACCGGCGGACCTCCCGACCCAGACCGAGCGGTCATCGGCGGCGACCGGATAGAGGGCGAGATCGAAGACCTCCGGACCGGGGGCGAGCCGGATCGAGCGCAGTGACCCGAGCGCCGGGTCGAGGCGAAGCAGTCTCACACCGCGGCCCTCCCCGATCCACACCGCGCCGGCACCGGCCGCCATTCCGCCGACGCTCGCGGTCGGAGTCGTGCGCACGACCGCGTTCGTCTCCGGATCGATCCGGCTCACGGTGTCGTCGCCGCGGTTCGCCACCCAGACGCTCTCCGCGTCGGCCGAGACGTCGGCGGGCTGGACCCCGGTCGACACCGTGGCGACGAGCTGATCGGAGTCCGGATCGATCACCCCGAGCGCTGTTGGCGCTCGCGGGCGCCGCATCGTCGCCGCTGCTCGCGAGGATCGCGGCGACCGCGGCCGCGAGCAGCAGGCCACCGCCGAACGCGACCAGCACTGCCGCCTCGCCGCCGCCGTCGCTGCTCGGCCGTCGACCCGCCGTTCGGCGGACGCTTGATCGCCGGGTCGTGGGCGAGGATCTGCCGTTCGAGCTCGCGCAGCTCGGGTCCGGGCTCGAGTCCGAGCTCCTGATCGAGGACTCGACTCGCATCGCGGTAGGTCGCGAGCGCCTCGGCCTGGCGGCCGGACCGATAAAGCGCCAGCATCAGCAGGCCGCGGGTGCGCTCGCGCGTCGGGTGCTTGGCGACCAGGGACTCGAGCTCGGAAACGAGCGCGGCGTGGCGTCCGAGCGCCAGCTCGGCCTCGGACCGGTCTTCGAGCGCGGTCAGTCGCAGCTCCTCGAGCCGCGCGATTTCGCCATGGGCGAACGACTCGTAGGCGAAATCCGAGAGCGGCGGACCGCGCCAGAGCTCGAGCGCCGCCCGCAGCAGCTTTGCGGCCTCGCGAGCGTCGCCGCGATCGAGGGCCGCGCGGCCCTCGGCAGCCTGGCGTTCGAAGCGATCGGCGTCGACCTCGTCCTCGCCCAGGTCGAGCGCGTAGCCGCCGCCGCGGGTCACGAGCGCCTCGTCGCCGAGGACCTTGCGAAGCCGCGAGACGTAGACCTGCACGGTCTTGGTCGCGGTCTCCGGTGGCCGCGCCCCCCAGAGCCCGTCGGCGATCCGGTCGACCGACACCACCTCGCGGCGGTGAAGCAGCAGGATCGCGAGCACGGCGCGCTGCTGCGCTCCCCCGAGCGGCACCTGCCGCCCGCCGGCCAGTACCTCCAGCGAGCCGAGAATTCGGAAGTCCATGCGGCTGTCCGCGACCACAGCCGACGTTACCACCGGCCGGGACCCGATCTTGCCCGCTTGCTACCGCCGTCAACCGCGCGTTTACCGCATCGGAAGAGGCTTCCGTCGATGGATCGCGCTGGACGATCCCGAGCGAGAGGAAACCCGATGAGGACCAACACCCGAAACCTGCGGCGCGGGCTCGCCCTCACCGCGACCGTCTTCGTGCTGGCAGCGCCCGTCGCCGTGGCGGAGCCGATCGAGCCCGTCGGCCCGAGCCCGGGCGGCGAGCGCCAGGCGGCGGCGTACTCCGCTCCGCCGGTCGAGCTCCCGGCCGCGCCCGCCCCGAGCACCGCGGACGGATTCGACTGGGGCGACGCCGGAATCGGCGCCTCCGTGGTCGTCGCGCTCGCCGCGCTCGCCGCCGGCGCGGCGATCAGCTCCGGGCACCGCCAGCGCGGTCGTCACACCGTCGCCTGACGAGCTCAGGCTCCGCCGCGCGAGAGTCGGCGGATTGGTCCGCGAAGCGCCCGGCCGCCACCGGGCGCTTCGCGCTGTCCGGGCGTAGTTCGCACGAACTCGCGCTCGGCCTGTCCATCCGCGCTTCCTCCGTTCGTCTTTCAGTAGACAATCCCCACCGAGGAGGAAGCGATGAAGTACATGCTCTTGATCCACCAGGGCGAGATGCCCACCCCGAACGATGCAGAGGCCTGGGCGAAGCTCTCGGAGGCCGAGCAGCGCGAGGTCTACGCCGCCTACGGCGCGATCAACAAGACCGCCGGCGTCACCCCCGGCGTACGGCTGGACGAGCCCGCCACCGCGACCACGGTCCGGGTCGAGAACGGCGAGACCCTGGTCACCGACGGTCCGTTCGCCGCAATCAAGGAGGCGCTCGGCGGCTATCTGTTCTTCGAGGCCGACGACCTCGACGCCGCGATCGAGCTCGCCGCGCGGATCCCGGCGGCGCGCATGGGCGGCGCGATCGAGGTGCGACCGATCGTCGAGTGACGGCGATGAGCGCCGTCACCCTGCGATCCGCCGAACCCGCCGACGCGCCGCGGCTGACCGCGCTCGCCCGCGCCGCCTACGGCCACTACGTCGCCCGCTCTCGGCGGACCGCCGCGGCCGCTGGTCGACGACTACGCCGAGGTGGTCGCCGGCGGGCGGACGACCGTCGCCGAGCGCGGGGGAGAGGTGGTCGGCCTGCTGGTGCTCGCGATCTCCGACGAGGGCATGTTCGTCGACAACGTCGCCGTCGCCCCGGACGCGCAGGGCGGCGGCGTCGGCCGCGCGCTGCTCGAGCGCGCCGAGGCCGAGGCGCTCGGTGCCGGGTTCGCCGCGATCCACCTGTACACGCACGAGCTGATGAGCGAGAACTTGGCGCTCTACCGGCGGATCGGCTACCACGAGTACGACCGCCGCCGTCACGGGGATGCGACCCTGGTCTACATGCGAAAGCCACTCGAGCACGACGCGGCCGAGCGAGCGCGGGCCCGCCTGGACGCCTCGCGCGCCGCCGTCTGCGACTCGATCGAGCCCTGGGAGCACGGCACCGTCGGGCGCTGGAGTGCCTGTCCGAGCTATTACGAGTACAACCTGGTCCGGGTCACCGACGACCCGCGGATGAGCGCCGCCGAGCTGATCGAGTTCGCCGACCGCGCGCTCGCCGGGCTCGAACACCGGCGCGTCGACTTCGACCGGATCGAGCCGGCGGAAGGCGTGCGGGGCGAATTCGAGGCGGCGGGCTGGAAGGCCACGCGCCTGGTCTGGATGCGCCACGAGTTGCCGCTGCCCGCGCCCGCGTCGACGGTCGCGGTCGAGGAGGTCGACTACGACCAGGCCTCGGAGCTGCGCTTGGCCTGGCATCGCGAGGACTTCGGCGACAACCACGACCCGATGCCCTACATGGAGCGCGCCCGCGAGATCTCGCTCGCCGCGGGCGCCCGGGTGCTGGCGGTCCGCGAGGGCGGGGCGCCGGTCGGCTTCGCCCAGTACGAGCGCGACGCCGAGGGCGCCGAGATCACCCACGCCTACGTGCTCCCCGAGCACCGTGGGGGCGGCCGCGGCACGGCGCTGACGCGGGCGGCGATCGAGGCGGCGAGCGGACCCGGCGACCTCTGGATCATCGCCGACGACGAGGATCGCCCGAAGCAGCTCTACGCCCGGCTCGGATTTCGCCCGGTGTGGACGATGATGGAGTTCCTGCGCCTGCCGCCGAGCTGAGCCGCGCGCTCTAGCTCGGCCCGGACGCGAGCGCGAGCACCCAGTGGTTGACCCGCAGCGGCCGGCCCGCGAACTCGACCTCGCAGCGCTCGATCAGCTCGAACCCGAACTTGCGACAGAGCGCGTTCGAGGGCGGGTTGGTCTCGCCCGGGAACGCGTGCAGGTCGCCCCAGCGCGGCTCGGCGCGCGCCCGCGCGATCAGCAGCCCAAGCGCCTCGGAGGCGATCCCGCGGCCCTGAAGCTCGGGCAGCACCATCCAGCCGACCTCGGCCACATTGCCGCCCTCCCAGTCGCTGTCCCAGACCCCGATCGTCCCCGCCGCCGGCCCGCCGGGCTCGGGGACGATCTTGAACCACCAGTTGCTGCCGTCGGCGACGCCGTCGGCCCGGCGCCGGTGCACGTCGGCGATCGCGCCCGCGTCGCGAGGCCCGCCGAGCTCGGCCATCACCCGCGGGTCGCTCTCGAGCGCCTCGGTCAGCGCCAGGTCGTCGTCGGTGTAGTCGACCAGCTCCATGGGCTGGATGGTGGCGGATCGGTTCCCGGCAAGCCGCCGGGCGCGCGCCGACCGATCCCCGTACGATCGGCCGCGTGCGTCATGGAATCGACCACGCTTCGGGTTTTGAGCATGAAGCTCTGTTCTACGAGGGTCCCGAGGACTACCTCGCGGCCACCGTGCCGTTCATCCGCGAGGGGGTCGAGCGCGGCGAGCCGGTGATGGTCGCGGTCGGCGAGCAGAAGGCGATCCGGCTCCACGGACGGCTCGGGCGCGACGCCGCTCACGTGCGCTTCGCCGACATGGCCGAGCTCGGGCGCAACCCGGGCCGGATCATCGCCGCCTGGCGCGAGTTCGTCGACGAGAGCGGCGGCAGCGACCGCCCGATGCGCGGGATCGGCGAGCCGGTGTGGCCCGGTCGCAGCCGCGCCGAGCTCTGCGAGTGCGACCACCACGAGTCGCTGCTCAACCTCGCCTTCGCCGACGCCGGCGCGTTCCAGCTCCTCTGCCCCTACGACACCTCGCGCCTGAGCGCCGAGGTGGTCGCCGCCGCGCGCCGGAACCACCCGCATCTGCGCGAACGTTCGAGCCGCACCGAAAGCGACACCTACGTCGCTCCGAGCGACCGGCCCGGGCCCTTCGACGGTGAGCTGCCGCCGGCGCCCGCCGAGGCCGAGGAGCTCGGCTTCGACGCCGGCCGGCTCGCGCTCGTGCGCCGGCTGGTCTGGTCGCGCGCCGACCGCGCCGGGCTCGCCTCGACCCGCCAGGCCGATCTCGCGGTCGCGATCAACGAGCTCGCCACCAACAGCGTCCGCTACGCGGGCGGGCGCGGGACGCTGCGGATCTGGAGCGAGACCGACGGGCTCGTCTGCGAGGTCAGCGACGACGGGCGCCTGCGCGACCCGCTCGCCGGCCGCCATCGTCCGCCGCCGACGATCGACTCCGGGCGCGGGCTGTGGATCGTCCATCAGCTCTGCGATCTGGTCCAGATCCGCTCCGGCCCCGAGGGAACCGCGGCGCGGGTGCGGATGGACCTCGAGCGCATCTACGCCTAGCGCGCGCCGGCTTCAGCCGCTGAGGAAGTCGGCGACCTCGCGCGCGCAGCGCTCGGGGAACTGGTCGTAGACGAAGTGCCCGGCGCCCTCGACCACGACCAGCCTCGAGCCCGGGATCTCGCGCTCGAAGCGCCGCGCCGCGGCGAGCGGCGCGAACGGGTCGTCCTCGCCCCAGAGCAGCAGCGTCGGGACGCCGAGCTCGCCGAGCGCGCCCTCGTACGGAGCGAACTTCTCGAAGTCCATCGAGCGATAGAACTCGAGCGTCGCCTCGCGAGCGCGGCCGTGCTCGAACGGGTGCCAGTAGGCGTCGACGGTCGCGTCGTCGAAGCCCTCGGGCGCGGTCGAGCGCAGCATCGCCGCGAACCCGTCGCGGTCGAGCGCGCCGACCAGCTGCTCGCCCTCGGGCCCGCGCATCGCCTCCGCCATCCCGTGCCAGCGCCCGTCGGCGAAGAAGCCGGTGTCGCTGATCACCAGCGCCTCGACGTCGGTCGGGTGCTCGCACGCCCAGGCGAGGCCGACGAACCCGCCCCAGTCGTGGACGACGATCGCGATCCGGCCGAGCCCGAGCTCCGCGTGCAGCTCGCCGATCGCCTCGAGGTTGCGCTCGAAGGTCGCCGCGGCCTCGTCGACCGACTCGCCGAGCCCGTAGAGGTCGGGAGCGATCGCCCGGCGCCCGCGCGCCGCGAGCGCCTCCATCGTCGCCTCCCACATCAGCGAGCTCTCGGGGAACCCGTGCAGCAGCAGGACCGGAACGCCGCTCTCCGATCCCGCCGGCGCCGCCTCGCGATAGGCGATGTCACCGGCGCGCTTGAGCTCGATCGCGGCCATCGCGGCGCACCCTAACGCGCCCCGGCCCTCGCTAGGCTTGCGCTCCGCGGCGCCTTGGCGGAGTGGTTACGCAGCGGCCTGCAAAGCCGTTTACGCCGGTTCGATTCCGGCAGGCGCCTTCGGTTCTGGCGGCCGCCGCAGCACCGCCGCTGTGGCTGGCGCCTCCGCCTAACGCACCCGCTCGTAAACCATCACCACGACACCGTCCCCGCCCACGGCCCGCGACTCCTTCAGCTTCAGTGGCAGCTTGTCGGACGTGTCGCCGAAGACGCGCTTGCCGGTGCCGAGGACGACCGGGAAGATCATCAGGTTGACCTGGTCGACGAGGTCGGCCTCGAGTAGCTCGTGGACGAGGCGGTTCGAGCCCGGGACCTGGATCACGCCGTCGAACTCGGACTTCAGCTTCGTCACCTGGGCGGTGGCGTCGCCTGAGTCGAGCACGGTCGTGTTGTTCCAGTCGGGATCGGTGAGCGTGGTCGAGACCAGGTACTTGGGCATCGAGTTGAACTTGTCGGCGAACTCGCCCTCGCGGTCGGGCCAGGCGCCGGCGAAGCTCTCGTAGGTCTTGCGGCCGATCAGCAGCGCGTCAGCCTCCATCGTCTCGTCGAGCTTGAACTGGTTGCCGTCGTCGCCGCGGTCGAACTCGAAGCTCCACCCGGGGTACTTGAAGTCCTCTCCACCCGGCGCCTCCATCACGCCGTCGAGCGACGAGAACTCGGTCACCACGATTCGTGCCATGGGCCTTCTCCTCTCAGTTGGGTTTGCGTCCTGCCCGATGAGACCGGATCGGCAGCAGAACCTCATCGGTCGCGCCGGACCTCAGTATCGCGCCGGAGCCCGCGCTAGCGGCGAACGGTGACCGTGACCGGGGCGCTGGTGGTCGAGGCGCCGCCATTGTCGTAGGCGACCGCGGTGAACGAGTAGGTGCCGCCGCCGGCCGGCGTCCAGCTCATCGAGTAGGGCGCGGTCGTGTCCTGGCCGAGCTTGGTCGCGCGCCCGGCGCGGAAGAACTCGACCCGCTGGACCGTGCCGTCGGTGTCGGTTGCGGTCGCGTTGAGCGCGATCGCTCCGAGCTTCAGCTGGGCGCCGTTCACCGGCGCGGTCATGGCGACCACGGGCGGCTGGTTGCCTGGCGGCGGTGGGGGAGGTGGCGGCGGCGGGGCGGTGCCGGTGCCGACGCTGACCATCTTCGCGACCGAGGGCACCCCGTTGTCGTCGATCGCGAACAGCATGTAGGGGCCGGGCGGGGCGATGTTCGCGTTCAGCGGCGAGGTCGCGGTCAGGGTCGAGCCCGCGTCGGCGAACGAGAGCGGCACGTAGCGCTGCTCCATCTCGACCGAGTGGGTGACCGAGCCGAGCCGCATCAGCGCCACCTTTGCGATCTCGCCCGCGTCGGGGGTCTCGATCGAAAACGGCGCGTTGTAGCCGACGGCGCTCGGGGCGGCGGTAATCTGCGGGCGCGGCGCGAGCTCGCCGGAGCCGTCCTTCTTGAACAGATACGGCGGCGTGAACACCTCCGCGTTCTTGGCCAGGTAGCCGACCGCCTTGCAGGTGCCGCAGATGCCGCCGCCGGCGGAGAGCACCCGGCCGTCGGGGAGCAGCAGCGCGGCGGAGTGATACTGGCGCGTCACCTGCATCGAGTCGAGCGTCTTCCACTGGCCGGTGGCCGGGTTCCAGAGCTCGGCGGCGTAGACGCCGTTCTGGAGGTCGACGAGCGAGGCTCCGGAGGAGTTGCCGCCGGTGGCGAGCACGGTGCCGTCGGCGAGCACGGTGAGGTTGTGCTGGCGGCGCCCGTTGGCCATCGGCGCCGTCGGCGTCACCTGCGGGGTCGAGCCGTTGATGTTGACGACGACCGCGTCCTTTCGCGACGCGCTTCCTCCGGCGACGAGGATCTTGCCGATGTCATAGAGCGCGCGGCTGCCGTAGCTGCGATGGGCGGCGTCTCGCTGGCCCATCGTCGTCCACGACCCGGTCCCGGCCGGATTGAGGCTGCGCATGGTCGGGTTCGGGCCGGAGACGAACGCGCGGCCGTTGGGCGCGACGTCGATCCACGGGTAGAGGGGCAGGTTCTGGACCGCGGTCGTGAGCGCGCGGATGCCGCCCGCGGTCGTGCGCACCTCGGGCATGTCGGGATAGCCCTCGGTGATCAGCATCTCGCCGTTGGCGAGCGGGGTCACGCTCGGATACCACCGATCGGCGCGCATATTCGGGCCCAGCGACCAGTCGTTGGTCTCCGAGTCGAAGTAGTGGGTCTGGCGAATCCCGTCCAGGTTCGCGTTCTTGTTGCCGCCGGCGAAGAACAGTGTCCCGTCCATCAGGTGGGCGAGGCCGCTGCAGAAGAGGTTGAAGCCGGTGTCGACGGGGACCGAGCTGTGGGCGTCGGTCGCCGGGTCCCAGACCGTGGCCCGGGTGCGGTCGTGGACCAGGTAGTCCTCGCTCGGCAGGTCGCCGATCGAGTCGTAGGCGAGCACCTTGCCGTTGTCGAGCAGCGCCATGTGGACTCCGACTACCGGCCAGTCGACGACCGGGCCCCAGGACCCGACCGTTCCCTCGGTCCCCGGGACCGCGAGCGCCGCGGCGCGGGCGTCGGTGGCGGTCGCCGCCTCGGTGTGGCGCTCGAGCCGCCGCTCCTGGCCCGGGGTCAGGGTGAGGACCGTGTCCTCGGCGGCGTGGCCGGTGACGGTGCCGACCCCGGGGTGATCGGCCGAGGCCGTGGCAGCGCCGACGGCCGCGAAAGCGGCCGCCACGAACGCGGCGAATCCCATGCGTGACAGCATTTACGTGCGCCCCCCCAAACGCGGGCGGTCTCGCCAGTCTGTCACGTCACCCTCGAGCCGTCAATGCGGCGAGGCCGCGGCGCCGCGCGCTAGAGTCGCCCTTCGCATTCGGGGTGCTCGGCCCCCGGCGCTGCAGAAAGAAAGCAAAAACGGGGTATCGCGATGGTCGACGATGACGGATTGATGATCGATGCCTCCCGCGAGGGGGAGAAGTACGTGATCCGAGTCATGGGTGAGCTCGACCTGAACGGCTGCCCGCGACTGGAGCTCGCGCTCTCGGAGGCCGAGGTCTCCGACGCGGGGCGGATCCTGCTCGACATCGAGGGGCTCACGTTCATCGACTCGACCGGGCTCGGGACGATCCTGCGCGCCAGCCGGCGCTCCGACCGCACCGGCCGGCGGCTGCGGATCACCCACGGCTCGGGCTACGTCGCCGACGCCTTCCGGCTCACCGCGCTCGACCAGACGCTGCCGTTCACGAACTCGTCCGGCGGCTGACGCCTCGCGGGAGCCGGGTTTCGCCGCGCGGCGGGACCGGTTCGCGATCATCTGAGCCGTGATCCTCGCGCTCGCGATCGCCGGGCTGTTCGTGCTCCCGGACCCGTGGCGGGTCGTCTTCCTCGTCGTCGCGCTCTGCGTCGAGGTCGGCGAGGTCTTCTTCTGGATCCATTTCCTGCGCCGCTACCGGGTCACGACCGGGGCCGAGGGCTTGGTCGGCCGCCGGGCGCAGGTGATCGAGCCGCTCTCCCCGTCGGGGCGGGTCCGGGTCCACGGCGAGATCTGGAACGCGCGCGGCTCGGGCGAGACCGCCGGCGAGCGGGTCCGAGTGACCGCGGTCGACGGGCTCACGCTCGAGGTCGAGCGCGAGCGTTAACCGAACCGCGACATCGGGGGGTGACCGGGGTCTAATCTCGCCGGCGATGCACCGAATCGCTGCGGGATGCGTGCTCGCGATCGTCTGCCTCGCCGCCGGCGGCGGCGCGCTGGCGGTGACCGAGCGCGGCAGCGGCGCCGACGACCGGCTCGTCGGCGGCAAGGGCGCGGACCGGCTCGAGGGTCTCGGCGGCGACGATCTGCTCGTCGGCGGCAAGGGGCCCGACCTGCTCGTCGGCGGCAAGGGGAACGATCGCCTGCGCGGCGGCCCCGGTCGCGACGGCTTCAACATGCGCAAGGGAGTGGCGCTGGCGGCGCACGGGCGCGATCGGATCGACGCCCGCGACGGCGGCCAGGACGAGATCAACTGCGGCGCCGGCAACGACGTCGCGATCGTCGACTTCGCCGAGAACGGTGTCTATGACTGCGAGAAGGTGAAGGAGCCCTGATCCGCCGCCCCGCCGACCACTCGGCCCACCGAGCTCGTGGCGAGCTCGCCGACCCCGAGCGCTCGGAGCTGCTCGCGGCGACCGACGCGGACGAGTTCCTGCGCCGGCGCGACTTCCTCGGCCGCACCGCGGCGCTCGCCGGGCTCGCGGGGATGGCGGGGCTGCTGCCGGCCGAGACCCTGGTCGCCGAGGCGGCGAAGCGGGGCCGGCGCAAGCCGTTCCCGAAGCCGCGCGACCTGCCGCTCGACACGTTCGTGGTCCTGATGATGGAGAACCGCTCCTTCGACCATTACTTCGGCTGGCACCCGAAGGCCGACTCGCGCAACAAGGGGCTCGAGTACCCGAACCTCGACGGGACGCAGAGGTTCCGCACCCACCACCTCACGCCCGACTTCCAGGGCTGTGACTTCCGCGACCCCGAACCACGGCTGGGAGGGGGGGCGCCACCAGTTCAACGGCGGGCAGATGGACGGCTTCTACACCGGCAACGCCGAGGGCACCGGAAGCGACGAGTTCGCGCTCGGCTACTACCTGAAGGCCGACCTCGGCTTCACCCCGCACGTCGCCGACTCGTTCACCCTCTACGACCGCTGGTTCTGCTCGATCATGGGCTCGACCTACCCCAACCGCCACTACCAGCTCGGGGCGCAGAACGGCGGTCAGAAGTCGAACCTGTTCCCGTTCGAGACCGAGCAGACCGACGGCTTCGAGTGGGAGACGATCCTCGACCGCGCGAAGGCGCGCGGGATGGAGGTTGCCTACTACGTCTCCGACCTCCCGTTCCCGGGCCTCTACGGCCAGCGCGGGCTCGACTGGGTGCGCCCGGTGACCCGCTTCTACGACGACGCCGCGGCGGGGACGCTGCCGCCGATCTGCTTCGTCGATCCGCCGTTTCGCGACGGCGGCGGTGGCGACGGGCTCTCGGCCGACGAGCACCCGCACGGCGACATCCGCCTCGGCCAGGCGTTTCAGTCGGACGTCGTGAACGCGTTCGTCGAGTCGCCGCAGTACCGGCGCGGGGCGCTGTTTCTCAACTACGACGAGTGGGGTGGGTTCTTCGACCACGTCAAGCCCCACCACGTGCCCGACGACCGCGAGAACCGCAAGGACCTCTCCGAGGACTGGTCGCTGACCGGCTTTCGGATTCCCGCGGTCGCGGTCTCGCCCTACGCCCGCGGGGGCCGCGTCAACCACATGACCTGCACCCACGAGTCGATCCTGAAGCTGATCTCCTATCGCTACGGGCTCGGTTACCTGAACAAGCGCCACCGCTATGCGTCCAACGTCGGGCGCAGCTTCAAGTTCAAGCGCAAGCCCGACCTCGAGCCGCCGCAGCTGCCCGATCCGGCGGCGATCGCCGCCTCGCCCTGCTCGGCGGGCGGCACGCCCCAGGAGAGCTCGCGCCCGAAGGAGCACGACCTGGTCGGGCTCGAGACCTCGGGCTGGCTCGACCGGCTCGGCTACGAGGTCGAACCGGTCAGCTACGAGCGCCTGTTCCGCTACCCGGACAAGGTCCGCCGGGCGTTCGCCGAGGGCTCGAAGCGCTGAGCGGCTCGGCGCCGCCGAGC
This sequence comes from uncultured Solirubrobacterales bacterium, assembly GCA_963740055.1. Lineage (GTDB taxonomy): Bacteria > Actinomycetota > Thermoleophilia > Solirubrobacterales > 70-9 > WHSW01. Next base: position 803,393 of record CAVUCL010000005.1, on the reverse strand, counting down.
CGGCGCGCGCCCGGGAACGGAAAAGGGCCCCTGAATGGGGCCCTTGGTTCCGAAAGGACGTACCGCCAGCGAATCCCGCCGCTGGCCCGTCGGTCCTTCAGTTTCTACAAAGCCTTATATCGGCCGACGCTCTGGCTACCTTAACACTGGCGATCACTGATAGTTACGGTGCCCCTTCGGCCGTGGATCATGCGTGGAAGCGGGAGTTTTCACCCTCCGTACAACGGTCGGTCGAGGTCTTGTACGGGGACGCCAATAGACCTCCCGGACCCCGCTGCTAGGCTGCGCCGCCCGGGCGCTTAGCTCAGTTGGGAGAGCGCCAGCTCGACAAGCTGGAGGTCACTGGTTCGAGCCCAGTAGCGCCCATCTGCTCGGCTCGACCCGGCGGGTGTGGGCCTCGCTCAGGGCGCGCCGGCCAGCTTCTCGCGCTGGCGCTCGGATGAGATCCGGACGACGTTGCGGGCGAGCCCGAGGCGCTCGAGCGCGGTGATCACCGCCGCCGAGGGATCGAGCTCCCAGCGCTTCAGCCCGTGTCGAGCCGAACGCGGGAAGGCGTGATGGTTGTGATGCCACGCCTCGCCGAGCGACGGCAGCGCGAGCCAGAAGACGTTGCGGGACTCGTCGTCGACCTCGAACCGGCGGGTTCCGTGGAAGTGGCAGATCGAGTTGATGCTCCAGGTCACGTGATGGACGAGGAAGACTCGCACCAGGCCGCCCCAGAGCAGTCCGGTGAGCGCGCCCAGCGCCGTCCCCGTGACCGCGAATCCGATCAACGCCGGCAGCACCAGGCTGAGGCCCACGAACCAGACGAAGTGACGGCTGAGGAAGCGCATGCCCGCGTCCTCGTCGAGCTCACGGGCGTATCGCTTCCAGTCGGCGCGCCCCTGCTCGCGCAGCAGCCAGCCGGTGTGGGCATGCCAGAGCCCCGCCAGCACTCCGCGCACGCCGCCGCCGTGGCCGACGTGAGGGCTGTGGGGATCGCCGGGCCGGTCGGTGTGGGCGTGGTGCTTGCGGTGGTCCGCGACCCAGGAGTTGACCGGCCCCTGCACGGCCATCGTTCCGAGAACGGCGAAGGCGTACTCGAGCGGCTTCGAGGTCTGGAACGAGCGGTGGGTGAGCAGCCGGTGAAAGCCGACGGTGATCCCGAGGGCGGTGATCACGTACATGCCGGCCATGATCGCCAGGTCACGCGCGCTCACGAGGCTGTTCCAGAGCAGGACGACGGCGAGCGCGGTGGCGGCAAACGGGAGCACGACCGCGCCGAGGTTGACGGCCTTCTCGAGCTTTCCCATTTCGGGCATCGGCGACAGCGTAGGAGCCTGGATGTGCCAATCTCTGGCGTAAATCTCACGTTCTGTAACCACGAACTTGTCAGATAGGTGCCAATGAAGAGCGAGACCGAGCCCTGGCGTGAGCTGCCGGTCGAGGTGGCGGCGGTGATCGAGCCGCACCTGGACCGGGCCAGCGAGGAGATCCTCACCTCGATCGCACGCGAGGTTCCCGAGTATGCGCGGCCGCTCGAGGGCTCGTTCGGGCGTGGGATCCGGACCGGCGTCGACGAGGCGCTGCAGCAGTTCGTCGCCCTGATCCGCGCTCCCGATGCCGAGCGCGCGCACGAGCGGGAGCTCTACCGGGCGCTCGGCCGCGGGGAACTGCGCCAGGGACGCACCTTGGACTCGCTGCAGGCGGCCTATCGCGTCGGGGCGCGGGTCGCCTGGCGGCATGTCTCGGCGGCCGCCGAGGCTGCCGAGGTCGATCCGCGCACCCTGAGCCGCCTGGCCGAGGCGATCTTCGCCTACATCGATCGGCTCGCGGCCGATTCGGTCGAGGGCTACGCCGAGGAGATGGCCCAGCGAGAGGACCAGCGAGGCCGCCGGCGGAGCGAGTTGGCGGCGATGCTCGTTCAGGACCCGCCCGCCCCCGCCGCCGCGGTGCGGGTCGCCGCCGAAGCCGCCAGGTGGGAGCTCCCGGTCACCGCCGCCGCCCTGGCGTTTCCCCTCGACGCGGCGGATCGGCTCCGTGGGCGCCTTCCGCTCGATGCCCTCGCCGGCGCCGTCGACGGCGTCGGGTGCGCGATCGTCACCGATCCCGCCGGTCCGGCTCGCGAACGTGAGCTGATCCGCGCCGGACGAGAATCGAGTGCGATCCTGGGCCCGGTGTCCGCGCCGGCGGAGCTGCCGGCGTCCTGGCGCTTGGCCCGCGCCGCGCTCGGCGCCCGGCTCGGCGGCCGGCTCGCTGGCGAAGGCCTGCTGAAGGCCGAGGATCATCTCGACGAGCTGCTGCTGTTCGAGGCGGATGACGTGGTCGAGGCGATCGCGCGCCGCAGGCTCGGGTCGCTCGCGTCCTTGACCCCGAAGGCGCGCGAGCGCATCGAGGAGACGGCGCTCGCCTACGTCCAGCACTCCGGCAACGCAGCGGCGATGGCGCGGACGCTCCAGGTTCATCCGCAGACGATTCGCCATCGGCTGCCGCGCCTGCGCGAGCTGCTCGGCGAGCAGCTCGACGGTGGCGCCGCCCGGTTCGAGCTCGAGGCGGCGTTGCGCGCCAGCGCCGGCCGGCGTTAGCGGAACAGGTCCGAGATCCAGAGCTGAAGGTCCTCGCCGAGCGCCCGCAGGTCCCGGCTCCGCCTCGGCGGCTGGATCGCGCTGGCGCCGTTTGGCCGCCGCCGAGCAGGGGTACTGTCCGGGTCGCACGAAGCCCCGGAAAGGAGGACGGGATGTACATCGGTATTGGAGCACTTCTGATCATCATCTTGCTCATCATCCTGCTCACCTAGAGCCGGGCTGAACGAACTGCGACGGCGGGCACGGTGCCCGCCGTCTTTCGTTTCCGCGGGCGCATCTATGCTCGCCGCCGATGCTCGGGGCCTACGCGTCGTTCGCGGTCATCTTCCTCGCCGCCGCGCTCGTCGGCCAGGCGATCGTCGTCGCCTGCGGGCGGGCCGAGGTCTCGCGGCTGGCGCCGGCGATCGGGCTCGCGGCGCTCTGCCCACTCGCCTGGTGGACCGTGCGCCTGCCGGGCGAGGGCGTCGCGGCGCTGGTCGCGCTCGCGCTCGCCGCCGCGATCTCGGGCTTCTACCTGCGCGGGCGGTTCACGGGCTGGCGCTCGGAGGTCGCCCGCGACCTGCCGCTCGCGCTCGCCGCGCTCGCGCTCGCCTCGCTGCCGTTCCTGGTCGAGGGGCGGTTCGGGATCCTCGGTACCGGGCTCAACCCCGACATGTCCCAGCACCTGTTCGCCGCCGACCGGCTCGCGGCGGCGGGCAGCGAGCGGCTGATCGCCGAGGGCTACCCGCTCGGCCCGCACTCGATCGCGGTCGCGGTCGCCGAGCTCGGGCCGGGGCTGGTCGCCGCCTTCAACGGGCTGATCGCGGCGGTCGCCGTCGCCGCCTGCCTGGTTCCGCTCGCGCTCGCCGACCGGCTCGGGCGCGGCTGGCGCCCGGCGGTCGCGCTCTGCGTCGGCTTCGCCTACCTGGTCGCCGCCTATTACGTCCAGGGCGCGTTCAAGGAGACGCTGCAGGCGCTGTTCGTGCTCGCGTTCGCGGTCGGGCTGGCGGAGCTCGCCCGGGTCCCGGCACCCGGCGCCCGGCGCCCGGCGTCCCTCCTCGCCGTCCCGCTCGCCGTGCTCGCGGTCGGCACCGTGTACGTCTACAGCTTCCCGGGTCTCGCCTGGTTGATGGGCACGCTCGCGGTCTGGGGGGCGGTCGAGCTCGGGCGGCTGGCGCTCGGGGACTCGCTCGCGGCCGCGGGGGCGGCCCTGCGCGCCGCGCTCCCGGCGCTGCTCGGGGCCGGGCTCGCGTTCGCGCTCGCGATCGCGCCCGAGCTCACCCGGATGGCCGAGTTCGCGAGCTTCGAGACCTTCGACCCCGACGGCGCCGGGCTCGGCAACCTCTTCGACCGCCTCTCGCCGCTCGAGGCGCTCGGGATCTGGCCCTCGGGCGACTTCCGGGTCGAGCCCGGCGACGGCTTCGCCCCGGCGCTCCTCTTCTACGTTGGCGCGGCCGCCGCCGGCGCGGCGCTCGTCTACGGCCTCGTCCGGTCGATGCGCCACGGGCGCCGGGCGCTGCCGGCGGCGCTCGCCGCCGCGCTCGCGCTCTGGCTCTACGCGCTGGTCGCCGGCACTCCCTACCAGGAGGCGAAGGCGCTCGTGCTCGCGGCGCCGTTGGTCGCCGTCGTCTGGATGCGGGCGGTGGCCTTCGCCGCCGCGCCCGTGCTCGCCGCGGCGCTGCTCGCCGCCGCCGGAGGCTCGAGCCTGCTCGCGCTCGCGAACGGACCGGTCGGCCCGGCCGCCTACTCGCCGGAACTCGCCGAGCTGCGGACCGAGCTCGGCGGCGGCCTGAGGGTCGTCGTCAGCGCGCCGGCGGAGCTGCTCGACGAGCAGCACGGGCTCGACTACCTGCTCTGGGAGCTGCGCGGCAACCGCGTCTGCGTCGAGGAGCAGGGTTCCGCCTCGACCGCGGGCCCCGGGGGGCTCGAGGTCGGCCTCGACGACGACGGGGCGGTGGTGCCGCTGGGCGCGGTCGAGCCGGGCGCGCCGGGGACGGACTGTCCGTTGATCCCCGACGCGGCCCGGGCCGATCCGTCCGCCGGTCCCTAGTTCGGCTTCGGTTCCGCGAGCTGGCCGCGGATCGCGCCGTCCGGATAGGTCTCCGTGTGCAGGTTGACGTAGAACTTCTCCGGCACCTTGCCCATCTTCTTCACCAGGCGCTTCTTCACGTCCGTGACGCAGCCCTCGTAGGAGCCGTCGCCGCTGAGGCCCTGCGGGTCCTCGAACAGGGTCACCTTGACCTTGCCGGCGACGTCCTCGGTCCCCTTGTGGATGTGGCCGGCGACCATCGGATCGAGCTTCGCGACCTCGAGCGTGAAGCAGACCTTGTGCTTCTTCGCCTTCAGCTTCACCGTCGTCTCGCCGCGGCCGTTGTTGTCGCCGGGCCCCGGGACCTCGTTCACGCCCTTGAGCTTCGCCTCGACCGTGACCGTGTTGCGTCCGGCGCTCGAGATCGCCGGCAGCGACAGCGCCAGCGCGCCGAGTGCGACCAGTCCAAGGGCCGCGATCCGGCGCTTGAGCTTCGGTCTCATCTCCGTTGCCTCCTGTCGTTCGTGGTTGGTCGAACAACCTATAGAGCGTCCGCGCCACCGTCCGGGGTTACGCGGGTGGCCGGGGGTAGCATGGCGCGCCCGTGCCCGAGATCACCGTCAAGCTCCCCGACGGATCGCCGCTGCGAGCTGCCCGCCGGGTCGAGCGGCGCCGATGCGGCGGCGGCGATCGGGCCGCGGCTGGCCAAGGACGCGCTCGGGATCAAGGTCGACGGCGAGCTTCGCGACCTCGGCGCGGAGCTGCCCGACGGCGCCGAGATCGCGATCGTCACCGCGACCAGCAAGGGCGCCGAGGCCGACGACGCGCTCTGGCTGATCCGCCACGACGCCGCGCACGTGATGGCGACCGCCGTGCGTCGACCTGTGGCCGGGCACCAGGGTCTCGATCGGGCCGCCGATCGAGGGCGGCTTCTACTACGACTTCGAGTTCCCCGAGGGCGAGGGCCCGGCGGAGGCCGACCTGGAGCGGATCGAGGACGCGATGCGCGCCCACATCGAGGCCGACGAGCCGTTCGAGCGCACCGACCTGCCGGTCGCCGAGGCGCTGGAGCGCTTCCGCGGCGAGGACCAGCCCTACAAGGTCGAGCTGATCGAGGACCTGGTCGCCGACCAGGGCGTGGAGACGGTCTCGCTCTATCGCAACGGCCCGTTCACCGACCTCTGCCGGGGGCCGCACGCGCCCTCGACCGGGCGGATCGAGGCGTTCAAGCTGAGCTCGATCGCCGGGCGCCTACTGGCGTGGCGACGAGCAGCCGCCAGATGCTGACCCGGATCTACGGCACCGCCTTTCACGAGCGCAAGCAGCTCGACGCGCCACCTGGAGCTGCTCGAGCAGGCGCGCGAGAACGACCACCGCAGGCTCGGCCCCCAGCTCGACCTCTTCCGGCTGCGCGAGGAGGCGCCGGGGATGCCGTTCTGGCTGCCCCAGGGGACGGTGCTCCTGCGCCTGATCGAGCGCGAGGTGCGCGCCCAGCTCGAGAAGCGCGGCTACGCCGAGATCAAGACCCCGCGGGTGCTCGACGAGGAGCTCTGGCACCGCTCCGGCCACTGGGACAACTACCGCGAGAACATGTACTTCGTCGAGCCCTCGGAGCGCGAGGGCGACGAGCGCCGGTTCGCGCTCAAGCCGATGAACTGCCCCGGCGCCTGCCTCGTCTTCGGCTCCGAGCGCCACTCCTACCGCGACCTGCCGCTGCGCCTGGCCGAGTTCGGCGACGTCTCGCGCTACGAGCGCGAGGGCGTCCTCCACGGCCTGCTGCGGGTGCGCGCCTTCACCCAGGACGACGCCCACGTCTACTGCACGCTCGAGCAGGTCCCGGACGAGGTCGACTCGATCTGCGAGGCGATCGACGAGCTCTACGCGCGCTTCGGCTTCGACGAGGTCCGGGTCGAGCTCTCGACCCGGCCGGAGAAGTCGATCGGCAGCGACGAGCAGTGGGAGCGGGCGACCGAGGGCCTGCGCGAGGCGCTCGAGCGCCAGGGGCGCGACTACGACGTGAGCCCGGGGGAGGGCACCTTCTACGGGCCGAAGATCGACTTCCACGTCACCGACGCGCTCGGCCGCTCGTGGCAGCTCGGCACCTGCCAGCTCGACTTCCAGATGCCGGAGCGGTTCGACCTCACCTACCAGGGCGAGGACAACGCCGAGCACCGGCCGGTGATGATCCACCGCGCCCTGCTCGGCTCGATGGAGCGCTTCGCCGGGATCCTGATCGAGCACCACGGCGGCCGCTTCCCGGCCTGGCTCGCGCCGGTGCAGGCGGCGGTCCTGCCGGTCGCCGACCGCAACCTCGACTACGCGCGCCGGGTCGCCGCGCGAGCTCGGCGAGGCCGGGCTGCGGGTCGCGCGTCGACGAGCGCTCGGAGTCGGTCGGGCGCAAGATCCGCGACGCCGAGCTCGCGAAGGTCCCCTACATGCTGGTCGTCGGCGACCGCGAGGCGGAGGCGGGCACGGTCGCGCGTGCGCTCGCACGACGACGGCGACCTCGGAGCGATGCGGCGCGGCGGCCGTCGCGCGAGCTGCGGCCGGAGGCTAGGCGCTCTATACTCCGCGACGATGAAGGGCACACCACATCCGGCCGCGCCGCTGAGCGCCCGTGCCGCTTGCCCGTCTCTCGTCCTTGCTCCCAACCGACCGCCGGTCAGCTTGACGCTCCCGCCAGCCGTGATCTCCTAGTGCCGGTCCCGAGGCGGTTCGACCGGCAGCCGCCCGGAGCGCGACCCGACGCGGATCAACGAGCGGATCCGCGTCCCCGAGGTCCGCCTGATCGACGAGGACGGCGAGCAGATCGGCGTGATCAAGACCGACGAGGCGCTGCAGATGGCGCGCGAGCGCGATCTCGACCTGGTCGAGGTCGCGCCCGACTCGCGCCCGCCGGTGGCCCGGCTGCTCGACTACTCGAAGTACAAGTACGAGCAGGAGCAGAAGGCGAAGGCCGCGCGCAAGCACCAGCAGCAGGTCAACGTGCGCGAGATCAAGCTGCGCCCGAAGATCGCCGACCACGACTACGAGACGAAGCGGGGCCACGTCGAGCGCTTCCTGCGCCACCAGGACAAGGTCAAGGTGACGATCATGTTCCGCGGCCGCGAGCAGGCCCATCCCGAGCGCGGCCGGGCGCTGCTGGAGCGCCTCTACGAGGACGTCGCCGAGCTGGCGACGATCGAGTCAGCACCCGCAGCAGGAGGGCCGCAACATGCACATGATGCTCGCCCCCTCGCGCGAGGCCGCGGCGCGCGCCCGCCAGGACGACGCCGCGCCGCCGACGCCGAGGCTGCCCCCGCCGCGGACCAGGCCGAGGCCGCGCCCGCCGGTCCTGAGCGTCGCTCGGGCGAGCGCGCGTCTGCTTCAATAGTCGGCCCGATGCCGAAGATGAAGACCCATTCGGGCGCCAAGAAGCGCTTTCGCAAGACCGCCAAGGGCAAGCTGCGCGGGCGGCGCGCCTACTCGAGCCACATCCTCGAGAAGAAGTCGCCGAAGCGCAAGCGGCGGATGGCGAAGCCGGTCGAGATCGCGCCCGCCGACACGAAGCGCGTGCGGACGCTGCTCGGAGGCAAGCGGTGAGCCGGGCGACCAACGCCGTCGCCCGCAAGCGGCGCAAGAAGAAGGTCCTCGACCAGGCGAAGGGCTATTACGGTCGCAAGCACTCGAGCTACCGGTTCGCCAACGAGCAGGTCATGCGCTCGGGCGCCTACGCCTACCGCGACCGGCGCCGGCGCAAGCGCGAGATGCGGCGGCTGTGGATCGTCCGCATCAACGCCGCCGCGCGGCGCGAGGGGATGAGCTACTCGCAGCTGATCCACGGCCTCTCCGCGGCCGGGATCGAGGTCAACCGCAAGATGCTCGCCGACATCGCCGTCCGCGACCCGGAGGCGTTCCGCCGATTTGCCGAGCAAGCCCGGGAGGCCGCGGCGGCCTGAGCGCATTGGAAGACCGCCGAGAGACTCTTACCGGGCGCCCGAGAGGGCGCCCTTTTTGTTGGCACGAGACGATGATCACGAGCAAGGACAACGAGAAGCTGAAGCTGATCCGCAGGCTGGCGGAGCGCAAGCACCGCGAGCGCGAGGCGCCTGTTCGTCGCCGAGGGCGAGGACCTGGTCGCGGCCGCGGCGGCGGCCGGGGTCGCGCCGCGGTTCGTGCTCCGCTCGGGCGAGGAGGTCGAGCCGGCGCTGCTCGACGCGGTCAGCGGCGCTCGGCTCGGGGACGAGGGTGATCGCCGTCTATCCGCCAGGCGTGGGCCGAGGCCGCCGCGGGCGTCGCCGTCTACCTGCACGGCGTCGCCGACCCCGGCAACGTCGGCGCCGTGCTCCGCAGCGCCCACGCGCTCGCCGACGCGCCGATCGTCGCCGGCCCCGGGTGCGCGGACCCGTACTCGCCGAAGGCGGTGCGGGCGAGCATGGGCTCGATCTTCGCCCGGCCGCCGTTGCGGGGCGGGGTCGAGCTGCTCAACCGCCCGCTCGTCGGCCTCGTCGCGCACGGCGGCGAGCCGCCGGACGCCGAGCCCGTGGGCGGCCTCTGCCTCGGCGCCGAGCGCGCCGGGCTGCCGGACGAGCTCGCGGCCGCCTGCGACCGGCTGTGGACGATCCCGCTGCGCCGGCGCCGAGTCGCTCAACGTCGCCGCCGCGGCGGCGATCGCCCTCGGGCGGATATCGTCGGCCGCCCGCCCGGAGGCGGGGAGCTGATGCTGGAGCAAGATCGAGAGCCTGCGCGAGGAGGCCTCCGCCGCGATCGCCGCGGCGGAGGATCCCGCCGAGCTCGAGCAGCTGCGGGTGCGCCACCTCGGGCGCCGCTCGGAGCTGACCGCGGTCCTGCGCGGGATCGCCGAGCTCGAGCCGCAGGAGCGCGGCCCCGTCGGCGCCGCCGCGAACGCCGCCCGCGAGGCGCTCGAGGCCGAGCTCGCCGCCCGGCGCGACCGAGCTCGAGGGCGCACGAGCTCGAGTCCGAGCTCGCCGGCGCGGCGATCGACGTCACCCTGCCGGGGACCCGCCCGGTCGCCGCCGGGCACCTGCACCTGGTCACCCGCACCCGGCGCGAGATCGAGGACGTCTTCGTCGGGCTCGGCTACCGGGTGCTCGAGGGCCCCGAGGTCGAGCACGACTACTACAACTTCACCGCGCTCAACCACCCGCCCGGCCACCCGGCGCGGATGGTCCAGGACAGCTTCTACATCGACCCCGCGACCCTCGCCGAGGGCGTCGTCAACCACGACGGGCTGCCGCCGGGACCGACCGACGTCCTCCTGCGCACCCACACCTCGCCGATGCAGGTGCGCGGGATGGAGGCGCAGGAGCCGCCGATCTTCGTCGTCGTCCCGGGAACGGTCTACCGCCGCGACACGATCGACGCCACCCACCTGCCGATGTTCCACCAGGTCGAGGGGCTCGCGGTCGCCGAGGGGATCACGCTCGCCGACCTCGCCGGGACCCTGGAGCAGGCGGCGAAGGCGCTCTTCGGCCCCGACCGGCGCACACGGCTGAAGCCCGACTACTTCCCGTTCACCGAGCCCTCGGTCCAGGTCGACGTCTCCTGCTTCGTCTGCGACGGCTCCGGTCGCCTGGCCGACGGCGAGCGCGACCCGCTCTGCAAGGGGACCGGCTGGATCGAGATCCTGGGGGCGGGCATGGTCGACCCGAACGTGTACGGGTTCGTCGGCGGCGACTACGACCCCGAGACGACCCAGGGCTTCGCCTTCGGCGTCGGCGTCGAGCGGGTCGCGATGCTCAAGCACGCGATCCCCGACCTGCGGCTGTTCGTCGAGAACGACGCGCGCTTCCTGGAGCAGTTCTCGTGAAGGTCCCCTACGCCTGGCTGAGCGAGTACTGCGATCCGGGGCTCGAGCCCGAGGAGGCCGCGGAGCTGCTCTCGATGCGCGCGGTCGAGGTCGAGCGCGTGAGCCGGATCGGCGTCCCCTCGCCGGAGGGCTTCGTCGTCGGCGAGGTGCTCTCGGCCGAGCCGCACCCGAACGCCGACCGGCTCAGCGTCTGCGAGGTCGAGACCGGCGACGGCGCGCGCACGATCGTCTGCGGGGCGCCGAACGTCGCCGGCGGCCAGACGGTCGCGGTCGCGCTCCCCGGAGCGCGCCTGCCCGACGGCAGCGAGCTCGGCAAGGCGAAGCTGCGCGGGGTCGAATCCGACGGGATGATCCTCTCCGAGCGCGAGCTGGAACTGGGCGAGGACCACGACGGGAATCATGGTGCTGTCCGCCTCCTCCGCTTCGCGTCCGGGGGCGGACAGGTCAGGCGAGGAACTTGCTCCTGGGACTCCGCTTGCCGACGTGCTGCCGATCTCAGACGCGGTGCTGGAGCTCGACCTGAACCCGAACCGGGTCGACTGCATGGGCGTCTACGGGGTCGCGCGCGAGCTGCACGCGATCACCGGCGTGCCGCTGGCGCCGCCGCCCTGGGAGCTCGACGCCGAGCCCGCGGGAAGCGGCTCGGTGACCGAGATCGCCTCGGTTCGCGTCGACGTGCCCGAGCTCTGTCCGCGGTTCACCGCCAGGGCGTTCACCGGGATCGAGGCCGGACCGTCGCCGGCGTGGCTCAAGGGGCGCCTGATCGCCGCCGGGATGCGCCCGATCTCGAACGTCGTCGACGTCACCAACTACGTGATGCTGATGATCGCGCAGCCGCTGCACGCCTTCGACCTCGACCGCGTGCCCGGGGGCGAGCTGATCATCCGCGCCGCGCAAGCGGGCGAGCGGATGACCACCCTCGACGGCGTCGAGCGCACGCTCGACCCCGAGACGGTGCTCGTCTGCGATCGCGAGCAGCCCGCCGGGATCGCCGGGATCATGGGCGGCCAGGTCTCCGAGTTCGGCCCGACAGACGACCAGGGTGCTGCTCGAGGCGGCGAACTGGGACGGCGTCAACGTGCTCCGCACCTCGAGCATGCTCGGGCTGCGCTCCGACGCCTCGGCCCGGTTCGAGAAGCAGCTTCATCCCGAGCTCGCGATCCGCGGCCAGCGAATCGCCTCGCGGCTGCTCGCCGAGCTCGCCGGCGCCAGCCTGGTGCCGGGCACGATCGACGAGGCCGCCGAGATCCCGGCGGCGCAGGTGATCTCCCTCCACGGCACCCGCCTCGACTCGCTGCTCGGCGTCCACGTCGAACCCGGCGAGGCCGCGACCCACCTCGAGCGCCTCGGCTTCACGCGCTGCCGGCGACGACGCCTGAGCACGGTGCCCTTCCATCGCCACTACGACGTCACCCGTGAGGTCGACCTGATCGAGGAGGTCGGGCGCCTGCACGGCTTCGATCGACTGCCGCGGACGCTGCCCGCCCACGGCGAGCGCAGCGGCGCGCTCAGCGGGCGAGCAGCGCGCCCGCAGGCGCGCCGAGGACGTGCTCTGCGACCTCGGCTTCGACCAGATCGTCGCCTGGTCGCTGGTCGATGGCGGGCTCGCCGACCGGCTGCGCCTCGCCGCCGACGACCGCCGCCGCGACGCGGTCGCGCCGCTGAACCCGATCTCGACCGACCACGAGCTGCTGCGGACGACGCTGCTCGGCGGCCTGCTCGACGCGGCCCGGCGCAACGTCGCCCACGGCGCCGAGCGCCTGGCGCTGTTCGAGTCCGGGCGCGTGTACGAGCGCGAGCCCGCTCCGGCGGAGGGTGGGGCGCTGGCCGGGGCGTTCGCCGGGCGCACGCCCGCGCCGGTGCGGGAGCCGCACCGGCTCGCCGGGCTGCTCGCCGGCGACCTGCGCCCGCGCTCGTGGCGACCGGCGGCGCCGGACTCCGAGGCGGAGGCGTTCTTCGCGCTCAAGGGAGCGCTCGAGCTGCTCGCCGAGCAGCTCGCGAGCCCGGTCGGCTTCGAGGCGGCGCCGGAGCCGTTCCTGCATCCGGGCCGCGCCGCGACGATCACCGTCGCCGCGGGCCGGATCGGCTGGATCGGCGAGCTGCACCCGCTGGTCGCGCGGGGGTGGGACCTGCCGCCGGCGGCCGCGTTCGAGCTCGACCTGGCGCCGCTGGTCGCCGCCTCGAGCGCGGGCGCGGAGCGCTACCGGGACCTGACCACGTTCCCCGCCGTGCTCCAGGACCTCGCCGTGGTCGTGCCCGACGACGTCAGCGCCGAGCGGGTGCGCGAGGCGGTGCACGCCGGCGGGGGAGAGCTGCTGGTCGCGACCGACGTCTTCGACGTCTACCGCGGCGAGCAGGTCGGCCCCGGGGAGCGCAGCCTCGCGCTGCGGCTCGAGTTCCGCGCCCGCGACCGGACCCTCACCGACGCCGAGGTCGGCGAGCTGCGGGCGCGGATCGCGGACTCGCTCGGCGAGATCGGCGGAACCGCTTCGTGAGTGAGGTGCGGGTGCTCGTCGCCGGCGCCTCCGGCTATGCCGGGGCGCTCGCCGCCGAACTGGTCTGGCGCCATCCGGGGCTCGAGCTCGCGGCGGCGACCGCGCGCAGCGAGGCGGGCACGCGCCTCGCCGACCTGCGCCCTCGCCACCGGGTCCCGGTCGAGCTCACCGAGCTCGACCTCGACCGGCTCGAGGGGGTCGACGCGGCGATCGTCTCCTACCCGCACGGGGCGGCGGCGCCGGTGGTCGCGGCGATGCGCGGGCTCGGGATCCCCGTCGTCGACCTCTCGGCCGACTTCAGGCTCGTCGACCTGCCGACCTACGAGCTCTGGTACGGGCCCCACGGGGACCCCGACCTGCTCGAGAACGCGGTCTACGGCCTCACCGAGCTCGCCCGCGAGCGCATCCGTGAGGCCGAGCTGGTCGCGAACCCGGGCTGCTATCCGACCGCGGCGCTGCTCGCGCTCGCGCCACTCGCCGAGCGCGGTCTGATCGAGTCGGTCGTGATCGACGCGAAGTCGGGGGTCTCGGGCGCCGGTCGCGGGGCGGGCGAGCAGGGCTCGTTCGTCGACCGGACCGAGAACGTGCAGCCCTACGGCACCGACGGGCACCGTCACCTTCCCGAGATCAACCCAGGAGCTGCACCGTCTGGGCGCCGACGCCGAGGTGAGCTTCGTCCCGCACCTGGTGGCGGTCGACCAGGGCCTGCTCGCGAGCTGTTATGTCGACCTGGCCGAGCCGCTCGACCCCGCGGCCCTGGCCGCGCTGTTCGCCGAGCGCTACGCGGAGGAGCCGTTCGTCGAGCTGGTCGAGCGGGCTCCGGGGGTCCGCGACGTGCGCGAGACGAACCTCTGTCGCATCCACGCCACGACCCTGGGCGAGCGCAAGGCGGTCGTCTTCGCGGCGATCGACAACCTGTGGAAGGGCGCCGCGGGGCAGGCGATCCAGAACCTGAACCTGATGCTGGGCATCGAGGAGACGGAGGGGTTGCGGTGAGCTTCTTCCGCTCGCGGTGGGTCGATGCGCCGGCGGGGGCCGAGGAGCTCGATCCGGACTCGCTCGCGCCCGGCTTCCGGGCCGGCGGCGTCGCCTGCGGGCTCAAGGGCGGAGGGGAGACCGACCTCGGCCTGCTCGTCTGCGACGAGGCGGTGAGCTCGGCCCTGCTGTTGACCGCGAACGCGGCGGCGGCGGCGCCCGTTCGGGTCTGTCGCGACGACTGCGACGGGTCGGCGATCCGCGCCGCGATCGTCAACTCCGGGAACGCGAACGCCGCCACCGGCGAGCGCGGCTACCGCGACGCGCTCGCGATGCGCGACGCCGCCGCGACGGCGGTCGACTGCGATCCGCGTCGCGGTCGCGGTCGCCGAGACCGGGGTGATCGGCGTCCCGCTGGCGATCGACGACGTGGTCGCGGGGATCGACGGGCTCGCGGGCGAGCTCTCGCCGGGCGGGGCCGGCGCCTTCACCCGCTCGATCATGACCACCGACCGGGCGCCGAAGGCCTGCAGCGTCCGCGCCGGCGGGGTGACCGTCTCCGCCCAGGCGAAGGGGGCGGGGATGATCGAGCCCGGCTTCGCGACCATGCTCTGCTTCGTGCAGACCGACGCGGCGATCGCCGACCCCGAGGGCGAGCTGCGCGCGGCGGTCGCGCGCTCGTTCGAGCGGATCACCGTCGACGGCCAGATGAGCACCAACGACACCGTGCTGCTGCAGGCGACCGGCGCCGCCGGCGCGGCGCTGCCCGATGGCCTGCTGGACTCGGTCCTGCTCCAGCTCGCGCTCGAGATCGTCGCCGACGGCGAGGGCGCCTCGCGAGTCGGGCTGGCATCGGGTGCGCGGTGCCGCGTCCGAGGACGAGGCCGAGCGCGTCGCGCGCGCGATCGCGAACTCGCCGCTGGTGCAGACCGCGCTTCACGGCCGCGACCCGAACTGGGGTCGGATCGCGCAGGCGGCCGGGATGGCGCTCGCCGGCGAGCGGCTCGAGGAGCTCGGGCCGGACTCGATCGACGCCTCCGACCTCGCCGCCGGCGGCGAGGAGGCCGAGCTCTCGATCGAGCTCGGGCGGGGGAGCGCCGCGGCGCGCGGTCTACTTCTCCGACCTGACCGCCGAGTACGTGCGCATCAACGCGGAGTACACGACGTGAGCGCCGCCGACTCCTCAGCCGCGCGTCGGTCCGGGGCCGCGAACGTCGAGATCCTGCTCGAGGCGCTGCCCTACATCCGCGAGTTCCACGGCCGCACCGTGGTGATCAAGTACGGCGGCGCCGCGATGCGCGACGAGGCGCTGCGCGACGACTTCGCCACCGACGTCGTGCTGCTCAAGTACGTCGGCCTCAACCCGGTGATCGTCCACGGCGGCGGGCCCGACATCACCCGCTACATGGAGCGCCTCGGGATGGAGGTGCGGTTCGTCGAGGGCATGCGCGTCTCCGACGCGGAGACGGTCGAGATCGCGAAGATGGTCCTGCTGGGCAAGGTCAACGCGGACATCGTCGCCCGCCTCAACCGCCACGGCCAGCCCGCGGTCGGGCTCTCGGGCGAGGACGGAGCCCTGTTCGGGATCTCACCGCACGCGAACACCGACGAGGTCGGCTTCGTCGGCGAGATCGAGCGCGTCGACGTCGACGTGCTCAACCACATCGCCGCCGACTACATCCCGGTGATCGCCTCCGCGGGCGTCGACCGCGAGGGCAGCTCCTACAACGTCAACGCCGACACCGCGGCGGGCAAGGTGGCCGCGGCGCTGCGGGCCCACAAGGCGATCTTCCTCACCGACGTCCCCGGCTGGCTCGACGACCCCGCCGACGAGAGCTCGCTGCGCTCGCGGGTCGACGTCGCCGAGGTCCGGTCCGCCCTCGATCGCGTCGCCGGCGGCATGCGCCCGAAGCTCGAGGCGTGCGTCGAGGCGATCGGGGGCGGAGTCGGCTCCGCCCACATCGTCGACGGCCGCCGCCCGCACGCGCTCCTGCTCGAGCTGTTCACCGACGCCGGCATCGGCACCATGGTCACGCCCTGATGGGGGTCGGCGAGCTGCGGGAGCTCGAGGCTCGCTACGCGATGCCGACCTACGTCCGGGCGCCGGTGCAGTTCGTGCGCGGCGAGGGCGTCCGGCTCTGGGACGCCGACGGCCGCGAGTACCTCGACTTCTTCGCCGGTCTCTCGGTCCACAACCTCGGCCACTGTCATCCGCGGCTCGTCGCCGCGATCTCCGAGCAGGTCGCGCGGCTCGCCGGGAGCTCGAACCTCTACTACTCCGAGCCGGCGCTGCGGCTCGCCGCCCGGCTCTCGGAGTCGAGCCTCGGCGGGCGCGTGTTCCTCAGCCAACACCGGCACCGAGGCGAGCGAGTGCGCGATCAAGCTGGTCCGCAAGCGCGCCCACGCGCGCGGCGTCTCCGAGCCCGAGATCGTGAGCCTCGACGGCGGCTTTCACGGTCGCACCCTGGCGGCGCTGGCGGCGACGCCGAGGCTCGCTCGCGAGGACCTCTTCGGCCCGCTCCCGGGCGGCTTCGTCGCCGTCGCGCGCGACGACCCGGAGGCGCTCGCGGCCGCCGTCAGCGAGCGCACCGCGGCGGTGATGATCGAGCCGATCCAGGGCGAGGCGGGCATCTTCCCGATCGCCGACGAGGTCCTCGTCGCCGCCCGCGAGGCCTGCGATCGCAGCGGCGCGGCGCTCGTCTTCGACGAGGTGCAGACCGGCGTCGGGCGCACCGGGACGCCTGTGGGCCTACGAGCAGCTGCCGGTGACGCCCGGACGTGATCACGTCCGCGAAGGCGCTCGGCGGCGGCCTGCCCGCCGGCGCGGTGGTGATCTCTCCCGAGCTGGGGGACGGCCTGGAGGCCGGCGACCACGGATCGACCTTCGCCGGCGGCCCGATGACCGCGACCGCCGCGCTGACCGCGCTCGAGCTCGCCGCCGACCCATCGCTGCTCGCACGGGTGCGAGCGCTCGGCGAGCGCTTTCGCGACGGCCTCTTCGCGCTCGACGGGATCGCCGAGGTCCGCGGGCGCGGGTTGATGGTCGGGGTCGGGCTCGAGGACGGGATCGACGCCGGGGCGGTCGCGGCGCGCGCGCTCGCCGCCGGGCTGGTGATCAACGTCCCGGGCGCCGGCATGCTGCGCTTCCTGCCGCCGCTGGTGATCGACGAGGCCGACGTCGACGAGGCGCTCGAGCTGCTCGGCGAGGCGCTCGCCTGAGCCGCCGGGACGCGAACTACACTCGCCGCCGTGCACGAGGATCCGACCCGGCGAATGGACGTCCCCCCGCCGCGCGACCCAGGCGGCGGCAACGGGGCGCCGCCACCCGACGACGGTGGCATGAGCCGCGGGATGAAGGCGACGATCGTGGTCCTGGTCGCGACCGTGCTCGGCCTCGGGATCGCGCTCGCGGTCGTCGCCGCGGACTCGGGCGACGACACCGAGACGACCTCGTCGACGACCTCCAGCGCGCCGACAACCTCGACCACGACGGCGCCGACGACGACCGCGCCGACCACCACGACGCCGACGACGACCGCGCCGCCGACCACCACCACGACGCCGACGACGACCGAGACGACGGCGCCGACGACGACCTCCTCGACGGTCACCGATCTGGGGACGGTGACCGAGGGCAGCGGCGGCACCTCGCCTCCCTGAGCGGACGCCCCGCGGCGCCGCCCAACCGGCGGCGTGGATCGAGCCCTGTGCTACAAACCTTGCGCCGCGGCCCCCACGGCGGTCCGGCTTCGCTTCGATGGGATGATCCTTGCGTGACCAACCAGCCCGAACACCCGTGTCGATAGCCGGGCGATGAGCAGCGACCCGCTCGACGCGCTCGACAACGCGTCCCAGCAGATCCGCTCGGTCCACGAGGCCGCCGAGCGTGCCGCGGAGCAGATCGGCTCCGACGGAGAGCGCCTGCGCGAGTCCGGCGCCGACCGCGGCTCGGCCGCGATGGTCGACCTCGCGGATGCGCTGATCGCGCGCACGGACGCGATCCGCCGCGAGTGCGAGAGCCTCTCGGAGATGCTCGAGCGCGCGAACCGCCTCGCCCGGCCCCTCGACTCTGACCAGCCTTCGCTCACGGGATCCGACGGGCGCCAGACCTTCGGGCGCCGCTTCCTGCGCCGCGACCGCACGCCGAGCTCCGAGGGCCGGCGATGACCGGCGACGAGCCGGAGCGGCCGGCCGAGCCCGACTCGGGCGGCCCCGCCTCCGAGCTGCGGCGCTCGGTCGCCGCGGCGGCGGAGCGGATCGAGGAGATCCTCGCGACCGCCGAACGGGTGGGCGAGGAGATCCGCCGCGAGGCGGTCAGCGAGAGCGAGCGCCGGCGACGCGGGGCCGAGGCCGAGGCCGAGCGCCGGCTCGCCACCGCGCGCGCCGAGGCGGAGCGGATCTCGGCCGACCAGGCGGCGCGCCTGGAGATGGCGCTGCAGGCGCTGCGCACGCAGATGCGCAGCATCGAGGAGCAGGGCTCGGCGATCATCGGCACGGTCGAGGACGCCCTGACCCGAATCCGCTCCACCGAGCCGGCGGGCGAGAGCGCACCGGCCGAGCCGCCGATCACCCCGGTCGAGCCGGCGACTCCGGCCGCCGACGCGGCGCCGGTGCCGATCGCCTACCCGGGCGCCACCCCGCTGCGACCGAACGGCCCCGGGCGCGAACAGCCTCCGGCCACCGACGATCGCGAGGCGGCCCTGATCCGGGCGACGCAGCTCGCGGTCGCCGGCAGCGACCGCGACGAGATCGAGGCGATGCTGCGGCGGGAGTTCGAGCTCGAGGACCCCGCCGCCGTCGCCGGCGAGATCCTCGGCGACAGCTAGCGGGCTTCGCCCCCGCGGCGGAGCTCGATCTCGCGCAGCCGAGCGAAGACCGCGTAGCGCTGCGCGGCGCTGTAGAGCGGGTGGCAGGCCGTGAGCACGAGCCGCTCGTAGGCGACGTCGCGGACGATCTCGACCTGGCTCGGGTCGACGATCTCGTGCTTCGAGACCTCGTAGGTGAGGGTCGCGTAGGGCATCTCGAGCACGACCTCGGCACCGTCCTCGATCTGGTCGATGCGCCGGAACGGCGCCAGGTAGGTGGTCCGGTGCCCGGCGATCCCGATCGTCTTGCCCTGGCCCGGCAGGGCGGTGTCCGGGTAGTGGCCGGGGCCCTTCTGCAGGCTCGACGTGTCGGTGCCCTCGACGAAGACGTAGTCGATGTTGACGTCGTCGATCCGGATCCGCCCGATCCCCTCGCCCTTCTCGATCCGGTTTTCGTAGAGGTCGGCGAGGTGCTTCACCTGCGCGGCGAGGTCGCCGAGGCGCTCGGCACGACGCAGGTCCGACGGGCTCGGGAACTCTGCCTCGAGCGCGGCGAGCTCGTCCTCGGCCTCGTCCTGGGCGATCGCCCCGTAGAGGGTCGAGAGCGGCTCCTTCCACGCGAGTGTCACCCCGACGTCGGCGAGGACGACGAGCCCGGCGGTGATCAGGGTCACCGAGAGGATGTGGAGGCTGCGGCTGACGGCGAGATGATCGCGCATGCGCGGGTCGTGCGAGACTTCGCGGCCGCGAGATGGCCGAGACCCCGCGCATCGCCGGCTACCAGGCCGATCCCGAGCGGATCGGGCGCGTGCTGCTGCTCTACTCCGGCGGCCTCGACACGTCGGTCATGCTGCACTGGATCCAGGCCCGCTACGGGGCCGAGATCGTCACCCTCACCGTCGACCTGGGCCAGCCCGGAGAGGACTGGGAGGTCGTGGTCGGCAAGGCGCGCGAGCTCGGGGCGCTGGAGGCGATCCGCGCCGACGCGCGGGAGGAGTTCGCGCGCGAGTACGTCCTGCCCGCGATCAGGGCGAACGCGCTCTACGGCGGCGGCTATCCGCTGTTCACGGCGCTCGCGCGCCCGCTGATCGCGAAACTCGCGGTCGAGCACGCGCGCGCCTCGGGCTGCGACACGATCGCCCACGGCTGCACCGGCAAGGGCAACGACCAGGTTCGCATCGACGGCACGATCGCGACCCTCGATCCCGAGCTCAAGGTGCTCGCCCCGGTCCGCGAGTGGAAGATGGGGCGCGAGGAGGAAATCGCCTACGCGCGCGAGCACTCGATCCCGGTCAAGGGTGGGACCGAGGTGTCCCCGTACTCGATCGACGACAACCTCTGGGGGCGATCGTCGGAGGGTCGCGCGATCGAGGACCTCTCCGAGCCGGTGCCCGACGACGTCTTCCAGCTCGTCACCCGCCCCGAGCTCGCCCCCGACGAGCCGCAGCTCGTGCGCGTCGCCTTCGAGCGCGGCTGCCCGGTCTCGATCGACGGCGAGCGGCTCGGGCTGGTCGAGCTGATCGAGCGCGCCGGCGAGCTCGGCGCTCGCCACGGCGCCGGGATCGTCGACCACATCGAGGACCGGATCGTCGGGCTCAAGGTCCGCGACGTCTACGAGGTGCCCGGCGGCCGCGATCCTGATCCCGGCCCATCGCGAGCTCGAGAAGCTCGTCTCGACGATCCACCAGAACAACTTCAAGCGGACGCTCGAGGACAAGTGGGCATACCTCTGCTACGCCGGCCTCTGGCTCGAGCCGCTGCGCGAGGACCTCGACGCCTACATGCAGTCGGCGAACGCGCCGGTCACCGGCGAGGTCGCGGTGCGGCTCTACAAGGGCTCGGCGACGGTCGTCGCCCGCAGCTCGCCGTACGCGCTCTACGATCGGGCGCTGGCCGGCTTCGGCGAGTCCGGTGGCGAGTTCAGCCAGGACGCGAGCCCCGGCTTCATCGAGCTGTTCACGTTGCAGAGCCGGATGGCGCACCGGGTTCGCAACCGCGATCCACGGGTAGACGAGCAACCGAAGGAGAGTTGAGGATGTCCGCGATCTACGAGCTCATCGGACGCCTGGTGGTCAAGGTCACCTGGTTGCAGTACGGCCGCCAGATCAAGATCGGAGGCGGTGTCCTGGCCGCGGCCGCGCTCGCGATCGGCGTCCTACTCGCCAGCCGCGAGCCGCCCGAGGGCTGAGCGCCGCCGGCGCCGGTTCAGCCGGCGCAGACCCAGGCAGCGGAGCCGGAGTCGGCCCAGATCTGGGCCGCGATGTCCGACTGCTCTCCCGGTGAGGCGTCCTGCGGGTCGCCCTCGCCGCCGTAGAGATCCCAGGTCGAGGGCAGGATCTGGTACGCGCCGCCGGCCCCCGAGGACGGGTTGACGGCATCCCAGTTGCCGCCCGACTCACACATCACGATCGACTCCGGGATCGCCCAATCGCCCATCCAGTCGGCGACCTCGTCGGCCGCCTGACGGGCCGAGATCCGCTCGAGGTGCTGGACCTCCGCGGTCCAGTCGCCGACCTGCGTCTGCAGCGCGTCGAGCGCGGCCGCACGCTGCGCGCGGGCGTCGGCGAGCGCCGCCGCCTCCGCCTCGGCCTCGGCGCGGACCGCGGCGATCTCGTCGCGCGCGGCGGCGATCTGCAGGTTGAAGTCCTCGGCGCGCTGCTCGGCGTCCTCGACCGCCACGCAGCCGCTCGGAGACCGCGTCGCGCAGCGATCGCACCCGCGCTACCAGCGAGGCGTCCGCGTCCTGGATCCGGTTCAGGTACTCGGCGCGGGTCGCGAGGTCGTCGAAGCCGTCGGCCTCGAGCAGCAGCGTGGTGGCGTCCGGCATCCCGCCGCGGTAGATCTCGACCAGGCGGTCGGCGAGCGCGTCGAGCGAGCGCTGCAGCTGCGAGCGCGCGACCCGCAGTTGCTCCTGCGCCAGCCCGACCTCGTTCTCGAGCCGCGCCTCGCGCTCCTGCCCGCGGGCGAGGACCGCACTCAGCTGCGCCTCGCGTTCGGCGGCCGCGACCGCCCGCGACTGCGCCGTCGCGAGCTCCGCCGAGGCGGCCTCGATCTCGGCGCCGAGGCTCTCGGCCTCGCTCCGCGCCCCGGCGATCCTCGAGTTCAGGTCGTCGATCGACTGGGCGGCCGAGTGCGCCACGGGGAGCGCGAGCAGGCAGCAGGCCGCGATCGCCGCGATCGTCTTGCGGGCGGGGGCGGGTGGGATGTCGTCTCGTCGCGAGCCCATCGGGTTTCGCCTACGGGGTTAGCTGACGGGCTCGCGCCATGGGCCGGCGCTACGCGGCATCGCCGCGACTCGCCCCCGGCGGCGAAGAGCAGCGCCGCCCGCGGGTCCCCCGATCCCGGCTCCTCGTCGCGGATTGCTTCGATTTGCAGGAACTCGGCGAGGCCGGGGATCCTAGCCGAGTGCTAAGAACGCGTGAGCAGCGTGCCTGAGGCCTTCGGTTCTGCAACGGATGTTGCAGAACCGGCGCCCGGCTCCGGCTGCTCGAGCTCGGGCGTCCAGGTGGCCCGCCGCAGGGTGAGCATCGCGAGCGCGAGCACGAGCAGGACGCCGGCGCCGGCGACGGCGTAGCTCGCGCGCGGGCTGAACAGCGCCGCGATCGCGCCGCCGAGCAGGAAGCCGGCACCCGGCATCGCGCTTGCGAGCGCCTCGAGCAGCGCCAGCACGCGGGTCTGGTAGGTGGCGCGGGTCAGCTCCTGGACCGCCGTCACCAGCGCGATCCACTGGATCCCGTTGCCGAGCCCGCCGACGACCGAGGCGGCGCAGGCGACGGCGAGCGTCGGTGCGACCGAGGTCGCCAGATACGCGCCGCCGATCGCCGCGGTCGAGACGACCAGCAGGGTCACGAGGCGGACCTGGCGCAGCCAGGCGAAGACGAGGCTGCCGAGAATCATCCCGAGGCCCCAGCTCGCGAGTAGCGCCCCGTAGCCGGCGTCGCCGGCGTCGAGCGTCTGCTTCGCGAACACGACCTCGATCGGGATCACGAGCGCGAAGAACACGAACGCCGCCGCCTGGGCGCCGAGCAGGCGACGCAGCGCCGGGCGCTCACGGACGTAGTCGAGCCCGCGCCGCAGCCGCGCCGTCCACCCGCCCTCGACCTCCTCTACCTCCGGGGTCGCGAGCCCGCGGCTGAACGCGAGCAGGGTCGCGACCGCGAGGAACGAGACCGCGTCGGCGACCAGCGCGGTCTCGACGCCCGCGCCCGCGACCACGAGCCCGGCGATCGCGGGACCGCCGGCGGCGCCGACCGTGAACGCGACGTTGAGCAGCGCGTTGCCCTCGCGCAGCTGGCCCGCGGGCGCGAGGACCGCGCCGGCGGAGGCCCGGGTCAGCGCCCGCGCGGTGGCGGCGATCGAGCCGTCGAGGGTCGCGAGCGCGAGCACTGGGATGAGCGAGAAGCGGTCGACCATCAGTGCCAGGAGCACGAACGCGCCCGCCTCGGCCGCGTACAGGGCCGGCAGCGTGACCCGGATCGGGAGCTGCTCGAGTCGGGCGGCGATCGGCGGGCAGAGGAAGGCGGGGGCGAAGTGCATCCCGCAGAACAGGGCCGCGGTCGCCATCGGGCTCCCGGTGGCTTCGAAGACGAGCACCGCGAGCGCGATCTCGCCGAGCCAGTTGCCGAGCTCGTTGACCAGATAGGCGAGCGAGAGGCTCGGAAAGCCGGGGAGGCGGAGGGGGCGCAGCGCTGCGGCCATTCGGGAGGCCAAGTTACTCCAGCCTCCAAGCGCGATTGCAAGATCAGCGCTCAAGTTGCAAGTTTGTGCAGGTTGTGTATCCTGAGAACAGGTTTTCGAAGGTTCTACCCGCGTGGCGGGATCAAAGGGAGGAAGGTCATGGGCTACAGGAAGAGTTAGTACCGACCAAGGCTCGTACAGGCCGCGCGCGGACCATCGGGTCGCGGGCGGCGTTTCGCTGCGTGAACGCGGCTAGGAGAGCATCGGCGCGCGGGCCGGGACCGCGGGCGTCGCCTGAACGTAATCGTGGATCCGCTTGTCGAGCGCGAGCTCGGCCTCGAAGTCGGCGTCCTCACCGTGGCGGTAGGCGAGGTCCTTGCCGTCGAGGACCTCGATGAAGGCCTCGACGAAGCGGGCGTCGAGCTGGCTCCCGGCGACCCGGCGCAGCTCGACCACCGCCTCGTAGGAGCTGACCGGCTCGCGGTAGGTGTCGCGAGCGGTCATCACGTCGTAGGTGTCGGCGACCGCGATCACCCGCGCGAGCTCGGGGATCTCCTGGTCGGCGAGGCCGCGCGGGTAGCCCTTGCCGTCGATGCGCTCGTGGTGGGCGAGGATGATCTCGCCGATCGGCTGGTAGCCGTCGATCTGGGAGACGATCCGCGCGCCCTCGTAGGGGTGCTTCTTGATCTCGTCCCACTCGGCGTCGGTGAGCCTCCGGCGGCCGGACTTGAGGATGTTGTCCGGGAGCACGAACTTGCCGATGTCGTGCAGCAGCGCCGCCGAGTGGACGAGCTCCTGGTCCTCGGCCGGGAGGCCGGCCTGGGCGGCGATCTCACGCGAGTAGCGGGCGACCGCGGCGCTGTGCCGGGCGGTCATCCGGTCGCGGAGGTCGAGCGTGCGCAGCAGCGCGGAGAGGAGCGCGACCTGGAACCCCGCGAGCTGGCGCGCGCGAAGCTCGAGCTCGTCGGCGCGCTCCTGGGAGACGAGCAGCGCCCCGACCAGATACTGGAAGACGAGCACGAGGACGCCGAGCAGCGCGATCGCCTCGGTTCCGGCCTCGACGTAGGCGAACGCGGCGCCGATCGCGAGGATCGCGGACGCGAGCTCCGAGGGCAGCAGCGGCAGCAGCGCCCGCCGGGTCTTGGTCGTGAAGCTGGAGCGCTCGACGTAGCACGAGTAGCCGGCGATGAGCGCGAAGTCGATCGCCAGCGCGATCACGAAGACGCCGAAGATGAGCAGGTAGAAGACCGCGCCGCCGGTTTCGACCATCCCGGCGTCCGCGACCGCGTGGAACGCGAGTCCGGCGATCAGCGGAAACCAGGCGTAGGTGACCAGGTTGATCAGCAGGTGATGGGCCGGATAGCGGTGCTTCACCCATCCGACGAGGATCGTGACCACACCCATTACCGCCGCAGGCCCGCCGCCGAGAAAGACCGCGCCGAGCACGATCGTGAGGAAGCTCGCGGAGACCGCGACTCGCAGCACCCGGGTCTCGATCGCGATCAGGTCGCTGATCACCGAGACGGCCGTCAGGGTCAGAAGCAGGCCGAGGTCCCAGTTCGACATCGAGTCGCTGGCGACAACGATCGCGGCCGCAGCGGCGAGCGCCGCGAACTCGGCATAGATGACCGTCTTTGTGGGACGTCCGAACATGGCGGGGGGTTCGGTGCGGCTCTCAGCCAGTGAGGGAGTTGGCGTTGCGCCCGTATCGGGGCACGGCCCGGCTTACGGTGGGCTGGCGCATCGAGGCGAGGAAGTCCTCGAGGTCGCCGGGGGAGTAGCGGCGCTGGCCGCCCGGCGTCCGGTAGACGTTGACGAGGCCCTTGTCGGACCACTTGCGCAACGAGGCGGCGCTGACGCCGAGGAAGTCGGCCGCCTCGCTCACGTTCAGGAATCTCTGTGTTGCTTCCATCGCTCTCTTTCCGTTCCCAGATCCGCCGCAAACCGGCGAAAACTTCAATCGACCTGCGCTTGATAGCCGGGTTCGGGGCAGCGACAAAGGCGCTCAGCACCGGGCTCGAAGCGATGCGCAAGTTCGGCCGCGAAAACTTGCATCAGGCTGCGCAACCTGCGCAATCCGGCACGGAACTTGCAGCTCGCTCGCGGTCGCCGGTGGGCGACCTGCGCGCGGTCGGCGGTGGGAGCTGGGGAGAGGTCGCCCGGGGCTAGGCGGAGATGCCGGCGAGCAGCGACTCGGTCGCCTCGACCGGGCCCTCGCCGAGCGAGGGAATGCCCTCACGGCCCGCGACCAGGCGGGCGGCGCGATAGCCGTAGAGCTGCGCGCGCCGATCCTCGGCGCGCAGGGCGCGTAGGGCGCCGGCGAGCACGTCGAGCTGGGCGTCGCTGCCGCAGATCACGACCGCGTCGGGGTGCAGGGCGCGCAGGGCGCTGCGGAACCGGCCCTCGGCGAGCCCGGCGGAGAGCAGCAGCACGCGCAGGCCGGCGCGCCGCAGGAAGAGCTCCAGCGCCTGCACGTGCGCCGCCTCGACTCCGAGCGGGGAGCCGGAGTCGAGCAGCAGGACGCCCTCGGGGCGAGTGGCGCCGGCGGCGAGGCGGCGGGCGCCGTGCAGCCAGCCGGTCGCCCAGCGGCAGGCATGCTCGAGCTCGGCCTCGCCGCTGGGACGCCGCTCGGCCATCGCCAGAGCGGGGAGGAGGACCTCGGCGACGGTGCGCTCGACCGAGCGCACCGCGAGGCTCTGCTCGAGCTCACGGTCGCAGGCCGCCTCGTCGAAGTGGTCGAACGCGGAGAGCAGGCGGGCGGGTGAGGCGGGGCCGCGACCGCGCTGGCGCGCGACGTCGACCGCGCTCGAGATGTTCTGCGTCTCACGCAGAGCCTCACGCAGGGCCTCGACCTCGTTGAGCTCGTAGAGACGGTGGTTGCCGGGCGTCCGGCGCGGTTGCGGGTAGCCGAGGCGCCGCTCCCAGCTGCGCAGCGTGCTCGCGCTGACGCCGAGCATCTCCGCGGCCGCATTGATCCTGATTCCACTCATCTCAAATCCCTCGAAGCCGAAGCGTGCGCAGGATCGAAGCAGGTTCTGCAGCCTTGTACAAGGTCTGCTACCGGGGCGCTAGGGATCTTGCAGGACGGGCTCGCCGGCGCTCGGGCTGGTCGCGACCCGCCGTCCGGCGGCCTTCGCCGCGTAGGTGGCCTCGGTCGCGCTCTCGAGCAGGCGCTCGACCGTCGCGCCGTCGGCGGGGCAATCGACGATCCCGCCGGCGATCGCGATCCGCGGGCCGTCGGCCGCCTGCGAGGTCTCGATCAGCGACGCGATCCGGTCGGCCGCCGGGAGCAGGCCGGCGGCGTCCTGGTGCGGGGCGAGGATCGCGAACTCGTCCTCCTCGAGGCGGAAGGCGCGGTCGGTCTCGCTGAGCTGGCGCTGGATCACGCCGGCGACGGCGGCGACCATCCGGTCGCCGGCGGTGCGTCCGAAGGCGTCGTTGATCCGTCCCAGGCCCTCGATGTCGATCACCGCGAGCGCGAAGCCGTGCCCGTAGCGGCGCTGGTTCGCGAGCAGGACGCGCATCCACTCCTCGAGCTGCGCCGGTCCCGCGAGCCCGGTGAGCTCGTCGATCGCAGCGCCGCCGGTGCGCTCGTCGACCAGCGACTGGGCGACGGCGCCCTGGATCGAGCCGAAGACCTCGGCGAGGCGCTCGACCGCGCGCGCGAAGTCGCCCGCCCTGCGCTCCGGGATCTCGCGCCGGATCGTCTCCACGAGCAGCGCCTGGAGGGCGGCGAGATCGCGGGGGATCTGCTCCGCCGCCCCGGGGCCCTCGCGCAGCCGCCGCAGCGCCGCGGCGCGGGCGCGCTCGGCCGGCTCGAGCTCGCGGTCGGTGGCGGTGGTCGGGTCCTGGAGCGCGGCGACGATGTCGGCGATCAGCGGTGGCGCCTCGGCGACGATCCACGACACCGGCAGGCCTCCCACGTCGGGAAGCGGGGTGCGCTCGATCAACCGCAGGAGCCATTCCTTCGCCAGCTGCTCCCGCTCTGTGTCCGAACGCGGAATCTGGCCTCCTTGCAAACTGTCCACGCCCCTTCAAGGTACCCGAACCGCCAGTCGACGGCCACAGCAGGCGGGGCGAGCGATCGTGCGCGCCCACCGGTCGCCTCGGTGCCGCCGCCGAGCGGCTCTACACTCGCGCTGGGGTGACCGGCGAGCCACAGAGTCCGAGTGACGACGACCGGATCGCCGCCGACGAAGGGCGCCCGGGGGGCGACGCGCTGATCGGAGCCACGCTCGAGGGCCTGCGCCGGGCCGCGGAGGAGGTCGAGCACGTCGCCGAGGTCGCCGAGACGCTGCAGCGCAGCCTGCTGCCCGAACGGCTGCCGGAGATGCCCGGGCTCTCGATCGCCGCCCGCTACGTCGCCGGCAGCGCCGACGCCCAGGTCGGCGGGGACTGGTACGACGTGATCGGGTTGCGCGACGGCCACGCGGGGGTTGCGATCGGGGACGTCGTCGGCCACGGGCTCGACGCCGCGGCGCGGATGGCGCGGCTGCAGAACGCGCTGCGGGCATACGCGCTCGACGGGCTGCGCCCCTCGCTCGTGCTCGAGCGCATGAACGGGTTCGCGCGCGAGGTCGCGGGCGGCCCGATGGCGACCCTCCTCTACGGCGTCGTCGATCCCGACGAGGGCCGGTTGCGGCTCGCGACCGCCGGCCACCCGCCGGTGCTCGTGGTCGGCCCCGGCGGCGATGCCTACTTCGCCGAGGGCCCCGCCGGGAGCCCGCTCGGGGTGGTCCCGTTTCCGTCCTACGAGGAGTCGACGATCCCGCTCGTGCCCGGGTCGACGGTCCTCCTCTACACCGACGGCCTGGTCGAGCGACCCGACATCTCGCTCGACGAGGGCCTCGACTGGCTGCGCGGGTTCGCCGCCGGGGTGCCGGCCCACCCCGACGAGCTCTGCGGGGCTCTGCTGCAGGCGCGCTTTCGCGACGAGCCCCCGCGCGACGACGTCGCCCTGCTCGCGGTCCGCCTCGAGCCGATGTCGGAGGGGCGGATCGAGGTCACCCTGCGGGCCGAGCCCGAGTCGCTGGCGCAGATGCGGCGCGCGCTCGGGCGCTGGCTGCGTTCGGTCGGGGCGACCGACACCCAGGCATATGAGCTGCTCGTCGCCAGCGGCGAGGCCTCGGCGAACGCGATCGCGCACGCCTACCCGCCGGGCGAGGCGAGCTACGTGGTCGACGCGCGCCGGCTCGAGACCGCGATCGAGGTCAGGGTGCGCGACTACGGCAGCTGGCGTGCGCCGCGGGCCGGCTCGCAGGGTCGCGGGCTCGGTTTGATCGAGGAGCTCATGGACGAGGTCGAGATCGATCGCGGCCCGACGGGTACGGTGGTGCGGATGCGGCTCGAGGTCGACTCCGACGACGGCACCGGGGCGGGGCAATGAGGGACCGGCTCACCGGGGTCGAGTTCGAGCAGCGCGATGCGGTCGTGATCGCGACGATCGAGGGCGAGGTCGACAGCTCCAACGCCGCCGAGCTGCGGCTGGCGCTGTCCGAGCGCCTGCCGAGCTCATCGAGCGCGCTGGTGCTCGACCTCTCCGCGATCAGCTACCTCGACAGCTCCGGGATCCACCTGCTCTTCGACCTTGGGCGGCGGCTCAGCGCCCGTCGGCAGGCGATGCGGCTCGTCGTCCCAGCCGATGCGCCGATGCGGCGCGTGCTCGAGCTCTGCGCCGTCGACGCCGTCGCGCCGATGGACACCGACCTCGAGTCGTCGGTCGCGGCGCTCGCCGAGAACGAGGTCTGAGCGCCGCTCAGCCGGCCCGGGTCGACGCCGACCACGAGGCGCGGAAGCGCTCCATCGCGCGGTCGAGGCGCTGCTCGAGGTCCTCGCCGGCGAGCAGGATCTCGCCGACGCGATTCGAGAACGCCTGCAGCAGCAGCAGCTCGCTGCGCCCGATCGGCCGGCTCGTGCGCGGGGTCAGGGCGATGACGCCGATCAGGCGACCGCCGCCGATCATCGGCGCCGCGATCCGCGGTCCGTGCGGGGTCCCGGCGCCGCCGAGGTCCTGAATCATCTGTGCCCGCCGCTCGAGCGCCGCGCGACCGAGCGCGCCATCGCCAAGCGCGACCTCGGCGGGGAGCTCGCCGCCGGCGGCGCCGCCGGCGGCGACGACGCGCCGCAGCGAGAAGCCGTCCTCGTCGGCGAGGTAGACGGCGCCGCTGTCGACGTCGTAGAGCGAGACGAGGCCGTCGAGCATCGCGGCGAGGCCGACCGTGCGGTCCTGCTTGCTCGCCGCCGGGGCGGGAGTCGTCTTCGGGCTGCTCTTGAGCTCGCCCTGGAGCGCCAGCGCGACCGCCTGCGAGCGGGTCGAGGCGCCGAGCTTCGACATCGCGTTGCGGACGTG
The DNA here is from genome assembly GCA_963740055.1 of uncultured Solirubrobacterales bacterium. GTDB lineage: Bacteria > Actinomycetota > Thermoleophilia > Solirubrobacterales > 70-9 > WHSW01. The sequence goes on along the minus strand of CAVUCL010000005.1, from coordinate 773,711 downwards.
GGTGCGGACGGTCTCCGGCGAGAGCACGAGCTTGTCGGCGATCTGCGCCCCGCTCATGCCCTCGGCGAGCAGGCCGAGGATCTCGCGCTCGCGGCGGGTCAGGGGCGGACGGCGCTCGCTCGCCGCGGCGAGGGGCGCGGCATCCGAGCTGCTGCTCTCGTCGCGGTGGTTCATTGCCGATATCCCCTGTGACCGATGTCGCCGCCGAATGTACCAATCCCCGGTTTGAGGTAATGCGAGTCCCTGATCCTGGTAATTCCCGCCCAACCTCGTTGACTGTTTCCGGGCCCGGCCCTAGAACGGATCAATGCCGCACCCGGAACGGGTGGGTTGCGGCGTTTCGGCGTCGGAGCGAAGCAGCCGGCGGCGGAACCGCCGGCGTTTCGTCGGCGCGCAACCGGATGGCCGAGGAAGGTAGATCGGAGATGCGTAGGGGTCGTGGGATGCGGTCCGCGTGGCGCGCGGAAGGGGTGGCTCGCGCACGCTTTCCACTCGCTGCGATGCCGGCTGCCGCGTTCCTGGGCCTAGTCCTGGCCCCGGTTGTCGCGGTCGCGGCGGTGGCCGCGCTCGCGCTCGCCCTCGGCCGAGGCTGGCAGTTGGAGACCGCGCTCGCGCTCGTCGCCGTCGCCTGGCTGCTCACCGGGCTCTTCGTCTGGACGCGGGCGTGGATCGTGGGCCGGCGGCCGCTGCGCGTGGTCGCGCTCGGCTCGCGCGAGCTCGCGGTCGAGCTCAACCACGAGCTCGCCGGCGCCGAGCGCCGCCATGAGGTGATTGGCTGGGTCGGAGGAGCGGGTCCGGTCTCCTACCGCCGCCTGCGTCGCCTCGGCGACCTGGACGAGCTCGCCGAGACGGTCGCCGCCGAATGCATCGACCTGGTCGTGTACGACCGGCACCCGAGCGGGACCGAGCTTCGCGTCGCCGGCGCGACCGGCGTCGGCGTGCACGTCGACGACCTCTACGGACGGGTCCTCGGCCGGATCGGCGACGCGGCAGCCGACGAGGCCTGGCATCGGCTCGTCGATCGCGCCGACTTCCGGGTGCGCCCGCCGGCGTCCAAGCGCGCCTTCGACCTGATCGCCGGACTGCTCGCCGCCGCCGTCGCGGCGCCCGCGCTCGCGCTCGCCTGGCTCGGACTCCGGCTCGCCGGCGCCCGCCCGGAGCTCGCTCGCGAGCCTCGGGTCGGCGAGGGCGGCGAGCCGTTCAGCGCGCTTCGCCTGCGCGCCGACCGGTTCGCCGGGGTGCTCGAGCGGACCGGGATCGACCGCGCCCCGCAGCTCCTCAACGTGCTCGCCGGGCGGATGTCGATCGTCGGTCCGGGGGCGCTCGCTCCCGAGCGCGTCACGGCGCTCGAGTGCCGCTTCGCCCATTACGGCCGCCGCCGGCTCACCCGCCCGGGGCTGGTCGGCTGGGCCGGGCTCGCTCGGGTGCGGCCCGGGGCCGGAGATGACGCCAGGATGCTCGCCCTCGACCTCTTCTACCTCGCGAACCGCAGCCTGCTCGCCGACGCGCTGATCCTGACCCAGGCTTGCGCCGAGGCGCTCGCGGTGCAGCCGGACCGAGCCGCGGTCACGCCGCTCGCCAGTGGAGGACACCATGGCTGAGCTCGCCGCCGCCGCCGCCGCCCGCCGGGTCGCCGGCAGCTCGCAGGCCCTACTCGTGGTCGACGACGACGGGATCTGCGTCGAGGCGAGCCTCGGCGCTTGCCGCCTGCTCGGCGCGGCCCGGAGCGAGGTCGTCGGCCGCGACCTCGAGCAGCTGCTCGAGGACGAGTCGCGCGAGCGCTGGCACCACGTCTGGGAGGCGTTTCGGAAGTCGGGCGGTCACGCCGAGCCGTTCGCTCTCGAGGCCCCCGCGACCCTGGTCGAGGTCGGGCTCACGGTCACCGCCGAGATCGTCGAAGGCCGCCACCTGGTCTCGCTCGACGCGATCCGCGCCACCGAGCCGGCGCTGCCGTCCGACGCTGACACACCGACGCGAGCGCGGACCCCGACCGCCCGCGAGATCGAGGTCCTGACGCTGCTCGCCGCGGGAGCCACGGACGGCCAGATCGCGACCGAGCTCGAGCTCTCGCCGGCGACGGTCCAGACTCACGTCCGCAACGCGAAGGCGAAGCTCGGCGCGCGCACCCGCGCCCAGGCGGTCGCGATGGCGCTGCGCGCGCATCTGATCAACGGCGAGTGATCGCGCGCGAAGCCGACTGACCGAGTCGCGACAATGTGGGCTGATGGAAGACGGTCCGCAGCAGCCCTCCGAGGCGACCGAGCGCACTCGTGAAGAGCTCTTCGGCCGGCTCTCCGCGGAGGCGGAGCGGCTCGACCGCGAGCTCCTCGAGGCGGCCGAGCGGACGCTGGAGCGCGCCGGCGAGGTGGCCGAGGAGCGGGTCGAGCGCGAGGTCGAGCGTCTGGAGAAGAAGTCGGCGCGCCTGGAGAAGCAGCTTCGTCGCCGCGTCGACGACGAGGTTCCCGAGCAGGTCTCGAAGCGGCTGAAGAAGGCGCGCAAGCGGCTCGAGAAGCGCCTCGACGCGCGCGTGGACGGGCTCGGCGAGGAGCTGCGCGAGGAGGTTGGGGCGCTGGTGCGCGAGTCGCGCGCCGAGATGGTCGCGCTGCGCGCCGAGCTCGACCAGCTCTCGAGCGAGATCCGGGCGGAGACCGATTCGCTGACGGTCGAGGCCCGCGCCCGGCTCGAGCAGGTGCTCGCGCGCCTGCGCAACGCCGACCAGCGCCTGCGCGACTCCGATCAGCGCACCGAGCTCGCCCTCCGCCACCTGCGGGCGGTGCCCGACGAGGGGCCGCCCCCGACCGCGACGCGCAACTGATCGCGCCGCCGGGGGCCGGCTCAGCCGCCGGCGAGCAGGCGCAGCTGCCCCGGGCGCAGGAGCGTGACCAGGGTCGAGCGGTCGAGCGCGGCCAGCCCGCCCTTCTTGATCTCTGCGCGGGCGCCGGTGGCGATCTGGATCGCCCGCGACATGTCCGGCTCGTGACCGACGAGCAGGACCGCGCCGCGCCCGGCGGCGAGCTCGAACGGATCGAAGTCGCCGCCGCGCAGGCGCTCGTCCACCTCCGGCGCGATCCCGAGCGGCTCGCAGGCCAGCCTCGCGGTCCGCTCCGAGCGCACCTTCGGGCTCGTCAGGCAGGCCTCGATCCCGATCTCGAGCCGCGCCAGCGCGGCACCGGCGGCGCGGGCCTGGCGCTCGCCCTTCGCGGTCAGGTCGCGAGCGGCGTCGTCGCCGTCGCCGGCCTCCGCGTCGCCGTGTCGAAGCAGCCAGATCAGCACCCGCCGGGGATCGTCGCAGTTAGCGCGATCGCGGGTCGATGCCGACCGAAGCCCTTGCCATGATCGGCCGCGTGAGCCCGAGCGTCGTCCATCTGCACGTGCACAGCGAGTACTCGCTGCTCGACGGCGCCTGCAAGATCGACGCGATGGCGTCGCGCGCGGCGGAGCTCGGGATGCCGGCCCTCGGCCTCACCGACCACGGGGTCATGAACGGCGCGGTCGAGCACTACAAGGCCTGTCGCAAGCACGGGATCAAGCCGATCCTCGGGCTCGAGGCGTACCTCGTCGACGACCGTCGCGCCGAGGGGCGGGTCGAGCGCAACCACCTGACCCTGCTGGCGGCGAGCGACGCCGGCTTTCGCAACCTGGTCAAGCTCACCTCGGCCGGCTTCCTCGAGGGCTTCTCCCGCGGCAAGGCGAACGTCGACATGGAGCTGCTCGACCGCCACTCCGAGGGCGTGATCGCGCTCACCGGGTGCCTGCAGTCGCGCTTCTGCCGGCGGCTGGTCGAGGAGCGGCCCGCGGACGCGCGCGCCCACCTCGACGACCTGGTCGGCGTCTTCGGCGCCGACAACGTCTACTTCGAGATCCAGGAGAACGGGATCCCCGAGCAGGCGAAGGCCAACGAGGGGATCGTCCGGTACGCGCGCGAGCTCGGCCGGCCGCTGGTGGCGACCGCCGACGTCCACTACCTGCGGCGCGACGACTACGACAACCACGCGGCGCTGCTCTGCGTGCAGACGAAGTCGACGCTCGAGCAGCCGAAGCTGACCTTCGACACGAACGAGTTCTTCCTCAAGAGCCCGCAGGAGATGGCCGACTCGTTCGCGGCCTGGCCCGAGTCGGTGCCGACCACGCTCGAGATCGCCGAGCGCTGCGAGGTCGAGCTCGAGCTCGGCAAGCTGCTGCTGCCGCGCTTCCCGACCCCCGACGGCGAGGAGCCGCGCGCGATGCTGCACCGGCTCGCGCGCGAGGGCCTCAGCCGCCGCTACGGCGACCCGATCCCGGCCGAGGCGCTCGAGCGGCTCGAGTTCGAGCTCGGGGTGATCGACGAGATGGGCTTCGAGTCCTACTTCCTGATCGTCTGGGACTTCGTCCGCTACGCCAAGGACGAGGGGGTCGCAGTCGGCCCCGGGCGCGGCTCGGCGGCGGGCTCGATCGTCGCCTACGCGCTCAACATCACCGACCTCGACCCGCTCGCCAACGACCTCCTGTTCGAGCGCTTCCTCAACCCCGCCCGCAAGTCGATGCCCGACATCGACATCGACTTCTCGGTCCGCGGCCGCGAGCGGGTGATCCGCTACGTGCAGGAGAAGTACGGGCGCGAGTCCGTGGCCCAGATCATCACCTTCGGCAAGATGGCCCCGCGCGCGGCGACCCGCGACGCGGCGCGGGTGCTCGGCTACGACTACGGCACCGGCGACCGGGCCGCGAAGCTGATCCCCGAGCCGATCATGGGCCGCAGCCCGAGCTTCGCCGACTGCCTGAAGCCGGGCCAGGACCTGCGCAAGGCGGTACGACGCCGACGCCGACGTGCGCCGGATCGTCGACGTCGCCCAGGGGCTCGAGGGGATCGTCCGCAACAACTCGATCCACGCCGCGGCGGTGGTGATCGCCGACCGGCCGCTGAACGAGATCGTGCCGCTGCAGCTGGCCGAGGACCGCGGCGCGCCGGCGGTCGCGAACGGGAGCGGCAAGCCCGAGCGCCAGTACAAGATCGTGACCCAGTACTCGATGGGCCCGATCGAGGAGATCGGGCTGCTGAAGATGGACTTCCTCGGCCTCCGCAACCTCGATGTGATCGAGGACGCGGTCGAGATCATCCGCCGCTCGCGCGGGGTGGAGATCGAGATGGAGTCGATCCCGCTCGACGACTCAAAGACCTACGAGATGCTCGCCCGGGGCGACTCGGTCGGCGTCTTTCAGCTCGAGTCCGAGGGCATGCGCGAGGCGCTGAAGCAGATCCGCCCGACCGAGTTCAACGACATCGTCGCGATCGGGGCCCTCTACCGCCCGGGCGCGATGCGCTTCATCCCCGACTACGCGCGCGGCAAGCGCAACCCGGACTCGGTCACCTACCAGGACCCGCGCCTGCGCCCGATCACCGAGGAGACCTACGGCTGCTGCATCTACCAGGAGCAGCTGATGGAGATCTCGAAGCAGCTCGCCGGCTTCACCCCGGCCGAGGCCGACGACCTGCGCAAGGCGGTGGGCAAGAAGAAGCGCGACCTGATGGCGACGATGGAGGGCATGTTCAGCGACGGCTGCGCCGCCTCGGGCACGGCCCGCGCCGTGGCCAAGGACCTGTGGTCGCTGATGACCGCCGCCGCCGACTACTCGTTCAACAAGTCGCACGCGGCCTGTTACGCGCTGATCTCCTACCGCACCGCCTACCTGAAGGCGAACTACCCGGCGGAGTACATGGCCGCGGTGATCTCTTCGGTGATGTCGACCAAGGACAAGGTCCCGTTCTTCGTCAACCGCTGCGAGGAGATGGGAATCGAGGTGCTGCCGCCGGACGTCAACTCCTCCGACCACGGCTTCGTCGTCAGCGGCAACTCGATCCGCTTCGGGCTCGACGCGGTCAAGAACGTCGGCCACGCGGCGGTCGAGACGATCATCGCCGCGCGCGAGGCGACGGGCGGCTTCGAGTCGATCTGGGACTTCTGCGAGCGCGTCGACGCGCGGGCGGTGAACAAGCGCGCGATCGAGGGCCTGGTCAAGTGCGGGGCGCTCGACTCGACCGGGGCGACGCGCCGGGGGATGCTCGAGGTCCTCGCCCAGGCCCAGTCGGCGGGTCAGAAGTCCCAGGAGGACTCGCGCCGCGGCCAGGGCTCGATCTTCGACATCGGCGGCGACGGCGGCGGCGATGCCCCGGCGCCGGCGTTCGCGGCGCCGCGCCACCCGCCGGTGCCGAGCGAGGAGTTCGACCAGCGCGAGCTGCTGCGGCTCGAGAAGGAGACCCTGGGCACGTTCCTCTCCGACCATCCGCTGAGCGAGGTCCGCGATGCGCTGCGCGCGCGGGTCGAGCGGCCGCTGACCGCGGTCGCCGGCCTCGACGACGGCTCCTGGGTCACGGTCGGCGGGATCGTCGCCGAGGCGAAGAAGGTCCGCACGCGAAGCGGCGGCTACGTCATGTTCGCGACCCTCGACGACCTCGAGGGCAGGGTCGAGCTCTTCGTCTCGCGACGCTGCCGGCGAGGCGGCGGAGGTGCTCGAGCTCGATCGGGTGGTGGTCGTTCGCGGCCGCGTCGACCACAAGGGGCGTGGCGAGACCAGCCTCGTCGTCCACGACGCCGAGGGCTTCGAGCCCGGCGAGGACGAGCTCGCCGCGGCGCGGGCGAAGGCCCAGGCGAGCGCCGGCCCGCTGGTCCTACGGATCGACGCGGCCGAGTTCGGCGCCGGGCTGGTCGACGACCTGAAGACCCTGTTCGAGACCTATCCGGGCGAGAACGAGGTCCTGCTCGAGATGCGGACCCGCGAGGGCACCCGCCGGCTGCGCTTCGGCGAGGGCTACCGCGTCTCGCCGTCGCCGTCGCTGCGAGCCGAGCTCGACTCGCTGCTCGGGCCCGGCCGCGATCGCGGCATGAGCGTCCCCCTCGATGCGCTCAGGCATAGAATTCGAGCGTGGCTCTGCAGCAAGGAGTGGGGGCTCGATCCGGCGAATGCCGGCGCTGCCGCACGTTCTGCGACAAGCTGATCGAGCCCCGCGGTTGCATCGAGCTCGGCTGCCGCTTCCTCTACAGCTACGAGGACCAGCTCTCGGGCGGTCACTTCATGGGCTGCATGCGCAAGGTGTTCCGGGCCGAGATCGACGCCGACATGTTCGAGCTCGCCGAGCTCGCCGGCGGCTTCGGCGGGATCAAGATGACCGGCGAGCCGCTGCCGCAGTGCCAGTTCACGGTCGAGCCCTCCTACGAGGGCGCCGGCCGCGCCTTCGACTGCGTCAACCCGCGCTTCTTCGACTGCACCGACGCCGGTCCCGAGGGCATCCGCGCGTTCGACCTCCGCGACGCGCTGCGCTAACGGCGACGGGCGCGAAGCCCGGCCTCGCGCAGCTTGCGCGCCTGCTCGACGTCGGCCCGCGCCGGCGCTCCGTCCGCGCCCCCGGTCTCGATCAGGGTCGGGAGCCGGTCGAACCGCGGGTCGGAGAGGAAGACCGCGAGCCCGCGCTCGCCGATCTCGCCCTCACCGAGGTTCGCGTGGCGGTCGCGGTTGCCGCCGAGCGGGATCTGCGAGTCGTTGAGATGCAGGCAGCGCAGCCGGTCGAGCCCGACCTTGTCGTCGAACTCCTCGAGCACCTCGTCGAGCGCGTCGGGGGTGCGGATCTCGAAGCCCGAGGCGAGCAGGTGGCAGGAGTCGAGGCAGATCCCGACCCGTGAATCGCCGTCGAGCAGCTCGACCAGCCGGGCGAGCTCGTCGAAGTCGCGCCCCAGCGGCCCCTGGGTGCCGGCGGTGTTCTCGAGCAGCACCGGGCACTGGTCGGAGTCGGCGAGCGCCCGCGCGATCGCCTTCGCCGCCCGTTTCAGCGACGGCGCCAGCGGCTCGCCCTTGCGCGCGCCGGCGTGCAGGACGACGCCGGTCGCGCCGATCCCGTCACCGACCCGGAGCGCGTGGGTCAGCGAGGCGATCGACTTCGAGCGGATCTCGCGCTCCTTCGAGGCGCAGTTGATCAGGTAGACGGCGTGGATCACCGTCTGCTCGATCGGTGAGGCGGCGATCGCGGCGCGATAGGCATCGAAGTCGGAGGGTCCGTAGGCGGTCGGCCGCCACATCCTCGGGCTCTGGTTGAAGACCTGGATCGCGTCGCACTCGCGCTCGGCGCCGCGCTCGACGGCCTTGTCGAGCCCGCCGGCTGTGGAAACATGCGCGCCGATCAGCAAGTGATGAACCAGTCCCCGAGAGTCCGCTTCGCCCCTTCCCCCACCGGCGCCCTGCACATCGGCGGGGCGCGGACGGCACTCTACAACTGGCTCCATGCCCGGGGCACGGGGGGGACGCTGGTGCTGCGGATCGAGGACACCGACCGCGAGCGCTCGACCGCCGCCAACGTCGAGCAGATCCTCGACGCGCTGCGCTGGCTCGAGCTCGACTGGGACGAGGGGCCGCTGAGCCAGGCCGAGCGCGCCGACCGCCATCGCGAGCGGGTCGCGGAGCTGGTCGAGCGCGGCGCCGCATATCCGGACCCGGCGACGGCCGAGGACGTGCGCGCGTTCAAGCAGGCGAACCCGGGCGCCGGCTACCGCGGCGAGCCGAGCGCGGCCGAGGGCGCGGCGATCCGACTGCGGGTGCCCGACGAGGGCGAGACCGTCGTCGACGACCTGATCCGGGGCCCGGTCCGGTTCGAGAACCGGCTCACCGACGACTTCGTGATCGCCCGCGGCGACGGCTCGGCGCTCTACAACTTCGCCGTCGCCGTCGACGACGCGGAGATGGGGATCACGGACGTGATCCGCGGCGACGACCACCTCTCGAACACGCCCAAGCAGCTGCTCGTGCTGCGGGCGCTGGAGGCCGAGCCGCCGCGCTACGCGCACCTGCCGCTGCTGCACGGACCGGACGGCAAGAAGCTCTCGAAGCGCCACGGGGCCGCCTCGGTCCAGGAGCTGCGCGAGGCGGGCTTCCTGCCGGCCGCGGTGCGCAACTATCTCGCCCTGCTCGGCTGGGGTACCGACGACGACACGACGATCCTCTCGACCCCCGAGCTGATCGAGCGCTTCGCGATCGAGCGGGTGGGACGCTCCTCGGCGATCTTCGACGAGCGCAAGCTGCGCTGGCTCAACGGCCGCTTCATGCGCGAGCTCGACCTCGACGCCTACACGGCGATGGTCGCCGCCGAGCTCGACCGCGAGGGGCACGCGGAGGCGACGGCCGACCCGGAGGCGCTGCGCGCCGTCTGCGCGATCGCGCAGGACAAGGCGCAGACGCTGACCGAGGTCTGGCCGCTGATCCGGTTCGCGTTCGAGCCGCCGGTCGACGATCCGAAAGCGTGGGCGAAGGTGATGGACGACGGCGCCGGCGACCGGCTCGCGGCGGCGCTCGAGGTCCTCCGCGATGCCGAGCCCTTCGACGCGCCGACGCTCGAGGCCGGCCTCGGCGCGCTCGTCGATCGCCTCGCGGTGAAGCCGCGCGAGCTCTACCAGCCCCTGCGCGTCGCGATCACCGGCACCAGCGTCTCGCCGGGGATCTTCGAGTCGCTCGCCGTGCTCGGGCGCGAGCGCGCTGTGGAGCGCGTCGACGCCGCTCGCGCCCGCCTCCAGGGCTGACCGCCGGCCTGCGTCGGCGGCGGCGGGTGCCGATCCGTTAATCAAGCGGGCCGAACTGCCGATCTATGGGGTGAACCGCGCTTCGCGCGGGCGAATGCCCATGAGAAACCGACGATGAGCGATCCGAAGGCTACGGCCACAGCCGAGCGTCGCAGCGGCGCGGGGGGACGGCGGCTCGCCGCCGCCTTCGACAACGTCTCGAGGCTGCCGGCGCTCGCCGAGGCACGTCGGCGCCTGCTCGGGCTCTGCGACCGCCAGGCCTCCGGCCCGGGCGATCTCGCCGAGGCGGTGGAGGCCGACGCCGCGCTCGCGATCGCGGTCATGCGCGCCGCCAACAACGGCAACGGCCCCTCCGGTCGCTGCGCGGGCGTCCGCGATGCGGTCGAGGCCCTGCGCCCCGACGGCGTCCGCGCGCTCGTCTCCGGCCTCGACACCTACGACCTTCTCGAGCACCCGAGCCTCTGGTCGGAGCGCCACGAGCGCTTCCGCCGCCACGGCGTCGCGGTCCGGATCGCGACCGAGCGGATCGGCGAGCTCGCCCGACTTCCCCAGCGCGACGAGCTCGCCGTGGCCGCCCTCCTCCACGACGTCGGCAAGCTCGTGCTGGTCGAGCTCTACGGCGACGAGCACCTCGCCGAGAAGCCCGGCGAGAGCCCAGAGGACCGGGTTCGTCGCGAGCGCCGTGAGCTCGGCATCGACCACGCCCTGGTCGGCGCGGTCCTGATCCGTCGCTGGGGCCTCGGCGGGATCGCCGCGGCGGCGGTCGAGCGCCATCACGCCGCCGATGCCGACGGACACGCCGCCGCGATCCGCCTCGGCGACCTGATCGTCCGCCAGGCGAGCGGCGACTCGATCGCGGCCGACTCGCTGCGCCAGGCCGCGACGGCGCTCGAGATCGGTGAGGACGCGCTCAGCTCGCTGATGTTCGAGTTCCCGCACGTCGGCGAGCGGCGCCGCCCGGTGAGCGAGCCCTGCCCACTCTCGAAGCGCGAGATCGATGCTCTGCGCGGCCTCGCCGAGGGCAAGGTCTACAAGCAGATCGCGGCCGAGCTCTCGCTCTCGGTGAGCACGGTGCGTACCCACCTGCACAACGTCTATCGCAAGATCGGCGCCGTCGACCGCGCCCAGGCGGTGCTCATCGCCCGGGACCGCGGCTGGCTCTAGTTACTCGATAAGGCTGTTGCGGAGGCCGATCGCGACCGCGTGGGTGCGGTCGCGGGCCTCGAGCCGCGCGAGCACGGCCTTGGTGTGGGTGCGGACGGTCTCGGTGCTCAGGTCGAGGCGCTTGGCCACGGTCGAGGTCGCGAGCCCGTCGGCGTAGAGCTGCAGGATCTGACGCTGGCGGCGGGTGATCCCGCTCGGGCCCTTGCGCTTCCGGCGCGCGTTCGGGTCGACGAATCGCTCCGCCTCGGCGGCGGCATCCACCGCCTCCTGCAGCGCCTCCACCGGCGAGCTCTTGGCGACGTAGGCGGTCGCGCCGGCGCGCAGCGCCTGGGTCGCGGCGTGGCGCTCGGGGCGGCGGGCGTGGGCGACGATCCCGAGCCCGGCGCTCGCCTGGCGCAGGGCGCGGATCGCGGGGATTCCGGTCAACGTCGCCTCGGCGCCGTTGCCGTTGGTGCTCGGCGCGAGCTCGACGATCGCGACGTCGAAGTCGCCGAGCGAGGTCAGCAGATCGAGCCCGCCGCGACCCTCGCTCGCCTCCTCGACCGCGTAGCGGCTCGCGAGCAGCTCCCGCACGCCGAGGCGCACGGTCGGGTGCTGGTCGATTACCAGACAGCGTCGTTCTTCGTTCACTCTTCTGACCCCGTACTGCAAGACGATCCTTCGTCTCGCGACGCTTCTCGCGGCGGACTCTCGAGCCGCGGGCGGCGGATGGAGCGCCACCGCGACGCATCGTAGCCCGCCCGCGCGGGAGCGTCGGATCGCCCCTCGGTAGGAGCGAGGTTTTTCGATCCCCATCCGCTAGAAACCGGTGGCGATGATCTCGGTCACCTCGAAGTCGCGCTACGCCGTCGTCGCGATGGCCGAGCTGGCGCGGTCGGGGCCCGACCCGGTGCCGATCGCCCAGATCGCCGAGCGGCGGGCGATGCCGGTCCAGTTCCTCGAGCAGCTGTTCTCGACCCTGCGCCGCGACGGCCTGCTGCTGAGCCAGCGCGGGGTCAAGGGCGGCTACCGGCTCGCGCGACCGCCGGAGGAGATCACCGTGCTCGAGGTCGTCCAGGCACTCGACGGGCGCGTCGGTCAGGAGGCCGAGGAGGCCGGCGGGATCTGGCGCGACGGCGTCCAGGCGCTGCGCGGCGTCTTCAGCTCGACCACGATCGCCGATATCGCCCGCCGTGAGTCCGAGGAGACGGGCGTCGGCATGTACCACATCTGACGAGAGCGGCCTGACCAGTGGACACTCCCACGGCTTCGGCTTCGTCTACGCAGCCCGGCGGCTTCGAGGGCTTGGTCGCGAGCGCCGCCGTCGGTGTAGTTGGGGAACGCCTGTACCGCGCTACAACCTTGTGTGGTCAGGGCGCCAGGCCGCATATGCGGTCGGATTCATCGTCGCGAACATGGGTAGATACGCGGGCCTCGGACGGCGCGCTCTGCGTTTCTTGGCGCTGCGGATGTTCATGTCTTCCTCCCGGTTGGTGGTGCGTATCCGACGCTAACCGCCGCCAAGCCTCCGGGGTGTGGCATGGCGCACGGAGCCTGCGCGCGTTGGTTCTTTGGGAGGACGTCGCTTGGACCGCCGGATAGCGGAGCTCACAACAACGCCGCAAGGGACCTACTCCGACAGCCCGGCGGCTTCGAGGGCCTCGCGTTCGTCATAGAACTCGTGAAAGCGCCGGATCAGGCCGTCCGTGATCGTGAGCAGCTCGTAGTTCATCGAACGTACCTCGGCCCCGCTCGCCGCTCCCGTGGCGACCTCAAGCCCGGCCATGAGCACTTTGTCACCGCCGCAATCGACGATCCGCTGAACTTCGTACCGGTAGTCGTCGAAGCTTTCGAGGAATCGTTCGAGTTCCTCCCTGACCCCCTCACGGCCCCGGTAGGTCACCCCATCCTCGCGGGCGGTCCACTCCACGTCCGGATGACAGAGCGCCATCGTCCTCGGCATCTGGCGCAACAGCTCCGACTTGCTCGTCGCGGGCTCGTAGAAGCGAGCCGCTACTTCGACGTTCTTCTGCGACATCGCCTACTCCGACAGCCCGGCGGCTTCGAGGGCCTGCGAACGATCCAGGTAGCCGTAAACGCGAACAGCCTTCCCGAGTCGGACAGTCCAGAGGTTGTAGATCGTCGCCTCCACGGGCACACCGCTACCGCGTCCCGCGGCGAAGAACCTGGTGGCTACGAGGACGTGCTCGCCCAAATCCACGAACTCCAGCGGCTCCCACCCGAACTCCCCGAAGGCGTCGCGCATCGTCTTGAACCACTGGCGCACGCCTTCGTGGCCGCGGTAGGTCTCGGAATCGAGCAGTTCCGCGACTGGAGTGAGATCGATGTCCGGGTCCAAGTACTCGAAGATCGCGTCCTCGCCGGCCTCCGCAAATGCTTCATGGCCACGACGAACGATCTCGACGTTCTCCTCCGACATCGCCTACTCCGACAGCCCGGCGGCTTCGCGGGCTCGGGCTTCCTCATGCTCCAGGAAGGTTTCCACGCGAGTAACCAGGCCTTCGTCGTCGAAGGTCCAGACGTTCCAAGTGCTGAGCTCGAGCTCGATTCCACTGCCCGCGCCTCGGGCCGTGGATCGCTGTCTCACGAGGACCCTGTTGCCGGCGACGATGAAGTCCAGAGGCTCGATCACCTGTGTCTCGAATGCATCGGGCTCCATCCACGCGCGAAAGCTCTCAGTGCCTTTGTACGACGTCTGACCGCCCGGCGGGACGAACTCGATGTCGGGATGGGCAAACGTCAGGGCTGCGTCGAAGTCCCCGCCGTTGAAGGCGTCAAAGGCGGCACGCAACCTGTCGATCTTCTCCCGCGACATCGCCCGCGCAGTATCCCGCGGTCGGGGCGGAGAGTCGTGACGACCCGTAGGCCCGCCGACCGCCGCGTAGGAATCAAGACCTACGGCTTCGAGGGGTTTGCTCCGGCGAGAGCCCTCAACGCGTCCTCGCGAGTGTCGAACGTTGGCATGTGCTCGGGTATCCCAACCAGATTCAGGACACGATGGACTTGTGGGCCCGAGGCCGCCAAAGCAAACCCGCGATCAGAGGCAAGCTCGAAGGAACGCATGAGCTGGGCGATGCCGGTGGAGTCGATATATCGGCAGTGCTCCAGGTCGACGATCAGCGGCGCCTCCGAAGCGAGGGCCTTGTCGAGCTGCTCTTGGAACTCATCCTCGGTGGCGAGATCGAACTCCCCCGCAACAGCGAGGATCGCGACTTCACCTTCCTGCTCTAGGCGCACTGTGAACGGAACCGGCATGGTGCGCTCCCCGAGGGCCCGTATCGCGGCATCGACGCTGGAGTGGATCGGAAGGTCCCCATCCGCCCGGCGACCAAGGTCCTCCGCAGGCGCGGTTCCGGGCAGCATCACGACGGCCGCACCGGCGCCACCGCGAGCCTTCATCGTTGCCGCAGCCGCGAGCAGGGCCTTAAGGCAGTCCGCGTCGAGACCTCGACAGCCCCGCAGGTCGACAACCACGCCTTCGCTCCGCTGTTCGACTACGCCGCCCAATAGCCGGGACCAGCGCTGGCTGGAAGGACCATGCAGCTCGCCCTCGACTTCGACGAACGTGATGTGATCCGCATGTTCCACTCGGTGCAAGAGCAGCACCGCATCAGGGGCGGTGGGGTCGTTCACGATGGCGTCCCTTCCGTGGCGCTTCGTCGTCGGAGCCCAGATGGCGGGAAGCGTCAGGAAGACGTCAGGTGGACCGCTGCCATTCAGTGTACGGCGTTCTCGGGAGCGCGCTCAAGCTGGCGCCACCCTGTCGGGACCGCTGAAACCGCTGGGATGGGGTGCGCCGTGACGAGGTGCTGCGGAAGTGAGCGCCCTAGGCGTCCAGCTCCTTAACCCGCTCCACGTGCTCCGGCCTTCCCTGGAGGCCGGCCTCCTGGAAGATTGCCGGCATCTCGGGGTCGCTGAGCAAGGCCTCGTAGTCCCCGTCGTCCATGTCGAAGACCACCCAGACGCGGCTTTCGTCACTCGGGTCGCGAAAGACGTGCGAGCCCGAGCTGCCGTGCTGCTTTCGTTTCTCGGCGCCTTTGGTGGAGAACGTCGCCCAGAAACGGTCGAAGTCCTCCACCTTCACCGTGCTCAAGACCATCGCCAGCCTCCTTTGGTTGGAACCGCGAGTCGCTTGTCCGAGCCTACCCCTGTCAGGAGCCCGTCGTGGCGCCCCGACTACTCCGACAGCCCGGCGGCTTCGAGGGCGTCGGCCTTGTCCCTGAACAACTCCCATCGAACGATCCGTCCTTCGCGAAAGGTCCACACCTGCGCCCAATGTCGGTCGAACGGAGCTCCGCTGCCTTTTCCTCGGCCTCGCTCGTGAACGACGACAACGACGCTGGATCCTGCGTCGATCAACTCGTCGGCATCGAGGCTGTACTCATCCCAGGTTCCCCAGTAGCGGCGAGAAGCCGCGATAACCGAGTCACGCCCGACGTAGACGCCCTGTATGTCCGGAGGCGGGTCCCTGCCCAGGTCCCAGACCACGTCCTCGTCGAGCAGCGCCCAGAACGCTTCGACGCTCTCGATCCCGCGCCGCACCAACTCGACGTTCCGCTGCGACATCGTCTACTCCGACAGCCCGGCGGCTTCGAGGGCCGACTCCCAGCTGAAGTGCACGTCCACCCGCGCCAGCTGGCCGTCCAGCACTTCGACGATCCATCCGACGGCCAGTTCGACCGGAGTTCCCCCGGCTTTGATTCGTCCACACTGCACCAGAAGTGCCAGCCCCCGATTGCCGCCGAGATCGACCACTCGCTCCAAGTCCAGGCGGTACTCGTCGAAGTTCTGTCCCCAGGACTCGGCGAGCTCGCGCAGTCCCTGGCGACCTCTATAGACCTGCTTCTCCAACCAATCAGGCGGCGCATACCAGGCGAGCTCGGGGTGAGCGTAGGCAAGCGCCGCCTCCAAACCACGCGTGTTGAACGCCTCGACGATGCCGTTCACCACCACGTTCACGTTCTCCTGCGACATCGCCTACTCCGACAGCCCGGCGGCCTCGAGCGCCTGATCCTCACGCATGAAGATCTGCAGTTCGGCGATCTTCTCGTTCCGGACGCTGAGCACGTACGAGAACTCCATCTCGACCTCGACCCCGCTCTGCTTGCCGCGCCCGCCCGTTCGGGAGGTGACGACGACGCAGTCGGCGACGTCGGCTATCCGCAGAATCTCTATTCGGTAGTCGTCCCACTGCTCCGGCCAGATGCTGAAGGCTTCAAGCACCCCGCTGTGTCCCCGCTGTTGCGGCGAGACGCCCGGCAGCCCCTCGGGTTGGGTGACGACGATGTTCTCGTCGCAGAGCCGCAGCACGCCCTCGATGTCGCCTTGGGCGAAGGCGGCAAAGGCGGCTTGCACGATTTTCACGTTCTCCTGCGACATCGCCTACTCCGACAGCCCGGCCGCTTCCAACGCGTTCGCTTGATCGTTGAAGTAGTCCATCCGCACGATCAGTCCGGTCTCCATCCGGTACAGGATCGCGTCGCTGCGCTTGACCTCAACGCCGCTCCCGCCACCCGTGGCGATCATTTGGAACAAGGCGACCACGCCGTCCTGTCCGGCCTGGCGGAACTCGACGTCCTCCACTCGCCATTCGTCCCAGCTCTCGCTCCAGTTCTCAAGCCACGCAAACCAACCAGCGTGTCCGTGGTACGTCCCCGCGTCAGGTATGTCGAAGTCGTGAATCTCCGCATCGGGATGGAGGGTGGCAAGCGCCGTTGGCCAGTCCGCCTCCATGGCTGCCATAAACCCACGCCTCACGATGTCCACGTTCTCTTCCGACATCGCCTCGCAGTATCCCGCGTGAGGTCAGGCCCTAGACGCTCAATCCACGCCGGACGGCGGGGCGGAACCCCGGATCGGCTTTCCCGGTGGCTCGGCCCTCGGCGGGCTTTCGCTTCGGTTGGCCTCCTTGCCGACCTCCAAGGGCAGGCCGGCACCGTCCTTGCGCATCTCGGCGAGGGTCGCCTGCGCGACCCAGCGACGCCGGTTAGTCAGCTTCGGGCCGCCCTGCGATCGGAACAGCCCGAACACGAGGAAGGTGATCGAGACAAGGACGATCGCCGCGACGATGACCACGACAGCGGTATCCACGATCCATCTCTACCCGCCGCGGTGGGCAACGAAGCGGCACGTTCTCGAGCATCTACGTGTAAGCCGCTGTCACGCCAATGCCGTTTTAGGCGGTTGCGGGCTCGGGATCCTCCCGCACGATCACGGTGTCAGCGATCGGAATGACCTCGTCGACCGGCAGGCCTGCGGCCTCCGCGTGCTCGCGGACGGCCTCAGGACTGGTTGCCTGATAGATGCAGACCGTGCCCACGGTTCCGTCGTCCTCGGCGAGGACGTAGCTGCGGATCCATCTGATGTCGTCCGACATCTGCTCATCGCCGACGCGCTGCGAGCGCTCACCCGCCTCCTGCAGATCTTCGGCTGTACGCCAGCCGCGGCGACGAAGAATCGCGTAGGTGTTCATTGGCACCTCCTGTACCTGGTAGCTGTCCGTCTATCCCACACCCGGCCGGACACGGTGTCAAGCGTCGGTCGCGGCCTCGAGCGCCTGGCGCAGGTCCTGTCCCCACTCGAACCGCGCAATCCTGCCGTCCCGGAACGCCCAGGTATGCGCCTCCGCCTGCGTCAGCTCGACGTCGCTTCCGCGACCGCGGGTGTACCAGCTAACGGCGGCGACCACGGCGTTCCCGCAGTCGAAGAGCTCGTGCAGCTCATGCCGGGACGCGGCCCAGACTTCGGCGAAACCTCGCATCGCCTGTACGACTTCGGCCGGGCCGCGGCGCACCCCGGGCTCGACTGCATTTGGAGGATTGACGTACTCGACGTCCGCGGTGGCGAGCTCGAGCAGCCACTGCTGCGGATCCTGATCGATCAGGCCCTCCTCGTAGATACGGCGCACCAGCTCGACGTTCTCCTCCGACATCGCCTACTCCCGCGACTCGGCGGCCTCGAGGGCCGCGCCCTCGTCGGCGAAGTCGTCCTGCCGCACGATCAGACCGCGCCGCAGGGTCACGACCTGGAACAGGGTCATGTCGACGGTGATCCCGCTCTGGCGCGCGTGCCCTTCGAGGTGGGTGACGACGAGCACCCGGTCGCCGAAGTCGACGACCGCCTCTGGCGTCAGTTGCAGGTCGTCCCAGACCTCGAACAGGGTTTCGAACATCTGCAGGTAGGCCTTGCGGCCGTGGTGGACCGTAGGCAGGTCGGGGGGTAGGTAGCCACCGACCAGGCTCTTCGCCGCCTCGAACTCGACCTCCGGGTCGAGCAGCTGCAGGGCGACGTCGAGGTCACGCCGATTGAAGGCAGCGGCGGTGCGGAGTGCGTTTCGCACCGTCAAGCGGCGCCGCAACCGGGAGCTCGGCGACAG
Organism: uncultured Solirubrobacterales bacterium; assembly: GCA_963740055.1. Lineage (GTDB taxonomy): Bacteria > Actinomycetota > Thermoleophilia > Solirubrobacterales > 70-9 > WHSW01. Next base: position 755,633 of record CAVUCL010000005.1, on the reverse strand, counting down.
TCGCAGGTAGAGGGCCCCGAACGCGCGGACGAGCAGCGGGAACCGCAGCAGCACCTGTTCCTCGATCGTCCGCGGGCTCGCCGCGGGAGCAGCCACGGGCGTTCGGACGCCACGCCGGACCTCGATGTTCTCCCGCGACGTCGCCGGCGTCATCCCTCGACTAGCCTGCTCAGGCGCTTTCCACGACCTCCCCGACGTCGACGCTGTTCAGCGTCACGCCCTCGCCAGGCTGCTGGCCGATCTGAGCTGCCGCCGCCTGGGCTGCATCCTCGGACTCGAAGACGATCGTGCCCCGCCCCTGGTCCCCGTCACCGATCCTGACCCAGTACCCGGCGACGAAACCGGGCGCCTGCTTGACGCGCGGGACGATCTCGTTTCGCAGGTAGGTCGTCGCCGCCTCTCCGTCGTTGATCGTGACCTGGACGATCACTGCATGCATGACTGCCACCTCCCGGATGGTTTGCCACGACCCTATCGCCGAAGCGGGCACATGACGCATAGGCCCGGCTCGACGGGGTACGAGGATTAGTGGGTGAAGTGGGGCGGCGCGGATTCCTTCGCGTCGCAAGAAGGAGCAGTAGCCACGTGGCGCTGTGCGACGACGGAAGCCCTTTCGTCCGTGCCGCCCCAGCTTTGCCGCGCCCGTCTCGGGCGACTCCCGCAGAAGGCGGCGCCGCCGGGTGGGAGACTGCGGCGATGGCCGGATCGTCACGCGAGCTCGAGCGCCGGCTCGACGACGTCTACCGCGCGCCGCCGGAGGAGTTCGTCGAGGCCCGTGACCGGGTGGCGAAGGACTTGCGCGACGGTGGCGACCGCGAGGCGGCGGATGAGGTGAAGCGGGCGCGCAAGCCGACCGCGCCCGCCTGGCTGGTCAACCGGACCAGCCTCGATCACCCGCGCCGGGTGAAGACGCTGCTCGCCGCCGCCGAGGAGCAGCGCAAGGCGCTGGCGAAGGGAAGCGCGGCGAAGCTGCGGGCTGCCGCGAAGCGCGAGGGTGAGGCGCTCGACCGACTCGTCGCGGCCGCCGCCGAGATCGCCGCCGAGACGGGACGCGAGGCGGGCGAGCCGGTGCTCGATCAGGTGCGCCAGAGCTTCCAGGCGATCGCCGTCGACGACGAGCTGCGCGAGCGCGTCGTCGCGGGACGGCTCGAGCGCCCGGCGACCGCCGCGACCCTGGGCACGCCGACGAGCGGGTCGGTGCCGAGGGCGAGCAAGCGCGAACGCCGGGACCCCGGTGTCGCCCGGGCGCGACGCGAGCTCACCCGGCTGGAGCGAAAGCTGGAGGCCGCGCTCGAACGCCAGGCCGCGCGCGAGGCGCGGCTCGCCGAGGTGCAGGAGGGTCTGCAAGCGGCGAAGGACGCGGTCGCGGAGAGCAAGCACCGGGTCAAGGAGTTGCGCGGCGGGATCGCCAAGGCGCGCAAGCGCGCCTGAGGCTCGGGGCGCAGGTCCCATCGGATCGTCGCATCTGGGTACGGTGAGCCGATGGCGACGGCGAAGGAGAGCGCGAGCGCGACCCGGATCGCCGGCGCTGCCTCGGCCGTGGTCGGCGAGACGCCCCTGGTCGCGCTGCGGCGGCTGACCGAGGGGCTCGAAGCCGAGGTCGTCGCCAAGCTCGAGTACCTGAACCCCGGCGGGTCGGTCAAGGACCGGATCGGCGTCGCGATGATCGAGGCCGCCGAGCGCGACGGGCGGCTCGAGCCCGGCGGGATGATCGTCGAGCCGACCAGCGGCAACACCGGGATCGCGCTGGCGATGGTCTGCGCGGCCCGCGGCTACGAGCTCGTCCTCACCCTGCCCGAGGGGATGAGCCGCGAGCGGACGCGGCTGCTTCGCACCTACGGCGCCGAGGTCCACGAGACCCCGTCGATGGGCGGGATGGGCGAGGCGATCGGGCTCGCCGAGCGGATCGTCGCCGAGCGCGGTGCGTTCATGCCGCAGCAGTTCTCGAACCCGGCGAACCCCGAGGTCCACCGCCGCACCACGGCGGAGGAGATCTGGCGCGACACGGGTGGCGAGGTCGACGTGCTCGTCACCGGCGTCGGCACCGGCGGCACGATCACCGGCGTCGGCCAGGTGCTGAAGGAGCGCCGGCCGTCGTTTCAGGTCGTCGCGGTCGAGCCGGCGGGCTCGGCGGTCCTCTCCGGCGACCGCCCGGGACCGCACAAGATCCAGGGCATCGGCGCCGGGTTCGTCCCCGAGGTGCTCGACCGCGAGGTGATCGACGAGATCGTCACCGTCTCCGACGAAGACGCCCTCGGCGCCGCCTTCGCGGCCGCCCGGCGCGAGGGACTGCTGATCGGGATCTCGGCCGGGGCCGCCTTCCACGCCGCGCTCGAGGTCGCGGCGCGCCCCGAGATGTCCGGCAAGCGGATCGTCACGATCGCCTGCGACGGCGGCGAGCGCTACATGTCGCTGCCATTCTTCGCGCCCGAGTGATGTTCGGGCTAGGAACATTTCGACGCGTCGCCCGGGAGGTCTCGAGCGACGTTGCCTCGGCGCGGGACCGCGACCCGGCGGCGCGCGGCGTCGGCACGGTCGAGATCCTCTCGAGCTGGGCGGGGGTGCAGGCGCTGCTCGCGCACCGGGTCGCGCACGCGCTCTACGACGCCGGCGTGCCGCTCGCGCCGCGCACGATCGCCTTCGCCAGCCGCGCGGTGACCGGGGTCGAGATCCATCCGGCGGCCCGGATCGGCTCCGACTTCTTCATCGACCACGGCTCCGGCGTCGTCATCGGCGAGACCGCCGAGATCGGCGACCGGGTCACCCTGTACCAGGGGGTGACGCTCGGCGGCACCGGGTTCGCGCGCGGCAAGCGCCATCCGACGGTCGACGACGACGTCACGATCGGCTCCGGGGCGAAGCTGCTCGGCCCGGTCACGGTCGGCCACTGGGCCAAGGTCGGCGCGAACACGGTCGTGATCGAGGACGTGCCCTCGCACTCGACCGTGGTCGGCAACCCGGGCCATCCGGTCCGGGTCGAGGGCCGGCGCCCCGAGGGCCCCGACGCCGACTGGATCCATCTCCCGGACCCGATCGCGGACGCGATCAAGGCGCTCTCCGAGCGCATCGGCGGAGCTCGAGCGGCGGCTCGCGGAGATCGACGGCAAGCCCGCCGAGGGCGAGGTCAAGGAGCTGCGCCGAAAGCAGGGCCCGACCTCCGCCGGCGGCTGAGCGCGCCCCGGACCCCGGCGCCGGAGCCGGGACTATCCTCGCTCGGATGAGCACGGACACGAGCTATGGCGCGCCGATCCAGCCCGGCGCGAGCCCGAGGAGCGCCTGCTCGCCGAGCTCAACCCGCCGCAACGGGAGGCGGTCACCCACGGCGAGGGCCCGCTGCTGGTCCTCGCCGGCGCCGGCTCCGGCAAGACCCGGGTGCTCACCCACCGGATCGCCTGGCTGCTGGCCACCGGACGGGCCCGCCACTCGGAGATCCTCGCGATCACGTTCACGAACAAGGCGGCGACCGAGATGCGCGAGCGGGTCGCGGCCCTGATCGGCGGCGTCTCGCGGGCGATGTGGGTGATGACCTTCCACTCCGCCTGCGCGCGGATCCTGCGCGCCGAGGCCGAGCGGCTCGGCTACAAGCGCGCGTTCACGATCTACGACGAGGCGGACTCGGTGCGGATGGTGAAGCGCTGCGTCGAGGAGCTCGAGCTCGACCCGAAGCGCTACCCGCCGCGGGCGGTGAAGAGCGCGATCTCGGCGGCCAAGAACCAGCTCATCGACTCCTCCGACTACGCCGACGCGGCCGAGTCCACGTTCGAGCAGGTTGTCGCCGACGTCTACGGCCTCTACGAGCGGCGGATGCTCGAGGCGAGCGCGATGGACTTCGACGACCTGCTCGTGCGCACCGTCAACCTGCTCGAGCTGTTCGCCGACGTGCGCGAGAAGTACCGGCGGATCTTCCGCTGGGTGCTCGTCGACGAGTACCAGGACACCAACCGCGCCCAGTACCGGCTCCTGCAGCTGCTTGCCGAGGAGCACCGCAACCTGACCGTGGTCGGCGACGACTTCCAGAGCGTCTATTCGTTCCGCGGCGCCGACATCCGCAACATCCTCGAGTTCGAGCGCGACTTCCCCGATGCCGAGACGGTGCTGCTGGAGCAGAACTACCGCTCGACGCAGACGGTCCTCGACGCCGCCAACGCGCTGATCGCCCACAACGAGAGCCAGAAGGAGAAGCACCTGTGGACCGACGGCGCGCGCGGCGAGCAGATCGTCGTCGCCGAGCTCGACGACGAGCACGCCGAGGCCCGCTACGTCGCCTCGGAGATCAACCGGCTGGTCGAGGAGGGCACGCCCCGCGACGAGATCGCGGTCTTCTACCGGATGAACGCCCAGAGCCGGGTGCTCGAGGACACGCTGGTGCGGTTCGAGATCCCCTACCAGGTGATCGGCGGGACCAAGTTCTACGACCGGGCCGAGATCAAGGACGCGGTCGCCTACCTGCAGCTGCTCGCCAACCCGGCCGACGCGATCTCGTTCGCGCGCGTCGTCAACTCGCCGCGGCGGGGGATCGGCCAGCAGACGCAGGCGCGGATCCTCTCGCACGCGAACACCCTCGGGGCCGACGTCTGGGAGGTGTTCGCGAACTCGAGCTCGATCCCCGGGCTCGGCGCCGCCGCGCTGAAGGCGGTCTCGCGCTTCGCCGAGACGATGGCGCACCTGCGCGAGCGGGCCGAGCGCCGCGGGTCGGTCGCCGAGCTGCTCGAGGCGACCCTGCACGAGTCCGGCTACATCGAGGCGCTCGAGGCCGAGCGCACGGTCGAGGCCGAGGGCCGGATCGAGAACCTCGAGGAGCTGGTCGGAGTCGCCGGCGAGTTCGACGCCAACCGCGAGCTCGAGGGCGAGTCCGAGGTTTCACCGCTGGAGGAGTTCCTGGCCCAGATCTCGCTCGTCTCCGAGCAGGACAACCTTCGCGACGAGGAGAGCCTGGCGACGCTGATGTCGCTGCACAACGCGAAGGGGCTCGAGTACGAGGCGGTGTTCGTGATCGGCTGCGAGGAGGGCGTCTTCCCGCACTCGCGCTCGGTCGAGGAGGGCAACCTCGAGGAGGAGCGCCGGCTCTGCTACGTCGGCGTCACCCGGGCGCGCGAGCGCCTCTGGATGACCTACGCCCGCCGGCGCTCGCTGCACGGCAGCTCGAGCTGGAACCTGCCCTCGCGCTTCCTCGCCGAGCTGCCGGAGTCGCTGGTCGAGCGACACGTCGCGACCACGCCGACCGGCTGGACGGGCTCGGGCGACGCGCGCCGGCGGGCGACCGGCTTCGGCGAGCGCACGGGCGGGCTCTCGGCACCGCCGCCGAAGCAGCCCGCACCGCCGCCGGTCCCGTACTCGGTCGGCGACGACGTCCTGCACGCGAGCTTCGGCGAGGGCGTCGTGACCGCGGTCGAGGCGGGGTCGGTGGTCGTGATCCGGTTCGCCGCCGACGGCAGCGAGCGCAAGCTGATGGCCGATTACGCGCCGCTGAAGAAGGTCGCGTGAGTCCGCGCGAGCCCTTTGCGGAGTGACGTGAGCGCGACGGTCATCGACGGCAAGGCGGTGGCGGCCGGGGTGCGCGAGCGAGTCGCCGCCGGGGTGCGCGAGTTCGCCGCCGCCCGCGACGACCACACGCCCGGGCTCGCGACCGTGCTCGTCGGCGACGACCCCGCCTCGCACGTCTACGTCTCGAACAAGCGCCGCCAGACCGAGGAGGTCGGGATGCGCTCGATCCACCACGAGCTCGCCGCCGACGCCTCCGAGGAGGAGCTGGTCGGACTGGTGGAGACGCTCGGCGAGGACCATGGCGTCGACGGGATCCTCGTCCAGCTGCCGCTCCCGGCGCAGATCGACCAGGACCGGGTGATCGCCGCGATCCCCGCGAGCAAGGACGTCGACGGGCTCAGCGCCGCCAGCGCCGGGCTGCTCGCGCAGGGCCGGCCGGGGCTCGTCCCGTGCACGCCCCTGGGGGTGGTCGAGCTCCTGCGCCATGCCGGGGTCGAGCTCGAGGGCGCCGAGGCGGTCGTCCTCGGACGCTCGATCCTGGTCGGCCGCCCGCTCGCCTCGCTGCTGCTCGGCGAGGACGCGACCGTGACCGTCTGTCACTCGCGCACCCGCGACCTCGCCGTGGTCTGCGCGCGCGCCGACGTCCTCGTCGCCGCCGTCGGTCGCCCGCGGCTGGTGACCGCGGAGATGGTCAAGCCCGGGGCGGCGGTGATCGACGTCGGCACCAACCGCACCGAGGACGGGCTCGTCGGCGACGTCGACTTCGAGGCCGTGAGCCAGGTCGCGGGCGCGATCACCCCGGTGCCCGGCGGCGTCGGGCCGATGACGATCGCGATGCTGCTCGCCAACACGCTCGCGGCCGCCGCGCGCCGTCCGCGCTAGACGCGTCCGCACGAGACCTTAGGGTGGCCGCCGTTGCCAGCCCGCGAGACGATTGGGGAGCGCCAGATGGACGCAGACAGGATCAGGTCGGGAGAGATGATCGCCGGGATATCCGGCGCCGCGCTGTTGATCTTCATGTTCTTCGCCTGGTGGGGAGCGCCCGAGATCACGATCGAGACGCCGATCGGCGAGGTCACCGGCGGCGGCGGCGCGAGCGCCAACGCCTGGGAAGCTGCGAGCTTCATGGACATCATCTGGTTTCTGACCGCGGTCACCGCGATCGCCTTCGCAATCACCGCGGCGACCGCCCAGACGGTCGCGCTGCCGGTCGCCGGGAGCGCGATCACGACCGGGCTCGGGATCCTCTCGACGGTGCTGATCCTCTACCGGCTGATCGACCCTCCCTACGACGCCACCCGCAAGATCGGCGTCTTCCTCGGTCTGATCGCGGCCGCCGGGATCGCCTACGGCGGCTGGCGGGCGATGGAGGAGGAGGGGACCTCGTTCGGAGGCGAGGCCGATCGTCTCGGTGACCGCCCGGCCGCGCCCACGGCGACCGAGCCGACGCCGGCCGAGCGCAGCGACCCGCCGCCGCCTCCACCGCCGCCGAGCGACCCCGGAGCGCCGCCGCCGCGGACCTGATCGAGAACGCGAAGGCGCGCGGGCGCGCTCAGGCCGCCGCGGCGGCGAGCTGAGTCGCGACCCGCGACGCCATCGCGATCACGGTCATCATCGGGTTGACGCCGATCGAGCTCGGAAACAGGCTCGCGTCGGCGACGTAGAGGCGCTCGGCTCCGTGCACCGACCCGTCGGGCGCGGTGACGCCGCGCCGGGGGTCGGCGTCCATGCGCGCGGTCCCCATCGGGTGAAACGCCTCGAGGCGAAGCGCGTGGCGGGGCGGGGGAGAGGCTTCGAGCTCGGCGATCCCCGCGCGCGCCAGCGTGTCGATTCCGGAGATCTGCGGGTAGACCTCGCGCGCGCCGGCCGCGTAGAAGAGCTCGGCCGCCCGCGCGATCCCGAACGCGAGCCGCTCCGAGTCGGCGCGCGAGAGTCGGTAGCCGATCCGCAGCGAGCCGTCGCCGGCGAGGCCGACCCGGCCGCTGGAGCTGTCGGAGAGGTGGACGCCGGTCGAGGCGACGTGACCGAACTCGAGCAGGCGGCGCTGATGCGCGGCGCCGGTCCCGGGCAGCCACTGACCGCCGAAGGCGAGTGGCGTGAACGTCGCCTCGAGCATCAGCCCGCGGGGCGCCCACTCGTCGACCGCGTATGACTGCATCACGCCCTCCCAGCCGCGCACCTCGTCGTCGAAGCGAGCGCCGACCCAGCCGCCGGGTGGATGCGCAGGTTGCGGCCGAGCTCGCCGCTCGGGGAGCGAAACCCCGAGCGCAGCAGGAGCTCCGGGGTGCCGAAGCTGCCGCCGGCGCAGATCACCGCGCGGCGCGCGTGCACCGCGAATCGCCGCGGGCGCCCGACCCCTCGCCGCGCCACCCCCGCCGCGCACTCGACGCCGGTCGCCCGTCCGCCGGCGAACACGATCCGCCGCGCCTCGACGCCGGCGCGCACCCGAGCGCCGGCCGCGACCGCGCGCGGCAGGTAGGAGACGTGCATCGCCCGCTTCGCGTCGATCGGACACCCGTTCGGACACGCGCTGCACTGGACGCAGCGGCCTGCGTTGCGGGCCAGCGGCGCGTGGCTGACGCCCAGCGCCTCGGCGCCCTCGAGCAGGATCTGTCCGTTTCGGCCCATCGTCGCCGGGTCGACCGGCCGCACCGCGAGCATCTCCTCGGCGGCGGCGAAATCGGGGTCGAGCTCGCGCGCCCACCCGATTCCGCGCTCGCTCGCCCAGTGCTCGAGCACCGGTGCCGGAGTGCGAAAGCAGGTGCCCGAGTTGATCACCGTGGTCCCGCCGACGGCGCGCCCGACCGGGGTCGGGATCGCCGGTCGCCCGCGGGCCACGGTCAGGCCGGCGTCGCGGTACAGCGACGTGATCGCCGCAATCGGCTCCTGCGGGTAGGAGTCGCGGTCCAGGTGCGGCCCCGCCTCGAGCACGACGACCTCGAGCCCGGCCTCGGCGAGCACCGCCGCGGCGACCGCGCCGCCCGCGCCGGAGCCGACGATGACCACGTCGCACTCCTCGGCCGCGGTCGCCGGCTCGAGCTCGCCCAGCGGCGATCCCGGGCCAGGTGCGGGGAGCTCGCCGCTCGCGAGCGCGCACTCCGCTCGATAGCCGACCGCCGCCTGCACTCGCGGCTCGCTGGCGTAGCCGAACCCGCAGAGGACCTTGAGGAAGAGCAGCAGGTCCCGCGCCGGGGCCGATCCCGACTCCTCGATCCGGGCGAGGAAGTCCTGGCGCGACTCGAGGCTCGCGCGCGAGAACCGCCACGGAAACGGCATCCACTCGAACAGCCGCAGCCCGAGCCGGATCTGCGCGACCGCGCGCGCCGGCATCGCGGCGAGCAGGGGCTCGATTCGCCCGACCGCGTCGATCGTCTGAGGGGCGAGGTCAGGGCCGGTGGCTGCCGGCAGCGGACCGACCCCGGGCGCCATCGCCTCGGCGAACGCCCGCAGCACGCGCTTCTCGGCGGCGCCGAGCCCCGGGGCGCGCCTTCAGAACGCGGCCGCCGGGTCGCCGACCCGGCCCGCGAGCGCCCAGAGCACGAGCACGACCCCGACGAGGAACCCGTCGACGAGGAAGTTGAGCAGGTAGGCGAAGACGTCGGTGTCGAAGAGGTAGAAGCCGAGCGCGGTCAGCGACGAGGCCGCCTTGCCGGCGGCGAGCACCAGCAGCAGCGGCCGGTAGCGGACGACGTCGCTGGAGACGACCAGGCAGATCCCGGTGATCACGGTCATGTAGGCGAAGCCGAGCGCGAGCCAGAGCTGCTCGGCCGTCTCCGGGGCCGCCGTGAACTCGCCCAGCGGCAGCCAGTCGCCGAGGTCGTCGAGGGCGGAGAGGGTGCCGTCGGGGAGGCAGAGGAAGAGCAGGCCGACGGCGGCGAAGCTCGCGGCCAGCAGCCGCAGGGCGAGGACCACGAACCGCTCGGCGCCTTGGCCCGTCATCGGCGCGGCATCCTAATCGGCGCGGGCCGTTCGGGCGCCGCGACCTATCATCGGCTTCGTGATCGCCCGCGAACAGGTGCTCCACGTCGCCCGGCTCGCCCGGCTCGAGCTCACCGAAGCCGAGCTCGAGACGATCGCCGGCGAGCTCTCCGGGATCCTCGAGCACGTCGACCGGATCGCCGCCCTCGACCTCGAGGGCGTCGAGCCGACCGCCCACGTCGTCGCGCTCGAGAACGTGCTCAGGGCCGACGAGCCGGAGGCGAGCCTGGCGCGCGAGCGGGCGCTCGAGCAGGCCCCGGACCCGGCTGACGGCTCGTTTCGCGTCCCGTCCCCGCAGGCGTAGGCATGGGCGCCTCGACGCGCAGCGAGCTGCTCGAGCTCACCGCCGCCGGCGCGCTGGCCGAGATCGAGGCCGGCGAGCTCTCCGCCGACGAGCTCTTCGACGCCTACGCGGCCGCGGCCGCGGCTGACGAGCTCAACGCGTACCTGTGGCGCGCCCCGGAGGGCGCGCGCGGCGGCGGCGGCGAGCGGCTGCGAGGACTGCCGGTCGCGGTCAAGGACCTGTTCTGCACCGAGGGAATCGAGACCACCGCCGGCTCGCGCATCCTCGAGGGCTACCGGCCGCCCTACACCGCGACCGCCGTCCGGCGTCTGGACGAGGCCGGCGCGCGGCTGCTCGGCAAGACCAACATGGACGAGTTCGCGATGGGGTCCTCGAACGAGAACTCCGGCTATGGGCCGGTGCTCAACCCCTGGGACCGCGACCGGGTCCCGGGCGGGTCCTCCGGCGGCTCGGCCGCCGCGGTCGCCGGGCGGCTCGCGCCGTGGGCGATCGGCACCGACACCGGCGGCTCGATCCGCCAGCCCGCGTCGCTGTGCGGGATCGTCGGCCTGAAGCCGACCTACGGCGCGATCTCCCGCTACGGCATGGTCGCCTTCGCGTCCTCGCTCGACCAGTGCGGGCCGCTGACCCGCGACGTCACCGACGCCGCGCTGATGCTCTCGGTGATGCAGGGTCGCGACCGCCACGACTCGACCTCGGTCGGGATCGAGGGCGGGGTCGAGCAGCCCGGCCGCGAGGATCTCGCCGGGCTGCGGATCGGGGTCGCGCGCGACTTCTCCCACCACGCCGAGGGCGTCGAGCCGGGAGTCGCGGAGAGCTTCGAGCGCACGCTGGCGCTGATCGGCGAGCTCGGCGGCGAGCTGACCGAGGTCGAGCTTCCGCACGCCGAGCACGGGATCTCGGCCTACTACGTGATCGCGCCGGCCGAGGCGTCGGCCAACCTCGCCCGCTACGACGGGGTCCGCTACGGGTCGCGCGCGGACGGCGATGCCGACCTGGTGGGGATGTACGAGCGGACCCGCGCGCGCGGCTTCGGCGCCGAGGTCAAGCGCCGGATCATGCTCGGCACCTACGCGCTCTCCTCCGGCTACTACGACGCCTACTACGGCACGCGCGCAGAAGGTCCGGACGAGGATCGGCGAGGACTTCGCGGCGGCGTTCGAGCGCTGCGACCTGATCGTGACCCCGACCTCGCCCTCGGTCGCGTTCGAGCTCGGCGAGCGGACCGCGGACCCGCTGGCGATGTACCTCTCCGACTACTTCACCGTGCCGATGTCGCTCGCCGGGATCCCGGCGATCTCGATCCCGAGCGGGCTCGCCGAGCCGCCGGGCGGCGGGAGCCGGCTTCCGGTCGGCCTCCAGATCGCGGCGCCGGCGTTCGCCGAGTCGAAGCTGCTCGACGCCGCCCACGCGCTCGAACACGGCATCGGGTTCCGGGAGCGCCCGTGATGTCCGAGGCCGACACGCGGGCGGCGGTCGAGTCGGCGCTCGCCGAGCTGCCGCGGTGGGTGACCGAGCGGCTCGGCGAGGTCGCGATCCTCGTCGAGGACCGCCATCCGGACGGCCTGATGGGGATCTACGACCCGATCGGCGGCCTGCGGCGGATCGTCATCTTCCGCGAGGCGAACCCGAACCCCGCCGAGGTCCGGCGCACGGTGCTGCACGAGATCGGCCATCACTTCGGCATGGGCGAGGACCAGATCCGGGGGCTCGGCTATGGCTGAGGCCACGGTCGACACGGCGAGCTGGCGCGAGCGCTACGAGCCCGTGATCGGGCTCGAGATCCACGTCCAGCTGCGCACGCGGACGAAGATGTTCTGCGGCTGTGAGCTCTCCTTCGGCGACGAGCCGAACGTCCACACCTGCCCGATCTGCCTCGCGCATCCCGGGACCCTGCCGGTGCCCAACGAGCAGGCGATTCGCTTCGCGCTCCAGATCGCGCTCGCGCTCGAGTGCGAGCTCGCCCCGCGGTCGATCTTCCACCGCAAGAACTACTTCTATCCCGACAACCCGAAGGCCTACCAGATCAGCCAGTACGACATCCCGCTTGCGCGCGCCGGGCGGCTCGGCGACGTGCGCATCCACCGCGTGCACCTGGAGGAGGACGCGGCGAAGCTCGTCCACGTCTCGGAGTCCGGGCGGATCCACGGCTCCGGCCACTCGCTGGTCGACTTCAACCGCGGCGGCACCCCGCTGGTCGAGATCGTCACCGAGCCCGACCTGCACGACGCCGCGACCGCGCGCGAGTGGCTCCAGGTCCTGCGCCAGACGATCAAGCAGATCGGCGCCTCGGACGTGAACATGGAGGAGGGGAGCCTGCGCTGCGACGCGAACGTCTCGCTGCGCCCGGTCGGCACCGAGGAGCTGGGGACGAAGGCCGAGCTCAAGAACATGAACAGCTTCCGCTTCCTCGAGCGCGGGATCGAGGCCGAGCTCGAGCGCCAGGCCGAGGTCCTCGATCGCGGGCGGCACGTTGGAGCAGGAGACGCTGCACTTCGATCCGCGAACCGGGGCGCTGACGACCGCTGCGCTCGAAGGAGTACGCCCACGACTACCGCTACTTCCCCGAGCCCGACCTGGTTCCGCTGGCGCCGACCGAGGAGATGATCGCCGCCGCGCGTGAGGCGCTGCCGGAGCTGCCGGCGGCGCGGCGCGAGCGCTACGGCGCCGAGCTCGGCCTCGACGAGAAGGCCGCGACCCGGCTCGCCTTCGACGCCGATCTCGGCCCCTACTTCGAGGCGGTCCTGGCGGCCGCCGACGGGATCGAGCCGCGGGTGGTCGCGAACTGGGCGATCGGCGAGCTCGCCGCCGCTCGTCGCGAAGTCGACGAGGGCTCGAACCCGCAGCCGGAGCCGTTCGCGCGCCTGATCGGGATGGTCCAGGCGAAGCAGCTCTCGCACACGGTCGGGCAGCAGATCCTGCGGACGCTGATCGCCGAGGGCGGCGACCCGGAGCAGATCGTCGAGCGCGAGGGACTGGGCCAGATCGAGGACGCGGGCGAGCTCGAGGCGATCGTCGAGCGGGCGCTCGCGGCCGACCCCGACGCGGCCGCGGGGGTGCGCGAGGGCAACATGAAGGCGATCGGCCCGCTGGTCGGGTTCGTGATGCGCGAGACCCAGGGCCGCGCCGACGGCGGCGAGGTGACGAAGCTGATCCGCGCCAAGGTGAAGGACGGCTGAGATGGCCTGGAACGTGGTCATCGTCGGTGGCGGCTTCGCCGGGGCGGCGGCGGCGCGCGAGCTCGAGCGGATCATGCCGCGCCAGTCGGCGCGACTGATGCTCGTCAACGACGTCAACTTCCTCCTCTACACGCCGTTCCTGCCGGAGGCGGCGGCGGGCACGCTCGAGCCCCGGCACGTCGTCACCCCGCTGCGCGACATCCTGCGGCGCACCTACCTGCGGCTGGGCGCGGTCTGCGGCCACGACCCCGCGGCGCGCACGGTGACCCTGCGAAACCACGAGGGCGAGGACGAGGAGGTGCGCTACGACCAGCTCCTGGTCGCCGTTGGCTCGGTCTCGCGCTCGCTGCCGATCCCGGGGCTCGACGAGCACGCGATCGGCTTCAAGAGCCTCGCCGACGCGATCTGGCTGCGAAACCACGTGATCGAGACGCTCGAGCAGGCGAACGCGACCGAGGACCCGGCACGCCGCGACGAGCTGCTCACCTACGTGTTCGTCGGCGGTGGCTACTCGGGCCTCGAGGCGCTCGCCGAGCTCCAAGACTTCGCCGCCGACGCGATCGAGCGCTACCCGCGCGCCCGCCTGCACGGGATGCGCTGGATCCTGGTCGAGGCGACGGACAGGGTGCTGCCGGAGGTCGACTTCGAGCTCGCCGAGTACGCGCTCGGCGAGCTGCGGGGACGCGGGATCGACGTCCGGCTCGGGACCAGGCTCGAGCGCGCGACCGCCGACTCCGCCAGCCTCTCGACCAAGGAGCGGATCGCCGACCCGGACGATCGTCTGGACCGCTGGGGTCGCCGCCCACCCGAGCCTCGCCTCGCTCAGCCTGCCGCTCGACGAGCGCGGCAAGGTCGTGGTCGACGAGTTCCTGCGCGTGGAGGGGCTCGAGGGCGTCTGGGCCGCGGGCGACTGCGCCGCGGTGCCCGACCCGGCGACCGACGGCGCCGGCCCCTGCCCGCCGACCGCCCAGCACGCGGTCCGCCAGGGGCCGGTCGCCGCGCGCAACATCGCCGCCGCGCTCGGGATCGGCGAGCAGCGCCCGTTCAAGTACCGGGCCCGGGCGTCGTTCGTCAACCTCGGCCGCTACAAGGCCGTCGGCAAGCTCGGCCCGGTCTCGTTTCGCGGCTTCATCGCCTGGTGGATGGCGCGCAGCTACCACATGAGCCAGATCCCGGGCCTGGCGCGCAAGATCCGCGCGGTCGTCGACTGGACCGTCGGGCTGCCGTTCCGGCGCGATGTCGCCGAGGTCGGCTCGATCGGCCATCCGCGACCGCTTCGCGACGAGGTCTACGCGCGCGGCGGCACCCACCGCCCGCTGGAGTGAGGGGCCGGTGAGCGGAGGCGCCTATCTGCTGATCGCGCTCACGTTCGCGTTCGCGACCGGATTCGTCGGCCGGGCAAAGGGGTCGTCGTTCTTCATCTGGTTCATCGTCGGCGGGGTGCTGCCGCTCTTCGGGCTGATCGCCGCCTTCGCCTACCGGGTCGAGCAGGTCGAGCCCGAGCGCCGCTGTCCGCGCTGCGGGGCGGTGCAGAAGCTCTACGTCCAGGTCTGTCGGCGCTGCGGCGAGGACCTCTACCTGCCCGACCCCTCCGAGGTCCGCCCGGGGCGCGGGCGCGCCTGATCAGCGCAGCCAGGTGCGAAAGATCGCGTTCGCGAACCCCATCCCGTAGCGGACCACCGCCGGCTTCTTCGAGTGCCCGGAGAGGCGGCTGACCACGGTCACCGGCACCTCCTTCGCGGGGATCCCGCGCTTGATCGCCTCGATCATGAACTCGGAGGTGTGGAACTGCTCCTGGCGCAGGACGAGCTGCGGAAGGACGTCGGCGCGCACCGCCCGGTAGCCGTTCGAGCAGTCGGTGACGTGGGTGCGGGTGATGAACGAGACCACCCGGTTGAAGAAGACGATCCCGAGCTCGCGCGAGAAGGCGCCCTTCTCCGCCTCGCCGAGCACCCGCGACCCGTGGGCCATCGCCACCTCGCCGTCGACGATCGGCTGCACCAGGCGCGACATCTCCTCCGGAAGGTGCTGGCCGTCGGCGTCGATCGTGACCACGATTCGTGCCTCGGAGTCGGAGAGCAGCCGGTAGCCGGTGCGCAGCGCCGCGCCCCCGCCGCGGTTGACGACGTGGCGGGCGACCGCGGCACCGTGCGCGCGGGCGACCTGGTCGGTCCCGTCGCGCGAGCCGTCGTCGACGACCAGCGCCGCGGTCGGCAGCCCGCAGACCTCGGCCGGGAGCCGGTCAAGGACCTCGCCGACGTTGTCGGCCTCGTTGTATGCGGGGATCAGGATCGCGATCCGGTCGCGAAAGCGGGCCGGGTGCCCGGCGGCTCGAAACTCCTCCCACGCCAGCCCCTCGAGCGCGCCGCCGAGCTGCTGCGCGACGCGTGAGCTCTGCGCCAGCGCCCGCAGCGTGAGCCCGAACAGGATCAGGATCGCGAACACGGCGACGCCGATGATCCGAGTGCCGTTCTCGCGCTCGAACGAGAACGCCTCCAGCAGCGCGTCGGGGACCTCGGTCGCGGCGACGAGCGCGAGCCCGATCGCGATCGCGAGCAGGATCAGGACATCGGCGTTGCGCAGCGAGCGGCGACGGGCGATCGCGAACCCGCCGACGAGCGCCGCGAGCACCAGTCCGGCGGCGCGGATCGCGGTCAGCTCCGGAGGCAGGATGTCCGCCAAGGGCGTCATCGGGCCGCAGGAGGATAGGGCGTGACCGGCCCGGCAAAGGGGAGATCGGTTGCGATCACGCGCTTTTTCGGCGGGCCTCTCCGCTACCTTGCGCGGCATGCGCATCCTGATCCTGGGTGGCGACGGGTACCTGGGTTGGCCGACCGCGATGCGCTTCTCGGCCCGCGGGCACGAGGTCGCGGTCGTCGACAACTTCTCCCGCCGGCGCTGGCACGTGCAGCACTCGACCGACTCGCTGACCCCGATCGGGTCGCTCGCCGACCGGATCGAGGCCTGGCGCGACGTGTCCGGGCGCGAGATTCGTCCCTACGTCGGCTCGATCGAGGACTTCGGCTTCCTCGACTCGGTGATCGCCGAGACGCTGCCGGAGGCGATCGTCCATTACGGCGAGCAGCCCTCGGCGCCGTACTCGATGAAGTCGCGCGAGGCGGCGGTCGAGACCCAGTACACGAACGTGATCGGCAACCTCAACCTGCTGTTCGCGATCCGCGACCGGATCCCCGACTGCCATCTGGTCAAGCTCGGGACGATGGGGGAGTACGGGACTCCCAACATCGACATCGAGGAGGGGTTTATCGAGATCGAGCACAACGGGCGCCGCGACACGCTCCCGTTCCCGAAGCTGCCCGGCTCGATCTACCACCTCTCCAAGGTCCACGACTCGCACAACATCCACTTCGCCTGCCGGATCTGGGGGCTGCGCGCGACCGACCTCAACCAGGGCGTCGTCTACGGGGTCGAGACCGACGAGTCGGCCACCGACGACCGCCTGATCACCCGCTTCGACTACGACGAGTACTTCGGCACCGTGCTCAACCGCTTCTGCGTCCAGGCCGTCGTCGGTCACCCGCTGACCGTCTACGGCGAGGGCGGTCAGACCCGCGGCTTCCTCAACATCCGCGACACGTTGCAGTGCGTCGAGCTCGCGGTCGCCAACCCTGCCGACCTGGGCGAGTTCCGGGTCTTCAACCAGTTCACCGAGCAGTTCTCGGTCTCCGAGCTCGCCGAGCTGGTCAAGCGCTCGGCCGCCGAGACCGGGATCGAGGTCGAGGTGAAGCGCTTTCCGAACCCGCGGATCGAGGCCGAGCAGCATTACTACAACGCCCAGAACACAAAGCTTCACGAGCTCGGGCTCGAGCCCAACCATCTCGGCGCCGAGCTCGTCCGGTCGCTGCTCGGCACGATCGAGCGCTA
Source organism: uncultured Solirubrobacterales bacterium (assembly GCA_963740055.1). Classification (GTDB taxonomy): domain Bacteria; phylum Actinomycetota; class Thermoleophilia; order Solirubrobacterales; family 70-9; genus WHSW01. Next base: position 738,803 of record CAVUCL010000005.1, on the reverse strand, counting down.
TCGCGAGCGGGTGATCGAACGCGCGATCCTGCCGCGCACCCGCTGGAAGCCGGGTGAGCTGGTCGGCGAGGTCGCATCGGAGGCGAGTTGACGGTGCCGCCGGCCGCGGCGGCGGCCGAACCCGCGTCCGGCGCCCGCGCCGCCCAGCGCGCGGAGCGCCACGGAGCGATCCTCGACGCGACCGTGCACATCCTGACGACCGAGGGCCTCGCCGCGGTCACCCATCGCGCCGTCGCGCGCGAGGCCCGGGTGCCGCTCGCCGCGACCACCTACTACTTCAGCTCCAAGGACGAGCTGATCGGCGAGGCGCTCGCCGCGCTGGTCGAGGACGAGATCTCGAGGATCGCGATCCGCGCCGCCGAGATGGGGCCGGCGATGAGCTCGCCCGCCGACTCGGCAGCGGCCCTGGCGGAGCTCCTGTTCACGGACCTCGACTCGATCGGCGGCCACCTCGCCCAGTACGAGGTCTACCTCGAGGCCGCCCGCCGCCCGGGCCTGCGGCCGATCGCGGCGCATTGGCGCGAGTCGTTCGTCGCCCTGGCGGAGTCGGCGCTGCGGCTCGCCGGCGCCGCGGAGCCGAAGCGGCTGGCGCCGGTGTTGGTCGCCGGCATCGACGGCACGCTCGTGCATGAGCTCTCCGCCGGGATCGAGGGCGAGCGCGACCTCGCTCGTCTGCGCGATCGGCTCGAAGGCCTGTTTGCGGTCATCCTCGCCGCCGACTGAAGCTTCGGAGCCGGCTTCGAGAGCGGGAAAAACCGGTCTCAGACGGCGCCTGGCCACTGCTACCATCGCTCGCCCATGCGCGCCGCCGACGCACTCTTCGAAGCGCTCGAGGCCGAGGGCGTGGAGCACGTCTTCGGGATCCCCGGGGGCGCCAACCTGCCCGTCTACGATGCGCTTCACGACGCCAACCTGACCCACATCCAGGCGCGCCACGAGCAGGGTGCCGGACACGCTGCCGAGGGCTACGCGAAGGCGTCCGGGCGGGTCGGCGTCGCGCTCGCGACCTCCGGTCCCGGAGCCACCAACCTGGTCACCTCGATCGCCGACGCGATGATGGACTCGGTCCCGACCGTGTTCATCACCGGCCAGGTGCGCACCGACCTGATCGGGACCGACGGCTTCCAGGAGGCCGACGTCACCGGGATCACGCTGCCGGTGGTCAAGCACTCGATGCTGGTCACCGATCCGCGGATGCTGCCCGAATACGTCCACGCCGCCTTTCACATCGCCGCGACCGGGCGCCCCGGGCCGGTCCTGGTCGACATTCCGCAGGACCTCTCGCGAGCGGAGATCGAGTACACGCCGCCCGAGGGCCTGCCCGACCTGCCGGGCTACAAGCCGCCGACCGAGGGCAACATCAAGCAGATCCGGATCGCCGCGAAGGCGCTCGCGAACGCCCGCCGGCCGGTGATCTACGGCGGCGGCGGGATCATCAACGCGAACGCGGCGGACGAGTTCCGCGAGTTCTGCGGCTCCGACAAGCTCCCGGTCACGCTCACGGTGATGGGGCTGGGCGCGTTCCCGGCGCCGCACGAGCAGTGGCTCGGGATGCTCGGCATGCACGGCACCCGGACCGCCAACTACGCGATGGACGAGGCCGACCTGATCGTCTGCGTCGGTGCCCGCTTCGACGACCGGATCACCGGCAAGCTCTCGGAGTTCGCCCCGCGGGCGAAGTTCGTCCACATCGACGTCGACCCGGCCGAGATCTCGAAGAACGTTCCCGCACACATCCCGATCGTCGGTGACGCCAAGGACGTGCTGCCGAAGCTCAACCGCGAGTACCGGGCGCTGAAGCCCGACGCCTCGCGGCTCGACGAGTGGTGGGCGCGGATCCGCGAGTGGCAGTCGACCTGGCCGCTTCGCTACGAGGACTCGCGCGACTCCGAGATCAAGCCGCAGTTCATGGTCGAGGCGATGTACGAGGCGACCGAGGGCGACGCGATCGTCACCTCGGACGTCGGCCAGCACCAGATGTGGGCGGCGCAGTACTACCACTTCTCCCGCCCGCGCCGGTGGCTCAACTCGGGCGGGCTCGGGACGATGGGCTTCGGCCTCCCGGCGGCGATCGGGGCCAAGGTCGCCTGCCCGGACGAGACCGTCGTCTGCCTCGCCGGCGACGGCAGCCTGATCATGAACGTGCAGGAGTTCGCGACCGCGGCCCAGCACGAGATCCCGGTCAAGGTCTTCCTGATGAACAACGGCCACTTCGGCATGGTTCGCCAGTGGCAGGAGCTGTTCTGGGAGGAGCGCTACCAGTCGGTCGAGATGGGGGCGAGCCCGGAATGGCCGAAGCTCGCCGAGGCGTTCGGCTGGACCGGGATGCAGTGCACCGACAAGGGCGACCTGCGCGAGGCGATGAACGCGGCGCTGGCCGCCGACGGGCCGGTGCTGCTCGACGTGCACGTGACCAAGGACGAGAACTGCTACCCGATGATCCCCGCCGGACACGCAGCACGGGACATGGTCGGCTGATGGGTGAGCCCGGGACTCAGGACGTGGTCCGGCTCGAGGACCTCGAGGCCGGTCGGCAGCTCACCGGCCGCAAGCACATCCTCTCGCTGCTGGTCGAGAACCGGCCCGGCGTCCTGGCGCGGATCGCGGGCCTGTTCAGCCGCCGCGGGTTCAACATCGACACGCTCGCGGTCGGCCCGACCGAGGACCCCGACATCTCGCGGATCACGCTCACCCTCGACGGCGCCGTGCATCCGATCGACCAGGTGACCAAGCAGCTGCACAAGCTCGTCAACGTGATCAAGATCCGCGACATGGAGCCGGGCGCGACCACGACCCGCGAGATGGCCCTGTTTCGGGTCAGCGCCACGGTCGAGAACCGGGCCGAGATCATGCAGTTCGCCGAGATCTTCGACGCGGCCGTGGTCGACGTCTCGCGCCGTTCGCTGACGATCCAGGTCACCGGCTCGCAGGAGAAGATCGACTCGTTCGAGGCGATGCTGCGACCGCACGGGCTGATCGAGATGGCGCGCACCGGCGAGGTCGCGATCTCGAAGTCGCGCCCCGACTCCTAGGCCGCGCAGAGGTCTGATCTAAGCTCGGCCGCGATGGCGCTCGCCGTCGAAGCCCTGGCCGGATCGCTGGAGCCGCTGCTCGAGCGGGCGGCGAGCCGCGGCCGTCGCACGCTGGTCTCGGTCACGGCGCCGGTCGAGCTCTCAGACCCCTGCGCGGCGGTGTTCGCGTCGCGGCTCGCCGGCGACCGCTGGTTCGCCTGGGAGCAGCCCGAGAGCGATCGCTTCGCGCTCGCCGGCCTCGGCTCCGCCCACGAGTCCGTCTCCCGCGGCGAGTCCCGGTTCGCCGACCTCGCCGCCGAGTGCGCGGCGGTGATGCGCGAACGGCTCGCGGACGAGCCCGACGACCTCCCGGCTGGAGCCGGACCGGTGTGGACCGGCGGCTTCGCCTTCTCGCCCGACGGCGCCGGGACGCCGCAGTGGTCGTCGTTCCCGCCCGCGCTCATGGTCCTGCCCGAGCTCTCGCTGGTGCGCGCCGGTAGCCGTTGCTGGCTCACGCTCAGCGCCGTCGTCGGAGCCGGCGACGACCCGGAGGCGACCCGCGCACGGCTGGTGCGCCGGGCCGCCGGGCTGCGCGAGCAGCCGCTGCCGCTGTTCGACCCGCTGCCGAGCGCCGCCACCCGGATCACCAGCGTGACCCCGCCCGGGGGCTACGAGGAGGCGGTTGCGGCGGCGACGGAGCGGATCCGCGCCGGGGAGCTGGACAAGGTCGTGCTCGCGCGCGAGGTCGCGATCGAGGCCGCCTCGGCCCACGACCCGGCCGCGACCTTCGGCGCCCTGCGCGAGCTGTTCCCGTCATGCTTCTGCTTCTGCGCCGGCTCGCCCCAGGGGGCGTTCATCGGCGCCAGCCCCGAGCTCCTGATCCGCCGGCGCGGTGCCGGGGCGGCGACGGTGGCGCTGGCGGGTTCGACCCGGCGCAGCGCCGACCCGACCGTCGACGACCACCTCGGCGAGCAGCTCCTGCGCAGCGCCAAGGACCGCTCCGAGCACGAGATCGTCGCCCGGCGGATCGAGCGCGCGCTGGCGCCGGGCTCGGTCTGGGTCGAGGCGGAGTCGGAGCCGTCGCTGGTCAAGGTCGCCAACATCCAGCACCTCGCGACCCCGGTCCGCGCCCAGCTCGCCGAGCCGCTGTCGGCGATCGAGCTCGCCGCCCGCCTGCACCCGACTCCCGCCGTCGGCGGTGATCCCGCGACCGCGGCCGAGCGCGCGATCGCCGAGCTCGAGGGCATCGATCGCGGCTGGTATGCGGGGCCGGTTGGCTGGATGGACGCGACCGAGGACGGTGAGCTCTGCGTCGCGCTGCGCTCGGCGCTGCTTCGCGATCGCACCGCCCATCTCTACGCCGGCGCCGGGATCGTCGCCGGATCCGGACCCGGCGGCCGAGCTCGCCGAGACCGAGCTCAAGCTCGAGGCGCTGCTGCCGCTGCTCGCGGGCTGAGCGCGGGTTGGATCCCTATCTCGGTTGCAGCACCTTGTCGCTCCCGGATCCTTTGGCCCGCGCGGTCTCGACGACCTTCCAGGCGCCGTCCGGGTCCTGGCCGAACCTGACCTGGTTCTCGTTGCTGAACCGGGCCAGGGCGCCCTCGCCGTCCACCTCAACTCCCTCGACGGTTGCGCCCTCGAACGACGTCTGAAGCTCGCTGCTCCCCGTCAGCTCCCCCTCGAGGTAGAAGTCGCAGGAGCTGGCTGGTGCAAGGTCGGGATGGAGGTAGCCGCACATCGCCTCGTCGCCCTTGCCGAATGGGTCCGCCCAGGCGTCGCCGACGCGCGCGACCTGCTCCTCGTCGGGAAGGTCCGCGATCTCCTCCTGAAGCGCGGCCGCTTCCTCGGCGCCCGGGACCGAGTCCGCCGGCGCGGTGGTCTCGCCAGGCTCGCTCTCCTCGTCGTCGCCACACCCAATTGCGATCAGGCCGACGCTGACGAGAGCGACGAGAGCAAGCCTCAATCCGGTCACGCGTGGTACCCCCGATCCGGTTGGCAGCAGCTTCGCGATCCTATTTCCGCATATGCAGGCCCGTCAACCTTCGTTACTCGAGCGCCTGAACTACCGCCGCGACGGAAACTTCCTCGAGTCGGCGGTGCAGGTCGCGGTTCCACTCGCGATCGGCGCGCAGCTCGATCAGCGCCGTGTCGCCGGTGCCCGCGCCGAGCGCGGCGAGCGACTCGAGGCGCACGTACTCGAGCCCGTACAGAGCCGCGACCCGCTCGGGCTCGAGGCCGAGCGGTGTGCCCAGGAGCGCCTCGAACTCGGTGCGCTCGAGCAGGCCGGCCTGGGGCAGGAACTCGAAGATGCCCCCGCCGCCGTTGTTGATCACGACGATCCGCACCGGGACCTCGGCGTGGCGAAGCGCCGCAAGCGCGTTCATGTCGTGGAAGAGGCCGAGATCTCCGGTGAGGATCCAGGCCGGACGGCCGCTCGCGGCCGCCGCACCGATCCCCGAGGAGATCAGGCCATCGATCCCGTTGGCGCCGCGGTTGGCGAGAAACAGGACCTCGGCGCCGCCGGTTGGCAGGAACGCCTCCTGGTCGCGGATCGGCATGCTCGACGCGGTGTAGACGAGCTCGCCGTCGGCGTAGGCCGAGCCCAGGGCGCGCTGCAGGCCGGGCTCGCTCACTTGGTCGAGCTGGTCGAGCAGCTCGGCGATCGCCGACTCGGCCGCTCGCGCGGCCGCCGTCCACGAGTCGGCCCAGCCGGTCTCCGTCGACGGCTGGTCGAGCGACTCCGCCAGCGCCGCCGCCAGTGCCGCGGGCTCGGCGCGGGCGATCGCGCCTGCGATCCGGGTCGGCTCGTTCCAGCCGTGGCTTGGGTCGACGACCAGCTGCGCCGCCTCGGGCAGGTCCGCTAGCCACTGCCGCAGCGGCTTGCACGTGGGCAGCTCCCCGAACCGCAGCACGAGGTCGGGCTCGAGCGCCCGTGGACGCGCGCGGGCGATCGCCTCGTAGGCGCCGATCACGAGCGAGCGATCGTGCGCGCCGAAGCGAAGCTGGGAGGTCGGCTCGGCGAGGATCGGAAGCCCCGCGGTCGCGGCGAGCGCAGCGATCTCGGGTGCGGCGCCGGGCGCCATCCGTCCGCACACGATCAGCCCGCGCCGCGCGCTGGCGAGGCGTTCGGCCAGCGCCGCGACCAGCGCCGGCGGCGCGGGTTGCGGCGCGGCGGGGACCGTGGTCAGCGCCCGGTCGCCGCGACCCTCGAGTGCGAGCGGCGAACCGGCGGTGAGCTCGTCGGGCTGCGGCTCGGGCCCGAGCGGGTCGCGCCAGGCAACGTTCAGGTGCACGGGCCCGGGGCGTGGGTCCCCGGCGGCGGTCCAGAACGCGCGGCAGGCGACCGAGCGAAAGTGGAGCAGCCCCGCGTCGTCGGCGTCGTGGGTGCCGACCTCGCAGAACCAGCGCACCGCCTCGCCGTAGAGCTTGATCTGATCGATCGTCTGACCGGCGCCGATCCCGCGCAGCTCCGGCGGGCGGTCGGCGGTCAGCGCGATCAGCGGGACGGCAGATTGGTCCGCCTCGCAGATCGCCGGGTGCAGGTTCGCCGCCGCGGTCCCGGAGGTGGTCAGCACGGCCACGGGCGTGCCGGTCGCCTGCGCCGCCCCGAGGGCGAAGAAGCCGGCCGAGCGCTCGTCGACGATCACCCGGGCGGTGATCGCGGGCTCGCGCCAGAGCGCGAGCGCGAGCGGGGTCGAGCGCGAGCCAGGGCAGATCACCGCCTCGCGGACGCCGCTGCGACCGAGCTCGGAGACGAACGCCGAGGCGAGCGCCGTGTTGCGGTTGGTCGCGTCGATGGGTCGGAACCTACTCATCTGTCGCTGCGCAGCCGCTCGACCGCGTCCCAATCGATCTCGACTCCGAGACCGGGTCCGGACGGGACCGAGAGCAGGTCGCCGGCGAGCTCGCACTCGCGCTCCGCGATCGTCTCCGCGAACAGGAGCTGGGTGGCGAGCCCGTGCGCGAGCCCGTCCGCGGCGCCCTCGAAGGGCAGCGCCTGCGCGCCGTGCGCTGCGGCGGCGATCCCGAGCGGGCCGTCGAGCGCGCTCGAGAGGTAGATCGGCAGCCGGCCGGCGATCCCGTTCGCCTCGCCGAGGCCGCCGACCTTGGCCAGCTTCACCGTCGCCAGCTCGCAGGCGCCGGCGGCGGCGGCCTTCTGCGCCTCCTTGCCGGTCGCGACGCTCTCGTCGGCGGCGACGTGGATCGAGGTCGAAGCGCTGACCTCGGCGAGCTCGCGCAGCGTCGCCACCGGTTGCTCGACCAGCTCGATGTCGAGCGGCTCGATCATCGCCAGCACCCCGAGCGCCTCGGCGACGCTCCAGGCGCCGTTGGCGTCGAGGCGGATCCTGGCGCGCTCGCCGACCGCCTCGCGCACCGCCCGCACCTGGGCGACGTCATCGCCGGCGCCGAGCTTGAGCTTGAAGGTCTCGAACCCGCGCGCGGCCCAGCGGCGCGCGTCCTCGGCGACCTCGCGAGGCTCGCCGGAAACCAGGGTCGCATTGCAGCGCACGGGCTCGGCGCCGGCCGCGCCGAGCAGCTCCCACAACGGCTTTCCGGCCGCCTTCCCGGCGAGGTCGAAGATCGCCATCTCGAGCGCCGCCTTCGCCGGCGGGGGGAGCCGGCGCCCGGCGGCGACGTGGATGAAGGCGTCGACCGCGGCGCGGGTCGGCTCGGGGCCCGAGAAGTCGGAGAGGTCGGCGCGCCGGAAGCGTCGCGAGGCGCGCAGCAGGGTGCGCTCGATCGTGCGCAGGTCGGCGCCGCCGCGCAGCGAGAGCGCGACCGCCTCGCCGACGCCCTCGAGCTCGGCGTCGGTGTGCAGTCGCACGAGCAGCATCTCGCGCCGCTCGAGCGTCCCCCGGGCGCTCGTGTACGGGCGCGCGAACGGCAACGCGCAGGGGATCAGCTCGACCTCGGTGACGCGCATCAGCTGGCGAGCAGCAGGCCGGCGGACAGCAGGACGCTGAACGCGCCGAGCAGGGCGCCGGTCTGGGCGAGGGCGCGGTTCAGCGCCGGGCCGTCGGTGGCCGTGAGCACGGCGCGGGCCGGCGCCAGCGTGAGTGGGGCCGAGGCGAGCGCGAGCAGCCCCCACGCGGGGCCCGAGGCGGCGAGCAGGCCGACCGGCAGCACGAGGAAGGCGCCCGCGACCAGCGCTGCGTACAGGCGCCGCGTGCGCTCGCGCCCGAGCCTGACCGCGAGCGTCCGCTTGCCGGCACGCCGGTCGGTGTCGATGTCGCGGACGTTGTTGACGACCAGGATCGCGGTCGACAGCAAACCGACCGAGACCGAGAGCCACAGCGGCAGCGCGTCGAGCTGCTCGAGCTGCACGTAGTAGGAGCCGTTGACCGCGACGAGGCCGAAGAAGACGAAGACGAAGAGCTCGCCCATGCCGGCGTATCCATACGGGCGCGGGCCGCCGGTGTAGAGCACCCCGGCGGCGATCGAGACGACCCCGACGGCGAGGATCACGGGCCCGGCGACGGTCGCGAGGTAGACGCCGGCGACGGCGGCGACCGCGAACGCGAGCCAGGTCGCGTACAGGACCCGGCGCGGGGCGACGAGCCCCGACGACGTCACCCGCACCGGTCCGAGCCGGTCGGCGGTGTCGGCGCCGCGCTTCGCGTCCGAGTAGTCGTTGGCGAGGTTGGTTCCGATCTGGATGAAGATCGAGCCGACCAGCGCTCCGATCAGCGCTCCGGTGTGGAGCTCGTCCGCGACCTCGACCGCGGCCGCGGTGCCGACCAGCACCGGCGCGATCGCGGCGGGCAGCGTGCGCGGACGCGCCGCCATCAGCCACAACCGCAAGCCCGACACCTCCTCAGCTTCGCTTCCGGGGGTGTCGGGGTCCGATCAAGGACGGCGGGGGAACTTCGAGAAGTCGGGCCGGCGGCGCTCCTTGTAGGAGTTGCGGCCCTCCTGGCCCTCCTCGGTCATGTAGAAGAGCAGGGTCGCGTCGTGCGAGAGCTGCTGCAGGCCGGTGAGGCCGTCCTCGGCGGCGTTGAAGCTCGACTTCAGCAGCCGCAGCGACAGCGACGAGAGCGACGCCATCTCGCGTGCCCAGGCGACGTACTCGCGCTCGAGCTCGGCGAGCGGCACGACCGCGTTCACGAGCCCCATCTCGCGAGCCTCCTCGGCCGAGTAGAGGCGGCACAAGAACCAGATCTCCTTCGCCTTGCGGACCCCGACCGCCCGCGCGAGCAGACCGGCGCCGAAGCCGCCGTCGAAGCTGCCGACCCGCGGGCCCGTCTGCCCGAACTGGGCGTTTTCGGCGGCGATCGAGAGGTCGCAGACCAGGTGCAGGATCTGTCCGCCGCCGACCGCGTAGCCGGCGACCGCGCACAGGACCGGCTTCGGGCAGCGGCGGATCTGCACGTGCAGGTCGCCGACGTCGAGGCGGCCGACGCCCTGGGCGGCGACCTCGTCGTCGCCGATGTAACCGTCGTCGCCGCGGATCCGCTGGTCGCCGCCCGAGCAGAAGGCCTCCTCGCCGGCGCCGGTGAAGACGATCGCGGCGACCTCGGTGTCGTCGCGTGCGCGTCGAAACGCGTCGCGCAGCTCGGCCAGCGTCTGCGGCCGGAACGCGTTGTGCACCTCGGGCCGGTCGATCGTGATCCTGCGCGATCGCCTCGGCGCGCTCGTAGCGGATGTCCTCGTACTCGGCGGCCTCGCGCCAGGCGATCGGCGCGTACAGCTCCTCGGCGGGCGGTGCGTCCTTGTGCGGGCTCGGCACGGGCTCGCAACAATGCCACAGATGCACCTCGACAACTGGCTCTCGCAGCGCGCCGAGACCTGCCCGGACCGCGCCGCCCTGATCGCCGACGGTCTCGAGCTCACCTACGCCGAGCTCGAGCGCGAGGCGACCGCGACCGCGCGCCGCCTGGCCGCGAAGGGGGCGAGGCGCGGGGCGACGGTGGCGATCGACCTCGCGCCGGGAGTCGAGTACGTCGCCCTCCTGCACGGCCTGATGAAGCTCGGCGCGGTCGCCTGCCCGCTGCACGCCCGGCTCTCCGAGGCCGAACGGCAGGCCGAGCTCGATCGCGCGAAGCCGGTGTTGACGGTCGACGGCAAGCCCGACCTCGGGATGACCGAGGCCGACCTGCCGCTGCTCGGCGAGCACGACCTCGACGCGCTCCACTGCCGGATCCTCACCAGCGGCACCTCGGCGGGCCCGCGCTCGGTCGGGCTCACCTACGGTAATCACCTCTGGAGCGCGGTCGGCTCCGCCTTCAACCTCGGGGTCGAGCCCACCGACCGCTGGCTCTGCTGCCTGCCGCTCTCGCACATCGGCGGGCTCTCGATCGTCATGCGCAGCGTCATCTACGGGACCACGGCGGTGGTCCACGACGGCTTCGACATCGACCGGATCGCCGCCTCGCTCGAGGGCGACGGCGTCACCCTGCTCTCGCTCGTGCCGACGCAGCTGATCCGCCTGCTCGAGGCCGATGTCGACCTGCTGCCGCTGCGGGCGGTGCTCGTCGGCGGCGGGCCGGTACCCGAGGAGGCGCTCGCCGAGGCGCTCGGCCGCGGCGCCACGGTGATCCAGACCTACGGCCTGACCGAGTCCGCCTCGCAGGTGACCGCGCTCGAGCCGGGCCAGGCGCAGGCTCGCGCCGGCTCGGCCGGGCGCCCGCTGCTGACCACCCACCTGCGGATCCAGGACTCAGAGATCCTGGTCCAGGGCCCGACCGTCGCCCCCGGCGCCGCCGACGAGGACGGCTGGCTGCACACCGGCGACCTCGGGCACATCGACGACGACGGCTTCCTCTACGTCACCGGCCGGCGCGGCGACATGATCGTCTCCGGGGGCGAGAACGTGCTCCCGGACGAGGTCGAGGAGGTCCTGCGGCGCCACCCCGGGGTCGCCGACGCGGCGGCCGTCGGCCGCGCGGACCCGGAATGGCAGGAGGCGGTGACCGCGGTCGTCGTGCTGCGCCACCACGCCGAGGTCAGCGCCGACGAGCTGCGCTCTCACTGCGCCTCCGAGCTCGCCTCGTTCAAGGTCCCGAAGCGGGTCGAGTTCGTCGCCGAGCTCCCGCGGACCGCGTCCGGGAAGCTGATCCGGAGGGAGCTGAGATGACCGACCGCGAGCGTGTCGACGCCTGGCTCGATGCCTACGTCGCCGCCTGGAAGACCTACGACCCCGACCAGGTCGGCGCCCTGTTCGCCGACGACGTCTCCTACCGCTACCACCCCTACGACGAGCCGGTCCGCGGCCGGAGCGCGGTGGTCGAAGCCTGGCTCGGGGAAGGCGAGCACCCGGGGGCGTCGGGCCGTGACGACGAGGGCATCTACGACGCCTCCTATCGCGCGGTCGCGGTCGACGGCTCGGTCGCGGTCGCGGTCGGCACCAGCACCTACACGGACGGGCCCGGCGGCCCGGTGACCGAGGTCTACGACAACTGCTTCCTGATCGAGTTCGACGACGAGGGGCGTTGCCGGGCGTTCACGGAGTGGTTCATGAAGCGGCCCGGTTAGCATCCCGCGCCATGCCCGAGGACAAGACCTACTACGACGCCGACGCGAACCCCGCTGCGCTCGACGGCAAGACGATCGCGATCCTCGGCTACGGATCGCAGGGCCACGCGCATGCGCTCAACCTGAAGGAGTCCGGGCACGAGGTCGTCGTCGGCCTGCGGCCCGACTCGTCGAGCCGGGCGAAGGCGGAGGCCGCTGGGCTCGAGGTGCTCGACACCGCCGACGCCGCGAGCCGCGGGGACATCGTCATGGTCCTGCTCCCCGACGAGAAGCAGGGCGAGATCTGGGGCACCGAGATCGCCGACGGGATCGCACCCGGAAATCTGCTCATGTTCGGGCACGGATTCGCAATCCACTTCGGCGAGATCGAGCCGCCGCCCGAGGTCGACGTCGGGATGGTCGCGCCGAAGGGCCCCGGCCACCTGGTCCGGCGCACCTACGAGGAGGGCAAGGGCGTGCCCTGCCTGATGGCGGTGCACCAGGACGAGACCGGCGACGCGCGCGAGCTCGTGCTCGCCTACGCGAGCGCGATCGGCGGCGGGCGTGCCGGGATCATCGAGACCACGTTCAAGGACGAGTGCGAGACCGACCTGTTCGGCGAGCAGACGGTGCTCTGCGGCGGCGCGACCGAGCTCGTGCGGGCCGGCTTCGAGACCCTGGTCGAGGCCGGCTACGACCCGCGGCTCGCCTACTTCGAGACCCTGCACGAGCTCAAGCTGATCGTCGACCTGATGTACGAGAAGGGCGTCCAGGGGATGCGGTTCTCGATCTCGAACACGGCCGAGTACGGCGACATGACCCGCGGGCCGCGGGTGATCGGCCCCGAGGTGCGCGAGTCGATGAAGCGGGTGCTCGGGGAGATCCAGTCGGGCGCGTTCGCGAAGGAATGGATCGCCGAGAATCGCGCCGGAGCCGAGAACTTCGACCGCATGCGCGACGAGGCCGCCGGACATCAGATTGAGTCGGTCGGCAAGGACCTGCGCTCGATGATGCCCTGGATCGACCAGGAGTTCTAGGCCTCCGCCTCACGGGCGGGTAGGGTCGGAGCATGGAAGCCACAGCCGCACCCCCGCCGCCGCCCGCCGTCCCCGACCAGTACCCGGTCCGCGTCTCAGCCGAGCGCCAGGAGGAGTACCACCGGCTGCTGCCGCTGGTCAAGTGGCTGCTCGCGCTGCCGCACTACGTCGTCCTGATCTTCCTCGGGATCGGCGCCCTGATCGTCCACGTGATCGCGTTCTTCGCCGTCCTGATCACCGGCCGCTACCCGCGCGGCCTCTGGGACTACGTCGTCGGGGTCCTTCGCTGGGGCCTGCGGGTCTGCGCCTACATCTTCCTGCTCACCGACCGCTATCCGCCGTTCTCGCTCGACGACGACATCGAGTATCCGGCGCGGCTGGTCGTCGACTACCCCGAGCACGTCGACCGCTGGCGCCCCCTGGTCCAATGGCTGCTGATCATCCCCTACTACTTCGTCGCCTCGATCCTGATGTACCTGGCGCAGCTGGTCGCCTTCATCGGCGTGTTCGTGATCCTGTTCACGAAGAACCTGCCTGAGGGGATGTTCAAGCTGATCCTGAACCCGCTCCAGTGGAGCCTGCGCGCCCAGACGTACCTCTATTACCTGGTCACCAGGTATCCGCCGTTCGAGTGGGACGACTGAGCGGCGGGCGCCGGCCTACTCGCCGAGCACCTTGATCACCAGCCGCTTTGCGCGGCGACCGTCGAACTCGACGTAGAAGATCGCCTGCCAGGGGCCGAGGTCCAGCCTCCCGGCCGTGACCGGGACGATCACCTGGTGGTGGACGAGCAGGTTCTTCAGGTGGGCGTCGCCGTTGTCCTCGCCGCCGCGATGGTGGCGGTAGTCGCCCGGGTCCGGCCCGAGCTCGCGGGCGACGTCGTTGGCGGGCGCCGACCACGACGGAGGCGCGAGCTTGTCGAGCCACTCGAGCGCGTCGGCCTGGATTCCGGGCTCGTCGTCGTTGACCCAGACGCCGGCGGTGATGTGCATCGCCGAGACCAGGGCCATCCCCTCGCTGATCCGGGACTCGTCGACCGCCGCTTGGACATCGTCGGTGATCCGGACGAACTCGCGCCGCTTCGCGGTCTCGAAGGTGAGGTAGGCGGTGTGGGCGTTCATCGCCGGCCGACCTCGAACCCCGTCATCCCGAATCCCTAACCTGCCCGGCGCCCACGCCTCGGACCCTACACCGGCTACGTTCAGCCCCGATGACCGCTACTCAGATACGAATTCCCGCCGAGCTGAGGCCCGCCGACGGCCGCTTCGGCTGCGGCCCGTCGAAGGTGCGCCCGCAGGCAGTCGGCGCCCTCGCCGAGCGCTCGGAGGTGATCGGCACCTCGCACCGCCAGGCGCCCGTGCGCGACCTCGTCGGCCGCGTGCGCAGCGGGATCGGCGAGCTGTTCGACGCGCCGGAGGGCTACGAGGTGGCGCTCGGCAACGGCGGCACGACGGCCTTCTGGGACGCTGCCGCCGCCTGCCTGGTGCGCGAGCGCTCGCTTCACCTCAGCTACGGGGAGTTCTCGAGCAAGTTCGCGAAGGTGGCCGCCGGGGCCCCGTTCCTCGGCGATCCGCTGATCGTCGAGGCGGAGCCCGGGGACGCGCCCGCGCCGACCGCCGACCCGTCGGCGGACGCGATCGCCTGGGCGCACAACGAGACCTCGACCGGGGTCGCGGTCGAGGTCGAGCGCCCGGCCGGCGCCGACGGCTCGCTGGTGCTCGTCGACGCGACCTCGGGCGCCGGCGGGCTGCCGGTCGACGTCGCCGAGGCGGACGCCTACTACTTCGCCCCGCAGAAGGCGTTCGGCGCCGACGGCGGCCTCTGGCTGGCGGTGCTCTCCCCGGCCGCGGTCGAACGCATCGGCGAGCTCGACGGCGCCGCGGGCCGCTGGCAGCCGGCGTCGCTGTCGCTGGCGACGGCGCTCGAGAACTCGCGCAAGAACCAGACCTACAACACGCCCGCGTTGGCGACGCTGCTGCTGCTCGCCGACCAGCTCGAGTGGATGCTCGCCGGGGGCGGCCTCGAGTGGTGCGTGGGACGCAGCGCCGCCTCCGCGGCGCACCTGTACGGCTGGGCCGAGGCGAGCGAGCTCGCGATGCCGTTCGTCGGCGATCCGCGGAAGCGCTCGGCGGTCGTCGGCACGATCGACTTCGACCAGGCGGTCGACGCCGCGGCGCTGGCGGCCACCCTGCGCGCGAACGGGATCGTCGACGTCGAGCCGTACCGCAAGCTCGGCCGCAACCAGCTTCGGATCGGCATGTTCCCGGCGATCGAGACCGCCGACGTCGAGGCGCTTACCGCCTGCATCGACTGGACCCTCGAGCACGCCCCCGGAGTGACGGCTTGATGACGGAGCGAAGCCTGACCGACCCGGTGCCGCGGGTGCTGGTGAAGGAGAAGATCGCCGAGGCCGGGGTGGAGCTGCTGCGGGCGGAGTTCGATGTCGAGCTCGGCCTCGACTGGGACGAGGCGGAGCTCGCGGCGCGGATCGGCGAGTTCGACGCGATCCTGATCCGCTCTCAGACGTTGATGACCGCGGAGCTGATCGGGCGCGCCGAGCGCCTGAAGGTGATCGGGCGCGCCGGCACCGGGGTCGACAACGTCGACATGGAGGCGGCGACCAAGCGCGGGGTGATCGTCGCCAACGCGCCCGAGTCGAACTCGGTCGCCGCCGCCGAGCACACGCTCGCGCTCGCGCTCGCGCTCTGCCGCAACATCCCCCAGGCCCACGGCTCGCTGGTCGCCGGGGAGTGGGCGCGGTCGCGCTACGGCGGCAACGAGCTCTACGGCAAGACCCTCGGCGTGATCGGGTTCGGCCGCATCGGCCAGCTCGTCGCCCAGCGCGCCCAGTCGTTCGAGATGGAGGTCGTCGCCTTCGACAAGTTCGTCACCCCGGAGCGGTTTCGCGAGCTCGGGGTCGAGGGGGTGGAGACGTCGGAGGAGCTCTACGAGCGCGCCGACGTGATCACGATCCACCTGCCGAAGACGCCGGAGACGATCGGCTGGATCGACGACGACTCGATCGCGATGATGAAGCCGGGCGTGAGGATCGTCAACTGCGCCCGCGGCGAGCTGATCGACCTCGAGGCACTCGAGCGCGGGCTCGAGTCGGGCCAGGTGGCGGGCGCCGCGCTCGACGTCTTTCCCGACGAGCCGTTCACCGAGCACCCGCTGTTCGAGCGCGACGACGTGGTCGTCACGCCGCACCTCGGCGCCTCGACCGCCGAGGCCCAGGACCGCGCCGGCACCGACACGGCGGCCCAGGTGCGCGCCGCGCTCACCGGCGGTGTGGTCACGAACGCGGTCAACATCGCGGCGGTGCGCCCGGAGGCGATGGAGGCGCTGGCGCCGTTCGTGCCCCTGTGCGAGAGCCTCGGGCGCCTCGCCCAGGGCCTCGCCGACGGCCCGGTGAGCCGGGTCGGGGTCGAGCTCCACGGCCGGATCACCGACCACGACACCCGGCTGCTCGGGATCGCGGTCCTGGTCGGGATCCTCTCCGGACACACCGAGGAGCCGGTCAACCTCGTCAACGCGCCCGCGATGGCCGAGGACCGCGGGATCGAGCTGGTCGAGGTCAAGGAGGCGGCGGCGGACGACTTCACCGAGCTGATCAGGGTCCGCGTCGGCGAGATCGAGGTCGCGGGGACCGGGGTCGGGCCGCGCAACATCCCCTACCTGGTCGGGGTCTGGGGACAGAGCTTCTACATGCCGCTCGCCGACCATCTCGCCGTCTTCCGCTACGCCGACCGCCCCGGGATGATCGGCCGCGTCGGGACGGCGTTCGGCGAGCACGGCGTCAACATCGTCTCCGCCGCCGTCGGCGCCGAGGCGAGCGGCGACGAGGCGGTGATGGCGCTGACCACCGACGCCCCGGTGCCCGCCGACGTGATCGAGGCGATCGCCACCGGCGAGGGCTTCTTCGTCGGTCACGCGGTCGACCTCTAGCGCGGTCCGCGGCCCGGATACGCTGCCTCGGCATGAATACGGTGGTGATCACCAAGCACGGGCCGTGCGACGTGCTCCAGGTCGAGGAACGTCCCGAGCCGCCGGTCGGCGCCGGCGAGATCCGGATCGCGACACGCGCCGCGGGGATCAACTTCGCCGACCTGATGGCGCGCGCCGGCGTCTACCCGGACGCGCCCTCGCCTCCCTGCGTGATCGGCTACGAGATCGCGGGCGAGGTCGAGAGCGTCGGCGAGGGCGTCGAGGACTTCGCCGTCGGGGACCGGGTGCTCGCCGGCACCCGATTCGGCGGCTATGCCGAGCTCGTCAGCGTCCCGGTGGCCCAGGCGCTGCCGCTGCCCGACGCGCTCAGCTTCGAGCAGGGCGCCGCCTTCCCGGTCAACTACGCGACCGCCTACGCCGCGCTGGTGATCATGGGCGGGCTGAAGCCCGGCGAGCGGGTCCTGATCCACGCCGCCGCGGGCGGGGTCGGGATCGCGGCGACCCAGATCGCCCGCGGGATCGGCGCGGAGATCTTCGGCACCGCCTCGGCCTCCAAGCACGACCCGATCCGCGGTCAGGGCGTCGAGCACCCGATCGACTACCGCGACCACGACTTCGCCGAGGTCGCGATGGCGATCACCGGCGGCGTCGGCCTCGACCTGATCATCGACGCCGTCGGCCCGAGCAGCTTCCGCAAGGACTACGCGATCCTGCGGGCCGGCGGGCGCCTGGTCATGTACGGGCTCTCCGAGGTGCAGACCGGCGAGAAGCGCGATCTTGCCGCGGTGCTGCGGGGGCTGGTGCGGATGCCGCTGGCGACGATGCCGTGGTGGAAGAGCCTCCAGATGATGAGCGAGAACAAGGGCATCTTCGGCCTCAACATGCTCAGCTGGTGGGACGCCGAGGGCCTCGACCGGGTGCTCGAGCCGCTCGGCGAGGGGCTCGCCGCCGGGGCCTACGAGCCGGTGGTCGCCGAGAGCTTTCCGTTCGAGCGGGCCGCCGAAGCGCACCGCTTCATCGCCGAGCGCCGCAACGTCGGCAAGGTCGTGCTGACGCCGGCGTGAGCGAGCTCGTCACGGCCAGCGTCGGCAGCCTCTTCGACCGCGCGATCGTCGACACCGGGAGGCTGGCCGCGTTCCTGTTCTTCGTTGCGCTGCTGGCGACGTTCGGGTTCATCCGCTTCTCGACCCACATGATCCGCGCCCAGGTGAGCTGGTGGCCGGGCAACGTCTCGGTCGGCGGGACCCACGTCCACCATCTCGTCTGGGGGATCTTCGCGCTGATGATCTTCGGCTACGTCGGGGTCGTCGTGCAGCCGGACTCGCCCTGGCACGAGATCGTCGCGGTCCTGTTCGGGATCGGCGCCGGCCTGACCCTCGACGAGTTCGCGCTCTGGCTCGAGCTCAAGGACGTCTACTGGGAGGCCGACGGGCGCAAGTCGATCGACGCGATGGTGATCGCGGGCGCGCTCGCCGGGATGGCGCTGGTCGGCTACTCGGCCTGGGTCAGCCTCGCCGACGACGTCGCCAACGGAGTCCAGGCGGCGGTCGGCTTCGTCGGCGTTCTCGGGCTCGGGCTCGGGCTCGTCAATGCCGCGAAGGAGAAGCGCGGCTGGGCGCTGGCGAGCCTGGTCGTCCCGCTGGTCGGGATCCCGCCCGCGTTACGGCTGGCGAAGCCGCGCTCGCCCTGGGCGCGGGTCTTCTACCGCCACCGCCCCCATCGGCTCGAGCGTTCGCGGGCACGCTACGGCGACACCGGGGCGGGAGACGGGTCGAGTCCGCCCGGCTCCTCGCGCGAATCGTCGGCGGCCGGCCAGAGCTCGTCGTAGATCGCGCCGAGCGCGGCCGCGACCGGGATCGCGAGCAGGGCGCCGAGGATGCCGGCGAGCTGCGCCCCGGCGAGCACGACGACGATCGCGACCACGGGGTGGATCCGGACCGCGCGCCGGTAGAACAGCGGCTGGATCACCCGGTCCTGGACCTGCTGGTAGACGATGAACAGCGCCGCCCAGACGATCAGCGCGGTCGGGAAGTCGTGCAGCGCGGCGACCACGGCGACCAGGAGCCCGCCGATCGTGAACCCGATCAGCGGCACCAGGTCGAGGATCGCGACCAGCACCGCGAGCGGGATCGCGAGCTCGACCCCGAGCAGCTCGAGCGAGAGCCATGTGAACACCCCTGCGAGCGCCGCGAGCAGCAGGTTGACCGAGACGTAGGAGCGGACGATGCCCGCGATCCGGACCCCGACGCGGCGCACGCGCTCGCGCTGCGGGGCGGCGAGGCGCGCGGTCGCGCGCTCGAACTGGCGCCCGCCGTCGAGGAGCAGGAAGTAGGCGATCGTGAGCACGACGATCGCCTCGACCAGGTTGCCGATCAGGCCGACGGTGACCGCCTTCGCGGCCCCGGCGGCGTCGCCGAGGCGGGCCGGGAGCTGCGCCGCCTCGGTGCTGAGCAGCTTCGTCAGGTCGTACTTGTCGTTGAGCTCGCGGAAGGCGTCGTTGCCGTTCGCCCAGCCCTCGAAGTCCTTGACGTAGGTGGGGAGCTGCGATCCGAGCCGCTCGACCTCGGTCACGATCGGCGGGATCACGTGCAGGACGAGGAAGACGAAGACCGCGAGCGCCAGCAGGTAGGCGACCAGGATCGCGAGCCAGCGCGGCAGCGAGCGCCCGCGGAGGCGGGCGCGCTCGACCAGGTCGACCAGCGGGCTGAGCGCGAGCGCGAGGAAGACCCCGGCGAAGAGCCAGCGGATCGTCGTTCGCACCTCGACGATCACGTGCTCGGCGAGCAGCGCGACCCCGATCGCGACGAGCACGATCGCCGCGACCTTGAACACCGCCCGGGCCTCTATGCGCGCCGCCGTCATCGAATCTCCGGGTCTCGGATTCGCCGCAATCGTGCGCTACCCTGCGTGCAGCGAATGGCCCATCGCCTCCACAACCTGGCGCTCCTCCTTCTCCTCCCCCTCCGGGGGGAGTAATCGCCGGGCGGCGCGATAGCCGCGAGCAAGCAAGGTTCATTCGCACTACGTAGAAGGAGTAAGAGCCGCGATGGCTTCCACCGATTCGCCCGCAAGGGTCCACATCTTCGACACGACGCTGCGCGACGGCGAGCAGTCGCCCGGGATCTCGCTCAACACGCAGGAGAAGGTCGAGATTGCACAGCAGCTCGCGCGGCTCGGCGTCGACGTGATCGAGGCCGGGTTCCCGATCACCTCGCCGGGTGACTTCGAGGCGGTCGAGGCGATCGCCCGCAACGTCGAGGGGCCGGTGATCTGCGGCCTCGCCCGCACCCACAAGGCCGACATCGACGCCGCCTGGAACGCGATCCGCGACTCCGACCGCCCGCGCATCCACACCTTCATCTCGACCTCCGACATCCATATCACCCACCAGCTCAACAGCACCCGCGAGGACGTCAAGGGCCAGGCACGGGCGGCGGTCGCGCTCGCGCGCTCCTACTGCGAGGACGTCGAGTTCTCGCCCATGGACGCGACCCGGGCCGAGATCGAGTTCACCGCAGAGGTCTGCGCGGTCGCCGTCGCCGAGGGCGCGACCGTGGTCAACATCCCCGACACCGTCGGCTACACGACCCCGGAGGAGTACGGTCGCTACTTCGCCCGCCTTTACGAGCTCGTCCCCGAGCTGCGCGAGGTCGAGCTCTCGGTCCACTGTCACGATGACCTCGGCCTCGCGGTCGCCAACTCCTACGCCGGCTTGCTCGCGGGCGCGCGCCAGGTGGAGTGCGCGGTCAACGGGATCGGGGAGCGCGCCGGCAACTGCTCGCTCGAGGAGATCGCGATGCTGCTGCGGACCCGCAGCGACGAGCATGGGCTCGACACCGGGCTCGACACCCGCGAGCTCGCGCGCACCTCGCGCATGGTCACGCGGTTCACCGGCTATCAGGTGCAGCCCAACAAGGCGATCGTCGGGCGCAACGCGTTCGCGCACGAATCCGGGATCCACCAGGACGGGGTGCTGAAGGAGCGCTCGACCTACGAGATCATGGACGCGCGCGACGTCGGGCTCGAGTCGAACTCGATCGTACTCGGCAAGCACTCGGGGCGCCACGCGCTGCGCGACGCGCTCGAGCAGCTCGGCTTCGCCGTCGACGGCAGCGCCCTGAACGAGGCGTTCAAGCGCTTCAAGGACGTCGCCGACCGCAAGAAGCAGGTCACCGCGCTCGACCTCGAGGCGATCGTCTCCGACCAGGTCCGCGACGGCTCCGCTCGCTACGAGCTCGCCTGGCTCGACGTCGAGGCGTCGACCCGGCGCGAGCCGCGGGCGCGGGTCGCGGTGACGATGCCCGACGGCGCCGAGTCGACCGGCGAGTCGAGCGGCGACGGGCCCGTGGACGCGATATTCGGCGCCGTCCGCGACGCGACCGGGGTCGACTCGGAGCTGCGCCAGTACACGGTCGCGGCGGTCACCGAGGGCGAGGACGCGCTCGGCGAGGTGACCGTGATGCTGCGCGCGCACGGCCGCCTCGCGAGCGGTCAGGGCGTCGCCACCGACATCCTCGAGGCCTCGGCCCGCGCCTACGTGCGAGCGCTCTCGAACGCGCTCGAGGGCGCCGCGATACGCGAGGCCGAGGGCGTCGCCGCCGAGGCCGCGAGCGAGCCGGCGACGCCGGGTCCGTGAGCCGCGGCCGATAGGCTGATCGCCGATGGGCTCGCTCGACGGACGGAAGGTGCTGATCACCGGCGCCTCGTCGGGGATCGGGGCAGCGACCGCCGAGGCGATGGTCGCCGCGGGCGCGAGCGTCGCGCTCGGCGCGCGGCGAAAGGAGCGGCTCGACGAGCTCGCCGAGCGGATCTCCGGCGACGGTGGAACCGCGGTCGCGATCGGGGTCGACGTCGGGGTCGAGGACGAGGCGCGGGCGCTAGTCGAGACGGCGAACGCCGAGCTCGGCGGGCTCGACTGCCTGGTCAACAACGCCGGCGTGATGCTGCTCGGGCCCTTGCAGGGAGCCGATCCGGCCGAATGGCGGCGGATGATCGACGTCAACTGCCTCGGGCTTCTGTACTGCACCCACTACGCGCTGCCGCTGATCCGCGACGGCGGGGGAGGGGACGTGGTCAACGTGTCGTCGGTCGCCGGACGGGTCGCCGCGCTCGGCTCGGGCGTCTACAACATGACCAAGTGGGGCGTCGTCGGGTTCTCCGAGTCGCTGCGCCAGGAGGGGGCGATGATCGGGGTTCGGGTGACCTGTGTCGAGCCCGGCTTCGTCGAGACCGAGCTCCACGGCCACAACACGAACGAGTACGTGCTCGAGCAGATCGAGAAGGCGCGCGAGGCGACCGGCAAGGTGCTGGAGTCCGCCGACATCGCGAACGCGGTCGTCTACGCGGTCGGCCAGCCGAAGCACGTGAGCATCAACGAGGTCCTCGTGCGGCCGAGTGGGCAGACGCGGTAGGCGACGACGTCCGCTTCGCTTGGAGCTAGACAAGCGTTCGTGATAACGTACAGGGCGTGAGCGCGGTCGAGATCGAGGGCGCGAACGCGCTCGGGACCAGAGTGCGGGCGCTGCGTGAGGGCATGGACCTCTCGCTGCGCGACCTCGCCGAGCGCAGCGGCGTCTCGGCGCCGATGCTGTCGCAGGTCGAGCGCGGCGAGACGAGCCCGACCCTGACCGTCGCCGAGCGGATCGCCGCCGGGCTCGACCTCTCGCTCTCGCAGCTGCTGCGCCTCGACGAGGGCGGCCATGTGGTCGTCACCCGCGCCGGCGCGGGGCGCGAGCGCGAGCGCGACGGTCATCGCACCGAGGAGCTCACGCCGCCGCTTCCCGGACAGCGCGCCGACGTCTCCCTGCACACGCTGGCGCCCGGGGCCTCGACCGGCCGTCCCGGCGACCCGCCGCTGCACGAGCCCGGCGCGCGCGAGACCGCGGTCCTGCTCGGTGGCGAGTTGGCGC
Source organism: uncultured Solirubrobacterales bacterium (assembly GCA_963740055.1). Classification (GTDB taxonomy): domain Bacteria; phylum Actinomycetota; class Thermoleophilia; order Solirubrobacterales; family 70-9; genus WHSW01. The sequence goes on along the minus strand of CAVUCL010000005.1, from coordinate 716,450 downwards.
TGATGATCGACGACGAGCGCCACGACCTGGCCGCCGGCGACACGGTCACCTTCGATGCCGACCTTCCCCATCGGTTCACCAACCCGGGCTCGGAGCCGGCGCGCTTCCTCGCCGTCGTCGCAGCGGGATTGAGGCGCGGCTAGTGAGGCCGAGCGAAGCGAAGCCGAGCCGCGCCGCCGTTGAGGCGCCTGATGTGGCGCAGACGCTCTTCGACAAGATCTGGTCGGCGCACGAGGTCGCCGAGGGGTTGATCTACGTCGACCTGCACCTCGTGCACGAGGTCACCTCGCCGCAGGCGTTCGACGGCCTCCGGCTTGCCGGGCGCGAGGTCAGGCGGCCCGACCGCACCGTCGCCACCGCCGACCACAACGTGCCCACCGACGGCACCCCGGCGGCGCGCCTGATCGCCGACGAGCTCTCGCGGATCCAGGTCGAGACGCTGGAGCGAAACTGCGCTGAGTTCGAGGTCCCGATCCATTCGCTTGGCTCCGACCGCCAGGGGATCGTGCACGTGATCGGCCCCGAGCTCGGGCTGACCCAGCCCGGGCTGACGATCGTCTGCGGCGACAGCCACACCTCGACCCACGGCGCGTTCGGCGCGCTCGCGTTCGGGATCGGCACCTCCGAGGTCGAGCACGTGCTCGCGACCCAGTGCCTGGGCCAGCGGCGCCCGAAGACGATGCGGATCTCCTATTCGGGCGAGCTCGGCAACGGCGTCGCCGCCAAGGACCTGATCCTGGCGACGATCGGCCGGCTCGGCACCGGCGGGATGGTCGGGCATGCGGTCGAGTACGCCGGCGAGACGATCCGCGGCCTCTCGATGGAGAACCGGATGACGATCTGCAACATGACGATCGAGGGCGGGGGCAGGGCGGGGATGATCGCCCCGGACACGACCACCTTCGAATGGGTCGAGGGCCGCCCGGCCGCGCCGGACGACCTCGACGCGGCGGTCGCCGCCTGGCGCCGGCTCCCGACCGACGAGGGAGCCGAGTTCGACGCCGAGGTCGAGATCGACGCCGCCTCGCTCTCGCCGATGGTCACCTGGGGCACGAACCCGGGCCAGGTCGTCGAGGTGACCGGCGCCGTGCCCGAGCCGGCAACCGAGACCGAGGAGCGGGCGCTGCGCTACATGGACCTCGCGCCGGGCCGGGCGATGCGGGAGATCGCCCTCGACCGGGTCTTCATCGGCTCCTGCACCAACTCGCGCATCGGCGACCTGCGCGAGGCGGCGAGCATGATCGATGGTCGTCGCGTCGCGGCCGGGGTCGCGGCGATGGTCGTCCCCGGCTCGGCGCAGGTCAAGGCCGAGGCCGAGCGCGAGGGGTTGGACGAGGTTTTTCGGGCGGCGGGCTTCGACTGGCGCAGCGCCGGCTGCTCGATGTGCCTGGGGATGAACCCCGACATCCTCAGCCCGGGCGAGCGCTGCGCCTCGACCTCGAACCGCAACTTCGAGGGCCGCCAGGGCAAGGGTGGCCGCACGCACCTGGTCAGCCCCCGGATGGCCGCCGCGGCGGCGATCGAGGGTCGCTTCGTCGACATTCGGGAGTGGGAATGACGGGAGGCGCTCGATGGACCCCGTAGACATCGTCGAAGGCGGCGTCTCGCACCTCGACCGCGCCGACGTCGACACCGACCAGATCATCCCGAAGCAGTTCCTGAAGCGGGTCGAGCGCACCGGCTTCGGCGAGTTCCTCTTCTACGACTGGATCCGCGACGGCGAGATCGAGCTCGAGCCGAACCCGATCCTGGTCGCCGGCGCCAACTTCGGCTGCGGCTCCTCACGTGAGCACGCCCCGTGGGCGCTTCAGGACTTCGGCTTTCGGGCGGTGATCGCGCCGTCGTTCGGCGACATCTTCTACGCCAACTGCCTCAAGATCGGGCTGCTGGTGGTGATCTGCGACGAGCCGACCTGTCGCGCGATCGCCGCCGCCGGCCGGGCGCGGATCGACCTCGACGACCAGACCGTCGACCACGCCGGCGGCGTGGTCCGGTTCGAGATCGACGAGGAGACCAAGCACCGGCTCGCGAACGGCCTCGACGAGATCGCGATCACCCTCCAGCGCGGCGCTGAGATCGACGCCTTCGAGGCCCGCGCCCCAACCCTGGTCCCGGACACCACCAGCCTGTGACCGACTGGGACTCCGCCACCTACGATCGCGTCGCCGACCCGCAGGAGGAGTGGGGACGTGAGGTGCTCGCGCGGCTCGAGCTCGACGGCGACGAGACCGTGCTCGACGCTGGCTGCGGCAGCGGGCGGGTCACGCGCCTGCTCCTCGACCGCCTGCCCCGCGGGCGTGTGATCGGAGTCGACGCGTCGCCCTCGATGATCGCTACCGCCGGCGAGCGCCTCGATCCCGAGCGCAGCGAGCTGATCGTCTCCGATTTGCTTGAGCTGACCCTCGACCGCGCGGTCGAGGCGGTGTTCTCGAACGCGACCTTCCACTGGATTCTCGACCATCAGCGGCTCTTCGAGCGCCTGCACGCGGCCCTGCACCCCGGGGGCGCGCTCGAGGCGCAGTGCGGGGGAGAGGGCAACGTGGCCGAGTGGAAGCGCGCGGTCGAGGCGGCGGAGGGCGACGAGCGCTTCGCGCCCTATTTGCGCGGGATCCCGGCCACCTACAACTTCGCCTCGGTCGGCGACACGCGGGCGCGGCTCGAGCGGGCGGGCTTCGACTCGATCAGCGTCTGGCTCGAGAACCGGACCGTGTCTCCGCCCGAGCCCGAGGTCTACGTCCGCGCGGTCGGGCTCAGCCGCCACCTCGAGCTGCTGCCGCCCGAGCTCCACGACTCGTTCGCGGCTACGGTGCTCGGATCGATGACCCGACCGCTGGTGCTCGAGTACGTGCGACTCAACATCACGGCCCGCAGGCCGCCGGCGTGAGTGCGCCGCGTGTCGTCCTCCTCGCCGGCGACGGGATCGGTCCGGAGATCGTCGCCGCGGCGCGCCGGGTCCTCGACGCGGTCGGCGACTTCGAGTTCACCGAGCACCCGATCGGCGGCGCCTCGATCGACGAGCACGGGACCGCGCTCACCGACGAGGTCCTCGACGCCTGCCGCGCCGCTGACGCGGTCCTGCTCGGGGCGGTCGGCGGGCCGCGGTGGGAGAGCACCGAGCCGGGCGCCCCGCGCCCGGAGCAGGGTCTGCTCGGGCTGCGCAAGGGCCTCGGCCTGTACGCGAACCTGCGCCCCGTGCGTCCGAGCAGCGCGCTGCTCGGCGCCAGCCCGCTGCGCGAGGATCGGATTCGCGGCACCGACCTGCTCGTCGTCCGCGAGCTCACCGGCGGGATCTACTTCGGCGACTCGGGGCGCTCCGGCGACCGCGCCCACGACACCTGCGAGTACTCGGTCGCGGAGATCGAGCGGATCGCGCGGGTCGGCTTCGAATCGGCGCGCGCCCGGCGCGGCCGGGTCACCTCGGTCGACAAGGCGAACGTGCTCGAGACCTCCCGCCTGTGGCGCGAGACGGTCGAGCGCCTGGCCGCTGACTACGGCGACGTCGAGCTCGATCATCTGCTGGTCGACAACGCGGCGATGCAGCTCGTCGCCGACCCGGCGCGCTTCGACGTGATCCTGACCGAGAACCTGTTCGGCGACATCCTCAGCGACGAGTCCGCGATGCTCACCGGCTCGCTCGGGATGCTGCCCTCGGCAAGCCTCGGCGACGGCGGCCCGGGCGTGTTCGAGCCGGTGCACGGATCGGCGCCCGACATCGCCGGCGAGGGCAAGGCGAACCCGCTCGCGACCTTCCTCTCCGCCGCGTTGATGCTGCGCCACGGGCTCGATCGGACAGCCGAGGCGGAGGCGATCGAGGACGCGGTCGAGGCGGTGCTCGCGACCGGGGTGCGAACCCCCGATCTCGCCTGGGTCGGAGCCGAGACGCCGCCGATGGCCGACCTCCCGGCGGAGGTCGAGGTCGGGACCGAGGAGATGACCGTGGCCGTGCTTGCGGAGCTCCGTGACTAGGGCATACTTGGGCCGATGGACAAGTGCGAGTGGATCTGGATGAACGGCGAGTTCGTCGCCTGGGAGGACGCTCAGGTGCACGTGCTCAGCCACGGCCTCCACTACGGCACCGGAGTCTTCGAGGGGATCCGCTGCTATGAGACCGAGCGCGGTCCCGCGGTCTTCCGCCATCGCGAGCACCTGCAGCGGCTCGCCCAGTCCGCGGAGCTCTACCACCTGCCGCTCAAGCACGAGCTCGAGGAGCTGCGCGAGGCGACCCACGAGCTGATCCGCCGCAACGGGCTGCGCAGCTGCTACATCCGCCCGCTTGCCTTCCGCGGCTACGGCGAGATGGGGCTCTACGCGCAGACCGCCCCGGTCGAGGTCACGATCGCGGTCTGGCCCTGGGGCAGCTATCTCGGCGAGGAGGCGAAGCGCCACGGCGTCCGCGCCAAGGTCTCTTCCTGGCGCCGGATCTCGCCCAACGGGCTGATCCCGCACGCGAAGGCGTCGGGCCAGTACCTGAACTCGATCCTCGCCAAGACCGAGAGCGCAAAGGCGGGCTACGAGGAGGCGATCCTGCTCGACGAGCGCGGCTTCGTCTGCGAGGGCTCGGGCGAGAACATCTTCTGCGTCCGCGAGGGCGAGCTCGTGACCCCGCCGCACGTCGCCTCGATCCTCGACGGGATCAGCCGCAAGTCGGTGATCCAGATCGCGCGCGACCTCGGCTACAAGGTCGTCGAGCGCGACATCGCGCGCGCCGAGCTCTACCTGGCCGAGGAGGTGTTCCTCTGCGGTACCGCGGCCGAGCTCGTCCCGGTGCGCGAGATCGACGACCACGAGGTCGGCGAGCCGGGCGAGATCACCGCCGTGGTCCAGGCCAAGTTCGAGGACGCTCTGCACGGGCGCGCTCAGGAGTACCTCGAGTGGCTGGACCTGGTCGAGCCCGCGGGGGTCGAGCGAATTAGCGACGCCGCGACCGCCTAGCGGTACGCGGCCGCGCGGACCCCGGTCCGCGCTCTCGGCGCTCGTCTCCCGGACCAACGAAAGGCACTCGTGAACCCGATACAGCTCTACGACACCACGCTCCGCGACGGGATGCAGGGGCAGGGGATGTCGCTCTCCGCGGCCGAGAAGGTGCGCGTGGTCGAGGCGCTGGACCGGCTCGGCGTCGGTTTCGTCGAGGCCGGCTTCCCGAGCGCGAACCCGAAGGAGGCGGAGCTCTTTCGGCTGCTCGCCCAGACCGAGCTCGAGACGGCGCTCGTCTGCGCCTTCGGGATGACCCGACGGCGCGGGCTCGCGGCCGAGGAGGACCCGGCGCTGCGCGACCTGGTCGGCTGCGCCGCGCCAGTGATCACCTTCGTCGGCAAGACCTGGGGGCTTCACCTGGAGAAGGTGACCAAGGTCTCGCGCGAGGAGAACCTGGCGATGATCGTCGACTCGGTCAACTACGCGCGCGCCGAGGGCAAGCGGGTCGTCTACGACGCCGAGCACTTCTTCGACGCCTGGCGCGACGACCGCGGCTACGCGCTCGAGTGCCTGCGGGCTGCGGTGGCCGCCGGGGCGGAGAACGTCACCCTCTGCGACACCAACGGGTCGAGCCTCCCGGGCCAGGTCGGCGAGGCGACCGCGGCGGTCGTCGCCGAGCTCGGCGACCGGGTGGCGGTCGGGATCCACGCCCACAACGACGCCGAGTGCGGGGTCGCGAACTCGCTCGCCGCGGTCGAGGCGGGGGCGCGGCTGGTCCAGGGGACGATCAACGGCTACGGCGAGCGCTGCGGCAACGCGAACCTAGTCTCGATCCTGCCCGCGCTGCAGCTCAAGCTCGGCTACGAGTGCGTGCCCGCGGATCGGATGCGCCTGCTGACCGAGACCGCGCATTTCGTCGACGAGCTCACCAACAGCGTCCCCGACCCCGACCAGCCCTACGTCGGGCGCAACGCCTTCGCCCACAAGGGCGGCATGCACGTCGCCGGCGTGCAGGCGGACGCGCGCACCTTCGAGCACCTGGACCCGAAACTGGTCGGCAACAGCCGCGACGTGCTGATCTCCGAGCTCTCCGGGCGCGGCTCGGTGCTCTCGCGGGCCGAGGGGGCCGGGATCGAGCTCGACGCCGACGCCGCCAAGCGGGCGATCGAACGGATCAAGGAGCGCGAGCACCGCGGCTATCACTACGAGGCCGCGGACGCCTCGTTCGAGCTCCTGCTGCGCCGCGAGGCGGGTGAGTATCAATCGCTGTTCCGACTCGAGAGCTTTCGCGTGATCACCGAGAAGCGCGCCGACGGCGGGGTCGAGACCGAGGCGACGATCAAGATCTGGGTCGAGGGTCGCCGCTACGTTCGCACCGCCGAGGGCAACGGGCCGGTGAACGCGCTCGACCGCGCGCTTCGCGACGCGATCGGCGAGCACCATCCACACCTGGCCGAGATCGAGCTCGTCGACTACAAGGTCCGCATCCTCGATTCCCACCACGGCACCGGGGCGGTCACCAGGGTGCTGCTCGACTCCGCCGACGGGCACGGGTCCTGGGGCTCGATCGGCGTCTCGGAGAACATCATCGAGGCGTCGTGGGAGGCGCTGGTGGACTCGCTCGAGTACGCGTTCCAGCCGAGCGAGGTGCCGTCCGCTTGAGCATCGAGGAGATCCCGCTCGCGAAGCCGGTACTCGGCGAGCGCGAGGAGGAGCTCGTGCTCGAGGTGCTGCGCTCGGGGCGGCTCTCGCTCGGGCCGATGCAGGAGCGCTTCGAGCGCGGGTTCGCCGAGCGGCTCGGCGTCGCCGACGCGGTCGCGGTCTCCTCGGGCACCGCGGCGCTCCACCTCGGCGTCCGGGCGCTCGGCTGGGGTGAGGGCGACGAGGTCGTCACCTCGCCGTTCAGCTTCGTCGCCTCGGCGAACTGCCTGCTCTACGAGGGCGCGGTCCCGGTCTTCTGCGACGTCGACCCGGTGACCCTGAACCTCGATCCGGCGGCCGCGTGGGACGCGATCGGCGAGCGGACCGCGGGTATCCTGCCGATCGACATCCTCGGCTACCCGGCGGCGCTGCCGGCGCTCGAGCGGATCGCCTCCGAGGGTGACCTCGGCCTGCTCGAGGACGCCTGCGAGGCGCTCGGCGCGACCGACGAGGAGGGGAGGGCCGTGGGCTCGCGCGGCAACCTCGCCTCGTTCGCGTTCTACGCCAACAAGCAGCTGACCACGGGCGAGGGCGGGATGCTCGCCGTCTCCGACCCCGAGCTCGCCGCGCGCCTGCGCAGCGAGCGCAACCAGGGCCGCGCGCCCGACATGGGCTGGGTCGATCACGACCGGCTCGGCTTCAACTACCGGCTGACCGAGGTGCAGGCGGCGCTCGGCGTCGCCCAGCTCGAGCGCCTCGACCAGATGCTCGCCGATCGGGCCCGCGTCGCCGCCGCCTACTCGGAGCGCCTCGCCGCGCTCGACCGGGGCGCGCCCGCCGGCGACGGCGATCCTCACGGGCTGGTCCTGCCGTGCGCCGATCGCGGCTCGGAGCGGCGCAGCTGGTTCGTCTACGCCGTCCGCCTGCCCGCCGACGCGGATCGCGACGCGGTGATGGCCGACCTCGCGCAGCGCGGAATCGGCGCGAAGGCCTACATGCCGAGCATCCACCTGATGGCCCACGTGCGCGAGCGCTTCGACCTGCGCGAGGGGCAGTTCCCGGTCGCCGAGGACGCCTCCGCGAGGCTGCTGGCGCTGCCGTTCTTCGGTGAGCTCGCCGAGTCGCAGATCGACCGCGTCTGCGAGGCGCTCGCCGAGGCCCTGCGCGGCAACTGGACCTAGGCGCGACCTCCCGCCGAGCGGTGGATATTCCCTGTATGTCAGGGAGAATCGCCCGCTCGGCGTCAGGCGCGGCCGGTGGCGAGGATCCACTCGACGGTGCGGGCGACGCCCTCGCGCCAGGGGGTGAACTCGACCCCGAGCTCGGCGCGCGCCTTGTCGCTCTCGGCGCGCGCCTCCCAGAGCAGGAAGGTGAGCGCTCCCTTGCCGATCAGCGGCGGCCGACGGATCGCGCGCGAGATCAGCTCGCCGCCGCCGGCGACCGCGCGCGCGAGCGCCACCGGCATCGTCGGCGGCACCCGTCCGCGGCCCGCCGCCTCGACCGTCGCCGCGGCGAGCTCGCGCATCGAGGCGTAGCCGTCGGCGAGGATGTAGCGCTCGCCCGCCCGGCCGCGGTCGAACGCCGCCAGATGAGCGGCGGCGACGTCCTCGGCGAACACCAGCGTCATCCCGCCGGGCGGCAGCGCCGGCAGGCGCTTTCGCACCAGGTCGCGAAACAGCGAGTCGAGGCCCTGCTCGGCCCACGGCCCAGGGCCGAAGACGCCGGACGGGTTGCAGATCACGACCTCGACGCCCGTCTCCGCCTCGGCGAGCACGAGCTCCTCGGCGCGCTGCTTCGAGCGCTCGTAGGCGGTGCCCTTCGGATAGTCGGCGACGGCCCGTTCGCTGACCGTGCCCCCGGGCTCGGCGTGGAAGACGTCGAAGGTCGAGGTGTGCACCACCCGCCGCGCTCCGGCCTCGCGTGCGGCGGCGACGACGTTCCGCGCGCCGTCGGCGTTGACCCGCTCGAACCGGGCCGGGTCGGGCAGCCACTGCTCGAAGATCCCCATGCAGTTGAAGGCGCCCTCGACGCCCTCCGCCGCGCGGCGGATCGAGGCCGGGTCGGTGACGTCGCCGGGGGCGAGCTCGATCTCGGCCTGGAGCAGCTCGCGGGCTCGGTCGGGGTCGCGGACGAGCGCCACCACCTCGTCGCCGCGGTCGGCGAGCGCCCGCGCGACGGCGTTGCCGACCTTGCCCGTCGCTCCGGTGACCAGGAACCGCATCAACCCTCGGCGCCGACCCTATAGTGGCGCAGCCATGGGCCGGTTGCCAGAGCCGCAGGACCCGCTGTTCGCGCGCATCAACGCCTCGATCGGCTTCGACCGGCGGCTGTGGCCGGAGGACGTCAGCGGCTCCCGAGCCCACGTCGAGGGGCTCGAGCGCGCCGGGATCCTGAGCGTCGAGGAGCGCGACGAGCTGCTCGGGGCGCTCGACCAGGTCGCCGGCGAGCTCGAGCGCGGCGAGTTCGCGTTCGCCGACGACGACGAGGACATCCACATGGCGATCGAGCGACGGGTGACCGAGATCGCCGGCCCGGTCGGCGCCAAGCTGCACACCGCGCGCTCTCGAAACGACCAGGTCGCGACCGACCTCGTGCTCTACGTGCGCGGCCGCTGCCGGGCGGCGGACGAGCTCCTGGCGCGCCTGCTCGAGCGCCTGGTCGAGACCGCCGAGCGGCACCTCGACTGGCCGCTGCCCGGCTACACGCACCTGCAGCGCGCGCAGCCGGTCTACCTCTCGCACCACCTGCTCGCCTACTTCTGGATGTTCGCCCGCGACCGGCGCCGGTTCGCCGACGCGCTCGCCGCGGCGGGCACGATCCCGCTCGGCTCCGGCGCCCTCGCCGGCACCAACTGGCCGCTCGACCGCGACCAGACCGCGCGCTCGCTCGACCCGGCGGAGGCACTCGAGGCGTCGGAGAACTCGATCGACGCGGTCGCGAGCCGCGACTCGGCGCTCGACTATCTCGCCGCGGCGACGATCTGCGCCACCCACCTCTCGCGGCTCGGGGCCGAGCTCGTGCTCTGGTCCAGCCGCGAGTTTGGGTTCTGTGAGCCGGCCGACGATTTCGCCTCCGGCTCGAGCCTGATGCCGCAGAAGAAGAACCCGGACGCCGCCGAGCTGCTGCGGGCGAAGGCGCCGCGGGTGCTCGGCTCGCTGACCACCCTGGCCGGGGTCATGCACGCGCTCCCGCTCGCCTACTCAAAGGACCTCCAGGAGGACAAGGAGGCGCTCTTCGACGCCGTCGACACGCTCGAGCTCTCGCTCGAGGTCGCCGAGCGGATGCTCGCCGGCACCCGCTTCGACCGCGAGCGGATGGCGGCGGCCGCCGCCGACGAGCTGCTCGCGGCGACCGACGTCGCCGACCTGCTCGTGCGCAGGGGAATGGCGTTTCGCGAGGCGCACGACGTGGTCGGCTCGCTCGTCCGCGAGGCGCTCGAGCGCGGCGTCTCGCTCTCGGCGCTCGAGCCCGAGGCGCTCGCCGCGCACTCGGAGCTGCTCGACGAGGGCTTCTACGCGCTGTTCGAGCCCGGGGCGGCGCTCGAGTCGAAGGTCTCGCCGGGCGGGACCGCGCTCGAACGGGTCCGTGAGCAGCTCGAGCGAGCGCGTGCCGCGATCGGGCCGGCGGGCGAGCCGTCGTGAGCCTCGACGCCGGGTTCTTCGCCCGCTCGGTCCACGATGTCGCCCGTGACCTGATCGGCTGCGAGCTCTACTTCGGCGGAGCCGGCGGGGTGATCGTCGAGACCGAGAGCTACGAGCGCGACGACCCGGCCTGCCACGCCTATGCCGGGCTTACGCCGCGAACTGCGACCCTGTTCGGGCCGCCGGGCCGCGCCTACGTCTACCTCTCCTACGGGATTCACAGCCTGCTCAACGTCGTCGCCGAGCCTGAGGGCAGCGCCGCCGCGGTCCTGATCCGGGCGCTGGAGCCGCGCCGCGGCCTCGAGGCGATGGCGCGGCGGCGCCGTCGCGGCGCCGTGCGCGAGCTCTGCTCGGGTCCCGGCAAGCTCACCGAGGCGCTCGCGATCGGGCTCGAGCTCGACGGCCGCTCGCTGGTCGAGGCGCCGTTCGAGCTCCGGCCGCGAGCCGGCGCCTGGGAGCGGGTGCGGATCGCGAGCGGGCCCCGGATCGGGATCACCAAGGCGGTCGACCTGCCATGGCGCTTCTGCGCCGCGGAGAGCGAGTTCCTCTCGCGCCCGCTCGCGGCCGCGGCCTGAGCCGGGCTCAGCCGGCGGAGACGCCGCCGCCCGAAGGGGCCGCAGCGGGCTCGGTCGCGCCGCCGTCCGCGGGCGCGGCCTCCGGCTCCGTCGGTGCCGGCTCGACCGCCTCCGGCTCGCTCGTCTCATAGGCCGGCTCGGTCGCCGCCGGTGCCGGTGCCGCCGCCTCCGTGGTCGGATCGGGGTCCTCGCCGGAGCTGCGCGAGTCGTTGATCTCCTCGTAGGCGTTGACGACGTCGGCGAAGATCAGCGCCGGGAAGGTGCCGCCGTCGACGGGGGCGCCGGCGAACTCGGTCTCCATCGGGATCACCGAGTCGGCGTGGCCGACCCAGACGCAGGTGGTGATCTCCTCGGTCGCGCCGCAGAACCAGGCGTCGCCGTTGTCGTCGGTGGTCCCGGTCTTGCCCCAGGTCGGCTCGCCGGTGGCGGCGTTCTCGCCGGTGCCGGACTCGACCACGGTCGAGAGCACCTCGCGGGCGGTGCTCGCGACCGCCGGGTCGATCACCTGCTTGGCGACGACCTCGTTCTCACCGCTGGCGCCGGTGTTGTCGGGCACCAGGTCGCCCTGGTTGAAGCCGTCCTCGGTCACCTTGACGATCCCGAGTGGGCCGCCGGCGCCGGCCGCCATCGTCCCCGAGAGCCGCTTACCGTCGGCGGCGATCGAGTTGTAGGCGTGCGCCATCTCCAGCGGCGTCACCCCGACCTCGAGCCCGCCGAGGATCAGCGCCGGGTTGTACGGCTCGAAGTCGCGGCCGTCGATCGAGTACTCGGTCGAGGTCGAGAGGTCGGTCTCGACGCCGAGCTCCGCCGCCGTCGCGGCGACGTTCTCGGGCCCGACCTGGGTCCCGACCTGCGAGTAGACCGAGTTGTCGGAGTAGGTGGTCGCGGTCGCGAGGTCGGCGGAGCCGAGGTAGGTGTCCTCGTAGTTGTTGACCTTGAACAGCTCGTTCACCGTCTCCTCCTCGCCCTTGTTGTTCTCGAACCGGGCCCGGAACGGGATCTCCTGCGGCGCCGAGGTGAACACCTCGCTGGTCGAGCGACCCTGCTCGAGCGCCGTGATCAGGGTGAACGGCTTGAACGACGACCCCGGCTGGCGGTGACCGTTGGTGGCGAGGTTGAAGGGCGCGTCCTGGAAGTCCGAGCCACCGACCATCGCCCGGACCGCGGCGGTGTCGTTGTCGAGCACGACCACCGACGCCGTCGGCTCGATCCCGGCGAGCCGGCCGGCGACGATCTCCTCGACCTGGTTCTGGAGGTCGAGGTCGAGGGTCGAGACGATGTGCAGACCGCCGCCGAACGCCTCGCCGGCGCCGTAGCGGTCGACGAGCTGCTGGCGCAGCCAGGAGGTGAAGTACGGCGCGGCGGAGTTCTCCGAGGGGGGTGAGATGTCGTCGGCGTCCGGGAGCTCGACCGCCGAGTACTTGGTGTACTCCTCGGCGGTGATATAGCCGGACTCCTCCATCCGCTCGAGGACGAGGTTGCGGCGCTCGAGCGCCGCCTGCTCGAAGTTGCGCGGCGAGTAGGCCGACGGGGAGGAGATGATCCCGGCCAGCAGCGCCGCCTCCCAGGGCAGCAGCTGCGAGGCGCACGGGTCGGCGGCCTCGCCCTCGCCGCAGCCTGGGTGAGCGGCCCCGAAGTAGGTCCGCGCGGCCGCCTCGATCCCCGTCGCCCCCTCGCCGAAGTAGATCTCGTTCAGGTACTCGGTCAGGATCTTGTCCTTCGACCACTGGCGCTCGAGGTGGTAGGCGATCGCCGACTCGCGGAACTTCTGCAGGATCGTGCGGCTGTCCTGGGCGGCGAGCGCGTTCTTGACGAACTGCTGGGTGATCGTCGAGGCGCCCTGCTGCGTCGAACCGGAGAGGATGTCCTGATAGAGCGCCCGGGCGATGCCCTGGAAGTCGACCCCGCGGTGGTCGTAGAAGCGCTGGTCCTCGATCGCGACCACCGCCTCCTTCATCACCGATGCGATCTGGTCGGACTCGAGCAGGATCCGTCCCTGGTTGTTGGTCAGGGTCGCGAGCTTGACCCCGTTGACGTCGTAGACGATCGAGTTCTGGGCCCGCTCGTACTGCTCGCGGTTCTCGAGCGCGGGGAGGTCCTGCGCGACCGCCATCATGATCCCGAAGATCCATGAGACGAACGCCAGCACCGCGAGGCCGAGGACGACCGCGGCGAAGCGCAGCTTCCGCAGCCGTGGCTTGCCCTCGCCGTTCGAGCCCCTCAGGGGGCCGGGCGGCTTCGGCAGCCGTGGCCGGCGGCGCGGCCGAGCGGTCCCGTTGCCGCTCGCGGGTTCGTGTTCGGATCCGGAGTCCATGGCGAATGATGCGAATGTCCGAGCGCCGCGGATCACGCGCGGCAGGCGGCGTGGGGCGTGGTCTCGGCGGACGCGCGGACACCCCTCAGAGCCGGACGGGGAGTCTAGCATTGGCCCGATGGCGCCCCCGGAGCTGAATCGCGGCCACGGCGCCGTGGCCGGCCTGCTCGCGGGGGCGGTCGACGCGCTGCCCGCCGGGCGGCTCGACGAGCAGCTCGAGGCCGACCGGCCGCTACGGGTCAAGTTCGGAGTCGACCCGACCAGCCCCGATATCCACCTCGGTCACTGCGTCGTCCTGACCAAGCTCCGGGCGTTTCAGGACGCCGGCCACACGGTCGTCCTGATCATCGGCGACTACACGGCCCGGGTCGGTGACCCGAGCGGGCGCGACGCGACCCGGCCGGTGCTCTCGGCGGAGGAGATCGACGCCAACGCGCTCACCTACCAGGAGCAGGCGTTCGCGGTCCTCGACCGCGAGCGGACCGAGATCCGGCACAACAGTGAGTGGCTGGCGATGGATGGCGAGCAGCTGTTCGGGCTCGTGCGCAGGTTCACGGTCGCCCGCCTGCTCGAGCGCGACGACTTCAGCCGCCGGATCGCCGACGCTCAGCCGATCTCGGTGCTCGAGCTGCTCTACCCGGTGCTCCAGGGGTACGACTCGGTCGCGATCGAGGCGGACGTCGAGCTCGGCGGTACCGACCAGACCTTCAACCTGCTCTTCGGGCGCGACGTGCAGGAGGCCTACGGCCAGGCCCCGCAGTCGATCCTGACGATGCCAATCCTGGCCGGCACCGACGGGGTGCGAAAGATGAGCAAGTCGTACGGCAACTACGTCGCCGTCAGCGATCCGCCCGAGGAGATGTTCGGGAAGCTGATGAGCATCCCCGACTCGGCGATGGGCGACTACTACCTGCTCCTGCTCGGCGAGCCGCTCGAGCCCGGGCGCCATCCGGGCGAGGCGAAACGCGAGCTCGCCCGGCGGCTGACCGACCGCTTCCACGGCGACGGGGCCGGTGCGGCGGCCGAGGCGCGCTTCGACCGCGTGCACGTGCGCGGCGAGCTCCCGGAGGAGATCCGCACGACCCGGGTCACGCCCGGCGCCGACGGGACGGTCCACCTGCCGGCGCTGATCGCGAGCGAGTTCGAGCTCTCGTCGAGCGAGGCGCGGCGGCTGATCGCGCAGGGGGCGGTGCGGCTCGACGGGGCGCCGCTCGCCGGCGACCGCCTCGACCTGCCGCTGGCCGAGCTCAACGGACGCGTCGTGCAGGTCGGCAAGCGTCGCTTCGTCCGCGTCGTAACCGGCGCCTAGACGATCGCGCGGCCGACGCCCGCGGCGTGCCTGCTACCCTCTCGCGTCCGCGCCGGCAATCCGGCTTGCGGTTCGCGGCCGGGCAGGGATATACTTGCTGGTCGCGCCTGAAACGGCACCGGTCGCGCGGGGAAGCACCCCGCGCCCCGGACGCGGTCTTTGAAAACTGAGCAGCGCGCGAACTGGGGCTCGCCCCGGTTCGTGAGGTCCGATCACCGCCTCGTTAGGCGGTGACAGCCAAACCCCGTCATGTCGTCCGTCAACTTGTGTACTCGACGGACACGAGGCATGACGACTTTTCGTGTAGACAGAGGAACCGGAGCCGGTTGACCCCGGCCTCGGATTGAAACCTCGAGTCACTTTTCACGGAGAGTTTGATCCTGGCTCAGGACGAACGCTGGCGGCGTGCCTAACACATGCAAGTTGAGCGACGAACCAGGGCTTGCCCTGGGGCAAAGCAGCGAACGGGTGAGTAACACGTGGGTAACCTACCCCGATAACCGGGACAACCCGAGGAAACTCGGGCTAATACCGGATGTGCTCGTCGGACTCAAGTCCGACGCGTAAAGGAAGCTTCGGCCTCCGTATCGGGAGGGGCCCGCGGTCCATTAGCTAGTTGGTGAGGTAACGGCTCACCAAGGCCGCGATGGGTAGCTGGTCTGAGAGGACGATCAGCCACACTGGGACTGAGACACGGCCCAGACTCCTACGGGAGGCAGCAGTGGGGAATCTTGCGCAATGCGCGAAAGCGTGACGCAGCAACGCCGCGTGGGGGAAGAAGGCCTTCGGGTTGTAAACCCCTTTCAGGAGGGACGAAGGTTCGGCGGTGAATAGCCGTCCGGACTGACGGTACCTCCACAAGAAGCCCCGGCTAACTACGTGCCAGCAGCCGCGGTAATACGTAGGGGGCTAGCGTTGTCCGGAATCATTGGGCGTAAAGCGCGCGTAGGCGGCCCGGTAAGTCCGCTCTGAAAGTCCAGGGCTCAACCCTGGAAAGCGGGTGGATACTGCCGGGCTAGAATCCGGAAGAGGCGAGTGGAATTCCTGGTGTAGCGGTGGAATGCGCAGATATCAGGAGGAACACCAATAGCGAAGGCAGCTCGCTGGGACGGTATTGACGCTAAGGCGCGAAAGCGTGGGGAGCAAACAGGATTAGATACCCTGGTAGTCCACGCCGTAAACGATGGGCACTAGGTGTGGGAGGTGTCGACTCCTCCCGTGCCGACGCTAACGCATTAAGTGCCCCGCCTGGGGAGTACGGCCGCAAGGCTAAAACTCAAAGGAATTGACGGGGGCCCGCACAAGCAGCGGAGCATGTGGTTTAATTCGACGCAACGCGAAGAACCTTACCTGGGTTTGACATGTTGGTGACCGGTGTGGAAACACACCTTTCCTTCGGGACACCATCACAGGTGGTGCATGGCTGTCGTCAGCTCGTGTCGTGAGATGTTGGGTTAAGTCCCGCAACGAGCGCAACCCCTGTCCTATGTTGCCAGCATTAAGTTGGGGACTCATAGGAGACTGCCGGTGACAAACCGGAGGAAGGTGGGGATGACGTCAAGTCATCATGCCCCTTATGTCCAGGGCTACACACGTGCTACATTGGCGCGTACAGAGGGATGCAATACCGTGAGGTGGAGCAAATCCCACAAAGCGCGTCTCGGTTCGGATTGGAGGCTGAAACTCGCCTCCATGAAGGTGGAGTTGCTAGTAATCGCGGATCAGCAACGCCGCGGTGAATACGTTCCCGGGCCTTGTACACACCGCCCGTCACACCACGAAAGCAGGCAACACCCGAAGCCGGTGGCCTAACCCTTACGGGAGGGAGCCGTCGAAGGTGGGGCTTGTGATTGGGGTGAAGTCGTAACAAGGTAGCCGTAGCGGAAGCTGCGGCTGGATCACCTCCTTTCTAGGGAGACATTCTCTAGATGTCGACCGGACCTGCGTCCATGAGCGGCTTGGCACCGCGGGACGCGTCGGTGGCTTCGGCCGTCGTCATGCGCTGCTCAGTTTTGAGAGACCGCCGGCGGGAGCCCCCCGTCTGCCGACCTCGGCGGAGCTTGAAAACTGCATCAAAGGCCAAAAGTAAAAGGGTATTCACCCACGGCGGCCCTCGGGCAGCCGTGGTTCTCCGCATCCGCCCTCGGGCGGCCGCGGAGCTCACCGTCAAGATAGTAAGGGCACACGGTGGATGCCTTGGCACCAGGAGCCGAAGAAGGACGTGGACGGCTGCGATAAGCCGCGGTGAGTCGCTGAACAGGCATTGACCCGCGGATCTCCGAATGGGGCAACCCGACGCCGGTAATGCGGCGTCGTTCAGCGCTGAATTCATAGGCGCTGGAAGGCAAGCGAGGGAACTGAAACATCTCAGTACCTCGAGGAAAGGAAATCAACCGAGACTCCCCGAGTAGTGGCGAGCGAAAGGGGAACAGCCTAAACCCGGCATGTGCAAGCGGACACGCGTTGCATGCCGGGGGTCGTAGGGCTCGTGTCCGGATCGTGTCCGATCCGGCGACAGTTACCAAGTCAGGTTCTAGCCGAAGTCGAGTGGAACCTCGCACCACAGAGGGCAAGCGTCCCGTAGGTGAAAGAGCACTGACCTGTCGATCGAGTTTCCTGAGTAGGACCGCTGCCGTGAAACGCGGTCTGAACCCGGGGGGACCACCCTCCAAGGCTAAGTACTCCCTGGTGACCGATAGTGAACTAGTACCGTGAGGGAAAGGTGAAAAGCACCCCGGAAGGGGAGTGAAATAGTACCTGAAACCGCGTGCCTACAAGTGGTCGGAGCGCTTCGGCGTGACGGCGTACTTTTTGCATAACGGGCCGGCGAGTTACTCGTCAGTGGCGAGGTTAAGCGATGAGCGGAGCCGCAGCGAAAGCGAGTCCGAACAGGGCGATTCAGTCACTGGCGGTAGACCCGAAACTGGGCGAGCTATCCATGGGCAGGTTGAAGCGGGGGTAAGACCTCGTGGAGGACCGAACCGACCTACGTTGAAAAGTGGGCGGATGACCTGTGGATAGGAGTGAAAGGCTAAGCAAGCCCAGAGATATCTGGTTCTCTCCGAAATATATTTAGGTATAGCCTCGAGTGAGTGCGTTCTGGCCGTAGAGCACTGCTTGGACTAGGGGCCCTACCAGGTTACCGACTTCAGGCAAACTCCGAAGACCATTACGTGTATCTCGGGAGTCAGTGTGCGGGGGATAAACTTCGTACGCGAGAGGGAAACATCCCAGACCATCAGCTAAGGACCCCAAGTGTTCGCTAAGTGGGAAACGATGTTCGAATGCACAGACAACCAAGAGGTTGGCTTAGAAGCAGCCACCCTTGAAAGAGTGCGTAACAGCTCACTGGTCAAGTGTTCGAGCGCGGATAATTCAACGGGGCTCAAGCGAACCTCCGAAGCTATGGACTCAGATCGTCTGCGGACGGCCTGAGTGGTAGGAGAGCGTTCCTGCTGCTGAAGCGATCGCGTGAGCGGTCGTGGAGCGCCAGGAAGTGAGAATGCCGGCATGAGTAACGCAAGGGAAGTGAGAATCTTCCCCACCGATTGTCCAAGGTTTCCTGAGTAAAGTTCGTCTGCTCAGGGTTAGTCGGGACCTAAGGCGAGGCCGAAAGGCGTAGTCGATGGCCAACGGGTTGATATTCCCGTACCACGTCGTGTCCGCTATGACCGATGGGGTGACGAGGAAGGGAAAGGGAACCCAGGCGATGGTCGTCCTGGGACAAGCGCGTAGCCAGTCGTGGTTGGCAAATCCGCCACGGCGTTTTGACGCGAGGCGCGATGTCAGCTGGCGTGAAAGCCGGCCAGTCCCCGCACCCATACCTCCGAGAAAAACCTCTAGGCAGGACACTCGTGCCCGTACCGAGAACCAACACAGGTGGACAAGTAGAAAATACTAAGGTGAGCGAGCTAACCCTCGTTAAGGAACTCGGCAAAATCGTCCCGTAACTTCGGGAGAAGGGACGCCTCGGTAGAGTGATGCCACTTGCTGGCGGAGCTCGAGGGGGCCGCAGTGACTTGGTCCAACCGACTGTTTACCAAAAACACAGGCCTCTGCTAAGTCGAAAGACGACGTATAGGGGCTGACGCCTGCCCGGTGCCGGAAGGTTACGCGGAGTTGTTAGCGCTTCGGCGCGAAGCAGCGAAGCTAAGCCCCGGTAAACGGCGGCCGTAACTATAACGGTCCTAAGGTAGCGAAATTCCTTGTCGGGTAAGTTCCGACCTGCACGAATGGCGTAACGAGTTGGACGCTGTCTCAACGAGGGGCTCGGTGAAATTAGAGTCTCGGTGAAGATACCGAGTACCCGTGGCAAGACGGAAAGACCCCGTGAACCTTTACTGCAACTTGATATTGGAGTTCGGTGTATCTCGCTCAGGATAGGTGGGAGGCTTCGAACCGACGGTTTCGGCCGTCGGGGAGCCAACCTTGAGATACCACCCTTGGTGTTCTGAGCTTCTAACACAGCGCCGTAAACCGGGCTGTGAACAGTGTCAGGTGGGCAGTTTGACTGGGGCGGTCGCCTCCTAAAGAGTAACGGAGGCGCCCAAAGGTTCCCTCAGCACGGTCGGAAATCGTGCGTAGAGTGTAAAGGCACCAAGGGAGCTTGACTGCGACACCGACGGGTGGAGCAGGAACGAAAGTTGGGCTTAGTGATCCGGCGGTTGCAAGTGGAAGCGCCGTCGCTCAACGGATAAAAGGTACTCCGGGGATAACAGGCTTATCGCTTCCAAGAGTCCATATCGACGAAGCGGTTTGGCACCTCGATGTCGGCTCGTCGCATCCTGGGGCTGGAGTAGGTCCCAAGGGTTGGGCTGTTCGCCCATTAAAGCGGCACGCGAGCTGGGTTCAGAACGTCGTGAGACAGTTCGGTCCCTATCTGCCATGGGCGTTGGAGAGTTGAGAGGAGTCATCCTTAGTACGAGAGGACCGGGATGAACGCACCTCTGGTGTATCTGTTGTCCTGCCAAGGGCACTGCAGGTTAGCTACGTGCGGATCGGATAACCGCTGAAAGCATCTAAGCGGGAAGCCGACCTCGAGATGAGCTCTCCCATCCCCTTGAGGGAGTAAGACCCCTGATAGACGATCAGGTTGATAGGCCGGCTGTGCACGCGCGGTAACGCACTCAGCAGACCGGTACTAATGGGTCGAGGGCTTGACGTTGTTCTTGAATACCTCTTTTGGCCTTGATGCAGTTTTCAAGCCCCACCGGGGAACCGGGCGGCTCGGTCAGTCGCGCGGTCTCGACCAATTTCGGTGGTCATAGCGAGGGGGAAACACCTCTTCCCATTCCGAACAGAGCAGTTAAGCCCCTCAGCGCCGATGGTACTTGGTGCGCAAGCGCCTGGGAGAGTAGGTCGCCGCCGTTTAGCTTCGACAGAGAGCCGTCCCTCGGGGCGGCTCTCGTCGTTTGCGGGTGCCGCGACGAGCCGCCGCGAGCGCCTCCCGGCCGGCGTCGCAGCCGGCCCGCTCGCGACATGGCCCGTCGGTGGGCAACGGCTCGAGGCCGTACTCGCCCAGGGTGGCGAAATCGATCGCGAGATCGACGGCGCCGAGGAGTCGCTGGGCGAGGTCTGTGGACGAGGACTTGATCACGGGCGCGAGACTAAGGACGGCTCCGGACAGAACATATGTTCTGCATGCGATCTTGCAGCGCGGGCTCATCGGCGCCCGAAGCTGTGCGCGCGAGGGGCGACGGCGGCGAGCTCGCGACCGGCCGCCGACTGGTCGCGCCCGGTCTCGCGCCCGGCGGACGGCTCGATCTGGCGAACCACGGCTGCGGCCGGGGCCGGAGGGGCGAGCGCCTCGACCGACGCCGCGAGGACGTTGACGACGCCCTCGCGGCGCTCGAGCCGGCCGCGCACGACGGCGAACGAGGCGGTGCGGACGGCGAGCCGGCAGCGGTCGTAGACGGGCGGCGGGACGATCACGTTCGCGACCCCGAGCTCGTCCTCGAGCAGCATGAACACGATCCCGTTCGCGGTCGCCGGGCGCTGGCGGGCGACGACCAGCCCGGCGAGCGCGAGCTGGTCGCGATCGGGGCGGGTCGCGAGCTCGTCGGTGCGCGCCAGGCCCCGCTCGAGCCCGGTGCGCATCGCGGCAAGCGGATGCTCGCCGAGGGTGACCCCGGTCGAGGCGTAGTCGGCGACGATCCGCTCCCAGGAGTCGAGCGGGCGCAGGTCGGGGGCGGCCGGAAGCGAGAGCGGCAGCGCGAGCTGTGCCTGCGAGTGCCCGCGCCGCGCTCGCCGCCGCGCGCGATCCCGAGTCGCCAGAGCTCGTCGCGGCGCGCGGCGCCCCCGGCCGGGCCGGCGAGCGACTCGCAGGCGCCCGCCCAGGCGAGTCGTTCGAGGCCGTCGCGGTCGACCCCCGAGCGCGAGGCGAGCTCGGCGAGGTCGGCATAGGCGCCGCGACGCTCGCGCTCGCTGACCAGCGCCTCGGCCTGCTCGGCGCGCAGGCCCTTGACGTAGCCGAGGCCGATGCGAACGGCGAGGCCCCGCTCGACCCTGCACTCGACCGCGCTGCGATTGACGTCCGCCGCCCGCACCTCGATCCCGCGCCGCTGCGCCTCGTGGGCGAGCGAGTCGGGCGGGTAGAAGCCCATCGGCTGCTCGTTGAACAGCGCGCAGAGGAACTCGGGCCCGTAGTGGACGCGCAGCCAGGTCGACTGGTAGGCGAGCAGGCCGAAGGCGGCGGCGTGCGACTTCGGAAACCCGAAGCCGGAGAAGCCGCGCACCTGCTCGAAGACGCGCTCGGCGAGCCCGCGCTCGACCCCGCGCTCGACCGCGCCGGCGACGAAGCGCTCGCAATAGGCGTTCAGTGCGGCCTCCGAGCGCTTGCGGCTCATCGCTCGTCGCAGGCCCTCGGCCTCGCCGGCGCTGAAGCCGGCGAGCGCCATCGCCACCTGGATCACCTGGTCCTGGAAGACGATCGCCCCGAGCGTGTCGGCGAGGATCGGCTCGAGCGCCGGATGCTCGTAGGGAATCCGGTAGCCGGGGTCCTCGCGCAGCAGCCGCCGGCGCTCGAGATACGGGTGCACGGCGCCTCCCTGGATCGGTCCGGGACGCACGAGCGCGACCTGGACGACGACGTCGTCGAGCGTCTCGGGCAGGCTGCGGGGCAGCATCTGCATCTGCGCCCGGCTCTCGATCTGGAACACCCCGGTCGTCTCCGCGGCGCGAATCGCCTCGAAGGTGGGCGGGTCGTCGAGCGGGATCCGCGAGAGGTCGATGCGCTCGTCGCGGGTGGCGGCGATGGACTCGACGCAGCGCTCGACCGCCGACAGCATCCCGAGCCCGAGCAGATCGATCTTCAAGAAGCCCGCGTCGGCGCACGAGTCCTTGTCCCACTGCACCACCTGGCGCCCCTCCATCGCCGCCGGCTGCACCGGGCAGATGTCGATCAGCGGCCGGGTCGAGAGCACCATCCCGCCCGGGTGCTGGGAGATGTGGCGCGGCAGCCCCCAGACCTCGCGCGCGAGTCGCGCCGCCCAGCGCCAGCGCTCCGAGGCGGCGCGCTCGGCGCCGATCGCCTCGGCGATGTCGCGCTCGATCTCCTCGCCGCGACCGTAGACGTCGGCGATCCCCGCGACCCGCTCGATCTCGCCCGGGGGCAGGCCGAGGGCCTTGCCGAGGTTGCGGATGGCGCCGCGCGAGCGATAGCCGGCGAACGCGGACACGAGCGCCGCGTGCTCGCGGCCATAACGCTCGTGGACGCGGGGGATCAGCCGCTCGCGGATGTCGCGCGGGAAGTCGAGGTCGATGTCGGGCATCTCCGAGACGTCGTCGTTGAGGAAGCGGCCGAGGAAGAGCCCGGCGCGCACCGGGTCGACGTGCGAGAGGCCGGTCAGGTAGCAGACGACCGAGCTCACGCTCGAGCCGCGCCCGCGCCCCGGAGGCAGCAGCGACCGAGCCGAGTCGGGTCCGCGCACCTCGGCCGCGACCTCGCGCGCGAGCTCGAGCAGGTCGAAGTGCAGGAGGAAGAACCCGGAGAGGCCGAGGCCGCGGATCACCCGCAGCTCCTCGTCGAGCCGCCGCTCGGCCTCGGGACGCTCGCGAGTCCCCGCGTAGCGCAGTTCGAGCCGGCCGCGGCAGATCTCGGCCAGGGTGGCGTCGGCATCGGGGTCCTCGGAACCGGGATAGCGGTAGCCGAGCTCGCCCTCGAGGTCGAACTCGAGCCGCTCCGCCAGCCGCGCCGTCTCGGAGACGGCCTCCGGATGGTCGGCAAAACGGGCCGCCATCTCCGCGGGCGAGCCGAGCACGGCGCTCGAGTTGCCGCGTCGCCCGGGCTCGCATTCTTCGAGCGTCGTGTGCGAGCGGATCGCGACCAAGGCGTCCTGGAGCTCGGCCCGGCAGCGGTCGTGGGCGTGGACGTTGCCGGTCGCGACGGTCGCGACCCCGAGCCGCTCGGCGAGGCCGGCGAGGTCGCGGTTGCGAGAGCGGTCTCGGCGCCAGAACGGCCGCTGGAGCTCGATCCGCAGGCGCTCGCGCCCGAAGCCGGTGGCGAGTCGCCGGGCGAGTGCCTCGGCGCGGCGCGGGTCGCCGCGCTCCCAGCCGCCGGCGACCGCGCCCTCGCCGGCGCAGCCGGTGAGGCAGACGAGGCCCTCGTTGCGGGCGATCAGCGAGTCGAGCGCCAGCGAGGGGGGGAGGGGGTCGCGCCCAGGATCCGGCCTGGTCGGGGCGTGCGCCTCGGTCAAGAGCCGGCAGAGGTTGCGCCAGCCGATGGCGCTCTCGACCAGCAGCGTGAGGTGAAACGGCGGCGCCCCGCTCGCGTCGGCGACGGTGAGCTCGGCACCGGCGATCGCCCGCACCCCGAATCCCCGGCAGGCTCGGGCGAACTCGATCGCACCGCAGACGTTGTCGTGGTCGGTGAGCGCGAAGGCGCCGTAGCCGCGGTCGGCCGCCGCGCCCGCGATCTCCTCCGGCAGCGAGGCGCCGTCACCGAACGAGTAGGCCGAATGCGCGTGTAACTCGACGTACGCCACTACGCCCGTTGCTCGAACCAGCGCTCGCCCTCGCGGAAGACGACGAGGTCGCGGCCGTCGGCGAGCACGAGCTCGAAGTAGCGTCTTTGCAGGGGTTTCGGCGTCCACCAACGATCCTCGACCAGCCATTCCTCGCGCACCGCCTCGACCGCGACCCCGGCGACCGCGCGCGGCGTTCCGTCGCCCGCGGCCTCGACCGCGACCGGTCGCGGCCAGTAGACCCGCTGGCTAGTCATCGGCGCGCTCCCCGAACGGGGTCAGGATCGCGCGGCGCTCGGGGATTCGCGAGTGCGGATCGACCTCGAGCACCTTGAGCACGGCATCGCGCCCGGCCGCGGCGCGCGTCTGGCGCACCGCCTCGCCGAGCCGGGCGCGGCGCTCCTCGGTGGGCGAGGCGAGCGCCGCCTGCTCGCCGCCCGGCGGCCCGAGCTCGAGCGCCCGCAGGGCGAGCGCGGCGGCCGGCCCCGGGAGCTTTAAGAGTCGCGGTGCGAGCGCCAGCCGCAGGCGTTCGGCGCCGGCGGTCGCGGTGCGCATGGTCACGTCGGTGCGCCAGCCGCCGCCGGCGGCGAGGCGCGCCTCGATTCGCAGCTTGCGGATCGTCCGCCCGCCTCGCGACGGATGCGAGAGCAGCCGCTCCGCGAGCAGGCCAAGGGCGCGCTCGAGCTGCTGTCCCGAGGCGGCCTCGGGCAGCTCGAGGCGCTCGGCGAGCTGCTCGCGAACCCGGCGCGGGCGCAGCGGCTCGTCGGCGCCGCGCGCGAGCTCGAGCGCTCGCAGGCCCGGGTCGCCGAAGCGGTCGGCGATCGCCTCGGCCGGCAGCCCGGCGAGCTCGCCCAGGGTCCGCACCCCGAGCCGCTCGAAGCAATCAATGCATGACGCCTCCTCCGCTTCGCTTCCGGGGGCGTCATGGTCCGCAAGGGCTCGCCAGCCGCCTTGAGCGAGGCGTCCGCGCAGGGCGGCGACCGGGAGTCCGGCGAGCATCCTCCGCGCGGCGGCATCGGAGAGGAGCAGCGGCGGGCGGCGGGCGCGCATCCGCATCGCCGCGGCCCGGGCGCTGATCCGGTTCGGCCCCGCGCCCAGGCGCGCCGGCGCTCCGAGCGCTCGGCGGGCCCTCGCCAGGATCACGCCGGGCTCGCCGTGGATGCCGCGCAGGGGCTCGAGCGCGAAGTAGGCCTCGCCCGGCTGCGCCGGCTCGACCGCGGCGCCGATCGTCTCGAGCCGGCGCAGCGATTCCTCCCAGGCGGCCTCGGCGCGCACCGGGTCGGCGGCGACCAGGACCAGCGAGGGGCAGCGCGAGAGCGCCTCGCCGAGGCGCATCCCCGCCCGCACCCCGTGTGCCTCCGCAGTCCCCGAGACCTCGCCGACGACCTGCGGCCCGCCCGGCTGCGGGGCGAGCGCCAGCGGGCGGCCGACCATCCCGCGCCGGCCCCCCAGGGCGCTCGTCAGCGAGAGCCGGGGGATGAGTGCGCAGGCGATCATGAATCGAACACATGTTCGTATAGAGGCCGGAGGATGTCAAGCCCGGATCACGTCCGCGTCAGAATTGGTCACCTGATGCGAAGCCGGCTCGCGATGACAGCGGCACTGGTCGCGCTCGCGGCGACCCTCGGCGCCTGTTCGGAGTCCGACCCCGAGCCGACCAGCGCCGAGTCCGGCGAGGAGATCCCCGGGGGCGCCGACCCCGCCGACGTGCGGGTGATCGACGAGTGGGCGACCGCGCTCAGCGAGGGCGACCTCGAGGGCGCGGCGGGGTACTTCGCGATCCCGAGCGTGGCCGAGAACGGCCCGGTGCTGGTCGAGATCCGCGAGCTCGGCGACGCTCGCGCCTTCAACGCCTCGCTGCCATGCGGGGCCGAGCTCGTCCGCGCGGCGGCACAGGGCGACTTCGTCGTCGCCACCTTCGAGCTCACCGAGCGGCCGGGCCCGGGCTCCTGCGGAACGGGTACGGGCGGCACCGCGCGGACCGCGTTCGTGATCGAGGGCGGCGAGATCGTCGAATGGCGGCGGGTCGGCTCGGGCTCCGGCGGCGAGCGGGCTCCGAGCCGTTCGGCCTAAGGCCCCGCGAGCGCCCTCTCGCACGCACGACCATCTTGCCCCCGGGGCGCCGATCCTGATAGGAATGGCATTGCGAGACCGCCGAAGTGGCACTCGCGTTTTGGGTTTTCCGAGAGAGGAGTGTTCATGACGAAGATCAGGCTGGTCTTGCTCGCCCTTGTGGTGGCCGGCTTGTCGTTCGGAATCGTCGCCTGCGGCGACGACGACGAGGACAGCGAAAGTGGTGGTGGCGGAGAGACTTCGCTTGACATGGTGATCGGCAGCTCGTTGCCGCTCAGCGGCGACTTGGCCGACTTCGGTGGGCCCGGTGAGAAGGCCACGGACCTGGCGACCGCAGAGATCGAAGCCGCGATCGAAGAGGCCGGCGTTGACCACACGGTCGAGGTCGTCAAGGAGGACAACTGCGGCGCGGCCGATCCGCAGTGCGCGGTCCAGGCGCAGCGCAAGCTGGCGACGTCGGACGGCGCGAGCTGCATCTCCGGCCCCTGGGGCTCGGCGGACACGATCCCGAGCGGCGAGTCGGTCTCGGTCCCCGAGGAGGTGCCGCTGATCTCACCGTCGGCGACCTCCGACGAGATCACCGGCCTCGACGACGACGGCTTCGTCAGCCGGACCTCGCCGCCCGACTCGTTCCAGGGCCCGACCCTCGCCAACTTCATGGACGAGGAGCTCGGTGGAGCCGAGGGCAAGACGGTCAACATCGGCGCTCGCAACGACGCCTACGGCACCGGCCTCGCGGACACGTTCAGCGCCGCGTGGGAGGAGCTCGGAGGCTCGATCGGCGAGGAGGTCATCTACGACATCGACCTGCCGAACTACGACACCGAGGCCGGTCAGATCACGTCCGGGAGCCCGGACGCGACCGTGATCCTCGATTTCCCGGAGACCTATAACAAGGTCGGTCCCGCGCTCGTGCGGACCGGGAATTACGACCCCTCGACCACGTGGGTCACCGACGGCCTGATCACCGACCTGGCAGACGCCGGGGAGGAGGCGGCCAACGGCCTGCGCGGCACCGCGCCGGGCGTTCCGGATGACGAGACGCAGGCGAAGGCGTTCGATCAGGCGTACAAGGCGGCTGAGCCGAAGGACGTCGACCGGTTGACGTTCGACGCGCAGACGTTCGACAGCGTCGTCCTCTGCTACCTCGCGGCCGTCGCCGCCGGGTCGACCGAGGGCGCGGACATCGCGGAGCAGATCCAGACGGTGAGCGCTCCCGAGGGTGACCCGTACACCTGGGAGGAGCTGCCCGACGCGATCGAGGCGTTGCAGAACGGCGACGACATCGATTACCAGGGCGCCTCCGGAGCGATCGACATGGACGACGCGGGCGACGCGACCGCGGGCGTCTACGACATCTACGAGTTCAAGGGCACCGCGCCCGAGCCCGTGGACGAGGTTGAGGTGGCGGTACCGGGTTCCTGACCCGGTAACCGTCGGCGCGCGAGCGCCGCAACGCGTACGAGCGGCCGGGGCCTTCGGGCTCCGGCCGTTTCTCGTTGCAGGCGCCTACTGCGGCGCCGCGTCGGGCTCGTCGATGCGCGCGGTCCCGCCGAGGTAGAGCTCGGCGACCTTGGGATCGTCGAGCAGCTGCCTGGCCCGGGCCCTCGAAGCGGTCCTTGCCGAGGTCGAGCACGTAGCCGCGGTCGGACATCGCCAGCGCGCGGCGCGCGTTCTGCTCGACCATCATCACGGTGACCCCGCTCTGGTTGACCTCCTGGGTCTTCTCGAAGATCGCGTCGACGAAGGCGGGGGCGAGGCCGGCCGAGGGCTCGTCGAGCAGCAGCAGGTGCGGGTCGCACATCAGCGCCTTCGCCATCGCCACCATCTGGCGCTCGCCGCCGCTCATCGTCCCCGCGGCCTGGCCCTTGCGCTCGCCGAGGCGCGGGAAGAGCTCGTACATGAGGTCCTTCTGCTCCGCCGTGCGCGAACGGTCGAGCGACCCCATCTCGAGGTTCTCCTCGACCGTGAGGCTCTTGAACACGTTGTTGAGCTGCGGCACGTAGGCGAGCCCGAGCCGGGTGATGTCGTGGGGCTTGCGTCCGGCGATCTCCGCGCCGCGGAACTCGATCCGCCCGTCGCTCGGGTGCAGGAGGCCGAAGATCGTCTTCATCAGGGTCGACTTGCCGGCCCCGTTGGGGCCGACGATGGTGACGATCTCGCCCTCGCGGACGACGATCGAGACGCCGTTGAGGATGTCGGCCTCGGGGATGTAGCCGGCGACCACGCCGTGGGCCTGGAGGACGACCTCGCGCTGTCCGTCGCCTTCGCTCACGGGCGCGCTCCGCCTCCGTCGCCGCCGTTCGCCGCCGCCGCCGAGGTAGGCGTCGATCACGGCCTTGTCCTTGCGCACCTCGTGCGGCTCGCCGTCGGCGATCACGGCTCCCTCGGCCATCACGATCACCCGGTCGGCGTGGTTCATGACCACCTCCATGTCGTGCTCGATGAACAGGAACGTGACCCCGTCCTCGGAGCGCAGCCGCTGCATGTGGTCGAGCAGCCGCCGGCCGAGCGTCGGGTTGATCCCCGCCATCGGCTCGTCGAGGAGCAGGAAGCGCGGCATCGCCATCAGCGCCCGCGCGAGCTCGAGCAGCTTGCGCTGCCCGCCCGAGAGCGTCCCGGCGTAGGCGTCGGCGAGCCGGGTCAGGTTGAAGACGTCGAGCAGCTCCATCGCCTGCTCTTCGACCTCGCTCTCGCGCTTGCGCCAGGAGAGCGGGCGGAAGACGATGTTCGCGAGCCGCTCCCCGGGCTGCTCGGGAGCGGCGAGCATCATGTTGTCGATCACCGGCATCGCCGCGAGCGCCTTCGTGATCTGGAAGGTCCGCACCATCCCCAGGCGTGCGATCGAGTACGGCGGGCGTCCCTGGACCTCGCGCCCGTCGAAGATCGCGCGACCCTTGTCGGGGCGGTAGAAGCCGGTGATCAGGTTGAAGAACGTGGTCTTGCCGGCCCCGTTCGGACCGATCAGCGCGGTGATCGAGCCCTGCGTGACGTCCATGGTCGCGCCGCGGACGGCCTGGATGCCGCCGAAGTGCTTGTGGATGTCGGTCGCCTCGAAGATCCTCGTGGCGCCGGCGGCCGCGGGCGGCGCAGCGCCGGAGGCCGGGGCGGCGGTCGGCTGCTCAGTCACCGAGGACCATCTCCTCGCGCTTGCCGAAGGCGCCCTGCGGGCGGAACGCCATCAACCCGATCAGCACCAGGCCGAGGATGATGAACCGCAGCGCGGCGATCTTCGTCTCCGACAACGGCAGCTCGAGGAAGCGCAACCCCTCGAGCACCGTCCACATGATGATCGCCCCGATCGCCACCCCCCAGTAGTTCGCGAGGCCGCCGAGCAGGAGGACGACGTAGCCGATGAAGGTGACCAGGGGCTGGAACTCGTCGGGAACGACGAACTTGAGGCTGAGCGCGAGCAGGAAGCCGGCCAGGGCGCCGGTGGTCGCGGCGAGCGCCAGCGACTGGAGCTTGTAGGAGAAGGCGTTCTTGCCCAGCGCGCGGGCCGCGTCCTCGTCCTCGCGCACCGCCCGCAGCACCCTCCCCCAGGGCGTGCGCTGAATCCGCGTGAAGCTGAACATGAGCAGTACCGCCAGGCCCCAGGTGACCAGGAGGAGCGGGAACTGGGCGGGGACGTCGGTCCAGCCGAGGTCGACGATGAACTCCTCGATCGACTCGGAGACCGAGTCCCAGCTGTCGTCGAAGCCGAAGATCCCCTGGGCGCCGTTGGTGAGCTCGCGGGCGTTGAGCGCGACCAGGCGGATCGCCTCCGCGGCGGCGATCGTGACGATCGCGAAGTAGTCGGCGCGCAGGCGCAGCGACGGCAGCCCGATGATGAGGCCGAAGATGACCGCGACCGCGACCGCGACCGGGAGCGAGAGCCAGAAGTTCCAGCCCTCCTCCGCGGTCAGGATCGCCATCGTGTAGGCGCCGATCGCCATGAACCCGACCTGGCCGAAGTTCTGGATCCCGGTGAAGCCGACGTTCATCTGCAGCCCGGTGGAGAAGACGACGTAGATCCCGGCGATCACCCCGACCCCGGTCCAGAACTCGAGGTCGGTGAAGGCCTCGAACGAGACCGCGAGCTGGAGCATCTGCAGCGGTTCGCTCATCGCTTCACACCGCCCGCGCCTGGCCGAAGATGCCCTGCGGCCGGATGATCAGCACGATGATCAGGATCACGAAGCCGACCGCGAGCTTCAGCCCCGGCGCGACGATGAAGGTCGACCACTCGATCACGACCCCGAGCACGATTCCGGCCGCGAGCGCGCCGAAGGCGTTGCCGATCCCGCCGAGGACTACGGCGGCGAAGATCGGCAGCAGGAGCTCGAACCCGAGCTCGGGCTGAAGCTGGGTGATCGCGCCGGCGAAGACGCCCGCGAGCCCGGCGAGCCCGGCGGCGAAGATCCAGGTGTAGAGGATCACCCGCGCCGGTGTTGATGCCCGAGGTCTCGGCGAGGTCGAGATCGTCGGAGAGCGCCCGCATCCGCTTGCCGAGCAGCGTCGCCCGCAGCATCAGCCCGGTCGCGATCAGGGTCGCGAAACCGACGATGATCACGATCAGCTGCGTGCGACCGATTCGCAGGCCGAGGAGCTCGACCGTGTCGGTCCGGTTGACGTCGAGCTGGCGCAGCTCGGTGCCCCAGATGAACTGGATCCCGTAGCGGATCACGAACGCGAGCCCGATCGTCATCAACAGCAGCTGCAGCATGCCCGCGCCGCGCGAGCGCATCGGAGCCCACATCACCTTCTCGAGCAGGATCCCGAGCAGGGCGGTGGCGACGATCGCGAACGCGATCCCGTAGATCAGCGGCAGCCCCCAGGTGACGTTGACCAGGTAGGCCATGTAGGCGCCGAAGGTGAGGAAGTCGCCGTGAGCGAAGTTGACCAGCTTCAGGATCCCGTAGACGAGCGTCAGCCCGACCGCGCCGAGGGCGTAGATCGCCCCCAGCGAGAGGCCGTTGATGCCGAGCTGGGCGACGTCGTGGAGGCCGTGGTAGAGGACCAGCAGCGCGACGATGTTGAGCAGCACCACGATCGCGAGCGCCGCCGGCCTGCGCTCGAGCGGGATCGTCGCGGCGATCGTCGCGGCGACGATCGCGACCAGCAACAGCCACTCCCCGGCGCCGTCGGGGCGGCGGTCGGCGAGGACCAGGATCAGGTCGAGCACGAAGACCCCGACGCCCGCCTTGATCGCGAACGGCGCGTCGTTGACCCGACTGACCGCGTTGCCGAACCGCTCGCTCATCGAGCGGTCGCGGGTCCCGGTCAGCGTTCCGGCCTCCATCCCGCGGTGCATCCTATCCCGGTTCGGCGGATTTCAACCGTCGACTTGCGCTTGCAACGACGGCGTCAGTGAAATCCGTGGTCTGAGAGTGGCCGCCGAGGTCGGGCGTGCGGGTCCCGGCGGCGACCGTCTCGAGCACGCCCTCGTAGATCGCCCGCGAGGCGGCCTCCTCGCCCGCGTAATGCAGGACCGCCGCCCCGGCGAGGATCATCCCCATCGGGTTGGCGAGGTCCTTGCCCTCGAGCGCCGGGGCGGTCCCGTGCGGCGCCTCGGCCATCGCCACCCGCGGCGCGAGCTCGCTGTCGAGCGCGAGCAGCACCGACTCGGCGCCCGCGATCGAGCCGAAGAGCGGCAGGACGAGATCGGAGAGCAGGTCGCCGTCGCGGTTCAGGCACGGGATCACCAGCGCCTCGCCGGCGCCGCCGCCGACGAGCCCGGCGAGCGTCGCGTCGATCAGCACCGGCTCGTAGCCGGTCTCGGGGTGGCGCTCGGCGGCGGCGTCCATCTCCTCCTTGAGCATGCCCTCGTAGACCGGGCTCACGGTCCACTTCGGGCCGCCGTAGACGCGCCCGCCGAGCCGCTCGGCCTCGCGAAACGCGTACTCGGCGACCGCGCGGCAGTCGGAGCGGCGAATCGTCTCGGTGCGGTGGGCGAGCTCGTCGTCGCCGTCGGGCTCGCGCCACTGCTCGGCGCCGTAGGCGTCGCCGACCGCCATCCGGCAGACGGCGATCGGGTGGTGAACGCCGGCGACCGGGGTGACCCCCGGTATCCGGCGCCCGGTGCGCACGATCACCTTGCCCTCGATCGCCTCGCGCAGGATCCGGTTCGGGCTGCCGACGTCGTCCGCGCCCTCGGGGGTGATCGTCGCCGCCTTCAGGCCGAGGCCGGTCTCGCGCATCGCCTCCGCGGCCTCGGCGCAGACCGCGTTCTGGGTCGCGCGCCGGTTCGCGAGCGAGAGGTCGAAGCGAACGATCTCGAGCTCGATCCCGAGCACCTCGGGGTCGAGCACCCGCAGCGCCTGCTCGAGCAGCTCCTGTCCCGTCTGGTCACCTTCGAGCGCGACTATCTTCAGCGGCGCCAATCTGCGCCGAGGCTAGTCGACCGACCGATGCGGCGGAGCCGCGAACGGCCCCGCCGCATCGTGAACGGACCCCTGGCTATGCCTCGCTGCTGGCGACCGCGTCGCAGCTCACGTTGCCGGCCTCGCGCTGCTGAGCGAGCACGTTGACGGCGACGTCGCAGATGTTCGCCGCGACGCTGACCGGGACCTTGACGACGACGTCGGAGACGTTGACGTTCACCAGTCCCTCCTGACGTGGGCTCGACCCGCCCTGACTCGGGCCGAACACGGCGCCCGAATCGGCGTCGACCGTGCAGGCCGTCTCGCCGAGGCTGCGAACGTCCGCGAGGACGTTCACGTCGAGATCGCAGATGTTCGCAGCGACCGCGATCGGAACGCCGATGTCGATGTTCTCCAGGTTGACGTTGACCAGGCCCTGCTGCTGGGTCTGTGCTTGTGCCGGAGCGACGGCGACGGCCGATGCGGCGACCGCGAGCATCGCAACGAGCAGTATGCGCACTCTTTGCATCCCTACCTCCGAGTGATTTGGTGATCTCACGTCGGTCCCTGGCCTCCCCCTGCCGGAGACCGTACGCCGAGGGTGTGGCGTACCCGAGGGTCCAGCCGACGAACGGTGACCGGGTCGATTTCGATCGCCTGGACCCGAGCGGGGCGGTCGATCAGACCCCCGCGGTTTGGATCGCCCGCACCCTTCTCTAGACAATTCGTCCAGTTGCGGGCGGCCGGCCCGCGACTATGCTCAGCCACGATGGGCGGCCGAGGCGATTCGATCGATGGCTGAGAGCTGTACTTGGTGCGGGGTCGAGGTCGAGGCCGACGACGGCTTTCGCGCCTACGAGCCCGCGGGTGAGCGCCGGGCGGCGTTCTGCCGGCTCGAGCATGTCGTCCCCTGGGCGATCCAGGGCGCGCATTGGGACGCGGGCGCGATCGACGACGAGCCCGAGCCCGACTCGGGTCCGCAGCGCTGCTCGCACTGCGACGCCGAGCTCGGCGAGGTCCAGGTGCTCCTCGTCCGCCACCGCGGCGAGCACCGGGTCGCCGACCGCTTCTGCTCGGTCGAGCACCTGAACGAGTGGGCGAAGGCCGGCGGGCGGTGGCAGGTGGCCGGCGGCGGCTAACCGCTGCGCTTGCGCTTGCGCTGCCCGACGTTCCGCGGCGGCGCGCCGGCGGTGTCGTCGCCGGGATCGAGGGCGAACTCGTTGATCAGCGCCGCGGTCTCAGCGGGCTTCTCGACATTCGGCGAGTGGCCGGCGCCGCGAACGTCGGCGGTCCGCGCTCCGGGCAGCGCGCCGTAGGCGGCCTGCGACTCCTCGGGGTCGCAGATCTGATCCTCGGTCCCGAAGATCGAGAGCAGCGGCACCGGGATCTGGCGCAGGCGCTGGTCGAGCGCGAGCTCGTCGACGTAGTCGGAGTTCGCGTCGCTCGCCTCGCGAAACGCGGTGTAGGTCATCGCGTCGTGGTCGGCGATCACCTGGTCTGGGTCGTCGAATCCGTCGGCGATCTCGTATCCGGGCGCGAACGCGGAGCTGTAGCCGTCCTCGACCGCGAAGTCCGGGGAGACCCGCCACAGCGCCTGGCCGATGACCGGCGCGAACGCGACCTCGGCCAGGGTCGAAAGCTCGCAGAGGTCGCCGTTCGGGCCGTCGTCGATGTTGACCAGGCGGTCGACGAGCTGGGTCGCGCGCTCGGCGAGCGCGGTCGCGACCGAGAACCCCATCGAATGGCCGACGACGACGGCGCCCTGGACCCCGAGCTGATCGAGTGCACCCGCCACCAGGGCCGCCTGCTCTTCGATCTCATATCCGCCCGACGGCTTCTGCGAGCCGCCGTGCCCGAGCAGGTCGATCCGGATCACCCGGTGGTCGCGGGCGAGGATCGGCGCCAGCCGGTCCCACCAGTGCAGCGAGCACCCGTAGCAGTGCAGGAGCACGATCGGGCTCCCGGTGGAGGGCCCCTGCTCGTAGACCTGGACCTCGCCGCCGGGCAGCTCGAGGATCTGCCCGCCGTCGATCGTCGCCTCCGCCTCCTCGGTCTGGTTGTCGACGATCGCCATGTTCACGAGCAGCAACGCCGCGAGCGCGACCAGGAGCCCGAGCGCGATCTTCAGCCCGCGGCTCACGAAGCCGTCGCGTCGTCGCGCGGCGCGAGCCCGAGCTCGTCGGCGCGCTCGGCCATCGCCGCGATCACGAACGCGACGTGCTCGTCGAAGTCGACGCCCAGCTCCTCGGCTCCCTGGCGAACCTCATCGCGGTTGACGCCGGCCGCGAACGAGGGCTGCTTGAGCTTCTTGCGCACCGACTTCGGCTTCATCCCCTCGATCCCGGTCGGTCGGACGAGCGCGCACGCGGCGACGAAGCCGGAGAGCTCGTCGACGGCGAACAGCGTCTTAGCCAGCTCCGTCTCGCGCGGGACCCCGAGGAAGGTCGCGTGGCCGGCGACGGCGTCGATCAGCTCCTGCGGCCAGCCGAGCTCAGCGAACAGTCGCAGCGCGGTGCGCGGGTGGCCGTTCTCGGCATCGTCGAGATCGGGGTAGCGCTCGTAGTCGAGGTCGTGGACGAGCCCGGTCACGGCCCACAGCTCCTCGTCCGCATCCGAGCGGCGTGCGTAGGCGACCATCGCCGCCTCGACCCCGAGCAGGTGCTTGCGCAGCGAGTCGGATTCGACCCATTCGCAGACGAGGTCCCAGGCCTGTTCGCGCGTCGGCTGGCTCATAGGGGCATTGTTACGCTTGCCGCCCGATGGAGAAATTCGTGATCAGGGGCGGCACGCCGCTCTCGGGCGAGATCATCGCGGCCGGCAACAAGAACGCCGCCCTGCCGATCCTCGCCGCCTGCCTGCTCACCGACGAGGAGCTGCTGCTCACCAACGTGCCGCGGATCCGCGACACCGAGACCCAGATCGCGGTGCTCGAGGGGATCGGCGTCCGGGCCACCTGGAGCGGCGACAACGAGCTCCGGCTGCAGGCCTCGGGGCCGATCGAGACCGCCCCCGACGAGGAGCTCTCGGCGAAGATCCGGGCGTCGTTCCTGCTCGCCGGGCCGCTGCTGGCGCGCTTCGGCGAGGCGCGGATGCCGCCGCCCGGTGGCGACTTCATCGGCCGCCGCCGGCTCGATCCCCACCTCGACGCCTTCCGCGACATGGGCGCCCGGGTCGACGGCGACCGCGAGGTCCTGATCTCGGCGCAGACCGGGGGACTGAGGCCGTGCGGGATCTTCATGGACGAGCCCTCGGTGATGGCGACCGAGAACGCGCTCATGGCGGCGGCGTTGACCGAGGGGCCGACGACGATCGGCAACGCCGCCTGCGAGCCGCACGTCCAGGACCTCGCGCGCCTGCTGCAGAAGATGGGCGCGCAGATCGACGGCATCGGCTCGAACGTGATTACGGTGCACGGTCGCGACCGGCTCGGCGGCGCCGAGCACCGGATCTGCGCCGACCACATCGAGGTCGCGAGCTTTATGGCGCTCGCCGCGGCGACCCGGGGCGAGCTGCGGATCCGCGACGCCGAGCCCGACGACCTGATCACGATCCGCCGGCACTTCCGCCGCCTCGGCCTGCAGTCGATGGTCGAGGGCTCGGACGTGCTCGTGCCGCCCGACCAGGCGCTCGAGGTTCGCGACGACCTCGGCGACGCGATCCCGAAGATCGACGACGGCCCCTGGCCGGCGTTCCCGGCCGACCTGACCTCGATCGCGCTCGCGCTGGCGACGCAGGCGCGCGGCACGATCCTGATCTTCGAGAAGATGTTCGAGAACCGCCTCTTCTTCGTCGACAAGCTCGTCGCGATGGGCGCTCGGATCACGCTCTGCGATCCCCACCGGGCGATCGTCAGCGGTCCGAGCCGGCTTCACGGGGAGCGCGTCGAGAGCCCCGACATCCGCGCCGGGATGGCGATGCTCATCGCCGCCCTGTGCGCCGAAGGCACCTCGGAGATCGGCAACATCGTCCAGATCGACCGCGGCTACGAGCGCATCGACGAGCGCCTGCGCAACCTCGGCGCCCGGATCGAGCGCGTCGCGGTCGAGCCGGTCCCGGCGTAGGGCGGCTCCACCCCCGTCTACGCTGCGGGGGACCCGATGACCCATCCGATTCCCCCTGGTACCAGGGACATCCTCCCCGACGAGATGCGCGAGCTGCGGCGCCTGTCGCTGGCTCTGATCGAGGCCTTCGAGGGCTTCGGCTATGGCGAGGTCGCGACCCCGACGATCGAGTACGAGCAGGTGCTGGCGCGCGGTGACGAGCGCGGTGCCCCGGTCGCCTACCGGTTCTTCGACGAGCGCGGCGAGCTGCTCGCGATGCGCTCCGACATGACGATCCCGATCGCACGCCTGATCGCCAACCGCTACGCCGACTCCGAGCCGCCGTTTCGCCTCTGCTATCTGGCGCGGGCCTTCCGCGCGGTGCGCCCGCAGCGCGGCCAGATGCGCGAGTTCACCCAGGCGGGGGTCGAGCTCGTCGGCGCCACCGCCCCCGAGGGCACGGCGGAGGTCGTCGAGGTGCTCGCCGCGGCGCTCGACGCCGCCGGCCTCACCCGCGCGGTGATCGGGCTCGGCGACGCGCAGCTCTATCGCCAGCTGCTGGCGGAGCTCGGCGTCGACGATCGCGCCCGTGAGGCGCTGCTCGGATGCCTCGCATCGCACGACCACGTCGGGCTCGAGCAGGAGGCGCGCGCGCTCGACCTCGCCGCGGAGGACCGCGAGACCCTGATCCGGCTGCCCGCCCTGCGGGGCGGACCGGAAGTGCTCGAGCGCGCACGGGCGCTCGGCGGCGCGGTCACCGAGCGAGCCACCGCGCGCCTCGCGGGGACGTTCGACGCCTTGCGCGCTCGCGGCGTCGCCGACCGGGTCGCGCTCGACCTCGGCCTGTTGCGCGACCTCGGCTACTACACCGGCGCGATCCTCGAGGTCTACGACCCGGCGCTCGGCCACGTGCTCGGCGGCGGCGGTCGCTACGACGAGCTCATGGGCCGGTTCGGGATGCCGCTTCCCGCCTGCGGCTTCGCGCTCCATCTCGAGCGCCTCCACGTCGCCCAGGCCGAGGAGGGCGTCGAATGAGGGGCGGGGGAGGGGTCGCGAGGCCGACCCGGGCCGCGGGCGCGGGCCCGATCCGACTCGCGGTGCCGCGCGGGGCGCTGCTTCGCGACACGCTCGACCTGCTCGACGCGATCGGCATCGCCACCGATGCGCTGCGCGGGGACTCGCGCGCGCTCGTCTTCGACGCCGGCGAGCTCAACCTGGTCACGATGAGGCCATCCGACGTGCCGACCTACGTCGAGGCGGGCGCCGCCGACGTCGGGATCACCGGCAAGGACGTGCTCGCCGAGCAGCGCGATCGCGACGTCTACGAGATCCTCGACCTCGGCTACGGGGCCTGCCGGATGGTGCTCGCCGCGCGCCGCGGCGACGAGCGGCTGGAGCGCGCGCAGCGACGCCTCGGGGTGATCAGGATCGCGACCAAGTACCCGCGCACGGCGGAGCGCTGGTTCGAGCGCACCGGGCGCCAGGCGGAGGTGATCGAGGTCAAGGGCTCGGTCGAGCTGGCGCCGCTCGCCGGGCTCGCGGACGCGATCGTCGACCTCGTCGACACCGGGCGCACCCTGGCCGAGAACGAGCTCGAGGTGCGCGAGGAGATCGCGACCAGCACCGCGCGCCTGGTCGCCAACCGGGTCGCCCACAAGCTGCGCGCGACCGAGATCGACGACCTCGCGACCCGCATACGTGAGGCGAGCGCCCGATGAGGATCGAGCGGATCGAGTGGGACGGCGCCGACGCCGCCGCGCTGGCGGAGCGCCTGCGCACCAGCGCGCCGGCGCTCGACGACGAGGCGGGGGAGAGGGTGCGGAGGATCCTCGACCGGGTTCGCGCCGGCGGCGACGACGCCCTGCGCGAGATCGCCGAGGAGCTCGGCGACCCGGTGCCCGAGAGCCTTCGCGTCGACCCGGCGGCGATCGCGGCCGCGCCCGGACTGCTGGAGCCGCCGGTGCGCGAGGGGCTGCGGGTCGCGGCGCGGAACATCGAGGCGGTGGCGCGGGCCGAGCTCGCCAACGTCGAACGCGCGACCACGGTCGAGCTCGAGCAGGGTCAGCGGATCGAGGTTCGCGCGTCCCCGGTCGCCGCCGCCGGCGTCTACGCGCCCGGCGGCCGCGCCGCCTATCCGTCCTCGGTGCTGATGGCGTGCATCCCGGCCCGGGTGGCGGGCGTACCCCGGCTCTGCGTGGCCACGCCGCCGGCGGGGTCCGAGCGCCCGAGCGCGGCCACCCTCGCCGCCTGCGCGATCGCCGGGGTCGACGAGGTCTACGCGCTCGGCGGCGCCCAGGCGATCGCCGCGCTCGCCTTCGGTACCGAGAGCGTGCGCGCGGTCGAGGTGATCGCCGGCCCCGGAAACCGCTGGGTGAACGAGGCCAAGCGGCTGGTCGCCGGTCGCGTCGGAATCGACGGCCTCGCCGGGCCGAGCGAGCTCGTCGTGGTCGCCGGCGGCGCCGCCGAGGCGAACTGGATCGCGCTCGACCTCTGCGCCCAGGCCGAGCACGGCGACGACAGTCCGCTGGTGGTGATCTCGATCGACCCGGCGCTGCTCGACCGGATCGGCGAGCTGGTCGCCGAGCTCGCCGCCGAGCGCCCGAGCGTCGCCGATGCTCCGCTGGCGCTGGTCCAGGCCCCCGGGCACGAGCTCGCGCTCAGCCTCGCCGACGCGATCGCGCCCGAGCACCTGGAGCTCGCCTTCGCCGGTGCCGACCGCAGCGCCGCGGCGAGCCGCGTCGCCGGGGCCGTATTCGTCGGCAACGGGGGTGCGACCGCGTTCGGCGACTACGCGGCCGGCTCCAACCACGTGCTGCCGACCGGCGGCGCGGCGCGCTTCGGCGGCCCGCTCGGGCCCGGTGCGTTCATGCGCCGGACCTCCGTAGTCTCCGTCCCCTCCGGGGCCGCCGAGGCGCTCGCGCCGCACGTGGCGGCGATCGCGGGCGCCGAGGGCTTCCCCGTCCACGGCGAGTCGGCGAACGCGAGGACGAGAACATGAGCAGGACCGCGACGATCGAGCGCAAGACCGGCGAGACCGAGGTCTCCCTCACACTCGACCTGGACGGCGGCGAGGTCAGGCCCTCGACCGGGGTCGGGTTCCTCGACCACATGCTCGAGCTGCTCGGTCGCCACGGCCGCCTCGGGCTCGTGGTGCGGGCGAGCGGCGATCTCGAGACCGGCGCCCACCACACGGTCGAGGATGTCGGCATCGCCTTCGGCCAGGCGCTCGACCAGGCGCTCGGCGACCGCAGCGGGATCTGCCGCTACGGCTACACGGCCGTGCCGATGGACGAGGCCCTGGGGATGTGCGCGATCGACATCTCGGGGCGCCCGCTGTGCCTGTTCGAGGCCGACCTGCCGCCGGTCTCGATCGCCGGCTTCGACGCCGAGCTCGCGGAGGAGTTCTTCCGCGCGGTCGCCGCGAACGCGAAGCTGACCCTGCACCTCGGCACCCGCTACGGCTCCAACGCCCACCACCTGATCGAGGCCTGCTTCAAGGCGTTCGCCCGAGCGCTGCGCGAGGCGGTCGCGATCGATCCCGACGAGGAGGGCGTGCCGAGCACGAAGGGGACGCTCAGCTGAGCGGGGAGATCGCAGACCGCAGACCGCAGATTGCCGTTGCGACGTACGGGATGGGGAACCTGCGGTCGGTGGAGAAGGCGCTCGAGCACGTCGGCGCCGAGGTCGTGGTCAGCGCCGACCCGAACGAGATCGCGGCGGCCGATGGCCTGGTGCTGCCCGGCGTCGGGGCGTTCGCGATGGCGATCGAGCGGATCGGCGAGCTCGGGCTCGGCGAGGCGATCGCCGCCCGCGCGCGGGCCGGAGTCCCGGTGCTCGGGATCTGCCTCGGGTTCCAGCTCCTGTTCGACTCCTCGACCGAGCTCGGCGGCTCGCAGGGCCTCGGGCT
Source organism: uncultured Solirubrobacterales bacterium (assembly GCA_963740055.1). Taxonomy (GTDB): domain Bacteria; phylum Actinomycetota; class Thermoleophilia; order Solirubrobacterales; family 70-9; genus WHSW01. The sequence continues at coordinate 676,735 of CAVUCL010000005.1, read as the reverse complement.
CGTCCCCGGCGCGGTCGAGGGCCTCGATGCCTCGGCGGTCAAGGTCCCGCACATCGGCTGGGAGCCGGTTCGCTGGGAGCGCGAGAGCGAGCTCGCCAGCGGGATCGCCGACGGGACCCCGTTCTACTTCGTCCACAGCTTCGCCCCGCGCCCGGCCGAGACCGGCGACCTGCTCGGCAGCGCCGAGCACGGGGCCCGGTTCGCCTGTGCGATCGCGCGACCCCCGCTCTACGGGGTCCAGTTCCACCCCGAGAAGTCGAGCGCCGCGGGACTGCGCCTGCTGGCGAACTTCGTCGCGATCTGTGCCACGCATGCCGGTGACCGCGACGGCGGCGAGGCGGCGCGAGCGACGTGATCCTCTACCCGGCGATCGACATCCGCGCGGGAGCCGCGGTGCGACTCGTCCAGGGCGACTACGAGCGCGAGACGGCCTTTGACGACGATCCCGTCGACGCCGCGAAGCGCTGGGTCGCTCAGGGCGCGACCGCGCTGCACGTCGTCGACCTCGACGGAGCCCGCGAAGGGGCCCCGGTGAACCTGGAGCAGGTCGCGCGCATCTGCGCCGCGGTCGACGTCGGGGTCCAGGTCGGCGGCGGGCTGCGCCGGGCCGAGGACGTCGACGCGGTGCTCGAGGCGGGCGCCCGGCACGCGGTGCTCGGCACCGCGGCGCTCGCGGACCCGGCGCTGATCGAGGCGCTCGCCGCCGACCACGCCGAGCGGATCGTGGTCGCCGCCGACGCGCGCGCCGGCAAGGTCGCGATCGAGGGCTGGGAGCGCGAGACGAGCGTCGGCTCCGCCGAGCTGATCGCCGACCTCGCCCGGCGCGGGGTGCGGCGATTCGTCTTCACTCCGGTCGAGGTCGACGGGACGCTCGAGGGGCCGGAGCTCGACGCCCTGCGGGATGCCGCGGAGGCGGCGGCGGATGCCGGGGCGACGCTGATCTACTCGGGTGGGGTGGGGACCCTGGAGCACCTCGCGACGCTCGCCGAGCTGCGGCTCGCCGCGCTCGAGGGAGTGATCGTGGGTCGCGCCCTGTACGAGGGCCGGTTCACCGTCGCCGAGGCGGCGGCGGCGCTCGGCTAGCGCGCCGGTCAGCGCTTGGCGCCGAAGTCGGCGGTGTAGGTCGCCGCCTTCGCCCGCGAGTTGCCCGGTCGCCCGGCCTTGACCCCGATGCCGACCTCCTCCATCGCCTGCGAGAGGATCAGCGCCCGGTGCGGAGGAGAGTTCATCCACGCCTGCACGATCGCCGCCGGGCTGCTGCGAGAGCGCGCCCCCCAGGCGATGTTCTCACCGACCGTCCACACGCACGTGCAGGGGAGGTAGTTCGCCGAGATGATGCGGCCGACGAGGTCGGGCTCGCCGCTGCACTGATGCGAGAAGCAACTCGCCTCGATCATCCGCCGGCTGTGGCGCTTCGCCGCCTGCCTGAGCTGGCCGTCCGCGCCCAGCGCTCCGAGACCGCGCGCGCGGCGCTCCTTGTCGATCAGGCAGTCGATCGCCTTCGCGGCGACCCGGCGGCGCAGCTTCGGCCCGGGGACGTCGGCGTTCTCGCACGGGCGGCGCCTCGAAGCCGGGGCGCGCAGGTCGACGAGCTGGCACTGGACCAGGTCGTCGAGCGGTCCGCTGATCTCGAGCACGACGTTGCCGAGCGGGGTCCAGATCCCCTCGACCAGCAGCGGCGCCGAGAGCAGGTTCACCCCCTTGCAGGCGGAGCTGGCGCGCGGGGTGGCCGAGGCGGCCGTCGCCGGTGCGGCCGAGGCCGCCGCGATCAGCGCGATCGCGACCGCTGCCGTCAGGAATCCATTCCTCGATGGCACGAGCGGATCATATCCGTCGCGAGACATCACTCGTCTAGCCTGAGCGCATGTTCTGGCTCCGGGTGCTCGCGATCGCCCAGGTGGCGCTGCTGGTGCGCCGCCACTTCGGGATGCTCGAGCGCGACGAGCGCTCGCGGCTCGCGGTCCTGGTCGGCAAGTCGAAGGGCCGCCCGCGCCGCAACCTGACCGCGAACGAGCGCGAGGAGATGCTGCGGCTGGTGCGCAAGCTCGAGCCCGGGGCCTTCGCGCGCGGCGCCTGGGGCGCCAGCCGCGGCAAGCGCGGGGCCTGAGGCAGGTGGCGCTGAAGCGCGTCATCCCGTGTCTCGACGTCGACCGCGGCCGGGTCGTCAAGGGGACCAACTTCGTCGGCCTGCGCGACGCGGGTGACCCGGTCGAGCTCGCGGCTCGCTACGACGCGGAGGGCGCCGACGAGCTCGTCTTCCTCGACATCGGGGCCTCGCACGAGCAGCGCGAGACGATCGTCGAGCTCGCGCGCCGGACCGCCGACGACGTCTTCATCCCGTTCACGATCGGCGGCGGCATCCGCTCGGTCGCCGACGCGCAGGCGGTGCTCGACGCGGGGGCGGACAAGGTCGCGGTCAACTCCTCGGCGCTGGCGCGCCCGGAGCTGATCTCCGAGCTCGCGGTCGTCTTCGGCTCGCAGTGCGTGGTCGTCGCGATCGATGCCAAACGAGCCAACGGCGCCCACGACGTCTACGTCAATGGTGGCCGGACGGTGGTCGAGGGCCGCGAGGCGGTGGCCTGGGCGCGCGAGGCGACCGAGCGCGGGGCGGGCGAGGTGCTGCTGACGAGCATGGACCGCGACGGGACCACCGACGGCTACGACCTCGAGCTCACGCGCGCGGTCGCCGACGCCGTCGCGGTCCCGGTGATCGCCTCCGGCGGCGTCGGCGAGCTCCGCCACCTGGTTGAGGGGATCGTCGAGGGCGGGGCCGACGCGGTGCTCGCCGCGTCGATCTTCCACTACGGCAGGTTCACGATTGCCGAGGCGAAGCGGGCGCTCGCCGCCGCCGGGGTCGCGGTGCGCAGTTGATCAGTCGCCCTGCGAACCGCCGCCGCCGTTGCCGCCGCCTCCGCCGGCGTTGCCGCCCGAGTTGCCCTGCTGCTGGCGCGCCTCGCGCTGGCGCTGCTTGCGCTCGCGCTTCTGCTGGCGCTCGCGACGCCGGCGCTCGGCCTCGCGCCGGCGCTCGGCCTCGGTCTCGTGCTCGAACGCGCGGATGTTCGAGGTCCCGGTCAGATAGAGGCGGTTGCCGTCCGAGATCACCGGGTTGTACTCGCCGAGCTCGTTCTCATAGACCTGCTTGCCGGTCTTGACGTCGAATCCGAAGGTGCCGATGTTCGGCCCGAGCCCGCTCACGTAGACGACCTCCCCGAGCACCGAGGCGGCGCCGAGCACGATCCCGCCGAGGTCCTTCTGCCAGCGCACGTCGCCCGTCTCCGCGTCGAGGGCGTAGAAGTTCTGGTCCTTGGAGCCGACGTAGACGGTCGGCTCCGAGCGCTTGGTCTCGGCGACCGCCGGTCCCGGATATACCCAGTCGCCGGTCGAGTGGCTCCACAGGAGCTCGCCGCTGTCGGCGTCGAAGCTGTACACGCGCCCGTCGATGCTGCCGAGGAAGACGCGGCCGAAGGCGACCGCGGGCGTCGAGTACACGGGACCACCGCGACCGAAGCTGAGCCCCTGGGTGCTGGAGCGCCAGACGTCGGCGCCGCTCGAGGCTCGCAGCGCGAACACCTCGCCGGCGTAGTTGGCGCCGTAGAGGACGCCCTCGTCGAGCGCCAGACCGCCCTTGACCTCGCCCGCGGTCGAGACGTTCCAGTCGACCTTGCCGGACTTGCGGTCGAGCGCGTAGACGTCGCCCGACTCGCTGCCGACGATCACGTTCGAGCCCGCGATCACGGGCGAGGTCTCGCTTCGCCCCGGGAGCGGGAAGCGCCAGAGCAGCTTGCCGTCCTTGGCCCGCAGGGCCAGCGCCTCGCCCTCATCGACCCCCTGGGCGCGCTGCAGGGTGACCGCGTACACGACCCCGTGCGAGTAGGCGGGGGAGGCGGCGCCGAGCGCCCCGATCTCCTTCTTCCACTCGACCTTGCCGCGCTCGGCGTCGAGGGCGTAGAAGAGCGCGTCCTTGTCTTGGAAGTAGAGCGTCCCCTCGGCGACGATCGGCGAGAACTCGAGCAGCTTGCCCGCCTGGAAGCTCCACTCGGAGGCGTCGTAGGGCGGTCGCACCCGCTTCGTCGGTAGATAACGCGTGCGCTGGGTGTCGTAGCCGTAGACGGGCCAGTCCACGGTCTCGACCGTGACCTGCTTCTTCGGCGGCGCCTCGGCCTCGAGCTCGCACGGGGGCGGGCAGCTGACGTCGGAGTCGCGCTTCGCGAACAGGTAGGCGCCGATCGCGCCGCCGGCGACGGCGACGGCCGTCCCGCCGGTGATCAGCAGGCGGGTGCGCACGCTCAGCGAGCGCCACTTGTCGAGCAATCGGGCCATCCGCGAGGGCCGTCATGGTAGGGAACGCTCCCGCCGGGAGCGAAGGATTCGATGGAACGCGAGATCGACATCGGCGGGCTCGGAGCCCGGATCGCTGCGCTGCCCGGCTTCGAGTCGGCGCTGGCCGCGGCCGAGCGCGCCGGCGTCGAGGCGTTCCTCGTCGGCGGTGCCGTCCGCGACGCCCTGATCGGCGAGACCCGGGCGGAGCTCGACCTCGTGGTCGAGGGCGACCAGCTCGCGCTCGCGCGCGAGCTCGGCGGCGAGCTGCGCGAGCACGAGCGGTTCGCGACCGCGACCGTCCGCACTCCGGCCGGCGAGATCGACGTCGCCCGAGCCCGAACCGAGTCCTACCCGGCGCCCGGAGCGCTGCCCGAGATCGAGCCGGCCGGGATCGAGGGCGACCTCGCCCGCCGCGACTTCTCCGTCAACGCGATCGCGGTCGCCCTGCGGCGCCCGGGCGAGCCCCTCGACCCGCTCGGTGGGATCGCGGACCTGCGTGCCGGTTTCCTGCGCGTCCTCCATCCGCGCTCGATCGCCGACGACCCGACGCGGGCGCTGCGCGCCGCCCGCTACGCGGTGCGGCTGGGGCTCGAGCCCGAGCCCGCGACCCTGGCCCAGATCCGCGCCGCCGACCTGACCACGGTCTCCGCCGACCGGGTTGTCGCCGAGCACGCGAAGCTCGCCGCCGAACGCGATCCGCGGGCGGCGTTCGAGCTGCTCGCCGGCTGGGGCCTGCTCGCGCTCGACTCCGGAGCCGGCGAGCGGATCGACCGGATCGCCGCGCTGGTCGCGAGCCCGCCATGGGGCGACGAGGTCGAGCGCTCGTCGGCGGTGCTTGCCGCGATCGAGCCCGCCGTGGTCGCGCGCGCACAGGGGCTCGCGCAGGAGCGCCCGCCGTCGCCGTCGGAGGCGGTCGCCTTCGCCCACGGCCGCCCGATGACCGAGCTCGCGCTCGCGCGGGCCCTCGGCGGCGAATGGCTCGATCGCTTTCTGACCGAGTGGAACCGGGTCGAGCTCGAGATCGGAGGCGGGGACCTGCTCGCCGCCGGGGTGCCGGAGGGCACCGCGATCGGCCACGGGCTCGCCGCGGCGCTGCGGGCGAAGCTCGACGGCCACGCGCACGGGCGCGAGCAGGAGCTCGCGGTCGCGCTCGACGCCGTGCGCTCGGATCGCTGATCCTGTGCCGATGCAGTGGCGCGAGCAGAGCGGCGTGCGGTGGCTGGAGGCGAGGCTGCCCGGCGCCCGGGCGGTGTTCACCACGAGGCTGGGAGGGGTGAGCGAGGGCGCCTTCGAGAGCCTCAACCTGGGCCTCAACACCGACGACGATCCCGAGCTGGTCGAGCGCAACCGCGACCGCGCGGCGTCGGCGCTCGGCCGCGACCCCACCGGCCTGCTCTCCGGCCGCCAGGTCCACGGGACCGAGCTCGCGCGCGCCGAGCGCCCGCGCGACGCTGACCTGCCGCCGCCGCAGGCGGACGGCCAGCTCACCGCCGAGCCGGCGCTGACGGCGATGGTCACGGTCGCCGACTGCCTCCCGATCGCCCTCCGCGGCGAGCGAGGCGTGGCGATGGTCCACGGCGGCTGGCGCGGTCTCGCCGCCGGGATCCTCGCCCGCGGCACGGCGGAGGTCGGCGCCACCGCGGCGGCGATCGGGCCCGGGATCGGGCGCTGCTGCTACGAGGTCGGCGACGAGGTCCTGGGCGCCTTCGCCGAGCTCGGACCGCAGGTCGCCGACGGGCGGATGCTCGACCTGGTCGCGGTCGCGCGAGCGCAGCTCGAGCGTGCCGGGGTCGCCGAGGTCGCGGCGGCGGAGCTGTGCACGAGCTGCGAGCCCGAGCTCTTCTACTCCCACCGGCGCGACGGGGGGCGGACCGGCCGCCAGGCCGGCTGCGCCTGGATCGAGGCCGGATGAGCCCGGAGCCGATCCGCGGGCTCGAGGCGGCGGTGGTGCGCCGGAACCTCGAGCGCGTGCGCGAACGCTGCGGGCCCGGGGTCGAGATCCTCGCCGCGACCAAGTACGTCGACGCGGACGAGCTCGGGGTGCTCGCCGAGGCGGGGATCACCCTCGTCGGCGAGAACCGCCTCCAGGACCTGGAGGCGAAGCGCGCCGAGCACGCCGATCTGTTCGCCTGGGACTTCATCGGCAACATCCAGAGCCGCAAGCTGAAGCGGATCCTGCCGCTGGTGCGCTTGATCCACTCGGTCGCCACCGACTCGGTGCTCGAGCAGCTCGAGCGCCACGCCGGCCCCGAGACCGAGGTCCTGGTCGAGGTCAACCTCGCCGGTGAGCCGGAGAAGGGCGGCGTCGACCCGGCGGGGCTCGGCGCCTTCATCGAGCGCTGCCCGGCGCGGGTCGGCGGGTTGATGACGATGCCGCCCTACACCGAGGACCAGGAGGCCTCCCGGCCGTACTTCGCCCGGCTCGCGGAGCTGGCCACCGAGCACGGCCTCGAGCGGCTCTCGATGGGAACGAGCCAGGATTGGGAGGTCGCGGCCGAGGAGGGGGCGACGATCGTGCGCCTGGGCACGTCGCTGTACCGCTGAGCAGCGCCGGCACGGCATAATGCCCGTAAAGGAATCCCGGCAAACGGAGCGAAACCCCGAGCCGTATGGCACTTCGCGACACATGGAACCGAGCGCTCGTCTACTTCGGCCTCGCCGAGGACGCCGACTACCGCGAGCACGACATCTACGAGCCCGACACGGTCCCGCACGGCCAGGTCTACGAGACCGCCGCGCCGCGGGGCTCGGCGACCGTGAGCAGGATCTCGGAGCGCCGGCGCGCCCGTGACGAGATCGACGACATCTTCGCCGACGACGATCCCGGGCCGAGCCGCTCCCGCGGGCTGCATCCGGTCGGCAACGGCGGCGCCGACGTCCAGGTTCACCTGGTAACGCCGACGAGCTTCAACGACGCCCAGGAGGTCGCCGACCGGTTCAAGCACGCGATCCCGGTGATCCTCAACCTTCAGCGCACCGACGGCGAGCTCGCCAAGCGCCTGATCGACTTCGCCTCCGGGCTCACCTACGCCCTCGACGGCGGGATGCAGAAGATCGCCGAGAAGACCTTCCTGCTCACCCCGCGCAACGTCGAGGTCTCCGCCGAGGAGAAGGCCCGCCTGGTCGAGAAGGGCTTCTTCAACCAGAGCTAACGGCGGACGGAGCTCGGAGGGTCACCACCCACCCCGCCGAACCGGAGTACCTCCCGCCGGATCCTCTGCTCTCGCTGGAATCAATTGCCCCGGCTACGCCGCGGGCTTTTGTTCGTGCTTCCGCGTCCGGTCCGGCGGGTGGCTAATCGGGGTGGCTAATAGGCTGGTTTCCATGAGGATCGGGTTCGCAGGGGCGGGGAACATGGCGACGGCGCTGGCGCGCGGATGGGCCGGGGCCGAGCATGCGCCCGAGGAGATGCTGTTCTGCGACGCCGGCTCCGGTCGCGCGGCCGCGCTCGCCGCCGAGACCGGGGGAGAGGCGGTGGACTCGCTGGTCGAGCTCGCCCTGCGCAGCGACGCGGTGATCCTGGCGATGAAGCCGAGCGGTCTCGAGCGCGCGGTCGAGATGCTCCAGGGTGAGGCGCAGGCCGTGGTCTCGGTGCTCGGCGCGACGCCGCTCGCCAGCCTGCGCGAGCTCTTCGGCGAGATCCCGGTCGTGCGGACGATGCCGACCGTGGCCGCCGAGATCCAGCGCGGGATCATCTGCCACCCGCCGCTCGAGCCGGTCGACGGCGAGCTCGGAGCGCGGCTGCTGAGCCTGCTCGGCGAGCTCGCCCACCTGGTCGAGGTCCCCGACGACATGATCGACGCGGCGACCGCGATCATGGCCTGCTCGCCCGCCTACCTCGCGGTGGTCGTGCAGACGCTGGCCGAGGCGGGGACCGCGAACGGACTCGAGCCGGAGCTCGCCTACGAGATGGTGGTCGAGTCGTTCGCGGGCACGGTCGAGCTCCTGCGCCGTTACGACCCGGTGACCGTGCGCGCCGCGGTCGCGTCGCCGGGCGGCAGCACCGAGAGCGGCCTGCGAGCACTCGCCGACGCGGGCTTCGCCGACGGGCTGCGGGCCGCGGTCGGCGCCTCGCTCGAGCGGATGCGCGGATGAGCGTCCTCGCGCTCACCCGCGGCGACGTGGCCGACTACGCGGCGGCGCTGCTGTTCGTCTACACGGTGCTGATCATCCTCAACGTCGTCCTCTCCTGGGTGCAGCAGTTCCGGCCGATCCCCTACAACCTCCCGCTGCGCGCGGTGACCGGCTTCATCGAGGAGAGCACGAACCCGTACCTGAACGTGTTCCGCGGCTTCATCCCGCGAATCGGGCCGCTCGACATCAGCCCGATCATCGCCATCCTCGCGCTCTCGATCCTCGGCGGGATCGCGGTCGACCTGATCCGCGGGTGAGCGCTTCCGGGACGCGCGCCTGGGTGCGCATGCTGATCGTCGGCGCGAGCGTGCTCGCCGCCGACCAGGCCGCGAAGGCCGCCGTGATCGCGTCGATGGCGCCCGGGGAGCGAACCGAGATCGCGCTCGGCTTCGACCTCTCGCGGGTGACCAACAGCGGGATCGCCTTCGGGCTCCTCGACGAGGGCAGCGAGGCGCTCGTGCTCGCGATCACGGCCGTCGCGCTGGCGCTGGTCCTGTGCTGGTTCGCGCTCGACTTCGCGCGCCCCTGGCTCTGGCTCGGGGTCGGGCTGCTGGTCGGCGGGGCGCTCGGCAACCTCGTCGACCGGATCCGCGAGGGCGAGGTCACCGACTTCCTCGACCCACCGCTGTGGCCGGCGTTCAACATCGCAGACATCGCGATCACCGCCGGGGTGGTCGTGGTCGTGCTCGCGGCGCTGGCGGCGCCGTCGCAGCCGGAGCCATCGCCGCCGTGAGCGCCGAGCCGCGGCTCGTGCACGTCGACGAGCACCTCGCGGTCGTCGACAAGCCCGCCGGGCTGGTCGTCCACGCGGCGCCGGGGCATCGCGGCCCGACGCTCGTCGACGCGCTCGGCGAGCTGCTCGGGGGCGGCGAGCCCGAGCGTCCCGGGATCGTCCACCGGCTCGATCGCGATACCTCGGGGCTGATGCTGGTCGCGCGGGAGCCGGAGGCGCACCGGAGGCTCTCGGCGATGATCAAGGAGCGCCGGGTCGAGCGCGAGTACCTGGCCCTGGTCGAGGGCCGGCCGCGCTCGCGCTCGGGCACGATCGACGCACCGCTCGGCCGCGACCACCGCGCCCCCGAGAAGCGCGCCGTGCGCGGCCGCGGCGCGCGCGCGGCGAGAACCCATTTCGAGGTGGTCGAGGCGCTGCCGGCCGATACGCTCGTCCGGGCCCGGCTCGAGACCGGGCGCACGCACCAGATCCGGGCCCATTTCGACGCGATCGGGCTCCCGATCGCCGGCGACCCTCGCTACGGGAGTGCCGGGCGCCACGGGCTCGAGCGCCAGTTCCTGCACAGCGCCCGGATCGGCTTCGCGCATCCGTTCGGCGGCGAGCGGCTGAGCTTCGAATCCGAGCTCCCGCCCGACCTCGCGGCGGCGCTGGAGCGCGCGCGGGCCTAGGGCGCCCGCGCGACGCCGGCGGCGAGGCGCATCTCTACACTGACCGGCGTCCAGTAACCGACCCCTCGGGATCGACGGACGGGGCCCTGCCCGGCACGCAACCGAAAAAACGCCGGGTCCCCGAACGCCCCCGGGGCTCAAAGCCACGAGACAAAGGGAGCATCGATGTCCGAGCCCGGACTCAAGGACCTGCTGCAGGCAGGGCTTCACTTCGGCCACCAGACGCGGCGCTGGAACCCGCGCATGCGCCGCTACATCCACGGTGAGCGCGACGGGATCCACATCATCGACCTGCTGCAGACCGAGCACCTGCTCGCGGAGGCGCGCCGGTTCGCGTCCGAGATCGCCGGCAAGGGCGGCTCGGTGCTGTTCGTGGGCACGAAGAAGCAGGCGCGCGACTCGGTCAAGTCGTGGGCCGAGCGCTGCGGGATGCCGTACGTGAACCAGCGCTGGCTCGGCGGCCTGCTGACCAACTTCCAGACGATCTCGGCGCGGATCGACCGCCTGCACGAGCTCAACTCGCTCAAGGACGGCGGCCAGCTCGACCTGCTGCCGACCAAGGAGCGGATGTCGATGGAGTCCGAGCTCGAGAAGCTCGAGTACAACCTCGGCGGGGTCCGCGACATGAAGCGGCTGCCGCAGGCGGCGCTGATCATCGACCTGAAGACCGAGGCGATCGCGGTGCGCGAGTGCGAGCGCCTGCAGATCCCGATCCTCGGGCTGGTCGACTCGAACGTCGACCCGGTCGCGGTCTCGTTCCCGATCCCCGGCAACGACGACTCGATGCGCTCCTGCGAGATGGTGGTCGGCACGGTCGGGGAGGGGATCGAGCACTCGGCGACCGCATACCGCGAGGCCGAGGCCAAGCGCCGCGCCGAGGAGGAGGAGCGTCGCCGGGTCGAGGCCGAGGAGAAGTCGCGCCGCGACGCCGAGGAGAAGGCCCGCCGCGAGGCCGAGGCGGCTGCGAAGGCCGCCGCCCAGCAACAGCAGCAGGCGCAGGGGCAGGCTCCGCCCCAGCAGGGGGCTTCTCAGCAGCCGGCGCAGCCGTCGCCGCCGCAGCAACAGGCTCCGCCGGCGCCCGAGCCCGAGCAGCCGAAGGAGGCCGGTTGATGGCGATCTCCGCCGCCGACGTGAAGGCGCTTCGCGACCGCACCGGCGCCGCGATGATGGACTGCAAGGCCGCGCTCGCCGAGGCCGACGGCGACTTCGACAAGGCGGTCGAGGTGCTGCGGGTCAAGGGTCAGGCGTCGGCCGCGAAGCGCTCCGGCAAGGCGACCGGCGAGGGCGTCGTCGCCAGCTACATCCATGCCGGCGGAAAGGTCGGCGTCCTGGTCGAGGTCCAGTGCGAGACCGACTTCGTCGCTCGCACCGACGACTTCCAGGAGTTCGCGCGCGAGGTCGCGATCCACATCGCGGCGCTCGCCCCGCAGTTCGTCTCCGCCGACGAGATCCCCGACGACGAGCGCGACGCCGAGCGCCGCGTGTTCGAGGAGAAGGCGAAGGAGGAGGGCAAGCCCACCGAGGTGGTCGAGCGGATCGTCGACGGGCAGCTGAAGAAGTGGGCCAAGGACGTCGTCCTGCTCGAGCAGGAGCACGTGCGCACCGACCGCTACGAGGGCAAGACGATCGATCAGATGCGCGCCGAGGTCGCCGCGAACACCGGCGAGAACATCCGCATCGCGCGCTTCGCCCGCTTCGCCGTCGGCGAGGAGTAGGGGGCCGCCGATGGCCGAGCCCGTCTTCAAACGCGTCCTGCTGAAGATCTCCGGCGAGGCCCTGATGGGCTCGCTCAACTACGGCACCGATCCCGAGCGCGTGCGCACGATCGCGACCCAGGTCCACGAGGTCACAGAGCGCGGGGTGGAGACGGCGATGGTCGTCGGTGCCGGCAACATCTACCGCGGCCTCGAGGGGGCGGCGCAGGGGATGGACCGGGCGACCGCCGACTACATGGGCATGCTGGCGACGGTCCTCAACGCGCTCACGCTCCAGGACGCGCTCGAGAAGCTCGGCACGTACACCCGGGTGCAGTCGGCGATCGCGGTGACCGAGGTCGCCGAGCCCTACATCCGCCGGCGGGCGATCCGCCACCTGGAGAAGGGGCGGGTGGTGATCTTCGCCGCCGGCACCGGGAACCCGTTCTTCACCACCGACACAGCGGCGGCGCTGCGCGCGCTCGAGATCCGCGCCGAGGCGATCCTGATGGCCAAGCACGGGGTCGAGGGTGTCTACGACGCCGATCCGTCGCAGGTCGCCGATGCGCGCTTTTTGCCCCAGATCACCCACATGGAGGCGATCGAGCGCAGCCTGCGGGTGATGGACTCGACCGCGCTCTCGCTCTGCATGGACAACGCTCTGCCGATCCACGTCTTCAACATGGCCGACGAGCGCAACATAGATAGGATCGTCTCCGGTGAGCGGGTGGGGACGATCGTCTCAACGCCCGCGCCTACGGGATGAGCGAGCTGACCAACGAGTTCCTGGCGGACGCGAAGGAGCGGATGAACAAGTCCGTCGAGGCTTGCCGCCACGAGCTCGCAACGGTGCGCACCGGGCGCGCCTCGCCGCACCTGCTCGACCGGCTCGAGGTCGACTACTACGGGGCGCTGACGCCGATCAAGCAGCTCGCCCAGGTCGCCGCCACCGACGCGCGCCTGCTGACCCTGACCCCGTTCGACAAGAACTCGATCGGGCTGATCGAGAAGTCGATCCTCGAGTCGGACCTCGGCCTGACGCCGTCCAACGACGGCAACGTGATCCGGCTCCAGATCCCGGAGCTGAACGAGGAGCGCCGGCGCGAGATGGTCAAGGTCGTCCACGGCGTCGCCGAGGAGGGGAAGGTCGCGGTCCGCAACATCCGCCGCGACGTGATGCACGACCTGCGCGAGCTGAAGAAGGAGGGCGAGGTCGGCGAGGACGACGAGCGCCGCGCCGAGAGCGAGCTGCAGAAGCGCACCGACGCGGCGACGACCGAGATCGACGGCCTGCTGAAGGCCAAAGAAGACGAAATCCTCGACGTGTGAGCCCGCGCGAACCCGCCGGAAGCGGACGCGGAGCGGAGCATTCCGGCGGCAGTGATTCCGGCCCCAGGTATGTCGCGATCATCACCGACGGGAACGGGCGCTGGGCGGCCGAGCGGGGGCTGGACGCGATCGAGGGCCATGAGGCGGGGGCGGACGTGGTCAAGGCGCGGCTTCGCGATGCGGCCGAGTTCGGGATCGAGGAGTTGACCGTGTTCTCGTTCTCGACCGAGAACTGGCAACGCCCGCGCACCGAGGTCGACGGCCTGATGGCGATGTTCGGCCGCCGGATCGACGCCGAGACCCCCGAGCTCGACGCCGAGGGCGTGAGGATGCGGTTCATCGGTCGCCGCGAGGACGTCTCGCCGGAGCTGGTCGAGCGCATGGATTGGGCCGAGGGCGTGACCGCCGACAACACCCGGATCACCCTGTTCGTCGCCTTCAACTACGGCGGTCGAGCCGAGATCCTCGACGCGGCGCGCGAGTTCGCGGGGGGATCGGAGGCCGACTTCCGCGCCAACCTCTATGCGCCCGAGATGCACGACCCGGACCTGCTGATCAGGACCAGCGGCGAGGAGCGGATCTCCAACTTCCTACTCTGGCAGTGCGCCTACTCGGAGCTCGTCTTCAGCGACGAGCTCTGGCCCGACTTCAGCCGCGAGGCGTTTCGCTCCGCGCTCGATCACTACCGCGGCCGGGCGCGCCGCTTCGGGAGCAGGTGAGCCCGGTGGAGGGATCGCAGCCGTTCGACGCCGAGCTCGACTTCGAGCACCCGCGCCGCCGCCGCCCACCACCACCGCCACCGCTCGCCGGGCAGCGCCCGCCGCGCCCGCCGCGCGACGGTGGCGGCGGCCCGAAGCGCAAGCACGCGGAGACGCTGATGCGCGTCGCCTGGGTGCTGCCGTGGATCGCGGTCGTGGTCACGATCGTGATCGTCGGCGGAGAGCTCTTCGCCGCGGCGATGATCGGCTTCGCCTGCGTCGGGCTCAGCGAGCTGTTTCGGATGACCCGCGACGCGCGCCCGTTCGCGCTCGTCGGCTACCTCGCCGCCGCCGCGCTCGTCGTCGCCGCCTTCTACGGGACGCAGTTCCAGATGATGATCGCGCTCGCGGCGACGATCCCGGCGGTTTTCCTCGCCGCCGTCGCGCGCCCAAAGCGCGAGGGGGTCACGGTCGCGGTCGCGCTGACGATCCTGGGCGTGGTCTGGATCGCGGTCCCGTTCGCGCACGCGGTCCTCCTGCGCGAGCTGCCCGAGCACGGGGCGGCGCTGCTGGTCGACGTCCTGATCGCGACCTTCGTCGCCGACACCGCGGCCTACGGCGGGGGGCGGATGTTCGGGCGCCACCGCCTCGCCCCGGCGCTGTCGCCGAACAAGACCCTCGAGGGGCTCGCCTTCGGCTTCGTCGGCGGGACGATGGGCTTCTGGTTCGCGGGGCTGTACCAGGACTGGCTCCCGGGGATCGACGCGCTGCTGATGGGCATGTGCGTGGCCGCGCTCGCGCCGGTCGGCGACCTGTTCGAGTCGATGATCAAGCGCGACCTGCGGATCAAGGACTCGGGGACGATCTTCGGCCCCCACGGGGGCCTGCTCGACCGCCTCGACGCGGTCATGTTCACCGTCGTCGCCGGCTACTACCTGGCGATCGCGTTCGTCTACTGAGCGTAGGCGGAGCGCACGTACTCGATGTCGGCGCGCAGGTGCTCGGCCGGCCCGGGAGTCTCGACCAGCGCCGGAGCGCCGGAGCGCGCCGCGGCAGCGATCATCCCCCGCAGGAGCTCGGGGTCGATCAGGCCCGCGCCGAGGTTCGCGTGGCGGTCGGCGCCGGTGCCGGCCTCGTCGCGTGAGTCGTTGGCGTGCAGCAGGTCGAGCCGGCCGGTGATCGCGAGCGCGCGCTCGACCGCATCGTCGAGCTGCTCACCGGCGGCGTGCGCGTGGCAGGTGTCGAAGCAGAAGCCGAGCGCGACCCCGGTCTCGGCGTCGCCGATCACCTCCCATAGCGCCGCGAGCGCGTCGAAGCGCCGCGCGACCGCGTTCTCGCCACCGGCGGTGTTCTCGATCAGCACCGGGACCTCGGACTCGAGCAGCTCCAGGGTCCGCAGCCAGCGTCCCGGCCCCTCGGCGATGTCGTCCTCGGCGTGGCCGCCGTGCACGATCACCGCGGCGGCGCCGACCTCGGCGGCCGCGTCGCAGGTCTGCTGCAGGACCTTGCGCGAGCCGTAGCGGACGTTCGGCTTCGGCGAGCAGACGTTGATCAGGTACGGCGCGTGGACGTAGACGGGGACCTCGCTCGCGCGCATCGCCTCCGCCTCGGGGTGGGCGGGGGGCCTGCGATAGGACTGCGGGTCGGAGAGGAAGATCTGCACGCACTCCGCCCCGATCGCGGCGGCGGCGGCGAGCGGGCTCTCGCGCTCCACGTGCGCGCCGACTGGCGCCTCGGACGTCACCCGGGCGAGGATATGAGGTCGAGCCCGTCTTCATGCGCGCCTAAGCCCCGCCGCTACCCTGCTGCGGATGGCCAAGCGGGTGCTGATCCTCGGCTCGACCGGCTCGATCGGCGAGCAGGCGCTCGACGTGGTCGCGGACTCGGACGAGCTCGAGCTCGCCGGGCTCTCGGCGGCGCGAAACGCCGACCGCCTCGCCGTCCAGGCGCGGGCGACCGGCGTCGCGCGGGTCGCGCTCGGCGACCCACGGGCGGCCGAGCGGGCCGACGCCGAGCTCGACGGTGTCGCGGTGCTCGCCGGCGACGCCGGGATCCGCGAGCTGATCGTCTCCAGCGAGCCCGACCTGGTCCTGAACGCGATCGTCGGCACCGCCGGCCTCGGGCCGACGATCGTCGCGCTCAGCGAGGGGATCGAGCTCGCGCTCGCGAACAAGGAGAGCCTCGTCGTCGGTGGCGAGCTGGTCACCGCGCTCGCCGAGGCGACCTCGACCCGGATCATCCCGGTCGACTCCGAGCACTCGGCGCTGGACCAGCTCCTGCGCGGTGAGGGCCCGGGCGCGGTCGAGCGCCTGATCCTGACCGCGTCCGGCGGCCCGCTGCGCGGGCTCACCGACCTTTCCGAGGTCACCCGCGAGCAGGCGCTCGCGCATCCGACCTGGGAGATGGGCGGGCGGATTACGATCGACTCGGCGACGCTGATGAACAAGGGGCTCGAGGTGATCGAGGCCCATCACCTGTTCGGCGTGCCCTATGCGAGGATCGGCGTCGTCGTCCACCCGCAGTCGATCGTCCACGCGCTGATCGAGCTCAACGACGGCGCCCAGCTCGCCCACCTCGGCCTGCCCGACATGCGGGTGCCGATCTCCTACGCGCTTCACTACCCCGAGCGCGCCGACGTCTCGGTGCCGAGGCTCGACCTCGCCGCCGCCGGCGAGCTTTGCTTCGAGGAGCCCGACCCGGAGACCTTCCGCTGCCTCGGGCTCGCGCTCGCCGCGGGTGAGGCCGGCGGCGCCGCGCCCTGCGTCCTCAACGCGTCCGACGAGGTCGCGGTCGCCGCCTTCCTCGCCGGCGAGCTGCCGTTCGCGGCGATCGCGGACGTGATCGAGGGCACGCTGGACGCGATCGAGCCCGCCGCGGTGACCCACTTCGAGGACCTCTACGAGTGCGACGCGCGCGCCCGCGAGCTCGCCGGCGAGCTGGTCTCGAAGGCGGGAGCGGCGGCATGAGGGTCAACTCGTGAGCTGGATCCTCGCTTTCGCCGGCTTCGCGGTCCTGATCATCCTCCACGAGGCCGGCCACATGGTCGCGGCAAAGGCCGTCGGGATGCGGGTCGAGCGCTTCTTCCTCTTCTTCCCGCCGAAGCTGTGGAGCTTCAGGCGCGGCGAGACCGAGTACGGGATCGGGGCGATCCCACTCGGCGGCTTCGTGAAGATCACCGGGATGAACCCCGACGAGGAGCTCGCGCCCGAGATCGCCGATCGCGGCTACTACCACCAGCCGGTCTGGAAGCGGATCGTGGTGATCGCCGCGGGCCCGGCGGTGAACCTGCTGATCGCCTTCGTGATCCTCTACTTCCTCGCCTTCGACGTCGCCGAGCCGACGAAGACGGTCGAGAGCGTTGCGCCCGGGACGCCGGCCGCGTCGGTGCTCGAGCCGGGCGACGAGCTGGTCGCGGTCGACGGCAAGCGCGGCGAGCTGACCGTGCTGCGCGACCAGATCGCGACCCACGATTGCGCCGGCGAGCAGACCGATGGCTGCCGCGCGGCGGAACCGGTCGAGGTCACCGTCCTGCGCGACGGGGAGGAGGTCACGGTCAGCGCCCGTCCCACCTACGACGCCGCGGCGGAGCGACCGCTGCTCGGGTTCGCCTACGGCACCCGACCGCTCGACCCGGGCGTCGGCGGCGCGGCGCAATGGTCGGCGGACCGGATGTGGGAGGTGACCACGCAGACGGTCACGATCATCGCCCGCGTCTTCGATGCCGAGCAGCGCGAGCAGATCTCGGGCGTGGTCGGCAGCTACGAGGTGACCAGGCAGTCGATCGAGTTCGACACCCGCCAGGCGCTGTTCGTGCTCGCGCTGATCAGCCTCTCGCTCGCGATCATCAACCTGTTTCCGTTCCTGCCTCTCGACGGCGGGCACATCTTCTGGAGCCTGGTCGAGAAGGTGCGCGGGCGCCCGGTCCCGTTCCGGGTCATGGAGCGCGCCTCGGTCGTCGGCTTCGCGCTCGTGCTGATGCTGTTCGCGATCGGGCTCACGAACGACATCGGCCGGCTCTCGGGCGAGGGCTTCGACGTCCGCTGAAAAGCGCTCCACGCGGTAGGTTTCCGGGGTCGCGTCCCGAGCCAGAGGAGGAGAGAGATGGAGGCCACGACGGCGGAGCGGTTCGCGAGCGGCGGACCGGGCAAGGAGCTCCAGGCGCAGAACCTCGCGCTCGCCTTCGGCTCGACCGTCGACCGGCTCGGCGACGACCCGGCGATCGTCTCCGGCGACTACTCGATCAGCTGGAGCGACCTGCGCGCCCGCGTCGCCAGGATCGCCGGCGGACTCGCGAGCCTCGGCGTCGCCAAGGGCGACACGGTCGCGATCATGCTCAACAACCGGCCCGAGTTCCTGCCGATCGACATGGCCGCGGTCTCGCTCGGCGCGGTCCCGTTCTCGATCTACCAGACCTCCTCGCCCGAGCAGATCACCTACATCTGCTCCGACGCCGGGGCGAAGGTCGCGATCGTCGAGAAGGCGTTCCTCGAGGTCTTCGGCGAGGCGCGCAAGGAGCTGCCCGCGATCGAGACCCTGATCGTGGTCGACGGCGAGGGCGGCGACCACACGCTCGCCGAGCTCGAGGCGATCGATCCCGACTTCGACCCGAGCGAGTCGATCGCCGCGGTCGAGGTCGACGACCTGCTGACGTTGATCTACACCTCGGGCACCACCGGCCCGCCGAAGGGCGTGCAGCTCACGCACCGCAACCTGATGACGCTGACCTCCGGGGTCGACGACATCATCGACTTCCCCGAGCGCGGCGCCAAGGTGATCTCCTGGCTTCCGGCCGCCCACATCGCCGAGCGCGGCGCGAACTACTACCTGCCGGTGATCCGCGGCTGCACGGTCTACGTCTGCCCGGACCCGCGCAAGGTGGTCGAGTTCCTGCCGCAGGTGAACCCGACCTGGTTCTTCGCCGTGCCGAGGATCTGGGAGAAGCTCAAGGCGGGCCTCGAGGCGAAGCTGGCGGCGGTGCCCGGCGAGGAAGGCGAGCAGGCGCGCCAGGGGCTTGCCGCGGCGATCAAGAAGGTGCAGCTCGAGCAGGCGGGGGAGGAGGTGCCCGAGGAGCTGGCGGCGGGTGTCGCCGCGGCCGACGAGGCGCTGTTCTCGAACCTGCGCAAGGCGCTCGGGCTCGACGAGGCGGTCGCGGTCAACGTCGGCGCCGCGCCGACGCCGCTCGAGGTGCTCGAGTTCTTCCACGCGATCGGGATCCCGATCGGCGAGCTCTGGGGCATGTCGGAGACCTGCGGCGCGAGCACCGTGAACCCGCCCGAGCGGGTCAAGCTCGGCACCGTCGGGCCGCCGCTGCCCGGGATCGAGATCAAGCTCGCCGACGACGGCGAGGTGCTGATCCGCGGCGACTCGATCATGGTCGGGTATCGCAACATGCCGGAGAAGACCGAGGAGACGATCGACTCCGAGGGCTGGCTCGCGACCGGCGACATCGGCGAGCTCGACGAGGACGGCTACCTGAAGATCGTCGACCGCAAGAAGGAGCTGATCATCAACGCCGCGGGCAAGAACATGTCGCCGGCGAACATCGAGGCGAAGCTGAAGGCGGCGAGCCCGCTGATCGGCCAGGCGGTGGCGATCGGCGACGCGCGCCCCTACAACGTCGCCCTGATCGTGCTCGACCCCGACTTCGCGCCCGTATGGGCGTCGCAGAACGGGCTCGAGGGCACCGCGACCGAGGAGCTCGCCGGCGAAGAGGCGCTGGTGGCGGCGATCCAGGCCGGCGTCGACGAGGCGAACGCGAAGATGTCACGGGTCGAGCAGATCAAGAAGTTCGAGGTCCTGCCGACCGACTGGGCGCCCGGCGGCGACGAGCTGACCCCGACGATGAAGCTCAAGCGCCGCCCGATCTCCGACAAGTACGCCGACGAGATCGAGAGCCTCTACGCCCCCTGACCTCGTGTCGAGCGGTGGATAACCCGCCTATGACACGGAAAATCCACCGCTCGGCGTCGGGCTAGCGGCGCACCTTCCACTTGCGCTTCGCCGGCGTCGGGTCGACGTTGCCGGCGGCGTCGATCGCGCGGACGCGGAACTTGTGCTTCTTGCCGGCCTTCACCTTCTTGCGGAAGGGGGAGTCGCAGCGCTTGAACGGCTTGCGGTCGAGCTTGCACTGAAAGCTCGAGCCGGCCTCCGAGGAACTGAAGCGGAACTTCGCCTTGCGCTTCTCGGTCCTCTTCTTCGGACCCTTGTCGATCGTCGTCTCGGGCGGGGCGGTGTCGGCGCATGGCGTCTCGGTCGGCGCGGTGGCGTTGTTGCGGGGCGAGGGCGCCGCGACCGCGAAGTCGGTGGCGCTGTCGTCGCTGTCGTCGGAGGCCTCGAGCAGCGTCGCGCAGCCCGGGGCGATGGTGCGATGGATCGCCTCGCCCGAGTCAGGGGCGGGGGCCGGCGAACCGGTCGGCGACGGGTCGTCTCCGGCTATCCCCCCGAACGTCGCTCCATAGCCGACGCAGTCGACGGCGGCGTTGAGGGCAAAGCTCTCACCGAAGCAGACGGCGCCCTCGCCCGTGAGCACCAGGTCCGGCGTGATGAAGTCAGGCTCGACGCCGCTGAGGGCGCCGTCGCTGCGAGCGACGAGGACCGTGCGCTGGCTCTCGCCGCTAGCCACATCGTCGGGGAACTCGAACGTGCCCTGAACCATGCCGTCCGAGTCGTAGGTGCGGATGAACTTGCCACCGACCAGGTTCTGGCCGTCCGCGTACATCTGCAGCTCGACGTAGTCAGGCCCGCCGCCGCCCCCTTGCCCCACCTCGCTGATCTTCATCAGGTGGAAGCTGGCCTCGCCAACGGCGCGAGCGCGAGCAGCCCGATCGTCGTCAGCAGGCCTGCGATTGCCCTGCGCATCGGCTCACCCTAACCCGCGGTCGACGTCATGTCCATCCGGCCGACAGGGGTACTGGGCGATGTGATGTCGGCGGCGAATCTCGAGCTGATCCGGGCGGGCATCGAGGCCTTCAACCGCCGCGACTTCGACGCGGCGCTGGTCGGGCTTCGCGACGACATCACCTGGGAGCGGTATCTGTCCCGGACCGAGGCCGACGACCCCGTGGTTCGCGGCAAGGCGGAGCTGCGAGCGGTATGGGAGAGCCAGGTGGAAGCGGTCGACATTCGCCTCGAGCCGGAGGAGTTCATCGCCGCCGGCTCCGACAAGGTGGTCGTCCCGTGCAGGATGGTCGCCCACGGCAGCGGCAGCGAGATCGAGCTGTCGGAACCGGTCACCTGGGTCTGGACCGTCGACGAGGATGGTCTGGCGGCGAAGGTCGAGGCGTTCGAGACGCGTGCCGAGGCGCTCCGTGCCGTGTCCGAAGCGTGACCGCGGAGGCGAACGTGCAGCGCTGCTCCACCTGCCACAAGATCGCCAAGGAGCGGGGGCCGCTGATGCCGGCGGGCGTGTCGAGATGGCGCTGGAAGTACTGAGAGCGGACTGAGTGCCCTACTCCGACAGCCCGGCCGCTTCGAGGGCTTCCTCGACGTTGAAGTAGCTGCGGATGCGGATCGCCTTGCTGCCCTTGAAGTCGGCGACGGCGCCCCAGGGCGACTCGGTCCCGGCGCCGCTCTCCCTGCCACGAACGCGGAAGCGCCCGATCGTGACGACCCGGTTGCCGAGGTCGCGCATCTCCGAGCATTCGATGTGGGTTTCGCCCAGAGCCTCATAGAGTTCTCCGAGCGCCTTGCGGAGGCCCTCGTAGCCGCGAAAGACTGCAGCCTCCCCTCCCAGCGAGGTGAGGATCCCGGAGCGCCACTCGATCTCGGGGTCGAGGTCCGCCAACATCGCCTCGACGTCTCGGCGGTTGTACGCGTCAATGAAGCGCTTGGTCGCCTGGACGTTCTCCTGCGACATCGCCGGCTCAGTATCCATCCGTCAACCCAGGGGGGCAACCCGAAGCCGGTGAGCGCCTTGAGGCCCGCCGAGGGACCTAAGACTGGAGCCCTCGGCTTGTGTACGCGGGAGGAGTGAGAATCGCCGCCGCTCCGCCATCCCTGCAGAATCAGCGCCAGCTCGTGATCGGGCGCGGCGCCATCCCGTTCGTGACCTTCGTCCACGGGTAGACCTCGGACGATGTCGCAGAGAAACGCCGAACCCCCGCCTGGCTCTCGCGCGGAGCGCGTCGCATACAACGAGGCCTGGGTGCGAACGCTCAACGAGCGCCGAGCTGAGGCTGCTAGGCAGACCCGCGATTCGATGCCCGGCTTTCGATGCGAATGCTGGCGAACTGACTGCACCGAGCGCATCCCCCTCTCCGGGGTGGAATGGGACATGGTCCGCGCGGAGACGAATCGATTCGCGGTCGCCCCTGGCCACGTCGCTGAAGGCTTCGAGACCGTAGTCATGACCTATCCCCACTTCTGGCTGGTCGAGAAGTTCGGCGAGGCAGCGGAGTTGACTGAGAAACTGGCCTAGCTCAGCCGAGTTTCGTGGATCGAGACCGAGGCGGCAGCGCTGGGCCGCTTGTCGTTGGATTGGGCGGGCTAGCCCGGTGCTTCGCCAGAATTCGGCCGGCGGAGCTTCCGGAACAGGAGGATCAGACGGTCCTCGTCGTCTGGCGTCAAGTTCGACCGGCTCCCTTTCGACTTCAACGCCAAATCACGAACCTCGCGACGCTCGGCCGGCGTCAGCCGATTCCAATACCGCCGCCCCTCCGTGTTCAGCCAGACGATCGCCGCGATGACCCGTCGCCACGGGACCTTCCGTACGGCGGTTATGGCTTGCAGGACCCAGGTCGGCATCGGTTCGCTTCGGCTACCCCTCGCGTAGGGGCATAACCGTGAGGGGCCACCTGACCGCCCGCGAGACTTGAGATTCAGACAAGGAGCGGGCGTCGGCCCCGATACGTGCGGCTGGCAACAAAGAAACGGCGAGCCGCGTGACCTCCGCGAGCAACATACATCGCCTCCCGAGCGACGAAAGGGCCGCCTGTGGGAAAGCGGCCCTCTCGCGCCCGCGCCGTGTAGCGCGGGGATTTCCTTCGATGGGGGGACCACCGAAAGCTGCGTCGGCGATATTAGCGTTTGCTCGCAATCACTCGGAGTCGCGGAGCCAAACATCGCCCATTTTCCGCGAGTGGGCATCAGAGCGAGCCGCCTTCGGGGCTGAAGACGACTCGCACCCCACTTCCGCTGCCTACGCGCTGGTCCACCGTGAACGCTTGAACGCCGCAAACCGCACCGGCAAGCGAAGAACGGAGGACGACGGCGTAGACCGGCAACCCGGTCCCCCGCTGTCACAATGTCCGCATGGCCTCCAAGCGCCAGATCTGGGTCGGTGGCGTCCCGATCGGCGGCGGCGCCCCCGTCGCCGTGCAGACGATGACCAAGACCGAGACCGCGAACCTCGAGGCGACCATGGACCAGATCGCCAAGGTCGCCGACGCGGGCGCCGACCTGGTCCGCGTCGCGGTCCCGCGCGACGAGGACGCGGTGGCGCTGAAGACGATCGTCGAGCGCTCGCCGATCCCGGTGATCGCCGACATCCACTTCAACTACACCCTGGCGCTGAAGGCGATCGACGCCGGCGCCCATTGCATCCGCCTCAACCCGGGCAACATCGGCGGCCGCGAGAAGGTCGCCGAGGTCGCGGTGAAGGCGACCGAGGCCGGCGTGCCGATGCGGATCGGGGTCAACTCCGGCTCGCTGCCCAAGCACCTGCACGAGCTCGAGCGCTCGAACCCGGTCGAGGCGCTGGTGACCGCGGCGGCGGAGTTCGTCGAGATGATGGAGTCGCTCGACTACGAGAACTTCAAGGTCTCGATCAAGTCGACCAACGTCCCGAACACGATCGCGGCCAACCGGCTGCTCTCCGAGCGGATCCCCTATCCGATGCACCTGGGGATCACCGAGGCGGGGACGAAGTGGTCGGGGTCGCTGAAGTCGGCGGTCGGCCTCGGCACGCTGCTCGCCGACGGCGTCGGCGACACGATCCGGATCAGCCTCTCCACCTTCCACGCGGAGGAGGAGGTCAAGGTCGCCTGGGAGATCCTCAAGGCATTGCAGCTGCGCGAGCGCGGGCCGGTGCTGATCGCCTGCCCGACCTGCGGGCGGTTGCAGTTCGACATGGACTCGGTCGTCGCCGAGATCGAGCGCCGGCTCGAGGCATACGACGGAGCCGATCGAAGTCGCGGTGCTCGGCTGCGCGGTGAACGGGATCGGCGAGGCCTCGCATGCCGACTTCGGGATCACCGGGGCGAAGAACGAGGGCCTGATCTTCGCCCACGGCAAGCCGCTGAAGAAGGTGCCCCAGGACGACCTCGTCGAGGCCCTCTTTCGCGAGATCGACCGCTCGCTCGACCGCGGCTCGGTCGAGGTCGACGACGCGAAGGCCGCCGAGGGCGCCGAGTGGCTGGCACGGATCGAGGAGGAGAACGCCGACGAGCTCACCCCCGAGCGGATCGCCAAGCTCGAGGCCGAGAAGGCGCGCGCGGAGGGCAACGACGTCACCGCCGAACCGTTCCTGAAGCCGGTCAAGCGCGGCCCCGGCCTCACGAGGAGGCCTCGCCGACGGCGGGCCGGCGCTTCACCCGCGCCTGAGCGGTCGACGTCGGCAGCCCCGATAGGCTGGGCCGCTCGATGGCGCGGCTCTCGACCTACTTTCTGCCCACCCTGCGCGAGGACCCCGCCGACGCCGAGTCGCGCTCGCACCGGCTGATGGTGCGCGCCGGCCTGGTGCGCCAGATGGGCGCCGGGCTGTGGACCTGGCTGCCCGCCGGATACCGCGTGATCAAGCGGGTCGAGGCGATCGTGCGCGAGGAGATCGACGCGATCGGTGGCCAGGAGATGCTGATGCCGGTGCTGCAGCCGGCCGAGCCGTGGCGCAAGACCGGCCGCTACGAGATCGACGAGCTGTTCAAGCTCAACGACCGCAAGGAGACCGACTACGTGCTCGCGATGACCCACGAGGAGGCGCTCACCTTCCACGTCGCGCGCGAGATCCGCTCCTACCGCGAGCTGCCGAAGATCCTCTACCACCTCCAGGTCAAGGAGCGCGACGAGCCGCGCCCGCGCGCCGGCGTGCTGCGCACGCGCGAGTTCACGATGAAGGACTCCTACTCGTTCGACCGCGACGAGGAGGGACTGGCGAAGAGCTACGAGCTCCACCGCGACGCGTACCGGCGCATCCTCGACCGCTGCGAGCTGCGCTGGTATGAGGTCGAGTCCGACGTCGGGATGATGGGCGGCACCGGCGCACACGAGTACATGGCCCCGTGCGAGGCGGGGGAGAACGAGGTCGCGCTCGCGCCCGGCTACGCCGCCAATCTCGAGATCGCCTCGGCGACCGCCCAGCCGGTCGAGCTGCCGCCCGCCCTCGACGAGCCGCGCGAGGTGCCGACCCCGGGCCTGACCACGGTCGACGAGGTCGCGGGTGCGCTCGGCGTGCCCGCGGGCGCGGCATTGAAGGCGATGCCGGTGATCGTCGACGGACGCGGGATGGTGCTCGCGCTGCTTCGCGGCGACCATCGCCTGAACGAGATCAAGCTCCGCAACGCGCCTCGGCGCCGACTTTCGCGCAGGCGAGCACCGAGGAGATCGAGGCCGAGCTCGGGCCGCCCGGCTACATCGGCCCGGTCGGCGCCCAGCTCGACGTGATCAAGGACGCCGCGATCCAGGGCGGCGGCTACTTCGCCGGCGCGAACTCGCCCGACGCCCACCTGATCGGGGTCGAGCCGGGGCGCGACTTCGCCTTCGACGAGCTCGACTTCCGCACGGTCGAGGCGGGCGACACCTCGCCCGGCGGCGATCCGATCGAGATCGAGACCGCGATCGAGGTCGGCAACATCTTCAAGCTCGGCACCCGCTACTCCGAGCCGCTCGGCGCCACCTACCTCGACCCCGACGGCAAGGAGCATCCGATCGTCATGGGCAGCTACGGGCTCGGGCCGGCGCGCGTGGTCGCCGGTTCGATCGAGCAGCGCGCCGACGAGCAGGGCATCGTCTGGCCGCGCTCGATCGCGCCCTGGGACCTGCACCTGGTCGCGCTTGGCAAGCCCGGCGAGGAGACATTCGAGGCGGCCGAGCGCCTGTATGAGGAGCTCGGCGAGGCCGGGATCGAGACCGTGTTCGACGATCGCCAGGCCGGAGCGGGGGAGAAGCTCACCGACGCCGAGCTGCTCGGCTGCCCGCTGCGGGTCGTGGTCGGAAAGCGGGCGCTCGCCGAGGGCGAGCTCGAGGCGCAGGAGCGCGCCACGGGCGCCGAGCACCGGCTCGAGGTCGCGGGTGCCGCCCGCCGCGCCGCCGAGATCCTGGACGGCATGGACCGCGATGGCGGAGGCTGAACGCCGCGAGAGCGCGGTCGAGTCGGTCCGCCAGCGGTTCTCCAAGCGCCGGCTGTTCGGGATCGACCGCTCCGGCCCGCCGCCGAGCTCGACCCGCCGCGGCGCTCCGCTGCATCCGTGGACGATCCCGAACCTGGTCGGCTACGTCCGCCTCGCGGCGCTGCCGGTCTTCCTCGTGCTCGCGTTCGACTCCGGCGACGGGCGCGCGACGGCGCCGGCGCTGATCTACCTCGCGATCACGCTCGGCGACTACCTCGACGGCTTCCTCGCCCGCGCCACCGGCCAGTACTCGCGCATGGGGGCGCTGCTCGACCCGGTCGTCGACCGGCTCACGGTGCTCAGCGGGGCCGCGGTCTGCTGGCACTTCGAGCTCCTGCCGCGCTGGGCGCTGGCGGCGCTCGCGATCCGCGAGGTCGCGACCCTGGTCCTCGCCGAGCTCGCCCTGCGGCGGGGGGTCGACCTCGAGATCACCTGGATCGGGCGGATCGGCGTCTTCCTCGTCTTCGGCGGGATCTTCTGGAGCATGGTCTTCGACTGGTGGATCATCCGCGCCGGGTTCGTGGTCGGGGTCGCGATCGCGATCCTGGCGACGGTGCTCTACGTCCGCGACGCCTGGGGCCGGCGGCCGCCGCGACCGCTCGAGCGCGCCGGAGCCGCGCCCTGAACGCAAGCGGGCTCGCAAAGGGTCAAGCTCAACTTGAAGTTTGCGGAGCAGCCGTATAATCGGCGACAAGCCGGCTCCGGGAATGCCGGAAGCCACAGATCCAGGGGCGAGATGAGCACCGAGTACGACGAAACCTTTCCCGACATGGGCGCGATGAGCGACGAGGAGCTTCGCTCCGTGATCGACGAGCTCACCGACGAGGAGCGTGAGGTCTCCTACCGCCGCCGGGTCCTGCACGGCAAGATCGACATCCTGCGCGCCGAGCTCGTCAGCCGGCTCAAGGTCAAGCGCGAGCACGGCGACGCCTCGATCACCGGCGCCGACGTGCAGCAGCTGACCGACATCCTGCTCGGCAAGGTGCCGCCCGGGCCGGAGGAAGAGAGCGCGTAGATGGCGCTCCACTGTCCGGAGTGCGGCTTCGTCAACCCCGAGGGCGCCAACTACTGCCAGAAGTGCGGCGCCTTCCTCGGCCGGCCCGAGGGCGGCGACGAGCCCTCGACGATGACCTACAAGGTCGACGAGACGGGCGAGTACACCCCGGTCGACATCGACGAGGAGGTCGACAAGTCGGGGGCGGCGCTGGTGATCCGCTCCGGCGGCGGGCGCGCCGGCGAGAGCTTCGCCGTCGACGAGGAGCGGATGAGCATCGGGCGGACCCCCGACGCACCGATCTTCCTCGACGACGTCACCGTCTCGCGCAACCACGCGCTGCTGGTCGAGCGCCAAGACGGCCACTACATCGACGACCTCGGCTCGCTCAACGGCACCTACGTCAACCGGCGCCGGATCGAGTCGCACCTGCTTGCCGACGGGGACGAGATCCAGATCGGCAAGTTCAAGCTCAGCTACCTGGAGAAGTGAGCGCCGCCCACCGATGGCTGTGATCGCCGGAAACCCGAGGACCGCGAACCGAGCCGAGGAGGCCCCGGCGCGCCGCGAGGGCGGCGACTCGCGCCCGCGGCGCGCGCTCACGATCGGCGCGGTGGCGAAGATCCTCGGCCAGGAGTTCGACGACATCTCGATCTCGAAGATCCGCTACCTCGAGGACCAGAAGCTGCTCGCCCCGAGGCGCACCGCCGGGGGCTATCGCCTCTACAGCCAGGCCGACGTCGAGCGCCTGCGCGCGATCCTGCGCATGCAGCGCGACGAGTTCCTGCCGCTGCGGGTGATCCGCCAGGAGCTCGCGACCGGCGACTTCACCGGCCGCCGGCCGAGCGGCGAGAGCCAGAAGCGCCGCGCCGCGTCGGTCGGCGAGGCGGTGACCACCTTCACCCAGGAGGAGCTGCTCGACCAGGCCGGGGTGGGGGAGGGCTTCTTGCGCGAGCTCCAGGACTTCGGCATCGTCTCGCCGGGGCGCCGCGACGGGCGCACCGCCTACGACGAGACCGACCTCGAGATCGTCCGCGCCGCCGCCGAGCTCTCGAAGTTCGGCGTCGCCGGGCGCAACCTACGCGTCTTTCGCACCTCCGCCGACCGCGAGGCGGCGCTGCTCGAGCAGCTGCTCGGCGCGCAACTGCGCTCGCGCAGCCAGGCGCGGCGCAAGGAGGCGATCGAGAGCCTCGAGAGCCTCGCCGCCGTCTGCGGGCACCTCAAGCACCTGTTGCTGGTCCGCGACCTCAGGCGCCTGAAGTCCAGCGGCGAGTAGCGCCGGCGGCCGTGCCGCGCGTCTCGCGAAGCCGGACGATCGCCGCCGACCGCGGCCGGGTCTGGGAGCTGGTCTCCGACCCGCACAGCCTGCCGCGCTGGTGGCCGCGGACGCTGCGGGTCGAGGACGTGCGCGGCGCCCGCGAGCGCCCGCACTGGACCACGGTCTTCGCGACCGAGCGCGGGACCGGGGTGCGGGCCGACTTTCGCTGCACCGACGCCGCCGAGCGCAGCCGCTACGCCTGGGAGCAGGAGATCGAGGGGACGCCGTTCGAGCGCATCCTGAAGGCGGCCCGGCTCGAGATCGGCCTCGATCGCGACGCCGAGGCGACCCGGGTCACGCTGACCAGCGACGAGACCCTGCGCGGCCTCTCGCGCCTCGGCGGAGCGATGATGCGCGGCGCCTCGCGCCGGCGCCTCGACGAGGCGCTGACCGGGATCGAGCGCGCGCTCGTCGGTGAGCCCGATGGCTGAGGCCGCGGGCGCGACGGCCGGCGCGCCGCCGATCAAGTGGTGGGGGTGGGGCGACCCGCAGCGACGGCCGACGCTCGCGCCGGCGGCGCTCTCGATGCTGCGCGACGAGCTCGGCGAGGCCGAGGCCGGCGAGCGGGTCGAGCTCGACCAGGTCGCGATGCCCGAGGCGCGCCCGCTGCCGGGCGCGATCGCCGACGCGGTCAACCCCGCGAGCGTGCTCGTCGCCCACGAGCAGCGTGTGCGCCGCGCCGCCGGACGCGGCTACGCCGACCTCGTGCGCCTGCGCGGCGGGCGGCTCGACGCCGCTCCCGACGCCGTGGTCATGCCGGGCACGGCCGAGCAGGTCGCGGCGCTGCTCGAGATCTGCTCGCGCGAGCGAATCGCCGTGGTCCCATTCGGCGGCGGGACCAGCGTCGTCGGCGGGGTCGACCCGGTCGCGGGCGAGCACGAGCGGGTGATCTCGCTCGACCTGCGGCGGATGCGCGCGGTCTCGGTCGACCCGATCTCGATGGTCGCCACCCTGGGCCCCGGCCTGCGCGGACCGGAGGCCGAGGCGGCGCTCGGCGCCCGCGGGCTGACCCTGGGCCACTTCCCGCAGTCGTTCGAGTACGCGACGATCGGCGGCTTCGCCGCCACCCGCTCGGCCGGGCAGGCCTCGAGCGGGTACGGGCGCTTCGACGAGCTGGTCACCGCGCTCGCGATGGCGACCCCGATCGGCGAGCTGCGAACGCTGGCGACCCCGCACACCGCCGCGGGCCCCGCGCTGCGGGAGCTCGCGCTCGGCTCCGAGGGCGTGCTCGGGGTGATCACCGAGGTCACCGTCGCGGGTGCGCGCGGCGCCGCAGGCGCGCCGCTACGAGGGCTGGATCGCGCCCGACTTCGCCGCCGGCCGCGAGCTCGTCCGCTCGCTCGCCCAGGCCGACGCGCTCGCCGACGTCACCCGGCTCTCCGACGAGACCGAGACCCGGATCTCGCTCGGCCTCGCGGGCACCTCGGGACTGAGGCGAGCCCTGTTCGACGCCTACCTGCGTCTGCGCCGCCGCCGTGGCGGCTGCCTGGTGATCTGCGGCTGGGAGGGCGAGTCGGACTCGGTCGACCGCCGCCGGGCGCGCTCGGCCCGGCTGCTGCGCGCCGGCGGCGCGGCGCCGCTCGGCGAGGCGCCGGGTGCGGCGTGGGAGCGCGGTCGCTACGAGGGCCCCTACCTGCGCGACGAGCTCCTCGACCACGGCTACATGGTCGAGACGCTCGAGACCTCGCACACCTGGTCGCGCCTCGGCGAGCTCTACCGCGAGGTCGGCACCGCGATCGCGAGCGCGCTCGACGCCCAGGGCACCCCGGGGATCGTCATGTGCCACCTCTCGCACGCCTATCGCGACGGCGCCTCGCTCTACTTCACCTTCATCGCCCGCAGCCGCGCCGGCGCCGAGCTCGAGCAGTGGCGGGCGGCGAAGGCCGCGGCCTGCGAGGCGATCGTCGCCGCCGAGGGCACGATCACCCACCACCACGCGGTCGGCCGCGACCACGCCCCCTACATGCGCGCCGAGGTCGGCGAGGTCGGGATCGAGGCGCTGCGAGCCCTGAAGGAGCGCCTCGACCCGGCCGGGATCATGAACCCGGGGAAGCTGCTGCCGGACGGCTAGCCACCGGCGGCTTCGGCCGCCGCGGGCGGGATCTGGCCGCTGAGGACGGTCTCGCCGGGCTTCTCGAGGACCAGGCTGGTGTCCTCGATCGCGGCATTGACGACCCTGCGGATCTCGTTCGCGGGCGCGATCGAGATGTCGACCGCGCGCACCCGGGCGACGACCGGGAGCACGGCGCCGGGGATCGGGAACCGGTTCTCATAGGTGCCCTGCTGGCTGACCGCGATCGGCGACAGCGGGTAGCCCTCGGTCTCGGTCAGCATCAGCCAGATCACGTAGGTCTGGTCCTGGGGCGCGGGGTCGAGCCCGCGGATCGAGAAGTCGACGAACGGCTGGTCGCCGGTCGCGAGGCCGAAGATCGCCTCGCCGGTCGCGTCGCCGCCGCCGGTGGCTCGGAGCTCGACCCGCTGGATCTCCTCGCCCGTGTCGGCCTGGGTCGAGGTCGTCGTCTCCGAGTCGGCCGACGAGGCCGCCTCGTCGTCGCCGCTGAACGCACCGGTGACCGCGAGCACGATCGCGACCAGCAGGACCGCGGCGCTGGCGAGGATCACCAGGAGGCGAGTCTGGCGCGGGTCGAGATCGGCGCCGGGGAGCGAGCGGCGCTTCGCGCCCTCGCCCTCGGCATCCGTCGCCGGGCGGCGCTGGAAGCGGCTCGGGCGCCGCGCACGCGGCTCGCCGGGCAGCCGCGGGAGCTCGGCCGCCGGGAACATCTCGCCCAGACGCTCGGAGAGCGCCACGGCGTAGGCGTGGTCGGCGGCGTTGTCGCGCAGGTGTCGCGAGGCGTCGGCGCGGCCGATCGGGTCCGCCTGACCGAGGATGTAGTCGGTGAGCCCGACGTTTCGGTCCGGGTCGGCGCCGCCGAGCTCGGTCAGCGCGCCACGGGCGCGCACGCGGACCTCGGCCTCGCTGACACCGAGCAGCCGCGCCAGGTCGGCGTAGCTCTGACCGCGCTCGAGCAGGAGCTGCAGGGTCGCTTGCTGGTCGGGTGTGATCGCCATTCGAAGGGCGCAAGCGTACGCGGTCGGACTAAAGCGCAATGCAGGTCGACGCCCGCCTGCAGGTAGGCTGCCGCGATCGCCGAGCGAGCGCCAGGAGACGACGGGCTCAGCCGCCTGATCGGGGTCGAGTACCTCGAGCTCGGCGCCGAGCGTGCGCGGGGCAGGCTCGCGATCACCGACGAGGTCCGCCAGCCTGCCGGGATCGTCCACGGCGGCGCGCTCGCGGCGCTCGCCGAGTCGCTCTGCTCGCGGGCGACCTACGAGGCGGTGCGCGAGGACGGCATGGTCGCCATGGGCCAGTCGAACCAGGCGAGCTTCCTGCGCCCGATCTCCACCGGGCACGCGAACATCGAGGCCGTCGCCCGCCACCGCGGTCGCACGACCTGGGTCTGGGACTGCGAGGTCTCAGACGACGAGGGCCGGCTCTGCGCGCTGGTGCGGATGACGCTCGCGGTGCGCCCGCTGCCGAGCTGATCGAAGCCGGCGCGCTCAGCCGCTGAAGCGGTTGGTGATCGGCAGCCGGCGGTCGCGGCCGAAGGCCCTGGTCGTGATCCGGATCCCGGGCGGCGCCTGGCGGCGCTTGTACTCGGCGCGGTCGACGAGCCCGATCACCTCGTCGACGACCTCGCCCGGCAGCCCCTCGTCGACGAGCTGCGCGCGCGAGCGGTCGTGCTCGACGTAGCCCTCGAGCACCCGGTCGAGCAGGTCGTAGGGCGGCAGCGAGTCCTGGTCGAGCTGGTCGGGGCGCAGCTCGGCCGAGGGCGGGCGCTCGAGCACGGTCGCCGGCACGAGCTCGGTCCCCGCGCGGCGGTTCCGGTGCTCGACCAGCGCGTAGACGAGCTGCTTCGGCACGTCCTTGAGCACCGCAAGGCCGCCCGCCATGTCGCCGTAGAGGGTCGCGTAGCCGACCGACATCTCGCTCTTGTTGCCGGTGGTGAGGACGAGCGCCCCGCGGTCGTTGGAGAGCGCCATCAGCAGGTTGCCGCGGATCCGCGCCTGGACGTTCTCGGCCGCGAGCCCGGCGCCGCTCCAGCTCCCGGCGAGGATCTCGCCGTAGGCGTCCATCGCGGCGCCGATTGGCAGCTCGAGGCACTCGGCGCCGAGGTTGGCGGCGATCGCGCGCGCGTCCGCCTGGGTCTCGGCGCTCGAGTGTGGCGAGGGCATGACCACGCAGGTCAGCTGCTCGGCGCCGAGCGCGTCGGCGCCGAGCAGCGCGACCAGGGCGGAGTCGATCCCGCCCGAGAGGCCGACGAGGGCGCGCTCGAAGCCGTTCTTGCGCACGTAGTCGCGGAGCCCGAGCTCGAGCGCCGCGTAGACCTCGTCGAGGTCGTCGAGCGTCCGCTCGATCCGCTGCTCGCCCCCGGCATCGGGGTCCCAGAGCAGCAGGTCGGGCTCGAACTGGCGCGCCCGGGCGACGACCTCGCCGCGCTCGTCGACGACGAAGCTCTCGCCGTCGAAGACGAGCTCGTCCTGGCCGCCGACCAGGTTGCAGAAGGCGATCGGGACCCCGTGCTCCCGGGCGCGCCCGGCGAGCAGCCGTTCGCGGTCGCGGCCCTTGCCGCGCAGGTAGGGCGAGCCCGAGGGGTTGACGATCAGCTGCGCCCCGGCGCTCGCCTCCAGCGATCCCGGCGGGCCCGGCTCCCAGAGGTCCTCGCAGATCGTCAGCCCGACCCGCCGCCCGGCGATCTCGCAGACCAGCGGCTCGGTGCCGGGCTCGAAGTAGCGCACTTCGTCGAAGACGCCGTAGTTGGGGAGCCGGTTCTTGCGATAGACGGCGGCGACGCGACCACCTTCGAGCAGGGCGAGCGAGTTGTGCACCGGGCGCGGCCCCGGCGCGTCACGGCGCGGCTCGCCCGCGGTCGCGGTGGCCGGCTCGGCGAAGCCGACCAGGACGCTGATCCCGTCGGCGGCGCTCGCCAGGGCGGCGATCGCCTCGGCGTTCGCGCGCGCGAAGTGCGGCTTCAGATACAGGTCCTCGGCCGGGTACCCCGGCAGGCAGAGCTCGGGGAAGACGACCAGCCCGGCGCCCGCCTCGCGGGCGCGCGCGATCCCGTCGGCGATCAGGCGCGCGTTGCCGTCGACGTCGCCGACGGTCGGATTGATCTGCGCCAGCGCAACGCTAGGGCTCGGGCCGGGTTCACTCATGGGCGGAAAGTATCCTCGCCAACCGAGAGGGACCAAGCTTTGTCGACACGAGCCTCGACGCATCGAATCGCCGTCGCGGCCGTGATCGCGACGGCGACGCTGTGGCTGCCCGCGACCGCCGCCGCCCAGCAGCCGGTCGCCGAGCCCAGCCCGGCGGCGGCCGAGGCGGCGCTCGCGGAGGCCGAGCAGGCGCTCGCCCCGCAGCCCGGCCCCGGCCCCGAGCCCGACGCGACGCTCGCCCTGAACGCGCTCGCGGCGGCGGTGCCGGCGCTCGACCGGCGCGAGCGCCGGGAGGCGCGGGCCCTGCTCGCGCGGCCGACCGACGGCGCCGCCGACGAGCTCCAGAACGGGTATCCGGCCGGAGCCCCGGTCGTGTCCGCGGCGAGCGCGCACTTCTGCGCCTTCTGGGTCGACTCGCCGGAGTTCGTCGACGCCCCCGACCTGACCGACTCCGACGGCGACGGCGTCCCCGACTACGTCGAGGCGATGCTCGAGATCGCGGAGCTCTCGCGGACGGTCGAGGTCGCCCCCGGAGCGCTCGGCTGGGCCCCGCCGAAGCCCGACGACGACGGCTGTGGCTCGGATCCGAGTGTCCGCGCCGACGTCTATCTGAAGCAGCTCGGCAGCGCCGGGCTGTTCGGCTACGAGGCCCCGGACGCGGGCCAGGGTACCGCCCGGAGCCAGTTCGGCTACATGGTCCTCGACGACGACTACGCGCCCCAGGAGTACGGCTCCTACGCCGATCCGCTCGACCCGGCGCGGGTCACCTTCGCGCACGAGTTCAACCACCTGCTGCAGCAGAACTACGACAGCTTCCAGGACGTGTGGATGTTCGAGTCGACCGCGACCTGGGCCGAGGAGTTCGTCTTCGGCGAGGTCGACGACTACGTCGCCTTCCTGCCGGCGTTCGCCGGCGACCCGGGATCGCCGATCACCGACGTTCGCGGCGGACGCGGGCTCAAGGTCTACGGCGCCGCGGTCTGGAACCACTGGCTCAGCGGCCGTTACGGCGTCGACGCGGTGCGCCGCGCCTGGGAGGTCTCCGACCTGACCGACCCGGCCGACTTCGCCGTCGGCGCCTACGAGCGCGCGATCGACGAGGGCGGCGGGCGCAGCTTCAGCAAGGAGTTCGCCCGCTTCGCCGCCGCGACCGCCGAGTGGCGCTCGGGCAGCGGCGGCTTTCCCGACGCCGCCGAGTATCCCGAGATGAGGCGCAAGGGGAGCCTGCGCGTCGGCGGGCATCGCAGCTTCGCGCTCGACCACACCGCGATCCGGCTGCTCGAGGTGCGAGCCGGCGGCCGCGGCGCGATCCGGCTCGCGGTCCGAGCCGAGCGGGGCGTCCGCGCGGGGATCGCGCTGGTCGCCCGCGACGGCAGCCCGGTCGGGGGCTCGGTCACCCGCAAGTCGCGCTTCCTCGGCGCCGGCGGCTCGGCGGCGGTCAAGCTGCGCTCGCCGAAGCGCTACGAGCGGATCACCGCGGTGATCGTCAACGCCGACGGGCGGGTCAGGGGCTTCTCGGGCTCCGACTGGGACTACCGCCGCGACGACCAGCGCTTCCGCGTCCGGCTCAAGGGCTGAGAGCCGCGCGCAGCGCGGTCGTGCGGGCGCACGACTCGACCAGCGCGGCGCGATCGAGCTCGCCGCGGCGCAGCGCCCGCAACAGCCCGGCGCGGGCGGCCTCGCCGTCGCTGAGCGCGAACAGCAGCAGGTCGGCGCCGGCGCCGGCGGCCGCGACCGCGGCTTCGGCCTCGTCGATCCCCGCCTGGACCAGGGCGCCGGCGCCGAGGTCGTCGGTGACCACGACCCCGTCGTAGCCGAGCCGGTCGCGAAGCAGCTCACCGACCACGTTCGGCGACTGCGACGCCGGCCGGCGGGCGTCGTAGGCGGGGTAGGTCGCGTTCGCGACCATCACCAGCCCGAAGCCGGCCTCGATCGCGGCCTCGAACGGCCGCAGCCCCGGAGCCAGCTCGCCGCGCCCGCCCTCGAGCGTGCTCGGGGCGAGGTCGGTGTTCACGGTCGCCGTCCCGAGCCCCGGGAAGTGCTTCGCCGTCGCCGCGACGCCGCCGGCATCGAGTCCCTCGCCGAACGCGACCCCGGCGGCGCTCACCGTGCGCGGGTCGGATCCGAACGCGCGCGAGGCGATGAACGCGCCGGGCACCGTCGGGCTGTCGAGGACGGGGGCGAGGTCGACGTCGATCCCCATCCGCGCCAGCGCCCTCGCGGTCTCGCGACCCGCGGCGAAGGCGGCCTCGGCGCCCACGGCGGCGAGCTCGGCGGGCGCCTGGTCGGGAGGTGCGTCCGGGAACCGCTTCACCTCGCCGCCCTCCTGGTCGACCATCACCAGCGGCCTCGGTGCATCGCCGGCCGCGGCCGCCCGCCGCAGCGCGTCGGTCTGGTCTCGAAGCACACGCGGCTCCGCGTCCGCGGGCGGGAAGAGGACGACGCCGCCGAGCTCACCGTCGCGGGCCAGCCGGCGCAGGCCGGTGGTCGCCTCGAGCTCCATCCGCGCGACGACCATCTGCCCGGTGAGCCGGCGCGGGTCGGCGGCGACCTCAGGCGGACACTCGATCGCGGCCTCGGACTCGCCAACACCGCCGGCCGAGTCGTCGCCGTCGTCGGACCCGGCGCCGATCACCGCCCCGGCGACCACGGCGACGGCGGCGACCGCCGCCAGCGCCGCCAGCCGCCGGCGGGCACGCGCGCGTCGCTCTCGGGCCTCGGCTCGGCGCGCAGCGCGCTCGGTGACCCCGCCGTCGGCGCCGGTCACGCCGGGCGGCGGCTGGGTCCGCGGCCGATGTTGGCGACGATCAGCGCGACCACGGTGACCAGGTAGATCTGGCCGGTGAGCGCCTCGGTCACCGCCAACGCCCGGCCGAGCGAGTCGAGCGCGGTCAGGTCGCCGAAGCCGGTGGTCGTCATCGTGATGAAGCTGAAGTAGAGGAAGTCGGCCTGGGTCCCGCCCTCGATCTGGGCGAAGAAGGTGCCGTCGTCGACCGCCGAGATGA
The DNA here is from genome assembly GCA_963740055.1 of uncultured Solirubrobacterales bacterium. Lineage (GTDB taxonomy): Bacteria > Actinomycetota > Thermoleophilia > Solirubrobacterales > 70-9 > WHSW01. The sequence continues at coordinate 640,308 of CAVUCL010000005.1, read as the reverse complement.
TCCCGTAGGCGAACGCGAACGCCATCCCGATCAGCAGGTAGACGCAGAGGACGCCGAACATCGTCCGCAGCGTGATCGCCCCGGCGGCGCGCGCCTGGCGCACGATCCCGGCGACGATCGCCGCGGGAGCGAGGACGACGAGCATGAAGCCGACGGTGCGCGCCGCGGCCTCACCGAGCTCGCCCGACCCGATCAGCACCCCGGCGGCGCTTGCAAGCGTGATCGCGACCGCGACCGTCGCCGCGCGGACGAGCCAGCGGTGGGCGCCGGAGACCCGCAGCGCCGCGACCAGCGTCGCGCCCTGGAGCACGATCGTGATCACCCGCGCCCACTCCTCGTCGGACGCGCTGAGCTGGAATCCGAGCGAGAGCACGATCAGAGCCAACAGCCAGCCGTAGGCGTAGCCGTCGGCGTGCATGTGGCGGCGCCAGGTGGGCACGTCCGCGGGCAGCGAGGAGCCCTCCATCGCCCCCTTCATACGGCTCCGCCCGGACGGACGGGCACTCCTCAGTGGGCCCCGGCCACCGGCAGTCCGCGCGCGACCCGGACCAGGCTCCAGAGCGAGACCAGCGCCCAGACCGTCTCCAGCAGTAGGAAGCCCCACTGGCGCTCCTCCCAGGCGAGCCAGGCGAGGATCGCCGAGCCGACCAGGTTGAGCACCAGATATGAGCGCGAGTCGAGCCGCAGGAGCCCGAACTGCGCCGCGGCGAACCCGGCCAGGATCAGCAGCGCTCCGACGACCTGGACCAGCTGCTCCATCGCCGTTCAGCCTAGCCCTACCAAGGGCGGGGGCTGGTAGCGTCCGCCGCCATGGCCAGCGACGAGTTCCGGCTCGAGATCGACCTCCACGGCGCCCTGCACGGGCTCGGCGAGCGCCTGCGCACGCTCGACCTCGACGACGAGGTCGCCGCCCGGCTCGGCGATCGGGTGATCGTCACCCGCGACGGCGAGAAGATGTACGTCTACACGGGCACCGACGACGCGCAGCGAGAGGCCGAGCGGGTGGTCGCCCAGGTGCTCGCCGACGACGGGCTCGAGGCCTCGGTCCGGCGCCGGCGCTGGAATCCGTCGGAGCGCTTCTGGCAGGACGCCGACGAGCCGCTCTCCGAGAGCGACGACGCCACCGAGCCCGACTACGAGGGCAAGGCCCGCAAGGAGGGCGTCCCGCACCCGCTGTTCGTCTACATCGAGGATCACGAGCCCGAGTTCATGCGCGACCTCGGCGCCTAGGTCACCGACTCCAGGCGGGCTCAGGCGCTGGTGCGGTCGAGCAGCTGGAGCAGCTCGTGGGCGGCGAGCTCGATCTCCTTGTGGCGCCACTCGGCGGCCCGGTACTGACAGGCGATCAGCCCGTCGCGGTGCAGGCGGCGAAAGTCCCCGTAGACGAACGCGTAGCGGCTCTTCGTCTCCTCTGTCGCCCCGTCGGTGAGCCCGAGATGCCATTCGGCGTAGCGCTCCCAGGTGTTCGACTCGAGGAAGGCGTTCTCGTCCTCGGCGCTCGGCTGGACCTCGCCCCAGTCGCTGTCAAGCACGTACTGGCGGGCGCCGATCAGCTCCCGGGCGCGGGTCGACAGCGCGCTCGTTGAGGGAGTAGGAGGCCACCTCTCGCGGCCCTCCTAGGCGGCGACGACCTCGAACTGCGACATCAGCCCGTGGTCCTCGTGGTCGAGCATGTGGCAGTGGATCACGAACTTGCCCAGGTGGTCGGAGAAGTGGCCGGCGACGACGACGCGGTCGCCCGGGTCGAGGAAGAAGGTCTCCTTGAGGCAGTCCTCCCACGGCTTCGGGGGCCTGCCGTTGCGCGAGAGCATGTACCAGTCGGTGTGGTGGAGGTGGATCAGGTGCGCGACCTTGGTCGCGTTGTGGAGCTCCCAGGTCTCGGTCGTGTCGATCACCGGCTTCGCGTCCGAGCGGGCGGGGTCGAAGGTATTGCCGTTGACCAGCCACTGCGGCACGAGGCCCTTGCCGATGGTGAACTTCCACTTGCGCGAGGGCGTCGCCGGGGCGCTCGCGACCCAATCGGGGAGCGGGCGCAGGGTCGGCGGGACCGAGGTCTCGTCGGCGATCGGGGCGCCGACGCGAAACTGCATCAGCGGGCCCTTGAACGCGGTCGCGCCGAGCTCCTTGCGCCCGCCGCGGGGCACGCTCGAGAGCTCGACCCGCTTCCCGGCGAAGGGGGCGAAGTCGACGATCAGCTCGACCCGCTCACCGGGCCCGACCAGCACCTTGCGGCGTTCGACCGGACGCGGCATCAGGCCGCTCTCGGTCGCGATCTGGAACATCGGGGCGCCGCCGCCGAGCTTCAGGTTGTAGGAGCGGAAGTTGGACGCGTTCAGGACCCGGAGCCGGTGGCGCGAGGCGCTGACGGCGTGAAACGGCCGGTGGACGCCGTTGACGAGCACCAGGCGCCCGGTGACGCCGTCGTTGGGGGCGTGACCCTCGCCCTTGAACGGGTCGGTGAGCCGGTTGCGCTTGTCGAACGAGCGATCGCTGAGCATCAGCGGCAGGTCGCGCTCGTCGCGCGGCAGCGGCAGCGCGGCGTCGAAGTCGTCGTCGAGGATCCACATCCCGGCGAGCCCGCGCCAGACGTTCGGGGCGGTGCGCTCGAGGCGGTGGTCGTGATACCACTGAAACGAGGCCCGCTCGGGCTCGCCGTCCTCGGTCAGGTCGTAGGTGTAGGTGCGCTGGCCGCCCGGCGCGATCAGCAGGTCGTTGCCGGACTCGCCGGCGCGCAGGCCGGGTGAGATGTCGCAGTACAGCGAGCGCGGCTGGTTCGCCGTCAGCCCGCCCGGCTGGCCGTCCTCGCTCGATCGGTTGTGGCCGCCGTGCAGGTGCACGGTCAGCTCGCCGGCCTTGCGCGGGAGGCCGTGGACGAACGTGACCTGGGTCTGCTCGCCCGGCGGGCCGGCGGATCGTCGGCCCCGGGAAGCTGCCGCCGTAGGTCCACATCTTCGTCTTGCGGCCGGGCAGCACCGCGACCTTCGCCTGGCGCATCTGGATCTCGATCTCGGCGCCGGTGAGCACCGGCGGAATCCGCAGCGCGCGGCGAAAGCCGCCACGGCCGCCGCCGGCGGCACGCGAAAGCGCCCCGGGGAGGTCGAGCCCCCCGGGGCGCAGGCGGACCGGGAGCGCGAGCGCGAGCGCGCCCGCGACCCCGGCCGTGAGCAGGGCGCGACGCCCGAAGCGCGCGCCCTGCTCGCCGGTCCGCTCAGGTACGGGTCCCGTGGGTTACTCCGTGACCTTGATCTCGCCCTGCATCTCCGGATGCACGGCGCAGAAGAAGGTCAGCGTCTTGCCCTCGGGCGCGGTCACCTTGCGCTTGAACGACTGGTTCTTGCGCTCCGAGACCCATGAGTCGCCCTTGCGCTTGCGATCGCCCTTGCGATCCCAGCCCTGCTTGCCGACCTCGACCGGGTTCTCACCGACCTGACCGGTCTGCAGGTCGACCTCGTGCCACTTGACCACCTCGCCGCACATGCCCTTGAACTCGCGGGCGCACTTCTTGATCTGCTCCTTGCCCTCCGGGAGCGTCTTCTCGCGCACGAGCGAGAAGGTGTGCGGACCGATCTTGCGCGGGTTGGTGTTGTTCTTGATCTTCAGCTGGGTTCCGGCCTCCACGGTGGCGGGACCGTCGAAGAACAACTCCTTGCCCTCCTGCTCCATCTTGATCACGGTGGCGCCGCCCTTGGATGACGGGCTCGCCGTCGCCGGGCCACCGGCCGCGGCCGCCCCGAGGGCGACCAGAGCGCCGACCGCAAGCAGCGGTCGCAGCATTCTTGCCTTGCTCAAGTGCTGTTCCTTTCTTTCCGCGCGGCCCCATGCCACGCACATTGAGTCGCCCGCGTGCCAGACCCCGTGGCCGCGGGTTGAACGACGCGGCATCTTACCCCGGCCGCGGACGTGAAGCCACCCCGCTGGAGCCCGTGGCGCTCTAGGCCTTGGTGCGCTGCTTGCGCTGCCCGGCGGCGAAGCGACGCCGGCGCGGGGGCTCGGCCCCGGGCGCGAGCTCGGCGAGCTCGGCAAGCGAGGCCTCGAGGTCCGCGGCGAGCGACTCGAGGTCCGTCGAGCGCGTCGTAGTCGCCGATCAGCCCGAAGTTGACCTGGCCGTCGTAGCTCATGATCCCGAAGCAGACCGCCTGGCGGCTGCGCCAGCGGCACCATCGGGAACACCGCCTCGAGCCTGCGGCCCATCAGATAGAGCGGGAACTGCGGCCCCGGGATGTTGGTGACGACGAGGTTGAAGAAGCGCTGGCGCGACTGCAGCCGCGCCGCCTGGCCGGCGATCGTCGGCGGGGCGAAGTCGGTGAGCTCGGTCATCAGGGTCGCGCCGACCGCCTGCTTCGACTGCTTCAGGTCGCCCATCGTCGCGCTCACCCGGCGCAGGCGCTCGACCGGGTCGTCGCACCAGATCGGCAGCGGCGCCATGTAGGAGGAGACGCGGTTGCCGAGCGCCCCGTGCTCGTCGGCGCCGCGGACGCTGATCGGCACCATCGCGCGCAGCTCGAGCTCCTGGGTCGAGTAGCCGTGCCCGCGCAGGTAGCGGCCGAGCGCGCCGGCGACGGCGGCGAGGACGACGTCGTTGACCGTGCCGCCGAGCTCGTTCTTGATCCGCTTCAGGTCCGCGAGCGAGGTCTGGACCATCTCGAAGCGCCGGTAGGGGCCGATCTCGACGTTGAACGGCGACGAGGGGGCGCCGAGGCCGGAGCGGGCGAAGGCGCCGGCGGCCTCGAGCCCGTCGACCGCCGCCCGCGCGGCGCGCCGTGGGGCGCGGAAGACCGCCCGCGCGCCCCGGACGATCTCGGCCGGGCTGGTAGCCCGCTCGACCAGCGCCTCGCCGAGGACCTGGGCGTCGCTGGGCTCCGGCTCGGCGACCCACGGCTCGCCCACCGGCACCGGCTCCGGCTCGGGGGCGGCGTCGAAGAGGACCGTGGTTATGTCAACCCCGGAGACGCCGTCGACGAGGCAGTGGTGGGTCTTGGCGACGATCGCGAACCGGTCGTCGGCGAGCCCGTCGACCAGCCACATCTCCCAGAGCGGCTTCGAGCGATCGAGGCGCTGGGAGAAGACCCGGGCGGCGAACGTCCGCAGCTGCTCGTCGGAGCCGGGGGAGGGCAGGGCGGTGTGGCGGAGGTGGTAGTTGAGGTTGAACTGCGGGTCGTCGACCCAGCGCGGCCGGCCCTGGCCGAAGGGGACGAAGCGCAGCTTCTGGCGGAAGCGCGGCACCAGGTGCAGGCGCGAGTCGATGTGCTCACGGAAGTCGTCGTAGTTCGGCGGCGGGCCCTCGAACAGCGTCGTCGAGGCGACGTGCATGTGCGCGGGGCCGCGCTCGAGGTGAAGGAACGAGGAGTCGAGGCCGGTGAGGCGGTTGGCGCTCATCGCACGGATCTTCTCAGATGTGAGCTCAGTGACCGGCGTCACACACAGAACGTGTGTTCGCACTAGCGTCGGGGCGGTCAGAGACCCCAGACCAAGACCAGACCAGGCCTAATCGGCGTCGCGTCCGAGCGACGCCGAGCGGGGGACCCACTGGCCGCATCGGCGGCCGCCGGGCCGAACTCGGCCCGGCTGGGGGCGAACCGGACGGTGATCCGTCCGCAGCGGTAGCGCGGAGCGCGCACCGCGAGCCCGACAGCTAACCCCGCAGGCATCGAAAGGAAGAAAAGTTCATGCGACGTTTCCGCTTGCGGCGGAAGCGGGTTGCGGCAGCCGCGCTGCTTCCCCTCGCCGCGTTCACGGGCGCCACGGCGCTCGCCGACACCGACAAGCAGGCCCGGATCGACAGCTCGACGCGCAGCGTCGCGATCGGCGACGGACTCACCCTGCGGGGGAGCTTCCCGGGCGCCGCGAACGCCCCGATCGAGATCCGCCACCGCGCCGAGGGCTCGCACAGCTGGCGCACGGTCAGCCGCTCGCGCACCGGCGCCTCCGGGCGCTACCGCGTCCGGGTCCAGCCCCGGCGCAGCGGCTACTGGCGCGCCGAGCTCGCCCGCTCTGCGCAGACCCAGGCGGCGCCCGAGGACAGCGCCGGCGACACCTCGACCGCGACCCCGAGCGGGGTCGACGCCGAATCAGGGAGCGAGCGGGTCACGGTCCGCTCGCGAACCCGGGCGACGGTCTGCAGACCATCACACGCTCCCGGGGCGCACGGTGAAGGTGCGCGGCGAGGTCAGCCCGGCCGGGGCCGGGCGCCGCGTCGTCGTCCGCATCGGCGGCGATCGCGAGCTGACCAAGGCCGGCCGCGACGGCCGCTTCTCGCTCGCCTGGGAGGCTCCCGGGACGGGCACCTACCCGGTCGCGGTCAAGGCGCGCTCGAACCGGCTCGCGACCGGGAGCCGCGACTCGGCCGGCCGGATCACGGTCTATCGCCGGGCGGCCGCGTCCTGGTACGGGCCCGGCCTCTACGGCAACAACACGGCCTGTGGCGGGACGCTGACCCCGTCGACGCTCGGGGTCGCCCACAAGGCGCTGCCGTGCGGGACGAAGCTGCGGCTTCGCTACGGCAAGCGCTCGGTCGCCGTGCGGGTGATCGACCGCGGGCCCTACGCGGGCGACCGCGAGTTCGACCTCACCCAGGCGACCAAGGAGCGGCTCGGCTTTCCCGACACCGGGACGGTGCTGAGCTCGAAGTAGCGCGCGAGCGCCGATTCGCGGTCGGGCGGCGGAGTACGCTGCTGCCCGACCGCGATTTCGACGCTGGAGGAGAGCGATGGACGAGCAGGAGCGCAAGGAGGAGGAGATGCGCCCGCTGCGCGAGGCTGGACAGGGCGAGAGCGAGGGCTTCGAGGAGGCCGAGGCGGAGCTGATCGAGCACGCCAGCCACGGCGACAGCGGGCCCGACCCGACCCAGATGGCGGGCGAGCCCGAGGCCGAGGACCCCGACGCCACCTACGGCGAGGCCGACTCGGAGCACTCGAGCGAGGTGCCGGGCTCCGACGAGTAGGATCGGCGCGATGGGCGCCGAGGCGAAGAACCTCGAGGCGATCTCGAAGGCGATCGACCAGCACAACGCGTCGTGCCCCTGGCCGGCCTCGGAGGTGCGGATGAACCCGTTCGAGGTCGAGCGGCTGGGCTGGGAGGAGATCCGCGGCCTGCCGGTGGTCCCCGATCCCGAGATCGGCACCGGGCGCTTCCGGATCGTCTGCTCGCGCGATGACGAGGGCGCCGGGCTCGAGGAGACCGAGGCGATCGGCGAGCCGATCGAGGTCGGCGTCGGCGCCGACGATCCGCCGCTGAAGCCGCCGGTCTGAGCCGCGCTAGAGGTTCAGCCCGAGCTCGTTGGTGACCTTCTGCGCCCAGATGTTGAGCTCGGTGAAGCCGCCGCTGAGGATCAGGACGCCCATCGCGATCAGGACCCCGCCGCCGGTGGCGACGATCGCGGTGTAGTGGCGCTTGACCACTCGAACGCGGTCGTCGCGCGCGAGAAGGCGAGCGCGGTGAGCAGGAACGGGATCGCGAGCCCGAGCGAGTAGACGGCGAGCAGGAAGGCGCCGTGGGCGAGCTCGCCGTCGATCCCGGCGAGCGTCAGGATGCCGCCCAGGGCCGGCCCCGTGCACGGCGTCCAGGCGATCGAGAACGCCGCCCCGGCGACGATCGGCCCGCCCTTGCCGGCGCGGGCGAGCAGCGCGTCGACGTGCCACTCGCGGTTCAGGCGGTCGACGAACGAGGCGGCGATGAACAGCACGCCCATGACGATCAGCAGCACCGCGCCGATGTCGGTCAGCAGGTCCTGGTTGTCGCGCAGCGACTGGCCGAGGGCAGTCGCGGTCAGCCCGAGGAGGATGAACACGGTCGAGAACGAGGCGATGAACAGCAGGCTCGGGCCGAGCACCCGGCGCCAGTCCGCCTGCTCGATCTCGGTCACGCTGACCCCGGTCACGGCCGAGAGGTAGCCCGGCACCAGCGGCAGCACGCAGGGGGAGACGAACGAGACCAGGCCGGCGATGAAGGCGACCGGGACGTCGGCACCGGAAATCGGGTCGTTCATGCCCGCAATTGTGGCGCGCCGGTGGGTTAGTTGAGCGCCGCGGCGAGGCGGCGCCGGTGCTCGCGCGCGAGCTCGTGGTCGGCGCCGAGCTCGGCGAAGATGCCGACCATCACGCGGCGGATCAGGTCGCGGCGCTCGGGGTCGGGCTCGGCGGCGATCGTCCCCTGCAGCGCCTCGAGCGCGGTCGCGTGATCACCGGCGTCCCAGGCCGCGAACGCGCGCCCGAGCTCGCTCGAGGCGTCGCCGTTGGAGCCGGCGAGCCGCGCCCGCGCAATCAGCCCCTCGGCGAGGAAGTCGCCGGCGAGCGGCTCGAGCAGGTCGATCGCCTCGCTCGGCCTCGCCGCGGGCGAGCAGCAGGCGGCCGAGCTTCGCCGCCGCCTCGCCGTGGCGGGGGTCGAGCGCGAGCGCCTCGCGCAGCGAGGCCTCGTCGCCGGTGGCGGCGAGCTCGTCGGCCGGCGAAGGGACGAGGGCGTCGAGGAAGCGCTCGATCTGCGCCGGCGGGATCGCGCCGGTGAACTCGGCCACGACCTCGCCGTCGCGAAACGCCTTCACCGCGGGGATCCCCTGGACGCCGAAGCTGCCGGCGAGCGACTGGTTCGCGTCGACGTCGACCTTCGCGAGCTCGACCCGCCCAGCGCGCTTTTCGACCGCCGCCTCGAGCGCCGGGCCGAGCTGGCGACAGGGGCCGCACCACTCGGCCCAGAAGTCGACGACGACCGGAACCTCGCTTGAGCGGTCGACGACCTTGGCGGCGAAATCGGCCTCGCCGACGTCGTGGATCATCGCTCATCGAGGTTAGCGAGCGGGCACAATCTGAACCGACCGGTGGAAGACTCGCTGCGCGGAAAGCTCCTGATCGCCTCGCCGGCGCTCGCCGATCCGAACTTCGCCCGCTCGGTCGTCCTGATCACCGAGCACACCGACGACGGCGCGATGGGGGTCGTCCTCAACCGCCCCTCGGAGACCGCGGTCAGCGAGGTCGCCCCGGAGCTGGCCGACGATCGCCGGCGATGAGCCCGGTCTTCATCGGCGGCCCGGTGCAGCCGCAGGCGCTCGTCGTCCTGGCGGAGTTCGACCAGCTCGACGCGGCAGCCTGGATCGTCGCCGCCGACGTCGGCTTCGTCGGCGCCGACGCCGAGCAGGAGGAGCTCGCGCGCGCCGTGCGCCGCGGCCGCGTCTACGCCGGCTACTCGGGCTGGGGGGCGGGCCAGCTCGAGGGCGAGCTCGGCGAGGAGGCGTGGATCGTCGAGCCTCCGCTGCCGGCCGAGCTCTTCCACGACGACCCGGAGGCGCTGTGGCAGGACGTGCTTGCGCGCAAGGGAGGTCAGTTCGCGCTGATCGCGCGAATGCCCGATGATCCGCGGCTGAACTGATGTACAAGAACGCACGCACAGGGTCGAGCGCGCGCGTCTGCGTGATCGGAGCGGGCTCGTCGGGGATCGCGTCGTGCCAGGTGCTCGACGCGCGCGGGATCGAGTTCGACTGCTTCGAGATCGGCTCGGAGGTCGGCGGCAACTGGCGCTACATGAACGACAACCGGATGTCGTCCGCGTACGAGTCGCTGCACATCAACACCTCGCGCCGGACGATGGCCTACGCGACCTACCCGATGCCCGCGGACTACCCCGACTACCCGAACCACTTCCAGATCGCGCGCTACTTCGACGACTACGTCGACCACTTCGGCTTTCGCGAGCGGATCCGCTTTCGGACCGAGGTGACCGCGGTCGAGCCGGCGCCCGGCGGCGCCTGGACGGTGCGCTGGCGCGAGCGCGACGGCGGGGAGGGGGAGGAGACCTACGGCGCGGTCATGGTCGCCAACGGCCACCACTGGGACGCACGCTGGCCCGAGCCGCCGTATCCGGGCACCGACGGCTTCGAGGGCGAGCAGATGCACGTTCACGACTACAAGACGCCCGACGTGCTCGAGGGCAAGCGGGTGCTCGTGCTCGGGATCGGCAACTCCGCCTGCGACATCGCGGTCGAGGCGTCGCGGAGCGCCGAGCGGACGCTGCTGGCGATGCGGCGCGGCGCCTGGATCCTGCCCAAGTACCTGCGCGGCAAGCCCACCGACGAGCTCGGCAACGCGCTCACCAGCCGGATGCCGCTGGCCGTGGTCCGCGGGCTCTACCGGCGCCAGCTCAAGCTCGCCACCGGCGACCCGATGGATTACGGGCTGCCCGAGCCCGACCACAAGCTCGCCGAGGCGCACCCGACGATCTCGTCCGATCTGCTGCCGCGGATCGGGCACGGCGACATCGCGGTGAAGCCGAACATCGCCGAGTTCGCCGGTGGGCGCACGGTCCGCTTCGTCGACGGCTCGGAGGAGGAGGTCGACCTGGCGATCTACTGCACCGGCTACAAGATCAGCTTCCCGTTCTTCGCCGAGGACCTGATCTCGGCGCCCGACAACGAGATCCCGCTCTACCGGCGCGTGGTCAGCCCCGAGCACCCGGGGCTCTACTTCATCGGCCTGCTGCAGCCGCTGGGAGCGATCATGCCGCTCGCCGAGGCGCAGTCGGAGTGGGTCGCCGACCTGCTCCAGGGCCGGGTCGGGCTCCCGGCGCCGGACCGGATGCGCGCGGCGATCGCGCGCGAGCGCGAGCGGATGGCGAAGCGCTACGTGGCCTCGAAGCGCCACACGATCCAGGTCGACTTCGAGCCCTACATGCGGATGCTCGAGCGCGAGCGCCGCAACGGCGGCCTGCTCGGACGCCGTCGTTCCCGGCGCATGCACGAGCTCGAGCTCGCCGCCGGCTGAGCCGCTCAGCTCGGTTTTCCCGCCGGGCGGGCGATTACTTTGAACGGTTCGCCTCGTCGTTAAGAGATGAATGAGTGAGACGACCTCAGAGCAGCCGGTGAGCGACGGTCCGAAGGCCGGCGCCGCGGTCGAGGCGCGCGCGCTCGCGCGCAGCTTCGGCGACGGGGTCGAGGCCGTGCGCGGGATCGACCTCGCGGTCGAGCACGGCGAGATCTTCGGCTTCCTGGGCCCGAACGGCGCCGGGAAGACGACCACCCTGCGGATGTTCTGCACCCTGCTGCCCCCGAGCTCGGGCAGCGCCCTGGTCGACGGCCTCGACGTCGAGCGCGAGGGGCACCAGGTCCGGACCCGGATCGGGGTCGCGCTGCAGGAGATCGGGCTCGACCCGGTGCAGACGGGCCGCGAGCTGCTCGAGCTCCAGTGCGGCCTCTATGGCATCGACGGCAGGGCCGGCGTCGCGCGCACCGAGGAGCTGCTCGGCATCGTCGGCCTCGAGGAGGCCGCCGACCGCCGGATCAAGGGCTACTCGGGCGGGATGAAGCGCCGGCTCGACCTCGCGGCCGCGCTCGTGCACCGGCCCGAGGTCCTGTTCCTCGACGAGCCGACGACCGGTCTCGACCCGTCCTCGCGGCGGACGATCTGGGAGGAGGTGCGCCAGATCAACGCGCTCGGGACGACGATCTTTCTCACCACCCAGTACCTGGAGGAGGCCGACGAGCTCTGCGACCGGCTCGCGATCATCGACGAGGGCGAGATCGTTGCCCGTGGCGCCCCCGAGCAGCTGAAGGCGGAGATCGGCACCGACGTGGTCTCGATCGAGCTCGAGCAGGCGGATCCGGGCGCGACCCGAGCCGCGCTCGAGGGGCTCGCCGGGCTCGAGCGGATCGTCGACGGGCAGGGCTCGCTGGCACTGTTCGTCGCCAACGGCGCCGGCTCGATCGTCGAGATCGTCCGCCGCCTCGACGGCGCCGGGATCACCCCAGGAGCGATCTCGGTCTCGCGACCGTCGCTCGACGACGTCTTCCTCGAGGCGACCGGCAAGCGGCTCTCGCCGGACGAGGAGCAGCGCGGCGACGGCGACGAGGGCGGGGAGGAGGGCTAGTGGTCCACCAGACCGCGCTCCTCGGCCGCCGCGCGATCCGCGAGACGATCCGCTACCCCGAGGCGACGATCCCGACCCTGTTCATCCCGCTGTTCTTCCTCGCGGTCAACATCGGCCAGGTCTCGGAGACGTTCCCGAGCTCGACCCCCTTCCTCAACGGCCAGGGTTATGTCGCCTTCCAGCTCCCGGTCTCGCTGATGTTCGCGGTCGCGACCGCGACCTCCGGGCTCGCCCTGGTGACCGAGATCGACAACGGCTACTTCGACAAGCTCCTGGTCGCGCCGATCCGCCGTGCGTCGATCATCTACGGGCGCCTGGTCGCCGACTTCGTCCGCGGCGTCGGGGGATCGGCGCTCGTGCTCGTCGCCGGGATCGCGTTCGGCGCCCACGTCGAGGCGGGCGTCCTCGGGGCGGTCGTGCTGATCGGGATGGCGGCGCTGTTCGGGGTCGCCTACGCCGGCTTCGCGATCCTGATCGCGCTCCGGACCCGAAACGTGCAGGCGACCAACACCAGCTTCCTGATCTTCTTCCCGCTGCTGTTCCTGAGCCCGAACTTCGTTCCCTTCGACCTGCTGACGCCGGTGATGGAGACGCTCGCGCGCGTGAACCCGGTCTCCTACGTGATCGAGGGGCTGCGCTCGCTGATCATCGACGGCTGGGACCTCGACAAGCTCGCGGTCAGCTTCGGCGTGATCGCGGCGATGGGGGTGGCGCTCACCTGGGCCTGTCTGCGCGCGATCCGCGACTACGATCGCTAGGGCGCCGCGTGCGCTCGCTGCGCACGATAAGAACGGTTACGTAAACCTGGCCTCTGTTTTGCCCGCCGGGACCCGGGGTAACCGAAGAGTGCACCCCTTCGGGGGCGACTTCGAGGGCCCGGGTAACCCCCCACCCGGGTCTTCGTCGTTGTAGGGGTCGTGGGGCAAGCCGGGGAGCGCCGTGAGGCGCATCGCGTATCTTGCGCCACGTTCCATGACTTCCGACCGATCCCAGGGAAAACGAGCGAGCAACCTGCCGCCGCCCCCGGGCCCGGGCGAAGCCCTCGCCGACGAGCACGACCTGCTGGTCAACTACGCGCGCACCCGCGACGCCGCCGCCCGCGAGGAGCTCGTCAACCGGTTCCTGCCCTTCGCCCGCAGCCTCGCGATGCGCTACAGCGGCGGCGTCGAGCCCAGCGACGATCTGTTCCAGGTCGCCAGCCTCGGCCTCGTCGCCGCGCTCGAGCGCTTCGACCCCGACCGCGGCGTCCCGTTCGCCGCCTTCGCCGGGCCGACGATCCTCGGCGAGCTGCGGCGCCACTTCCGCGACCGCGTCTGGACCCTGCGGGTGCCGCGCGGCCTCCAGGAGCGGATCCGCGACGTCGAGACGACGATCACCAAGCTCAGCCACGAGCTCGAGCGCTCGCCGACGGTCGCCGAGATCGCCGACGTGCTCGGGATCCAGGAGGCCGACGTGCTCGAGGCGTTCGAGGCCACCGTCGCCCGGCGGACGGTCTCGCTCGACGCGCCCTCGGCCGGCGCCGAGCCCGGCGAGGAGGCGCCGATGGTCGAGCGGGTCGGCGGCGAGGACCCCGGCTTCGAGCTGGTCGAGGACCGGGGCGCGATCGATGCCAGCACCGCGGTCCTGGACGAGATCGAGCGCGAGGTGCTGCGCCTGCGCTTCGCCGAGGACCTGACCCAGTCGAAGATCGCCGACCAGGTCGGCTACTCGCAGATGCACGTCTCGCGGATCCTGCGGCGCGCGCTCGGCAAGCTCCGCGACGCCGCCGAGGACGAGGGCGAGTCCTCGCCTCCCGCTGCGAGCTAGCCCGCGCGCCCGATCTTCAGCACCAGCAGCTCGCCGTCGCCGGTGGGCTCGATCGCGACCTCGTCGGCGAGCGACTCGAGGCTGGCGCCGAGAGCGGGGATCTGAAAGCCGTCCAGCAGGCGCCGTCCGCCGCCCTCGCTCAGCGGCCCGACCCGGATCCGGAACGCGTTCGCCTCCTCGCTGACCGCGATCTGGGCGGTGCCGTCGGGGAAGCCCTCCGGGCCCTGGGCCGAGATCGCGTCGCTGATCAGCACCGCGTCGGAGAGCTCGTCGACCGAGAGGTCGGCGCGCGTCGCGAACATCGAGATCACGCGCGAGAGCACCGGGGCGAGCAGGTCGCCGGCGGCGAGCCTGATCCGCGCGTCGGTGACCGGCTCGCGATCGGCGTGCCCGTTCGCCGCGGCGCCGTTGGCGGTGATCGGCAGGCGCATCGTCACCTCGGTCCCGTGGCCGGGCCCGCCGCTGACCTCGAAGCTCTCGGTGAGTGCGGCGATCAGCGGCAGGCCGAGGCGCAGGCTGCGGCGCTCGACGTCGGCCAGCGGGCGGATGCCCTCGCCGAAGTCGCGCACGGTGACGACGAGGAAGCGGCCCTCGCGCCAGGCGTCGACCTCGAGCGTCCCGGGCGGTTCGCTGCCGTCGTAGGCGTGGACGACGACGTTGGTGCAGGCCTCGGTGACGACGGTTTTCAGGTCCGCGATCTCCGAGGGCTCCATCTCGAGCGCCTCGGCGAGGCCCGCGAGGGCGTGGCGGACCAGCGAGACGTTCTCGGCCCTTGCGGGCAGGGCGAACTCAACTCTTGCGTCGACACCCACGGCGGACTCTGTACCCCCCTTTCGAAACGGCTAATCCCGCTTCCAGCCGCGGCCGAGCAGCCGCGACAGCTTTCCTCCCCGGGGATCGGCGCGAAAGCTCCCGGCCCCCTCCTCCGGCGGCCCGAGGCGCGCGACCTCGGACGCGTCGATGGTCAGCGTCACTCCGCGCTCCGCCGTCCTGCCGACCTCGGGGGCGTCGACGAAGCGCAGCTCGCCGCCCTCGGTCCGGAGCACGATCCCGTCGAGGATGTGCTCGCGGTAGTTGTCGACGACCTGGTCCACGGTCCCGACCACGCTACCGTCGGCGCTGTAGACGGGCGTGCCCGGCTCGACCGCCGCGTAGTGGATTGCGTTGCCGTCGTCGATCACCACTCGAGAGCATAGATTGAGGCGGTGACCGGTTACTCGGGGACGCCGCTGCCGCGGAAGCTCGGGATCAAGCCCGGCGCCTCGGTCGCCTTCCGCAACGCGCCCGAGACCTTCGCCGGGGCGCTCGGCGAGCTCCCCGACGGAGTTGTCATAAAACGGCGCGCGACCCCACCACTCGACCTCGTGGTCGCGTTCTTCAGCGCCCGGCGCAAGCTCGGTCGCGACCTCGATCGCCTCGTGGCGGCGATCTTCCCCGACGGCGGGCTCTGGGTCGCCTGGCCGAAGCGCTCCTCCGGCGTCGACACGGACATCACCGAGGACGTCGTCCGCGAGCTCGCGCTGCCGCTGGGGGTCGTCGACAACAAGGTCTGCGCGATCGACGCCACCTGGTCCGGCCTGCGGCTCGTGCACCGGCTCGAGAACCGATCCCGGGTTCTGGATGAGTGATCATCTAGCCGGCGAGCCGCTCGGCGACCTCGGGGCGCTCGCAGAAGGCGACGATCTCGCGCGAGAGCTTGCCGCCCTGCCAGGCGAGCGGCGACTCGCCCGGGGACTCGCTGACCAGGGTCGATCGCGGCAGTCGCTCCGCCCAGGCCTCGGCGACGCCGTAGGGGTGTCCGGGATCGGCCTCGTCGTGGCTGGCGACGACGAGCGCCGGCAGCTCGCAGAACTCGAGCTCGGAGAGGCCGTCGAAGGGCGGCGAGCGCGGCACCTCGCGTAGCGCCTGGGCGACCGCGGCCGGATGGCGGTGGATCGAGAGCCGGTCGCGCGTGATCCGCAGCAGCGTCTCGCGCCAGCGCGGGTCGAGGTCGCGGTCATAAGCGGCGACGAACCCGTCGACGCCGCCCTCGGCGAGCCCGTCGGCGAGCCGGTCCCAGTACTCGAGGCTCTCCTGCGGCGCGGCGGCGCCGAGCTGGGCCGGGCCGACGATCACCAGCGCCGCGATCCGCTCCGGCGCCGCGAGCGCGTGCGCGGTCAGGGTATGGGCCCCCATCGAGTGCCCGGCGAGCACGACCGGCCGCTGCGGCTCGAGCTCGTCGATCAGAGCCGCGAGGTCGGCGGCGAGCTCGGGATAGGCGTACCCCCCGCCGTCGGGAGCGGGCGCCGACTCCCCGTGCCCGCGAGCGTCGTAGGCGATCGTCCGAAACCCCGCTCGCGGCAGCGTGCGCGAGCCGTGGACGACGTAACGCCGCGCCGCCGTGAGCCCGTGGGCGAGGACGATCGGCACCCCCTCCCCCACCTCCTCGCCCGCGAGCTCGACCCCGTCCCCCGCGACGGTGAACGGCGTCGGCTCCAACGCCGGGGTCGTCACCTCAACCCCGCGCGAGCGCGAGCGCGCTCGCCAGGTGCTCGACGTCCTTGTAGCGGAGGCCGAGCAGGGCGACGTGGCGGTAGCGGATGATGCCCTCGGGATCGACGATGAAGATCGAGCGCCGAACGAGGCCGGCGCGGCCGAGGACACCGTAGGCACGGGCGGTGGCGTGGTCGGGGTCGGCCAGCAGCGGCACGGTGAGGCCGTGCTCGGCGGTGAACCGCTCGTGCGAGTCGATCGACTGCGGCGAGATCCCGAGCACCTCGGCGTCGAGCTCGTCGAGGTGGTCGGCGGCGTCACGGTAGGAGCAGAACTGACTCGTGCAGACCGGCGTGAAGTCGCCGGGGTAGAAGGCGAGGATCGTCCAGTCGCCGCGATAGTCGGCGAGCCGGTAGGTCTCGCCGCCGGTGCCCTCGAGCGCGAACTGCGGTGCCGGGTCGCCGATGCCGAGCTTCGCCATCGTCGCCGAGTCAGCCGGCGTCGATGGTGACGCGATCGATCGTCACCGCCTGCAGCGGCTGCTCGGTCGCCGGGTTGCCGAGCTCGCCGATCGTCTCGACCACGTCGAGGCCCTCGGTCACCTCGCCGAGCACGGCGTAGTCCGGCGGCAGGCCCGCGTCCGCGGGAGCGGTGACGACGAAGAACTGGCTCCCCGACGTCCCCGGGGGCTCGACCGAGGTCTTCGCCATCGCGACGAGGCCGTTCGTGTAGGTCGTGCGCTGCGGCGGCGGCTCGCGGACCGAGTAGCCGGGCCCGCCGGTGCCGGTGCCCTGCGGATCGCCGCCCTGGATCACGAACCCGGGCGCGATCCGGTGGAAGATGGTGTCGTCGTAGAAGCCCTCCTCGGCGAGGAAGGCGAACGAGTTCGCGGTCTGCGGCGAGCGCTCGGTGTCGAGCTCGATCGCGAACGTGCCGCAGCTCGTCTCGACCGTCGCGGTCGCCGGCTCGCCCCGCTGCAGCACCCGCTGCGGCTTGCGGAAGCGCTCGTCCTTGGGCGCCGGCACCTCAACCTGCGGGCACTCACCCTCGGCCGTGGTCGAGGTCGGTTCGCTCTCGTCGTCGTCGCCGCAGCCGCCGACGAGGGCGGCGCTGAGGGCGAGCGCGACGAGCCGAGGAGCGAGGAATCGCACCCGCGGAACGCTAGCGGCTTGCGATGATGGCGCGAGATGGCCGAGCGCGAGCGCGAGATCCCGGCACAGATCCGGATCATCGGCCGGGCGCTGAACGGGACCGTCGCCCGCCTTCCATGGCTGTGGCCGGCGCTGCGCCCGGCGATGCGCTCGTTCTTCGACCGCTCGGCGGTGGGCTGGGACGAGCGCACCGGCGCCGGGTCGGCCGATCACCTCGCGGCGCTCGCCGCCGCCACCGGCGAGCTCGCGCTCGACCCCGAGCGGGTCCTCGAGATCGGCACCGGCACCGGCGAGGCGGCGCTGTTCCTCGCCCGCGAGTACCCGCGGGCACGAGTTCGCGGGGTCGACCTCTCCGAGGAGATGATCCGCGCGGCGCGGGCGAAGGTCGGCCTCGACCCCGAGGGGAGGATCGCGTTCAAGGTCGGCGACGCGGCCGCCCTCCCCTACCCCGACGAGTCGTTCGACCTCGTCGCCCAGGTCAACATGCCTCCGTTCTTCGCCGAGATCGCCCGCGTGCTGCGACCCGGCGGCGCGGTGGCGATCGCCGCGAGCCGCGGCCCGGCGACCCCGTTCTACACGCCCCAGAGCGTCCTCGATCGCGGCTTTCGGCGCCACGGGCTCGAGCCCGCAGGCGCCGGCGCCGCCGGTCCCGGGACCTGGGTCGTCGCCCGCAAGCCGCCTGAATCACTCATCTAGTCTCAACCGCGTCCCGATGGCCGCCGGCGACCCACACCTGCTGCTCGTCAACCCGTCCGCGGGCGGTGGCCGCGCGCGCGAGCTGCTGCCCCGGGCGGAGCGGGCCCTGCACGAGGCCGGGATCGAGTTCCGGCGCGTGTTCACCGAGGGGATCGAGCATGGCTGCGCCGAGGCCGCCGCGGCGGCCGCCGCGGGCGAGGTCGTGGTCGTGATGAGCGGCGACGGCTTGATCGGCCAGGTCGGCGGAACGCTGGCGGGAACCCGTGGCCCGATGGGGGTCCTCTGCGGCGGGCGCGGCAACGACTTCGCCCGCGCCGCCGGGATCCCGGTCGAGCTCGAGCAGGGAGCCGCGGTGCTCGCCGCGGGCGCGACGCGCGAGATCGACGTCGGTGAGGTCAATGGCAAGCGCTTCCTCTGCATCGCGAGCTGCGGCTTCGACTCCGACGCCAACCGGATCGCCAACGAGACCAGATGGATCAAGGGCCACCTGGTCTACGCCTACGCGGCCCTGCGGGCGCTGGCGAGCTGGAAGCCGGCGACGTTCACACTCGAGATCGACGGGGAGCGCGAGCGAGTGACGGGCTACACGGTCGGCGCCGCGAACGGCAGCGCCTACGGGGGCGGGATGCTCGCCGCCCCGCAGGCCGAGCTCGACGACGGCCTGCTCGACGTCGCCGCCACCGGCAACGTCGGCAAGCTGCGCTTCCTCCAGGGACTGCGCAAGATCTTCGACGGCGAGCACCAGGAGGCGCTCGAGGTGCGGATGTGGCGGGCGAAGCAGGTCCTCATCGACGCCGACCGCCCGTTCGCGGTCTACGCGGACGGCGACCACCTCGCCGACCTGCCGGCGACGGTGCGCGTGCTGCCGGGTGCCCTGACGGTGATCGTGCCCCGATGAGCGGGTCGAGCTCAGCGACGGGCTTTCGCGCCAAGGTCGCGCTCGCGCGCGCCGCCGGCTCGCTCAGCCGGCGCAGCGGTCGCGGCGGCGGCACCACCCTCCCGGGGCGGATGCTGCTGCGACTGGCGCCGGACGCGGTCGCGCGCCTCGGCGCCGACCTCTCGGGCGGGACGACGATCGTCAGCGCGACGAACGGCAAGACGACGACCGCGGGCATGATCGCGACCGCTCTGCGGGCGGCGGGCCGCGACCCGGTCCACAACCGCGCCGGCTCGAACATGGCCTGGGGCGTGGCCACGGCGCTGCTCGAGCAGCGCGGCGGCGAGGGGCTGTTCGAGGTCGACGAGGCATGGCTGCCACGAATGGTCGACGAGCTCGACCCGCGCCTGATCGTGCTCGGCAACCTGTTTCGCGACCAGCTCGACCGCTACGGGGAGCTCGAGCACCTCGCCGACGAGTGGGCGGCGATGATCGAAGCCCGCGGGGCCCGCTCCGGCCTGGTCCTGAACGCCGACGACCCGCTGGTCGCCGACCTCGGTCGCGACCGTGAGCTGCGCCGGCGGCCCGCGGTCACCTATTTCGGGATCGAGGACACCTCGCAGGCCCTGCCCGAGCTCCAGCATGCCTTCGACGCCAAGCACTGCCGCCGCTGCGGCTCGCCGTATCGCTACGAGCGCGCCTTCGTCGGCCACCTCGGCCACTACACGTGCCCCAACTGCGACGCCGACCGGCCCTCCCCGGACGTCGCCGCGACCGCGATCGAGCTGCTCGGGATGCGCGGCTCGCGCACCCGCGTGCGCACGCCCGAGGGCGAGGCGGAGCTCGAGCTCCCCCTCCCCGGCCTCTACAACGTCTACAACGGGCTCGCGGCGCTGACCGCGGCGCTGCGACTCGGCGTCGGGCTCGAGCCGGCGGTCGCCGCGCTGCGCGACGTCGAGGCGGCGTTCGGGCGGGTGGAGACGATCGCCGTCGAGGGCGTCGAGGTCTCGATCCTGCTGATCAAGAACCCCGCCGGCGCGAACGAGGTCCTGCGGACGCTGCGCCAGGAGGCCGGTGACCGGCCGACTCTCGACCTCTGGCTCGCGCTCAACGACGGGATCGCCGACGGGCGCGACGTCTCCTGGATCTGGGACGCCGACTTCGAGCTGCTCGCGGCGAGCGCCCGGCGCGTGGTCTGCGCCGGCACCCGCGCCCCGGAGATGGCGCTGCGACTCAAGTACGCCGGCCTCGACGAGAGCCGGCTCGAGGTCGAGCCCGCGGTCGAGCGCTCGCTCGATCGCGCTGTGGAGGCCGCCGACGGGCGCCTGTTCGCGCTCCCCACCTACACCGCCCTGATCGAGCTGCGCAAGCTGCTCGCCGAACGCGGCCTCGCGGCGGAGTTCTGGCGATGACGGATGCGGTCGCCCACTGGCACGACGTCGAGTGCGGTTCCTACGCCGCCGACCTGGCGCTGTGGTCGGAGCTCGCCCGCGAGGCGGCCGGCCCGGTGGCGGAGCTCGGCGCCGGCACCGGCCGCGTCGCCCTGCACCTGGCGCGCGCCGGGCTCGAGCTGACGGCCGTCGACAGCGACCCGCGCCTGGTCGGCGAGCTCGAGCGCCGCGCGCACGACGAGGGGCTCGCGATCACGACCGCGGTCGCGGACGCCCGCCGGCTCGAGCTCGGCACGCGGTACGCGGCGATCCTCGCGCCGATGCAGCTCGTCCACCTGCTCGGCGGCGCCGAGGGCCGTGCGGCGATGCTGCGCGCAACGCTGGCCCACCTGGAGCCGGGCGGGACACTGGCGGCGGCGCTGCTCAGCGAACCGGGCGCAAGCCGGCGCGAGGACGCCTCGCTGGCCCCCGACGTGCGCGAGATCGACGGCTGGGTCTACTCGAGCCAGCCGCTCGAGGTGGCGGCGGTCGACGGCGGGTTCGAGGTCCGCCGGCTGCGCCAGCTGGTCTCGCCCACCGGCGAGCTGACCGAGGAGCTCGACGCGGTGCGCCTCGATCGGCTCGAGCCGGAGGAGTTCGAGGCCGAGGCGATCGCCGCCGGGTTCGAGCTCCGCGAGCGGGTCGTGATCGCACCGACCCCGGACCACGTCGGCTCGGTCGTCTGCGTGCTGGAGTCGGCACGATGACGCTGCGGCTGCTGGCGCTCTACCCGGAGCAGATGAACATCTACGCCGACCGCGGGAACATCATCTTCCTGCGCCGGCGCTGCGAGTGGCGCGGGATCGAGTTCGACTACGCGAGCGCCGGGCCGGGCCAGGGATTCGATCCGAGCGCCCACGACCTGATCTACATCGGCGGCGGCCAGGACCGCGACCAGCGCCTGGTCGCCGGCGACATGCTGGAGACGAAGCGCGAGTCGCTCGCCGCCGCCGTCGACGACGGCGCCGCGGTACTCGCCGTCTGCGGCGGATACCAGCTACTCGGCCACAGCTACCAGCTCGGCTCGGAGCGGATCTCCGGCCTCGGCCTGGTCGACCTCGAGACCGTGCGCGAGCCCGGACCGCGGCTGATCGGCAACATCGCGATCGAGGTCGAGCTCGACGGCGAGCTCGAGCTGGTCGCCGGATTCGAGAACCACGGCGGCCGCACCCACCTCGGACCCGCCGCGAGCCCGCTCGGCCGGGTCGTCGCCGGTCACGGCAACAACGGGCACGACGGTTTCGAGGGAGTCCGCGACCGGAACCTGATCGGCACCTACATGCACGGCCCGCTGCTGCCGAAGAACGCCCGGCTCGCCGATCATCTGATCGGCCGGGCGCTGGCGCGTCGCGGCGAGCCGGCCGAGCTCGAGCCGCTCGACGACGAGCTCGAGCGCGCCGCCCACGAGAGCGCCCGGGCCGCGGCGAGCCGTCGCTAGATCAGGCGATCGTCCAGCGCGAAGTGGACCCGGGGATCGAGCGTCGCGGGCTGTGCCGCGAGCCGCGGGTCACCTGCCCGAGGAGCCGAAGCCGTCGTCGCCGCGGTCGGTCGCCGAGAGCTCGTCGACCGCGAGCGGCTCCGCCTCGATCAGCGGGGTGAGCACGAGCTGGGCGATCCGGTCTCCCGCGGCGACCTCGAACGGCTGCGAGGGATCGGTGTTCAGCAGCAGCACCCGCAGCTCGCCGCGATAGCCGGGGTCGACGAGCCCGGGTGCGTTCGCGAGCGTGACCCCGGCGCGCGCCGCGAGGCCCGAGCGCGGCAGGACGAGGCCGGCGTGCCCGGGCGGGATCTCCACCGCGAGCCCGGTGCCGACCGCGGCGCGGCCGCCGGCCGGCGCGATCGAAGCGGGCTCGAGCGCGTACAGGTCGAGGCCCGCGTCGCCGGGGTTGGCGCGGGTCGGCAACCGCGCGCGGGGATCGAGGACACAGAAGCGAAGCTCCAAGGGTCAGTCGCCCGCGCGAGCTCCGTTGACGGAGAAGCGCTCGAAGCGGTGCGCGAGCGCGGCCGGGATCCGCGCCCGGACGAGGACGCCGTCATCGCGCTCGATCCGCTCGACCTCGCCACCGAGCTCGTGCAGCTCCGAGAGCCGACCGCCCTCGTCGTAGGGCAGCAGCAGCTCGACCGCGCGCAGGGTCTGCTCGAACGCGGCCTCGATCCGGTCGCGAAGCTCGTCCAGGCCCTCCCCGGTGGTCGCGGAGACCCCGATCGCGTCCGGGGCGCCGACGAGCAGGTCGCGGCGGCGCTCGTCGTCGAGCAGGTCGAGCTTGTTGAAGACCAGCAGCCGCGGCTGCTCGCCGGCGCCGATCTCCCCGAGCACCTCGTCGACGGCGGCGATCGAGGCGGCGCGCGCGGGCTCGGAGTCCGAGCCGTCGACGACGTGCACGACCAGGTCGGCGAGCCGGGTCTCGGTCAGGGTCGCCTTGAACGCCTCGACCAGCTGGTGGGGGAGCTTGCGGATGAAGCCGACCGTGTCGGTGAGCAGGTAGCTGCGTCCGTGGTGGGTGTAGGTGCGGGTCGTCGGGTCGAGCGTCTGGAAGAGGCGCTCTCCGACCCCGACCCCGGCGCCGGTGAGCGCATTCAGGAGCGTCGACTTGCCGGCGTTGGTGTAGCCGGCGAGCGCCACCGCGGGCACGGTCGAGGACTCGCGCCGCGCTCGCTGGACACCGCGGTTTCGCTCCACCCCCGCGAGCCGGCGCCGGAGGCTGGTGATCCGGTCGCGGGCGAGGCGGCGGTCGGTCTCGATCTGCGACTCGCCCGGCCCGCGGGTGCCGATCCCGCCGTCGATGCGCCCGGCGCCGAGGCGCTCGAGGTGGGTCCAGAGCCCGCGCATGCGGGCGAGGTTGTACTCGAGCTGCGCGAGCTCGACCTGGAGCTTGCCCTCGGCCGAGTGCGCGTGGTCGGCGAAGATGTCGAGGATGATCGCGGTCCGGTCGATCACCGGCACGTCGAGCGCCGACTCGAGGTTTCGCTCCTGGCGCGGCGCGAGCTCGTCGTCGCAGGCGACCAGGTTGGCTCCGCGGCGCTTGATCTCCCGCTTGAGCTCGGCGAGCTTGCCGCGACCGAGGTAGCGGTCCGGATCGGGCGCGGCGCGCACCTGGACCATCTCGCCGGCGGTCGCGACCCCGGCGGTCCGCAGCAGCTCCTTGAGCTCAGCGAGCACGTCCTCCTGACCGCCCGCGGCCTGGGTGACGCCGATCGCGAGCGCGCGCTGGCGCGCGCGGGCGTTGCGGATCCCCGCGTCGAGGCCGTCCGCGTTCGTCCGTTCGGGCTCTCGGTCCGTGCCCATGGGCTGAGTGTAGGCTGCTCGGATGAGGGTCTTCCTCACGGGCGGCAGCGGGTTCATCGGGGGTCACGTCGCCCGGGAGCTACGCGAGCGCGGTGACGAGGTCAGCGCCCTGGTCCGCTCGCTCGAGCGCGGCCGCGAGCTCGAGGCGCACGGCTGCGAGCTGGTCGTCGGCGACCTCTCCGACGACGCCGCGATCGTGGCCGGCCTCGAGGGTTGCGACGCCGCGATCCACAACGCCGCGATCTACGAGGTCGGGATCCCAGCCTCCGAGCACCGGCGGATGTACGAGGCGAACGTGCTCGGCACCGAGCGCGTGCTCGGCGCCGCGCTCGAGGCGAAGACGCCGAAGATCGTCTACGTCTCGACCGTCGCCGCGTTCGGCAACACGCACGGGCAGGTGGTCGACGAGACCTACGAGCACCCCGGGACCGAGTTCACCTCCTACTACGAGCAGACCAAGTACGAGGCGCACCAGGTCGCGCGGCGCCTGATCGCCGACGGGCTGCCCGCGGTCATCGTCCAGCCCGGTGGCGTCTACGGTCCCGACGACCATTCCGCCGTCGGCAAGCAGATCTCCGACTTCCTCGCCGGCCGGCTGCCGCTGATCGCGTTCCCCGACCTGGGCATGAACATGGTCCACGTCGACGACGTCGCCGCCGGGATCCTGCTCGCCCTCGACCGCGGCGAGGTCGGCGAGGCCTACGTGCTCGGCGGCGAGCTGACCACGATGCGCGAGCTGATCGACTCGGTGGCTCGGGTCGCCGACCGCAAGCCGCCCCGTGGCACGATGCCCACCGGCCTGCTCAAGGCGCTGCGGCCGGCCGGGCCGCTGGTCGGCAAGCTGATGGGCCAGCCGCCGAACCTGAGCGAGTTGATCTCATCCGCCGACGGGGTCACCTTCTGGGCCAAGCACGACAAGGCGATCGCCGAGCTCGGCTACTCGCCGCGCGGGCTCGACTCCGGCCTGCGCGAGACGCTGGCGGCCGAGGGCAAGCTCTAGCGCGCGAGCCCTAGGCGGGCAACGGGGCGTGGCGGCTGCGCGGTGCGGGCAGCAGCGCCGCGGCGAGGATCACGGCGGCGAAGGCGAGGCCGCGGGCGAGGCCCTCGACCAGGCCGGAGCCGATCGGGTCGCCGAAGACGACCACCCCGCCGATGATCGCCGAGCAGTTGGAGGCGACCGACGCGGTCGCGATCACCGGGATCGCCTCGCCGAGCTGCATCCCGCGAGCGAGCGCGAAGAAGGCGCCGAGCCCGCCGATCACGGCGACCGCGGTCCAGGGGCTGAGCAGCGATTCGAGCCCGGTGGCCATGCCCTCGGTGAGCGCCTTGATCGCGACGTTGGAGACGCCGATCAGCAGGCCCGAGGAGAGGCCGAGCACGACGCCGTGACAGATCGTGCCGCGGCGCAGGGCGCCGGAGGCGAAGAGGGCGAAGCCGGCGCCGATGGTCACCGACTCGAAGGCGATCATGGTCGCGGCGGAGTAGCCGCTGCTCTCCTGCGCGTGCGGCACCGTGATCGCGAGGAACGCGAGCCCGGCGGCGGCGAGGCCGAGGCCGGTCCACTCGCGGGTCGTCAGCGTGTGCCCGAAGTAGCGGGTCGCGGGATAGGCGATCAGGACCAGCCCGCCGGCGATCACCGCCTGGACCAGCGACAGCGGGGCGACCGCGATCGCGGCGACGTGCAGGACCCAGGCGCCGGCGGCGACCGCGAAGCCGACCGTCCACCACCTCGAAGAGAACAGGGCGACCGCGCTGCGCAGCGGGCTGCGGAGCCTGATCTCGGGTGCCTCGCAGGCGCCCCGGTGCTTGAACAGCATCCCGAGGTTCGCCATTGCGGCGCAAGCGAGTGCTAGTGCTATGCCGAGAGTCGTCACTGGTTATCTGGATCGGTAAGGGCGCGGCCTTACTTGAATCTCCCCTGCCAGGGCGAAGGCCAAACGCGAGGGCGCCAGATTAGCAATCGCTAACGCTTTCTTCACCTTTGGATCGCAGGCTCAGGTGCCGCCTGCAACGAGCGGAGTCGCTCAGGTGAGGTGCTCGCGCATTCGCTCGACCGCCTCGGCGATCCGCTCGTCGGGCGTCGTCAGCGAGATCCGGAAAAAGCCCTCGCCGCTGGGGCCGTACATCGAGCCCGGCGAGATCACCACCGCGGCCTGCTCGAGCACCAGCTCGGCGAACGAGGCCGAGCTGTGGCCGCTGGGCACCGGGGCCCAGACGTAGATCGTCCCCTTCGGCGGGGTCACGTCGACGCCGATCTCGCGCAGCGCTCCGACGACCAGGTCGCGCCGCCGCTCATAGATGGCGTTCATCTCGGCGACCGCCCGCTGTGGCCCCTCGAGCGCCGCGGCGCCCGCGAGCTGGACCGCCTCGAACAGGCCCGAGTCGACGTTCGTCTTCAGGCGCCAGTAGGCCGAGACGGCGTCGGCATTGCCGAGGATCGCGGCGCAGCGCCAGCCGGTCATGTTGAAGCCCTTGGAGAGCGAGAACACCTCGACCCCGACCTCCTTCGCGCCGGGCGTGGCGAGGAAGCTCGGGGCGACGTAGCCGTCGAAAGTGGTCTCCGAGTAGGCGTTGTCGTGGACGATCAGGAACTCGTGCTCGCGGGCGAGCTCGATCGCGCGCTCGAACAGGCCGTCGGCAACAACGGCGCCGGTCGGGTTGTTCGGGTAGTTGAGGAACATCAGCCGCGCCCGATCGAGGTCGGCGGCGTCGATCGCGCCGAGGTCGGGGGTGAACCCGCGCTCGGGGTCGAGCGGCAGCAGCGCGACCTCGGCGCCCGCGAGCAGCGGCCCGCCGGTGTAGACCGGGTAGCCCGGATCGGAGGCGAGCGCGACGTCGCCGGGGTCGAGGAAGGCAAAGCAGAGGTTGTAGATGCACTCCTTCGCCCCGATCGCGGGGATGACCTCGGTCTCGGGATCGATCCGGACCCCGAAGCGGCGGTCGTAGAAGCGCGCGAACGCGTCGCGGAACTCGGCCCGGCCGCGGTTCGACGGATAGCGATGCGCCCCGGGGTCGGCGACCGCCGCCTGCATCGCCTCGACGATGTGCGGGTAGGTCGGCTCGACCGGATCGCCGATCCCGAGGCTGATCACGTCGATGCCGGCCTCCTGCTTCGCCGCCACGGTGCGCTCGAGCTCGGCGAACTTGTACGGCGGGATCGCCTCGAGTCGCTTGGACGGATCGGTGAGCGCCATCGGGCGCCGGAGGCTACCCGAGCCGCGATACTGCGATCCGTGCGCCTGACCCTGCGCGAGCTCGCGATCCTGTTCGGCGTCGGCGCCCTCGGCGGCCTCGTCGGCGACGCCGGTCATGTGCAGTCGGGCACCACCGTCTACCTCGACGACGCGACCCCGTTGATCTGGGAGAGCGCGCTCTGGTTCCCGCTCCTGGTCGGCCTCGCGACCGCGTCGCTGGGCGAGTTGCGGTTGCGTCTCGCACCTCCGCGGCCCGGCTTCGACGCTCGCACCGGCCTCGCGGCGATCGCCGCCGTGCTCGCGATCTACGCGACCACGGCGCTGGTCCACCAGCAGCCCGAGGGACCGGCGACGACGCTGGTGGTCGCGCTCGCCGTCGTCGTCGCATGCTGGCTCGGCGGCGGACGAGCGGCGCTCGCCTGCGGGATCGCCGCCGCGATCGCCGGCCCGCTGGCGGAGATCGCGATCGTCGAGCTCGAGCTCGCTCGTTACGCGCCCACGGCCGACGGGCTCGGCGGCGTCGCGCTCTGGCTTCCGGCGCTCTACTTCGCCTTCGGCTTCGTCGCCGCGCGATTGGCGGAGCTGCTCGTCGCGCGACGCTAGCCGAGCTCGCTGACCAGGTCCGGGTCGAGCTCGCCGGCGTAGACGCGCGACGCGGTCCCGATCAGGGTCAGGTCGAGCTCGCCGGTGAGCTCGACCGTGAGCTCGCCGCCGTCGAGCTCGACCGTGATCGGGCTCGCGGCCCCGCCGAGGAAGGCGGCGACCGCGGCGCCGGCGGCGCCGGTGCCGGAAGCGAGCGTCTCCCCCACCCCGCGCTCGAAGATCCGCGCCCGCACCCGCGAGCCCTGCGTGCGGGTGAACGAGACGTTGGTTCGGTTCGGAAACAGCCCGGTGTTCGACTCGATCGGCGGCCCGATCGTGGCCAGGTCGAGGCGCTCGAGCTCGTCGCCGGCGTCGATCACGCACTGTGGGTTGCCGACGTTGACGTGCTGGAACTGCCACGAGCGCCCGCCGGCCTCGAGCGTGCCGCTCCCGTCCGCGGGGCCGCCGGGATAGTCGGGCGAGCTCACCGTGGCGCGGCCGATCGCCATCGAGACCCGGTTAGGGCCGATGATCGTCGGGGTCACGTCGCCCGCCTTGGTGAGCACGGTGAACGTCTCGGCATCGGTCCAGCCGGCGGCTCGCAGGTAGAGCACCGCCTCGCGGGCGCCGTTCCCGGAGAGCTCGGCCTCCGAGCCGTCCGGGTTGAAGATCCGCAGCTCCGCCACCCGTCCCTCATCGCCGCTGCGCGCGATCTCGAGCACGCCGTCGGAACCGACGCCGAAGTGCGGCTCGCAGATCCGGCGGACCCGCTCCGCGCTCAGCTCCCAGGGCAGCTGGTCGCGCTCGACGATCACGTAGTCGTTACCGAGCGCCTGCCACTTCTCGAATCGCATCGGCAGCAGGCTATCCGCGCTCGGACTCGTCGAGCGCGGCGACGACCTCGGTCGCGACGTCGTCGTCCGCACGCCCGCCGCGGTCGATCGTCGTCACGTCCTCCATTCTCCGCATCCAGGTCAGCTGCCGGCGCGCGTAGCGCCACTGGGCGCGCTTCATCGCCCCGCTGTCGCCGGCGAGCAGCTCCTCGAAGCCGATCGCCTGGCGGGCGCCGCGCGAGGCGCCCGCGGCGTCGGCGCTGCGG
This sequence comes from uncultured Solirubrobacterales bacterium, assembly GCA_963740055.1. Classification (GTDB taxonomy): domain Bacteria; phylum Actinomycetota; class Thermoleophilia; order Solirubrobacterales; family 70-9; genus WHSW01. Next base: position 611,868 of record CAVUCL010000005.1, on the reverse strand, counting down.
ACCTCCTCGACCGCCCCGAGCCGCAGCATCGCCTCGACCCGAGCGTCGATCCGCGCCCGCAGGTCGTCGCGATCGGTGACCAGTCCGACCAGGGTGCTCGGGTGGCGCAGCCCCTCGCTCCAGAGCGCCGCGCCGGCCGGATGCGGCGCGATCCCGAGCCTTGTCAGCGCGGTCAGGCGCGCGATCCGCTTCGCGTCGTTGGGGTGCACCCCGGCGGCGAGCTCCTCCGAGAGCTCGGCGTGCAGCGCCGGTGACCCGCGCTGCTCGATCTCGGCGTCGACCTCGGCTCGGACGGTGGAGGCACCGGCGGGCGCAGCTCAAGCTCGGCGAGCGCCGCGCGCATGTAGAGGCCGGTCCCGCCGACGAGGATCGGGCGCCTGCGTTCGGCGAGCAGCAGGTCGACCTCGGCGTGCGCGAGCTCCGCGAAGCGACCGGCCGAGAACTCGCCGTCGATCGGGACCAGGCCGAGCAGGCGATGCTCGAGCCGCGAAAGCTCGCTCGCGCTCGCGGCGCCGCTGAGGACCTCGAGTCCGCGGTAGACCTGGATCGCGTCGCAGGAGATCGCCACCGGGTCCTCGCCACGATCGCGCAGGCGCTCGGCGACCGCGATCGCGACTCCGGTCTTGCCGACCGCGGTCGGCCCGAAGAGGGCGAGCACGTCCATCGGCTCGCGCGGCTCGCCGGGCGCTCAGCCGACCCGGCTGAGCAGGCGCTCGTGGCCGCTCAGGGTCTGCGAGGTGGCCGACGCGACCTCGACCTCGACCAGGTCCCCGGGCGAGGCGGTGCCCTCGAAGTTGACCGCCTTGTTGTGGCGCGTGCGCCCGCGCAGGCGCGCCGGGTCGCGGCGGGTCGGTCCCTCGACCAGGACCTCCATCGTGCGCCCGACGAAGCGCTGGGCGCGCTCGCGGGCGCGATCCTGGACCAGGTCCACCAGGCGTGCCATCCGCTCGCGCTTGACGGCGTGCGAGACCTGGTCGCCGAGCGTCGCGGCCTCGGTCCCGCGCCGAGGCGAGAAGACGAAGGTGAAGGCGCTGTCGTAGCCGACCTCGGCGACCACCTCGAGCGTCTCGGCGAAGTCGGCCTCGGTCTCGCCGGGGAAGCCGACGATGATGTCGGTCGTCAGCGCGCAGTCGGGCACCTGCTCGCGGATCATCGCGACCCGGTCGAGATAGCGGCGCCGGTCGTAGGTGCGGCGCATCGCCTTCAGCACCCGGCTCGAGCCCGATTGCAGCGGCAGGTGGATGTGCTCGCAAAGCGCCGGCAGCTCGGCGTGGGCGCGGATCACGTCCTCGCGCATGTCCTTCGGATGCGGGCTCGTGTAGCGGATCCGCTCGATCCCGTCGACCGCGTCGACGCGCGCCAGCAGGGCAGCGAAGCTGGTCCGCCGCTCGCCGGGCAGGTCGCGGCCGTAGCTGTTCACGTTCTGGCCCAGCAGCGTCACCTCACGCACCCCCTCGGCGGCGAGCCGGGCGACCTCGCGCGTGAGCTCGTCCGGGTCGCGGCTCTGCTCGCGGCCGCGGGTCGAGGGGACGATGCAGTACGAGCAGCGGCAGTTGCAGCCCTGCGAGATCTGAAGCCAGGCCTGGAACTCGCGCTCGCGCTTCGGCGGCAGGTGGCCGGAGAAGTCCTCGAACTCGAAGTAGCCCTGGGCGCTGAGCGAGTCGGAGGCGAGGAACTCCGCCAGGCGGGCGATCTGGCCCGGCCCGAAGGCGACGTCGACGAACGGGAAGCGCTCGAAGACCTCGTCCTTGACCGACTGAGCCCAGCAGCCGCCGACCCCGACCACGCGCTCGGGACGCTCGGACTTGAGTCGCTTTGCCTCGCCGAGGTGCGAGATGAAGCGGTTGTCGGCCGCCTCGCGGATCGAGCAGGTGTTGAACAGGATCAGGTCGGCGTCGGCGCGCTCGGGGGCCTCGTCGTAGCCGAGCGACTCGAGCATCCCCTTGATCCGCTCCGAGTCGTGCTCGTTCATCTGACAGCCGAACGTGGTCACGTGGTAGCGCTTGCGTTCCACGTCCGCCATCTTAGGCCGCCCCGCGAGCCGGGCCGGGGTCCTCAGCCCTTGCCGCCGGTGGCCTCGGAGAGGTAGCCGACCAGGGCGTCGAGCTCCTCGGGACTGAGCGAGTCGCCGAAGGACTGCGGCATCACGTTCGGTGGGTAGCCGTCGGCGACGACCTTGTTCGGGTCGACGATCGACTGCTCGATGTAGGCCGTGTCCTTGCCCTTCAGCGAGCCGTCGAGAGCCGGTCCCGTGGTCGCCGTCGTGCCCGCGTCGGCGAGCGTGTGGCAGCTGCCGCAGCCGTTGTCGTCGAAGACCGCGGCGCCATCGACCGCGGCGGTCTCGCCGGCGGGCGTCGTCTCCTCGGCCACCTCCGGGCCGACCTCCTGCGCCGCTTCGCCCTCGTCGCCCTCGGCGATGTTCTCCTCCGCCGCCTCCGCGAGCTCGGCCTCGCGGTGCTCCTGCTCGTCCGCGGCGTTGAGCCAGCCGAAGCTCATCGTCGCGACGACGAGGAGCGCGAACAGGGCCGTGATCCCCGCGAGCGCGGCCTTCGAGGCCGGGAATCGGTCCCAGCGCAGGCCGGCTGCGGCGAGCGCCAGCGCGGCGACGACCAGGCCGATCCCGAGGATGAAGAACAGGGTCTCGTTCATGCGCGCCGGATCCTATTAGCTGGCGTAGGACACCGATCGGCTCTCGCGCACGACCGTGATCTTGATCCGACCGGGGATCTCGACCTCCTTCTCGATCGCCGCCGCGATCTGCAGCGAGATCAGCGCCGCCCGCTCGTCGTCGACCTCGCCCGGGTCGACGACGACCCGGATCTCGCGCCCGGCGCGCATCGCGAACACCCGCTCGACCCCCTGATGGCGGTTGGCGATCTCCTCGAGGTCGCGCAGGCGCCCGACGTACTGCTCGAGCGCGTCGCCACGCGCCCCGGGCCGCGCGCCCGAGACCGCGTCGGCGGCCTGCACGATCACGGCCTCCACCGTCCGCGGCTCGACCTCGGCGTGATGGGCCTCGATCGCGTGCGCGACCGCCTCCGGCTCGCCTCGGCGGCGGGCGATCTTGCCGCCGACGAGGGCGTGCGGGCCCTCGACCTCGTGGGTGACCGCCTTGCCGATGTCGTGCAGGAGCGCCCCGCGCCGCGCGGTCTCGACCGAGGCCCCGAGCTCCTCCGCCATCAGTGCCGCGAGCGCTGAGCACTCGACCAGGTGGTCGAGCACGTTCTGGCCGTAGCTGGTGCGGAAGCGAAGCTGGCCCAGCAGCCGCTGCAGCTCCGGGTCGAGGCCGTGGACGCGCGCGTCGAGCGCCGCCCGCTCGCCCTCCTCGGCGATCCGGGCGTCGATCTCGCCCCGGGCCTGCTCGTAGGTCTCCTCGATCAGCGCCGGGTGGATCCGCCCGTCGGCGATCAGGCGCTCGAGCGTGATCCGCGCGATCTCGCGCCGGACGCCGTCGAAGCTCGAGAGTAGGACCGCCGAGGGGGTCTCGTCGATGATCACGTCGACCCCGGTGAGCTTCTCGAGCGCCCTGATGTTGCGGCCGTCGCGGCCGATGATCCGGCCCTTCATCTCGTCGCTGGGCAGGTCGACGAGCCGGGTCGTGCTCTCGGTCGAGGCCTTGCCGGCGAGGCGCTGCATCGCGACGGCGAGGATGTTTCGAGCGCGGCGCTCGGCCTCGGCGTGCGTCTCCTCCTCGATCTGGACCAGACGCAGCGCGGCCTGGTGCTTGGCCTCCCGCTCGACCTCGGCGATCAGCATCTGCTTCGCCTGCGCGGCGCTAAGCCCCGAGAGCCGCTCGAGCTCGCGGCGCTGCACCCGCTTCGCCTGCTTCAGCTCCTCGACCGCGTGCTCGAGGTTGCGCTCGCGGTCCTCGAGCGCCTGCGTGCGGCGTTCGGTGTCGGCGCGGCGCACGGCGAGCGACTCGGTCTCGCGCAGGGCGCGCTCCTCCATCCGCGCGATCTCCTCCCGACGAGCGCGAAGCTCGTCCGCCGGGGGCTGTCCGTCCGGCCCGTCGCCGTCGACGCCGGCGGGCGCCCGATCGTGGTCGGCGGCGCGTTCGCGCCGCCACGGTAGCCACAGCGCGCGTTGACCCATCGCATCCTCTCCCCGGCCCGTCGTCGGGCCGGTCTCGCGTTCCCGCTATCCGGCGGGCTGGACCGCCGCGGACGGGCCGCGAAGCGCGCTTGGCTTCTCTGGGTCACGGGCACGCCGCCGCGGCGCACCCTGGTTCCGGCTCAGCGAAGCCGGGGTGCGAACCTCTCCTCGTACTCGCTCACGCTGGAAGTCTTCGTTTCAGGTCTGCCAGATGCGTCTTCGGGCGGCCACTGACCGCGCCCCGGATCGTAGAGGCGCCTCGGGGACCGGTCAAGCGGCGCGGCGCTCGAAACCGCGGACGGCCTCGTAGGCGACCTCGGAGCCGTATCCGCGGCGGGCGAGGAAGGCGAGCGCCCGGGCGCGACCGCGCTCGTCGGTGGGCGGCGGCAGCCCGCGGCGCTCGAGCAGCTCGAGCGCGCGGGCGAGCTCGGCGCCGGGGTCGGCGGTCGCCAGCGCCGGCTCGATCAGCTCGGCGGTGAGGCCGCGGGCGGCCAGTGCCTCGCGAATCCGCTCCGGCCCCCAGCCGCGCAGCTCGCGCTTGTCGGCGGCGAACCGGCGCGCGAACTCGGCGTCGTCGAGCACCCCCGCGACGACGAGGCGATCGATCGTCGCCTCGACCTCGCCGGGGCCGAACCCGCGCTCGGCGAGCCAGGCGACGAGCTCGGCGGTCGTCCGCTCCTTGTGCGAGAGCGCCTCGATCGCGCGCTCGAAGGCGTCACGCGAGCGCCCGGTCGGTTCGCCGGTCACGCGCTCGGGTCAGGCGGCCTTGCGCTCCGGCTCGGCGGCCGTCTCCTGCTCGGCCGCGACCGCCTCGGCGGGTTCGAGCTCGGCCACCGCCCGGGGCGCCGTCGGCGCCCGCTCGAGACCGAGCTCGGCGAAGATCTTGCGCTCGATCTCGCCGGCGAGCTCGGGGTTCTCGGCCAGGTACTGCTTCGTGTTGTTGCGCCCCTGCCCGAGCCGCAGCTCGCCGTAGGAGAAGAACGAGCCCGACTTCTGGATCAGGTCGTGCTCGAGCCCGAGGTCGATCAGCCCGCCCTCGTGCGAGATCCCGACCCCGTACTCGACGTCGAACTCAGCCTGGCGAAACGGCGCCGCGACCTTGTTCTTGACCACCTTCACCCGGACCCGGTTGCCGACCGCCTCGGTGCCCTCCTTCAGGGTCTCGATCCGGCGCATGTCGAGTCGCTGCGAGCAGTAGAACTTGAGCGCCCGGCCACCCGGCTGGGTCTCCGGCGAGCCGAACATGACCCCGATCTTCTCGCGGATCTGGTTCGTGAACAGGCAGACGGTCTTCGCCCGGTTCAGGTTGCCGGCGAGCTTGCGCAGCGCCTGCGACATCAGCCGAGCCTGGAGGCCGACCGTCGTCTCCCCCATCTGGCCCTCGAGCTCGACCCGCGGCGTCAGCGCCGCGACCGAGTCGACCGCGACGACGTCGACCGCGCCCGAGCGGACGAGCACGTCGACGATCTCCAGCGCCTGCTCGCCGTAGTCGGGCTGCGAGACGAGGAGCTCGTCGGTGTCGACCCCGATCCGCTTCGCGTAGATCGGGTCGAGGGCGTGCTCGGCGTCGACGAAGGCGCAGACGCCGCCCCGGGCCTGGGCCTGGGCGATGATGTGGTAGACGAGCGTCGTCTTGCCCGAGGACTCGGGCCCGAAGATCTCGACGATCCGCCCCCTCGGGACGCCGCCGATCCCGAGCGCGAGGTCGAGCGCCAGGGCGCCCGTGGGGATCTCCTCGACCTCGATCGCCGACCGCTCGCCGAGCTTCATCACCGAGCCGGCGCCGAAGTCCTTGTCGATCTGCTTCAGCGCCGCGTCGAGCGCCGCGTTCTTCGCCTGCGCCTCCTTGTTGGCCGCCTTCAGCTCCGCCTTCTTCGCATCCGCCAATTCATTCACCTCTTCCGGGTTCGCCCGCGGATCACGCGGGCGGCAAGTCAACGCCGTCGAGACGCTCGTACTCGGCGCCTCGGGGCTTCAGGGTCGAACGGTAGACAGCGATGCGGACGGCTTCGAACGGCTCCAGCATCGCCTCGGGAAGTCGCGACGGCCGCTCGGCGACCCGGCGCGGTCGCGCCTTGCCCCGGCGCTTGCCGGGCTCCGGGGCGCGGCGCTCCGAGCGCACCCGGGCGACGGTCACGTGCGGCCAGAACGAGCGTTGCTCGGGCTCGTAGACCCCGAGCCGCTCGAGCGCCGCGGCGATCTCCGCCTGCAGGGCGACCGCTGCCGGCGACACCGCCCCGACCGCGAACAGCCCGGGCCTGCCCTTGGGCAGCGCCGAGGGCTCGGGCTCGAAGCGCAAGGCGACCGGTCGCGGCGCGAGCGCGCGAATCGCCTCGCCGATTCGCCCGGCGTCGCCCTCCGGGCGCTGGCCGAGGAAGCACAGGGTCACGTGCAGGCCCTCGGGCCGGGTCGGTCGCAGCGCGGGGTCCTCGAGCGCCGCCGCCTGCCAGGCGCCGAGCCGCTCGCGGACCTCGGCCGGCAGGTCGAGGGCGACGAACAGTCGCGCCGAGCTCCGCTTGCCGTCCGGCCTCGCCATCGGCGTCCACGCTACGCGGCGAGTCGGTCCGAAAGGCGCTCGCAATGTCAAGCGGCGAGCGCGTTTTCGTCAATCTCTAGGGTCCGAGGACTTGCCAGGGACCAGATTCACAGAGAGGGTTCGGCTCGCGGTCGATCGGATCCGCCCGCGCGAGCCGGCCGAGTATGTGCTCGCGGGCCTGCTCGTGGCGGGGCTCTGCCTGCGCGTGTTCGCGGCCTGGGCGTGGTGGCCGGCGACGACCAACCTCAGCGATTCGGCCGCCTACGCGGTCGCGGGCTCCGACCCGCTGGACTCGGCGCTGCACCAGCCCGGCTACCCGTTGGTCCTCGCCCTGCTCGGGGTCTTCAGCGACGAGATCGCGGTTCCGGTCCTGCTCCAGCACCTGAGCGCGTTCGCGACCGCGTTGCTGCTCTACGCCGCGGTGCGGCGGCTCACCGGCACGCCATGGCCCGGGCTGGTCGGGGCCGGCGTCGTGCTGCTCGGAGCCGACCTGATCTTCCTCGAGCACTCGGTGCTTCCGGCAAGCGCCTTCGCGCTCGCGCTGGCCGCGGTCTTCTACCTCGCGGTGCGCGCGTTCGACGCCCCGCGCCCATGGCTCCGCTGGCCGCTCGCCTGCGCGCTGGCGCTCGCCGCAGCGGCGTTGATCGTCCCGGCCGCCCTGCTGCTGATCCCGTTCGTGGCCGCAGCGATCGCCCTCGCCGTTCCCCGCGGCGGCGGCTCGCGACTGGCGATCGGAGGCCTGGTCGCGGCGGGGGCGTGCGCCGCCGTCCTCGTCGCGAGCCTCGTCGCCGGACTCGCCGGCGGGCGCTACGGGGTGCTCCCGTCGCCGGGCTGGCACGCCTACGCGCGCGTGGCTCCGTTCGCCGACTGCGCGCGCACCGAGGCGCCGGCGGGTACCGAGGGGCTCTGCGAGACGGTGCCGGTCTCGCGCCGGCCGGGCGCGGCCTACTACCTGCACCTGCCGGACTCCCCCGCGCGGCGTGCGTTCGGCGCCACCGGCGAGCAGGACGGGGAGGTCGGCTCGTTCGCCCGGGCGGTGGTCGTGAACCAGTTCTGGGACTACATGAACACCGTCCGCGACGACGTCGAGGGCTACTTCGTTCCCGGCGGCTATCCGTTCCGGTTCGGCTCCGGGACCGACCTCGACCCGCTGCTCGACTGGGGGGCGCCCGACGCCGGCGGCGGTTCGGCGCCGTCCGAGGTCGAGCTCGCGAACCAGACCGCGCTCGAGCGCTTCTTCAACCCGTTCACGGTCGACCGTGAACCCGACGGCCTGGCGCAGCTGCACGACTACCAGCGCGTGTTCCGCTTCGGCGCGACGGCGCTCAGCATCTGCTCGCTGTTGATCGCCGCCGGCCTCGTGCTCGGCTCGCGGCGAAGCCGCGCCGGGGCGTTGATGTTCGGCGGCTCGCTCGCGGTGATCGCCGGCTCGGCCTTCGTGCTTCCCTACAGCGCCCTGAGCACCGTGCCGCTCGCCGGCGGGATCGCCGCCGGCGCCGCGGTTGCGGCAACCGCGCTCTGGCGGCTCGAGGCATGGCGCCGGCAGGAGTCGGCGGGTGTCGGACCGGCGGCCGAGGGGGCGCGGCGATGAGTGTCGCGGCGCGGGCGCTCGGCGCCGTGCGCGGGTTCTGGCCGGCCGGGCCGGCCGGATGGGCGCTGGCGGCGATCCTGGTCGCCGGCGTTGTCGTCCGCGGGTTCGCGGCCCACGCCTGGTCGCCGACGATCAACTCGCTCGCCGACTCGATCCCCTACGCGGTCTACGCCGAGCAGGGCCCGCTTGAGAACCCGCAGCATCCGGGCGGCTACTCCGCCTTCCTCGCCGCGGTCGGCTTCTTCTCGCGCGACATCGACGTGACCATGGTGCTCCAGAACCTGCTCGGCTTCGGCTCCGCGTTGCTGCTCTTCGCCGCCACCCGTCGGGTCACCGGGTCACCGTGGCCGGCCCTGATCCCGGCCGCGGTGGTCGTCCTCGGCGCCGACCAGATCCTGCTCGAGCACACGATCATGTCCGAGACGCTGTTCACGTTCGCGCTCGCGGCATCGCTGTACGCCTGCCTGCGGGCGCTCGAAACCCCGTCGCCGTGGTGGGGCTGGCCGCTGGCCGCCGGGGTCGTGGTCGCGCTCTCGGGCACGATCCGCTCCCAGGGCGTGTTCCTGGTCCCGGTCGCGGTGCTCGCGCTGCTGCTCTCGCGACCGCGACCGTGGCTGCCGCGCTGGCGACCCGTGGTCGCGCTCGCCGGTGGTGCGGCCGCGGTGCTGATCGCCTACGCCGCCGGCAACGCGATCGTCCGCGGCAGCTTCGAGCTCGGCCCGTCGCAGGGATGGCACCTCTACAGCCGGGCCTCCTCGTTCGCCGACTGCGATCTGTTCACGCCGCCCCCGGGCAGCGAGGGCCTGTGCGAGTCGAAACCGCCCTCCGAGCGCCTCGGCGGCAGCTGGTACATGTACAACGACGACTCCCCCGCGGTGCGCGAGTTCCAGTACATCGGTCAGGAGGACGAGCTCGTCGGCGAGTGGGCGAAGCGCGCGATCCTCGCCCAGCCGGGCGAGTACCTCGACCTCGTCTGGCACGACTTCCGCGCCTTCTGGGTCCCGACCGCGCACGACGGTCCGCTCTACTCCGGACACGGCCTCGACCCGACGCTCGACTGGCGGGTGCCGCTCAACTTCACCGACGCGCACGACCGCGCGACCCTGGTCGGGACCGCCGACGGGATCAAGTCCTTCTACGACGACTTCGAGGTCGAGTGGGTACCAGGAGCGCTCAACACCCTGCACGACTACCAGCGCGTGTTCCGCTTCGGCGCGACGGCGCTCGTCGTCTGCAGCTTCATCGCCGCGCTCGGCCTGCTGATCGGGTCGCGGCGCAGCCGGGCGGCGATCCTGCTGTTCGCGGGCGGCGGGGTCGCGCTCCTGGTCTCGCCCGCGATCGCCGGGATCTACGTCGGCCGCTACACGGTGCCGCTCGCCGGGGCGATGGCCGTGGCGGCGGCGATCGGCGCCCACACCCTGTGGCGGCTCGAGTCCGAGCGCCGCGCCGCCGCCGGCGGCTGACGCGCGATCGGTTCCGGCGCCGCCGCATCTACCCTCAGGGGGATGGAAGCGCACCGCGACGAAGAGCCGCCGGGCGATCCGGCGAGCGCGATCAGCCTCCGCGGGGTGGTCAAGACCTTCGGCCCGATCACCGCCGTGGACCGGCTCGACCTCGACGTGCCCGCGGGGATCTGCCTCGGCCTGCTCGGGCCCAACGGCGCCGGCAAGTCGACGACGATGCGCCTGCTCACCGGACAGGCGATCGCCGACGAGGGGTCGCTGCGAGTGCTCGAGTTCGAGCTCCCGGAGTCGGCGAAGGCCGCGCGCGCGGTGATGGGCGTCGTCCCGCAGCTCGACAACCTCGACGTCGACGTCACGGTCGAGGACAACCTCGCCGTCTTCGCCCGCCTCTACCGGGTCGCGGACGTGCCGGCCGCGGTCGACCGGGCGCTCGACCTCGCCCGCCTGCGCGGTCGGCGCCGCGACGCCGTCGACGAGCTCTCCGGCGGCATGCGCCGCCGCCTGCTGCTCGCCCGCGGGCTCGTGCACGAGCCCCGGCTGGTCCTGCTCGACGAGCCCACGGTCGGGCTCGATCCACAGATCCGCACCGAGATGTGGTCGCTGATCGACGGACTGCGCTCGCGCGGGGCGACGATCCTGATGTCGACCCACTACATCGAGGAGGCGCAGCGACTCGCCGACGAAGTCGCGGTGATGGCCCACGGCAGGATCATCGCCCGCGGCCGACCGGCGGAGCTGATCGCCGAGCACGCGGGCCGCGAGACCGCGGAGGTCTACGGGCCTCCCGACCGCTTGGCGGAGGTGCGGGCCCTGGCCGAGTCCGAGGGCCTGCGGGTGCGGCCGGCCGGCCCCGCGATCGCGATCGTCGGCGCCGAGCGCCCCGCCAACGGCGCGATCCCCGACGATGCCGTCGTCCGCGCCGCCTCGCTCGAGGACGTTTTCGTGCTGCTCACGGGAGAGGAAGCGGAATAGCCGTGGCAGGGGTCGGCACCGGGCGGCTCGAGCGGGCGGCGATCGCCGGCGTGATGAGCCGCGAGGTCGCGAACTTCCGCACGTTCTGGAAGGCGACGACCTTCTCGAGCGTCCTCGAGCCGGTCATCTACCTGCTCGCGTTCGGCCTCGGACTGGGGGCGACGATCGTCTCGCAGGTCGACGGTCTCGACTACGTCGAGTTCGTCGGCACCGGCATGGTCGCGACCGCGGTGATCTTCGCCAGTGCGCTGCCGGCGATGTTCGGCACCTTCGTCAAGCACCGCTTCCAGCGCACCTACGACGCGATCCTGGCGGCGCCGGTCGACGTCGAGGAGCTGGTCACCGCCGAGATGCTCTGGATCGGCATGCGCGCAGGTTTCTACGGCTGCTTCCCGCTGCTGGTCTCGTTCGCGTTCGGCCTCGATCCGACCTGGGGGATGCTGCTCGTGCCCCTGTTCTGCTTCGTCACCGCGCTCGGCTTCGCCGCCTTCGGGATCGCGGTCGCCGGGACGGTGGGCAAGATCGACCAGTTCAACTACGTGACCACGCTCGTGATCACGCCCCTGTTCCTGGTCGCGGGCACCTTCTTCCCGATCGACCAGCTCCCCGAGGGCTTCCAGGTCGCCGCTCAGCTGAACCCGCTCTACCAGCTGGTCGAGCTCGTCCGCGGCGCGGCCTTCGGCTTCGAGACGGTCGATCTGCTCAGGGTCGCGGTCCTGGCGGCGTTCGCGGCGGCGATGTGGCGGCTGGCGGTGCGCCAGATGACCCGCCGCCTGGTCGACTAGCTAGAGGGCGGCGACTCAGAGCGGCAGGTCCTCGCCGCGCAGGAGGCGGCGCAGGAGCTGCAGCGTGACCGTGGTCGAGCGGTCGCGGATCTCGGCGCGGTCGCCGGGCATCACGGGGTCGCGGGCGATCTCGGCGCCGCCGGCGTCGAGGACGCAGAAGCAGACGTAGCCGACCGGCTTCGCCTCGGTGCCTCCCCCGGGACCGGCGATCCCGGTGATCGCCGCTGCGACATCGGCGTCGAAGCGTGACAGGGCCCCCACCGCCATCTCCCGCGCGACCTGGGGCGATACCGCTCCGTGGGTCGCGATCAGCTCCGGCTCGACCCCGAGCAGCCCGGTCTTCGACTCGTCGGAATAGGAGACGACGCCACCGGCGACGTAGGCCGAGGCGCCGGGAGGCTCGGTCAGCCGCGCCGCGAGCAGCCCGCCGGTGCACGATTCGGCGAGCCCGATCCGCCTTCCGGCGAGCAGCGCGGCAACCTGCTCGTCGATGGTCGAGCCGTCGCTCGAGAACAGGTGCTGGCGGTGGCGCTCGGCGATCCCGGCGATCAGGCGCTCGCGCTCGTCCTCGGCGCCGGGACGGTGGCTGATCTCGACCTCGAGCTCTCCGCGGCGCAGGCAGGTCGTGATCTCGAGCGCCGAGAGGTCGACCTCGGCGGAGATCTCGCGCAGCGACTTCGCGATCTCGGACTCGGGGATCCCGAACAGCCGCAGGGTCGCGCGCTCGTAGCGCTCGGCGCGATCGAGCACCGCGGTCGCCGCGCCGGTCGCGAGCGCCTCGTCCCACATCGCGTGCAGCTCGCGGGGCGGGCCCGGGAGCACGATCACGGTCGGCCCGCCGGCGACCGCGACCACGAGCCCGGGGGCGGTTCCGGCGGGCGCCACCACCTCCGCCCCGCGCGGGACCATCGCCTGCTTTCGCGTCGACGCCTCGAGCGCCTGCGGGTCGAATCGCATCCGCGTCCGGGCGAAGCCGGCGACGATCGCCGCGATCCGCTTGCGCATCGACTCGTCGAGCTCCATCTCGACCCCTGCGAAGCGCGCGACCACCTCCGCGGTGAGGTCGTCGGCGGTCGGGCCGAGGCCGCCGCTGGTCACGATCAGGTCGCAGCCCTCGGCGGCGAGGAACTCAAGCCCCGCCGCGAGGTCGGCCGGGCGGTCGGCGACGGTGAGGATGTGGGCCACCTCGACCCCATGCTCGGCGAGGCGCTGGGAGATCCAGGGGCCGTTGCGGTCGCGGATCCGGGCGGTGATCACCTCGGTCCCGGTGACCAGGATCCCGGCGCGGACGCTCACGGGCACTCCTCGCCCGGCGCGGGTGCGGCGACGATCCTGCGCGGCGCGATCACCTCGTAGGCGGCCGGGCCCTCGGCGCGGGGCAGCAGCCGCCGGTCCCCGTCGAGCTCGAGCTTGAACTGGTCGGGCGCGAAGCCGCGCGGGAAGCGAAGTTCGAACCGCCGCCGCTCGTAGGCCTCCTCGGTCCCGACCGCGAGCACCTGGCCGTCGATCAGCTCCTCCCCGCCGCCGCCGAGCAGGCAGACCTCGACCGGCTCGCGGACCTTCAGCGCCAGGGTCACGGTGCCCTCGGCCCGTCCGCTCCCGCGCTCGCGGTCCTTCGCCCGCCGAGGGGCGTCCGCGCCGCGGCGCTCGCGCGGCTGGTCGTCGTCGCCTCCGATCACGACCACGACGATCGCCGCGATCGCGACCAGGGCGACGAGCGCCGCGATCAGCGCCGCGGATGGGCGGCGCGAGCCCTCGCGCCCGCGCCTCGATTCGAGCACCTGGTCGCGGAGCGGGTATCCGGCCTGCGCCTCCTCGCCCTCGGTCTGGCGACGGAACTCGTCGACGAGCGCGTCGCCGTCGAGCGCCAGCAGGTTGGCGTAGCTGCGCAGGAAGCCCTTCGCGTAGGCGTGGTTGGGAAGCGCGGCCCAGTGCTCGTCCTCGAGCGCCTGCAGGTACTTGACCCGGATCTTGGTCCGATCCTCGGCATCCCGCAGGTCGATCCCGGCGCGCTCACGCGCCTCGGTGAGCACCTGCCCGATCCGCATCTGGCCCGGTTGCTCGGAGGTCATCGGCACCTATTGAAGCGACCGTGCCCGCGCGGTGGCCGCCCGGAGAAGGTCAGCGGTTGAGCGGCTCGAGCTCGGTGTCGGTGCCCGCTTCGCCGTCGGAGCCGTCGGCGATGATCCCGCTCGCGAGTCGCTCGAGCATCCCGGGGAGCTCCGACTGCGAGACCAGGACCTGGCGCGGCTTCGAGCCCTCGTAGCCCGAGATGATCCCGCGGCGCTCGAGCATGTCGATCAGCCTCCCCGCGCGCGTGTAGCCGACCCGCAGCCGGCGCTGGATCATCGACACCGAAGCGGTCTCCGACTCGACCACGATCCGCGCCGCCTCGGCGAGCAGGTCGTCCTCGTCGGGCGAGAGCTCGCCCTCGGCGCCCTCGGCGGGCTCGGGCTCCTTGACCTCGAGCAGCTCCTCGTCGAACTCGGGTTCGCCCTGCTTCGCCCAGTGCCCGCAGACGCGCGCGATCTCGTCCTCGGTCACGAACGCACCCTGGATTCGGTTCATCCTCGAGGTACCGACCGGCCGGAAGAGCATGTCGCCCTGCCCGAGCAGGGTCTCGGCGCCGCCCTGGTCGAGGATCACCCGCGAATCGACCTGCGAGGCGACCGCGAACGCGATCCGCGACGGGATGTTGACCTTGATCGTTCCGGTGATCACGTCGGTCGACGGGCGCTGGGTCGCGAGCACGAGGTGGATCCCGATCGCGCGCGCCTTCTGCGCCAGCCGGATGATCGAGTCCTCGACCTCGGCCGGCGCGACCATCATCAGGTCGGCGAGCTCGTCGATGACGCAGAGGATGTGCGGCAGCGGGGCCTCGCCGGCCCGGCGCCGCGCGCGGTTGAGCTCGACCAGGTTGCGTGCCCGCGCCTCGCTCATCACCGCATAGCGGTTCTCCATCTCGCCGATCAGGTTGGCGAGCACGTTCGCCGCCAGCCGTGGGTTGGTGACCACCGGCGTCAGCAGGTGCGGCAGGCGCTCGTAGTGGTTGAGCTCGACCCGCTTCGGGTCGACGAGCACCAGCCGGACCTCGTTCGGCGAGGCGTGCATCAGGATCGAGGTCAGGATCGCGTTGATGCAGCCGGACTTCCCCGAGCCGGTCGTACCGGCGACGAGGACGTGGGGCATCTGCGCGAGGTCGGCGCTCACCGCCTGGCCGGAGACGTCCTTGCCGAGCCAGCTCAGCAGCGGCGAGGCCCCCTTCGTCCGCTCGCCGTAGATGTCGCCGAGGCGGACGAGGCGGCGACGGCTGTTCGGGACCTCGACTCCGACCGCCTTCTTGCCCGGGATCGGGGCGAGGATGCGGATATCGGTCGAGGCGAGCGCGTAGGCGAGGTCGTCGCGAAGCTGCGCCACCTTCGACACCTTGGTCCCCGGCGCGAGCTGGAGCTCGTAGCGGCTCACGTGCGGGCCGCTGACCGTGCCCAGCAGGCGCGCCTCGACACCGAAGTGGCGCAGCGACTCGAGCAGCGCCTTCGCGGTCGCCTCGCGGTCGCGGGTGTCGGGCCCGGGGTCGTTCTTGCCGCGCTCGAGCGCCTTCAGCGGCGGCGAGCGATAGGCGATCTCGTCCGACGCGGTGACCCCGTGGCGCTCGCGCTTGCCGCCCATCGGCGTCTCACCAAGGTCCTCGTCGTCGGTCGCCGAAGGCTCCTCGCCCGCGACCTCTCCCTGCTCCCTGCTCTCCCCTCCCTGCTCATAGGCGAACTCGTCGGGATCGGGCTCCGGCGCCTCCCACTCCTGATCGCGCTCGACCACCTCGGTCTCGGCCGCGTCGTCGAGCTCGGAGGTGATCGGCTCGGTCGGGTTCGCGCGCGTGATCGCGATCTCGTCGCCGGGCGCGTCGGCCCAGCCGTCGACGGTCCGCATCCGCTGCGTGCGCACCGAGCGCGCGACGTCGCGGCTCTGGGTCCCGGCGCGACGCACGGCGCTCCCGGTGGCGCCGAGGAAGCCGGCGACCGTGGTCCCGGTGACCAGCAGCAACCCCGAGGCGCCCATCAAGAGCGCCAGGATGTGGGCACCGAGGCGCTGGAACAGCGAGGTCGAAGCCCAGTACAGCGCCTCGCCGAGATAGCCCCCGTGCTCGAGCATGTAGCGCTGCTCGAAGAAGTCGTGGCGGTTGGGCCGGTCCGGCCCGAGGCCCGCGGTCTCGGCCGCGAATGCGAGCAGCAGCGCCGCGAGCAGCAGCACACCGCCGGCGTTGAGCGCCGTCGGCGCCTCGATCAGCGGTCGTGCGATCAGCGCCGCGCCCCAGGCGGCGAGCGCGACCGGGACCACGTAGGCGACCCGTCCGGCGGCGTGCTCGAGCCCGGTCCCGAGCCAGCCGCCGACCTTGCCGCCGTCCCAGCCGGCGTAGAGGACGAAGGCGAGGTAGGCCCCCGCGGCGACGAGCACGAGGCCGATCACGTCGTAGTGGCGCTGCTCGAGGCCGGCCGCGAGCTCGCGCAGCTCGCGCCGTGGCTCACGGCGCGCGGCGGGCTTGCGTCGCGCCTGCGTGCGCGAACGGCTCGAGCGCGAACGGCTCGAGCGCTTCGGCGGGCTTGAGAACGGCAGCTTCATCTCACGGCGCAGCGGGCGGACGCCCGCTCCGTGCCTGGACATTCGACGGCCGCGCACGGTCCCCTGCGGGAGCGTAAACCGACGCTAAATATCCGCCTCGGAGTCGCGATCGAGCACTACCCTGGATCTCGATGCTTGCCAGCGAATCGAGCTCCGGACGGGTGTTGGTGGTCGAGGACGACGACTCGATCGCCGACGTGCTGCGGCGCACCCTGCGCCAGGAGGGCCACGAGGTTCGCTCCTCGGCCGACGGGGTCGAGGCGCTGCGGGCGGCGGAGGAGTTCGTCCCCGACCTGGTCATCCTCGACCTCGGCCTCCCCGGCCTCGACGGGGTCGAGGTCTGCCGCCGGCTGCGCGCCGACTCCGACGTCCCGATCCTGATCCTGACCGCGCGCACCGATCTCGACGACCGGGTCGGCGGCCTCGACTCGGGCGCCGACGACTACCTGGCGAAGCCGTTCGAGCGCCAGGAGCTGCTCGCGCGGATGCGGGCGCTGATGCGCCGGCGCCCACCGCGGGGGAGCGCCGCGCTCGTCGTCGGCGACCTGCGGCTGAATCCGGACACCCGCGAGGTCAGCCGCGGCGAGCGCCAGATCGAGCTCACCAACCGCGAGTTCGAGCTGCTCGAGCACCTGATGCGAAACGAGCGCCTGGTGGTCTCGCGCGAGCGCCTGCTGGAGGAGGTCTGGGGCTATGACCCGATGGCGATGACGAACACGATCGACGTCTTCATCTCCAACCTCCGGCGCAAGCTCGAGCAGGGCGACGAGCCGCGGCTGCTGCACACCAAGCGCGGCGCCGGCTACGTCCTGCGAGCGCCCGCTTGAGGCTCTCGTTTCGCCGCTGGCCGGTTCGCTGGCGGATCGCCGGGGTCTCGGCCGGCCTCACGCTGGTGATCCTGGTCTGCTTCGCGGCGATCGTCGGCAGCCTCGCGAGCGAGCGGCTGGAGAGCGACTTCGAGGACGACCTGCTCTCGACCGCGAACCAGATCCTCGCCAACTACCAGCTCCAACGCGATCCGGCCGAGGGCATCGACGACCCCGACCTCGAGCAGGCGGCGATGGCGGGCGACGCCGTCGTCCGCCTCGTCGACGGCGAGGGAACGGCGCTCGAGGGCCCGCCGGTGCCCGACCTCGGACCGCCGGAGACCGGGATCGAGTCGCGGGCCGGGTTCGGCGTCGTCGCCCTGCCGCTGGCGCGCAACTCGGTCACCGGGCAGTCCTACTTCCTCCAGTACGGGCGCAGCCGCGCCTCGCTCGAGGCGACCGTCGACCGCCTCTGGCTGCTGCTCGCCGGCGGGGTCGTCGGCGGCACCCTGCTCGCCACCCTCGCCGGCCTCGCGGTCGCCCGGCGGGCGATGCGCCCGATCTCGTCGCTGACCGCGGCCGCGCGCCAGATCACGATGACCCGTGACCCCTCGCTGCGCCTGCCCGAGCCCGAGACCGAGGACGAGGTCGCCGAGCTCACCCGGACGCTCGACCAGATGCTGCGCGAGCTCGACGCCGCGCGCGCGGAGACCGAGCAGATGGTCCAGGCCCAGCGCGACTTCGTCGCCGACGCCTCGCACGAGCTCCGCACCCCGCTGACCAGCGTCCTCGCCAACCTCGAGCTGCTCGAGGCGAGCCTCGCGGGCGCCGATGCCGACCCCGACGACGAGGCGGTCGTCGGCGCCGCGCTCGCCTCGTCGCGACGGATGCGGCGCCTGGTCGGCGACCTGCTGCTGCTCGCGCGCGCCGACGCCGGTCGGGCCGGGCCGCGGCGCGGCTGCGACCTGGCGGAGATCGCCGACGCGGCGCTCGCGGAGGTACGCCCGGTCGCCGGCGAGCGCGAGCTCAGCCTGCTCGCCGAGGGCCCGGTGGTCGTCGACGGAAACCCCGACGACCTGCACCGGATGGCGCTCAACCTGCTCGAGAACGCGGTCCGCCACACGCCGCCGCGCACCGCGGTCGAGGTCACGGTTCGCCGCCACGACCGCGAGGCGGTGCTCGAGGTCTCAGACGACGGGCCCGGGATCCCCGGTCCGCTCGGTGACCAGATCTTCTCCCGCTTCGTCCGCGGCGAGGGCCCGGCGGACCTCGCCGCGGACTCGGGCACCGGCCTCGGGCTCGCGATCGTGAAGGCGGTCGCGACCTCGCACGGCGGCTCGGTCGCGGTCGGCCGTTCGCCCTCGGGCGGCGCCCGGTTCGAGGTCCGGCTCCCGGGCGCGAGCCGGGCGAGCGCCGCGCGCGGCGCGCCGGCTATCTAGTCATCCCGCTCAGCAGCCGGACGCCGGGCAGATCTTGCGGGCGATCATCTGCGCCTCGATCGCCGCCGCGTGGGCGCCGCCGTAGAGCAGTCCGTCGGCGCCGAGCAGCGCCCGGGCGCCATCGCGAAAGCCCGAGCGCCGGTTGAGCAGGAAGTGGGACTCGAGCACGACCCGGTCCATGACCGAGCGGCCGTCCGGATCCTCGCCCAGCGCCCCGCGGAGCTCATACAGCGAGCTCGACCAGAGCTCGCCGAGGCAGTGGACCGCGCCCAGGCAACGGCGCTCCGCCTGCTCTCGGTTCAGGTCCTTGTCGGCGCGCCGCCCGCAGCCGTCGGCCGTGTAGGAGACGCCGTCCCAGTCGAAGATGCAGGGGTCGAAGCGCTCGTCGCCGCCGGTGGTCAGCGCCGACATCGCCGCCGCCAGGTAGTCGCCGAAGCCCTCGCCGAGCGCGCCGGCGCCCACCGACTGGCCGAAGCGGTGCACGGCCTGGTCCTGGAGCGAGTGGCCGTACTCGTGCACGATCACGTCCGCGTCCTCGCCGTCGTCGACGCCGCCGGTGCCGAGCGTCATCGAGCGGGTCATCGAGGAGAAGTAGGAGTTGTCGGCGCCGATCCCGTTCGCGCGCACCTTCTGCGGCTTCGCCCGCAGCCCCTGCGAGAGCCCGAGGCCGTCGACGTAGGCGCGCGTGCGGTCGACGTGGAAGTAGGCCATCAGCGCCTCGAAGCGGTCGTTCGAGCGGGTGACCCCGGTGAAGTCGAGGCTCGGACGGCAGACCGCCTTCGCCTTCTTGCCGAGCCGGGCGTCGACGTAGACGCCGCGCAGGCAGCCCCTGGTGCTGGTGATCCGCGGCAGCGTCAGCGGCCGGCGCAGCGCGGTGAGCAGGTCGGAGTCGCGGTCCTTGCGGTCGCTCAGGCCCTCATAGGAGCCCTGGGTCGTCGACGGGGTCGGGTTGAACAGGTAGGCGGCGGCCTCCGCGCGCCAGAGCAGGTCGTGGGTCCGAACCACCGTGGCGTCGGCGGCGTCGACCGTGACCAGCAGGTCCGCGAGCGGCCGGCGGACCGGCAGCGAGACCTCCCACGCGGGCCGGCGGGTGCGCGGGTCGATCCCGAGCCGCGCCCGCGCCCGCGCCCGGAGCTCGCCGCCGGTCGCCGCGAGCGCGACCCGGAGCGCGCGATCGCGCGAGATCGCGTCGCCGGCGTCGACCGCGCCGATCGCGTTCACGGTCGAATCCGTCACCAGGGCCGCCGGGGCGCCCGCCGGGTCGGCGACCACGGCCGCGGCGCCGAACACCGGCAGCCCGCCCGCACGCTGGACGTAGCGGTGGATCGAGCCCCCGCCCGGGACCGCGGTCCGCGCAGCGAGCTCGAGCTCGGGCGCCGGGGCATCGGCGGCGAGCCGCGCCGAGGCGGCGCTCGACGCCGAGGCGGGCGCGGCGCCGAGCATCGTCGCGAGCCCGAGCAGGGCGAGCGCCAGGGCGTGGCGCGCAGCGCGGCTCATACCTCGACCACCACCGGGAGGATCATCGGCCGCCGCCGCAGCCGGTCGTAGACGAAGGCGGCGATGTCGTCGTGGAGGTCCTGCTGCAGCAGGACCGGCTCGGTGACGCCCTCGTCCGCGAGCTGCGCGAGCGAGGACTCGACCACGTCGCGCAGCTCCTCGAGCAGCTCCGCGTCGGCGTCCTCCATGAACGGGACGCCACGGAAGATCAGCTCCGGCGGCGCGACCGAGCTCCCGTCCTCGCCGTCGACCGTCGCGACGACGATGAACACGCCGTCGGCGGAGAGCATGCGCCGGTCGCGCAGGGCGACGTCGTCGGGGTCGCCGATGTCGACGCCGTCGACGAAGATCATCCCCGAGCGCAGCGGCTTCCCGAACCGGGCCCCCTTGGCGTCGATCTCGAGCGGCAGCCCGTTGCGTCCCTTGTGGATGCGCTCGGGTTCGATCCCGACCGACTCGGCGAGCTCGGCGTGCAGCTGGATCCGCTTGTGGTCGCCGTGGAACGGGAACACGTGCCGCGGGCGAGTCAGGTTCAGCATCAGCTTCAGCTCCTCGCGCGAGCCGTGGCCGGAGACGTGGATCGGGGCGTCGGCGGCGGTGACGACGCGGGCCCCGATCTCGTAGATGCGGTCGATCGTCTCGTTCACCGAGCGCTCGTTGCCCGGGATCGGCGTCGCCGAGAAGATCACCGTGTCGCCCGAGTGCAGCTCGACGTCGCGATGGTCGTTGAACGCCATCCGCCGCAGCGCCGAGAGCGGCTCGCCCTGGCTCCCGGTGGAGACGGCGATCACCTTCTCGTCCGGGAAGTCCTCGATCTCCTTCGGCTGGATCAGCAGCCCGCTCGAGGCCGAGGCGATCCCGAGGTTGGAGGCGATGTTGAAGTTCTTGCGCATCGACCGGCCGACGAGCGCGACCCGGCGATCGAGCTCCGCGGCGGCGTCGAGCACCTGCTGCACCCGGTGCACGTTGGAGGCGAAGCAGGTGACGATGATCCGGCCCTCGCAGCGCGAGAAGACCTCGGTCAGCGCCGGGCCGACCGTCGCCTCCGACGGCACCACCCCGGGCCGGTCGGCGTTGGTCGAGTCGCCGCAGAGGCAGAGCACGCCCTCGGAGCCGAGCTCCGCGAGCCGGGCGATGTCCGCAGGCCGCCCGTCGATCGGCGTCTGGTCGAAGCGGTAGTCGCCGGTGACCAGGATCGCGCCCAGGTCCGTGTGCAGGGCGACCGCGCGCGCGTCGGGGATCGAGTGCGACATGTGGATCATCTCGATCTCGAACGGGCCGGCCCGGCGGCGCTCGCCGACCTCGAGCACCTCGAGCGGCGCCTCCCGGAGCTTGTGCTCCTCGAGCTTCGAGCGCACGAGCCCGACCGTGAGCGGACCGCTGTAGATCGCCGGCGGCATCCCGATCTCGCGCAGCACGTAGGGCAGCGCCCCGACGTGGTCCTCGTGTGCGTGGGTGAGCACGATCGCCTCGATCTCGTCGGCGCGGTCGCGCAGGTAGTCGAAGTCGGGGAGCACGAGGTCGATGCCGAGCATCTCCGCGGTCGGGAACATGAGCCCGGCATCGACGACGACGATCCGTCCGTCACGCTCGATCACGGTCATGTTCTTGCCGATCTCTCCCAGCCCGCCGAGCGGGAGGATCCGCACTGAGTCGCTCATCTAAGTCCCTATCTCGTCTCGCCGGCCGGCACTCCGCCGGCGCTCGCCAGCGCCGCTCTCACGGTCTCGCGCTCGGAGTCCGACGCCGGCACCAGCGGCAGGCGCATCGTCGCCCCGGCGACGCCGAGCTGCTCGAGCGCGGTCTTCACCGGGATCGGGTTCGCGGTCACCGCCATCGCCGCGTAGACGTCGCGCAGGCCCGCGTCGAGCTCCGCCGCGCGCTCGCCGTCGCCCCCGGCGAACGCCTCGTAGACGGCGCGCATCTGCGGCCCGACCACGTGCGAGGCGACCAGGATCCCGCCGGCGCCGCCGATCTCCAGCGTCCGCAGGAAGATCTCGTCGTTGCCGGCGAGGATCTCGAGCCCCTCGATCGGGCCGAGCTCGTCGTTGTTGGCCTGCTTGACCGCGACCACGTTGCGGTTCGCGGCCGCGAGCTCGGCGAGCAGGTCGGGGCCGAGGTTGATCACCGTGCGCGAGGGGATGTTGTAGAGCACCACCGGGACCTCGCCGGCCGCCTCCGAGGCGGCGGCGAAGTGGGCGTGCAGGCCGGCTCGGTTCGGCTTGTTGTAATAGGGCGTGACGACGAGCACCGCGTGGGCGCCGACATCGGCGGCCTTGCGCGTCAACCCCGCGGTGTGGCGGGTGTCGTTGGAGCCGGTGCCGGCGATCACGGTCGCGCGGTCGCCGACCTCGTCGAGCACGAGGTCGAGCAGGCGCAGCTTCTCGTCGTCCGACAGCGTCGGCGCCTCGCCGGTCGTCCCGGCGACGACGAGCCCGTGCGAGCCGTTGTCGACGAGATGGCGGGCCACCCGCCGCGCGGCCTCGAGGTCGAGCTCGCCGGCGTCGGTGAACGGGGTCACCATCGCGGTGATCACTCCACGGATCTGTGCCATCTGGGTGATTATCGCGCCACCGGGCGGCGGCGCGGGGCCGGCGCCCTCAAAGCAGCGCTTCGAGGCCGACCGTGAACGGCTCGCGCAGCTCGGCGACCCGGCGGACGGCGAGCAGCACGCCGGGCATGAACGAGCGCCGGTCGATCGAGTCGTGGCGGATCGTCAGCGTCTGGCCCTCGGCGCCGAGCACCACCTCCTGGTGAGCGACGAGTCCCGGCAGCCGGATCGAGTGGATCGGCTCGTGGACGTTGCCGCCCGCGGCGGCGATCAGCTCCGCGGTCCGCTTCGCGGTCCCCGAGGGCGCGTCGAGCTTGCGGTCGTGATGCAGCTCGACGATCTCGCACTCGGGCATCTGGCGCGCGGCCTCGGCCGCGAAGCGCATCATCAGCACCGCTCCGATCGCGAAGTTGGGAGCGACGAGGACGTTCGCCGCCCCTCCCCCCTCCCGCGCCCGCTCGGCGGCCGCGCGCAGCTCCGCGTGGTCGAAGCCGGTCGTGCCGACGACCGCGTGGACGCCCGCCTCGATGCACGCGCGCACGTTGCCGGGCGCCGCCTCCGGGGTGCTGAAGTCGACGACGACGTCGGCGCCGTCGAGCGCGGCGGGGAGCTCGACCCCGAGCGCGGGATCGGCTCGGGCGACGAGCTCGAGGTCGTCCGCGCCTTCGACCGCCTCGCAGACGGCGGCGCCCATCCGCCCGGCGGCGCCCGATGCGACGACGCGGACCATCAGCCCGCGAGCGCCTCGCTCACGTGCCCGGCCGCATCGCGAAATCGCGCCTCGTCGGGACCGACGCAGGCCGCCGCGAGGCCGGACGGGTCGTAGAGATCGCTCGCGAGCTCGGCGAGCTCGGCGACCTCGACCGCGTCGACCCGCTCGAGCAGCTCGTCGAGCGAGTAGAGCGGCGTGTCGAAGAGGATCGCGCGCGCGATCCGGCCCATCCGGGCGCCGGTTGCCTCGAGCCCGAGCACCATCCGCCCCTTGACGTGCTCCTTCGCTCGGGCGATCTCCTCCTCGGTGACCCCCTCGTCGCGCAGGCGGACGAGCTCCCGGCCGATGATCTCGCAGGCCTCGGCGACGTTGTCGGCCCGGGTGCCGACGTACATCGCGACCGTGCCGCGATCGACGAACTGCTCGGTGTAGGAGCCGACCGAGTAGGCGAGGCCGCGCTTCTCGCGCACCTCGCGAAACAGGCGCGAGGAGACCGAGCCGCCGAAGATCGCATCGAGGACGCCGAGCGCGAACCGGCGCTCGTCGCCGCGCGAGATCCCGGAGCCGCCGAAGCAGATGTGGTACTGCTCGGTGTCCTTCTCGTGGAAGCGAAACCGCTGCGCCTCGGAGCCGTTCGCGGATCCTTGCGCCTCGGCCGCGACCGCGGCCGGTGAGAGCAGCCGCTCGGCGAGCTCGACGATCGGCGCGTGCTCGACGTGGCCCGCGGCGGCGACGACCAGCTTCTCGGCGGCGTAGTGTCGCCGGTGGTAGTCGGCGATCTCCGGCACCGGGATCCCGGCGATCACCTCCGCCCGTCCGAGCACCCGGCGCCCGAGCGGATGATCGCCGTAGATCGCCTCTGCGAGCACGTCGTGGACCCGGTCCTGGGGCTCGTCCTCGTACATCGCGATCTCCTCGAGCACGACCTCGCGCTCGGAGTCGATCTCGTCCGGCGGCAGGGAGGGCGCCAGCAGCATCTCCGCCATCAGCTCGAAGGCGTCCTCGGTGTGCTCGTCGAGCAGGCGCGCGTGCAGATGGGTGGTCTCCTTGCTCGTCGCCGCGTTCGCGGCCGCCCCCATGCCGTCGAACAGCTCCGAGATCTCGATCGCCGAGTGCCGTTCGGTGCCCTTGAACAGCAGGTGCTCGAGGAAATGCGAGACCCCGGCCTGGGCCGGCGTCTCGTCGCGCGAGCCGGTCCGCACGAACATTCCGAGCGCGACCGAGCGCACCGAGGGAACGGCCTCGGTGACGACGCGAAGACCGGAGTCGAGCTCTGAGAGCTCGACTCCGGCGGGCAGTTGGCTCACCTGCGGTCGCGGCCGCCGCGACGCTCACGGTCGCGACCGCCGTCGAGGCGCTCGCGATCGCGGCCACTGCGGCCATCGCGTCCGTCACGACCTGCGCGCCCGTCGCGCCCGCCGCGTCCACCGCGTCCGCCGCCCATCGTCGGGTCGCCCGTGCCGAGCTTCTGCAGCTCCTCGGGGCTCTTGCCGGCGATCGCGGGATCGTCGGAGAGGCGGAGGCCGATCCGGCCGCGCTCCTTGTCGACCTCGGCGACGGTGACGTCGATCTCGTCGCCCTGCGAGAGCACGCTCTCGACCGTGTCGACCCGCTCGCCGGGCTTCACGTTCGAGATGTGCAGGAGACCGTCGGTGCCCTTGACCAGCTCGACGAAGGCGCCGAAGGTGGTCGTCTTGACCACCTTCGCGGTCGGGAAGTGATCGCCGACCTCGGCCTCGCGGGTCATCGACTCGATCCGCGCGATGCAGGCGTCCACCAGGGCGCCACTCGGCGCGTAGACGCGCACGGTGCCGTCGTCGTCGATGTCGATCTCGGCCTCGAACTCCTCCTGCATGCCGCGGATCGTCTCGCCGCCCTTGCCGATCACGGCCCCGATCTTCTCGGGGTCGATCTTGATCGTCTCGATCGCGGGCGCGTACACGGAGAGCTTCTCCCGCGGCGCGTCGATCGCCTCGGCCATCTTGTCGAGGATGAACAGGCGGCCCTTGCGCGCCTGCTCGAGGGCGTCGGTGAGGATCTCGAACGTGACCCCGGTGATCTTGATGTCCATCTGCAGCGCGGTGATCCCGTCAGCGGAACCGGCCACCTTGAAGTCCATGTCTCCGAGGTGGTCCTCGACGCCGGCGATGTCGGTGAGCACGATGTAGTCGTCGCCCTCCTTGATCAGCCCCATCGCCACGCCGGCCACCGGCGAGGAGACGGGGACGCCGGCCGCCTGCAGCGCCATCGACGAGGCGCAGACCGAGCCCATCGACGAGGAGCCGTTCGACTCGAGCGTGTCGGAGACGACGCGGACGACGTACGGGAACTCCTCCTCGCCCGGGATCGTCGGCTCGAGCGCCCGCTCCGCGAGCGCGCCGTGGCCGATGTCGCGGCGCTTCGGGCCGCGCATGAAGCCGGCCTCCCCGACCGAGAACGGCGGGAAGTTGTAGTGGTGCCAGAAGCGCTTCGTCTCCTGGAGCCCGAGGTTGTCGACCTTCATGTCCATCCGCGTCGTGCCGAGCGCGACGCTGGAGAGGATCTGCGTCTCGCCGCGCGTGAACAGCGCCGAGCCGTGCACGCGGGGAGCGACGTCGACCTCGGTCTCGATCGGCCGGATCTCGTCCTGGGCGCGCCCGTCGGGCCGCTTCTTGTCGACCGCGATCCGCTTCCGGATCACGTCCTTCTCGAGCTTCGCGAAGGCGCGGGTGACGTCGGGTGCCTTCTCCGGGTCGACCTCCTCGTCGCCGCTGCCGGCGGCGAGCTCGGCGAGCGCCTCGGCTTCGACCGCGGCGATCGCGTCCTGGCGCGCGAGCTTCTCGGCGACCTGGGTCGCCTCGTTGAGCTTGGCGCCGAAGCTCGAGCGGATCTGCTCGAGCAGGCCCTCGTCGATCTCGGGAGCGTCGACCTCGACCTTCTCCTTGCCGGCCTTAGCCGCCAGGTCCTCCATCATCCCGACCAGCTTCTTGATCTCGCCGTGGGCGATGTCGAGCGCGTCGAGGACCTCCGCCTCGGTGACGCCGCTGGCGCCGCACTCGACCATCAGGATCGCCTCGTCGGTGCCGGAGACGATCAGGTCCATCTCGAGCTCGGGGAGGGTCTCCTCCTCCGGGTTGACGACGAAGTCGCCCTCGAGCTTGCCGATCCGCACCGCACCGACGTACTTGGCCACCGGGACCGGTGAGATCGCGAGCGCGGCGGAGGCGCCGTTCATCGCCAGGATGTCGTAGGGGTGGACGTGGTCCACCGACATCGGCTGGGCGACGAGCTGGGTCTCGAAGTGCCAGCCCTTCGGGAACAGGGGACGGATCGGGCGGTCGATCATCCGTGCGGTCAGGGTCGCCTTCTCGCCCGCCCTCGCCTCGCGGCGGAAGAACGAACCGGGGACCTTGCCGGCCGCGTAATGCTTCTCCTCGACGTCGACGGTCAGCGGGAGGAAGTCGACATCGCGCAGGTTGCCCATCGTCGCGGTGCAGAGGACCATCGTGTCGCCGGAGCGCACGACGACGGCTCCGCCCGCCTGGCGAGCGAGCTTTCCGGTCTCGAACGAGATCTCCTTGCCACCGATCTCGCCCGTGACACGGGTCACGTCAAACATACTCATGTATTCGCTTTTTCCTTTCAGACAGCCCGGATGGCTGCCCCTTGCTCAGAACTTCTCGTTCTCTAACCCGGGCGATGTTACAGATGCCGCTAGCGGCCGCCGACGTCGGCGGCGACCGCGGCCAGCCGCACGGCGACGTCGGCAGCGATCAGCTCGCCGCCGACGAACGCGCTCGGGGTGGCGACCACCCCGGCCCTGATCCCGCCCTCGAAATCGGCTCGCACGCGATCGCCGACCGCGGCCGAGCGCCGGTCGGCGTCGAAGCGCCCGACGTCGAGGTCGAGCAGCCGCGCGCGCTCCCAGAGGTGGGGATCGTCGAGGTGGCCGTGGTCGGCGTAGATCGAGTCCCACATGCCCCAGAACGCGTCCGGTCGCTGGAGCCCGGCGGCCTCGGCGGCGGCATGCAGCGCCAGCGCCCGCGGACGCTTGGCGGCGATCGGGAAGTGGCGCACCGCGAGGCGCAGCTCGAGCGCGCGGATCGCCGGCCAGGCGGCGGCGCACTGCGGGCAGGCGAGGTCGAGGTAGGCGATCGCCTCCGGGCCGCGCCCGCGCACGTGCTCGCCCGGGTCCAGCGGCGGGACGGCGGCACTGCTGAGGTCAGTCAGCGACTTGATCCAGCGCGTCGAAGATCAGGTTCGCGCCCGGGATCGTCAGCGGCGTCTCCTCCGCGTGCACCCAGCGGACGATCCCGGCGCCGTCGATCAGGACCAGCGAGCGGTTCGGATGCCCGTAGTCGGGCAGATAGGCGCCGTAGGCGCGCGAAACCTCGCCCTTCGGGTGGAAGTCGGAGAGCAGCGTGATCTCGGTCCCGACGTGCTTGCGAAACGCGTTGTGCGCCCAGCTGCTGTCGGTCGAGACCCCGACCGGCTCGGCGCCGCGCTCGCGGATCTCGCCGAGCACCTGCTGATAGACGGCGAACTGATCCGAGCAGACCGGGCTGAAGTCGTTCGGGTAGAAGCAGAGGACGAGGTTGCGGCCTTCGTAGTCCGAGAGGCTGACCCGCTCGCCGCGGTGGTTCGGCAGCGTGAACGGGGGTGCCGCGACCCCCGGCTCGATCATCGCCGCCGGCTCCTCAGCGACGAAGGCCGAGGTCGGCGACCAGCGCCCGGTAGCGCTCGAGGTCCGAGCGCTCGAGGTAACGCAGCAGGCGCCGGCGCTTGCCGACCAGCATCAGCAGACCGCGGCGCGAGTGGTGATCCTTGCTGTGCGAGCGCAGGTGCTCGGTGAGCTCGTTGATGCGCTCGGTCAGCAGCGCCACCTGGACCTCGGCCGATCCGGTGTCGCCGTCGGACCGGCCGTACTTGCCGATCAGCTCCTGCTTTTGCTCCTTGGTCAGACTCATGCGAGGCGGGGAAGGTTAGCGAGGTGGCGTGAACTCGGCACAGATCCGCCGCGCCTGCTCGACGTCGCGGTCCATCTGCTCGACCAGGTCCTCGACCGTGTCGAAACGCTTCTCGCCGCGCAGGCGGGCGACGAAGGCGAGTCGCAGGGGCTTGCCGTAGAGCTCGACCTCCTCGTCGATCACGTGCGCCTCGATCAGGACCCCGCGCCCGGTCTCGAACGTCGGCCGCACCCCGACGTTGACCGCCGCCGGCATCCCGTTCGCGAACGCCGCGTAGACGCCGTGGCCCGGGCAGACGAGCTCGTCGTCGGGGACCAGGTTCGCGGTCGGGTAGCCGAGCGTGCGGCCGCGCCGGTCGCCGCCGACCACCTCGCCCTCGAGCAGGAAGGGGGCGTCGAGGCAGCGCATCGCCCCCTCGACGTCGCCGGCGGCGACCTGGGCGCGGATCCGCGTCGACGACACGGTCTCGCCGTCGACCTCGATCAGCGGCACGACCCTGGTCTCGAACCCCGTCTGATCGCGCAGCATCCCCGGGTCGCCCTTCGCCCGGGCGCCGAAGCGGAAGTTCTCGCCGACCGCGACCCGCTCGGCGCCGAGGCGCTCGACCAGGATCCGGGAGATGAACTCGTCCGCCGCGATCTCGGAGAACTCGCGGTCGAAGCCGATCACGACCAGCTCGCTGACGCCGAGCCCGTCGATGACGTCGCGCTTGATCTCGAACGGCATGATCAGCTTCGGCGCCGCCTCGGGGTGAATCACCCGCAGCGGATGCGGCTCGAAGGTGAGCACGGTGTCGGCCCCCTCGATCACCTGCCGGTGGCCGGCGTGGACGCCGTCGAAGGTGCCGATCGCGACCCTCCGGCTGCGCGGGGTCGCCTGCTCGAGCGCGGTCGTGCGGATCGCCATCGCGGCGAAACTCTACGCGCGCTCCAGCCGGGCGAGCGCCTCGGCGAGCCCCAGCGGCCTGTCCTCGTCCGCCTCGTCGACCGAGAACGGCCCGATCCGGGTCCGCCGCAGGCACTCGCAATAGGCGTCGCCGAGGTCGGCGATCAGGCTGCGCACGTAGGTGCCCGACGAGCATTCGATCTCGAACTCGGCCCGATCGTCGGCGCGCTCGAGGAGCTCGAAGCGGTGCACGGTCACCTGGCGTTCGGGGAGCTCGAAGCGCTCCCCGCGCCGCGCCCGGCGGTAGGCGCGCTCGCCGCCGACCTTGATCGCCGAGAAGGCGGGCGGCCGCTGGCGGATCTCTCCGGTCGGCAGCTCGAGCTCGGCGCCCGGGAGGTTGCCGGTGATCGTGATCTCACCGTCGACGTCGCCGGTGGTCGAGACGGCGCCGAAGCGCGCCCGCACGCGGTAGGTCTTGCGAGCACCCATGAACCGCGCCTGCTCGCGGGTCGCCCGCCGCCCGAGCAGGATCACCAGCAGACCGGTCGCGAACGGGTCCAGCGTTCCCGCATGGCCGGTCTTCGCTCCGTAGCGCCGCCGGAGGCGGGCGACGACGTCGTGCGAGGTGATGCCGGCCGGCTTGTCGGCCAGCACGACCGCGCCGCTCTCGGCCTCAGAGCTGGGCGCTGACCTCGGCACGCAGGAACTCGATCAGCGCCGCGTAGTCGAGGTCGGTGCCGAATCCCGCCGCTCGCCGGTGTCCGCCGCCGCCGTGGGCGCGAGCGATCGCCGAGACGTCGACCCCGCCGTCGGTCGAGCGCAGGCTGACCTTGCGCTTCGAGCGCCCGCCGTCGGTCTTGTCGCGGACGACCGCGGCGACCGCGGTGCCCTCGAGCGCGCGGACGAAGTCGATGATCCCCTCGGTGAGGACCTCGCCGGCGCCGGTCGCGGCGTAGTCGTCGGCGCTCACGTAGGTGACCGCGAGCCGGCCCTCGTCGTAGGTCTCGATCTTCTCCAGGGCGCGGGCGATCAGGCGCAGCTTCGCCTCCGGGACACGCTCGTAGAGGCGCCGGTAGGTGTCGTTGACGTCGACCCCGGCCTCGATCAGCTCCGCCGCCATCCGGTGCGCCTCGGCGCGGGTGTTCTCGTACATGAACTTGCCGGTGTCGGTGATCAGGCCGACGTAGAGCGCCGAGGCGATCTCGGGCGTGATCTCGGCGCCGAGGCGCTTCGCGACCTCGAACACGATCTCGGCGGTGCAGGACGCGTCGGTGTCCACGACGTTGATGGTGCCGAAGCGCGTGTTGTCGTGATGGTGGTCGATGTTGATCACCCGGGCGCCGTCGCGCCGCAGGAAGTCGACCGGCATCCGGTCGATGTTGCCGCAGTCGAGGAATACGAGGGTGCGGTCGACGACGTCGGCGGGCGGCTCGTGGAAGACCTCCTCGAGCGGCAGGAACCGGTACTCGACCGGGAGCGGGAACTCCTTCGCGGCCAGGAACATGACCGAGTCCTTGCCGAGCTGGCGCAGCAGGTGGTGCATCGCCAGGAGCGAGCCGAGCGCGTCGCCGTCGGGGCCCTCGTGCGCGGTGAGCAGGAAGCGGTCGGAGCGGTTCAACTCCTCGACCGCGCGGTCGAGGTCGGATGCGATCGTCGCCGGGCCGCTCATTCGGACTCGTCCAGCAGCCGTCCGAGGCGCACCGCGCGCTCGGGGCCCTCGTCGTAGAAGAAGCTCAGCTTCGGCGTGTACTTCATCCGCGCGCCGCGCGCGATCGCCGCCTGCAGGATGCCGTGCGAGGAACGCAGCGCCGCGAGCGTCTCGGCACGCTCGTCCTCGTCGCCGAGCACGCTGACGTAGACGCGCGCGGAGCGCAGGTCGGGGCTTGTCTCTACAGAGGTCACGGTCACGAATCCGATCCTTGGGTCCTCGAGATCGCTGGCGATCGCCGAGCCGATCGTCTCGCGCATGACCTCGTCGATTCGCTTCATGCGATCGCCGGCCATACCGGAGGCGACGATAACAGGGCGCTCAAGACCGGATGTCGGCGAGCGAGCGCAGGTCGCGATCGACCCGGCAGCCGTCGGGACAGCGCGACTCGACGAAGCGCTCGAGCTCGTCGGCGCGCGCCCCGACCTCCCCACCGCCGACCAGCGCGACCACGATCGTGCCCACCCGCCGGTCGTCGTGGTCGGCCGTCTCGGAGACCGCGGCACCGAATCGCTGGCGCAGCTGCGCCTTCAGCGAGCTCATCACCCGCCGCTTGTCCTTCAGGCTCTGAGCCTGGCGAAGATCGAGCTGGAGCTCGATCAGGCAGACGTAGGGCGACGGCGCCACCGCGACAGCGTAGGCGCTCCCGCCGCGCCCGCAGTCAGCGCGCGAACAAAGAGATCATCGCCCGCTGCACGAACTGCGGCGGGAAGCTCATCACCACGTCGTCGCGATGGCGGGCGAGGAAGCTCGCCGCCCAGCGGGCGCCCTCGAGGCTCTTCGGGATCCCGCCCTTCATGAACAGCCCCCGGCGGGCGGCGTTGGCGCTCTCGGTGAGGAACTCCTGCAGGCCGAGAGCCGGCGACACATAGCAGCGCAGGTGCGCCTCCGAGCCGGTCGAGGTGAACCCGTGCACGGTGCCCGCAGCGACCAGGACCTCGCCGTCGGCGGGCGTGATCACCCGCTTCTCGCGCCCGAGCTGGAGCCGGATCTCCCCCTCGATCACCGACCAGCGCTCCTCCTGGCGCGGGTGCCAGTGCGGTGGCAGGCCGCCTCCCGCCTCGATCCAGGTCTCGACGGTGAGGTTCTCGCCGTCGGGCTCGAACGCGTAGCGGGTGCGGTGAACGGGGTCGGAGATCTGCGTCGCGGTCGTGGTCGTCATCTGCACAGCCTTTCGTCGCCTTTTCGTTGCCCCCGGGAGTCCTACTCGAGCGTCTTCTCCACCTGGCGCGTCTCGTAGGCCTCGAGCACGTCTCCGACCTTGACGTCCTGGAAGCCCTCGAGCACGACCCCGCACTCGAGCCCCGCCTCGACCTCGGCGACATCGTCCTTGAACCGCCGCAGCGAGCCGATCCGGCCGCTCCAGGCGACGGTTCCGTCGCGGACCAGGCGCACGGCGGCGCCGCGCGAGACCTTGCCCTCGCTGACGCTGCAGCCGGCGATCGTGCCGACCCGTGAGGCCTTGAACAGCTCCAGCACCTCGGCCTGGCCGAGCGACTGCTCGACCTCCTCCGGCTCGAGCATGCCCTCCATCGCCGCGCGCAGCTCCTCGGTCACCTTGTAGATCACCGAGTAGGTGCGGATCTCGACCCGCTCCTGCTCCGCGGCGCGGCGCGCGTCGGCGAGCGGGCGCACATTGAAGCCGATGATCACCGCGTCGGAGGCGGCCGCGAGCATCACGTCGGACTCGTTGATGCCGCCGGGGGCCGCGTGGATCACGTTGACGACGATCTCCTGCTGCGGCAGCTTCGCGATCTCGTCCTGAAGCGCCTCGAGCGAGCCCGAGACATCGGCTTTGAGCACGATGTTGAGCTCGTTGAGCTCGCCCTCGCGCGCCTTCGCGAACACCTCGTCGAGGCTCATCCGGCGCGCCTGGCGGCGGGCGAGCTGCTCGGACTTGAGCCGCTGCGCGCGTTCCTGGGCGAGCTGGCGCGCCCGGCGGTCGTTCTCGACCACCTCGACGTGCTCGCCGGCCTCGCAGACGCCCTCGAAGCCGAGCACCTCGACCGGGTCGCCGGGTCCGGCCTGCTTCAACCGGGCACCGGTGTGGTCCTGCATCGCGCGCACCTTGCCCCATTGCGAGCCCGCGACGAGCGAGTCGCCGACCTGCAGGGTGCCGCGCTGGACGAGCACCGTCGCCACCGGGCCTCGCCCCGGGTCGAGGTGCGACTCGACCACCGACCCGGACGCGGGCGCGTCGGAGTTCGCCTTCAGCTCCTCGACCTCGGCGACGAGCAGGATGTGCTCGAGCAGGTCGTCGAGGTTCTCCTTCGTCTTCGCCGAGACGTTGACGAAGATCGTGTCGCCGCCCCAGTCCTCGGGGTTGAGCCCGTGGGTGGCGAGCTCGCCCTTGACCTTGTCGGGGTTGGCGCTCTCGAGGTCGATCTTGTTGATCGCGACGAGCATCGGCACGTCGGCGGCGCGCGCGTGGTCGATCGCCTCGACCGTCTGCGGCATCACTCCGTCGTCGGCGGCGACGACGATCACGACGATGTCGGTGACGTCGGCGCCGCGAGCTCGCATCGCGGTGAACGCGGCGTGGCCCGGAGTGTCGATGAAGCTGATCGTCTTCTCGTTCTGGCGCACCTGGTAGGCGCCGATGTGCTGGGTGATCCCGCCCGCCTCGCCGGCGACGACCTCGGTCTCCCGGATCGCGTCCAGGAGCGAGGTCTTGCCGTGGTCGACGTGGCCCATGATCGTGACCACCGGCGGGCGCTCGGAGAGCTGGTCGGGGTCGTCCTCGTATACGGGTGCCTCGGCGACCTCCTCCGCGGCGCTGACGATCTCGACCTTGCGGTCGAGCGCTTCGGCGAGCACCTCGACGGTCTCGTCGGAGAGCGTCTGGGTCAGGGTCGCCATCTCGCCCAGGGTCATCAACTGCTTGATCACGTCGGCGCTGCCGACGCCGAAGATCTCGGCGACCTCGCGCACGGTCACGCCCGAGGGCACCTTCAGCGGGGGCTGCTCGGCCTCGACCACCGGCGCCGCGGGCGGCTCCTCGAGCAGCGGACGGCGACGGCGTCCGCCACGGCGCCGCGGTGGGCGGCGCGGCGGTGCCTGCGGCTGGTCGCGTCGCGAGGCCTGCGAGTCGATCACCACCCGGCGGCGCTTCTTGCCGCCGCCCGCCTTCGGAGCGGCGCCGTCGCCCGCGGGGCGCACCGGGCGCACCGGCTGCTCGGCCGCAGCGGGCTTCGACTCGGCCGCCGCCGCGGGCGGCTTCGGGGGCTGGGCCGCGGGCTCCGACGCCGGCTCAGGGGTGCTGGCGCCGCCGCCGTTGGCGCTGCGAAGCGCCTCCAGCGCCTCGGTCTCCTCGACGCTCGACGCGGCCGCGGTCGCCTCGATCCCGGCAGCGTTGAGGGCGGCGAGGACCTCCTTACTGGTCAGGCCCTGCGCCTTGGCGATCTCGTGGACGCGCTTGCGTGCCAACTACGACTGCGCCTCCGCGGCCTCCCGCCGGCTCCTGCCGCCTCGCGGCCTCGCCTCTGCCTCGGCTTGGCTGCCTCCGCGCTCGGGGCCTCGGATTCGTCTGCCTCCGCCGGGGCCTCGGATTCGTCTGCCTCCGCCGGGGCCTCGGATTCGTCTGCCTCCGCGCCCTCAGGCCCCTCCACCTCGGCCGATCCCTCAGCCTCTCCCTGCTCCTCAGCCTCCTCCGGCTCCGAGTACTCGGCCTCGGCGCGCGCGACCAGCGTCGCGACCTCGCCCGCATCGGCGTCGGGGTCGGAGAGCACCGCGACCTCCTCGTCGCCGAGCGCCGCCAGCACCCGGACCTGGTTGGTCGTAAAGCGCGCCAGCGCCTGATGCTGGGGCAGGCCGCAGTAGCGTGACCCGGCGAGGGCGGCGTTCGGGCACCGGCGCCCAGCGGAGAGCACCGCGCCGCAGCGGCCGTCGGCCTCGTCGGACTCCTCGAACTCGATCTCGTCGTCCTCGGAGAACTCGGTCTGCGACTTGATGTCCACCTTCCAGCCGGTCAGCTTCGCGGCCAGGCGGGCGTTCTGGCCCTCGCGGCCGATCGCCAGCGAGAGCTGATCGTCGGGAACGATCACCGTCGCCTCCTTGGTCTCGTCGTCGACCAGGACCTCGCGCACCCGCGCCGGCGAGAGCGCCTTGGCGACGAACCGGGCGGGCTCCTCGTTGTAGGGGATGATGTCGATCTTCTCGCCGCGCAGCTCGGAGACGACCATCCGCACCCGCGAGCCGCGCGGGCCGACGCAGGCGCCGACCGGGTCGACGCCGTCGGCGTGCGAGATCACGGCGATCTTCGACCGGTAGCCGGGCTCGCGCGCGACGCCGACGATCTCGACCAGGTCGTCGGCGATCTCCGGCACCTCGAGCTCGAACAGCTCCTTGATCAGCTCCGGGCTGCGGCGGGAGACGACGATGCTCGGTCCCTTGCCCTCGGCGGAGACGTCGGTGATCACCGCCTTCACCCTCATCCCGTGGTCGTAACGCTCATTCCAGACCTGCTCCGAGCGCGGCAGCAGCGCCTCGACCCGCTCGCGCAGCTGGACCAGCGTGTAGCGGTTGTCGGACTGCTGGATGATCCCGGTGATCAGCTCGCCGACGCGATCCTGGTACTCGTCGTACATCATCTGGCGCTCGGCCTCGCGGATCCGCTGCAGGATCACCTGCTTCGCGGTCTGGGCCGCGATCCGGCCGAAGTCGTCGGGGGTGACGTCGCGGGACTGGATCTGGTCCTCGTAGGGAGCGAGCATCTCCGGATCGAGCTCGGGCTCCTCCGGCTCGCGCAGCTCGCCGGTCTCGGGATCGATCTCCTCCTCCTGCAGCTCGACCGCCTGCGCGAGCAGCTTCTCCTCCAGCTCGGGCGGCAGGATGAGCTCGAAGACGCGGAAGTCCGCGGTGTTGCGATCGAGGTCGACGCGCGCGTAGCGGGCGGCCCCGGGGCTCTTGCGGTAGGCGGAGAGCAGCGCGTCCTCGAGCGCCGCCATCAGCGTCTCCGCGTCGATCCCCTTCTCCTGCTCGAGGCCGTGCAGGGCCTCGACGATCTCGCGACTCAAGCGCCACCTCCAAAGTCTGGGACGAGGTTCGAACGGCGGATGTCCGCCAACGCGATCCGGACCGCCCCCGAGTCGGACTCGAGCGCGATGCCCTCCTCGTCGGCGTCGGTCAGCGTGCCGGTGAAGTTCCTGCGCCCCTCGATCGCCTCCGCCGTGCTGACCTTGACCTGCCGTCCGCGGAAGCGGCGGAAGTGCGAGGGCTTGGTCAGCGGCCGGTCGGCGCCGGGCGAGGAGACCTCCAGCGACCACGACTCGAGCAGGTCGCGAAGCTCGTTCGTGATCCGCTCGCAGAGCGCCAGGTCGACCCCGTCGGGGGAGTCGACGAAGACGCGCAGGGTCTCGGCCGCCGGACGCTCGAGCGCGATCACCTCGACCCGCGGGTCGAGGTGATCGACGCGCTGCTCGATCGTCTGCTGGAGGTCTTTGAGGTCGTTCAATTCGTGCCTTGGATTCGGGGTCTCTCTAAGCCCCGCACCCGCAAACCGCGAAAAAAAAGGTGGGCCCGGGCCCACCAGTCACTAAACAGGGTTCGGGTACGTGAAAGCTCGGCTCAGTATAGCCGCGCTACCGCCGCCTCCGGCGGGTCGCCGCCAACCGCCGAAGCGGCGCCGTGAGCCTCCACGAGGTCGACCCGATCAGCCCCGCGAGCGTCGCGTCGCGCTCGGCGAGCAGCGCCTCGAGCTCACCGTGAGCGCGCTGCGCCGGCCCGAGCGCGCGCAGCAGCGCCTGGTAGTCCTCGCGCAGCACGGCGAGCTCGTGGACGAGGTCCGAGACCGGGACCGCATCGGCCCGCTCGGCGCCGAGACGGCGCAGCGTCCGCGTCAGGCCGTCGATCAGCGAGCCCGCGAGCTCGGCCTGCGAACCCGAGCCGATCAGAGCCGGCGCCCGAGCCGGCGTCGGCCGCACGAGTGCCTCGATCGCCCCAACGATCGCCTCGGTGCGCGCGTCCCGAGCGCCGTCGAGGTAGGTCGCGGCGGCCGCCAGCGCCGGCGGCGGCCGCATCGGTTCCAGCCCGACCGCCGCGGCGTCGTCGCCGGTGCCGTGGGGGCTGAAGAACACACACTGCTGCGGGTCGACCCGGTCGACCCGCGGTTGCTCGGCGGGCGGGCCGCTCTCGCCGAGCTCGAGCTCGATCACCGGCAGCGCGGCAGCCTCGGAGCCGAGCGCGTCGACGAGCCCGAGCGCGCCGCCGCCGACGACGAAGACCGCGGCAACGGTGGGCTCCAGCGCCCGGTTGCAGGCGGCGGTCGTCCACAGGGTCGCCCCCGGATACTCGCTCACGTCGGCGCCCCCGGCCGGGGCGCGACCGCGGCCAGCGCCTCGACGATCGTCACCCCGGCGTCCTCCTCGGGACCGAGCCCGTTGCCTGCGACCGGGAGCTCGACGATCTTCTCCTTGATCACGTCGAGGTTGACGAGCCTGGTCGAACCCCCGTGCTCGACCAGGAACAGGTCGACCAGCGCCTCGAGCTTGAGCGCGGCGTCGATCTGGCCGCCCGCCTGGAGGCCGCTTCGGTCGAGGTCGATCGGGGTCGATGCGTCGACGACCAGGGTTCCGGGGGCCAGTGTTGGGAGAGCGCGCGAGGCAAGCCGGCAATCCGAGTTCATGACCACGTCCGCCGACCGCAGGACGATCTCGAGCAGCGCCGCCGCGCCCTCTTCATCCTCGCAAGCGACCGGGGTGACCGTCTCGTAGGCACCGTCCCCGGAGCCGCTCGGGCCGGACTCGGCCGCGCCGGCGAGGACAAGATGGAGCTCGATCCCGGGCTCGGCTCGGCGCAGCGCCGCCAGCCACGCGACGAGCTCAGGACGCGGTCCGGCCTCGGAGGTGAGCACGAAGACGGCCCGGCGCCCGGCGCTCGGGTCCCCGACCCACGGAAACGTCGTCTCGAGGCGATCGAGGTGCAGGCGCTCCGCGAAAGCGGCGTGCGCCGGCGCGGTCGCGAGCGGCTCCCGGTGCCGAGCGTCCGCGGGCATCTCCACGCGGATCAGCCGGGTGGCATCGGGCGGCTCGGGCGCCGGCGGCGGCGTCCGGCTCCGAGCCGTGCGCAGCTCGAGCACCGACTGCGGCGGTGGCGCGCCCGTACCCGCTCGCAATCGCGCCAGCAGCGGCGAGCTGCGAAACGCGACCAGGTCGCCACCGGCCGGGGCGTCGGCGACGAGCTCGAGCTCGGGAACGTCGAGCTCCCCCGCTCGCAGCGTGATCGCGACGCACTCCTCGGCGGCGAGTCGCTGCTGCGCGGCGAGCAGCACCCCGGCGAGCAGCCGCTGGTCGCGCAGCCACTCGAACACGGGCCCGGTGCCGACGACGGTGACCGGCGGTGCGGGCGGCGAGCCCGCTGCGCCGTCGGCCTGAGCCAGGTCGAGTTCGGCGACCGGGA
Organism: uncultured Solirubrobacterales bacterium; assembly: GCA_963740055.1. Lineage (GTDB taxonomy): Bacteria > Actinomycetota > Thermoleophilia > Solirubrobacterales > 70-9 > WHSW01. The sequence goes on along the minus strand of CAVUCL010000005.1, from coordinate 573,873 downwards.
TCACGCGCGGCGGCCGATCGACGCAGGTGCCGAGCGCGACCGTGCCCTGGTCGACCGCGAGCAGCGCAAATCGGGGCAGCTCGTCGTGCTCGAGCCGGGTCAGGGCGCGGGGCGTGTAGGCGTCGGGGTGGCGCCGGTGGATCTCGTCGAGCAGCCGCTCGTGGCGGCCCATGCTGCGCTCGACCATCGAGTGCCAGCGGCGCCGGTAGCGAAAGCCGCAGCGCCCGGCGGGGACGCCGCGGAGCCCGGCCTCCATCGCGCGGATGAAGAACTCCCAGTCCTCATAGCCGGAGCGCATCGACTCGTCGAAGTAAAGACCCGCCTCGAACACGCTCCGGCGGATCAGGCTGGCGGCGTCGCACTGGTTCTCGAACAGTTGGCGGTAGCGGTTGAACGGCCCCGGCACCTCCCATCCCCCGCCCTCGGCCCCGAACATCTCCCGATACGCGTACGTCCACGAGGCGCCGGGGTCGGCCTCGAGCCGTTCGGCCATCGTCGCGACGGTCGCCGGCCCGAGCTCGTTGTCGGCGTCGAGCAGCAGCAGCGCCTCGACCGCGGGCCAGGCCTCGAGCGCGTGGCGGATGCCGGCGTTGCGGGCCGCGGACAGTCCCGCGTTCGCCTGCGCCAGATAGGCGACCCGGCCGCCGGCGGCGTCGCGCATGCGTAGGGCGTTGCGCTCAGTGGAAGCGAATGGGCAGCCGTCGTTGACGACCACCACACCGACCGCGAACGGCGCCTCGTTCTCGAGCGCCGACCGGATCGCGTTGGCGACGAACTGCGGCTGGCGATGGACCGGGACCACGACCCCGACCCGGGGGTCGAGGGCCTCGTCGGCCGGCAGCAACCGAGGTTCGGGGGCGTAGGGCATCGCGGGCCTAGCCTCGCCCGCGCCTCGCCGATCGGGCCGCGAGCGCCCGCGCCAGCCGCCGCACCGAGGGCGCGACAGCGGTCTTCGCGCTGCGGATCGGCGCCGTCAGGCGCCACGAGGCCGAACGCTCGACGTCGTCGAGCCGGCTCGCCTGCCACTCGTTCTGGGCGACGAGGGCGTCGATGCGGGCATAGGCCCGCTCGAGCCCGCCGAGAGCCGCCTCGGCCTCGGCGGGAGGGATCGCCGGCGCGGAGGCCGAGCGGCGGGCGGGCGCAGCGGCGATCATCGCCCTCAGCTCTGCCGCGAGCGCCGCCTCAGCCTCGGCGCGGCGGGCGACGACCCGCTCCCGGCTCGGCTCGAGCTCGAGCCGGCCTCCGGCGTTCGCCGGCGCCAGCGCGGCGAGCGCCGCGCGAGCGACGTCGCTCGGATCGGAGCGCGGATCGGGCAGCAGCTCCTCGGGGAGCGAGAAGTCGCGCCTCAGGGCATCGGCCTTCTGCGCGTAGTAGCCGTTGCCCCGAGGGAGCACCGCGGGCACGCCGAGCATCAGCGAGGTGAGCGCGACGTGATACGAGCACCCGACCGTGAGCGCCGCCCCCGCGATCGCGGGTCCAGCCGCTCGAAGGCTCGCCGGCGTGAGCACGATCGGCTCGGCGATCGAGGTCGCCGGGACCCGTGCCGCGATCGCGGCCGTGAGCTCGGCGAGCTCGCGGCGCTCGCTCATCCGCGGATCCTCGTAGGCGATCAGCGGCTGGATCTCCAGTCGCCGGTCGGCGAGGGCGGCGAGCTCGACCACGACCCGCTCGACGAAGGTGCGGATCGCGCGCGCATCGTCGGCGACCCACTCACCGGAGCAGAAGTGGAGGTTGAGCGCGAGGGTCGGCTCCGGGCCGCCATCGGCCGGCGCCGCCCGCGGGCTCAGGTGGTTGAGCACACCGATCGCGTCGTCCCCGGTGCGCCGCAGGGGCGCGTCCTTGCCGGCGAGGGAGGTGACGGCCGCGGCCGAGATCTCGTCGCGGACCCCGAACAGGCGCAGGTCCGCGATCGTGGCGCGATGGTCGTCGTCGATCGCGCCGACCCACGCGGAGTCGATCTGGAGCCCGGAGGAGATCGCCTCGCAGCGATCGATTCCGGCTCGCCGGGCGAGCCGCCTGGCGGCCTCCGCCATCCGCAGCTTGCCGAGGCCCCAGCGGGAGTTCAGGTAGCCGCCACCGTAGAACCAGATCACCGCGCTCGCCACGCTCGGCGGCAGGACCGCGGGGACGAGGCCGAGCTCGGTCACGAGGTAGTCGGCGTCGGCGCCCGGTTCGGCGTGGTAGAGCGGAGCATCCGCCACGATCCCGTTTTCCGCGGCGTCGCTCGCCTGGAGCTCGTGGCTGCGGGCGGCGTGCAGGTTGAGCACCGGGCAGGCGACGGCGTCGGGGAGCTCGGCTCGAAGCAGGTCGAGAGCGGCCTGGAGCTGGGCGACGTCGCCGTAGTTCCCCCAGCCCTCATAGCTGCCGACGAGGAAGACGGTCGCCCGGGCGTCGGCGAGGCGCCGGCGCGCCTCGGGTCGCATGTAGAGGCCGCTCAACCCCTCGTCGGGCTCCTGGTATCGAGGCTCTGACGGCGCCGGCCGCGGACCGGCGTCGACGTTGGCGAGGCAGCGCTCGACCGCCTCGATCAGCTCGCCGTCCGCGCGCTCGCGGACCGCGAGCTGGAGATTGTCGAGCCAGAAGTCGATCTCCGGTCGATTGTGCGGCCGGATCGCGGCGACCTCGGCGAGATCGAGGGTGTCCGGGAAGGTCTCGAAGCGCTCCCGCACCCCGAGCGCCTCGAGCGCGACCATCGTTCGCAGGCACTTCTCGCAGCGGCCGCAGTTGTAGGCGCCGCCCGGGTTCTCCCAGCAGACGCGGAGCATCCGCCGGGCGATCTCGCTCTCCGCCAGCCGCTCGACCTTGGCGGTGCGGACCAGCGACGCGCCGTCGTGGACGACCTCGATCCGGTCCGCTCCCCAGAGGTGATCGAGCAACGGGTGCGAGCCGTTCTCGTACAGCGCGCCGTAGGTGATCCCGCTCGCGACCAGCACTCTCGACATCTCCCCGGAGAGCAGCAGCGCGACCGCGCCGAGAGCCGAGCCGTAGTAGGTGACCCACGGCAGATGCGGGTCCGAGAGCTCCCTGACGTTGGTCTCGACCACGATCAGCTCGCGGCCGAGATCGCTCGCGGCCTCGCTGATGCGCTCGCGCACCTGGGCCGCGAACTGGCGGCGCTCGAGCAGGACGTCGAAGCCCTCGATGTGGATCAGATGGGTGATCTCGGGGTGCCGAACCACCGTCGTCAGCGAGTCGACGCCGCCGCTGAAGAAGGCCGCCACCCCGCGGCCGCCCGCGCGCCTGTCGGGCGCCCCGGCCGGCGCCGAGACCTCGATCTCGCGCTCGAACGGCAACGCGGTCGGCCAGGTCCCCGAGCGCGCCCAGGCGCAGAGCACCGACTGTGCCTCGTTCATCGCGTCGATGACCGCCGGGGCGACCGGCGTCTCGATCCGCAGCGCGGCGCCGCGCGCAAGCGCGGGAAGCAGCGTCGCGACCGCCGCCGCCTCGGCCGGCGCACTGATCGGGGCGCTGCTGTGAAACCACACCTCCTGCTCGTCAGCGCCGATCTCGACCACGAACCGAAGCTCGTGCTCGCTCGCGCTCACCGAGCTCAGCCTGATCGTCTCGCCCGCCATCGAAGCTCCCATCCAGCCAAGCTAGCGCGAGCGGGCGGCGGGCTCAGCGAGAGGACGAGCGGCGGCGAAGCAGGCGCCCGGCGCTGCGAAGCGGCGTGGTCCAGCGCCACGACGCCGAGCCGATGATCTCGGTCAGCTGCGCGTCCTGGGACCGGATCCGCTCGGTCGCCAGATCGAGCCGCTCGACGGCCCGCTGGTGGGCACGCAGCAGGGCGAGATACTCCTCGTCGATCGCGTCCTCGTCTCCGCGCGGCGGCACGGGCTCGGTCCGCGTGGCGAGCTCGCCGCCGACGGCCGTGAGCAGCTCCTCCTCGGCGGCCGCGCGCCGGTCGGCCAGTCGCTTCGCCGCGGCCCGAAGCCCCGCCTGCAGCCGCGCTCGTGCGTCCCGCGGGCCGATCAGGGCGATCGCCCGCGAAGCGACCTCCGCGGGGTCGGCGCCCGGTGGCGCCAGCAGCTCTCCAGGAAGCGAGAACTCCCGTCGCAACGCCTCCGCGTTCTGCGCGTCCGCCCGGTCGCGCTGAAGCAGCACCGCGGGAACCCCGAAGATCGAGGAGGTGAGCGCCAGGTGGTAGGAGCGCGCGAGCGTGAGCTCGGCCGATCGGAGGACCGGACCCTGATCCTCGAGCCTCGCCGGGCCGAGCACCAGCGGCTCGTGTACCGAGCCGACGCCGTCGAGGCCCGAGAGCGCCTGCGCGAGCCCGGCGATCGACGGGGCGGCGCCGTCCTCGCCGGGCGCCGAGATCACCGGGCGCACGTCGACCGCCGTCGCGCTCGCCTCGGCCGCGCCCTCGACGAACCGCCGCAGGCGCCGCAGCGACTCCTCGTCCTCGACCCAGCCGAGCTCGAGGTTGAGCGTCGGCCGCTCGGCGGTTCCGGCTTCGGCGCTCGCCGCCTCGGCGGCGGCCACGATCACGGCCACCGAGTCGTCGCCGGAGACGGAGCTCGGGGGGTGTCCGTCGCGGTCGGCGAGATGCAGGGCGAGCCGCTCGGAGAGCGGATCGCGGACCCGGATCCGGTCGACGCCGCGGAGCGCCGTCCGCAACCTCACCCCGCCGCCGCGGGCCCATTCCGAATCGAGCCGCAGCCCCGAGGTGACCGAGCGATGCGATCGGACCCCCGCCCTGCTCACCAGCCCCGCCACGGCCTCGGCCATGCTCAGCCTGCGCTCACCGGCGACGGGATCGAAATAGTCGCCGCCGTAGAGGTAGGTGATCGCCGACTCGATTCCCGCCGGCAGCGATGCCGGGATCAGCCCGAGCTCGAACGCGGCCGCCTCCGCCCGCTCTGCTCTGGCGTCGAAGAGGAGCTCGCGGCCCGGTGCGAGAGCGCCGGCCTGGACCGGGTCCAATCGCCGGTGGCGAGCCAGCTCGCCGAGCTCGATCACCGGCATCGCGAGGACGCCCTCGCCGAGGGCGGCGAGCAGCTCGATCGCGGCCTGCAGCTGGATCAGCTCGTCGAACCCGCCCTGACCGTCGTAGGCGCCGATCAGGAAGACGACCGCCCGGCTTCGCTCGAGCGCGGCGCGCGCCGCAGGGTTCAGGAACAGCATCCGCGGCTCGCCCGCGTGCGGGTTGGGGAGCGGGCTCCGTCTCGGCGTCGGCAGCCCGCCTGGCTCCGCCGAGGCGACGCATGCCTCGATCGCCTCGATCAGCTCCGGGGAGGCACCGCGGCTGACGGCGAGCTCGAGGTCCTCGACCCAGTAGGAGACCTCGTGTCGGACCGAGGGTCGCACGGCGGCGATCGCGTCCAGGTCGAGCGGCTCGGGAAAGGTCTCGAAGCGATCGAGGATCCCGAGCGCCTCCAGGGCGACCATCGTCCGCAGGCACTTCTCACACCGACAGCAGTTGTAGTGGGTACCGGTGCCGGCCCAGCAGACCCGCAGCTTCGACCGCACGAGCTCGTCGTCGGCGATCAGCTCGAGCTTCTCGGTCCGGGTCAGGTCCGCCCCTTCGTGGATCAACTCGCAGGCGTCGCGGGCCCAGAGCGCGTCGAGCATCGGATGCGAGCTGTTCTCGAGCAGCCAGCGATAGGCCTGCGAGCTGCCGGCGTAGACGCGGCGGATCTCGGGGGCGACCACCCTCGCCGCGGCGCCCAGGATGCCGCCGCCGAAAGCCGGTCCGACCAGGTCGGCGTACATCTCGCGAGCGTTGGTCTCGATCGTGATCAGCGGCATCGAGAGCCGGTCCGCGATCTCGGCGACAGCTCCCCGCGCCCGCTCGTGGTGGGCGTCGTAGGCGTCGCCGACCGGCGCGTCCATGCCGGCGATGTAGATCAGGTGGGAGACGTCGGGGTTGCGCAGGACCGAGGCGAACGAGTCGAGGCCGCCGCTGAAGAAGGTCCCGACCCCGCGATCGGTGCGATAGGTAGGCGCCGGGGCGACCGGGCAGACGAGCTCGACGGTGTGCCGAATCGGCCTCGCGGGCGTCCAGTCCGCGCTCAGGTGAAAGGCGCGCAGCACGGCCTGGATCTCCGGCGCCCAGCGGACCATGCCCTCGTCCACCGGCGCCTCGACCTCGAGCACGCCGCCGTGGGTCATCGCCGGGATCAGCGAGAGGGCGACCGCGATGTCCGCGCCGAGGACGACCGGAAGCGAGGTACGGACGAAGATCTCGTGCGTGGCGCCGCCGATCTCGATCGTGCACCGCAGCTCGTGCGGGACGCTCTCGACCGAGTGGATCAGCGCCGCGCGCGGCGTCTGGACGCTCACCGGGTCACGCTTCGAGCAGCAGGGTCACCGGACCGTCGTTGACGAGCTCGACCGCCATTCGAGCGCCGAACACCCCCCGTGCGCACGCCAGCCGAGCGCTGAAGCGCTCATAGAGCGGCTCGGCATCCTCGGGGCGCGCCGCGTCGACGTAGCTCGGCCGGTTGCCCCTGCTGACGTCGCCGTAGAGGGTGAACTGACTCACGCACAGCGCCTCGCGCTCGCCCAGCGGCTCGTTCATCCGCCCCTCGGCATCGTCGAAGATCCGCAGGGCGCGCACCTTGTCGGCGAGCCGGTCGGCCTCGGTGGCCGTGTCGCCCCTGCGCACCCCGAGCAGCACCAGCAGGCCCGGGCCGATCGCGGCGACGCGCTCGCCGTCGACGAGCACCGCGGCTCGCGTCACCCGCTGCACCAAGGCCCTCACGCGGGCGATCCTACGGCGGCCGGGTCTATGACGCGCGGCGCAGCCGGTCGCGGTAGAGGCGGTAGTCGCGGCGCTCCGGGCGCAGGTTGGCCGCCAGGGCGAGATGGTGGCGGGCACGGTCGCTCTCGCCGGTCAGGCTCAGCGCGCGCCCGAGGCAGAAGTGGGCGAAGTCGTTGACCGGATGGGTCTCGACCACGGCCTCGAACTCGGCCACCGCCTCGGCGAACTGGTGGTTGCGAAAGTAGGCGCGGCCGAGGGCCTCGCGAACCGAGCTCTCCTCCGGCGCGCGGCGCGCGACCTCGGCGAGCGGGATCGTCGCCTCGCCGAAGCTGCCGTCCTCCAGCAGCTCGACCCCGCGGCGGTAGAGGGTGTACGTGTCGCCCGCGGTATCCATGCTGCTTTCAGTCTAGGAAGTCGCGTGCGCCGCCCGCAGCGCCTCGACCCGGTCGAGGATCGCCTCGGCGACCTCGTCCTTCGACGCGAGCGGGATCTGGTGCTCGCCGTCGCGCTCAACCACCGTGACCTCGTTCTCGGCCGAGTCGAACCCGATCTCCGGCCGCGAGACGTCGTTGAAGACGATCGCGTCGACGTTCTTTCGCTCCAGCTTCGCGCGCGCACGATCGATCGATCCACCGGTCTCGGCGGCGAAGCCGACCAGCGTCTGACCCTCGCGCCGCCTGGCGCCGGCGGCGGCGAGGATGTCCTCGGTCGGCTGCAGCCGCAGCTCGAGCCCGTCGGCGCCCTGGCGCGCGATCTTCGCCTCCGCCGGGCCGCTGCTGCGAAAGTCGGCCGGCGCCGCCGCCATCAGCAGCACCTGGGCGTCGGCGAGCTCGGCGCCCACCGCACCGGCGAGCTCGGCGGTGGTCTCGACCGCGATCTCGCGCACCCCGGGCGGTGCCGGGACGGCGACGTTGGCGGCGATCAGGGTCACGTCGGCTCCCCGGCGCGCGGCGGCGGCGGCGAGCGCGACGCCCATCCTGCCGCTCGAGCGGTTGCCGATGAAGCGCACCGGGTCGATCGGTTCACGGGTGCCGCCGGCGGTGACCAGCACCCGGAGGCCGTCCCAGGAGCCGTGCGCCCGCGGCAGCGCCGCCTCGAGCTCGGCGAGCAGCCGCTCGGCGGCCGGGAGGCGGCCGACGCCGTACTCGCCGCGCGAGGCGAGCGGCCCGCGATCGGGCTCGACCACCTCGACCCCGCGCTCGCGCAGGGTCGCCAGGTTCGCCGCAGTCGCCGCGTCGGCGTACATGCGGTCGTTCATCGCCGGCGCGACCAGGCGCGGCGCGGTGCAGGCGACGAACGAGGTCGTCAGCATCGAGTCGCAGATCCCGGCCGCGAGCTTCGCGAGCGTGTTCGCCGACGCCGGCGCGACCAGATAGGCGTCCGCGTTCTGGGCCAGCGCGAGGTGGCCGATCGGGTCGTGGGAGGGCGGCGGCTCGCCCGGGTAGGCGCCGCGCATCGGATCGTGGTCGAACTCGCCGACCAGGACCGGCGAGCCGGCGATGCCCTCGAACGACGCGGCGCCGACGAAGCGCTGCGCCGCCGGCGTCATCAGCACGCGGACGCCGTGGCCGGCGGTGGTCGCCAGGCGGGCGAGCTCTAGCGCCTTGTAGGCGGCGATCCCGCCGCTGACGCCAAGGAGGATGCGGGCCATCGCCCGCATGCTACGCCCGTGTCGCGCCGATCCCGGGCGGGGACTTGCGGCGCCGAGCGGGTCCGCCTAGACGCGGTAGCGGTAGTTGATCTTGCCCGCGGCGAGCTCCTCGAGCGCGATCGTGAGGTAGTTGCCGGTCTGGGTCTCGACCATCGGCGGCGTGTACTCCTCGTAGCTGCCCTCGCCGAGGGCGCGGTAATAGCTGTTCAGCTGGCGCGCGCGCTTCGCCGCCACCAGGACGGCGGCGTAGTGGGTGTCGGTGCGCTCCAGCAGTTCGTCTACGCGGGGCTTGATCATCAGGCGGGCAAGTGTACCGGGCGGCACGCCCTAGTCGCGGAGCTCTCCGCGGACGATCTCGCGCGAGCTCGTCGGCGGCGCGCTCGAGATCGTCGTTGCAGACCACGTAGGCGAACTCCTCCTGGGCGTCGAGCTCGATCTCGGCGGTGCGCAGGCGCTCGTCGATCGCGGCCGGATCGTCGGTGCCGCGCCTGACCAGCCGCTCGCGCAGCGCCGCGGGGTCGGGCGGGGCGATGAACACGAGCACCGCCTCGGGCATCGCGGCGCGCACCTGGCGCGCTCCCTGGACCTCGATCTCGAGCAGCACCGAGGCGCCGCTCGCGAGCCGCCGCTCGACCTCCGAGCGCAGGGTCCCGTAGCGGTTGCCGCTGTAGACCGCGTGCTCGAGGAACTCGTTCGCGTCCGCGCGGCGGGCGAACTCGTCGCGGTCGAGGAAGTGGTAATCGCGTCCGTCGACCTCACCCTCCCGCGGGCCGCGGGTGGTCGCCGAGGTCGAGAGCTCGAGCCCGCCGACGCGCTCGCGCAGCAGCCGGATCAGCGTCCCCTTGCCGACCCCCGACGGCCCCGTGATGACGAAGACCTTGGCGATGGCGACGCCGGCCCGGGGCTAGCGGCGGAGGAACTGCACGAGCTCGGCGCGCTGGCGCTCGGAGAGGCCGCCGATCGTCTTCGAAGGCGAGATCCGGCACTGGGTGAGGATCTTGTTCGCCTTCACCCGGCCGTACTTCGGCACCGCGAGGATCATGTCGAAGGCCTTCGCCGAGAGCACGTAGTCGGGCGGGTCGAGAAGCAGCCTCTCGATCTGCGCCTTGCCGCCCTTGAGGTCGCGCTTCAGCTTCGCCCGCGCGGAGCGAATCTCGTTCGCGCGCTGCAGCGCCCGCATCCGCTGCTCGCGCGTGCGTTCGGGCACGGCGGTGGCGGCGGTGTCGGTCGAGGACGGGGCCATCAGGCGGCGGCGAGTATATCCCCGCTGAGTCGAGGCGCAAGGGGGATCGTCGCGATTTCGGTGAAATTCGCTTCGACCTCAACTCGAGGTCGAACCCACCTCGGCCCCGGGCAGCCGCTCGAGGCCGCGCGCGGCGAGCTCGGCGGCGAGCTCGGAGCGGATCCTCGTCGCCGCGGCGGGGTCGCGAAAGCTCGCCGTCCCGACCGCGACCGCGCTCGCGCCGAGGGCGAGGAACGCGAACGCGTCCGCCCCGCTCTCGATCCCGCCCATCCCGATCACCGGGATCTCGACCTCGGCGCTCACTCGGCGCACCTGGTCGAGCGCGACCGGGCGCACCGCGGGCCCCGAGAGGCCGCCGCTCCCCGCTCCGAGCCAGGGGGCGCCGCTCGCGTCGACGGCGCTCGCGCGGATCGTGTTGATCAGCGAGACCGCGTCGGCTCCCCCGTCCTCCGCCGCCCGGGCGACCGCCGGCGGGTCGGCGCAGTTCGGGGTCAGCTTCACGATCAGCGGCTTTTCGCTCAGCGGGCGCAGGCGCTCGAGCAGGCTCAGCGTCTCGGCGGGCTGCTCGCCGACGATCAGGCCGGACTTCACGTTCGGGCACGAGACGTTGAGCTCGATCGCCGCGACCTCGGCTCGCGACCCGACCCGCTCGACCAGGGTCGCGAACCCCTCGCCGCTCGGCGCCATCACCGAGACGATCAGCGGCACTTCGAGGCGGGCAAGCTCCGGCAGATCCTCGATCAGGAATCCCTCGAGCCCCTTGTTCGGGAGCCCGATCGAGTTCACCATCCCCGAGGGGGTCTCGTACAGGCGGGGCGGCGCGTTACCGGCCCGCGGCTCGGGCGTGATCGTCTTCGAGACGAAGGCGCTGAACGGAAGCGCGCGGTCGAGCTCGTCGCCGAACGCTCGCCGCGCGGCGATCGCGTCGAAGGTCCCGCTGCCGTTCAGGATCGGGTGCGAGAGCTCGAGGCCGCAGAGGCTCGTGGCCAGGTTCGTCAATGGCCGCTCCCCGCGACGAGCGCCGAGTCGATCGCCTCGGCGTTCACGGTCGGACCGTCGACGCAGAGCCGGATGTAGCCGCCCGCCGCGAGCGGTACCGCACAGCCGAAGCAGGAGCCGAATCCGCACGCCATCGGCGTTTCCATCGCGAGCTCCGCCACGACCTCGCGCTCGGCGCACAGCGCGCGTACCGCCTCCAGCATCGCCGGGGGGCCGCAGGCGTAGACGCAGGCGCCGCTGGGGTCGTCGCCCTCGAGGACGACCGAGAGCAGGTCGGTGACGTAGCCCTGGTGGCCGGTGTGGCCGTCCTCGGAGGCGGTGCGCACCTCGGAGCAGCGAAACAGCTCCAGCCCGCCCGAGTGGGCGCGATCGCGAAACCCGAGCAGGACGCGCTGGGGGACGCCGGCCGCGGCGAGCTCGCGCCGCAGCAACGCCAACGGCGCGATCCCGATCCCGCCGCCGACGAGCAGCGCCCCGGCGGGGGCCCCGGCGAGCTCGGCCGGGCTCGAGAACGGGCGTCCGAGCGGGCCGGTCAGCTCCAGCGCCGCGCCGGTGACGAGAGCGGCGAGCCGGCTCGTCCCCGGCCCGACGTCCTCGAGCAGGAAGTCGAGCCGGACCCCGTCGCCGGCGGGCTCCGCTGCCGCGACCGAGAACGCGCGCGGCAGGTAGGGCCGCCCCTCGGGGCCCGCCCAGGAGTCGGTGCTGAGCATGTAGAACTGGCCCGCGCGCGGCTCCGGCCCGAGGCCGTCGATCGCCGACACGATCCGGTAGCCGCCTGTGGCCTCGTTCGCGACCACCTCGCACGCTCGGCGCCCGAACGGCGCCAGCACCCGCTCGGTCATGCGCGGTCTGCGGTCTGCGGTCTGCCGACTCCCTCGTGCAGCTCCTGCAGCGACACCGGCTCGGCCTCGCCCTCGCGCCCGGCGAAGATCGCCCGGGTCGCGGCCGAGGCGCCGGTGAGCGTGGTCAGGCAGGGGATCCCGTGGCGGACCGCCGCTGTCCGGATCTCATAGCCGTCGGAGCGCGCGCCGCTGCCCGTCGGCGTGTTGATCACCAGGTCGACCGCGCCGTCGCGGATGAAGTCGACGACGTGCGGCGAGCCCTCGCCGATCTTGTTGATCGCGCGTACCGGGATCCCCATCCGGCTGATCGCCTGCGCGGTGCCCGTTGGTCGCGATGATCTCGAAGCCGAGGTCGTGGAAGCGGGCCGCGAGCTGGGTCGCGGCCGCCTTGTCGCCGTCGGTGACGGTGATGAAAACGGTGCCCTCGCGCGGCAGCGCGACCCCGGCGGCCGCCTGGGCCTTGCCGAACGCGGTCGGGAAGTCGCTCGCGATCCCCATCACCTCGCCGGTGGACTTCATCTCCGGTCCGAGGACGGAGTCGGCGCCGGCGAAGCGGGCGAACGGCAGCACCGCCTCCTTGACCGAGACGTGGCCGTTGTGCATCGTCGGCAGCTCGATCTCCGCCAGCGGCTCGCCGAGCATCAGCCGGCAGGCGATCTTCGCCACCGGCGCCCCGATCGCCTTCGAGACGAAGGGCACGGTCCGCGACGCGCGCGGGTTGGCCTCGATCACGTGGAGGCGCCCGCCGGCGACCGCGTACTGGATGTTGATCAGGCCGACGACCCCGAGCTCGAGCGCGAGCCGGGCCGTCGTCTCGGTGATCTCGTCGAGCATCTCGGCGCCGAGGCTCATCGGCGGGATCACGCAGGCGGAGTCGCCGGAGTGGACCCCCGCCTCCTCGACGTGCTGCATGATCGCCGCGACTCGGCAGGTCTCGCCGTCGCAGAGTGCGTCGACGTCGACCTCGATCGCGTCCTCGAGGAAGCGGTCGAGCAGCAGCGGGTGCTCCTGATCGGCCTTCACGTGGCGGGTCAGGTAGGCATCGAGGCCCTCTGGCGAGTAGCAGATCTCCATCGCCCGGCCGCCGAGCACATAGGACGGGCGCACGAGCAGCGGGAAGCCGACGTCCTCGGCGATCATCGCCGCCTCCTCGGCCGAGTGCGCGGTCCCGTACGGCGGATGGGCGATCTCGAGCCGCCGCAGCAGAGCCCCGAAGCGGCCCCGGTCCTCGGCGAGATCGATCGCGTCCACCGGGGTGCCGAGCAGCCGCACGCCGGCCGCCTCCAGCGCCCGGGCGAGCCGCAGCGGGGTCTGGCCGCCGAACTGCACGATCACGCCCTCGGGGCGCTCGACCTCGATCACCGCGAGCACGTCCTCAGCGGTCAGCGGCTCGAAGTAGAGGCGGTCGGAGGTGTCGTAGTCGGTCGAGACCGTCTCCGGGTTGCAGTTGACCATCACCGCGTCGCGGCCCGACTCGCGCACGGTCATCGCCGCGTGCACGCAGCAGTAGTCGAACTCGATCCCCTGGCCGATCCGGTTCGGCCCCGATCCGAGGATCACCACCGACTCCCGGTCGCCCCTTCGCACCTCGCCGAGGCTGAACTCCCTGCCCCCTGCCCCCTGCTCCCCGCTCGGTGGGCGCTCGTGCGCGGAGTAGTAGTACGGCGTCCGCGCCTCGAACTCGGCCGCGCAGGTGTCGACCGAGCGATAGGTGCGCCGTTGCTCGGCCGTCCCGTCGCCGTCGAGCGCCAGCGCCCGTAGCTCGCGCAGGAACCACGGGTCGATCGAGGTCCGGGCGTTGAGCTCCGCGATCGTGGCACCGCGCCTCAGCGCCTCGAGCACGAGGTCGAAGCGGTCCGCGCGCGGGGTCTCGAGCGCCGCCAGCAGCTCGTCGTCGGCGGCGGGCAGCTCCGGCTCGGAGTCGAGCTCGCGCGAGCGCATCGCCTTCGCGAACGACTCGCGGAAGGTGCGCCCGATCGCCATCGCCTCGCCGACCGACTTCATGTGCGTGGTCAGCTCACCCTCGGCGCCGGGGAACTTCTCGAACGCGAACCGCGGCACCTTGGTGACGACGTAGTCGATCGTCGGCTCGAACGAAGCCGGGGTGACCTCGGTGATGTCGTTCTCGATCTCCTCGAGCGCGTAGCCGACCGCGAGCTTCGCGGCGATCTTCGCGATCGGGAAGCCCGTCGCCTTCGAAGCCAATGCGGAGGAGCGCGAGACGCGCGGGTTCATCTCGATCACCACGATTTCGCCGCTCGCCGGGTCAACGCCGAACTGGACGTTCGAGCCTCCGGTCTCGACCCCGACCGCGCGGATCACCCGCAGCGCCTGGTCGCGAAGCTCCTGGTAGAGGCGGTCCGTCAGCGTCTGCGCCGGTGCGACGGTGACCGAGTCGCCGGTGTGGACGCCCATCGGGTCGATGTTCTCGATCGAGCAGACGACGACCACGTTGTCGTTGCGGTCGCGCATCACCTCGAGCTCGAACTCGCCCCAGCCGAGGACCGACTCCTCGACCAGCACCTGGTTGATCGGGCTTGCCGCGAGGCCCTCGGAGACGACCCCGAGCAGCTCGGTCTCGGTGCGCCCGACTCCCCCGCCCTGGCCGCCGAGCGTGAACGCCGGCCGCACGATCGCGGGCAGGCTGATCTCGCCGGAGGCGAGCCCGCGCTCTACCTCGCCCACAGACTCGACGATCACCGACCACGGGACCCGCAATCCGGCGCCCGTCATCGTCTCGCGAAACGCCTCACGGTCCTCCGCCCGGTGGATCGCGTCGTAGTCGGCGCCGATCAGCTCGACCCCGTAACGCTCCAGAGTGCCGTCGTCGTGCAGCGCCTTCGCCAGGTTGAGCGCCGTCTGTCCGCCGAGCGTCGGCAGCAGCGCGTCGGGGCGCTCCTTGGCGATGATCCGGGCCACCGACTCGGGCAGCAGCGGCTCGACGTAGGTGCGGTCGGCGAACTCCGGGTCGGTCATGATCGTCGCCGGGTTCGAGTTCACGAGCACGACCTCGTAGCCGTCCTCGAGCAGGACCTTGCACGCCTGCACGCCGGAGTAGTCGAACTCCGCCGCCTGCCCGATCACGATCGGCCCGGCCCCGATCAGGAGGATCTTGTCGATGTCGTCGCGTCTAGGCATCTCTCATGCCTCCGCCAGCGCGACGAACCGATCGAACAGATAGCGCGCATCGTGGGGTCCCGGGCCCGCCTCGGGGTGGTACTGGACCGTGCATCCGGCGACGTCCTTGAGCACCAGGCCCTCGACCGTGCGGTCGTAGAGGTTCAGGTGACTGAGCTCGGCGGCGCCGAAGTCGGTCTCCCAGCGGACCGGCTCGTCGGCGTCGATCGTCTCGCCGCCGTGCGGCGGGCGGACGGCGAAGCCGTGGTTCTGCGAGGTGATGTCGATCCGCCCGCTGGCCAGCTCCTTGACCGGGTGGTTGGCGCCGCGATGGCCGAACGGGAGCTTGAACGTCTCGAGCCCGACCGCCCGGCAGAGCAGTTGATGGCCGAGGCAGATGCCGACCACCGGTCGCTTGCCGACCAGCTCGCGAACCGTCTCGATGATGTAGCCGAGCGCCGCCGGGTCCCCCGGCCCGTTGGCGAGGAAGACGAGGTCGGGGTCCGCCGCAAGCACCGTCTCGGCCGATGCGGAGCATGGAAGCAGGGTCATCCGGCAGTTCCGCTCCCGGAATTGACGAATTATTGAAAGCTTGATCCCGGTGTCGAGGCAGACGACGTGCGGGCCGTCGCCGTCGAAGCTCACCGGCTCGGGGGGCGAGACGTCGCGGGCGAGGTCGGCGCCCGCCATCGACGGCTCGGCGGCGAGCCGCTCGCGGGCGTCGGCCTCGCTCACCTCGTCGGCGGCGAAGATGCCGCCGCGCATCGCCCCACGATCGCGGATCCGGCGCACGAGCGAGCGCGTGTCGACCCCGCTGATCGCCGCGACCCCGCAGTCGGAGAGCCAGTCGAGCCAGCCGCCCTCGGCGTCGGCCGCGTCCTCGCCGTTCTTCGCCTCGCGCATGATCACCGCCCGCGCCTGCACGCGGTCGGACTCCATCGCCTCGGCGGCGACGCCGTAGTTGCCGACCAGCGGATAGGTGAAGGTGATCAGCTGGCCGGCGTAGCTCGGGTCGGTGACCGCCTCCTGGTAGCCGGTGATCGAGGTGTTGAAGACGACCTCGCCGGTCGCCGAAGGCGGGCCCCCGCAGAGGTCGCCGTCGAACCGCGTCCCGTCCTCGAGCAGGATGTATCCCGGGCGTCGCTCGGTCACTTGACCAGCTCCTGCACCTGCTTGAACGCCGCCGCGTCGGAGCCGCCGAGGAGCTCGAACAGCGCCATCTCGACACTGGTCGGGATCGCGCCCGCGCGCTCCATCCTCTCCAGGCCGAGCACGCGATTTGCCTCGGCGCGCGAGCCGACGGCGTCGGCGGCGACGTGCACCTCGACCCCCTCGGCGAGCAGGTCGAGCACCGTCTGGTTGACGCACACGTGGGCCTCGATCCCGCAGACGAGCACCTGATCGCGCCCGCCGAGGTCGAAGCCGCCGGCCTCGGCGGCCGAGAACCGCACCTTCTCGAGCGCCTTCGTCCCCTCCGGGAGGTGATCGGCGACCTCGGGCACGGTCGCGCCGAGTCCGCTCGGGTACTGCTCGGTGACCAGGATCGGCATCCCGATCGCGCCCGCCCCGCGAACCAGCGTCCCCGTGGCGGCGGCGATCGAGTCGAAGCTCGGCAGCGCCTTGCGAAACGCCTCCTGGACGTCGATCACGACCAGCGCCGCTCGTTCGGCGTCGAGCTTCACGCCACCCCCATGGCGAAGCTTCGCTGCCGGTAGGCGACCCGGCCGGCCGCGACCGTCATCAAAACGCGCCCGCGTAGGCGCATCCGGGTGAAGCACGAGTTCTGCGAACGGCTCTCCCAACCCTCCGCGCCGGCCTCCCACTCGGTCTCGGTGTCGACGAGGACGAGGTTCGCCTCGGCGCCGCCGCGAATTCGCGGGGTCTCGAACCCGAGCGGCGCCGCGCCACCGCTGAGCCGCTCGATCACGGTCCCGAGCTCGAGCACACCGGGCAGGACGAGCTCGGTGTAGAGGACGCCGAACGCGGTCTCGAGCCCGATCACGCCCATCGCCGCCTGCTCGAACGGGACCTCCTTCTCGTCGCTGGAGTGCGGGGCGTGGTCGGTCGCGACGCAGTCGATCGTGCCCGAGCGCAGCCCCTCGATCAGCGCCCGGCGGTCGCTCTCGGCGCGCAGCGGCGGGTTCATCTTGAAGCGCGCATCGAGGCTTCGCACCTCCTCGTCGGTGAGCGCGAGGTGATGCGGCGTCGCCTCGCAGCTGATCGCGATCCCGGCGGCCTTCGCCGCCTCGACCGCCGCGACCGACTCGGCCGCCGACAGGTGCTGGACGTGGATGCGGGCGTCCTCGTAGGCGGCGAGCGCCGCGTCGCGGGCGATCATCGTCGACTCGGAGACCGAGGGAATGCCGCCGATGCCGAGCGCCGCGGAGACGGTGCCTTCGTGCATCGAGCCGCCCGCGGACAGGTCCGGGTCCTCCTCGTGGAGCGCGATCGGCAGCCCGGCGAGTCGCTGGTACTGGAGCGCGCGGCGCATCACCCGCGCGCTTCGGATCGGGAGGCCGTCGTCGGAGAGCGCCACCGCGCCCGCCTCGGCGAGCTCGGCCATCTCGGTCAGCTCCTCACCCGCCATCGCCCGGGTGACGCAGGCGACGAATCCGACCGGCACCGTCGCCTGCTCGCGGGCCCGCTCGCGCAGCGCGGCGACGTCGGCCGCGGTCTCGACCGCGGGCTCGGTGTTCGCCATCGCCACGATGCCGCAGAAGCCGCCCGCGGCGGCAGCCCGCGGCCCGGTCTCGAGGTCCTCCTCGTCCTCGCGCCCCGGGGTGCGCAGGTGGACGTGGGGGTCGAAGAAGGCGGGGAACACGCTCAGGCCCTCGGCGTCGACGAGCTCCGCGTCGGCGAGCTCGGCGCTTCCGGGCGCCGCCAGCTCCGCGACCTCGCCCCCGCGGACGACCACGTCGTGGATCCCGTCGAGGTCCTCGCGCGGGTCGACGACCCGCGCGCCGGCGAGGATCAGGTCCGGCGCCGGCTCGGCCTCGCTGCCGCGCCAGTCGAGCGACGAGATCGCCCGCGGTTCAGCCATCGGGCGTCCTCACGCGGGCTCGCCGATCGGCGTCGGCGCGGGCAGCTCCGGGTCGCTCGCGCGAACGCCGGAGCCGCGCTGGTCGCCGCCCGCGAGCAGCTCGTAGAGGATCGCCATGCGGACGTAGAGCCCGCTCTCGACCTGGGCGCTGATCAGCGAGGCGGGGCCGTCGATCACCTCGGGAGCGAGCTCGACCCCGCGGTTGACCGGGCCCGGGTGCATGAGCAGCTGGCGGGGGCGCAGCCGCCGCGAGTCGATCTGGTAGTGGGCCGCGTACTCGCGGATCGAAGGCACGAACGACTCCGCCATCCGTTCGCGCTGCATCCGCAGCGCGTAGACGACGTCGGCCTCCTCGAGCCGGTCGAGATCGGGCGCGACCTCGACCCCGAGCGCCTTCGCCGCGTCGCGCGGGATCAGCGTCGGCGGCCCGCTCAGCGTCACCGCGGCGCCGAGCTTGCGAAAGCAGAGCGCGCACGAGCGCGCGACCCGGCTGTGGAGGACGTCGCCGACGATCCAGATCCGCTTCTGATCGAGCGTGCCCAGCCGCTCGATCAGCGTGTAGGCGTCGAGCAGCGCCTGGCTCGGGTGCTCGTGCTTGCCGTCGCCCGCGTTGACGACCGCAGCCGGCGTCCAGCCGGTGACCAGCTGCGCGGCACCCGCGTAGGGATGGCGGATCACGATCGCCTCCGGGCCGTAGGCGGAGAGGGTCGCGATCGTGTCCTTGAGCGACTCGCCCTTGTCGACCGCCGAGCCGCTCGACTTGACCGAGACGACGTCGGCGGAAAGCCGCTTCGCCGCGAGCTCGAACGAGGAGCTGGTCCGGGTGCTCGACTCGTAGAAGAGGCTGACGATCGTCCGCCCTCGCAGCGTCGGGACCTTCTTGATGTCCCGGCGGCCGACCTCGGCGAAGCTGCGCGCCCGCTCGACGATCAGCTCGACGTCGGCGCGCTCCAGGTCCTCGATCGAGAGCAGGTGCTTCATCTCTCCTCCTCGCCGACGAGCGCCCGCGGCGAGCGGTCGATCGTCACCTCGTCGACCTCGTCGGTCTCCTCCAGCCGGACGAAGACCCGCTCCTCGCGCGCCGTCGGCAGGTTCTTGCCGACGTAGTCGGGGCGGATTGGCAGCTCGCGGTGACCCCGATCGGCGAGCACCGCGAGCTGCACCCGGTCCGGCCGCCCGTAGTCGAACAGGGCATCGATCGCCGCCCGCACCGTGCGCCCGGTGAAGAGCACGTCGTCGACCAGCACCACCGTGCGGCCGTCGAGGTCGAAGTCGATGTGCGAGGCGTGGACGACCGGCTGGGCGCCGGGGTCGCGGCCGCCGACGTCGTCGCGGTAGAAGGAGATGTCGAGGTCGCCGAGCGGGACCTCGGAGCCCGAGAGCTCGCCGACGAGGGCGTGCAGGCGGCGGGCGATGACCGCGCCGCGGGTGTGGATCCCGACCAGAGCGAGGCCCGTCGGCTGCTCGGCTTCGCGTCCGCTGCCGACGGGGTCGGCGGCCCGAGCCGGATTCTTCTCGACGATCTCGTGCGCGATCCGCAGCAGGGTGCGGCGCAAATCGTCGCGATCGAGCACGACCTTATCCAGGTCCGGTGTCACTTCACGCCCCTTCCTGGCCTCGCTGGACCGGGTTAAAGGAACCGACGCGGCGAGCCTAGCACGGGCCACGGCGAGCACCGAGCGGGCGGCGCACCGGAATCGCCGAAGCTGCGGTAATGATCTTCGCGATGAACCGCGAGGTCGCCGAGCTGATCGACATCCACTCCGCCGCCGGGCGCCGGTTCGAGGCCGGCGGCGTGCGCAGCTTCGTCCGTGAGCACGGGCGCGGGCCGACCGTCGTCCTGCTCCACGGCGTCCCGGCGAGCTCGTTCACCTATCGCAAGCTCCTCGGCGGGCTCGCCGACCAGGGCCTGCGCGCTGTCGCGCTCGACTTCCCCGGGCTCGGCCTCGCCGATCGCCCGCGCGATTTCGACTACTCCTGGAGCGGCCTCGCGCGCTGGCTCGGCGAGGCGCTCGACGCGCTCGAGATCGACCGCTGCCACCTGGTCGTCCACGACATCGCCGGCCCGATCGGCTGCGAATGGGCGATCGCGCATCCCGATCGGATCCTCTCGCTGACTGCGCTCAACACGATGCTCGACCCGGACGGCTTCCGGCGCCCCTGGACGATGGCGCCGTTCGCCGTTCGCGGCCTCGGCGAGCTCTGGCTGCGAGCCACGCCGCCCGGGCTGTTCACGCAGCTGTTTCGCCGCCAGGGGCTCGCCGACCGCCGAGCGATGTCGAGCCACGAGATTCTCGTCTACAGGGCGCTGATCCAGCGCCTCGACGGCGGGCGCGCGTTCCTGCGCATCATGCGCGGCTTCGAGCTCACGGAGGAGAGGTCGCGGCTGCTCGAGCGCGGGCTCGGCGAGCGGCCGTGGCCCGCGCGGATCGTCTGGGGCGAGCGCGACCCGGCCCTCGGGCTCGACCAGCTGCGGACCGCCCAGCGGGTGCTCGGGGTCGAGGACGCGGTCCTGCTGCCGGCGAAGCACTTCCTCCAGGAGGACCAGGCGCCGGCGCTCTCGTACGCGATCGCCGACCACGTCGCGCCGCTGGGCTGACTAGCCATTGCGCTCGACCCGATCGAGCGCGGCGCGGGTCTCCTCGTCGAGCCGAGCCGAATCCAGCTCCACGCCCGGCGGCAGCTCGACGTGCAGCTCGCCGGCGAGGTCGATCCGGCAGCTGCCGGAGCGCAGGCGGGCTTCGAGCACGTGCCCGCCGCGCTCGCGGTCGGCGCTGATGAAGTGCAGGTGATAGCCACCGATCTCGACACCCTCGGCGTAGTCGGGAAAGCGAAAGCCGACCATCGTCCCCTCGACCTCGCCGAGCTCGAACACGTGCTGGCCCTCGACCACCTCGGCCAACGGCCGGTAGGGAGGCAGCTGGCGCGGGACCGAGCGCGCCCGCACGAGCTCGAACTCGCCGTCGACGCGCAGCGCACAGGCGACCGGCTCGCCGCCGGCGATCGCGTCGATGCGAGCGAACAGCTGCGCCTGGCTCAGCGGACCTTCGAGCTCGATCTCCAGCGAGGGCTCGAACCAGCACACGGCGGCGAACGGCGTGCGCTCGTACGGGTCGACCTCGTTCACGTGGCCGTCGAGGTCGGCGCGATAGAAACGCCCGTCGACGGCGACCATCTCGCCATCGAGGGCGTTCAGCGTCCCGAGGCCGTGGTCGCCGCGCTCGGCGAGCTCGGCGAAGGTGACGTCGCCGTCGTAGGCGCCCTCGAGCAGGGCCTCCACCGTCGAGGCCTGAAACAGGACGTGATGCTCGTGCTCGGGATGCAGGTCGCGCTCACGCAGGGACTCGACGTGCAGATGGCGCGCCAGCCGCGGGTCGAGCGTCACTCGGTCGGCGCCGGGGTCTGCGGGCGCCGCGCGCCGGCCTCGACCAGGCGCGGCTCGCCCCGCTCCGGGAACGGGATCTCGACCAGGTCGAAGTCGCGCGGCGCGACCGCTCCCGGAAGCTCCTCGCGCGCCTCGGCGAGCACCGCGCGCACGTCGTAGCGCGAGGAGATGTGCACGAGCGCAAGCATCGCCACGCCCGCGCTCGCGGCGAGGGTCGCCGCCTGGCGCGCGGTCGAGTGCCCGGTCTCGCGCGCGCGCTGGGCCTCCTCGTCGGCGAAGCTCGCGTCGTGGACGAGCAGCTGCGCGTCGTGGGCGGCGATCCCGGTCATCTCGCATGGCGCCGTATCGCCGCTGACGACCAGCTTGCGCCCGGCGCGTGCCGCACCCATGACCTGCTCCGGGCGCACCTCGCCGCCCTCGCCGGCGACGGCCTCGCCCTCCTGCAGGCGCTTGAAGTCCGGGCCCGGCGCGACCCCGAGACGCCTCGCCTCCTCGGGGTCGAAGCGCCCGGGGCGCTCGTCCTCGACCAGCGCGTAACCGTGCGCGGTCATCCGGTGCTCGACCGCGAACGGACGCACCTCGTAGCCCTCGTGGCGGACCGCCGCGCCCGCCTCGAGCTCGACCACCTCGAGCTCGTAGGCGATCCGGCCGAAGATCCGCCGCAGAGCGCGGACCAGGTCCGCAAGCCCAGGCGGGCCGATGATCCGCAGCGGGCGCTCGCGGCCGTTGAGGTCGTAGGTCTTCAGCAAGCCCGGGATCCCGAGGTAGTGGTCGGCGTGCAGGTGGGTGACGTAGATCGCGTCGACCTGGACGAGCCCGGTCGAGCGCTGCATTTGGCGCTGCGAGCCCTCGCCGCAGTCGAACAGGATCCGGTCGCCGCCGACGCGCGCGAGCAGGCACGCGGTCGAGCGCCGCGCGGTCGGCACCGAGCCCCCGGTGCCGAGGAAGACGAGGTCCATGTCCATGCCCGGCAGCGTATTCGCGCGCCGAGCGCTCGCGACGGGCGGGCGGCTTCCCGCCTCTAGACTGACCCGCCCAGCGCCCGTAGCTCAGTGGATAGAGCGCTCGCCTCCGGAGCGAGAGGCCGCAGGTTCGAATCCTGCCGGGCGCGTCGAATCAGGGTTGTCTCGCTGGGGCCTGGCGCGGATACTGCGCCGACGATGTCTCAGGAGAACGTGGAGATCGTGCGCGAGGCCTGGGGTGCCTACTCGCGTGGCGACTACGATCGCCTCGCAGGGTTCCACGACCCCCACATAGTGGTGGTCAGCCTGGAGGACGGTGCCTTGTACGGCAACGACGCCGTGCTGGCGAACTACGAACGCTGGAACGAAGCCTGGGAGGGGGCCGAGACAACCCTCGAGGAGGTGACCGGGCGCGGAGACCGGGTGTTCGTGACGGTTCGATTCCACGGCCGTGGTCGAGCGAGCGGGGTCGAAGTCGAATCCCGGTTCTATGAGGTCTACACGCTGCGCGACGGCAAGGTTCTGCGCATAGACGAGTACGAACATCGGGCCGAAGCCCTCGAAGCCGCCGGGCTCACCCCGTAGCGTCGTCTAGGCGCGCTTGGAGGCTCGGCTGCGCGCCTCGCAGCCGCGCGCCCGGCGCCCACCGGAGTCGGCCGAGTGGGACTCCGCGGCGACCTCGGTCCCGTTCATCCGGGCCGCGAGCACTTCGTCGAGGCTGCACTCGCGCGCGAACGAACCGTCGACCGCGTCCTCGCGGTCGTCGAGCTCATCGAGCCAGCGCGGTGGCCGCCGCGAGCGCAGGCCCTGCTCCTCGGCCGCGGTCGCGGTCCCGGCGCGGATCCGCGTCCCGATCATGCTCATCGCCGCTCGCGCGGCTTCGCCGAACCTCTTTCCCTGGTCCCCACCGTCGCTCATTGGTGCCTTCCGTGTCGCCGGAGAATCCATTCCCCCGAGCACGAAGCTACCCGCCGCGGTTCGCGGTTTGGAGCCGATTACCGCGAATCGGGTAACCGATTCGCGGTCTCGATCATTCGCTTAGCCAACGTAGGCGATGTGCCACCACTCGGCGGGAATCGTCCCCGCCCAGCCATAGGCGGCGCCGATCTGGTCGACGACGTCCCGCATCACCGGTTCGGCGAGGTCGACCGCGACCCCGTACTCGTGCGAGGAGGAGCCGGGCGGGTTCGCGGGCGCGCCGAAGCCGCTCAGGAACTGGTCGTAGAGGTAGGCCTGCTGGGCGTAGGTGCGAAAGCCCGAGAGCAGGCCGTCGGGGTAGAGGTCGACCCCGAACTGGCTCAGTGCCGCCTGGCGCATCGCCTCGAACGAGCTCGCGGCGGCGGGGTCGAGCGGCACGCTCCCCGCCGGAGACCAGACGTAGGCGAGCCCGGTCGCGGGGGTCGCGGCGGGATCGGGCGCGGGTGCCGCAGCCGGCGTCGTCGTCGCCGGAGCGGGTGCGGCTCCCGCAAGCGCCGCCGCGCCCTCCTCGACCGTCGGCACCATCAGCGTCTCGCCGGCGATCACCAGTGCGTCCTCCGGAAGGCCGTTGAAGGCGGCCACCGTGCGCGTGGTCAGGTTGTTGGAGGCGGCGATCGACCACAGCGTCTCGCCGGGCTGGACCACGTGCGCCGCCGAGCCGCTGGCCGCGGGCGCCACCGCCAGCACGGTTGCCAGCGCCAGCGCCGTCGCCAGCGCCGCTCCCAGCCTGGTCCGCCAATCGCGCCTCGCGCGCATCAAGTGCTCTCCTTCCGGCCGCCGCCTCGGCTCGCCATCGACTGCCCCCGTCGCCTCCTACTGCGCGCCCGGCGGCGGACCTGCGAGAGCTACAGCCGTTATCGGCAATGAACGTCCGCGTTCAGCGCCGAGCGGCTAGGCGGTTGCCGGGGACGGGCGCACGTCGGGTCGCGAGCGGTACCAGTCGATCGTCCGCTCGAGCCCCTGCTCGAGCGTGACCGAGGGGCTCCAACCGCAGCTCCGGCGCAGCTTCGCCGCGTCGACGTACTGGCGGTCGATCTCGCCGGCCGGGCTGCCGCTGCCGCGCAGCTCCGGCTCGACCCCGGTCCCCGCCAGCCGCGCGACCGTCGCGACCACGTCGCCGACCCGGTGCGGCCTGCCGCCGCCGGCGTTGAAGGCCTCGCCGCGGACATCGTCGCGGTCGAGGTGGTCGGCGATCGCGAGGTAGGCGGCGGCGGCGTCCTCGACGAAGAGGAAGTCGCGCTCGGGCGAGCCGTCGGAGCGCAGCACCGGCGCTCGCCCGTCGAGCGCCGCGCAGACGGCCTCCGGCACCAGCCGCGAGAAGTTCAGGTCGCCGCCGCCGTAGATGTTCGCGAACCGGGTCACCGCGACCGGAAGCCCGTAGCTGGGCCAGTAGCTGCGGGCGATGATGTCGGCGGCGGCCTTCGACGCCTCGTACGGCGCCGACGCGCGGAGGCTGAAGTGCTCGCGGTAGGGCAGCTCGTCGTGGGCGCCGTAGGCCTTGTCAGAGGAGGCGACCACGACCCGCTCCGCGTCGGCGGCGAGGCAGGCGTCGAGCAGGGTCCAGGTCCCTCGCACGTTGGTCTCGAAGCCGCGCACCGGGGACTCCTGGACCGAGGCGACGATCGTCTCCGCGGCGAGGTGGTAGACGTCGGTCACCCGGTGTCGGCTGAGCAGCGAGCGGATCAGCTCGGCGTCGCAGAGGTCACCCACGAGGTCGTTCACCTCGGCCTCGATCCCGAGCAGCGAGAGGGTCGAGACGGCGCGCTCGGGGCGGCCCCGGTCGAGCGAGATCACCTGCTCGCCGCGCTCGAGCAGCGCCTTCGCGAGCCAGGCGCCGGTGAACCCGCGCGCGCCGGTGACCAGCGCGACGCTCACCGGGCGGCCGCCTGCTCACGCTTCCAGACGCGCCAGGGGGCGCGCCCGGACTGCCACAGGTCATTGAGCGTGATCGCGTCCTTGTAGGTGTCCATGCAGTCCCAGAAGCCGCGGTGGCGGTAGGCGGCGAGCCCGCCATCGGAGGCGATCGAGGCCAGTGGCTCGCGCTCGAGCACCGAGTCGTCGGCGAGCCGTTCGAGGAAGCCCGGCTCGCAGACGAAGAAGCCGCCGTTGACCCAGTGGTCGAGCCGCGGCTTCTCGCTGAAGCCGGTGATCCGCTCGTCGTCGCCGATCTCCGCGACCCCCCACTGGCTGTGCGGGCGCACGACCGTCATCGTCGCGACCGCGCCGCGCGCGCGGTGATGCGCCAGCTCCGCCGCGAGGTCGATGTCGGCGACGCCGTCGGCGTAGGTGAGGCAGAAGGTCCCGCCGGCGAGCTCGGCTCCGGCGCGTGCGACCCGGCCGCCGGTCGGGGTCTCGAGCCCGGTGTCGAGGCAGCGGACCGAGATCGGCTCCGGCCAGCGCTCGGCGGCGACGAAGGCCTCGATCTGCTCGCCGAGGTAGCCGGTCAGGAGCAGGAAGCGGCGATGGCCCTGGGCCGCGTAGATGCGGATCACGTGCCAGAGGATCGGCTTCGCGCCGATCTCCACCAGCGCCTTCGGGATCGCGTGGGTGCGCTCTTGGAGCCTCGTCCCGCGTCCCCCGCAGAGGATCGCGACCGGGACGTCGCTAGCGCCCACCGGCAACGGCGGGGAGGATCGTCACCTCGTCGCCGTCGGCGAGCTCGGTCTCGAGCCCGTCCTGGAAGCGGATGTCCTCGCCCGATACGTAGACGTTGACGAACCGCCGCAGGGTGCCGTCCTCGGTGATCCGCTCGCGCAGGTCGGTGTGCGCGTCGAAGAGCGCGTCGAGCGCCTCGCCGACGGTGCCGCCGTCGACCTCCACCTCGCCCTCGCCGTCGGTGACCGCGCGCAGCTGCGCCGGGATCTTGACCGTGACCGCCATCGCGGCGAAATCTAGCTCAGACGGCGCTCGCGCCGACGGCGGCGTCCCCGGCGACGATCGCCTCGAAGGCGTCGAGCCGGGGCTCGATCTCGTCGATCCGAAAGCCCTCGCGGACCGCGTCGAGGGTCTTCAGCCCCTCGCCGGTGATGATCACGACGACCCGCTCGGAGGCGTCGATCGCGCCCGCGCGCGGCGAGCTTCGCGAGCACCGAGGTGGTCACGCCCCCCGCCGTCTCGGTGAAGATCCCGGTCGTCTCGGCGAGCAGGCGGATCCCCGCCCTGATCTCGTCGTCGTCGACCGCCTCGATCGAGCCGCCGGTGCGGCGGGCGAGCTCGAGCGCGTACGGCCCGTCGGCGGGATTGCCGATCGCGAGGCTCTTCGCGATCGTCTCCGGACGCTGGGGCTTGCAAACGTCCCAGCCCTCGCCGTAGGCCTCGGCGACCGGATTGCAGCCATCGGCCTGGGCACCGTTGAACGCCGGCAGCTCACCGTCGACGAGCCCGACCTCGAGCCACTCCTCGAACCCGCGGCCGATCTTCGTGAACAGCGATCCGGAGGCGATCGGACAGACGACCCGGTCGGGCAGCGTCCAGCCGAGCTGCTCGACCGTCTCGTAGGCGAGCGTCTTCGACCCTTCCGCGTAGTAGGGGCGCAGGTTGACGTTCACGAACGCCCACGGCCGGGTCTCGCAGAGCTCGGTGCAGAGGCGGTTGACGTCGTCGTAGTTGCCGCGCACCCCGACCAGCCGGGTGCCGTAGACGCCCGTCGCGAGCAGCTTCTGCTCCTCGAGGTCGGCGGGTACGAAGACGTAGGAGTCGAGGCCAGCCGCGGCCGCGTGGGCGGCGACCGCGTTCGCGAGGTTGCCGGTCGAGGCGCAGGCGACGGTCTCGTAGCCGAGCTCGCGCGCCTTGGCGACCGCGACCGCGACCACCCGGTCCTTGAACGAGTGCGTCGGGTTGGCGGCGTCGTTCTTGATCCAGACCTCCCCGAGGCCGAGGCGCGCGGCGAGCCGGTCGGCGCGCACCAGCGGCGTCAGCCCGGGCTGCAGCGGGTCGCGCGGACGCTCGGCGAACGGGAGGAAGTCGGCGTAGCGCCAGATCCCGGCCGGGCCGGCCTGGATCTTCCGCTTCGCCTCCGCGGGATCGAGGGCGGCGAGGTCGTATCGGACCTCGAGCGGGCCGAAGCACTGCTCGCACACGTAGCGCGCCTCGAGCGGATACGTGGCCGCGCATTCCCTGCAACTGAGCGAAGTGGGTGCCATCCGAAGCTCCTTCCGGTTCTCGTTCGACTACGAAAAAGACCTCTGCCAGTTGCGAGCAGAGGTCCGGACCGGACTTCCACTCACATCTCCCAGGCTCTCTGCCTGCTGGAATTGGCACCTTTCTCCGGTCTTGCGACCTTCGATGGTTGCCGGGGCTTCGTAGGGCCAGTCCCTCCACCCCTCTGGATGCAGCGGTTATGTGGCGGCGGACTATAACAGCGCCCGATCGGTGGTCGCGCGCTTGCGAGCGCCGGCCGCCGGTCTGAGTAGGCTTGGGATCGGAGCCGCGAATGAACGAGACGACGAGCGAGACGAGCAACGATGCCGAGCCTTCCGAAGCCGAGGCTACGCCGCCAGCGCAGCGCCGAGCTCGTCGCGCCGGCTGAGCCGCGCGACCGCAGCCCCCAGGTCGAGGCCGTGCAGGCCTCTGGCCTGCGCTGGGTCAACATCGACCGCCCGACCCCGCTCGAGGCCGCCTGGCTCGAGGAGCAGTTCGACTTCCACGCCCTCGACCTCGAGGACGTGCTCTCGCGCAACCAGCGGCCGAAGATCGACGAGTACCCGAGCTACCTGTTCATCGTCCTGCACTTCCCGGTCTTCGACCGCCAGGTCGGCAGGCTGAACGCGGGTGAGCTCGACATCTTCGTCGGCCGCGACTTCCTGGTCACGATCCCGAACACGCCGCTGCAGCCGGTCGAGTACCTGTTCGAGCGCTGCCGCCAGAAGGAGGAGCTGCGCGACCAGCTCTTCTCGCGCGGGTCGGGCTACCTGCTCTACCGGATCATCGACGACGGCTTCGACTACTGCTTCCCGATGCTGCGCAAGATCGGCAACAAGCTCGACGCGCTCGAGGACGAGATCTTCGAGGGCCGCTCCGAGGACATCGTCCGCGACATCTCGACCGTGAAGCAGGAGATCATCAACTTCCGCAAGGTGATCCGCCCGCAGCGGACGGTTCTCCGCGACCTCGAGAAGCTCGAGCAGCCGTTCCTCGCCCCCGCCGGCGGCGAGCTCGAGATCTACTTCGACGACGTCGGCGACTCGCACGAGCGGATCTGGGACATGCTCGAGAACTACAAGGAGGTCGTCGAGGCGCTCGACGAGACGAACGAGTCCTACATCTCGCACCGCGTCAACGACATCCTCCGCGTGCTCACCGCGATCAGCGTGATCGTGCTCCCCCTGACCCTGATCGCCAGCATCTGGGGTATGAACGTCGGCGTTCCCGGCGAGGGCGACTCGACCGACTTCTACGTCATCGTCGGGGCGATGGTCGTCCTGCTCCTGGGCATGGTCGGCTACTTCCGCAGCCGCCGCTGGCTCTGAGGAGCCGATCCGTAGCATGCGCGCGTGTGGCCAACCAGCGGATCTGGGCGCCGTGGCGCCTTCAGTACGTGAAGGACGCCGCCAAGGACGTCGAGGCGGAGTGCATCTTCTGCGCCAAGCCGGGCGACGACGATGACGCGGCGAACCTGATCGTCCATCGCGGCGAGCGCTGCTTCGTGATCTTGAACCTGTTCCCGTACACGAACGGGCACCTGATGGTCGCCCCCTACGCGCACCTGGACTCGATCGCCGACCTCGACCCGCCCACGGTGGCGGAGCTGATGGCGCTCGCGCAGCGCGCGATCGCGGTACTCGAGGACGTCTACGCCCCGCACGGCTACAACGTCGGCTTCAACCAGGGCCGCGTCGCCGGCGCCGGGGTCGAGCACCACATCCACATGCACGTCGTCCCGCGCTGGGGCGGCGACACCAACTTCA
This sequence comes from uncultured Solirubrobacterales bacterium, assembly GCA_963740055.1. Taxonomy (GTDB): domain Bacteria; phylum Actinomycetota; class Thermoleophilia; order Solirubrobacterales; family 70-9; genus WHSW01. The sequence goes on along the minus strand of CAVUCL010000005.1, from coordinate 545,047 downwards.
TGCCGGTGCTCGGCGACACCCGGGTGATGCCGCAATCGCTCGAGCAGAGCTACGCGGAGCTGCGCGGCAGGTTCGATGACTGAGGTCGCGCCGCCGGCGGCGATCTTCAAGGCCTACGACATCCGCGGCCTCTACGGCTCCGAGATGGACGGCGAGACCGGCTATGCGATCGGGCGCGCGTTCGCCCACGTGCTCGGGGACCTGCGCGGCAAGCCCACGGCCGAGCTTCGGGTCGGGCTCGGGCGCGACATGCGCCTGCAGGCGCCGGAGATGGCCGGACGGCTGCGCGACGGGCTCGTCGACGAGGGCGTGACCGTCCTCGACGCCGGGATGGTCGGGACCGAGATGCTCTACTTCCTCGTCGGCGACGGCGGGCTCGACGGTGGTGCGATGGTCACCGCCTCGCACAACCCGAAGGCCTACACCGGCGTGAAGCTGGTCCGCGAGGGCGCGCTGGCGCTCTCGGGAGACGCCGGGATCGGCGAGATCCGCGAGCTCGTCCTCGCCGGCGCCGGGGAGCCACCCGGCGGCGGCGCGGTCGAGGCGGTCGACGTCTACCCGGACTTCCAGCGCCACGCGCTCTCGTTCATCGATCCGGCCGCGGTCAGGCCGCTCAAGGTCGTCGTCGACGGCGGCAACGGGATGGCGGGACCGATGGCCGGCCCGCTGCTCGAGCGGCTCGGCCTCGACCTGGTCGAGACCTACTGGGTCCCCGACGGCGAGTTTCCCGACCACGAGCCGAATCCGCTGCTGCCGGAGAACCGCCGCTTCGTCATCGACCGCGTCCTCGACGAGGGCGCCGACCTCGGGATCGCGTGGGACGGCGACGCCGACCGCTGCTTCTTCATCGACGACACCGGCAGCTTCGTCGACGGCGACTTCCTCACCGCGCTGCTCGCGCGCCAGGTGCTCGGCAAGCAGCCCGGCGCCGAGATCCTCTACGACGTGCGAGCGAGCCGCGCGGTGCCCGACACCGTGCGCGAGGCGGGCGGCAGCTCGCGGCTGAACCGGGTCGGGCACGCCTTCTTCAAGATCGCGATGCGCGAGCACGACGCGGCCTTCGGGGGCGAGGTCTCGGGCCACTACTACTTCCGCGACTTCTGGTGCGCGGACTCCGGGACGATCCCGGCGCTGCTCGTGCTCGAGCTGCTCTCGACCTCGGGCCGGTCGCTCTCGGAGCTGGTCGGCGAGCTGCGCGGGCGCTACTTCATCTCCGGCGAGATCAACTCGGAGGTCGACGACCCCGAGGCGAAGATGCAGGCGCTCGCCGAGCGGCACCCCGACGCCGAGATCGGCCGGCTCGACGGAGTCTCGGTCGATTACCCCGACTGGCACTTCAACGTCCGGCCCTCGAACACAGAGCCGCTGCTGCGGCTCAACCTCGAATCGCTCGTCTCGCGGGATGACATGGAGCGAAAGCGCGACGAGGTCCTCGAGTTCATCAGGTCGTGAACCCCGAGCAGGCGCTGGAGCGGGCGCGCGAAGCGGGAATCCACCGCCTCGAGATCCCGACCCCGTTCGCGGTCGGGCGGGTCAACTGCTACCTGATCGCCGACGAGCCGCTGACCCTGATCGACTCGGGCCCGAACTCGGGCAAGTCGCTGGACGAGCTCCAGCGCCAGCTCGAGGCCGCCGGGCACGCGGTCGAGGACCTGGAGCTGATCGTGATCAGCCACCAGCACATCGACCACCTCGGCCTCGTCGACATCCTCGCCTCGCACTCGGGTGCCGAGGTGGCGGCGATCGACGTCGTCGTCCCCTTCGTCGAGAGCTACGGCGCCGACACCGAGCGCGATGACGAGTTCGCCGCCGGGCTCATGCTCCGCTACGGGATCGCCGAGGAGGTGGTCGCGGCGCTGCGCAGCGTCTCGGCGAGCTTTCGCGGCTGGGGCGCGGCGGCGACGGTGACGCGGCCGCTCGCCGACGGCGAGTCGATCGAGCTCGCCGGGCGCCGGCTCGAGGTCCAGCACCGCCCCGGGCACAGCCCCTCCGACACGGTGTTCTGGGACGCCGAGCGCCGGATCCTGTTCGCCGCCGACCACCTGATCGCCCACATCTCGTCCAACCCGCTGCTCGCACGCCCGCTCGACGAGTCCGCCTCGCCGGATCGCCCGAAGGCCCTGGTCACCTACCTCGCCTCGCTCGCGCGCACCCGCGAGCTGCCGGCGGAGATCGTCCTCCCCGGCCACGGCGATCCGATCACCGACCACGCGGCGCTGATCGACCAGCGCTTCGAGATGCACCGGCGGCGAGCGGCGAAGCTCGCCCGGCTGATCGCCGAGCGCCCGCGCACGGCGCATGAGCTCGCACAGGAGCTGTGGGGGAACATCGCCGTGACCCAGGCGTTCCTGACCCTGTCGGAGGTCGTCGGCCACGTCGACCTGCTGATCGACGCCGGGATCGTGCGCGAGGTCGAGGAGGACGGCGTGGTCCGCTTCGAGGCCACCGGAGAGCGGGGCGAGGTCGCCATCCCCGGATCGCCCGGAGCTACGATCCCGCGGTGAGCACCGCGACGCTCGAGCCCACCGCCCCCGCGCGCGAGCCCACGACCGCGCGCGGCCGCAGCGGCGCCGGGCGCCGCAAGAAGCGGATGCTGGTCATCGTCAACCCGTACGCGACGACGGTCTCCGACCGGCTCAAGAACCTCGTCGTCTACGCGCTCCAGGGGCGTTACGAGGTCGATGCGGTGATGACCGAGGCGCAGAACCATGCGACCGAGATCGGCCACGAGGCGCGCGACGGCGGCTACGACATCGTGGTCGCGTTCGGCGGCGACGGGACCCTGAACGAGATCGCCAACGGGCTCGCGGGGACCGACGTCCCGGTGACGATCCTCCCCGGGGGCTCGACCAACGTCGTCGCGCGGACGCTCGGGATCCCCAATGACGTCGTCGACGCGACCGAGCACCTGCTCGGGCTCGCCGACCGCTTCCAACCGCGCAAGATCGACCTCGGGATCGCCAACGAACGCAAGTTCGTCTTCAGCTGCGGGTCCGGGCTCGACGCGACCGCCGCGATGAAGGTCGACCGGCGGCCGAAGCTGAAGGCGCGCGCCGGGCCCTACTTCTACACCTGGGTCGCGGTCGCCTCGCTTCTATCGCGACTACCTGCGCAACCCGGTGCTGATGCGGCTCGAGAGCGGCGGCCGCAGCGCCGAGGGCGTCACCGTCCTGGCCCAGAACTCGGACCCGTTCACCTACTTCGGACGGCGTCCGGTCCGCGTCTGCGACGGGATCGCGATCGACGACGGCACGCTCTCGATCGCGGTCCTGCGCCGGGCAGCGCAGCGCGACATGGGTCCGATCATCAGCCGCGTGCTCGCCGAGCGCCTGCGCGCCGCCGACCACCGCCAGATCGAGCACTTCGACGACGTGCTCGAGGCGCGGCTCGAGTCCGTCTCGCGCGATCCCGACGGCGAGCCGCGACCGTTCCCGGTCCAGGTCGACGGCGACTTCATCGGCGCCGCGACCGAGCTCGAGCTCGGGATCGCTCCGGGGGCATTGACGGTCGTTGCCTGACGGCTGCTCCTTCTGTGCGATCGTCTCCGGGGAGACAGCCGCCCACCTGGTGTTCGAGGACGAGGTCTCGCTCGCCTTCCTCGACCACCGGCCGTTGTTCGAGGGTCACTCGCTGCTGGTTCCCAGGGACCACCACGAGACGCTCGCCGACCTCCCCGACGAGCTCGTCGGGCCGCTGTTCACCAACGCGCGCACGCTCTCGGTCGCCGTCCGCGACGCGATGGGCGCCCAGGGCTCGTTCGTGGCGCTCAACAACGTCGTCTCGCAGAGCGTCCCGCACCTGCACGTCCACGTCGTCCCGCGGGTGCGCAAGGACGGCCTCCGCGGCTTCTTCTGGCCACGGACCAAGTACGCCGACGATGCCGCGATGGCGACCGCCGCCAAGGCGGTCCGCGGCGCCGTCGCGCGGCTCGCCTAGCGCTCGAGCTCGTTCGAGGCCCGGTAGCCGACGTTGTGGGCGACCAGCCCGAGCGCGTCGACGAGCCGGAAGGCGGCCTCCTCCCCGCGCCCCGAGGCGGCGTAGCGGGCGGCGTCGACGCCGGAGCGCGCGAGCTCGACGATCGACAGCGGCCAGCGCGGCGAGGAGCCCGGATAGCGGCGCTCGAGCCAGCCCGCGCCCGCGCCGTAGCGAGCCAGCATCGAGACGAACGAGGCGAGGTCGTCGCGGTGGCGGTGGGCGACGATCGCGCCCGGGCGCCGCACCAGCCGCCAGCCGGCGGCCTGGATCCGCCAGCACAGATCGACGTCGCCGGCCGAGCGGATCCCCTCGACGAACCCGTCGACGGCCTCGAACGCCTCGCGGCGGACGAGCAGGTTGCCGGTCGGCGCGTAGCCGCCCTCGTCACCGTCGGGCCCGCGCCCGCCGGCGTAGAGGTCGCGCGAGCTGGCGTAGCGGGCGAGCAGCGAGTCGCGCTCGGGGTCCTCGCCGATCGTGCCCGCGACGATCCCGTCGTCGGCGCCCGGCGGCGGCTCGAAGTAGCGCGCGAGCAGGTCCGGCGCCGGGCCGCAGTCGGCGTCGAGGAAGAGCAGCCACTCGGCGCCCGCAACGGCGGCGCCGACGTTGCGGGCGTGGTAGGAGCTGCGCTCACCCCGCGCCGCCACCACCGTGGCGGTCTCGTCGAGCACGTCCACGGCGACCCCGTCGGCGGTGTTGTCGGCGACGATCAACTCGTCTCCGTCGCCGGCGTCGAGCGCCCGCAGGTGCCCGCGCAGCCGCTCGACCGCTGCCTCGTCACCGAGGAACGGCACCACCACGGATACCGCGGGGCGTTTCCGCGGTCTGCGGTCTGCGGTTCGCGTCCTACTCAGTCGGCGTCACCCGGTAGGCGTCGAACACGGCGTCGAGGCTCCTCAGCCTGCTGACGCAGGCCTTGAGCTGCTGCGAGTCGCCGACCTCGACCACGAACCGGTTGCGAACCATCGGGTGCTTGGTGGTGCAGTTGGCCTCGAGGATGTTCACCCCCGCCTCGGAGAAGGTGCGCGAGAGGTCCTCGAGCAGGCGGGTCCGGTCCCAGGCGTCGACCTGGAGCTCGACCCGGTAGGAGGTCGCGTTGTCGCCGGCCCAGGAGACGGAGGTGAAGCGCTCGGGCGACTTCATCAGCGCCTCGACGTTGCGGCAGTCCTCGCGGTGGATCGTGATCCCGCGCCCGAGCGAGACGTAGCCGACGATCTCGTCGCCGGGGACCGGGCGACAGCACTTCGCGAGTCGGACGACGACGTCGTCGATGCCCTCGACCTTGATCCCGTAGCTGGATGCGTCCTGGGTCCGGCGCTGGCGCTCGTCGCGACCCTCGAGCACCCCCGCCAGGTGCGCCTCGGTCTCGCCGCCGGCGACCGCGTCGCCGGACTTGAGCCGCTGCATCACCTTGTTGAGGACGGTCTTGGTCGAGATCTTTCCCTGGCCGACGGCGATGTAGAAGTCGTCGGCCTTGCGGAAGCCCATCTCGCGGGTGATGTCGGCGAGCAGCGGCGACCCGGCGAGGCGCTGCGGCGGCAGCCCGCCCTTGCGCAGCTCCGTGTGCAGCTGCTCGCGGCCGCGGTGCTCGGCATCCTCGCGCCGCTCGCGCTTGAGGAAGGCCCGGATCTTGTTGCGAGCGCGGCTGGTGCGCACGAGGGCGAGCCAGTCGCGCGAGGGGCCGCGCTCCTGCTTCGAGGTCAGGATCTCGACGATGTCGCCGCTGCGCAGCGAGTAGTGCAAGGGCACGATCTTGCCGTTCACCTTGGCGCCGACGCAGCGGTGTCCAACGTCGGTGTGGACGGCGTAGGCGAGGTCGAGCGGGGTCGAGCCGGCGGAGAGGTTCTTGACCTCGCCCTTCGGGGTGAAGACGAAGACCTCGTCCTCGAACAGGTCGACCTTGAGCGCCTCGACGAACGCCGCCGGGTCCTGCTCGGACTCGTCGTCGAGCAGGTGGCGCAGCCAGGTCATCTTCTCGCGCTCAGGATCACCCTTGCCCGGGACGCCCTCCTTGTAGAGCACGTGCGCGGCGATCCCGAACTCGGCGGTCTCGTGCATCTCGGGGGTCCGGATCTGGATCTCGAGCGGCCTCCCCTCGGGCCCGATCACCGTCGTGTGCAGCGCCTGGTAGAGGTTCAGCTTCGGGGTCGCGACGAAGTCCTTGAACCGGCCAGGCAGCGGCTTCCAGAGCGAGTGGATGATCCCGATCGCGCCGTAGCAGTCCTTGACCGAGTCGACGATCACCCGCATCGCGGTCAGGTCGTAGATCTCGTTGAACTCGCGGCCCTTCTTGGTCATCTTCGAGTAGATCGAGTAGAAGTGCTTCGCCCGGCCCGAGATCTGGGCCTCGATCCCGACCTTGCGCAGCTCATCGGTGAGAAAGCCGCCGGCGTCGTTGACGTAGTCCTCGCGCTCGGCGCGCTGCTGGGCGACGAGCTTCTTGATCTCCTCGTACTTGCGCGGGTGCAGGCGCTGGAACGAGAGGTCCTCGAGCTCCCACTTGATCGCGTGGATCCCGAGCCGGTGCGCGAGCGGGGCGTAGATCTCGAGCGTCTCGCGCGCCTTCTCGAGCTGCTTCTGCTTCGCCAGCGCCTCGAGCGTGCGCATGTTGTGCAGGCGGTCGGCGAGCTTGATCAGGATGACCCGGACGTCCGTGGCCATCGCGACCATCATCTTGCGGTAGTTCTCGGCCTGGTGCTCGTCACGGCTCTGGAACGTGATCCCGGTCAGCTTCGTGACCCCGTCGACGAGCCCGGCGACGGTGTCGCCGAAGAGCTCGCGAACCTCGTCGAGGCTGGCGCTCGTGTCCTCGACCGTGTCGTGGAGCAGGGCCGCGCACAGCGTCTCGGTGTCGAGACGCAGCCCGGCGCACACCTTCGCCACCTCGACCGGGTGGGTGATGAAGTCCTCGCCCGACTTGCGCTGCTGGTCGGCGTGGCGCTCGCAGGCGAAGGCGAAGGCATGCTCGATCGCGGCCCGGTCGAGGCCGTCGGCGTCGGCACCGGTGCTGTGCTCGCCGATGACCGCGAACAGGTCCCCGAGCAGCGCCCGCTCGTCGGCGGTCAGCGACTTGGTGACCGCGTTCACCGGCGCCGCCGGCGCGTGGACACCCTCGAAGGCGCCGACCCGCGTATGGCCGCGCCGGTCCTCCGGCGAGGTCGCGCCGTTGGACTGCTCTAGGTCTGTCTTCGCTCGCTCAGGTATCGCCGGCCCTCCTCGTAGCGCCCACGGTAGGCGACGAATGCGGCGGATCGGTCCAGATCCGTCGCCTCCGAGGATACGACGCTGAGCGTGCGCGTCGCGGCCGTTGTGTCCCATCGCAGCAGCCCGAGCTCGGCCAGCACCCGGCTCGAGCGCCCGGCGACCTCGGGGGTGAACGGATGCGCCCGCCCGCCCCCGCACAGCAGCGCGCGCGCCTCCGACGCGCGACGAGGGCCGGCGCCCGGCCCGAGACCGCGATAGACGGCCGCGAGCCCGGCTCGCGAGGGCCACTCCTCGGCGTGCACGCGGAGGGCGAACTCGCGCTCGGCCGCGCCGTCGACGCGATGCAGGTAGCCGTCGCCGGCGGTGGCGAGCGACTCGAGCCGGGCGCTCGGTGGCGGGTCGACGACGACCACGTGCTCGAACTGCGGCGCCAGCCGGGGGTCGCGCTCGAGCGCCGCCCAGTCGGCGAGCGCCACCCCGCTGCCCGCGGCGATCACCCGGGCGCTCGCCGCGGCGCAGCCGGAGTCGGCGAGCCGCGCCGAGACGAGGGCCAGCTCGCCGCCGCCGAAGCGCGCCGGGCGCGCGGCGCGCTCGATCAGCTCGCGGCGGCGGATCGCGTCGGCGCAGAGGACGAGCACCGTGCGCCCGGCCGAGGCCAGCGCCGCGACCGTCGCCACCCCGGAGGCGCCCGGCCGCTCGATCAGCTCGCGCGCCGTGCTCGCCGGCGACGGCGGCGGCGTCAGCTCGGACTCCAGCTCGGCGTCATGGCGCGCCCAAAACTCAGAATCACCGATGCCTGCCGCGATCACTGCCTGCCGCCTCCTCCGCTTCGCGTCCGGGGGCGGCAGGGTTGGCCGAAGCCTCGGGAACCGGGTAGAGGCGCCCGAGGACGACCCGGGGCTCGATCGAGCCGTTCCACTCGTTGAGCTCGAGCCGAACGGAGACGTCGAGCGGGCCGGCGGCGCCCACCTGCTCGAGCGTCGCCCCGACGCCGAACGCGACCCCGCGCGCGCGGCGCCCGCCGCTGCGCAGGCTGAAGCGCGCGTGCCGATCGCCCTCTCCCATCGGGCGCACGTCGCCGACGCTCGCCCCCGGCACGAGCAGGCGCACGCCGGGGTTGCCGTTTCCGAACGGACCCAGGCGCGTGAGCTGCTCGGCGACGTCGTGACCGAGGCCGTCGGCGCCGACCACCGCGTCCACCGCCTCCACCCGAACGCCCGCGGCCTCGCCGATCCTCGCCTCGACCACGGCCGCGAACTGCTCCCGGAACGCGTCCACGCGTCCCGCCTCGATCTCGAGCCCGGCGGCGGCCCGATGACCGCCGTGGCGAACCAGGTGCTCGGCGCAGGCGTCGAGCGCGGCGAGCAGGTCGAAGCCGGGCACGCTGCGGCCCGACCCCCTCCCCCGCCCCTCGCCGTCGAGGCCGATCAGGACCACCGGGCGCAGGTGGCGCTCGACCAGTCGCGAGGCGACGATCCCGACCACGCCCGGGTGCCAGCCCTCGCCGGCGATCACCAGCCCGGCGGCCTCGCCGAGGCCGTCAGGGAGCTCGCGCCGGGCTGCCTCGGCCGCCGTCGCGACCTCGCGCTCGATCTCGCGCCGATCGTGGTTGGTGCGGTCGAGCTCGGCCGCGATCTCGGTCGCCCGCGGCTCGTCGGCGGTCAGCATCAGCTCGACCCCGGCGTCGGCGCGGTGCAGGCGCCCGGCGGCGTTGATCCGTGGCGCGAGCCGGAAGGCGACGTCGGACTCGTCGAGGCGCTCGGGGACCACCGCGGCCGCCGCCATCAACGCCCGCAGGCCCGGTCGCCGGGCGCGACGCGCCTCGGCGAGACCGCGCCGCACCAAAGCCCGGTTCTCGCCCCGCAGCGGGACCAGGTCCGCGATCGTCGCCAGCGCGACCAGGTCGAGATCGGGGGCGGCCGCCGCGGCGCCGCCGAGGGCGACCGCGAGCTTGTAGGCGACGCCGGTCGCGCAGAGCTCGCCGAACGGGTAGCCGGAGACGACCGGATGCAGGATCGGGCACGCCGGCAGGGTCTCGCCGGGCTGGTGGTGGTCGGTGACGATCACCTCGAGGCCGGCGGCGAGCGCAGCGTCGACCTCGGCCACCGAGCCGATCCCGCAGTCGGCGGTGATCAGCAGCGAGGTCCCGCGCCGCGCCAGCTTCGCCACCGTGTCCTCGGTGAGCCCGTAGCCGTCGTCGAGGCGCGAGGGGATGAGCCAGTCGCAGTCGCCGCCGAGCTCCCGCAGCGCGCGGACGATGATCGCGGTCGAGCAGACGCCGTCGACGTCGTAGTCGCCATGGACGGTGATCCGCCGCCCGGCGGCGACCGCGGCGCGCAGTCTCTCGACGACCTCGGCCATCGCCGCGAACGCGAGCGGGTCGTGGTCGTCGGCGGCCTCGAGGAAGGCCCGAGCGTCGGCGACCGTGCAGTGGCCGCGGCGCACGAGCGTGACCGCGACCGGCTCGGCGAGCTCGAGCTCGCGCATCAGCGCCCGCGCCTGGGCGTAGTCGTAGGGCTCAAGGGTGAAGCTCGCGGGGGCGGATTCGGCCACGCAGCCAAGCTAGGGCGACGCGAGGACGGAATCGCCCCGGTGTTAGCGTGGCCTCGCCGGTGACGAGCGAAAGGAGCCGCTGAGATGGATTTGCGCGAGAGGCAGCGACCGCTCAAGGAGGGCTACCGCGAGCGCCCCGCCGACGCGATGATCACGCTCTCGGCGCGCGGCGGTCAGGGATCCGAGGCGGTCGCCTGCTCGGTCGACCTCGGGCGGCTGGTCCAGGAGGCCGAGGCGCACGCGGGAGTCGGCGGCCCCGGCACCGGCGCCTGCTCGGGCGACCTGCTGCTCGGGGCGCTCGCCGCCTGCGCCCAGATCACCTGCCAGATGGTCGCCGCCGCGACCGGCATCGACGCGGAGCGGATCGAGGTCGTCGCCGACGGCGACATCGACCTGCGCGGAACGCTCGGCGTCGACCGCGAGGCGCCGGTCGGGTTCGCCGCGATCCGGCTTCGGATCGAGGTCGATGCGCCGGGCGCCAGCGAGGAGGAGCTCGCCGGCCTGCACGCGCGCACCGAGCGCTACTGCACCGTCCTGCAGACGCTGCTGCACCCGCCGGCGATCGAGACCAGCCTCAGCGTCGCCGGCTGAGCGGCTCAGGCCTCGGCGGCGAGCGCCTGCTCGTGGCGGGCGCCGATCGCGTACATCGCGGCGAGCCCGAGAGCGGTCCCGGGGATTGCGAACAGGACCGTCTCGATCCCGGTCTCGCCGATCCCGGCGCCGGTCGCGATCTGTCCCAGCGCTCCGGTGATCATCGCCCCGGTCGCCGCGCCGAGCAGCGCGCCGACGATCCCCGCCCAGAAGCGATCGGGGATGAAGACGGTGAAGTGCCAGAGCGCGACGCCGGTTGTGAACCAGACCAGGGCTGCCATCAGCTCATCGCTTCCTGCCGTGCTTTCGCCGGCGTCGTGACTGCTTCTTTCGCGCCGGGCGCTGGGTCCGCTCGGCCCCGGTGCCGGTGCGCCCGCCGATGCCCGCGTCCGCCTCCTCCGCCGTCGGCTCGGCCGCGGCGGAGCGCTCAACCGGCGGTTCGGCGATCGCGACCGGCGCCTCGGCGGGCTCCGGCGGGCGCTGCGGGCGGGCCGGCTCGGCGGTGCCGTCGCCGGCGACCGCGCTCGGGACGTGGCGCTCGGCCTCGTCGATGCGGGCGACGACGTTGTCCTCGGGGAAGGTGGGCACGAACCCCATCGCCTCCTTGATCCGGGCGCGGCGGCTGCGGTATGCCGGCTCGCGCTCCTTCCACTCGGTCAGCACCGGCGAGGCGATGAAGATCGAGGAGTAGGTACCGGAGGCGATCCCGACCATCATCGCGAGCGCGAAGTCGCGCAGGGTCTCGCCGCCGAAGACGAGCAGCATCCCGACCAGGAACACGGTCGAGAGCCCGGTGATCAGCGACCGGGTGAGCACCTCGCTCATCGAGCGGTTGACGATCTGCGAGAACGCGGCCCGCGGCATCCGCGGCACGTTCTCGCGGATCCGGTCGAAGACGATGATGCAGTCGTACATCGAGTAGCCGAGGATCGTGAGGAAGGCGGCCACGGTCGCGCTCGAGACCTCGGCGCCGAGCAGCGCGTAGATGCCGCCGGTGATCAGGATGTCGTGGACGAGGGCGATCAGCACCGGGACCGCGTACTTGGCCTCGAACCGCAGCGCGACATAGGCCGAGATCACGATCAGGCTGAAGATGATCGCGATCACCGCCGACTGCGCGATCTGCTCGCCGAAGGTGGGCCCGATCGCCTGCGAGTCGAAGCTCGCCTCGCCCTGCTCGAGCCCGAACGCGTCCTCGAGGATCGGCGCCACCCCGGCGGTCTGGTCCGGAGGGATCTTCGCCTGGATCTGGACCACGTTGGCGCCGAAGTCCGGGTTGTCGGTCTCCTGGATCTTCGCCGACTCGGCGCCCTCGACCTGGTTCTCCACCAGCACGTCGCGGATCTCCTCGACCGATGCCGGCTCCGCGAGCGCCGCCTGGATCCGGGTCCCGGACTCGAAGTCGATCCCGAGGTTGAGCTGCTTGGTCGCGAACGCGATCGCGCCGATCGCGAGGATCACCCCCGAGAAGGCGAAGAAGTAGCGCGAGGAGCCGGTGAAGTCGAACTTCCACTGGCGGCCCTCGCCGGCGGCGCCGAGGAAGCTCGGCGAGCGCAGGATGCGTGAGCGCCCGAGCACCCCGAGCACCGCCTGGGTGAAGAGCACCGCCGTGAACAGGGAGACGATCGTCCCGATCCCAAGCGTGAACGCGAAGCCCTTGACCCCGGCGCTCGCGAGCACGAAGAGGATGAAGGCCGTGATCAGGGTGATCACGTTCGCGTCGATGATCGTCGCGATCCCCTTCTTGTAGCCCTCGGAGATCGCCGAGAGCATCGAGCGCCCGGCTCTGACCTCCTCCTTTATTCGCTCGAAGATGACGATGTTCGAGTCCGCCGCGACCCCGATCGTCAGGATCAGGCCGGCGATCCCCGGCAGCGTCAGCGTGATCGGGATCAGCTTGATCAGGGCGAGGAAGAAGACCGCGTAGACGAGCAGGCCGAGGCCGGCGACGAGGCCGAGGAAGCGGTAGTAGGCGAGCAGGAACAGCAGCACCACGATCAATCCCGCGATCCCCGCCTTCAGGCCCTCGTCGAGCGCCTGCTCGCCGAGCGTCGCCGAGACCTGGCTCTGGCTGATCAGCGCGAGCTTGATCGGCAGGGCGCCGATCCGCAGCACCTCGGCCAGGTCCTGGGCCTCCTGGAGGCTGTCGAGGCCGGAGATCTGCGCCCCGGTGCGCCCGTCGATCCCGGTCGGGTTCTCCTTGAAGTTGATGATCGGGCGCGAGACGAGCTCGTTGTCGAGCACGATCGCGAAGCTCTCGGAGAACTGCGAGGCCGTGTCGACGTCGGCGGTCGAGCCGGGCTGGCCCGACGCCTGGAAGTAGTTGTCGGCGCCGCGGACCGCGATCTCCTCGGTCACCTGCTGGAACGCGTCGCGCCCCGGCTCGGTGAAGTCGAAGGTGACGTTGGGCTGGTTCGTGACCGGGTCGGTGCTCTGCTCGGGGTTCTCGATCTCGTCGCCGGAGAGCGCCGGACGGTCGCGGAGGACGAAGAACGAAGGCGGGTTCGCCACCGACTCGTCGATGTCCTCGGTCGCCGGGTCGTCGAGCGGCGGCTCCTCGAGCACCACGGTCCCCGGCGGGACCTCGATCACGCGCGTGTCCGGCGGTTGCTCGCCCTCGAACTGGGTGAACAGGTCCTCACGCACGTCCGAGGGCTCGCCGAGCGGCTCCAGGGTGTTGGCGTCGAAGAGGTAGTAGGTCGGTCCGCTGGTGGTGCAGTTCTGCTCCGCGCACTGCTCGGCGCTGACCGGCTTCTCCTCCGACGCGGCCTCGACCGCGTCGATGAGCCGGTTGTAGGGGCGCTCCGCCGGGTCCTGGACGTCCGGGTTCGGCGGGATCACGTTCGGCTCGAAGTCGTAGAAGAAGAGCTGCGCCGTGGTCCCGACCCGCTCGATCGCGCGGTCGGCGTCCTCGACGTCGGGCAGGCCGACCTCGATCTGGTCCTCGCCGACCCGTGAGATCTCCGGCTCGGCGACGCCGAGCGAGTCGACCCGGTCGCGGATGATCTCGATCGCCCGGTCGACGTCCTCGGCGGCGACCTCGGGGACCTGGGCGCTCGGGCGGCCCTCGTAGACGAGCTCGACCCCGCCGCGCAGGTCGAGCCCGAGCACGGTGCGCTTCTCGCTGATCAGATACGAGGAGCCCGCGAGCAGCGCGAGCACGAGCACGAGGATGAAGAGATTGCGGCGGCGGTTGGCCATGGACGCGGTGCGGACGCTACTGCGGCGTGAGCACGAGCAACAGACCGCCGTCGTCGTCGTAGGCCGGGAACAGGTCGGCGACGGCCTCGGCCGGGAGGTCGCCCTCGGCGTTCACCGCGACCCGCTTGTTGAGCGAGCGCACCCCCCACTCGAGCGTGGTCTCGATCGGGTCGGTGTTGCCGTCGTCGTTGGTGTCGGCGGTCTCGCCGCCGTCGCCGGGGTCAATCCACTCGAGCCCGAGCACCTCGCGCACAGGGCGCCCGATCACCTGCTCGTCCTTGAGCCCGGTGAGCTCGAAGCCGTTGCGGCCGATGTCGAGCAGGCGTCCCTCCTGGTCGCAGACGAAGAAGGCGGCGTCGGGCGCGGGGTAGTAGTCGTCGAGGAGCTCGAACAGAAACGGCGCGCCGCAGTTGGAGCAGGTCTTGGGGCGGGCCGTGATCCCCGCGCGCTCGCCCGAGAGCGCGCGATGACCGCAGTTCGGGCAGATGAAGAAGGGCACGCGGAGAAGCCTAGCGAGGGTTCGAAAGCGCGGCTAAGGGTGAGATCGCGGGCGGCGGACCGCCCATGGCTCGGCGGCACCGAGCCGTCGACGGGCTGGGTGGGGAGGCTGGTCCGGGCGAGAGGCGCGTTCCTAGCGGTTCGTGGGGGAACCCGCCGCTCGGTGACGAGCGTGGAGTTGCTCGGCCCATCGGGCATCAACTCCCCTCTCGCCTGGCGCGCCGGCTCGCGCGCGACCCCTCCCCACCCAGTCCCCCGTCTCTCGGGGTGGCCGACCTGCGGTCCGCGCTTCGTCTTAGAACAACGACGCGGCGCGCTCTGGGACCGGGAGTCCGAGGTGCTCGAACGCCCGTGGCGTCGCGACGCGGCCGCGCGGGGTCCGCTTCAGCAGGCCCTGCTGGAGCAGGTAGGGCTCGTAGACGTCCTCGATCGTCTCCTGCTCCTCGTCGACGGAGGCGGCGAGGGTCGAGAGCCCGACCGGCCCGCCGGCGAACTTGACCGCGATCGTCTCCAGGATCGTGCGGTCGTGGCGATCGAGCCCGGCGGAGTCGATCTCGAGCAGCCCGAGCGCCTCGGCGGCGATCGCGTCGGTGATCACGCCCTCGCCGCGGACCTCGGCGAAGTCGCGCACGCGCTTGAGCAGCCGGTTGGCGACCCGGGGGGTCCCGCGCGAGCGCTCGGCGATCACCCGCTCGCCCTCGGGCTCGATCCGGATCTCGAGGATGCCGGCGGAGCGGCGCACGATCAGGGCGAGGTCGTCGGGCTCGTAGTGCTCGAGCCGCTGGCTGACCCCGAAGCGGTCGCGAAGCGGCGTCGTCAGCAGCCCGGCCCGGGTGGTCGCGCCGACGAGCGTGAACGCGGGCAGGTCCAGGGTCACGGTGCGGGCGCCGGCGCCCTGGCCGAGGACGATCGGCAGCCGCCGGTCCTCCATCGCCGGGTAGAGCGTCTCCTCGATCGCGCGGTTGAGCCGGTGGATCTCGTCGATGAAGAACACCGAGCCCGGTTCGAGCGCGGTCAGGAAGGAGGCGATGTCGCCCTTGCGCTCGAGCGCCGGCCCGGCCGTCTGTACGAACGGCGCCTCGAGCTCGGCGGCGATGATGTGGGCGAGCGAGGTCTTGCCGAGGCCCGGCGGCCCGGCGAGCAGCACGTGGTCGAGCGACTCCTCGCGGCGCCTCGCCGCCTCGATGAAGACCTCGAGCTGCGAGGTCACCTGGCGCTGGTTGACGAAGTCGGCGAGCCCGCGCGGGCGCAGCGAGCGGTCAAGCTCGTCGTCGCCGGCGCCCACCCTCGCCTCCGCCATCGGCTCGTCGAGCGCGCCTGCGATGCTCGGGTCGCGGGCGATGCTCACGCGGCCTCCGCGGCCCCGGCGCGCCGCAGCGCCGAGCCGATCAGGTCCTCGGGCGTCTCGCCCTCGGCGCTCGCGAGCAGCTTCTCGGCCTCGGCGAACGTGTAGCCGAGGTGCATGAGCCCGTCGCGGGCGAGCGAGCGCGGGTCGTCGTCGGGGCCCGCGGCGAGCGCCGGGACGCCCTCCTCGAGCTCGCCGGCGACCTTCTCGCGCAGCTCGACGATCAGGCGCTCGGAGGTGCGCTTGCCGATCCCGGGCACAGCCTGGAAGCGCTTCGCGTCACCAGCGGCGATCGCGCGCAGCAGCTCGCGCGGGGCGCCGCCGGAGAGGATCGCGATCGCGACCTTGGGGCCGATTCCGGAGACCGAGGTCAGGTGCAGGAACAGGTCGCGCTCCTCCTCGCTGGCGAAGCCGTAGAGCGCGAGCGAGTCGTCGCGGGCGACGAGGTGGGCGTGCAGGGCAGCTTCCTTGCCGCTCGCCGGCACCGCCTTCAGCGTCTCGGCGGAGACCGTGAGCCGGTAACCGACCCCGCCCGACTCGACGACGACGTAGTCGGGGCGGCGGACGAGCACCGAGCCGCGAACCGAGGCGATCATCCGACGCTGACCTCGGGCGCCACGGCGGGCGCCGCCGCGGCGTGGGCCGCGTGGCAGATCGCGACCGCGAGCGCGTCGGCGGCGTGGTCGGACTCGGGCGGGCGCGGGAGGCGAAGCAGGGCGCCGACCATCTGCTGGACCTGGCGCTTGCCCGCCGAACCGCTGCCGCAGACCGCGAGCTTGACCGCCTGCGGCGTGTAGTCGAAGCATGGGATCGCGCGCTGGGCGGCGGCCAGCATCGCGACGCCGCGCGCCTGGCCGACCGCGATCGCCGAGCGCACGTTCTTGCCGAAGTAGAGGTCCTCGAGCGCGACCGCGACCGGCTCGTGCCAGCCGATCAGCTTCTCGAGCTCGGTGTGGATGCGGGCGAGCCGGGCCTCGAGCGCCATCTCGGCCGGCGCTTCGATCACGCCGCCGTCGACCGCGCTCATCTGGCCGCCCGCGATCCGGACGACGCCGAAGCCGGTGTTCGCCACGCCCGGGTCTATGCCCATGACGAGGATCACGACTACGGATTCTGCGCCCGCGGTCGGATGCCTCTTTTCGGACGCTCGCTAGGCGGCGACCTGCTCGAGCAGCGCCTCGGGGATGTCGAAGTTCGCGTGCACGGCCTCGACGTCGTCGTGGTCGTCGAGCGCCTCGATCAGCCTGATCAGCGCCCGGGCGTCGCGCTCGGAAGCGACCTCGACCACGGCGCTCGGCTCCATCGCCAGCTCGGCGGACTGGACCTCGACCCCATCTCGCTCGAGCGCCGTCCGCACGGCGGCGAGGCCGCGCTGATCGCTGGTGATCTTGAGCACGTCGCCGTCGGTGGCGACGTCCTCGGCGCCGGCGTCGATCGCTCCCAGCAGCTCCTCCTCGCCGTAGCGGTCGGCGTCGACGAGGACGACGCCCTTCTTCTCGAACTGCCAGGCGACCGAGCCCGGCTCGCCGAGGCTGCCGCCCGCCTTGTCGAAGGCGTTGCGGACCTCGGCCCCGGTGCGGTTTCGGTTGTCGGTCAGCGCCTCGACCAGGATCGCCGCGCCCCCGGGCCCGTAGCCCTCGTAGACGACGCGTTCGATCTGCTCGTCGCCGCCGCCGGCGCCGGTGCCGCGGTCGATCGCGCGCTGGATGTTGTCCTTGGGCATCGAGTAGCCCTTCGCCTTCTCGATCGCCGCCGCGAGGGTGAAGTTGGCCTCCGGGTCGCCGCCGCCCTCACGCGCGGCGACGGCGATCGCGCGCGCGAGCTTCGTGAACAGCTGCCCGCGCTTGGCGTCGGTCGCCGCCTTCTTGTGCTTGATCGAGGCCCATTTCGAGTGGCCGGACATCGATCTGATTCTAGGAAGGGGCTCTAGGAAGGCGCTGGCCGCGACCGGACCCCCGGTCCGGCCGCGGCGCTGGCCCGTCGGCATCCCATCGACTGGCGTCGCTCTAAAGGCCCCCCTCGCCCCGGGTGCGAACGTTTTTCCGGAACGGTGCGACGCTGATCAGTCAAACAGCGCCGAGCGACCGAAGTTGCGCTCGCGCGCCACGACCCGAGACGGGCCGTGTGCGCGGGTCAGGGCAGGATCTGGGTCTGCGGGTTGAGCGTCGGTCCGAGGTCGCGGACCTGCTTCGTCCCGAGGCCGTCCATGGTGAAGGTGCTGATCCCGAGCTGCGAGGCGTGCTCGTTGGTGTAGATGCGACCGCGATACCAGTAGCCAGACCACATGTCCGGGTTGCGGCCCTCGACCTGCGGCAGGTAGTGGCCGAGCTCGCGGGGGGCGGCCGGATCGCTGAAGTCGACCACCGAGAGGCCGCCCGAGTAGTACGGCGAGACGGCGACGTAGCGGTCCGCGTCGCGCATCGGGAGGATCGCGTAGTTGTGGGTCGTGCAGCGGAAGCGCTCGGCCTCCTCGGCCGAGTCCACCGGCGGCACGCGCGGCAGCGAGTAGCTGCCCTCGAGCGCCGGCGACGACGGGTCGCTGATGTCGTAGAACCACATCGCGCCGACCGGGCTCGACTGGTCGGGCGAGCAGCCGCCGCCGCCCGCGGCGCCGGCATGCTCGTCACCGATCACCGCGTACTTGCCGTCCCAGGTCAGCTGCGCGGAGTGGTCGAGCTCGATCGCCGGGTTCTGGACCACGCCGAGCGTCTTCGGCGCGACCGGGTCGGAGATGTCGAGGACCGCGAAGGCGCCGAGGCAGGAGGCGACCGCGAGGTCCCTCTGCGGCAGCACGCCGGTGTCGTGGCAGCCGATCGTGTCGGGCGTCACCGTCGCCGGGAGCACGTCGGGGACCGCCGCCACGCGAGCGGCGGCCGGGTTTGCGTTCGGGACCTCGATCACCGAGAACTCGCCCTCGGGATGGTCGAGCTCGGTGCAGCCGGCCTCCGGGCCGAGCGGGTAGGAGTCGACGTAGATGTAGGAGACGCTGTCGCCCGGGATCAGGGTGTGGGTGTGCGACCCGCACTCGGTCTCGACGAAGCCGACCTGGCGCGGGGTGCGCGGGTCGGAGATGTCGACCACGCGCACGCCCTGCTTGCCGACCGAGCTCGGGGCCGCGGTCGAGGCGGTGTTGTTGCAGGTCGCGCTCGTGCTCGAGTTCGAGCTGGCGCTGTCGACGGAGACGAACATCGTCTGGCCGAGGACCGAGACGTCGCCCTGCGAGCCTGGGCAGTCGTAGAACGAGAGCTGGTCGACGCCGCGGTTGGTGAGCTTGAACAGCCCGACACCCTCGTAGGCGCCGGCGATCATCAGGTTGCCCTTGAACGCCAGGTCGCTGCCCTGGGCGAGGGTGCCGTCGCCCGCGTCGATCGGGGTGCGGCCGAGCTTGCGGAAGTTGGCGCTGTGGAAGTCGCCGCTGGTGTCGTCGGCGGCGCCGAGGCCGGCTCCATTACCGGGCGCTGCGAGCTGCGCCTCGCCGCCGAGCGCGGTCGGCGACGGTGGCGCGAGGATCCCGAGCCCGTCGCTGACGTCGGCGCTCAGGCCGAGCCCCGATCCGGAGCCCATGGTGGCGGTCCCGTAGGTCTCGTGGTCCGCGGAGGCGCTCGTCGCGGCGAACAGCGACGCCGCGAGCGAGCACGCGAGTGCCAGCTTCAGCCTTCCCATAACCCGACGGGTCCGATACCCACCGCCACGGTTGAGAAAACATCCCGGCTTCGCGCGCCGCCGGGTCTCGGTTCAGACCGCGAACTTACCGTCCTCCTGGAGCAGCTCGCCGTCGACCTCGAGCCGGCCGCCCTGGCGCAGGTCGCAGACCATGTCGGTGTGGACGGCGCTCTCGTTCTTGCCGCCGGACTCCGGGTAGCTGGCCCCGACCGCGAGGTGGACGGTGCCGCCGATCTTCTCGTCGAGGAGCACGTCGCGGGTGCCGCGGTCGATCCCGTAGTTGGTCCCGATCCCGATCTCGCCCAGGCGCCGAGCGCCGTCGTCGGTGTCGAGCAGCTTGATCAGGAACTCCTCGCCGCGCTCGGCGGACGCGTCGACGACCTTGCCCGCCTCGAACCGCAGCCGCACGCCGCTGATCTCGCGCCCCGCGATCACCGCCGGCAGGTGGAACGAGACATCGCCCTCGACCGAGTCCTCGATCGGCCCGGTGAAGAACTCGCCGTCGGGCATGTTGTGCTCGCCGTCGCAGGGGATGAAGCGACGACCCGCGACTCCGAGCCGCAGGTCGGTGCCCGGAGCGGTGATCCGGATCTCCTCGTGGCCCTCGACCCACTCGGCGAGCCGGTGGGTCTGCTCGGAGGCGCGCTTCCACGCCCCGAGCGGGTCGCCGTCGGTCGCCAGGCAGGCGCGGAAATAGAAGTCCTCGAAGTCGCGCAGGCTCATCTCCGCGTCGGAGGCATAGGCGCTGGTCGGAAACAGCGTGTAGACCCAGCGATGGCTGCCCTCCGCCGAGCGCTCCATCGTCTTCTCCATCAGGTGGCGGGTCGCCGCCTGGCGGCGGGTCTGGCGCTCCGGGGCGACGTTGGAGAGCCCGCGGGTGTTGGTGTCGGCGCCGATCGCGATCCGGCAGTCGGCGCGTTCGGCGGCCCACTCCGAGAGCGGCGAGACCCAGTCGAGCTGGGCGTCGCTCGCGTCGCGGTAATAGGCCTCGGACTGGCCGTCGAAGGAGAGCGAGACGATCGGGTTGCCGCCCGCTCGCATCACCTCCTCGTAGACGGCGGCGACCAGCGGCTCGGCCGCGGTCGGGCCCTCGATCACCACCGTCTCGCCGGCCGCGACCCTGGTCGAGTAGCCGACCAGGATCCGAGCGAGGTTGCCGACGCGGGGATCGAGCATCAGACGACCCTACCTCGCCCCAGGGGCCCTGACCCGACGCTTCCGCGCGAGCCGCCTTCGCGGCGGTCGCCATCGCCATCAACAACGCGTGCAGGCGCGGGTCGTCGGTGAGCTCGGGGTGAAACGAGCAGGCGAGCACGGGGCCCTCGCGGATCGCGACCGGATGCCCCTCGTGCGCGGCGAGCACCTCGACCGCGCTGCCGTGACTCTCGACCCAGGGGGCGCGGATGAACACCGCGCGCAGCGGCTCGGGCCCGATGCCGGCGATCTCGAGGTCGGTCTCGAAGCTCGCGAGCTGGCGTCCGTAGGCATTGCGGCGCACGGTCGCGTCGATCAGGCCGAGGTGCTCGTGACCGCAGATGATCATCCCCGCGCAGGTTCCGAGCACCGGCCGCCCGGCCTCGGCGTGGTCGCGGATCGCTCCCTCGAGCCCGTCGCGAGCGATCGCCTTCGCGATCGTCGTCGACTCGCCGCCGGGGATCACGAGCGCGTCGAGCCCGTCGAGCGCGGCCGCCGTCCGTACCTCGACCGGGTCGGCGCCGAGCGCGCGCAGCATTCGCGCGTGGGCCGCGAAGTCGCCCTGGCTCGCGAGCACCCCGATCCGCAGGCGCCCGTGGTCGGCCGGCGGCGGTGCGATCGGGTCCGAGGCGCTCACGTCCCGCGCTGCTGCAACAGCTCCCCTCGGGCGGCCAGCTCGGCGATGTCGTCGCCTCGCATCGGCTCGCCGAGCCCGGCCGATGCCGCGGCCACTCGCTCGGGGTCGCCGAAGTGCGTCGTCGCCTCGACGATCGCGCGCGCGCGGCGCTGCGGATCGGAGGACTTGAAGATTCCCGAGCCGACGAAGTTGCCCTCGGCCCCGAGCTGCATCGTCAGCGCGGCATCGGCGGGCGTCGCGATCCCGCCGGCGCAGAACATCGGCACCGGCAGCCAGCCGTGCTCGGCGACCTCGGCGACGACGTCGATCGGCGCGCGCAGCTCCTTCGCCTCGGCGGCGAGCTCCTCCGGTCGCAGGGTCCCGAGCCGGCGGATGCCGCCGACGATCTCGCGCAGGTGGCGGACCGCCTCGACGATGTTGCCGGTCCCGGCCTCGCCCTTCGAGCGGATCATCGCCGCGCCCTCGCCGATCCGCCGCAGCGCCTCGCCGAGGTTGGTCGCCCCGCAGACGAACGGGACGTCGAAGGCGTGCTTGTCGATGTGGTTCGCCTCGTCGGCCGGGGTCAGGACCTCGGACTCGTCGACGTAGTCGACCTCGAGCGCCTGCAGGACCTGGGCCTCGGCGAAGTGGCCGATCCGCGCCTTCGCCATCACCGGGATCGTGACCGCCTCCTGGATCTGATTGATCATCGTCGGGTCGCTCATCCGCGCGACGCCGCCGTCGCGGCGGATGTCCGCCGGAACCCGCTCGAGCGCCATCACCGCGACCGCGCCGGCCTCCTCGGCCAGGCGCGCCTCGTCCGGCGTGACCACGTCCATGATCACGCCGCCCTTCAGCATCTCGGCCAGCCCACGCTTGACTCTGAACGTCCCCGTCTCAGCCATCTCCCACCCAATATAGAGAGGCGAGGGACCCCAGAACGTCCAATTCCCTGTCCCACAACTAGTCCCGTACGCAGGCGTTGCTCGTGCGGGTGGCACCACAGGGAGGGACCGCGAGCCCCGCGAGCGGGGGGTCCCCTGTGGTGACAGGACCCGCACGCCAGAGCTCTGATCCGTGAACCGGAGCTCCGTTCGCCGGAGCCCCGAGCTACTTCAGCTTGAAGGCGCGGATCCGGTCCTTGTAGGCACCCTTGTCGCGCGCATACACGCCATGCGCCAGCGCCTGGACGATCGCCAGCAGCGAGGTGTTGGAGCGCGTGAACGAGGGGCCGTTCGAGGAGTAGTAGAGGGTGAGGTCGGAGTGCTCGCCGATGTCGGAGAGGGTCGCGTCGGTGATCGCCATCGTCGAGGCGCCGCGGTGCTTGGCGAGCTTCATCGCCCGGACGACGATCGGATGCGCGCGACCGGCGGAGAAGGCGATCACGAGCGCGTCCTCGTCGACCCGCGAGAGCCGGGTGATCGAGTCCTGGCGCGGGCTCGCGACCACCTCGGCGCGGATGTCCAGCAGCGCCAGCAGGTGGCGCAGGTAGCTGGCGAAGAAGGCGAGCTGGTCGAGTCCGACGATCATCACCCGGCTCGCGCCGCCGAGCGCGGTCACGCAGGCCTCGACCTGCTCGCGGGTCAGGTTGCGGACCGTCTCCTCGACGTTCGCGTGGTCGGCCGCGAGCGAGGCCTCGAACTCGGAGTGGTCGAAGTCGAACAGCGGCGCCGCGGACTCCTCGCCCGGCTGGCGGCTGCGGTACTCCTCGATCGCCGCCTGCTGGAGCTCCGGGTAGCCCTCGAAGCCGAGCGCCTGCGAGAAGCGGACCACGGTCGAGGAGGAGGTGTTGGCGCGCCGTGCGAGCTCCTCGGCGGTCTGGAACGCGGCCTCGTCGAGGTGGTCGACGATGTAGCGGGCGACGTCCTTCTGCGAGCGCGAGAACTCCTCGAAGCGCTCGGTGATGTAAGTCGAGAGGGCCTTGCCGTTCGGGCGTACGGGGGCGCGGCGGCTGCTGCCGTTGCTCGAGGATCGGGTGCGGGCGGCGGGGCGGGTCTTGGTCGCGGTCTTGGTCACGGCCCGTTGATTCGCTTCGGCGTTCGGTTTTCCTTTTCCGGCGGGCGGTGATGCAGCCGCGGCCCGGCTTGTGGTTGGATCGCGCCGGTGGATCTCGAGGCGCTGCTCGAGCAGACGAACCGCAACATGGTCGGTTTCGACCTCGCGCTCGGAACGGCGGCGCTGGTCGCTCCCGACGCGACCCTGCGCGCGCTCGGCCACGACGAGCCCTCCCCCGACGCGCGCGAGCTGTTTCGCCGCTGCGGGCCGATCTGGCTCACCTTCGCCGCCGGGCACGCGGTCGCCGCCCGCCGCGGCTCGCCCGAGGACTGGTGGGCGCTCGCCTGGCTGCGCGCGACCGAGCTCGCGACCGACGTCGTCTGGTCGCGCTCGGCGGCGTTCAATCGTCCGGGCGCCCGCGCCGGGCTCTGGTTCGCCGGGGTCGCGAACCTGGCGATGGCGGCCGGCTTCGCGCGGCTCGCGCGGCGCCCGCGCCGGCGTCGCTACTGGTAGAGCAGGAACTCGGGCTCGGGCTCGAGCCCGAGCACGGTCGGCGGGCGCATCAGCGGCGTGTCGCGGCGATAGAAGAGCGAGAAGCCGTCGAACAGGCGCGGCACCGAAAGCGCCGCGTAACCGGCCTGCTTCGGGGCAGGGGAGCCGATCCCGTCGAAGTTGAGGATCGTCTGCACGCCGTCGCGCTGGCGGATCTTGTTGCGACCGCGGATGCTGCCCTGGCGGAACTGGTGCACCAGGAGCAGCTTCGGCGGCAGGTCGTTTTCGCGCACCAGCCGGGCGAGGTAGCGGGTGACCGCGTTCACCTTGCGGGCGCTGACCTTGCCCTGGGTGCGCCCGGGGACCCCGCGCGGACCGACGTTCCACTCGGGGTCGAGGGCGACGTCGACGTCGGGCTGCAGCAGCCACTCCCGCAGCTCGCGGAGCTCGTCGATGAAGCTCGAGCGCCCGGGCTGGATGTCGAGGATCAGGCGCGCGCCGGAGAGCCGCGCCCGGTCGAGGTAGATCTGGATCACGCCGGGGTCCTGACGAGCCCGGTAGAGGCCGTCGCTGCCGCCGCCGGCGGTCGCGAACACGCTCACGAGGTCGAATGCGCCGACGACCGGGCGCTCACCGAGCTCCGCGTACGGGCGCGCCTGGCGTTCGAGCTTGCGCGCGGCGCCGTCGGGCGACTTGAGCCCGAGGATCGTCTTGCTCATCTGCGGCGCGCCGTAGAGCGCAACGACCCGGTCGATCGCGAGCGAGGCGGTCACCGCCGGCCCGGCTCGCGGCCGGGGCGGGTGGGAACGGTCGGGATGGCGCTCGAGGAAGCGCTCGGTCGCGCGCTCGATCTCGGCGGCGGTCGGCGGCGACGGCCTCGCGGCGGCGGGCGCCGCGAGCAGCACGGCGAGCGCGAGCGCGGAGATGATCGTGGTCGCTGCGCGGCCCATCGTCGATCAAACACGCTAACGGCGCCGGTGGAGCGCTCCTGCAAGGATCGGGCCGTGATCCGCACGCCCGAGCACGATCCCTGGGGTCGCGATCTCGCCGGCGAGCTGCACCGGCTCGACTTCGAGAGCGAGGCGCTGGCGGGCAACCCGCTCGGCGACCCGGCCTCGCGCCCGCTCTACGTCTACACCCCGCCCGGCTGGCCCGACGACGGCCCCTACCCGGCGGTCTGGTCGATCCAGGGGATGACCGGCCAGGTCGACATGTGGACCAACCGCAGCCCCTATGCGAGCACCTTCGTTGAGGACCTCGACCGGCTGATCGTCGCCGGCGAGTGCCGGCCGCTGGTGATGCCGATGCCCGACTGCTGGACCGCCTACGGCGGCTCCCAGTTCATCGACTCCGCCGGGACCGGGAACTACATGACCTATCTCTGCGACGAGCTGGTCCCGTTCGTCGACGGGCGCTTCAACACGGTCGCCGAGCCCGGCGCACGCGCGGTGCAGGGCAAGTCGTCGGGCGGTTACGGCTCGTTGGTGCTGGCGATGCTGCGCCCGGACGTCTGGGGCGGGCTCGGCGACGTCAGCGGCGACGCGGCGTTCGAGTACGCCTACCTGCCGGACTTCCCCGTCGCCTGGGCGAAGCTGCGTGAGCACGAGTTCTCGATCGAGGACTTCTGGGCGCAGGCGATCGACGACCCCTCCCCCTCGCCGGCGACGTTCGCGACCGTGAACTCGATCGCGATGGCCGCCTGCTACTCGCCCGGACCCGACGGCGAGCCCGAGCTGCCGTTCGCGATCGAGGACGGCTCGGTGCGCGAGGACGTGTGGGAGCGCTGGCTCGCCTGGGACCCGGTGCGGATGATCGGCGACCACCTGGAGACGCTGCGCTCGCTGCGCGCGATCTCGCTCGAGTGCGGGCTCCAGGACGAGTGGCGCCTGCACGCCGGGACGGCGATGCTGCACCGCCGGCTCGAGCAGGCGGGGATCGAGCATCGGTTCGAGCTCTTCGAGGGCAAGCACGGCGGGCTCACCCCCCGCTACGCGCCGCTGGTCGCCTGGCTCGCCGAGCGTCTCGACCCCGGCGCTTGACCGCCTCGGAGGGCTGTGATTGATTAGCGGGGGATTTCGGCCCGATCACGGATGAAAGGGGGTGCGCCGTCAGCCGCTTGCAGGTACATACCGACGCTCGGCCGGACGTTCAGGTGGTCGGGATCGCCGGGGAGTTCGATCTCGAGACCGTCTACGCGGCCAAGCGCGAGCTCGAGGTCGCCGCTGCCGATCGCGACCGGGCGCTGGTGATCGACCTGACCGCCTGCGACTTCCTCGACTCGACCGCGCTCAGCGCGATCGTCGGCGCGACCCGCCAGCTTCAGAACGGACAGGCGAACGCGGCGATCGTCGCCCCGGCGGACTCCCCCGCCCGCCGCATCCTCGATCTCGCCGGGATCGGCGAGAGCCTGCCGATCGTCGAGACGCTCGAAGAGGCGATCGACGCCGCCACAAGATCCGACTGACCGCGCCCGCGCCCACGCGGCGCGATACTGCGGCGATGGCGGCCGACCCGACCAGAGTCCGTCAGGCCGCCGACGAGGACGCGGCGCTCGTCGCCCGCCTGCTCGACGACTTCAACACCGAGTTCGGCGATCCGACCCCGGGCGTGGAGTTCCTCGCCGCGCGGTTTCGCGAGCTCCTGCGGCAAGGCCAGCTCGCGGTGCTCCTCGCCGGCGAGCCGCCACTCGGGATCGCGGTGCTGCGCCTGCGCCCGGCGCTCTGGAGCGAAGGCCTCGACGCTTACCTGGAGGAGCTCTACGTCGCTCCGGACCGCCGCGGCGAGGGCTTCGGCAGGGAGCTGCTCGGGGCGACGATGGCGCTCGCGCGCGAACGCGGAGCGGTGCGGATCGAGCTCGGCACCAGCGTCGACGACCGGGCGGCGCGGGCGCTGTATGAGTCGTCGGGCTTCACCAACCGCGAGGGCGAGCCCGACGGGCCCTGCGATGCTGTTCTACGAACGCGAGCTCTGAGCGCCACCGCGTCAGTTCCGGCTCGCGACGGTGAGCCGTCGGAGAGGCCCCCTCGCCGCACCTTCATCGACGCTTGCTCGCCCTCCGCCGCGTCCGCCGCTCGGATCTGGGCACTTCCTCGGAGACCACGGCCTTGGTCAGCACCGGGATCTGCTTCGCCAGATAGTTCGCCATCCGTTCCTCGTCGCGGCGAATCGATCGAGCCAGCTTTGCCGTCTCGTCGTCACCGACCGCTTCGGCGAGGGTCTCGATCGCCGTGTAGGTGGCGATCTCCTCGTGCTCGTTGAAGTACTCGGTCTTCGCGTTCTTGAGCATCTTCTCCGCATCACCGGTCCCCCTGGCCATGTGCAGCGGGCCCTTCGCAAGCGACTTCGCCTTCCCCAGCGCCTGGCCGGCGACCTTGTCGGCGAGCTGCGGGCCGCCGCCGCCGACCTTCTTGATCCGGCGCTCGATCGCGCGCGCGTGCGCCTTGGTCTCCTTGAGATGTTCTTTGAGCCGCTTCTCATACGGCTTTCGCGTCGTCATCGCTATGTGCGCTTCGAGCGCGGTCTCGAGCTCGCGCTCCTTCGCGTAGGCCTCGCTCAGGTACTGGACCAGCTTGCTCTGTTTGATCGGTTCAGCCAATGTGGGTCATCCTTTCGTGTCGGGTTCGGTTTACCCAGCGACGGGGTCGCGAATCGACCTTCGACCGACTCGAGGCCGCGCCTCGTCAGCGAATACGTGAGGCCCGCCGGACGCCTCCCCGCACAGCGGTTGGTCGTCTAGCTCCGAGCAGGAACCCCGCCCCCCGCGGCGGGATGAAAGCTGCTGGAGCCCAGCGGGCCTCGAGCGCGAGGTTACCCCGAGCCGGTCGAGCTATGCGTTCCTCGCGTGTGACTCAGGCCGCAGGGCGGCCGCGACGAGCTTGTAGACGCTCGCGGGGTCGCGGGGCTTCGCTCTTCAGCCTCAGATACTGCTGGGCGACCGAGGTCAGCAGGGCGACGAGGATGCCGAACCCGGTGAGGATGTAGATGACGGTGAAGATCTGCGTCCCGGCGGTCGTCGGCGAGAGGTCGCCGAAGCCGACGGTCGTCACCGTGACGATGCAGAAGTAGAACGCCTCGATGATCGTCCAGTCCTCGAACCGCCAGTAGAAGAGCGTGCCCGAGAGGACCAGGACGCCGGCGACCAGCGGCAGCGCCTTGGTCTCGGGATCGCGCCAGACGGCGCGCATCGCCCGTGCGAGTCCCCGGAACGCGAGCAGAAGCGGGATCACGGCTGAGTGTTCGGCGCGCACGCACGCTTTCCTCGCCGCCTGATGGGCCGGGGAGGATTCGAACCTCCGTCCTGCGGATTATGAGCTGAGCTCATCGTGCGCTGCTCGGGTTCGCCGTGCTCGGATCACCGTCACGAGGCCAGCGAGGACAAGCAGCAGAGCGCCAAGGGGGATCAGCAGAAACGCCCCGGAGAATCCGATCGTTCCCAGCGTGCACTGGTATTGCTCGATGGTGCACGCATCGTCGTTGTACCAGGCGCTCGCCACGGCGAGGCCGCCTAGACCCAACGCCAGCGACACGACTCCAGCGACCGCACTCAGCCTCGACAGGCGCATCACGGGGAGTATCGGCCGCTCCCTCAGGGCCTTGAGCCCAACAGCCTGCCCCCCTCGATGTGGGCCGGGGAGGATTCGAACCTCCGCCCTACGGATTATGAGTCCGCTGCTCTGACCAACTGAGCTACCGGCCCGGGCGAGCGATTATCGCTCCCGGTCCGGCGCGCGCGATACTGGCGCCGATGGAGGAGGGGAACCTCGACCTGGTGCGGCGCATCTACGACGGCGATGGACGACAGCGATGTCGAGACGATTCGGGAGCTCGCGGCTCCCGAAGCGGTCTGGGTCCCCGACCCCAGGGTCGGCGAGGGTCCGGTGCGTGGGATCGAGAACGTGGTCCGGTTCTTCTCCGACCGGGCGGAGATGTTCGGCGAGATCCGCACCGAGGTGGAGCGGGTCTGGGACCTCGGCGACCGGGTGCTCGCCTTCCTCCACGTCACCGGCAGCGGTCAGGCCAGCGGCGCCGGGTTCGACATCCGGATCGCCCACCTGTGGACGGTGCGCGACGGCGTCCTCGTCCGCGGCGAGGGCTACGGCGACCGCCAGGCGGCGCTCGCGGCCGCGGGGGTCAGCGAGTAGCGCCGGTCAGCAGCTTCCGGCGACCCGGTCGACGGCGGCGTCGAGCTCGCCGACGCTGAACGCGCCCTCGATCCGGCTGTCGATCTTGCCGTCGCAATCGATCACGAACAGCCAGGGCTCGGTCGGCAGCTCGTAGGCGCTGACCTGCTCGCGGACGCCCTTGTTGGCGAGGTTGTCCTCGAAGATCTCCATGTGGATGAACGCGGCGTCGTCGCCGCGGTCGCGCTTGACCTGCTCGGCGACGTCGACGACCGGGCCGCAGACGCGGCTCTGGCAGAGCGCGGGGGTCGCGAACAGGAGCACGACCGGCTCCTTGCCGAGCACGTCGGCGAGGTCGTCCTCGTGCATCGTGCCGGGCGGCACGCGGGTGTCGATCTCCTGGATGTCGGCGACCTCGTCGGCGGTCGGGGTGTGCACGCTGGGCGCCTTCTCGCCCGGCGCCGGGACCGGGTCGTCGCGCTCGACCGTGATCGAGGGCATGCGCGCGGCGGCCATCTCGCCGTCCTGGTCGACCATCGCGACCATCCGCCACTCGCCGGGCTCGTCGAACTGGAGGTCGGTGACGTAGACGACCTTGGCCGCGTCGGGGTCCGCGGCGGTGTTCTCGGCCGTGAACGCGGGCTCGGTCTCGAGGCTCTCGACCCGGGCCGGGAACGGGCCGTGGACCTCGCCGCTGGGCCCCTGGGCCGCGTAGACGGCGACCCGCGCGTCGGTGATCTGCTCGTTGTCGACGGTGAAGACGCCGAAGCCGAAGCGGTTGCGTCCCTCGGCGAACACCTGCCCGGCGGGGAGGACGACGATGTCGTCGCCGGGGGCGGACTTCGAGACCAGGTCCTCGATCGTGCCGCCGTCGGGATTCGGAAAGCCGGCCGCGGACGGTGCCGGGGTCGGCTCGTCGCTCTCCGAGTCGCCGCCGCCGCAACCGGCGATCAGGAGGGCAGTCGCGAGCGCTGCGAGCAGCGTCGTGGTGCGTGTGGCGGGTCCGCGCACCGGGCGCAATCTAGCGAGCGCGGCTAACGGCGCGTTAAGCGGACGGGCGGATAGGGTCCGGCGCGCGAATCGATCGAAGGAGGAGCAGGTGGCGGAACGGGCGGCGCTGGTCACGGGCGGTTCGAGCGGGATCGGGCTCGCGATCGCGCGGGCGCTGGGCGAGGACGGCTACGGGGTCACGATCTCGGCCCGGCGACCGGAGAAGCTCGAGGCGGCGGCGAAGGAGCTCGCCGACGCGGGGATCGACGTTCACCACGTGCCGGCGCAGATGACCAACGAGGATGAGGTGGTGGCGATGGTCGCCGCGCACCGCGAGCGCTTCGGGCGCCTCGACGTGCTCTGCAACAACGCCGGCGTCGGGATCGGTGAGCAGATGGACCAGATCACGACGAAGAAGCTCGACATCCAGATCGGCGCCAACCTGCGCGGGCTGATCCTCGCCACCCGCGAGGCGCTGCCGATGCTGAAGCAGGCGGGCGCCGAGCACGGGAAGGCGCTGATCGTCAACACGGCCTCGATCGCCGGCAAGAAGGGGCAGGGATGGCTCTCGGTCTACTCGGCGACGAAGGCGGGGGTGGTCGGGTTCAGCCAGGCGACCCAGAAGGAGCACGAGAACGACGGGATCCAGGTGACGGCGCTGTGCCCCGGGTTCGTCGACACGCCGATGACCGAGTTCGTACGCGAGCACGTGAGCCAGGCGGAGATGATCCGCCCCGAGGACATCGCCGAGGCGGTGCGCTACCTGCTGCGGACGTCGCCGTCGTGCCTGATCCCGGAGATCGTCTTCGCCCGCCCCGGCGAGGGCATCTGAGCGCTGGGCGGGGGCTAGGCGGGCTCGGGCGCGCGGTCGGCGAGCTGGTGCTCGGTCGCGCTGAGCAGGTCGCGGCGGGGCTGGCGCCGGATCCGGATCGCGGCGTCGGCCGGGTCGGGCACGTCGACGGCGGGCGGCTCGGTGACCGCGGGCAGGCAGCCGGCGAGCTGCTCGCGCTCGGCACGGAGCTGGCGCGCGAGCTCGGCGATCGGGGTGCGCTCGAACGCCGGGTCGAGCTCGAGGCTCTGCTCGAGCAGGCTGCGCAGGGTGCGGACCTCGCGCCGGGTCGCGCGCCGCGGGCGGCGGGCGCCGGTGTACTCGTCCCAGGCGCGGGCGAAGCTGGCGACGCTGGTGCGGCCGCCGTTTCGATGCGCGGCGAGCATCGGGCAGATGCCGCCGGAGCGGGGGTCGACGTAGGCGCCGACGATGATCCGGTTCGCGTCGATGCCGCGCAGCATCGCCTCGCGCGTGTGGCGGGGAAGGCGCTCGACGGTGAGGCGCAGGCGGCGCGCCGGGTCGCGGGTGCGACGTCGCATCGCCGACAATGGTCGGCGAGATGAGCTCGGCGGTCAAACCGCGCGCCGGCGCGGGAAACGGATCTTGCACCGAGTCGCGCCGGGTGCTGGTCGCCGCGTTCGGCGACCCCGGACATGCGTTCCCGGCGATCGGGCTGGCGCGGGCGCTGGCGGGGCGCGGGCATCGGGTCGTGGTCGAGACCTGGGATCGGTGGCGCGAGGCGGTCGAGGGCGCGGGGCTGGAGTTCACCGCGGCGGAGGAGTACACGACCTTCCCCCCGGTCCCGCCGAGCGCGACCGAGGGCGCTTCGGTGGCGGACGCGGCGCGGGCGCTGGCGCCGCTGATGGAGGCGGAGCGCTTCGACGCGGTCGTCAGCGACATCCTCACGCTGGCGCCGGCGCTGGCCGCCGAGCGCGCCGGGCTGCGCACGGCGACGCTGATCCCGCACGTCTACCCGGTGCACGAGGAGGGGATGCCGTTCTTCGCCTTCGGCGCGATGCCGCCGCGGACGGCGGTCGGGCGAGCGCTGTGGAGAGGGGCGCTGCCGGTGCTGGTCGGCGGCCTGCGCCGCGGCCGTGAGGAGATGAACGAGACGCGGGCGGAGCTGGGACTGGCGCCGCTGGAGCGGTTTCACGGCGGGATCAGCGAGCGGCTGGCGCTGGTGGCGACGTTCCCGCAGCTCGAGTATCCGCGGAGTTGGCCGGCGCACGTGCGGGTCACGGGGCCGATCGGATTCGAGCTGCCGTATGCGGACGTGGAGCTGCCGACGGGGGATGCGCCGCTGGTGCTGGTGGCGCCGTCGACGGCGCAGGATCCGGAGTGCCGGATGGTGCGGGTCGCGCTCGAGGCGCTCGCCGACGAGCCGGTGCGGGTGCTGGCGACGACGAATCGCCATCGGCCGGAGGAGCCGCTGCCGGCGGCGCCGGCGAATGCGGTGGTGGTCGACTGGCTCAGCTACACGCAGGCGCTGGCGGTCGCCGACCTGGTCGTCTGTCACGGCGGGCACGGGACGGTGGCGCGGGCGCTCGGGGCCGGGGTGCCGGTGCTGTGTTGTCCGGCGGTCGGCGACATGGCCGAGAACGGGGCGCGGGTGGCGTGGTCGGGCGCCGGGCTGATGCTGCCGTGGCGGCTGCTCGGGGCGCGCACGCTCCGGGTCGCGGTCAGGCGCTTGCTCGGCGATGACGGGTTCGTGGCGCGGGCGGGCGAGATCGCCGCCTGGGGGCGGGCGAACGACGGGGCGACGCGGGGCGCGGAGCTGGTAGAGGCGCTGGCGCGAACGGGAGCGTGAAAAAGGCCCGCGTGCGGGCCTTCTGAACTCCGGGGGTGGGACTCGAACCCACAACCTATCGGGTAACAACCGATCGCTCTGCCATTGAGCTACCCCGGATCTGGCTATCCCGCGTGCGCGAGGGACGGGCGCGCCGGCAGCTTCGACAGGCTAGCTCAGGAGTGGGCGCGGGCGATGCGCTCGGTGAGCTCGGCGCGGCGGCGCTGGAGCTCGACCGGGGGCTCTCCCCCGCCGCCCTCGGCGTCCGCGATCCGGCCCTCGAGCAGCGAGCGCTCGAGCTCGAGGAAGTTGAGCTCGATCGCCTCGGCGCTCGCCGGCTCGCGCTCGGACTCCATCCGCACCCTGGTCACGTAGGCGATCAGCTCCTCGTCCTCGCGCGGCAGGCCCTCGGTCGGCTCGTCGAGATGCTCGACCAGCCAGGTGCGCGCCCGGGCCGCGATCGGCGAGCTGAAGTGCTCGTCGGTGAGCCGTTCCAGGTACTCGCCCCCCTCAGCGGGCAGCTTCACGCACATCGCCAGCAGTGCCAGCTCGCGCCGCTCGCGCGCGTTCAGCATCCGCGGCGCCGGCTGCGGCGCGCTCTCCGTCTCCCCGCTCTCCGCCACCGGCGCCGGGCGCGGGCCACCCGGCCGCCCAACCGTGGCGATCCGCCGCGAGACCAGTCCCGGATCCGCATCGAGGCCGTCCGCGACCTCCCGCATCAGCTCCTCGCGCGTGATCGAGTCCGCCATCGCGGCGATCACCGCGACCACCTCGTCGAGCGCCCTGTCGCGCCCCGCGGGCGAGCTCGTATCGGCGTCCTCGAGCAGCATCCGCACGTGGAACACAGGCAACTCCTCGGCCGCCTCGATCGCCTCCCGAAACGCCGTCGCCGACGCCCCGTCGCCGCCGGCGAGCAGGTCGGCCGGGTCCTTGCCGGCCGGCATCCGCGCGACCCGCAGCCGCAGCCGCCGGCCGCTCGCCACCCCCTGCGCCCGCAGCATCGCCTCGCGGCCGGCGCGGTCGGCGTCGAGCGCCAGCACCGCCTCCTCCGCGTACGCCGAGAGCAGCTTCACCTGCTCGGGCGTGATCGCCGTCCCCATCACCGCGACCGCGTCGCGGATCCCCGCCTGGTGGCAGGCGAGCACGTCCGTGTAACCCTCGACCACCACCGCCCGCGCTCGCTTCGCGATCTCCGCCCGCGCCCGCTCGATCCCGTACAGCGTGCGCCGCTTGCGATACAGGTCCGACTCCGGCGAGTTGACGTACTTCGGCTTCTGGTCCGGCAGCAGCGCCCGCGCCCCGAACCCCTGCACCCGCCCACGCGCATCGCGGATCGGGAACAGGATCCGCGACCGGAAGCGGTCGTAGTGCCCGCGCCCCTTCTGGCTCTTCAACACCAGCCCCGCCGCCTCGATCTCGGCGACCGAGTATCCGGCCTGCTGGCCGCGAACCAGGACCGTGTCCCACGTTCCGGGCGCGCAGCCGACCCCGAACTCCGCCAGCACCTCCGCCCCCAGCCCCCGTTCGCCGAGATAGCCGCGCGCGCGCTCGGCCTGCGGCGCGTCGCGCAAAAAGCTCGCGTAGAAGCCCGCCGTGCGCTCGAGCAGCTCGCCGAGGCGAGCGCGCTGCTTTCGCTGCTCCTCGGCGCGCGGGTCCTCCTGCTCGCGCTCGAGCTCGACCCCGTAGCGGTCGGCCAGCGACTCGACCGCGTCCGCGAACGAGAGCCCCTCGCGCTCCTCGACGAACCTGATCACGTCGCCCCCCACCCCGCAGCCGAAGCAGTGGTAGAGCTTCTCCTGCGGGTCGACCGAGAACGAGGGCGAGCGCTCGTCGTGAAACGGGCACAGCCCCGTGTACCGGGTCCCGGCGCGCCGCAGCTCCGTGTGCGCGGAGACGATCTCGACCATGTCGGCCGCCTCCTTCACCCGCTCGACGCTGTCCGCCGTAAAGCGACTCACAGCCGTCCAGTCACCCGCCGACAGCGGACGCGAAGCGGAGCATGTTGGCGGCATTTGCTCACAGGCGGGACTCCTCCGGCAGCGCCAGGCGCCTGAAGGTCGCGATCGCGAACCGGTCGGTCATCCCGGCGACGTAATCGGTCACCCGCTGCAGCTCGTCGTCCTCGCTCCCGGCACCGTCCGCGACCAGCGCCGGATCGTCGAGGTAGTGGTCGAAGAGCCCGCTCAGGGTCCGGATCACCCGGTCGTGCTCGCTGCGCGCCTCGGGACCGAGGTAGACGCTCTGGAACATGAACTTGCGCAGCCGCAGCATCGCCCCCCCAACCTCCTCCGACTGCGCCACATCGCCGCGCTCGCGCGAGGTCGCGACGATGTCGCCGACCAGGGTGTCGATCCGCTCGGCGCCGCTCGCCCCCAGGAGCTCGATTTCCGCCGCCGGCAGGTCGGACTCGGCGAGGATCCCGGCCCGCACCGCATCGTCGATGTCGTGGTTGATGTAGGCGACCCGGTCGACCAGCCTCACCACCCTGCCCTCGAGCGTCGCCGGGTGCTCGGGGCCGGTGTGGTTGAGGATCCCGTCGCGAACCTCCTCGGTCAGGTTCAGGCCCTCCCCGTCGCGCTCGAGCACCTCGACCACCCGCAGCGAGTGCTCGTTGTGGCGAAAGCCGCCGGCGCCGCGCTCGCGCAGCGCCTGGTCGAGCGCCTCCTCGCCGATGTGCCCGAACGGCGGGTGGCCGAGATCGTGTCCGAGCCCGATCGCCTCGGTCAGGTCCTCGTTCAGCCCCAGCGCCCGCGCGACCGTGCGCGCGATGCAGCAGGTCTCGAGCGTGTGCGTGAGCCGGGTCCGGTAGTGGTCGCCCTCGGGCGCGATGAACACCTGCGTCTTGTGCTTGAGCCGGCGAAACGCCTTCGCGTGCACGATCCGGTCGCGATCGCGCTGAAACGGCGTCCGCAGCGCGCTGTCGGGCTCGGGCTCGCGCCGGCGCGCCGGATACGAGCGCGTCGCGCGCTCTGAGAGGAACTCCGCCTCCAGCCGCTGGACGCGCTCGGCGAACGGCTCCGGCGCTCTCGGATCGGCTTCGCTCACGGTCCTTTGAGCATACGGGCGCCCGAGCCCTCCCCCTCGGCCTCCGAATCGCCGCGGAGGATGAGGAACGAAAGCCAGATCCCGACCAGGAACAGCGGCAATCCCATCGCCGTGCGCGCGATCCCGAGCGCGAGCACCGCCCCGGCGAGGTAGAGCGGCAGCTGAACCGCGAGCCGAAGCGAGAAGACGCCGACCCAGACCCAGCTCGCGCGCGTGTAGAGGCGCACTCGCTCGGGATCGCGGCGCCAGCTCTGCCCCTCGCCGGTGATCGGACCGAGCAGGACGCCGAGCAGCGGCCAGCGCACCGCGATCGAGACCAGGTACGCGGTCGCGTAGCCCGCGTTGAGCAGCAGCCCGGGCAGGAAGAAGTCCTCGGCGCGGCCGGTGCGGTCGGCGACGAACGCCGCCAGCGCGACCCCGGCGAAGCCCGCGAGCGCAAACCGAAGCGCCTCCCGGCGCGCGACCCGAATCGCCGCGATCACCGCCCCGACGCCGACCGCGGTCCAGGCGGCGAGCGCGAGCTCGTTGCCGGCGAGCGTGTAGACGCCGACGAAGACGAGCGCCGGCAGGCTCGAGTCGGCGATCCCCTGCGGCCCGCCGAGCGCGTCGAGCAGGTCGGCTCGCTGCTGGTCGTGCATCAGCCGATCTTCGCGCACCGCGCGGCTCGGCCCGGCGCGCCGGCCTCAGGCCGCGGCGCGCAGCTGCACGTGAGCGTGGTGCTCGAGCGTGTCGCCGATCGCCCGCTCGGCCTGGCGCAGGGCGCGATCGCGCGCCTCCGGCGCCTGCGCCAGCGGCCGTCCCAGCGCCGCGACCATGAACCCGTGCGCCTCGCCCGAGAGCGGGAAGCCGCCCCGCTCGCAGGCGGCGCAGACGACCCCGCCCGCGTCGCCCGAGAAGCCGCTGAGGCCGTCGCGCTCGCCGCAGCGAGCGCACGAGGCGAGCTCCGGGGCGAAGCCCGCCGCGAGCGCGAGCTTGAGCCGGAAGGCGAGCGCCGTCGCGAGCCCGGCAGCGCCGTCGGCGCTGCCGTCGCCGGCGAGCGACTCGGCGCCGTCGAGGATCGCCAGGTAGCGGCAGAGCAGGTTGTAGGCGGCGGGGTTGGGCTCCTCGGAGTCGAGCAGCCGCAGGACCGAGTCGCAGGCGCGCGCCGCGGCGCCGAGCGCCGGGCCGCTCGCGCGCAGGTTCGGGTGCGCGGCGACCGTGTGCGCGGCGGTCACCGTCATCAGGTCGCCGCGGCCCTCGTGCAGGACCAGGTCGAGGCGAAAGAACGGCTCCAGGCGCCCGCCGAAGCGCGAGCGCGGCCGCCGCACCCCCTTGGCGATCGCGCCCACCCGCCCGCGCGAGGCGCTGTACAGATGCAGGATCCGGTCGGCCTCGCCGTAGCGGATGCTGCGCAGGACGATCGCCTCGGTCTTGATCTTGCCCGCCACCGGGCAAAGATGACTCAGGCGGCGGACGTACCGCGGCCGCGATCAGGCGGCGTAATCGGCGGCGCCGAGGAAGTGCAGCGAGACGTATGGCTCGTCGCCGACGACCCAGCTGTCGTGGTCGGGCGGGACGGCGAAGATGTCGCCGGGCTCCATCACCGCCTCGTAATCGGGGCCGCTGACCGCGGCCCGGCCGGAGATCACCAGCCCCAGGTGCTCGACCATGCAGCGCTCGTCCGGCGTCGAGCCGACATGCTCGCTCCACTTCCACCCCGGCTCGTACAGCGCCCTGCCCACGGTCATGCCGCCGATCTCGACCAGCTCCAGGCGCCCGAGCGGGAACTCGCGCACCTCGTCGGGCTGCTCGAAGCGCCGCAGCAGGAACTCGTCGATCGCCATCGCGCCCAGCCTAGAACCTCAGCGAGCGGCCGCGACCGCGTCGCGGATCGCCGCCGCGGTCACCGTCGCCGCCAGCGTCCCGGCCGCGATCGAGGCGAAGCGGTCCTCGCTCGCCGGCGGCTCCCCGGCGGCGAGGCAGAAGACGACGTCGCCGTCGACGCTCGAGAACACCGGGTCGACCGCGCGCGCGACGCCGCCGCTCGCCATCCGCGCGACCCTGGTGCAGGCGGCGCGGTCGAGCGCCGCGTCGGTGAGCACGCAGACGAGCGTCGTGTTGCGCTCCTCGATCCGCGTCCAGTCGGGCGCCTCGCTCATCTCGGCGAGCGCGCCCGCGGTCGAGACGATCTCCCCGTCCGGCCCCCGGGCGCCGGCCACGATCGCGCCGTCGGCCCCGACGACGTCGCCGAACGCGTTCACGACCGCGAGCGCGGCGACGGTCTCGCCGCGCCCGCCGGTCGCCGCGGCGTAGCCGACCCCGGCCGGGGTCGCCCGCTCGCGACCGAGGATCTTCCCGACCGCGGCGCCGGTGCCCGCGCCGACCCTGCCGCGCTCCGGGATCCCGGGCCGGGCCGCCTCGCAGGCGGCGTGGCCGGCCTCGGCATCCGGGCGCGCCGCCGGGTCGCCCTCGACCAGGTCGTAGATCACCGCCGCGGGCACGATCGGGACCAGCCCGCCGGGCGTGCGATAGCCGCGCCCGTGCTGCTCGAGCCAGCGCACCGCCCCGTCCGCGGCCGCGAGCCCGAACGCGCTCCCGCCGCTGAGCATCACCGCGGACGTCTCCGCCGTCCCCGCGAGCGGCCCGATCACGTCGGTCTCGCGCGTCCCCGGCCCGCCGCCGCGCACGTCGACCCCGCCGCGGGAGCCGGGAGGCGCGATCACGACCGTGCACCCGGTGACCCCCTCGGCGTCGGTCCAGTGGCCGATCGCGAAGCCGCCCGGGGGCTCGATCGCCGCGCTCACCGCCGCGCCCGCCGCCGTCGCGGCCGCGCTCGCAGCCGCTTCTGACAGCCCGGGCAGAAGTAGGTCGAGCGCCCGGAGACGACCACCCGCCGGATCTCGGTCCCGCAGCGCACGCAGGGCTCGCCCTCGCGGGTGTGGACGAGGAACTCCTCCTGCATCGAGCCGCGCTCGCCGCGCGCGTCGCGGTAGTCGTCGATCGAGGACCCGCCGCGCTCGAGGCCGAGCTCGAGCGCGCCGACGATCCCCTCGACCAGGTCCTCGCAGTGCGGCTCGCGCATCGAGCCGGCCGGCGAGAGCGGATGC
This sequence comes from uncultured Solirubrobacterales bacterium, assembly GCA_963740055.1. Taxonomy (GTDB): domain Bacteria; phylum Actinomycetota; class Thermoleophilia; order Solirubrobacterales; family 70-9; genus WHSW01. The sequence goes on along the minus strand of CAVUCL010000005.1, from coordinate 506,867 downwards.
AGGTGGGCGCGAAACAGGGCCTCGTCGGCGTAGATGTTGCCGATCCCGGCGATCCCCGTCTGGTTGAGCAGAAACGACTTCAGCGGCGCCCGCCGGCCCGCGGCCAGGGCCGCGAGACGCTCCGGGCTGAGCTCGTCGGAGAGCGGCTCGACCCCGAGCCGGGCCGCGAAGTAGCCGTCGAGCTCGTCCTCGGCGAGGACGACCGCGTGCCCGAAGCGCCGCGGGTCGGTGAACCAGAGCTCGGCCCCGTCGGCGAACGCGATCCGAGCCCGCAGGTGACGGGCGTCGGGATCGGTCTCGTAGAGGCGCGGGCCGCCGAAGCGCTCGCTCTGCATCAGGTCCGCGACCCGCGACGAGCCCGCCGGGCGCAGGAGCAGGTTGCCGGTCATCCGCAGGTGCATGACCAGCGCGCTGCGGTCGTCGAGGTGGACGATCAGGTACTTGCCCCGCCGGTCGACGCGCTCGACCGCGCGCCCGGCGAGCGCACGTTCGACCGTGCGGGGGTCCTCGGGCCGCGTCCAGCGCTCGTCGAGCACCTCCGCCGTCTCGATCCGGCGCCCGGCGACCTCGGGCTCGAGCTGCCGGCGAACGGTCTCGACCTCGGGGAGCTCGGGCATCGATTCATCATCGCTGCTATCACGCTCGGATGCGGATCGTCGACGCCGAGCGCGAGCACCTCGCGCAGCTGAAGCGGATCTACGACGGCTACGTCGCCACCTCGCCGGCGACCTTCGACCTCGAGCCGCCGCCGATCGAGGACTGGGAGCGCGAGCTCGAGTCCGCCGAGCACGAGCGCGGCCACCGGCTGCTGGTGGCGCTCGACGACGAGGGACGGGTGCTCGGCTACGCCAAGAGCCGCGCCTTCCGCGAGCGCGCCGCCTACGAGACGACCTGCGAGACCTCGGTCTACGTCGCCACCGACGCCCAGGGCGGGGGCGTCGGCCGGGCGCTCTACGGGCGCCTGATCGAGCTGCTGGAGGCGAGCTCGGCGCGGCTCGCCGTCGGCGGGATGACCGCTCCCAACCCGGCCAGCGCCGCGCTGCACGAGTCGCTCGGGTTCACCCTGGTGGGCACGTTCGAGGGCGTCGGGCTCAAGTTCGGCCGGCTCTGGGACGTGACCTGGTACCAGCGCCGCCTCGACCGCTCGTAGCCGCGGCGGCTACGCGGTCGCGCGCGGGTGGGCGCTGAAGTAGACCTCCTTGATCTTCTCCCGCGAGAGGTGGGTGTAGAGCTGGGTCGTGGCGACGTCGGCGTGGCCGAGCATCTCCTGCACCGAGCGCAGGTCGCAGCCGCCGGAGAGCAGGTGGGTCGCGAACGTGTGGCGGAGCGTGTGCGGGCTCATCTTGCCGTCGAGGCCGACCTCCTTGGCGTGGCGCTGGATGATCTTGTAGAGGCCCTGGCGGGTCAGCCCCCCGCCGCGGAAGTTGACGAACAGCTTGCGCTCGACCCGCTCGCCGACGAGCTCGGCGCGCCCGGCGCGCAGGTAGCGCTCGACCGCGCGCTGCGCCTGGCTTCCGAGCGGCACGATCCGCTCCTTCGAGCCCTTGCCGTGCGGGCGGACGAAGCCGCGGCGCAGGTCGACGTCGCCGATCTCGAGCCCGATCGCCTCCGAGGCGCGCAGGCCGCAGCCGTACATGATCTCGAGCAGGGCGCGGTCGCGAAGCGCGATCGGGTCCGGGCCGCGGGCGCTGTCGAGCAGCTTCGTCACCTCGGCCTGGCTGAGCACGTGCGGCAGCTTGCGCGACTTCTGCGGCGGGCTCAGGGTCGCGGTCGGGTCGTCGGCGATCAGCTCCTCGCGGCGCAGGTGGCGGTAGAAGGAGCGCAGGCAGGCGGTCTTGCGGCTGATCGTCGCCGGCGAGCACGTCGGCCGTCCGCCGTTGCCGTCGTCGTCGGGCGGCTCGCCGGTCGCGAGGTCGGCGAGGAAGTCGGCGACGTCGGCGCGCTCGACCGCGGTCGCCTCGCGGTCGCGCTCGGCGAGGAAGGCGCCGAACTGCAGCAGGTCGGTGCGGTAGGCGTCGAGCGTGTTGCGCGCCAGGCCGCGCTCGAACTCGAGGTAGGCGAGGAAGTCGAGCACCAGGGCCTCGAAGCGCGCATCGGTGGGACGCTCCTCGGGTCTGGCGACGGCGACCGCCATGGCCCCAGGTTCTCCCGCCGGGCGCGGCGCCCCTGCCGCTGCAAGCGCGCTGGCGCGCCGGCCTCAGCCCAGCGACCGCGCCAGCAGCAGGATCCCGATCAGCGACTTCGCGTCCGCGCACTCGCCGATCGCGCGCTCGAGCTCGGCGAGCGGCCAGGCGACGATCTCGATCCGCTCGTCCGGATCGGGCTCGTGCTCGACCGGCTCGAGCCCGGTGGCCACGAAGATCGTCACCTCCTCCTCGGCGAACCCGGGCGAGGTGTAGAAGCGCTTCAGCTCGCGCCATTCAGCGGCGCGGTGGCCGATCTCCTCGGCGAGCTCGCGCTGCGCGCACTCGAGCGGCGTCTCCCCCTCGACGTCGAGCTTGCCCGCCGGGAGCTCGAGCAGCGCCGCCTCGCCGACCGCCTCGCGCGGCTGGCGCACCAGCCAGAGGGTCTCGTCGTCATGGGCGACGATCGCGACCGCGCCGGGGTGGGCGACCACCTCGCGCTCGGCGGTCGAGCCGTCGTCGTAGGCGAACTCGTCGATCCGCACCGACGCGATCGGGCCCTCGTAGACGGTCTTCGATCCGATCCGCTCGCACGTCCCTCCCCTACCCGCCGATCGCCGCGGCCAGCGCCCGGCCGGCGGCGAGCGGCGCGGCGAAGAACAGCGGGTCCTCGGCGATCGTTCGCCCCATCGTCGTCGCCGGCAGCCCGCGAGTCGGCGTAGCCGTCGAGGTCGATCGACTGGACGACGATGTCGTGGCGACCGCTGCAGATCTCGATCAGGTCGTCGAGCGCCGCCTGAGCCGAGCCGCCCTCCGGCGCGTCGGCGGCGAGCAGCGGCCAGCCCTCGAGCTCGGCCTCCGGGACCGGCACCCGCACCGGCGCCAGCAGCAGCTCGAGCACCGAGGCGGTGTGATGGCTGAGGCCGCGGTGGCGCGGTCGCTCGTCGGAGCTCGAGAGCCGCGGGCAGAGCGATCGTCGGCAGCCCGAGCGCGAGCGCCGCGTGGGCGGCGTCGAGCGCCGCCATCCCGCCGTGGCCGAGCCGGGTCGCCGAGCCGAGGATCCCGGGGCCCGGGCCGACGACGATCGCCTCCCAGCCGAGCCGGCGCGCGGCCGCGTCGAGGCCGCCGACGAGGCTGATCGCCTCGTGCTCGCCGCCGTAGGCGGGGCCGGCGGTGACGTGGCCGCAGAGCAGCCCGCGCTCGCGCAGCTCGGCGACGTCGCGCGACAGCGCGCCCGGCAGCGCCGCGCCGGCGCCCTGGACGAACCCGAGCCGCAGCCCCGGCCGCGCCTGCGCCGCGGCCCAGGCGACCGGCGCCAGGTGGCCGTGGAGCGAGATCACGCACGCCGGCGGCTTCGGGCCGAGGTCGGGCTCTCCGTGCTCGATCTCGACCGGCTCGACCGGGTGCTGGAGCGAGGTGTAGTTGAGCTTCATCACGTGCATGCCCTCGGCCTCGGCCCGGTCGAGCCCGCGGCTGAGGTTGACGTGGACGATGTCGAAGCCGCCCGAGCCGAGCCCGAGGTCGCGCGCCTCCGTGTTGACGATCACCTCGTCGCCGACCTCGACCTCCCCGACCAGCGACGTCGTCCGCCCACGCGCGAGCGGTGCTCGCCGCCGACCTCGACCGTCAGCGGGTCGAGGTCGACGACGGTCCCGCGCCGCAGCTTCAGCACCTCAGCCCACCTCGGCGGCGAGGTCGGCGATCGCCTCGCAGACGGCGAGCATCTCGGTCGAGCCGCCGCGCGGCGACGCTCTCGGCGGCGGTGTGGTTGCCCTCGGTGCCGTTGGCGAGCAGCACGCACTCGAAGCCGCGGGCGACGAGCGCGTTCGCGTCGCTGCCGCCGCCGGTGGCGACCTCGCGCGGCTCGATGCCCGCAGCGCTCGAGCGCCGCTCGGGCGACCGCGACCGCGGGCGCGCTCGACGGCTGGCGATAGCCGCGGAAGACCTCGCGTCACGTCGACGTCGACGTCGCAGCCGTGCTCGCTCGCCGCCCAGGTGCAGGCGTCGACCATCGCCGCGGTCGCCGCCGCGACCCGGCCCTCGTCGAGCGAGCGCGCCTCGGCCTCGAGCCGGCAGCTGCCCGGCGACGACGTTGGAGGCCGCTGCCGCCCGCGATCACGCCGACGTTCGCGGTCGTCTCCGCGTCGAGCCGGCCCGAGCTCCATCGCCGCCGACCGCCGCCGCGGCGGCCTCGATCGCCGAGCGGCCGTCCTCGGGGCGGATCCCGGCGTGCGCCTCGACCCCCTCGAACTCGGCGACGACCCGCTGGTAGGTCGGTGCGGCGGTGATCACCTCGCCGATCGGCGTCGCGTGGTCGAGCGCGAAGCCGAACGGCGAGCGCAGCGAGCCGAGGTCGAGCTCCTTCGCGCCGCGCAGCCCGTCCTCCTCGGCGACCGTGAACACGAGCTCGACCCCGCAGCGGCGCGGCTTCGCGACCGCTCGCGCCGCGAGCTCGACCAGGACGGCGACCGCCGCCTTGTTGTCGGCGCCGAGGATCGTCTCCCCGCGGCTGCGGTAGACGCCGTCGGCGAGCTCGACCTCGATCCGCTCGGCCTCGGGCACCGTGTCGAGGTGGGCGCAGAGCATCACCCAGCCCTCCCCCGTCCCCGGCACCCGGGCGATCAGGTTGCCGGCGCCCGCGCGCGCGCCGGTCGCGGCGCCGTCCTCGGCGACCTCGATCCCCGAGCGCGCGCAGCTCGGCCAGCACGTCGTCGGCGACCGCGCGCTCGGAGCCGGTCGGGCTCGGGATCTCGCAGAGGCGCACGAAGCGCTCGAGCATTCGCTGCTCGCTCACGACGCCCGCAGGCTATGCGAGCGCTAGCCCTGGGGGTGAAGCGCCCGCGGGGGGCCTCGGCCGACTCGACCTCGGTCTCCTCGGTCGCCGGGCCGTCGCCGCGCTCGCGCGCTCGCGCCGCGGCGGCGCCGACGAAGTCGCGGAACAGCGGCTCAGGGCGGGTCGGGCGCGAGTTGAACTCGGGGTGGAACTGCGAGGCGACGTAGAACGGGTGCTCGGGGAGCTCGACGATCTCGACCAGGCGCTCGTCGGGCGAGGTGCCGCCGCAGACCAGGCCCTCGTCCTCGAGCCGGCGGCGAAGCTGGTTGTTGACCTCGATAGCGGTGGCGGTGGCGCTTGTAGATCACGGCCTCGCCGAAGATCTCGCGCGCCCTGGTGCCCTCGTGGAGCTTCACCGGGTCGGCGCCGAGGCGCATCGTGCCGCCCATGTCGGAGACCTCCTTCTGCTCCGGCAGCAGGTCGACGACCGGGAACGGGGTCTCGGGGTCGAACTCGGTCGAGTTGGCGCCGTCCATGCCGGCGACGTGGCGGGCGAACTCGGCGACCGCGATCTGCATCCCGAGGCAGATGCCGAGGTACGGGATCCCGCGCTCGCGCGCGACCCGCGCGGCGCTGGATCTTGCCCTCGATCCCGCGCTCGCCGAAGCCGCCCGGGATCAGGATCCCGTCGGCCCAGGTCGGCGATCTCGTCCGGGTCGAACTCCTCGGAGTCGACCAGCTCGACCTCGACGTTGGTCCCGTGGTGATAGCCGCCGTGGTTGAGCGCCTCGATCACCGACTTGTAGGCGTCGGCGAGCTGCACGTACTTGCCGACCAGGGCGATCCGGGTCGTCCCCTCGCAGGCGTCGGCGCGGCGCACGAGCTCCTCCCACTCGCCGAGCTCCGGCGACGGCGCCTCGACCCCGAAGTGGTCGAGGACGAGGTCGTCGGCGCCCTCGGCGCGCATCACCAGCGGCACCTTGTAGATGTTGTCGACGTCGCGGGCCGAGAGCACCGCCTCCTCGGGGACGCTGGCGAAGAGCGCGATCTTCTTGCGGATCTCGCGGTCGAGCCCGCGCTCGGAGCGGCAGACGAGCGCGTGGGGCTGGATCCCGATCCGGCGCAGCTCGTTGACCGAGTGCTGGGTCGGCTTCGTCTTCATCTCGCCCGCGTGGCCGATGTAGGGGACCAGCGTCAGGTGCAGGAACATGCACCGCTTCGGCCCGAGCTCCGAGTAGAGCTGGCGGATCGCCTCGAGGAAGGGCAGCGACTCGATGTCGCCGACCGTGCCGCCGATCTCGGTGATCACGAAGTCGACCGCCTGCGACTCGGCGACGATCAGGATCCGCTGCTTGATCTCGTCGGTGATGTGCGGGATCACCTGCACGGTCGCGCCGAGGTAGTCGCCGCGGCGCTCGCGCCGGATGACCGAGTTGTAGACCGCGCCGGCGGTCACGTTCGAGGCCCGCGAGGTGTTCTCGTCGGTGAAGCGCTCGTAGTGGCCGAGGTCGAGGTCGGTCTCGGCGCCGTCCTCGGTGACGAACACCTCGCCGTGCTGGAACGGGCTCATCGTCCCCGGGTCGACGTTGATGTAGGGGTCGAACTTCTGCAGCTGGACCCGGAACCCGCGGCTGACCAGCAGGCGCCCGATCGAGGCGGCGGCGATGCCCTTTCCGAGCGAGGAGACGACTCCGCCGGTGACGAAGATGAAGCGCGTCTCGCCCGGCTTCATCGCTTCAGATCGCCTCTGCTCACCTTGCCGAGCGAGTCTAACCAGCGCAGTGGCGGAACCGCGTCGATCGTCTTCGAGATCGAGCGGAACTCCCCGTAGACGGTCAGCGCCGCGATCGCGGCGAGCGCGATCCAGCGGCCCGTCTCGCCGAGCGTGACCAGCATCGAGATCCCGGCGAGGGCGCCGACCAGGTTCGACCCGGTGTCCCCGAGCATCGCCCGCTCGCGCAGGGTGAAGACGGAGCCGACCGCGACCGGGCCGACGAAGATCCCGAGCAGCTCGAGCGGCTCGAGCGTCGTCGCGCCGAGGCAGAGACCGGCGAGCAGGGCGAAGAACGCCTTCTCGACCCGGCCCGGGCGCAGGTCGAGCAGGTTGAACAGGTTCGTCGCCAGCAGCAGCAGCGCGAGGTCGGCGAGGTAGTCGATCCCCTCGCGCCCGCGACCGGAGACGGCGTAGGCGGCGAGCGCCAGCGCCCCCGCCGCCTTGATCGCGCCGGTCGAGAACCCGCCCGCCGCGACCGCCCGCGCGTGGCCGCGCCAGCCGCGCGGGGTGTCGGCGTCGGCGCCGCGCCCGAGCGCGTCGTCGAGCAGCCCGAGCAGGGCGACGCCGAGCACGTAGACGATCCAGCGCCGCAGCTCGGGGTCGAGCAGGTCGAGGTCGGCGCGGTCGTCGAGGATCGCCAGCGGGGCGAGCGCGAGCAGCGAGCAGGCGACGAGCGCCGCGCCGGCCGGGAACGCGACCCGTCGCCCGGCGTAGTTCTGGCGCGCGAGCCCGGTGCGCAGCATGTCGGCGAGCCAGGGGCCGAGCGCGACCGCCGCGATCGCGCCCGAGAGCAGCAGGCCGGTGAGCTCGGCTCCACGCTGGCCGCCTCAGCCCTGGGTCCGGCCGCCGCCGCTGGTCGGCGGGCGATCGGCTTCGAGCAGGTCGGGCAGCAGGCTGTCGGCCGTCTCCTTGCGCCCGAAGTTGCCGGCGGCGCCGTCGAGCGCGTAGACGAGCGCGACCCGGCCCGAGGTCAGGTCGATGTTGTCGACGGTGGCGACGCCCTGAGCGTCGAAGAAGCCGATCGACGACGGGTCCGCGTCGCTGCGCTCGGCCCCGACCGTGGTCGCGCTGGCGCGCAGGCCGGCGACGATGCCCTGCTCGAGCACGTCGGTGGTCGTCTCCTCGCCGGGCTCGAGGTCGTCGGGTCGCTGGCGGACGACGACGACGCTGTCGATCCCGTCGGGGCTGCCGCTGTAGCGGGTCAGCAGCGTCCCGCGGAGCTCGTCGAAGCCCGGTCCGCCGCGCACCAGGAGCCTCCCCGCGCGCTCGGCGTAGTCGCGCAGCTCCTCCTCTGAGCCGCGCGACAGCGCCCGGGCCTCGCGCCCGTCAAGCGAGCCCGCGAGCGCGTCGAGGTCGGGCGGGGCGCGCACCGCGGCGACCTCGGTGAGGCCGCCGCCGGCCGGGCCGATCGCCGCCTCGACGTCGTTGGCGATCTCGGGGTCGAGGCCGCCGAGACCGACCAGCGCCACCTCCTCGCCGCGCAGGACGCCGGCGACGACCGCCGGGTAGACCGCGGCGTCGAAGGCGCGCTCGGCCTCGAGCTCGGCCTCGAGCGAGTCGGCCTCGGCGCGGGCCTCGTCGAGGTCGGCGGCGAGGCTCTGCTCGAGGTCCTCGGCGGTGCCGGAGACGATGTCGGAGCCGAAGCCGACGCCGATCAGGATCCCGATCGCCAGGGCGAGGAAGACGGCCGCGAGCGAGGCCGCGTGATACCGCGACGAGTACCCCATCAGAGATCCAGCGCGACCTTGATCTTCAGCCAGACGAGCTCGAAGAACTCCTCCAGCGCCGGCGAGCTGACCACGACGATCCCGATCAGCAGCAGCGAGGCGACGACGAAGACGAGCATCTGCCAGCCGCGGACGCCGGGGTTGTAGAGCCGGCTGACGCCCTTCGCGTCGACGAGCGTCTCGCCGATTCGCAGCCGGGTGAGGAAGGTCGACGACATCCCGGCCCGGTTCTTGTCCAGGAACTCGGTCAGGTTGAAGTGGGCGCCGACCGAGACGATCAGCTGGGCCCCGTTCTCGTGCGCGAGCAGCATCGCGACGTCCTGGCTCGTCCCGACCGCGGGCACGATCACCGGCTCGACCCCGAGCTCGCGCAGGCGCTCGAGGCCGGGCGCGCGCCCGTCGGGGTAGGCGTGGACGACGCACTCGGCGCCGCTGGTGAGCACTCCGTCGGTCGCCGAGTCCATGTCGCCGAGGATCATGTCGGGGCGAAAGCCCTCCTCGAGAATCGCGTCGGCGCCGCCGTCGACCCCGACCAGGACCGGGTGCGTGTCCTCGATGTAGGCGCGCAGCGTGCGCAGGTCGCGCCTGTAGGTCGTCCCGCGGACGACGATCAGCGCGTGGCGCTCGCGGAAGTCGGTCCGCACCGTGGGAAAGTCGATCCTGCCGGAGAGCAGCTCGCCCTCCTCGCGCACGTGCTCGATCGTGTTCACGGCGAAGGCCGAGAGCGCCTCGTGGATCCGCTCGCGCTGGCGCTCGATCTGCTCGCTCGCCGTCGCCAGGTCGATCAGGCGCCCGGTCGCCAGCAGCTCGCCGTTGTGGTGGACCTCGTCGCCGACGATCACGACCTCGTCGCCGTCGCGGAGCTCCTCGAACAGCGGCGCCGCGGGGGCGTCGATCAGGCGCACCCCGGCGCGGGCGAGGATCAGCGGCCCCGGGTTCGGATAGCGGTCGGTCGACGACGGGGCGACGTTGACGACCGCCCGCACGCCGCTGGCGGCGAGGTCCTCGGCGGCGATCCGGTCGAGGTCGGCGTGGTCGATGATCGCGACGTCCTCGGGGCCGAGGCGCTTGACCAGGTCCTTGGTCTTGCGCCCGAGCCGCGCCCGGCCGACGATCGGCGGGATCGCGCTCGGCGATAGCTGGATCTCGGGCCCGCGCAGCAGCGCGCGCGCCCGGCTGCGGAGAGCCATGGCCGTCGATTATCCGCGATCGCGACCGCGCCGGCGGGAGCTCCCACCCAGCGCGCGCCCTCGGTCAGGCCGCCCGCAGCAGCTCCTCGGCGTGGCGGCTCGCGACGCCGTCGCCGGGCTCGCCGCCCAGCATCCGGACGATCTCGGCGACCAGGTCGTCGCCGGCGACCCGCTCGACCGTCGCCACCGCCTCGCCGGCGGGCGCCGCCTTCTCGATCCGGAAGTTGGTCGCCGCCTGCGAGGCGACCTGCGGCAGGTGGGTGATGCAGATCACCTGGCCGGCGTCGCCGAGCGCCCGCAGGCGCTCGCCGACGGCGCGCGCGGTGTTGCCCCCGATCCCGGCGTCGACCTCGTCGAAGACCAGCGTCTTGCCCGCGCCACCGCTCGCGAGCCCGCTGAGCGCAAGCATGATCCGCGACAGCTCGCCCCCCGAGGCAGCGTCGCGCAGTGGCGAGGTCGGCATCCCGGGGTTGGTCGCGACCAGCAGCTCGACCGTCTCGGCGCCGTTGGGCCCGAAGCCGTCCGGATGCGGCTCGAGCGCGACCTCGAGCCGCGCGCCCTCCATCGCCAGCTCGCCGAGCTCCTCGGCGACCCGGTCCGAGAGCTCGGCCGCGGCCCGGCGGCGTCCGCTGCCGAGACGCTCCGCGAGCTCGGCGCGCTCGGCCTCCGCCTCGGCTCGGCGCGCGTCGATCTCGCCGGCGATCTCCTCCGCGTTCTCGAGCCGTGCGATCTCCTCACGGCAGCGCTCGGCGTGCTCGATCACCGCCTCGATCGAGCCGCCGTGCTTGCGCTCGAGCCGGTCGAGCGCCGCGAGGCGCTCCTCGACCTGCTCGAGGCGGCCCGGCTCGGCCTCGGCCGAGTCCAGGTACGCGCGCAGCTCGCCGGCGACGTCCTCGAGCTCGACCGCGACCGTGGCGAGCCGTTCGCCGAGCCCGTCGAGCGCGACGTCGACACCGGCGGCGGCCCCGAGGCCGGCCTCCGCCTCGGCGAGCGCGAGCCGGGCGCCGGCGCCGTCCTCGGCCTCGCCGCTGAGCGCCGCCAGCGCCCGCGCCGCCGCGCCCCGCAGCGATTCCGAGTGGCGCAGGCGCTCGCGCTCGGCGCCGAGCTCCGCGCCCTCGGCGGGATCGGGCCCGGCGGCCTCGATCTCGGCGAGCTCGAACCGCAGCAGGTCGAGGTCGCGCTCGCGCGCCCCCTCGCGTTCCCGCAGCTCGGCGAGCTCGCGCGCGAGCCTGGTCGCGAGCGCGTGCGCCGCTCGGTAGCGCTCGCGGAGCTCGAGCTGCTCGGGACCGGCGAACCCGTCGAGCACCTCGAGCTGGGCCGAGGCGAGGGTGAGCCGCCGATGCTCGTGCTGGCCGAAGAAGCGCAGCAGGCGCGAGCCGAGCAGCTGCAGGTCGGCCGCCGAGGCGGAGCGCCCGGCGACGAAGGCGCTGGTCCGCCCCGAGGCCCCGATCCGGCGCCCGAGCACGATCTCGTCGGCGTCGTCGGGCAGCCGGGCGCGGATCTGCTCGAGCTCGGGGTCGTCGAAGAAGCCGTCCGGGAGCGAGAAGGCGCCTTCGACCCAGGCCTCCTCGGCTCCGGGACGGACGATCTGCGGACGCGCCCGGCCTCCCATCAGCAGGTCGAGCGAGTGCGCGAGCACGGTCTTCCCGGCGCCGGTTTCGCCGGTGATCGCGTTCAGGCCCGCCCCGAGGCGCAGCTCGGCGCGCTCGATCAGCAGCAGGTTCTCGATTCGGAGCTCGAGCAGCATCGAACCGTTGTAGCGGCGCCGGCCGACGGATTCAGCGCCGTCGGACCGGCGTCAGTGCGCCAGGCGGCCGAACTTGTCGCTGATGCGGCGGTAGAAGTTCGCGCCCGGGAGCTGGGCGAGGCGCCCGACCCCGTCGCGGAATCGAACCTCCATCTCGGCCCCGCTGGCGAGCTCGCCGACGTGCTCGCCGTCGAGGACTACGTCGACCGGGTCGCGGCCGGTCGCGTTGCGGACGCTGAGGACGTCGTTGGGCGCGACCACCAGCGGGCGCGCGGTGAGCGTGTGCGGGGCGATGAAGCTGACCACGTACCCCTCCACGCCCCAGGCGAGGATCGGCCCCGAGTTGGCGAGGTTGTAGCCGGTCGAGCCGGCCGGGGTCGCGGCGACGAGGCCGTCGCAGCGCACGTGGCCGACCTCCTTGCCGCCGAGGCGGTAAGCGAGCTCGGCCACCCGCCCGTGCGGGCGCCGGATCAGCGAGACGTCGTTGAGCGCAATCGGGGTCTCGGCTTCGACCGCGGCCTCGAACCCCGGCATCCGCATGACCTCGAACTCGCCCGCGAGGGCGCGCCCGAGCCCCTCGGCGAGCCCGTCGCGCTCGACCGCGGCGAGGAACCCGATCGTGCCGAAGTTGAACCCGAACACGGGCACCTCGGTGCCGGCGTAGGCGCGCAGGGCCTTGAGGATCGTGCCGTCGCCGCCGAGCACGATGCAGAGGTCGGGGTCGCCCTCGAGCGCGGCGAGCGGCTCGACCCCCTCGGCGGCGTCGCCATGCTTCTCCAGCTCGTCGGCGGACGCGTGCAGGGTGCAGCCCGCCGCCCGCGCCGCGGCGACCGCGTCGCGAAGCGCCGCCGCGGTCTGCACCGGATGGGTGTGGGTGAGGACGACCGCCGAGCGGATCTCGGCCGGCGCCGCCAGCGGCGCGCCGGTCATGGCTCGACCGCCGCGATCGCCGCCGGCAGGTCGGCGAGCGACTCGCCGTCGCGGGTCAGGTGGATGAAGGTCTCGCGGTTGCCCTTCGGCCCCGGCAGGCCCGAGGACGCGAAGCCGCGCACCGCGAGCTCGGCCCGCTCGGCGGCGTCGGCGACCGCGAGCAGCGCCTCGCGGCGCTCGGCGGGCTCGCGCACGACCCCGCCCCGGACCCGGCCCTTGCCGAGCTCGAACTGTGGCTTCACCATCGCCAGCAGCTCACCGTCGGCGCGCACGCACGCGGCCACCGGGCCGAGCACCTTGGCGAGCGAGATGAAGGAGACGTCGATCGTCGCCAGCGCCGCCGGCCCCGGCAGCTCGGCCGGGTCCAGCTCGCGCGCGTTGCGGCGCTCGATCACGGTCACCCGGGCATCGTTTCGCAGATTCCAGTCGAGCTGGCCGTGGGCGACGTCGACTGCGACCACGCTTGCGGCGCCGCGCTGGAGCAGGCAGTCGGTGAAGCCGCCGGTCGAGGCGCCGACGTCGACGCAGTCGAGCCCGGCGACCTCGATCGCGAGCGCGTCGAGGGCGTTCGCGAGCTTGACCCCGCCGCGCGACACGTACGGGGGCGTCTCGACGATCAGCAGCTCGGCGTCCTCGGCGACGAGCTGACTCGGCTTCTGCGCCAGCGGCCCGTCGGCCCCGATCCGCACCCGCCCGGCCCGCACCGACTCGGCGGCGCTGGTCCGCGATCCCGAGAGCCCGCGCTCGGCGAGCATTGCGTCGATCCGCCGCTTGGCCATTGCCGAAGCGTACGGGCGCGGGATCCGCTTTGAATCGGCTGATCGCACGTGTACTCTGACCCTGGCGTACCAGTCCGCCGCGCGGGACCAAGCCTGATGCTCAACCGCCAACTGGGCGAAATCAAGGAGGGGGGCGCGACCCGAGCCGGCCGCGATCGGATCGGCCGCCGTCGCCCGCGCCTCGCCGTGCGCGCCGCGGCTCTCTCGATCGTCGCGCTCGCCGCCGGCCCCGCGGTGGCGTTCGCCGCCCCGAGCCTCTACGTCGGCAACAGCTCGAGCCAGCTCTCGATCTTCGACCTCACCCTGGACGGCGCCCTGGTCGCGGCCGATCCGGCGACCGTTGCCACTGGGCCGAACCCGGACGGGCTCGCGCTCAGCCCCGACCAGGCGAGTCTCTACGTCGTCAACAGCGGGGACACCGTAGGGGACAGCGTCGGGGACAGCGTCTCCCAGTTCGACGTCGCCGCCGACGGGTCGCTGACCGCGAAGAACCCGGCGACGGTCGCCGCGGGCAGCTCGCCGAGCATGATCGCGATCAGCCCCGACGGCGACAGCGCCTACGTCACCGACTCGGGCGCGGGCACCGTCCTGCAGTACGACGTCGGCGCCGACGGAAAGCTGGCGGCGAAGAGCACGGCGTCGGTCGCCGCCGGGGTGAACGCGTTCGGGGTCGCCGTCAGTCCCGACGGATCGAGCGCCTACGTGACCAACGGGGCGAGCTCGGACGGGACGATCTCGCAGTACGACGTCGGCGCGGGCGGTGCCCTCGCCGCCAAGGATCCGGCGACGGTCGCGGCCGGCGCCTTCCCCGCCGGCATCGCCGTCCGTCCCGACGGCGCGAGCGTCTACTCGACCGAGCTCAACAGCTTCTTCGTCCGCCAGTGGGACGTCGCCGTCGAACGGAGAGCTGTCGCCGAAGGATCCGGCGACGGTCGCAGCCGGGCAATTCCCCTCGATGATCGCGCTCAGCCCTGACGGTCTGAGTGCCTACGTCACGAACCAGATCACGGACAACGTCTCCCAGTACGACATCGCCGCCGACGGGAAGCTGACGGCCAAGGACCCGGCGACGGTCGCGGCGGGCGACAACCCGTTCGGGATCGCGATCGACGCCGAGGGTGAGGATGTCTACGTCCTCAACTTCAGCGACACCGACGTCCAGCACTACGAGGTCGGCGCGGGCGGCGTCCTCGCCGCCGCAGGCGAGCCGGTCACCGTCGATGCGGGACCCCGGGGGATCGCGATTCGCGAGGACCGAATCGGGCCGACGGTGACGATCACGTCCGGACCTACAGGGACGGTCGCAAGCCCGGACGCGAGCTTCGCGTTCACCGCCGACGAGGCGGACCCGACCTTCGAGTGCTCCCTCGACGACGCCGCGCCCACCGGGTGCTCCTCGCCACAGACCTACGCCAGCCTCGGCGACGGCCCGCACACGTTCTCGGTCGCGGCCACCGATCCGTGGGAGAACGAGGGGCCGGCGACGGCGCGGAGCTGGACGATCGACCCGGGGGCGCCGTCGGGCGAGCCGCCGGGAGGACCGCCCGCGACGCAGGAGCCTGAGAACGGGTTCCAGTTCGGCGCCCTGAAGCGAAACAAGCGCAAGGGAACCGCGAAGCTGACCGTTCTCGTCCCAGGCTCGGGCGTCGTCGAGCTCGCCGCGAGCCAGCGGCTGAAGTCGGCCGAGCGCCGCGCCGACGGGCACGGCGCCGTCAGGCTCGCGATTCGGCCGCGGGGCGGGACGAAGGAGAAGCTGGCCGACCGCGGCAAGGCGAAGGTGAAAGCCCGGGTGACGTTCACCCCCGACGGCGGAGAGCCGAACACGCAGAGCAAGCGGCTGAAGCTGAAGCGAAACCGCTGAGCGGCCGCGCCCACAAATCGAAACGCCCGGCACTTTGCCGGGCGTCTCGGGGTACAGGGAGGAGAGATATGTGTTTTTTGTCTGTGTGAGGTAGGCCGGCTCCGTTAGGCACCACGGGGCGCGCTGAACCGCGTGAACGCGGCCAACGCGACCTGGGCGGCACCTACGCCGACCAAAAAGACTCCTGCTTGCGCGTCCTCCGTCACCAGGCCCAGCACCAGCCCGCCGACGATCGCGGCGAAGCCGAGGGCGTAGTCGAACCCCGAGTGCGCGCTGAGCGGCAGCGAGCGCTCGTTGCCGGCCTGCAGCGAGAGGCCGAACAGCAGCGCCCCGACGAGGACCGTCGCCACCGTCGCCGGCGTGTCGAAGCCGAGCACGAACGGCGCCGCCATGATCGCGGGCGCGGCGAGCATCTCGAGGGCGCTGTGGACGGAGAGTGGAATTGCTCTCATCACGACGTCCACGCTACGAACATACGTGCGGTTTCAGTGTGACTGCGATCACACTGACCGGGCTTTGTTCGCAAATGCCGGGTCAGCCGGCGATCGTGTCGCGGGCGCCGAGCGCCGCGGTGACCCGCTCGGCGACCGCGGGACCGGTGAGCCCGACCTCCTCGCGCAGCAGCGCCGGCTTGCCGTGGGTGACGTAGCGGTCGGGGAGCCCGATCCGCAGCACCCGGGCGCGCTCCGTCGGGTCGGCGGCGAAAGCGTCCTCGAGCAGCTCGAGCGCCCCGGAGCCGAAGCCGCCGGCGAGCACGTTCTCCTCGATCGTGACCACGAGCTCGTGCTCGGCCGCGAGCCGCTCGAGCAGCGGGCCGTCGAGCGGCTTCGCGAAGCGCGCGTCGGCGACCGTGACCGAGAGCCCGTGCTCGGCGAGGATCGCGGCGGCGTCGAGGGCGACGCGGACCCCGTAGCCGTAGCCGACCAGCGCCACCCTCTCCCCCTCGCTCAGCACCTCGCCGGTGCCGATCGGGATCTCGCGGGCGCGGTCGGGAAGCGGCACCCCCTCGGCGGTCCCGCGCGGGTAGCGGAAGGCGATCGGGCCGTCGTCGTGGGCGAGCGCGGTGCGCAGCATGTGGCAGAGCATCGCCTCGTCGCGCGGAGCCATCACGACCACGTTCGGCAGCGCGCGGAAGTAGGAGACGTCGAAGGCGCCGTGATGGGTCGGCCCGTCGTCGCCGACAAGCCCGGCGCGGTCCATCGCGAAGACCACGTTCAGCTTCTGCAGGCAGACGTCGTGGACGAGCTGGTCGTAGGCGCGCTGGAGGAAGGTCGAGTAGATCGCGCAGACGGGCTTCGCGCCCTGGATCGCGAGCCCGGAGGCGAACAGGACCGCGTCCTGCTCGGCGATCCCGACGTCGTAGTACTGCTCCGGGCACTCGCGCTCGAGCGCGGTCAGCCCGGTCCCCCCCGCCATCGCCGCGGTGATCCCGATCACCCGCGGGTCGCGCTTCGCCTCGACCACGAGCGCGTCGCCGAACACCGACGTGTAGGCGGGCGGCGGCTTCTCGACCGGGGGCTCCGGCGGGCGCGCGCCCTCGCTCATCTCGCCCCGGGTCAGCGGCGGCTTCGCAGCCGGTGGCGGCGCCGCCTTGCCCTCGACGATCGAGCCCGGCTTCGCCGCGTGCCACTTCTCCATCCCCTCGAGCCCGCCCTCCTCGGCCGGCTCGAAGCCCTTGCCCTTGACCGTGTGGATGTGGACGACGACCGGGCGCTGGGCGTCGAACGCCGCCTCCAGGGTCGAGCGCAGCGCGGTCACGTCGTGACCGTCGATCGGCCCCATGTAGGCGAGGTCGAGCTCCTCGAACAGAAGGCCCGGCGCGGCGTAGGCCTTGATCGCCGACTTGATCTCCGGCCCGAGGCGCCCGATCCGGTCGCCGAGCCCGAGCGGCAGCTTGGTCAGCCGCGCCTCGACGTCCTCGCGCGCGTGGTAGAGGCGCGGGTTCGCGCGCAGGCGCTGGAACGAGCGCGCGATCGCGCCGACGTTGGGTGAGATCGACATCCCGTTGTCGTTGAGAACGATCACCATCGGCGTCTGCAGCCCGCCGGCGTTGTGCAGGGCCTCGAACGCGACCCCGCCGGTGAGCGCGCCGTCGCCGATCACCGCGACCACTCTGCCGTCCTCGCCGATGCCGTGGCGCATCGCCTCCTTGAGCCCGACCGCGTAGCCGATCGAGGTCGAGGCGTGCCCGGCGCCCATGATGTCGTGCTCGGACTCGAACACCGAGCAGAACGGGGCCAGGCCCTCGTACTGACGGATCGTCTCGAGCCGGTCGGCGCGGCCGGTGAGCACCTTGTGCGGGTAGGCCTGGTGGCCGACGTCCCAGAGGATCTTGTCGCGCGGTGAGTCGAGCAGGCTGTGGAGGACCGTGGTCAGCTCACAGGTGCCAAGGTTGGCGCCGAAGTGGCCGCCGATCTCGCCGATCACGTCGATGATCAGCTCGCGGACCTCCTGCGCGATCTGCGCCAGCTCCTCGTCGCTGCGCTCGCTGAGGTCGGCCGGGCTCGTGATCGAGTCGAGCAGCCGCGGCTCGGGTGTCGGGCGGTCGTCGCTCACCGGAGCACGCAATTGTCGCAGCCCCGGGTCGCGAGACCGGGGCCGGTCAGCGCTGGCGGGTGTGGATGAAGTCGGTGACCAGCTCGAGGTCGGCGGTCTGCGCGCCGGCCTCGGCGAGCGCCGCGCGCGCCTTCGCGTGCGACTCGGCGGCCAGCTCGCGGGCGCGCTCGAGCCCGAACAGGCTCACGTAGGTGAGCTTGCCGTGGCGCTCGTCGGACCCCTGCGGCTTGCCGAGCTCCTCGTCGGAGCCGGTGACGTCGAGAATGTCGTCGACGATCTGAAACAGGACGCCGAGCTCGTCGGCGAAGCGACGGTAGCTCGCCATCGCGTCGTCGCCGACGCCGGCGAGGACCAGCGGTACGACCACGCTCGCCGCGATCAGGCGGCCCGTCTTCAGCCCGTGCAGCTCGCGCAGGCCGTCGGCGCCGATCTCGGGTCCGGCGGTGACGTCGCGGTACTGGCCGCCGACCATCCCCCCGACGCCGGTCGCCCCGACGAGCTCGGCGAGCGCCTCGAGCACGCGCTCCGGGTCGCCGGCCTGGCGGGCGCTGAAGATCCGGATCGCCTCCGCGTAGAGGCCGTCGCCGGCGAGGATCGCGACGTCCTCGCCGTAGACGACGTGCGAGGTCGGCCGTCCGCGGCGCAGCTCGTCGTCGTCCATCGCCGGCAGGTCGTCGTGGATCAGCGAGTAGGTGTGGATGAGCTCGATCGCCGCCGCGGCCGGGAGCACCTCGGCGGGCTCGGTGCCCGCGGCGCGCGCCGCGGCCAGGCAGAGGACCGGGCGGATCCGCTTGCCCCCGGCGAGCAGCGAGTAGCGCATCGCCTCGTCGAGCCCGTCGGTCGCGGCGCGCTCGGAGAAGCGCAGCTCGCCCAGGTAGTGCTCGACCAGCTCCCGCAGGTCGTCGGGGTACTCGGCCACCGAAGCGTCCCGGGTCAGCTCTCGGCGGCGTCGGGGTCGCGCAGCGCGCGCTCGATCTCGTTGCCGGCCTGGCTCACCAGCTCGGCGGCCTCACGGGCGAGCTCGGCGGCGCGCTCGTCGGCGAGCTCGGCGGCGCGCAGCTCGTCGGCGAGCTCGCGCAGGCGTGCGGCGGTCTCGCGCACGCCGGCGGCCGGATCGGACTCGGCGCTCACGACGGCGCTCGCTCGGCCTCGCGCGCGGCGGCGCCGAGGATCCCGTTGACGAATCCCGGCGCCTCGGCGCCGCAGTACTCCTTCGCCAGGTTGACCGCCTCGTCGATCGCGACCTCGACCGGCGCCTGCTCGGGATGTCGCATCTCGAACAGCGCGACGCGCATGATGCAGCGCTCGAGCGAGGCGATCCGGTCCAAGTCCCAGCCGCGCGAGAGGCGGGCGATCTCCTCGTCGAGCGCCGCCAGCTCGGCGTCGGCGCCCTCGGCGAGCTCGCGGGTGAACGGCTTCGCCTCGGCGAGCTGCTCGCCGAGCGCGCGCCCGGTGACCTCGCGCTGGTAGAGCGCGAAGACCGCGTCGCGGCGTTGATCGGAGCGTCGCATCGGAGGCCTCAGGCTACCGGCGGGCGACGATCGCTCGCGAGCGTGGAGTTACTGCGCGGCGCGCCGAGGAACTCCACGCTCGCTGCGGCGAGGGGCCCCGGCGTTTGCGATCCGCCGCAGGGTGGCGCTCGGCTGGGCTACGGCTTGCAGCCAGGTGACACGAAGGACCCGCTCACCGGCTTCCTCGAGCAGCGCCTGGCGTTCGGCGTCGGCATCGCGAGCCAGGCCGCCCTCGTGCCATGCGGCACCGTCGGCCTCGATCACCAGGCGCCGATCGGGCCAGCGAAAGTCCGGGATCACCCTGCGGCCGCCGACGACCAGCGGACGGTTGACGTCCGGATGCGTGAAGCCGGCGCCGAGGACCAGGTCGAGGACGACATCCTCGAGCACGCTTCTGGTCGGGGCCGACCCAGTCGCGATCGCATCCGCCAGCCGCCGCGAGCCCTTGCACGGTCGCCGGCGCTCGAGCACCTCGTGCAGCTGGCGCAGGTTGACGCGCTTCAATCCCTGAGCTCGGCGAATCGCTGCGCGCAGCGCGGGCCGGTCGAGCTGAGCCCCGAGGTCGAGCAGGGTTCGGGCGGGGCTGGTGAGGGGGACGCGCTCGAGCCGCGACCGGTCACGGAGCGGCAATGCCGAGGTCCTGTGGACCCGGATCTCGGGGTGACGGTTACCGCCACTACCGAGCACGGTGACGTCGGGGTACCCGCCCTGCTCACGATCGAGGAAGCCCCAGAGCGCCCCAGCCGACCGATGACTGACCACTGCCTCCGGCCCGCAGGCCTTCGCGGCCGCGAGTAGCCGCCCTTCCCACCTGATGTTCGGGTGGCCGACCGCGTATACGCCTCGATGGAGCGGATGGAGCAGCCCCGCGAGCCGGCGCGAGCCGATCTGGTGGTGCGACAAGCCGCCGGCGAGCAGTTCGGCCGTGGTCACGACTCCCCAGCTCTCCCCCGCAACGGCCGCGATTCGCCGGCCCGCCGCCCAGCGAGCGGGAACTTCCTCCGCTCCCAGCCGAGTAACTCCACGCTCGTCGTCCATCGCGCCACGGTGGCGGTTCGGGGTGCGTGGATCTAGGCGCGAGTGTCGCGGGAGCGTGGCGGGCTAGGCGCGGGAGACGTACTCGCCGCTGCGGGTGTCGACGCGGACGCGGTCGCCCTCGTTGACGAACAGCGGCACCTGGACCACGACCCCGGACTCGAGCGTCGCCGGCTTCGAGCCGCCGCCCGAGGCGGTGTCGCCCTTGAGGCCCGGGTCGGTCTGGGTCACGGTCATGTCGACCGCGCTCGCGACCTGGACCCCGGTCGGGCGCTCGTCGACCAGCAACAGGTCGACGGTGTCGTTGGCGAGCACCCAGCGCATCTCGTCCGCGATCCCGTCGCGCGGGATCTCGGTCTGCTCGTAGGACTCGGTGTCCATGAACACCGCCGTGTCGCCGGAGTCGTAGAGGTACTGCATCCGCTTCGTCTCGGTGCGCACCGGGCGAAACTTCTCGCCGGCGCGAAAGGTCTTGTCGACGACGTTGCCGTCGCTGACCCGGCGCAGCTTCGTGCGCACGAACGCGCCTCCCTTGCCGGGTTTCACGTGCTGGAAGTCGACGATCCGCCAGATCGTGCCCTCGACCTCGATGTGGGAGCCGTTCTTGAACTGGTTCGTGCTGATCACGGCCGGTCAGGGTAGCGCCGGCGGCGTAGGATCGATCGAGTGCCATTCGCCCACCCAGGTCCGCTGCGTCGCGAGCTCGCCGCGGCCCTGCCCGAGCGACCGTTCGCGATCGAGTTCTGGGACGGCGGCGAGCTCGAGCGGACCACGCCCGGCGGGCCCACGTTCACCGTGCGCTCACCGCGGGCGGTCGCCCACGTGCTGCGCGCGCCGGGCCAGCTCGGGCTCGGCCGCGCCTACGTCTCGGGCGAGCTCGAGCTCGACGACCTCGATGCCGTGATCGCGCTCCTCGACGGCTGGAAGCCGCCCCCGATCAGTCGCCGCCGGCGCCTGCGGCTGCTCGCCGCCGCGGCGGCGGCCAACGGTCTCACCAGGCCCCCGGCGCCACCGCGCGCCGAGCTGCGCCCGCGCGGCGAGCGGCGATCGAAGGCACGCGACGCGCGCGCGGTCCGCCACCACTACGACCTGCCGCCCGAGTTCTTCGCGCTCTTCCTTGACCGCTCGTTGACCTACAGCTGCGCGATCTTCTCCCGCGGCGCCGACTCGCTCGAGGCGGCGCAGGAGACGAAGCTCGAGCTCGTCTGCTCGAAGCTCGGCCTCGGCGAGGGCGAGCGGGTGCTCGACGTCGGCTGCGGCTGGGGCAGCTTCGCGATCCACGCCGCGACCCGCCACGGAGCCCGGGTCATCGGGCTCACGCTCTCCGAGCCGCAGGCGCGGGTCGCCCGCGAGCGGGCCGCCGAGGCCGGCGTCGCCGACCGGGTCGAGATCCGGGTCGCCGACTACCGCGACCTCGCCGGCGAGCGCTTCGACGCGATCGCCAGCATCGGCATGGTCGAGCACGTCGGCGCCGAGCGGATCGACCTCTACGCCGAGCGGCTCGCGGCGCTGCTGGGCCCGGGCGGGCGGCTGCTCAACCACGGGATCGCCCGCCTCCGCCACACCGACCCCGACGCCGGGCCGTTCTCGGAGCGCTACGTCTTCCCCGACGCCGACCCGCTGCACCTGTCGCGCGTCCTGCTCGCACTCGAGCGCGCCGGGTTCGTCGCCGAGCACGTCGAGGGGTTCGCGGGCGACTACGCCGAGACCCTGCGCCACTGGGCCGCGCGGCTCGACGAGCACCGCGATCAGGCGGCGCGGCTCGCCGGCGCCGAGCGCCTGCGGGTCTGGCGCCTCTACCTGCGGGCGGCGCGCAACGGCTTCGAGACCGGGTTCACCTCCGTCTACCAGGTGCTCGCCCGGCGCTCGTGAGCCCCGCCCGGGCGGCGGGCATCTACGCTTTCGCGATGGCCGAGGCCCCGAAGCTGCTCACCGACCTGCTCTCCGCGCCGGCGCCGTCGGGGTATGAGGCCCCGGCGACGGCGGTCTGGCGCGAGGCGGCCTCGTTCGCGCGCCTGAGCGCCGACGGGATCGGCTCCTCGGTCGCCGAGATCGGCGAAGAGGGCGCGTCGCCGCTGCTCGCCGTCGTCGGCCACATCGACGAGATCGGACTCGTCGTCACCCACGTCGACGAGAAGGGCTTCGTCTGGTTCGCGCCGATCGGTGGCTGGGACCCGCAGATCCTCGTCGGCCAGCGGGTCACGATCGCCGCCCGCGACGGCGACGTGCCCGGCGTCATCGGCCGCAAGCCGGTCCACCTGCTCAACCCCGAGCAACGCAAGATCGCGGTCGAGCTCGTCGGCCTGCACATCGACATCGGCGCGGCCGACCGCGAGCGGGCGCTGGAGCTGATCCGGATCGGTGACCCGGCGGTGATCACCGCCGAGCCGCTGACGCTCGACGGCGACCGGCTCGTCTCGCGCTCGATGGACAACCGGATCGGCGCCTACGTCGCGCTCGAGAGCCTACGCCGCTGCAACGAACGCGGCGAGCCCGGCGCGCGGATGGCGGCGATCGCCTCGGTCCAGGAGGAGGTCGGCCTCAACGGCGCCGCGACGAGCGCGTTCGCGGTCGCCCCCGACCTCGCGATCGCGATCGACGTCACCCACGCCACCGACGCCCCGGGGATCGAGGAGAAGGAGCACGGCAGCCACGCGCTCGGCTCGGGCCCGGTGATCGGGCGCGGCTCGACCCTCTCGCCGAAGCTGTTCGAGCTGCTCTGCGAGACCGCGGAGCGGCTCGAGATCGCCTACACGATCGAGGCCTCGGGCCGGCGCACCGCCACCGACGCCGACGCGATCCAGATCTCGAAGGCGGGGATCCCGGCCGCGCTGCTCAGCGTCCCGCTGCGCTACATGCACTCGCCGGTCGAGACGGTCGACCTCGGCGACCTCGAGGCGACGGTCGAGCTCGTCGCCGGCTTCGCCGAGAGCCTCGACGGCGAGCTCGACCTCTCGCGCTGAGCGCCGCGCGTCGCGACGCCTGGCGTCGCTAGAGGTGACCGGCGTAGAGCGTGTACTCGGCGACGAGCTTGCCCTCGTCGAGCACGTGGCCCTCGATCGCCCCGCGCACGTCGTCGAGCTTGAACTCGCCCTCGAGCTCGAGGCTGGGGACGTCGAGCGCGTAGACGGTGAAGTGGTAGTTGTGGACGCGCTCGTCGTTGAAGGGCGGGAACGGGCCGTCGTAGTCGCCGTAGGTGCCCTCCATCTCCGGGTCGCCGGCGAGGAAGTCGGTGTAGCTGTTGACCCCCGTGACCCCGTGCTCGGTGCGGCCGGTGGGCTTGCCGCCGATCACGATCTGCTCCGAGCCCGCGCCCTCGGGAAGCTCGGTCGTCTCCGGCGAGATGTCGACCAGCAGCCAGTGGGCGAAGTCGGCGCGCTCCTGGTCGGCGGGCAGCGTCTTGCCCTCCTGGTTGACGTCGGCGGCGTCCGCCGGCACGTCGGGGTCGTGGACGATGAGCGCGAACGACTGGGTCCCCTCCGGGGCGCCCGACCAGCGCAGATGCGGGCTGCGGTTGCCGCCCTCGGGCGCCGCCTTGCCGGCGCCGTCGGGGACGCCGAAGGCGTGCTCGTCGGGCACCCGGTCGCCGTGTCCGAAGCTGTCGCTCTCGACCTTCAACGCCATCGCTCTCCTCTGCCGGGGACTCGTTCGTCGGGCTTCTACCCGCTGGTCAATCTATGACACGGAGGCCCTTGTCGAGCGAGCTCAGGTTGCGGTGGCCGTCCGCAGTGACCACGACCAGGTCCTCGATTCGCACCCCGAGCCGGCCCGGGACGTAGACCCCGGGCTCGACCGAGACCACGTCGCCGTCGGCGAGCACGTCCTCCGAGCGCGGGCCGAGCCGGGGCGCCTCGTGCACCTCGAGCCCGACCCCGTGGCCGAGACCGTGGCCGAAGTGCTCGTCGTGGCCGGCCTCGCGGATCAGCGCCCGCGCCGCCTCGTCGGCGTCGGCGCCGCCGACCCCGGCGGCGACCGCGTCGAGGCCCGCCTGCTGGCTCACGCGCACGAGCTCGTAGACCTCGCGTGCCTCCGCGTCCGGCTCGCCGGCGGCGAAGGTGCGGGTGCCGTCCGAGTAATAGCCGTCGAGGCGCGCCCCCATGTCCCAGACGACGAGCTCCCCCGCCTCGATCACGCGCTCGGAGGCCTCGGCGTGCGGAAGGGCGCCGTTCGGGCCCGCGGCGACGATCGTCGGGAACGCCGGCTCGGCGCCGAGCTCGCGGATCCGCGCCTCCGCTGCGAGCGCCACCTCGCGCTCGCTGCGCCCGGCGAGGCCGCCGGCGAGCACCGTCTCATATGCGTCGTCGGCGATCCGCGCCGCGGCGGCGATCGCCTCCTGCTCACCGGCGTCCTTGTGCCGCCGCAGGCGCTCGGTGAGCCCGCCGGCGGCGACCAGCTCCGCCTTCGAGCCGGCCTCGGCGATCGCCTGCTCGAGCTTCGCCTGGTTGGCGACGCTGGTCGCGGCGTCGTCGAAGCCGACCCTGCCCTCGAGCCGGGCGCCGAGGTCGGCGAGCAGCCGGCTCGAGACCGTGACCTGCTCGAAGCTCGGGTCGACCTCGTGTTCGGCGCGCTCGACGTAGCGGAAGTCGGTCAGGAAGGTGGTCCCGGACGCGCCGACGATCGCGAACCCGCTCGTCCCGGTGAACCCGGTCAGCCAGCGCAGGTTGGCGGCGGCGTCGGGGCCCGAGTCCCCGGGCCGGACGAGGTCGCCGACGATCAGCTGGTCGAGGTCGCGCTCGGCGACGAGCTCGGCGAGCCGCGCGGCGCGCTCGGCGCTCATACGCCGAGCTCCTTCGCCAGCAGCTCGAGCGCCTCGCGATATCCCTCCGGGCCCTTGCCGTAGATGCGACCTAGAACGAGACCGTCGAGGACCGAGACGCGGCGGAAGTCCTCGCGCGCGGTCACGTCGGAGAGGTGGACCTCGACCGCGGGCACGTCGGCAACCTCGAGCGCGTCGCGGAGCGCCCAGCTGTAATGGGTCCAGGCGCCAGGGTTGAGCACGGCACCGTCGGCGAGCGAGCCGAGCCGGTGCAGGCGCTCGATGTACTCGGTCTCGCTGTTGGTCTGGAACAGGCGCACCTCGATTCCGAGGTCGTGGCCGAAGCGGCGCACCTGCTGCTCGAGCTCGTCGAGGGTCAGCGAGCCGTAGTGCTCGGAGGGCCGACGGCCGAGCATGCTCAGGTTGACCCCGTGCAGGACCTCGATCCGGTTGTGGGCGGTCGGGCTCATCGCGGGAGCAGGTCGGTCACGGCGGCAAGCACCCTATCCGGGCCGAAGCTCACCCCCGTGACCACGTCGCCCGGGCGCTCGCAGACCACGAACCCGAGCCCGTCGGCGGTCCGCTTCTTGTCGCGCGCGGTCGCCGCGACGACCGCGCCGGGATCGACCGCCGGGTCGAGCTCGGTCGGCAGCCGCTGGCGGGCGAGCAGCTCGGCGACCTCGGCGCGAAGCGCGGTCGCGCCGGAGAGGTCGAGCGCGGCCAGCAGCCCGAGCCCGACCGCCTCGCCGTGGCGGTAGCGGCGGTAGCCGGTCACGGTCTCGATCGCGTGGCCGACGGTGTGGCCGAGGTTGAGCGCCTGGCGGCGGTCGCCATCGCGCTCGTCGGCGGCGACGACAGCGAGCTTGGTCTTCGCGCAGGCAAAGATCACCTGGTCGAGGTCGTCGGGACGCAGCTCGTCGATCGCGCGCACCCGCTCCCAGAGCGCCCCGCCGGCGATCAGCGCCGTCTTCACCACTTCGGCGAAGCCGGCGGCCAGCTCCTCGGGCGGCAGGCTCGCGAGCGTCCGCGGGTCGGCGAGCACCGCGGCCGGCAGGTGGTAGGCGCCGACGTAGTTCTTCGCCTGCGCGAGATCGACGCCGGTCTTGCCCCCGTAGGCGGAGTCGACCTGGGCGACGAGCGTCGTCGGCAGGTGGACGACCGGGACGCCGCGCTGGTAGGTGGCGGCGCAGAACCCGGCCAGGTCGCCGACGACCCCGCCGCCGAGGGCGACTACATGGTCGGAGCGGCTCATACCCGAGTCGGCGAGCTCGGCCATCATCCGCTCGGCCTCGGCGAGCGTCTTCGCCTCCTCCCCGGGGTCGATCGCCAGCGTCGCCGCGACCGGGCCCACCTCCGCCGCGTAGAGCTCGCCCACGGTCGTGTCGGTGATGCAGAAGGCCCGCCCGGCGAGCTCGGCGACCCCGCCGTGGGCGGCGACCCGCCCGAGCGCTCCGGCGCCGAGCAGCCCGCGCCCGACGAACGCCGGATAGGAGCCCGACCGCGACCGCGCCCAGGCGAGCCGCGTCCCGGCGGGCAGCTCGGCGAGCGCGCGCAGCGACGGCAACGCGGCCTCGACCGCGTCGCGGTATCCCGGGACGACCGCGTCGGCGAGCGACTCATAGACGTCTCGGCGCTCGCGATGCAGGCGCTCGAACGCGTCGCGGTCGCGCGCCAGCGGCCGCTGCGAGCCCGCGACTCGCTCCCAGGCGGTGTTCGCGTCGACGTCGAGCCAGACGACGACCTCGTCGGCGAGCGCCTCGCGCACGCGCTCGGAGAGCACGCTGCCGCCGCCGAGCGCGATCGCGCCGCCCCTGGCGCGCTCGAGCAGCGCGAGCACCGCGGCCTCCTCGCGGCGGCGGAACTCGGCCTCGCCGGCGTCGGCGAAGAAGGCGTCGATCGGGGCCCCGAGCTCGCGCTCGAGCTGCTCGTCGGCGTCGATCGCCTCCAGGCCCGCGGCGCGGGCCGCGCGGGCGGCCTTCGACTTGCCCGCGCCCATGAAGCCGATGAAGACGAGCGAGCGCTTACTTCGGCTCGGGCTCAGCGCCGCCAATCGATCCGCTCCCGATACGCCTCCACGGCGGCGAGAACGTCGTCGATGTGGTCGCCGCCGAACTTCTCCCGATAGGCCCCTGCGAGCACCAGCGCGACCATCGCCTCGGCGACCACGCCGGCGGCGGGGACCACGGTCGAGTCGGTGCGCTCGCGCATCGCCTGCGCCGGCTCCTTCGTCTCCGTGTCGACCGAGCGCAGCGGCTTGGTCAGGGTCGAGATCGGCTTCAGCGCCCCGCGGACGACGAGCGGCTCGCCATTCGACATCCCGCCCTCGACCCCGCCGGCGCGGTTCGTCTCCCGAAACCAGCCGCGCTCGTCGGACCAGAAGATCTCGTCGTGGGACTCGGAGCCGGGCGCCGCGGCCACCTCCCACGCCTCGCCGATGGAGACGCCCTTCACCGCCTGGATCGAGACCACCGCCTGGGCGAGGCGCCCGTCGAGCTTCTGCGCCCAGGAGACGTGCGAGCCGAGCCCCGGGACGAGCCCGAAGGCGCGCACCTCGAAGATCCCGCCGAGGCTCTCGTTCGCCTTTCGCAGCCGGTCGATCTCGGCGACCATCGCCGCCTCGGCCTCGGAATCGAGGCAGCGAACCGGCGACTCGTCGACCCGCTCGAAGTCGTCGGGGCCGAGGTCGGGGCGCTCGGCGGCGGTGACCGAGGCGATCCTGAGCACGTGGCTGTGGACGCTGACGCCAAGCGCGCGCAGGAACTCCCGCGCAAGCGCGCCGGCGGCGACCCGGGCCGCGGTCTCGCGCGCGGAGGCGCGCTCGAGCACGTTTCGCACGTCGGAGAACTTGTACTTCTGAGCGCCGACCAGGTCGGCGTGGCCGGGACGCGGCAGATGCGACTCCTCGACCTCCGCCTCGACCGGCCACGGGCTCATCCGTTGCTCCCAGTTGGCGTAGTCGCGATTCGCGACAAGGAGCGCGACCGGGCTCCCCAGCGTGCGCCCGTGGCGCACCCCGGAGCGGATCTCGATCGCGTCGGTCTCGATCTTCATCCGCCCGCCGCGCCCGTGGCCGAGCTGGCGGCGCGCCATGTCGCGGTCGAGGCGCTCGCGGTCGAGCTCCAGCCCCGCGGGCAGCCCCTCGACGATCGCTACGAGCCCGGGCCCGTGCGACTCGCCCGCGGTGGTGAAGCGAAGCGCCATCGGCGCAAGGCTAGACGGGCGGCGGCGCAGCGCGTGGGCGCGAGCGCCCGCGCGCGACCCGGCTCAGGGCTCGGTGGACTGGCGCGGATCCGGGACGCGGACGATCCGCGTATCGAGCAGCTTCAGACGCAGGGTCTTCGCCTGGTCGCCGTAGGTGAGCCGGCGCTCCTCGCCGACCTTCAGCGTCAGGTACTGGCACTGGGCCGGCTTCTTCGGCGCGCAGGAGCCCTCGCCGTCGGTCTCGGTGACCGCGGTCGAGAGCGAGAAGACCGCGCTGTCGCCGCCGTTGACGAGCCCGAGGAAGGCGGCAACGGGCTGCTTGTCGTCGGGCAGGAAGTCGAGGTAGCGAACGTCCTCGTAGGTCTTCGTCTCGCCGATCGGTCCGAGCAGGACGTCGACGCGGCCGGCGTAGAAGCGGATCTGGTCGCCGCCGCCGTTGCCGTTGGCGCCGCTCTGCCCGGGCGCGCTCGAGCTCGGGCTCGCCACCGACGGGTCGCTCGACGGGCTCGCCGGCACGGTCGAGCTGGTCGGCGAGTCGGTCGAGACCGGAGTCGATGCCGTGTCGTCGGTCGGGATGCTGATCGAGGCACTGCCGTCGTCGACCGGGACCTCGGTCTCCTGGCCCGCCTTCGGGGCGGTGAACTGCTGGTCGAAGGGGTTCTTCTTGCGCAGCGCGGCGAGCCGCTTGCGATAGGAGCGGATCCCCGTCGACTCGGCGAGGACCGCGGGCTCGACCGCGGTCGCTGCGTCGGGGTCGGTGGTCACCAGCGGCGCCGCGGGCGGCACGTCCTCGGAGCCGCCGAGCACGAACGGGACCGCGACGATCGCCGCGATCAGCGCGAGGACCGGAATCAGCAGGTGGCGGTCGCGCAGGTCGGCGTGCAGGTCCTTGAGGAACTGGGGCGCCGGGGGCGCCTTCAGCTGCGGCCCCTTGGAGAGCACCGACGGGCGCTTCAGCGCGGGCTTCTTCGCCGTCGAGCGCTTGAGCGCCGGGCGCTTGATCGACGGGAGCTTGAGGCTCGGCTTCTTCATCGTCGGCTTCTTCATGGCGTGCTCGTCGGGACGGGCTCGGCCGGGACCGAGGTGGGGGGCGCCGTCGGAGTCGCCCCCGCGGTCACGCCCTGGTCGGCGGGGGTGACGAAGGTGGTCACGTGCAGGCTCGCGTCGAGGTGCGGAAAGCCCTTGCCCTCCTCAGCCTGGAGCCCGAACCCGTCGACGGTCATCAGGCGGCCGTCGACGGTGCCGCCCTCAGCCGGAGCCTCGACCTGGGCGTCGATCCGCCCGAGGAAGTCGACGACCTGGAAGAACTCGCCGTGGAAGCGCATCGCATAGGGCATCACCGGCAGCCCGGCGGTGCCCACCGTGGCCCCGATCGGCAGCGTCGCCACCGTCGTCTCGGTCGCCGGGGCGGCGGCGGGCGCGGGTGCAGCGCCGTCCTCGCTCGGGGTCGCGCCGTCGGCGGTGGTCTCGGCCGCGGCCGGGGGCGGCGGCGGCTCGCCCGAGCCCTCGACCAGGTCGAGCTTGCGGAAGTCGACCTTGGCCTGGCGCGCGAGCTCGGACGTCTGCACGAGCAGGCTCGCGGCGTCGTCGTCGCCGGGGACCGCCTTGCCGAGTACGACCAGGCTCTGGTAGTTGCGGTTGTAGTTCTCGCGCGCGTCCTCGGCGGCCAGCGCGAGCTGCTCGGCCTGCGCGACCGAAGTCTGCAGGGTCGCGACCTCGGCGTCGAGATCGGAGAGCTCGGAGCGCTTCGGCGCCAGCAGCAGGAACCACGCCGCGGCGAGCATCGCGACGAGCGCCACCGCAATCAGGATCGTGCGGTCGGTGGCCTTCATGGCGACGACACCCCGGGGACGATGTTGGTCGCGTTTTGG
The DNA here is from genome assembly GCA_963740055.1 of uncultured Solirubrobacterales bacterium. Lineage (GTDB taxonomy): Bacteria > Actinomycetota > Thermoleophilia > Solirubrobacterales > 70-9 > WHSW01. Next base: position 477,033 of record CAVUCL010000005.1, on the reverse strand, counting down.
GCCTTGTCGGTCTGCTCGGCGGCCGAGTCCTTGGCCTGCTGCTGCTCGGCCTGGGCGTCGGCGTTCTCCGGGTCGGCCGGCGTCGGCGCGGTATCGGTCGGAGTCGGCACCGCCTCCGTCGAAGCGGCCGTCACCGGCGCCTCGTCGAAGGCGATCACGAGCTGGAACTGGGCGATGAAGTCGCGGGTCCGGCAATCGTCGCCGCTGCTGCCGGCGCTCTGAGCCGCGGCGCCGTCCGCCGTGCTCGTCTCCGGGAGCGCCGAGCTGTCGAGGCCGACGCGAGTGACTCCGTCGATGTCGCGCAGGGCGGCGACGAAGCCTGCGACCGCGTCCTGGCTCACCCCGCAGCCGATGATCTCGAGCGCGGGCCCGGGAACGCCGGCGCGCGTCTCGACGCCGGTGCCGCCCTCGACCTGGACCTCCGGGCTCGCCGTTCCGATGATGCTGGTCAGCCAGACGTCTCCGGGGATCACCAGAGCGAGCTCGTTCAGGACCCGCTCCCAATCGAAGCGGCTGTTGGCGAGCTCGCTGACCGTCGCCTCGCGGGTCGCGGCCAGGGTCGCGAACTCGGTGTAGGGAGCGAGGGCCTGCGCGGCCTGCGTGGCCGCCGCCTCGCGCGCTTCGAGGCTCGCGATCTCGGTCCTGCGATCGTCGATCGAGGCGGAGGTCTTGACGTACATCACGGTCCCGCCGAGGACGAGCACGAGGACCGCGAGCAGGATGTAGGGAAGCGGGCCGCTGCGGGCGGCGGCGCGCTCGCCGCGCCGCTGGTCCTTGGGGATCAGGTTGACGGGGCGCATCGACTACTCCTCCAGCGCCAGTCCGTAGCTGAGCGTGAGCCGACCCGCGAGCTGCGGATCGAGCCCGGCGAGCGCCGGCGGGGTTCCGACCGAGACCGCGTAGCCGAGCTCGCGCTGGACGTGCTCGATCAGGCCGGGGATCGCGGTCGCAGGACCGCAGGCGACCACGGACTCGACCGGGTGCGCTCCCTCCTGCGCGGCGTAGTACTGAAGCGAGAGGCGGAGCTCGTCGGCGAGCCTCGAGGCGCCGGCGGCGATCGTCTCGGAGGCGGCAGCAACGACCTCCGGGTCGCCGTCGATCGTGTCGAGCGGGCGGTCGACGCCGACGTGCACGAGCCACTGGCGGGCGTGCTCGAGCGTGAGCTGCCGCCGCTCGGCGAGCTTCTGCGCGATCCCCTCGATGCCGAACGGCGACATGCGGGTGAAGAGGCAGGTCGTTCCCCGCGCGACCGCGAGGTTGAGCACGTCACCGAGATTGCAGTACAGGCGCGCGCCCGGCTCGGGCTGAGTCACCTCGCCCGGCTCCGCGAGGGCGCCCTGGGCGACGCGCTCCTCGTAGGAGAGCGTTGGCGCGTCGGGCGCCGGTCCGGGGGCGGCGACGTAGGCGCCGACGCCGGCCCCGGCAGAGGACGAGCTGGCGAGCGCGCGGATCATCCCGAACGCGGCCAGGTCGATGCCCTCCGGGCGCAGCCCGGCGTCGCGCATCGCGGCGAGCAGCTTCTCGATCATGTCGCGGCGAGCGGCGACGACGACGACGGCGACCTGGCGCTCGCCGTTGGGGCCCGTTCGGTGCTCGACCGCGTCCCACTCGAGCACGGCCTGATCGAGCGGCATCGGGATCTCGTCCTGCGCCTTGAAGCGGATCGCCGCCTCGAGCTCCTTCGCGTCCTCGATCGCGGGCAGCATCATCGTCCGCACGACGACGCGCTGGTTCGCGATCCCGAGCCGAACCCGCTTCGAGAGCGAGTTGTTGGCGAACAGCGCCTTCAGCGACTCGGTCAGCGCCTCGGAGTCGACGACCTCGCCCTCGCGGAATGCCCCGGGCGCGAGTGCCTCGATCCCGTGGCCGCTCAGCTCGACCGAGCCGTTGACGCTGAGCTCGACCGCGGCGACGCTGGCCGCTTCGATGTCGAGGCCGACGGTGGTCTTCTGTCGATCGGAGTTGAACATTCGAGATCAGTCTTCAGTCGTGCGGATTCCCCCCACACCTCCCAATCGGCGCCCTGTGCCACGGACTTGAGCCGGGGGCGGGCGAGGCCGGGCGGGTGGGCACGGGCGCTAGCGGCGCCGCTTCTTCTTCTTCACCTTGAAGCCCTTGCTGGCGACGGCGGAGTTGCCGGCTTCGTCGGTGGCGCGGACCTGGATCGTGTGCTTGCCCGGCTTCAGCTTCTTGTAGGTCGTCGGCGAGCTGCACGGGCTCTCGGGCTTGCCGTCGAGCGAGCAGCTGAAGCTCAGCGCCCCCGCGGCAGTGACGGAGTCGGAGCCGCTGAACTCGACCTTCGCCGAGCGCTTCTTGCGCTTCACCGTCACCTTGAGGATCTCGACCAGCGGCGGGGCCGAGTCGACTGCGGGGGCGGCGGAGGAGGCGGAGGCTGCGGATCCGCGAAGTCCACGGTGAAGCTCCGGGTCGCCGGCGCGCCGAGGTTGAGCGCGGTGTCGGTCGCGCGCACGGAGAAGGTGTGGTCGCCCTCGGAGAGGCTCGAGTACTGCTTCTGCGACGTGCAGGCGCCGTAGGCCTGCGAGTCGAGCTTGCACTCGAATGTCGCCGGCTCGTCGGCGCTGAAGCCGAAGCTCGCCGAGGACTGGCTGATCGTGCCGCTCGGGCCCGAGTTGATCGTCGTCACCGGGGCGACGTTGTCGGTCCCGTCGGTGGTCACGTTCAGGGTCCAGCCGCCGCTGATCGTGCCGACGTCGTCGAGGGCGAAGTCATAGGCGTAGAGCTTCCAGCTGCCGTTCGCGGTGATCCCGTCGAAGACGCTGCCGAGCGTCGCCGAGCCGCCGGAGGACGGGCCCGGGGTTGGAATAGGTGGTTCCGGGTCCGCCGCCGGTGAAGTTGTCGATCCCGCTGTAGTTGGCCGGCCGGTAGCTGCCGGTGGCGGGGACGGTGTCGCCCTGAAGCTGGGTCGCGGCGTCGTCGTCGAGGGTCAGGTTGATCGCGGAGACGCCGCTGGTCGGATCGGAGGGGACAACGACCGGCCCGACGCCGTTCATCAGCAGCAGCCGCGTCGCGCCCGGGCCCTCGAGCACGACCCCGACGTCGTCGAGGTGGGTGTGCGTGAGCCCGTTCAGGGTCACCTCGACCTCGGTCACCTCGCCGACCATGCCCGAGACCGCGACCGTCGACGGGTACGGGCTCGCCGGCGCCTCGTCCTGGATCTGGATCGCGGACGAGTTGGAGAAGCTGGCCGCGAGCGCCGACGGGGCGAGCACGAGGCTCGCGACCGCCGCCGCGAGCAGCGCCGAAAGACCGGTCAAGGACTTCATGTCCCTCTACATCGGCCGCCGGGGCCGGCAACTAAAGCGCCTGTTCTTGGCCGCCGCGGAGCTCAGTCGTCGGGGAAGAACTCGTCCAGGTACCAGTCGACGATCTCGTCGCCGAACCAGAGCCCGATCACGCCGCCGAGGGCGAGGAAGGGACCGAACGGGATCGCCCGCTTGCGCGCGCCGGAGCCGTGGCGCGCGATCATCGCCACCCCGACCGCGGCGCCGATCAGAAAGCCCGCCAGCACCGCCGGAGCAACCGCACGGCCGAGGTAGAGGCCCATCATCGCGACCAGCTTCGCGTCGCCCATGCCCATCCCGCGCGGGTAGGCGAGGACGACGAGGAACAGCAGGCCGCCGGCGATCGCGGCCGCGATCGCGCGCTCGTCGAGGCTCTCGAGGTCGGTCGCGGCGACGATCGCGACCGCGACCACGGAGCCGGCGAGCACGAGCGCGTTCGGGATCACCCGCAGCTCGAGATCGGTGAGCGTGATCGCGACCAGCAGCGTGCAGAAGATCAACCCGAGCACGAGCTCGGCGATGTCGTCGTCGCCGAGGATCAGGAAGGTGGCGGCGTAGAGCGCGCCGAGCCCGAGCTCGGTCAGCGGGTAGCGGGCCGAGATCGGCTCGCCGCAGTCGCGACAGCGCCCCCGGAGTACGAGCCAGGAGACGATCGGGACGTTGTCGCGGGCGCGGATAGACGCACCGCAGTGCGGGCAGCGCGAGCGCCCGGCGACGAACTGCTCGCCGCGCGGCAGCCGATGCGCGACGACGCTGACGAAGCTGCCGATGAAGGCGCCGGCGACCGAAGAGGATCGCTGCGATCGCTGCCATTGCCCGCCCTCCTTCGACGCCGAAACGGGCACGCCTGCCGTGCTCAGTTCGGGGCGGTCGCCTTCGTAGTCGAGTAGACCTGGAGCACGCTCTCCTGATTCGGGTTGTCGTAGCGGAACTGGAGCGCCTCGCCCGGCGTGCCCGCGGCGTCGACCGCGAGCGCGAGCCCGAGCCGGTCGCCGGGCTCGAGCCGCAGCTCCTGGAAGGTGAGCGGGATCTGATACGGCGCTCCCCAGGGCGAGCCTGAGTTCCAGTCCGTGGCGCCCGAGGAGTAGGTGAAGTAGGTCGAGCCGGTGGTCGAGTCGATGACCAGGTTGTCGGCCTCGCCGCCGGTCGCGGTCGGCTCGCGGGTGAAGAGCCAGATGCAGAGCTTCCCGCTGTGCACGGCGTCGTTGATCGTCTTCGAGTACAGGCTCAGGCTCGCGACCCCGTCGATGACGAAGTCGCTGCTCCCGGTCACCGGCGCGGTGAGCCAGCGGTGGACCTGGTAGTGCGCGTCGGCGCGGCTCGGCGAGAAGTCGCACTGCTTCGGCTGCACCGGCATCTGCAGGCCCTGGTCGGAGGGTGCGAGCGTGGTCACGTCGGTGGAGAAGTCGAAGCTGCCGGTGAACGCGGCCGTGTTCGGAACCGGGGCCTTGAACAGGCGGTCGGGGGCGCCCGCGGTGAGCCCGGTCTGAGCGCCGGCGGAGCAGGGTCCGAGCGTGTTGTGCGCGGCGTGCGTCGTCGGCGCGACCCGCGCGCTGAGGTTGCAGGGGGTGTCGGAGAGCGAGTAGGGGACCGCTTCGGCGGGCGAGGGCGGCGGCGGCACCCCGCCCTCCACCTGGGCGACGCTGCCGTCGACGACGTCGGACTGGACCTGCTCGTAGGCGCGGGCGCCGCCCGGCGCCGTCGTGTCGAGCTTGATCGCGATCGTGATCCGCTTGAAGTCCTTGCTCCCCGGGCAGACCGACTCCGGGCATTCGGGGTCGTTGATCCAGTTGACGTAGCGGAAGATCTGGCCGCTGACGTCGCCGGCCGCGCCGACCCCGAGATCGCCGGCCGAGAACGCCTCCGGGCCCGCATCGACCACCCCGCCGGTGACCGAGTCGCTGCCGTTGACGACCAGCGGGGTCGAGTTGGTCCCGTTCTCGTTCAGGGCGAACGTCGGCACCCCACCCGAGGAGCCGACCCGATTGTTGGGGCTGGTGGCGTCAGTGGAGCCGACGGGAGGGGAGGTGAGCGCGACCTTCGTGTACTCGAGCCGCTTCACCGCCTCCATCTCGGCCTGGAGGCGATCCGAGATCACCTGGCTCTGCTCGGCGCGGAAGGTGTTGCGGTTGGCGGCATCGGCGAGCGTGAACGTCGCCAGCGCCCCGAGCACGAGGACGACCGCGGCGATCAGGACCTCGACCAGCGAGAACCCCTCGGCGTCGCGTGCCCGGCGGCTGACGGTGGAGATGATCGAGCTCATCGGGTCTCAGACCTCAGGTCGTCGGGTTGCGGAGGTAGGCGCTGTCCTCGACCGTCACCGACTCGCCGTTCTCGCCCGGATACGCGAGCGTCATGCAGACGAAGCTCGGCGCGGCGGCGCTCGAGAGATCGCAACCGGGTGAGGTCGTCGCGCCATAGGAGAACACGGCGGCCGTCCGGAGATCGGTGAGGACGGTTGCCGGGGAGCCGTTGCCCGCCGTCCGCGTGCATGCGGCCTCACCGACGGGGCCCGAGCACGTATAGGTAACGCGGCAGAGGACCGCGGACGCGGTTGCCGGAGCGCTCCCACAGCCGGCGCGGGTGTACGTATCGATCGTGAGCTGAGTCTGGCTCGCCGCCGCGCCGGTGACGGGAATGCCCTGGCGCAGCTCGCGCACCATGCGCTCGAGCACCACCCGCGCATCCTGGATCTGGCCGGCGCGCTCCTCGGCCTCGGGCTGAGCGCGGATCAGCGAGGTCATCACCATCACCAGGGTGCCCATCAGCGCCAGGGCCGCCGCGGTCGCGACGAGCAGCTCGACGAGCGTGAAGCCCGCCTCGCCGCTCGCCTCCGGTCGGCGCCGAGGCCACCTCCGGCCCATGGCTAGCAGCCCGAGTCGGGCGTCGTCGTGGTGTTGGCCGCCGTGCACTCGAGGAAGCTCGAGCTCACGTAGTGGGGCGTCGGGCCACCGGTCGACCCGGGCAGCTCCCAGCCGTCCGCGCCGCTCGTCTTCGTCACCGACGCACCCTCTCTGACGTCGACGGTCTTCGCCGCGACGGCGCCGCAGACATGGGCGCCGGTGTTCACGGTCACGACCGTGGTCGGCGCGTAGATGATGAAGTTGTCGGAGCAGTCGGGCCAGTTGCCGGTCCCGCCAGCGGTCAGGTCCATGAAGGTGGTCGTGGGCGAGTCGCTGACCAGGAACGCGAGCGAAGCGTCCGGCTCGCCGCCGGTTCGGATCTTCGACCCCGATACGCCGACGTACGGCACCGTCTCGCCACCGCACTGGCTCGGAGGCGCGAACCACATGTTCACCGTCGCCCCCGGGTTGATGAAGAGCTGGGCGCTGTAGGTGAGGCTGAGCTTGCAGACGTAGAAATCGTGGGTCACGCCGGCCGAGCCGAGGCTGAGCGTGCACCCGTTCGGGATCGAGAGCGCCTTCGTCGCCGCGACCCAGCTGTGGCAGCCGGCGGTCGCGAGCAGGCTGTTGTTGTTGGTGGTCTCGGCGACGCTCGAGTCGACCGCCGGCAGGTCGAAGTCGGGAGCGTCGGGGACGCAGGTACTCGAGTTGCTGTTATGGAAGTCGTAGTCGCCCGCCTCGGCGTCGTCGCAGGTGAGCTTGCCGCCGTTGGTAACGGTGAGATCGCCGTAGGTGCCGACGTCGGCCGTGATCCGGCCGCCGTTGGCGATCGTGATCCCATCCTTGCCGAAGACCTGCATCTCGTCGAACGGGTTGACGCCCCCGGTGCCCGGCTGGGGTTCGAAGTCGGCCTCGACCGCGATCCGACGGGTGAGCCCGTCGAAGAACCCGCTCGAGACGATCGTCAGCCCGTCGGCCTCGGGCTTAACGCTGTAGCTGAAGCTGCCACCCGAGCTGTTCGCGCTCACCGGCGCGCACCAGCCGTTGGCCTGTGCGGCCTGAAGCACGACCTGACCGCCGGCGCCCTCGTTGATGCACGGGTGGGTCGAGGTGTCGAAGCGGTTGTATCGCAGCAGCGCCTGGCTCACCCCTGCCTCGGAGACCGCGAACGCCGACTTCGTGTCGGTGTCGCGCTCGACCCCGCTGCCCGCGGTCAGCGACGAGGTCACCATCGCGGTCCCGAGCCCGAACGCGGCGACGATCCCGAGCAGTGTCGTCGGCAGCGCGAAGCCGCCCTCCGTCCCGAGCGTGCGCTTGATCTTGAGCATGGTCGTCCTCATCTCCGAAACCTCCCTGCCTTCATCGGTCGCCTTTCAGTGCTGCTTTAGGGGTTGCGCCCGGGCCTCGCACAAGCGCCGAGACCCGGGAATGACGAAGGGCGGGCCCGAGGGCCCGCCCTGATCGTCAAACGAGTACTGGCTGATTACGGAACCGGAGCCGCGGCAGGCCCATCGCCAGCCCACTTACCGCCGGTCGGGCATCCGCCCTCGCCCTCGGTGGTGCAGTCCGAGTCGAGGACACCGTCCGCGTCACGACTGATCGTGAACGTGTTGTCGGTCTCCGACTCGGTGGTCACCGAGTACGTGTCGTCCGTCGTGGTGACGTCCGTGATCGTCGCGTCGCCGAGGGTCGACTCGATGCCGACCAGGGCGGTCGCGTTCGCGCTCGCATAGCTGCCGTCGTTGTCGGTCGAGTACGTCTCGAGCGCCGTCTGGGCAGTGCGCGCCGCCGACTTCGCGTCGGCATCCTTCGCCTTGTCCCGCTGGTTGAAGAACGCCGGGATGGCGATCGCGGCCAGCAGACCGAGGATCAGCATCACGACCAGGAGCTCGACGAGGGTGAAACCCGAGTCGCTCTGGGCCCTGACGCGGAGCTTGTTGATCATTTGGAACCTCCTGGGAACCATATGTTTGACTCTTGCGCCAGAGCTCCGAACCGTTCGAAAGTCATCTGGACTTCGGCGGTAACCCGGCTTGCTCTTCCGATTGGTCGAGCCCCGTGGCTTTGCGCCTCCGCCTCGCGACGGATTTGCCGTTTATCACCGAAGCACTGGCCTTGCTGATGGCGTTATCGGGCCGCGGCGGTGAGACCTTTAGCCCTTTCTGGGGGGTACATACGTCCAAACTGGGGGCTGGCCCCTAGGCTGTGTCGGGTGGCGGCGCGACGACTGATCCTGGTGATGCTGGTCCTGCTGATCGTCTCCAGCGTCGGCTTCGCCCTCGTCCCGGTCCCGAGCTCGCAGCTCGACCAGGCGGCCACCACCGCCGAATCGATGACCCGGGCGCCGGTCGCCGAGCCCAACGGCGAGCTCGTCGCCGAGCGGATCCGCGCCGGCTCCGGAAAGCCGCGCGAGATCGAGGTCGGGCTCGGCGACCAGCTCGAGCTCACGGTCGTCGCGCAGCGCTTCGACCAGGTCGCGATCGCCCGCCTCGGGGTGCTCGAGGACGTCGACCGGGGTGCCCCGGCGGTCTTCGACCTGCTGCCGATCGCCCCCGGCAGCTACGCCGTGCGCCTGCTCGGCGCCGGCGAGACGATCGCCCGGATCGAGGTCGTCAAGGCAGGCACGCGGCCGCAGGGCGGCGAGCGCGAGCAGGCCGGCTAGAGCTCGAGCGCCTCCCCGGGCTCGAGCACCGCCGCCTCGACCTGCGGCGCCGCCGCGGCGAGCTCGGCGACGAAGCGCCGTGCGGGGCGCTCGAGCAGCTCCTCGACCCGCTCGGTGAGGCCGATCCGAAGCAGCGTCCCCCAGTGGATCGGGACCGCGATCCGGGGGCGCAGCAGCGCCGCCGCGCGCGCCGCCGAGCGCGGGTCCAGGTGCCCCTTGCCGACCCGCGGGCCCCAGCCCGCGATCGGCAGCATCGCGACGTCGAGCTCGCCGAGCGCCGCCATCTCGTCGAAGAGGTCGGTGTCGCCGGCGAAGTAGAGGCGCCGCCCGGCGCCGGCGATCGCAAAGCCGACCGCATCGACGGCCGGCCCGAGCTTCAGCCGCCGGCCCTCGTGGCGCGCCGGGGTCGCGGTGATCGCGGCGGCACCGACGGTCGCGGTCTCGCCCACCGCGAGCTCGGTCACCGCCCGGTAGCCGCGGCGGCGCAGGGTGCGCCCGGCGCCGGCCGGGGCGATGATCGGCGTCCGCTTGCCGAGCCGGCGCAGCGAGGCGAAGTCGAGATGGTCGTGGTGCAGGTGCGAGATCAGGACCGCGTCGATCGCGGCGGTGACCTCGGGCGCGGGCGGCGGCGCGTGGCGGCGGATGTGCAGCAGTCGCGCCCCGAGCACCGGGTCGGTGAGCAGGCGCGTCGCGCCGATCTCGAGCAGGACCGTCGCGTGGCCGACGTAGGTGATCCGCGCGGCGCTCATCCGGGCGCCGGTGGCGGCTGCGTCGAGCCCGCGTAGCGGCGTTTGTGCAGGAAGAAGCCGACCAGCCCGGCGGGAAGCTGGAGCCAGTACGCGAACAGCCGGTAGGCGAGCGTCGCCAGCACCGCCTTGCCCGCCGGGACCCCGGCGAGGGCGAGCATCGCGGTCAGGCCCGCCTCGACGAAACCGAGCCCGCCGGGCGTGACCGGGACCTGGGCGAGCACCTGCGCGGCGCAGAAGGCCAGCAGGACGAGCGCCGGGCGCGGGGTCGAGCCGACCGCGGCCAGCGCCGCGAGCAGGGTTGCGTAGTCGAACGCCCAGCGCCCGACCGTGGCGACCACCGCCTGCTTCCAGTTCGGCCCCAGGGTCGCGAGCAGCTTGTCGCGCTCGCGGGTGAGTCGCGCGGGCAGAGTCCGCAGCGGCTCCGAGCCGCGCCGGAGCCGGTTACGGACCGACTGCACCGCCGTCCCGACCAGCTCCAGCGGCCGGTCGAAGCCGAGCACCGCGATCCCGGCGCCGAGCACGAGTGCGAACACCACCACCCCGATCACGGTCGCCTCGAGCAGGTCGCGGTTGACCGAGCCGCCGAGGAAGGCGGGCAGCGCGAGCACCGGCAGCGCGAGGACGACGGCGAAGGTGAGCAGGTTGACCGCGGTTATCCCGGCCACGGTCCGCCCCCGCTCGAGCCCGGCGACGACCAGCATCCGGTACTGCAGCGCGGCACCGATCGCGCCCCCGGCCGGGGCGATCTTGGAGAGCGCGTTGCCGGCCAGCTGCGACTCGATCACGTCCGGCCAGCGGGCCCGGTGAAGCGCCATCCGCTGCACCGCCCACAGGCACGCCAGCCCGCCCGCCTGAAGCGCCGCCATCGCCGGGAACCAGAGCCAGTCGATCCGCTCCAGCGCCCGCCAGGAGCCGAGCACGTCGAGCAGGCTCGGGGCGACCAGGTAGAGCGAGACGCCGGTGACCGCGAGCCAGAACGCCGCCCGGCGCAGGCTCGGTCCGCGCGCGGTCTGCTCGGCCTCGCCGCGCTCGATCTCGCGCTCGACGTCGGCGTGCTCGGAGATCGCGTGCTCGACGCGGTCGCCGAGGCGCCGACGGCGTGCTGCGCTCTGGCCGCGCTCCACGCGGACCGCTCAGCGGCGCGCCCGCCCGCCGCCGACGTACGCGCCGAGGTCGACGACGAACGCGAGGCCGACGATGAACCACTCGAAGCCGGCGACCTCGTTGGTCGAGGTGCTCCACATGACCGCGTAGGCGAGCGTCGTCCAGGGCACCAGGAAGAAGCCGAGCAGGGGCAGGAGCCAGCTGTCGAAGGCGCGCGAGAGCAGGTCGCTGAAGATCCAGATGAAGAACAGCGCCAGGCGCGGCGAGATCAGCGCGAGCAGTGCGGCGATACAACCCATCGCGCGATCGTATCGGCGTCAGGCCCGCTCGACCGGGTGGCCGAGGCGTTCCCACTTCGGCACCCCGCCCTCGATCACGTGGATCGGCGCCCGGGCGCCGTGGCGCTGGAGCAGGCTGGCGCCGACCGCCGAGCGCTCCCCGGAGCCGCAGAGGACCGCCACCGGGCGCTTCGGGTCGATGCCGTCGGGGATCGCGTCGATGTCGTGCCAGGTGCGCAGGACCGAGCCCGGGATGTGGCCCGCGTCCCACTCGCTGCGTTCGCGCACGTCGAGGATCTGCAGCTCGGGCTCCGACCGCGAGCGCTCCACCAGCCGCTCGAGCGTGAGCCGTTCGATCCGCTCGACCGGCCGGCGCTCCTGGCGCCAGCTCGTCATCCCGCCGCTGAGGAAGCCGGCGAGGCTCGAGACCCCGACCGCGACCGCGAGCCGAGCGGCAGTATGGCCGTCGTCGTCGTCGCGCCCGATCAGGACGATCTCCTGCTCGGGGTCGGCGAGCCAGGCGAGCCGCGAGCCGAACCCGGCGCTGAGGATCGGGATCGAGAGCGCTCCCGGGACGTGGGCGTCGTCGAACTGCTGGTCGGTTCGCACGTCGACCACCAGCGCACCCTCGCTGCGCTTCTGCTCGACCTGTCGCGGCGCCAGCGGCAGCACCTCGGCGCTCGCGGTGACCAGCGGGCCGCGATTCAGCGCGACGATCGCGCGGAAGTTGGGCGGCTGCGGGCCGAGCTTGGCGACCGCCTGGTCGACGAACTCGCGCTCGTCGTCGATCGCCAGGGTCGGGTTGTGATCGCGCTCGAAACCGATCGTCGACGAGACCTTGAGGTCCATTCCCGGCCCGCCGCACATCGAGCCGCCGAGGTGCCCGGGCCAGACCTCGCACGAGTCGGGCAGGGTCAGCAGCCGGTCGCGCAGCGAGTGGTAGATCTCGCGCGCTCCCTCGCGCTCCTCGATTGCGAGGTCGGGCCGGGCGACGTCGTTGACGAACAGGCTGTCGCCGGTCAGCACCGCCCACGGCTCGGGCCCGCGGCGGCGGTCGACGAGCGCGAACGCGGTGTGCTCGGGGCGGTGCCCGGGCGTGTGCAGGGCGCGGATCACGAGGCTGCCGAGCTCGAGCTCGTCGCCGTCGTCGAACGGCTCGTGCTCGTAGTCGGGCTCGGCGAGGCGGTGGATGTGGATCGTCGCCCCGGTCGCCGCCGCGAGCCGGCCGTGGCCGGAGACGTGGTCGGCGTGGTTGTGGGTCTCGAGCACGTGCTCGATCGTCACCCCGAGGTAGCGCGCGAGCTCGAGGTAGACGTCGATCTCGAGCCGCGGGTCGACGACCGCCGCCTCCCCCGCCTTCTCGTCGCCGACCAGGTATGAGGCGCAGCCGAGGTCGTCGTGGGTGATCTGACGGAAGATCATCCGCCCACCGTATCCGCAGCCCGACGGCGGCGCAGTCGACCACCCGGCCAGACGGGCTTGCATCCGCGCCCGCGTTCAGGGAGGATCGCGACGCTGGCGGACTAGCGAAAGGGAAAGGAACCCATGCTCATAGCGGAAGCGGACTTCCCGTTTCTCGAGGCTCTCTGGACGATGATCCTGTTCTTCGCCTGGTTGGCGTGGATCTGGATCGCGATCACCTGCTTCGCCGACATCTTCCGCCGCCACGACATCGGCGGCTGGCACAAGGCCGCCTGGGTCGTGTTCATCATCCTGGTCCCGTTCCTGGGCGTGCTCGTCTACCTGATCGCCCAACACGACGGGATGCGCGACCGCAGCGTCAAGCAGGTTCAAGAGCAGCAGGCCGCGTTCGACAACTACGTCAAGGAAACGGCCGGCGGCTCGGCGGCCGAGATCGCGAAGGCGAAGGAGCTGCTCGACTCGGGCGCGATCAGCCAGCAGGAGTTCGACGCGCTCAAGGCCAAGGCGCTGAGCTAGCCGCTCCGCGTTAGCGGATGTTGTCGTAGAGGCTGAAGATCGGCAGGTACATCGCGATCACGATGAAGCCGACGATGCCGCCGACGAACATGATCATCACCGGCTCGATCAGCGAGGTGAGCGCCTTGACCTTGGCGTCGACCTCGGCGTCGTAGAAGTCGGCGATCTTCTCCAGCATCAGCTCGAGCTGACCGGACTCCTCGCCGACCGAGACCATGTGCGAGACCATCGCCGGGAAGACGTCGTTGTCGGCGAGCGGCTTCGCGATCGAGCCGCCGCCCTTGACCGAGCTGTAGACGCCGTCCATCGCCTCCTTGATCACCGCGTTGCCGGCGGTCTCGCCGGAGATCTGGATCGCCTGCAGGATCGGCACGCCGGACGAGACGGTGCCGGAGAAGGTCCGCGACCAGCGCGCGAGCGCCACCTTCTGGACCACGTCGCCGATGTTGAACGGGATCCGCAGCGTGATCCTGTCCCACTGCAGGCGCCCCTTCTCGGTCTTCTTCCAGCGCAGGAAGGCGTAGACCGCGAGCAGCGCCATCGGCAGCAGGATGTACCACTTGCCGGTGATCAAGTCGGAGACGCCGACCGAGCATCTGGGTCATCAACGGCAGCTCCTTCGGCGCCCCCGGGTTCTCGGCCGCGATCTCCTCGAAGATGCCGACGAAGACCGGGACGATGAAGGCGACGACGACGATCATCACCACGAGCGCGAGCCCGAAGACGACCGCCGGGTACATCAGCGCCGACTTGACCTGGCGCCGCAGCGCGTCGAGCTTCTCGAGCTGGAACGCGACCCGGTCGAGCGCGTCCTCGAGCCGGCCGGCGCCCTCGCCGGCGTAGACCATCGAGCGGTAGAGCGGATCGAAGACGCCCGGCTGGGACTCCATCGCCGCGGCGACCGAGCTGCCCGCCTCGACGTCCTGGCGCAGGGACGACGATCGCCGCCTTCAGCATCTCGTCCTCGGTCTGCTCCTCGAGCGTGTAGAGCGAGCGCAGCATCGGCATCCCCGAGTTGATCAGGGTCGCGAACTGGCGCGAGAACACCGACAGCGCGCGCAGGTTGACGCTCTTGAAGCGCTGGAAGACGGACTCGAGCTTGAACGCCTCGCGCTTCTCGGAGACGTCGAGGACGATCAGGCCGCGCTGGCGCAGCTGCTCGGTGACCTGGGCCTTGCGAGCCCGCCTCGACCTCGCCGCGCGAGGGCGCGCCCGGCGAGGTCGACGGCGCGGAACGCGAACGTGCTCACGGCCTACACCGCTCCGACGGGCACCGGCTGGCTCGACTGGCTCATCGTCTCGGTCCCGCCGAGCAGGCGCCTCAGCTCCTCGGGGATCGAGGCGCGCTGCTCGGCGAGCGCGCGCGTGATCTTGCCCTGGCGCACGAGCTGAGCCAGGTGCGCGTCCATCGTCTGCATCCCGACCGCGCCCGAGGTCTGCAGCGCGGAGTAGATCTGGTGGGTCTTGCCCTCGCGGATCAGGTTGCGGATCGCCGGGGTCGGCACCAGGACCTCGCAGGCGACGACCCGCGAGGAGCCGTCGGCGGTCGGCAGCAGCTGCTGGGTGACGATCCCCTGGAGCGCGATCGAGAGCTGCATCCGCACCTGGTGCTGCTGGTGGGGCGGGAAGACGTCGATGATCCGGTCGACCGTCTGCGCGGTCGACTGGGTGTGCAGGGTCGCGAACACGAGGTGGCCGGTCTCGGCCGCGGTCAGCGCGGTCGAGATCGTCTCCAGGTCGCGCATCTCGCCGACGAGGATCACGTCGGGGTCCTCGCGCAGCGCCGACTTCAGCGCGCTCGCGAAGTCGATCGCGTCGGAGCCGATCTCGCGCTGGTTGACGATGCACTTCTTGTGGCGGTGCAGGAACTCGATCGGGTCCTCGATCGTGAGGATGTGCTCCTCGCGCTCGAGGTTGATCAGGTCGACCATCGACGCGAGCGAGGTCGACTTGCCCGAGCCGGTCGGGCCGGTGACGAGCACGAACCCGCGCGGCTTGCGGGTGAACTCGACCAGCACGTTCGGCAGCCCGAGCTCCTCGAGCGCTCAGGATCTCGGCCGGGATGAGGCGGAAGGCGGCGCTGATCGAGCCGCGCTGGAAGAAGACGTTGACGCGGAAGCGGGCGACCCCGGGGATCGAGTAGGCGAAGTCGAGCTGCTGCTCGTTCTCGAACCGCTTTCGCTGCGAGTCGTTGAGCATCGAGTAGACGATCTCGCGGGTGTCCTGCGCGGTCAGCGCGACCTGGTCCTCGAGCGGGGTGATCCGGCCGCGCACGCGCACCGCGGGCGGGAAGCCCGGCGACAGGTGCACGTCCGATGCCCTGAGCTCGACCATTCGGCGGAGCACGGATGCGAAATCGAAGCTCACGCCTGCTCTTTCGTCACCTGAGCGACGAAGCTTGAGCCGCAAGTTTCGATTCGCAGGGTTTGGCGCTTCGCGAGCGAATCACGAGCGCGATGAGCGACCCGATCTCCCCCGCTACCGCCTCCGCCGCAGCGACCCAGCGCGAGCTTTTGGTTGCGATCCTCGACCGCGCCGCCGGCGCCAGCGCCGGCTTCGTCGACGCCATGCGGATCGCCGAGCGCGCCGGTCCGGACCGCGATCCGCGCCGGCTCGCGCGCGAGCTGCTCAGCGACCTCGGGATCCGCGGCTGGATCGAGCTCTGGGCCCGCCATCCCGACGGGGCACTGTTCGCGATCGCCCGCACCCGCTTCGAGCTCGAGCTCTCCGACGAGCGCAACTGGGCTCCCGGCGTCGAGCCGCGGGTCCGCTACTCGCTGAGCGAGAAGGGCGAGGCGCAGCGGCTCGCGATGCGACGCACGCTCAGCGGCCTGCTCTGAGCCCGCGCTAGGAGGCGACCCGCGCGACCTCGGCGATCGAGGTGACCCCGGCGCGGACCTTGGCCAGCCCGTCCTCGCGCAGGGTCAGCATCCCCTCCTCGCGCGCGACCCGGGTCATCTCCGCCTCGGGCGCAACGCTCGACCGTCAGGTCCTTGATCCGCTCGCTCATCTCCATCACCGAGAAGATCCCGATCCGGCCCTTGTAGCCGGTGTGGTTGCAGCGCGCGCAGCCGACCGGCTCGTAGGCCTCGACGTCGGCCCGACGCGGAAGCCGGCCTCCTCGAGCGCGATCTTCGGCAGGATCGTCCGCTGCTTGCAATGCGTGCAGAGCTTGCGCGCCAGCCGCTGGGCGACGACGCAGTCGACCGCCGAGGCGGTGAGGAAGCTCTCGATCCCCATCTTCGCCAGCCGGGCGATCGTCCCCGGGGCGTCTGTTGGTGTGCAGGGTCGAGAGCACCATGTGGCCGGTGAGCGCCGACTCGATCGCGATCCGCGCGGTCTCGGCGTCGCGGATCTCGCCGACCATGATGATGTCGGGGTCGGCGCGCAGGATCGAGCGCAGCCCGGCGGCGAACGTCAGCCCCGCCTTCGGGTTGACGTTGATCTGGTTGATCCCGTCGATCCGGTACTCGACCGGGTCCTCGATCGTGATGATGTTCTTCTCGACCGCGTTCAGCTCGCTCAGCGCCGCGTAGAGGCGTGGTCGACTTGCCCGAGCCGGTCGGGCCGGTGACGAGCACCGCGCCGTGCGACTTGCGCGATCGCGCCGTCGAAGCGGCTCCGGCCCTCGCCGTCCATGCCCGAGCTCGTCGAGCGTGCGCAGCGCCTGCTCCTTGTCGAGGATGCGGATCGTCGCTCCCTCGCCGCGCTGGGTCGGCAGGGTCGTGACGCGCAGGTCGACCTTGCGCTCCTCGACGTTGACGCGACGCGGCCGTCCTGGGGCACCCGCTTCTCGGCGATGTCGAGCTCGCTCATGATCTTGATCCGCGAGATCGACGCCGGAGATCATCCGCTTCGGCACCCGCGCCGCCTCGTAGAGGACGCCGTCGACGCGGAAGCGGACCCGCATCTCGTCCTCGCCGGGCTCGAAGTGGATGTCGGAGGCGCCCTCGGTCGCCGCCTGGCCGAGGATCGAGTAGACGAGCTTGATCACCGGCGCGTCGTCGGCCGACTCGCGCAGCTCGGTGACGTCGCCGAGCTCGAGGTCCTCCTCCGTCCTCGTCGGTGACGCCTCGGTGACCGCGCTCTCGAGCGTGTTCAGCCGCCGGATCAGCGCCTCGATGTCGTCGGCGGCGGCGACCGCGATCCGGCAGTTGAGGCCGGTGATCATGTGGATGTCGTCGATCGCGAGCACGTTCGCCGGGTCGACGATCGCGACCAGCAGGGTCTTCGTGTCGACGTAGCCGACCGGGACGCGCCTGTAGCGGCGCGCGGCCGCGACCGAGAGCAGGTTCGCCGCCCCCATGTCGACGTGGTAGGCGTTGAGGTCGACGTGGTCGAGGCCGTAGCGCTCGGCGATCGGCGCGCGAGAGCTGGTCGGCGTCGATCACCTTGCGCTCGACCAGCAGCGTCGTCGGCGCGAGCGCCCGGCGACGCGCGCCTCCTGGATCACCTCGTCGACCCGCTCGCGCGCTCGCGTAGCCGAGCTCGACGATCGACGTCGGTGAGGAACATCGCCGAGTTGCCGCGGCCGAGCGGCGGAGTCAGGCCCGGGCGTCGCGTTCGCGGCCTCGGGCTCGTTCCTGGCGCGCCGTCGCCTCGGTCCCCGAGGGAACCGGGCGCAGGTGTCCGGGGCGCTTGTCGGTGGTCATCGGTCTCTCATCGGCGAGCCGCCTCGCGCATCGTCTCCAGCGGGGGCTCGAGCCCGGTCCAGATCCGCAGCGAGGCGGCTCCCTGGTGGACGAGGACCTCGAGCCGTCGACGACGTGCGCACCGCGGCCGCGGGCGGCCGCTGCGAGCGGCGTCGGGGCCGACCCGTAGACCAGGTCCACCACGACTTGTTCTGCACTTGAGCGCATCGGCAGCCAGCGGAAGCGGCTTTAGGTCATCGGCGTCGGGCGCTGGTTCACCGCTTGCCTGCGCGAGGCCGACGGTGGTGGCGTTCACGATCAGGCCGTACCGGTCGAGCGACAAGCCCTCCGCTGCTCCCTGCTCCCTGCTCATGCGCGACTCCGAGCTCGCTCGCCAGCGCCTCGGCCCGCTCCGCGGTGCGGTTCCAGATCGACACCGTCGCGCCCGCCTCGCGCAGCGCCCAGACGCAGGCGCGGGCCGAGCCGCCGGCGCCGAGCACGAGCGCGCGCTCGCCGGCGGGCGGCGCGCGGAGCGCCGCCAGCAGCCCGGCGGCGTCGGTGTTCTCGGCCGCGATCGCCGCCGTCGGCGAAGCTGAGCGTGTTCGCGGCGCCGATCGCGCGCGCCGCCGCCGAGGCGCGGTCGGCGACCGCGAGCGCGGCGAGCTTGTGCGGGACGGTGACGTTGACGCCGGCGAAGCCGTCGCCGGGGAGCGAGCGCACGAGCGCGGTCGAACTGCTCGCCGGCGCGACCTCGATCGCCTCGTAGCTCCACTCCGCCGGCGAGCCCGAGCTCGGCCAGCGCCGCGGTCTGCATCGCCGGCGAGCGCGAGTGCGAGACCGGCTGGCCGAGGACGGCGAGGCGGGGCATCGGGCGATGCTAGCCCGCGCTCAGCAGTCGGTCGGCGAGCCGCCCTCGGCCTGCAGCGCCGCTGGTATTCGGCCTCGGCCTGCGGCGAACTCCTCCTCGGTCTCGACGAAGACGTGCTCGCCGCAGGTGCCGGGCTTGACGACGAAGTAGAAGACGTCGGACTTGGCCGGGTTCGCCGCCGCCTCGATCGAGGCGAGGCCGGGGTTGCCGATCGGCGTCGGCGGCAGGCCCGGGTGGATGCGGGTGTTGTAGGGCGTGTCCGTCGGCGAGCCGGCTCTCGGTCAGCTGCTCGTCGTAGTTCTGGTCCTCGTAGCGGATCGTCGCGTCGATCCCGAGCGGGTTGCCGGCGGCGAGCCGGTTGTAGATCACCGCGGCGACGAGCGGGCGCTCCTCGGGCACCTGGACCTCGCGCTCGATCATCGAGGCGATCTTGAGCACGTCGTAGACGTTCAGGTTCTTCGACTTCGCGTAGGAGAGGTCGACCCCGGCGAGGTTCGCCTCGAAGGCGTCGAGCTGGCGCGAGACCAGGTCCTCGACGGTCGCCTTCTTCGGCAGCTCGTAGGTGGCCGGGAACAGGAAGCCCTCGAGGTTCGGGGCGCCCTCGGCGCCGTACTCGGCGAGGTCGAAGCCCTTGAAGCTCTCGCTCGCCTTCTCGTAGTCGCCCTTGACGCCCGCGTCCTTGGCCACGTCGGCGATCTGGCGCCGGTCGAGCCCCTCGGGGATCGTCAGCTCCGAGACCTTCGACCGGCTTCGGCGCCGCCGGCGCCGGCTCCGAGCCGCCGATGCGGTCGACCGAGCTTCGACGAGCCCGAAGCCGAGCAGGGCGAGCGAGCGCGACGACGACGCCGGCCGCGATGCACGCCGCCGGATCCGCAGCGTGTTGCGCGCCGGGCTCCGCGGCGGGGCGACGACGACCGGCGGTCGGCGGCGGCGCGTCCTCTGCGGCGGCGCCGGCGGCTGCTGCTCGGCGTCCGCGTCCGGCGGCGGCTCCTCGACCGGTGCTCGGGCGGGGGCTTCGAGTCGGCGATCTGGTCGTCGAGCGAGCCCTGGACCTTCTCGCCGAGCGAGCCCTGGCGCTCGCGGCGGCGGGCCTCGCGCTCGGCACGGCGGCGCTCGCGCTCGAGCGTCCTCCTCGTCTTTCGGCGAACGGGTCGTGCCAGTCGCCGCCGGTCATCGCGCCGCCTCCCGTGCCTGCGAGGTAGGACTCGAGCAGGTGCGCGGCGGCGAGCGCGTCGGCGGGCGCGTCGGCCCCGGCGCGCGCGGCTCTCGTCGGCCATCCGCGTCGTCAGCCGCTCGTCGTAGGTCTCGACCGGGACCGACGCGGCCTCCGCGAGCGCGGTCGCGAACGCGCGCGCCGCCGCCGCCTGCTCGCGCTCGGCGCCGTCGAGCGAGACCGGCAGCCCGACGACGATCAGCTCGGCGCCCTCGTCGGCGGCGAGCCGCGCGCGACCTCGCCGGGATCGGGCGGCGAGATCACCCCGAGCGGGCGCACGATCGTCCCGCTCGGGTCGCAGATCGCGGTCCCCGCGCGCACGTCGCCGTGGTCGATCGCCAGCACCCGCATCGGCCGCAGACTACGAGGACAGCGCCCGGCGAAGCGCCGCCGCGCGCGGTCTCCAGCGCGTCGTCGAGCTTCTCCGGATCGCGGCCGCCGGCCTGGGCGACGTCGTCGCGACCGCCGCCGCCCCCGCCGACGACCGCCGCCGCCTCGCGGATCACGGCCGCAGCGGAGAGGCCGCGCTCGACCGCGCTCGCGGTGAAGCTCGCGACCAGCGCGACCTTGCCGCTCGTCCGCGCCGCCGAGGACGACCGCCGCGTCGCCGGCCCGCTGCTTGATCCGGTCGGCGAGCTCGAGCAGCTGGCGCTGGTCGGCGCCGGCGAGCGGTCGACGACGATCACCTGGATCGCCGTCGATGTCGCTCGCCGGCGTCGCCGAGCCGCTCGGCCTCGGCGCCCGCCTCCTCGCGGCGCAGCTCCTCGATCCGGCGCTCGAGCTCGGCGAGGCGCTCGGCCGCGCGCCGCGCCGCGGCGAGCGGGTCGCGCGGGGAGCCGAGCAGCGCGCCCGGCCTCGCTCGAGCTCGTCGCTGCGCGCGCGGTAGAAGTCGATCGCGGCCGGGCCCGGTGAGCGCCTCGATCCGGCGCACGTTCGCGGCGCTCGAGCCCTCGGAGACGATCGCGACGATCCCGACCTCGGCCGTGTTGGCGACGTGGGTGCCGCCGCAGAGCTCGCGCGAGACCTCGTCGACCTCGACCACCCGCACCCAGTCGCCGTACTTCTCGCCGAACAGCGCCATCGCCCCGAGCGCCTCGGCCTCGGCGCGGCTCCATCTCCAGCGCCCGCACCGGCCGGCTCGCCTTCACCCACTCGTTGACGCGGTCCTCGATCGCGCGCAGCTCCTCGGCGCGCGAGCGGCGCGCCGTGGGTGAAGTCGAAGCGCAGCTTGTCCGGGCGCACGGCCGAGCCGGCCTGGCGCACGTGGGTGCCGAGGCGCTCGCGCAGCGCCGCGTGCAGCAGGTGGGTCGCGGTGTGGTTTCGCATCGTCGCGTGGCGCGTCTCGTGGTCGACCCGAGCCTCGACCCGCGCCCCGTCCTGCAGCCTCCCGGCTCGCTGCTCCCTGCTCCAACGCGCATCGCCTGGTCGTCGCCGACCCGGTAGACGTCCTCGACCCGCGCCTCGCCGCCGTCCCAGCTCGAGCACCCCGGAGTCGGCGACCTGGCCGCCGCCCTCGGCGTAGAAGGGGCTCTCCTCGAGCTTCACCAGCAGCGCGCCGTCGTCGCCGAGCGGCGCCGCGGCGGCGACCGCCGTCTGCGGCGGCGAGCTCGGCGTAGCCGACGAAGCTCGTCGGCGGCGCTCGCGGAGACGAACGCGATCACCGCCTCGTGGCGGTCGGCGACCGGCGCCCCCGAGCCGGTGCGGGCGCGCTCGCGCTGCTGCCTCCATCAGCGCCTCGAAGCCCTCGTCGTCGACCGCCAGGCCCTCCTCGGCGAGCAGCTCCTTGGTCAGGTCGTAGGGGAAGCCGTAGGTGTCGTGGAGGCGGAAGGCGTCCTCGGCGTCGATCCACGAGGTGCTCGCTCGCTTCGCGTCGGCGACCAGCTTCGCGAGCAGCTCGGTGCCGCGGTCGAGCGTGCGGCCGAAGCTCTCCTCCTCGTCGCCGACCCAGCGCAGGATCGTTCCCGACTCGGCCGCGAGCTGCGGGTAGGCGCCGCCCATCAGCTCGATCGCGCGCTCGGCGAAGCGGCCCAGAAACGGCGGCTCGAGCCCGAGCGCGCGCCCCTGCTGGATCGCCCGGCGCATGATCCGCCGCAGCACGTAGCCGCGGTCCTCGTTCGAGGGCACGACGCCGTCGGCGATCAGGTTGACGGCGCCGCGCGAGTGGTCGGCGATGATCCGCATCGCCCGGGTCGCCTTCGGGTCGGAGCCGTACTCGCGCCCGGAGAGCTCCTCGGCGAGCTCGATCAGCGGCGCGAAGCGCGTCGGTGTCGAAGACCGAGTCGACGCCCTGCTGGATCACCGCCATCCGCTCGAGCCCGAGGCCGGTGTCGATGTTGCGCTGCGGCAGCTCGGTCAGCGAGCCGTCCTCGTGCAGCTCGTAGGTCATGAAGACGTGGTTCCAGTACTCGAGGTAGCGGTCGGTGTCGTCGCCCGGGACGCAGGTCGTCGCCGCCGAACTCGGGCCCGCGGTCGATGTACATCTCCGAGCACGGCCCGCAGGGCCCGGTCGGCCCCGCCTGCCAGAAGTTCTCCGACCGCGGCAGCCGCACGATCCGCTCGTCGGGGACGCCGATCTCGCGCCAGATCTCGATCGCCTCCTCGTCGGGGCCGAGCCCGAGCTCCTCGTCGCCCTCGAACACGGTGACCCAGATCCGCTCGGGGTCGAAGCCGAAGCCCTCGAGCGAGAGCTCCCAGCCGCAGCGCGATCGACTCGGCCTTGAAGTAGTCGCCGAAGCTGAAGTTGCCGAGCATCTCGAAGAAGGTCAGGTGGCGCTTGGTCTTGCCCGACCTCCTCGATGTCGGGGGTGCGGAAGCACGCGCTGGGAGTCGAGGTCAGGCGGCTGCTCGGCGGCTCCTCGCGGCCCTCGAAGTAGGGCTTGAACGGCTGCATCCCGGCGACCGTGAGCAGGGTCGAGGTGTCCTCGGGCGGCGGGCACCAGCGACGCCGACGGCACGCGCAGGTGCCCGCGCTGCTCGAAGAAGGCGAGGAAGGTCTCGCGGATCTCGTCGGAGCGTCACGGCGCGCGAGTCTAGGCCGCGCACCCGAGGGTTCGGCCGTCAGGCGATCGTCGCGCGGCCGACGACGAGTCTCGCCGCGACAGCAGGCACGCGGTCTGGCCCGGGGCGACGCCGTAGGCGGGCTCGGCGAGCTCGAGCTCGAGCTCCGCGATGCTCGCCCGCGGCGACCGCCGGCGAGCCGCGCAGGCGAGCGGGCGCGAGTGGTAGCGCAGCAGGACCCGGTCGACGCCGGCCGCCCGGGCGGTGCAGGGTCGCCTCGCGGACCGCGACCCGGCGCGTGGCGAGCTCCTCGCGCGTCCCGACGACGACCGTGTTCGTCGTCGGCGTCGGTGGCGAGCACGTAGCAGCGGCTCGCGCGCCGCCGACCCCGAGCCCGCGCCGCTGGCCGACCGTGAACTGGTGGTGGCCGCGGTGGCGCCCGAGCGTGCCGCCCGGCGCGATCGACGATCTCGCCCGGGCGCTCGCCGAGGCCGCCGTGGCGCGCGAGGAACGCGCGCTTGCCCTCGCCGGCGAGAAAGCAGAGGTCCTGGCTCTCGGCCTTCGAGGCGACCGCGAGCCCGGCCGCGGCGGCGAGCGCGCGCACCTCGCGGCTTGGTCAGCTCGGCGAGCGGGAAGCGAAGCCGCGCGAGCGACGCCGGGCGCGAGGCCGGAGAGCATGTAGGTCTGGTCCTTGGCCGGGTCGGCGGCGGCGGCGAGCAGCGGGCCCGTCGCCGTCGTCGGCGAGCCGCGCGTAGTGGCCGGTGGCGAGCGGCCGAGCAGCCGAGGCGGTCGGCGAGCGCCGAGCATCGCGTCGATCCGCAGCTCGCCGTTGCAGACCACGCACGGGTTCGGGGTCCGCCCGGCGCGATAGCCGTCGACGAAGTCGCCGACGACCGCGCTCGCGGAACTCGCGGCTCGAGGTCGAGGGTCAGGTGCGGGATCCCGAGCGAGTGCGCGAGCTCGCGGGCGCCGAGCACGGCGAGCGGCGAGCAGCAGCTCTTCGCCGCGTCGGTGCGCCGGTCCGCCCACAGCTTCAGCGTCACCGCGACCACCTCCGCCCCGCGCTCGCGCTCGCGCAGCGCCGCGACGGCGGAGTCGACGCCGCCGCTGAGCGCGACCAGGACCCGCTCGCCCGCGGCCGGCGGCCGCGGCGAGCTGCTGCTCCGGAGCCGGCCGCCGCGCCGAGCGCGCGGTGCAGCGCGTCGGCGGCGAGCTCGACCGCGTGGCGCCCCTGGGCCCCGATCCCGCCGAGCGCCTCGGCGACCGCGTCGGGCCCGATCAGCGCCGCCTCGAGCACCGTCGGTCCCCGTCGGCGAGCTCGGCGACCGCGGCGGCGGCGGCGCGCGCCGCGGCGCAGCCCTCGGCGTCGAAGCTGACCGCGCGCGATCGAGCCCGTCGGCGAGCGCGAGCGAGACCCGGATCAGGTCGCCGCAGGGCGCGCCGCCCGCGGCGCCGTCGAAGCCGCCGGCGAAGCGGCGCGCCGCGGCGGCTCGCGTCGTCGAGGTAGTGCTCGAAGCGCCTCGGGTCCATCGCCGCCGAGCGTAACCGCTGGCGCTGGTTGCTCAGGGGTAGTAGCGGAGGTCCGTCGGCGCCGTCGTAGAGGGCGTCGTCGAAGCGCCTGGTCGACGCTGCCGGGGCCGCGGAAGCCGTAGGCGACCGCGGCCACGGGCATCGTCGCCCTCGGTCGAGCCGCTCGGCGCGTCGAGCACGATCAGCGCCGGGACGCGGTCGACGTCGACGCCCTGGGTGATCCGCGAGTATTCGGCGATCGTCCGGCGGCGTTGGTGACGAAGACGGCGGTGTCGGCGCGCGAGCGAAGCGACTCGACCGTCGCGCGCACGTCGCTGGTCGTCGATCCCGCCGGCGCGCACGATCAGCAGGGTCGACGACCTTGCCGTCGTCGTAGGCGTCGACGAGTCGGCGGGCAGGCCGGGGCCGGCCTTGAAGTCGCGTCGGCCGCGGTCGCGGTCGGCGTCGGGGACGCTCGGCGCCGGCGGCGGCGGTGTCGGTCGCCGACGGCGTGACCGTCGACGAGACCGCCGGCGTCTCCGTCGCGGTCGCGGGGCGTCTCGGTCGCCTCGGGAGGCGGCTCGCCGCCGCCCATCCGGGTCATGCAGCAGGAACACGACCACGAGCGCGAGGACGCCGATCGGCCGACCTGGACCAGCGGGTTCTCGTTCAGGGCCTCTCCTCATCGGCGGCCCCGGCGAAGGACGAAGAGGCCCCAGCTTGCCGTTACCGCTCTGCCTGCGAACCTGAATGAACAGGTGGGTGCCTGCCGGCGCTACGACCAGCGCGCTACCGGACGATGGCTCCCAAGGCGATTGTGTTGGTTCACAATTTGAACGGCTGGCGTACAAGCTCGAGCCTTTCACGAAATTAGCAGCAACGGACGACGTATGACCTCTAGTTCGGCCGCTCGGCGCCGATCGCTTGAGCGCCGGCGCGCTACGAGGCCCGCGGTGCCCCGGCCGCCGCGAAGCTGCAGGCCGAGCTCACGCAGCTGCGCCTCGTCGACCGGCGCCGGCGCGCCGGTCAGCGGGTCGGCCCCCGAGGCGGCCTTCGGGAACGCGATCACGTCGCGGATCGAGTCCGCGTGCACGAGGCGCTGGACCATGCGGTCGAGCCCGTAGGCGATCCCGCCGTGCGGCGGCGCGCCGTAGCGAAGCGCCTCGAGCAGGAAGCCGAAGCGCTCCTCGGCCTCGTCGGCGTCGATCCCGATCGCCTCCAGCGCCCGCTGCTGCAGCTCGGGGTCGGAGATCCGGATCGAGCCGCCGCCGAGCTCCTGGCCGTTCCAGACCACGTCGTAGGCGAGCGCCCGCGCGGCGCCGGGGTCGGCGGGGTCGAGCTCGCCGTCGGGCCCGGTGAACGGGTGATGGAGCGGATCCCAGCGCCCCTCGGTCTCGTTGCAGCCGAACATCGGCCACTCGGTGATCCAGCAGAACTCCTCCGCCTCGGGATCGATGAGCTCGAAGCGCTCGGCGAGGTCGAGGCGCAGCTGGGCGAGCACGGAGTTCGCGACCGCGGGCTTGTCGGCGACGACCAGCAGCAGGTCGCCCTCCTCGGCGCCGAGGCGCTCGTTGAGCGCCGCGAGCTCGGCAGTCGGCGAGGAACTTCGCCGTCGGCGAGCGCCAGCCCTCGCCCTCGCGAAACGCCCACACGAGCCCCTTCGCCCCGAGCTCCTGGGCGCGGGCGATGAGGCCGTCGAGGACCGAGCGTGGGACGTCGCGGGCGCCGGCGTTGATCCCCTTGACGACGCCGCCGCCGTCGATCACGCCGCGAAAGACCTTGAACTCGGTCGCGGCGAGCAGGTCGGTGAGCTCGACCAGCTCGAGCCCGA
The DNA here is from genome assembly GCA_963740055.1 of uncultured Solirubrobacterales bacterium. GTDB lineage: Bacteria > Actinomycetota > Thermoleophilia > Solirubrobacterales > 70-9 > WHSW01. Next base: position 451,108 of record CAVUCL010000005.1, on the reverse strand, counting down.
AGCGCAGGTCGGGCCGGTCGGTGCCGAAGCGCGCGATCGCCTCGTCGTAGGGGATCCGGCGCAGCGGCAGCTCGAGCGCCGGGCCGCCGACGCGCTCGAACACGGCCGCGAGCAGGCGCTCGTTGAGGTCGAGCACGTCCTCGACGCCGACGAACGACATCTCGATGTCGAGCTGGGTGAAGTCGGGCTGGCGGTCGGCGCGCTGGTCCTCGTCGCGAAAGCAGCGCACGATCTGGAAGTAGCGCTCGAACCCGGCGACCATCAGCAGCTGCTTGAACAGCTGCGGCGACTGCGGCAGCGCGTAGAAGGTGCCCGGCTCGCGGCGCGCCGGGACGAGGAAGTCGCGCGCCCCCTCGGGGGTCGAGCGCGAGAGCATCGGCGTCTCGATCTCGAGGAATCCCTCGCCGCTCGAGGAAGCCGCGGATCGCCGCGGTCACCGCCGAGCGGGTCGCGATCGCGCGCGCCATCCGCTCGCGGCGCAGGTCGAGGTAGCGGTAGCGAAGCCGCGCCTCCTCGCCGACCTCGCCCGAGAAGCCCTCGATCTCGAACGGCGGCGTCCGCGCGTCGGCGAGCAGCTCCGCCTCGGTGACCCGGACCTCGAACTCCCCGGTCGGCAGCTCCGGGTTCACGGTCTCCGGGTCGCGCTCGACGACCGCGCCGCGGACGCTGAGCACGTCCTCGGCGCGCAGGCGATGCGAGAGCTCGAACGCCTCCCCCGACTCGTCCGGGTGCAAGACGAGCTGGACCAGCCCGGTGCGGTCGCGCAGGTCGATGAACACGAGCCCGCCGTGGTCGCGGCGGCGGTGGACCCAGCCCGCGAGCCGGACCTCGGAGCCGACCCGGTCGCCGAGCACCTGACCGCACCACGTGTCGCGGTACTCGTTCGCCCGCAGGGCGGGGAAATCCCCGCTCATGCCCCGAGCTCCTCGACCGCGCGCTCGAGCTCGAGCTCGCGCTGCTCGCCGCTCTGCATGTCGCGGACCGCGGCGGAGCCGGCCTCGTCGAGGATCACCGCCAGCCGCGCGCCGAGCCGGTCGGCCTGCTTCATCTGGCCCTTGAGCGAGCGCCCGGCGAGGTCGAGCTCGGCGCGCAGGCCGGCGCCGCGAAGCTCGCGCACGAGCGCGAACGCGCGCTCGCCCTGCTCCGGCGCGGCGGCGACGAAGACGTCGGCCTGCGGCTCGGGCTCGGGCTCGGCGAGCGCGAGCAGGATCCGCTCGACGCCGGCAGCCCAGCCGCATCCCGGGGTCGCGGGCCCCCCGAGCGCCTCGACCAGCCCGTCGTAGCGGCCGCCGCCGCCGAGGGTCGCGGCCTGCGCGTCGAGGCTCTCGGACTCGAACTCGAACACGGTGCGGGTGTAGTAGTCGAGCCCGCGGACCAGGGTGCCGTCGAGCTCGTAGTCGATCCCGGAGCGGTCGAGCAGGCGCCGGACCTCGGCGAAGTGCTCGGCGTCGTCGTCGTCGAGGCGGTCGACCATCAGCGGCGCCTCGGCCATCGCCGCACGCGTGTCGGGGTCCTTGGAGTCGAACGCCCGCAGCGGGTTCTCGGCGAGGCGCTCACGCACGTCGGGCGCGAGCTCAGTCTCGTGGGCGCGCAAATAGGCGGTCAGCTCCTCGCGGTAGGCGGCGCGCGAGCTCGGCGTGCCGAGGCTCGAGAGGCGCAGCCGCAGGCCGGGGACGCCGAGCCCGGCGAGCAGGTCGCCGAGCAGCAGGATCAGCTCGGCGTCGGCGAGCGGTGAGTCGGTGCCGATCGCCTCCGCGTCGAGCTGGTGGAACTGGCGAAAGCGCCCCGCCTGCGGGCGCTCGTGGCGCCAGAACGGCGCCCACGACCAGAGCTTCACCGGCTGGGGCAGGCGGTGCATGCCGTGCTCGATGTAGGCGCGACAGACCGCCGCGGTCGCCTCCGGGCGCAGCGTGAGGCTGCGACCGCCCTGGTCGGTGAAGGTGAACATCTCCTTGTGGACGATGTCGGTCCCGGCGCCGACCCCGCGCGCGAACAGCTCGGTGTCCTCGAACGCGGGTGTCTCGATCCGCCCGTAGCCGGCGCGCCCGAACGCACTCGCCGCGGCCTCGTAGACGCGGGCGCGGGCGCCGGCCTCTCCGGGCAGGATGTCGAACGTCCCCCTCGGGGCCTGAAAGCGCGAGCTCACCGATGCAACCTAACGCGCGAGCTCGGCCAGAAACGGGTTCGTCGCGCGCTCGGCGCCGATCGTCGTCACGCCCATGTGACCGGGATAGACGGTGGTCTCGTCGGCGTAGCCCTCGGCGAGCGCCGCCAGGGTCCGCATCAGGGTCGGGCCGTCGCCACCGGGCAGGTCGACGCGCCCGACCGAGCCCTGGAAGAGGACGTCGCCGGAGAACAGCGCCCCTTCGCCGGCGATCGAGTAGGTGACGTGGCCGGGGCTGTGGCCGGGCGTGTGGACGACGTCGATCTCGAACCCGGCGAGCTCGAGCCGCTCGCCGCCGGCGACCGTCTGCTCGGCGCTCGTAGCTCTCGAACGGGCCGAAGCCGGGCGGGGTGAAGGCATCGATGTTGGTCAGCACCGGCACCTCGAGCTCGGGGCAGTAGACCGGCGCGCCGGTGGCGCGGGCGACCGGGGCCACGGCGCCGATGTGGTCGAAGTGGGTGTGGGTGAGCAGGATCGCGTCGATCCCGATCCCGAGCTCCTCGACCGCGGCGAGGATCCGCTCGGCCTCGTCGCCGGGGTCGACGATCAGGCCACGATCGGCGTCGTCGCGGCGGATGACGAAGCAGTTCTCCGCCACCGGACCGACGGTGAGGCCGACGACCTCCACCGGGTCAGCGGCCCGCCGCGCGCTGCCTGCGGGCCTTGCGCGATCCGACGGGCGTAGAAGAAGCGGTCGACGTAGTAGCCGAGCGGCACGTACATCCCCAGCATCACGACCGAGAGCAGCGCCGCCTCGCCGAACGGGCGCCCGAAGGCGAACAACATCAGCAGGAGGAAGATCGCGGCGCCGAAGAGCCCGCGCTTGAACGCCCCGCCCCAGGTCGGCGGGCCCTCGCGCTTGAGCTCGGAGCGCTTGCGCGCCTGCGCGCGCGCCTCCTCGCGGGTCCGCGGACGGCCGCGGCGACCGCGACGGTCGATGCCGCCGCCCTGGGTGCCGCGATGCTTGCGCCGGCGCTTCTTCTTCTTGGTCTGCTGGGCCACGGATCGGGGAATTTAGCGCCCACCGGCGGCGAGGCGACGCTCGAGCAGGTGACGCTCGGGGTCGAAGCCGCGCAGCGGCACGTCGGCGGGCAGCTCGCCGAGCCCCGCCTCTGGGACGAGGCCGACGAGCTCGCCCGCGGTCGGGCGGGCGCCGTGCGCGGCGGCGAGCTCGCGCACGCGCTCGATCACGGTCGCGAGCGGCACCGCGGCCGGGTCGTGCACGTTGGTCGAGACCTGGGCCCGATCGCCGAGGTCGATCCCGATCGCGCGCACGCCCGGAAGCCCGCCGCCGGCCTCGCGCAGGCGCTCGGCGACGGCCGCGGCGATTGCGACGTCGGCGGTGTCGAGCTCGACGTTGAAGGCGGCGATCGGCGCCCGCGCGGTGACCAGGGTCGCGCCGGCGCGCGGGTCGGGCGCACGCGGCCCGCGGTCGGGAGCGAGCTCGCCGGCGAGCATCCGCTCGGCGAGCGCGGTGATCCCACCGCGGCGAAAGTAGGCGCGCTCGGCGCGCTCGGGCGCGCTCGCGAGCTCGCCGTAGAGGAAGACCGGGATCTCGAGCGCCCCGATCGCGTCGGCGACCGCGAGCGCGAGCTCGCGCGCCTCGTCCCGTGCCGCCGCCTGCGACCAGACGACCGGGCAGACGTCGAGCGCCCCGACCGCCGGGTGAGCGCCCGCGTGCTCGCGCATGTCGATCCGCTCGCGACAGGCGCTCGCGCCGGCGGCGAGGGCGACGACCAGCTCCGCCGTGGGCGCCGCGAGCGTGAGCACGGTGCGGTCGTGGACCGTGTCGGAGTGGCGGTCGAGCAGCTCGGCCGGGGCGAAGGCGGCGGCGATCGCGTCGATCGCCGCCCGGTCGCGGCCCTCGGAGAAGTTCGGGACCGAGAGCGCCACCAGCGCCGCTCAGTCGCCGACGAGGAGCTCGCCGGCGCGCACGATCGGCTCGCCGTCGACGCTCACGTCCGGCTTCAGCACCACGCAGTCGAGGTGGACCGGGACCTGGACCGTGCCGCCGATCGCCGCCGAGGCACCGAAGGCGACGTGGCAGGTGCCGAGGATCTTCTCGTCCTCGAGCAGGTCGCCGGTCAGCTTCGCCTTCTCGTTCGTGCCGATCCCGAGCTCGGCGACGTTGGTGCCCTCCTCCCCGCCCGCCGCGAGCAGCTCCAGCAGCCGCTCGCCGGCCTCGCCGCCGGCGGCGGTCAGGTGCCCGGACTCGATCGTGAGCTCGATCGGCTCGGCGAGGCGGCCGATCGCCGCGATCGTCCCGTCGACGACCAGCGTGCCCTCGGCTCGTGCCCTCGATCGGGGCGATGAAGCCCTCGCCGCAGGGCAGGTTGCCGAAGGCGCCGGGCGCGGTCAGATCGCCGGCGTCGGGGATCCCGTCGCGCGCGCCGAGCCCGAGCCGCAGGTCGGAGCCGTTGGCGCAGGTGATCCGTGCCTCGGCGCCGGCGGTGAGGCGGTCGGCGATCGCCGCTCCCCTGCGGCGCAGGCCCTCCATGTCGGCGCTCATCACCCGGGCGAGCATCTCCTCGGTCGCGCCGGGCAGGGTCGCGACCCGGGCGCCGGCCTCGGTCGCGGCGCGGCGGGCGGCGGTGTGCGAGAGCGACTGCACGGTCGGCGCGAGGACGACGTCGGCGGCCGCCATCGCCGCGGCGACCGGCGCCGGCGGCTCGGCGGCATGGGTCGCGCGCTCGGTCATCAGGCAGTTGACCGCGTCGGCTCCGGCGCGCCCGGCCTCCGCTCGCAGGCGCTCGCCGAGCCCGATCGTCGCCGGGTTGCAGACGATCACGCACCTCGCTCTGCCTCGCGGACGCCGAGGCAGTCGCGGATGACGGTGCTCACCGCGCGTTCGAGGTCGCTCATCGGGCGCACGCTACCGGCCGCGCGGGTCAGGTCGCGACTGTCGCCGACCCCTCGCGGCGCGATTGACTACGGTGGGCCGATGAGCGACAAGCCGTACACGAAGAAGCAGCTGACCGAGGTCGAGAACATGGCCGAGAAGCAGGGCTTCGAGGGGATGGCGGTCCGGTTCGCGAACTCCGACCTGGAGACGAACGACACCGGGTTCACCCACCACAAGCTCGAGCCCAACGCGCGCCAGCCGTTCGGCCACCGCCACGAGAACGCGGAGGAGGTCTACGTCGTCATCGACGGCTCCGGCCGGGTGAAGGTCGAGGACGAGGTGATCGAGCTCGAACGCCTCGACGCGATCCGCCTCGAGCCCGGGTTGACGCGATGCTTCGAGGGCGGCGACGACGGGATGGAGATGCTCGCATTCGGCCCTCGCCACGAGGGCGACGGCGAGGTCTTCCCCGGCTGGTGGAAGGACGACTGAGCGCCCAGCCGCACGGTCCGCGCCGCGCCCTCTGAGGGGGGCCGCGGCGCCCCACCCCGCCGCTACGATTCACCGCCCCGCCGGAGTAGCTCAGCTGGTTAGAGCAGCGGAATCATAATCCGCGTGTCGGGGGTTCGAGTCCCTCCTCCGGCATCTCATGAGCCTGGGTCAGGCGTCGGCGCCGACGCTGCGTCAGTCGCTCGGACCGGCGCTGGAATCAGGGCGGCGCCGGCGATCACGAGGCAGAACGCGAAGGCCCGTCCGACGATCTCCAGCGCCCCGGAGCCGACCGGGTCGCGGAAAACGAGGATGCCGCCGACGATGGCGGTGAGGTTGGCGGCAACCGAGATCAGTGCGATGACCTCGACGCCCGGGCCGATCTGCAGACCGCGGGCCGAGGCGTAGAACGCGACCACCGATGCGGCGAGTCCCGCGACCGTCCACGGGCTGATCAGTTCGAGCACGCCGCTGGCGATGTCATCGACCAGGAACTTGATCGCGATGTCGGAGACGCCGAACAGGACGCCCGCGGCAGCGCCGAGGAGCATGCCCTGCGCCGCCGATGCGACGCGCCGGTGCGTCGAAGCCGCGGCGACCGCGACCCCGACGACGAGGCCGCCGCACTCGATCGCGATCAAAGCCGCGACCGCGTAACGCGGCGGATCGTCGACCTCCGATCCCGAGGTGAGCCCGATGATCACGAGCCCGACCGCGGTAACGATAACTCCGACCCACTGGCGGCGGCCGAGCCGGAAGCCGAAGAAGCGCTCGGCGAAGACGGCGAGAAAGACGATCCCGCCAGAGAGCACGGCCTGCACGATCGAGAGTGGCGCCAGCGCCAGGGCGCCGACATGAAGCACCCAAGCGCCGACTGCCACCGCCCAGCCAACCGCGAACCACTTCGACCGGAAGAGGCCGGCGGCGCTGCGCAGAGGGTGGCGAACCCGAACGTCTGGCGCGGCGACCGCGCCGCGATGCCTGAGCAGAAAGGAAACGCTCGTCGCGACCGCACAGGCGAGCGCGAGGGCCAGTCCGACGATCACGCCGCCGATTGTCCTCTAGCGCGAAGCAGGTGCGCTCTAGCCGGGCCGCGCCTGAAGAAGTCGGCGCTCGGCCAACTCCGACGCGCGCTTGAGCTCGCGCAGGCGCCCTGGACGGGTCAATCGCCGACCGTAGGTCTTTGCCCGGTAGAGCCGATAACGGTCGCTGGCGAGTCGGGCCTCAGCCTCGAGCTCGAGCAGGCGAGGCTCCTGATTCGCGCCGAAATCCATCGCAGCGCCTCCTTCAGGCCCGCGGTGGCGGCATGGAGCCGCTTGGCGACCGCCGCGAGACGCGCGGCGATCCTCGTGCGAACGAAGGCTCGAGGGTGAAGATCTCGGTGGCGGCGTCCGTATCGCGGTCATGGCTGCTCACGAACGAGGCGACGCGCTGGCGAGTCAGCTTCGTCACCGCTGCGACCGCCTCCCGCTTATAGGTCGTCGCGGTGAGCCTGCCGACCCCGCGGACCGTGTCGTGGGTCTGCCGCGCGATTATCGCCCGGTTGAAATCGGCGACGCCATCCGCGAGCACGCATGTGAGGACACTGCCGCGGATCTCGGTTCGAACCCCAGTTGGCGCCGTGCCCGCGTAGCGGGTCCACAGGGCACTGAGCGACTTGCTCACGTCCGCCGACAGGCTTGGGAAGCGGATCATGCCCGAGCGGTGTCCCCGAGATGGAGATGGTGGATTCGGAGGACCTCGTCAAGGACACGGGGCCGGTTGGCGAACTTGCGCTCATAGCTGCGCACCTTCTTGATCGTCGTCACGTCAGCCTCGCCGAGCGCGGTCACGACCTCCTCGGTGCTGAGAGCGTCATAGCCGGGCATCGGCTCGGATCCCCGCATCCAGCGCAGTTTGTCCAGGACCGGCTCTCGGACCTTATGAGACCGCTCATAGCCTTCGACCGCCTCGAGCTCGATCTGCGAGTGGTTGTGAAGCGCGTCCATCGCCTGCCTGGCGGTGAGACCGTCATAGCCGGCGAACGGAAGGTCGGCTGCCGCGCCGGAGTCCAGCCGCGAATCGCCCCCCTCGACGCCTGAAAACTCCTGCCTCGAAACTCGGTCACGAATCGCGGTGAGGACGTTCATGGGCTGTGTCCTTTCTAGTTGGGGACAAAGTGTATCATTTGATTCATGAGTTCTCTGTCTAGCAATGGCGGGCAGCCGCAGGTCGGATGGGACTTTCTGACCAACCACGCTCACGTCCTCGCCTGCGTCGCCCATGACCCGGGCATTCGCCTGCGCGACATCGCCGCAGCGGTCGGGATAACCGAGCGCGCTGCGCACCGCATCCTCTCCGAGCTCGTCGACGACGGCTACGTGCTGCGCGAGCGAAACGGCCGGCGAAACCAGTACGAGGTCGTGACGGACCTTCCGCTGCGCCATCCCCTCGTCCAGGAGCGCGAGGTCGGCGACTTGCTCAAGGTGCTGGTCGACTCGAAGCCAGGGCGCCGTCGAACGTAGTCGGGATTTCGACGGACTACACTGACCAGTGGAGCGACCGCTGGACCGCTGACCAGAAGCCATCGTGCTGCGCGGCCCCCGCTCCACACTCAGGGATGCCCGACTGGGAGCGATCCGCTCCACCGGTGGCAGTCTCTGCAATGGAAGGAAGTGGCTCATGGCCACCACCACCACCACCACCCAAGAGAACATCGCCGTCGCGCGACGACTCCTCGAAGAGACGTTCGGCGAAGGCAAGCTCGAGCTGATCGATGAGCTGTGTGTCGACGGGTACGTCGCTCACGACCCGATCCTCGGCGACCACAACCGTGCGGCCACCAAGGACGCCGTCGCAGGGTATCGCGAGGCATTCCCCGATCTCACGTTCACGGTCGAGGACACGTTTGCCACGGACGACAAGGTCGTCGTGCGCTGGAAGGCACATGGCACGTTCGAGAACGAGTTCATGGGGCAGCAGCCGACCGGAGAGAAGGGCGAGCCCGTCTATGGCATCGGGATTGACCGCTTCGAGGACGGCAAGGTCGCTGAGTCCTGGTCCCAGTGGGACACGCTGCGATTCATGAGGAACATCGGAGCCATGCCCGAGACGGCCAAGGTCCCGGCCGCGGTCTAGTCAGATCGCGGACGGGCGCGGGCGGGCGGCCGGTTTGACGGCTGCCCGCCGGTCCGTCACTCACGAACCCCGCGGCCGGCGCGCGAGGTCAGCAGGCGTGCTTGACCGCATGACGGCGGGGCGCTCGCCGCCGATCGACCGGCCGATTTCAACCTCCGATCAACCCGGTCATGAAAAGGGGTTCGAGTCCCTCCTCCGGCATCACGAAAGGCGCGCGACCCAGCGTCTCTCCGGACTCCTTCGACGGGCTGACTCCTGGCGCACCCGGTGGCCCGGCACGCATCCTCCGCACGACTAGTCTCGCCGCAGCCGCCTCTCGCACGTGTCCGAGGTGGCGCCGTGTAGCGTCGTTTCATGGGCTCCCTGGACTCGCCAGACGGAGCGGTGGTGCCGGACGTGGGCAGCGAACCGACCGGCGCATCGCCGCGACCGGGCGACGCCGGTCGGCTGGCCGAACTGACCGCCCGCGTCCGCGACTTCAGTCGCCGCCGACGTGCTCCGATCGCGGTCGTGGGCTCGGTGGCGACCGCGGGAATCCTCGCTTGGCTGCTGGCTGGGCAGCGCGACGAGTTCGCGGCCGCGATCTCCGCCGCCGCGGCTTGGGTGCTCGTGCTGACCGTGCTGCTGCAGGTCGTCGGACTGCTTGCGCGCAGCGAGGCGTGGCATCTGACCATCCAGGCCGCCGGAGGCACCGTCGACCGCCGCGTCCTCTATCGCGCGTCGAGCATGCAGGTCCTGGGGAGCGTGCTCAACACGCAGCTGGGAGTCGCGGCGCGGATCGCCGCGCTGCGGCGCTCGTCCCCGGAGGTGAGCCCGCAGGTGCCGACGCTGATCGCCGCCGAGTTTCCGATCATCGCGATCGAGGCGATGCTCGCCGCGCTCGCTTCGTTCACGCTGATCGCGCCGCTCGGCCTCGCGTGGTGGCTGCCGCTCGTCATCCTGGCCGTGGTCGGGGCGGCGAGCGCTGGCCTGCGACACCTTGCGCTGCGAAAGGGCCGCGAGCTATGGAGCGGGCTCGCGGTGCTCCGCAACCTGCGCGAGGGGAGCCGCGTCTTCGGCTTCATGCTCGTTGCCGTGTTCGCGCAGATCTTTCGGAACTGGCTGCTCTTGCACGCGGTTGGCGTCGATGCGTCGTTCTTCGACGCGATCGCAGTGCTGATCGCGGTCGTGTCGCTCGCTCAGCTTCCGGTCGGTCCCAGCGTCGGCGCAGCGTCCGCGGTGCTCATCCTCGGAAGCGACGGGGTGGCGGCGGCGGCCGCGGCCGGGGTGCTGATGACCGTGACCGGCACCATCGGCGGACTGTGCTTCGCCGCGTGGGCCGGCGCCGATCGGCTCTGGGCCTTGATCAGCCGGCTTGCCCGGCCGGACCCGGAGGAGTAGCCTGGGTTGCGCTGGCCCTGCGGCCAACAATTCTGGCTGAGGAGCGTCCTTACGCCGACACGCGACTAGCGCGGCGAGGCAACTCACTCCGAGGCGAACGGAATCGACTGCGGGGCCAGTGCTCGTGCGCTCCGACGGGAGCCGGCCTGCCCGGGCCGAGCTGCGGCAACCGAAACGCTCGATCAGGCCCGCAGGTACGCGAGCACCGCGAGCACCCGGCGGTGGTCGTCGGGGCTGGTCTCGAGGTCGAGCTTCGAGAAGATGCTGGTGACGTGCTTCTCCACCGCGCGCTCGCTGACCACGAGCTCGGCGGCGATCGCCTGGTTCGAGCGGCCCTGGGCCATCTGCTCGAGCACCTCGCGCTCGCGCGGCGTCAGAGCCTCGAGCGGGTCCTCGCGCCGACGGCGACCGAGCAGCTGCGAGACCACCTGCGGGTCGAGCGCCGAGCCGCCGGACGCCACCCGCCGCACCGCCTCGATGAAGCGCTCGACCTCGGCGACGCGGTCCTTGAGCATGTAGCCGACCCCCTCGGTCCCGTCCTCGAGCAGCTCGAGCGCGTAGGTCTCCTCGATGTACTGCGAGAGCACCAGCACCGCGACCTCGGGCAGCTCGGCGCGGATCTGCTGCGCCGCACGCAGTCCGTCGTCGGTATTGGTCGGCGGCATCCGTACGTCGATGACGGCGACGTCGGGCTTGTGGGCGCGGACCTTGCGCAGCAGGTCGTCGGCGTCGCCGGCCTGCCCGACCACCTCCATTCCCGATTCCTCGAGCAGCCGCACCAACCCCTCGCGCAGGAGCACGGAGTCCTCGGCGACGACTACGCGCACGGAATCACCGCCCGGACCACGGTCCCGCCGTCGCGCGGGCTGAGCACCTCGAGCCGGCCGTCGAGCGCCGCGACCCGGTCGGCGAGCCCGCGCAGCCCCGAGCCGGCGTCGGGGTCGGCGCCGCCGACCCCGTCGTCGCGGACCTCGACCTCGACTCGGCCGTTCGCGCGTTCGACGCTGACCTCGGCGTGCGAGGCGCGCGCGTAGCGGGCGACGTTGGTGAGCGCCTCGGCGACGACGAAGTAGGAGGCCGACTCGACCGCCGCCGGCAGGCGCTCGCGCGGCGGCTCCGCGAGCTCGACCGGAAGCGGCGCGCGCCCGGCGAGCGCCTCGAGCGCCGGGCCGAGGCCGCGGTCGCTGAGCACCGCCGGGTGCAGGCCGCGGGCGAGCTCGCGCAGCTCGGTCGTCGCCTCGCCGAGCTCGCTCGCGGTCTCCTCCAGCAGCGTGCGCGCCGCCGCCGGGTCGCTGTCGAGCTGCGAGCCGGCAAGGCGCAGGTTGAGCGCCAGCGAGACCAGTCGCTGCTGGGCGCCGTCGTGGAGGTCGCGCTCGAGCCGGCGGCGCTCGTCGTCGGCGGCCTCGACGATCCGCGCCCGCGACGCGCGCAGCTCCTCGACCCGCGCCCGCAGCTCGACGTTGAGGCGCTCGTTCTCGACCGCGAGCCCGGCCGCGGTCGCGACCGCGCGCAGCAGCTCGGGCTCGGTGGCGAGCGCGGCGTCGTGGCAGATCATCGCCACCCGCCGGCCCTCGTGGGAGACCGGCGTGCACGCGGTCTCGCCCCCGGTTGCGGGGAGCTCGACCGGATGCCCGGCGGCGTCGACGTAGCGCTCCCGCTCTTCGAGCCAGTAGGCGAGCGTCAGCGACGGGTCGCCGAGGGCCTCGGCGAGCGCGTCGCGCAGGCCGAGGCGCCGGTCGGCCTCGCCGAGGCGCGCGACGAGGTCGTTGACCGCACCCGCGCGCGAGAGCCGCGAGCCGAGCAGGCCGATCAGGAACGCGAACGGCACCGACGCCATCGCCGCCACGCCGAGCGCGTCGATCACGTCCTCGCCGGCGCCGTCGGGGACCCCGATCAGGTCACCGAGCAGGCTGAGCCCGAGCAGCGCCAGCGTGACCACGCCCGCCGCGAGTACCGGCGCCAGGGCGCTGCGGTAGGCGCTCGACGAGCGTCGCCAGCGACGCACGAGCAGGATCGCGATCCCGGTCAGCCCGACGATTCCGATCGTCGCCTGGAGGGCGAACACGGCGTCGGAGAACCCGGGGCTGTCGCTGATCAGCAGCGGGTTAGCCGGACACGCGGAGCAGTCGTCGTTGGCGCCGGTCTCAAGGAAGAGCACCCCGAGCACCTGGAGCACGGTGGTGTCGAAATAGGCGAGCCCGACCAGGACCCGCTCGGCGCGCGTCTGCAGCCGGCCGGACGGGAACGCGACCAGCATGTGCAGCAGCAGCGCGTAGGGCAGGGCGCCGAAGAGCCCGCCGATCGCGAACAGCCCGGGCACGTCGGAGGCGAGCAGCGAGGAGAGGAACCAGACGAACCCGACCAGGGTCATCAGGGCGCCGAACTGGTTGTCGGGTCGCCGCCACCAGGCGAACAGCCCGGTGGCGATGAACGACCAGCCGATCAGCGGCGTGAACACGACCCCGCCGATCTGGACCTGGTCAAGGTGGTCGCTCGAGGTCGCGATCAGCAAGCAGGCGATCCCGGCGCCGAGACCGGCGAGCCCGAGGCCGACGAGCGCGAGGCGCAGCGACCTCATTCGAGCAGCTCCGCCACCGCGGCTCCGGAGAGCTGGTCCTTGGGCACAAACCCGCGCGCGCCGCTGCGCATGATCAGCTCCGCCGAGTCCGACCAGTCGCGGCTCGAGGTGAGCACCACCGCCGGCGCCACGTCGGCCGCGGTGATCCGCGCCGCGACGTCGAAGCCGTCGACGTCGGGGAGCTGCACGTCGAGCAGGACGACATCGGGGCGCAGCCGGTCGGCCTCGGCGAGCGCGGTGGCGCCGTCGGCGGCCTCGCCGACCACCCGATAGCCGTCGACCTCGAGCAGCAGGCGCGCCCGAGAGCGAAACCCGGCGTGGTCGTCGACGACGAGGACGGTCCTTCCCATACGCCGATTCTCCCCCAGGCCGGCCGCATTTCACATACGGCTACCCGCACCCCCGGCGGCGGCTGGCCGCACCGTCGAAACGCCTGCTGGCCGCATTGGAGCGAGGCCCCGGCGAGAGGACGCTTGCCCGGTCCCAACTCAACCCCGTCGAAGGAGTGACCATGGACCGCAACGGAATCGCAAGCAGGGCCGCCCGCTGGAGCGCAAGGCACCGGCGTGCCGCGATCCTCGGCTGGATCGCATTCGTCGTCCTCAGCCTCGGGATTGGCAGCGCGGTCGGAACGCAGCTGATCGCCGACGAGGACCTCGGCAACGGCGACTCCCGCAAGGGTGAGCAGATCCTCGCCGACGCCGGCTTTCCCGAGAACGCCGACGAAGAGGTGATGGTCCAGAGTCGCGGCGACCTACGGGCCGGCGACTCGGAGTTCAACGCCGCGATCCGCGATGTCGAGTCGCGGCTCGCCGAGGTGGCGCACGTGGCGGCCGTCGAGTCGCCGCTGGCGCCGCAGCACGCCGACCGGATCTCGAGCGACGGGCGCACGGCGCTCGTCCATTTCGAGCTTCGCGGCGAGGACGATCAGACCGCCGAGCGCGTGGACGCCAGCCTCGCGGCGGTGTCGGCGGCTCAGGACGCACACCCGGAGCTGCGGATCGAGCAGTTCGGCGACGCCAGTCTCGACAAGGCCATTTCCGAGAGTTTCGAAGAGGACTTTCAGAAGGCCGAGACGCTGTCGCTGCCGATCACGCTGCTGATCCTGGTGTTCGCCTTCGGCGCGCTCGCCGCCGCCGGCGTCCCCCTGCTGCTCGCGCTGACCGCGGTTGCGGCGACGCTCGGGCTGCTCGCGCCGATCAGCCAGCTGTTCCCGGTCGACGAGGCGATCAGCTCGGTGATCCTGCTGGTCGGGCTCGCGGTCGGAGTCGACTACTCGATGTTCTACCTGCGCCGCATGCGCTCGGAACGACGGGCAGGTCACTCGAACGAGGAAGCGCTCGAGATCGCCGCGGCGACCTCCGGGCGGGCGGTGCTCGTCTCCGGGTTGACCGTGATGATCGCGATGGCCGGCATGTTCCTGACCGGCAACGCTACGTTCATGTCGTTCGCCGTCGGCACGATCCTGGTCGTCGCGGTCGCGGTGCTTGGCTCGCTGACCGTGCTGCCGGCCGTGCTCTCGAAGCTCGGCGACAAGGTCGAGAAGGGCCGGATCCCGCTGATCGGCCGCCTGCACCGGCTCGGCGACGGCGAATCGCGCGTCTGGTCGGCGATTCTCGATCGCGTCCTCCGCAGGCCGCTGGTCGCGGCGGTGCTCGCCACGGCGGCGCTGGTCGCTCTGGCGATCCCGGCGTTCCACATGGACACCAAGGACGCGGGCGCGGACGGCGTGCCCCAGGACCTGGCGGTCGTGCAGACGTACGACCGGATCCAGGAGGCGTTCCCGGGTGAGCCGCTTCCGGCCGTCGTGGTGATCGAGGCCGACGACGTCCGCGATCCGGCGATCACGGGCGCGGTCGACGACCTGCGTGCAGAGGCGATCGACACCGGCCTGATGAACGACCCGGTCGACTACACCGTCAATCCCGACGGCACTGTCGGCGTGGTCACCGTCCCGATGGCCGGCAGCGGCACCGACGACGCGTCGATCGAGGCGCTCGAGACCCTGCGCAACCAGGTGATCCCGAGCACGCTCGACCAGGTCGACGGCACCGATACGTACGTGGCCGGCGTGACCGCGGGCTCCGAGGACTTCAACGAGCAGATGAGCAGCTCAGCGCCGCTCGTCTTCGCGTTCGTCCTCGGCCTCGCGTTCATCCTGCTGCTGGTCACGTTCCGCTCGATCGTGATTCCGCTGAAGGCGATCGTGCTCAACCTGCTCTCCGTCGGCGCTGCCTACGGCGTGCTGGTCTACGTGTTCCAGGACGGCCATTTCGAGTCGCTGCTGGACTTCGAGTCCAACGGCGGGATCACGTCCTGGCTGCCGCTGTTCCTGTTCGTGCTCCTGTTCGGGCTTTCGATGGACTACCACGTGTTCATCCTGAGCCGGATCCGCGAGTCGTTCGATCGCGGCATGAGCACGAGCGACGCGATCGCGCACGGGATCAAGTCGACCGCCGGCGTGGTCACCAGCGCCGCGGTGGTGATGATCGGCGTGTTCGCGATCTTCGCCACCTCGGGCACTCGACTTCAAGCAGATGGGAGTCGGGCTCGCGGTCGCGGTCCTGATCGACGCGACCATCGTCCGCGCGGTGCTGCTGCCGGCGACGATGATGCTGCTCGGCGAGCGCAACTGGTACCTGCCGAGCTGGCTCGGCTGGCTGCCACGTGGTGGCGATGAGCCCGAGCCCGAGGGCGCCGCCGCGTAGGCGATCCGAACGACAGTCCGGGAGCGAGGCGCGGCCGTCCCACCCGGGGCGGCCGCGTCGCGTCATGCACGAAGAAGGCCGCCTCCGTCGTCGATGAACGGCAGCGAGTGCTCCAGGGCGGTGAGCCGGAACATCTCCGCGACGTAGCCGGTCCCGTGCGTGATCCGCAGGCGACCGCCGTTGGACTCGGCGCGCCGCTTTGCTCGTAACAGCACCCGCAGGCCGACGGAATCGATGAACCTGAGCTGCTCGATGTCGAGCAGAATCCGTTCAGCGTCGCTCATCTCGGCCTGGACGAGGCGCATCTCCGCTTCCCCGACGCCCGTCAGATCGAGCTCACCGATCAGTTGGACGATGTAGGTGGATCTCCTCTGGCCGGCTCGTACCTCGAGCCTGCTCGAGTCTCGTCGCATGCGGCCTCTCTCGTGGGTCTACGCCCGCTTCGACACTGGCGGCCCGTGGACCGCATTGCCTTAAGGCGCCGACGGAGGCCGCGCCAAGACCGGTCAGATCCAGCGCGTCCAGGACTCATCCTACTCCGGTCGAGGCACGGGCGAGGTCCGGCTGCCAGCGGGTACAATGTCGGCACGCAGCCGCCCTTCGAGCCTTTTCGCTCCTCTCACTTGATCGCGCGGCGTCGATCGGGAGAAGCGAGGAAGACTGACGATGGTCGACGAGACCGGCTTGAGGCCGCCAGGCCTAGACGCCACCGACGGCGCGCCCTCCAGCGACGGCCACAGCCTGATGGCCGGGCTGTCCCGAGCGATGGTGGGCATCTACAAGGAGCAGTTCGGCCGTGGGCCGGTGCGCGCGCACTCGCACTGGGCGGGCGACGACATGATCGTCTGCGTGCTCGAGCAGAGCCTGACGCCGGCGGAGCTGAACCTACGCGAGATGGGGGCGCACACCCAGCTCAGAAACACCCGGATGCTGTTCCAGTACGCGACGACCAAGGACTTCGTCGAGCCGGTGGAACGACTCACCGGACGGACGGTGAAGTCGTTCATCAGCGGCATGGACACCGACCAGGACACCGCGATCGAGGCGTTCCTCCTCTACCCACCCGGCGAGGAAGGACGGTCGCGAGCGGAGGAGCCGGCGGTCTGACCGGCGCTCGGGCATAAGGACGACCCAACCTCGCGAGCAGCGCTATCCCGGGTCGCCACAGGTGAAATCGAGCCGCCGGGATCGTGCCTGCCCGCGGGAGCACGCGCCAAACGTGCGTCCGGCCGTCCGACGGCGGACCCGCGGAGTGTCGGCAGGGCCATGGCGGGTAATCCCGCGGAGATGACGGACGCCCCCACCGGAACAACCGTGGAGGCCGATCGCGACGGCTCGATCTCTCCTTGGCTCGACGGCGCGGACCGACCGGAGCGCCCGGCGCTTACGACCGGCCTCGAGGTCGACGTCGCCGTCGTCGGCGCCGGGATCATCGGCCTGACCACGGCGATGCTGCTGCAGCGCTCCGGCGCCCGGGTGGCGGTGCTCGAGGCGCGCGAGGTGGCGAGCGCCACGAGCGGCAACAACACGGCGAAGCTAACCTCGCTGCAGGGTCTCGCGTACACGAAGATCGCGGAATCGAGCGTCGAGGCGACGTCCCGCTATGCCCGCGCGAACGAAGATGGGATCGAGCTCATCTCCCGCCTGGTCGAGGAGCTCGAGATCGATTGCGCATTGCGCGCGACCGCGAACTACACCTTCGCCCACCGAGGGGACCAGGTCGATGCGATCGAGCGCGAGCACGAGGCGGCCGGGGTCGCAGGCCTCTCGACCGAGCTCGTCGAGCAGACGCCACTGCCGTTCGAGACGCCGGCCGCGGTTCAGCTCGATAATCAGGCCGAGTTCGACCCGGTTGCCTTCCTTCGCGGCCTCGCAGCCGAGCTCGACCGCAAGGCGCCGGTCGTGTTCGAGCGCTCGCGGGTGAGCACGGTCTCCGCGGGCGCGTTGCGGACCGAGACCGGGGCGACGGTGCGCTGCGAGCGGGTGGTCCTCGCCACTCACCTGCCGATCCTCGACCGGGTGGCGCTCTTCGCCCGCGTCGAGCCGATGGGCTCGTTCGCGGTCACCGCCGAGGTCCCGGGAGATCCACTCGAGGGGATGTACATCGACGCCGCCGGCATGCATTCGCTGCGCGGGATGCGCCGCGACGACGACAACTTGGTGATCGTCGGTGGACACGGGCACCGCCTCGGGACCGGGGACCCGACGAGGAGCCTCGCCGCCCTGCGCGCGTACGCGCGCGACCGCTTCGGGGCGACCGGCTTTCGCCACCACTGGGACGCTCACGACTTCGTCACCGAGGACCGGCTTCCGTTCGTCGGCTCAGTCGAGCCGCACTCCGAGCGGATCCTGACCGCGACCGGGATGAGCAAGTGGGGACTTGCGCTGGGCGCCGCCTGCGCCGAGATGCTCGCGACGAGCATCGCAACCGGTCGCAGATCATGGCCACGCGAGTTCGACTCGAGGAGGCTGCCGCGACCCCGGTCACTGCCGAAGCTCGCGCTCAACGGCGCCAAGACCGGGTTGCATTTCGCGGGGGATCGGCTCGAGCGCGGTTCGGCCGCGGACCTGGCACCCGGCGAAGGAGCGGTCGTCGGCGCCGGGCTCGGGCAGAGCGCCGCCTATCGCGACACGGCCGGAACGCTGCACGAGCTTTCCGCGCGCTGCACCCACCTCGGCTGCATCGTTGCCTGGAACGGACCGGCGAAGACCTGGGATTGCCCGTGTCACGGGTCACGGTTCGGAGTCGACGGCTCGGTACTTGAAGGCCCAGCCACCAACCCGCTGAAGCGCGCCTAGCGCCCACCCCCACGAGCGGTGCCGTCAGCTCAGCTGAATCCAGCTCGCAGCTTCGCGGCGTTGTCGACCGCGAACGCCTCCCAGTCGTTGTTGAAGTAGACGAGGATCTCGGACTGTGCTCGCCACGCAGCGAGGCGGCGTTTCCAGGTCGCGAGCTCGGCGGCGGAGTACCGGCCGCGGCGCCCTCGGCTGCCGCGGTGCATGCGCACGTAGGTCCATTCGGTGGTGCGGACTCGCTCCTGGAACGGGAACTTCGGATCGTCACCGATCGCCAGCGCGACGTCCCGTGCGCGCAGGAGCGCATAGACGTCGCCGGCGAACCAGCTCGGATGGCGAAACTCGATCGTATGCCGGCAGGGCGCTCGGTCCGCGATCGCGGCGAGCGCCTCGTCGAGGCGCTCGTCGTCGCGCTTGAACGTCGGTGGCAGCTGCCAGAGAATCGCCTCCAGCTTGCCCGCGCGCTCAAGCGCCGATACGGAGTTCAAAAATCGCTCGACGTACTTGTGCGGCTCCTTGAGGCGCTTCACGTGGGTGATGTAGCGACTCGCCTTGACCGTGAACCGAAAGCCGGGCGGCGTCTGCTCGACCCAGCCCTTGACCGCGTCAGCGCTCGGCAGTCGGTAGAAGGTGTTGTTGACCTCGACCGTCTCGAAGTGGCGCGAGTAGTGACGAAGCCACTCGCGCTGCGGCATCTTCTCCGGGTAGAAGCTCGCCGCGCCAGTCGCGGTAGGCCCACCCCGAGCAGCCGACGCGGACGGGCTTCACGCTACGAAGCGAATCCGGGCTAGACGACCCGGAAGTAGCCCGTGTTGTCCTCGTCGTCGCGGGTCTTCTCGATCAGGCCCGCCTTGCGCGCCTGCGCGAACGCCCGCTTCAGCTCCGGCTTCTCGACCCCGAGCTGCGCCGCTGCGTCTCCGCGCGTGAACTCGTCCTGGTCAAGCTGCTTCGCCGCCTCGACGAGCTGCTCCGCGGTCACCTCTTCGGTCGTACCCATGCCGCGACCGTAGCAGTCGCGCGCCGCTCGGGCTCAGCCGGCCGGGCGGTCGCCGACCCAGTAGCGCGGCCCGGGGCCGAGCCGCGCGGCGCGATCGTCGGGATTGGCGAGCTTGCAGCGCTCGAGCGAGAGGCAGCCGCACCCGATGCATTCGGTGAGCCCGAGCTTGAGCCGTTCGAGCTCGGCGATCCGGTCGTCGATCCGCTCGCTCCAGCTGCTCGAGAGCCGCGACCAGTCGCGTCGGTTCGGCGCCCGGTCGGGCGGCAGCTTCGCGAGCTCGGCGCCGATCTCGTCCAGGGTCAGGCCGACCCGCTGGGCGAAGACGATGAACGCGATCCGGCGCAGGACCGGGCGCCGGAAGCGACGGTGGCCCGAGCCGGCGCGCTCGGCGCTGATCAGGCCGCGTTCCTCGTAGAAGCGAAGCGCCGACGCCGCGACCCCGCTGCGCCGCGCCACCTCGCTGATCGTCAGCAGCTCGTTGCCCATGCCAGGGAGCAGAGCACGGATCGCCCTTGACTTCAAGTTCACTTGAACTTGTAGCGTGGTTCTCGAGATCAACGAAGGAGAAGACCGATGACCGAGACGATCGAGAAGACGGCGAGCGAGCGGATCACCGACGAGGTCACGTCGTGGCCCGGCGTCGAGGCCGGGATCGGAGACCGGGGCGAGTTCGGGTTCACGCTCGGGCGCCGCCAGCTCGGACACCTGCACGGCGACCACGCCTTCCACAGCGGCTTTCCGAAGGAGGTCTGGCTCGAGCTCTACGAGCAGGGGCGGATCGACTACCACCCCGTGTTCCCGGGCAAGCCGGGCTTCGCCTCACGCCGGATCGAGACCGACGCCGACGTCGAGGACGTGATCGCGATGATCCGGATCAACTACGACCGCGCCGTCGAGCGCCACGGACTCCCCGACTGAACGCCACCTGAGGCCGAGCGGCGGATCTACCCCGCATAGCGAGGAAACTCCACCGCTCGAGCGGGTGCGGCGCTTAGGCGCCGAGGGGCGAGGGCGGGATCCGGGGCTCGCCGCGGACCTGGTCGAGGCGCATCGGCAGCTCGTCGACGAAGCACCACGCCCAGTCCTCGCCGGGCTGGATCGAGCGGATGATCGGGTGTCCGGTCTCGCGCGCGTGCTCGGTCGCGTGGCGGTTCGGCGAGTCGTCGCAGCAGCCGACCTCGCCGCACTCGAGGCAGATCCGCAGGTGAAGCCACCGGTCGCCGGTCTCGAGGCAGCGCCTGCATCCGGGCACCGACTCCGGCAGCTCGGTGATCAGGACGTGGTCGAGGTGGGTGCAGGCGGCCATCTCGAGACCCAGGCTAGACGGTCAGTCGATCCGGTCCCGGAACCCGCTCGCGGGCTCGACCGTCGCCCCGGCGGCGCGGACCATGTCGGAGAGCGCGTGGTCGGAGGTGACGACGCGGACCCTGGCCGGATCGGGATCGGCCCGGACCCGGCGGACGATCTCGTCGTCGGCGGAGTTCGGCCGCGGCTTCGGCGCGTGGGCGACCTCGATCACGGTCGAGTGAAGCGGCGGCGAGGGCTTGCGCTCGAAGACCACGGTGACGTCGTCGCCCTCGGCCGCGACCCAGCGCTCGAGCCGATCGACGAGCCGCACCATCGCGGCGTCGCGATCCTTCCACCAGCCGTCTGGCCGGGTTCCGATCACGTTCATCCCGTCGATCAGGTAGCGCACGAGCTCAGTCTCGCGGACTCGCGCTGAACGCGAGCGGCGGCCGACCGACCAGCCGGTCAGGAATCGCGAGCGCGACCGTCCCCGCCGGGAACCGATCCTTCGCCGGACACCGGCGCGGCACTTCGGCGAGGATCGCGCCGCGCGGCGTCACTCGTGGTGCCGCGGGCGGCACCATGAGCGATGTAGATGCCCGCCGCGAGCGCGGCGAGAGCGACCGCGATCAGCACGGGGAGCAGTAGCGCCGAGGTGCCGAATGCAACTCCGACGATGAGCAGGACGACGAATACCCCGCCAACGGTGAGACCGAACCACGATCCCCACATCAGCCCAGCACCTGATTGCTCGTCACCGTGACGATCGCTCGCAACTTCAGCATGGGCGGACCTCCTCGATTGGTACTGGCCCTGATCTGGCTACCCGGCGACCGAACGGGATAACGGATCCAGCGACGCATGTAGGGCCCGTGGTCGGGTAGCCGTTGAACGAAGGCTCGAATACAGGAGGAACAATGAGCAAGGCAGCACGAGACGTGATGACAAGTGGCGCAGAGTGCGTCAACGAGGACGAGTCGATCCTCGACGCGGCGGCGAAGATGTCGCGACTCGACGTCGGCTCGCTGCCGATCTGCGGCAACGACGACCGGCTCAAGGGAATGCTCACCGACCGAGACATCGTCGTCAAGGTGCTCGCCGAGGGCAAGGACCCGGCGTCGACGAAGGCCGGCGACCTCGGTGAGGGCAAGCCGGTGACGATCGGCGCCGACGATTCGGTCGGCGATGCACTGCGGACGATGAAGGAGCACGCGGTCCGTCGCCTGCCGGTGATCGACGGCCATGAGCTGATCGGGATCGTGAGCCAAGGCGACCTGGCGCAGAACGTCGACGAGGAAGAGGTCGGCGAGCTGGTCGAGGCGATCTCGGCGGCCCGCTGACCGCCGGGTGAGCGACGGGCGGCCGCCTCGGCCGTCCGTCAGGCTCGCTCCCGCGCGACCGCGAGCATCGCGACGTCGTCGGGGATCGCGTCGGCGCTGAAGTCGGCGACGATCGCCTCGAGGCAGGCGTCTGCGTCGGCGGGCGCCTGGGCGAAGCTCTCCTTGAGCCGCCCCAGGCCCGCGCGCAGCGGCTCGTCGCGGCGCTCGATCAGCCCGTCGGTGTAGAGCAGCAGCACGCTGCCCGGCTCGAGCTCGGCCCGGTGGGTGCGGAACTCGAGCTCGTCGAGGATCCCGAGCGGCGGCGTGCCGCCGCCGGCGAGCTCCTCGACCCGACCGTCGGGGCGGCGCAGCAGCGCCGGCGGATGCCCGGCGCGGATGTACTCGGCGCTGCCGGTCGCGGCGTCGAACTCGACCAGGAACACGGTCGTCATCTCCGGCCGGTCGGACTCCTTGAGCAGCGCGTCGAGGCGGCGCAGAGCCTCGGCCGGCCCGTGGCCCTCGCCCGCGTAGGCGCGCAGCGCCGGACGCACCCGGCCCATGATCGAGGCGGCGCGAATCCCGCGGCCGGCGACGTCGCCGATCATCGCCTCGACCGAGCCGTCGTCTCGGACGACGACCTCGTACCAGTCGCCGCCGACCTCGAGGCCCGCCGCCGCCGGCTCGTAGCGGGCGGCGAACCGATAGCCCTCGAGCAAGGGCAGCGACTCGGGCAGCAGCGAGCGCTGCAGAGTCACCGCGGCCTCGTGCTCGCGCCGGAAGAGGAGCGCGTTGTCGATCGCGAGCGCCGCCCGGCGCGCCAGGTCCTCGGCGAGCGAGAGGTCGGCGTCGTCGAAGCGCCGTCCCGACTCGGCGGCGACGAGCGTGATCGCCCCGAACGTTTTCCCGCGAGCGGTGAGCGGGACCGCCATCGCCGACACGAGGCCGAGCTCGCGCATCAGGCGCAGGTGCTCCTCGTCCTGGGCCCCCTGGACCAGCATCTCGTCGGGGATCTCGGGATAGAGCTCGGAGCGGCCGGTGCGGACCACGTTCGGCGCCCCGGTCTCGGCGTCGCGGTCGACCGGATAGCGCGAACGCAGCTCCTGGGCCATGTTCACCCGTGCCGGGTCGATGTGGGCGACGGCGACACTGCGGAGCTCGCCGTTCTCCTCGGCGAGATCGATCGCGCACCAGTCGGCGATCCGGCCAACCGCGAGGTCGGCGAGCCGGGCCATGGTCGCGGTCGGGTCGAGCGAGCCGGCGAGCAGCTCGCTCGCCTCGGCGAGGAAGGCGAGCCGCTCGGCGGCGAGCCGCTGAGCCTCGTAGATGCGCGCGCGCCCGAGCGTCTGCGCGGCCTGGTGGGCGGCCGAGCCGAGGAAAGCCTGCTCCTCGGGATCGAACTCGCGGTCGCTGAGGAAGCTGAGCGCGAGCGCCCCGATCGCCTCGCCCTCGATCGAGAGCGGGATCACCGCCAGCGACTTGAACCGGATCTCGGCGTTCGCGTGCACGGGAAATCTAGCCTTGAGCTCCTCGGTCGAGGTGGTCCAGACCGCCTGGCGGGTGCGGATCGCCTCCGCCATCGGAACCTCGGCGGCGAGCGGGAAGCTCTGCCAGCCGGCGAGTCCCTGCTCGGAGTATCCGCTCGCGCCGACGAGCTCGATCTGGGTGCCGGTGCGATCGAGCAGGCCCAGGGCCCCGGCGTCGGCGCCGAGCGCGCCGACCGCCTGCTCGAGCAGCACCTCGATCGCCCGCTCGGGCGTGATCTCGGCCGAGAGCGCGGCGGTGAGGTCGTTGAGCCGAGCGGCGAGCGCCCGCGTGCGATGTATACGGGTGACGTCGCGGGCGATCACCGAGGCGTTGACGATCTCGCCGTCGGCGTTCGCGATCGGCGAGACGCTGAGCGAGACCACGATCCGGCGCCCGTGCTTGGTCACCCGCTCCGTCTCGTAATGATCGACGGGCTTGCCGGAGAAGACGCGGTCGAGGATCCGCTGCTCGTCGCCGGAGAGGTCCTCGGGGATCAGGATCGAGATGTGGCTGCCGATCGCCTCCTCCGCGGTCCAGCCGTAGATCTCGGTCGCGGCGGGGTTCCAGCTCGTGATCGTCCCGGTGCGGTCCTTGCTCAGGATCGCGTCGTCTGAGGACTCGACGATCGCCGCGAAGCGATCGGCCAGCTCCGTCTCAGGGGCCGAACGAATGAAGTGCCTCCCCCTCGGTCGCGAACGCCCGTATCCGATCGTCGACCTCGGCCACCTCGAGCAGGTGCGCGACCGCCGAGTCCTCGCCCAGGACCACCGCGACCGGGTACCCACGCTGAGTCGCCACCAGGAGCACGCGCAGGCCGCTCGAGTCCATGAACGGGACCTCGGTCAGATCGAGAACGAGACCGTCCTCGGCGAGATTGCGAATCGAGCGCCGCGGCGAACTCGTCGGCGTTGCCGAGGTCGACCTCGCCGCTGACGCGCACGAACGAGAGCGAGAACGAGCCGTGCTCACGACGCTCGACCGCGATCTCCAGCTTGCCGTTGTCGCTCACAGCGCCTCCTCCCCCGCGGCCGGCAGGGCGAAGCTCATCGAGACGGTCATCCCGCGCGAACTCGAGTCGAAGCGGACGTCGGAGGCGAGCTTGGTGATCAGCGAGATCCCGAGCCCGAGCCCGGTGCTGTTGAGGTTCGGGCGCATCCCGGTGCCGTCGTCGGCGACGGTGATCAGCAGCCGGTCGCGATCGCGCCTGCCGTGAATCCTGATCGTCCCCGGGTCGCGGCCGCGAAACGCGTGCATGACCGCGTTGCCGACCGCCTCGGAGACCGCGATCTTGACGTCGGCGACCGGCGCCCCGAGCCGCGCCGCGAGGTCGCTGGTCGCGTGCCGAGCGCGGGTGACGCTGGTCGGATGAGAGGGCAGCTCGAGCTCGAGCTCGGCCGAGGGTGAGGAACAGCCCATCACGAAACCTGATTATTCACGGACTCGGGTCCGTCCGGCGTTCCGGGCCAATCCTCAAAACGTCGCTTGCAACTGCCGATAACGAATCGATGAAGTTTGTCGACGTCGCCACCCGGCCCGAGGCGGGCATCGAGCCGCTGCGGCGAAACGGTGCCGCCGCCGCTCGCAGCGAGGCGCAGAGCATGCGCGAGCACGACGCGCTGGTGCGGGTCGCGGCCGCGGCCGCCGGCGCCAGCGGCCTCGACGACGTGCTCGTGCTCGCGGCCGAGGAGGCCCGCAGCGCAACCGGCGCCGCCTCGCTCTCGGTCAGCCGCTGGGAGGAGGACAACGGCGCGATCCGCACCCTGATCAACGTCGGCGAGCTCGGGCCCGACGAGGAGCGCTTTCCCGCCGACGAGACCTACCCGATCGACGCCTACCCGGCGGTCGGCGAGATGATTCGCAGCGGGCGCCCGTACTTCAATTCGCTCGACGACCGCGACTGCGACCCGCAGGCGGTCAAGGTCCTGACCGCGCTCGGCAAGTCGTCCGACCTCGGGGTCCCGATCGTGGTCGAGGGCGAGACCTGGGGCGAGGTCTGGGCGTCGAAGGGGATCGGCGAGCCGCCGTTTCGCGCCGAGGACATCAACTTCCTCGAGGCGATCGCGGGCCAATTCGCGACCGCGATCGCCCGCGCGGAGCTGTTCTCGCGCGTCTCGCGACTCGCCTACGAGGACGCGCTCACCGGTCTTCCCAACCGGCGTGCGTTCGACGAGCGGCTCGAGCGGGCGCTGAATCGCTCGCGCGAGCGGGGAACGCGGCTGGCGATGCTGCTCTGCGACCTCGACGGGCTGAAGCAGATCAACGACGGCTCCGGACACGAGGCGGGCGATCGCGCCCTACGCGACGCCGCCGACGTGCTGGTGGCGGCGGCGGCCGACCGCCCGGGCGCATTCGTCGCCAGGATCGCCGGTGACGAGTTCTGCGTCCTGTTGGAGGACCGAAGCCTCGACGACGCGATCGCGATCGGTGCCGGGGCGATCGCCGAGCTCTCGCGCAGCGCCGCGGAGCACTCGCTCTCCTGCGGCGCGGCGACCGCGACCGAGACGACGGAAACCCCGGGGGACCTGCTCAACGCCGCCGATCGCGCTCTCTACGCGGCGAAGCGGCGCGGCGGAAGCCAGGTCTGCATCGCCAAGGACGGACCGACGGGCTCGCTTGCGCGCCGTCAGCTGCGCCGCTCCGCCTCGTTGCGGGACCGGATCGCGACCGCGAGCGAGGCGCTGATCGCCGACCTCGACCAGCGTCTCGCCTCGGCGCCCGCCCTCGACCGGCTCGAGGCCGTCGCCAGCGCCTATACCGAGGCCGCCGACCTCGCCTCGTGGACGGTCTCGCTGGCGACCCCGGGCCGCGACCTGCTCGTCGACCTCTCGCTCGGCGACAACCGCGACGACGAGCACCAGGGCGTCCGCGTCGGTCCCGGAACCGACAAGTACCGGCTCAGCCACTACCCGGCGACGGCGCGGATCGTCGCCGCCGGCTCTGGGTGCTTTCTCGCCGGCAAGTCCGATCCGCAGACCGACCCGAGCGAGCGCGAGTTGCTGGTCGAGCTCGGGTTCGAGAGCGTGCTCGGCGTCGTCGCGGCGGCTGAGGACGGCGTCTATCTGATCGAGCTCTACGGCGATCGGCCCGGCGAGACCCTCGACGAGCTCGCCGCGCCGCTACGGCTCTCGGCCCGGGCGGCGATCCCGCCGCCGGTTCCCGGCCGCGGCGGGCGCTCGGCCGCGGTGCGGACGGGCGAGTCGCAGCTCTCGCTCCAGGTCGCGCGGCGGCTGGCGACGGCCGCCGACGTCGAGGGCGCCGCGGCCGTGGTCGCCGAGGAGCTGCAGCGCGCGTTCGACTCGCATGTCGTCCACGTCGTCCGCCTCGACCACGCGATGCTCGTCGCTCTGCGCCGAGAGCGGGCGAGCGGCGAAGAGCCGCGGCTGGCGCCAGCGCTGGGACGCGGGCCTGATCGGGCGCTCGCTGCGCGACGACGCGCCGGTCCTCGCCGGCGACGTCCGCCGCGAGCCGCAGTTTCGAAGCAGCGAGGGGACCCGTGACGTGCGGACCGAGCTCGCGGTCCCGATCCACGTCGGCGGTCGCGTCTGGGGTGCGCTCAACCTCGAGGACCTCCCCGTCGACGCGTTCGACGCCCACGACGTGCGCCTGGTTCAGGCCGTCGCCGCGCAGCTCGGCGGAGCCCTGCACCGGCTCGAGCTCTACGCCAGCCTCGAGCGCGCCTACGTCGGCACCGCCGAGGCGCTCTCGACCGCGATCGAGTGCAAGGACCCCGGCACCGCCCGGCACTCGAGCTCGATCGCCCGACGCGCCGTCGCCGTCGGCCGCGAGCTCGGGATGGACGCGCGCGAGCTCCAGTACCTGCACCTCGGCGCCGCCTTCCACGACATCGGCAAGATCGCGATCCCGCCCGAGCTGCTCGAGAAGCCGGGGCCGCTGACCGAGGAGGAGCGGGCAGCGATCGAGCCCCATACGGTGATCGGCGAGCGCATCCTGGCGCCGATCGAGTTCCTGAAGCCGGTCCTGCCGCTGGTCCGCCACGCGCACGAGCGCTGGGACGGAGCCGGCTACCCCGACGGCCTCGCCGGCGAGGAGATCCCGTTCGGCGCCCGGATCCTGTTCGCCTGCGACGCCCACGACGCGATGTCGACCGACCGTCCCTACCGGGCGGCGCTGCCCGAGGCCGAGGTCCGGCGCGAGCTGCGCGAGGGCGCCGGCAGCCAGTTCGACCCAACCGTGATCGATGCCCTGTTCGCGGTCCTCGACCGCGACTTCAGGCCACTGATCTAAGCGCGCGACGCCGCCGCCCCGCGCGTCAGTTGCGGCGCACCCAGCCGGCGATCAGCAGCGAGGCGAGCGAGCGCTTGCCGCACCGCGGGCAGCGGCTGAAGCTGTGCGGCAGCACCGCGCCGCAGTGGCGACACTCGGGCTTCGGCTTGACCACGGAGGGCACGCCGCGAAGTGTTGCAACTGGCCGCTCGATCTCCGGGCGGCGCGATCGGCGCCTGCCAGACTCCTGCCCGATGGCCGACGAGCAGGCGAGAAGGCCGGCGTCGGGGCGGGTCGCTCGCACGGCGCGCCTCGGCCGCGTCGCGGCGGGTGGCGCGGTGCGCTGGGCGGGCGACCGCATCGACGCTCGCGGCAGCGAGGATGAGCAGCAGCGCCGCCGCGGCGACCGCGTCGTCGCGACGATCGACTCGCTCGTCGACCAGCTCGCGGTCATGCGCGGTGCCGCGATGAAGGCCGGGCAGGTGCTCTCGACGATCGAGTTCCCGGGCCTCGACCCGGACCAGTCCGCGCACCTGCAGCGCCGACTCGCCTCGCTTCGCGACAACGTCCCCGCGGTCGGCTGGAAGGAGATCCGCGGCGTGCTCGCCGAGGAATGGGGCGACGAGCCCGAGGCGGTGCTGGAGAGCATCGAGACCGAGCCCGCCGCCGCTGCCAGCATCGGCCAGGTCCACCGCGGGGTCTCGCGCGACGGGACCCCGGTCGCGGTCAAGGTCCAGTACCCGGGGATCGCCGAGGCGGTCGTCTCCGACATGCGCAACCTGCGCATGCTCTCGCCCCTGCTGCGGCGCCTGATGCCGGGACTCGAGGTCCGCGACGTGCTCGCCGAGCTCGCCGAGCGGATCACCGAGGAATGCGACTACGAGCTCGAGGCGCAGAACCACCGCCGACTGGCGCGCTTCTGGCGCCGGCACCCGTTCGTGAGCGTGCCCGACGTCGACACCTCGCTCAGCCGCCGCCGGGTCCTGGTCACCGAGTGGGTCGACGGGATCGGCTTCGAGCAGGTCGCGGCCGAGCCCGAGCCGGTCCGCGACCGCTTCGCCGAGATCGTCTACCGGTTCTTCTACGTCACCGCCGCCGAGCTCGAGATCGCGCTCGGCGACCCGCATCCGGGCAACTACCTGCTCTGCCCCGACGGTCAGGTCGCCTTCTTCGACTTCGGCATGGTGCGCGAGCTGCCGAGCGACTACCTGCGCCGCGAGGCGCGGGTGTTCGCCGCGATCCGCGACTCCGACGCCGCCGCGCTGATCGCCGGGATGCGCGACCTCGGCTATCTGCCGGGCCCGTCGGCCGAGTGGGACGGCTCGCTGCTGCTCGAGCACATGCGCGCCGCCGCCTGGTGGTTCATCGGCGACCAGCCGCTGCGCCTGGCGCCGGAGGACATCTGGCGCGGGACCGAGTCGCTGCGCGAGGAGTCGGGCGACGTGATGGTCGAGCAGATGCGGCGGATGACCGTCCCTCCCGAGGCGCTGCTGTTGCGGCGGATGGAGGGTCTGCTGTTCCAGATCGCCTCGACCGTGCGCGCCGAGGCGCCCTGGGGACTGCTGCTGCGCGAGCTGGTCGAGGGCGGGCCGGTGGTCGGCCCGCTCGGCGAGGAGCACGCCGCCTGGATCGCGGCCCGGGTCTAGGAACCGAGGCGCCGGCGCTAGAGGTTGCGGAAGTGGCGCTTGGCGAACGGGCCGTTGACCATGCCCGCCTTCACGCTTCTCGACCAGCCCGGGCCCTCGGCGCCGTCGTCGGGGACCGAGGTGTCCCAGCGCAGACCGGCGATCGCGACGAACGCGTGGCCGCCGTTGTAATAGACGGTGATCCAGCTGCCCTTGCCGCGCTGGCCCCAGCGCTTGAAGCTGCCGGAGGGAAGCGGCGAGTCGAGGATGTCGGCGCCCTTCGGGCCGAGCACGTAGCTGACCGCCCCCGAGCAGTCGTAGCAGCGCGACTTCCAGCGCTGGTGCCCGCCGCCGCTGCAGTATCCGCGGTCGTCGATCGCGTTCGCGGCGGCGATCGCGCGCTTGACCGCCGCCGGGGCGCTC
Organism: uncultured Solirubrobacterales bacterium; assembly: GCA_963740055.1. Classification (GTDB taxonomy): domain Bacteria; phylum Actinomycetota; class Thermoleophilia; order Solirubrobacterales; family 70-9; genus WHSW01. Next base: position 421,635 of record CAVUCL010000005.1, on the reverse strand, counting down.
TCGGGCGCGACCGCGACGCCGTTTCGCTTCAGCTTCGCCTTCTCGCCGGCGACGGTCTCGGTCGTGCCCGTGCCCCCGCCGGTGCCGATGCCGCCGGACCCGGCGCCGAGCGCGGAGCCGGGAGCGGCGATCACGGCGATCGCCGTGCAGGCGAGGGCGCCGGACAGCATCGCTCGGGCTGAGATTGGGGTCGGCACGCTACTTCCGTCTCCTTGATCGGCCTACGGGGTTAGCTGACGGGCTGGCGCCATGAGGAGCGGCGCCCCCACCGAGGTGGGTTGGCCCCAACGAACTGGGTCCCCCGATCCCCGCTCGCGTACGAGTGAGGATTCGGCAACGGGTTACTAACGCGGCGGCAGCATACCCATCCGGTTCGGCGGAAGCGCCGTAACCCCTGCGCGTCGAGCGCGAAATTGAGCGGCCTCGTAGCGTGCGCTGCCTGATGCAGGCCAAGAAGGCACCGGCGGTCGGGCTCGTCCTCGGGGCGATCGTCTCCGTGCAGATTGGCGCCGCGGTCGCGACTGAGCTCTTCGACGAGGTCGGCGCGACGGGGACGGTCCTGCTGCGCCTCGCCTTCGCCGCGATCGTGCTCGTCGCCGTCTGGCGGCCAACCGTCCGCGGCCTGGGCGGCCCGGCGGCGCGCGAGGTGATCCTGTTCGGGATCTCGCTCGCGGCGATGAACACGAGCTTCTATCTGGCGCTCGACCGGATCCCGCTCGGGATCGCCGTCACGCTCGAGTTCGTCGGCCCGCTCGGCGTTGCGCTGGCGGGTTCGCGCACCCGCCTCGACCTGGTCTGGGCCGCACTCGCCGCTTGCGGGATCGCGCTCCTCTCCCCCGTCCCGGGCACCGACCTGGACGCGCTCGGTTGCCTGCTGGCGCTGGTCGCGGGCGCTTTCTGGGCCGCCTACATCATCCTCTCGGCGCGGATCGGGCGCCTGTTCGAGGGCGGTAGCGGGCTCGCCCTGGCGATGGTCGTCGCCGCCGCGCTCCTGATCCCGGCCGGGATCGCCGAGGGCGGCGCCGACCTGCTCGGGCCCGAGGTGCTCGCGGCCGGGCTCGGGGTCGCGATCCTGAGCTCGGCGATCCCCTACTCGCTCGAGCTCGAGGCGCTGCGCCGGCTGCCGCAGGGGACCTTCGGCGTGCTGATGAGCCTCGAGCCGGCGGTCGCTGCCAGCGTCGGCTTCATCCTCCTCGACCAGGGTCTGGCGAGCCGCGAGCTGATCGCGATCGCGCTCGTGGTCGTCGCCAGCGCCGGCGCCCTGCGCACCGCGGCGCCGCCCGCCGAGGCCTGAGCGCCGACGGCGGCCGTGGTGCTCGCTAGCCTGCTCGCCCCGTGAGGACCGCGCTCGCGATCGCCGCCACGCTCAGCCTCGCGGCGCTCGTCGCCTGCGGCGACGGACGACCCCACCGAGCCGGCGGCGGAGACGACCACGACGGCCTCGGCGGTCGGATCGTGTACCGCGATCGAGGAGGTCGAGGTGCCCGAGGTCGGCGAGCACTCCGAGGACGAGTTCACCGCCGCCGACTACGAGACCAACCCGCCGGCCGGCGGCGACCACAACCCGGACCCGCTCGCCGCGGGCAGCTTCTACACCGAGCCGCCGCCGCTGGGCGAGACCGTCCACCTGCTCGAGCACGGCGGCGTCGTCGGCTGGACCAACGGCCTCCCGCGAGCCGACAGGCGCGCGGTCGAGGAGGCCTTCAACGAGGTCTTCCAGGACGGCTACTACCAGCTGGCGACGGTCGAGAATCCCGAGATCGAGGTCCCGTTCGCGCTCAGCGCCTGGGGCGCGGTGCAGACCTGCGACGAGGTCGAGCTCAAGGCGATCCGCCCGTTTATCGAGCAGTGGTACGCGTCACCGCGAAGCGCCGAGAGCCTGCTCGCCTGCGAGGGCGACGCGCGCCGGCTGCCGCCCTGCTGAGCGCGCCGGCAGGCTCAGTCGAGGTCGAGGGACTCGAGCGCGCGCGAGTAGCTCAGGCCCGGGGTCGGGCCGCCCTCGATCGCATACACGCGCCCGCCGGCGCCGATCCCGCCGAGCCCGTGGCGCGGCGTCGTCATCTCGGACAGCTCCGTCCACCGGTCCGCGCCCGGGTCGTAGGCCTCGACTTGCTCGATCGTCTGCCCGCCGTCGAGCTCCTCGCCGCCGAAGACGACGACCCGCCCGCCGACCGCGACCGCGGCGTGCCCGCTGCGAGCGGTCGCCATCGGCGCCAGGCTGCGCCAGCGGTTGCGGCGCGTGTCGTAGCGCTCGACCGTCGCCTGGCCGCCGTGCTCGGGCCCCGGACGGCCTCCGGTGACGTACACGTAGCGCCCGATCCGCGCCGCGGCGAGATGATTGCGCCCGGTCGGCATCGGCCGCGCCGAGCGCCAGCGGCGCTTCGCGAGCGAGTAGACCTCGACCCGGCGCAGGCGCTCGTCGGCGTCGGTGTAGCCGCCGATCGCGTACAGGCGCCCGCGCTTGGCGACCAGCGCGAGCGCGCCGCGCGCGGTCGGCGCGTCGGGGAGCCGCCGCCAGCGGTCGGCGGCCGGCGCGTAGCGGTAGAGCTCGTCCGACTTGCCGCCGCCCTGGGCGCCACCGGCCCGGTTGCCGCCGAGCACGTAGACGTGGCCGCGGTGGGCGGTGACGCCCGGGTGGTTGACCGCGATCGGCAGCGGTGCGAGCTCGCGCCAGGAGTCGGTCGTGATGTCGTAGCGAGCCATGCGCCCGGTCGTCCCGCCCGAGGAGATGAAGCCGCCGACGACGTAGATCCGGTCGCCGACCCGCCCCGCACCGACCTCGGTCCGCTCGAGCGGGCTCGGCGCCAGCGCCGCCCAGGAGCCCCCGCCCCGCGCAGGAGCCCCGCCGTCCTCGTCGGCGGCCGCATAGACCACCGCCGCCACGCCGACGGCCGCCACCACGGCCACGACCCCGGCCCGCCCGGCGAGCGACCTCATCCCTCGGCCCCTCCCTGCTCCCTGCTCCCTGCTCGCTCCCATCCGCCGCACTCGACCACCGGCACCCGCGGATAGCGCGGGTACTCAGGTTCGGTCCGCGACCGCTCGCAGAGCGAGAAGGCGGAGCCGCGGGTGTTGCGGATCACGCGCTGATGGGTGCAGGAGTCGCAGAGCCCCGCCGCCGGTCGGGCCATGGCCCCAAGTATTGCGCTCGCGGTCGAGCGGGACGCTCGATCGGCGGCGCGGGCGCTACTTCACTTTGTATAGTCAAGCGGATGCCCACCTTCCGGCGTTTGCTCGGCTTTCTTCGCCCCTATCGCCGGCAGGTGATCGGCTCGCTGGGCTTCGCCTGGGTGGCGATGGGGATGACCGTCCTGATCCCGTGGCTGGTCGGCAACGCGGTCGACGCGATCGAGAGCGGCGAGCGGCCGGACCTGATGCCGCTCGCGCTCGCGATCGTCGGCGCCGCGATCCTGCGGCTCGGGCTCACCGTCGTCCGCCGGCTGATCGCCGGCAAGGTCTCGGTCGCGGTCGAGTTCGACCTGCGCGAGCGCATGTACCAGCACCTGCAGGCGCTCGAGCTCGGGTTCTTCGACCGCCAGCAGACGGGGCAGCTGATGTCGCGGGCGACCGTCGACCTGCAGTCGATCCGCTTCTTCCTCGGCTACGGGCTCATCTTCCTGACCCAGAACGCGCTCACGATCACGCTCGCGAGCATCGTCATGTTCGCGATCGAGCCCTGGCTCGCGGCGCTCGCGCTGATCCCGGTTCCGTTCGTGATCGTCGCCGCGGCGCGCTTCAACCGGCTCTCGCGCCCGGCGGTGCAGGAGACCCAGCAGCGGATCGCCGAGCTCACCGCGGAGGCGGAGGAGAGCGTCTCGGGGATCAGGATCGTGAAGGCCTTCGCGCGCGAGGAGCACATGCTGCGGCGCTTTCGGCACGCCGTCGACCGGGTCTTCGACCAGAGCGTCTACTCGACCCGGCTGCGCGCCTTCTACTCGCCGATGCTCGGCTTCATCCCCAGCCTCGGGCTCGCGGTCGTGCTCTACCTCGGCGGCCGCCAGGTGATCGACGGCAACCTGACCCTGGGCGAGTTCACCGCCTTCTACACATATCTGATGATGCTGATGGGCCCGATGCGGATGCTCGGGATGGCACTCGGGATGGCCCAGCGCGCGGTCGCCTCGGGCAACCGGATGTTCGAGATCCTCGACCGCGAGCCGCGGATCGCGAGCCCGCCCGGCGCGCCGCCGCTGCCCGCCGGCCCGGGCGCGGTCGCCTTCGACGGCGTCACGCTCAGCTACGACGGCGCCGAGCCGGCGCTCAGCGACGTCAGCCTCGAGGTGCCCGCCGGGCGCACGGTCGCGCTCGTCGGACCGACCGGCTCCGGCAAGACCAGCCTCGTCGGCCTGCTCGCCCGCCTCTACGACCCGAGTGCGGGCTCGGTCGCGGTCGACGGCGCCGACGTGCGCTCGGTCGACGTCGCCTCGCTGCGTAGCTCGGTCGCCTTCGTCGCCGACGACAGCTTCCTGTTCTCGGCGACGGTCGCCGAGAACATCGCCTACGCGCGCCCCGACGCGAGCCGCGACGAGATCGAGACCGCGGCCCGGCGCGCGCAGGCGCACGGGTTCATCGACCGGCTTCCCGACCGCTACGAGACGATGGTCGGCGAGCGCGGCCTGACCCTCTCCGGCGGCCAGCGCCAGCGGATCGCGATCGCGCGGGCGCTGATCGCCGACCCGCGGGTCCTGATCCTCGACGACGCGACGTCCTCGGTGGACGCGCGCACCGAGGCGGCGATCAAGCGCGGTCTGCGCGAGGTGATGGAGGGACGGACGACGTTCGTGGTCGCCCACCGGCTCTCGACGATCTCGCTTGCAGACGAGATCGTGGTCATGGAGTCGGGCCGGATCGTCGACCGCGGCCGCCATGAGGAGCTGCTCGAGCGCTGCCCGCTGTACGCGGAGATCGCCGAGTTCGGCTGTGAGGACGTGCTCTTCCTGCAGAAGGATCTCGAGCAGCGCGAGGCGGTGGCGGGGCTGTGAGCACGGATCAGGGAGCGCGCGGCGAGGTCGCAGCGGCGACCGAGGACCAGGCGAACCAGCCGGGCCGGCTCGCGGGGACGCTGCTGATGTTCCGCGACATCTGGCGGCTGCTGCGCGGCGAGGACCAGCGCGGGCGCAAGGTGCGCTGGTTCCTCGGCCTGGTGCGCCCCTACCGGCTTCAGGTCTGGCTCATGGTCGTCGCGCTGCTGATCGCGACCGCAGCGGCGCTCGCGCCGCCCTATCTCGCCGGGCGGGCGATCGACTCGGGGATCCAGGCGGGCGACCTCGACGCGCTCGGGCTGATCGTCGCCATCTTCGTCGCCTCGGTCGCGGTCTACTGGGCGGCGTCGTACGCGCAGACATACCTCACCGGCTGGGTCGGCCAGCGGGCGCTCCAGGACCTGCGCGAGCGCATCTATTCGCACCTGCAGGCGATGTCGATCGGGTTCTTCACCCGGCGCAAGCCCGGGGTGCTGATCTCGCGGATGACCAACGACGTGCAGGCGCTCGACAGCCTGGTCACCGACGGCGTGATCACGCTCTTCTCCAGCACCCTGACCCTGGTCGGCGTGGTCGGGATCCTGCTCGCGCTCGACGTCCAGCTGGCGCTGGTCACCTTCCTCACCTTCCCGATCCTGGCGATCGGCAGCGTCGTCTTCCGGATCGCGTCGGCGGGCGCCTACCGGCTCACCCGGGAGAAGATCGCCAACATCACCGCCTACCTGCAGGAGACGCTCTCGGGGGTGCGGGTCGTGCGCACGTTCGGGCGCGAGCGCCAGCACGTGAGCCGGATGACCGAGCTCAACGCCGAGAACCGCGAGGCGAACATGCGCACGGTCTATCTCAACGCTTCCTACTTCCCCGCGGTCGAGCTGCTCTCCGGGATCGCGACCGCGGCGATCATCCTCTATGGCGGCTACCAGGCGATCGACGGCCAGGTCGAGATCGGGATCGTGGTCGCGTTCATCGGCTACCTGCAGCTGTTCTTCGACCCGATCCAGCAGATCTCGCAGCTCTACACGACCTACCAGCAGGGGATGGCGGCGCTCGACAAGATCTTCGACCTGCTCGACACCGAGCCCGACCTGATCGATCGCCCCGATGCGGTCGACCCGGGTCGGCTGCGGGGCGAGATCGAGCTCGACGGGGTCTGGTTCAGCTACGCGGGTGGCGGCGACGCAAGCGCCGAGGAGCTCGGCGAGGACTCGGGCTGGGCGCTGGAGGCGATCGACCTGCACGTCCCCGCCGGTCAGACGGTCGCCCTGGTCGGCGAGACGGGCGCCGGGAAGTCGACGCTGGCGAAGCTGGTCGCGCGCTTCTACGACCCGCAGCGCGGCCGGGTGCTGGTCGACGGCCAGGACCTGCGCGAGCTCAGCGCCTCGGCGCTTCGCGGCCAGCTCGGGATCGTGCCCCAGGAGGGGTTTCTGTTCTCGGGCACGATCCGCGACAACATCGCCTTCGGCCGCCCGGGCGCGAGCGAGGAGGAGATCGTCGCCGCCGGGCGCGCGGTCGGCGCCGAGGCGTTCGTCTCGAGGCTGTCGCGAGGCTATGAGACCGAGGTCGGCGAGCGCGGGGCCCAGCTCTCGGCGGGCCAGCGCCAGATCGTCTCCTTCGCCCGGGCGCTGCTGGCCGAGCCGCGGATCCTGATCCTCGACGAGGCGACGTCGAACGTCGACGTGCGCACCGAGCGGGTGATCGAGGAGGGCCTCGAGCGGTTGCTGCACGGGCGCACCGCGCTGGTGATCGCGCACCGGCTCTCGACCATCCGCCGGGCCGGGCGGATCATCGTCCTCGAGCACGGGCGGATCGCCGAGTCGGGGACGCACGACGAGCTGATCGGAGCCGGCGGGCGCTACGCGCGGCTCTACGGGGCCTGGTCGGAGTCCGCGGTCGCCTGAGCGGGCGCCGGCTAGGGGGTGATCCCGCCGGAGCTCGAGTCGCCGCCGTCCTCGGGCGCCGGCTCGGGGGCGGGCGCCGGGGTGGCGCCGGTGTCCTCCTCGGGCACCGGGGTGACCGGCGTGGTCGTGGTCGGCGCGACGGTGGTCGTCGGCGCGACGGTCTCGGTCGGCGCGACGGCCTCGGTGCCCTCGGTCGTCGTCTCCTCGGTGCCGGTCGACTCGCCGACCTCGTCCGGATCGCCGCAGGCCTCGAAGCCGAACCGGCGCGCCGCCTTGGCGGCGTCCGCGGCGGACTCGTCGATCGACGCCTGGAGCTCGGCCGCGGCGGTGTCGTCACCGCGCTCGAGCGCGGTGATCAGCTTGTCGTAGTCGGAGACCTGCTGCTGGAGCGCGGAGAGGTACTTCTCCACCTTGTCGGCGCCGTCGACGGGTGGAGCGAGGGTCTGCAGGGTCTCGAGCTGGCCGGCGAGGATCTGTCCCTCCTCGGTCGCCGCGGTCGCCGGATCGGCCTGGTCGACGGCGGCGAGCGCGGCGTTCGACTCGAGGCAGATCGCGTCACCCTCGCTTGCGTAGTCCTCCTGCGAGAGCGAGGTCGGGCCGCCGAGCCCGGTGGTCCCGGCGACCGGGGCCACCTCGGGCTCGTCGTCGCCACCGCAGCTGCGGACCAGCAGCACGATGACGATGAACACGCCCGCGAGGATGCTCAACGCGACCAGCCGCCTGCGCTGATAGACGTCCATGAGTGCCCAAAGTAACAAAGGGCCGGCCCGCGACAGGCCGATCGTCCATGCGTGCGAGCGGGCATTCACCGCGTTCGCGGTAGGTGATTCGCGGCGCGCGGGGCGCTCGGGTGGCGGCGTGACGAACGCGGCCGCGGCGGGTTCTACAGTCCGTGCTCGCGGATGCCGATGGCCTAGACATGGCAGGACTCTCGTCGAGAGCCAGGCTCGCGACCGTGCTCGCGGTCGTTGCCGCCGTCGGCGGCTGCGTCGCCGTGCCCGGACTCGCCGCCGATGTCGGCGAGCGACTCGGAGGCGGCTCGAACGGCACCCTGCGCACGGGGACGACGGGCAACGACTCCGAGGTGCTGAAGGCGATTCCGATCGGCCGCAAGGCGGGCGCGAAGCCGCGGGTCGCGATGTCGCTGCAGCCGGGCAACCTGGGCGACCTGCGCGACGGTGACCGGCTCGAGGCGACGGCCGAGGCCGAGGTCTCGGTCTGCCTGAAGCCGAACGAGCGCCACGGCTCGAACCGGCCCTGCATCGGGCGCACCTACGGGTATGACCCGACGGTGATCGCGAAGCTGGTGCTCGCCGACGGCGGCAAGGCGACCGGCGGCGGGAGCACGGTTGAGCTCGGGCGCAAGAAGCTCACCTGCACCCAGGGCCAGCCGAACCGAAACCACCACTGCGTGCTGGTGATCGACGACGGGGTGCTCGACGTCGAGGACGCCGGCGCCCTGCCGTGCAACGCGGCCACCTGCCACATCAACCTGGTGCTGAGCGCGCACGACCGCAACGCGAAGGGCGGCCACAAGGTCGTCGTCGGCGCCGACTCCGGCGGTCGCTCGGTGAACGGCGACAAGGGCCGGGTCAACTTCGTCCGCTTCCGCCCCGAGGGCGCGAAGCGCGAGCCGGCGCGGATCAGCGACGCGCGCGTGCGCTCGGCGATCCCGATCGCGCCCGAGGGCGGCAGCGTGAAGGAGAAGGCGATCTACTCGGTCGAGCTCGGTGGGTTGAAGGCGGGCGAGCAGCTGGTCATCGACGGCAAGCTGATCTCGCGCATCGGCAGCCATCCATACAACGTCTTCCAGACCACCGGGATCGTGCTCTCCGAGAACCCCGACTCGGCCAGTCGTGAGGGCTGGCCCGAGCGGGTCGGCGACCTCAACGGCCAGATCGCCGAGGCGAACGGGTTCAACTGCACGCAGGGCAAGAGCGCGCACGAGGATCCGTGCACGGCGCGCAAGGTCGGCGTGCTCGAGATCACCCGGGACTCGCCGAAGACGCTTTACGTCAACCTGGTCGCCGGGATGGCGGCGCAGGCGGACTTCAACAATCGCCACCGCTCGAGCGACGTCGCCCCGGTCCGTGACGAGGGCTTCCTGCGCGTCTACCGCTACGGCGCCGACCGCAACGACTCACCGCCACCGGTCCGCGACTAGTCCTCACGCGGCGGCACCCGGCGGCGCCTGCGGTGCCGTTGCGCCCATCCGCGGGAGGCATATTCGAACCCAAAGCACTGGGGACCAAGGACTTGAACCTTGACTACTGGTACCAGAAACCAGCGTGCTGCCAATTACACCAGTCCCCAAGGAAACGGCGCCGAAAGCGTAGCGAGCAAGCCCGCGAGCGCTGCTACTGCCCGACCGACTCGAGGTCCGAATCGGGGTCGGCGAGCGCGTCGAGGGAGGCGGAGATATCGGCGCCGGTCTCGATCAGCGTCCGCGCGTGGACCAGGTCCTCCGAGCGCCCGACCGCGAGCGTCCCCTGGAGCACCCCGCCCTGCAGATACCAGGCGCTGAACTCGCCGCTCTCGAGCTCGCCGCGAAACACGACCCGGTCCCAGTCCTCGGCCGGGCCGACGTACTCGAGGCTCGCCCAGTCGGCGAGGTCGCTGAAGAAGTACGGCAGCTCGCGGTACGGCTCGTCCTCGCCGAGCATCCCGCGCGCCGCGTGACGGCCCTGCTGCAAGCGCCACGTCCCAGTGCTCGACCCGCAGCCTCCGGCCGTGGACGACGCTGTCGTACGAGCACACGTCGCCGGCCGCGAATATGCCCGCGGCCGAGGTCTCGAGCTTCCGGTCGCAGACGATCCCGTCGTCGACCTCGAGCCCGGCGCGCTCGGCCAGCATCGTGTCCGGGCGCACCCCCGCGCCGACGACGACCATGTCGCCCTCGACCGTGCGCCCGCTCGCCGTCACCACCGCGCTCACCCGCCCATCGCCCTCGAACGCCTCGACCTGCTCGCCGCCGATCAGCTCGACCCCGTGCTCGGCGAGCCGGTCGTGGAAGAACCGCCCCGCCTCCTCGCCGAACGTGTTCGAGAGCGCCACCTGCTCCATCATCACGATCGCGCACTCCGTCCCGCCCGCGGCGAGCGAGGCCGCGACCTCGCAGCCGATGTAGCTGCCGCCGACCAGCACCACGCGCCCCGCCTCCGCCGCCTCGGCGCGGATCGCGTCCGAGTTGCCGAACGCGCGCAGGTAGTGGATCCCCTCGAGCTCGGCGCCCTCGAGGCGCAGGATGTTGACCGTCGACCCGGTCGCCAGCAGCGCCTTCTCGAACCCGACCTCCTCCCCGCCCTGCAGCTTCGCCGTCCGCCCCTCGGCATCGAGCGCCATCACGTTCGTTCGCAGCGCCAGCTCGACCCCGTTCTCCTCGTACCACTCGGGCGGGTTGACGTAGGCGTCGGAGCGCTCGGCCTCGCCGCGCAGGTACTCCTTCGAGAGCGGCGGGCGCTCATAGGGCGGCTCCTGCTCGCGGGTCGCGACCAGCACCGACCCCTCCGCGCCGCGCGAGCGCAGCTCCGAGGCGCAGTAGCCCGCCGCGAGCCCGCCGCCGACGATCAGGAACTCGAACTCGCGCCCGCTCACGTCGCGGCGCCGTCTCCGTCGGGCCCGAAGTAGGCGGTCAGGTCCTCCTCCACCGTCGGGTCGAGCACCGCGAGGATCTCGTCGCCCGATTTCAGCACCGTGTCCGCGCTGGGGACGAAGCCGATGTTCTCGCGCAGGACCGAGATCAGGAGGCTGCCCTCCGGCATCTGCAGGTCGCCGACCCGCTGTCCGGCCGCCTTCGAGTCCTCGGGCAGCAGCATCTCGATGATCTCGAGCCGCTGCTCGGGCAGGTCGAGCAGGTGGACGAGCCCGTACTCGGGCACCTCGTGCTCGATCAGGCGCAGGATCAGGTCGGTCGCCGAGACGACCGGGCGGATCCCGAGCAGCTCGAAGTGCTCGCGGTTGCGCGGGTTGTTGACCCGGGCGATGATCCGCTCGACCAGGTACTTCTCCTTCGCCACCTGGCAGATCAGGATGTTGTCCTCGTCGTCGCCGGTGACCGCGATCACCATGTCGGCGCGCGAGATCCCGGCCCGCTCGAGCACCCAGAGCTCCGACGCGTCCCCGTACTGGACGTGGTGCTCGAGCTCCTGCTCGACGGTCAGGTAGCGCTCGCGGTTGTCCTCGATCAGGGTCACCTCGTTGCCCTTCTCGAGCAGCTCACGGGCGAGGTTCCAGCCCACCTTGCCGGCGCCGACGATGATGATGTACATCCGCTCGCCCACGGCCGCCTACTCGTCGGCGTCCTCGTGGTCGACCGCGCCCGACGGCCCGCCGGTGCCCGCCCGCTCGGCGGCGAGCCTGACCTCGCTCTCGAGCATGTCGATCGCGACCCTGGTCGGGCAGATCGTGTGCATCCCCTGCTCGGCATACCACTTCGCCCGGTAGGGGTCGAGGATCCGCGCGATCACCGTCGGCACGTTGAACCGGCGCTTGGCGATCTGCGCGATCACGATGTTGGTGTTGTCGCCGTCGGTCGAGGCGACGAAGACGTCGGCGCGCTCGATCCCCGCCGCCTGCAGCGCCTCGAGCTCGAGCGCGGTGCCGACCGTGAACCGGCCGCCCATGTCCTCCCACGACTTCTCGAGCTCGATCTCGAGCCGCGCGTGCGACTCGGGGTCCTCGTCGAGGCAGCTCACGTCGTGGCCGTCCGAGAGCATCGTCCGGGCCAGCGACGAGCCCACTCTTCCGGCACCGCAGATGAGGACGAACATCGGCCGGATACTACGCGCGCTCGCGCACGCCCGGATCACCAACGGCGGCGCCCGGGCCGTCGTCGTCGGCCGCCGCGCGGCGCGAGCCGTCGGTCTTCGGCGCCGTGATCAGCACCCGGCACGGCGCCTTGCGGAGCACGTACTCGGTCACCGGCCCGACCTCGGCCGGGCGCGAGCCCCCGATCCCGCCGAGCAGCGCGCCGCCGCGGATCGGCGTCGGCGGCTCACCGCCCATGACGATCACCTCGACGTCGCGATCGCGCGCCGCCTGCACGATCCCGGCGCCGATCGTCCGCGCCCGGACCACCGACGGGTGCACCTCGACCCGCTCGTACTCCTCCCCCACCTCCTGCGCCCGCGAGAGCGCCCGGTTCGCCTCCTCGGCGCGCTCGGGCGGCGGCGGCGAGTCGAGCGTCACGGTCAGCGGCACGTCGACGACGTAGATCACCTCGAGCCGCGGCGACGACTCGCCCGGGCGCGCGTCGGCGAGGCGCCCGGCGGTGCCGACGATGTCGTCGTCGAGCTTGGTTCCGAACACGGGCACGAGGATGTCGCCGTACTCGCCGCCGCGCGATGTCCTTGACCAGCGCCCGTCGCCGGAACCTCGATCCGCTGCGTCAGCGACGTCCCCTCGACCCCCTTGCGGTAGATCACGTAGGCGACGAGCCCGAACACCATCCAGCCGCCGCCGACCCAGCAGCGCCGGGTCGTGGAAGCACGATCACGCTCACCCACGCGAGCGCGGTCAGCACCGCCGGCGACGATCGCCGGCAGCGGCAGCCGGCGCCCCGCCAGCCGACGTCGAACGGGACCCGGAACGGCCGCTCGGCGCGTCGGGCTCCGTGATCCGCAGCCGGATCACCGAGACGTGCGCGATCGTGAACGCGATCGTGGCGCCGAACGCGAACAGCCCGCCGAGGAACTCGACGTCGCGTCGGGAGCACGAGCGCGAACGCGAGCACCGCGGCGACCAGGATCGCGACGTGCGGGGTCTGGAACGACGGTTCAGCTTCCCGAGCCAGCTCGGGATCTGGCGGTTGGTGGCGAGCACGTAGACGTGGCGCGAGAGGCCGAGCATCGCCGTGCCGCCGCCCAGATCAGCGCCAGCCGGCAGCGATCACCACGACCGCCGACCTCGCATCAGCGCCCGCGACCCAGCCGCGGCCGAAGCTCTGCACCACCCCGAGCACCGGATCCTCGATGTAGGTGCCGCCGAGCGCGGTCTCGGGCCCGTCGGCGCCGGGCAGCACCGGCACCGCCATCAGACGCGACCACCGCGACCCCGAAGTAGACCAGCGGCACGAGCACGACCGCGGCGCCGAGCAGCTCGCGCAGGTCGAGCGCCGCGACCTCGGAGGTCCGGGGCGAGGTTGGCCGCGGCCTCGATCCCGGCGAAGGCGACCGTCGCGATCACGCCCGGCGTAGATCACGTCGCTGAGGCTCGGGTGCCGAGGTCGAACGGGTCGAGCTGGTCGGTCAGCGCGCCGAGGTCGAAGCTGGTGAACAGCCCGACGACGACCACCGCCAGCAGCAGCAGTCACCCCGGCGAGCGAGACGATCGTCAGCAGCCGCTGGCGGCCGGCCCCGGTGAGCCGGCCGATCCCGAGCACCGCGACGAGCGCGATCACCGCGCCGCGGTGACGATCTCGCCGCTCGCGTCGGTGAACCCGGACCAGATCGGGGTCAGGTAGTGCGGCACCGAGATCGCCGCCAGGGCGATCACGATCACGTAGTCGATCAGGATCGCCCAGCCGGCGATGAAGCTGACCAGCTCGTTGCGGAACGCGGCCCGGGCGAAGGTCGCCGAGCCGCCGCGCTCGGGCAGCATCGCCTCGCCCTCGATGTAGGTCATCGCGTTGAGCAGGAAGACGAGCCCGACGCCGAGGAAGATCAGCGGCGTCAGCCCGAGCCCGTGGTCGGCGACCAGGCCGAGCGAGAAGTAGAGCGAGAACCCGACCGCCGAGTAGGCGACCGCGAACAGCAGCGGCACCCCGAGCCACCGGCGCGTGATCGGCGATCGCTCGGCTCCGGACCGGAACGGGTCGATCAATCCGACGTCCTCGTCGAGAGGTAGAGGCGCCCGGCTCCGAGCGCCGTGAAGACGAGCCCGATCAGAAGCCCGAACGACGTGCGGGCCGCCCCCGTTGGCGAGCGTGACCGCGATGATCGCGATCGCCGAAGCCGAGATGATCACCGCGAACAGGCGGGTCACCCCGCGGTAGACCTCGTCCGGCGCCGGCGCCGCCATCAGCGCGATTCTAGTACCCCGCGGCATCGCCTGCCGGCCGCCGACCGCGGTGCCGTCGGCCTGGTCGCCCGGGTTGGCGGAGACGATCACGCGGCAGGGCCGCTTCGCGAGCACCGTCTGCAGGGTGCGCCCGTAGAGCGGCGCGCCGGCGCGATAGCGAAGCGGCATCACGATCGCCTCGGCCTTGATCGCCCGCGCCTCGTCGACGATCGCCTGTCCGGCCGCCGCCGAGGCGGACGTGGCCGACGTGCCCGCTGACCCGCTGGCCGCAGATCAGCTTCGCCTGCTCGATCTTCGACTGGGCGGCCCCCTCGCGCTCGCGCGAGCGTCGCCGTCGAGCGGCAGGTTGGCGGGCACGTTGACCAGCGAGAGCACGTGGATCGCGCGCCGGCGCCGCGCGCCGAGCGCCTTCGCCGTCGCCACGGCCTCCTCGGAGAACGGCTCGTCCGCGTCGAACGCGACGAGGACGCTCCGGTACTCGACCTCCTCGACCCCGAGCGGCGTCAGCGTCTCGACCTTGACCGTCTCGCGCAGCGGCAGGCCCTGGTGGCGGCGGTAGACGGTAGTAGACGACCATCCCGACGACCATCCAGCCGCCGCCGGTGGCGAGGATCACCGGATCGAGGACCATCGCGACGATGAACGCCGCCGAACGTCCCGAGCCCGCCGAGCACGCGCCATCACCGGGACGTCGACCCCGAACATCCGCAAGTTGCCGGGCGCGTGCCAGGGCGGCGCAGCCGTCGCGGGTCAGCGGCCGCTCGGTCGAGCGGGCGAGCTTGCGCAGCCTGATCACCGAGACGTGCGCGATCGTGAACGAGAGCGTTGCGCCGAAGGCGTAGATCGCGCCCAGGAACGTCGTCTCGCCGGGCGCCATCACCAACATCGCGACGCCGGAGAAGACGATGATCGCGACGTAGGGCGTCTTGAAGCGCGGGTGGACCTGGCGCAGGACCTCCGGCAGCTGGCGGTGCTGCCCCATCGAGAAGGTCAGCCGCGAGAGCCCGATCAGCGCCGCGTTGGTCGCGATCAGGAGGATCACCGCGGCGAGGATCCCGACGTAGATCCGCGAGCGCGTCGGTGAGCGCCTCGGACCGAGCCCGATGTTCTCGACGATCCCGAGCACCGGGTCGTCGGCGTAGGTGGTCCCGAGCTCGGTCGTGAACTCGCCGCCGGCGCTCTCGGTGACCGGCATCGCCGAGAGCGCGATCGCGGGCAGCATCGCGTACAGGCCGACGACCGCGAGCACCGCCGCCCCGACGCCGCGCGGGAATCGTGCGCGAGGCGTCCCGCGCCTCCTCGGCCATGTTCGAGATCGTCTCGATCCCGGTGTAGGCGACCATCCCGACCGCGATCCCGAGCGCGAAGTCCGCCCCAGCTCGGCGCGACCCCGAGATCGATCTGGTCGACGAGCAGGTCGGCGGTCGAAGACCAGCGCGAGCCCGATCCCGACGAGCACGATCTGCGGTCAGCAGGTCGGCGATCGCGAGCACGAAGTTGAGCCGCGCCGACTCCTCCGTCCCTTGATGTTGAGCAGCCGCCAGCAGCGCCGACGAGCGCGATCCCGAAGATGACGTCGCGCGGGCCCGTCGCCGAGCGGCTCCCAGAACACCGCCAGGTAGTGCGGGACGAAGAAGGCCGAGATCGCGACCGTGACGATGTAGGTGAGCATCTGCGCCCAGGCGGCGAAGAAGCTCGACCAGCTCGTTGAAGGCGTGGCGGGCGAAGCTCGACGAGCCCCCCGCCTCCGGATAGCAGCACGGTCGCCTCGACGTAGGAGGCCGCGGTGAAGGCGAAGATCAGCCCCGCGATCACGAACGTGACCGGGGTCAGCCCGAGCGCGTAGAGCGCCACCAGCCCGAGCGCGTAGTAGATCGAGGAGCCGACGTTGCCGTACGCGGCCGAGAACAGCGCTCCCGGTGCCGTGGACCCGGCGCAGGGCCGCCTCTCGAGGATGTCGCTCGGCCATCAGGAATCGAGTCTAGGCGGGCGCCGGACGTGCTCAGGCACGAGCTCGGCGGGTGAACGACAGCCGAGCAGCGTCAGCGCGAGCTCGACCTCCGAGCGCAGGATCTCGAGCACCCGCAGCGCCCCCGCCTCGCCCTCGACCGCGAGGCCCCAGAGCGGCGCCCGGCCGGCGAGCACCGCCCTGGCGCCGAGCGCGACCGCGGTCGCGACGTCGCTGCCGCGGCGCACGCCGCCGTCGACCAGCACCTCGCAGGCGCCGTCGACCGCCTCCAGCACCTCGGGCAGGATCTCGAGCGTCGCCGCGACGCCGTCGAGCTGGCGACCGCCGTGGTTGGAGACGACGACGCCCGCCGCCCCGTGCTCGACCGCGAGCCGCCCGTCCTCAGCCGTCTGCACCCCCTTGAGCAGCACCGGCAGCCGGCAATCCGAAACGAGGGCGGCGAAGTCGTCCCAGGTCAGCGAGGGATCGACGAGCGCGAACACCTCCTGCACGGTCAGCGGCCGCTCCGAGCCCGTCGCCGCGGCGACCGCGGGCGCGTGGATCCCCTCCGGGACCTCGAACGCGTGGCGGAAGTCGCGCTCGCGGCGCCCGGCGCGCGGGGCGTCGACGGTGAGCGCGATCGCGTCGAACCCCGACTCGACCGCCTCGTCGATCAGCGCCCGGGTGACCCCGCGGTCGCGAAAGCAGTAGAGCTGGAACCAGCGCGGCGCCGCCGGCGCCTCGGCGGCGATCTCGCGCGGGCGCGAGGTCGCGATCGTCGACAGGCACATGATCGTCCCCGCGGCCGCCGCCGCGCGCGCCATCGCCACCTCGCCGTCGGGGTCGACGAGGCGCTGGAAGGCGACCGGCGCGACCAGCAGCGGCATCGAGACCTCGGTCCCGAGCACCGTCGTCGCCGTGCTCACCTCGGCGACGTCGACCAGGACCCTGGGCCGCAGCCGCACCCGGGCGTAGGCGGCGACGTTCTCCGCCAGCGTGCGCTCGTCGGCGGCGCCGCCGGCGAAGTATCCGTGCACGCCGGGCTCGCAACCGCTCGGCGGCGAGGCGCTCGTAGTCGGCGACGTTGATCGGCCTCGGCTCGCCCACGGCGCGACTATACGGGCGCGCTAACGTGCGCACGATGAGCGAGCTGATCCACACCTGCTACCGCGTCCTCGACCTCGAGCGCTCGGCCGCGTTCTACGAGAAGCTCGGCTTCTCCGAGCTGCGCCGGATGCCGATCGGCGACGACGCGACGAACCTGTTCATGGGCCTGCCCGACGACGGCGCGCGGCTCGAGCTCACCCACAACCACGACAACACCGAGCCGTACGAGATCGGCACCGGCTACGGCCACATCGCGATCACCACCGACGACCTCGACGGCACGCTCGAGCGCCTGGCAGCCGACGGGATCGAGCCCGAGAAGCCGCCGTACTCGGTCCGCGAGGGCGGCTCGCGGATCTGCTTCGTCCGCGACCCCGACGGCTACCGGATCGAGATCCTCGAGCAGGGCTGAGGCGCGGTCAGCCGGCCTCGCCCTCGAGCGGCGCGCCGCCGAAGCCGACCTCGTTCCCGTCCGAGTCGCGGTAGGTCGCCTTGCGGACCCCGTTGCGGTAGGTCTCCCGCTTCGCCGGCTCGATCCCGCGCGCCGCGATCTCCGCGACGATCGCCTCGAGGTCGTCGACGAAGACCGTGTGGGCGGCGTGCCCGGCGCGCTCCGCGTCCTCGTTGATGAACAGGAAGCGATGCTCGGCGAGCTCCCAGACGCACTCGGTCTCGTGGGCGACGAAGGCCGGCTCGGCGCCCAGGAGGCGCTCGTACCAGGACCGCGCCGCCCCGTAATCGCGAACGTAGATCCCCGCGAACAGGTCGATGGCGTCAGCCGCGCCCGTGCGCGCTCGCGATCAGCCCAGGTGGACGATCGGGATGATCAGGATCGCGACGATGTTGGCGACCTTGATCATCGGGTTGATCGCCGGGCCGGCGGTGTCCTTGTAGGGATCGCCGACGGTGTCGCCGGTGACCGAGGCGGCGTGCGCCTCCGAGCCCTTGCCGCCGAAGGCGCCGTCCTCGATCAGCTTCTTCGCGTTGTCCCAGGCGCCGCCGCCGGCGGTCATCGAGATCGCGACGAAGAGGCCGACGACGATGACGCCGATCAGCAGGCCGCCGAGCGCCTCGACGCTGATCAGGCCGACGACCACCGGGATCACGATCGGGATCAGCGACGGGAGGATCATCTCGCGCTGGGCCGCCGCGGTGACGATGCCGACGGTCTGCGCGTAGTCGGGCTTCGAGGTGCCCTCCATGATCCCCGGGTTCTCGCGGAACTGCGTCCGCACCTGCTCGACCACCTGGCCGCCGGCGCGCCCGACGGCCTCGATCGCGAAGGCGCTGAACAGGTAGACCATCAGGCCGCCGAGCAGGAGCCCGATCAGCACCGCCGGATCGGAGATGCTGAAGAAGATCCCCTCGCCGCCCTCCTCGCGGGCGAGCTCGATCTCGAACGCCTTGAACAGCACCAGGGCGGCGAGCGCGGCGGAGCCGATCGCGTAGCCCTTGGTCACCGCCTTGGTCGTGTTGCCGACCGCGTCGAGCGGGTCGGTGACGTTGCGCACCTCCTCGGGCAGCTCCGCCATCTCGGCGATCCCGCCGGCGTTGTCGGTGATCGGCCCGAAGGCGTCGAGGGCGACGATCAGGCCGCAGAGCGAGAGCTGCGCCATCACGGCGACGCCGATGCCGTAGATCCCGGCGAGCTCGTTCGCGCCGAGGATCGCGAGCGCGAGCAGCAGCGCCGGCGCCGCGGTCGACTGGAAGCCCTGGGCGAGGCCCTGGATGATGTTGGTCGCGTGCCCGGTCTGCGACGCCTGGCTGATCGTCTTCACCGGGCGGAAGCGGGTCGAGGTGTAGTAGTCGGTGATCACGAACAGCCCCCCGGTGACCACGAGCCCGATCAGGGCGCAGAACCAGAGGTCGCCGACGCTGGCGCCGGCGAGGGCGCTGCCCGGATCGAGGACGCCGAGCTCGAGCGGGTCGCTCATCAGCCAGTCGGTGATCGGGTAGAAGGCCGCCGCCGAGATCACCGCGGAGACGATCAGCCCGCGGTAGAGCGCGCCCTCGACCTTGTCGGTCGAGGTGCGGACGGAGAGCGCGCCGACGATCGAGGCGATGATCGCGACCGCGCCCATGACCAGCGGGTAGATCGCCACCTCGCGCGAGAAGTCCTCGGCGAAGGTGAGGATGCCGAGCAGCATCACCGCGACCGAGGTGACGGCGTAGGTCTCGAACAGGTCGGCCGCCATCCCGGCGCAGTCGCCGACGTTGTCGCCGACGTTGTCGGCGATCACCGCCGGGTTGCGCGGGTCGTCCTCGGGAATCCCCGCCTCGACCTTGCCGACCAGGTCGGCGCCGACGTCGGCCGCCTTGGTGAAGATGCCGCCGCCGAGCCGGGCGAAGACGGAGATCAGCGAGCCGCCGAAGCCAAGGCCGATCAGCGCGTCGACCGCCTCCTCGTCGGACCTGTCGCCGAGCACGAGGATGCCGAAGTAGCCGGCGACGCCGAGCAGCGCCAGGCCGACGACCAGCAGCCCGGTGACCGAGCCGCCCTTGAAGGCGGCGTCGAGCGCCGGCGGCACGCCCCCGCGCGCCGCCTCGGCGACGCGCGCGTTCGCGCGCACCGAGAGGTTCATGCCGATGAACCCGGCGGCGCCGGAGAGCACGCCGCCGATCACGAACCCGATCGCGACGCTGACGTCCTGAAGGATCGCGAGCAGGATCGCGAGCGGGACCGCGACCACGGCGATGATCAGGTACTGGCGGTTGAGGTAGGCCTTCGCCCCCTCCTGGACCGCCCCCGAGATCTCCTGCATGCGCTCGTTGCCGGGCGAGCGGCGCAGCAGCCGCTGGGTCACGAGCGCGCCATACAGGACGGCGGCAGCGGCGCAGACGAGCGCGATCACGACGCCGTAATCGATCAGGAAATCGGTCAAGTCAAGTCCTCCGTAGGGGCTTATTCAGTCAGAAGCGGCCGGGGGACGTTCCGGCCGCGAGGCGCGAGTACCTTAGCGATTGGGTCGGAATTACGACGCGCCAGGCGGAGTCCACAACCCGCCCGGGCGCTCGGGCTGCGGGCCCGGCGCCGGCTCGCTCGCGCCGCCCGCCGGCGACTCCGGCGGCTGTCCGCCACCGCCCTCGGCGCCCTGCGCCTCGCGGGCGTAGAGCACCTGCACCTGCGAGAGCGCCTCGCGCACCTGCTCGCGCGGCTCGGGCTCGAGCAGGTCGAGGACCGCACGCACAGCGTCGATCCCGATCCGGCCCTGCTCGAGGTCGCGCTCGTCGGCCTTCGCGATCCGCCGTGCGGAGAGGTTGAGGATGCTGGCGACGCTCTCGAGCAGCAGGTCCTGGACCCGGACCTTGCGCAGCTGCTCCTCGAGCCGGCGCTGAAGCTCCTCCTCGTTGGCCGGCGCGTCGCCCGGCGGCGGCGCGCCCCCCTGGCTCTCGGGCGTCTCTGAGGTCATCGCCGCGAAACCTAGCCGAGCGCGCCCTCGGGGGCGTAGGTGCCGCGGGTCTCGGCGACCGCCTCGCGGTAGACCTCGGCGAGCGGCAGCCCGTCCTCGAGCGCCGCGCGCATCCGCTGCGCACCATTTCGCTTCGGCAGCTCGCAGTCGAGCCCGAGCGCCGTCCGCGCCGGAGCCGTCCACTCGAGCAGGCGCTCGAGCGCCGCCCTGGTCGGGATCGCCTCGCGGGCGGCGAAGTCGATCTGGGTCCCGTCGAGCCCGTGGCGGATCGCGCGCCAGAGGTTCTCCTCGATCTGGCGATGGCCGAGCGGGGGCGTGAGCGCGCCCTCGTCGTAGTCGATCGCGGACTGCGCGATGCAGGCGGTGATCAGGGCGGCGAGGGCGGAGGACTCGTCGCCGCGCGTCTGCGCGTCGCAGATCCGCAGCTCGACGGTCCCGAACGCGTGGTGCGGGCGCACGCTCCACCAGAGCTGGGTCGACTCGACGATCGAATCGGTCTCGACCAGGAGGTCGATGAAGTCGGCGTAGGCGTCCCAGCCGCCGAACGGCTCGTGCACCCCGCAGCGCGGGAAGGTGCGGGTGAAGATCTCGCTCCGGACCGAGGCGAGGCCGCTGTCGCGGCCGTCGAGGAAGGGCGAGTTCGCCGACAGCGCCAGCAGCGGCGGCAGGACTGCGCGCAGGTTGTCGCAGACCGCGATCGCGCGATCGGCGCCGCGGATGCCGACGTGCACGTGGGTGCTCCAGGTGTTGTTTCGCTGCGCGACCCAGCGCAGCTCCTCGCGCAGGCGGTTGTAGTGCTCGGTGTCGATGATCTGCTGATCGAGGTAGCTCGCCCACGGATGCGTGCCGCAGGCGGCGAGCCCGATCCCGAGCCGCTCGGCGAGCGCGAACAGCCGCGCCCGGCGCTCGAGCTGGAGCTCCGCGGCCTCGGCAAAGCCCTCGGCGCGCCCGGAGCGGATCTCGATCTCGGTGTCGATCAGCTCGCCGGCTGCGGACTCGGCGAGCACGGCGTCCTCCTGGCAGGCGGCGAACAGCTCCTCGAAGCGGTGTACGAGCTCGAGGCTCGACGGGTCGACGAGCGCGAACTCCTCCTCGAGGCCGATGGTGAAGTCCTGCGACGCCTCGAACACCTCGCGGGCGCGTTCGAGGTCGAGGCTCTGCGCGCGCTGCTTCCGGGTGCCGGCCACGAGGCCTCTATGCGAGGTAGAAATAGAGCGCGTAGAGGAGGTCGACGGCGGGGCTCGAGGTGTGCACGGTGACCTCGGGCGGCACCTGGAGCAGCTGCTCGGAGTAGTTGAAGATGATCTTCACGCCGGCCTCGACGAGCTGATCGGCGACCGCCTGAGCGGCGTTCGCGGGCACCGCGAGCACGCCGACCACGACCTCGTCCTCGCGCACCACCTGGTCGAGGTCGGCGAGCGCGCGCACCGGGACGCCGCCGAAGCTCTTGCCGACGACCTCCGAGTCGGCGTCGAAGATCGCGACGATCCGGAACCCGTGGTCGGCGAAGATATCCGAGCTCGCGATCGCCTGGCCGAGGTTGCCCGCGCCGAAGAGGGCGATGTTGTGTTGGCCGGAGGTGTGGAGGATCTTGCGGATCTCGCCGACCAGCGACTCGACCCGGTAGCCGACGCCACGTTTGCCGAACTTGCCGAAGCCCGAGAGGTCGCGGCGGATCTGGGTCGAGTTGATGTGCGTGTACTCGGCGAGCTCCTGCGAGGAGATCGTCTCGCGGCCCATCTTGCGGGCCTGGATCAGCACCTGCAGGTAACGCGAGAGCCGCGCGGCCACACCGAGCGAGAGCCGATCGCCCTCGCCGAGCGAGCCGTCGACGTTGACGCTCTCGGCCGCGGTGCGCTCGCTGATCGAGGGGTCGGTCACGGCTCGACAGTATGAAGCTCGCGCAGGAACGCGTCGGCATCGAAGACGAGCTCGCTCACCTCGCGCCCATCGACCTCGACCACCGGGATCCGTTCCAGGTACGCGGCGAGCAGCCGCTCGTCGGACTCGATGTCGACCTCGCGCAGCTCGAAGCCCTCGCCGCCGAGGCGGGCGATCGACTCGCGCGCCTCGTCGCACAGGTGGCAGCCGTCGCGGCCGTAGAGGGTGACCACCGCGCTCATCCAGGTCCCTAGGCGTGGGCGTCCCAGGCGAGGTAGTCGGGATACGGAGCCGCCTCGACGAAGCGCGCCGCGGAACCGATCATCGCCGCGTTGTCGGTGCAGAGCTCGCGCGCGACCAGCTTCAGCTCCAGCCCCTCGGCCTCGCACAGCTCCGCCACCCGGTCGCGCAGGAGGCCGTTGGCGGCGACGCCACCGCCGAGCGCGACCGCGCGCCAGCCGCCGCCCTCGATCCGCCGGCGCCGGCTGCCACCGCGCGCGGCCCGGCGCAGCTTGACCAGGAGCTGCTCGACCACCGCGGCCTGAAAGGAGGCGGCGAGGTCCGCCCGGCGCTCGTGCGCGGCCTCGGGGCCGAGCTCGCGCACCCGGTAGAGCAGCGCCGTCTTCAGGCCGCTGAAGCTGAAGTCGAGGCTCGGGTCGTTGGTCATCGCAAGCGGGAGCTCGAAGGCCTGCGGGTCGCCCTCGACCGCGGCGCGCTCGATCGCGGGCCCGCCCGGATAGCCGAGGCCGAGCATCCGGGCGGCCTTGTCGAGCGCCTCGCCGGCGGCGTCGTCGAGCGTCTGTCCGAGGACCTCGTAGCCGTCGTGGGCGCGAACGCCGGCGAGCAGCGTGTGACCGCCGCTCGCGATCAGACACAGGAACGGGGGCTCGATCGGGTCCGGGTCGAGGAAGTTGGCGGCGACGTGGCCGTGCAGGTGGTCGATCCCGGCGAGCGGCTTGCCGGTCGCGGCGGCGAGCGCCTTCGCGGTGTTGATCCCGACCAGCAGGGCGCCGATCAGCCCGGGCCCGCGGGTGACCGCGAGCGCCTCGACCTCGCCGAGCTCGACCCCCGCGTCGGCGAGCGCCGCGTCGAGGATCGGGTTGACGAGCTCGAGGTGGTGGCGCGAGGCGACCTCGGGGACGACGCCACCGAAGCGCTCGTGCGCCGCCGCCTGCGACGAGACCACGTTCGAGCGGACCGACGCGCCCTCGACCACCGCCGCGCAGGTGTCGTCGCAAGACGTCTCGATCGCAAGGATCAACGTGCGACCGGGCGCAGTGGTTGCTCTAGCCACATTATGAGTGCGTCCTCGCCGTTGTCGTGGTAATAACGGCGGCGGTGGCCCGCGGGCCGGAAGCCGAAGCGCTCGTACATCGCGATCGCGCTCGCGTTCGAGGTCCTGACCTCGAGCGTGAAGCGGCCGTCCGGCCCGGCGTCGTCGAAGAGCCGCTCCATCAGCGTCGTCGCGATCCCCTCGCGACGGCGCTCGGGGACGACCGCGATGTTCATCAGGTGCCAGACGTCGGTGTAGCGCGAGCAGACCAGGTAGCCGAGCAGCCCGGCCTCGCCGGTGATCGCGAGGCAGATCCCCGACGGCTTCGAGAGCTCGAGCACGAACATCGCCAGCGACCATGGGGTCTGGAACGAACGCCGCTCGATCGCGAGCACCGCCGGCAGGTCGCCGTAGACCAGCGGTCGCACCGCAAGCTCGTCCCCATGCTCGCGGTCAGCCCGCTGCGGGCTCCGAGTCGCGGTTGGTTCGCTCACGCCATACCTCTGCGTCGGGTCGTCTGAGATAGATCGGCTTCACCTGCTCGAGCGGAACCGGCTCTGCGCGGGCGCCGAGCGCGCAGACGTGGCGCGCCGCCATCCGGTGGGCCGGGTCCGCGTCCGGGAGAACCTCCACGTTCGCGGCCTCGAGCTGGTCTCGGAATCGTATCGAGCCGTCGCCCGCGGCCAGCGGACTCTCGGCGAGCGACCCGACGCGCGTCGCGATCGCCTCCGGCGTCGCCACGAACGGCGCCCAGAGCTCGGCCGAGCGCTCGTCGTAGAGCGCCGCGAACAGCTCCCCGCGGCGAGCGTCGATCGCCGCCAGGCGCCCGCGGCCGGGCTCCGGCGCGCCGGCTCCGATCCCGCGCGCGAGCGCCGCGGTCGAGCTGACGGCGACGAGCTCGAGCCCGCGGGCCTGGGCGAGCGCCCGCGCGGTGGCGATCCCGACCCGCAGTCCGGTGAAGGCGCCCGGGCCGACCCCGACCGCGATCCGCTCGATCGCCCTCCACCCACCGGCGACCGCGACCGCGGCCTCGACCTGCTCGAGCAGGGTCGTCGCGTGCGCGGGGCGGCCCTCCGGCCGCGGCTCGTCAGCGCGCTCGCAGAGCGTCTCCTCGGGAGTCGCCACCGCGACCGCGGTCGCCGGGGTGGCGGTGTCGAGCCCGAGCACCAGCCCCATTTTCGCCGACCGGTTCACGGGCGCCAGACTAGACCCGCCGGGCGGTTAGGCTGCAGCGGTCGCCGCTCGGCGGCCGAGCAACGAAGCAGGAGGGGAGCATCGATGACGAGACTCACGGCGAGGCGCGCGAAGACCGCCGCCGGCGTGCTCGCGATCGCCGCCATGGGCGCCGTCTGGTCCGGCTGCGGTGACGACACCGAGGACGAGGTGAACGAGGCGATCGACAGCGCCCAGGAGCAGGCCGACGAGATCACCGAGGACGCGCAGAACCAGGTCGACGAGGCGCTCGACGACGCCAACGTCGAGGAGTCGGTCGACGACGCCCAGCAGGAGGCCGAGGACGCCCAGCAGCAGGCCGAGGAGGCCGGCGAGGACATCGAGAACGAGGTCAACGACGCGATCGACGAGGCGCAGGACGGCAACTGACCGCCGAGCGCTGAATCAGGCGGCCGGCTCGACCACGATCTCGCGCCGGTCGCCGCCCGCGTGGCGGAGCTCGACCCGGAGCGCGATCTCGACCTCGTCGCCGAGCGCGGACCCGTCCGCGACCGCCGGCCACTCGATGAACGAGACCGCGTCCGCGGTCAGGTAGTCGTCGAGCAGGGCCGGATCCTCGCCCTCGAGCGTCGCGAGCCGGTAGAGATCGAGGTGGGAGACCGCGACCCGCCCGCGGTAGCGGCGGCCGATCGTGAACGTCGGCGAGACGATCGGATCTGAGACCCCGAGCGCGCGGCAGGCGCCCCGGACCAGGGTCGTCTTCCCGGCGCCGAGCTCGCCGGAGACGAGGACCACGTCGCCGGGCTGCAGGCGCTGCGCGAGCTGCGCTCCGATCGCCTCGGTGGCCGCGGCGCTGTCCGAGCTCAGCGAGCTCAACCGAAGAGGTCGAGCTGGCTGTCGGCGCTCCGGCGCTCGGCCTGCTCGACCGGCTCCTCGCCGGCCTCCGGCGCCGCGACCAGCTCCGGCAGCGGCTCGCTGAGCAGCGCGGGGAGCTTGGCGAAGTCCTCGCGCAGGGTCTCGACCAGCGACGGCGTGCGCAGGGCGGCCGCCGGGTGCAGGAGCGGGAACACGAACACCGCCCGCCCGGCGAGCTCGTGGACCTGTGGCGTCCCGTGCACCCGGGTGATCCCGACCTGGCTCCCGGTCAGCTTCTTGGTCGCGAAGTTGCCCAGGGTCGCGATCACGCGCGGCTCGATCAGCTGGATCTGGCGCTCGAGGTACGGCCAGCACGCCTCGATCTCCTCCGGCTGCGGGTCGCGGTTGCCCGGCGGGCGCGACTTGAGCACGTTGGCGATGAAGACGTCCTCGCGCCGCAGCCCGATCCCCTCGAGCAGCTGGTTCAGCAGCCCGCCGGCGCGGCCGACGAACGGCAGCCCCTGACGGTCCTCCTCGGCCCCTGGCGCCTCGCCGACGAACATCAGCTGTGCATCCGCGTCCCCGGCGCCGAAGACGGCCTTGGTGCGCCCCTCGTGCAGCGCGCAGCGCGTGCAGTCGGAGACCTGGCGGTAGAGCTCGACCAGGTCCCGCCGGCGCGCCTCCGCCGCGTCGCTCAACCCTCGCCGCCCTGGCGCGCATCCCGCGCCCGCCGCCGCCGCGCCTTGAAGTCCGCCTTCGTGCGCCGGTGCAGCTCGGCGTTCTTGCGCTCCTGGCTGCGGGCCGCGCCGGGGCCCTTGACCAGGCTCATCGGCGCCGCCTGGGCCGAGAGCACCCGCTCGGTCTCTGCGGCGCCGCAGCCGCGACAGGCGACCGAGCGCGTGCCGGCATCGACGAGGGCCTCGAAGCGCAGGTCGCAGGCCCGGCAGCGAAACTCGTAGATCGGCACGCCGCGATGGTATCCCGGCCGCGAGCGGATGGCGGCGGGCGTCGCTAAGATTCGACCCGCGCCGCGACCCGCGAGGGCGTGGACGCGATCGGACCCGGCGCCCGCCCCGGCCGGCGCTTTCGAACCGGCAACTCCCCGAAGCCGTCTGGTATCTCCGATGCGAGAACTGGAACGCGATCCAACCACCGAAGGCGCGGCCACGCGAGCGGCGCCGATGCCCGCGCTCGCGATCGTCGGCGCCGGACGCGTCGGCGGCTCGCTCGCCGCCGCGGCGCGAGCCGCGGGGATCGAGGTCCGCCTTGCCGGTCGCGACGACTCCGCCGCCGCCTGGCGCGAGGCCGAGGCGGTCCTGCTCTGCGTCGGCGACGCGGAGATCGCCGATCTGGCGCGGGCGATTGCGGCGGGCGATCGGGTCCCGGCGCTCGTCGGCCACACCAGCGGTGCGACGACGCTCGCCGCGCTGGCGCCGATCGTCGCGGCCGGGGGCGCGACCTTCTCGCTGCATCCGCTGCAGACGGTCCCCGACGCGAGCACCGATTTCACCGGCTGCCCCGGCGCGATCGCCGGCTCCGATCCGCGGGCGCTGGCGTTCGCCCGGTCGCTGGCGGAGCGGCTCGCGATGCGGCCGTTCGAGGTCGACGACGAGCACCGCGCCCTCTACCACGCTGCGGCCGCGATCGCCTCCAACTTCCTGGTCACGCTCGAGGAGTCCGCGGCCGGCCTGCTCGCCGCCGCCGGAGGCGCCGACGAGGCCCGCGAGCTGCTCGCGCCGCTCGTCCTGCGCTCGGCGGCGAACTGGTCCGAGCTCGGAGCCGCGGCGCTCACCGGGCCGATCGCGCGCGGCGACGAGGCGACGGTCGCGCGCCACCTCGCCGCCCTGCGCGAGAGCGCCCCGGAGCTGGTCGAGCTCTACGAGCAGCTCGCGGAGCGCACGCGGCGACTCGCCGCCGAGCGCGAGGGGACGACGTGAAGACGGTCCGCACCACCGCCGAGGCTCGTCGCGAGCTCGAGCCGGCGCGCCGCGACGGCTCGACGATCGGCCTCGTGCCGACGATGGGGGCGCTGCATGACGGGCACCTGTCGCTGCTCGACGAGGCCCGGCGGCGCTGCGACGTGGTCGTGATGAGCCTGTTCGTGAACCCGACCCAGTTTCGCCCCGGCGAGGACCTCGAGAGCTACCCGCGCGACGAGCGGCGCGACCTCGAGCTCGCCGCCCGCCACGGCGTCGACCTCGTCTACGCGCCCGAGGTCGCCGAGGTCTACCCGCAGGGCTTCGCGACCACGGTCGCGGTCGCGGGCGGGCTCACCGACGTCCTCGACGGCGATCCGGGCCGCCGCGGGCACCAGCACTTCGACGGCGTCACCACGGTGGTCGCGAAGCTGCTCAACGTCGTCGGTCCGCAGCTCGCCTTCTTCGGCCAGAAGGACGCCCAGCAGGCGATCGTGATCCGGCGGATGGCGCGCGACCTCGACTTCGCGGCCGAGATCGTCGTCGTCCCGACCAGGCGCGAGCCGGACGGCCTCGCGCTGAGCTCGCGCAACGTCTACCTCGATCCGTCCGAGCGCCGCCGCGCGACCGTCCTCAGCCGCGCGCTCGCCGCCGCCGAGCGGGCCGCCGCCGAGTCGGGCTCGGTCGCCGCCGCGCTGACCGCGGCGCGGGCGGAGCTCGACGCCGAGGGGATCGTGCCCGAGTACCTGGAGGCGCGCGACGCCGAGGGGCTCCAGCCGGTCGAGAGCTTCAACGGTCGGCCGGTGCTGATCGCCGTCGCCGCGCGGGTCGGGCCCGCGCGGCTGATCGACAACGTGGTCATCGGCGCAGCCGTGGCCGAGGAGGAGACATGAGCACACGCCCCCAGCAGCCGAACCCGACCCCCGGCGAGCGCCGGCCGATGTCGCTGCCGCGGCTCGCGGAGATGAAGTTCGGCGCCGAGCCGATCGTGATGGTGACCGCCTACGACCACCCCTCCGCGCAGGTCGCCGAGGCGGCCGGGGTCGACCTGGTGCTGGTCGGCGACTCGGCCGCGATGACCGTGCTCGGCTACGACTCGACCGTGCCCGTGGGCATGGACGAGATGGTGATGCTGGCGGCCGCCGTGCGCCGCGGCTGCAGCACCCCGCTGCTGATCGGCGACATGCCCTTCGGCTCCTACGAGCGCTCCGACGAGCAGGCGGTCTCCAACGCGCAGCGGTTCGTCAAGGAGGCGGGCTGCGACGCGGTCAAGCTCGAGCGCGGCGGCGCCTCGGTCGACCGCGCGCGGGCGATCATCCGCGCCGGGATCCCGGTCATGGGCCACGTCGGCCTGACGCCGCAGACGGCGACCGCGCTCGGCGGCTTCCGCGCCCAGGGCAAGACCGCGAGCCGCGCGGTCGAGGTCGCCACCGACGCGCTCGCGCTCCAGGAGGCGGGCTGCTTCGCGGTCGTCTTCGAGGCGATTCCGGCGGGCGTCACCGAGGCGCTGATGCCGAAGATGGGGACCGCGGTCGTGATCGGGATCGGCGCCGGCCCCGGCACCGACGGCCAGGTGCTCGTCTTCCACGACCTGCTCGGGATCTTCGGCGGCCACACGCCGAAGTTCGTCAAGCGCTACGCCGAGGTCCGCGAGCAGATGGTGCGCGGGGTCGCCGCCTATGCGGGCGAGGTCCGCGAGCGCTCATTCCCGGGGCCCGAGCACGCTTACGCGATCGACGGTGAGGAGCTGGAGGCGTTTCGGCGCTACCTCGACAGCGAGGCGCTCCCGAGCACCTTCGGCGGCGACTGGTCGGCGACCGAGATCTGAGCGGGCGGGCGCTTGCACCAGCGCGCGCGGTAACCGCGGCCCGCGAGCGGGTTATCAGTTCGTAACGATCCACACTATCGGAGTGTGGGCAGGCTTCGCAGAAAGCGAGGTGCGGAAATGGAACTGGTGAAGAAGTTCGAGCCCGTCGCCCTGATGCTGATGATCATCGCGGCACTCAACTGGGCGATCGTCGCCCTGTTCGACACCAACGTGGTCACCGAGATCTTCGGCAACGGGACCGCGACCGACGTGGTCTACGTGCTGTTCGGGCTCTCGGCGCTGGTCTTCGTGCCCCGGCTGCTCGACGAGCTGCACATCGGGCACGGACCGCATCCTCGCGGCGTCTGACCGACCGCAAGGCAAGGCAAGACGAGCAAGCGAGCCGGGCCCTCGGGCCCGGCTCGCGTCTTTGTGGCTACCGTGGGCCGATGGCCGCGCACACGACCGAGATCCGGGTCTCGACCCGCGGCGACGCCGACATCGTCGAGATCGGCGGCGAGCTCGCCGCCGCGGTCGCCGCGAGCGCGATCGCCGAGGGCCAGGCGAACGCGTTCGTGGTCGGCTCGACCGCGGCGGTGACGACGATGGAGCTCGAGCCCGGCGGGGTCGCGGACCTCCAGCGGCTGCTCGACCGCCTGATCCCGGTCGGGGGTGACTACGAGCACAACCGGCTCAACCACGACTCGAACTCGCACGCCCACCAGCGCGCCTCGCTGATCGGCCCCTCGGAGGTGGTCCCGGTCCTCGACGGCCGGCTCGCACTCGGCACCTGGCAGCAGCTCGTCCTGATCGACTTCGACGATCGCCCGCGCGAGCGCACGGTGGTCCTCCAGGTGCTCGGCTGGAGCTAGGCGAACGCGCGCTCGCGGCCGAGCGCCGTCTCGACGAACGCGCCGAACAGCGCCGCCTCGATCGCGCGTCCGGCGAGGTACTCGGCGTGCCACTGGACGCCGACGGCGAACGGCCGCGAGGCGTCCTCGATCGCCTCGATCACGCCGTCGGTCGACCGGGCCGAGACTCGCAGCCCGTCGCCGAGGTCGCGAACGCCCTGGTGGTGGAAGGAGTTGACCGAGAAGCGCTGCTCGCCGACGATCTGCGCGAGCCGGGTGCCGGGCTCGACCTCGACCTCGTGCGAGAGGCTCTCGCCGGGATCGCGCTGGCGGTGCTCGACCCCGGTCGAGTCGAGCGCCGGCAGATGCTGGTGCAGGGTGCCGCCGCGGGCGACGTTGAGCGTCTGCGCCCCGCGGCAGATGCCGAGCAGCGGGATCTCGCGCTCGTCGGCGCGCCGCGCGAGCTCGAGCTCGAACCGGTCGAGCTCGACCCAGGTCGGGCCGAGCTCGGGGTGCGAGGTGGTCCGGTAGGCGATCGGGTCGATGTCGGGCCCGCCCGAGAGGCAGACGCCGTCGAGGCGCGCGAGCAGCGGCTCGATCGCCTCGGGTTCGAGGACCGGGATCACCACCGGGAGCGCGCCCGCCCGCTCGAGCGCGCGCATGTAGGTCATCCCGAGCGCCATCTCGGGGCGCGCCGGGTCGGAGTGCTCGCGCGGGTGGGTGAGCCGCGACGGGCGGATCTCCGAGGTCGTGACGCCGATCAGGGGCCGCGCACTCGTGTCCATACGCGGAGTGATAAAGCACCGCCCGGCGTCAGGCGCGGAGCGCCTGCAGCCAGAGCTCGAGCAGGCCGAGCTGCCAGAGGCGGTTGCCGTCGAGCGGCGTGATCTCGTCGTTGGGGGCGTCGAGCAGCCGTCGGACGACCTCAGGGCGAAACAGGGATCGAGCGCGGGCGGCCTCGGAGCAGAGCGCCTCGCGAACCAGCTCCAGGTAGGCGCCCTCGAGGTGGTTCAGCGCCGGGACCGGGAAGTATCCCTTCGGCCGGTCGACGACCTCGACCGGCAGCAGCATCCGGCCGACGTCCTTGAGCACGCCCTTGCCGCCCTGCGCCAGCTTCAGCTCTGGCGGGCAGGCGGCGGCGAGCTCGACCAATTCGTGGTCGAGGAACGGCACCCGCGCCTCCAGCCCCCAGGCCATGGTCATGCTGTCGAGCCGCTTCACCGGGTCGTCGACGAGCATCACCTCGGTGTCGAGTCGCAGCGCGCGGTCGACCGGCTCGTCGGCGCCCGGGCGGGCGAAGTGCTCGGCGGCGAACTCGCGGCTGACGTCGTCGGGGGCCAGTCGCGCGGGCTCGAGCAGCCCGGCGAGCTGGTCGTGGTCGGCGTCGAAGAACGCCTCGCGGTAGGTCTCGAAGCCGCGGTCGCCGTCGCCGGCCGTTTCGGCGACGGTCGCGTACCAGTGATAGCCGGCGAAGACCTCGTCCGCTCCCTGCCCCGACTGGACCACCTTGACGTGGCGGCTGACCTCCTCGGAGAGCAGGTAGAAGGCGACGTTGTCGTGGCTGACCATCGGCTCGCTCATCGCCGCGATCGCGCCCTCGAGCGCATCCAGCGTCCGCCCGGCGCCGATCGGGAGCTTGCGATGGTCGGTCGCGAAGCGCTCGGCGATCACGTCCGAGTATGCGAACTCATCGCCCTCGCGCCCGCCGACGGCCTCGAAGCCGATGCTGAACGTCTGCAGGTCACGCTGGCCGCCCTCGGCGAGCAGGGCGACGATCAGGCTCGAGTCGAGCCCGCCGGAGAGCAGCACCCCGACCGGGACGTCGGCGACCATGCGCCGGTCGACCGCGCGCCGTAGCGCCGCAAGCACGTCGTCCCGCCACTGCTCGGGCTCGCGCTCCGGGCCACGGGCGAAGTCGACCTCCCAGTAGCGGTGGCTTCGCCGCTCGCCGCCGGGCTCGACCACGGTCAGCGTCGCCGGCTCGAGCTTGCGCACGCCGGCGAGGATCGTTCGCGGCGCCGGGACGACCGCGTGCCAGCTCAGGTAGTGGTGAAGCGCCGCCGGGTCGATCGAGGTGTCGACCCCGCCGCCGGCGATCAGCGCCTGCGGCGTCGAGGCGAAGCGCAGCGCGCCGTCGGCCTCGGCCGTGTACAGGGGCTTGATCCCGAGCCGGTCGCGCCCGAGCACGACCCGTCCGCTCTCGACCTCGACCAACGCGAAGGCGAACATGCCCAGCAACCGCTCGACGAAGTCGAGGCCCCAGCGGTGATAGCCCTTGAGCAGGACCTCGGTGTCGGAGCTGGAGAAGAACGAGTAACCGTCGGCCTCGAGCTCGGCGCGCAGCTCGCGGTGGTTGTAGATGCAGCCGTTGAAGGCGACCGCGAGCCCGTGCTCGGGATCGACCATCGGCTGCGAGCCGCTCTCCGAGAGGTCGATGATCTTCAGCCGCCGGTGCGCGAGCGCGACCCGCTCGTGGGCCCAGTCGCCGTGATCGTCGGGACCGCGCGGCGCGAGCACCGCCGCCATCCGCCGCACCGCCTCGGCGTTGGCGCGACCCCCGGCGCGCACCTCGCCCGCGAACCCGCACATCAGCGCCCCCTCATCCGAGCGCCCACGTGTCCTTGAGCCCGCCGTTCTGCGAGCTGTTGACGATCAGGGCGCCGCGATCGAGGGCAACCCGGGTCAGCGCAGCGACGAGCTCGCCCCCGACCACGAACGCGCGCAGGTCGACGTGGCGGGGCTCGAACCGC
Source organism: uncultured Solirubrobacterales bacterium (assembly GCA_963740055.1). GTDB lineage: Bacteria > Actinomycetota > Thermoleophilia > Solirubrobacterales > 70-9 > WHSW01. Next base: position 388,767 of record CAVUCL010000005.1, on the reverse strand, counting down.
GCCCCGCAGACGGTCGGATGCGAGGAGAGCTCGATCGTCTCCTGGACGATGAACTCGGTCGGGCGCGCGCGGATCTCGGCCGCGATCCGCTCACGATCGCTGGGCTCGGCGTGGGCGCAGATCACGATCCCCTCGCCGCCGAGCCCGGCGCGCGGCTTGACCACGAGCTGGTCGAGGCGCGCGAGCGCCTCGTCGCGGACCCCCTCGAGCGAGAGGTCGTAAGTGTGCACGGACTCGAGCCGGGGCTCCTCGCCGAGGTAGAAATTGATCATCCGCTCGACGTAAGCGTGCACGAGCTTGTCGTCGGCGACCCCCGCGCCGAAGCCGTTGACCACCCGCAGGCGCCCGGCCCGCAGCGGCTCGCCGAGCAGCCGCCCGACCCAGGTCGGCTCGCCCCGGTCGTCGACCAGCCGGTCCTCGTCGGTGCGCCTGTAGACGGTCGCCACCTCGACCTCCCCGCCGTCGACGCGAGCGAGCAGCCGGCCGCCGTCGAGCTCGAGTCGATCGGGGGTCACGATCCCGAGCTCGAGCCGCCGGGCGAGCTCGCGGTGCTCGTACCAGGCGGCGTTGCGCGGCCCGTCGGAGAGCAGCACCGCCGGCCCCTGGCCCTGCCCGAGCACGGCGCCGAGCACGTCGAGGCTCGCGGCCGGGTCGAGTCTCGCGCCGGGCGGTTCGAGCGCCAGGGTCTCGTCGAGGGCCTCGCGGACCGCGATCGCGTAGCTCAGGCCCGAGGGCGTGCGGACGTTGTCCTCGAGCACCACCAGGCGCCCGTCGGCGCCGCGAACGAGGTCGAAGCCGACCACCGGCGCCGCGGACTCGGCGAGTCCGGCGCCGGCGAGCGCGGGCTCGTAATGGTCGGCGGACTCGATCACCCGCGCCGGCACCACCCCCTCGGCGACGATCCGGCGCTCGGAGTAGACGTCGGCGATGAACTCGTTCAGCGCTCGGGCGCGCTGAGCGAGGCCGGCCGCGAGCCGCGCCCACTCGGACGCCTCGACCAGGCGCGGACAGGCGTCGACGTGGACGGCGCCGGTCCCGTCCGGACCGCGAAAGTCGAGCCCGCGCTCGCGCGTCGCGCGGTCCACGCGCGCGGCCAGCGTCGCCAGGTCGGCGCCGGCGAGCTCGCTGAGCACTTGCTCGTACGCAGGCCGCGCCCGGCCATCGGCGGCGATCGCCTCGTCGTAGCCCGCGGGCTCGTAGAGCGGAGCGAGCGCGGTCACCGGCGCGGCTCGATCCCGATTCGCTCGCGCATGGCGCCGGCACCGGGGGCGACCTCGTCCGTGAGCCGCGCGAGCAGCTCGCGCCAACCGGCGTGAGCGGCGATCGCGGCCTCGACCTGCTCGGCGCCGGCGTCGACGTCGCCGCGCGCCGCCAGCCCGAGGCCCGACCAGAAGCTGAGCTCGGCCCGGTCGGGGGCGATCTCGGCGGCGCGCCGGAAGAGCCCGGCGGCGTCGTCGTGGCGTCCCTCGGCGATCGCCTCGTCGGCGAGCTCGGCGAGCTCGTAGGCATCGGCGAGCTCGACCAGGCGGCGCAGCTCGCCGAGCGGGTCGGGCGAGTCCTCGACCCGCAGGTCGACGGTCGTCTGCCACGGCTCGCCGGCACCCGGGACGACCAGCAGCGCCGACGACTGGCGCCCGCGGACGTCGCCGCCGGCGGCGTCGGCGGCCTCGAGCGCGGTGAGCAGCCGCCGTGCCAGCGGCCCGTCCGCCCCCGTGTAGGCCTCGGCCATCGCGCCCCAGACGCGCTCGGAGGCCATCAGGTTGCCCTGGGCGGCGAAGCCGTGGCCGATCGCATGCCCGGCGGCCTCGATGCAGCCGTCGCCGGTGTGGGCAGCGGCCTCGCCGCTCGCCGCGACGACGCCGAGCTGGCGGAAGCGAGCCTGCTCGTCGCCGGCGAGCTCGGCCTCGAGCGCGACCGCGGGCGCGGAGCCGCGCGCGAGCCGTCCGAGCAGGCGCTCGCCGTAGCCCGGGTCGGGGATCGACTGGGTCGCGACCGCTCCGACCCCCGCCCGGGCCCAGGCGACGACCGAGCCGACGGCGAACCAGTGCGACTGGACCGCGACCCCGAGCTCGCCGGTGGCCGGGTCGCGGGCGACGATCGAGTAGGTGCCGCGGCGAGCGCTCACGGGCCCGCGGGCACGTCGGCGAACAGGGAGTCCACCCTCCAGCCCTCGCCGTCGGCGACGAGCTCGATCTCGACCTCGACCCCGTCGTAGGGACCTCCGCTCGGGATCACGGTCACCGTCGCCACGTCCTCGCCCTCGGCGGTGTCCTCGATCTCGACCGAATCGGCGAGCGCCCCCGGGCGCTGGGCGGCGATGCAGCCCTGGCGCGCGCCGTAGGCCTCGCGGACGAAGCGCTCGGTGGCGAGCCGGTCGCAGATCAGCGCCGCGTCGACCGAGCCGGTGAGCACCGCGTCGACGACCTGGTCGCGGCTGAGCTCGGGTGCCGGCGAGACATCGTCGGTGCCCGCGCCGGCCTCCACCTCCGGCTCCTCGCCGGACGGCGCCTCGACCTCATCCGCCTCGGTCGAGGTCGTCGCCGGACTGGTCGAGCCCGCGGTGCTGGTCACGTCGTCTGAGTCGCCGCAACCGGCGGTCGTTGCGAGCAGGAGCGCGATCAGGACCGAGGCGGCGCGGCTCATCCAGTCCACCTATCCGCTCTCGGCGGGCTTGAACTCGATCTCGCGCAGGACCTTCGCCGGGGCGCCGGCGGCGATCGCCGCCGGTGGCACGTCGCGGGTGACGACCGAATTGGCTCCGATCACGGCCCGGTCGCCGATCGTCACGCCGCCGGTGACGACGCAGTTGACCCCGAACCAGACGTTGTCGCCGATCCGGACCGGCCCCCGGGCGACGAAGCCCTGCTCGGTGATCGGCCGGTCGGGATCGTCATAGCGGTGGTCGGAGTCGCCGACGAAGCAGCCGTTGGCGAACATCACGTGGTCGCCAATCTCGATCCGCTCGATCGCCGCCAGCATCGTGCCGCGGTTGAGGAAGCAGCCGGAGCCGATCCGGATCTCCGCCTCAGGCGCCAGCGTCAGCCAGCAGCCCGGCTCGAGCAGGGTGCCCTCGCCGATCCGCAGCCGGCCGGAGTCGAGCCCCTCGAGCACCTCGCCCTCGACCGGGTAGCGGATGAAGGCGCCCGCGCGCGCCATGTGGCGGTTGATCCGCCAGCGCCGGCGCAGGGCCCGATTGCGCTCGTACCAGCGCCGCTTCACCCACCAGGTCCGCCAATCGCGTGCCGCGCCCATGTTCCTCACCTTCTCAGACCCTGATCGGTCGCGCGTGAGCATCTAGACTCGCGCCGTGACCGTGGTCGCGAAGAACGGGGAGCGATGAGCACGATGCGGCTGGCCTTGCTGCGCGGCGTATGCCAGACGCCGGCCTATGTGGCCCACGAGCGCGGCTTCTTCGCCGACGAGGGAGTCGACGCCGAGATCGAGATCGCGGCCACCGCCTGGTTGGTGCCGCAGCGGCTCGAGGCCGGCGACGCACAGTTCGCCGTGATGCCATGGACTCGGGTGGCTGCCGCCGGGGGCTCGCTCGTCCTGCTCGCCGGATCGGGACACGAGGAGGCCGCAATCGTGGTCCGCGCCGGGCTCGAGGAGTCCGACGTTCGCCGCGTCGTGGTCCCGCTGCGGGGCGGGATCAAGGACCTGACCGCGATGGGCCTGATCCGCTCCCTGGGCTGGGACGACGTCGAGGTGTGGCGCCAGCCCTCGGGCGACGGGGCGATCATCTCGTTTTTCGGCGAGGGTGCCGACGCGGCCTCGATGGTGGAGCCCTACGCGACGATGATGGAGCAGCTCGGCGTCGGCCGAGTCGCGCGTCGCACGGGGGATCTGTGGGCCGGAGCCCCGGGCTGCTCGCTGACGACCTCGGCCGCGCTGCGCGACGCCGATCCCGGCCTGCTCGCGGCGGTGGTGCGTGCCTTCGCGCGCGGGGTCGAGTTCGTCCGCGCGGAGCCGGAGGCGACCGCCGAGCTCGCCTCGCCCTACATCGGCGTCGCGCCCCGCTTCATCGAGAGCGCTCTGCGCCGGGATGCGCCGGACGTCGACGCACTTCGCAACCAGGCGGCGATCGACGGAATCCTCGAGCTCATGGTCGAGCTCGGCTACGTCGATGAGCGTCCGAGCGGATTCATCGACCTCACCTTCCTCGACGCCGCGGTGGGCGTCGAGGCCTAGATGACCGCGAGCAGCCGGCGGCGCAGCATCAGGCGGCCTGCGGACTGACCGGGTTCGGCGAGCACGCTCAGGCGGCTCGGGAGTCGCGCCGGTCCCGGTTCGAAGACCAGCGTCGCCGTCCCGCGCGGCTCGCGCAGGATCAGCCGGGCACCCGGGTCGGCGGTTGCCGCGATCCGCTCAAGGATCGCCGCGCGCGGGGTGGCGAAGACCGAGAGGCAGAGCAGGTCGAAGCCGGCGCAGTCGATCTCCGCTCCCTGCGCGTGGCGGAGCTCGATCCCGTCGATGCCAAGCCGTTCGAGCAACCGGCACCCGTGAGCGATCGCATCCGGGTCGGAGTCGAAGCCCGTGAGGCGGGCGCCGGGGTATGCATCGCGAAGACAGAGCAGGCTGTCGGGCAGCGGCCCCGCACCGATCACCGCCGCCCGTTCGACGGTCCGGAGCTCGTCCTCGAGCTCGCCGAGCAGGTCGGCGAGCGGCGCATAGGCGCCCCAGGGGTTCGCGCGCAGCTCGCGCTCAAGCTCGCCGCGGTCCGCGGCGTCGGCGAGCCGCTCGTGCGAGGCGAGCTCCGCCGCCGCGATGAAGCCGAGGACCGCGGGCGCGAACACGCGGCGCAGGGCGGCCACCTCCCCGGCCCGGTCGAGCGCCTCGAACGCCTCGTCGTCATCGCAGCGCGCCAGAAACCCGAACAGCTCCGGTACCGCGGTCTCGACCCGGACCGGGTCGGTCCCGGTCAGCGTGCCGGCGCATCGCTCGAGCTGCTCGCGCAGCTCCGCGACCCGGACGGGTAGGTCTTCGGTGGGCGTGGGTGACATCCGGGTCGAGGCGGTACGGAAGCTATCGGCGCACGGCGTGACGCGGATCGCGGCTCGGGTCGACGCGGAGGATCTGTGGTTCGAGAGCGCGGACGCGTCGCTCGGCGCGGCACCGGAGGCGATCGCCAGCGCGCTCTTACCGATCGCGATCCTGCGCGAGCGCCGGTTGGAGTTCGCCGATCCCCTCGACCCCTCCTGGCTCGAGAACGTCGCCGGTGTCCTGCGGACCTGGAATCGGTGGTGGGGCACGCCGGCCGACCTGGACGCGGTCCTCTCCGCCCAGGCCGGCTCGCGGGCCAACGCCGGCCCGACCCCCGGCACCGCGCTCTGCTTCACCCTCGGGGTCGACTCGTTTCACACCCTGCTGCGCTCAGGACGAACGATCGACCGCCTGGTCACCGCCGCGGGATACGACTTTCCGGCGAGCGACTCCCGGCGGCTTACGGCAATCCGCGAGTCGCTCGCCGTCGTCGAGCAGGTGACCGGCACACCGTCGGTGGTCGTGCGCTCGAACCTGCGCGATCACCGGCTCTCGGTCGACCGCGACTGGGGCCGCTCGCACGGCGGCGCCCTGGCGGCACTCGGGCACCTCCAGGACGGCGGCATCGGAACGCTGGTGATCTCGTCGACGAAGCCCTACTTCGCCGACCGGCCGTGGGGATCGCATTGGGACACCGACCCCGGGTGGTCCTCGGGCCGGATCCGGATCGAGCACGTCGGCGCGGATTTGCGCCGCAACGCGAAGCTCGCCGCGATCGCCGGCGAGCCGCTCGTCCAGGAGCACCTGCGCGTGTGCTGGGAGAACCGGGCGCCGAGCGGCAACTGCGGGCGGTGCGAGAAGTGCGTCAGGACGATGCTGATCCTCGCCTCGATCGGGCGGCTCGGCGAGTTCTCGGTCTTTCCGACCTCGGGGTCGCTGCGCGAGGTGGTCGACGGGGTTGAGCGGATCGAGCCCGACTCGATCCCCGTCTACGAGACGACGATGCGGTCGCTGCGCGGATGGCGGCTGCGGCGCGCCGTCGGCCGGCTGGTCGACCGCTCGCAACCGCCGGCCTGAGACCGCCGGACCGGCAGGTCCTTCGGGTCAGCCCGGGCGCCGACCCCAGGCGGCGATGCGCGGCCACCCGCACTCGACCGTCGCCGGGTCGGCGTAGGTCGCCTCGAGCCGGCCGCGGTCGCCGGGCTCGAGGACGCCCGCCTCGATCAGCGCGTCGGCGTACCCGATCAGGGCCCGAAGGTGAAAGGCCGCGCGATCGCTTCCGCCACGGAAGAACCGCAGCGAGCCCTCCGCCGTGACCTCCTCGAGACCGGCAGCCGCGAGCGCCGCCGGGAGCCGGCGCGCGAACGCACCGTCGACATGCGGCGCGGCGGTCTCGAGGCCGGCGACGGCTCGGGCGGTCACCGGATCCGGCGAGAGCCTCGCCACGTCGATCCAGGGCTCCTCGCAGAGCAGGACTCCACCCGGTCGCAGCCAGCTCGCCATCCGCTCGACGGCTAGCTGCTGGTCGGGGCTGAGCAGCAGGAGCACCGCGCGGCAGTGCACGAGGTCGAACGAGCCCGGCTCGAAGTCGTCGCTGAGAACGTCGTGGCGCAGGACCTCGAACTGCGGCTCGTCCCCCTCCTCGAGCGCCCGCGTGTCGATGTCGGTCGCGATCACCTGACCGGACGAGCCGACCCGCTCAGCGAGCCACGCGGCGATCGTGCCGGTCGCGGCTCCAACCTCGAGCACGCGCCCGCCCTCGGGAACGCCGATGCGCTCGAGGCGTTCGACGGTCTCCGGATCGAAGAGGTCGGCGAGCAGCTCGAGCCAGCTCCGCCGCCACGGGTCGAGCTGCTCTTCGGCGATGCCGTCGGTCACGACCTCAGGCCGCGACCGGCTCCGGCTTGCGCCGGGTCCGGCGCGCCTTCGGCGCCGGGACCTCGACCAGGTCGGCGAGGAACTGGCCGGTGTAGGAGGTGGGCACGGCGGCGACCTGCTCCGGGGTCCCGGTGGCGATGATCTCGCCGCCCGCCTCGCCGCCCTCGGGCCCGAGGTCGATCAGGTGGTCGGCGGACTTGATCACGTCGAGGTTGTGCTCGATCACGACCACCGTGTTGCCCTGCTCGACCAGACGGCCGAGGACCGAGAGCAACCGCTCGACGTCGGCGAAGTGAAGGCCGGTTGTCGGCTCGTCGAGGATGTAGAGGGTCGACCCGGTGGCGATCTTCGAGAGCTCGGTCGCGAGCTTGACCCGCTGCGCCTCGCCGCCCGAGAGCTGGGTCGCGGGCTGACCGAGGCGAACGTAGTCGAGCCCGACGTCATGCAGGGTCTTCAGCCGCCGGTGGATCTTGTCGATCGGGGCGAAGAACTCGACCGCCTCGCCGACCGACATCTCGAGCACGTCGGCGATCGACTTGCCCTTGTAGCGGACCTCGAGCGTCTCGCGGTTGTAGCGACGCCCGTGGCACTGCTCGCAGGGCACGTAGACGTCGGGCAGGAAGTGCATCTCGATCTTGATCTGGCCGTCGCCGCGACAGACCTCGCAGCGCCCGCCCTTGACGTTGAACGAGAAGCGGCCCGGCTTGTAGCCGCGGGCCCGGGCCTCGCGGGTGCCGGCGTAGAGCTTGCGGATGTGGTCGAAGACGCCGGTGTAGGTCGCCGGGTTCGAGCGCGGCGTACGCCCGATCGGCGACTGGTCGATGTTGATGATCTTGTCGACCTGCTCGATCCCCTCGATCCGGTCGTGGGCGCCGGGGCGCATCCGCGCCCGGTGCAGACGGTTGGAGACCGCTCGGTAGAGGATCTCGTTGACCAGGGTCGACTTGCCCGAGCCCGAGACCCCGGTCACCGCGCAGAAGACCCCGAGCGGGAACTCGGCGTCGACGCCCTTGAGGTTGTGCTGCCGCGCGCCCCGGACCTGGAGCTCGCCGTGGGGCGAGCGGCGGTGCTCGGGGACGGCGATCGAGCGCTCGCCGGAGAGGAAGGCGCCGGTGAGCGACCCGGGCTGCGCCTCGACCTCCGCCGGGGTGCCCTCGGCGACCAACTCTCCCCCGTGCTCGCCCGCGCCGGGGCCGAGGTCGACGACGTGGTCGGCGGCGCGGATCGTGCCCTCGTCGTGCTCGACCACGATCACCGTGTTGCCGAGGTCGCGCAGGCGCTCGAGCGTCCCGATCAGCTTCTCGTTGTCGCGCTGGTGGAGGCCGATCGAGGGTTCGTCGAGGATGTAGAGGACCCCGACCAGGCTCGAGCCGATCTGGGTCGCGAGCCGGATCCGCTGCGCCTCGCCGCCCGAGAGCGTGGTCGCGGTGCGCTCGAGCGACAGGTAGCCGATCCCGACCGAGTCGAGGAAGCGCAGCCGCTCGCCGATCTCGCGCACGACCAGGCGGGCGATCGCGCGCTCGGTCTCGGTCAGCTCGAGCGCCTCGATCCATTCGAGCGCGCGGCGCGCGGAGAGCTTCGTGTACTCGTAGACGTTGAGGCCGCCGACGGTCACCGCAAGGCTCTCGGGCCGCAGGCGCGCGCCCTCGCACGACGGGCACGGCTGCAGCGCCATCAGGCCCTCGACCCGTTCCCGGGTGTTCTCGGACTCGGTGTTCTCGTAGCGGCGCTGGAGGCTGTGCAGCATGCCGTCGAAGCGCACCGTGTAGCGGCGCAGGCGGCCGAAGCGGTTCCGGTAGGAGATCGTGTGCTTCTGCTCGCCGGTGCCCTCCAGGAGCAGCTCGCGGTCGGCCTCGGGCAGGTCGCGCCAGGCGACGTCGGCGTCGATCCCGTTCGCCTCGGCGACCGCCTCGAGCAGGCGCCGGTGGTAGATCGACGCTGCCTTGACCCAGGGCTCGAGCGCGCCCTCGGAGATCGAGAGGGTCGGGTCGGGGACGATCAGCTCCGGGTCGATCACGCGCTGGAAGCCGAGCCCGTGGCAGCGCGAGCAGGCAGCCCTGGGGCGAGTTGAAGGAGAAGATCCGCGGCTCGAGCTCGGGCATCGAGGTGCCGCAGTTGAGACAGGCGAACTTCTCGCTGAAGACGAGCACCTCGCCGCGTTTCCCGGCCGACGGCCCACTGAGGACCTTTGCGCCCGGGCCCTCGACGGCGCCCTCGTCGCCGGACTCGCGGTCGATCAGCTCGACCTCGACGATTCCCTCGCCGAGCTGTGAGGCGGCCTCGAGCGACTCGGAGAGGCGCTTGCGGACGCCCTCCTTCATCACCAGGCGGTCGACGACGATCGAGATCTCGTGCTTGTACTTCTTGTCGAGCTCGATCTGCTCGTCGAGCCGGCGCAGCTCGCCGTCGATCACGGCGCGGGCGTAGCCCTGCGAGCGCATCTCCTCGAGCAGCTTCCCGTACTCGCCCTTGCGCCCGCGCACGACCGGCGCCAGGACCAGGAACCGGGTGCCGTCCTCGATCGTCAGCACCCGATCGGTGATCTGCTCGATCGACTGGCCCGCGATCGCGGCGCCGCAGTTGTAGCAATGGGGCTTTCCGATCCGCGCCCAGAGCAGGCGCAGGTAGTCGTAGATCTCGGTCACCGTGCCGACGGTCGAGCGCGGGTTGCGCGAGGTCGTCTTCTGGTCGATCGAGATCGCCGGCGAGAGCCCCTCGATCGAGTCGACGTCGGGCTTCTCCATCTGGCCGAGGAACTGGCGCGCGTACGAGGACAGCGACTCGACGTAGCGGCGCTGGCCCTCGGCGTAGACGGTGTCGAAGGCGAGGCTCGACTTGCCCGAGCCAGAGAGGCCGGTGACGACGACGAGCGCCTCGCGCGGCAGCGCGACGTCGATGCCCTTCAGGTTGTGGGCACGGGCACCCGAGATGACGATCTGACCGGACCGCGACATCGTCGAGATTCTACGGAGGCGAACGGATGTTCCCGTCTCGACCCCGCAAACGTGCGCGCTTAGCCGGCTGACTAGAGTCGGCCTCGAACGACGAAGGAGGAACGGTGGGAACGCGCACCGAGCACGCACCGGGGACGTTCAGCTGGGTCGATCTGACGACGCCCGACGCCGAGGGCGCTCAGGCCTTCTACGGCGGTCTGTTCGGGTGGGAGTTCGAGCACAACGAGATTCCCGGCGGCGGCACCTACACGATGTGCCTGGTCGGCGGCGAGCACGTCGCCGCGATCCCGGGCTCGAACGACGCCCACCCTCCCGGGTGGAACAACTACGTCACCGTCGCCAGCGCCGACGATGCCGCGACGAAGGCGGCGGAGCTCGGCGCCGAGGTGGTCCAGCAGCCGTTCGACGTCATGGAGGCGGGCCGGATGGCGGTGCTCCGCGACCCGGCCGGGGCGGGGCTCTGCGTCTGGGAGGCTCGCGATCAGACCGGCGCCGGGCGGGTCAACGACCCCGGCTGCCTGACCTGGAACGAGCTTCACACGCCCGATCACTCGGGCGCGCTCGAGTTCTACACCGGGCTCTTCGGCTGGAACACGGAGTCCGTCGACACCGACGGCGGCCCCGACTACACGATGGTCAAGGTCGGCGAGCGGCGCAACGGCGGGGTCATGGACGCCCAGCCCGGCGAGCCTCCGAACTGGCTTCCCTACTTCACGGTCGAGGACCGCGACGCCGCGGTCGAGCGGGCACAGGGCCTCGGCGGGACGTCGGTGTTCAGCATCGACATGCCGGCGGGCCGGATCGCCGTGCTCACCGATCCCCAGGGCGCGACCGTCGGGATCTTCGCCGGCGAGGTCGACGACTAGAGCGCAGGGCGCCGCTACTTGGCGGCGAGCGAGCGGACCTCGTCGGCGAGCGCGCCGGCGTCGTCGAGGTCGTAATCGGCCGCGAGCTTGGCCTCGATCTCGTCGCGCGAGGCGCCGTCGAGCGCCATGTTCATCGCCACCAGCCGCGCGGCGGCGGTGTCGTCGCCGCCCGCCGCAGGCGGCGTGCCCTCGTCGGGCGGCGGGGTCGGCTCCGGGACCTCGGCCGGTTCGGGCTCGGGCGTCGGCTCCGGGTAGGGCTCGGGGACCGGCTCCGGCGCCGGCTCGGGGACCGACGGCGGCTCGGGCTCGGGGACCGGGGCCGGGCCCGGCTTGACCTCGGACACGGCGCCGTTGGCGCCGCCGCCGAGCTTGCCCTGGAGCTGGTCGAGCGCCTTGCGGACCTCGTCGAGGCGCTGCTTGCCGTCCGCCTCGGCGCGCTCGCGAATCCGCTTCGCCTCGGCCTCCGCCTCGCCGACGATTCGCGCCGCGCTCTCCTCGGCCTCGGAGACGATCGCGCGCACGCGCTCGGCGACGTCGTGAACGATCTGCTCGGAATCCATGCGCTCAGAGTACAGCGAGGGACCGAGCGTCAGGACGCAGCCGTCGGGTCTACTCGCGCGCTGGCGGAGTGCAGGACGCGCCTGCGCGGTCGAGAACGACCTAGGTGCTCAGGGCTTCCAGATCGCGGCGGAGCTCCTTGAGCTCGTCGCGGATCCGACCCGCCTCCTCGAAGCGCAGGTCCTCGGCCGCGGCGACCATCTCCTCCTCGAGCTCGACGATCACCTTCTCGAGCTGCGCCTGGTCCAGCGGCCCGTCGTCGCCGCTGCGGCGCCGGCGCCGGCGGTCGGGCGCCGCGCGGGACTCCATCGAGAGGAACTCGGCGATGTCGGAGATCCCCTTCTGCACGGTCTCCGGCGTGATCCCGTGCTCGCGGTTGTAGGCGACCTGGATCGCGCGCCGGCGGTCGGTCTCCGCGATCGCGCTGCGCATCGCCTGGGTCTCCTTGTCGGCGTACATGAGCACGCGCCCGTTGACGTTGCGCGCCGCGCGGCCGATCGTCTGGATCAGCGAGGTCTCGCCCCGCAGGAAGCCCTCCTTGTCGGCGTCGAGGATCGCGACCAGGGTGACCTCGGGCAGGTCGAGCCCCTCGCGCAGCAGGTTGACGCCGACGAGCACGTCGTACTCGCCGAGGCGCAGGTCGCGGATGATCTGGATCCGCTCCAGGGTGTCGACCTCGGAGTGCAGGTAGCGGACCTTGAAGCCATGCTCGAGCAGGTAGCCGGTCAGGTCCTCGGCCATCTTCTTGGTCAGGGTCGTGACCAGGGTGCGCTCCTCGCGCTCGACCCGGCGGCGGACCTCGTTCATCAGGTCGTCGATCTGGTTCCGGGTCTCGCGAACCTCGATCTCGGGGTCGACGATCCCGGTCGGGCGCACGATCTGCTCGACGATCCGCTTCGAGGTCCCGCGCTCGAACTCGCCCGGGGTCGCCGAGACCATCACCAGCTGGCCGACCCGGGGCAGGAACTCGTCGAACTTGAGCGGGCGGTTGTCGAGCGCCGACGGGAGCCGGAAGCCGAAGTCGACCAGGGTCTGCTTGCGCGAGCGGTCGCCCTCGTACATGCCGCCGATCTGGGGCACGGTCTGGTGCGACTCGTCGACGAAGGTGACGAAGTCCTCGGGGAAGTAGTCGATCAGCGTGTGCGGCGGCGAGCCCGGCGGGCGGCCGTCGAAGATCCGCGAGTAGTTCTCGATCCCCGAGGTGAAGCCGAGCTCCTTCAGCATCTCGATGTCGTACTGGGTCCGCTGCAGCAGCCGGTGCGCCTCGAGCTCCTTGCCGCGCTCGGTGAACCAGGCGAGGCGCTCGTCGAGCTCCGCCTTGATCTCGCCGACCGCGCGCTCGAGCGTCTCGTCCTCGGTCGCGTAGTGGCTCGCCGGCCAGACGGCGACGTGGTCGATCTGGTCGAAGATCTCGCCGGTGAGCGGGTCGAAGTGGTGGATCGACTCGATCTCGTCGCCGAACAGGTTCACCCGGTAGGCGGACTCGACCCCCGCCGGCCAGACCTCGAGCTTCTCGCCCTGGGCGCGGAAGGTCGCGCGCGAGAGCACGGTCTCGTTGCGCGTGTACTGCATCCCGACCAACTTGCCGAAGAGCTGGTCGCGGTCGATCCACTCGCCGACCTTGAACAGCTGCATCTGGCGCCGGTAGAGCTCCGGCGAGCCGATCCCGAAGATGCACGAGACCGAGGCGACGATGACGACGTCGCGGCGGGCGAGCAGCGAGGCGGTCGCGGCGTGGCGCAGACGGTCGATCTCGTCGTTGATCGAGGAGTCCTTCTCGATGTAGAGGTCCTGGTTCGGGACGTAGGCCTCGGGCTGGTAGTAGTCGTAGTAGCTGACGAAGTACTCGACCACGTTCTCGGGAAAGAACTCACGGAACTCGTTGCAGAGCTGCGCCGCGAGCGTCTTGTTGTGCGCGATCACCAGCGCCGGGCGCTGGACGCGCTCGATCACGCCGGCCATCGTGAACGTCTTCCCGGTCCCGGTCGCCGCCGAGCAGGGTGACGAAGTCCTCGCCCGCGCCGAGCCCCGGCCGAGATCTGATCGATCGCCTTCGGCTGGTCCGCGGTCGGCGAGTAGGCCGGGTTGAGCTTGAACTCGGGCACCCTTTGAAGATAGTCAACCTCCCGGGCGCGCCTGCTTTGATGCCCGGGTGGCGGAGCGGGGCAAAGGCAGCGGCGCGACCGTGGCGCTGCTCGCGGCGCTCGGGCTCGCGCTGGCGCTCGCCGGGCCGGGCGGGCGGGCACCCGAGAACGGCGCCGAGCAGGGCCCGGTGCCGAGCCTCGACCCCGAGCGGCTCGCCGAGATCAGCGTTCGCTCGACCCCCGCGGTCGCCCGCGCCGTCGCCGGGATCCGCGGGCTCGAGTTCGACCGAGTTCCCGAGCCCGAGGTCGTCACCAGCGACTACCTGAACCGCCTCGGCGCCCGCGAGGCGAAGCGCGGCCGCGCGGAGGCGGCGCTCGCCGCCGGCGAGGCGGAGGCGCGGATCGCCGGCCTGCTGGCCTCCGACGAGCAGCTCGAGGCGCTCTACACGGCCACCGGCGACCTCGCGGCGGCCGCCTACGACACCCGGCGCGACCGCCTCTACGTCGTCTCCGACGCGGTCGCCGCGAACCGCTCGCTGGTCGAGTTCGTGCTCGCCCACGAGCTCGGCCACGCGCTCGAGGACGAGCGCTTCGGGCTCCCCGAGGACGGCGCCAGCGACGACGCCGCGCTCGCCGAGACGGCGCTGGTCGAGGGCTCGGCAACCGCGGTGATGGTCGAGTACGCGGCGACCGAGCTCTCCTACGCCGAGCTCGTCGCGGCGAGCTCCGGGATCGACGCCGGCACCGGCGCGGTGCCGCAGTTCGCCCTCGACCAGCTGCTCTGGACCTACCTCGGCGGGCAGCGCTTCGTCGACGAGCTGCGGGCGCTCGCCGGCGGCGACTGGAAGCTGGTCGACTACGCGCTCGAGGCGCGCCCGCCGGCGACCACCGAGCAGGTCATGCACCCGCGCAAGTACGTCCGCGAGGAGCGCCCGCAGGTGGTGCGCGTGCGTTCCGCGGCGCTAGAGGCGGGCGGCTGGCGCCTCGTGCATGGCGGCGTCCAGGGCGAGTTCGCGACCGCGCAGCTGCTCGAGGTCGGCGCCGCGCCGGCGCTCGCGAGCCGCGCCGCGCGCGGCTGGGGCGGCGACACCTACGAGCTCTGGCGCCGCGACACCGCCGCGGCCGGCTGCGAGCACCCGTGTCGCGCCGACCTCGTCCTCGCGCTCGGCTGGCGCTGGGACCGCGACCGCGACGCGGGCGAGTTCGCGCGCGCGATGCGCGCCTACGCCGAGGACGGGCTCGGCGGCGTGGCGGAGAGCGAGAACGTCTGGGCGATCGACGGCGGCGCGCTCGCGCTCGCCGGCGGCGCTCGGACCTCGGCGCTGGTGTTCGCTCCGACGGCGCGGCTCGCGCGCGAGGTCGCGGTGGAGCAGGTCGAACCCGCGCCTGGGAGGATTGCCCGGTGACCGGCTCGCAGCGCGCTCTCGCCGCCTTCTGGGCCTTCGCCGGGACGATGCACTTCGTCCGCCCGCGCGCCTACGAGGCGATCATGCCGCCCTACGTCCCGCGCCACCGCGAGGCGGTGCTGGTCAGCGGTGCGGCTGAGATCGCCGGCGGGCTCGCGGTGATCCCGCGCCCGACCCGCCGCCTCGCCCGCTGGTGGCTGCTGGCGCTCCTGGTCGCGATCTTCCCCGCCAACGTCCACATGGCGCTGCACCCGGACGAGGTCGCGAAGCGCGGCGTCCCCACCGACCGAATCCCGGCGGCGCTGCTCTGGCTGCGGCTGCCGGTCCAGGCTCTGTTCATGGCCTGGGCGTGGCGGGCAACCGCCGACGACTAGCTACTGCAACAGCCCGCCGAGCCCGCCGAGGACGCCCTCGGCGCGGTCGAGGAACTCGCCGCCGGCCGCGATCACGTCGACCGCCTCCTCGACCGGGAGCCGGGTGGCGATCGCCCGCAGCGCGGTCGCGATCACGGGCTCGATCGCGCCCGCGTCCTCGGCGTCGTCGACCGCGCGCACGACTCCGGCGCGGACCGCCCGCTCGAGCTCGGCCTCGGCGATCCCCCGCTCGGCGGCGAACTCGTCGCGCGACTCGGGGGTCGCGAGCGCGACCGCGAGCGTCTCGCGGCTGACGCCGAGCTCGCACGCCGCCCCGTCGAGCGCCGATAGCGCGAACTGCTGGCCGATCTCCTCCGCCCCCTCGGGCGAGCGCCATTCCCGCGGCGCGCACGGATCGGCGACCGGGGTGGGCTCATACGAGCTCCCGCCGGCCGCGGCGTAGACGGCGACGAGCAGCGCCGCCGCGGCGCTCGCGAGCCCGACCAGCGCCCGCCCGCTCACAGGCCGATCCCCCGGCGCGCGAGCGCGATCGGGAGCAGCGCGGCGAGCGCGAACCCGGCCGCGATCCAGAACGAGGCGCTGAACGCGTGCGTCGCCGCGCGGTCGATCTCCTCGGCGATCGAGTCGCGCAGGGTGATCGTCGCCGCGCGCTCGGCCTCGTCCTCGGGCGGCGGCTCGAAGGCCGGGTCGATCACCGGCACCTTGTCGCCCTCGGCCTCGACCTGGGCCCCGATCCGCCCGGCGAGGTCGAGCTTCGTCGCCGGCGAGAGGTCGGCGTCGAGCAGCGCGGCGGTGCCCGCCTGCTGCGCCTGCTCGCGCTCGGTCTCGAGGTCGGCGGTGAACACCGGCGTCAGCACCAGCAGCCCGGCGACGACGCCGGCGTGGCGCGAGGCGATCGTCCAGCCGCCGTGGATCGCCTGCGGGGAGCGCCCGGCGAGCGCCGCCTCGGTCAGCGCCGAGAGCGTAAGCGCGAGCCCGACCCCGACCAGCGCCTGCGGCGCGATCGTCACCGCCACCGTCGCCGCGGGCAGCAGCGCGAGCCCGGCGAGGCCGCCGGCGATCAGGATCGTCCCCGCCGCGGCCCGGCTCGTGGTGGAGCCGGCGTTGCGGCTCAGCGGCGCCGCCGCGAGCGCGAACAGCGGCAGCACGGTGACCGCCGCCGCGGCGCCGATCGGGCTCAGGCGCCAGCCCTCGATCAGCAGCAGGACGACGAGGAAGAGCGCCGCGGCGAGCGCCGCCGAGATCAGCGCCAGGGCGGCGTTCGCCGCCAGGTGCGGGCGCCCGGCTGCGACCCGGCCCGCCGTCGCCGCGGCCGCTCCCGCGGACCCCGGCCGCGATCGCCACCGCCGCCCCGGCGGCGACCGGGACCTGGACGAGGAAGATCGACTGCCACGAGATCAGCTCGGTGAGCAGTCCGCCGAGGCCGGGCCCGAGCGCCGCCCCGGCCGCCCCGGCGGCCGCCCACGAGCGCGCCGCCGCTCGCTCGGAGCCGTAGACCGCCGGCATCAGCTCGAGCGCGGCGCAGACCGCGAGCGCGCCGCCGAGCGCCTGCGCGCAGCGGGCGGCGAGCAGCACCTCGATCGTCGGCGCGATCCCGCAGGCGAGGCTGGCGCCGGCGAAGACCGCGAGCCCGGTGACCGTGAGCCGCGCCGCGCCGCCGCGGGCGGCGGCGTGAGCGGCCGGTACCGCGGCGAGCGCGAGGACGATGTTGAACGCGACCAGGACCCAGACGACCGCGGTCACCGAGACGTCGAGCTCGCGGTAGATCTCCGGCAGCGCGAGGACGACGATCGACGAGTCCGCGAGCACCAGCCCGACCGCAAGCGCGAGCGCCGCGCCGCGGTGGCGGCGGGCGAGCTCAGCCATCGAGCTCGATCCAGTCCCACGCCCGCCCGCAGAGGCGCTCCGCCGCGTCGAGCGGGACCGCGACCAGGCGCGCGTCGGCGGGCGCGTCGCGGGCGAGCACCAGCGGGCCGACCGCGGCCGCGGCGCCGCCGCTGCCCGGGCTCAGGTCGGCGCCCGCGAACCCGATCGAGATCGTGTGTCGGCCGCGCGCCAGCGGCGCCGCGCCGAGCGCGACGTACTGACCGTCGTTGTTGAGCCGGTGGCGCAGCTCGGCGAGCGGCTCGCCGTCGACCTCGACCTCCACCCGAGGGCGCACCGAGCCCGCGAGCCAGAGCTCGTACTGGCCGGAGCGCGGGACCTCGACCTCGACCACGATCTTCCCCTCGCCCGCGGGAACCGGGGTCGAGCGGTGGGCCGCCGTCGACCAGGCGTCCGGATAGCGCGCCGCCGCAAGCCCGGCGACGAGCGTCCGCGGCCGCGCCGCGGCGACCAGCCGCGCGCCCGCCGGCGCCCCGGCGGCGAGCGCGCGCACCCGCCCGCAGGCGGGCACCGCGACCGGCTGCGGGCCGCGTCCGAGGCCGATCCGCGCCCGGGCGCCGGGCGTCGACGCGCGGCGCTGCCAGACCTCGTAGTACTCGCCGCTCCAGTCGAGCCCGTAGGCGGCCGGGGGCCGGCTCTGCGCCGGCGAGCGGCGCACGACCAGCGTCCGATAGGGCGCGAGCGCCGCCGGCTCGAGCCGGTCCGTGTCCGCGCTCTCGCCCTTGGGCACGATCCCGCCCGCGGCGAGCGCGACCCGGCGGCGGCGCAGCTCCGAGACCGCCTCCGGATCGGCGTCGCGGAGGAAGTGGCGGGCGCCGTAGGGCTGGTACTCGGTCAGCAGCGCCGGCCCCTCGCCCGCGATCCGCTCGCCGATCGTCTCGAGCTCGCCGAGCTGGGCGCGAGGGGCGAGGTTGACGTCGCGGTAGGCGAGCGCGTTCGACCAGCCGAGCCCGGCGAGCAGGGCGACTGCGGCGAAGCTCGCGGCGAGCGCGGCGCCGCGCGCGGCGAGCAGCGCGAGCCCGATCCCGGCCGCGAACGGGATCGCCGGCGAGACGGTGGCGAGCGCCTTCGCGTCGACCCAGGGCGAGCCCGCGAGCCAGATCGCGAGCGCCGCGGCGAGGCCGCCGCCGACGAAGCCGACCACCCCCCAGGCGCGCCGGCGAACCGCGGCCGCGAGCCCGCCCGCGGCGGCGAGCAATGCCGCCGCGATCAGGAGCTCGGTCGGCAGGGCGGCGACCGGGTCGAGGCGAAAGTCGCCCGCGGGCCAGATCCCCGCCGCCTGCGCCGGGGCCAGCGGGCCGATCAGGTTGCCGCTCGCCCCGGCGTCGGTCAGCGGCGCCGAGGTCGGCGGCAGGAGCCCGCCCGCGATCGCCACCGGGAGCGCCAGCGCCGCGGTCGCGGCGAGCAAGCCGGCGAGCCGGATCGCGACCGCGCGCGGCCCGAGCGAGCGCAGCCCGAGCGCGGCGACCAGCGCCGCCGCCGGCGCGAGCCAGACGAGCCCCGCGGCGCTCAGCACCCCGGCCAGCGCCGCCGCCGGGAGCGCCGCGGCGAGCAGCGGGCGAATCGCGAGTCCGCCCGCGAGCGCGCGCGCGAGCAGCGCGGCCCCGGTCGCGATCAGCGCCGCCGCGGCGACCTCCTTGATCCCGCCCCAGAGGTAGTAGCCGTAGAGCAGCGCCGGCTGGGCGCCGGCGAACGCGATCGCCGCCCGGATCGGCGCCGAGACGACCAGCGGTCGCGCCAGGGTCCAAAGCGCGAGCGCCAGCAGCGCCGCGAGCAGCGCCATGTAGGGCGCGATCAGCCAGGCGACATCGACGCCGGTCAGCGCCGCCCCGACCCCGAGCGGGAGGAAGACCCCGATCGGGTAGCCGTCGCCGAGGTTGAAGGCGAGCGTCGCCTCGTACGTCGACGGCGCGAGCCCGTCGAGGTCGCGCCCGTGCTCGAGCACCCGGTCGGAGAGCGCCATCCAGGTCGCGGTGTCGTCGAGGCGGATGTAGCCGGCGAAGGTGGCCTCGCCAGAGAGCACGATCGGCGCCGCGTAGACGGCGAACACGGCGAGCGCCGTGGCCGCCGCCCAGCTCGACGACAGCCGCAGCGAGCGCCGGCCGGCGACGAGTCCGGCGAGCGCGAGCGCCACCGTCACCGGCACGATCAACTCCGCGGTCGCGTCGGCGAGCGCGAGGAACGAGCCCGCGACGACGATCAGCGCCAGCCCGGTGGCCGGCAGCAGCGCCCGCGGGATTCCCGCCCCGAGCAGGCGCTCGACCAGCAGCCCGCAGCCGAGGCACAGGACGGCGAGCAGCGCCGGGAAGGCGACCCAGGCGGCGAACAGGTCCACGATCGCTAGATCACAGGCCGAGCTCTTCGGCGCGATTCGCGCGGTACTGCTCGCGCGAGTCGAGCACCCCCTCGACGTAGGAGCGCGTCTCGGGGAACTCGATCGCCTCGACCTCGAGCTCGGAGCCGCCCCATTGCGCCGCGTTCTCGGGACCGCCGTTGTAGGCAGCGAGCGCCGCGACCTCGTTGCCCTCGAAGCGATCGAGCAGGTGGCGCAGGTAGAAGGTCCCGTAGCGGATGTTGAGGTCGGGGTCGGAGAGATCGTCGTAGACGAAGGTCTCGCCGCCGCTCAGGGTCTCGATCGTGTCGGCGGTGGCGGGCGTGATCTGCATCAGCCCGCGGGCGCCGGCGTGCGAGGTCGAGTCGCTGAACCCCGACTCCTCGTTGATGATCGCGGCTACCAGCGCCGGGTCGAGGTCGAAGCGCTCGGACTGCTGGCGGATCACGTCCTCGTGGCGGAGCGGCAGCGTCACCTCCTCGACGATCTCGTCGACGCCGACGACGCGATCGACGATCACGAACGCGGCCGCGAGCGCCAGCCCGGCGAGGATCAGTCCGCGCGCGCGCCTCAAGCCGGGCGCTCTCCGGTCGGCGCCAGCTTCGCGAGCAGCGAGCCGAGGGCGGCTTCCAGATCCTCCACTCCCCCATCGTTGCGCACCACGTGTGTCGCGCGGGCGGCCTTCTCGTCCTGCGAGAGCTGGCGCACCGAGCGCCCCTCGAGCTCGGAGATCCCGCGGGCGCCGGCCCGCTCGGCGCGCAGCTCGTCGCCGGCGACGACCGCGATCGTCGCGTCGAACAGCGGCTCGAGCCCGGTCTCGAACAGCAGCGGCACCTCGACCACGGCGGCCAGCGCGGCGTCGCCGACACCCTCGCGCCAGGCCGCGATCCGCTCGCCGACGAGCGGGTGCAGGGTGTGTTCGAGCCAGCCGAGCTCGGCCGGATCGGCGAACACGATCGCGCCCACTCGAGCGCGGTCGATCGCGCCGTCGGGGGCGACGTCGTCGCCCCAGCGCTCGACCAGCAGCTCGCGGACGCGCTCGGTCCCGAGCAGCTCGTGGACGACCGCGTCCGCGGAGAGGGTCGCCGCGCCGAGACGGTCGAGCGCGGCGAGCGCTTCGGACTTGCCAGCGGCGATCGCGCCGGTCAGGCCGATGAAGGGCGCGGCAGACACCGCGCCGCCGTCAGGAAGCGGGTTGCTCGTCGCCGTCGTCGTCGACCGGCGCCTCGGCGGCGGCCGGCTCCTCGGCGGCGGGCTCGGCCGCAGGTGCTTCCTCCGCCGGCGCGGGCTCCTGCTCGGCGGGCGGAGGCTCCTCCACCGGCGCGGGCTCCTGCTCGGCGGGGGGGCCTCGGGCGCGGGGGCCTCGTCGGCCGGTGCGGCCTCGGCGGGCGCCTCGGAGAAGACCTCCTCGGAGAGGTCGAGGTCCGGGACGCCGGCCTCGGGCTCCGGTGCCGGCGCGGCGTCGGGCTGCAGCTCGGGCGGGATCAGGTCGCGGAGAGGCAGGTTGTCGTTTCGCTGCGCGCGCTTGACGCTGAGCGAGATCCGGCGCCGCTCCTCGTCGATCTCGAGGATCCGGACCCAGGTCTCCTGTCCGGGCTGGACGACCTCACCCGGGGTCTCGACGTGGTGCTCGGCGAGTTCGGAGATGTGGACCAGGCCCTCGACCCCGGGGACGATCTCGACGAAGGCGCCGAAGGCGACCACCTTGGTCACCTTGCCCTCAAGGATGTCGTTGGGCTTGTACTCGTTGAGGACCGTCTGCCACGGGTCCTCCTGGGTCTGCTTGAGCCCGAGCGAGATCCGCTGGCGGTCGCGGTCGATGTCGAGCACCTTGACCCGCACCGTCTCCCCGATCGAGAGCACCTCGGAGGGGTGGTTGACGTGGCTCCAGGAGAGCTCGGAGATGTGGATCAGGCCGTCGATGCCCTCGAGGTCGACGAAGGCGCCGAAGTCGACGATGTTGGAGATCTTGCCCTCGACGACCATCCCCGGCTGCAGGCGTCCGAGGATCTGCTCGCGCACCTCCTTGCGCTCCTCCTCGAGCACCGCGCGGCGCGAGAGGACGACGTTGTTGCGCGACCGGTTGAGCTCGATCACCTTGCACTCGAGCGTCTCGCCCTTGAACTCGTCGAGGTTGTGCACACGGCGGATGTCGACCAGCGAGGCGGGCAGGAAGCCGCGCACGCCGAGGTCGAGGATGAGCCCGCCCTTGACGACCTCGATCACGGTCCCGTCGACCGGCTCGCCGGACTCGGCGGCGGCCTCGATCCTACGCCACGCCTTCTCGAAGCGCGCACGCTTCTTCGAGAGCACGAGCCGGCCCTCCTGGTCCTCCTTGGTCAGGACCAGGGCATCGACCTGCTCGCCCAGCGCGACCTCCTCGGAGGGGTCGACCGAGCGCCGGATCGAGAGCTCGTTCGCCGGGATGACGCCCTCGCTCTTGTAGCCGATGTCGACCAGGACCTCGTCCTTGTCGATCCGCACCACCGAGCCCGAGACGACGTCGCCCTCGTCGAAGGGCTTGATCGTCGCGTCGTAGTTGGGGACCAGCTTGCCGTCGACCTCGATCAGGAGGTCGGTGGAGCCGCCGTTGGTGGCGGCCGGCGGAGCGCTCGCTGGCGCTTCCGCGGCAGGGTCGGTGGTTGTCTCGGCCGTGGACACGGCGGTCAATGATGGCAAATACGCTCGCGTAATCGCCAGCGACCGCCGCCGGTGCCGCTTCCGTGCCCGGCCCGGCGGTTACGCGCGGTACCCTCGCTCGCCATGCCCCGGCGCGAGACCAAGCGCGGCGCCGAGCGGACCCCGCTCGACGGCGACTACGACCTGATCGTCTGCGGCGCCAGCTTCGCCGGCCTCGCCGTCGCTCGCGAGCTCGCCGGATCCGGCGCCCGGACGCTGATCGTCGACCGCTACGAGATCGGCGAGCGCCAGACCTCGGCCTGCGCGGCGCCAACCGAGTGGCTGGCCGCGATGGGCGTCAGCGAGGCGATGCGCCAGACCTTCGACACGCTCGTGGTCCACACCCCCCACACGCGGGTCGACTTCCGGCTCCCGTGGACGTTCTCGACCTTCGACTACCGCCTGCTCTGCGCGCTGCTATTCGAGCAGTGCGAGGCGGAGTTCGAGACCGCGACGGTGGTGGGCAGGGCGCGGACCGCAGACCGCAGACCGCAGGACGAGGGATGGATTCCGGTGGAGACCGACCGCGGGGTCGTCTCGGCGCCGCTGGTGGTCGACGCCCTGGGCTGGAAGCGAGTCCTGGCCGGGAACCAGTACCAGCCCCCGGACGCACCGCTCTCGCGCGGGCTCGAGGTCCACCCGGGCGGATCGGCCGACGAGCTCGAGATCTGGATCGATCGCGACTACGTGCCCGCCGGCTACGGCTGGAGCTTCCCGGCCGCCGACGAGGTTCGGGTCGGGGTCGGCTCCTTCGACCCGCGCTACCACGTCAAGGAGCCCACCGTGCGCCTCGCCGCCGACCTCGATCGCGAACCGGTCCGCTACCAGGGCAACTGGATCCCGCACCGGCTGCGGCCGGCGACCGCCGACGGGGTGTTCTTCGTCGGCGACTCGGCCGGCCACTGCCTGCCGCTGACCGCGGAGGGAATCCGCACCGCGTTCTACTTCGGGATCGCCTGCGGCCGCGAGCTGCGGCGGGTGGTCGAAGGCCGCGCACCCGTGGCGACCGCGCTGCGCCGCTACGGCGACTTCTCGGCCCGCCACCGGTGGCAGTTCGAGTGGTTGCTGCGTACGCAGCGGCTCGTCCCCCGCGTTCCCCCGCGGGCGCTGGCGCTGGCGCTGCGGGGGATGGAGCGGGGCTCGTTCGTCGGCTGGTCCTTCGGTCACTACCTGCGGATCGCCGATCCCTCGTTCGCCCAGGTCCCGGCGGCCCCGGCCGTCGCCGAACGCGCCCTCGCCGCCGCCTGAGCGCTGCTCAGCGGACGATCAGGTAGGTCCCGGCGAGCAGCAGCACGACACCGCCGGCCCGCGCCGGGGTGATCGCCGTCTGCTCGAGCCCGAGGACGCCGAGGCGGTCGAGCACGATCGAGGTGGTCAGCTGCCCGGTGATCGTCGCCGCGGCGACGCCGCCGGCGCCGATCGAGCTCACTGTGACCAGCGCGGTGAACACGTAGGCGGCACCGAGCACCCCGCCGAGCAGGTAGTACCAGGGCACGTCGAAGGTCGAGCCGACACCGCTCGCCTGGCCGCTGAGCGCCACCAGCAGGGCGAGCAGCACGGCGCCGACGGCGAACGAGATCAGCGCCGCGGCGAGGTTGCCGGTCGCGCGCCCGAGCCCGGCGTTGACCGCAGGCTGCAGCGCGATCAGGCCGCCGACGAGCGCCATCAGGATCACTGCGACTCCGCGGTCCATCGGCGCAGGGTAGTTGCCCGCAATCGGACCGTGATCATCGACGCGCCGGCGTGTTCAAGCAGCAGGGCTCGGAGACCTTGCGCAACCGACGACAGCCGAGTAAACAGTCTGGAGGAGATGAGCCGTTCGAGATTGCAGCCGCTCGCGCGGGCGGTATTGCGCAGCCAGTCGGACGAGCGCCTCGTCTCGCTCTCGCGGGAGGGCCGTGAGCCGGCGTTCGAGGAGATCGTGCGCCGCTACCGGCCCGGGCTGGTTGCGTTCGCGGCCGCCTACGCACCGAGCGAGCGAGCCGAGGACGTCGTCCAGGAGAGCTTCCTCAGCTCCTGGGAGGCGCTGCGCACCTCGACAAGGGAGATTCACTTGAAGCCTTGGCTCTACACGATCGTTCGCAACCGGGCGCTGAACGCGCGCCGCGACACCCGCATCCACGAGCCGCTCTCGGACGAGATCGACGGGGTTCGCCAGCCGGCGGAGATCGTGCTCAGCAAGGAGGAGCTCGACCGCGTCGTGGGCGCCGTGGCCGCGCTTCCCGACGGCCAGCGCGAGGCGCTCGTGCGCAGCTCGCTCGAGGGCCACACCCACGAACAGATCGCGGCCTCGATCGGCTCGACCCCGGGCGCCGTGCGCCAGCTCATCTTCCGCGCGCGAGCGTCGGTCCGCGAGGGCGTCGGCCTCTTGATCCCGCTGCCGCTCGTGCGCCTGCTCGCGAACGTCGATCCCGACGCCGCCGCGGCGACGGCGGCGGCCGGGGGAGCGGCGATCGCCGGCACCGCAGGGGGCGCCTCGGCGCTCAGCAAGGCGACCGTGATCGCGGTCGTCGGCACGATCGCCGCCGGTTCCGGGGTCGCGATCCAGCGCGCGGCCGACGAGCGCGGCGGCGGCGACTCCCCCGAGACCGCGATCGCGACCGGGGCCGGCGGCGACTCGAAGTCCGGCGGCGGCGCGGAGCGGGCAGCGTCCGGCGAGCCCGGCGGCGGAAGCGACGGCGCCGGCGGCTCGTCCGGGGCCGGCGGCGGCGAGGACGAGGGTGAATCGGAGCGCGAGGGCTCCGATGACGACGGCGACGGAGGCGAGGGCGGAGACGACAGTGGGCCGAGCCCGAGCTCGGGGCCCGGCAGCGGACCGGGCGACGACGATCCGGACGGCGACGACAACTCCGGTCCGGGGTCCGACAACTCCGGTCCGGGCTCCGGCGACGACGACCCGCCGGAACCCGACGCCGACAACTCCGGGCCGGGCTCGACCTCCTCGGGCTCGGGATCGAGCGGCTCGGTCAGCGGCTCAGGCTCCAGCGACTCGGGGTCCTCGGGCTCCGGCTCGTCGGGCTCGGACGATCCCGAGACGGACTCCTCGGGCTCGGGCTCCGGCGAGCTCGAGGATCCGGAGCCGGACGAGCTCGTCGAGCCGGCCGACTGAGCGAGCTCAGTTCCAGCGCGGCTTCAGCCCAGCGAGGCGCGGCTTCGGCTGCGCCGCGAGGATCGGCTCGAGCGCGTCGCCGAGCTCGGCCGCCCGCGGCCGGTTCGCCGGATCGCGCTCGAGGCAGGAGAGCACCGGCCCGGTGAGGACTCCCGGCAGCGGCTCGGGGTCCGGGTCGGCGACCAGTTGCGGCCAGCGCGCGGAGGGATCGTCGGAGTCGGGATCGGCACCGGGAAACGGTCGCTCGCCGGTCGCGGCCCGGTAGAGGGTCGCGCCGAGCCCGTAGACATCCGCCGCCGGGCCGACCGGGCCGAGCCGTCGCGGGTCGCACTGCTCGGGAGCCATGTAGGAGTCGGTCCCGATCGGGCGCTCGATCTCCGCCGCGCGGTCGAGCGCGATCGCGACGCTGAGGTCGATCAGCCGCGGCGGGCCGCTCATGATCGTGTTCGCCGGCTTCACGTCGAGATGGACGACCTCCTCGGCGGCGAGGTAGTGGAGCGCCGAGCAGAGCTGGAGCCCGAGCGGGATCAGCTGCTCGGGCGGAAGCGGGCCGTGGCGGCGGACGAGGCTCGAGAGCCGCGGGCCCTCCAGGTGCTCGAGCACGACGTGCGGCCGCGGGCCATCGAGGCGAGCATCGAAGCTGCGCAGGATCACCGGGTGGTCGAGGCGCGAGAGCATCTCGACCTCCGCCCGCAGGCCGTCGAGCGTGTGCTCGTCCTCGACCAGGTGCGGGCGGACCAGCTTCGCGACCACGATCGCGTGCAGGTGTTCGTCGAAGGCGAGGTAGGCCTCGTAGCGATGGCCACCGCCGAGCCGGTCGAGGGCGTGGCGGCCGGGGACGATCTCGTCCCCCTCGTGCAGGTGCCAGCGGGTCTCGGCTGCGGGCTCGGTCACGGCGGTCATCGGGGATCCTCGCTCAAACGACGGCGAGGCGGGCGGGGCCGTCCTCAGCCCCGCCCGCCGCTCGCCTGATCCGTCTCGACTCAGTCGGCCTGCGTCTTGGTGCCGGTCGACGTGTTGTTCGTGCCGGTGTTGCTCGCGCCGGTGCCCTGGGTGGTGCCGGTCGCCGTGTTGCTGGCGGCGGTCTTGGTCCCGGTCGCGGTGTCGTTGGTGGCCGTGTTGCTCGCGCCGGTGCCCTGGGTGGTGCCGGTCGCCGTGTTGCTGGCGGCGGTCTTGGTCCCGGTCGCGGTGTCGTTGGTGGCCGTGTTGCTCGCGCCGGTGCCCTGGGTGGTGCCGGTGGCCGTGTCGGTCGCGGTGTTGGTGTCGTCGCCGTCACCGCCGCCGGGGCCGGAGTTGTCGTCGTCGTCCTCGCCGTCGCCGTCGTGACCGGGGCCGCTGTCGCGCTTGGCGACCAGCTGGTCTGAGCCGTCGTCGGCGTTCGCGTTGACGACGCTGACCGCGCTGAAGCAGAACGCCGCCAGCAGCAGCAGCATGACCACGAAGCTGAGCCTGTTGGCGAGTGTCGGTTGCGCGTTCTCCATCGTTCCTGCCCTCCTCATAGCTTTCGGTTCGTTCTCGGCGCACACGAGGCGCGCCTTCAGTCCTTGAACACGCGCGCGCAGCGATGATCACGCTCGCGCCGACGCGGGAATCGGACGTTCGTCCAGCTATTTCGCGGCGAGCCAGTCGGCGCCGACGCCGATGTCGACGGCGAGCGGCGGATCGAGCTCGAACGCCGCGACCATCTCGCGCTCGGCGATCTCCCCCGCCGCCTCCATCTCCGCGGTCGGGCCCTCGAACAGAAGCTCGTCGTGGATCTGAAGCACGAGCTCGGTCTCGAGCCCGGCCTCGGCCAGCGCCCGGTGACAGCGCACCATCGCGACTTTGATGATGTCGGCGGCGGTGCCCTGGATCACGGTGTTGACGGCAAGCCGCTCGCCGAGCCCGCGCCGCTGCGGGTTGCCCGAGCGCAGCTCGGGGATGTTTCGCCGCCGGCCCATCAGCGTGCGCACGTATCCGCGCTCGGCGGCGTCCGCGATCGTCGCGTCGATGAACTGCTTCACCGCCGGGAAGCGCTCGAAGTAGCGATCGATGTACGTCGCCGCCTCGTCGCGCTCGATGTTGAGCCGGTCGGCGAGTCCGAAGGCCGAGAGCCCGTAGGCGATCCCGTAGTTGACCATCTTCGCCTTCGAGCGCTCGGCGGGGGTGATCGCATCGGGGTTCGCCTTGATGATCCCCGCCGCTGTGGCGCTGTGGACGTCCTCGCCCGAGGCGAAGATCTGGCGCAGGACGTCCTCGCCGGCGACATGGGCGAGCACCCGCAGCTCGACCTGGTTGTAGTCGCAGGAGAGCAGCCGGCGCCCGCGACCGGCGACGAAGCAGGCGCGCACCGGCCGCCCGACCTCGGAGCGGATCGGGATGTTCTGCAGGTTCGGGTTCGTACTCGAGAGCCGACCCGTCGCCGCGGTCACCTGGCCGAAGGTGGTGTGAATGCGCGAGTCCTCGTCGACGAGCTCGGGCAGCGCGTCGAGGTAGGTGCTCTTGAGCTTGGTGAGCTCGCGCCAGCGCTCGACCTTGGCGACGATCGGGTGCTCGTCGCGCAGCTGGCCGAGGACCCGGGCGTCGGTCGAGAAACCGGTCTTGCCGCGACGCTTCTTGGTCAGGCCGAGCTCGTCGAAGAATACGGTCGCGAGCTGCTGCGGCGAGCCGATCGTGAACTCGTGCCCGGCATGCTCGTAGATCTCCGACTCGAGCTGATCGATCTGCTCGTTCATTCCGGCGCCGATCGCTGCGAGCCGCTCGGTGTCGAGCTTGAGGCCGACGCGCTCCATCTGCGCGAGCGTCTCGATCAACGGCATCTCGACCTCGTTCAGGAGCTGCTCGACTCCGAACTCGCGCAGGCGCTCGCGCTGGCGCTCGGCGAGCTCGCCGGCGAGCCGGGCGTCGACCGCCGGGTCGCCGGCGACGTCCCCCTCCTCGGCGGCGAGCGACATCTGGCCCTCCTCGGCGCCCGCGGGCGCGGCGGCGAGGCCGGCGTCGGCGGCGAGCTCGTGCAGGTCGTAGGTGCGCCGGGCGGGGTCGATCAGGTAGGCGGCGACCATCGTGTCGTGGGCCAGGTCCAAACCTTCGGGACGGGCTGCGGCCAGCAGGCTCGCGCGCCCATGCCCGCCGAGGCCCTTGATGTCGTGGCCGATCAGCGGTCGCCGGCGCAAGTCGCCGGCGAGCGCGGCGAGGTCGGAAGCGTCGCCGGCAACGACCCGGTCGCCGTCGCTGGCCGCCCAGCGCCCGGCGGCGATCGCGACCGCGATCGGGCCCTCGGCGAGGTCGGTCGGCAGGCCCTCCTGCGCGTCGACCTCGATCGTCTCCTCGACCATGCGGCCCGGGACGACCTCGTCCCACTCGTCGTCGAGGCGCTGGACGACGGCGCGCAGCTCGTACTCGTTCGCCGCGTCGCGCAGCTTCGAGCGGTCGGGGGTCTGGCGCAGCTCCTCGCCGATCCTGATCGGGACCGCGACGTCCTCGACCATCGTCGCGAGCTGCTTCGAGACCCGGGCGTCGTCGGCGTGCTCGGTCAGGTTCTGCTTTCGCTTCGCGCCCGAGATCTCGTCGACCGACTCGAGCACGCGCTCGAGCGAGCCGAATTGCTGCAGCAGCTGGGCGGCGGTCTTGTCGCCGATCCCGGGAACGCCGGGGATGTTGTCGGAGGTGTCTCCCTTGAGGCCGATGAAGTCGGTGACCAGCTCGGGCGGGATCCCGTAGCGCTCGATCACCCCCTCGTGGTCGTAGACCTTGGTGTCGGTGACCCCGCGCGAGGTAGTCATCACCCTGACCCCGTCGCGGACAAGCTGGTAGACGTCGCGGTCGCCGGAGACGATCATCACCGGGATCCCGGCGTCGGTCGCCTGGCGGGCGAGGGTGGCGATCACGTCGTCGGCCTCATAGCCCTCGACCGAGACGTTCTTGAACCCGAATCCCTCCGCCAACGGCGCCAGCGCCGGCCACTGCTCCTTGAGCAGGTCGGGGCGCGACTTGCGCTGCGACTTGTACTCGGCGTAGACGGTCTCGCGGCCCGACCAGCCCTTGTCCCAGGCGACGATCACCGCCTTCGGCGAGTGGTCGATGAGGATCTTCGCCATCATCGACGCGAACCCGTAGATCGCGTTCGTCGGCCGTCCGTCGGCGGTCGCGATCGACTCGGGCAGGGCGAAGAACGCCCGGTAGGCAAGCGAGTTCCCGTCGATCAGGAACACCTCCTCCCCGCTCCCGTTCTGGCCCTTCTTCGCCACGTCTCGATCTTATGGTGCGGCGTGTTGGCGCTTTGCAGTCGCATACCGACTG
Source organism: uncultured Solirubrobacterales bacterium (assembly GCA_963740055.1). Classification (GTDB taxonomy): domain Bacteria; phylum Actinomycetota; class Thermoleophilia; order Solirubrobacterales; family 70-9; genus WHSW01. Next base: position 359,385 of record CAVUCL010000005.1, on the reverse strand, counting down.
TAAGGCGCCAACGCAGGGACCTTGGTCCCCGTGCGTAGAATCGCGCCGGCGATGGCGAGCGTCTCCGCACAGTTCTCGGTCACCGTGCGCGTCGAGCTCGACGCCCGCTCGGAGCCGCTGGGCAAGCTCACCGGGGCGATCGCGGAGGCCGGCGGCGCGCTCCAGGGCGTCGACCTGGTGCCGGGCGCCGGCAGCGAGGGCAAGCGGGTGCGCGAGTTCACGATCGACGCCCGCGACCAGGCCCACTGGGAGGAGATCCTGCGGGCGATCGGCTCGACCCGCGGGGCCCGGGTGATCGACTACGTCGACCGGACCCTGGCGATGCACCGCGGCGGCAAGATCGAGCAGCACAACAAGTACCCGCTGAAGACCCGCGACGACCTCTCGATGGCCTACACGCCCGGCGTCGCCCGCGTCTGCATGGAGATCGCCAACGAGCGCTCGAAGGCGTTCGAGTACACGATCAAGAAGAACACCGTCGCCGTCGTCTCCGACGGCTCGGCGGTGCTCGGGCTCGGCGACATCGGCCCCGAGGCGGCGATGCCGGTGATGGAGGGCAAGGCGATGCTGTTCAAGGAGTTCGCCGGCATCGACGCGTTCCCGATCTGCCTCGACACCAACGACCCGGAGAAGATCATCGAGTCGGTGCGGCTGATGGCGCCGACCTTCGGCGGCATCAACCTCGAGGACATCTCCGCCCCGCGCTGCTTCGAGATCGAGGAGGCGCTCAAGGACGAGCTCGACATCCCGGTCTTCCACGACGACCAGCACGGGACCGCCGTGGTGACGATGGCCGCGATGTTCAACGCGCTGAAGATCGTCGGCAAGCCGATCTCGGAGCTCAACGTGCTCGTCCTCGGCCTCGGCGCCGCCGGCGTCGCGGTGACGAAGATGATGCTCGCCTCCGGGATCGCCAACGTGATCGGCTGCGACCGCCGGGGGGCGCTGTCGACGTCCCGCGACGACTTCGAGCAGATGACCGACGATCAAGCGCTGGTACGCCGAGAGCTCGAACCCCGAGCACCGCCTCGGCTCGCCCGCCGAGGTGATCGACGGGATCGACCTGTTCGTCGGCCTCTCGGGCCCGGGGCTGATCGAGGCGGCGGCGCTGGAGCGGATGGCCGACGACGCGATCGTCTTCGCGATGGCCAACCCGACCCCCGAGGTGATGCCCGAGGAGGCGGAGCCGTTCGTGCGGATCATGGCCACCGGCCGCTCCGACTACCCGAACCAGATCAACAACGTGCTCTGCTTCCCGGGGATCTTCCGCGGCGCCCTCGACGCCGGCGCGCCACGGATCACCGAGGAGATGAAGCTCGCCGCCGCGAAGGGGATCGCCGAGGTCGTCGCCGACGACGACCTCTCCGAGGACTACATCATCCCCTCGGTCTTCGATCGCGACGTCGCCCCCGCGGTCGCCAAGGCCGTGGTCGAGGAGGCGCGGCGCGAGGGCATCGCGCGCGTCTCCGAGGAGACGGGTACCTTCTCGACGATCGAGTAGGCGGGACCGCTCGGGGTAAGGGGAGTCGGCATGAGAGTGCTGGTCACAGGAGCAAGCGGACTGATCGGCTCGGCTGTCTGCGACGCGCTGCTCGCCCGCGGCGACGAGGTCGCCGGCCTCAGCCGCGACCCGGCGAAGGCGCGACGCACCAACCCGACCGTCTCCTGGCACGCCTGGGATCCCGTGCACGAGCGGCCCCCGGACGTCGCCTTCGCCGGGGTCGACGCGGTCGTCAACCTGGTCGGCGAGGAGATCAACCAGCGGCTCACCGACGCCGCCAAGCAGCGGATCCGCGACAGCCGGGTGCGCGCGACCAAGAACCTCGTCGACGGGATCCTCGGCGCGACCCCGACTGCGCCGACACTGATCAGCCAGGCCGCGATCGGCTACTACGGCGACCGCGGCGAGGCGATGGTCGACGAGTCGACCCCGCCCGCGGAGGGCTTCCTGCCGCAGGTCGTCGTCGACTGGGAGAACGAGGCGCGCCGCGCCGAGGAGGCGGGGGTGCGGGTGGTGGTCTTTCGCACCGGCCTGATCCTCGATCCCGAGGGCGGGCTGCTCAAGCAGCTCCTGCCGCCGTTCAAGCTCGGCGTCGGCGGACCGCTCGCCGGCGGCGACTGGTACATGCCCTGGATCCACCTCGACGACGAGGTCGGCCTGATCCTCTGGGCGCTCGACAACCGCGAGGTCACCGGGACGCTGAACGCGACCGCGCCGAACCCGGTCACCAACCGCGAGTTCTCGAAGGCGCTCGGCTCGGCGCTGCACCGGCCCGCGTTCGTGCCGGCGCCGAAGCTCGCGGTGGTGGCGCTGCGCGGCACCGAGCTCGCCGAGCAGATCGACGGGCAGCTACCGGGTCGTCCCGCGAAGGGCGCTCGACCTCGGCTACCGTTCCGCTTCGGCGAGCTCGAGCCCGCGCTGCGCGACCTGCTGCGCCGCGACTGAGCCGGGTCAGCGCTCGAGCTCGAGCTCGGCGACCGCCCGCGCGCGAGCGCCACGAGCTCGTAGCCGGTCATCCGGTCGAGGGTCGTGTCGCCGAGCTCGTCGATCGAGTAGCTGCCGAGCACCGAGTCGCGCTCGGCGGTGGCGAAGAACGCGTCGATGACCGCGGCGCGGTCGGCCGGGTCGGAGGCGCGCTCGATCGAGTCGAGGATCACCGCCATCGCCTCGTAGCCATAGGCGGCGTAGCGGCCAGGCGCCGGCCGTACTCGGCCTCGAAGCGCCGGGCGAAGTCCTGTCCGGCGGTCGGCAGCTGCGACGGGTCGAGCGCGGCGGAGGTCGCCCAGCAGACCGGAGGCGCGGCCGGTCGCCATACGGCGACAGGAAGGCGTCGCTGCCGATCACGGCCCCCGGCGGGACCGCCGGATCTCCGGCGAGGTAGGTCGTGCGCGAGTCGCCGCGACCGACCGCCAGCCCGAGGTCGCGCGCCTCGTCGGTGAACGCCTGCGCCAGCGTCTCGCCGAAGGCCGATCCGTCCTCTGCGATCGCGATCCGCCGCCAGCCGAGCTCGCGTGCCCAACCGGCGGCCGCCTCCGCCTGCGCGTCGTCGCCGGGATCACCCGCCCGAAGCTGCGCTCGCCGCTCGGCTGCGTCTCCGGCACCTCGTCGGAGCCCGGGAACGGCGCCACCAGGTCGACGGCCGCCGCTCGCGGGCGAGACCTGGAGCATCGGCGCCTCGTTGGTGATCGGCAGCGAGGCGCGGGTGGCGCCCGATTCGAAGTCGCCCAGGTAGGCGATCGCGGTCGAGTCCTGGGTCGCCGCGCGGGCGTTCGCGGCCGCCTTCGCCGGGCTCCAGCGCGCTCCGCCGGCGGAGCCCTCGGTGTCGTCGAGGACGACCGCCTCGACCGCCACCCCGCCGGCCTCCTCGCCGGCGTCGGCGAGCGCCATCCGCGCGCCGTCGGCGGCGTCGCGGCCGTCGCCGCCGCTGCGCCCCGCGAGCGGCAGGCTGACGTACACGCGTCAGCGTCGCGTCGGCGCCGTCCCCGTCGGCGCCGCCGCAGCCGGCGCCGGCCGCGACGGCGATCACCGCGGCCGCGGCGAGCGCGCGCTAGCCCAGGAACGCTTCGGCAACCGCGAACTCCTCGGGCGTGACCGTGCGCAGCTCGGCGACCGCCTCGGCCAGCGCGACGAGCTCGATCCGCGTCCCGCGCAGCGCCGGCATCGTCCCCCAGCGCCCCTCGTGGGCGGCGTCGATCGCGCGCGACCCCGAAGCGCGTCGCGAGCACCCGGTCGTAGGCGGTCGGCGTCCCGCCGCGCTGGATGTGGCCGAGGACGACGGCGCGGGTCTCGTACCCGGTCCGCTGCCTCGATCTCCTGCTCGAGGCGCTGGCCGATGCCGCCGAGCCGCACGTGGCCGAACTCGTCGGTCTCGCCGCCGGCGAGCTCCATCGTCCCCTCCTTCGGCATCGCGCCCTCGGCGACGACGACGATCGAGAAGAACCGCCCGCGCGCGTGGCGGCGACGGATCAGGCCGCAGACCTGCTCGATGTCGAACGGCTGCTCGGGGATCAGGATCACGTCGCCGCCGCCGGCGATCCCGGAGTAGAGCGCGATCCAGCCCGCGTGGCGGCCCATCACCTCGACCACCATCACCCGGTGGTGAGACTCGGCGGTCGTGTGCAGGCGGTCGATCGCCTCGGTCGCGACCTGGAGCGCGGTGTCGAAGCCGAAGGTGACGTCGGTCGCGCCGATGTCGTTGTCGATCGTCTTCGGCACCCCGACCACGTTGAGCCCGTGCTCGGCGTGCAGGCGGTTGGCGGCGCCGAGCGTGTCCTCGCCGCCGATCGCGATCAGCCCGTCGAGGCCGAGCTCCGCCATCGTCTCGCGCGATCAGCCGCGGGCCCGTCGTCGCGCTTGAACGGGTTCGTCCGCGAGGTGCCGAGGATCGTCCCGCCGCGGGGCAGGATCCCGCGGGTCGACTCGATCGTCAGCTCCTCGTGGTCGCGCTCCAGCGGCCCGCGCCAGCCGTCGCGAAAGCCGACGATCTCGTGCCCGTGGATGTCGATCCCCTTGCGGACGATCGCGCGGATCACCGCGTTCAGGCCCGGGCAGTCGCCGCCCCCGGTGAGCACCCCGAATCGCACGCGGCCAAGATACCCGCCGCGGCGACCGACTCCGGCGCTCAGTCGGCGAGCGCCTCGCGGCGGACGGCGAAGAACTCGCGCGCGAGCGCCTCCGGGTCGCTCGGCCGTCGACCAGCTCCGCGTAGCCGAGCTCGGCGCCCGCGAACGCGGTCGCGTTCCAGAGCTCGCCCGCGCCCGGGTCGCTGCCACGGCCCGACGTAGACGTAGGGCTCGGGGTGCTCCTCGTCGCCGGGCGAGGCGCCGTAGTTGGCCCGCGCGCCCGAGCGCCTCGGCGCCCGGCCTCGAGCGCGAGGTCGAAGTGCTCGGGCCAGAGGTTGATCGCCGAGGCCTCGTCGGCCGGCGCCGTGGTCGCCGCGAAGCTCCTCGAGCACGCGCGCGCGCGAAGGCGTAGAACTCGCCCAGCACGCGGGCCGCGGCGAGCGGATCGAGGTCGAGCGGGGTCGTCGCTCGGGCGGCGCCGTCGCGGGAACAGCGTCGGCGCCGACGAACTCCGCCGCCTCGGCGAGCGATCTCGATCGCGCCGCGGCGCTGGTCGCCGTCCTCGGTCGACGACCAGCTCGGCGCCGTCGACCCGGACCTGGAGCGGCCGGCCCTCGTGCTCGAACGGCGGGGTGCCGAAGCCGCCCGGCAGTCTGGCGAGCGCGATCTCGTTGTGCGGCTTGCGCGCCGGGGCGACGATCTGCTCGGCGACCCGGTGCAGCGCCTCGCGCGTGCGCGGCGAACGCCGTCGGGAAGCGGCTCGAGGCCCATCGGCCGCGCCCTAGGCGCGGATCCAGTCGAGCAGCGGCTTCGCCCAGCGGTCGAGGACGCCGTTGAAGATGATGAACAGGAAGATCAGCGCCGCCACCGTGCCGCCGAGCGAGAACGCGTAGGCGATCAGCATCAGGATCAGGCCGACGACGGTGAAGACGAGCAGCCGCACGGCGCGGCAATCTACCCGGTTCAGCGGGCGGGTCGCGCCGCGGCGATCGCACTCGCGGCAGCGAGCCGCAGGAACTCGCCGACCGCGGCGGCCGCGCCGCCGGCGTCGTCGGCCTCGGCGACCGCGCGCACCAGGCGGGTGCCGATGATCACGCCGTCGGCGACCGCGCCGACCTCGGCCGCCTGCTCGGGCGTGCCGATCCCGAACCCGACCGCGACCGGGACCGGCGAGTCGGCCTGGGTCGCCGCGATCAGCTCGCCGAGCGCCGTCGGGCAGCTGCGTCGCGCTCGCCGGTCGTCCGCGTGTCGGAGACCAGGTAGACGAAGCCCTCGGCCGCGGCGCAGATCCGCGCCCGGCGCTCGGGCGGCGTCGTCGGCGCGACCAGCGGGATCAGCGCCAGCCCGGCGTCGCGCAGCGCGGCGGCGATCTCGCCGCCCTCCTCCGGCGGCAGGTCGGGGACGATCGCCCCGGCGGCGCCGGCGTCGGCGAGCGCGCGCGCGAACGCGCTCGGGCCCGCGGGCGAGGATCATGTTCGCGTAGGCCATCGGCACCACCGGCACCCGCGCGGCGATCCGCTCGCAGTCGGCGAGCACCGAGTCGAGCGTGGCGCCGGCCTCGCAGCGCCCGGGTCGCCGGCGGCGTGGATCACCGGGCCGTCGGCGAGCGGGTCCGAGTAGGGAACGCCGAGCTCGACCAGGTCGGCGCCGGCGTCGGCGTAGGCCTCGGCGACCGCGCGCCGAGGTCTCCGCGATCGGGGAAGCCGCCCATCATGTACGGCATCAGCGCCGCGCGGCCGTCCGCCTTCGCCGCCGCGAACGCGGCCGCGATCCGATCAGCCATCGCCGAGCCGCTCGACGACCTCGGCCAGGTCCTTGTCGCCGCGGCCGCTGACAGCGTCAAGACGTCGTAACCCTCCGGTCGCCATCGGGTTCTCGAGCAGCCAGGCGATCGCGTGGCTCGGCTCCAGCGCCGGGATGATCCCCTCGAGCCGGGCGAGCTCGCGGAAGGCGCGCGAGCGCCTCGGCGTCGGTGACCGCCACGTAGCGCGACCCGGCCGCTGTCGCGCAGGTGGGCGTGCTGCGGGCCGACGCCGGGGTAGTCGAGCCCGGCCGAGACCGAGTGCGCCTCGAGGATCTGGCCGTCGTCGTCGGCGAGCACCGACGAGAGCGCCCCGTGCAGGACGCCGGTCCGCCCGGCGGTCGAGCGAGGCGCCGTGGCGGCCGCTGTCGAGCCCCTCCCCCGCCGGCCTCGACGCCGATCAGCTCGACCTCGCGTCGTCGAGGAACGGGACGAAGGTGCCGATCGCGTTCGAGCCGCCGCCGACGCAGGCGATCACCCGCGCCGGCAGCGCGCCCTCGGCGGCGAGCGCCTGCTCGCGCGCCTCGTCGCCGATCACCCGCTGCAGGTCGCGGACGAGCGCCGGGTACGGGCGCCGGGCCCGACCGCCGAGCCGATGATGTAGTGGGTGTCGGCGACGTTGGTGACCCAGTCGCGGATCGCGGCGCTGACCGCCTCCTTCAGCGTCCGCGCGCCCGCCTCGACCGGCGCCACCTCGGCGCCGAGCAGGCGCATGCGCTCGACGTTCGGCGCCTGGCGGCGCATGTCCTCGGTCCCCATGTAGACGACGCACTCGAGCCCGAGCAGCGCGCAGGCGGTCGCCGAGGCGACCCCGTGCTGGCCGGCGCCCGGTCTCGGCGATCACCCGCGGCTTGCCCATCCGCTTGCGCGAGCAGCGCCTGGCCGACGGCGTTGTTGATCTTGTGGGCGCCGGTGTGGGCGAGGTCCTCGCGCTTCAGGTAGACGCGACGGCCGACGCGCTCCGAGAGGCGCTCGGCGAGGTAGAGCGGCGTCGGGCGGCCGACGAAGTCGCGCAGCAGGCGCGTCGAGCTCGGTCGCTGAACTCGGCGTCGGCGCGCGCCTCGCGCCCAGGCCGCGGTGAGCTCGTCGAGCGCGGCGACCAGGACCTCGGGGACGAAGCGGCCGCCGTAGGGGCCGAAGCGCTCCTCGACGCCGACGCGCGCGCCGCACGCCGCCCGCCGGCGCCGCTCACCGCGCGATCGCGCGTCGCGGTCGCGACGCCGGCGGCCTCGGCGAACGCGGCCATCAGCGCGTGGTCCTTGACGCCCGGGGCCGCCTCGATCCCGCTGGCGACGTCGACCGCGTCCGGGCGCGCGACCTCGATCGCCTCGGCGACGTTGTCGGGGTCGAGCCCGCCGGCGAGGATCATCGGGACCTCGCGAGCGCCGCGCCGGCGAGCAGCTCCCAGTCGAAGCTCTCCCCGGTGCCGCCCGGGCGTTCCCGGGCGGTGGGCGTCGAAGAGGTGGTAGTCGGTGCGGAAGGCCTCGGCGGCCTGGATGTCGGCGGTGCTGCGCACGCGCAGCGCCTTGATCACCTTGCAGCCGGTCCGCCGCGCGACCTCCTGGCAGAACGACGGGCCCTCGTCGCCGTGCAGCTGGATCATCGCCAGCTGCTCGTCCTCGACCGCGCGTCGCGATCTCCGTCGAGGGTCGGGTTGACGAACACGCCGACGATCTCGACCTGGCGCCGCAGCTCGGCGCTGATCTCGACCGCGGTCGCCGGGATCGCAGCGCCGCGGGCTGCTCGGCCCAGTGGTTGAGGCCGATCGCCCAGGCGCCGAGGCGGACCGCCTCGCGCGCGTCCTCGATCCTGGTGATGCCGCAGAACTTGACCCGCATGCGACCGATGGTAGAGCCGCGCAGGCGGGCGCGGAGTAGCGTGGCGCCGATGGCGATGGCGGAGCCGCGAGGCGCCGCCGCCGACCCTCGAGGCCGAGGTGCAGCGGATCGGCCGCGAGCTCGCCGACGCGCTTCCCCTCCCCCGCCCGCCACCCGCTGCGCTCGCTCGACCAGCGGGCGATGCAGCTCACCGCCGAGGACGCGCAGCTCGGCGCGGCGCTCTTCCGGCTCGTCGACGTCACCCCGGCCTGCCGCTCGCTCGACGACCTCGCCCGCCACCTGCGTCGGCTACCTCGAGCGAGGTGCCCGAGCGCCCGCCGCCGCTCGACGTCGCGATGCAAGATGGCCGAACACCGCCGCCGGGCGCAAGGCGCTCGGCGCGGCGACCGCCGCCGGCGTCCGCCACATGGCGCACCGGTTCATCGTCGGCGAGTCGCCCGCCGCGGCGCTGCGGCACGATCGGCGGCGCTGTGGCGCGACGGGATCGCGAGCTCGGTCGACCTGCTCGGCGAGGCGACCGTGACCCCGGCCGAGGCCGACCGCTACGCCGCGCGCTGCGACGAGGCGCTCGAGACGCTCTGCCGCGGCCGCGGCCGACTGGCCCGAGCGCGCCAGTGGCTCGAGCGCGACTCCGTCGGGCCGGTGCCGCGGGTCAACCTCTCGGTCAAGGTGACGGCGCTGACGCCGCTGATGCGCCCGCGAGGCGCCCGAGCTCGGCCGCGACGACGCCGCGACGCGGATGCGCCCGCTGCTGCGCCGCGCGCGCGACCTCGGCGCCCACCTGCACGTCGACATGGAGTCGGTCGACTCGCTCGAGACGACCGCCGAGCTGGTCCTCGGGCTGCTCGCCGAGGACGAGTTCGCCGACGGGCCCGTCGGCCGGGCGTCGTGCTGCAGGCCTACCTGCGCGACTCGCCGGCGCAGCTCGACCGGCTGCTCGAGTGGGCGCGCGCGACGGCCGCGCGACGCCCCGCTCGTCGTCCGCCTGGTCAAGGGCGCCTACTGGGACCACGAGGTGGTCGAGGCGCGCCAGCACGGCTGGCGCCCGCCGGTGTTCGAGGACAAGGCCGACTGCGACCGCAACTTCGAGGCGCTCACCCGGCGCCTGCTCGACGCGCGGCCGCTGGTCCGGGTCAAGGTCGGCTCGCACAACCTGCGCTCGGTCGCCCACGCGATCGCCTACAACCGGCTGCAGCGGCGGCAGCGACTCCGACCTCGAGCTGCAGGTCCTGCGCGGCCTCGGCGACGAGCTCGCCGAGGCGCTGCGCGCCGACCGCCTGCGGGTGCGCTCCTACTGCCCGGTCGGCGACCTCGTCGCGGGGATGGCCTACCTGGTCCGCCGGCTGCTCGAGAACACCTCGAACGACTCGTTCCTGCAGCGCGCACGCGCAGCGGCGCGCCGGTCGAGGAGCTGCTCGCGGCGCCGTGAGACCCGTTTCGCCAACGAGCCGACGCTGGAGCTGCGGCGCGCCGACGCGCGCGAGCGGCTCGCTCGCGGCGCTCGCCGAGCTCGACCGGCGGCTGCCGCTCGAGGTGCCGATCCTGATCGGCGGCGACGCGCGGCGCGCGACTCGGGCATCGAGTCGACCGACCCCGGCGATCCCGGCGCGGCTCGTCGCGACCGCCGGCGCGCGGCGGCGCCGCCGACGCCGCGGCGCGGCGGTCGAGGCGGCCGCAGCGCGGCGCCGCGCGACTGGGGCCGCGCGGCCGGCCGCCGAGCGCGGCCGCGGTCCTGAGCGCCGCCGCCGCGACCCTGCGCGAGCCGCCGGCCCGAGCTCGCCGCGCTGCAGGTGCGCGAGTGCGCGAAGCCGTGGCCGGAGGCCGACGCCGACGTCTGCGAGGCGATCGACTTCCTCGAGCTACTACGCGACGCGGCGGCCGCCGAGCTCGAGCGCGGCGCCGCGAGCTCGTCCAGGTGCCCGGGCGAGCGCAACACGATGCGCTACGAGCCGCGCGGGGTCGCGGCGGTGATCGCGCCCTGGAACTTCCCGCTCGCGATCCCGACCGGGATGACCGCCGCGGCGCTCGCGGCGGGCAACGCGGTCGTGCTGAAGCCGGCCGAGCAGTCGCCGGCGCTGCGCGCTGGCGCTGGTCGAGGCGCTGCACGGCGCCGGGGTGCCGGCCGACGCGCTCGGCGCTGCTGCCCGGCTACGGCGACGCCGGCGCGGCGCTGGTCCGCGACCCGCGGGTGCACCTGATCGCGTTCACCGGCTCGGGCGCGGTCGGGCTCGAGATCGTCCGCGCCGCCGCCGAGACGCCGGACGGGCAGGGCCACGTGAAGCGGGTGATCGCCGAGATGGGCGGCAAGAACTGCGTCATCGTCGACTCCGACGCCGACCTCGACGACGCGGTCCCGGCGATCGTCGACTCGGCGTTCGGCTACGCGGGCCAGAAGTGCTCGGCGGCCGCGCGGGTGCTCGCCCACGAGGCGATCGCCGAGACGCTGCTCGAGCGGCTCGCCGGCGCCGCCGACGCGCTCGATCGTCGGCCAGGCCGAGAGCTTCGCCACCGACGTCCCGCCGCTGATCGAGCGCGAGGCGCAGGACCGCGTCGACGCGCTACCGCGAGCGCGCCGCGCGCGAGGGACGGATCGTCACCGCGCGCGCGCGAGGCTGCCCGGCGAGGGCTGGTTCTGCCGCGCCGGCGGTCGCCACCGGGCTCCCGCCCGACTCGGCCGCTGCTGCGCGAGGAGATCTTCGGCCCGCTGCTCACGCGTCGAGGCGGTCGCCGGCGATCGAGCGAGGCGCTGGAGGTCGTCGACTCGCTGCCGTTCGCGCTCACCGGCGGGCTCTTCTCGCGCAACCCGACGACGATCGAGCACGGTCGCCGAGCGCGGTCGCCGGTCGGCAACCTCTACGTCAACCGCGACGACCACCGGGGCGATGGTCGGCCGCCAGCCGTTCGGCGGCAACCGCCGCTCGGGGATCGGCTCGCAGGCCGGCGGCCCCGACTACCTGCTCCAGTTCACCGAGCCGCGGGTGGTGAGCGAGAACACGATGCGCCACGGCCTCGAGACCGAGGCCGCTGATCCGACGAACGCGACGGCCCCGCGAGCGCGGCCGTCTGCTCGGAGGGTCCCTGGGAGAGGACTCGGGCTATCCGCGCGCTTGCGCGGGCCGCTCGGCGAGCTCGACGGTGACCGTGCGCTCGTCGCCGCCGCGGAGCAGGGTGAGCTCGATCTCGTCGCCGGGCTTCTTCGCGTCGACCGCGGCGATCACGTCGTCCATGCCGGCGACCGGCTCGCCGTCGACCGCGGTGATCACGTCGCCGCCGGCGCTGATCCGCTGGCCGTCGATCGTCACCTGCGGCGTCGCCGGCCTCGATCCCGGCCTCGTCGGCCGGGCTGTCGGGGACGACCGACTGGACCAGGGCGCCGCTGTTCGGCGTCGAGGTTGAGCACGTCGGCGATCTCGGGGGTCAGGTCGGCGCCGCTGATGCCCGATGAAGGCGTGCTCGACCTCGCCGTGGTCGATCAGCTGCTGGGCGATCTCGCTGGGCGGTGTCGATCGGGACCGCGAAGCCGATCCCGACGTTGCCGCCCGACTGGCCGCCGGACTCGATCTGCGAGTTGATCCCGATCACGCGGCCCTCGGAGTCGATCAGCGGCCCGCCCGAGTTGCCGGGGTTGATCGGCGCGTCGGTCTGGATCGCGTCTGGGATCGTGAAGCCGTTCGGGGCGTTGATCTGCGCGCTGGACCGCGGAGACGATCCCCGCGGTCGCGGTGCGGTCGAGGCCGAACGGGTTGCCGATCGCGACCACCGGGTCGCCGACCTCGACCCCCGCCGAGGAGCCGAGCTCGAGCGGCTGCAGCTGGTCGGCGCCGGAGTCGACCTGGAGCACCGCGACGTCGGTCGACGGGTCGGTGCCGACGACCTCGGCGTCGAAGGTCTGGCCGTCCTCGCCGCCGACGCGGACGGTCACCTTGTCGGAGCCGTCGACGACGTGGGCGTTGGTGAGGATGTGGCCGTCGTCGTCGATCACGAAGCCGGAGCCGGTGGCGTGCCGCCCCGCCCTGCGGACTGGCCGAAGGGGTTGAACGGCGAGGTCTGCTCGGTCGTCTGCTCGGCGCTGATGAAGACGACGCCCGGGCGCGTCCTTGGTGTAGATCTCGTTCACGGTCAGCGCCTTCGCCGTCGCGCCCTCGGCGGCGAGCGCGGTCTCCGGCGAGGCGGCGCGGACGGTCGTCGTGGGCGGGCGTCGTCGTCGCCGTCGCTCGACCAGCCGGTGGCGATCGCGCCCAGGCCGAGCACGGCGACGACGAGGCCGCCGGCGACCGCGGAGGCAAATGGGGTCTCGAATCAGCTTCTTCATGGCCGGGAAGCGTGCCCCGGCTGCCTAAAGCGCCCTAACGCGAAACCGAAAGAGCGGCTAAGGAATCCGCGGCGTCAGGCCTCGGAGGCGCGGTCCATGTAGTGCTCGCGGGTCGCGCTCCTCGTCCATGGTCAGCTCGCGGATCGCGCGCCTCGGGATCGCCGGAGCGCATCAGCGCCTCGCCGATCAGGACGGCGTCGCAGCCGATCCGCTCGAGCTCGGCGAGCTGCTCCGCGTGCGTCGTAGCCGGACTCGGCGACCACGGTCTTGCCCGCCGGGCACGTCGGTGATCAGCTCGGCGGTCGTCTCGAGGTCGACGCGTGAGGTCGTCGAGGTTGCGGTTGTTGATCCCGATCACGTCGGCGCCGAGCTCCAGCGCCCGCTCGAGCTCGGGCTCGTCGTGGACCTCGACCAGGCAGTCGAGGTCGAGCAGCCGCGCCTCCTCGTAGAGCAGGTCCGCGAGCGCGTCGTCGTCGAGCGCGGCGACGATCAGCAGCACCGCGTCGGCGCCGTTGACCGCGGCCTCGTAGAGCTGGTAGGGGTCGACGATGAAGTCCTTGCGCAGGATCGGCAGGCCGCAGGCGGCCCGCGCCGCGCGCAGGTCGTCGAGCGAGCCGCCGAAGTTGGCGCCGGTCGGTGAGCACCGAGAGCGCCGCCGCGCCGCCGCGCTCGTAGGCGGCGCACGACCTCCCGCACGGTCGCCGCCGGCGGCGATCTCGCCGCCGCTCGGCGAGCGGCGCTTGAACTCGGCGATCAGCGAGAGCCCGGGCCGGACCAGCGCCTCGCTGAACGGGCGCGACCCGCTCAGGGTGCCGACGGCGCTCGCGCAGCTCCGCGATCGGAACCTGCTGCTTGCGCTGCTCGACGTCCTCCCGCGCTGCCCCCACGAGCTGCTCCAGCTTGCTCATCGCACGACAACTTAGCGGCGGTACGGCCTAGAGCACCCGCTCGCAGTTGGCGGCGATCCGGTCGTCGGGCCCGGCAGCGACCCGGTCCTTGCCGCCGCCGCAGTTGACCTTGTCGCGCCCGCCGCCGGTCTTGATCCGATCCTTGCCGGGGCCACCCTTGAGCTTGTCCTTGCCGCCACCGCCCGAGAGCCGGTCCTTGCCCCCGGCGCCGGCGAGCTTGTCCTTGCCGCCGCCGCCCTTGAGCTTGTCCTTGCCGGCCTCGCCCTTGAGCTTGTCCTTGCCGCCGTTGCCGGCCGCCCTGTCGGCGCCTGCGCCCGCCGTCAGCAGGTCCTTGCCGGCGGCCCCGGTGACCGCGTCGTTGCCGGCGCCCCCATCGACCTCGTCGTTGCCGGCGCCTCCGTCGGCGGTGTCGTCACCGTCGTCGCCGCTGACGCAGTCGTCTCCCTCGAGGGCCGCGAGTCCGTCGTTGCCGGCGAGCCCGGCGATCGCGTCCTGGCCCGCTGTTCCGGTGAGGCTGTCGTCGCCCTCGGTGCCGGTGAACGCGGGCGCGTTCGCGCCCTTGCAGGCGGCGGCCTGAATCTCAAGCGCGCCGATGTCGGTGCCATCGCCGCCGGCGGCGTTGGTGGCCGCGGAGAGATCGGCGGTGCGCGCGAGACCGCGCTGATCGGTGTCGAGGCCGTTGGCGATCCCGGCATCGAGGACCGGGCTCGTGAGCGCCGGGAGGTGTGTCTGAGTGGGGCCGCCGTTGTCGGCGAGCGGTCCGAGCAGGGGGTCGACGCCGAGCAGGTTGGACCCGGCGGGAGTCTCGGTAATCGCCGCTCCGGCGGTGCTCCCGATCAGGCTGAAACCCACGCGGAAGCCGCCTGACGTCCCATCGTCGCCGAGGTCGGAGCCGGAGGTTGTCGCGCTGTTGCCGGCCACAACCGAGCTCGAGACGAAAATCTCGTTCGGATCCGGGTTGTAGATGCCCCCACCAACCGCCCCCGCGTTGCCGGTGACAGTCGAGTTCAGGACCCGCGCGGCGCCGTCGCCGGGGCTGCTGAGCACCGTCAATCCTCCGGCTGCGACCTCGCTCGAATTGCCGCTGATCGTTGAATCCCGGACGGTGAACGGACCGTCCGGGAACTGCATGTTGATCGCGCCGTACTCCGTGCTGACGTTGCTCGCGATGGTCGTCCCGTCGATCGTCACCGGTGTTTCGGCGACTCCGGTATCGGGGCTGTCGATGAACATCGCGCCAGCGTCGTCGGCGGCGACGTTACCGGTGATCGAGCTGCGCTCCACCACCATCCCGCCCTCGAAACCCGTCGCGTAGACGGCTCCGCCGTCCTCGGCGCGGTTGCCCGTCAGGACGCTGTCCCGGATGACGACCTCGTACGGCTGATCGCCGTCGGTGTCCTCGACCTTGACGCCGCCGCCGAAGTCGTAGCTCTCATTGCCGGAGATCGTCGAGCCCATGACCGTCAACGAGCCGCCGTCGACGAAGACGCCGCCGCCCTGGTCGCCGGTCTCGTTGCCGGTGATCTCCGCTGAGTCGAGGGTCAGCTCGGCGGGCGACCCTCCGCCGGCGACACTCATGATCGCCCCGCCGGAGTTCCCTGGGCTGCCCCCGGTAAGCCTCACGCCGGCGATCCGCACCGGCGTGTCCGGGTTGGCGAAGTTCTGGACGTCGAAGACCCGCTCAGTGTCGCTGTCGGCGTCGATGGTGATCGCCGACGCTCCCGGGCCCTGGATGTCGAGCCCGCCCGTGTTGATGCTGAGCGGCGGGCTGATCAGTGTGATCGTTCCCGAGAGCTCCGCCTGGAAGACGATCACGTCGTCACCCACCGCCTGGTTGGCGTCCTCGATCTCCTCGCGAAGGGTTCCCTCGGTCTCGTCCGTGTCGGCGAGGCTGGTGACCGTGAACGTCGCCGCCTCCGCCCCCGGCGTCAGCACAGCAGCGGTTGCAAGGGCCGCGCCGGCAGTCGCCGCCGCCCTTCTGCGAAGCCTCCGGGCGCGTCGTTGCGCCCGCGTCGTGGTTCGCGCGCGTTCTCTGCGCATCGACCGTGCCGACATCGGAACGAACCCTCCTAGAGCACCCGCTCGCAGTTGGCGGCGATCCGGTCGTCGGGCCCGGCAGCGACCCGGTCCTTGCCGCCGCCGCAGTTGACCTTGTCGCGCCCGCCGCCGGTCTTGATCCGATCCTTGCCGGGGCCACCCTTGAGCTTGTCCTTGCCGCCACCGCCCGAGAGCCGGTCCTTGCCGCCGGCGCCGACGAGCTTGTCCTTGCCGCCGCCGCCCTTGAGCTTGTCCTTGCCGGCCTCGCCCTTGAGCTTGTCCTTGCCGCCGTTGCCGGCCGCCCTGTCGGCGCCTGCGCCCGCCGTCAGCAGGTCCTTGCCGGCGGCCCCGGTGACCGCGTCGTTGCCGGCGCCCCCATCGAGCTCGTCGTTGCCGGCGCCTCCGTCGGCGGTGTCGTCACCGTCGTCGCCGCTGACGCAGTCGTCTCCCTCGAGGGCGGCGAGCCCGTCGTTGCCGGCGAGCCCGGCGATCGCGTCCTGGCCCGCTGTTCCGGTGAGGCTGTCGTCGCCCTCGGTGCCGGTGAACGCGGGCGCGTTCGCGCCCTTGCAGGCGGCGGCCTGAATCTCGAGCGCGCCGATGTCGGTGCCATCGCCGCCGGCGGCGTTGGTGGCCGCGGAGAGATCGGCGGTGCGCGCGAGACCGCGCTGATCGGTGTCGAGGCCGTTGGCGATCCCGGCATCGAGGACCGGGCTCGTGAGCGCCGGGAGGTGTGTCTGAGTGGGGCCGCCGTTGTCGGCGAGCGGTCCGAGCAGGGGGTCGACGCCGAGCAGGTTGGACCCGGCGGGAGTCTCGTCCACGGTTCCGTTCCCGCCGGTGTCCTCGACCAGGCTGTAGCCGAGCTCGAAGCCGTCGGGGCTGCTTGCGGAGTCCTCGGCGAGGTCGCCGTCGGAGGCCGAGTTGTCGGCGATGATCGAGCTCGAGATGACCACCGGTCCGCCCTCGTCGAGATAGATCGCCCCACCCTGGCCGGCGGTCGAGTTGCCGGCGATGGTCGAGTTCTCGATCTGCGGCGGTGTTCCGCTGTCGGCGTACTCGAAATAGATCGCGCCGCCGCCGTCCGGGTCGAGGACCTGATTGCCGGTGAGCGTCGTGTTGCTGATCACGGTGTCACCCTCGATCCCGTCGAGGTTCATCGCCCCGCCCTCATACAGCGCCGTGTTGTCGGAGAAGGTGCTCTGATCGACGATGAAGTCGCCGCCGCCGTAGACGCCGACCACGTCGATCGCCCCGCCGCCGCCGCCGACGGAAGTCCCGGCCTGGTTGCCGGCAAAGGTCGAGCGCCTGATCACGGCGTCGCCGTCGGGGCCCTCGAGGTAGAGCGCGCCGCCCCACTGCTGCGCCGTGTTGCCCGCCAGCGTCGAGTCTTCGATCAGGACCTCGACGTCATCTGCGGGCGTGTCCCTCGTGTCGAGGACGAAAACCGCCCCGCCGCCTGATGCGGACTCATTGCCGGTGAGCACCGAGCGAGTGATCGTCAGGATCCCGTCGTCGGTCTGCACCGCGCCGCCGTGGAGGTCGGAGTAGCTGTCGGAGATGACCGCGTCGCGGATCGTCACGTCCGGGGCGCTGGTGGTGCCGTCGTCGCTGAGGATCGCGCCCCCGGGCTCGCCGGGCCCGCTGGGCCTGCCCTGCGTGAGGGTGAGGCCGGAGATCACCACCTCGTCACCGGCCGGGATGTCATGCAGGTAGAGGATTCGCTGCGCGTCGTCGCCGCTGACCGTGATCGTGCCGGCGCCCGGCCCCTGGATCTCGAGCGCGTCGCCGTAGACCTCGATCTGCCCACCGTCGAGCGTGATCGTGCCGCTGAGGCCCGACGCGAACACGAGGTCGTCCGCGCCGGGGCTGAGGTTCGCGTCGATGACCTCGCCGCGCAGCGTCCCGTCGGCGGTGCTGTCGTCGAGGCTCGTGACCGTGAACGTCGCGGCGTCGGCGGCGGGGCTGAAGAGCGCCGTCGCACCCAGAGCCGCGCCGGCTCCCGAGGCGAGCTTGCGCCCGCGCCCACGCTCGTGCGCCCTGCGAATCGATCTTGCGGTCACTCCCCGTCCCTCGCCTCGTTCGAGCGCGAGCCTATCCCCGCACCCGGCAGCGGTCAACCGGCGAGCTCGCCGGTCAGTTGCCGCAGCCGCTCGAGCACGCCCTCGGCGGCCCCCGAGTCGATCGTCTCCCGGGCCCGCTCGACCCCGGCGGCGAGATCGTGCGCGGCCCCCGCGGCGAGGATCGCCGCGCCCCCGTTGAGGCAGACGACGTCGCGCGGCGCGCCGTGCTCGCCGGCGAGCACGGCGCGCACCACGGCGGCATTCTCCTCCGGACTGGCGCCGGGGATCGCGGCGAGCTCGGCGCGCTCGATCCCGAGGTCCTCCGGACCGACGAACCATTCCTCGGTCCTGCCGCCGGCGACCTCGATCACCCTCGTGCGCGAGGCGATGCTGAGCTCGTCGAGGCCGTCCTCGGCGCGAACGACGAGCGCCCGCTCGCACCCGAGCCCGACCAGGGCCTCGGCGATCGTCTCCTGATAGCGGCCGTCGGAGACTCCGAGCAGCTGGCGAGTCGCGCCGGCCGGGTTGGTCAGCGGGCCGAGGAAGTTGAAGATCGTCCGCACCGCGAGCTCCTTGCGCACCGGGCCGACGTGCTTCATCGCGGCGTGATGGCGGGGCGCGAACATGAACCCGAACCCGACCTCCTCGACGCAGCGCGCGACGTCGGCGGGTTCGAGCTCGATCCCGACGCCGAGCGCCTCGAGCAGGTCGGCCGAGCCGCAGCGGCTGGTGTTCGAGCGGTTGCCGTGCTTGGCGACCGCGCACCCCGCCCCGGCGGCGACCAGCGCCGCGGCGGTCGAGATGTTGAACGTCGTCGGCCCGCCGCCGGTGCCCGCGGTGTCGACCAGGTCCTCGCGCCCGATCTCGACCGGCGCCGCAAGCCGGCGCATCGTCCGCGCGAGGCCGACGAGCTCGGCCACGGTCTCCCCCTTCGCCCGCAGCGCGATCAGGAAGGCCGCCGTTTGCACCTCGCCGGCGCGACCCTCCATCACCTCGTCGAGGACCGCCGAGGCGTGGTCGGCGGTCAGGTGATTGCCGTCGGCGACGGCGTCGATCGCGCGGGTGAGGATCTCGTTGGGCATCAATCGCCGAGGAAGTTCGCGAGCAACTGCTTGCCGTCGGGGGTGAGCACCGACTCGGGGTGAAACTGGACGCCGTCGGCGGGTAGCTCTCGATGGCGGACCGCCATCACCACGTCGTCGTGGCTCGCGGTCGGCTCGAGCTCGGAGGGCAGGTCGGGGTCCGCGACCAGCGAGTGGTAGCGGCCCCCGAGCAGCGGGCTCGGCAGCCCGGCGAACAGGCCGGAGCCGTCGTGGGCGATCTCGGCGTCCTTGCCGTGGATCGGCTCGCCGCGGATCGTCCGCCCGCCGAACGCCTCGACCAGCGCCTGGTGGCCGAGGCAGACCCCGAGCGTGCGCACCCCCGCCTCGGGGAAGGCGCGCGAGGCCTCGATCGAGATCCCGGCCTCGGCCGGCGTGCACGGCCCGGGCGAGATCACCAGCCGCTCGGGACGGCGCTCGAGCAGCTCGGCGACGGTCGCGCGGTCGTTTCGCACCACCTCGACCTCGCTCCCGAGCTCGCCCAGGTACTGGACGAGGTTGTAGGTGAAGGAGTCGTAGTTGTCGATCACCAGGACCCGCATCGCTAGCCCCACTCCGGCTGGCCCAGCGCCAGGTCGACGGCGGCGAACATCGCCTGCGCCTTGCTGACGCTCTCGCGGTACTCGTAGTCGGGCTTCGCGTCGGCGACCGTGCCGCCGCCCGCCTGGACGTGGACCTGCCCGTCCTTGACCACCGCGGTGCGGATGTGGATCGCGGTGTCGAGATCGCCGGTGAAGCTGAGATAGCCGATCGCGCCGCCGTAGGAGCAGCGCTTGTGGGGCTCGAGCTCGTCGATGATCTGCATCGCCCGCACCTTCGGGGCGCCCGAGAGCGTTCCCGCGGGCAGGGTCGCGCGGAGCACGTCCATCGCCCCGATCCCCTCGCGCAGCGTGCCCGATACCTGGCTCACGATATGGAAGACGTGCGAGTAGGTCTCGACCACCATGTACTCGTCGACGGCGACGCTGCCGTACTCGCAGACCCGTCCGAGGTCGTTGCGACCGAGGTCGACCAGCATCACGTGCTCGGCGCGCTCCTTCGGGTCGGCGAGCAGCGCCTCGGCCTGGCGGCGGTCCTCCTCCTCGCTCGCGCCCCGCGGGTAGGTGCCGGCGATCGGCCGGGTCTCGGCCCGGCGGCCGTTGACCTTGACCAGCGGCTCGGGCGAGGCGCCGGCGATCTGGAAGTCGCCGAACTCGAGGTAGTACATGTACGGCGACGGGTTCACGGTGCGCAGCCCGCGGTAGATCGAGAACGCCTCGACCGGGGCCGGGGCCGAGAAGCGCTGCGAGGGCACGACCTGGAACGCGTCGCCGGCGTGCGTGTACTCGACGATCCGAGCGACGTTGGACTCGAAGGCCTCGCGGCTGAGGTTGGACGTCCACTCGACCGCGGGGGTGTCCTCGGGGCGCGGGCGCGGCGGGGGGACCGGGCCGCGGAGGACCTCGCGCGCCTCGTCGATGACCGCGACCGCGCGCTCGTAGGCGGGGGAGACCGCGCTCTCGTCGTCGCAGAACGCGTATCCGAGGACCGTAACCTCGTGGCGCAGGTGGTCGAAGGCGAGCATCAGCTCGCAGACCATCAGCGAGAGGTCGGGAAGCCCGAGCGGATCCGGGTTCGCCGCCCCGAGCGGCTCCACCGTCCGCACCAGGTCGAAGCCGAAGAAGCCGACCGCGCCGCCGGCGAACGGCGGCAGCTCGGCGGGTGCGGC
This sequence comes from uncultured Solirubrobacterales bacterium, assembly GCA_963740055.1. Taxonomy (GTDB): domain Bacteria; phylum Actinomycetota; class Thermoleophilia; order Solirubrobacterales; family 70-9; genus WHSW01. The sequence continues at coordinate 339,061 of CAVUCL010000005.1, read as the reverse complement.
GACCGTGAACGCCGCCAGCGTCTCGGCGACGGCGCCGTAGGGGTCGGGCGCCTCGCTGCGCACGACCTCGCCGTCGCGGGTCTCGGTCAGCGTGCCGTCGCTCCAGCGCAGCTCGACCCGGGGTCGGAAGCCGAGGAACGAGTAGCGCCCGAGCCGGCCCTGCTCGGCCGACTCGAGCAAGAACGACGGCCCGGCGAACGCGTCGCGCAGCTTCAGGAACGCCGAGACCGGGGTCTCGCAATCGTCGACGAAGCGGTAGGAGACCGGGATCACGTTCGCGTCGCGGGCGAGCTCGCGCGCGCGCTCGAGGCCGGGCTCGAGCCCCGGAGCGCGTTCAGCGGCGGCGGGCATTGAGCGCCTCCATCGCGGCGGCGAGCGCCAGCTCGCGCGAGGCCAGCAGCACCTCGAGGTGATAGAGCAGGTCAGCGGCCTCCTCGGCGACTCGCTCGTCGGACTCCTCGCGCGCCGCCCGCGCCACCTCCTCGGCCTCCTCGCGCACCTTGTCGCCGATCCGCGGCGGGTCGGCGAGCAGCTCCGCCGTGTACGAGCCCTCCGGACGAGTACGGGCGCGCTCGGCGAGCGTCCGCTCGAGCTCCGCCAGCGCCTCGAACGCGGCCGGTGCCGGCTCGCCGGCGACCGCGGGGCCGTCGACGACCGCCTCCGCCTCGCCGTCGAGGTCGCGATAGAAGCAGGAGCGCTCGCCGGTGTGGCACGCCGGCCCGGCGGGGTCGACGAGCGCGACCAGGGCGTCGGCATCGCAGTCGTAGCGCAGCTGGCGCAGGCGCTGGACGTTGCCCGAGGTCTCCCCCTTGTGCCAGATCTCGCCCCGCGAGCGGCTGAAGAAGTGGACCTCACCGGACTCGCGCGTCAGCCGCAGCGCCTCGGCGTTCATGTAGGCGAGCGTCAGCACCTCGCCGGTGCGCCAATCCTGGAGCACGCAGGGCACGAGCCCGTCCGAGTCGAATCTGACCGCCGCCGACACGCGGGAGATCTTAGGCTTGGTCCATGCTCGCGCACGCCGCGACCACGATCGCCGGCGCCTTCGCCGACGTCGACCAGCCCTATCTGCTCGAAGCGCGGCAGATGCAGGCGCTCTCGCTCGGCGTCCACATCCCGCTCGTCTGCTTCGGGATCGCCTTCCCGGCGATGGTCCTGTTCATGGAGGGGCTCTGGCTGCGCACCGGCGACCCCGTCTACAAGGCGATCGCGAAGCGCTGGTCGAAGGTGATGCTGATCCTGTTCGCGGTCGGCGTCGTCACCGGAACGATCCTCTCGTTCGAGCTCGGCCTGCTGTGGCCCGAGTTCATGGAGAGCTTCGGTGAGGTTTTCGGCGTCGCCTTCGCGCTCGAGGGCGTCGCCTTCTTCACCGAGGCGATCTTCATCACGATCTACGTCTACGGATGGGACCGGCTCTCGCCGCGCGCGCACGTGCTCGCCGGGCTGCCGATCGTCGCCTCCGGGATCGCCGGGGCGCTGATGGTGATCGGCGTCAACGGGTGGATGAACGACCCCGGCGGGTTCGAGCTCGCCGCCGACGGGACGGTCAGCGACGTGAACCCGTTCGCGGCTTTCGTCAACTCGAACGTCTGGCACGAGTTCGTCCACATGTACCTCGCCGGGATCATCGTCGCCGGCTTCATCGTCGCCGGCGTCTACGCGTTCGCCTGGCTCAAGGGCCGGCGCGACCACTACCACCGCGCGGCGCTGATCGTGCCGCTCGCCTTCGCCTGCCTCGCGGCGCCGGCGCAGCTGATCGTCGGCGACTGGGCCGGGCGCACGGTCGCCGAGAAGCAGCCGACGAAGCTCGCCGCGCTCGAGGGCCTCGAGCGGACGACCAAGGGCGCCGACCTGACCGCCGGCGGAATCATGATCGGCGACAAGATCTACGGCGGGATCTCGATCCCGGACGGGCTTTCGCTGCTCGCCGATCACAACCCGAGCGCGACGATCGAAGGCCTCGGCGCGGTCCCCGCGCGCGACCGCCCGCCGGAGGCGATCGTCCGCAACTCGTTCCAGGCGATGGTCGGGATCGGCACCCTGCTCGCGCTGCTCGCCGCCGTCTTCCTGATCACCTGGCTGCGGCGCAAGCGCCTGCCGCGTTCGACGTGGTTCTACCGCGCCGTCGTGCTCGCCGGGCCGGCGGCGCTGGTCGCCCTGATCGCCGGCTGGATCGTGACCGAGGTCGGGCGCCAGCCTTGGATCGTCTACGAGGTGATGCGCACCGAGCAGGCGGTGACCGGCGCCGAGGGGATCCCGGTCGGCTACGGGTTCCTGGCGCTGATCTACGTCGGGGTCGCGTCGCTGGTCCTGTTCCTGCTCCGGCGGTTGGCGCGCCACCCGGTCGAGATCGAGCCCCGCGGGGGCGGCGGCTGATGCTCGCCGACCTCGCCATCGCGGTCCTGCTGCTCGGGGTCAGCGCCTACGCGGTCCTCGGCGGCGCCGACTTCGGCGCCGGGTTCTGGGACCTGACCGCCGGCGGCGCCGCCCGCGGCGACCGGGTCCGGGGAATGATCAAGCGCTCGATGGGCCCGGTCTGGGAGGCCAACCACGTCTGGCTGATCTTCGTCCTCGTCATCTTCTGGACCGCGTTCCCGCCCGCATTCGGCCCGGTGATGCAGACCCTCTACGTGCCGCTCTTCTTCGCCGCGGTCGGGATCATCCTCCGCGGTGCCGCCTTCGCCGTCCGCGGGGAGGCGGCGACGATCGGCGAGGCACGCGCGCTCGGGGCGATGTTCGCGCTCTCCTCGGTGCTGGTCCCGTTCTTCCTCGGGACCGTGATCGGCGCGGTGGCCAGCGGCCAGGTGCCCGCCGACGGAGGCGGCGACGCGTTCTCGAGCTGGACCGGGGTCGTGCCGCTCTACATCGGCGTGCTCGCGGTCGTCACCGGCGCCTACATGGCGGCGGTCTTCCTCGCCGCCGACGCGGTCCGCGCCGGGCTTCCCGACCTGGTCGCGGCGTTTCGCGCCCGCGCGCTCGGCGCCGCAGCTCGCCGCCGGCGCGCTCGCGATCGGCGGGATCTTCGTCGTCCGCGAGGACGCGCCGGCGCTCTATGACGGGCTCACCTCCGGCGCCGGGCTGGCGATGGTGATCGCCTCGGCGCCTCGCGGGCGCCGTGACCCTGGTGCTCGTCTGGAGCGCTCGCTTCGGGCTCGCGCGGTTCACCTCGGCGGCGGCGGTGGGCGCGATCGTCGCCGGCTGGGGACTCGCGCAGCGGCCCGACTTCCTCCCCGGCGAGCTCAGCTTCGAGGCCGCGGCGGCCGGCGACGCGACCCTGGTCGCGCTGCTCGTCTGCGTCGCGATCGCGCTCGTGATCCTGATCCCGGCGCTGACCCTGCTCTACCGGCTCGTGCTCAGCGGGCGGCTCGACCCCGAGTTTCGCCCGATCACCGCCGGCGATCCCCCGGACGGCCACTGATGGAGCGCCGGCTGACGATCGCGGCGGTGGCGGCCTTCGTTGCCGGAGTCGCGCTGATGATCCCGTTCGAGGCGACGATCACGCGGATCCTCGGCGTCCTCTGCCTGTTCGCGTTCGTCGTCCTCGGCGTGTTCGCGATCGCGCAGCCGGAGCGCCTGGCGCAGGACGAGTAGCCGGCCTCAGTCGATCCCGAGGCGGTCGAGCAGGCCCTCGTCGCGGCGCCAGCGCTCGCGCACCCGCACGTTGAGGTCGAGGAACACCTTGGCGCCGAGCTCGCGCTCGAGCTCCTTGCGCGCCGCGGTGCCGATCTCGCGGACCATGCGCCCGCCCTTGCCGATCAGGATCGCCTTCTGCGAATCGGTCTCCGCCCAGACCTGCGCCGTGACCTCGACCAGCCCGTCCTCGCGCTCGGCGACCTCCTCGATCGCGACCTCGACCGCGTGCGGCAGCTCCTCGCGCGTGCGCCGCAGGACCTGCTCGCGGATCAGCTCGGCGAGGTGGACCTCGCTCGGCTGGTCGGTGCGGTCCTCGGGCGGATAGAGCAGCGGCCCGGTGGGCATCAGCTCGGCGAGGCGGGCGACGAGCGCCGCGACCCCGGTCCCGCGCTTGGCCGAGATCGGGAATACCTCGTCGACGACGTCGAGCTCGGCCGCCGCGGCGAGCACGGTCGCGATCTCGGGCGCGCGCAGGCGGTCGATCTTGTTCACGGCGCAGATCACCGGCGCCTTCGAATGCGCGGCGAGCAGGTGCGCGGCGATGAAGCGGTCGCCCGGGCCGATGCCCTGCTCGGCGTTGACCAGGAGCAGGATCGCGTCGGCGCCCGCGAGCTCGCTCTCGACCCGCCGCTGCATGCGCTCGGTGAGCACGTCGCGCGGCCGCTGGACGCCCGGCAGGTCGACGAGCACGAGCTGCCAGCCCTGGCCGAGGTCGGTCGCGACCCCGCGGCTCGCGCGCCGGGTCGTCTGCGGGCGGTCGGAGATGATCGCCACCTTGGCGCCGACGATCGCGTTCACGAGCGTCGACTTGCCCACGTTCGGTCGCCCCGCAAGGCCCACGAATCCACAGCGCGGCATCTCCTCCGCTTCGCGTCCGGGGATGCCGCGGTCAGCCAAGGGACGCCAGGATCGTGGACTGCAGCTCCAGCATCTCCCCGTCGTCGACCTCGTGGTCGTACCCGCACAGGTGCAGCACCCCGTGGACCGTCGCCTCGGTCAGGTCGGCGGTCTGCTCGGGGCAGATGACGACGTCGCCGAGCTCGCGCGGGCCCGCCACCGGGGCCGCGCCGTCGATCGGAAACGAGAGCACGTCGGTCGGCCGGTCACGGTCGCGATGGTCGCGGTTGAGCTCGCGGATCCGGTCCTCGCCGACGAGCTCGACCGAGAGGTGGCCGTTGCCGACCCCGGCGGCGTCGAGCGCCGCGGCGACCGCGGGGCGCAGGTCCGAGGGCACGTCGGCCAGGTCGAGCAAGGCCTAGGAGTCGGTCGGAGGCTCGCGTCCGTCGGCGCCGGGGCTGCGCTGTGAATACTCGCCATAGGCGGCGACGATCCGCTGCACGAGCTGGTGGCGAACGACGTCCTCGCCACCGAAGCGGACGAACTCGATGTCGTCGACGGCGGAGAGGATCTCGCCGACGACGACCAGCCCCGAGCGCTGGTCGCGCGGCAGGTCGATCTGGGTGATGTCGCCGGTGACCACCATCTTCGAGCCGAACCCGAGCCGGGTCAGGAACATCTTCATCTGCTCGGGGCTCGTGTTCTGCGCCTCGTCGAGGATCACGAACGAGTCATTGAGGGTCCGGCCCCGCATGAACGCCAGCGGCGCGACCTCGATGATCCCGCGGTCGAAGTAGGTGAGCACGCGCTCGGGGTCGAGCATGTCGTAGAGGGCGTCGAAGAGCGGGCGCAGGTAGGGGTCGACCTTGGCCTGGATGTCGCCGGGCAGGAAGCCGAGCCGCTCGCCGGCCTCGACCGCGGGGCGAGTGAGGATGATGCGGCTGATCTCACGCTCCTCGAGCGCCGCGACCGCCATCGCGACCGCGAGGAAGGTCTTCCCGGTCCCCGCCGGGCCGATGCCGAAGGTGACCGTGTGGCCGCGGATCGAGTCGACGTAGCGCTTCTGGTTCACGGTCTTCGGCGCGACCTTGATGTTGCGGTGGCGCCAGACCAGGTCCTCGAGGATCTCCGCCGGCTTCTCCGAGGCCGCGAGCGCGCCGGTCACCGTGTCGATCGTCGCCGGCGCGAGCTCGTGGCCGCGCTCGACCAGGCCGACGAGCTCGTCGACCATGCGCGCGGCACGGGCGACGTCGGCGTCGTCGCCGTCGAGGGTGAGCACGTTGCCGCGCAGGAAGAGCTCGCAACCGAGCCGGCTCTCGAGCTCGCGCAGGACGGTGTCCTCGGACCCGGCGAGCTCGGCGGCGACCGTGTTGTCGAGGGTCAGCTGGCGGCGGGCCAAGGGCCTAGGAACCCGTGCCGAGGCGCTCGCGCACGAGCGCGCTGACTCGCTTGCCGTCGGCGCGGGCGCCGACCTTCGGCATCACGGCCCCCATCACGCGGCCCATGTCGGAGGGCTCGGAGGCGCTCGACTCGGCGATCGCGGCATCGACGATCGCGGCGAGCTCCTCGTCGCTGAGCTCGGCGGGCAGGTAGCGCTCGATCTCGCGCGCCTCGGCCTCCTCGGAGGATGCGCGCTCGGCGTTGCCGCCGTCGCGATAGGCCTCGGCGGCCTCGAGCCGGCGCTTGCGCTCGCGGCGCAGGACCGCGACCTCGTCCGAGCCGCCGTCCTTGAGGTCCTTCTGCAGCGCGTCCGCGACCAGGCGCAGCGCGCCGACCCGGTCGCGCTCGCCGGCCTTCATCGCCGCGCGGGTATCCGCCTGGACCTGTTCGAGGATCGCCACCCGAGCAAGGTTAGCCCGGCACGGGGGCATCGCGGAGTCAGTCGGGAAGCTCCGCGAGCTCGACTTCGCCGAGCGGCAGCTGCAGGAAGCGGGTGCCCAGGGTGCGGAATGCCTCCGGGTCGGCGGTGCAGACGAAGCGGTAGGTGCCCTCGCCCGTGTTGGCGGTCTCCAGCCCGGCCGCCTCGAGGATCCGCTGGGCGCTCGCGGCGACGGCGTGGCCGGCGGTGACCAGACGCACCTCGCGGCCGAGAAAGCGCTGCAGCATCGGCCGCACGAGCGGGTAGTGCGTGCAGCCGAGGATCACGGTGTCGACCCGCGCCCGGCCGAGCGGCGCGCAGTAGGAGCGCACCGTGTCGACCACCGCCTCGGAGAACGGAAAGCCGCGCTGGATGATCGCCGCCAGGTCCGGCGCCGCGACCTGGGTCACGGTGAGCTCGCGATGCTGGCGCGAGAGCGCCCGCACGTAGGCGCCGCCGGCGACGGTGGCCGGGGTCGCGAGCACGCCGACCCGCCCCGAGTCGGTGATCGCGGCGGCGATCTCGGCCTCGGGCTCGATCACCGCGACGACCTCGACCTCGCGCTCGGCGGCGACCCTGCGGGCGGCGTCGAGCCCGGCGCCGGCCGCCGAGTTGCAGGCGATCACGATCAGCTTCGCGCCGCGGTCGAGCAGGAAGCGCGTGTTGCGCTCGGAGCAGGCCTCGAGCTCGGCGTTGTCCTTCGCCCCGTAGGGAAAGCGCGCATCGTCGCCGAGGTAGATGTAGTCCTCCTCCGGCAGCGAGACCAGGCATTCGTGCAGGACGGTGAGCCCGCCGACCCCGGAGTCGAAGACGGCGATCGGCAGCTCTGGTGTTGCAGCGTCGCTCATGCCCCTGCATCATCGTCGTTGCGAGACTGTGGGCGTGAACGGTTTGCGCCAAGGCGACGGCTCGCGGCTCTCACTCTGGTCCTCCGACTCGCTGCTCTCGATCGCCTCGCACGGCTCCGTGCTCTCGATCGGCTCGGTCGGCTCGGCGCTCTCGGTCGGCTCGGTTGGGTCGATCGCTTCGGCGCTCTCGGTCGGCTCGGCGGCCTCCTTCGGCTCCGCGCTCGCCGCCGGCTCGCGGGCTTCGGTGATGTCGGCGGGAGCGCGCGGCGCGCTGCTTGGCGTGCCCGACTCGCGCGCCCGTGCGATCGCCGCCGGGGCGCTCGCGGCGACCGCGGTCGCGATCGCGCTCCGCGCCTGACCGGCGGTCTAGAGCAGCGGGTCTAGAGGAAGGGCTTCGCCGTCATCACGTAGACGGTGAGCACGATCAGGATCCCGGCGAGGGAGCCGACCTTCGCCAGCCCCGCGTTGGCGCGCTCGAACTCAGGCCCGAACTCGACCTCGCCGGTCGGGCCGGCGCGCTCGACGTCGCGCGCCGCGGCCTCGGCCGCGCGCTTCTCGTTCGGCAGGAAGTAGCCGTGGATGAGCCCGAGCAGGATCAGGATCGCGACCACTCCCCAGGCGATGAAGAAGTAGCCGAAGTCCCACGCGTCGGCGGCGAGGTAGATGCCGGTGAGCAGGACGACGATGCTGCCGATCGTCACCAGGCTGCGGCTGTTGGCGCTGATCCCGGCGAGGACGCCGGGGAGGCTGCGCGGGTCCGCCTTCGCCGCCGTGGCGATGATCACCCCGTAGGCGAACGTGCCGCCGAAGCCGACGACGACCGCGGAGATGTGGAGCCAGACGACGACGTCGTAGAACGTGACTGCGAGAGTGGTCATGTCGCCACCCTATTACGACGCCGAGACGCCGTTCCCTGGTCGGCAGAGCAGCGCCGCCCAATCGCCCGAGACCCGGCGCTCCGCGACCTCGAGCCCGGCGGCGGCGAACGCGTCGCTGACCCGCGCCGACTCGCTTGCCAAGAGCCCGGAGCAGACGATCGAGCGCGGCCGGTGCTCGAGTCGTGCCGCGACCTCGCCCAGCAGCGGCGCGGTCAGGTTCGCGACCAGGGTCGCCGCGACGGGCGGCGCCGCCCGGCGCAGGTTGAGGCGCTCGAAGCTCGCCTCGACCGCGTTCGCGGCCGCGTTCGCCCGCGCCGCCTCGACCGCGGGCATCTCGCTGTCGTAGCCGCGCACCGGCGACCAGCCGAGCTTCGCCGCGGCGATCGCGAGCACGCCCGATCCGGTGCCGAGGTCGCAGAGCGCCCCCGACGCCGCGCCCGCGTCGGCGAGCTCGAGCAGCAGCTCGAGGCACATCCGCGTGGTCGCGTGGGCGCCGGTCCCGAACGCCTGCGCCGGGTCGACGACGACCGAGACCTCCGCCCCGGCCTCGCCCTGCTCCCACGAGGGCCTGACGACAAGCCGGCCGCCGCCGATCGCGACCGGGTGGTGGAAGTCGCGCCAGCGGTCGGCCCAATCGTCGGGGATCTCGGTCGAGCTGATCTCGACCAGGCCCTCGCCGGCGGCGGCCTCGAGCGCCGGCACCGCCGGGATCTCGCCCGGCGGCCCGTAGATCGCGTACTCGACCCACTCCGGCCCGTGGTCCTCCTCGATCCCGCCCGGAGCGAGCTCGAGCAGCTCGGCGAGCACGCGCTCGGCGAGCTCCGGCCGGCAGCGGATCGCGAGCCGGATCAAGGCGCGTCTACTCGCCGAGCGACTCGTTCAGGCGCCGGGCGAGGTCGCGCTGCTCGCGGTTCAGCTTCCGCGGCACCGTGACCTCGACCACGACGTGCTGGTCGCCGCGCGAGCCGCCGCGAAGCGAGGGCAGGCCGAGCCCCTTGAGCCGGATCGTGTCGCCGGGCTGCGAGCCGCGCTTGATCTCGACCTCGCGCTCGCCGTCGAGGGTCGGCGCGAGCACGGTGCCGCCGACCATCGCCAGCGTCGCCGGGACCTCGACCGAGCCGATCAGCTCGCGGCCGCGGCGCTCGAAGCGATCGTCCGCCGCCACGGTGACGAGCACGTAGAGGTCGCCCGCGGGCGCTCCCGGGTCGCCGGCGTGGCCGGCGCCGCCGATCCGGATCCGCTGTCCGGACTCGATCCCGGCCGGGATCTCGACGTCCCAGGTGCGCGCGCGCAGCTCGCGCCCGGCGCCGTCGCAGACACCGCAGGGCTGCTCGGCACTCTTGCCGGCGCCGCGGCAGGTCGGGCAGGTCCCGGTCTGAACCAGCTGGCCGAAGGCCGTCCGGCGCATCTGGCGCACCTGGCCGGCGCCGCCGCAGGTCTCGCAGGTGTGGATCGGCGTCCCCGGCTCGGCGCCGTTGCCGCGGCAGTGCTCGCAGACCGAGACCGCCTCGAACGAGAGCTCGCGCTCGGCGCCGTCGACGACCTCGGTCAGCGTGATCTCGACCTCGACCCCGATGTCACCGCCCTGGCGCGGGGCCGGCGCGCCCGCCGCCGAACAGGTCGCCGAAGATCGAGTCGCCGCCGCCGAACAGGCTCGAGAGGATGTCCTCCATCGAGCCGGCCGTGTGCGGCGCCCAGCCGCCGCTGCGCAGGCCCTCGTGCCCGTAGGCGTCGTAGGTGCGCCGGCGCTCGGGGTCCGAGAGCACCTCGTAGGCCTCCGCGGCCTGCTTGAACTTCTCCTCCGCCTCGGGGTCGTGGCGGTTGACGTCGGGATGCAGGTCGCGCGCGAGCGTCCGGAACGCCTTCTTGATCTCGCGCTCGTCGGCCCCCCGGCTCGACGCCGAGCAGCTCGTAGTAGTCGGTCGGCATCAGTCGTAGACCGACTCGAAGAAGCGCGACAGCTCGCCCGCCGCCTCGCGCACCGAGGCGATCGCGGTCGCGTAGTCCATCCGCAGCGGCCCGACGACGCCGACGGTGCCGAGGTTGCGATAGCCGAGCCCGTAGTTGGCGCCGACGACGCTCACCGAGCGCAGCTCGGGCGACGGGTTCTCGCCCCCGATCCACATGAACACCGAGCGCTCGTCGAGGGTCGAGCGCAGCACCTCGAGCAGGCTCGCGCGACGCTCGAGCGCGCGCATCAGCGAGTCCGCGCGCGGCAGGTCGGGCGCGTGCTCGGCCGAGAGCAGCCGCGCCGCCCCCTCGACGTAGAGGTCCGACTCGGCGCCCTGCTCGAGGCCGGAGAACGCGTCGCGAATCTCGGTCAGGAAGCCGCGCTCGGCGGGCCCGAGCTCGGGGTCGTCGAGGCGGTCGCCGGTCATCCGGGCGCCGAGCGCGAGGCCGCTGAGGCGCTCGTTGAGGAAGCTCGACGCCCACTCGACCAGCCCCGGGTCGACCGGGCGCTCGAAGTTGAACACGCGCTTGGTGACCGCGCCGTTGGAGGCGATCACGACCACCATCACCACCTTCGGCTGCAGCTGCAGCGCCTCGACCCGGTGCACGCGGGCGGCCGAGGGCGGCGGCGCGGTGGCGACCGCGAGCAGGTCGGTCATCCGCGAGAGGGTCGAGGCGGTCTCGCGCAGCGCCTCCTCGATCTCGCGGCGCATCTGCGAGAGGTCGAGCGTCCCGGCCGACGGCCCGGGCTTGGCGCCGCCGACGAGCAGCGCGTCGGCGTAGAAGCGATAGCCGGAGTCGGTCGGGACCCGGCCGGCGGAGGTGTGCGGATGGGTGAGATAGCCCTCGCTCTCGAGCGTCGCGAGCTCGGCCCGCACGGTCGAGCGCCCCCACTCGACGTCGGGGCCGTCGGCGATCGCCGCCGAGCCCACCGGCTTGCCCGATTCCAGGTAGGCGTCGACGACGAGGTTGAGGATCCGCTGCTGGCGTTCGCTGAGCACCCCGAGGATTCTAGGATCGAGGCGGATGATCGACCCCTACACGCTCCCCGACGACCTGCCAGAGCCGGTCGACGACGGCGCCGCCGATCATCTCCCCGGGCTCGAGCTGCCCGATCTCGAGCTCGCGTCGACCGGCGGTGGCGCGACCTCGCTCGCGCGGCTCGAGGGACGCACGATCGTCTACGCCTACCCGTGGACCGGCCGTCCCGGCGAACCGCTGCTGGTCGACGACTGGGACCTGATCCCCGGCGCCCGCGGCTGCACGCCCGAGAGCTGCGGCTTTCGCGACCACCACGCCGACCTGGCCGCGGCCGGCGCCGCGGTCTTCGGCCTCTCGACCCAGGACACCGCCTACCAGCCCGAGCTCGCCGAGCGCCTCGGACTGCCCTTCGCGCTGCTCTCCGACGAGCGCCTCGAGCTCACCCGGGCGCTCGCGCTGCCGACCTTCGACGCAGCCGGCCGAACGCTGCTCAAGCGGCTCACCCTGGTCACCCGCGACGGCGAGGTCGAGCACGTCTTCTATCCGGTCTTCCCGCCGGATCGCCACGCCGCCGAGGTGCTCGCGTGGCTGCGGGCGAATCCGGTTGCCGGTGGGTGAGCGGGCGCGAGGAGGCGCACGTCACTCGTTCCTGCGTTTTAGGCCCGCACGCGGTAGTGCAGATGGGTGGCGCCGTCGCCCTCGAGGACGCGGGTGCGCTCGAGCTCGATCTGCTCGGGATCTAGGTGGTCGAATAGGCGGCGTCCCTGGCCGAAGAGCACCGGGACGAGATGGATCTCGAGCTCGTCGAGCACGCCGGCGGCGATTGCGCGCTGGGCGACTCCGGCGCCGTGAACGAGCACGTTCTTGTCGCCGGCGGCCTGCTTCGCCTGCTCCATCGCGCTCTCGACGTCGCTCACGAAGGTGACCAGCGGCCAGTCCGGCGGCACGCTCTCGGGGTCCTGGCGGGTGAGGACGAAGATCGGCACGCCGTCGTGGTGGTCGCCGCCCCAGCCACCGGCCGGCTCGATCGTTCCCCGGCCGCAGACGACGGCTCCGGTGGCCATCACCTCGTCCCAGACCTCGCCGTTGGCGCCGGCCAGTCGGCGAACCTCCTTGTGGTCGCCGCCGGCACCCGTCAGGGCCCACTCGTGCAGCCGCTCGCCACCGTCGCCGAGCCCGTTGTCGGGCCTCTCGTTCGGCCCGGCGATGAAGCCGTCGAGCGACATCGACATGTAGAGCACGGTCGCGGCCACGGCTGCGCCTCGCTATCCCGGGAGCTCGACCTCGGCGACCGCGTTGCGAATGATCCGGTTGTCGCCCTGGGCGGCCTCGGTCGCGGTCACGATCCGGCCGTCATCGGCGCTGGTCACGGTCGCGGTGACCGCGATCTCCTGCTCGGGGAAGCCCATGCCGCGAAACTGGACCGAGAGCTTGCGCAGCGCCCGCGGGTCGCCGTCGGCGAGCGCCGAGTGCGCGCGGGCGACCTGCGCCATCGAGTAGAGCCCGTGCAGGATGCAGCCGGGGAGCCCGACCGACCTCGCGAACTCCTCGTCGGTGTGGATCGGGTTCGGGTCGCCCGACGCCTGCGCGTAGCGCTTCGTCAGCCCGGCGTCCGGCGTCACCCGCAGCTCCGGGATCCGCTCGCCCTCGCTCAGCTCGGCCATCGCTCGCTCCCCTCGATCAGACGCCGCGGACGATGTTCGTCCACGTCCCGGTGACGGTCCGCTCGCCGTCCTGATTGGTCGACACCGACTCGAACACGTAGAAGCCCTTGCCGTCGCGCTCGGCGATCTCCTTGCAGGTGACCGCGGTCGTGATCGTGTCGCCGGCGCAGACCGGCTCGCCCCAGTCGAACTCCTGTCCGCCGTGGACCATCGCGGCGAAGTTCATCCCGACCTCGGGATCGAGCACCGCGGGGCCCATCGCGACGGCGCTGTACACGACGCAGAACATCGGCGGCGCGACCGCGTCGCGAAACCCGGCCGCGCGCGCGGCCTCGGGATCGCGATGGACCGGGCTCGGCTCGCCGACGGCGTCGGCGTACTCGGCGATCCGCTCCGCCTCGACCTCGAACGAGGCCGGGTCCCAGCTCTTGCCGATCGCTGAGGTCTTGAGCGCCATCGGCGCGCCAGTCTAATCAGCGGGTGGCGGCGAGCGCCGCCTCGCGATCGCCGTAGATGTGGAACCGGACCGCGCGCCGGTCGCGGACCTCGAGCAGATAGAAGATCGTCATCTCGACCGGGACCCCGCTGCCGACGCCGACGGCGCGCTGGCGGATCTCGGCGATCAGATGGTGGTCGTCGGGCATCTCGGTCGAGACGATCTCGCTGCGCTCCGAGGTGAACGCCTCGCCCAGGTCCCGGTCATCTCGAGGTAGCCATCGATCCCGTGCCAGGTGCCCGGGTTGCCGAGCCCCGAAGCGACGTGGCATTCGAGCTCCGGGTCGAACATCGCCAGGAGCGCCTCCGAGTCGCCGCGGTTGAAGGCGTCGATGCCCGCGCGCAACAGCTCCGCGTTTCGCTCGCGGCTATCCATCGTCGGAGGTAGGGGTTCCGGCGAGCTCGCGGGCGGTGTTGCGGGCGAGCTCGAGCTCGGCGCGAAGCCGCAACGACGTCAACCGCCCGGCGCGGACCTCGGCGACGTAGAAGACGCTCATCTCGACCGGAATCCCGCTGCCCCTCCCGGTTCCGCGCTGGATCACCGACGCGATCACACAGCGCTCGCCGAACCGCTCCAGCTCGACGACCTCGATCGCGAACCGCTCCCAGGCGTCGAGCCAGTTCCCGAGCCAGGCGAGGTACTCGTCGTGCCCGCGGAAGGTGCCGCCGTTCGGCATCGCGGCGGGGACCTCGACCACGATCTCGGGGTCGGCGAGCGCCAGCAGCGCGTCGATCTCGCGACGCTCGACTGCGGCGACCGCGGCAGCGAGGACCGCGGCCGGGTCCTCGGTGCGCTCAGTCGCCATCGACCTGGAGCACGGCGAGGAACGCCTCCTGGGGGACCTCGACCGCGCCGACCTGCTTCATCCGCTTCTTGCCCTTCTTCTGCTTCTCGAGCAGCTTCTTCTTCCGGCTCACGTCGCCGCCGTAGAGCTTCGCGGTCACGTCCTTTCGCAGCGCCTTGACGGTCTCGCGGGCGAGCACCCGCGAGCCGACCGCCGCCTGCACCGGGACGTCGAAGAGCTGGCGCGGGATCGTCTTTCGCAGCCGCTCGACCAGTGCCTTGCCGGCCTCGTAGGCGGCGTCGCGGTGGACGACCTGCGAGAGCGCGTCGACGCGTTCGCCGGCGAGCAGGACGTCGAGCTTGACCAGGTCCGAGGCGCGGTTTCCGATTGGCTCGTAGTCGAGCGAGGCGTAGCCGGCGGTGCGCGACTTGAGCTGGTCGAAGAAGTCGAGCACGATCTCGGCCAGCGGCAGGTCGTAGCGCAGCTGCACGCGCTCGGGCGAGAGGTAGTGCATGTCGACGTGGGTCCCGCGTCGTGACTGGCAGAGCTCCATCACCTGGCCGACGTAGTCCTTGGGGCAGATCAGCGAGGCGCGGATGTACGGCTCGCGGATCTCCTCGATCAGGCCCGGGTCGGGCATGTCGACGGGCGAGTGCACGTCGACCGTCTCGCCGCTGGTGAGGACGACCTCGTAGCGCACGTTCGGCGTCGTCGAGAGCAGCTCGAGGTCGTACTCGCGCTCGAGCCGCTCGCGCACGATGTCCATGTGCAGGAGGCCGAGGAAGCCGCAGCGAAAGCCGAAGCCGAGCGCCTGCGACGTCTCCGGCTCATAGGAGAGCGCGGCGTCGTTGAGCGCCAGGCGCTCGAGCGCGTCGCGAAGGTCCTCGTAGCGGTCGGTGTCGATCGGGAACAGGCCGCTGAAGACCATCGGCTTGACCTCGCGATAGCCGGGCAGCGCCTCGACGGCGGGCCGCTCGCGGGCGGTCAGCGTGTCGCCGACGCGCAGCTTCGAGACGTCCTTGAGCCCGGTGATCGCGTAGCCGACCTCCCCCGCCGAGATCGCCGCCGACGGGCGCATCTGCGGGGTGAAGAAGCCGATCTCGTCGATCGCCGCCTCGGTGCCCGCCTGCATCGCGCGGATCGGCTCGTCCGTGGCGAACGCGCCGTCGACCATCCGCAGGTAGGCGACCACGCCCCGGTACTGGTCGAACTCGGAGTCGAAGATCAGCGCCCGCGGCGGGCCCTCGGGAGTCCCGCGCGGCGGCGGGATCCGGGCGACGATCGCCTCCAGCACCTCCTCGACCCCGGCGCCGGTCTTCGCCGAGATCCGCAGCACTTCGCCGGGCTCGCCGCCGATCAGGTCGCAGATCTCGCCCGCCACCCGCTCCGGCTCGGCGCTCGGCAAGTCGACCTTGTTCAGCACCGGGATCAGCTCGAGCCCGGCCTCGACCGCGGCGTAGGTGTTGGCGACGGTCTGCGCCTCGACCCCCTGCGCGGCGTCGACGACCAGCAGCGCGCCCTCGCAGGCGGCGAGGCTGCGCGAGACCTCGTAGGAGAAGTCGACGTGGCCCGGGGTGTCGATCAGGTGCAGGTGGTAGGTCTCGCCGTCGCGGGCGCGGTAGTCGACCCGCACCGCCTGCGCCTTGATCGTGATCCCGCGCTCGCGCTCGAGCTCCATCGAGTCGAGCAGCTGGGGCATGTGCTTGCGCGGGTCGACCGCTCCGGTGACCTCGAGGATGCGATCCGCGAGCGTCGACTTGCCGTGGTCGATGTGGGCGATGATCGAGAAGTTGCGGATCCGCTCCATGCGGCCAAGCAGTATGGCGACAGCACCCGCGAAGTCCGCTCAGCGCGGGCGTTCGAGCCGCTCCCACTCGCGCAGGCTCGGGAGCGGGTCGCGAGCCTCGCCGGTGAACCCGCGACCGGCGCGGATCTCGAAGTGCAGGTGGTCGCCCCAGCAGGAGCCGGTGCAACCGACGCCGCCGAGCTGCTCGCCGGCCTCGACCCGCTCGCCGGTGCCGACCCGTGCCGGCTCGATCATGTGCATGTAGACGTAGGTCTGCTCGCGTTCGGGGTCGTAGAGGTGGACGTAGTTGCCCTGGCCGCCGTCCGCTCCGGCGTCGGCGACGACCCCGTCGGCGACCGCTACCAGCGGTGTGCCCGCGGGCGCGAACATGTCCTGGCCCGCGTGCACGTGCCCCGAGCGCGCGGCGCCGAAGCCTGCCTCGGCGCTGCCGTAGTCCGGCTCGCCGACCAGCGGCGCGAACGGCCCCGAGGCCGCCTCGGCGGCGGCGCGCTGGCGCGCCCTCGTGTCGTCGGCCCAGGTGGCGACCCGGGCGACGCCGAAGCGCGCCTCGACCTCGGGCGCGTCGGCGAGCGCCGGCACCGCGCCCATCGCGGCGACGCCAACCGTGGCGGCGGCGATCAGGTTGCGAGCTTTCGTACGCATGCGCGGCATCTGCCGTGTCTCCCTCTTTCGTTGCCGTGTGCTGCGCGCGGGTCGCGCGCGGCGCCGCGAGCTGCGGCGCTGGATCGGCGCCCGCGCCGGCCCGGTCGGGCCGAAGGTGAAGCGGGCGTGCTGTTCGCGATCTACACGGTCGGCGGGCGAAGTTGCGGGATCTGTGATCACCATCACACATCGTTTGCTTGCAATCGATCCTGCGCCGCGGCGGGCGACGTCCTTGGCGCGCGCGGGCGCGGCGGTTAGGCTCGGCGCATGGTGGTTCGGATGCCCTCCAGCCGGCCTCGTCGGCGCCGCGCTCACGGTGCTGGCGCTGGCGGCGATGGTCGCGCTCACCGCTCCGGCATCGGACGGTGCCGCGGCAGGCGCGAAGTGCGACGGGCGCTCGGTGACGATCACGACCGACAACCAGGGCGGGGCGATCGGCGGCGGACCGGACCGGATCACGGGCACCAACGGCGTCGACGTGATCAACGGCGCCGGCGGGCTCGACCACATCAACGGCGGCGGCGGCGGCGACATCCTCTGCGGCGGCACCGGCCGCGACCGGATCGAGGCCGACACCGGCGCCGACAGGGTCTTCGGCGACGCCGGCGACGACTCGGGCGGCGGCTCGGAGGGACCGCGCCTGGTCGGCGGCGCCGGCGCCGACCGGATCTACGGCGCCGGCGGCGAGGACCGCCTCAATGGCAACTCGGGCAAGGACCAGCTCTACGGCGAGCAGGACGACGACGAGCTCGACGGCGGCAGCGAGGCCGACCGCTGCTCCGGCGGCAAGGGCGACGACGCGGCCAAGGCCTGCGAGCAGGTCTCGGGGATCTGATCCGCCCGCTCAGCGGCGAAGCAGCCGTCGCAGCTGCGCCGCCTCGGGCACCCGCAGGACGCTGATCGCGACCGCGTAGGTGACCGCGCCCGCGGCGAGCGCGATCCCGAGCGAGGCGATCTGGCCCGCGAGCCCGCGCCCGAGCGCCTCGTCGAGCAGCGACCAGACGCCGTAGGCGGCGCCGGCGAGCGCCGCCGAGGCGATCGTCACGCTGGCGGTCGTCGCCGCCAGCCGCCCGAGCTCGAGCCGCCCGAGCGCCCGGCGCAGGACCTGCGCCTGGACGGCGACGCTGACGGCGGTGGCGATCGCGGTCGCGGCGACGATCCCGCCGACCCCGAACGGGTCGTAGAACAGCGCGCAGAAAAGGACCGTGATCGCGAGGTTGGCGGCCGCGATCGCGGTCGGCACCCAGGGCCGCTGGAGGCTGAAGAAGGTCCTAGTCAGGAGCAGGAAGAGGCCGTTGAAGGGAAGCGAGAACGCGAACCAGTACAGGGCCTCGGCGACGAGCTCGGTCTGCTCGGCGTCGAAGGCGCCGCGCTCGTAGACGAGCCGGACCATCGGCTCGGCGAGGACCAGGATCGCCGCCGTCGCCGGCATCAGCAGGACGACGATCTGGCGCATCCCGTTCGCCATCGTCGCCCGCAGGTCGTCGAGCGCGCCGCGGGCCGCGTAGCGCGCCAGGGTCGGAAAGAGCACGGTCGAGACCGCGACCGAGAACACCCCCTGCGGCAGCATGTAGATCCGAAACGCCTTGTCGATCCCGGCCGGCGCCTGATCGGAGACCAGCGAGCCGAAGAAGCTGTTGACGAGCAGGTTGAAGTTGATCAGCCCGAGGCTGATCGTCACCGGCAGCATCAGCAGCAGCACTCGGCGCACGTCGGGGTCGCGAAACGCGGCCCTGAGCCGGCGTCCGACCGGGGCGAGGATCGCGCGCCGGATACCGAACGGCGTGTTGCGCAGGTCGACGACGAGCATCGCCAGCTGCACGACGGTGCCGACGAGGACGCCGATCGCGTAGGCGTAGATCTGATCGTCCTCGGGGAACGCCGGCGCCAAGCCGACGAGCACGCCGATGATCGCCACGTTCCAGAAGAAGGGCGCGATCGCGAAGACGCTGAAGCGGTCGTAGCTGTTGAGGATCCCGACGACCATCCCCGAGATCCCGAGCAGGACCAGGATCGGGAACAACAAGCGCGAGAGCGCGACCGTGAGGTCGAGCGTCGCGCCCTCGAACCCGGGCGCGAACAGCGGCACCACCAGCGGCGCGACGAGGATGAAGAGCGCGGTGATCGCCCCGAGCACGACCGCGACCATGAAGATCAGGCTCGAGGCGAGCTCGAACGCGCGGCGGCGCTGTCCGCGCTCGAGCTCCTCGGTGAACACGGGCACGAACGCGGCCTGGATCGCGGCGTCGGCGAACAGGCTGCGGACGGTGTTCGGGACCAGGAACGCGATCGTGAACGCCGACATCGGCGCGGTGATCCCGAAGTAGCTCGCGGCGACGATCTCGCGCACCAGCCCGCCGACCCGCGAGAGCGCCGTCGCGAGTGAGAAGAAGGCGGTCGAGCGCGCGAGCCGGCCCGAGCGCGGGCGGGGCGCGGTCGGCTCCTCCTCGGGCACCGCCTCGGCGGCGGCGACGTCATCGAGATCGGCGAGCCGGTCGTGGCGATCGCGGTCGTCGCTCACCAGGCCCCCGCTATAGTCACGCGTCGCCCGATGGCCAACATCCCGTCACAGAAGAAGCGCAACGCCCGCACCCTGCGCGAGCACGACGAGAACCGTCGCATGTCGAGCGCGGTGAAGACGCACTTCAGGCGGCTCGAGCAGGCGATCGCCGCCGGCGACGCCGAGGCGACCGACTCCGAGCACCGCGAGCTCTGCTCGCGGATCGACACCGCGGTCCGCAAGGGAGCGCTGCACCGAAACAGCGGCGCGCGCAAGAAGGCTCGCGCCGCCCGGCTTCGCGCCGGGACCTGAGTCACCCGCCCGCGGCGCGCGAGACGGCGAGCGTCAGCGCGACCCGCTCCGGATAGTCGGCGCCGCCGCGCGTCCACCACTCGAGATCGGCGATCGCGCAGGTCGCGGCGCGCATCTGCTCGCGGGTGCGGCCCTCGACCCGGCGGACGAGCAGCTTCGCCGCGTACGGGTGCATCGCCAGCGACGCCTCGACCTCGCGCGGCGCGCGCCCTGCCTCGAGGCCCTCGATCGCGGCGCACGCCTCGCGGACGCGCTTTGCCGCCTGGTAGACGAGCGGGGTCACCGCCTCGCCCTGATCGGCGAGCCGCTCGGCGGCGCCGAGCGCGGCCCCCGCGTCGCGGTCGACGATCGCGTCCGAGAGCGCCCAGGAGACCTCCTCGGAGGTGTCGGCGACCATCGCCTCGAGGTCGTCTCGGCCGACCGTGCCGCCGGGATCCGCCCAGAGCGCGAGCCGGTCGAGCTCGGTGGCGAGGCGGGCGGTCGAGTCACCGATCCGCTCCGCAAGCAGGCGCGCGCCGTCGGGCTCGAGCTCGAACCCGCGCCGTCTCGCCTCGCCGACGAGCCAGGCGGGAAGCGCGCCCGCCTTCGGCGCCGCAAACTCGTGCACGGCGCCGCCGGCGCCGGCGACCGCCTCGGCGAGCTTCTTCGGCGCGCGCAGCTTCGGCGGCTGCTCGCGAGCGATCAGTACGACGGTGACGTCGGGCGGCAGCGCGGCGAGCGCATCAGCCACCGGCGCCGCCTGCTTCGCGCTCCAGCGCTCGACGCCGTCGGCGAGCAGATAGCGGCGCTGCGCGGTCAGCGAGAGCGCCGGGATCGAGGCGACGAGCGCGTCGGCGTCGGGACCGGCGTTCGAGCCCGGCGGCGGCGAGAACGACTCGAGCGAGCCCGGTCCCCCCTCCGCCTCGGCGCGGGCGCGCAGGCGCGCGAGCGTGGCGTCGATCTTCGCCTCGTCGGTGCCCGCGATCAGGTACGCGGGGCCGATCTCGGAGCTGTCGCGCTGCGCCGCCAAGCTGCGAGCGAGTGTATTCGCCGCCCCGGCCGCAGCCGGGACGGCGAAACCCACCTCGTGAACCTCTAGATGCTGCCGACGAGGATGCTGGCCGCGCCGAGCGCGATCGCGGCGCCGGTGAGCTGCAGCAGGAGCCGGCCGCGGCGCCCGGTGACGGCGAAGTAGAGCGCCATCAGCGCGGCGAGACCGGCGAGGATGCCGCTCGGCCAGCCGAGGATCAGGCTGACGGTCTTCTTGCCCGACGAGCCGTCGAAGCACTCGCCGTCGCTGGGCAGGGCCTCGGCGCCGCTGAGCACGTCCTCGCAGGTCGGGGTCGAGCCGATGTCGCTCATCGCGACGATCATCACCGCGCAGGCGAAGGCGAGCGCGAGCGCGAGCAGGACCCCGAGCACGCGCCAGCCGCCGCCCGCGGTGCCGTCGGCAGTCGCGGTCGTGGTCGGCGGAGGGGGCGGTTCGGTCGCCGACCGCGAGCTGTCGGGCGGTGGAGTGGGCGTGCCGCTTGCTTCCATCTTCTTGGGCCCTCCTGTTCAAGAGCGCGGGTCGACGCGAGCGGGTCTCGCGAACGGCGGCACCCTAACGCACCGCCCAGCCGCCATCGTCGTCGACCTCGACCGCGATCTCGCCGTCGAGATCGGTGCGCACGACCCCGACCCCGTGCTCGGCGAGCTCGGCGAGCGTCGCCGGCGCCGGGTGGCCGTAGGGGTTGTCGGCGCCGGCCGAGACCAGCGCCAGCCGGGGATCGGTGCGCTCGAGCAGCGCTCCAAGCCCCGCGTCCTCGCTCCCGTGGTGGGCGACCTTGAGCAGCTCGACCGGTCCCGGGTCGACCGGAGCGGCCTCCGCCTCGGCGTCGGCGGCGAGCAGGGCGTCGAACCCGCGCGACCGCGCGTGCAGGACCAGCGCGAGCAGGTTCGCGTCGCCCGCGTCGCCGTGACCGAGACGCTGCGCGGGCGGCCAGAGGACGTCGAGGCGCAGCTCCCCCGCCCGGACCCTGTCGCCCGCCGCCAACCGTCGCGGGCGGGCGCCGCGGGCGCGCCCGAGCGCGACCGTCGCCGGGCGGGCGCGTGCGAACAGCAGCCTCTCGGTCTCGATCCGCTCGAGCACCGCGGCGGCGCCGCCGTCGTGGTCGGACTCGGGATGGGTGATCACGAGCGCCGCGAGCCGGTCGATTCCGCGCTCGGCGAGGATCGCGGCCACGTCGGCGGCCGCCGGCCCGGTGTCGACGAGGATCGGCGCCGACCCGCGCGGCTCGAGCAGGATCGCGTCGCCCTGGCCGACGTCGAGCGCGGTCAGCCGCAGCGCGGAATCGACCGCCGGTGCCGAGGAACGCCCGGTGGGCACGGTCGCCAGAGCGATCAGGGCCAGGAGCGCGAGCGCCGCCGGAACGAGGCGGCGCCGTGGCGCCCCGGCCGGCGCCAGCCGGCGACGGCGGGCCGACCAGGCGAGCGCGAGCGCGAGCGCCGACCCGAGCGCGGCGTAGGCGCCCGCGAGCGCCGCCGGGCTCTCGAGCTCGACCTCGGCGAGGGCGAACGTCGGGGTCGCGAACCAGCCCGCGACCTGGGCGATGTAGGCGGCGAGCAGACCCGCGAGCGCGCTCAGCGGCTCGACCGGCAACGGCTCGAGCTGGCCTGCGGCCGCGGCCAGCATTCCGAGCCACATCACCGGCGCGACCGCCGGCAGCGCGACCAGGTTCGCGGCCAGCGAGACGAGCGAGACGGTGCCGAAGTGGTGCGCCATCAGCGGCGCGGTGGCGATCGTCGCCGCGAGCGTGAGCGCGATCGCCTGCGCGACGGCCGCGCGCAGTCCGCCACGCTCGCCGCCGATCGTGCCCGCGATCGGCCGCGACCAGAGCAGGATGCCCGCGACCGCGGCGAAGCTCAGCTGCCAGCCGACGTCGGCGGTCGCCCGCGGATCGAGGGCGAGCGTGATCGCCGCGGCGAGCAGGAGCGCATACCAGCGCGCCCGCGGGCGCCCGGCGAGCGTCGCGACCACGCCGGCCGCCCCCATCACCCCCGCGCGCTGGATCGACGCGCCGGCGCCGGCGACCGGTACGTAGACGGCGATCAGCCCGATGATCCAGAGCAGCCGCATCCGGATCGAGACCCCGAGCCCACCGAGCACGGCGGCGGCGAGGATCGCGAGCAGGACGACGTTCTGGCCGCTGACCGCGAGCAGGTGGGCGAGGCCCGAGGCCTTGAACTCGTCGACCACCGCGGGGTCGATCCGGTCGTCCTGGCCGAGGACGAAGCCGCGCAGGAGCGCGGCGCTCGCGGGCGCCGTCCCGTCGCCGAGCGCGCGCTCGGCTCGTGCGCGGACCGCGTCGAGCTCGCCCTGGAGGCCGGCGCGGGCGCCGGGCACGGGGTCGATCGCGGTCGCCGCGAGCACGTCGGCGATCCCGAGGCGCTCGAGGTATGCGCGCTCGTGCGCGCCCGGATCGCGGACGGTGCCGCGGGCGCGGACCGCGCTCCCGACCGCGAGCTCGCCGACCGGCTCTCGTGCCTCGACCAGGAGCCGGCCGGCGGAGGTGTCGACCGCGAGCCGCACGAGGCCGTCGGCGCGGCGCGGGACCGCGGTGACGAAGCCGCGCAGCTCGACCCGCGCTCCGGCGGCGAGGTCGGTGGCGCCGGCGTCGATCGCCGCGAGGCGCAGGCCCCCTGAGGCGAGCCCGGCGAGCGCCGCGACGCCGGCGACCGAGGCAAGCCAGGCGACGCCGGCGGCGCTGCCCGCAGGCCCGCGCGGGCGCGCGGCGGCGAGCATCGCCCCGGCGATGCAGGCGACGACGATCGCGGCCGGCTCGCCACCCCCGGCCAGCGGCGCCAGCGCGAGCCCGCCGGCGACGCCGCCGAGGACGGCGAAGCGCCACGAGACGGCGAGCGCCGGGGCGATCGGCGCCCGCCCGCGGACGCCCGGGTCAGGGTTGGAGGCCGCCGCGCAGCGCCTCCATCGTCGCCGGGCCGATGCCGCTGATCTGATCGAGGTCGTCGATCGAGCCGACCCCGTTCTGGTCGCGAAACTCGATGATCGAGGCGGCCGTCACCGGACCGATGCCCTCGATCGTCTCGAGCTGCTCGGGGGTGGCGGTCGCGACGCTTATCGGTCCCTCGCTCACGCCGGTGGCCGTCGTCGCCGTGCCGGGACCGGGCGCGTCCGCGGGGACGACCACCTGCTGTCCGTCGGCGAGCTCGGCGGCGAGGTTGATCGCGTCGGCGGCGGCGCTCGCACTCTCGCCTCCGGCGCGCTCGATCGCGTCGGCGACCCGCGAGCCGGCGGGCATCCGATAGACGCCCGGCTCGCGCACCGCGCCGGCGACGTGAACGACCACCCCACCCGCTCCGTCCTCGATCGCGAACGACTCGCCCTCGCCCGAGCCCTCGGCGAGCGCCGCGATCCCGCGATCCGGCGGCTCGCGCTCGTCGGCGTCGCGCAGCCAGCGGGCGCCGACCAGCAGCAGGGCGACCGCGACCGCGCCATAGACGACGAGCTGGGAGCGCGAGAGCTCGGGCATCGCCCGATCGTCGCCGCCCGCGATTCGCCGGTGGCTCGCGATTCGTGCCGGGTTCGGTACGCGCCCGGGTCGCGCCCGGGGTCAGCCGATCCGAAAGCCGCTCGCGCCCTCGACCGGCTCGTCGAAGGTCTCGAGCCGCGCGACCGCGGCGCCCGGCGGCCCCTCGCCCGCCCAGGCGACCATCGCCTCGACCGCGTCCGGCTCGCCCTCGAACACCGCCTCGACCGTGCCGTCGTCGCGATTCCGGGCGCCGCCCGCGACCCCGGTCGACTCCGCCATCCGGCGCGCGGTGTCGCGGAAGAAGACCCCCTGGACCCGGCCGTGGACGATCACCCGGCGACGGATCACGCGCTCGCTACTGCTCGTAGTCCTCGTCGTCGTAGCCGCTCGCCTGGGTCGCGAGCCGGCGGCTGTAGAGCTCGTCGGCGGAGACCGCGGGCGATTGGACCGAGACCAGCGCGAGCGTCTCCTCGCCGTCGTTGGCGACCGCGTGGTCGGTGGCCGGCGGGATCAGGACCAGGTCGCCGACCTCGAGCCGGCGGGTGTCGCCCGTCGCCGACATCGTCCCGGTCCCACCGACGACGACGTAGACCTGCTCGGCCTCCTCGTGCGAGCGCAGCTCCTCCGAGACGCCGGCGGGAACCTCGAGCCAGTTGACCGAGAGGTTGCGCGAACCGAGCTCCCCGGCGTCCATGAGGATGTGCGGGCGAAGGCCGTGGACCTCCGTCGTTGCCGCTTCCGACAGGCGCCTGACGAGCACGCGAGCTTTCTACCAGACCATGCGCCGGCGTGCTAACGGCGGCGTGCCCGCCACTCGATCTCGCCGCTGTGGCACTCGCCGCCGGGATAGACGAGGTCGAAGCTGACTCGGCCGCGGGCCCGCTTCGGTCGCACCCGCCCGCGGGCGTGCGAGACGGCGCCATCGCCCTCGACCCGGTCGCGAAAGCGGCGGTTCTCGTTCAGCAGGTCGAGGTGCTCGGCGCCGCCCTGGCGCGGCGTGCTGCCGTCCGAGCACTTGACCGGAACGTCGGTGTAGCTGAAGGTGACCGCGTCGCCCTCGAGCTTCAGCTTCACCGCCATCTGAGGGTC
Organism: uncultured Solirubrobacterales bacterium; assembly: GCA_963740055.1. Classification (GTDB taxonomy): domain Bacteria; phylum Actinomycetota; class Thermoleophilia; order Solirubrobacterales; family 70-9; genus WHSW01. Next base: position 314,274 of record CAVUCL010000005.1, on the reverse strand, counting down.
GCCGACCGCGGTTCCGCGGTAGGTGGCGGCGTGCGCGCTCGCCGTGAGTGCGACAGCGAGTGCAAGCGCAAGCGCGGCAGCGGCGGTCGCGCGGCTCACCGGACGACCAGGTTGACGAGCTTGCCGGGGATGACGATCTCCTTCACCACCTGCTTGCCGTCGATGTGGCGGCGCACGTTCTCGCTCGCGCGCGCGAGCTCGAGCAGCTCTTCCTCGCCGGCGTTCGCCTCGGCCTCGATCTGGTCGCGGCGCTTGCCGTTGACCTGGACCACGAGGGTGAACGTGTCGCGGGCGAGCAGCGCCGGGTCGGCCTCGGGCCAGGGCTGCTCCCAGACGCGCTCGCCGGTCAGCGCCTCATAGGCCTCGGCGCCGAGATGGGGCGCGAAGGGGAAGATCAGCGAGGCCGCGGTCGCGGTCGCGAAGCGCACGACCCGCTCGCCGTCGGGATCGCCGTAGAGCTCTTCCTTGAGCCGGTAGGCGTCGTTGACGAGCTCCATCACCGCCGCGATCGCGGTGTGGAAGTGAAAGCCGTGCTCGAAGTCGCGGGTGACCTTGTCGATCGCCCAATGGGCCTTCGCCAGCAGCGCCCGGGCCGGGCCGGTCGCGTCCGGCGAATCCTGCTCCAACCCCGACGCCCCCGGACGCGTAGCGGAGGAGGCGTCGGGAGTTACCTGTTCCTGGGTCAGGCGCCAGAGGCGGATCAGGAACCGGTGCACGCCCTCGACCCCCTCGGCGACCCAGTCGCCGCCGCGCTCGGGCGGGCCGAGGAAGCAGACGTAGGTGCGCGCCGTGTCCGCGCCGTAGCGGTCGACCGTCTCGACCGCGCTGATCGCGTTGCCCTTCGACGACGACATCTTCGCCCCGTCGGCGGTGATCATCCCCTGCGTGAACAGGCTCGCGAACGGCTCCTGGACCCCGATCAGGTCCATGTCGGCGAGCGCCTTGGTGAAGAAGCGCGCGTACATCAGGTGCAGGATCGCGTGCTCGACGCCGCCGATGTACTGGTCTACCGCCATCCAGTGGTCGGCCGCAGGGCGCGCGAACGGAAGCTCGGTGTTCTCGGGGTCGAGGTAGCGCAGGAAGTACCACGCCGAGTCGACGAAGGTGTCCATCGTGTCGGTCTCGCGGCGCGCCTCCCCACCGCACTCGGGGCACGTCGTCACGACCCAGTCGGCGACCGCGGCGAGCGGGCTCTGGCCCTTCGGCGAGTAGTCCTCGACCTCGGGCAGCTCGACCGGGAGCTGGTCGTCGGGCACGGCGACGATCCCGCAGCGCTCGCAGTAGACGATCGGGATCGGACAGCCCCAGTAGCGCTGGCGCGAGAGCAGCCAGTCGCGCAGCCGGTAGTTGACCGCCGCCTCCCCCCTGCCCTCCGCCTGAAGCCAATCGACGATCGCTCGGCGCGCCTCGCGGCTGTCGATGCCGTCGAAGCGACCGCTGTTGACCAGCGGCCCCTCGCCGACGTAGGGCTCCTCCTGCACGTCGTCGCCGCCGGCGACCACCTCGACGATCGGAAGCCCGAAGGCGCGCGCGAACTCGTGGTCGCGACCGTCGTGGGCGGGGACCGCCATCAGCGCTCCCGTGCCGTACTCCATCAGCACGTAGTCGGCGACGAACATCGGGATCGTCTCACCGTTGACCGGGTTCACGACCGTGCGCCCGAGCGGCACGCCGGTCTTCGCCGCCGCCTGTTCGCCACGCTCCTCCGCCGTGCTGCGGACCGCCTCGTCGACGTAGGCGCGGATCTCGGCCTCGTTCGAGGTCCCGGCGGCGAGCCGGTCGATCTCGGGATGCTCGGGGGCGACGACGAAGAAAGTGGTGCCGAAGAGGGTGTCGGGACGGGTCGTGAACACGGGGAAGTCGAGCTCGAGCTCCTCGCAGCGGAAGCTGACCTCGGCGCCCTCGGAGCGCCCGATCCAGTTGCGCTGCATCGTGACCACGTGCTCGGGCCAGGACTCGAGCAGGTCGAAGTCGTCGAGCAGGCGGTCGGCGTACTCGGTGATCTTGAAGAACCACTGCTCGAGGTCGCGGCGCTCGACCAGCGCCCCGCAGCGCTCGCAGTGACCGTCGATCACCTGCTCGTTGGCGAGCACCGTCTGGTCGACCGGGCACCACTGCACCGGGGCGCGGGCCCGATAGGCGAGCCCGCGCTCGAACAGGCGCAGGAAGATCCACTGAGTCCAGCGGTAATAGGCGGGGTCGTGGGAGGAGATCTCGCGCGACCAGTCGATCGAGACGCCCCAGGCGCGAAACTGCTCGCGGTAGGCGGCGATCGACGCCTCGGTCGCGATCCGCGGCTGGACGCCGGTCTTGATCGCGTTGTTCTCGGCCGGCAGGCCGAAGGCGTCGTAGCCCATCGGGTGGATGACGTCGAAGCCCCGGCGGCGGCGAAAGTGGGCGATCGCGTCGCCGATCGAGTAGTTCTTCAGGTGCCCGACGTGCGGCTGGCCGGACGGGTAGGGGAGCATCTCGAGCACGTAGGACTTCGGCTTCGAGCCGTCGAAGCCGGGCTCGCCGGGGTTGGCGACCTCCCAGGTGCGCTCGTCGGCCCATACCTGCTGCCAGCGGCGCTCGATCCGATGCGGGTCGTAGGCGTCCATCGGTCCCGATACTAGACTCGACCGGCAGAGCTCAATCGAGGGAGGTTGCGATGGGACGGCTGATCAGGCTCGACCGGAGCGGGCACACGACGCTGGCGGAGTGGACGGCGGGCGAGGAGTCCGCCGAGACGGCGGTGAGGTCGTTTCGGGCCGAGCTCGACCGCGGCATGGTCGCCTCGGTGAGCCGCGCCGACGGCACCGCGGAGGTCGTCCGCGACTTGCCGCTCGACGCCGAGCTGGTCGTCCTCAGGCGCCCGATCGCCGGCGGTTAGTGGGCGGCTCGCCCCCGGAAGCGCTCGCGCCGCCGATCGGCGCCGCCGGCCTCGAGGAGGCCGCGCGCCTGCACTGGCGCGAGGACCCGAGCGAGCGGACCATGCGCCGCGACGGGCGTCGCTGGACCGCGTGGACCGCCTGCGTGGCGGTTGTCTTCTGCCTCCCCGGTGCGCTGCTGATCGCGATCGAGCCGCTCACCGCCCCGGCCGCGGCGATCTGCTTCGCGCACGCGTGGGCGATCCCCTCGATCCAGGCCCGTCGCGGCGCGCGCCAGGTGGTCGCGCTCGGAGACGAGCGCAGCGCGGCTCGCCGGGCGGACGCCGACGGCGGCGCCGAGGCGGTCGCCCTCGGTCTGCTCGGCGACCTCGTCGGCCACGACGACCGCGAGCTCCTGACCCGTACCGGTCTCGCGCGCCAGCGGGGCGCGCTCGGGATCTGGCTGGTGGGCGAGTCGGGCGCGCTGCTGGTCCGACCCGGCGGCCGCCGGGTCGACTGCTGGTGCGTGCGCGTGAGCGAGGGGCAGCGAGCGCCGGGTCAGACGCCCGGCGCGGCGACCGGCGAGGAGCTCCCCGCCGGCGACCGGGTCGCGCACCTGCTGCTGGCGCTGCGCGAGGACGAGCTCGGGTTCGCGAAGGTCGCCAACCTCGGCTTCTCCGGCGCCCCGTGGCGGGTGCGGCGCCACCTTCCGGCCCGCTCGCGCGCGGCGCTCGACGCCGCGCGTGCCGCGGCCTGAGTTTCAGGCCGCGAGCAGCTCGACCCGGGAGCCGATCGCGGCGAGCAGCTCCTCGACCGCGATCCGGGAGCGGTGGTCGAGCTCGGCCGAGGTCAGGGCCCCCGCCCGGTCGAAGGCCTCGTGGGCGCGCGGGATGCCGAGCTCGGTGTCGACGACGCGAGCGCCGGTGCTCGCGAGCACCTTGCGCAGCTCGGCCTGGGCCCAGACGGCGCCGAAGCTGCCGGTCGTCGCGCCGACGACGAGCGCCGGCTTGTTCTGCAGCGGGGTCGAGGCGCGCGGCCGCGAGGCCCAGTCGATCGCGTTCTTGAGCACGCCCGGGATCGAGGAGTTGTACTCGGGGGTCGCGATCAGGAGGCCGTCCGCGGCGGCGATCGCCTCGCGCAGGGCGGCGACCGGCGCCGGGGCCGGCTCGACGTCGTCGTCGGCGTCGTAGGGCGGGATCGACTTGAGTCCGTCCCAGATCTCGATCTCGACTCCCGCCGGCGCCCGCTCCGCGATGTGGCGGAGCAGGCGCGTGTTGTGGGAGTCGCGGCGGACGCTGCCGGAGATCGCGAGGATCCGCACGGCGGTCAGCTCCGATTGAGCTCGAGCTCGACGACGAGGGCGACTTCGTTGGCGAGCGCGGGCTGACCGCCCGGCAGCTCCATCTGCCAGTTCATCCCGAACGCAGTCCGGTCGACCGCCGCCCGCAACGAGAGCGAGAGCTTCTCGAGCTCGGGGCCGAAGGAGACCGGCCCGCGAAGCCGCCCGGTCGCCGCCACCGGCAGCGAGGCACCCGCCATCGAGAGCTCGCCGGCGACCTCGAGCGCGTCCGCGGTCCCGGTGATCGAGGTCGAGCGGAAGCTGACCTCGGGGTTGCGCTCGGCGTCGAAGAACTCCGGCGAGAGCAGGTGCGGGCGGATGTTGTCGTCCTCGACGCTGATCGAGTCGACCGCGACCCGGCCGGTGAGCGTCGCTCCGTCGTCGCCGGCGGTGAGCTCGGCGTCGATCGGCGTGAACCCGCCGCGGAAGATCGAGAGCCCGCCGTGCTCGACTTCGAACTCGGCGCTCGAGTGCGCGTCGTCGATCGTCCAGGTGCCTACCGGGACGAGCTCCGTGGTTGCTGTGGTCATGTCTGCCTCCTATTGATGCGCTGACAACTGTTGCTGTTGCAAGTAAGTTAGCAGAGAAAGGTTGCATCGTCAACATTTGTGTGCGAAACTAATGCTCATGGCAACGACGACCTCAGCGACCGCCCCGCGCCTCGATCCCGAGCAGCTCGCCGCCTGGCGAGCGTTCCTGCGCGCGCACTCGACGATGCTGCGCCGGATCGGCCGCGACCTCGCCGATGCCGACCTGCCGCCGCTCTCCTGGTACGACGTGCTCGCGGCGCTGCGCGACGCGCCCGACGGCCGCCTGCGACAGGTGGAGCTCGCCGAGCGGGTGCTGCTTTCCCACAGCGGCCTCAGCCGGCTGATCGACCGGATCGAGTCGAAGGGCCTGGTCGAGCGCACGAGCTGCCCGTCGGACCGGCGCTCGTTCTTCGTCGCGCTCACCGACGAGGGGGGCGAGATGCTCGAGCTGATGTGGCCGGTCTATGCGCGCGGGATCGCCGAGGACTTCCTGCCCGCGCTGGGCGAGAACCCGTGCGAGATCCGCGAGACGCTGGAGTCGATCGGGCGCCAGTGCGAAGTCGTGCGCGCCGCCGAGGCCGTCGAGGCGGCGGCCGCGGACTGATCCGGGAGCTCCTCAGCCGGGAAGGCCGGCGCAGAACTCGACGAAGCGGCGGGTGTCGCGGTAAGGCGGCCCGTGCCCGACGAGGACGAGGCTCGGTTCGAGCTCGCCGAGGCGCTTCGCCGAGCGGCGGTTCGCGACCGGGTCGGGCGTGAACGCGTCCTTGGGCTCGCGCAGACCGGGGATGAGCAGCAGCGGATCGGCGGTGTTGACGACATCGCCGGCGATCAGGACGCGATCGGACTCGCGCCAGAAGGCGACGTGGCCCGCGGAGTGGCCGGGGACGTCGAGCACGGTGAACCCGGCGACCTCGTCGCCCTCGCGCAGGACGCGGTCGACCGGGTGGCCGGGGCCGGTGCAGGTCTTGTGGAAGAACTGCGCCAGCGGGTGGTTGGGCTGGCGCTCGCCGATCAGTGACGGGTTCTCGGCCGCGGCGACGTCGGCCTCGCCGACCCAGAACGGGATCGTGAGGTGCTCGCAAACCGCGTGCGAGGCGCCCTGGTGGTCGGGATGGGCGTGGGTGAGCGCGTGCGCGGAGATCGGATGCCCGTCGAGCTGGCGCAGGATGCGCCGGGTCGCGTAGCGGGTCGAGGCGTCGACGAGCACGTCGCCGATCACGAAGACGTTGATCGCGTTCGGCGGGAAGCCGCTGAGCTGCCAGACGCCGTCGGCGAGCTGTCTCATCGCCGCCACCCTATCGGCGCCGGCGCGGGCTCAGATGCGGCGGACGCGCTCGCAGCCGCGGGTCTTATCGCCGGCGTCGACGATCGCGAGGTCGCGGCGGCCGGGGCCGCAGGAGACGACGTCGGCGCCGCCGCGGGCGAGGAGGCGGTCGCCGCCCGCGCCTCCGCGCAGCAGGTCGGAGCCGGCGCCGCCGGAGAGGTCGTCGCGGCCGCGGTTGCCGAACAGGCAGTCGTCGCCGGCGCGGCCGCGGATCCGGTCGCTGCCGCGGCGGCCGCGGATGTGATCGGCGCCGACGCCGCCGCGGAGGACGTCGCGCTTGCGGGTGCCCTTCTCAGGCGGCAGGTCGACGCAGCCGGCTGAGGGCGGCGGACCGGGGCCGGTGGCGGGATCGCAGGCGTCGCCGGCGCCGTCCGAGTCGGAGTCGGTCTGCAGCGGGTTCGAGTCCTGCGGGCAGTTGTCCTGGGCGTCGGAGACGCCGTCGTCGTCGGTGTCGTCGTCGACCGGGTCGCAGGCGTCGCCGATCCCGTCGCCGTCGCCGTCGTCCTGTCCGGGGTTGGCGTCGGCAGGGCAGTTGTCGGAGTCGTCGGGGAAACCGTCGCCGTCGCCGTCGGCGCCGGCCTCGTAGCCGGCGGCGAGCTCGTAGCCGGGCGGCAGGATCTTGCCCGCCGGCTCGTCGACGAGCCCGCCGAGCGCGCCCGGCGCCTCGAGCACGGGCAGGCGCAGCTCGAGGTTGGAGACGGTGGCCGCGGCCTGGCCGTTGGAGGCGCGGCCGTAGGGCGAGTCGGAGGCGAGCAGCTCGAGCTTGGCGACGTGGCCGGCGGCGAAGTGCCAGCCGTTCGGGTGCAGCTGAAAGAGCTGGCGGGTGGACTCGGTCGAGAGTTGACCTCCGGCCGCCAGAGCCCGCGGGCGACGAGGGTCTCGTCGCCGCCGGGGGCGACGTCGAGCAGACGGGCGGCGAGCTGGGAGTTCGGGCCGGGCGAGTAGAAGCCGGCGACGATCGTCGGCGAGCCCATCAGCGTGAAGCCGCCCGCGGGCGCCGGCTCGAGGCGGTAGTTGGCGGTCGAGGGGCTGTCGGTGGCGCTCGCCGTCGCGCAGGCGCCGCCGCCGGCGATCGGGTCGAACGCCTGCGCGGCGTCCGGGGAGCCGCCGGAGGGAGCGATCGGCTGCAGGTCGGGGTCGTCGAGCCGGATCTCGCCCGGGGCGAGCGATGCCCAGTCGGCGGCCGAGTGCGGGGCGTCGGTGCCGGGGTCGTCGAAGGGGCCGGTGGCGCCGCCCGAGGGGGTGGTCTCGCCGCAGGTCTGGGTCAGGGTCTGGACGCCGCCGGCGGGCTCGGCGCCCTCGCCCTTGACGTAGTGGTCGAACCAGGCGTGGCGGGCGGCGTTGCGGAAGGTGGCGTCGGGCGTCTTGTTCTGGCCGCGCTGGTGGCCGTGGTCGGTGAAGATCAGCCCGACGATCCGCGTGCACGGGTGGGTGGTGCGGGTGCGGTTGTAGAAGCGGATCGCCTCGTCGGGCGGGAACAGGTCGTCGGTCCAGCCGTTGGAGATCAGCATCGGCGCCGGGACGGTCGAGTCGTCGATGTAGTAGGAGGAGTGGTGGCGGGTGAGCTCGTCGATGATGTCGGCGGCCTCGGGGTTCGAGTCGTAGGGCTCGCCGCCGTTGATCGAGCGCGTACCAGGCGGGCAGCGTCGGCGTCTGGGTCGCTGGCGGAGCTAGTTGCTGAGCGCGAGGCCGGTGCCGAAGAGGCCGGCGACGAAGGACTGCTTGAGCACGCCGATGCGCTTGTCGCCGTTCGGTCCCAGGTAGGGGGCGTCGGCGACGTAGTCGAGGGTGGCGCCGTTGGGCTGCAGCGAGTAGGCGAGGTCGGTCCAGGGGATGTCGGGCTGGACGGCGGCGATCTCCATCGCCTTGCCGCCGTCGCTGACCCAGGCGACGAGGGTGCCGTCGATCGGTTCGGCGCTCTCGCCGCCGACCATCTTGCGGTCGCGGAGCGCGCCGAGCGCCATCGAGAGGCCGCCGCCGTAGGAGCCGCCGGTGGCGGCGATCGCCTGCGGGTCGATCAGGCCCTCGCCGGCGGCGGTGGCGCCGGTCGCGTCGCGGTCGGCGAGCGCCTCGAACAGCTCCTGGGCGTCGCGGACCTCGTAGCGGGTGTCCATCAGGTGGTTGTAACCGGCGGCGCAGGCGGGAGTGGGGCGCTTTGGGTCGGTGGCGCCGCAGGAGAGGCCCCAGCCGCGGTCGCTCATGCTGAACACGGCGTAGCCGTCGTCGAGCCACTGCTGGAGCCCGTTGCCGGTCAGCGATTCCTTCGATCCGCCCCAGCCGTGGAAGATGCCGACGATCGGGAAGTCGCCGTCGGGTCCGGTGGCGGGCGCGGGCGGGAAGCCGACGTTGATGTCGATCGGGGCGCCGTCGAAGGTGGTGAAGATGCCCGAGCAGTGGCGCTCGCCGGCGTTGGCGCCGGTCTGCGCGGTGCAGGCGATGTCGGTGCCGGATGCGTCGTGGCTGGAGGGGATGCCGTTGATCGCCGCCTCGGCGGGCGCGGCGATCGCGAGCGCGGCGAGTGCGCCCGCGGCTGCCGCGAGCGCGCGCCCTGCTCTGCCTCGCACGTTCTCCACCCCGGCTCGAGGGTAGAGCGGCGCGTGCGGCGGCGCGCCGGTTGGGCGGTTCAGTCGGCCGACTCGATCTCGGTGTGCCAGATCAGGCCGTCGCGCTCGTCGAAGGCGGACCCGGGCACCCAGGCGATCTCCCAGGCGTTGCCTTCGGGGTCGGCGAAGTAGGCGCTGCGCCCGCCCCACTCGCGGTCGACCGGCTCGGCGGCGACGGTGGCGCCGGCGTCGCGCGCGGCCTCGAGCGCGGTGTCGACCTGCTCGCGCTCGGCGACGTTGACGCTGAGGCTGACGCCGCGAAAGGCGTCGGGATCGGCGGGGGGCTCGCGACCCGCCTCGGCGGCGAGCAGCTCGAGCCGGTAGATGCAGAGCTTCGCGCCGCCGAGCAGGAAGATGGCGAAGTCGTCGTCGGAGAACTCGCGCTTCCAGCCGAGGCGCTCGTAGAAAGCGGCGAGCGCGGCGGGGTCGCGGGCGCCGATCGTGACGACGGAGAGACGGGCGGGGATCATCCGGGGCGCTCCTTTGCGGTCGTGATCGAGACGACCTCGGCGGGCTCGGGGAGCTCGAGTTGGTCGTGCGCCGGCGTCAGCCGAGCGTAGGGCCTGCCGTGGCGGGTGACAAGGAACGACTCGCCAGCGGCGGCGCGCTCCATGTACCAGCCGAGATGGTCGCGGTACTCGTTCGCGGCGACCTCTGCCGGTGCTGCAGTGGAGCTAGTGGGACTCGAACCCACGACCTTTCGGCTGCCAGCCGAACGCTCTCCCAGCTGAGCTATAGCCCCAGCGAGCTCGTAATCGGACGCCCAGTTTAGACATGCCCGCTGCCCGTTTCTGGGCGGGGTGAGCCTGAGCCAGATCTCGTTCCTACCCGCAATCAGTCCGATAGGTAACAGGTAGCAGCGATCAAGCTCGCCACAGTAAACGGCCACAGCGTCGATCTCGTCGAGGCTGTAGGTGCCGCGGACATACCCGCTCGGGGTCAGGCGATTGGACGCGAGTTTGGTCTTGACCAGGGCGCCGCGCAGGCGTCCCCACTTGCATTGGATCCGGTGCAGCCTCCCGTCGACCTCGAACACGAGGTCGTAGCGGCAGTGCTCCGTCATCGGGCGCAGAACGTCGACCCCGAGCCTCGTCGCCTCCGCCGCGATCTTCAGCTCGGCGACGTTGCCCTTCAGGTTCGGGTCGTGGTCGGACACGAACACATGTTCGCATTCGACGCGGACGGAACCTGGGCGATCAGCCGCCGAGCTGCTCGGCGCAGTAGGCGTCGCGGGTGGCGCGGTAGCCCGGGCGCGGCGCGGCCGCGATCCCCTGCGCCCAGCCGGCTGCGTAGTCCTCGATCTCCTGCGCGACCCGCTCGCGCTCGGCGTCCGAGTCCGCGTTCACGAGCCGCTCCGCGTTGCGCCAGACCCGCTCGCGCCACTCGCGGACGATCTCGAGCCCGGCGACGTCGTCGGCCGGCACCCCGGGCGGGTTGGTGGTCGACATGCCCGGGTCGTAGCGGCGCCCGACCTCGCTCACGACGCGCTCGTAGGCCGCGCTCAGCACCTCGTTGGTGAGGTCGTGGTCGGGCTTTCGCGCCCGCCCCTTCCGATCGCGCAGGCCGAGCCGGGCGAGCACGAACGGCATGTCGTTCTGCACGTGCGCGTTGATCCCGAGCAGCATGTCCTGCGCCCCCGTGACCTCGCCCGACGCCGCCGTCTCGAACGCGATCCGCCACGCCTCCGGCGCCTCTCCCTCGCGCTGCCAGCCGCGGACGGAGCGGAAGTACACGTTCGCGAACAGCGCATCCTCGCGGAAGAAGAAGCGCGGCCAGCGCAGCATCTTCGGATCCTCGATCAGCGCGTCGCGAAGCTCCTTCGTCAGCTCCAGGTACGTGGTCGCGAAGACCGCGCGGTGATCGCAACCCAGCTGCGCGCGCAGCTTGCGCATCCGCCTGATCTGCACCCGCACGCAACGCAAATTCGCGCGCCGGCAGTGCGCGACCCGGTTCGGATGCGACTGCGGCGGGCTCGGCAGCGCCGGCAGATAGTCGCTCCACGGCACCCCGGGCGCCTGCGCCGGCGCCGGGGCGACGAACGCCGCCGCCGCCGCGATCACAGCAGCCGCAACCCCGGCCAGCCCCCCCGCGAAAGCACGCCGCGCCACGCCCGCGATCGTAGCCCGCACCCCCGTGCCGGCGCGCCAGTCGCCGGCGATCGCGGCTAGGCCGCAGTCTCGACGTCGAGCACGAGCCGATCGGCGCGCTGGTCGCGCACCCGGAACTCGAACGGCATCCGCTGCTCGAGCTCGCGCAGGAGCTCGACCGGCTCCGCCAGCTTCATCTCCAGCGTCGCCCGCCCCTGGGCGAACCGGGTCACCGAGATCTCCGACGTCGCGCCGATCGCGCCGGCCGCGTCCTCGAATCCGACCAGCTGCGAGAAGTCCGCCAGCGGCCCGACCTCGACCTCGACCATGCCGGCGAACATCTCCGCCTGCCCCGGGCGACCCTCCGCCTGCTCACCCGGCTCGGCAGGCCCCGCGCCGTCGTGGCGGTCGGCCTCTTCGGCGAGCGTCGCCAGGTCGTCTGCGGCGCCGATCCGCGCGATCGCCTCCTGAAGTCCGTCGAGCAGCCGCTCGCGCGACTCCGCGGGCCGCTGGGTCAGCTCCGTGATCCGGCCCGAGAGCTCGGCCGCGTCGCGCAGGGCGCGCAGCCGGATCCGGGTCGCCTGTCCGCGCGCGGCAGCGCGCACCGCGGCCAGCTCCTCGGCGAGCGCCGCCAGCGCGGCGAGCTTGCCCTCGCTCTCGGCGTGCAACCGCGCGAGCTCGGAGCGCAGCCGCTCGAGCTCGCGCTCGCGCCCGACCACCCGATCCGAGAGGTGATCGCAGATCCGATCGAGCTCGGTGATCCGCGCCCTCGCCCGCTCGAGCTCGCCCGCGCGCCGCTCGAGCGCCGCCCTGCACTCGGCCCGCTTCTCCTCCAGCTCCGCGAACGCCGCGTCGACGTCGCCCGGCCGGTAGCCGAACAGGCTCCTCTTGAAGCGCCCCGTCGCGATAGGAGAAAAGTAGGTCGGGCGTCGGACGGAGACGCCCGCCTCCGCCCCGGCCTACTCGGCCGCGCCCTCGAGCTCGAGCCGGGACGCCTCGCCCCAGAGCCGCTCGAGCCGGTAGCGGTCGCGAACCTCGCCGACCATCACGTGGACGACGCAGTCGAGGTAGTCGAGCAGCACCCAGCGCGCCTCCGTCTCCCCCTCGGAGCGCGCCGGGACCAGACCGCGGTCGCGCTTCAGCCGCAGGCGGACCTCGTCGTGGATCGACTTCGCCTGGCGCTCGTTTCGCGCCGTCGCGATCAGCAGGTAGTCCGTGTAGCCGACCAGCTCGCGGACGTCGAGCGCGACGATCTCCTCGCCCTTCTTGTCGTCGACGATCGCCGCGATCAGCCGCGCGAGCTCGGCCGAGTCGGGCGCCTCGACACCCGGCTCCGCCACCGCCGCCGCGCGCTCTGGCTCGCGCTTCGCCGCCGCGCTCACGCCGGCACCGCCTCGCGATAGAGCCCGCGCTCGGCGATCAGCTCCGCGACCGCCTCGGGGACCAGGTAGCGGATCGGCATCCCGGCCGCGATCCGCTCCCGGACCAGGGTCGACGAAATCCCGATCGCCGGCATCCGCACCCGCACCGCCCGCTCGCCGCCGCCGAGCCGGTCGACCTCGGCCTCCGCCTGCGTCGAACCCGGTCCCGGCGCGCGCCGCGATCCCGATCCGCGCCAGCTCCAGCACCCGCTCCGGCTCGCGCCACTCGCCGAGCCCGGCGGCGACGTCGGCTCCCATCAGCAAGGTGAGCTCGTCGTCGGGGCGCTGCTCCCTCAAGAGCTCCAATGTACGAAAGCGTGTACGACGGGCCTGCACGGCGGACCTCGAGCTCATCGACCTCGAGCAGCTCGTCGCCGGCGACCGCCAGCCGGGTCATCTCCAGCCGCACCTCCGCCCCGGGCTCGGGCTCGACCCGGCTGTGCGGCGCCTCGCCGTAGGGGACGAGCAGGACCCGGTCGAGGCCGAGCTCGAAGGCCGCCTCCTGAGCGAGCACGAGGTGGCCGATGTGCGGCGGGTTGAAGGCCCCTCCGAGGACGCCGAGCGCGCCGATCGTCTAACCCCGCACCTGGCCGTCGCCGTAGACGACGTACTTGCGTCGTCGTCAGCTCGCGCAGGCCGATCGGGCCGCGCGCGTGCAGCTTCTGGGTCGAGTTGCCGATCTCGGCGCCCATTCCGAAGACGAAGCCGTCGGTGAACCGCGTCGACGCGTTCACGAACACGACCGCGGCGTCGACCCCCTCGGTGAACTCCGCCGCGATCGTCGCCGGAGCCGGTGACGATCGCCTCGGTGTGGCCGGTGCGTGTGCGCGTTCACGTGCTCGATCGCCTCCGCGAGCGAGTCGACGACCCCGACCGCGATCTTCAGCCCGTGGTACTCGGTGTCCCAGTCGGCGTCGGTCGCCTCGCCGACCGCGGTCGCGCCCGCGACCGATCGCGCGCGCCCGTCGCCGACCAGCTCGACCCCCGCGCCGGTGAGCTCGGCGAGCATCGGGGGCAGGAACTCGGCGGCGGCGTCGGCATGCACGAGCAGCGTCTCGGCCGCGTTGCAGACGCCCGGGGCGGTCGACCTTGGCGTTGTAGGCGATCCGCCGCGCCATCTCGAGATCGGCGTCGGCGTGCACGTAGACGTGGCAGTTGCCGCCCGCGGCGTAGAGCACCGGGACGGTGGCGACGCTCTTCAGCGCCTGCTTCAGACCCTCTCCGCCGCGCGGGATCACGAGCTCGACCAGGCCCTCGGCGGTCGCCAGCTGCTCGAGCTCGGAGCGGTCGCCGGCGAGCAGCTCGACCGCGCCCTCCGGCAGGCCGGCCTCGGCCACCGCCTCGGCGACGAGCGCGGCCAGCGCGGCGTTCGAGCGCTCGGCGTAGCTCGAGCCGCGCAGCACGATCGCGTTGCCGCTCTTGAGGCAGAGCGCGGCGCAGTCGACGGTCACGTTCGGGCGCGCCTCGTAGATCACGGCGACGACCCCGAGCGGGACCCGCACCTTGCGCAGGTCGAGACCGCTGTCGAGGGTCCGGCGCTCGAGCTCCTCGCCGACGGGGTCGGGCAACGCCGCGATCTCGCGCACGCCGGCCGCCATCTCGGCGATCCTCGCCTCGCGTCAGCGCGAGCCGGTCGCGGAGCGCATCGCTGAGCCCGGAGGCGCGCTCGTCGGCGAGGTCGGCGGCGTTCGCCTCGAGCACCTCCGCCGCACGCTCCTCGAGCAGCTCGGCGAGCCGCTGGAGCACGCCGTCCTTGGCCTCGGTGCTCGCGGTCGCGAGCGCGCGCGAGGCGCGCTGGGCGCTCTCGCATGCCTCGGTGACGGTCTTGGCCGCAATCGCCATCGTCTGAGAAGGGTAGCCGGGCCGCGCCCCCGATTCGAGCTCAGGCGAGGACGAAGCGGTCGCGATGGACCGCCTCCTCGGACCCGGTCGGCAGCAGCTCGAGCACCTGCTCGGAGCGCATCCCCCGGACCCGCACGAGCTCCTCCGCCGAGTAGTTGGCGATCCCCTTGCCGATCAGCGTCCCCTCGCAGACGACCTCGACCGCGTCGCCCGCCGCGAACTCGCCCTCGACGCCGGTGATCCCGACCGGGAGCAGGCTCGAGCCGCGCTCGCGCAGCATCCGCGCGGCGCCCTCGTCGACGAGCACCCGGCCGCGCACCGGCTTCGCGTGGCGAAGCCAGAGCTTGAACGAAGGCGTGCGCTCGGGATGGGGCGCGAACGCCGTCCCGGCGGACTCGCCGCGCGCGGCCGCGAGCAGCGTTCCGGGCTCGGTACCGGAGCAGATCACCGCCGGGATCCCGGCGGCGCTCGCCATCCCGGCCGCCGCCACCTTGCTGCGCATGCCGCCCGAGCCGTAGGTCGATGTGCGCTCGTCGATCGAGTAGCGGTCGAGCTCGGAGAAGTCGTCGACGCGCTCGACCAGGCTCGCGTCGGGATCGCGCTTCGGGTCGGCGGTGTGCAGGCCCGGGGTGTCGGTGAGCAGGACCAGCAGCCGGGCCCCGAGCAGGAGCGCGACCTGGGCCGAGAGGAAGTCGTTGTCGCCGAACGTGATCTCGTCGGTCGCGGTGGTGTCGTTCTCGTTCACGACCGGGACCGCGCGCCACTCCGCCAGCCGCCGCAGCGCCTGGCGCGCGTTCAGGTAGTGCATCCGGACCGAGAGGTCGAACGAGGTCAGCAGCACCTGCGCCGCGTGCACCCCGCGCTCGGCGAGCCGCGCCTCGTAGGCGCGAAACAGGGTCCCCTGACCGACGGCCGACGCCGCCTGCATGTCCTCGATCGCGCGCGGGCGCTGGGGCAGCTCCATCAGCCGCATCCCGAGCGCGATCGCGCCCGAGGTGACCATGGCCACGTTCTCGCCCCCGTGATGGAGCTCGGCGACCTGCTCGCAGACGCTGTCGAGCACGCTCGCGCGCACCTCGCCGTTGTGGTCGGCGACGATCGAGGAGCCGAGCTTGACGACGACGGTCACGCGCTGAGTCTAGAAATCAACCCGGATCGAGCTAGCCCGGATCGAGCTCGAACTCCTCGGCACCGATGCGGACCTCGTCGCCGGGCTCGAAGCCGGCGCGCTCGAGCGCCGCGATCACGCCGATCTCGCGCAGGCGCTGCTCGAGGTAGGCAAGCGCCTCGACGTTGGCGAGGTCGTGGCGGGCGATCAGCATCTCGACCCCGCGCCCGGTGACCCGGAACGCGTCGCCCTCGCGCTCGACGTCGAAGCCGCCGTCGCCCGCGGGCCGGTAGACCGCGTGCTCGGCCTCGAACTCGCCGCCGGCGACGGCGATCGCCTCCTCGCCGACGGCGGGGACGGCGGCGAAGATCGCGCGCCGCAGCTGGTCGAGGCCGGCCCCGGTCGCGGCGGAGACCGCGAGCACCTCTCCACCGGTCCGCTCGGCGACCGCGGCGACCAGCGCCGCGCAGCTCTCGTCGTCGATCAGATCCCGCTTCGACACCACCACGATCTCCGGCAGCTCGCCCAAACCCGCCCCGTACTGCGCCAGCTCCCCACGCACGGTCGCATACGCCCCGAGCAACGCATCCGCAGTCTGCGGTCTGCCGTCTCCAGCCTGATCCACCGCCACCAGGTGAACCAGCACCCGGCAGCGCTCGACGTGGGCGAGGAACTCGTGCCCGAGGCCGGCGCCGGCCGCGGCGCCCTCGATCAGTCCCGGGATGTCGGCGAGCACCAGCTGGCGCTCACCGTCGTCGATCGTTCCGAGCACCGGCTCGAGCGTCGTGAACGGGTAGCCGGCGACCTTCGGCGCCGCGCGCGTCAGCCGGCCCAGCAGCGATGACTTGCCGGCGTTCGGAAGGCCGACGAGGCCGGCGTCGGCGAGCAGCTTCAGCCGCAGCTCGACCCAGCCCGACTCGCCCTCGATCCCGCGCTCGGCGAACCGCGGAGTCTGGCGGGTCGAGTTCGTGAACCGCTTGTTTCCGTGCCCACCGACCCCGCCGCGGGCGACGACCGCGCGCTGACCCGGGGCGGTGAGGTCGAAGCGCTCGCCCCCGAGGCCGTCGACCTGGGTCCCCGGCGGTACCGAGATCACCTCGTCGGCGCCGCTCGCGCCGTGGCGCTGCTTGCCCTGGCCGTGGCCGCCGCGGCCGGCGCGGTGATGGGGCGAGTAGCGAAGCGCGGCGAGGTCGCGGCGCGACGGGTCGCAGACGACGACGACGTCGCCGCCGTGGCCACCGTCGCCGCCGTCGGGCCCGCCGTGCGGGACGTGCGCCTCGCGGCGGAAGCTGACGCAGCCGTTGCCGCCGGCGCCCCCCTCGACATAGATCTTCGCCCGGTCGTGGAGCATCGAATGAACCGTAGACGTGTTAGAGGGCTTCGAAGACGCGCGCACTATGCTCGCGCGGGTTGAAAGTGCTGCGAGGGGTCTGGCAGCGAATCCATTGGAAGGAGTCCAGCTTTGAGAGAGAGTTCCACCATCGGCGCGCTCGCGCGACCGCGGGCGATCCTGATCGCCGCGCTCGCCGCGTTGATCGCGCTCACAGCGCTCGTCGCCGCACCCGGCGCCGACGCGAAGCCGAAGAAGAAGAAGGCCGTACCCGTGAAGGTGATGACCCGCAACATCTTCCTCGGCGCCGACCTGAGCCCGGGCCTGAACGCGGGCAGCTTCGACGAGTTCGTCGCCGCCAACGGCCAGATCCTGCGCGAGGTCGACGAGACCAACTTCCCGCTGCGCGCCCAGGGGCTCGCGGCGGAGATCAAGCAGAAGAAGCCGGACCTGGTCGGCCTCCAGGAGGTCGCGCACTGGCGCACCGGCGAGCCCGGCGCGCCGCACCAGAGCTCGGTCGCCGAGCAGTCCGAATTCAGCGCGACGGAGACGAAGTACGACTTCCTCGCGCTGCTTCAGGCGCAGCTCACGGCCCGCGGGCTCGACTACGAGCCGGTCGTGGTCAAGGAGGAGTTCGACTTCGAGGCGCCCGCCGACTACGACGACGACCCCGACACCGGGTCGGCGTTCTTCGGTGGCGAGATCCAGGGTCGGCTGACGATGCGTGACGTGATCCTGGTCAACGACGACTCGAAGGTGAAGGCGAAGGCGAAGAACCCGACCAGCGGCACGTTCCAGAACCTCTACACGCCGAACGTCTCCGGGATCGACGTCGCCGTCCTGCGCGGCTGGACCGCGGCGGACATCACGGTCAAGAAGGGCAAGGGCAAGAAGAAGGTGAAGAAGAAGTTCCGGTTCGTGAACTCGCACTTCGAGGCCTTCGACGACGAGACCGAGGTCCCGAGCATCCGCGCGCTGCAGGCGCAGGAGCTGCTCGCCGGCCCGGCCTCGGCCAAGCGCTCGATCATCCTCGGGGACTTCAACTCCGACACGGTGACCAAGGTGCAGCCGGGCGACGCCCAGGCCTACCAGGCCCTGCTCGGCGGCGGATTCGCCGAGCGTTCGACCGCCGACACGAACAGCTGTTGCGTCAGCGACCTGTTCAGCTCGCCGGCGACCGAGTTCGACCATCGCGTCGACCACGTGATGACGAACATGGGCAAGAAGGTGAAGCTCGCGGGCTCCGAGGTGACCGGACGCGAGCAGGTGAACGGGATCTACAACTCCGACCACGCCGGGATCTTCAGCAAGCTGAAGGTTAAGTAGCGGTCGGACCGTGCTCGAGAAGGGGCGGCGCCCGGCGGCGTCGCCCCTTCTTCGTGCCCGGGGTCAGCGAGCCTCGCCGCGGAGCTCGCGAAACGCCTCCAGCGCCTGCTCGCGCGTGCCCGGGAAGTCGCCCTCGTAGCCGGACTCTGCCAGCCGCCGCAGGCCGGCGATCGTCGCGCGCATCTGCTCGAGGTAGGTGGCGCAGCCCCCGCAGTCGCCGCTGTGAGCCTCGACCTCGATCCGCCGCGCCTCCGCGAGCTGGCCCTCGATCAGGTCGGTGACCAGCTCGACGAACTCCCGGCATGTGATCTCGGACGCTGTCATCTCGCTCTGCTCAGCCCGCCTCGGTGTCGAAATGGCGCTCCAGCGCGGCTCGGACCTTCGATCGCGCGCGGTGCAGGAGCACTCGCTGGTTGGTCTCGGTGAGCCCGAGCGCATTACAGGTCTCGGCCGCGCCGTAGCCCTGGATGTCGCGCAGGGTGAGCACCTCCCGCTGGCGCGGAGGCAGATCGGCGATCGCCTTCAACAGCACATCGCGCGCCGCGTCGGCGGCGAGGCGCTCGACGGGCGAGTCCCACTCCACCGGCGGTCGCGCCCAGTGACCGGGATTGTCGGCCCGGCGGCCCTGGAACCGGTCGGCATCGACGGCGGGGGCGTCGCGGCCCTCGTCGCCGCCGCGCAACAGCGAGGAGAACGGCAGCGAGCGCTTCTCGCGCTTGCCGCGCGTGCGCGCCTTGTTGAGCAGGATCTGGAAGATCCAGGTGCGCAGCGCCGAGCGGCCCTGGAACCGATCGATGCCCTCGATCACCGCGATCCAGGTGTCCTGCACCACCTCCTCGGCGACCGCGCGGCTGGCGACGTGCGAGCGCGCGAGCCTGGTCAGCGCCGGGGTCAGCTCCTCGACCAGGGTCGTGAACGCCGCCTCGTCACCGCGTCGCAGCGCCTCGACCAGGGCGGCATCATCGCGCTCGGCGGTCTCCACCTGCGCAGCCTATTCGCCTACAGCGGGGCGAAACGGGCGGGGTGGCGCCTTAGCGTCGCTATGCGACGGCTGCGCGCCAGGCGCTACTCGTCGCCGGCGACGGTGACGATGCGGCCGCGGTGCGAGGAGCTGAACTCGACCTTGCCCGCGCGGGTGGCGAAGATCGTGTGATCGCGGCCGAGGCCGGTGCCGTCGCCGGGGCGAAAGCGGGTGCCGCGCTGGCGGACGATGATCTCGCCGCCGCCGACCCGCTGGCCGGCGAACACCTTCACCCCGAGCATCTTCGGGTTCGAGTCGCGCCCGTTTCGACTCGAGCCGAGTCCCTTCTTGTGAGCCATCTCGCTAGCTCTCCTTCTTCGTCGTCGAAGTCTTCTTCGCCGCCGGCTTCTTCGCCGCCGGCTTCTTCGCCGCGGCCTTCTTCGCCGCCGGCTTCTTCGCCGCGGGCTTCTTCGCCGCGGGCTTCTTCGCCGGAGCCTTCTTCTCGGCCGGCTTCGTCTCCGCCGCCTTCTTTTCCGCCGGCTTTCGGGTCAGGAGCTTGACTTCGGTCACCTCGAGCCGGGTGAGCTCGGAGCGGTGGCCGGCGCGCTTGCGATAGCCCTTCTTCGCCCGGTACTTGAACACGCGGATCTTGCCCCCGCGCTGGTGGCCGGCGACGACCGCCTCGACCTTCACCTTCTCGAGCTTGTCGGCCTCGAGCACGACGTCGTCGCCGCCGCGGAACATCACCGCGCGCAGGTTGACCTTGTCGCCCTCGTCGGCGCGCACCCGGTCGACGAGGAGGGTCGTGCCCTCCTCGGCGCGGTACTGCTTGCCGCCGCTCTCGACTATCGCGTAGGTGTCAGCCATCGTCAATCGCTCCCGTTGGAGCCGTTTCCGCTGCGGGCACGGCTGCGGCGCCTGCCGCCACGCCGACCGCGCCGCCGCTCGGGAGGCGGTGATTCTAGCTTCTCGCCGTTGGCGTCGATCAGCGAAGCGGTCGCCGCCGAACGGGCGACGCTCTCGATCCGGACCAGGCGGCGCTCGCCGATGTGGCGCCCGCCGCCGCCGACGCTGACGATGTAGGAGTCGACCCGCGCAATCGCGTCGTCGGCGTCGTACATGTGCGGCTCCTCGATCGTCACCAGCACCTCCTCGCCGACCCGGAACGGCAGCGCCCGCTCCTCGATCTCGTCGCGGCTGCCCCGGTCGACGACGTCGTAGGTGTCGATCGCGAGCGCCTCACCGCCCTCGAAGTGGAAGTGCTTGCCGCTCTCGGTCTCGAGCTCGACCAGCCCGCTGCCGTCGGAGACGAGCTCCGCGGCGACGTGCGGGTTGACGCGGATCAGGAACGCCTCCGGCTGCGGCTCCGAGGCGGCGAGCTCGCGCAGGCGCCTGATCACCTCGATCGCGACCGTCTCCTCGGACTGGACGACCCCCTCGCCGACGCAGGTCGGGCAGGTCCGGGTGAGGATCTCGCGGACGCCGTCGGTGACGTTCTGTCGCGTCATCTCGACCAGCCCGAGCGGCGAGACCTCCATCACGTAGCTCTTCGTCTTGTCCGCGTCCAGCGCCTTCTTCAGCGTCTTCAGCACCTGCTCGCGGTTCTTCGCCCGCGCCATATCGATGAAGTCGATGACGATGATCCCGCCGATGTCGCGGAGGCGCAGCTGCCGCACCACCTCCTCGGCGGCCTCGACGTTGACCTTCGTGATCGTGTCCTCGAGCCGGCCGCGGCCGCGGCCGGTGAAGCTGCCGGTGTTGACGTCGATCACCGTCAGCGCCTCGGCGTAGTCGATCATCAGGTAGCCGCCGGAGGCGAGGTCGGCGCGCCGGGAGAGCACCTGGCGGAATGCGTCGTCGGCGCCCTCGTGGTCGAGCAGCGGCTGCGGCTTGTCGTAGAGCTCGACGAACTCGACCAGCTCCGGCGCCGTGCGCTGGAAGAAGCTCGTCACCCGGTGGTGCTGCTTCGGGTCGTCGATGATCGCGCCGTCAAACTCCTTCGTCAGCACGTCGCGCAGGACCCGGATCGAGAGGTCCGCCTCCTGGAAGATCAGGTTCGGCGCCTTGACGTCCTTCGAGCGCCGCTCCATCACCTCGTGCAGCTTGTGCAGGTAGTCGAGGTCGCGCTCGAAGTCCCCCTTGCGCGCCCCCTGGGCGGCGGTGCGCACGATCACGCCGCCATCGCCCTTGTGCAGCTTCTGCAGCAGTTTGCGCTGGCGGTCGCGCTCGGCGTCCGGCAGCCTGCGCGAGGCACCGACCCCGGCGCCGGTCGGCATGTAGACGAGGTAGCGGCCGGCGATCGAGAGCTCCATCGAGAGCCGGGCGCCCTTCGTCTTCAGCGGGTCCTTGACCACCTGGACGAGGATCTCCTGCTTCGGCTTGATCAGCTCGTCGATCCGCCGGCCGCGGCCGTGGCCGCGGCGCGGCACCTTCTGGCCGTCGGGCATGACGATCTCGTCGACGTGCAGGAAGCCGTTGCGCTCGAGCCCGATGTCGACGAACGCCGCCTCCATCCCGGGGAGCACGTTGTCGATCACGCCCTTGTAGATGTTGCCGACGATCGAGCGCGAGCCGCGGCGCTCGACGTAGAGCTCCGCGACCTTGAACCCGCCTGCGGGACGGTCCTTGTTCTTGGAGCGGCCGCCGTCCTGGCGGGCCGTTCCCTTGCCTTCGAGTACCGCGACGCGGGTCTCGCCGGCGTCGACGGATACGAGAATCTTCTTCTTCAGTTAGATCACCTCAAAACGGGTTGGCCCCGCTTTGAGGAGAGCTGCGATTGGGTGTAGATGCTCTGCAGCAGTCCGAGCGCCAGGAAGGTGACGATCACGGACGATCCGCCTGAGCTCATCAACGGCAAGGGAATGCCGGTGATCGGCATGATCCCCAGGTTCATGCCGACGTTGACGAAGACGTGGAACATCAGCATCGCGGCGATCCCGCCGGCGATCATGCTTCCGTACAAGTTCTTCGAGAGAGTCATTATTCGCAGCGCCCTCCAGATGAGCAGGGCGTATAGAGAGAGTAGGAACGCGGCTCCGACGAAGCCGAAGCGCTCGCCCACGACAGCGAAGATGAAGTCGGTGTGGCGCTCGGGCAGGAAGCCATTTTGTGTCTGGGTTGCGTCATCGCCGCGTCCGGTCTTGCCGCCGGAGCCTACGGCGATCAGCGCCTGATTGATCTGGTAGCTGGAATCGGCCGGGTCGTCCGACGGGTGCAGGAAGGCCGTCAGGCGTTCCTCCTGGTAGTCGGCGAGCACCGGGATCCCGAGCTTCGGCGCGAGGCCGAAGGTGAATCCGACCATCGCAAGGATAACGGCCCCGAGGGCGGCGAAGTGCTGCCACGGGCTGCCGGCGACGTAGAGCACCGCGAGCGTGACCACGCCGTAGACCATCGCCGTGCCGAGGTCGGGCTGGAGGAAGACGAGCGCCGCGGGGAACAGCCCGAGGACGAGGATCCGCACCGTGCGCCGGCGCTCGGAGGCGCGCCGGGCGCGGTCGATCGCGAACGCCGCGAGCGCGAGGATCAGCAACACCTTGCCGAGCTCCGACGGCTGGAAGGTGAAGAACGGGAGCTCGATCCAGCGCCGCGACCCGCGGGTCGCCTCGCCGAGGATCAGCACGAGCACGATCAGCCCGATCATCGCGGTGTAGATCCCCACCCGGAGCTCGCGAAAGCGCGAGTAGTCGACCCGGGCGACGCCGAGCATGATCGCGATCCCGACCACCGCATAGATCGACTGGCGGACGACGTAGTAGTAGGGGTTCCCGGGCACGTCCTCGCTGGTCGCGACCCCGAGCGTGTAGATGCTGAACCCGATCGCCGCGAGCGCGGCGACCAGCAACACCGGGTCGAGGTTCGCGAACCCGCTGCGCTCGATGATCGTCGCGCGGGGCTGCTCGAACGGGCGCGGGCGCGGAAAGGCCTCCATCACTCGGTCACCGCCACGTCGGCCGAGACGTCGTCGATCTTCGCCGGCTTCACGTCGAGGAGCTCGTTGAAGATCTGCTGCGTGGCCGGGGCGGCGGCGTCGACGCCGAAGCCGCCCTCCTCGATCGTCACCGCGACGACGTACTTCGGATCGTCATACGGAGCAAGGGCGACGTACCAGGACTGGTCCTCGTACGGCGGGCGCTCCGCGGTCCCGGTCTTGCCGGCGATCTCGACCGGGTAGCCGCCGAAGACCTCGTATGAGGTGCCGCCGGGCACGGTCGCCGCGTCGTGCAGACCGTCCATGATCGTCCGCTGCCAGGCGGGGTCGATCTCGACCTCGCGCCGCGGTGCCGGCTCGATCTCCTGGATCACGCGCCCCTGCGGGTCGTCGACCTCGAGCCCGACGTGCGGGCGCACGACCCGGCCGCCGTTGCCGATCGCCGCGTAGGCGACCGCCATCTGCAGCGGGTCCGCCTGCAGGTCGCCCTGGCCGACGGCGAGGTTGACGTTGTCGCCGATCGACCAGGTCCGGTTCGTGAGCTCACCCTCCTCGACGCAGACCTCCTCGCCGCAGGGCGAGTCCGGGTCCGTGTTCTGGGCGAAGGCCTCGTTGCGCTCGTCGGGGGTCGGCACCCGGCCCGCGGCCTCGCCGCCGACGTCGAGCCCGGTGGGCTCGCCGAGCCCGAGCGCTCGCGACCATTCCTGGAGCGCCCCGCCGTCGCCCTCCTGCTCGTTCGTGCGCGCGCCCATGATGTAGAAGAAGACGTCGGAGGAGACCTGGAGCGCGCGCCGCAGGTCGACGATCCCGTGCGGGGTCTTGCCGGCGTTCTCGAACACGACGCCGCCGTACTCGATCGAGCCGCCGTCGGAGATCGTCTCGGTGAGCCCGAGCTCGCCCGAGTCGAGCGCCGCCAGCGCCGTGATCGGCTTGAAGGTCGAGCCGGTCGGATACGAGCCCTGGGTCGCGCGGTTGACCGCCGGTGCCGCGAGCGTGCTCAGCGGGTCGTCGGGGTCGCCGAAGATCGCCTCGTAGGTGGCCGGGGTGACGACCGGCTTCGCGAACACCGCCGGGTCGTAGCTTGGGGTCGAGCCCATGCCGAGGATCTCGCCGTTGTTGACCTTCATCGCGACGAAGCCGCCGGGGAGCGCGAACTGGCCGATCGCGGCCTCGCCCGCGGCCTGCACCTCGGCGTCGATCGAGAGCACGAGGTCGTTGCCGGTCCGTGGCTCGCGCTCGGTGAGCCGCCCGCCGGTGGGCGCGCCCGAGGCGTCGACCTGGACCTTGGTCGCGCCGTTGACGCCGCGCAGGAGCGAGTCGTAGGTGTACTCGACCCCCTCCTTGCCGACGTAGTCGCCGAGCTCGAGGCTCTCGTAGCGCGGGTCCTCGAGCTCCGTCTCGGAGACCTCGCGCACGTAGCCGAGCAGGTGCGCGGCGAGCGCCCCCTGCGGGTATTGGCGCACGTAGACGCGCTCGACGCTGACCCCGGGGAAGCGCTGCTGGTTCTCGCGCAGGTAGTAGACGATCTCGTACGGGACGTCGCGCTGCAGGGTCGCCGGGCACGCGGGGCACTCCTTCGCCTCGGTGCGGATCCGTCTGCGGATCTGCTTCGCGCTCAGCGGCGCAATCTGCTCGAGGCGCTCGAACAGCGCCGCGCGGCGCTCGCGACTCTGCGGCAGGTCGGTTTCCTTGACCTGGAGCTCGAGCGCGGTCCGGTTCTGGACCAGCGGCTTGCCGTTTCGGTCGAGGATCTCGCCCCGCGGCGCCTGCACGGTGAACTCGCGCACCTGGTTGTTCTGCGCCTCGGCGAGGTACTGGTCGCCGGAGAGCACGCCGAGATACCAGAGGCGGAGGAAGATGATCGCGAAGACGACCAGCGCGATCCCGCCGAGCACCGCGACCCGGAGCGCGAACTGCGCCGGCATCGCGGGGCCGCGCCAGTCTCCGCCGTCGTACATCAGGCGGCCCCGCTTCCGATCGGGCGCCGGCGGCGCGGGCCGCGCACGCGGGCGTGCCCGCCGCGGTGCGAGGCGACGGCGACCGGTGGGCGCGGAGCCCGGCGCCCGGCGCGGCCGCGGCGCCTGCGGCGGCGCAGCCCGGGGACGAGCAGCCGGCGCGAGGGCGCGTAGTCGATCAGCGCCGGGGCGAGCAGGCGGCGGATCAGCGGGTAGAGCGCCATCGCCAACAGGACCGCGAGCAGGCCCTGGACGACGACCTCGCGCAGGAGCGCGATGCTGACCGTCGTGTCGACGCCGAGCAGCAGCTGCACGGCGGCGAACGCTCCGGCGGCGACCAGGGTGAAGCCGCCGGCGAGCAGCGGCGGGACGAGCCAGCTCGTGATCTCGACCCCCTCGCGATAGCGCCCGGCGAGGTAGCCGATCGAGAGCAGCACCAGCGACGAGACGCCGATCGTCTGCAGCAGCATCGAGTCGAGCAAAAGGCCGGCGGCGAAGCCGCAGATCGCGCCCACCAGCGCCCCACCGAGCAGGCCGAGGCAGACGACGACGACCGGGATCACGTTCGGGATCGCCCCGAGCAGGTTCAGATACGAGAAGAAGGAGACCTGGAGGATCACCGCGAGCACCACGATCAGCGCGATCCGCAATCCGATGCGCCTGGTGACGATCATCCGGGCACCCCCGGACGCTCGCGCCCGCCGGTCAGCACCTGCACGTACTCGAGCTCGCGCAGATCGGCGAACGGGGTCACGTGGATGCGCTGGAACTCCTCCTGCTCGCCCTCCTCCGCCTCGCTGACCCGACCGATCGGGATCTCGGGCGGATAGGCGGAGGAGACCACCCCGTCCGACCAGCCGGCGGTGACCAGGATCTGGTTCTCGTCGATCGGCTCGTCGGAGTCGATGAAATCCAACAGCAGGTCCTCGGGATCGCCGGCCACTGGGGTGACCACGCCCGAGGGGCCGCTCGGCAGGACCTTGGCGGAGACCGCGTTGTCGGGGTCGGTGATCAGCTCGACCTGCGCCGTGGCACCGGTCAGATCGCGGATCCGCCCGACGAGGCCGTCGCCGTTGACGACCGCGTCGTTGCGCTCGATCCCCGCGTTCGAGCCCTGGTCGATGGTCACGGTCGAGAACCAGACCGTCGGCGAGCGCCCGGTGACCCGCGCGGCGATCGGATCGAACTCGCCCAGCGCGGCCGTCCGGTCGAGCTCGAGCAGCTTCTCGAACTCCTCGTTCTCACCGATCGCGCGCTGACCGTCCGCCACCTGCGCGCGCAGCTCGGCGACCTCCTCGCGCAGCGCCTCGTTCTCGCCCCGCGCCTCGAAGGTCTCGTCGAACCAGTTGATCAGGTCGCGGGCGGGCTTCAGCGCCCGCTCGGCGACCTCGCCGACCGGCGAGAGCACCGTCGCGACGCCACGCTGGATCGTGTGCAGCGGGCCGCTCTCCGCCTCGGAGAAGTGGCTCGAGAGCAGCACCAGGGAGACGACGATCAACGCCACCAGCACCGCTCGGCGCCTGCGAACCTGCTTGCGGTACATCGCCGGGCCTTACGCGGGAGCGCCGAGCCGGCGCCGTCGGTGGTGGTTGCGGTTCATCCGATGGATCACCTCGAACTCCTCCAGCGAGCGCCCTGAGCCGACCGCGACGCAGGTCAGCGGCGAGTCGGTGAGCTGGCAGGGCATCTGGCACTCCTCGCGCATCCGCTGCTCCATCCCCTGCAGCAGCGCGCCTCCACCGGCGAGCGTGATCCCACGGTCCATGATGTCGCCGGCGAGCTCCGGCGGCGTGCGGTCGAGCGTCTCCTTGACCGCGGCGACGATCTGGCTCACCGGCTCCTCGATCGCGACCCGGATCTCGTCCGAGCTCAGAAGGACCGTCTTCGGCAGCCCGGAGACCAGGTCGCGACCACGGATCTCGGTCTCGATCGGATCGCCGAGCGGCGCCGCGGAGCCGATCTCGAGCTTGACCTCCTCCGCGGTCTGCTGGCCGATCGCGAGCTTGTGCACGTGCTTGCAGTGCGCGACCACGGCATCGTCGAGCTCGTCGCCGCCGACCCGGATCGACTCGGAGACGACGATCCCGCCGAGCGAGATCACCGCGACCTCGCTCGTCCCGCCGCCGATGTCGAGGATCATCGAGCCGGTCGGCTCGGCGACCGGGAGCCCGGCGCCGATCGCCGCCGCCATCGGCTCCTCGATCAGATAGGCCTGGCGGGCGCCGGCAGAGAGGCAGGCCTCCTCGACCGCACGCTTCTCGACCCCGGTCACCCCGGAGGGGACGCAGACGACGACCCGGGGGTGAGCGAAGCGGTTCTGATGCACCCGCTGGATGAAGTGGCGCAGCATCTCCTCGGTGACGTCGAAGTCGGCGATCACGCCGTCCTTGAGCGGTCGGATCGCCTTGATCGTCCCCGGGGTGCGGCCGATCATCTGCTTCGCCTCGACCCCGACCGCGTGCACCTCGCCGGTCGCCGAGTCGACCGCGACGACGCTCGGCTCCGAGAGCACGATCCCGCGCCCGCGCACGTAGACGAGCGTGTTCGCGGTCCCCAGGTCGACCGCCATGTCGCGGCCCCCGAAGCCGGTCAGGTTGCTGAAAATTCCCATGGAGAATGCGACCCGGCCGGCGGAGGCGGCCCGGGTCCTGCGAGCGAGTGTAGCGCTTGATTTCCCACTCTCAAGCGAGGATCGAGGGCCGCTCGAAACCCTCGGGCTAAACCTTCGCTTTAGGGTTTTCGGTCAGTCGCCGAGGTTTGGCGCCAGATGCAGCAACAACGCCACCGGAAGCCCGACGACGTTCGAGAAATCGCCCTGCAAGCGATCGACCAGAATCGATCCGAGGCCCTGGATCGCGTAGCCCCCGGCGCGGTCCATCCACTCCTCCGAGGCGACGTAGCGGTCGATCGTCGACCGGTCGAGGTCGTGGAAGGTGACCTCGGTGCGGGCGATCCCGGAGCGTTCGACCGGGATCTCGCCCTCGATCGCGGTGTCGAGCAGGACCATCCCGCTCAGGACCTCGTGCGCGCGCCCGGAGAGCGCCTCGAGATGCGCGCGCGCCGCCTCGGCGTCGGCCGGCTTGCCGAGCAGACGGCCATCGAGGCAGACGTCGGTGTCGACGCCGAGCGCGAGACCGGCGCCCCCCGCGGCGGCGCGACCGGCGTGGGCCTTGCGGCGGGCGTTTTCGATCACGACCACGTCCGCGTCCCCCTCGCTCAGCTCCTCGACCTCGGGCGTCACCGCCTCGAACGCGATCCCGAGCCGGTCGAGCAGCTCGCGGCGCCGCGGCGACGCCGAGGCGAGGATCAGGCGGCGCGCCGCGATCGCCTCACCCCGATCGCCTCATCCAAGAGCCTCAGCCGAACCAGATCTCGATCTCGCGGGAGGCCGACTCGCCGGAGTCCGACCCGTGCACGAGGTTGAAGGTGACCTCGAGCCCGTGGTCGCCGCGAATCGATCCCGGGGCGGCCTCGATCGGGTTCGTCGCCCCGATCAGCTGGCGTGCCGCGGCGACCGCCTCATGGCCCTCGAGCACCGCCGCGACCAGCGGGCCGCCGGTGATGAACGAGACCAGCTCGCCGAAGAACGGCTTCTCGGTGTGCTCGGCGTAGTGGCGGTTGGCGATCTCCTCGCTCGCGGTCAGCAGCCGCAGCTCGGCGATCCGCAGTCCCTTGCGCTCGAAGCGGTCGAGGATCTCGCCGGTGAGCCCACGCTCGAAGGCGTCGGGCTTGATCAGGATCAGGGTGCGCTCGGTGTCCGCCATCGGCGCGGCAGACTACTCGCTGCTGCGCTTGGGCGGGCGCGAGGTGGTGCGCTGCTGGGTGGTCCGGGGCGCGGTCCGCGGCTGGCGGGTCGGCGCCGGCTCGCGGGCGCCCTCGGCGCCGTCCTCGGAGCGCGGCGCGGGGTGCTCGGAGCCGCGCGGCTTCGGTGGCGGCTCGGAGCCGGCAGCGGCCTTGCGCTCGGCGCGAGCCGCCGCGCTGCGCTCGCGCGCGGGCTCGGACCGGGTCGGCTTTGCCCGGCGCTTCGGCTGCCCGCGGCGCTCGGGCGGCGCGGCCCGGCGCACGGGGGTCTCGCAGTAGGGACACAGCGACCAGCGCGGGTCGATCGGCTTGCCGCAGGTTTCGCACGGGTCCTTGATCCGTGAGCGGCAGCTCGGGCAGCGCAGGAACGTGCGCTCGACCGGGTACTCACAATTCGGGCACGACTGCGCCTCGAGCTGGCGCACGCGCAGCTCGGCGGCGCGGATCTCGAGCTCGCGCTCGCGCATGTCGGCGATGAACTCCGGCGGGCGCAGGATCGAGTAGACGATCGTGCCGACGAACGGGAAGATCAGCGAGCACGCGGTCGCACAGAGGACCAGGAAGGCGTCCTCGAGCCGGCGGCGCGCGTCGAAGTAGGTCCAGGCGACGAGCGCGAACCAGAACACGACCAGGAACAGCAGCAGCAGGTTGACGACCAGGTTCAGCGCGTCGTTCGTGATTCCGAAGAGGGCGGCGGTCATGGGAAGTCGCGGAGTGTAGTCAGAGGAACAGGCGCCCGAAGAGGTACCCGAGGCCGAAGAAGACGAGGATCACGATCGCGACCACGGCCGCAACCAGTCCCATCATGTGGAGAAGCTCTGAGCGCGCGCCTCGGTCCAATGTCGAAGCAAGGTACAAGGTCAGGGGCTCGCGTAGCGCAGCAGGTAGTGCGAGCCGGTGACCAGCAGGGCGCCCCCGAGCTCCGTGGCTCGGGCTCGGGCCGCGGCGAGGGCGGCGCCCGGCTCCGCCGCCTCCTGCACCCACTCGATCCCGGCTCCGCGCGCCGCGGCCGCGAGCTCGCCCGCCGCTCGCGCGCGGGCTCCCGGTCGCCCCGCGCTCGCCAGCCGCGCGGCGGGGATCTCGGTCGCAACCAGCCCCGCGAGCGCCGGGGCGAGTGCGGCGACGATCCCCTCGGCGTCCTTGTCGGCGAGCACCGCGAGGCAGGCGACGAGCGGTCGCCCGGCGGCGACGGCC
This sequence comes from uncultured Solirubrobacterales bacterium, assembly GCA_963740055.1. GTDB lineage: Bacteria > Actinomycetota > Thermoleophilia > Solirubrobacterales > 70-9 > WHSW01. The sequence goes on along the minus strand of CAVUCL010000005.1, from coordinate 284,676 downwards.
GGCAGCGCCTCGGCTAGCGCCAGCGCCCCGGCGGGGTTGTGGGCGGCGTCGAGGATCGAGACCGGCGCTCCGGCGACCACCTCCATCCGCCCGTGCAGGTCGAGCCCCGCTGCGACCGCGGCGACCCGCTCTGGGTCGAGCGGGCCGGTCAGGGTCTCCGCCGCCGCCAGCGCGACGGCGAAGTTTCGCCGCAGATAGGGCGCCTCGGTCGGCAGCTCGACCGCCGGCGCCAGGTCGCGGACGACGACGACCTCGCTATGGCGCTCGGCCGCGGTCGCGCGCGCCAACCGTTCGACCTCGTCCGAGACCGGACCGACGACGAGCCGGGTGTGATCGCGCAGGACGGCGAGCTTCTCGGTCGCGATCTCGAGCTCGGTGTCGCCGAGCCACTCGGTGTGCTCGAGGCCGATCGAGGTCAGCGCCGTGACCCGCGACGGGATCACGTTGGTCGCATCGAGGCGCCCCCCGAGCCCGGCCTCGATCACGCCCGCCTCGACCCGGGCGCCCGCGAGGGCGACGAAGGCCGCCGCGGTGTCGGCCTCGAATTGGGTCACCGACTCGCCCTCGTCGAGGGTCCGGTTGACCGCCTCGACCGCGTCGGCGACCCGCTCGACCGCGGCGCCGAAGGCGGCCGGCGCGATCTCCGCGCCACCGAGCCTGATCCGCTCCGACCAGCGGCGGTCGTGGGGCGAGAGATAGGCGCCGGAGTTGATCCCGTGCGCCTCGAGCAGCGCCGCGGTGATCTCGGCCACCGACGACTTGCCGTTGGTGCCGACGACGTGCACGGACGCGAACCGGTGCTGGGGCATGCCCAGGACCGAGACCAGCTTCCGGATCCGCTCGAGCCCGAAGCGCATCCCGAGCGGCTCGAGCGAGCCCAGGTAGCGCTCGCCGTCGGCGGCCGACCAGGTCAGTCGAGCTCCTCGAGCTCGCGCCGGTAGCCGGCGAGCTTGGCGCGCTCCTCCTCGACCACCTGCGGCGGCGCCTTGGCGACGAAGCCCCGGTTCGCGAGCTTGCGCTCGCCGCGCTCGACCTCGGAGCGAAGCTCCTCGCGCCGGCGCTCGATCCGCTCGCGCGCCTGCTCGGCGTCGACCTCGTCCGAGGCGAGGATCTCGACCGTGGCGCCGATCGTCGCCAGCGGCTCCCCGGCGGCGCCGTCGAAGCGCAGGCGGGCGAGCCTCGCGAGCGGCTCGGGGGCCTCCCCGGCGCCGACGATGCGGGCGTCGAGGACGCTGCCGGCGGCAACCCCGACCAGGTCGCGCCAGGCGCGCACCCCGCGGGTGAGCTCGATCCAGTGCCCGACCTCGGCCTCGGCCTCGGGGTCGACGAGCTCGCGCTCGGCGGCGGGGAACTCGGAGACGAGCAGCAGCCGGTCGCGATCGGGCAGATAGCTCCAGATCTCCTCGCTCACGAACGGCATCACCGGGTGGGCGAGGCCGAGCACCCGCTCGAGCACGAAGAGCAGGTTCGCGGCCGCGTCGCGGTCGCCGTCGTAGAGCCGCGGCTTGACGATCTCCAGATACCAGTCGCAGAGCTCCGACCAGAGGAAGCCGTAGAAGTCGAGCACCGCGTGGGCGAAGTCGTAGCGCTCGAAGTCGGCGCTCACCGACTCGATCGTGCGCTGCAGGCGGGAGACGATCCAGCGATCCTCGAGCCGCTCGGTCACGGGCCGGATCGCGCCTCCCTCCGGCGGCTCGGCGTTGAGCAGGATCAGCCGCGACGCGTTCCAGAGCTTGTTCGCGAGGTCGCGCCCCTGCTGGACGCGGTCGGCGGAGAAGCGCACGTCCTGGCTCGACGACATCGCCAGGAGGCCGAAGCGCAGCGCGTCGGCCCCGTGGACGTCGATCTCGTCGAGCGGGTCGATCCCGGTGCCGAGCGACTTCGACATCCGCCGCCCGTCGGCCGCCTGGATCACCGGGTGTACATAAACGTCGCGAAACGGGACCGCGCCCGCGAACTCGATCCCCATCATCACCATCCGCGCGACCCAGAGGAAGATGATCTCGCGCGCCGTGGTCAGGAAGCTGGTCGGATAGAAGGCCCGCAGATGGGGGGTCTGCTCGGGCCACCCCAGGGTCGCGAACGGCCACAGCGCCGACGAGAACCAGGTGTCGAGGACGTCGGTCTCCTGGCGGAGCGCGTCCGGGTCGAGCCCGCGCCCGGCGGCCTCCGCGCGGGCCTCGGACTCCGACTCGGCGACGATCTGCTCGTCGCCGGGCCCGTACCAGACCGGCAGCCGGTGGCCCCACCAGAGCTGGCGCGAAACGCACCAGGGACGGATGCTTCGCATCCAGTCCAGGTAGACGCGCTTGTAGCTCTCGGGGACGATCCGGACCTCGTCGCGCTCGACCACCTCGATCGCCGGCCCGGCGAGCTCGTCCATGCGACAGAACCACTGCAGCGAGATCAGCGGCTCGATCCGTTCGCCCGAGCGCTCCGAGAACGGGACCGAGTGCGAGTAGGGCTCGCTCGCCGCGCAGGCTTCCCTGCCCGCGCAGGGCCGCGACCACCGCGGCCTGCGCCTCGGCGGTGCCGAGCCCTGCGTAGGGCTCGCCGGCGGCGTCGCTCATGCGCCCGTCCTCGGCGATGACGACGATCTCCTCGAGCCCGTGCGCGCGGCCGATCTCGAAGTCGTTCGGGTCGTGACCGGGGGTGATCTTCAGCGCCCCGGTTCCAAACTCGGGATCGACGTGCTCGTCGGCGATGATCGGCAGCCGCCGTCCGACCAGTGGCAGCACGCAGTGGCCGCCGACCAGAGCGCGGTAGCGGTCGTCGTCGGGATGGACGGCGACCGCGGTGTCGGCGAGCATCGTCTCGGGGCGGACGGTGGCGACGGTGAGCACCGAATCGCCGCCCTCCACCGGGTAGTCGATCTCATAGAGGGTGTCGTCGACGTCGCGGTTGACGACCTCGAGGTCGGAGATCGCGGAGCGCGAGCCGACGTCCCAGTTGACGATGTAGTTGTCGCGGTAGATGTAGCCCTTGCGGTGCAGGGCGACGAAGACCTTGTAGACCGCGCGCACGTACTCGTCGTCGAGGGTGAAGCGCTCGCGCTCGTAGTCGCAAGAGGCGCCGAGGCGCTTGTACTGCTCGACGATCCGCGAGCCGTAGCGCTCGCGCCACTCCCAGACCCGCTCGACGAAGGCCTCGCGGCCGAGGTCGTGGCGCGAGACCCCCTCGGCGCGTAGCTCCTTCTCGACCACCGCCTGGGTCGCGATCCCGGCGTGATCGGTGCCGAGAATCCAGAGCGCGTGGCGACCGCGCATCCGGTTGATCCGCGTGAGCGCGTCCTGGACCGTGCCGTTGAGCGCGTGGCCCATGTGCAGGGCGCCGGTCACGTTCGGCGGCGGGATCGCGATCGAGAAGTTGGCGTCCGCGCTCCCCTCCGGCGGCGGGTCGAAGGCTCCGCTCGCGAGCCAGGCGTCGAAGACCCGCGTCTCGACCTCGCCCGGATTCCAGCGCGTGGTCGCCTCGAGCTTCTTGCGTCGGGTCGCGTCCATCGGACCGGCGAGTTTAGTTTTGGCCGCTCCGCCCCGCCCCGAAGCGTGTTATCAACCGCTGACCAGAGAATCGGGGGCCGATCCAGGAGGTGGGAAATGCGGAAGGCAGGGCTGTGCGTCGCGCTCGCCTGCGTGCTCGCGCTGCCGGCGACGGCGAGCGCGAACACCTACAAGCTCAAGGGCGGAATCGTCGGCTCGCCGGGGACCGGCGTGACCGCGAAGGTGAAGAAGACGAGCGGCAAGGTCAAGCAGATCCGCTCGCTCGAGTTCAAGCGGGTCCCGGTTCGATGCGACGACGGCTCCACCGGCACGCTCAACTCGACCTTCCCTCAGTTCGGCCTCAACGGCAAGGACTTCACCCGCCGTACGCGGATCGAGGGAACCGGGATCCAGAACGGCTTCGTCCGCGTCTCGGGCAAGTTCCGGCGCAATGGACGAGTCGTTAAGGGGTTCGTCCGCTTCTCGTTCAAGTCGTCGGCGGGCTCGGGATGCGGGACCGACAACGTGCGCTGGAAGGCGAAGAAGTAGGAGACAGCGAGGTCGAGCCGCGCGGGGCGCCGGCCGGCTAGGCCGTCTCCTCGCGCAGCTCCTCGTCCGCGTCCTCCTCCGGCGCCGACTCGGGCACCGCCTGGGTGACCAGGGTCGGCGGCTGCGAGCGCTCGATCGTGTCCTTGGTGACCACGCACTTGGAGACGTCGCGGCGCGACGGGAGCTCAAACTGGACGTCGAGCAGCGTCTCCTCGAGGATCGAGCGCAGCCCGCGGGCGCCGGTCTCGCGCTCGAGCGCCTTGTCGGCGATCGCGCCGAGCGAGTCGTCCTGGAACTGGAGCTCGATCTCGTCGAACTCGAAGAAGCGCTGGAACTGGTGGATGAGCGCGTTCTTGGGCTCGGTCAGGATCGTGATCAGGTCGTCGCGGCTGAGCTGGTGGATCGCGGCGACGACCGGCAGCCGGCCAATGAACTCCGGGATCAGGCCGTACTCCATCAGGTCCTCCGGCAGCACCTGCTCGAACAACTCGCCGGTGTCCTTGTCGAGCCGCGACGAGAGCTGGGCGCCGAACCCGACCCCCTGGCGCCCGATCCGGCGCTCGATCACGTGGTCGAGCTGCGCGAACGAGCCGCCGCAGACGAAGAGGATGTTGGTCGTGTCGATGGTCAGGAACTCCTGGTGGGGATGCTTGCGCCCGCCCTGCGGCGGCACCGACGCGGTGGTGCCCTCGAGGATCTTCAGCAGCGCCTGCTGCACCCCCTCGCCGGAGACGTCGCGGGTGATCGACGGGTTGTCGGCCTTGCGCGCGATCTTGTCGATCTCGTCGATGTAGATGATCCCGGTCTCGGCCTTCTTCACATCGAAGTCGGCGGCCTGGATCAGCTTCAGGAGGATGTTCTCGACGTCCTCGCCGACGTAGCCGGCCTCGGTGAGCGCGGTCGCGTCGGCGATCGCGAACGGGACGTTGAGGATCCGGGCCAGGGTCTGGGCGAGCAGCGTCTTGCCGCAGCCGGTCGGCCCGAGCAGCATGATGTTCGACTTCTGCAGCTCGATCTCGCCCTCGACCGCGCCCTGGGCCATCTGGACGCGCTTGTAGTGGTTGTAGACGGCGACCGAGAGCGCCCGCTTCGCCGTCTCCTGGCCGACGACGTACTCCTGCAGCACGTCGAAGATCGCGCGCGGCTTCGGCAGGTTCTCGAGCTCGAAGGTGGGCGGGGCGGTGAGCTCCTCGTCGATGATCTCGTTGCAGAGGTCGATGCACTCGTCGCAGATGTAGACGCCCGGGCCGGCGATCAGCTTCTTGACCTGGCGCTGCGACTTGCCGCAGAAGCTGCAGAGAAGCTGCTCGTTCGAATCGGTCGGGCGTGCCACGGCGAGGTTCTCCCTTCGGTGTGTGCGTCCGGGACGCCGCCGCTGAGGTTACGACACGGCCGGGCCCGGCTGGACGCCTAGTTGTTACTCGGCGGCGCCCGCCGTCCCTGCAAGCGGCGGCGCGATTGCACGCCCGGGAGCCGGCGCGACCTTAGTGGTGCTCGATTACGCGGTCGATCAGCTTGTACTCCTGGGCCTCCTCGGCCGACATGAAGTAGTCGCGATCGGTGTCGTTCGTGACCTTCTCGAACGGCTGCCCGGTGTGCTTGGCGATGATCTCGTCGAGGCGGCGGCGGACGTCGATGATCTCCTTCGCGTGGATCTCGATGTCGGTCGCCTGACCCTGGAACCCGGCCGAGACCTGATGGATGAGGATCTTCGAGTTCGGCGTCGCCATCCGCTTGCCCGAGGCGCCGGCGGTGAGCAGCAGCGCGCCCATGCTCATCGCGACCCCGACGCAGATCGTCTGCACGTCGGGCTTGATGTACTGCATCGTGTCGTAGATCGCGAGCCCGGCGTACACGGAACCGCCCGGCGAGTTGATGTAGATCGAGATGTCCTTGTCGGGGTCCTCGGACTCGAGATGGATCAACTGCGCGACGATCAGGTTCGCGATGTCCTCGGTCACCGGGGTGCCGAGGAAGATGATCCGCTCGTTGAGAAGGCGCGAGTAGATGTCGAACGCGCGCTCGCCGCGCGACGTCTGCTCGACCACCATCGGTACCAGGGGGCTCATGGCGCGCCAGTCTACAAGAGCGGTTCGGTCGCCTTTTGGATCCGCCGGCGCGCTCGCGAGCCCGAGTCAGCTGCCCGGGGTCCAGAGCTCGCCGGGCTTTTCCTCGCCCGCCGGCTCGCCGCCCGCGGGTGCCTTCGCCCGCTCGGCCGCCTGCTTCTCGGGCGTCCAAATCTGCTCGCGCGCGGCCGCCTGCTCGACCGGGATCGGCTTCGACTGCTCGAAGATCAGGTCGGCCGCCATCCGCAGCCGGACCTCGTCGCGCAGGAGGCCGTCGCGGCCGCTCTCGCGCAGCCGGGCGAGCAGGCTCTTCGGGTCGTTCTTGCCCTCGCCGGGGCCGAGCGCCTCGAGCAGGTCGTCGTCCGAGGGATCGATCCCCTCCGCCTCGGCGACCGCCTCGAGCACCGCTTCGCGGCGCAGCGCCCGCTCGGCATCGGGTTCGGCGTCGTCGATCAGCTGGTGGCGGTCCTTGCCCTGCATCTGGGCATAGGCCTGCGGGTCGATCCCCTGCGAGGTGAGCTGGCGCTCGATCCGCTCCCACATCTCGTGCGCGCGGGCGTGAACGAGGTCGTGAGGGACCTCGAGCGTCGCGTTCGCGGCCACCGCGTCGACCGCCGCCTCGCGGAAGTCGGCCTCGGCACGCCGGCCGAGGACCTCGCCGAGACGCCCGCGGATGTCGGCGCGCAGCTCGTCGAGGGTCTCGAACTCGGATGCCTCGGCGGCGAAGTCGTCGTCGAGCTCCGGCAGGTCCTTCTCGCGCACCTCCTTGACCTCGACCGCGAAGCTCGCCGTCTTGCCGGCGAGCTCCGCCGGCTGGTGGTCGTCGGGGAAGTTGACCTCGACCGTGCGCTCGTCGCCGGCGGCGGCGCCGCTGAGCTCGGTGTCGAACTCGGGCAGCAGCCCCTCGGCGCCGAGCTCGATCACGAAGTCGCGGGACTCCGAGCCCTCGAACGGCTCGCCGTCGATCGTGCCGGCGAAGTCGATCACGATCGCGTCGCCCGCCGCGGCCGGACGCTCGACCGGCGTCAGGCTGCCGAAGCCCGCCCGCAGGCGCTCGAGCTCGGTCTCGATCGACTCCTCGGGGACCTCGATCTCGGCCTTGCCGACCTCGAGCCCCTTGTACTCGCCGAGCTCCGCCTTCGGGCGCACCCCGACCTCGATCGTGAACGCGAGGTCCTCGCCCTCGCCGGGCAGGTCGCCGACGTCGAGCTTCGGGTCGCCGACCGGGGTCACGCCGCTTTCGAGCAGCGCCGCCTCGTACCACTCGGCGAGCCCGTCGCGAAGCGCCTGCTCGACCACCGCCTCGCGCCCGACCCGCTGCATCACCAGCGCCGCGGGGACCTTGCCCTTGCGAAAGCCGGGCATCTTCATCTCGCCGGCGAGGCCGCGGGCGGCGCGGTCGATGCGCTGCTCGAACGTCGCCGCCTCGACCGCGACGTCGATCTTGACCCGAGATTCGGGCAGTTCGGTGACCGTGGTCTCCATCGGGGCGGGAGCTTAGTGCGCGCTACCGTTCGAGCCGATGGAGCCCACGAGGACGGCGATCGGCACCTGGGGCGGCGGGCGGTTCATGCGATTCGGTGTGCCGATCGAAGCCGAGCGCCTGGCCTCGCTGTTCCAGCCCGGGGGCGGGATCGAGACCGTGATCACCGCCGACGTCTACGGCGAGGGCGGCGCCGACTCGCTGCTCGGCGAGGCGCTCGCCGGGGTCGAGCGCTCCGCCTGCTGCGTCGTCGGCGCCGTCGGCCACGACTTCGTCGAGGGCGAGCGCGACGGCCCGCGCGGCTTTCCCCGGTTCACCGATCCGCGCCTGCGCGGGCCCGACGAGTACGCGAGCTACCTGCGCCGCGCGACCGAGGCGAGCCTGGAGCGCACCGGCGCCGGGCGCTTCGACCTGCTCCTGCTCCACAACCCGGATCGGATCGGGTTCAGCTCGGAGGCGGTCTGGGACGCGATGGCGGCGCTGCGCGCCGACGGGCTCGCCGACGCGATCGGGGTCGCCCCCGGCCCGGCGAACGGCTTCACCCTCGACCTGATCGGGTGCCTGGAGCGCTTCGGCGACCGGATCGACTGGGCAATGGTGATCCTGAACCCGCTCGAGCCGTGGCCGGGCGAGCTCTGCCTCGGCGCCGCCGCCGAGCACGACGTCCGGGTGATCACCAGGGTGGTCGACTACGGCGGGCTGTTTTGGGACGACGTCTTGGCGGGCCACGAGTTCGCCGAGCACGACCACCGCCGCTTTCGGCCCGCGGGCTGGGTCGAGGCCGGCCGCGATCGGCTCGAGCGCATGCGCCCGCTGGCCGAGCGCAACCGGCTGACGCCGATCCAGCTCGCCTGCGCCTGGAACCTCGCCCACCCCGCGGTCGCCTGCGCGGCGCCGACCCTGATCCAGGAGGCGGGGCCGCACGCGCGCCCGATCGAGGACAAGCGCGCCGAGCTGGCAGCGCTGCCGGCGGTCGGGTTCAGCGACGACGAGGTCGCCGAGATCCGGGCGATCGGCGACAACTTCGGCTCGATGGCGCTCAAGGGCGCGAGCCCCGACCACGAGGGCGACGAGCGCCCCGACCGCTGGCCGCTCAGCGACGAGCTCGTCGCCGCGGGGCGGCGCTGGGGCGTCGACGCCGAGCGCGATCTGCGCCAGGGCGCCGCGGTCGCTTGAGCGCCCCCGAGCGCTTCGCCGCCTGGATCGTCACCGGGCCGATCGGCCGCGTCGCCGCCTTCGTCGGCGACCTCGCCGTCTACTGGTGGCGCTGGGTCCGCGGGCGCACCGGGCGCTAGGGCCTACTCCTCGCCCGCGTAGCCGAGGATCGAGCGGTCGATCAGCCACTCGACGGGCGCCTTGTCGTCGGTGTAGACGGCGCCGCCGGGGAGGCGGGGGCCGATTCGCGCCGCCTCGATCGCGGCGAGGCTGCGGAGCTCGGGCGGGAGCTCGCGCGCGGCGCGCTCGAGGTTCGCCGCCGAGGCGGGAGCGTTGGTCGCCAGGAGCAGCGTGTTGGTGGGTTCGATCGGGTCGCGGAGCACGGTCGGGAACGCCTCGGCCAGGGTCCGGCCGAGCACCTGCTCGAGGTCGTCGTTGCCCTCGGGGTGGCCGGCGTTGACGATCACCACCCCGCCGGGAGCAAGCCGGTCGCGGACGAGCTCGAAGAACTCCCGGGTCGCGAGGTAGAACGGGATATAGGGCTGACGGTAGGCGTCGACCATGATCACGTCGTAGTCGCCCTCGGAGCGCCGCAGCCACGGGCGCGCGTCCTCGTTGTGGACGGTGAGGTTCTCGTTCGAGCCCATGTCGAAGTACTCGAGCCCGACCTGCTCGAGCTCGGGGTCGATCTCGACCCCGTCGATCTCGGTTTCGGGGAAGTAGTGGCCGTAGGCGCGCGCCGTGGTCCCGGCGGCGTTGCCGAGGATCGCCATCCGCTCGGGCGGCTCGGAGCGCGCCGCGAACGGGAGCACCAGGTAGCCGTCCCAGACGTCGCCGGTGAGATAGGAGCCGGGGCGATAGAGCGAGTGCGTCGCCTGGCCCTCGTTGAGCTCGAGCGCCCGGTCGCCGTCGGGCTGCTCGATCACGCGGATGTACTGGTGCTCGGAGTCGGTCTCGAAGATCACCGTGCCCTCGTCGGTTCCCTTCACCGTCCCGACCGGGATCGCCATCGCGGCGGCGACCGCGATCGGCGCCGCGATCGCCCGCCACCCGAGCCCCGCGGCGGCGACGAGCGCGAGCGCGAGCGCGAAGGCGAGGAAGGTGCGCTGGGTGCCGATGAACGGGATCAGCACCAGCGCCGCGAGCATCGTCCCGAGCAGCGAGCCGACGGTCGAGATCGCGTACAGGCGCCCGGCGACCCGTCCCGAGTGCTCGACGTCGGGAACCGAGAGTCGGATCGCCCACGGCGCGCAGGTACCGGCGAGCCCGACCGGGATCGCGATCAAGAACAGGACCGCGAACAGCGAGCCGACGAAGGCGCCCGCCTCGATCTCGTCGAGCGCGTCGACGGAGAGGTCGAAGAAAGGCTGTGCGACGAGCGGCACGATCGCGAGCAGCAGCGCGGCGCCCAGCATCGCCAGGCAGAGGCTGCGCCGGGCCGGGAAGCGGTCACCGAGCCTGCCGCCGAGCCAGTAGCCGACCGAGAGCGCGACCAGGACGACGCCGATCGTGTTCGCCCAGACGATCGTCGAGGCGCCGAAGAAGGGCGCCATCAGCCGAGCGGCGGCGATCTCGGCGCCGAGGGTCGAGATCCCGACCACGAACACGAGCAGGTAGAGGAAGCGGTTCCGGTCCGCCGCCGGCGCGGTCGCGCTCACGCGCCACCCCCGAGGATCCGCTCGCGCAGGCGCTCGCCCTGGCCGGCGGCGACGGCGCGCCCGGCGCGCGCCGGATCGAGCTCGACCCCGTGCGACTGGGCGAGCTCGATCAACTCCTGCTTCTCGTGGCTGCGGTTCGCGGCGCGCATGAACAGCCACGTGAACAGCCCCAGGGTCACGGTCCCGGTCCAGATCATCATCACGTTGCCCGCCGCGCCCTGGTCGGCGAGTGGGCTGATCTCCCACTCGGCCTCTCCCGGCGCGTAGTCGGGGTAGAGCACCGAGCCCGACCAGATCAGCACGTTCGCGAGCACCGCCTCGAGCATCCGCACGATCGACGATGTAGCCCAGCATCGCCCCGTCGCCGAACCAGGCCGGCTTCGGCAGCGGACCGACCAGCGGCAGCCACATCGCGAGCCCGAAGGTGAAGAAGCAGGCGTGCTGGGCGAAATGCAGCAGCGGGCTCGTCAACACCCCCTCGTACAGCGCCGAGAGGTGCCAGAGGTAGAGGTTGAGCGCCCACAGCGGCAGCGCGACGAGCGGGTTGCCGAGCGCCCGCAGCCAGCCGAGGCCGCGGACGGCGAGCAGCGGCTGCAGGATCGGGCCGGTGAGCCCGAGCGCGAGCAGGAGCCCGGCGAGGTCGGCGATCAGCAGGTGCTGGACCATGTGCGCGACGACGAGCTCCTCGGCGATCGTCGCCAGCGGCGGCAGGTCGGCGACCAGGAGCAGCAGCAACCCCGACGCGAACGAGACCTGGCGCCAGACGCCGACCGGTCGCTCGCGCCGGGCGAGGGTCGAGACCCGGCGCGCGTAGGCCACCGCCACTGCGACCAGCAGAAGCGGCGCAGCTACATCGATCATTCGCGTCAGCGTAGCGAGCGCACGGGGCCGGCTCCGGCGCTCAGAGCCAGTCGATGCGGCGGAAGAAGCGGTACAGCGCGACGACCGCGACCGCCATCATCGCGAGCGCGACCCAGTAGCCCCAGGGCTGGTCGAGCTCGGGCATGTGGGTGAAGTTCATCCCCCAGATCGAGGCGAGGAAGGTGGGCACGGCGATGATCGCCGCCCAGCCCGAGATCGAGCGCACGACCTCGTTCTGCTTCACCGAGAGCAGCGCCAGGTTCGCCTCCAGGATCGAGGTCAGCAGCTCGCGCTGCGAGTTGACCTGCTCGTCGACGCGACGCGCGTGGTCGGCGACGTCGCGGAAGTAGCGGCGCAGCTCGTCGTCGATCTGCGGGTAGGCGCCGCGTTCGAGCGCCTCGAGCGCCGGCAGCAGCGGCGAGACCGCGCGGTGGAACTCGATCACCTCGCGCTTGAGGAAGTAGATGCGCTCGGTCGAGTCGCTGCCGCGGGCGAAGATGTCCTGCTCGACCTCCTGGATGTCGGTGTCGATGCCGTCGACCACCGGGCGGTAGTCGTCGACGACCTTGTCGAGCACCGCCCAGGCGACCGCGCCGACGCCGTGGGCGAGCAGCTCGGACTGCTCGAGGCGCTGGCGGGCCGGCTGCAGCTCGCTCGCCTCGCCGCGGCGGACCGCGATCGCGTAGGTGCGCGAGAGGAAGACGTGGATCTCGCCGAACTCCACCGACTCGGTTTCGTCGTCGTAGCGAGCCGGGCGCAGGACGATGAAGACCGAGCCGTCGTAGTCCTCGAGCTTCGGTCGCTGGTGAGCGTGGCGGGCGTCCTCGACCGCGAGCTCGTTGAGCCCGAACGCGCGCTGGGCCCGCTCGAGCTCGGCGTCGGAGGGCTCGCGCAGGCCGAGCCAGACGAACTCGCCCTCGGCGCCCGAGCCCGCGATCTCGGCCGCGGCCTCGATCTCGAGCGGCTCGTCGTGCTGGCGCTCTCCGTCGAGGTAATGCGCGCAATCGACGATCACCCCTCTTCGGTTCAGCCCCGGCGCCCGGCCTCCTGCCCGTCGACGATCCCTTTCAGACGCTCGTCGTGCGCCCGGCCGCCCGCCGCTCGGCGGCGAACGCGTCGAGCCCGTCGCCCAGGCCGCGGGCGAGCTCGAACCCGGCGGCGACCCGCTCGACCATCTCCAGGTCGGCGCGCCAGGCGGCGACCCGCAGGTCGAGGCTGGGCGCCTTGTGCAGGTCGATCGCCGCCTCACCCAGCTCCGCGTACAGCGCCCGCATCTCGGCCAGGTTGGCGAGCTTGTCGGCGCAGTAGATCTGCGCCGCGGACTCCCCGGCCTCGGCGACCTGCGTCCGCAGTGCCTGCTTGCGCTCGACCCAGGCCTCGATCGCGGCGTCCTCGGTCAGCGCGCCGACCAGCTCGCCGACCTCGACCCCGAAGCGCTCGACGACGTCGCCAAGCGAGAGCTCGGAGTCCTCGACCGCGTCGTGGAGGAGCGCCGCGACGAGCATCGTTCGCGGCGCACCGGCCTGCGCGAGCAGCTCGCAGACGCGCAGCGGGTGACCGAGGTAGGGCGAACCGCCGGCACGGGTCTGGCCCCGATGGGCGTCTGCGGCCACCGCGAGGGCGGCCTCGAGCATCCCGGCCTCGGCCACGGGGCGCCGCGACCGCTACTGGGCGGGTGCCGGCGGGGGCGGCTGCGTGAACGAGACCGAGACCGGCTCGCGTTCGGTCGCGTCCTCGATCTCGAAGAACTCGCGCGCGGTGAATCCGCCCGCCCCGGCGACGACCGAGTTCGGGAAGATCTGGATCTTGGTGTTGTAGGCCTGCACGTTCGAGTTGTAGATCCGCCGCGAGGCCTGGATCTCGTCCTCGAGCTCGGACAGGTTGCGCGAGAGCTGCTGGAAGTTCTCGGTCGCGCGCAGCTCCGGGTACTGCTCGGCGACGACCCGCAGCCCACCGAGCGCCTGGCTCAGCATCCCCTCGGCCTGGCTCGCCTGCGCCGGGCCCTCGGCCTGCATCGCCGCCGCCCGGGCCTGAGTCACCTTCTCGAACGTCTCGCGCTCGTGCTGCGCGTAGCCCTTCACCGTCTCGACCAGGTTCGGGACAAGATCGTGCCGGCGCTTGAGCTGGACGTCGATTCCGGACCAGGCCTCGTCGACGCGGTTTCGCGACCCGATGATCGAGTTGCGGATCAGGATGTAGGCGAGCCCGAGCAGCAGGGCTACCCCGACGATGATCAGCACGACGGTCATATGCGCAGCGACCTCTCCTTCACGTGGTTGGCGGCGGGCTGATTATCACTCACTCGGCCGCCTTCGCGCTCCCGGGCGAGCGCGAAAGGCAGCTTCTTACTCGAGCGCCCCCTCGAGCCGCAGCAGGAACGCCTTCATCTCGGGCCCGCCGCCGTACTGGCCGAGCACGCCGCCGGCGCGCAGCACCCGATGGCAGGGAACCACGAGCGGGATCGGGTTGTGGCCAAGCGCCGTGCCGGCGGCGCGGAAGGCGCGCGGGCTCCCGGCCCGCGCGGCGACCTCGCCGTAGCTCGTCGTGACCCCGAACGGGACCTTCGCCGTCTCGCGCAGGACTCGCGCCGCGAACCCGCCGCCGACGAGTCGCCAGTCGAGCTCGAGGCCGAACTCGTGGCGCTGGCCTTCGAAGTACTCGTCGAGCTCGCGGCGCGCCTGGTCGAGCCGCGCCGGCAGCTCCAGCACCCGCGGCGAGATCCCGGCCGCGAGCTGGTCGAGGAAGTCGTCGAGGCCGGCGTTCGGCAGCTGCACGGCGACGAGGCCGCGCTCGGTCGCGGCGACGTAGCCGGTCCCGAGCGGCGACTCGTAGGTCGCGTAGGCGACGTCGGCGAGCCGCTCGCGCTCGGCGCGGTCGGCGAGCCGGGTGGCCGCGTCACGCGACTCCGTGTCGAGGCCGCGCCCCAGCGCCGTGGTGATCCGGTCGGCTTCGCTCATCGCGTCGCCTCCTCTCTGTCGATGATCTTGCGCAGCGCGGCGAGCCCGTCGGCGACCCGCCTGCGCGCCGCCGCCTCGCTGCAATCGAGCGCCGCGGCGATCTCGCGATAGGGCAGGTCGGCGCCGTAGCGCAGCGCGACCGCGTCGCGCTGGCCGTCGGCGAGGCGGGCGACGGCGTTCCAGACCTCGCGATCCTCGAGCTCGTCGGTGACCGCGATCTCGGGCAGCTCCCCCCGCGGCTCGGGGCGCCGGGCGCGGGCGCGGTGGTGGTCGATCGCCTTGCGGCGGGCGATCGTCATCACCCAGGCGCGGGGATGGCGCCCGTCCATGCGCTCGTAGCCGCGCAGCGCGGCGATGAAGGTCTCCTGGAAGCAGTCGTCGGCGTCGCTGGGGCCGACCGCCGCGCGCAGGAAGCCGAGCACCGGCTCGCGGTGCTCGTCGAGGAAGCGCTGAAACGGCGCCCGGGCGGCGCCTGGGTGCTTGGTCGCGGTCGGGCTCACTGCTCGTCCATTGAAACGATGACCGACGCGCCGATGTGAGGGTCGGTCGCGAAACCGGGGTAGAGTCGCGACCAAGATCGGCCGCACAGGGACGGCCGCTAGATGGAGGTCTCAAGATGCGCAGGAAGTGGACCCTCGGCATCGCCGCGGTGGCGGCGGCCGCAGTCGCGGCGACGATGGCGACGAACGTGCTCGGCGGCGGCGCGCCGCAGCGGCCCGGCTACGCCACGGTCGAGATCGAGATGCAGAAGGCGAACGCGTCGGCGGTCAACGCCCGCAAGGCGAAGAAGGCCAAGAAGGCGAAGATGATCTACCTGACCGGCGCACCGTCGCCGGTCGACGTCGTCCCCTCGCCGCCCGGCACCGGCCCCTACATCGACGTGCGGCTGGGCAAGTGCCCGGGCAAGTCGCGAGTGGTCGAGGGCGGCGTCTTCCCCGAGGACGTGAACGTCTTCCAGCAGGGCTCCTACGTCGAGGGCAATCAGTACTACCACGTGCTGATCGGCTTTCCCGACCCCAGCCTGGCGGCCGATTTCAACCTCAGCTCGCACCTGACCTGCATCAAGGGCGTCAAGTAGCGAGCGCCCCCGAGCCAGCCCGCACGCGCCCGATCGGCGAACGAGCGCCGGTCGGGCGTTAGGCTGGCGCAGGCCAGGAACCCGAACACGGAGGTACCGGATCCAGTGAAGCGCACCCTGCTCGCCTCAAGCCTCGCGCTCGTGCTGGCGATTCCCGCGTTCGCGGGCGCCCGGGCGATCGCCCCCAACGTCTACCTCGGTGAGCTCGAAGCCGAGCGCGGAGCATCGGTGAAGCTGCGCACCGAGGTGGACAACAACGACCGCAACTACGTCTCAAAGTTCGTCGTCCGCGACTTCGTCGTCCAGTGCGAGGGCGGCGTCGAGCAGGAGATGCGCCGAGCGACGCTTCAGGGCAAGATCCTGATCGGCGAGCGGCGCCGGTTCCACGACCGCAACGACAACGGCGACACGGTCTTCAACCTGCGCGGGCGGGTCGGCAGCCGCAAGGCGATCGGCAGCTTCCGCTTCTCCGGCGACATCGAGACCAGCGACGGTGCGATTCGCGACTGCGACAGCGGCCGCCAGGAGTGGATCGCCGACTGACCCGGCGCCCCGCCCGCCGGCTCAGGCGGGCTCGCGGATCGCGGACTCGACGCCGCGGAGGCGCTCGCGTGCCCCGCTGGGCACGGTGACGTAGACCGCGCCGTCGCGCTCGAGCCGCTCGCGCGGCTCCATCACGATCACCCCGGTCGGCTGGCCGCGATCGTCGTAGGTCCAGACGTCGCCCTCCTCGGTGCGCTCGCGCGAAGCGTCGCGCGCACCGCTCAGCCGCGCGTAGAGGACGTCGCCCGGAGGGTCGTAGGTGACGCTGGTGAACGAGAGCGTGCCGGCGCGCATCGCTTTCGAATCTAGCGGCCGCCCTCGGTGTGAGATGCTCGCGCCGCGCCGGGCGACGAGCGCCGGGGCGAGCGACGAGAGGGGGAACGATGAGCGTTCACGTCGAGGAGTCGGTGCGGATCGAACGTCCGCCGGCCGAGGTCTGGGACGCGATCGCCGACTACGGGCTCGACCGCCGCTGGCGGCGGGGGCTGCGCGAGATGACGCCCGACCCACCCGGTCCGGCGGCGCTCGGGACCAAGGTGCACGAGGTCGTTCGCAACTCCGGGCGCGACTACATCGCCGACACCGTGGTCACCGAGTTCGAGCCCGAGGTCTCCTACCGGTTCACGGGCGCGGGCACGATCGGCGAGCTCGCCGGCGCGCGCACCGTCCGCCCCGCGGGGGACGGGGCCTCGTTCACCTACGAGATCGAGCTCCGCCCGACTGGAGCGGACCGCCTCCTGCGCCCGGTGCTCGGCCCGATCGTCCGCTCCGGCCTGAAGCGCGACCTGGCCGCGCTCAAGCAGCTGCTCGAGACGCGAAGCTAGGCACCCGGCTCCGACGAAGGTCGCGAAACGTTCACCGGGACAGTCGTCCCATAGCCGAAGATCCTGCGGCTCCGGGACGTTTGCCGAGCCTCACGTCGTCTTGACGACGAGCACCGAGCAGTCGGCCTTGTGCGTGACGCTGTTCGGCACGCTGCCAAGCATCCGCCGCTGCATCCCCTTGTTGCCGATCACCAGCAGGTCGGCGCCGCAGGCGGCGGCGAGTCGCACCAGGACCTCGGACGGTTCGCCCCCGCCGATCCGCGTCTCGCACTCGATTCCGCCCGAGCGCAGATCGGCCTCGGTCCGCTCGAGCATCGACTTCACCCGAGCCGACGGGTTCGACGCCCACTGGAGCTCGATGTCGTCGCCGGCGGGCGCGCCGCCGCCTTCCGCAAACGCGCTCAGGAGCACCAGCCTGGCGTCGAAGCGACGCGCGATCTCGGCCGCCTCCTTGACCGCCTCGTCCGCCGTCGTCGAGCCATCTGTCCCGACCGCCACCGTGGAGATCATCGAGCCACCCTATCCGCTGGGCCGCGGCGGGCGCAACCGTCGCACCTCGTGCTACTCCGAGAGCCCGGCGGCTTCGAGGGCTTCGTTGCGGGTCCCGTACTCGTAGCAGTACACGATCTTCCCGTTGCGCACCTTCCAGTGCGCATAGTCATGATCCTCAACCACGATCCCGCTCCCCCGACCTTGGCCCCATTCGCGGAGGACGGAGAACACGTTCTCCCCGTTCCCGCTCAGTTCCTGGATCTCGAGGCCGTAGGTCCCCTCCTGAAAGGTTTCGCGCCAGCGTTCTCGGCGCCTCAGGGCAGCATCCCGACCGAGCAAGAGGGTTTGGTGCTCCTCCGCGGGATACCACTCGACCGCGGGATCGAGCGTGTCGAGCCACGTCTCGACGTCATTCGCGAAGCTTTCGATGGTTCTGCGGACGACCGCGAGGTTTTCGTCCTCCGACATCGCCCGCGCAGTATCCCGCGTTGGCGCGCGCCGGTCGCTGGCGCTGTGAGCTCCTGAGAGGGTGAGCGATGGGACTCGAACCCACGACCGCCTGGACCACAACCAGGAGCTCTACCAGCTGAGCTACGCTCACCGCGCTCGGTCCAATGTAGCGGCTGCTCGTGAGGGGCGAAACGAGCGTTTCACGGGTCCCGATAGTCGTTATCGCCGCCTCGTGTCGGGTACTCGCAGGGGTGAACCCGACGAAACGAGGTAGCACCGAAATGAGCATCACGGACAAGGTGACCGGCAAGGCCAAGCAGGTCGTTGGCGATCTCACCAACGACCCGGAGACCCGCCGCGAGGGCAAGGACGAGGAGCTCAAGGGCCAGAAGAAGGAAGAGCTCAACCGCGCCGACGAGCGTGCGGACCGCAAGGCCGACGAGGTCGCGGACCTCGAGCGCAAGACCTGAACCGGATCACGGCTATCGAGTAATCGACGGGGAGCCCGGCCGCGGCGGCCGGGCTCTTTCGCGTTCGGGGGCGCGGTCAGCACCCCCGGCAGGACTCGAACCTGCAACCTGCGGAGTAGAAATCCGCCGCTCTATCCAGTTGAGCTACGGGGGTCTCGGCCCAGATTAGAGCGCGCCGACGTCGCCCCCGGCCTGCTCGCGCCGGCGCCGGCCACGACCCTTGCGCGTGCCGTCACCGCCCGCGTGCTTGCCGCGCGCCTCGCCCTCGACCTTGGTCGCGGCGCGCTCGCGCTCGGCGCCCGAGGCGGCCGCCGCCGCCGGGGCGTCGGTCTTCGCCCCCCTGGTGCCGGGATCCTTGATCGCCGAGACCGCGGCCTTCGCCTTCTCTGAGACGCTGCCCGGCCCTTTGGCGATCTCGCGCAGCTGCTCGGCGTCCTGCTTCAGCGCCTCGCTTCCGCCGCGCTGCTCGACCAGGTCCTTGGCCTTGTCCGACAGTCGCTTGAAGTCCATGTCATCTGCCTCCGTGTGTTCGCCGTCGACTCGTGAGTACCCCGAAGCCGCGGATACACTCGGCCGACAGCGGGGCGTGGCGCAGCCTGGTAGCGCGCGGCCTTTGGGTGGCCGAGGTCCCCGGTTCAAATCCGGGCGCCCCGATCGATCGGTCCTCGGCGGTTGCTTAGACTGCCGCCGAATGCGACGCCTGATCGCGCTCACCACGGTCCTCGCCATGCTCGCCCTCGCCGCCTGCGGCGGCGACGAGGAGGAGCCCGAGTCCGGAGCGACCGGCGCCACCGGGCCGGCCGACGTCTCCTCCTCGCCGGGCTCCGACCTGAGCGCCGAGGACTTCATCGCCGCCTCGCTGCCCGATCAGGTGAGCGCGGTCGAGGACGCGGCCGCGGCGAACTCCGACTGCGAGGGCGTCGACGCCGAGCCGGGCAGCGACTTCCAGGTCGGGGTTGCGATCGCCGCCGCCGAGGCCTCGCCGGAGACGCCGATCGACGACGTCGTCGCCGACCGCTGCGCGCGGGAGTGAGCGGGCGCCGGAGCTCGGCGACAAGCTGCGCGCCGCGCTCGCGCCCGCGCTCGCCGAGGGCGAGGAGCTGCGCGGCGCCTGCATCGCGACCCAGGTCGGGTTGTTCAAGGGCCGCGCGGTCGCGATCGGGGTGACCGACCGACGCCTGCTCGTCCAGGGGCTCACCCGGCGCCTCGAGCCGGACGGCGAACCGGTCTCGCTGCCCCCGGAGCGGCTCGCCGCCGTCGACGCCGAGGGTGCCGGCGGCGGCTGGCCCGACGTCGGCGCGGCGATCATGGACCGCTCCGCGGTGACCCTGAGGCTGCGGAGCACCGACGGCGAGAGGCTGAAGCTGACGATGATGCGCGGCACCGGGCCGCTCGGCGGACTCGGCGGCGGCGAGGACCAGCGCTCCGGGCTCGAGGCGCTGGGCGGCTGGTTCGCCGAGCACGGGGGGCCATCCGCCGGCGCCGGGTAGGGTTGCGCGCCCGATGGCCGAGGTCCGACCGCTCAACGCCCTGCATTACAACCTCGCCGCGGTCCCGTCACTCGCCGAGGTCGTCGCCCCGCCCTACGACGTGATCGACGAGCCACGGCGCGCCGAGCTGCTCGCGCGCTCGCCGTTCAACGTCGTCGAGATCGACCTCCCGCGGACGGCGGACGGCGGCGACCCCTACGAGCACGCGGCGGAGACGCTCGAGGAGTGGACCCTGCAGGGGATCCTGGCCGCCGACCGCGAGCCGGCGCTCTGGGCGCTGACCCAGGAGTACTCGGCGCCCGACGGCTCGCGCCAGACCCGCCGCGGGCTGCTCTGCCGGGTCCGGGTCACCGACTACGGGCCGGGCCTGGTGCGCCCGCACGAGCGCACCCAGCCGGGGCCGAAGCAGGATCGTCTGCGGCTGACCGAGGCGACCCGACACAACCTGTCGCCGATCTTCTCCCTGCACGAGGGCGACGCCTGGCGCCACGTCGAGGGGTTCACCCGGAACGAGCCCTGGGCCGAGGTCACCGACGACGACGGCACCGTGAACCGCGTCTGGCGGATCGGCGACCCCGAGGCGCACCGCGCGGTGAGCGCCGAGCTGGCCGAGTCGGAGCTCCTGATCGCCGACGGGCACCATCGCTACGAGACCGCGCGCACCTACGCCGACGCGATCGGCGGCGACGGCGCTCACCGCTACACGCTGATGGCGCTGGTCTCGCTCGCCGACCCGGGCCTGACCGTGTTCGGCTACCACCGCCTGCTCACCGACCTCGGCGACAGCGCCACGCAGGCGGCCCTGCGCGAGGCGATCCTCGCCAACTTCGACGCCGAGGAGGTCGCCCTCGACGCGCTCGACCCCGCCGGCGAGCCGGGGATCGGCGTCTTCGGCTACGTCGACGCCCATCACCGCAAGGGCTATCGGCTGCGGCTGAAGCGACTCGGCGGCGCTCGAGCGAGCGATCCCGGATGCCTCGGAGGCCTACCGGACCCTCGACGCGGCGATCCTCGAGGCGCTCGTGCTCCGCGGCGCGCTCGGGATGAGCGCCGACGCGATCGAGGCCAAGCGCGGGATCGCCTACACGGCCTCCGCCGAGCAGGCGCTCGCCGCGCTCGACGGCGACGCCGACGCCGCCTTCCTGATGCGCCCGACCCCGGTCGAGCAGGTCCGCGCCGTCGCCGCCGCGGGCGAGACGATGCCGCCGAAGTCGACCTACTTCTTCCCGAAGCTGCTCACCGGGATCGTCTTCAACCCGCTGAGCTAACGCTCGCGGGTCGATGGTCCGCATCTACACCAAGAAGGGCGACGACGGCACGACGTCGCTCTGGTACGGCGGCCGGGTGCCGAAGTCGGACGCCGCGCACCGAGGCCTACGGCGCCCTCGACGAGGCCGGGTCCGCGCTCGGGATCGCGCGCTCGCTGTGCGCCGACGACGACGCCGAGCTCGCCGCCGACATCCTCCGCCTCCAGGACGACCTGTTCATCGCCGGCGCCGAGCTCGCGACCGCGCCCGAGGCCGCCGAGCGGCTCGTCGACGGGGTCAGCCGCGTCACCGCCGAGATGGCGGCCGAGCTCGAGCGCCTGATCGACCGCTACCTGGAGCGGGTCGAACTGCCGCCGAAGTTCGTGATCCCGGGCGGCACGACGATCTCGGCCCAGCTCGACCTCGCGCGCGCGGTGATCCGCCGCGCCGAGCGGCGAACGGTGGCGCTCGCCGGGCAGGGCGGGCAGGTCGCCGACGAGCTGCTTCGCTTCCTCAACCGCGCCTCGGACGCCGCCTACGCGATGGCTCGCTTCGCCGACCTCGACTCCCCCGAGCTCTTCGCCGGCCGCGAGCGCTCGGAGCCGAAGGCTTGAGCGCCCGCCGGAGCAGCGCGTGAAGGCCGTCGCGCGGCGGCGCTCGGGCTATACCCACGAGGTCGAGATCGAGGGCGGCCATTCGCTGGTCATCGACGAGCCGCTCGACGCCGGCGGCGGCGACGAGGGCCCCTCCCCCACCCGCGCCGTCGCCGCGGCGCTCGCTGCCTGCACGGCGATCACCTGCGAGATGTACGCCGAGCGCAAGGGCTGGGAGCTCGGCCGGGTCGAGGTCGAGGTCGAGGCGAGCTACGGCGACAACGGGCGTCTGGTCGAGGCGACCGTGCTCCTGCGCGTGCCCGAGCCGCTCGACGACGAGCAGCGCGAGCGGCTGCTGGCGATCGCCGGAAGCTGCCCGGTGCACCGGGCGCTGAGCGGCGAGACGCCGATCGGGATCGCCGACCGGATCGAGCCTGTGAGCACGGGCTGATGGAGCTCGGCCTCGAGGCGAGAGCCTGCGCGGTCACCGGCGCGAGCAGCGGGATCGGCCGCGAGACGGCGAGGATGCTGTGCGCCGAGGGCGCCTCGGTGCTGGTGGTCGGGCGCGACCCGGCCCGCCTCGCCGAGGCGGTCGAGGCCTGCAACGAGGCTGCCGCCGGCGAGGGCCGGGCCGAGGCGCTCGAGCTCGACGTCACCGAGGCCGACGCCGGCGAGCGCATGCTCGAGGCCTGCGAGCAGCGCTTCGGCGCCCTCGACGTGCTCGTCAACGGCGCCGGGACGGCGCGCTCGCGCGACCTCGACCAGGTCCCGGAGCGCGATTGGTACGCGGCCTGGGAGCTGAACGTGATGGCGCCGCTGCGCGCGATGCGGGCGGCGATCCCGCCGATGGCCGAGCGCGGCTGGGGCCGGGTCGTGAACGTCTCCTCGACCGCCGGCAAGCGCCCGTCGCCGCAGATGCCCGAATACTCGGTCGCGAAGGCGGCCGAGCTCTCGCTCTCGCGCGTGTTCGCCGACCGCTACGCGAGCGCCGGGGTGCTCGTGAACGCGATCTGCCCAGGGCCGACGAAGTCGGAGATGTGGATGGAGGGCGGCGGGCTGCTCGACCAGTCGGCGGGCGACGAGGGCTCCCGCGAGCGGGCGCTCGAGACCGCCGGCGCCAAGCGACCGATCGGCCGCCTCGCCGAGGTCAGCGAGGTGGCCGCGGCGATCGTCTTCATGTGCTCCGAGCGCGCCTCCTACGTCGCCGGCTCGGCCTGGTCGGTCGACGGCGGCACCGTCCAGGTGATCATCTGAGCGACCCGGCCGCAGGCCTGCGCTCGGCGCTGCTCGACCCAGCCGAGGCCGAGGCGATGGCCGCGCACGGGAGCACCGAGGCCGCCGTACTGGTCGCGATCTTCGGCTTTCCCGAGCGCCCCGGGCTCGTGTTCACCGAGCGCCGCCACGACCTGCGCCGCCACGCGGGCGAGATCTCGTTCCCCGGCGGGCGCCGCGACCATCCCGGCGAGCCGCTGCTGACCACGGCGCTGCGCGAGGCCGAGGAGGAGATCGCGCTCGCTCCGTCGGCGGTCGAGGTGGTCGGCGCGCTGCCGCCGATCGGCACCTTCGTCACCAACTACAAAGTGCATCCGTTCGTCGGCCTGATCGACGACGGGCTCGGCTTCGAGCCGAACCCGGCCGAGGTCGAGACGGTGCTCGCGTTCACGGTCGCGGCGCTGCGCGAGAGCTTCGCCATGCGCCGGCTGGTTCGCCGGGGCGTCCCGTTCCGGACCCCGACCTACCTCGTCGACGAACACCTGATCTGGGGCGCGACCGCGCGCATCCTCGGTGAGCTCCTGCAGCGCCTCGACGGGGCCGAGGGGGTCAGCGCGAGCTGAGCCGCTCGTAGCCGTGCAGCAGCCGCCGCGCGACGCCCTCGATCGAGCGCTCGCCGTAGTCCTTGCTCGGCTGATCGCGGGTCAGGATCGCGACCGAGAACCGGCGCGGCGGCCGGCGCAGCAGCATCACCTGGTTCACGCGCCAGTTCGGGCGGCCCGACCAACCGCCCTTGAAATGCAGCTTCCAGCCCCGCGGCGCCACCGGCGGGATCCCCCAGCGCTGTGAGCGCACGATCCGCGTCAGCAGCTGCATCGCGTAGGCGCGGTGGCGCTTCGGGATGAAGCGCTCGAGCCGGTAGACGAAGCGGGCCTGCTCGCGCGCGGTGATCGTCGACAGGCCCCAGGTCGGCTGGGTGGTGAAGCTGTCCATGCCGGCGTCGCGGGCGAGCTCGTGGAGCGCGCCCTCGCCGACCCGGTTGTAGATCGCGGTCGCGGTCTGGTTGTCGGAGCGCTTGATCATCGGCCCGAGCAGGCGGCGCTCGGAGCGGCTCAGGCGGTCGTCGCGGACCTCGGGCTCGCGCAGCAGCGCGACCATGAACATCACCTTGACCACGCTGGCCGAGTTGTGGACCCGGTCGACGTGGTCGCCCCGCAGCTCGCCGTCCTCGTCGACGACCGCGAACGAGATCGTCCCGGCGCGACCGTCGGCGAACCGCCTCGGCGGCGGCGATCCGCTTCGGCCACGGGTGCTCGGCGGCCGGCTCGCTCGCCCGCGCCGGCGCCAGCGTCGCCGCGGCGAGCGTCGCGACGAGGATCGCGAGCGCCGCGCGCGGGCAGCGGCTTGTGGGTACGCGCAGCATCGGCGGCCTAGTTTGGCGCCCGAAGCGGCGCACCGGCGACCCCGACGCGGCTATCGTGGACCCATGAGCGAGGAGAGCCGCAAGGGCGACGGCGACCGCATCGACATCAGCGAGACCACCGCACCCTCGATCGGTCCCGAGACGGTGATCGAGAAGGAGGACCCCGAGGAGCGGCTCGCGCGCCACGAGCAGTCCGACACCGACGCGATGGGCCTCGACAAGCGGCGCGAGGTGATCGGCGGCCAGTACAGCCCCAGCCGCGGCCGCCAGTTCATCACCTACGGGATCGTGCTCGGGGTGATCGCCGCGCTCGTGATCGGCGCGATCGTCGCCGTCGGGCAGCTCGACCAGCCGCCGGCGAATTACGCCGACGAGGCGCCGTGGTCGCAGGCAGGCGCCCCGCAGGACAAGCCGACCCCGCCGCAGTAGCGACTCAGCGAGCCTCGATCAGGCGCACGACCGAGGCCAGCATCTCGGCGCGCCAGTAGGCGTGCTCCGCCGGATCGGCGCGGACGATCTCGGCCGGGATCCGCCAGCGCTCGGAGGCGCGGGCGACGATCGACGTCGCCGCGGTCGAGGATCGACTCGTCGACGGTGCCGCCGGCCTCGTAGACGAACCCGCGCACCGGCGTGTCGACGATCTCCTCCAGCACCCGCTCGAGCCGCGGCCCGTGGATCGCCGAGAGCAGCGTGCGCTCGCCCCGCGCCGTGCCCAGGAGCCAGAAGATCATCGTCACGCCGTCGAGGTGCTCGAGCAGGTCGAAGACGAGGTCCGGGTTCGCGACCACGGCCTCGATCCCGGCCTCGGCGATCGGCATGGTGCGATCGGCGCGCCTGGTCGTCCCTCGGACCGCCCACTGCGCCGAGACGAGATCCGCGCCGAGCTCCCGTCCGCGACAGCCGCAGCCGACGATCAGCGCCCGGGCCACGATCCCCCCGCCGGCGCGGCGTCAGACGCCGTACTCGTCCTCGAGCTCGGCGAGGCGGCGTTCGTTCGCCTCGCGGGCGCGCTCGCGGACAGCCTCGTCCTCGCGGGCCATCCGCTGCGCGTCGTCCTCGGTGAGCTCGGTCTCGCCACGGCGGCGACGGTACTTGTTCTGCGCCTCGATCATCTGCGCGACGTCGTCGACCTCGAGCTGGGCCTCGAGCTCGTGCGAGCGGGTCGGCTTCCAGTCGACCAGGTCGGCCCCCGAGCCCGGGTAGGCGCGCGCGAGCAGCACCAGGCAGAGCACGATCAGGCCGACCATCGCGAGCGAGATCAGGACGAAGTCCACCGCGCCTACCTTACGCCGCGCGGCCCATGCGATCATCGCCTCCGTGGCGGCCCCGGGCGAAGCGCTGATCATCGACGCCGTGCGGACCCCGATCGGGCGCTACCGCGGCGCGCTCGCCGGCGTCCGCCCCGACGACCTCGCCGCGCACGCGATCGCTGCCGCGGTCGAGCGCACGGGGATCGATCCGGGCGACGTCGCCGACGTCTACTGGGGCGCCGCGAACCAGGCCGGCGAGGACAATCGCGACGTCGCCAGGATGGCCGCGCTGCTCGCCGGACTGCCGGTCGAGGTCCCGGGCGTGACCGTCAACCGCCTCTGCGCCTCGGGCCTCGAGGCGGTCAACCAGGCCTCGCGCGCCCTGCGCCTCGGCGAGGGCGACCTCTACCTCGCGGGCGGCTCGGAGTCGATGAGCCGTGCCCCCTGGGTGATGGCGAAGCCCGAGGCGGGGCTCGCGCGCGGCGAGCAGACCCTGCACGACACGGCGCTCGGCTGGCGGCTGATCAACCCGCGGATGGCCGCGCGCTACTCGACCGAGGCGATGGGCGAGACCGGCCGAGAACGTCGCCGAGCGCCACTCGATCTCGCGTGCCGACCAGGACGCCTTCGCCCTGCGCAGCCACGAGCGGGCGCTCGCCGCCCAGGCCGAGGGACGGCTCGCCGCGCAGCTGGTCGCGATCGAGGCCCCCGCCGGGCGCGAGACGGTGACCGTCGACGCCGACGAGGGGCCACGCCCCGACAGCTCGCTCGAGCGGCTGGCCGCGCTGGAGCCCGCGTTTCGCGCCGGCGGGACGGTGACCGCGGGCAACGCCTCGACCCTCAACGACGGCGCCGCCTGCCTCGTGCTCGCCTCGGCGGCGAAGGCGAGCGAGCTCGGCGCCGAGCCGCTGGCGCGGATCGTCGCCACCGGGGTCGCGGGCGTCGATCCGGCCTACATGGGGATCGGGCCGGTGCCCGCGATCCGCGCCGCGCTCGCGGCCGCCGGGCTCGAGCTCGGCGACCTCGACCTGATCGAGATCAACGAGGCGTTCGCGGCCCAGGTGCTGGCGTCGGCGCGCGAGCTCGGGATCGACGAGCAGCGGCTCAACGTCAACGGCGGCGCGATCGCGATCGGACACCCGCTCGGCTGCTCGGGCGCCCGGCTGCTGACCACGCTCGCCTGGGAGCTTCGCCGCCGTGGCGGGCGCTACGGGGTCGCGGCCCTGTGCGTCGGCGTCGGTCAGGGGCTGGCGACCGTGATCGAGGCGCTCTGAGATAGCCTCGGGCGCGATGACCGCCACGGCGCTCGCATCCGTCGACGGGGAGATCGCCCCGACCGCGGAGACCGTGATCGCGCTCCCCGACGACGGCCTCTACCGCGGCGACGGCGTGTTCGAGGTGATCCGCCTCTACGGCGGGCGCCCGTACGCGCTCGGCGACCACCTCGACCGGCTCGAGCGCTCCGCGGCGGCGATCGAGCTCACCGTCGAGCGCGACCGGCTGGAGCCCGAGATCGAGGCGCTGCTCGAGCCGAAACGGCGACGCGGACGCGCAGCTGCGGCTGCTGATCACCCGCGGCGGGCGGCGGATCGCGCTGATCGAGCCGCTGGTCGACTGGGGCGAGACGGTCAGCCTGGCGACGGTGACCTACGCGCCGAGCGTGATCCTGACCGGGGTCAAGTCGCTCTCCTACGGCGCCAACATGCAGGCGACCCGGATCGCCAAGGGCCGCGGCGCCGACGAGGCGCTGCTCGTGCGCCCCGACGGCGTCGTGCTCGAGGCGCCGACCTCGACCATCTTCTGGGTCGTCGACGACGAGCTGCGTCACCCCGGCGCTCGAGACCGGGATCCTCGACTCGATCACCCGCCGGGTGCTGC
Organism: uncultured Solirubrobacterales bacterium; assembly: GCA_963740055.1. Lineage (GTDB taxonomy): Bacteria > Actinomycetota > Thermoleophilia > Solirubrobacterales > 70-9 > WHSW01. The sequence goes on along the minus strand of CAVUCL010000005.1, from coordinate 257,518 downwards.
TCGAGCGCCTCGAGGTCAGCGAGGGCTCGTACACCGTCGACCTGCTCGCCGGTGCCGGCGAGGCGTTCCTCGCCTCGACCACCCGCGAGGTGCAGCCGATCTCGGCGATCGACGACCGCACGCTGGCGACCGGGCCGCGGACGGCGGAGGCTCAGGAGGCGTTCGCCTCCGAGCTCGCCGCGGCGCTCGGCGCGAGCGCCCGATGAACACGGCCGGGCTCAGCGACGAGCAGCGGCTGATCGTCGAGACCGCGCGCGACTTCGTCGACAACGAGGTCGTCCCGCGGGCGCGCGACTCCGACCGGGCGCAGCGCTTCGACCTCGAGCTCGCCCGCCGGCTCGGCGAGATGGGCTACCTGGGCGCGCCGGTGGCCGAGGAGTACGGCGGCCGGGGCCTCGACTACGTCAGCTACGGGCTGATCGTCGAGGAGGTCGGGCGCGGCGACTCGGCGATGCGCACCGTGGTCTCGGTCCAGACCTCGCTCGTCTGCGGCTCGATCGAGCGCTGGGGATCGGACGAGCAGAAGCAGCGCTGGCTGCCGAGGCTGACCGCTGGCGAGGCGTTCGGCTGCTTCGGGCTCACCGAGCCCGACACCGGATCGGACGCCGCCAACCTGCGCACGCGGGCGGAGAAGATCGACGGCGGCTGGCGGATCAGCGGCCAGAAGATGTGGATCTCGCTCGGCAACGTCGCCGAGGTCGCGCTGATCTTCGCCCAGACCGACCCCGCGCGAGAGCACAAGGGGCTCGCGTGCTTCCTCGTCCCGACCGAGAGCGAGGGGTTCTGCGACCCAGGAGATCCACGGCAAGCTCGGCCTGCGCGCCTCCGACACGGCCGAGCTCGCGCTCGACGGGGTCGAGGTCGGCAGACGACGCGCTCATGGGCGAGGTCGGCGACGGGTTCAAGGTCGCGATGTCGGCGCTCGACTCCGGCCGCTACTCGGTCGCGGCGGGCTGCGTCGGGATCTGCGAGGGCTGCGTCCAGGCCTCGGTCGCCTACGCGAAGGAGCGCCGGCAGTTCGGCGTCCCGATCGCGAGCTTCCAGCTCGTCCAGGAGATGATCGCCGACATGATCGTGCGCCGCGACGCGGCGCGGATGCTCGTCCGCCGCGCCGGTGAGCTCAAGGACGCGGGCAAGCCGTCGACGGTCGAGACCTCGGTCGCGAAGCTGTACGCGACCGAGTCGGCGGTCGAGTGCGCGAACCTCGCGATCCAGGTCCACGGCGGCTCCGGCTACGTCGACGACTACCCGGTCGAGCGCTACCTGCGCGACGCCCGGGTGACGACGCTCTACGAGGGCACCTCGCAGATCCAGAAGCTGATCATCGGCCGCGACGCGACCGGGATCAACGCGATGCTGCCGCCCGGCAAGTGAGCTGACGACTGGTCGAGACCTCGGTCGACGGCGGCGTCGGCCTCTGCCGCCTGAACCGGCCCGAGGCGCGCAACGCGCTCTCGCCCGAGCTGATGGAGGAGCTCGCCGGCGCGCTCGAGCGCTTCGACGCCGACCCCGAGGTGCGCTGCATCGTGATCGCGGGCTCCGACGAGGTGTTCGCCGCCGGCGCCGACATCGGCGGCGCTCGCCGAGCGCGAGTTCCACGAGGCGGTCTTTCACCCGGCGGCGGAGTTCTGGCGCCGGGTCGCCGAGTGCCGCACGCCGCTGGTCGCCGCGGTCTCGGGCTGGGCGCTCGGCGGCGGCTGCGAGCTCGCGCTGATCTGCGACCTGATCGTCGCCTCGGAGACGGCCGAGTTCGGCCAGCCCGAGATCACGCTCGGGATCATCCCCGGCGGCGGCGGCACCCAGCGGCTCGCGCGCGTGGTCGGCAAGCAGCGGGCGATGGAGCTGGTGCTCACCGGCCGGCGCTTCGACGCCGCCGAGGCGGCGCGGCTCGGGCTCGTCAACGCAGGTGGCGAAGAAGCGCGAGTGGCTCGACGCCGCGCTCGAGCTCGCCGCGCGGATCGCCTCGCGGCCGCCGATCGCCGCCCGGCTCGCGAAGCAGGCGGTGCTCGCCGCCGAGGAGACCGCGCTCGCCGCCGGCCTCGACCAGGAGCGGCGCCTGTACGAGCTCGCGATGGCGACCGAGGACCGGGTCGAGGGCATGCAGGCCTTCCTCGAGAAGCGAAAGCCCGAGTACCGGGGACGCTGAGTGGACGCCCCGACGCGGGTCGGCGTCGCCGGCGCCGGGACGATGGGCGCCGGGATCGCCCAGCTCGCCTGCCTCGCCGGCTGCGAGACCCGCCTCCACGACCCGGACCCGGAGGCGCTCGAGGCGGGCATCGAGCGCGCTCCGCGCCGATCTCGCCCGCGGCGCCGAGCGCGGGCGCTGGAGCGCCGCCGACGCCGAGGCGGCGGCGGCACGGCTCGCCGCCGCGACCGAGCTCTCGGAGCTCGGCGGCTGCGAGCTCGTGGTCGAGGCGGCGCCCGAGCGGCTGGAGCTCAAGCGGGAGCTGTTCGAGCGCCTCGAGCGCGCCTGCGCTCCCGGCGCGGTCCTGGCGACGAACACCTCGTCGCTCTCGGTGAGCGCGATCGCCGCGACCGCCGAGCGCCCGCAGCGGGTCTGCGGGATGCACTTCTTCAACCCGCCGGCGCTGATGCGGCTGGTCGAGGTCGTCGCCGGCGATTCGACCGGCGAGCCGGCGCTGGCGACGACGACCGCGGTCGCCGAGCGGATGGGGCGCACGCCGATCCGCTGCTCGGACTCGCCCGGGTTCATCGTCAACCGCTGCAACCGCCCGTTCACGCTCGAGTCGCTGCGGATCGCCGACCAGGGGCTCGCGGAGCCGGCGCAGATCGACCGCATCGTGCGCGAGGACGGCGGCTACCGGATGGGCCCGTTCGAGCTCATGGACCTGATCGGGATCGACGTCAACCTCGCGGTCGCGCGCTCGTTCTTCGACCAGCGCCCCGAGCCGCGCTGGGAGCCGCACCCGATCCAGGAGCGGATGGTCGCCGCGGGCCGCCTCGGGCGCAAGACCGGGCGCGGCTTCTACGACTACGGCGACGACGGCGAGCGCCCGGAGCCCGAGCTGCCGGACGCCGAGCGGCGGCGGGTCATCCTCGAGCGAATCGTCGCCCAGCTCGTCAACGAGGCCTGCTTCGCGGTCGGCGAGGGCGTCGCGGCGCCGGACGACATCGACGCGGCGATGCGGCTCGGGCTCAACCACCCTCGGGGCCCGTTCGAGTGGGGTCGCGAGCTCGGTCCCGAGCGGGTCTCAGCGACCCTCGACGCGCTTCACCGCGAGCTCGCCGACGACCGCTACGCCGTCGCCCCCCTCCTGCGCGCCTGGGTCGCCGCCGGAACCCCGGACCCGCCGCGGTGAGCGCAGCCGGCCCTCGGCCGCGAGCCAGGAGCCGGCGAGGATCAGGGCCAGCCCGGCGATCGTCGCGACGCTGATCGCCTCGTCGAGCAGCAGCGCGCCGTAGACGACCGCGAACCCGGGCGCGAGGTAGGTGACGAGGTAGCGTCCGGGCCGGGCCGACGGTCGCGATCAGCTCGAAGAAGATCGCGAACGCGATCCCGGTCCCGACCACACCGAGCACGGCGACCGCCGCGACCGGGCCGAGGCCCGGGAGCTCGCTCGGCGCGCCGACGATCGCCGCCGGGAGCAGGATCGCGGTCGCCGCCGTCAGCACCCAGGCGGCGACCCCGATCGGCGTCGCGTCGGCGAGCTGGCGCTTGACCAGCAGCCCGCCGACCGCGTATCCGAGCGCCGCGCGAGCGATCGCAAGCCCGCCGAGCAGCTCGTCGCCCGAGCCGCCGAGGTCGACCCCGAGCAGCATCGCGACCCCGACCAGGCCGAGCAGGACGCCGACCAGACGCAGCCCGTGGAGCGCTCCTCGGGTCGACCCAGATCGCCAGCAGCGCGGTGAACAGCGGCGCGGCGCTGACCAGGATCCCGGCCAGCGAGGAGGTGATCTCCAGCTCGCCGGCGGCGATCAGCAGGAACGGCGCCGCGACCTGGACCACCGCGATCAGCGCGACGATCCCGACCCGCCCGCGCAGGCCGCCGAGCGCGCCCCGCGCGTGCGCGAGCGCGACCAGGACCGCGGCCGCGAGGGCCACCCGCGACCAGGCGACCATCGCCGGGCTCAGGTCGCGGAGCCCGATCTTGATCAGCATGTAGCTGCCGCCCCAGATCGCTCCGAGCGTCAGCAGCAGTGTCCAGGCGCGCCGTCCCACCCCCCGACGAGGTTAGGGCGCGATGTCGGCTCGGTCCATCTCGATTAGCGATCGGCCCGATCGGCCCGGCTGATGCGGGTTTGATTCGCGGCGCGGGAGGGTAATTCGCCCTCCGCGGCGAACACACGGGAAGTGAAGGCGCCGCGCAAGGGGCGGGATGACCAACAAGGAGGTTGACCCCGAATGTACGACGTTCTCTACCTCGACCGATACGGAGCCGCCCAGACCGTGGCCGCTCGGCTGAATCGCAACGCCGCCGCCGACCTCGCTCGCGCCGAGGCCCAGCGCCGTCGCGTCGGGCGCATGTTCCTGGCCGGGTCCGAGCGCCCGTGCCGGGGCGAGATCGTCGTCATCGTCGCCGACGGCGACCGGACGCTGCAGCCCGTCTGAGCCTCAGCCGTCCGGGGCGCTCGATCGTCGCCGTAGTTGATGCCGCCGTAGGAGAACGTCGGCACCACCGGCCACTGGCGCTTCCAGGGCGCCATCTCCGAGGACGGGAAGACGTTGGCGAAGCGCGGGTCGCGCGGATTCGGGTCGGCGAGCGCCTTCTCCTTGATCATCGAGTCGTACTGGTCGATCGAGTCCTCGAGCGTGTTCGAGTTCAGGATCACCTCGCGGCCGAAGAACTCGGCCGTCCGGCGCACGCCCGGGATCTTCGACAGGTGCGGATGCCAGGAGTCGGCGGCGACCCCGTTCTCGGACGAGACCCAGACGCCCGTCGGGGGTGTTGACGCAGAGCGAGTGGTTGCCGTCGGTGTGACCCGGGGTCGCAGACCAGCGCGCACCCCGTGGCCGAGCTCGACGTCGCCGTCGACGAGCACGACGTTGTCGGTGATCAGGTCCTTGATCCCGTCGGCGACGTACCAGGCCCACTGCATCGGGTGCAGCGAGGCGAACGTGTCCCACTCCCGGCGCTGGGCGATCAGCTTCGCGTTCGGGAACAGCGGCGGCCGCGGTGCCGGCTCGCCGTCGATCGGCTCGGTCGTGCCGAGCACGAAGCGCAGGTCCTGGACGTGCAGGTGGTCGAAGCTGATGAAGTCGACGTCCTCGGGGCGCAGCCCGACGGTGGCGAGCGCCTGGTCGGGCTCGTTCCAGATCTTCGCGATCACCTTGTAGGCGACGCCAGTCGGGGAGCGGGAAGCGCATCAGCTGCTCGTAGAACGGCGCCTCCTGCGGGCCCGTCGGTGACCGTCGGCTCGTAGGCGAGCGTCCGCAGGCGGCCCTCGAAGTCGCTCGAACTGGACGACCTGGAGCCGGTTGATGATGTTGATGTAGGGGTTCGGCGCCCTTCGCGGCGCCGCCGAAGGCGAACTTGAGCGGGTAGGGCGCCGAGGCGATGTCCACCGTTCGCACCGCCCGCACGCGGTTGTCGGCGACCGCGAAGCGGGCGCGGAACTCGGCCGCCGCCTCGCGGATCGCGGCCGGCCGATCGCCGCGCGGCCAGGTGTCGTTGGCGGCTTCGAACTCCGAGAACGGACGCAGCCCGATCGAGTCGGGGGTGCGCTCGGGAACCTCGACCACGGCCATCGACCAAGCCTACAAGCGCGCCGACGACGGTACGCTGAGCGCGGGTGGACGCGCAGGCGCTGAGCAGGATCCGGATCGCGGCCGCGGTCGCGCTCGCCTCCGCGGGCGCGGCGGCGGCGCTGATCGCGAGCTCGCCCGGCCGCCGCCGGGCCCGGAGCGCTGACCCCGGACCTGGTCACGCTCGGGATCCACGAGCAGGAGCTGACGATCGCCCCCGATGGCAAGCGGACGCTGCTCGCGTTCTCGAACGAGATCGGCAACCGCGCCGACGGGCCGCTCGAGGTCTTCCCCTCGGTCGGGTCGACGGGCTGCGACGCCGACGCCGACCCGGCCAACGACCGCGATGCGTGGCAGCGCGTCTACGCCGACAGCGACGGCAGCGGCGCCTACGAGCGCGGTGTCGACGAGGCCGCCTCGGAGCGACGCTTCGGCTGCATGCGCTACCACCCCGCCCACGACCACTGGCACGTGCTCGACATCGCGCGCTACGAGCTCCGGCGCGAGTCGAACGGCCGCCTGGTCGAGTCGTCGCGAAAGGTCGGCTTCTGCCTCACCGACACGCGACCCGGCTTCGCCGGTCCGTCGACCCCGGCGGAGCCGGTGTATCCGCTCGGGACCGCGCGGCCGAACGGCTGCGACGCGAGCTCGACCCAGGGGATCTCGCCCGGATGGGTCGACCTCTACTCGCTCGCCGTCCCCGGTCAGCAGCTCGACGTCGGCGGCCTGCGCCGCGGTCGCTACTGCCTGATCTCGCGCGCCGACCCGCGCGGCCTGATCACCGAGCTCGACGAGACCAACAACGTGCGCCGGGTGCGGCTCGCGCTGCGACCGGGGAAGCTGGTCGTGCGACGGCTCGGCGCCCGCTGCCGGCTGTAGACGCTCAGGCGGTCGGGTTGGGCGCGACCTCGACCGGCTCGCCGCCGGCGAGCCAGTGCGCCTCCGGGCGAGGGCGGCGTGTCGCGCAGGTACCACTCGGCGTCGAGCGCGCCCATGCAGCCGGTGCCGGCCGCGGTGACCGCCTGGCGATAGGTGCGGTCGACGAGGTCGCCGACGGCGAAGACGCCGCCGAGCTTGGTCCGGGTCGAGCGGTCCTCGGTGAGCACGTAGCCCTCCTCGTCGGTGTCGACCTGGCCGGCGACCAGCTCCGAGCGCGGGATGTGGCCGATCGCGACGAAGGCGCCGCCGACCTCGAGCTCCTCGGTCTCGCCGGTCTCGGCGTGGCGGAGGCGCACCGCGCGCAGCTTGCCGTCGTCGCCGGCGATGAACTCCTCCGGGACGTACGGGGTCTTGAGCTCGATGTTCGGGCGCTCGCGTGGCGCGGTCGAGCATGATCTTCGAGGCGCGGAACTCGTCGCGCCGATGGATGATCGTCAGCTCGGAGGCGTACTTGGAGATGAAGATCGAGTCCTCCATCGCCGAGTCGCCGCCGCCGATCACGACCACCTTCTCGCCCTTGAAGAAGGCGCCGTCGCAGACGCCGCAGGTGGAGACCCCGCGGCCGGCGAGCTCGAGCTCGCCGGGGATGCCGAGCCGCCGCGGCTCGGCGCCCATCGCGAGGATGAGGCTCTTGGCGACGTACTCGTCGTCGCCGACGAAGACCCGCTGGACGCCGCCGTCGGAGAGCTCGACCCGGTCGGCGTCGTCGGTGACGAAGCGGGTCCCGAAGCGCTCGGCCTGGGCGCGGAACTCGTTCATCATCTCCGGCCCCATGATCCCCTCGGGGTAGCCGGGGTAGTTCTCGACGTCGGTCGTGTTCTGGAGCTGGCCGCCCCACTGGAACCCCTCGATCACCAGCGGCTCGAGGTTCGCCCGCGCGGCGTAGAGCGCGGCCGTGTAGCCGGCGGGGCCGCCGCCGAGGATGATCAGGTTCTCCGTCTTCGCTTCGGTCATCTCTCGTCTCCGTCTTCGCACGACTGAAGTTATCACACTTTACTTTCTGAAGTAATGGCCTCTCCCGTGGGCCTCGAGGGGCGCTCGCGAGGCGCGCTCTGCCCCTGCCCTCGGCCTCCCAGCCGTGCACGGTCCGCCGCAGCTGGAAGAAGGCGACGATGCCGGGCGGGATCGGCAGCCAGAAGGCGATCACCCGGTAGACCAGCACCGCCGCGAAGATCGCTGCCGTGGACGTCGAAGAGGGCGAAGGCGCCGATCATCCCGGCGTCGACCCCGCCGACCCCGCCCGGCAGCGGCAGCAGGTTGGCGAACATGCCGACGAAGAAGCCCTGGACGACGACCGCGAGCGAGACCTCGACGTCGAAGGCCTGGAAGGCGGCCCAGAGGATGCCGATGTTGCGCCGCCCAGAAGCCGACCGCGCCGGCGAGCGCGAGCCCGCCGCGCGACGGCTCGCGGACGAAGGCGAGCGCCTCGCGGATGCCGACCGAGGCGGTCGAGGGCACGGTCGCGAGCCGGCGCATGGTCCGCCCCCAGAGGTTCTGCTGCGAGCTGCCCGAGAAGCGGCGCTCGAGGTCGCCGGGGACGAAGCGTCATCAGCGAGGAAGAAGATGATCACCCCGCCGGCGATCGCCGCCGGGACGACGGTCAGGCCCGGCGGGCGCCGGTCCCGGGAAGACGCCGGTGCGCAGCAGGATCCCGTCGACGACCAGGGCGACCATGTAGACGGCGTAGAGGAGGACGAGGAAGGCGACCATCCGCGCCGCGGTCTCCTTGCGCGGCATCCCCGCCTTGCGCAGCGCCCAGTAGGTGAGCACGATCCCGCCCGCGCCCCCCGCCGAGAACAGCCGCGTCGCCGCCAGCCCCGCCATGGTGATCTCGTAGGACTCGCTTCCAGCGCAGCTGCGCCTGCTCGCCGACGACGCCGCGAAACAGCGCCACGTAGGCGAAGAACATCGCCAGGCCGAAGCCGAACGCGACCGCGACCCAGACCGGGTCGGCGCGGCCGATCTTGCCGATCGCGTCCTCGATCCTCGACCATCTTCGGAAACAGGAAGTAGATCCCGACCACGACCAGCGCGACGATGAGCCCGGTCTGGGCGAGTCGCTTCGGGTCCTCGAAGAAGCGCGGCTCCTCGGCCTCCTCCTCGAGTACGTCCGCGAGCTCGGGCTCCGCCTCCGCCGTCGGCCGCTCGAGACCGGAGACCGGCCGATCCGCATCCCCCGAATCGTTCAGAGGAGAACGAGACATCCACGACCTATCCTGGCAAACACGGTGGCGAGATCGGGGGCCGTGGCCGCCGAGCTCAGGCCGCGAGCCGCTCGAGCCGCTGCAGCACCGAGTTGACCGCGTTCACGGCCGGCTCCGCGAGCGGCTCGCCGCGGCGCACGAGCGCGACCACCGCGGCCCCGGCGACGAGGTCGGTGACGTAGTGCTCGCCGAGGTAGACGAGCGCGAACCCGAGCGCGGCGGAATAGCCCGCACCGAGCGCCCCGGCGACGGGGCCGATCTCGGCCAGCAGCAGCGCCGCCATCACCGAGGTGGCGAAGTGCAGCGACGGCATCGCCGCCCACGGGTTGCCGCCGAGCGACTCGTAGAGGCGATCCCACGCCGGGCCCCAGGTCGCCTCGCCGACGTCGACCATCAGCCGCCGGACCTCGGCCGGGGCGTGCTCGGCGGCGACCTCGGCGGCGATCCGGTCGACCGGCGGTTCCAGGTGTCCCTGCTCGGACGCCCACCACGGGGGCGCGGTCGGGAGGGCGAAGTAGAGCGCGCAGCCGATGTCGTAGGTGGCCGCCATCTGGCGCGCCGCGCGGGGGAAGCGCTCGACGTGGCGCGCCTGGACGAAGAGCAGCGTCAGGTGCGGCTCGAAGAACCAGACCCAGTGCACCACCGAGAGCGCCCGATCGAGCAGGGTCACCTCGCCGGGACGGCTGAGCGCGCGCTGCAGCCGGGTGGTCGGCAGCTCGCCGAGGCCGAGCGCCCGGTCGAGCGCGATCGGGTAGCGGACCCGAAGCCTGCGCCGCAGCGCCTCGGGATCGTCGTAGGGGAGCTCGTGGGAGACCGCGAACGCCCACATCTGCAGCGCGTAGAGAGCGGCGTCGCGAGCGCGGCTGCGCGGCCAGACGACCGCGAGCGCGAGCGGCCCGGCGGCGACCGCGGCCGTCGTCGCCGCGGCCGGGATCCGCAGCCGGCGGCGCAGCAGCGGGACGGCGAACGCTCCCGCGAGCACGGCGCCGGCGGCGACTCGGATCACGGTCCGCGATATGGGCGAGGCGGGTGGGCGCACGGCGCGCGAGTCTAAGGCTCGTCGCTCGTCGCTCGTTGCCGCGCTCGGGGCATAGGGTTGGCCGATCGGGAGGTTCGACGGAGAGCGCGTTGCGGTCACCGGCGCCGGCGGCTTCATCGGCGGCGCCACGGCGCGGCGGTTCGCCGCCGAGGGCGCGGCGGTGATCGGGGTCGACGTCGTCCCCGCCGCCGCCCCCGCGCTGGCCGCGGATGGGATCGAGCCCGCGATCGCCGACGTCACCGACGCCGCGGCGCTCGAGCGCGCCTTCGCCGGGGCGTCCGTGGTCGTGCACACCGCCGCCTTCGTCCACGAGTGGGGCTCGATGGAGGACTTCGTCCGCGTCAACGTGGGCGGGACGGCGGCGACCGCTCGACGCCGCGGCGGCCTGCGGCGTCGACCGCGTCGTGCACGTGAGCTCGGTCGTCGTCTTCGGCTACGACGACCCGGGTGAGCAATCCGAGCCCGCCTTCCGGCGCACCTACGGGATCCCCTACATCGACACCAAGTCGGCGTCGGACCGCCTCGCCGCCCGCCGCGGCGCGGTCGTCGTCCGCCCGGGCGACGTCTACGGCCCGGGCTCGGTCCCCTGGATCGTGCGCCCGCTCGAGCTCGCGCGGGCCGGCGGGCTGACCCTGCCCGGCCGCGGCGACGGCGCGATGCTGCCGGTGTACGTCGACGACCTGGTCGAGGCGCTCGCGCTCGCCGCCGAGCGCGGCGAACCGGGAGCGACGTACACCGCCTGGGAGGGCACCCCGGTCAGCTTCGGCGAGTACTTCTCGCGGATCGCCGCGATCGCCGGCAGCAGCGGGCCGCGACGGCTGCCGCGACCACTGCTCGAGCTCGCCGGTGCCGCGGCCGAGCGCTGGGCGGCGCTGCGCCGGCGGCCGCCGATGTTCACCTCGCGCTCGGCAACCTTCGTCGACCGTCGCGGCACGGTCGCGACCGAGCGGATCCGCTCCGAGCTCGGCTGGTCGCCGCGGGTCGGGCTCGACGAGGGCCTCGAGCGCAGCGCCGCGTGGGCGCGGGCGCAAGGCCTGATCGGCTGACGACCCGGCGAGCAGCGAACGCGCCCCTTGACCCGATTAGAATGGCGCCGCCTTGCGCCGCCGGACGTTCCCGATCGCCGCCCTCGCCGCCATGCTCGTTCCCGCGTGGGCGGCGGCGCCTGCGCTCGCGGTCAGGCTTGGCCCCGACGAGCCCCACTCCCCGAACGCGGAGACGATCGAGTCCACCTACTGGGTGATGTTCGTGGTCACGGTCGTGCTCGTGCTCGCCGTCAACGCGGCCCTGATCGCGGCGGTGGTCCGCTTCCGCGAGCGCCGCGGGCGCGAGCCGGCACGCTTCTCCGCCGGGCGCGGCGCCCTGCGACCGGTGGTCGCGGCGCTCTCGGCCCTGGCGCTGGTGATCTTCGTCTACGGCGTGCTGATGACCGGCGACGCGCGCGAGGTCGAGCCCTCGGGCCCGGAGGGCCTCGGCGGCGCCGAGACCGCCCAGGTCGGAATCAGCGGCCTGGACGCGGCGGCGGCGCTCGAGGGCGCCGAGTCGGCGACCGGCGAGGAGCCGATCTCGGGCGAGGAGCCGGCGCAGACCAGCCCGCTGCTGATCGACGCGATCGCGCAGCAGTGGCTGTGGCGGTTCGAGTACCCGGGCAACGAGCAGCCGGGGCAGCGCACCTTCTCCTACGGCGAGCTGGTCGTCCCGGTCGACACCACCGTCGTCCTCAACATCACCTCCACCGACGTCCTCCACACCTGGTGGGTGCCGGCGCTCGGCGGTCAGGTCCAGGCCTCCCCGGGCGAGGTGGTCCAGACCTGGTTCAAGGCCGACGAGGTCGGCCGCTACGCCGGCCGCTCGACGATCTTCTCCGGCACCGGCTACCCGGTGATGCGCTCCTGGGTCCGGGTCGTGAGCGTGCCCGAGTACCTCGACTACGTCGAGCAGCTCGGCGCCGACCTCGACGAGGCCCAGGGGATCGTGCTCGAGGAGCAGAAGCGCCAGGCGGCCGAGGACGCCGGCGCCGGGGAGGCGGCCGCGCCATGACCCCGCCGAACCTGGTCCAGCCGCGCCCCGAGGTCGTCACCCGCGACGTCAGCGCCGAGCGCCCGCCGTGGGTCGAGCGGGCGACGAGCGCCGACCACAAGATCGTCGGCCAGCTCTACCTCGCCACCGCGCTCACCTTCATCGCCCTCGCCGCGGTCGAGTTCGCGCTCATGCGCCTGCAGCTGATCGTGCCCCAGAACTCGATGATCGAGCCGGAGATCTTCAACCGGCTGCTCTCGATCGCGCCGGTGAGCCTCGTCGTCCTCGGCGTGATCCCGCTCGCGATCGGGGTCATCGGCCACATCGTCCCGCTGCAGATCGGCGCCCGCGGGGTCGCGCTGCCGCGGCTCAACCAGCTCTCCTACTGGCTCTATCTCACCGGCGGCGTGACCCTCTACGCGAGCATGCTCTACACCGCCCCCGAGAGCGGCACGATCGGGTTGCCGGCGCTCTCCGACACGGTCTTCAACCCCTCGAACGGAGCCGACGCCTGGATCGCCGGGACCGCGCTCGCCTGCGCTGGCTTCACCTGCTTCGCGATCAACCTGATCGTCACCCTGCGCCAGATGCGCGCCCCCGGGATCGCCTGGCGGCGCCTGCCGCTGTTCTCGTGGGCGGCGACGGTGATCGGCTACCTGCTGCTGGTCACGGCGCCGGCGATGATCTCGGCGCTGACGATGCTCGAGATCGACCGCCACTTCGGCGGCGTCTTCTTCGACGCCGGCGAGGGCGGCGCGCCGCTGCTCTACGAGCACCTCGCGTACTTCTTCTTCACCGGCGCCTACGTGATCGTGTTCCTGTTCGCCGCCGGAGCGATCTCGGAGATCCTGCCGACGTTCGCGCGCAAGCCGATCTTCAGCCACCGCGCGCGCGGTGACCTCGTTCGTGCTCATCGGCGTCCTCGGCCCGCTCGCCTGGATGCAGAACATGTACGTCGCGCCGCTGAACGAGGGCTGGACGCTGATGGCGATGGGCTTCGCGGTCGCGCTCGTGGTCCCGATCGGCCTCCTGATCCACAACTGGGTGGCGACGATCTGGGGCGGCGCGCTCGAGCTGCGGGCCGCGACCTGGTACGCGCTCGCCTCGATCTCGCTCATGGCCACCGGCCTCGCGGGCGAGCTCGCGAGCTCGGTGATCCCGGTCGGCTGGCTGGTCGCGAACACGACCGCGTCGCAGGGCGACACGCTGCTGGTGCTGCGTCGGCGGCGGCGTGGTCGGCGGCTTCGCCGCGCTGCACTACTGGTTCCCGAAGCTCAGCGGGCGGCTGCTCGGCGAGGGCCTCGGCAAGGCGGCGCTGGTGGCGATCGTCGCCGGCCTCGGGCTCTACGTGCTGGTGACGTTCTTCGCCGGGCTCGAGGGCCAGCCGGTCGACATCTTCGAGTACGAGGCCGACACCGGCCTCGACCGGCTCAACCTGGTCGCCTCGCTGAGCGCGTTCGTGTTCGTGATCGGGATCCTGCTCGAGCTCGGCAACGCCGCCTACAGCTGGAACAACGGGATCCGCGCCCGCGGCCACGACCCGTGGGCCGCGGCGACGCTCGAGTGGTACGCGCTCTCGCCGCCGCCGCCGCACAACTTCGACGCGGTCCCCGACGTGCGCAGCTCGGAGCCCCTGCGCGACATCCGCGAGGCGGTGCGGCTCTCGTCCGCGGCGTTCAGCGCGCCGGCTTCGCTGGAGCGGATCGAGCGCCCTGAGCCGGAGCGCGAGCCGGCTCCGGATCCGGAGCCCGAACCCGAGCCTGACGACGAAGGCACCTCGGTAGCCTGAGCCGCATGCAGGACGTCGCCGCCCGGGGCGATGGGGAAGCGCTCTCGCGCTTTCGCCGCCTCGTCACCCTGACCATCGTCGCCACCTTCGTGCTGATCCTGATCGGCGGCATCGTCCGCGTCAGCGATTCCGGCCTCGGCTGCGGACCCGCCGGCAGCGGCACGCACGGGTGGCCGCTGTGCGAGGGCGGGGTCGTCCCCGAGGCGACCTCGGAGTCGGTGATCGAGTTCAGCCACCGGATCGCCGCCGGCGTCGTCGCGGTCCTGATCGTGGTCATGGTGATTCAGGCGTGGCGCCGGCTGCGCGAGCACCGGGCGCTGGTCCGGGGCTCGATCGCCGCCGGCGCTCTCGTCTTCGTCCAGGCGGCGCTCGGCGGGCTCACAGTCGAGCGCGGCCTGGAGGAGGAGCTGGTCGCCGCTCACCTCGGACTGGCGATGATCCTGATCGGCCTGCTCTTGCTCCTGCGCCGCGGCGCCAGCCCGCAGCCCGCCGCGGCGCCGGCCGAGCGCAGCCGTGGCCTGCGAGCGCTGACCGCGCTCAGCGCGGCGCTCGTGCTGGCGCACGATCGTCGCCGGCGGCTACGTCGCCGGGACCGAGAAGGAGGGCACGCCCGACGCGCCGCTCGGCGGCCAGGCGCACGTCGCCTGCGGCACCGGCTTCGACAGCTCGAGCTTCCCCGGCTGCAACGGCCAGTTCCTCGGCTTCGGCCAGTCGGAGCTCGCCGACATCCAGCTCACCCACCGGGCCTTCATGTACCTGGCGGCGATCGCGGTGATCGCGATGGTCGCGCTCGCGCTCCGGCGCCGGATCAGCGCCCGCGCCTACGCGCTCGCGGGGCTGCTGTTGCTGGCGCAGATCGCGCTTGGGGCGATCAACGTCTGGGCGGGCAAGCACGCCGGGCTGATCGTCGGCCACCTGGCGCTCGGCACGATCCTGTGGAGCACCGTCGTCTACGCTGGCGCGACGCTGCTGCCGGCCTCGGCGCGATCGGGCGAGCGGGTCCGCGAACCCGAGGTCGCCGACGCGGTGACCGCATGACGCCGGCCGGCCGCGGCCAACCGAGCTAGATGGAGAGCGCGACCACAACCCGACGTCCAGGCGACGCGGCCCAGCTCGAATCGGGCGCCGTCGGCGGTGCGCTGCGAGTCGGGCGGCGATCGCGCGAGCGCTCGCTCGCGGACACGATCCGCGACTACGTCGCGCTGACCAAGCCGCGGATCATCTCGCTGCTGCTGCTGACGACGGTGGCGACGATGATCGCCGCCGACCCCTCCGGGCCGGCGCTCTCGACCGTGCTCTGGACGATGCTCGGCGGGTACCTCGCCGCCGGCGGCGCCGGGGCGATCAACCACTACATCGACCGCGACCGCGACGCGCGGATGGCCCGCACCCGCGCGCGGCCGCTGGTCTCGGGCCGGATCGAGCCCCGCCACGGCCTCGTCTTCGGGATCGTGCTCGGCGCGCTCGCGACCGTGCAGCTGGCGCTGACGGTGAACGCGCTCGCGGCGGCGCTGGCGCTCGCCGGGCTGCTCGGCTACGTCTTCGTCTACACCGTCTGGCTGAAGCCGCTGACGCCCCAGAACATCGTCATCGGCGGCGCCGCGGGCGCCGTCCCACCGCTGGTCGGCTGGGCGGCGGCGACCGGCGGCCTGGCGCCGGAGGCGCTGTATCCGTTCGGGATCGTCTTCCTCTGGACCCCGCCTCACTTCTGGGCGCTCTCGCTGCTGATCAAGGACGACTACGCGCGCACCGGCGTGCCGATGCTGCCGGTGGTCAAGGGCGAGCCGGCGACCCGCCGCCAGATCCTCGTCTACACGCTGATCCTCGTCGCCTTCACCCTGCTCCCGGTCGCGACCGGCTTCCTCGGCGGCATCTACCTCGCCGCGGCGGTCGTGCTCGGCGGTGCCTTCATCGCGCTCGCGGTGCGCCTGCTGCGCAAGCCCTCGCGGCGCGCGGCGCTGCGCCTCTACCTCTCCTCGCTCGCCTACCTGGCGCTGCTCTTCTGCGCCCTCGCCGCGGACCGGGCCATCTGATAGAACCGCCCCGTGGATCGCACCCGAGCGACATCGACGATCGGAGCCGCCCTGCGCACGGCGTCGATCGCGATCGGCGTCTTCGGCCTCTGCTTCCTGATCGCGATCGTCTACATCGGTTAGGGCGCTGATGGCCGCCGACGACCGCCGCAACGGGACCGAGACCGAGCTCGTCTACCTGCCGTCGCCCTCGTGGCAGCCGCTGCTGATCGCGGCCGGCGTCGCCGGCGTGATCGCCTCGCTGTTCACCTGGTGGCCGTACGGGGTCGTCGGCGCGGTCGTCGCCCTGCTCGCGCTGCGCTCGTGGGTCCGCGACTCGCGCGAGGACTTCTCGCGCCTGCCGCGCAACCAACGGGTGACCTCGTCGGTGATCCCCGCGGTGCCGCTGAAGCGCTCTTAAGCAGCGCCGCTACTCGGGCGGGGTCATCCCCGACGTCGCCCCGTCGGAGGTCCAGACGCGGACGATGTCGCGCATCGAGAGCACCCCGACCAGCTCGCCGTCCTCGAACACGACCAGGTGGCGGACGTGGCGGCGCGCCATCTCGACCGCGGCGCGCTCGAGGCTCCAGTCGGGGGCGGCCGAGATCACGCTCTCGCTCATGTGGTCGCCGACCCGCTCGGTGTCGGGATCCTGGCCCTGGCCGAGCGAGTTGAGCACGTCGCGCTCGGAGACGACGCGCGGTCCCTGTGACTCCTCGTCGATGACGACCGCGGCGCCGACGCCCTTCTCGGTCATCCGCCGCGCGGCCTCGCGCAGCGTGTGTCCGGGCCCGACGGTGAGCACCACGCTCGACATTCCCTGACGTACTTCCATCGCTCCTTTCCTCGCCGCGGGCCGCTGGTGCGGATCGGCTCGAACCCTACTCAAAGGACCTCGGCAATGAGTCGGCCCAACCGCTCCGACAGATAGGATCCCGCCGGTGACGCGACCCTCTCTATCAAGGCGGGGAAGCGCCCGATTGGGCGTGGCGGCGCTGGCTGTGGGCGCGGTGGTGCTGATGGCCGGATGCGACGCCTCCGAGGACGCCGACACCGAACGCGGACGCCAGCTGTTCCTCTCCGGCTGCGGCACCTGTCACACGCTCGCCCAGGCCGGGACCGCCGCCGAGATCGGTCCGAACCTCGATGCCTCGTTCGCCCAGGCGCGCGCCGACGGGATGGACAACGACACGATCGAGGGCGTCGTCCAGCAGCAGATCGCGAACCCGCGCACGGTCGAGGAGGGCGTTCCCAACTACAGCTCGATCTACATGCCGCGCGACATCTTCACCGGCCAGGACGCCGAGGACGTCGCCACCTACGTCGCCAGCGTCGCCGGCGTGCCCGGCGCGGCGCCGCCGCAGCTCGCGCCCGAGGACCTGTTCGCCGAGCAGTGCGGGATCTGCCACGCGCTCAGCGCCGCCGGGACCACCTCGGCGACCGGGCCCGACCTCGACCAGGCGCTCGCCGGCAAGGACGCCGCCTACATCGAGCAGCAGATCGTCGATCCGAGCTCGGAGATCTCCTCCGGCTTCGAGGACGGGGTGATGCCGGCGAGCTTCGGCACCTCGCTCACCCCGGAGGACCTGAAGGGCCTGGTCGACTACCTGCTCGAGAGCACCTCGGGCGGGTCTGCCGGCTCCGGCGGCTCGTCCGGCGGCGGCTCGGGCAACTAGCCCTCGGTCAGCTCGCTCGCCGCGGCCTGCTCGGACTCGAGGTCGACGACGACGTGCGTGACCGGGAGCGGGATCTCGCGCTCGGCGCGCTCGACCACCCCGCGCTCGAGCCAGCGCGAGCGCCGCGGCGGATGGGTCGAGATCACGACCTCGTCGGCGGCGAACTCGCGCAGCGCGTCCTCGATCGCGGCGTTCGGGTCGTGGTGGTCGCCGACCTGGCCCCGGACGTCGAGGCCGGCGGCGCGCATCGCCTCGAGCGAGGCGCGCAGGCGCTCGTCCGCCTGCGCGATCGC
This sequence comes from uncultured Solirubrobacterales bacterium, assembly GCA_963740055.1. GTDB lineage: Bacteria > Actinomycetota > Thermoleophilia > Solirubrobacterales > 70-9 > WHSW01. The sequence continues at coordinate 239,843 of CAVUCL010000005.1, read as the reverse complement.
CCGGTCGACGTCGTGGGCGAGGTGCTCGAGCCGGCTCGGCAGCGCCGGCACGACCACCATGATCTCGGTCGTTTCGCCGGCGGCGCGCTCACGGAGCTCGCTCAGCAGCGATCGTCCGCCGACGGTCTCGTTGGCGACGACGAGGATCCTGTGGACGTCGTCGCCCGACGCGGTGACGTCGGCGGTGTGGGGCTCGGATCCGCGCGTGTTTCGCCACAGCAGCCAGATCCCCGCGACCGCCTCCAGCGCCAGCAGGACGGCGCCGTACGACGGGCTCGGTGACGAGCGCGACGACGATCACCGGGACCGCGGCGAGCCCGACCACGACCACGACCCGGAACATCTCTGCCTCGGAACGAAGCGGGTTGTGCATCCTCGGCCTCCCCTCGCGCTGGATGTGCGACAAACCTACCGCTTCGGCGGCGCCCTGCGGCCCTGAATCCAGGGTCTACCGCTTGACCAGCCTGATCTTCTTGTCCTCGGTCTGCGGGGTGCCGCCGTCGGCGGCGGTGTAGGTGACCTCGGCCGTCACCTTTGCCTTGCCCTTGCTGTTCAGCTTCTTCTTCGCCCTCGCCCTCGGTCTGATCGACAGCCTTTCCATCCCCTCCGCTTCGGCCAAGTCTTGATCCGCCTTGATCACCTTGGTCTTGGCGAGGGCGAGCCCGCCGGGGCCGGGGACGTTCACCGTCAGCTTCGCGGTCCCCTTGCGCTTGTTCTTCTTCACCTTGCCGAAGCTGAAGTCGCTCGCGTCGTCGCCCCCGCCCCCGCCCCCGTCACCGCCATCGCCGGACATGGGCACGACGTAGGTCCGGAAGGCGCCGTCGGAGTTCGCCTGCGCCTCCCAGGCGCCGCCGCTGGGCCGGACGAACAGTTGGCCGGCCGCATACAGGTTCCCCGCGGAGAAACTCCAGGAATACGGGGACGACCCGTCCGTGCAGGTGGCGCCGGGGGCCACGAGCACGACTGCGTATCGCGTCCCCGAGCTGACCGCCGCAGGGGTCGCAAACGGGATCGAAACCCAGCCAGACGAGTCGGCCGGAACCGCGGTGGCAGCGACCGTCGAGCTAGCGCTGACGGTCTCGCTCGGGGTTCCGCCTGCCGTCACCGTGCGGATCTGAGCCGTGAGGCCGGAGCTGTCGCCGCAAGTGACGGGCTCCGGCACCCCGGGGAAGGAGGTCGCACGGCCAATGTGGACATCGATCTGGTCGAGGCCTCCGGCGATCCCCGCAGTGAAGGTCTGCGCGCCCTGCTGGCTTGCCCCGACGGCGCCCGCGCCGCCGCTGAGGTTGGTCTGCGACTGGTCGAGCGTGCCCGCCGTCGCGCCGACCGGAGAAACGAGGAGCCCCAGGACGACCGCAGCGAAGCCGAACGCAAACACGGGTCGTCTTGCCAGGTCGTCCCTCGTCACGGGTCTAGAGGATGTAGACGACCGTGAACACGATGATCCACATGACGTCGACGAAGTGCCAGTAGATGCCCGGCAGCTCGACCCCGAGGTGGTCCTTGGTGTCGGTGCCGAAGTGGCCGCGGAAGGCGCGGATGTTGGCGAAGGTGAGCAGCAGCAGGCCGACGAAGACGTGGGCACCGTGGAGGCCGGTGAGCCCGTAGAAGATCGAGCCGAAGGCGCCGTCGCGGGCGCTGAAGCCGATGTGGATGTACTCGTTGAGCTGGATGAAGAGGAAGGTCGCGCCGAGCAGCCAGGTCGTCATCAGGCCCATCTGCAGCCCGCGGCGGTTGCCCTTGCGCACCGACTCGAGCGCCCAGTGGACGGTGAAGCTCGAGGAGATCAGGATCGCCGTGTTGACGCCGGCGACGCCGACCGGGAGCTCGATCCCCTCGGGCGGCCAGGGGCCGTCGCCGGAGACGACGCGAAGGAAGAAGTAGGAGGCGAAGAAGGCCCCGAACAGCATCGCCTCGGAGACGATGAAGAGCAGGATCCCGAGCGTCGTGCGGTCGATCCGCGAGCTCGCGTGCGCCTCGGGCGGCCCGTGGTGCTCGCCCGCGTGCGCATGACCGGTGGCGACCGAAGCCGACTCCATCAGGCCTTCACCTCCGCGGTCTCCCTGCTCCCCGCTCCCTGCTCGGCGGCTGCCCCGCCGCTCGCCTCGAAGTGCTCGACCGGCTTCTCGGTCAGCGCGCCGACGCGGTCGAGCAGGCCGGCCTCGATCCACTTCGACTGCTGGCCGGCGAGGGTCGAGATCAGGATCTCGTCGATCCGGTAGTGCTCGATCGCGTTCTCGATCGCGGCCAGCGGCTCGGGGCTCATCGGCTGGCCGGTGGCGTCGATGTCGGCCCGGTAGAGCTCGGCCAGGGTCGCTGCGAGCCGCGAGCAGACCTGCTCGCGCGAGAGGTCGCCCGAGCGCGGGCAGATGATCGTGTAGCGATGCGGCTTCTCGGCTCCCCGCGCGCGCAGGCGCTCGATCAGCTCGGGGCTGTTGATCGTCTGCGTGCCGACGACGAGCGTGTGGGTGACGTCCCAGCGCACCGCGTCGTCGTCGACCCGGACGGGGATGTGGGTCACCGGCACTTCGAAGCGGTCCTTGGCCCACTCGACCAGGTCGCGGCGCAGAAGCCCGAAGCGGCTCTCATAGAGCGCGGAGAGCAGCACCTCGCGGGGGGCGAAGGCGCGCACGCCGTCGTCGAGCGCCAGCGAGGGATCCGGGTCGAGCACCGCGCCCGCCGCCTCGACCCCGAACGCGTCGAGCACCTGCTGGGTGACGTCGACGCGGCTCTGGGCGGCTTCGCGGACCTCGTCGCGGTCGACGATCTGGCCGACGATCGGCTGGTTCTGCGGCGCGACGACGGCGACCGCGTCGGCGCCGGCGTCGACCCGCTCGCGCAGCGCCTCGAGCAGGCGACGCCCACCGGCGACCTCGTTGACGAAGGCGAGCACGGTGCCGCCGTCGCTCCAGTCGACGGTGGTGTGCGGATCCTCGGCGGGATAGCTCGCGGTCTCGGCGTCGGTCATGGGCTCGCCCCGCCCGCGGCACCGCCGCCGGCCGCCGCTCCGGCGACCGCCGGCTCCGGCTTGCGGACCTCGGCCTCCTCGCCGCCCATGATCGCGTGCCGAGCGCCGGGGACGCCGAACTCATAGGGGCCGCCGACGACGCGCGGGATCTGGTCGAAGTTGAAGATCGGCGGCGGCGACGAGACCTGCCACTCGATCGTCTTCGCGCGCCAGGGGTTCGCGGTCGCCCGCGGCCCCCACTTCCAGCTCACGACCATGTTGTAGAGGAAGACCAGCTGCGCGAGCCCGAGCAGGAACGAGGAGATCGAGATGATCAGGTTCCAGTCGCCGAACTGGGCCGCGTAGTCGGCGACGCGGCGCGGCATCCCCTCCATCCCGATCCAGTGCATCGGCACGAAGGTGCCGAGCATCCCGACCAGGGTGAGGTAGAAGTGCACCCGGCCGAGCTTCTCGTCGTACATGCGCCCGGTCATCTTCGGGAACCAGTGGTAGATCCCGGCGAAGATCGTGAACACCGAGCCGCCGAAGAGGACGAAGTGGATGTGGGCGACGATGAAGTAGGTGTCGGAGACGTGGATGTCGATCGGCACCATGCCCAGCATCACCCCCGAGATCCCGCCGACGACGAAGGTGACGATGAAGCCGAGGCTGAACAGCATCGCGGTCGATCTCAGGTGCAGGACGCTGTCGAACAGGGTCGCGAGCCAGCTGAAGATCTTGATCCCGGTCGGGACCGCGATCAGCAGGGTGGTGATCATCATCGGCACCCGGAGCCAGCTGAACATGCCGCTGACGAACATGTGGTGCGCCCACACGGTGTAGGAGAGGACGACGATCCCGAGCAGCGCCAGCGCCATCAGCCGGTAGCCGAAGATCGGCTTGCGGGCATGCGTCGAGATCACCTCGGAGACGATCCCGAACCCGGGCAGCATCATGATGTAGACCGCCGGGTGGCTGTAGAACCAGAAGATGTGCTGGTAGCTGAGCACGTCGCCGCCGAACGCCGCCTGGAAGAAGTTCGTGTGCAGGACGCGGTCGAAGAGGACCATGAACTGGACCCCGGCGATGAACGGGGTCGCGGCGACGACCAGGAGTGAGGTCGAGAGGTTCGCCCAGACGAGCAGGGGCATGCGCCAGAAGGTCATCCCCGGCGCCCGCATGGTGATGATCGTGACCAGGAAGTTGAGCGCGGTCGCGATCGACGAGGCGCCGGCGAACTGGACCCCGAGGTTGAAGAACGACTGCCCCAGAGGCGCTCCGGTCGAGAGCGGCGCGTAGCCGGTCCAGCCGGCGTCGAAGGCGCCGCCGGGGACGATGAAGCTGGTCAGGAACAGAAGGCCGGCCATCGGCAGCATCCAGAACGAGAGCGCGTTCAGGCGCGGGAACGCCATGTCGGGCGCGCCGATCATCAGCGGCAGCACGTAGTTGGCGATCCCGGCGAAGACCGGGATCACGAAGACGAAGATCATCAGCGCCGCGTGGGTCGAGAAGAGCCCGTTGAAGACGCCGGGATCGACGACCTGGGTCCCGGGCTGGGCGAGCTCGGCCCGCATCAGCATCGCGATCAGCCCGCCGGCGAGGAAGAAGAAGAAGGTGGTGACGATGTACTGGATCCCGATCACCTTGTGATCGGTGTTGAACTTGAAGTAGTCGCGCCACGAGTGGGCGCCGTGCTGGGAGTGGTCCTCGGGGAGCGTCGGCTTGCCGACCGCCCAGCGCAGCCAGTAGTCGAAGGCGCCGAGCCCGACCAGGAAGCCGAGCGGGCCCGTGATCGCGGGCACGATCAGGTGCGGATATCCGGTCTGCTCGGTCTGGAAGATCTCCAGTCCCGAGATCGCGCGCAGCGCGACGACGAGGCCGAAGCCGAACGCCGAGCCGACGAGGAAGCCGAACGCCGCCCGCCCGAGCCCCGGTCTCCTGATTGCCGCAGTCACCTCGATCCCACCTCCATCAAGCCTAAGTCCCGCTCCCGGCGGCGGTCTCGCCACCGGCCGGCGCCTGCTCCGCCTCCGCCTGCTGCTGCTCGGCGATCCACTGGTCGAACTCCTCCTCGGACTCGACCACGACCGTCGCCCTCATCGTCGAGTGCCCGAGGCCGCAGAGCTCGGTGCAGATGAGGCTGAAGGTGCCCTCCTCGTTCGGGGTGACGACGAAGTCGTTGTCGATCTCGTCGCCGCCCGGGCCGGCGGGCACCAGGTCGCGCTTGATCCCCCACTCCGGGACCCAGAACGAGTGCAGGACGTCGAGCGCCTCGACCTCGACCGCGAGCTGGCGGTCGACCGGGACGTGAAGCTCGTTCGTCGTCAGCCCGTCGGCCTCCGGGTACTCGAAGGTCCACTTGAACTGCTGTCCGATGACGTGCAGGGGCATCTGGTCGGCGGCCTCGGCCTCGATGTCGTCGAGGATGACCCAGCTGTAGCCGGCGCCGAAGAGGACGATGATCGTCGGGATCACGGTCCAGGCGATCTCGAGCTTGGTGTTGCCGTGGATCGGCTTGCCGTCCGATTCGTCGCCCGGCTTCGCGCGGAACTTCCAGATCGCGTAGCCGAACATGACCATGACGATCGCGAACACGAGGCACGAGAGCACGATCATGACGTCGAACAGGGTGTCGATCGGGCCCCGCTGCTCCGACGCCGCCGGCCCGAACCACTCGAACTGGAGCAGGAACACCGAGCTCACGGCCGTGAGCGCGAGCATCACGGCGATCAGTCGTAGATAGGTCGCGCGGGTCACCGAGATTCGATTCTATTGATCACGGCGACGGTGCCGACAGCCCATCCGCAGAGCTAGTTCCAACCGTCTCAAACCTCTCTCGCCGGCGGCAGCCGGTCGAGTTCGCCGGCGGCAGCGGCGAGCACCGTCGCGGCGACCCCGCGCCAGCTCCAGAGCCGATCGACGGTCGCCCGCAGCGACGCCGCCGCGGCCTCGCGCTCGGTCGCCGGGAGCGCGAGCCAGGCGTTCAGCCGCGCGGCGATCGCGGCGACCGCGTCGGGGTCGAGCTCGAACGAGAGCAGCTCGGCGACCGCCGCGGGCAGCTCGGCGGCGAGCTCGCGGCTGACCTCGGCGGCGCCGGAGTGCGCGGCGGAGACCGGCAGCACCCCCGCCGCCGCCGCCTCGGCGGCGACCATCCCGAACGCCTCCGGGTGGGTGCTCGGGAACACCAGGGCGTCGGCGGCGGCAACCGGGGTCGCGACCTCGTCGTGCTCGAGCCGGCCGGCGAAGCGGACGCTGCCGGCAGCCGCGCGGGCGGCGTCCTCGTAGGCGGGCGGCGGGTCGGCGAGGAAGGCGCCGAGCACCGCCAGCGGCCCCTCCTCCCCGCCCTCGAGCCCGCGCCCGCGTTCGGCGAGCTCGCGAAGCGGGTCCAGGTCGCCCTGCTCGAGCGCGCCCCAGACTCGCTCGAGCAAGCGCTCCGCGGCGCCGAACCCCACGATCAGCAGGCGGGCGCCAGAGTTGGCGGCATGGACCAGCGGCCAGGCGGCCAACAGCAGGTCAACGCCCTTCGACACGATCAGCTTGCCGACGAAGATCACGCGAGGCGCGTCGTCCTGCGCAAACCACTCGAGCGCATCCGCCGACCGCGCAAGGTCCCGATCCCAAGCCGACCCCACCTGGGGGTTGGTCGACTTCTGGGCCGTATAGCGACCAAACTCGACCAACCCCTGGTCGGCGCCTCCCTCACCCAGCCTCAAGCGCTCTGCCAGTTCGCGCAGACGCCGCGGGCGTTCGGACCGACCGGTCGGCGAGAACAGCTCCGTGTCGACGCCGGGCGGGCCGAGGCGGACCTTGGCCGCGGTCGCCGGGTCGTCGACGGCGCGGCGGAGCTGGGCGGCGATGTGGCCGGAGCCGACCAGGATCCCGGCGGCGGCGTCGCAGGCCTCGCGCGCGTAGGGGCCGAAGCGCTCGAGGTCGCCGAGGACCGTGTAGGAGAGGTCGGAGCCGTGCACCTTGAGCGCGTAGCGAAGCCCGGCGCGGGCGAGGACCACCGGCCCCATGACGAGGTGGTTGGCGAGCGCTGCGTCGACCCCGCCGAGCGTCTCGACGAGCTCGCGGACCGCCGCCACGTTGGCCGCGAGGTAGGCGTCGAGCTCGGCGTCGCTGAGCTCTCCGAACGTCTTCACCTCGAAGCCCTCGTAGGTGTCGTGGACGAAGACCGGCAGCAGCCCGCCGATCTCGGGGTTGTGGATCGTCACCGAGCCCGGGGCGCCCGGCGGCGCGAGCTCGGGCCGCTCGCGGTCCTGGCAGACGAGGTGGACCTCGTGGCCGAGGGCGGCGAGCGCGGCCGCGAGGCTGGCGTTGTAGACGTTCGAGCCGGTGCCGCGCAGCAGGTAGCCGTGGAAGATCAGCACCCTCACGCCGCGGCAGGTTATGCCGCGGCGTGAGCGGATATCGTTGCGCCCGTGCAGAACCCGCGCCAGACCTACCGCCTGCGCGCCCGCGTCTCGGGCCGCGAGGCGTTCGCCGTCGCCGAGCCCGGCGGCGTCTACCGCGACCGCGAGACCGGCGAGGAGCTCGAGCCCGTCACCCGCACGCTGCCGCTCGCGCCCTCCGAGTCGGCGCTGCTGCGAACGCCGGAGAACCTGCGCGCCTGCCGGCGCTGCGACCAGCTGATCGGCCTCGACGTCTCCGACTGCCCCTATTGCGGGCTGCGCCAGCCCGCCTTCCCCGGCTCGGCTTGACCCCGGCACGCGCACGCCTGGGCGCGGCCGCGGCCGCGCTCGCCCTCGGCGCCTGCGCCGGGCTCGCGGCCTGCGGCGAAGACGACGAGCCGGCGGCCCCCGAGCCGACCACGAGCTCGAGCTCGTCGACCACGACCACCTCGTCGACCACCGAGTCGACCACGACCACCTCCACCACCTCGACCACGACCGACGACAGCGGCGGGGTCGAGCCGCCGGTGACACCCGACGAGGGCCACGAGGGCGGCGGGCCGGACCCGGGCACCGGCGAGGGCGGGGTCAGCGGCGGCACCGAGGGGCCGTCGTCGTCGGAGGATTCAGGCGGCGGTGACGGGCCCAGCGATCGGTTCGAGCAGTTCTGCGAGCAGAACCCGGACGCCTGCGAGTAGGCGTCAGCCGCCCTTGGGCACGAAGTAGGCCCAGTACAGGAGCCGGTCGGAGAAGAAGCACCCGTACTCGCGAACCGAGCCGACCTTCTGCTGCGGGCGGGCATCGGCAGCCGAGCCCGAGTTGCACTCGCTCGCCGGCCGGCTCGCGCGCCAGAGGCTCTGCGGCGCATCGCCGGGCGGGACCAGGTCGGGAAGCCAGGTCGGGACGGTGAGCGCGACGGTCTGGCCCTTGCGGACCCGGAGCGGATCGGTGAGCGTGATCACGCCGCGGTTGTTGAAGAACGAGCTCACGTTCGTCGCCGGGCCCTGCTTGACGAGCTTGAACCTGCCCTTCCCCTTCTTCTTCAGGATGCTGATCCGCGCCACCGGCCCGTTTCCGAATGAGCGGCTGCCGAGGTTCTCCTCGAAGAACTTGCGGTCCTCCTTGTTCGGCTTGCCGAGCTGCACCGCCCAGGCGACGATGCGCCCGTCGCGGCGGACCTGAAACGGCTTCTCCTCGCCCTGGACCTTGGACTGGAAGCCGGTCACGGTCGCGGTCACCGAGCACGGCTGCGGACAGAGCGGGTCGGCGGTGCGGTTGGTCTTGCCGAGCAGCTCGGCGCGCTGGTTGTCGTCCTGGGCGCCGGCGTCGCCGATCCACAGCGAAACCGCGAGCCCGGCGGCTAGCAGGGCCGCCGCGGCCGCGACCGTAAGCGTCTTGTGGCGATTGGAGTCCGCGATCATCGAAAGCCCCAAACACGACTCGGCGGCCCGAGTTGCGAGTCGGGGCGCACAGCTTAGGCACCCATCAGCCGCCCCGCTACATTCATCGCCGTGCCTGCAATAGAGGTCACAGGATTGGAACGCGAGTTCGAGGGGGGCATCCGGGCCGTCGACGGAGTCGACCTCGAGGTGGCCGCGGGCGAGATCTACGCCTTTCTCGGGCCCAACGGGGCGGGCAAGACGACCACCGTGCGGATGCTGACCACGCTCCTGCGCCCGACAGGCGGCAGCGCCCGGGTCGCCGGCTTCGACGTCGTCGCCGAGGCGGGCGAGGTCCGCGGAGCGATCGGGGTCGCGCTCCAGGAGGCGGCGCTCGACCCGCTGATGACCGGCCGCGAGCTGATCTCGCTGCAGGCGACGCTGCACGGGCTGGTCGGCGCCGAGGCGAAGCGCCGCGGCGACGCGCTGCTCGATCGCGTCGGCCTCGTGGAGGCCGCCGATCGCCGGGTCGGCACCTACTCGGGCGGCATGCGCCGACGCCTCGACCTCGCCTCGGCGCTCGTCCACGAGCCGCGGGTGCTGTTCCTCGACGAGCCGACGACCGGCCTCGACCCGGTCAGCCGCAAGGCGATCTGGGAGGAGGTCGCGGCGCTGAATCGCGACGGGACGACCGTCTTCCTCACCACTCAGTACCTCGAGGAGGCCGACCAGCTCGCGAACCGGGTCGGGATCATCGCCCGCGGCGAGATCGTCGCCGAGGGCACGCCGGCGTCGCTGAAGGCCGAGATCGGCAAGCCGCACCTGGAGATCGGCCTCGTCGACGGGTCGGCGGCGCACGCGGAGCAGATCTGCGAGGCGTTCGGGCGCAAGCTGCCGGAGCGCGACGGGAAGGTCCTGGTCGAGCTCGAGAGCGGTGCCGGCGACGTGGCCAAGGTCGTCCGCGCGCTCGACGAGGCCGGGATCCTGGTCGAGTCGCTCGACCTGGTCGAGCCGAGCCTCGACGACGTCTTCGTCGCCAAGACCGGCGAGCACCTCGAGGGCGACGACGACGCCGACACCGGCGAGCACGAGGCCGAGCCGACCGAGGTCGCCCCGCCCGCGTGAGTCGCCTGCGCACCAACCTGCGCGTGGTCGCCGCGCTCGGGCGCCGCTCGGTGCGCCAGACCTTCCGCCGGCCGCAGCTGGTCGCTCCGATCCTGATCTTCCCCACCCTGCTGCTCGCGGTCCAGACCGGCGGCGCCGGCGGCGCCGTCGACCTGCCGGGGTTCCCGCAGGTGAACGGCTTCCTCGACTTCATGCTCGCCGGGGCGATGATCCAGGCCTGCCTGCTGGCCGGCAACACCGGCGGGATCGCGCTTGCGGTCGACCTCGAGATGGGGTTCACCGACCGCCTCTTCTCGGCGCCGATCTCGCGCTACTCGATCGTCCTCGGCCGGCTCGTCGGCACCGGCGCGCTGGGCGCCGCGGCGGCGCTCTGGTTCATCGCGATCGGGCTCGTGTTCGGGGTCGAGTTCGAGCAGGGGGTGATCGGGATGGCGACGATGGTCGTCTTCGTCGCCCTCTCGGCGGTCGCCTTCGGCGCGCTCAGCTCCGCAATCGCGCTCTACACCGGCCAGGCCTCGATCGTCCAGGGGCTGTTCCCGCTCGTGTTCGTGATCCTCTTCCTCTCGAGCGCCTTCTTCCCCGCCGCGCTGATGCTCGAGCCGGCGGCGTCGATCGCCGAGTACAACCCGATCAGCTTCATCGTCGAGGGCGTGCGCGACCAGGTGATCGGCGGTCTCGACGCGGAGATCTTCCTCGAGACCGTCGGCGCGATCGTGCTCGTCGCCGCGTTCTCGTTCGCGCTCAGCGCGGTCGCGCTGCGCCGGAGGCTGCGGATCGGATGACCGCGGCGACCGAGACCCTCGGCCGCGGGCCGGCGCTGCGTACCGACCTGGCGATGGTCCGGGCGCTGGTTCGCCGCTCGGCGAACGAGATCCTGCGCGTTCCCGGGGCGGCGATCCCGGGGGTGCTCGCGCCGACGATCTTCTTCCTTGGGCTGACCGCCGTCTTCGGCAGCCTCACCCTGCTTCCCGGGTTCGACACCGACGAGTACCAGAGCTTCATCATCCCGATCAGCATGCTCCAGGGAGCCGGGTTCACCGGCGCCGCAACCGGGGTCAACCTCGCCCGCGACATCGAGCTCGGGTGGTTCGACCGATTGCTCGCCTCCCCCGCCCCGCGCCACGTGCTGCTCGCGGGAATGGTCACCTCGGCGAGCCTGCGAGCGCTGATCCCGTCCATATTCCTGCTCTGCGTCGGGTTCGCGATCGGCGTCCAGTGGCCCGGCCTCGCCGGCCTGCTGCTCGCCCTGCTGCTGGTCATGGGCACGGGCACCGTCGCCGCCTGTTGGGGGGTGATGATCGCGCTCAAGTTCCGCACCCAGAGCGCCGCGCCGCTGATGCAGTCGGGGATGTTCATCCTCGTGCTCACGACCACCGCCTACGCGCCGATCGAGCTGCTCCAGGGCTGGCTCGCCGACATCGCCCGGATCAACCCGCTGACCCAGGTCGTCGAGGCGGCCCGTCAGGGGTTCGTCGGCGGCACCGTCACCTGGGCCGAGACCTGGCCCGGGATCGTCGCGCTCGCCGGGATGATCGCCGTGCTCGGCTGGCTCGCCCTGCGCGGGATGAACCGCACCGGCGAGTGAGGCGGTGCCGCGGCGCTGAGAGGCGGCCGTCCGCGATCTGAGGGACGGGGCTGGGTAGGGATCGCGGCAACGGAAGGCAAGCTGCGAGATCGAGCGGCTCCTTCCTACCGGCTGGCGGGAGAAAGCCGCCGTTGGCGCACGGCCGTGGAGTTTCTCCGCTCTGGGGCGAGTAAGTCCCCGCTCGTCCGGCGAACGGTCGCGAAAACCAAGCCTGGCCAGGACGCAGCCCGATCGGCGAAGCGAGCGCACTCGAATCGTGCGTAAGCGAGGCGATCGGGCGAGGACACCGCCAGGCGCCGGTTTGCAGCGACCGCGCTACTTGTACCTGTACGTGATCCGGCCGCGGTCGAGGTCGTAGGGAGAGAGCTCGATCTTCACCCGGTCGCCGGGGAGGATGCGGATGTAGTGGCGGCGCATCTTGCCCGAGATGTGGCCGAGGACCTCGTGGTCGTTGTCGAGCTTGACCTTGAACATCGTGTTCGGCAGGGCCTCGGTGACCTCACCCTCCATCTCGATCTTCTCTTCCTTGCCCATCAGACGCCCGCAGGGTAGCTCAACGACCCTCGAAACTCGCCTTTCCGGGGCCCTCGGAGATGAAGCTGGCGACCGCGCCGCGCAGGTCCTCGGTCGCGAACAGGCCCGCGAACTGCGCCGGGGTGAGCTCGTCGGCGCGGTCGACCCCGCCCTCGAGATAGCCGCGCACGATCCGCTTCGTCGCCGCGTGCGCGAGCGTCGGACCGCTCGCCAGTCGCTCGGCGAACCGCATCCCCTTCTCGTGCACGGTGCCGTCCTCGACCACCCGGTTGACGACCCCCCAGTCCTCGAGCTTCGCCGCCTCGTAGAGGCCGCCGGTGAGCACGAACTCGCGCGCGCGGCCGGGCCCGGCGCGCTCGGCCATCCGCTGCGTGCCCCCGGCGCCGGGCGTGAGCCCGACGACGGCCTCGACGAGGCCGAACCGCGACGACTCCTCGGCCCAGATCAGGTCGCAACCGAGCGCCACCTCGAGCCCCGCGGTGAGGCAGAGGCCGTGGACGAGCGCGATCGTCGGGATCTCGAGCGCCTCGAGCCGGCGCACCCCCGCGATCAGCGGCTCGGCGAAGCCCGAGGCGCGCTCGGGCCCGGCGTCGACGACACGCTGGAACGCGCTCACGTCGACGCCGCCGGTGAAGATCTCGCCGCTCGAGCGCCAGACGAGCGCCCGCGCGTCGGAGCCCTCGACCTCGGCGACGTAGGCGACGAGCTCGTCGAACGACGTATCGGTGAACAGGTTCAACGGCGGGTTCGAGAGCTCGATCACCGCAACCGCCCCCTCGCGCCGCAGCGTGATCGTCGCCTCGGCCATCAGCTCTCCTCCCCCCGGATCCTGTCCGCGAGCGCGGCGATCTCGTCCGGCTCGCCGCTGTCCGGGATCCAGGGCAGCTTCAGCGGGTCGTCGCGATAGCGCGGGACGACGTGGACGTGGAAGTGAAAGACGGTCTGCCAGGCGGCGGCGCCGCAGCAGTTGAGCACGTTGATCCCGTCGCAGTCGAGCGCCGCCTTCATCCGCTCGGCGAGCCGCCGCGATGCGAGCATCGTCCGCTCGAGGTCGGCGTCGGAGATATCGAGCAGGTCGGCGGAATGCGCGCGCGGGATCACCAGCGCGTGCCCGGGGGTCGCCGGGTTGATGTCCATGAAGGCGACCGTGTGCTCGTCGGCCTCGAGCACCTGGGCGGGCCCGTCGCCACTCGCGATCGCGCAGAAGAGGCAGTCCGCGGCGGGATCGGGATCGGACATCGCCGCGGAGCCTAGTTGCTCGCCCTCCGGGCGAGCGCGATCGCGTCCTCGGGCGTTCGGACCTCGCCGGTGAACACCGCCTCCTCGATCCGCTCGATCAGCTCGCCGAGCTGCGGGCCCGGCTCGATCCCGACCGCGGCGGCGAGCTCGTCGCCCGCAAGCGGCGAGCGGGGCGGGCCGTCGCGATGCCAGGCGAGCGCCGCCGGCAGCACCTCGCGGGCGAGCTCGAGGTGGGCCTCGATCATCTCCGGCGTCGCGGTCGGGCCGGTTCCGCGAGCGGCGAGCCGGTCGGCGACGGTGAGCACGGTGACGTCGGCGGCGACCGGGTCGGTGAGGCGCAGGTACCGATAGAGGCGGGCCCGCGAGAGCGGGCGCTCGGCGGTCATGAACCCGAGGTGCAGGTGGTGGAGCGCGAGGCCCTCGAGGTGGCGCGAGAGCGCCCGGCTCGTCTTCAGCCGCGCGCAGGCGGCGCGGACCAGGGTCGCGCCCTCGCGATCGTGACCGATGAACGAGACCATCCCGCCCTCATGCTCGCGCCGGGTGGCGGGCTTGCCGACGTCGTGCAGGATCGCGCCGAAGCGCAGCGCCTCGCCGCGGTCGAGGCCGTCGGCGAGCGGCTCGGCGAGCAGCTCGGCCAGCGGCACCGCCGACTCGCCCGCGTAGCGCTCGAGGTCGGACTCGATCTCGAGCAGGTTCTCGAGCACCTGGATCGTGTGCCCGTGAACGTCGAGGTGATGGTTCGGATTCTGGCCGACCCCGTGGAGCGCGGCGAGCTCCGGGAGCACGACCGCGGTCGCGCCGAGGCGGTCGAGCAGCTCGAGCCCCCGCACCGGGGCGGGGCCGCCGACGAGCAGCCGAAGCTCGGCGAGCTGGCGCTCGCCCGCCGGCTCGCCCGCGCGCTCCGCGGCCGCCGCGGCGAGGCGCTCGGTCCGCGGCTCGAGCTCGAACCCGAGCCAGGCGGCGAGCCGGGCGGCGCGCAGGACCCGCAGCGGGTCGTCGGTGAAGCTGCGCTCGGAGACCGCGCGCAGCAGGCGCGCGCCCGCGTCGGCGGCGCCGCCGTGGGGGTCGACCGGCTCGCCGGCGGGATCGGCGAGGGCGACGGCGATCGCGTTGACGGTGAAGTCGCGCTCGGCGAGGTCGGCCTCGATCCCGTCGCCGCGCAGCGGGGTGACGTCGGCGTGCCAGGAGCGATCGCGGGCGAGCGCGCGCCAGGTCCCGAACTCGGCCGAGAGCTCGAACGCGTGGCCGCCGGCGGCATCGGCGATCCGGCGCGCGGCCACGCCCGCGTCGCCGGCCAGCGCGAGGTCGAGGTCGGTGACCGCGCGGCCGGCGAGCGCGTCGCGGACCGCCCCGCCGACGATCCAGGTCGCCTCGTTCCCGGCGAGCGCCTCGCCGGCGACGCGAACCGCCGGCGCCCCGCTCAGCCTCGCCCCCGCGCTCACCGCTCGCTGTGCGCGTACTCGCGCGGGACCCGGTTCGAGATCCCGCAGGTGACCTCGTAGCTGATCGTCGCCAGGTTGCGGGCGAGCTCCTCGGCGCGGATCGCCTCCGAGCCCTGGGCGCCGATCAGGACCGCTGGCGCGCCCGGCTCGACGTCGGGATCGGGTCCGAGGTCGATCGTGATGTTGTCCATCGAGACGGTGCCGACCAGCGGGCGGCGGCGGCCGCCGACGAGGACCTCGGCGTTGTTGGTGAGCGCGCGCCTGACCCCGTCGCCGTAGCCGATCGGCAGCACGCCGATGTGAGTCGGCTCGGGCGCCCGCCATTTACGCCCGTAGCCGGCGCTGGCGCCGGGCTCGAACCGCTTCACGTCGGCGACGTAGGAGCGCAGCTCGAGCGCCGGCTCGAGCCCGTGCGCGGCCGAGTCCTCGCCGAACGGGTCGAGGCCGTAGATCGCGATCCCGCAGCGGACCAGGTCGAGGTGCGCGTCGGGCTCGCGCAGGGTCGCGGCGCTGTTCGCCGCGTGCAGGACGAGGCCGGGCAGCTGCTCGCGCAGCGGCAGCGCGAGCTCGCGAAAGCGCTCGAGCTGCTCGTCGAAGAACCGGGACCCGGGCTCGTCGGCGGTCGCAAAGTGCGTCCAGAGCCCGCTCAGCTCGACCCGCTCGTCGGCGGCCGCGTCGCGGACCAGCGCCGTGACCGCGTCCGGGTCGCGCTCGCCGAGGCGGCCCATCCCGGTGTCGTACTTGACGTGCACCCGCGGGCGCACGCCGACCGCCGCTCCGCGGGCGGCGGCGAGCTCGAGGAAGCCCGGCCTCCAGACGGCGATCTCGGCATCGGCTGCGAGCGCCTCGTCGAGCTCGGCGGCGGTCAGCGCGCCGAGCACCATCAGGCGCGCGTCGGCGATCGCCGCGCGCAGCTGGGCCGCCTCGGCGGCGGCGGCGACCGCGAGCCGCTCGGCGCCGCCGGCGAGCGCCGCGCGCGCGGACTCGACCGCGCCGTGGCCGTAGCCGTCGGCCTTGACCACCGCGCACAGCTTCGCTTCGCCGGTGAGCCCGCGGGCGAGCAGTGCGCAGTTGCGCTCGATCGCGCCCACGTCGACGACCGCACGGGCACGGGCTCCGCCGTGCTCGCCGGTCAACCGTCGTCCTCCGCGCCCGCCCGCAGCCCGGCAGGTAGGGCGGCGATCACGTCGGTGGCGATCACCGACTCGGCGGATCCCACCCGCCCCGCCGCGACGGCGCCGGCGCGAGCGTGGGCGTGGACTGCCGCGGCGCTCGCCTCGCGGGCACCGAGCCCGCGGGCGAGCAGCGCCGCGACGACGCCGGTGAGCACGTCGCCCGTTCCCGCGGTCGCCAGCGCCGGGCTGGCGAGCGGATTGACCGCGATCGAGGCGCCGGGACCGGCGACGATCGTGTCGTCGCCTTTGAGCACGACCACGGCGCCGGCGCGCTGCGCCGCCTCTCGAGCGCTCGCCAGGCGGCGGGCCGAAACCTCGTCCGAGCTCGAGCCGAGCAGTCGCCCGAGCTCGCCCGCATGCGGGGTGAGCACGGTCTCGCCGCGGCGCTCGACGACCTGCTCGAGTTCGCCGGCGAGCGCGTTGAGCCCGTCGGCGTCGATCACCATCGGCGCCTCGACGGCGCCGCAGAGCGAGCCCACGAGCTCGCCCGCGCCGGGCCCGCGGCCGAGCCCCGGGCCGACGACGACCGCGGCGGCGCGCTCGGCCGCGGCGAGGATCGGCTCCAGCGCCGCGGGGCCGAGAGCGCCGTCCTCGCTCGGGCAGCCGACCGACATCACCTCGGTCAGCTTGATCTCGAAGATCGGCTCGAGCTCGGCCGGAACGGCGACGGTCGCGTACCCCGCCCCGGCGCGCGCAGCGGCCTCGGCGCTCATGCAGACGGCGCCCGTGAGCCCGCGCGAGCCGCCGACGATCAGCACCTGCCCGGAGCTGAACTTGGTCGAGTCGGCCCCCCGGCGCGGCGCGAGCTCGAGCACGGCGGATTCGATCAGCCCCGCGGGCACCTCGCCCGGCGCGCCGGCGCCGATCCCGATCTCCGCCACCCGCAGCTCGCCCGTATGGCGCTTGCCGGGCGCGATCCAGTGGCCGAGCTTGGCGGCGTGGAAGCCGACCGTGAGCCGCGCCTCGACCGCGACGCCCTCGATCTCGCCGGTGCTCGCGTCGACCCCCGAGGCGATGTCGGCGGCGACCACCGGCGCCGGGGCGGCGTTGATCGCCTCGATCGCCGCCGCGGCGGGTGCGCGCGCGGCGCCGGAGAAGCCGGTGCCGAAGATCGCGTCGACGATCACGCCCGCGCCCGCGAGTACCTCGGCGAGCTCGCCCGGAGCGACCTCGCGCGCCGGGGCCGCGAGCCGCTCGAGGTTGGCGGTGGCGTCCGCAGAGAGCTCGCCGGCCGGCCACAGCAGCAGCGTCTCGACCTCGAGTCCGGTCTCGGCCAGCAGCCGGGCGGCGACGAGTCCGTCACCGCCGTTGTTGCCCTTGCCGCAGACGACCCGCGCCGGGCCCTCGGGGCGCAGCTCGAGCGCCGCCTCGGCGACCGCACGACCGGCGTTCTCCATCAGCTCGAGCGAGGGGACGCCGCGCTCGTCGATCGCCCAGGCGTCGGCGGCGCGCATCGACGCGGCGTCATGCAGGGGCTCGAGCCAGTCGTCCATTCGCGCTCAGCGTACCCGCGCCGCCGCCGCGGTCTCGGGCGAGCTCAGCCGCGCGGGCGCGCGATCACGGCGGCGGTCGCGAGCTCGTCGGAGTGACTGAGCGAGACCGCGAGCGCGACGCCCTGGCGCTCGGCCGCCGCCGCCGCCTCACCGCGCAGGACCAGGCGCGGAGGCTCGCCGCGTCCGCCCGCGACCTCGACCTCGCGCAGGCGCAGGCCGCCGATCCCGAGCGCCTTCATTGCCGCCTCCTTGGCGGCGAAGCGGGCGGCGAGGTGGCGCCCGGGACGCCGCGCCCCGGCGGCCGCCTCGAGCTCGCCGGGGTGGAAGATCCGCTCCCGCATCCGCGGGCGACGCTCCAGCGCGCGCTCGAGCCGCTCGATCTCGAGCAGGTCGATGCCGATCCCGGGCGCGGGGCTGTCGCCGGCGAGGCTCATTCGGAGACCAGCGACAGGGTAAGCCTCGAGACCGCCAAGCCGTCGCTGACCCGGCTCCCGCCGGCGAGGACCTCGAACGCCTCCAGGTACGGCTTCGCCGCCACGTAGGAGGGGTCGCTCGCCGAGCCGCCGCGCTCGGCGAGCTCGAAGAACGACGGCAGGTGGACGAACAGGCCCGGCGGGTAGTCGTCGCCGAGCAGCTCGGCGGCCTCCTGGAAACGCTCGTCGTCGGCCAGCGTCGCCGCGGGCTCGAGCGCCTCGTCGAGGGTCCCGCCGATCACGAACGCGACCCGATCGCCGACCACCCCGGCCTCGCCGCCGCCGCCGACGCCCGGGATCCCGAGCGAGAAACCGTAGTCGGCCCCCGACGGTGGGGCCGCCGAGCGCAGCCCGGTCTCGCGCTCGACCGCACGCTGGACCCGGACCAGCAGCGCTCGCGGTGCCTGGGGGTCGTCGGTCTCGGCGACGATCCCGGCGGTCACCCCGGGGAAGCCGGTTCCCTCGACGAACGCGGCGACGTCCCCGACCCAGCCCGAGAGGTCGGCGCGCAGGTCGATCCCCGTCTGCGCCCGCAACTCTCGCTCGAGGCTGTTGGCACCCGGGAGCCCGCCGTTGGAGAGCTGGTCCAGCGCCCGGCCGAGCGCCGGGCCGACGTCCGGCGCCGCCGCCGCGAACCACGAGCCCGCGGGCAGCGACTCGAGCTGCTCGGCATCGGTCACGGTGTCGCCCTCGCCGAGCAGCGCCGCGATCTCGATCGTCGCCGCCTCCTCGGTCGCCGAGAGCCCGGCGGCGACCGGCTGTGAGAGCGGACCACCGAGCAGCGGCAGGAAGGCGCGCGCGTCCGCGGCCGCCACGTCCTCGGCGGCGATCGCCCCCTCGATCGCGGCCGCGGGCTCGAAGAACACCATGCCCAGCAGGTCGTCCTCGAGCGCCTCGGTGCGCTGGTCGAACTCCTCGCTCTCGGCGAGCGACTGCCCCGCCGAGGCGTCGACCGCGACCTTAAACGCGCTCTCGGTGCCGAGCACGAGCGTCTCGTCGACGACGCCGACCGCGGTCTCGCCGTCCTCGAGCGAGTAGTCGACGCCGTCGTAGTTGAGCTCCTCGACCTCGGCCTCGGGGTCGGCGGCCAAGGCCGCGTCGATGAAGTCTCGCGTGGCCTCGACGTCCGTGGTCTGGAGCAGGACCCCGGCGTCGGCGTCCATCGACGCGTCGGGTGGGCCGCCGAACGAGCGCACGAAGACGGCGGCCCGCTCGCCGAGCCAGGGCTCGATGTCGTCCTCGTAGTTGGCATCGAACTCGTCGGCGGCGAGCCCGGAGTCGATCAGCTCGACGATCCGCGCGCCCGGGTCGTCGATCCCGCCGACCCGCTCGGCGAACGACTCGATCGCCTCGACCTGGTCGCCCTCGGGCCGGACCGCGAACTCGGCGTAAAGCGGCGCGTCGGGCGGCGCCAGCGAGGCGAGCTCGCTGCCGCCGTCGTCGCCGCAGCCGGCGATCAGGATGCCCGCGCCGATCGCGAGACATGCCCCTGCGATGGATGCCTGGGTCCGCAAGGCGGGTGATGCTAGACGAGCGTCCCACGAAATCGTGGAGGCCCGCCGAAGCTCTGACGAATCGGCTACTCGACGGTCACGGTCTTCGCCAGATTGCGGGGCTGGTCGACGTTGAGGTCGTTGAGCCTGGCGATGTAGTAGGCGAGCAGCTGGAGCGGGATCACGGCGAGGATCGGCTGCAGGATCCAGTCGGTGCGGGGCACGAACAGGGTCTGGTCGGAGGCCTCTGCGACCTCGTCCGAGCCCTCGGTCGCGACCGAGATCACGTCGGCGCCCCGGGCGCGGACCTCGGCGACGTTGGAGAGCACCTTCTCGAGCACCGGGCTGTCGGTGGCCACGGTGACGACCGGCGTCTCCTCGTCGAGCAGCGCGATCGGGCCGTGCTTCATCTCGCCGGCGGCGTAGGCGTCGGTCGGGATGTAGGAGATCTCCTTCAGCTTCAGCGCTCCCTCGAGGCAGATCGGGAGCCCGATGTTGCGGCCCAGGTAGAGGAAGAAGCGGCGCTGGTAGTGGCTGCGCGCGATCGCCCGCACGCGCTCGTCGAGCGACTCGATCGTCTCGGAGATCAGGTGCGGGATGCCCTTCAGCTCCGCGGCGAGCTCGCCGAGACGCTCGTCGGAGAGGGTCCCGCGCGCCTGCGCGAGCCAGAGCCCGAGCAGGTACATCGCCGCGACCTGGCTGACGAAGGTCTTCGTCGCCGCGACCCCGATCTCGATCCCCGCCCGGGTGTAGAGCACTGTGTCGGCGTCGCGGGTCGCCTGGCTGCCCATCACGTTGGTGACCGCGAGCACGCAGGCGCCGCGCTCGCGCGCGAGCCGCATCGCCGCGAGCGTGTCCGCGGTCTCGCCCGACTGGGTGATCCCGATCACGAGGTCGTTCTCGGTCACCACCGGGTCGCGGTAGCGGTACTCGGAGGCGACGTCCATCTCGACCGGGACCCGCGCCCACTGCTCGATCGCGTAGCGGCCGACGAGGCCGGCGTGGTAGGAGGTCCCGCAGGCGACGATCACGATCCGCGAGATCCGCTCGCAGAAGCCGTCGGAGAACTCGAGCTCGGAGAGGTCGACGTGGCGCGGGCCGGCGAGGCGGTCGGCGATCGTCTCCGCGACCGAGTCCGGCTGCTCGTGGATCTCCTTCATCATGAAGGTCGGGTAGCCGCCCTTCTCCGCCGCCTCCTCGTCCCAGGTCACCTCGTCTACCTCGCGCTCGATCGGCGCGCCCTCGGCGTCGGTGAGCTCGACCCCGTCGGGGCTGATCGTGACCAGCTCGCCGTTCTCGATCAGGACCACGTCGCGGGTCTGGGCGAGGAAGGCGGGGATCGCCGAGGCGAGGAAGGTCTCGCCGTCGCCGATCCCGACCACCAGCGGGCACTCGCGGCGCGCCCCGACCAGGGTCTCGGGGTGCTCGGCGTGCATGGCGACGAAGGCGTAGTGGCCGCGCAGCTCGCCGAACGCGGCCCGGACCGCGGCGGTCAGGTCGCCGTCGTAGTGGCGCTCGATCAGGTGGGCGACGGTCTCGGCGTCGGTCTCGGAGCTGAACCGGTGCCCGTCGGCCTCGAGCTCGCGGCGCAGCTCGGCGTGGTTCTCGACGATCCCGTTGAGGACGATGTGGACGTCGTCGCCGCAGTCGCCGTGCGGGTGCGCGTTCTGCTCGGTGACCCGTCCGTGGGTCGCCCAGCGCGTGTGCGCGAGCCCGATCGTCGCCGGCGGCGCCGCGACCGCGACCCCGCCACCGTCGCCGTCCGAGTCGATGCCGAGCTCGGCGCGCAGGTTGGCGAGGTTGCCGACCGCGCGCACGGCGTCGATCCGGCCGTCGGAGAGCAGCGAGATGCCGGCCGAGTCGTAGCCGCGGTACTCGAGCTTCTCGAGCCCGGCGACGAGCAGATCACGACAGGGGCGCTTGCCTACGTATCCGACGATGCCGCACATGGGAGGCAGCTAAGGGTAGAGCGGGCGGCTTGCTCAGCCCAGCTCGCGCTCGACCAGGGCAACCAGCCGTGCGCAGACCTGCTCCGCCTCGGCCTGCTCCGGGGCCTCGACCATCACCCGCACCAGCGGCTCGGTGCCCGAGGCGCGGACGAGCACCCGGCCGCGCCCGGCGAGCGCCTCGTGCTCGCGCTCGACCTGCTCCCAGACGGCCGTCGCGCCGTCGATCGCGTCGCGATCCGCGACCCGGACGTTCTCGAGCACCTGCGGCAGGCGCTCGATCGGGCGCACGGCGGCGAGATCGCGGCCGTCGAGCGCCGTGAGCGCGAGCAGCGCGGCGGCGATCCCGTCGCCCGTGGGGGCGAACTCGGTCCAGATCAGGTGCCCCGACTGCTCGCCGCCCAGGGTCCACTCGCGGCGCTCGAGCTCGGCCGCGACGCTGCGGTCGCCGACCGGCGTCGTCGCGACCTCGATCCCGGCGTCCGCCATCGCGCTGTGAAAACCGTAGTTGCTCATCACGGTGACCGCGACCCCGGCGAGCCGGCCGCGCTCGCGAAGGTGGCCGGCGATCAGCGCGATCAGCTCGTCCCCGTCTCGAATCGCGCCCGCGGAGTCGACCGCGACGACCCGGTCGCCGTCGCCGTCGAACGCGAACCCGATCGCGGCGCCGCTCGCGCGCACGCGCTCCGCGAGCGCCCCGGGCTCGGTCGAGCCGCAGCCGTCGTTGATGTTGCGCCCGTCGGGCTCGGCCCCGATCGTCTCCACCTGCGCGCCGAGGCGGGCGAAGATCGCCGGCGCGGCGCGGTGGGCGGCCCCGTGCGCGCAGTCGAGGACCACCTTGCGGCCGTCGAGGTCGAGCCGAAACGCGGTCGCGAGCTCGCGCAGGTAGTCGTCGGTCGCGCCCTCGAGCGTGCGCACCCGGCCGATGCGCGGCCCGGAGCCGGGACGCTCGGGGTGCTCGAGGATGCGCTCGACCGCGGCCTCGATCCGCGCCTCGACGTCGTCGCCGAGCTTGCGCCCGTCGGCGCCGAAGAACTTGATCCCGTTGTCGCGCCACGGGTTGTGCGAGGCCGAGATCACCGCGGCGAGGTCGAGCCCGAGCCGCCGGACGAGGATCGACGCGGCCGGCGTCGGCAGGACGCCGGCGCTGAACGCGTCGCCGCCGGCCTGGGCGATCCCGGCGGCGAGCGCCGACTCGAGCATCGGCCCCGACTCGCGCGTGTCGCGCACGATCAGCACCTGCGGGCGCTCCGCAGCCACCTCTCCCGCCGCCGCATGCCCAAGCGCGAGCGCCAGCTCCGCATTCAGCAGCTCGCCCGCGACCCCGCGCACGCCGTCGGTCCCGAACAGCTTCTTGGGCGGAGCCATGGGCAGCCCGCGCCGGGTCTAACGCTTAGAAAACTGAGGCCGCTTACGGGCCTTCTTCAGCCCCGCCTTGCGCCGCTCCTTGGCGCGTGCGTCGCGGGTCAAGAGGCCGCGGCGCTTGAGCTCGGGGCGCAGCTCGGGGTCGATCTCGCAGAGCGCGCGGGCGACGCCGTGGCGGACGGCGCCGGCCTGGCCGGAGATCCCTCCGCCGTGCACGCGGACCTGGACGTTGACGGTCGACTCGTAGCCGGCGGTGAGCAGTGGCTGGCGCGCCATCGAGCGCAGGTTCTGGCGCGGGAAGTACTCGTCGAGCGGCTTGCTGTTGACGACGAAGGTGCCGTCGCCCGGGCGCAGGATCACTCGCGCGATCGAGCTCTTGCGCTTGCCGGTCGCCTGGATCGACGCGTCGGCGTCGATCTGGACCTGGGGGCCGCTGCGCGCGACCGGCTCGTCGCCGGCCTCCCGCTCGGCCTCGAGTCGCGCTCGCTCCTCCTCCTCGGCCTCGAGTCGCGCCTTCTCCTCGGCGCTGAGCTCGCGCTCGGGCTCGAGGTCGATCGGCTGCAGATCCGCACCCGGGACGACATCCTTCGCCTTCGGCGGGGAATCACCGCCCGGAGAATCACCGCCCGCCGCTTCCTCCGCTTCGCGTCCGGGAGCGGCGGGGTCTGCTGAAGGCTCCGCGTCCTGCGGTTCGGCCGCGGCCCCCTCGTCCTGCTCCGTGCTCTCCGCTCCCTGCTCCTCTCCGGGCTGCTGCTCCTCCGCCTCGGGCTGCGCGTTCTCCTCGTTCTGCTCGTTCTGCTCTTCTCGTCACTCATCAAGCTTCGATCTCCATCTGCTTCGGCTGCTGGGCGGCGTGGGGGTGGTCGGGGCCGGCGTAGACCTTGAGTTTGGTGATCTGCTGGCGCGCGAGGCGGTTGCGGGGAAGCATCCCGCGGACGGCCTTGCGGATCACTTCCTCGGGGCGGCGCTCGAGCATCTCGTTCAGGGTCCGCGAGCGGATCCCGCCCGGGTAGCCGGTGTGGCGGAAGTAGATCTTGTCGTTGCCCTTGTTGCCGGTGACGACGATCTTCTCCGCGTTGACGACGATGACGAAGTCGCCGGTGTCGCAGTGGGGCGTGTACTCGGGCTTGCGCTTGCCGCGCAGCATGTCGGCGATCTGGGTCGCGAGGCGGCCGAGCGTCTTGCCCTCGGCGTCGACCACGTACCAGTCGCGCTGGCGGTTCTCGGGTGTTGCGACGTAGGTCTTCATCTTGCGATCTCGCGCCTGGATACGCGCGAAAGCCGCGCTCGCGGCGGGGCCGGCAGGCGCGGCCGGAAGATGATAGAGGGCGCCGCTCGAAACCGGCGCGACGGCCGCCGGGCACCGACTTATACTGGCGCCGCAACACCTGCCGAATTCCGCGTTGCTCTGCGCGGAAGCGGGGGAACCGTTGGGTCGGCGTCGAATTGCCGACCCAGGGGCGAGTCGGGTCACGTACATATGGCCCGTAGCGCCGCTCTTTCGGCGCGAGCCCGTCAGCTAACCCCGCAGGCTCGAGAAAGAGAGGGCGAGACGGATGCAGCCGGCGGCGCCCAGCGGGCGCGGATGGCGAAAACTGATCGGGGTCGGCGTCGCTGGAGCGACGATCTGCGTCGGCGCCGGGATCGCGAGCGCCAGCGGGGGCGGCGGGGTCGCCTCGCCCGACCCGCCCGCGCTCGACCGCGTCGTCTGCGTCGAGAGCTGTGCCGGCGAGCGGATCGCCGCGGAGGGGTCACGGGTACGGCTCGAGGGCCAGGACCTCGGCGAGACCACCAGCGTGTTGTTCGCCGGCAAGGTCGGGCGGATCGCGGTCGAGCCCGGCTCGGTCGGCGAGCTCGCGGTCGAGGCCGAGGTCCCCGAGGGCGCGGTCACCGGGACGGTCAAGGTCGACGCCTACGGAAGCGAGAGCGAGACGCCCGCCGACGAGCCGCTGAAGATCGTCGGGGTGTCGCAAATCCCGGACGTGGGCGAGTTCAAGCTCACCTCGGCCGAAGCGACCCCGCGCAAGACCTACTTCGACGGCATCCGCCGCCCGCGGGTCTCCTATCTGTTCCAGGGCAAGCAGGCGACCGACATCCGGGTCGAGGTGATCGACCGCCGCACGCGCGAGGTGGTCCGCTCCTGGGTCGAGCCCGGCGCCGAGCCGAGCGCGCTCAACCGCGCATCCTGGAACGGCCGCACCGCGACCGGCGCGATCGCCCCCAACGGCGACTACCGGTTCCGGATCGGCGCCGTCGCCGGAGGCGCGGCGGAGACGACCGTCGACGCGCGCTTTCGCTTTCACCGCTTCCGGTTCCCGGTCCGGGGCCGCCACGACTTCGGCGACGGCTACGGCGCCGGGCGCAATCACCAGGGCCAGGACGTGTTCGCGAAGTGCGGCACGCCGCTGGTCGCCGCCCGCGGCGGCCGGGTCCAGTTCAACAAGACCCACAGCGCCGCCGGCAACTACCTGGTCATCGATGGGCGCGGGACCGGCACCGACCACATGTACGCCCACCTGCGCGAGCGCTCGCCGCTGCGCGCCGGCGCCCGGGTGCGGACCGGGCAGCGGATCGGCGTCGTCGGCGACAGCGGCAACGCGTCCGGGTGCCACCTGCACTTCGAGGCCTGGTCGGCGCCGGGCTGGTACGAGGGCGGCGAGGCGCTGGCAAGCGTCGCGAAGATGCTGCGCGCCTGGGACGCCTGGAGCTAGTGCGGCACCTCGGCCGCGGGCTTGCGCTCGGCGCAGCGGTCGCGCTCGCGACCCTCTCGGCGACAGCCGCCGCCGGCGAGCGCCCGACCGGCGCCGGGTTCGAGCTCGGCAAGGCGATGGTGCGCCCGCAGACCGCGTTCTTCGACGGCGCCCGGGCGCCGCGGCTGCGCTACTCGTTCGCCGCCGAGCGCCGGCTCGACCTCGTGATCCGCGTCGTCCGCGCCGGCAGCGACCGCGCGGTGCGGCGCTGGATCGAGCGCGACCTGCGACCGGGGCGCTTCCACGAGCGCCGCTGGGACGGCCGGCGCGCCGACGGCGGGGTGCCGGCCGACGGCGCCTATGAGTTCCGGGTCGGGCCGGCGGGGCACCGCGGCGCCGCCGCGGGGCGCTTCGAATTCCACGACCACCGCTTCCCGGTCGCCGGCGCGCACTCCTACGGCGACCGCTTCGGGGAACCGCGCTCCGGCGGGCGCGTGCACGAGGGACAGGACCTGCCCGCGGGCTGCGGCACCACGCTGCTGGCGGCGCGCGGCGGCCGGGTGCAGGCGCGCGGCTACAGCGACGCGCTCTATGGGTACTGGCTCCTGATCGACGGCCGCGCGACCCGCCACGACCACTTCTACGCCCACCTCGAGGCCCCGTCCCCGCACGCCGACGGCGACCGGGTGCGCACCGGCGAGCGGATCGGCGCGGTCGGCAGGACCGGCAACGCCCGGAGCGAGTTCTGCCAGCTTCACTTCGAGCTCTGGCCCCGCGGCTACCGGCGCTCGGCCCCGCGCGACCCGGCCTCGGCGCTGCGCGCCTGGGACCGCTTCTCCTGACCCGGCCTCGGGTACCGTGGCGCCGATGAGCCGGGGGAGCGCAGTCGAGGAGACCCGCAGCTACGGGCGCTCCGCCGGGATGCTCACGCTCGCGCTGGGCTCCGCCGGGCTGCTCGCCTACGCGTTCTTCGCGATCGCCTCGCACACGCTCTCGAAGGAGGAGTACGGCGAGATCGTCGTGCTGTGGTCGGTCGTCTTCGTCGCCGCGTCGACCCTGTTTCGCCCGATCGAGCAGCTGCTCTCGCGGACGCTGGCCGAGCGCGAGCAGGTCGGCGAGGACACCGGCCACGTACTCCGGGTCGCGGCGACGATCCAGGGCGCGGTCTCGGTCGCCGCGGTGGCGGTCCTGCTCGCCCTCCACGGTCCGATCACCGACAACCTGCTCGAGGGCGGCGAGGTCCTGTTCTGGGTTCTGGTGGTCTCGATGCTCGGCTTCGGCGGCGCCTACTTCGCCCGCGGCTTCCTCGCCGGGCGCCGCCAGTTCGGCCTCTACTCCACCCTGCTCGTGCTCGAGGGCGGCTCGCGTCTGCTGTTCGCGCTCGCGGTCGCCGTCGGCATCTACGAGGGCATCGACGTGGTCGCGCTCGGGATCGCCGCGGCGCCGTTCGCGAGCCTCGCGGTGATGCCGTTCGCGCTTCGCCGCCGCCGTCCCGCACCGCCGCCGCCGCCCGCCGCCGCCGGCCCCGGAGCGGCGGCCGAGCCCGAGTTCACGCTCTCGCGCGGGGGCGCCTTCGCCGCCGCGGTGCTGCTGATGATGCTCAGCGAGCAGATCATCGTCAGCTCCGGGGCGCTCTTCGTCCGCGCGACCGAGGGCGCCGCCGCGGCCGGGTTCATCTTCAACGTGCTGATGGTCGCCCGCGCGCCGCTGGTCCTGTTCCAGGCGATCGCCGCGAGCCTGCTCCCGCACCTGACCCGGCTGCGCGCCCGCGGCGACACCACCGGGCGCGACGCGTTTCGGATGTCGGTCAACACGACCCTGCTGACGATCGCCGGGTTCGCCGCCGCGACCACGGTCGGGGTGCTCGCGATCGGTCCCGAGGTGATGCAGCTCGCGTTCGGCGACAAGTTCTCCTACGACCGGCTCGGGCTCGCGATCGTCGCCGTCGGGATGGGCTTCTACCTCTCGGGCGCGGCGCTCAACCAGGCGGCGCTCGCCCAGGGCCAGGCGCGCCGCGCCGCGGCCTGCTGGGTGGTCTGCGCGCTCGGCTTCGTCGCCTGGAACCTGATCGCGCCGCTCGATCCCTACCGCACGGTCGAGGTCGGCTTCGCCGGCGCCGCGGCGCTGCTCGCGGGACTGCTCTATCTGCTCTACGCGCAGCCGCGCCCGGTGGGCGCCGACGCGCTCGAACCCGGCTCCGCGCGCGAGATCGAGGCGCGGCTGGCCGCGGTCGACGAGATCGGGTAGTAGTGCCTAGGGCGCGTACTTGCGCGAGCGGACGATCCCGCGGCGATGCAGGATCAGGCGCTCGGCGGCGAGCAGCGTCTTCACGCCGTAGACCGAGGCGGGCCAGAAGCCGATCGAGGAAGCGTCGGTGAAGTAGCGGGTGCGCGCCGGCACCTCGGCGATCCGGAAGCCGAAGTGCGCCGCCTGCATCAGCAGCTCGGAGTCGAAGCTGAAGTCGGCGGCGTTGCGCAGGAACGGGACCCCGAGCAAAAAGGCGCGCGAGTAGGCGCGATAGCCGGTGTGCAGGTCGGTGAGCTCGGTCCCGAGGACGCGGTTCTCGACCGTGGTCAGGACGCGGTTGGCCACCCGCTTGTAGAGCGGCATCCCGGCGGCGCGCGCGGCGCCCGCCTCGACCATCCGCGAGCCGAGCACGAGGTCGGCGCGCCCGGCGCGGATCGGCTCGATCAGCTTCGGGATCAGCCCGGGCTCGTACTGGCCGTCGGGGTGCAACATGACGACGATCTCGGCGTCGCGCTGGAGCGCCTCGAGGTAGCAGGTCTTCTGGTTCGCCCCGTAGCCCGCGTTGTGCGGATGCCAGATCACGTCGACGCCGAGCCGGCGGGCGATCTCGAGCGTGTCGTCGGTCGACTTGTCGTCGACGAGGATCAGGTCGTCGACGATCTCGCGCGGGACCCCGGAGACGGTCGCCTCGAGCGTGCGGGCGGCGTTCAGCGCCGGCATCACGACCGCGACCCGGCCGCCCGCCGGCTCAGCCACGGCGCGCCTCGACGTAGAGGCTGGCGCTGCGCCCGGCTGCGACCTCGACCGCGGCGGCGGCGAGCGCGACCGGGGCGAGCGCGACCGCGAGCGCCAGCGCCAGCGCCCGGCGCCCGGCGCCGAGCCGCGCCCGGCGCGCGGCCGGCCGGCGGATCGCGTCGTAGAGGTCGATCCCCGAGAGCGCCCCTACCAGCCCGTGCAGCCAGCCGAAGACGACCTGGCCACCGCGCCAGTGGCTCACCCGCACGAGCTCGAGCCCGTGGCCGCGGATCGACGCCAGCAGCGCCGCCCCGGGGACGTGGACGAGGTGGCGCGGGAGGTCGAGCGCGAGCCAGCGCTCGCCGAAGGCGCGCGCCTGGAGCGCCGAGCGATCCGGGATCGCGATCACGAGCACCGCGCCCGGCGCGAGCAGGCCGACCGCGTGCTCGAGCGCCGCGCCGGCGTCGCGCAGGTGCTCGAGCGAGTGCCAGAAGACGATCGCCGCCCACTCGCCATCGAGCTCGCGGACGTCGCCGGCGACGACGCCGTCACCGCTCGGCTCACGCTCGACCCCGGTCGCCTCGCGCCCGCGGGCGCGCAGCGCCCGCAGCATCGTCCCGTCGCCGGAGCCGACGTCGAGCACCGGGCCCGGGGGCGCGATCTCGTCGATCCGCCGCGCCGGCCAGGCGCGCGCCCGGGCGAGCATCAGGTCGAGCGGACCGGCGAAGCGCCCGCCCCCGGGCCGGTACCAGTCGCCGTAGGCGTGGTCGAGCTCGGCCTCGGTCGGCTGCGGGTCGGTCGTCTCGGCGCCACAGCGGCCGCAGACCGCGCGTCCGGCGAGGCGAGCGGTCGACTCGTCGAATGGCGCCGCGCACCAGGCGCAGGCTATCGCCGGCGACCCCGCCGCGGCGGCGCCCGGGCCTACTCCCACTCGATCGTCGCGGGCGGCTTCGACGAGATGTCGAGCGCGACGCGGTTGACCTGCGCGACCTCGTTGATGATCCGGTTCGAGACCCGCTCGAGCAGGTCGTAGGGAAGCCGGGCCCAGTCGGCGGTCATCGCGTCCTGCGAGGTCACCGCGCGGATCACGATCGGGTAGGCGTAGGTGCGCCCGTCGCCCTGGACGCCGACCGAGCGGACCACGGGGAGCACGCAGAACGACTGCCACAGCTCGCGGTACAGCCCGGCCGCCTTGATCTCCTCCTGGAGGATCGCGTCGGCGTCGCGGAGCACGTCGAGGCGCTCGCGATTGACCTCGCCGCCGACGATCCGGATCCCGAGCCCGGGGCCCGGGAACGGCTGGCGCCAGACGACGCGCTCGGAGAGCCCGAGTTCCGCGGCGACCTCGCGCACCTCGTCCTTGAACAGCATCCGCAGCGGCTCGACCAGGTCGAAGCCGAGGTCCTCGGGCAAGCCGCCGACGTTGTGGTGCGACTTGATCGTCTCCGCCTCGCGCCCGTCGCCGCCGGACTCGATCACGTCCGAGTACAGGGTGCCCTGGACGAGGAAGCCGACCGAGTCGACCTTCTCCGCCTCCTCCTCGAACACGCGGATGAACTCCTCGCCGATGATCTTGCGCTTGCGCTCCGGGTCGTCGACGCCGGCGAGCCGGGAGAGGAAGCGCTCCTCGGCGTCGACGTGGACGAGGTTGACGCCGAGCTCGCGCATCGCCGCGACCACCTGCTCGGCCTCGTTCTTGCGCATCAGCCCGTGGTCGACGAGCACGCAGGTGAGCTGGTCGCCGACCGCGCGGTGCACGAGCGCCGCCGCGGTCGCCGAGTCGACCCCGCCCGAGAGCCCGCAGATGACCCCGGCGTCGCCGACCTGGGCGCGGATCCCCTCGACCTGCTCGTCGATCACCGAGGCCGGCGACCAGCGCTCGTCGCAGCCCGCGATCTCGCGCAGGAAGCGCTCGAGGATCTGCTGGCCGTAGGGCGTGTGCACGACCTCGGGGTGGAACTGGATCCCGTAGAGCCCGCGCTCGGGATGCTCGAGCGCGGCCACCGGCGAGCCGGGGCTCGCGGCGAGCGCCGTGAACTCGGCCGGCGGCTCGAAGACCGAGTCGCGGTGGCTCATCCAGCACTGCTGCTCGGGCGGCAGCGCGGCGAGCAGCCGCCCGCCATCGCCGGTCACGGTGAGCTCGGTGCGCCCGAACTCGCCCGACTCGGCGCCCTCGACCCGGCCGCCGAGCTCGAGCACCATCGCCTGCATCCCGTAGCAGATGCCGAGCACCGGGATCCCGAGCTCGAGCAGCTCGCGGCGCAGCTTCGGCGCGCCCTCCGAGTAGACCGATGCCGGTCCGCCCGAGAGCACCAGCGCCGCGGGCCGGCGCTCGCGGATCGTCTCCAGGTCGAGGTCGTGCGGGAGCAGCTCGGCGTAGACCTCGCACTCGCGGATCCGGCGCGCGATCAGCTGCGAGTACTGGCCCCCGAAGTCGAGCACGAGGACCTCCTCGTGCGCGGTCTCCGGCGGCGCGACCTCGACCGGATCGTCGACCCCCGGGGCGACCGGCAGGGCGGGGTCGCCGGCCGCGAGTTCAGGCATCCGTGACGGCGATCCCGTTCGCGACGCTGGCCTTGCCGTTCGAGCCCATGCCGACCGACTGCGAGCGCTGCAGCTGCTTGCCCTCGGTCTGCAGCGCCGGCGCGACCATCACCTCGGCGCGCTGGAAGTCGCGGATGTCCTCGTAGCCGCAGGTCGCCATCGAGGTCCGCAGGGCGCCGATCAGGTTGAAGGTGCCGTCGTTCTCGTGCGCGGGGCCGAGCAAGATCTCCTCCAGGGTCCCGTCCTGCTGGGTCGCGACCCGGGTGCCGCGCGGCAGCGAGGGATGGAAGGTCGCCATCCCCCAGTGATAGCCGCGCCCGGGCGCCTCCTTGGCGCGGGCGAGCGGGGAGCCGACCATGACCGCGTCGGCCCCGCAGGTGATCGCCTTCGAGAGGTCGCCGCCGGTGCGCATGCCGCCGTCGGCGATCACGTTGCAGTACTCGCCGGTCTCGAGCATGTGCTGGGCGCGGGCAGCGGCGACGTCGGCGATCGCGGTCGCCTGCGGCACCCCGAGGCCGAGCACCCCGCGGGTGGTGCAGGCGGCGCCCGGGCCGACCCCGACCAGGACGCCGACCGCGCCGGTACGCATCAGGTGCAGCCCGGTCGCATAGGAGGCGCAACCGCCCATCACGCACGGGACCGGGACCTCGGCGGTGAACTCCTTCAGGTTCAGCGGCTCGGACTTGGTCGAGACGTGCTCAGCGGAGATCACGGTGCCCTGGATCACGAGGATGTCGAGCCCGGCCTCGATCGCGACCTCGTAGTAGTCGGTCACCCGCTGCGGGGTCAGCGAGCCGGCGGCGACCGCGCCGGCCGCCTTCACCTGCTCGACCCGCTGCGCGATCAGCTCCGGCTTCACCGGCTCGTCGTAGATCTTCTGCATCAGGTGCGTCGCCTGCTCGGGCGGCGCGGAGGCGATCTGCTCGAGCTTCGCCTCGGCGTCCTCATAACGGCTCCAGATTCCCTCGAGGTTGAGCACCCCGAGGCCGCCGAGGCGGCCGAGCTCGGCCGCGGTCGCCGGGCTGACGACGCCGTCCATCGCCGAGGCGAGCAGCGGGAGCTCGAACCGGTAGGGCCCGAGCGTCCACGAGATGTCGACGTCGTCGGGGTCGCGGGTGCGCCGCGAGGGCACGATCGCGATGTCGTCGAACCCGTAGGCCCGCCTGCCCTTCTTACCGCGTCCGATCTCGACTTCCATCTGGCTCCAAGCTACGTGTGGTCGCGGACGAAAAAAGCCCCTCGAAAGGGGCCGGAAAAGCCGCTGTTTGCGGCTCCGCGACCCCGCGGTTCGAGGTCCGGGCGATGATAACACCGGTCAACCCCCGCCCCCACGCTCGCTCGGTCTCAGGCGCGGGCGACGTAGGCGGCGTGCCAGCGGCGCATCCCGCCGCGCGCCGGCGGGCGCGCGAGCGCCAGCCGGCGCTCGTCGCGAAAGCCCGCCGCGCGCAGCCAGGCGCCGATCGCGGCCAGGTTCGGAACCCACCAGTCCATCCCCTCGCGTGCGGCCGAGAACGCCGCCGCCGGGCGCCGGCGGCCGAGCAGCGTGAGCCGCGGCGAGACCGGCTCCAGCAGCCGCAGCTCGCCGCCCGGGCGGATGCAGGCGCGGATCCGCTCGAGCGCCCCGACCGGATCGCGCAGGTGGAGCATCAGCGCGCCGCTGAAGGCGAGGTCGACGGCGCCGCCGACGCGCTCGGGCGTGAGCTCGTAGACGCTCGCGGCGCGGCGCTCGACCCCCGAGCCGAGCGCCTCGGCGGCGAGCCGGAAGCCGAGCCCGAGCTCGACCCCGGCGGCCCGCGCCTCGCGCTCGAGCCGCTCGCGATGAAGCGGCGGCCACTCGGCGGCCTCGAGGTGGTCGAGGTCGACCGCGACGACCTCGGCCCCGCGGCGCTCGAGCTCGAACGCCCAGAAGCCATCGAAGGTGCCCACGTCGAGCGCCCGCCGGCCGCCCAGGTCGGCGGGCAGGACGCGGGGGGCGACCCGGCGCAGGTCGATGTGCCCCGGCGTGACCACGCCCGGAGCGAGCTCGATCGAGTGGTACCAGACCGGGTTCTGCGCGAGCGCTCGCCGTGCCGGCTCGCTCACGGTCGCCGCCGCGAGCTCAGGAGACGCCGGCGGCGACGTCGAGCTCGCGCACCTCGACCCGTGGCAGCAGGCGCTCGACCTCGCGCCGGTCGAGCGTCCCGGCGCCGAAGTGCTGGGTCGACTCGGCGCCGGAGGCGACGCCGAAGGCGAGGCAGTCACGCGCCGAGGCGCCCTCGTAGCGCGCGGCGACGTAGCCGGCGAGGAAGCAGTCGCCCGAGCCGACCGTGGTCACCGGCTCGAGCTGGTCGATCCGGGCCTCGAACCGGCGCCTGTCCTGGCCCTCGCCGACGATCGCGACGCAGCCGGTCTCCGAGGTGATGATCGCCTCCCCCGCGCCCATCTCGATCAGGCTCGAGAGCCCGAGCGCGAGGTCGTCGGCGTCGTTGAACTCGTGGCCGGCGGCCTCCTCGGCCTCGCCGACGTTGGGCGCGACGACCGCGGGCTCGGCGCGCAGGCCGGCCCGCATCGGGTCGCCGTCGGCGTCGAGGACGGTGAGCACCCCGAGCGCGCGCAGCTCGGTCACCAGGCGGGCGTAGACGTCGGTCGGCGCCCCGGGAGGGATGCTGCCGGCGAGGACGCAGATCGACGCGCCCTGGGCGAGGTAGAGCAGCTTCTCGACGAAGCGGTCGACCTCCTCGGTCGAGACCTCGGGGCCGCGTTCGTTGATCTCGGTCTGCTCGCCGGAGGTCGGGTCGATCACGGCGAGGTTGGTGCGCGACTCGCCCGCGATCCGGGTGAACGCGGTCAGCACCGAGTCCTCGCGGCGAAGCTGCTCCAGCAGGCGGGTGCCGGAGGCCCCGCCGGCGAACCCGGAGGCGATCACCGGGCGCCCGAGCAGGCGCAGGGCGCGGGCGATGTTGACGCCCTTGCCGCCGGCGACGGTGCTCGCCTCGACCGCCCGATGGCGCTGGCCGAGGCGGAAGTTGGGGACCGCGACGGTACGGTCGACCGCGGCGTTGAGGGTGACGGTGAGGATCACTGCCGGCTCACAGGCTACCGGGCCCCGGCGCGCCCCCGACCGCGGTCGAAGGCAACCAGTGCCGCGATCAGCACGAGAGCGATCGCGCCGACCGCCACCGCCCAGGCGGCGAGCCGGGGGCCGGGGACGGCGCCGTCGAAGCGCTCGAGCAGGGTCGCCTCGGGTGCCGAGCGCGCGGCGACCAGCGCGACCTCGCCGGCGGGCTCGCCGGCGACGGTGACGAACGCGGTCCCGAGCCGCTCGCCGCGCTCGATCGGGCCCTCGACCTCGTCCGGGGCCTCGACCCGGGTCGCGACCCGCTCGCCGTCGCGCACGGTGAGCCGCAGCTCGCTCTCCGCCGCCAGCGCGAGCTCGGTGCCCTGGAAGCGCAGCGCCGGGGCCGCGAGCGGCTCGCCGCGCCGAACCACGGTCTCGCGCCGGTAGAGCGAGAGCCCGTAATCGAGCAGCTCGAGCGTCGCCGCGTCGCGCTCGGACTCGCTCGGCGCCCCGAGCACCGCCGCGACCAGCTGCGCGCCGCGCCGCTGGGCGGCACCGACGAGCACGTAGCCCGCCCCGAGCGTGTAGCCGGTCTTGACCCCGTTCACGTAGGGGACCGTGCGCACGAGCGTGTTGCGGTTGACAACCGTGCGCGGGCGCGCGCCGCTGGTCAGGGTCGCCTCGGGGCTGTCGAAGACGCGGCGAAAGAAGCGGTCCTCGCGGAGCTCGATCGCCAGCTCGACCAGGTCGCGGGCGCTGGAGAAGTTGCCGGCCTCGTCGAGGCCGATCGGGTTCGAATACGACGTATCGTCGAGCCCGAGCTCGCGCGCGGCCCCGTTCATCCGGCGCACGAACGCCGCCTCCGAGCCCGCGGCCGCCTCGGCGAGCGCGAACGCGGCGTCGTTGCCCGAGGCGAGCAGGAGGCCGTAGAAGAGGTCGCGGACCTCGATCCGCTCGCCGGCGACGAGCCCGAGCAGCGACTCGACCGGGTTCGCCGCGTAGGGCGGCGCGACCACGACCTCGCCCAGTCGCAGGCGCTCGCGGGCGACGAACGCGGTCATCAGTTTCGTCGTCGACGCGACCGGATAGGAGCCCGCCTGGCGGTGCGCGGCGAGGACCTCGCCGTCGTCGGCGTCGACCAGCACCCAGGCCCGGGCCGGGAGCCGCGGCGGGCGCTCCGCGGCCGCCGCGGCGGCGGGCGCGGTCGTGAGCAGCAGCGCGCAGGCCGCGAGCGCGGCGACCAGCGGGCGGGTCAGCCCTCGGCGAGCGCCTTGCACCCGTCGGTGACCAGGTCGACGCAGGAGCCGACCTGGATCAGCTGCGGGTCGAGGTTCTCGTTCAGGTTGATCAGGCGCTCGATCTCGATGCAGGTGCGGTCGGCGACCACGCTCAGGTCCTCGCCGGGCTCGATCACGTAGTAGCCGTCCTCGACCGCCTGCTCGGCGTCGGGCTGGCAGCCCGCCGAGGCGGTCTGCCCGCCGCGGTCGCGGTCGCGCTCGCGGTCGCCGCCGGAATCGAACGAGCCGCCGATCAGGAGCACGACCGTCGCGGCGACGATCACCAGCGCCAGCGGCGCGAGGATCCGCGCCGTCCAGTTGGCCGGTTCGCCCTGCCTGGGTCTTGCGGCGTCGCGGCCTGCCATTGCCGACGAAATCGTAGGCGCAATCGGGGGCGCGGGCGGAGGGCAAGGCGTCAGCGGGCGGCGCTTTGCGAGACGGCCCAGACGCGGTCGCGGAGCGCTCTCGCCGCCGCGGCCGGGTCGTCGGCGCCCGCGATCGAGCGCGAGGCGGCGACCAGCGCCGAGCCCGGGTCGGCGGTGAACGCCGGGCCGAGCTCGTCCGGGCTGCCGCCCTGGGCGCCGACCCCGGGGATGAGGAAGATCGAAGCCGGCATCAGCTCGCGCAGGCGGGCTATGTGGCGAGGCTCGGTCGCGCCGACGACGGCACCCATCGCGCTCGTGCCCGAGGCGCCGGCAAGGCGGTCGGCGCGCGCGGCGACCAGGCGCGCGATCCGCTCGTAAAGCGGTCCCTCGCGGCCCTCGGCGTCGAGGACGTCGGCCGCCCCCGGATTCGAGGTGCGCACGAGCGCGAACAGGCCCGCGCCCGCATCCGCGGCGGCCTCGATCAGAGGCTCGAGCGCGTCGCCGCCGAGCAGCGGGTTGACGGTCGCCGCGTCGGCCCCGAGCCCGCCGGCCGTCCCCCAGGGCGTCTCGACCCCGCTGAACAGCGCCTCGGCGTATGCGGCGGCGCTCACCGGGACGTCGCCGCGCTTGCCGTCGGCGATCACCAGCAGGCCGGCCTCGCGCGCGGCCGCCGCCACCCGCTCGAGCGCCGCCCACCCGGGCGCGCCGAGGCGCTCGAAGCAGGCGAGCTGGAGCTTCGCCGCGACGCAGGCAGGCGCGGCGCGCTCGATCAGCTCGAGGCAGGAATCGACGACCGCGGCCGACGCGGCCTCGGCGGGCGAATCGCCCGCCTCAGGCCCCGCCGGCAACGCGGCCGGATCCGGGTCGATGCCCAGGCAGACCTGGCTTCGGCGCTCCGCTACGAGAGCGCCGAGCCGGTCGGCGAACGGTGCGCTCAGCGCTGAACCGACCTAGCCCTTGACCTTGCCCTTGAGCCCGGCGCCGGCCGAGAACTTGGGCACCCGGCCGCCGGCGATCGTGATCCGCTCGCCGGTGCGCGGGTTGACGCCCTGGCGCGGGCCGCGCTCGGCGACGCTGAACTTGCCGAAGCCGGTGAAGTTGACCTCACCGCCGCCGACCAGCGTGTCGGTGATGCCGTTGAGGATCGTCTCGACCGCGTCCGCGGCGGCCTTCTTGCTCGCGAAGTCGCCGGAGATGCTGTCTACGAACTCAGCCTTGGTCATGGTCTTCCTCCTCGTCTTTGGTATCGGCGCGCAATCTAACAATCGTTCTCGACGTGTTTTTCGCTCTGCAGTTGGCGAATCACACTTCGAAGCCGCCGAGCACCGGCCCGGTACGCCCCTCTGAACCCGGGCCGCGGCGCGGCCCGCCCCCAAGACGGTGACCTTCCCCACGTCCCGTGCGGCAAAACATGGGCCCGGCGGCGGGCGTGGAAAGATGGCGCCGATGGCCCTCTCGAGCGCCGCCCAGCTGCCCACCCCCGAGCACGCCGACCCCCGCCGCCGGCCGCGCCTGATCAGCGTCGTGACCCCGGTCTATAACGAGGCCGAGACGGTCGCCGAGCTGCACCGGCGCCTCGCCTCAGTGCTCGAGGGCCACGAGCACGAGATCATCTTCGTCGACGACGGCTCCGAGGAGCCGACCCGGGCCGCGCTCGCGGCGCTCGCCGCCGCCGATCCGCGCACCCGCGTGGTCGAGCTCTCGCGCAACTTCGGCCATCAGGCAGCGCTCACCGCCGGGCTCGACCACGCCCGCGGCGACGTCGTCGTGATGATGGACTCCGACCTCCAGGACCCGCCGGAGCTGATCGAGGCGATGCTCGACCACTGGCGGCGCGGCTCCGACGTCGTCTACGCCGTCCGCACCGTGCGCGAGGGCGAGACCCGGGTGAAGCTGGTCACCGCGCGCTGGTTCTACCGCCTGTTCTCGCGCCTGGCGCAGATCGAGCTCGCCCAGAACGCCGGCGACTTCCGCCTCCTCGACCGGCGGGCGCTCGACGCGCTCGGCTCGATGCGCGAACGCAACCGCTTCCTGCGCGGGATGACGGTCTGGGTCGGCTTCACCCAGACGGCGGTGGCCTACGAGCGCGATTCGCGCTACGCCGGCGAGACGAAGTACACGCCGCGGCGGATGATCCGCTTCTCGCTCGACGCGATCTCCTCGTTCTCGCACCTGCCGCTGCAGATCGCGACCGTGGTCGGCTTCTGCGTCTCCGCGATCGCCTTCCTCGGGATCCCGATCGCGATCGGGCTCAAGCTCGCAGGCCAGTTCGTCTCCGGGATCACGACCGTGCTCCTGGCCGTGCTGCTGCTCGGCGGGATCCAGCTGATCACGGTCGGGATCATCGGCGAGTACCTGGGGCGGGTCTACGACGAGGTCAAGCGCCGCCCGCTCTACGTCGTCCGCGAGCGGATCAACGCCGAGCCCCCAGACACGCCGGGATGAGCGCCGGCGGCCGGGCGCGCGCCTTCCTCGCCGAGGTGCCGCGCGCCGAGCTGCGCCTGGTCGTGATCGCGATGGCGCTCAGCGCCGCGGTCGTGATCGCCTACGTGGTCGCCCGCCATCCGCTCGAGCTGCGCGGCGACATGGTCGAGTACCACTCCGAGGGCGTCTTCTTCACCGAGGGCAGGCCGTGGTGGACGACGCTGCCGTTCGGGATCGCGCACGAGGGGATGTGGAAGGCGCCGCTCTACCCGGCCTGGGTCGGGCTCGTCTACGAGCTCTTCGGCGCCCGGCCGAGCGCGGTCGGGGTCGTCCAAGGGCTGATCCTGGCGCCGCTCGCGGTGCTCGGGACCTGGCTCCTGGGCCGGCGGCTCTTCGGCCCCGCCGTGGGCGTGATCGGCGCCGCGATCGTCGCCGTCTTCCCGCTCGCCTGGGAGTACTACGGCCTGCTCTACCCGGAGGCGTTCGCGATCCCGCTCGCCCTGGCCGCGTTCTGGCTCCTGTTCGAGCGCCCGCCGACGAGCCGGCTCGCAATCGGCCTCGGCGCCCTGGTCGGGGTCTCGATCCTGGTCCGCCCGACCTCGTTCTTCATCCTCGCCGGCTGCGCCGCGGCATGGGTGCTGGCCGCGGGCTGGCTCCGCGGGCTCGCCCTGACCGCGCTCGCGACCGCGCTCGCGGCGCTCGTCGTCGCCCCGTGGACGGTCCGCAACTACGTCGTCGCCGACGCGCTGATCCCGGTCTCGCTCCAGGACATCGCCGCCTACGGGGTCTTCAACGAGGACTCGGCCGGCGACCCGGTTCGCCCGTACGCCTGGCGCTACCGGCCCGCCGACGTGCCCGCGGTGCTCGCGGGCCCGCCGGTCGACGACGGCGAGCTGCGCTCCGAGCTCCAGCGCGAGGCGCTCGACTACATCGCCGAGCACCCGGAATCGCTGCCGCAGGCGTGGTTCTGGAACGGCGTCAGCCGGTTCTGGGACCTGCGCCGGCCCGCGCGGCCGATCGAGGAAGCGCCGCTCGAGGGCCGCTCGCGCGCGGTCGCGATCGCCGGGATCACGATCTACTACGCGCTCCTGGTGCTCGCCGCCTACGGGCTCTGGCGGATCCGCGCCCGGCGCGCGATCGTGGTCCCGATCGCGGCGATGGCGCTCGCCGCCTCGCTGATCTTCATCGTCGGCTCTGGGACCCGCTACCGGGCGCCGCTCGAGCCGCTGGTGGTGCTGCTCGCCGTCAACGGCGCCCTGCTGCTCGGGCGCGCCGAGCCGCGGACAGCGGGGGCGCTCGCGTGAGCGCGCCGGTGGCGGTCGTCGGCGCCGGGGTCGCCGGGCTTGCCTGCGCGCACCGGCTCGCCGCCGCCGGGGTCGAGTGCGATGTCTATGAGCGCTGGCCCGGGCTCGGCGGGCAGGCGGCGACGCTCGACGCCGGCGGCGGGGTGCGGATCGAGCGCTACTACCACTACCTGTTCACCAGCGACCGCGAGATCATCGCCCTGTTCGGCGAGCTCGGGCTCGGCGGCTCGCTCGAGCGCCATCGCGCCGATTCGGCGATCGCGATCGACGGGCGGGTGTGGCCATTCAACGGCGCGCTCGACCTGCTGCGCTTCCGCCCGCTGCCGCTCGCCGGGCGGCTGCGGATGGGCCTCGCGCTGGCGCGGATGCAGCTCGGGCGCCGCGGGCTCGCCGACTACGAGCGCGAGACGGCGCGCGCCTGGATCGAGCGGACGATGGGCACCGCCGCCTGGGAGACGGTCTGGGGCCCGCTGATGCGGGGCAAGTTCGGCGACCGTGCCGAGCGGGTCTCGATGGCGTGGATCGCCGACAAGGCCTCGCGCCGGCGCAGCATCCGCGACGGCGAGGCGCGCCAGGAGGCCTTCCTCTACCCGCGCGACGGCTTCGAGCCCCTGTTCGCCGAGCTCCGCCGGCGGATTGAGGCGGCGGGCGGGAGCGTCGCCGTCGACCGCCCGGTGGCGCGGCTGAGCCGCGAGGACGGCGCCCTCCGCGTCGTCCCGGGCGCCGCGGAGTCGTTTCGCCGCGGGCTCGACCCGCGCGGCTTCGAGGCCGACGGCCCCGGGCGCCGCTACGCCGCAGTCGCCTGCTGCGTGCCCAACGAAGTCTTCGCGGGGCTGCTCGACCCCGGGCTCGAGCACGAGGTCGGCCGCGCCTACCTCGAGCGGCTCGAGTCGATCGAGTACTTCACCGCGCTCGCCCTGGTGCTCGAGCTCGAGCGGCCGCTGACGAAGCACTTCTGGGTCAACGTCGCCGATCGCGAGTGCCCGTTCGTGGGCCTGATCGAGCACACGAACCTGGTCGGCGCACAGCGCACCGGCGGGCGCTGCTTCTCCTACGTCGCCAATTACCTGCCGCCGGGCCACGAGCTGCTCGCGCTCGGGCCCGACGAGCTGCTCGCCCGCTGCGAGCCGGGGCTGCGGCGGCTGAACCCGGCATTCGAGCGCTCCTGGGTCCGGCGCAGCTGGTGCTTTAAAGAGCCCGCCGCGCAGCCGATCGTCGACGTCGGCTACCGCGAGCGGATCCCGCCGCGACGGACCCCGGCCGACGGCCTGCTGCTGGTCAACACCTCGCAGGTCTATCCCCAGGACCGGGGCACCAACTACGCCGTCCGCGACGGCGAGGCGGCGGCAGGGGAGGTGCTCGCGCAGCTCAATCGCAGCTGAGCTCGGCGAGCAGCGAGAGCCCGAGCGGCGCCCGCAACCCGGCGCGGATCGCGAGCCGCTCGAGCTCGAGCGTCCACTCGAGCGCTCGGTTGAGCGGCGCCGGCGGCACCGAGAGCCCGTCGGTGCCGAGGCGCCGCGCGGCGAGCGCGAGCGGCAGCACCAGGGTGGTGAAGTGGCCGAGCGATCGCACCCGCCAGCCGGCCGCGCTCGCGACCGCGGCGAGCCCGGAGCGGGTGTAGCGGCGACGGTGGTGGTTGAGCTCGTCGTGGCGGCTCCAGAGCCGCGGGTGGGCCGGGACCGTGACCACGAGCCCGCCGCCGGGGGCGACGACGCGGCGGATCTCGGCGAGCCCGGTGAGGTCGTCGTCGAGGTGCTCGAGCACGTCGAGCGCGAGCGCGAGCCGGAAGCTCGCGTCGGCGAACGGCAGGCTCTCGACCGTCCCGTCGAGCACCTCGCCGGCGTCGCGGGCGCGGGCCTGGCGCCGCGAGGCGGCTGAGGGCTCGATCCCGGTCAGCGTCCCGAGTCCGCCGAGCGCAGCCATCGTCGCGCCGCCGCCGCAGCCGACGTCGAGGATCGCCGCCGGCAGCTCGTCGCCGAGCGCCCGTCGGGCGGCGTCGCCGACGATCGCGCGCCGGCCCCGATACCACCAGTGCTCGTCCTCGGCGGCGAGCGTCGCCCGCTCGAGCGCCGGGTCCATCAGCCGCGCTCCCGGCGCGCCAGGCAGACGACCTGGGAAGCGGAGCGAAACGGCCTCGTGAGCAGGTCGAACCCGGCCCCGGCGGCGGCGAGCGGGCTGAACAGCGGGTCGCGGACCAGCGGGCGCCCGCGGCGGCCGGGCTCGCGGTCGCGCAGGAGGCCGAGGATGCTCGCCGCCCAGAAGGCACCGCCCTGGGTCGCGCGCAGGCTCACCGGCGCGAGCCCGGCGCGCGCGAGCGCGCGCTCGAGGCCCGCCTCGCCGAAGACGACCCAGTGGCGCGGGCAGTGAAGCCCGGCCCAGTTTCGGTGGCGGAAGATGCGCGCGTCGAGCGAGTCGAAGTTCGGGGTCTGGATCCAGGCGACGCCGCCCGGGGCGAGCAGCTCCCCGGCCCGGGCCATGGTCGCGACCGGGTCGGCGACGTGCTCGACCAGGTTCAGCAGCATGACGACGTCGAAGCGCTCCTCGGTCTCGAACTCCTCGAAGCGGCAGGTCGCGGTCGCGAGCCCGCGGGCCGCCGCGATCGTCGTCGCCTCACGGTCGAAGTCGACGACGGTGGCGCGTGCCCCCGAGCCCGCGAGGGTGAGCAGCGCCGCCGCGATCTCGCCGCTGCCGCCGCCGACGTCGAGGATCCGCGGGTCGGTCGAGTCGATGAGGCCGAGCAGGCGGCGAAAGGTGCGCCGGTCGAGCGCCGCCTTCGCCCGCGCGACCACGCCCCGGCGCTCGCCGAGCCCGTCGCCGGACCCGGCGAACGAGTAGTAACCGGGCGGGTAGATCTCGGCCAGCCGCCCCTCGGGCACCGGGTCGATCGCGAGCAGGTCGCACTCGCGGCAGCGCAGGTAGTCGAAGCGCTCGGCGGTGGTCTCGTACTCGACGTCGACCGCGGACGCCCAGCGCTCGCC
Organism: uncultured Solirubrobacterales bacterium; assembly: GCA_963740055.1. Taxonomy (GTDB): domain Bacteria; phylum Actinomycetota; class Thermoleophilia; order Solirubrobacterales; family 70-9; genus WHSW01. The sequence goes on along the minus strand of CAVUCL010000005.1, from coordinate 197,655 downwards.
GAGCGGGCGGGCGCAGACCGGGCACTCCCGGCTCACGGCTCGAGCAGCCGCAGCAGGGTCTCGCGGTACGTGGTCCGGCGCTCGGCGAGGTAGGGCTCGAGCTTGGTCCGCTCGAGATAGCGCTCGAGGTCGCGCAGCCGGGTGCAGCTCACCTGCGGCTCCCAGTGGTGGAGCGCGTGACGGTTGAAGCCCGCGCTGCCGAGCGTGCTCGCCAGCGGCCCGTCGCCGAACAGGCGGTTGGTCGCGCCGTGGTCGACCTCGCGGTAGTCGGTCGCGGCCTCGGCGTGCTCGTCGCGGTGCTCGAGCGTCTGGCGCAGGCTGACGAAGAACGGGAAGAAGGCGAGCTCGCCGAGCATCCAGGCCCCGGCGGCGGCCCAGGCGCCGGCGATCCCCAGCGCGACCACGATCGCCCCGTTGACCGCCGCCGCGAGCAGCATCCAGCCGCCGCGGCGCTCGTCCTCACCCCCGCCCGGATCGCGCTTATGCTCGACCTCGCGGTAGCGGCGCAGGGTCCGCAGCACCTTGAGCCCGAGCAGCCCGGCGACCAGGTAGCGGATCCGCAGCGGGTCGAAGTAGCTGTTCTCGGAGTCCATCGTCGTCCCGAGGGCGCGGTGGTGCTGGAAGTGGATCTTGCGATAGAGCTCGATCGAGGAGCCGAACATCCACGCCATCAGCAGGTTCGTGAGCAGGTCGTTCGCCCGCCGCCCCGGCGCCAGGTTGTAGTGCGCGGCCTCGTGGAAGAAGTTGTTGAGGAAGGCGATCGCGTAACCGATTGCGAGCCCGCCCGCGAGCGCCGCGCCGACCGCGGCGACCCCCGCGGGCGACCAGACCGAGAGCCCGGCGACGATCGCCGCGATCGCGACGTAGGCGAGCGCGAGCTGCGCCCAGACCGCCCACCAACGCGGCGCCAGGGTGGCGCGGTAGTCGCGGTAGGCCTTCCCGTCCACGTCGACGAGCGTCGCCTTGAGCTCGATCGGGATGTCGTGGACGAGCGGACGCGCCACGTGGTTGAGGCTACTCACGGCACCAGGCCCTCGACGTACGGGACCTCGAGCACCTTCTCGTGCATCACCGGTCCGTGACCGAAGTAACGATCCTCGCCGAAGAGCTCGCCGTGATCGGAGGTGACGATCACCCAGGTGTTCGCGGGCAGGGCCTCGAACAGGCGCGCGATCACTCCGTCGAGGTAGGAGAGCGCGTCGACCTGGCGTCCGTGGAGCTCGCGCATCCGGGCGGCGTCGAAGAACTCGCGCGGCTCCGTCGGCGCGCCGTCCGCCTCGTCGTCAAGGCGCTTGAAGACGCCGTGCACGCCGGCGATCCGCGGCCAGGTCTCCGGGTCCTCGTCGGGGAGCGCGTAGGGGTAGTGGGTCTCGCCCACGTTCAAGAGCCAGAAGCTCGGGCGCTCGTCGTCGAACTCGAGCCGCTCCAGCATCGCCGCCATGTCGTTGTGGGTCGGCATCAGCTCGAAGACGTCGAAGTCGCGGTTGATCGCCGTGTGCGGGTTGAGCACGGGCATCGAGACCAGGGCGCCGGTGCGGTAGCCGAGCGTGCGGCTGAGGTAGGTCGGCATGAAGATCGACGGCAGTACGCGCTTGAACTCGATCCCCTCGACCCCGAGCCGCTCGCGGTAGCGGCGAAAGTCCTGCTTGTAGTACTCGGAGGCGTAGACGCCGGCGGGGCTGGTGTGCGGCATCAGCCCCATCAGCAGGTTGTAGTGCGAGGGCGCGGTCCAGGTCGCATAGCTCCAGCGCCGCTCGACGGCGCCGAGCTGCGCGAGCGCTCGCGGCCCGGCCTCGAGCCAGGAGTCGTAGCGAAGGCTGTCGAGCACGACGACGACCAGGTTGCGGGCGCCGGGCGGCGGTGCCGGGCGCCCCGGAGGCGGTCCCGGGGGCTGCATCCGGGCGCAGGTTAGACCTCGCGCCGAGCACTACGCTTGGCCCGGATGCGGCCGAACGTCCTGCTGATCGTGCTCGACACGGCCCGCGCCGACGCGTTCGAGCCCTACGGCGCCCAACCGGGATCGAGCCCCGCGGTCGCCGACCTCGCCCGCCGCGGCGCGGCCTACGGCCAGGTCCACGCCGCCGCCTCCTGGACCCTGCCCTCGCACGCCTCGATGCTCACCGGGCTGCTCCCGGACGCGGCCGGTGTGCTCGGGGCCCCGGAGCGCTCGCCGCAGGCGGCGCGCCCGGCGGTCGAGGCGAACGCCGAGCGCGCGCTGCCGACCGTGTTCCGCCGCGCCGGCTATGAGACGCGCGCGGTCAGCACCAACCTCTGGGTCACCCGCGAGTCCGGCTTCGGCCCCGGCTTCGACGAGTTCCGCTTCGCCGACTCCGGGCGCCAGGCGAAGCTCCACCGCGCCGATTTGCGCTCGCGCGCGAGCTGGGACCTGGAGGCGCTTCGCGCCCGGGTCGACGACGGCGCCGCTGTCGCGGGCTCGCTGCTTCGCGACTGGCTCGGCGAGCGCCGCGAGCCGTTCCTGTGGTTCGTGAACCTGGTCGAGTGCCACTCGCCGTACCTGCCGCCCGCGCCCTGGAATGACCTCGGCCCGCGCGAGCGCCTGCGCGCCGGCGCCGAGGCCCGCCGCCACCTGACCATGGGCGCGATCTGGCGGGCCTGCGCCGGTGCCTTCGACGTCCCCGAGCCGGCGCTGGAGCGGATGCGTCACCTCTACGCGCGCTCGGTGCGGCTGATGGACGACTGGATCGCCGACCTGCTGGGCGAGCTCGAGCGCGCCGGGGTGCTCGAGCAGACGATCGTCGCGGTCACCTCAGACCATGGCGAGAACCTCGGCGAGGGCGGGCTGATGGGACACGCGTTCTCGCTCGACCAGCGGCTGCTGCACGTTCCGCTCGTGCTCGCGGGCCCGGGCGTCGCCGCCGACCCCGGCGTCGTCAGCCTCGCCGCGCTGCCCCGCCTGCTCGCCGACGCCGCCGGGATCGAGGCGCATCCGTGGGCCGACGGGCTCCCGGCCGACCGAGTCGCGGTGGCGCAGTTCGAGCCCCCGGCGCCGATCGGTCACCCGCGCTGGCGCCAGGCGTTCGCCGAGTGGGGGCTCGAGCCCGGCGCCGCGGCGGAGCGGGTCGCTCGCCCGCTGCGCGCGGCGACCGACGGCCGGCTCAAGCTCCAGCTTCGCGGCGAGCGCGAGCAGCTCTACGAGCTCGAGCGCGACCCGCTCGAGCTCGCGCCCCGCACCCCGACCGCGGCCGACGCCGACGCCGTCGCCGGCCTGCGTAGTGCGCTCGCGCACCCGGCCGCGAGCGCCGGCCCGGGGCCGCCGAGCTCCTCCGCGGGCGAGATCTCCGACGCCGAGCGCGCCCGGCTCGAGGACCGGATGCGGCTGCTCGGCTACATGTAGATGCTCTGGTACCACTCGATCGAGCTCGAGCCCGGCGTCGTCACCCCGGGCTGGTTCGACCTGCGGCCGGTCCTCGCGCGGATGCCGTGGCCCGACGTGCGCGGCAAGCGCTGCCTCGACGTCGGCACCTGGGACGGCACGCTCGCGTTCGAGCTCGAGCGCCGCGGGGCGTCGGAGGTCGTCGCCACCGACATCGCCGATCCGGCCGGCTGGGACTGGCCGCGGGCGACCCGCGACGACGACGCGCGCGCATTCGCGGCGATCGCCGGCGAGCGGACCGGCGGCGGGTTCGAGATCGCGAGGCGAGCGCTCGGCTCCGCCGTCGTCCGCGAGGAGCTGAGCGTCTACGAGCTCTCGCCGGAGCGGGTCGGGCGCTTCGACGTGGTCGTCTGCGGCAGCCTGATGCTGCACCTGCGCGACCCGGTGCGGGCGCTCGAGGCGATCCGCGCGGTCACCGGCGAGTGGTTCCTCTCCGCGGAGCAGGTGCGGCTCGGGCTCTCGCTGCTGCGACCGCGCGCGGCCGTGGCCGGGTTCGAGCGCGGGCGCAACTGCCGCTGGTGGATCCCGAACGTCGCCGGGCACCGGGCGATGGTCGAGGCCGCGGGGTTCGAGATCGCCGCGGCGACGCGCCCCTACGCGATCCCGTTCGGCAGCGGGCATCCGGCCCACCGGTCGGGATCGGTTCGCAACGACCTGCTGCCGCGCCTGCTGGCCGGCGGCCGCGGGCTCCCCCACGCCGCCGTGCTCGCCGCGCCGCGAACCGGGCCCTAGCCCGGCGCGGGGGCAGCGCGCAGCCCGCGGCGCAGGTAGCCGCGCAGCTCGTTCAGCAGCGGGCGCTCGAAGGCGAGCGTCGCGAGCACGGTCAGCGCCGCGTAGAGGCCGAGCTCGGCGAGCGCGAGCGCGAGCGTGCGCTCAGCGCCGGCAATCGCGCGCAGGGCGAGGATCGCGAGCGCCGGGGGCACGCTCGGGGCGATCGAGCGCGCCAGGTGCAGGGCGACGTTGAAGCCGCTGAACATCCGGTCCAGATACCAGCCGCGGACGAGCAGGTCGACGATCACCCCGGACGCCATCCCGATCGCGTAGCCGTCGAGGCCGAGCACGATCGTCAGCGGCGCGGTGACGGCGGCGAAGACGCCGAGCTGGATCGCGCTCGCGACCGCGAGCGGTCGCGTCTGCGCCCGGGCGGTGAAGAAGATCACCCAGTTGAAGGCGACCTGGCGCACGGCGATGATCAGGCCGAAGGCCTGCAGCAGGACCTCTGCCTCGCGCCAGCGCTCTCCCAACACCCAGGTGATCAGGTCGGGCGCGAACAGCGCCAGCCCGACGCCGAAGGGGAACGCCCACATCAGCGCCAGGCGGTTCGACTTCGTGAACACTTCGAACAGCAGCGCGGTGCGCTCGGAGACCGCGCAGACGGCGGGGTAGATCGTTCGCCGGATCAGCGCGTCGAGGCGGTCGGCGAACATCGAGAAGGTCGAGGCGAGGCCGATCGCGCCGAGGCCGGCGAGCCCGACGCTGAAGTTCGCGACCAGGACCGAGCCCTGGACGATCACCAGCCCGCTGGCGCTCGAGGCGAGCAGCGGCCAAGAGAAGGAGAAGTACTCGCGCAGCGCGCCGCGGTCCCAGCGTAGGCGCAGCGGATAGGGGCAGGTCGCGACCGCGACCGCCGCCCCGCAGATGCTGCCGGTGACCGGACCGATGACCAGGGACCAGTAGCCGAGCCCGGCGACGGCGAGCGCGATCGTTACCGTCGCGGCGACGATCGGGTCGACCGCCTCGAGCACGCGCTGGCGGACGAAGCGCATCTGGCGGTAGGCGATCCAGATCGGCGCCTCGAGCGCGCTGGGGACGAACGAGAACGCGAGCACGATCCCGGGGACGACGATCTCCATGTGGCCGTAGATCGCGCCGTAGACGGGGAACGCGAGGCAGGCGATGCCGAAGAAGAGGGCGCTGTAGGCGAGCTCGAGCGTGAACGCCTTCTGGAACGCCGCCTCCTGATCGGGCTCCTCCTGCTGCACGAACTTGTCGGCGATCCCGATCTGCTTCAGCCAGGCGAGCGTGATCACGGTCGTCACCAGCAGTCCCCAGACCCCGTACTCGCTGATCGTCAAGAAGGCGGCGACGGCGACCCGCTGGACCAGGCCGAAGACCCCGAGCCCGGCCTGGAACAGCGCGTTGATGACCGCGCCGCGGGCGGTGTGCTCGCGCAGCGAGCGGCCCTCGAGCGCGATCCGGTCGGAGAGCGGCTCGACCGCGGCCTCGATCGCGTCGTCCTCGGTGATGCTCGCCGGGGTCGGCGGGTGGTCGGCCATCCAGGCGGCGCCGGCCGCCTCGTCTTCGCTCCGGCCCGGCACCGGCCGAACCTAGCAGGGGTCTAGCGGGGCGAGATGCGGGCGCGCACGCGCTCGGCGGCGATCGCCAGCCGTCCTCGCAGCCGGCGCGCGAAGCCGGCCCGCCGGGGCTCGTAGGCGACCAGGTGCGAGCGCCGGTGTAGGACCCGGTAGGAGCGCAGTCCGGCGCCCGCGGCCCGGCGACCGATCGCGGCGATCGGGAGCTCGCGGTGAAGCGGCTGCTCGGCCTCCTCCGACGCGGGCTCGAGCAGGTTGACCACCACCAGGCGGCCGCGGCGCTCGAGCTCGGCGAGGAACGCGAACGGGTCGGCGACGTGCTCGATCACGTCGAAGGCGTAGACGGCGTCGAAGCCGCCGGGGACGTCGCGGTCGAGGTCGTGGACCGGCGCCTCGAGCCCGCGCCGCTCGAGCCGCCAGCGCAGGTAGGCGACGCTCGGGTTGTCGAACTCGGCGAACTCGACCTCGTAGCCGGCCTCGAGCAGCGCCAGCCCGTCGGAGCCGATCCCGCAGCCGTAGTCGAGCAACCGCGCCCCCGGCCTCACCAGGCGGGTGAGCTCGCGCAGGTAGGGCAGCTTCGTCCCGGTGATCGCGAACGCGGTCAGGTTGTAGAGGTAGCCCTCCGAGCTGCGGTAGAAGCGCTGCTCGTCGCCCACGCGCGCGTACTCGCGGTCGAGCTGGAGCTGGTAGCGCTGCAGGCGGTCGAGCTCGAACGAGTCACCGAGGTAGAGCTCGAGCTCGGCCTGCTCGCGGGCCGGGTCGAGCTCGAGCGGCATCGAGCCACGATAACGCCGGCGCCCCGCAGCGCAGTTGCTAGCTTGGCGCCGTGGCCGGCGCAGTCACCGAGGCCGAGCTTCGGGACCAGATCGAGGGTCGCCAGTGGTACCACACGCTCGAGCTCGCGCCCGGGCGGCTGACGCCCGGATGGTTCGACCTGCGCCCGATCGCCGGCGACCTCCTCCCCGCCTCGCTCGCCGGGATGCGCTGCCTCGACGTCGGCACCTTCGACGGCTTCTGGGCGTTCGAGATGGAGCGCCGCGACGCGCGCGAGGTGCTCGCCGTCGACATCCTCGACCCGCGCCGCTGGGATTGGCCCGCGGGCAGCACCGACGAGGTCGTCGCCGCGCTCGCCGAGCGCAAGCGCGCCGGCGCCGGCTTCGAGCTCGCCCGCCGGGCGCTCGACTCGGCGGTCGAGCGCCGCGACCTCAGCGTCTACGACCTGAGCCCGGCCGAGGTCGGGTGCTTCGACTTCGTCTACCTCGGCAGCCTGCTGCTGCACCTCCGCGACCCGGTCGGGGCGCTCGAGGCGGTGCGCTCGGTCTGCTCCGGCACGCTCGTCTGCGTCGATGCGATCGACCTCGCGAAGACGCGGATCTTCCCCCGCCGGCCGGTCGCCGCGCTCGACGGGGTCGGGCGCCCATGGTGGTGGAAGCCGAACCTGGCGGCGCTCGCGGGCATGGTCGAGGCCGCGGGGTTCGAGCTCACGCGCGAGCCGCGGCGGCTGTTGATGCCGATCGGCGCCGGCCAGCCACGGCGCCTGCGCGACCCACGCCTGCTGCTCTCCGCCGCCGGGCGCGAGCGGCTGGCGGTGAGCTGGCGCGGCGACCCGCACGGAGTCGTGGTCGCCGGCGCGCGGGGCGCGGGCTGATGACCCCGCGCCTCAGTGTCGTGGTCTCGAGCCTCGGCAACTACGACGGGCTCGCCCGGGTGCTCGACGGGTTCGCCGCCCAGGAGACGCCCGCGGACGAGCTCGAGGTCCTGGTCGTCGTCGACCGCGCCGACCCCGATCCCGGCGCCGCGCAGCGGGCGATCGGCGCGCGGCCGTTCGCGGTCCGCCGGCTCGCGGGCGCGATCCCGGGGTTGTCGGCGAACCGCAACGCCGGCTGGCAGAGCGCCGCGGCGGCGCTGGTCCTGTTCACCGACAACGACACGATCCCCGGCCCGCGGCTGCTCGCCGAGCACCTCGCCTGGCACGAGCGCGAGCCCGCCGACGAGGTCGCGGTGCTCGGCCACGTGAGCTGGTCGCCGGAGGTCCGGGTGACGCCGTTCATGCGCTGGCTCGACCACGGGGTCCAGTTCGACTACCCGGCGATCGACGGGATCGAGGCCGGGTGGGGGCGCTTCTACGGCGCCAACGTCTCGGTCAAGCGCGCCTTCGTCGAGCGGGTCGGCGGCTTCGACGCCGAGCGCCTCCCCTACGGCTACGAGGACCTCGACTTCGCCTACCGCGCCCGCGCCCACGGGCTGCGCCTGCTCTACAACCGCGACGCGGTCGTCGACCATCTGCGCGAGCCGGACCTCGCCTTCTACCGCCGGCGGGTGCGCCGGCTGGCGTACGCCGAGCGCGAGTTCGTCCGCAAGCACCCGGAGCTCGAGCCGCACTTCCGCCGCTTCTTCGGCCACGCCGCCGAGCTCGAGCCGGTCTCGGGCCGCGGCCGCCATCTGATCGGCTGGCTCCCGCGCCGCTTCCCGCTGCTCGGCGCGCGCGCCTGGCGCAGCGCCGACCTCTACTACCGTCAGGAGCTGGCGCCCGACTTCCTCGCCGCCTGGGCCGAGGCGGATGCGGCGCCCGCGTCGGCGGCGCCGCTCGCGCCGCTGGTCGGCGAGCTCGACCCGCCCGGCTCGGGCTCCGGCCCGAAGTAGTCGATCGCGCGGGCGGGAGCGCCGACCGCGAGCGTGTAGGGCGCGACCGCGCGAGTGACGACCGAGTTCGCGCCCACGAAGGCGCGCTCGCCGAGCGGGGCGATCACGGTCGCCTTCGCCATCGCCGCGGCGTCGTCGCCGATCGTGATCGGGCGGAAGTCGTAGCCCTGCTCGAGCAGCGGCAGCTCCGGGTCGCGGAAGCGGTGGCTGCCGTCGACGATCGTCACCCCGTGGGCGAACAGGCAGCGCTCGCCGATCTCGATCGTGGTCCCGCACTGGATCACGACGTCGTAGGCGAACCGGGTCCCGGCGCCGATCGCCAGCCGGCCGCCGCCGGCGACCTCGGCGCGGAAGTTGCGCCGGAACTCGACCCCGTCGCCGACGATCACGGTCGCGTCGTGCGGGACGTGGAGGCTGAACCCGGGGCCGAGGTAGACGTGGCGGCCGAGCTCGATCCGCGCGTGCGGGTGGCGCAGCAGGAGCCAGCGCTTGCGAAGCCAGGACGCGAGCCGCGGGCCGCGGAAGTAGCCGAGCTCCCGCGGCAGCTCGCGCAGCAGGTCGCGCGCGCGGCTCACGTGCCCGCCCCGCGGGCATGGAGGACGAGGTGGGGCACGCCGCCGCGGCGATCGCGAAAGCGCGCCCGGAAGCGGGCGTGCTCGCGCACGTCCTCGAAGCCGGCGCAGCGGACCATCGCGCGCCAGGTGCGCGGCGCCGGGCGCCACCAGGTCGACCACGGCGTCTCGCCGCGAAACTCGGCCGCCGCGAGCGGCAGCCAGGCGAGCCGGCGGCTGTACTCGTCGGCGAGCACCAGCCGGCCGCGACAGAGCGCGGCGAGCCGCTCGAGCGCCAGCATCGGGTCGCGCAGGTGGATCAGGACCGAGCCGCAGAGGACGAGGTCGAAGCGCCCGCCGAGCGACTCCGGAGTCGCGTCGTAGATCGAGGCCCCGACCCGCTCGACATTGCTTCCGAGCGCCGCCCGGGCGAGCTCGAAGCCCTCGCCTCGGCGCTCCGCGGCCGCGGGTCGCAGCCGCGGCGGCCAGTCGAGCTCGCCGGTCGAGTCGACGTCGAGCGCGGTCACCTCGGCCCCGCGACGCTCGAGCTCGAACGCCCAGAAGCCCTCGAAGGTGCCGACGTCGAGCGCCCGCGCGCCGGCGAGGTCGGCGTCGATCCCGTAGCGGTCGACGTAGGGGCGCAGATCGAAGAGCCCGGGGGTTACCAGGCCCGGGGCGAGCTCCTGGGTGTGGTACCAGCCGATCTCGCCGAGCCGCTCGCGCGCCGCCGCGATCGCGGCCTCGCGCTCGCCCGCGGCTGTGCTCTGGGCGGCCACGCCGGTCAAGCTACCGCCCGCCGCCGCGCCGCATCGCCGTCCGGTGCAGGCGCAGATAGCGCGCCTCGAGCGCCCGTCGCCCGCCGAGGTCGCGCCCGCTGAGCGGCGCCGCGACCCGCAGCACGCCGAGGCGAAGCGCGCAGCCGGCGGCGTTGATCGCCGCGTAGGAGCGGGCGGTCGCGCGCCCGCGCCGGCGCTCCATCCACTCCGCGGCGGCGTCCATCTGGCGCCGCTCGAGCTGGTCGCCGAACGCCTCGCGGGTGGCGGCGGCGTGGGCGTGCGCGACCCGTGCAGCGGGCACGTAGCGGGTCCTCCACCCCGCCCCGGCGAGCCGCCAGCAGAGGTCGAGGTCCTCGGCGTACATCCACTGCTGCGGGTCGAAGCCCCCGGCCGCGGCGAACGCCTCGCGGCGCAGGAGCAGGAAGGCGCCGTGGGCCCAGTCGACCGCGCGCGGGCGCTCCGGGTCCCAGCGGCCCTCGAGCGCGAGCCGCTCGCCGAGCCCGGGCACCGCTCGCGCGAGGCCGCTGTTGAAGGCGAGCGCCAGCCCGAGACTGGGGAACGCGTGCACCGAGTGCTGGGTGGTCCCGTCGGCGAGCACGAGGCGGGGGGCGAGCGCGCCGGCGCCGGGGTCCGCGTGCCCCGCCTCGAGCAGCGCCGCGAGCGCCCCCGGGGCGAGCTCGACGTCGGCGTTCGCGGCCGCGAGCCAGGGCTCGGCGGCGCGCTCGGCGACCAGGTCGACCGCAGCGCCGAAGCCGAGGTTGCGGGTCTCGGCGATCAGCTCCGCCCACGGGTAGGAGTCGCGGACGAGCTCCGCCGAGCCGTCGTGCGGAGGCGTTGTCGACCACGGTCACCCGGGCGCGACCGGCCTCGGCGTCGGCGCGCAGCGAGTCGAGGCAGCGCCCGAGCAGCTCGCGGGTGTTGAAGGAGACGACCGCGACCGCGATCTCAGACGTACCGCTCACCGCGCCACCTGCTCGAGCGTCCCGCGAACCGCGGCGTTGAAGCGGCGCTCGTCGTGGGCGGCGGTGGTCTCGAGGCCGCCGGCCCGCAGGCGCGCGCGCAGCTCGGGGTCGGCGGCGAGGCGCTCGACCGCGGCGGCGAGCTCGTCCGGGTCGCCGGGCGCGACGCGGACGCAGTTGCGCCCGTCGGCGAGGTACTCGCCCGAGCCGCCGGTCGCGGTCGCGATCACCGGCGTCCCGACCGCCATCGCCTCGAGTGGGACGAGCCCGAACGGCTCCGGCCAGGTGACGCCGAACAGAAGCGCGTCCGCCTCCGCGTAGGCGGCGGCGATCCGCTCCCGCGGGCGGCGCTCGAACGAGACCCGATCGGCGACGCCGAGCTCGTCGGCCAGGCGTTCGAGCTCGGCGAGGTGGACGGGGTCGCCGGCGCCGACCACGTCGAGGCGGCAGTCGGAGAGCGAGGCGAGCGCGCGAAGGGCGGTCTCGATCCCCTTGCGCGGGTCGATCCGCCCGAGGCAGAGCAGGGCGCCCGACCAGGGACGCTCGGGCGCCGGCGCGAAGCGCTCGGAGTCGATCCCGGGATGGACGACCTCGGCGGCGCCGACCTCGACCCCGATCGCGAGCGCGCGCTCGCGCAGGTAGGCGCTCGCAAACAGCCAGCGCGCGGCGCCGGCGAGCTCGACCGGGCTCGGGATCCCGCTCAGCGCCGCGGCGAGCCGGGCCGCTGCCCGGGTGCGAAGCGCCCGCTGCCAGCCGTCAATCCGCGGCGCGTAGACCATCCATTCGTCGACGACGACGCCCACCGCCGGCACCCCGGCGCGCCGGGCGCGCTCGAGCAGCGAGAGCGACATCCCGCCCATCGCCCACCAGCAGATCGCGTCGGGCTCGAACCGCTCCAGCGTCCGGTCGAGGACGGCGAGGTTGTGGCGCTCGAGCGCCAGCCGCTCGCGCAGCCCGAGCCGCGGGACCTCGTGCTCGCGCCAGTACCAGCGCAGCTCGCGGCGCACGCCCGGGTCCTCGGCGATCCCCTGGTCGGGCTCGGCCTCGCGGTGGTCGGTGGTCAGGACCTCGACCTCGTGGCCGACGGCGCGCAGGTCGGCGACGCTCGCCCGCCACATCAGCTCGTAGCCGCCGAGGTGGTGCGGCGGGTACATGTTGCCGACGGTCAGGACCCGCATCGCTAGACCAACAGCGTCCGCGCCCGCAGGCTGCCGGCGGCGAGCGCGACCGCCCCGACCGCGTCCGCGCCCGCCTCGGCGGCGGCGACCAGCGGCGCGCGGCGGCCGTGTGGGAGCGCCCGCGCGCCGACCATCGCCGCCCAGGGGAGCGCCGCGGCGAGCGGCAGCCGCGAGCGCGAGACCGCCGCGGCGGCGACGCCCGCGAGCGCCGCGTCGAAGGCCGCCGAGCGGCGCGAGAGAAAGGCGCGGGCGAAGAAGGCGCTGCGCCGCAGCTCCGGCATCCGGCGCGCGATCGCCGGGAAGTAGACGAGCCGGGCGCGCTCGGCGACGAACTCGGCCGGGCCGCGAGCGAAGACCGCGTGATCGACGAGCGCCTCGGGGGCGAAGGCGGTCCGCGCACCGGCGCGCCGCGCGCGCCAGCCGAACCAGGCGTCTTCGGCGAGCGGCTTGCCGACCCGCGCCCCGAGCCAGTCCTCGAAGCCGCCGAGCCGGTCGAAGAGCTCGCGGCGACAGAACAGGCTCGCGCACTCGTACAGGCCCGCCTCGCGGGTGACCCAGAGCGTGCGGTCGAACGGGCCGGCGACCGCCTCCGGGTCGGCCCGCACCGCGCCCTGGACCAGCTCGGCACCGGCGAGCGCGGCGAGGCCGGCGTCGAGCCAGCCCGCCGTCGGGACGCAGTCGGCGTCGGTGAACGCGAGCGCCGGCGCGCTCGCCGCGGCGACGCCGGCGTTGCGGGCCGGCCCGGGCCCGGCGCCGTCGGTCCGCACCAACCGCACCTCGATCGGGGCGCCGGTCGCGATCGCGGCGGTCTCGTCGCCGGAGCCGTCGTCGACGACGATCACCTCGAACTCGGCGCCGGTCTCCTGCGCGGCGAGCCCGGCCAGCGTCGCCGCCAGGGTCGAGGCCGCGTTTCGGGCGGGAACGATGACGCTCGCTGCCGGCAAACCGCCGACAACGCTAGACGTCGCGCTTGCGGCTAGCGTCGGCGGCGCTATGAACGAGATGCGCGAGTTCTGGGACGCCCGCGCCGACGAGGACGCGTTCTACTTCGTCGACAACCGGCTCGCCTACGGCGCCGCGGACGCCGAGCGCTTCTGGGCCGCAGGCCCGGAGCTGCTCGATCGGATCCTGGCCGAGCTCGGCGCCCGGATCGACGCCGGCGATGCGCTGGTCGAGATCGGCTGCGGGATCGGGCGCATGACCCGTCCGCTCGCCGCGCGGGCGGCGAGCGTGCGGGCGCTCGACGTCTCCGAGCGGATGCTGGCGCTCGCCCGCGAGCACAACCCCGGGCTCGCGAACGTCGAGTGGGTGCTCGGCGACGGCCGCTCGCTGGCACCGATCGCCGACGCGAGCGCCGATGGCTGCTTCTCGCACGTCGTCTTTCAGCACCTGCCCGATCCCGAGCTCACGCTCGGCTACGTGCGCGAGATCGGCCGCGTGCTGCGCGCCGGCGGCTGGGCCGCGTTCCAGGTCTCCGACGCGCCCGAGGTCCACCGCCGGCCGCCGCCGCTGCGGCGCCTGCGGGCCTGGCTGGGCGCGCGCCGCGGGCGGGCGCCGGGCGGGCAGTCGCACCCCGCCTGGCGCGGCTCGGCGGTCGACCTCGGGCGCCTGCGCGCGACCGCGGTCGAGGCGGGGCTCGCGGTCGAGCGCCTGAGCGGCGAGCGGACCCAGTTCTGCCTCGTGCTCCTGCGCCGCGAGGGCTAGACGGCCGCCTCGTAGACGGCCTCGTAGCGCTCCACCACCCGCGACCACTCCCACGCGCCCGCGTGAGCGCGACAGGCTTCGACGGTGTCCCCTTGGTCGCCGAGCGCAACGGCTTGCGCCATCGCCCGCGCCAGGTCGGCGGCGTCGTCGGGCTCGAACAGGCGCCCGACCGCGTCCGTCGGTGACGACGTCGACGCAGCCGCCCGAGCGCGCGGCGACGACCGGCGTCCCGGCGGCCAGCGACTCGAGCAGGACGAGCCCGAACGCCTCGTCGACCGAGGGCAGCACGGTCGCGGTCGCGGCCCGGTAGGCGCGGGCGAGCTCCGCGGTCGAGCCCGGGTCGGCGACCTCGACCCCGGCCGGGAGCGCCGCCGGCCCGTCGCCGGAGAACGGGTCGGCGCCGCCGGCGAGCACCAGCCGGGCATCCGGGAGCCGCTCGCGCAGGAGCGCGAACGCCTCCAGCAGCAGCCCACCCCGCTTGCGCGGATCGCCGAGCGTCGCCGGGCAGAGCAGCGTCGGGGCCGGCGGTCGCTCGACCGGGCCCGCCCAGTCGGCGGCGACGACGCCGCCCGGCAGCAGCTCGGGCTCGGCGAGCGCGTAGCGGCGCAGCGGTTCGGCCGCGGCGATGCTGAGGGCGGTCACCGCCGCGGCGCCGTCGGCCGCGGCGCGGAGGTTCTCGAGCCGCTGGCGACGGCGGACCAGGTAGGTGCGGTCGACGATCCCGTGCACCGAGAGCACGTAGGGCGGCCCGCCGGCGCGCCGCGCGAGCCGCGCGCTCCAGGCGTCGGTCGGGTGCAGCGCGTGGGCGAGGTCGTAGTGACCGCGAGCGAGCCCGAGCACGGTCGCCGGGATCGCGCCGGCGTACTCGTCGTACCAGCTCATCCCGGGGAGCGGCGGCACCCGGCGCGCGCGCACGACCCGGACCCCGTCCTCGACCGCGACCGCCCGCCGGCCGAGGTGGGTCGTGAGCAGGCTCACCTGGTGGCCGCGCGCGGCGAGCGCGACGCCGAGGTCGTGGGCGAGGCGCTCGGAGCCGCGGCGCACCTCCGGCCAATAGGTCGGGTGCAGGACCGCGATCCGCATCAGAGCACCGCGACCCGGTTGCGGATCGCCGACGGCAGCCGAGCGGCGATCTCGGCGCCGTCGAGCGCCGCGAACACCGGCAGCGTCGCGACCCCGCGGGCGAGCCGCCGCGGGTGGGGCTGGCGCCAGTTGAGCCGGGCACCGAGGTAGGGCACGGCGGCGAGCGCGGCGAGTGCCGGCGCCCGGCGCGCGAACGCGAGCCCGGCGAGCGCGAGCGGGAGCCCGAGGTGGGCCTCGTTCCAGAAGTGACCGCGATGCAGCGAGTCGCGCAGCCCCGGGTGGCGGGCGATCAGCGCCGGGGTCTCGCGCCAGCGGGTCGCCTCGGCGAGCGCGACCGGGAGCGTCCGCGACATCACCGCGTGCCAGACGAGCGCCTCGGCGACGAACCGCGGCCTCGCCCCCGCCTCGATCGCGCGCCAGGCGAGGTCCGTGTCCTCGCCGCCGAAGTCGAAGCGCTCGTCGAAGCCGCCGAGACGCTCGAGCAGCGCCCGCGGGTAGGCCATGTTGCAGGTCTCGAACCAGCCGCTCGGCGAGCGCACCTCGACCGTGCGCGCGAGGCCGTGCAGGAGGTGGCGCTCGTCGGGGTCGGGGACGGTCGTCCCCTGGAGGAAGGCGTCCGGCCCGTCCGCGGCGGCGAGCAGCGCCGCGAGCCATCCGGGGGCGGCACGGCAGTCGTCGTCGGTGAACGCGATCAGCGGCGCCTCGGCGGCACGCCAGCCGTGGTTTCGCTTCGCGCTCGGGCCCGCGACCCCCGGCCGGACGAGCTCGCGGACGGCGAGGCCGGCGGGTGCGGGCGCGCGCCGCGCGGGGGCGTCGGAGTCGCGGACGACGATCACCTCGAGCCGCCGCGGGGCGAGCTGGCCGGCGAGCGACTCGAGCGCGAACGCGAGCCGCGTCTCACGGCCGCGGGTCGCGATCACGACCGCTATCTCGGCGCTCGTCCCCACGGCGAAGCCAATTTACTGGTACGGATTCGCGTCGTGAGCAGGACGATCGGCGTCGTCGTCGCGACCCATGACCGACCCGAGCGACTCGGCCGGCTGCTCGCCGCGCTGCGCGCCCAGGTGCGGCCGGCCGACGAGCTGGTGATCGTCGACGACGGCTCCGGCCCGGCGACGGCACGGCTGCTTGCGGCCGCGGCGGAGCGCGGCGACCTGCCGCTGAGATCGCTGCGCCGCGAGCGCGCGGGCGGGCCCGCGACCGCCCGCGAGCAGGGCTGGCGCGCCTGCTCGGCGGAGCTGATCGCGTTCACCGACGACGACTGCGCCCCGCGGCCCGGGTGGCTCGCCGAGCTCGACCGCGCCGCCGGCGCGGAGCCGGGGCGCTTCCTCCAGGGCCCGACGCTCCCGAACCCGGCCGAGCGCGCGAACCTGGGCCCGTTCTCGCACTCGATCTGCGTCCGCGAGCTCCACCCCGCGTTCCCGACCTGCAACGTCGCCTACCCGCGGGAGCTGCTCGAGCGCGTCGACGGCTTCGACACCGAGACCTTCGGGCTCGAGCCCGGCGGCGAGGACTGCGACCTCGCCTGGCGCGCGATCGCGACCGGTGCCCGGCCCGCGTTCGCGCCCGCGGCGATCGTCGACCATGCGATCGAGGACGTCGGCGCGCTCGGCAAGCTGCGGATCGCGGCCCGCTGGACGACGCCGATGACCGCCTACGCGCGCCACCGCGAGCTGCGCCGACGCAGCTTCCGCCTCGGCCTGTTCTGGAAGGACATCCACTGGCAGCTCTGCAAGGCGATCGTCGCCGCGGTGCTGCCGAGCCGCTGGCACGCCCTGCGCGCCTGGCTCATGTATCCCTATCTGCGCGACGTCTGGGCGCGGGGCAAGCTCGGCGGCGGGGTCGCCCTGGCTCCGTACTTCCTGCTCCACGACCTGATCGAGATCGTCGCCGTCGGCCGCGCCGCGGTTCGCACCCGGACGCCGATGCTCTGAGCGGGGGCGGCGGCGGGACGTGGAACGCGGCGGTAACGTCGCGCGCATGGAGGGGCGCGTCGTCATCTGCTTCCACGAGCCGCACCTCGGCGGCGCGACGCGATCGGTCGAGCGGATCGTGCCGCGGCTGAGCGAGGCGGGCTGGGAGTTCTCGTTCTGGGTCCCGCGCCCGAGCCCCCTCTACGACGAGTTCGAGGCCCGCGGCTGGGACGTCGACGGCGCGCCGCGAGCGATCGAGTACAGCGTCCGCGCCTGGCGGCTGCCGCCGGGCGCCCGGCGGCGGCTGGAGGCGGCCCCGGAACAGGTGCGCCGCTTCGAGCGCTTCCTCGACTCGCGCCGGCCGGTGCTCGTGCACGCGAACTCGGTGCTGACGCTGGCCGAGGCGCTGATCGGCGCCCGCCGCGGTCACCCGGTGCTCCTGCACGCGCACGAGATGCTCTCCCGCAACCTGCGCAGCCACCTGCTGCGGCGCACCGCCTGGCGCCACCTCGACCAGATCGTCGCCGTCTCCGAGGCGAGCGCGCGGGCGCTCGCCTACCGCGGGCGCAAGCCGCGGATCGTCTACGAGGCCGCCCCGGTCCCCGAGCGGACGATCGCGCTGCGGGCCGAGCCGCGGCCGTTCACGGTCGGCACCGTCGCCGTGGTCTCGACCCGCAAGGGCTCCGACCTGTTCGTCGAGGCGGCGAAGCGCCTGCGCGACCAGGGTCGCAACGGCGACTTCCGGTTCGAGATGATCGGCGCCGCGAGCGACGCGATCGAGCGCGGATGGGCGCGCGAGGTCGTCGCCCGGGCGCGGGCGATCGGGATCGAGTGCCTGCCCGAGGCCGACGTCTTCGCCAAGCTCGCGACCTGGGACGCGTTCGCGCTCCCGTCGCGCGCCGACCCGTTCCCGATCGCGATGCTGGAGGCGATGGCGAGCGGGCTGCCGGTGGTCGGCGCCCGCCGCGACGGGATCGCCGAGCAGGTCGTCGCCGGCTCCGGGCTGCTGGTTGAGCCCGAGGACCCGGCGGCGCTCGCCGACGCGATCGCCTGGCTCGCCTCGCAAGGGCTCGCGGTCCGCGAGCGGATCGCCGCGGTCGCACGCGAGCGGGTCGCCGAGAACTTCACCCTCGACCACCAGGCGGCGGGTATCGACGCCGCCTACCGGGCCGCGATCGCCGCTGCCGCGCGCTGAGCGGGGCGCCGCTCGCGTTACATCGACTCGGGCGCGCTCACCCCGAGCAGCCCCAGCGTCGTCGCCAGGGTTCGCTTCGCGGCGACGCAGAGCCCGATCCGCGCCGCCTGCAGCGGCGCCTCGGCGCCGACCACGCGACAGTCGCGATAGAAGGCGTGAAAGTCGGCCGCGGTCGCCATCGCGTAGGCGCAGAGTCGGTGCGGGGCGCGGCGCTCGCACGCCGTCGTCGCCTCGGCCGGGAGCTCGAGCAGCCGGCGCACGAGCGCGCCCTCGGCCGCCTCCGCCGGCGCCCCGAGGGCGATCTCCTCGGCGGCCGCGGCCTCGAACGAGCTCCGGCGCCACGCCCTCGGCGGCGGCCTTGCGCAGGATGCTGGCGATCCGCGCGTGCGCATACTGGACGTAGTAGACGGGGTTCTCCTGCGAGGCCGAGCGCGCGAGCTCGAGGTCGAGGTCGACCGGGGTGTCGTGGCTGCGCTGGAGCAGGAAGAAGCGGGTCGCGTCGGCGCCGATGTCGTCGACGAGCTCGTCGAGGCTGACGAACTCGCCCTTTCGCTTCGACATCCGCGCCCGCTCGCCGCCCTCGATCACGCTGACGAGCTGCATGATCGGCGCCTCGTAGCGGTCCGGGTCGGCGCCGAAGGCGGCGAACGCGGCCTTCATCCGCGGCACGTAGCCGTGGTGGTCGGCGCCGAGCGGGGTCAGCATCAGGTCGGCGCGGGCGAGCTTGTCGCGGTGGTAGGCGATGTCGGCGCCGAAGTAGGTCGGCTCGCCGTCGGCGCGGATCAGGACCCGGTCCTTGTCGTCGCCGAACTCCGAGGTCCGCAGCCAGACGGCGCCGTCGCTGTCGTAGACGTGGCCGCGCTCGCGCAGCTCGGCGATCGCGGCCTCGATCAGCCGTTCGCCGTGCAGCCGGCGCTCGGAGAACCAGCTGTCGTAGTGGACCCCGAAGCGCTCGAGGCTGGCCGCGATCCGCAGGCGCATCGCCTCGGTCGCGAGCTCGCCGAGCCGCTCGAGGTCGTCCGGCTCGGCGCCCTCGGCGGCGAGCTCGGCCGCGAGCCCGCCCACGTACTCGCCCGCGTAGCCGTCCTCGGGCGGCTCGGTGCCGCGCATCCGCGCCGCGACCGACTCGGCGAACAGGCGCACCTGGGTCCCGGCGTCGTTGACGTAGTACTCGCGGCTCACCTCGTGCCCGGCGAGCTCGTGCAGGCGCGCGAGCGAGTCGCCGTAGGCGGCGCCGCGACCGCTGGCCGCGGTCACCGGGCCGGTCGGGTTCGCGCTCACGAACTCGACCAGGACCCGCTCCGGTCGCTCCGGGGCGCCGGCGGCGAGCCGCTCGCCGGCGGCGAGGATGCCGGCGGTCGCCTCGCGGTACCAGCGGTCGGCGAGGAACAGGTTCAGGAACCCGGGGCCGGCGACCTCGATCCGCTCCGCGCTCGCGCCGAGGCGGGCGGCGAGGTCGGTGCGCAGGCGCTCGGCGACCTCGCGCGGCGAGCCGCCGACGGTCGGCGCGAGCAGCATCGCCGCGTTGGTCGAGTAGTCGCCGAGCTCGGCCTTCGGCGGGCGCTCGAGCGTCAGCCGGGCGGCGGCGTCGCCGTCGAGGCCGGACGCGACCTCGGTCAGGGTCGCGCGCAGCGCGGCGACGGGATCTGCGCGGGGCTCGGCGGGCACGGCGCCGATACTAGAGGCGTACCGACCTCGCTCGAAACCCGGTCTCCCGTCGCTCTAAGCTGCCCCGGCGATGAGGGCACTGGTCACCGGCGGCGCCGGGTTCATCGGCTCGCACGTGGTCGACGCGCTGCTCGCGCGCGGCGACGAGGTGCTCGCCCTCGACGACCTCTCCAGCGGCCGGCGCGAGAACCTCGCGCGGGCGCTCGACTCCGGCGCCGAGCTGCTCGAGGGCGGGATCACCGATCCCGAGGCGCTCAGCGAGGCTTTCGCCCGCGCCCGGCCCGAGCTCGTCTGCCACCTGGCGGCGCAGATCGACGTCCGGCGCTCGGTCGCCGACCCCGCCTACGACCTCGACCTCAACGTCCGCGGGACGATCCAGGTGCTCGAGCACGCCCGCGAGGCCGGCGTCGAGCGGTTCGTCTTCGCCTCGACCGGAGGCGCGATCTACGGCGAGGGCGACGGGCGCGAGCTGCCGCTCGACGAGAGGGCGGAGTGCCTTCCCGACGCCCCCTACGGGCAGTCGAAGCACGCCGCCGAGGGCTACCTCTCGCTGTACCGGCGCCTCTACGGGCTCGAGACGACGGCGCTTCGGCTCGGCAACGTCTACGGGCCGCGCCAGGACCCGCACGGCGAGGCGGGCGTGGTCGCGATCTTCTGCCGGGCGCTGCTCGGGGGCAACCGGCCGCGGGTGTTCGGCGACGGCGAGCAGACCCGCGACTACGTCTACGTCGGAGACGTCGCGGCGGGGTTCGTCGCCGCAAGCGACCGCGGCGGCGCCGGCCCGTTCAACATCGGCACCGGCGTCGAAACCAGCGTGCTCGAGCTCGGCCGCCTGATCGGCGCCGCCTGCGAGGCGGAGTTCGATCCCGAGCTCGCCCCGGCGCGCCTCGGCGAGGTGCACCGGATCGCGATCGACCCGGCCCGCGCGCGGGCGGAGCTCGGCTGGCGCTCCGAGACCGAGCTCGGCGCCGGCATCGGCGCGACCGCGGACGCCTTTCGAGCCGATTCGAGCTGAGCCTCGGGCGCGTTACGCTCGCGCGTCATGACCGACGCCGGCCTCGACGTGATCATCGTCTCGTTTCGGTGCGAGCGGCTGCTGCGCGACTGCCTGACCTCGCTGCGAGAGCATCCGCCCTCGCGCCCGATGCGGGTGCACGTGGTCGACAACGACTCCCGCGACGGGACCGCGGAGATGGTCGCGCGCGAGTTCGCCGAGGTCGAGCTGACCGAGAGCGGGCAGAACCTCGGCTTCAGCGCCGCCAACAACATCGGCATCGCGGCCGGCTCCGCCCCCTACGTGCTGATCCTCAACCCCGACACCCGGATCACGCCGGGATCGCTGGATGCCCTGCTCGAGCTCCTCGACGGCGATCCGGAGCTCGGCATGGCCGGCCCCCGGCTCGAGCTCCAGGACGGCGAGTTCGACCACGCGTCGCGACGCTCGTTTCCGACCCCGCTGAGCGCGCTCGGGCACTTCACCGGGCTCGGCCGGCGCGCGGGTGCGAGCGGCGCGCTCGCCGACTACCGCGCCCCCGAGGTCGCGTCGGGCCCGGTCGATGCCGTCAACGGCGCCTTCATGCTCACCCGCCGGGCGGCGATCGAGGGCGCCGGAGGCTTCGACGAGGGCTACTGGATGTACATGGAGGACCTCGACCTCTGCTACCGACTCGCCGAGGACGGCTGGGTGACCTGGTACGAGCCCTCGGTGACCGTGACCCACATCAAGGCCGGGACCAGCGGCTCGCACCGGTCGCTGCGGCTCACCTACGCCTTCCACTACGGGATGTTCCGCTTCTACCGCTCGCACTACGCGGCCGACCGCAACCCGGTCGTCAACCTCGCGATCTACGTCGCGATCGCGGTCAAGTTCGCGTTCGCGGCGGCGCGCAGCTCGATCGGCCGACTCCGGGGGCGCAGCTAGCGCCCAGGCTCGCGCTCGGCGGCGAGCGCGGCGCCGATCCGCTCGACCGTCGACGGGTGGGTGGCGAAAAGGGCCTCGTAGAGGCCGGGTGGATCGGGGTCGGTAAGGTTCGAGCGCGCGAGCCGCAGCTGCAGGTCGACCAGCGCCCCGGGGTCGCCGGTGAGCTCGATCGCGAACCGGTCGGCCGCGGCCTCGACCTCGCGCGAGAGGAAGTTCCCCGGTACCCCGAGGACGAGGATCGCCACCGAAAGCGCGAACAGGTAGGCGGGAACCGCCGCCGGCGCGCCCGGGTCGGCGCCTGTGCGGCGCGCGAGCGCGGTGCCGAGCTCGCGCACGAACAGCATCCCGAGCGGAGCGACGATCGCGACGTAGAGCAGCCCGCGGCGGATGTCGGCCGCGGCGACGTGGCCGAGCTCGTGGGCGACGACCGAGGCGACCTCCTCGCGCTCGGCGTCGTCGAGCAGGTTGTCGAAGAGGACGACGCGCTTGGTCGAGCCGATGCCGCCGACGTATGCGTTGAGCGAGGTCACGCGGCGGCTTGCGTCGACGCTCAGCACCTCGCCGATCTCGACCCCGGCACGCTCGCCGAGCGCGACCACGTCGGCGCGCGCGCGACTCGATCTCGGCAGCTCCTCGAAGTCGTTGAACAGCGGCGAGAGCAGCACCGGGGCGACCCAGACGAAGGCGACGGCGAGCCCGGTCGCGAGCGCCGCCGCGGGCAGCCACCAGGCGCGCGGCAGGCGCCGCACGAGCGCCAGCAGGAGCACGGCGCCGGCCGCGGTGAGCACGATCGCGATCGCCGCCGAGACCGCGACGTCCCAGAGCCAGGGCCCGAACGACTGCGAGGAGAGGCCGTAGTCGACCGCCCGCTCGTGGGCGACGAGGCGGGTCGGCAGCGTCGCCAGCGCGGTCAGCAGCGCGACCGCCGCGCCGGCGGCGGCGGCCCCGAGCAGCGGCCGCGCGGCGAGCCGCTCGAGGCGGCGGCGGGCGAACCGCGGGTGCCCGAGCGCGAACGCCGCGAGTGCGAGCAGCTCGAGCGCGATCCCGGCGACCAGCAGCAGCCGCTGGGTGCCGCGGAAGTCGCCCGCGCGCCCGACCGCGCCCGGATCGAGGTAGTCGGCGGCGTCGACGGCGACCGGGTCGGGGCCCGTCTGCGCCGGGGCGAGAATCGCGACCGCGGCGATCGCGACCAGCACCATCGCCACGGCGACCGCGCCCACCCGCACCGCGGTCGAGCCCGCCATCCTCATCGGTGCCTACGATAGTCCGCTCCTTGCGGCTGGCGATCCTCTCCGACATCCACTCGAACCTGCCCGCGCTCGAGGCCGTCCTCGACCGGATCGACGCCGCCGGCGTCGACGAGACCTGGTGCCTCGGCGACGTCGTCGGCTACGGCGCGCACCCGAACGAGTGCGCCGACGCGGTCCGCGAGCACTGCTCGCTGTGCCTGGTCGGTAACCACGACCTGGCCGCCCTCGACGAGCTCGACATCTCGACCTTCTCCCCCGCCGCGGCGGCGGCCGTGCACTGGACCCGCGAGACGATGAGCGAGTCGACCGAGCGCTTCCTGCGCCGGCTCGAGCCCGCCGACGAGGGTCGCGAGGTCGCCCTCTACCACGCCTCTCCGCGCGACCCGGTGTGGGAGTACGTGCTCTGGCCCGACCAGGCGGCCGAGTGCATCCGCGCCCAGGCGAGCCGGGTGAGCTTCGTCGGCCACTCCCACGTCGCGCTCTTCTTCGCGCTCGCCGACAGCGCCACCGGCGACGCCCCCGCCGACGCGCGCGGGGCCCAGGCCGGCGGCGGGACCAGCCTCGAGATCGGCCGCGGTCGCTGGCTGATCAACCCGGGCAGCGTCGGCCAGCCGCGCGACGGGGACCCGCGCGCCGCCTGGCTCGAGCTCGACACCGACGCCTGGCACGCGACCTTTCACCGGATCGACTACGACATCGACCGCGCCGCCGACGCAATCGTCGCCACCGACCTGCCCGAGCACCTCGCCCGGCGCCTGTACGTGGGCCAATGAGGGTCGCCGGAGGCGCGCATCGCCGCTCTAGACTCGCGCCGATGCCGGGGCGAGCGCTGATAACCCTGTGCGCGGCCGCCTGGGCGGTCGCGATCGCTGGCTGCGGATCGGACGGCGGCACGATCCCGAGCGGCGACTCGGAGGACATGCTCTCGCTGCTCGGCGGGATCGAGGAGAACGTCGCCGCCGGCAACTGCGACATCGCCCAGGGCCAGGTCGAGCAGCTCGCCGGCGTCGTCGACGGCCTCCCGCAGGATGTCGACGCCGAGGTCCGCGAGGGCCTCGACCAGGCGACCGCGAACCTCTCCGAGCTCGCGAGCAACCCCGAGCAATGCGAGGACGCGAGCGGGACCACGGACCTCGGCGGGGTCGAGCCGGAGCCGGAGACGACCACGCCCGAGCCCGAGACCACGACCACGACCACGACCTCGAGCTCGACCACGACCGAACCCGAGGAGGAGCCCGCTCCGGAGGAGGAGACCGACGAGGGCGACGAGGGGACCGGCGGCGGGCCGACGGAGACCCCGCCGGGTCAGGACGGCGAGGCGCCGGGCAACAGCGGCGAGGGACCGGCCAGCGGCGGGATCGGCGGCGAGAAGCGGGGCGACGGATGAACACGATGATCTCCGATCGCTACGAGCTCGGCGACCGCCTCGGGTCGGGCGGCATGTCGACCGTCTACCGGGCCACCGACCGGGTGCTCGAGCGCACGGTCGCGGTCAAGATCCTCGCCGAGCACCTCTCCGACGACGACAAGTTCGTCGCCCGGTTCCGGCGCGAGGCGCTCAGCGTCGCGAAGCTGATCCACCCCAACATCGTCCAGGTCTACGACACCGGCGTCGACGCCGACCGCCACTACATCGTGATGGAGTACGTCGAGGGCAAGTCGGTCGCCCAGCTGCTGCAGACCCGGGGCGCGCTCGGCGCCGACGCGGCGGTCGAGATCGGGGTCCAGTCGTGCGCCGGGCTCGAGTACGCGCACCGCCAGGGGATCATCCACCGCGACGTCAAGCCCGGGAACCTGATGGTGATCGGCGGCCCCGCCGGGCGCAGGCGCCGCGACAGCTCCGCCCACGAGCCCCCGACCGGCGAGATGACGGTGAAGCTGACCGACTTCGGGATCGCGCGCGCGAGCGCGCAGACCCGGCTGACCCAGGTCGGCTCCGTGGTCGGCACCGCCGCCTACCTGGCGCCCGAGCAGGCGCGCGGCGAGGAGGCGACCCCGGCGGCGGACGTATACGCGCTCGGCGTCGTCCTTTACCAGCTGCTCACCGGGCGGTTGCCGTGGGAGGGCTCGACCCTTGCGGAGCTCGCGACCCGGCGTGAGAGCGAGAGCCCGCTGGCGCCGAGCTCGTACGACCCCGACGTCCCCGAGACCCTCTCGCGCGCCGTCCTGCGCTCGCTCGAGGGCGAGGTCGGCGCCCGCTACTCGTCGGCGCGCGAGCTCTCGCGAGCGCTCGAGGCCGGACTCGCCGGCCGCGAGCCGGCGCCGCCCTCGGATGAGCTGCCGACGAGCATGCTCGGCGCCGCCGGCGGCACCGCGGCGACGAGGCGCATGGACCCCGATCCGCCGACCCCGGTCTCGCCGCAGCCGGTGGCGCCCCGCCGGCGTCCGGCGCCCGCGGCGCCGCGCCCGGCCGCGCCCGCCCCCCGCGCCCGCTCGCAGCGCTCGGCCGGCTCGCGCTTCTGGCGCGCGATCGGGATCCTGGTCCTGATCGCGATCCTCGCCACCGTGATCGCGGGCGTCGTCCTCCTGGTCACCGACGCCGGCCAGGGCACCGACCTCGGCGAGCTGATCCAGAACGAGATCGAGGACCAGATCCAGGCGGCCGAGGACTTCATCCGCGACAACACGCACCCGTACGCCCGAGTAACTCCCGGCCCGTCCTCCGCACGCCCGGACGCGGAATAACTGGTCCGCGGCTACGCCGCGGACTTTTGATTCTGCTCCCGCGTCCGGGCGCGCGGGGTGGATTCCGGGCGTGGCGGTGATCCTTCGGGCACGCGGGGTGAGATCCTGGCGACTGCCTTGCCGCTACACGGCCCACGGAGCCGAGCCGTTGAGGATCGCCTGGCGGTAGGTGGCGAAGCGCTGCTCGGTGATCGCGGTGCGGGCTCCGGCGACGAGGCGCTCGAGGAAGGCGAGGTTGTGGGTGGTCAGCAGCCGGCCGGCGGTGAGCTCCTCGGCGCGAGTGAGGTAGTGCAGGTAGGCGCGGCTGTGGCGGGCGCAGGTCGGACAGGGACAGCCCTCGGCCAGCGGGCGCTGGTCGACCGCGAACGCGCTCCGGGTGACATCGAAGCGAAAGCGCGCCTCGGGCAGCGGCGCGAGCGCGACCCCGTGGCGCGCGAGCCGGGTCGGCACCGCGCAGTCGAAGACGTCGATCCCGACCGCGATCCCGGCGAGCAGGTCGTCGGGCTCGCCGATCCCGAGCAGGTGCTTGGGGGGCGCGGCGGGGAGCATCGGCGCGGTCATCGCGAGCACCGCGTGCATCTCCGCCTTGTCGCGGCCCAGGGTGCCGCCGACCGCGATCCCGTCGACCGCGGCGGCGGCGATCGCGTCGGCCGAGGCGCGGCGCAGGTCCTCGTGGACGCCGCCCTGGACGATCCCGAACACCGCCTGGCGCTCGGGGCCGTGCTCGTCGTGCCAGTCGAGGCAGCGCCCGAGCCAGCGGTGGGTGCGCTCGGTCGAGCGCGCGGTGTAATCGCGGTCAGCGTGAAACGGGGTGCACTCGTCGAAGACGAGCGCGATGTCGGAGCCGAGCGCGGCCTGCACCGCCATCGACTCCTCCGGGCCCATGAACCGCTCGGAGCCGTCGATGTAGGAGCGGAACGCAACCCCGCGCTCGGAGATCTCGAGCACCCCGCCCGAGCCGCCGGCGCCGCGGCGCCGGCCCTTGATCTCGTCGGCGACGTTGCCGTGGGCGAGCGAGAAGACCTGGAACCCGCCCGAGTCGGTGATCAGGGCGCGATCCCAGCCGATGAACCGGTGCAGCCCGCCGAGCTCGGCGACCCGCTCGGCTCCCGGCGAGAGGAAGAGGTGGAAGGTGTTGCCGAGGATGAGCTCGAAGCCGAGCGCGCCGACGTCGTCGAGGCTCAGGGTGCGGACCGCCCCGCGGGTCGCGAGCGGGATGAACGCGGGCGTCGCGACCGCGCCGTGCGCGGTCAGGAGCCGCCCGGTCCGGGCGGCTCCGTCACTCGCTTGGATTTCGAACTGAAGCCGGCCCGGATCGTTTCGCACGACCCGGAAGCCTGCCTACTTCTCGGTCGCGGTGCCGTTCTGGACGCTGCCGATCGCAACCCGGTGTGGCTTTCGCTCCTCGGGCTTCGGGACCCGGACCTCGAGCACGCCGTTTGCGAAGTCGGCGCTGATCGACTCGGCGTCGACGCCCTCGGGCAGCGACATCGAGCGCGAGAAGCTGCCGAACGCGCGCTCGACCCGGTGATATCCCTCCGCGTTGTGCTCGTGCTCCGCCCGGCGCTCGCCGGCAATCGTCAGCGTGCCGTCACGAACCTCGATCTCGACTTGATCGCGGGTCAGGCCCGGAAGATCGGCCTTGAGCACGAACGCGTCCTCGGTCTCGGCGACGTCCAGCGCCGGCACCCAGCGGCGCGCCGCGCCGCCGGTGCCCCCGGTGCCGCCGCCGAAGAAGGCATCGAAGACGCGGTTGACCTCGGACTGAAGCGAATCGACCTCGCGGGCCGGCTCCCAGCGTACGAGTGCCATTTCGATCACTCTCCCTTTCGGTAGAAAACCTAAGTGCTTATGCAGCAGATAATAGTAGCCTCGTCAAGTGCCGCTCGGGCGCCGCCAAACGGTCAGCTCCGCCTCCGGGTCGCTGCCCGCCGGCAACCATCCCGCCGCCTCGAGACCGTCGGCGATTCCCCGCCAGAGCGGAAACGAGTCCCCCTCGGTGAGGCCGGTCGCCGGGTCGAGCTCGACCGCCGGGGTCGTCGTGAACAGGGCCCGTGCGCCGGCGCGGTCGGCGGCGTCGAGGACGCGCTCGAGGTGCAGGCTTGAGATCACGTGCTGGGAGGAGTTGATCGGCGAGACGTCGTCGACCCCGGCCTCGCGGGCGGTGTAGTGGCCCATCGTGGCGACGAAGGCGACCTTCTCACCAGGCTCGGTCTCGCGGGCGACGAACGCGGCCGCGTCGGCGACGTCGAGCGGCGAGCCCGAGTCGACGTCGGCCGCGACCCGCTCGGCCTGCGTCCAGGGCGCCGGGATCGCGGTCAGCGTGCTCAGCATCAAGCCGGCGCAGACGAGGACGACGATTCCGCCGACACCGATCCGCACCACCCCGGCGAGCGCGCTCGGGGCGGCGGCGAGCGCCCGGACCGCAGCCCAGGCGAGCAGCGCGACCGCGAGTCCCCAGACCGGATAGAGCGCGACCAGATGCTCGGGCAGCGAGCGCCCGGCGTAGTAGAGGCCGGCCCCCAGCCCGAGGACGCCCGCGTAGGCGAGCAGGCCGGTCAGCGTCCGGTCGGTCGCCGCGGAGGCGGCGCGGACCGCGGCGAGGACGACGGCTCCGCCGAGGGTGAGGTAGACGAGCGCGAACAACCCGATGCCGGCGATCGGGACCAGGTACCAACCCTGCGCCACCAGCGTCCGGGTGTGGAACAGTAGCTCGCCGGGATCGGGCAGCTCGCCGGCACGCGCCAGAGTCACCGCGGCGAGCGCGGTGAGCGCGATCAGCGCGCCGCCGGCGGCGCGCAGCGCCAGCGGGCCCAGGTCGTGCGGCCTGGGCGGTCCGCCGTCCTCGCGGTCGGCGAGCGCGAGCGCGATCGCCAGCGCGCCGAAGCACGGGAGCCCGAACTCGGGGTTGTTGAGCGCCGTCAGCCCGGCGAGCGCGAATAGGCCGAGCTGGCCGGGCGCGCGGCGACCGGCCAGGCGGCGGGCGAGCAGCCACGCGATCGCGAACGGCCCCAGGTAGCGCAGCGGCAGGAGCTGGTAGACGTTGGCGTTGAAGGCGCGCTCGTCGCCGGCCTCGAGGAACGGCAGCGAGCCCGCGGCGAGTAGCGGCAGGTAGAGCAGCGCCCCGGCTAGCCGGCTCGCGGTCACGATCCGCAGCGTCGCCCAGACCGCGAGCAGGGCCGCGAGCGTCAGCGCGGTCGCGATCACGGTGAAGCTCGCCGGCTGGTAATCGGTCAACGTCAGGAGCGGCGCGAGCGCGAACGGCAGCACGTGCGCGTACTGGCTCGCGTAGTCGACCGTCGGCGTGAGCCCGTTGCCGACCGCGACGAAGTCCTCGAACGTGACCTGCAGGTGCGACCAGACGTAGGGGTCCGAGGCCCCGAGTGCGGACTCGGTGTAGACGGCCGGGAGCAGGAAGGCGATCGTGAGCGCGACCACCCCGCCCGCGAGCGCCGCGCCCGGGCCGGCTCGAGAGGCGCGCGCGTCGATGCGCGCGGCAAGCTCGCGCGCGCGGGGGCTGCACGCTGCGCTAACGACCGTGACCGCGACGACGGCCGCGAAGCAGATCGCGAGCGCCGAAAAGGTCGCCAGGTCGGCGTCGCCGAAGTCGGGCTCGCGGTCGAGCAGGGCGACGAGCGCGATCGCAAGGCAGATCGCCTGCGCCGCGAACGCTCCCGGGCGCAGCAGCGCGTGGACGCGGGCGGGCGCCGGCCGCCCGGCGAGCCCGAGGACGGCGGCGGCGACCGCGAGCGGAGCGGCGATCGCGATCAGCGAGCGCGCGAGCTCGGTCGGCTCCGGGTTGATCACGAACGCGAATCCCGGCTCGTCGAGGAAGTCGAGCGGCGCCGGGACGAGCAGCTCGCCGAGCGGCGGGCCGAGCAGCACCGCCGCGAGCGCGAACGCCGCCCCGACGACGAGGGTCGCCGGCCACGCGAGCTCGGAGGCGGGCAGGGCCGCCCGCGGGCTCACAGCAACAGCGATCGCCCGGTCATCGCCGCCGGAGGATCGATTCCGAGCAGGGCGAGCACCGTCGGGGCGACGTCGGCGAGCACGCCGTCGTCGAGCTCGAGGCCGGCGACGGTGATCACGAACGGGACCGGGTTCAGCGTGTGCGCGGTGTTCGGGGAGCCGTCGGGCTCGAGCATGTCCTCGGCGTTGCCGTGGTCGGCGGTGACGACGCAGGCGCCGCCGGCGGCGTGCACCGCCTCGACCACCTCGCCGAGGCTCGAGTCGACCGCCTCGACCGCCTCTATCGCGGCCGGGATCGACCCCGTGTGGCCGACCATGTCCGGGTTGGCGAAGTTGATCACCGCGAACCGGTATCCGCCCGCCGACCAGGCCTCGCGGAAGGCGTCGGCGGCGGCGGCGGCGCTCATCCGCGGGCGCTCGTCGTAGGTCGCTACGTCGCGCGGGGACTCGACCAGGCGCCGCTCCTCCCCCTCCCACTCCGTCTCGCGACCGCCGTTGAAGAAGTAGGTCACGTGGGCGTACTTCTCGGTCTCGGCGACGTGCAGCTGGCGCTCGCCGCGCTCGGCCAGCACCTCGGCGAGGGTCGTCTCCGGCTCCTGCGGCGCGAACGCCACCGGGTAGTCCCAGTCCTGGCGATAGCGGGTCAGGGTCGTGAGCGCGACCTCGGGGGCGTCGCCGCGGTCGAACTCGTCGAAGTCGCGCTCGCCGAGCGCCGCGACGAGCTGGCGGGCACGGTCGGGGCGGAAGTTGAAGTGGATCGCGACGTCACCGTCGGCGACCCCGTCGTAGTCGCCGATCACGGTCGGGCGAATGAACTCGTCGGTCTCCTCGCGCTCGTGCGCCTCGGCGACCGCCTCGGCCGCCGTCGGCGCCTCGAGCCCGCGGGCGTGGACGATCGCGTCGTAGGCGAGCTTGGTCCGCTCCCAGCGCCGGTCGCGATCCATCGCGTAGTAACGGCCGCTGACCGTCCCGACCCGGCCGGCTCGCCGCAGCCAGCGCTCGAGCTCGGCAATGTAGGACGGCGCCGAGGTCGGCAGCGTGTCGCGGCCGTCGGTGAACGCGTGCACGACGGTGTCCGGGACGCCCTCCTGAGCGGCGAGCTCGATGCAGGCCTCGATCTGCTCCCAGCCCGAATGCACGCCGCCGTCGGAGACGAGGCCGAGCAGGTGAAGGCGCCCGCGCGGGCTGCGCCGGGCGGCGTCGCAGGCCGCCCGCAGCGCCTCGATCTCGAAGAAGCTCCCGTCGGCGATCGCGTCGTCGATCCGGGTCAGGTCCTGCTTCACGATCGCCCCGGCGCCGAGGTTCAGATGGCCGACCTCCGAGTTGCCCATCTGCCCGTCGGGGAGCCCGACGTCGCGGCCGCCCGCCGAGAGGGTCGAGTGCGGGCAGCTCTCCCAGAGCCCGTCGAAGACGGGCGTCGCGGCCTGGGCGACCGCGTTCCCGGGCCCGTCCGCCGCCAGCCCCCAGCCGTCGAGGACGACGAGGCAGACGGAGGGAACCGGGAGGCTCATCCAGCGGCCTCGCAGACGGCGACGAAATCGTCGACCTCGAGCGACGCCCCGCCGACGAGGCCACCGTCGATGTCGGCCTCGGCGAACAGCTCCGCGGCGTTTGCGGGCTTCGCCGAGCCGCCGTAGAGGATCCGCACCGACTCCGCCGCCCCGGCGTCGCGGGCGGCGACGAGGCCGCGGATGTACGCGCACGCCTCCTGGGCCTGCTCGGGGGTGGCGGTGCGCCCGGTACCGATCGCCCAGATCGGCTCGTAGGCGATCACCACCTCCCCCAGCCGCCCGGACGCGACCTCGGCGAGGTCGGCCTCGAGCTGTCGGCGCAGCACCCCCTCGGTCTCCCCCGCGTCCCGTTCGTCCTCGGTCTCGCCGACGCAGAGGATCGCCAGCATCCCGGCCTCGAGCAGCGCCGGGACCTTGGCCGCGAGCGCGGCGTCGGTCTCGCCGAACAGCTGGCGGCGCTCGGAGTGGCCGACGATCGACCCGGCGACGCCGAGCGCCGCCAGCATCGGGATCGAGACCTCGCCGGTGAACGCGCCGGCCTCCTCGGCGTGCACGTTCTGGGCCGCGATCCGCACCGGCGATCGCCGGGTGCGCTCGACCGCGCGCTCGAGCGCCGGGTAGGGCGGGCAGACGACGACGTCGACGGCATCGAGCCCGCCGATCGAGCCGACGAAGCGATCGAGGAAGTCGTCGGCCTCGGCGTTCGTCTTGTTCATCTTCCAGTTCGCCGCCACCAGCGGGTTGCGCGGGTTAGGCATCTCGCAGGACCTCCACTCCGGGTAGCCGCTTTCCCTCCATCAGCTCGAGCGACGCACCGCCGCCGGTCGAGAGCCAGTCGACCTCGCCGGCGAGCCCGAAGGCGCTCAGCGCCGCCGCCGAGTCGCCGCCGCCGACGACCGTGAACCCCGCGCAGGCGGCGACCGCCTCGGCGACCCCGCGGGTGCCGGCGGCGAACGGCTCGAGCTCGAACGCGCCCATCGGCCCGTTCCAGAACACGGTCCCCGCCGCCGCGATCACGTCCGCGTAGCGCCGCACCGTCCGCGGGCCGACGTCGAGGCCGATCCAGCCGTCCGGCACCGCGCGGTCGTCGAGCTCGCGCACCTCGGTGGCGGGGTCGAACTCGCGCCCGGCGACCAGGTCGACCGGCAGCACGAGCTCGCAATCGGATGCCCGGGCGCGCTCGAGCACCCGCGCCGCGAGCTCGATCCCGGCCTCCTCGACCAGCGAGTCGCCGGTCTCGACCCCCTGGGCGCGAAAGAAGCTGAAGCACATCGCGCCGCCGATCAGGATGCTGTCGGCGGTCTCGAGGAAGCGGTCGATGACGCCGATCTTGTCGGTCACCTTGGCGCCGCCGAGGACGACGCACAGCGGCCTCCGCGGGTCGTCGCGGACGGCGGTCAGCTCGCGCACCTCGCGCTCGAGCAACAGCCCCGCGTACCCGGGCAGCAGCTCGGCGACGCCGACCGTGGTCGCGTGGGCACGATGCGCGGCGCCGAAGGCGTCGTCGACGTAGACGTCGGCGAGCCGCGCGAGGGCGGCGCTGAGCCCGGAGTCGTTCTCGGTCTCCCCCGGCTCGAAGCGGCTGTTCTCGAGCACCAGCAGCTCGCCGGACTCGAGCGCGGCGACCGCCGCCTCGACCTCGGGCCCGACGACGCCGGGCGCGAGCCTCACCTCGGTGCCGGCGAGCTCGGCGAGGCGGGCGGCGACCGGAGCCATCGAGAGCTCCGGCTCGCGGTCCTCGGGGCGACCGAGGTGGGAGACGAGGACGAGCGGCGCGCCGCTCTGGCGCAGCAGCTCGATCGTTGGCAGCGCCGCCCGGATCCGGGTGTCGTCGGCGACCTCGCGCTCGGGGCCCGAGTCGTCGAGGGGGACGTTGAAGTCGACCCGTGCCAGGACCCGGGCGCCGCCCGGGTCGAGGTCGCGAACGCCGGCCTTGTCGAAGGTCCCGCGCTCGCTCAAACGGCGGCCGGCTCGTGTGCGAGCACCTTGGCGGCGAGCTCGACGCAGCGGTTCGAGTAGCCCCACTCGTTGTCGTACCAGGAGAAGACCTTGACGAAGTTGCCGTCGAGCACCGCGGTCTGCTGAGCGTCGAAGATCGACGAGTGCGGGTCCTTGACGATGTCGGTGGAGACGATCGGGTCCTCGGTGTAGGCGAGGATCCCGGCCAGCGACCCCTCGGCCGCCTCGCGGACGGCGGCGTTGATCTGCTCGACGCTGGTCTCGGCGCTCGCCTCGAAGGTTAGGTCGACGACCGACCCGGTCGCGACCGGCGCCCGGACCGCCATCCCGCTGAGCTTGCCGTTGAGCTCGGGGAGGACGAGGCCGACCGCCTTCGCCGCCCCGGTCGAGGCCGGGATCAGGTTGAGCGCCGCGGCCCGCGCCCGCCGCAGGTCCTTGTGCGGCATGTCCTGGAGCCGCTGGTCGGCGGTGTAGGCGTGGATCGTGGTCATCAGCCCGCGCTCGATCCCGACCGCCTCGTGGATCACCTTCGCCACCGGCGCGAGGCAGTTGGTGGTGCAGGAGGCGTTCGAGATGATGTGGTGCGAGTCGGGGTCGTAGTCGTCGAAGTTGACGCCGAGGGCGACGGTGACGTCGGGCTCGGTCGCCGGGGCCGAGATGATCACCTTCTGCGCGCCGGCGTCGAGGTGCTTCGCCGCGTCGGCTCGCTTCGTGAACAGGCCGGTCGACTCGATCACCACGTCGACCCCGAGCTCGCCCCAGCCGAGCGCCGCCGGATCGCGCTCGGAGAGCACCTTGATCTCGGTCCCGTCGACGCTCAGCGAGCCCTCGCCGGCCTCGACCTCGCCCGGGAACCGGCCGAGGATCGAGTCGTACTTGAGCAGGTGGGCGAGCGTCGCGGCGTCGGTTAGGTCGTTTACGGCGACGAACTCGAGCTCGGAGCCCGCCTCGTAGGCGGCCCGGAACAGGTTTCGCCCGATCCGGCCGAAGCCGTTGATCCCCACCTTCACCTTCGCCATTCGTACCTCCGTCGAGTCTCGGTCAACCGGATCCAACAGCCACCTCGACCCGGTTTCCCTCCGGGTCGACCAGGTAGGCCGAGTAGTAGGTGGCACCGTACTCGGGGCGCGGGCCCGGCGCCCCGTCGTTGCTGCCGCCGGCGGCGCAGCCGCCCTCCCAGGCGGCCTTCACGGCCGGGATCGCGTTCGCGGTGAAGCAGACGTGGCCGGTGCCGCCGCCGGCCCCGTGGCGGCTGGAGGCGAAGAAGACCGGGCGCACGATCCCCCACGCGATCACGTCCTGGCCGTCGATGTGCCGGCGCCAGCCGAGCGCGCCGAGGACCGCGTCGTAGAAGCGGCCGACGGTCTCGAGGTCGGCCGCCCCGACGCTGACGTGGTGGATCACCCCTGCAACCTACCCTCGTCAGCCGGCTCTAGGCGTCCAGCGGAAGTAGCGCACCGCGAGCACGAACCCGACCGCGCCCCAGGCGGCGACGATCGCGAGGTTGCCCCACTCGAACCCGGCGCCGGTGGTGGTCGGATCGAAGGCGGTGAAGAAGGCCTGGAAGAAGTGGCGGATCGGGAACAGGTCGGCGAAGTGCAGCACCCCCTCCGGGATCTCGCTCTCGGGGATGAAGATTCCGGAGAGGAAGTAGAGCGGCAGCAGGGCCATGTTGGCGACCGGCGCCGCGGCGTCCTCGGACGGGATCGCGGCGGTGAGCGCGACCCCGAGGCAGCAGAATGCGGCGGCGCCGACCACGAGCGTCACGAGCACGGCCGGGAGCCGGTCCCAGGGGACCTCGACGTCGTAGAAGACGCGGCCGATCACCGTGACCACGACCAGGAGCAGGACCGAGACGACGATCGCGTTGCCGACCTTGCCGGCGAAGAAGACCCAGCTCGGCAGCGGCGTCCCCCGGCCGCGCTTCAGGATCCCGTTCTCGCGGTCGACCGTGAGCCGGATCGCGAGGCTCTGGGTCGTCGCCGAGACCACCGCGAGGGTGACGATCGCGGGCACGTAGTAGGTCGAGGTCTTGATCCCGCCGAGCTCGTCGATCGTCTCGTTGCCGAAGATCGTGTTGAAGATCAGCAAGAAGAAGACCGGCAGCATCACGGTGAAGAAGACCGAGGCCGGGTTGCGCCAGAAGATCTTCTGGTCGAAGCGGAACTGGTGCATGACCAGCGCCGCGGAGCTCATCGGTCGTCCTCCCCGAGCTGCTCGGTGGCGGTCATCTCGAGGTAGACGTCCTCGAGGCTCGGGCGGCGCACCTCGAGGTTCTCGAGCGTCACGCCGCGCTCGAGTGCCCAGCCGGTGAGCCGGTTGAGTACCGGCACCGGATCGGCCGCCGAGACCGCGACGAGGCCGTTCGCATCCGCGGTCGCGCCGAGGTCGGGGAGCTGCGCCGCCTCGCCCTGGGGCACGCGGAAGCTGATCCGGGCGGGGCGGTCCTCGCGATCGCCGAGCTCGTCCGGCCGCCCGGCGGCGACGATCCGCCCGGCGGCGATGATCATCACCCGGTCGGCGAGCCGCTGCGCCTCGTCCATGTAGTGGGTGGTGAGGAAGACCGTCTTGCCGAGCTCGCGCAGCCCGGCGATCACCGACCATGCCTGCCGGCGCGCCGAGGGATCGAAGCCGGTGGTCGGCTCGTCGAGGAAGAGCAGCTCGGGGTCGCCGACCAGGGCGACCGCGACGTCGAGCCGGCGCAGCTGGCCGCCGGAGAGGCCACCGGCACGGGCGTCCGCCTTGTGGTCGAGGCCGACGTGCTCGATCGTCTCGGCGACGTCGCGCGGCTCGCGGTAGTAGCCGGCGTAGAGCTCGAGCGTCTCGCGCACCGTGAGCTCGGGGCGCATCCGGCACTGCTGGAGCACGATCCCGATCCGCTCGCGCCACGCCCGGGTCGGCTGCCCCGGGTCGACCCCGAGGACACTGATCTCGCCGGCGCTGCGCGCCCGGTAGCCCTCGAGCACCTCGGTCGTGGTCGTCTTGCCGGCCCCATTGGGCCCGAGGAAGGCGAAGATCTCTCCCCGCCGCACCTCGAGGTCGATCCCGCGCACCGCCTCGTAGTCGCCGTAGGCCTTGCGCAGGCCGGCGACGCTGATCACGGGCTCGCTCACCGCGGCGATTCTAGGGGCGACTCGCGCTCATCCGAGCTCGACGTCGCGGTGGACGACCCGCAGCGAGACGTCGTCGCGGACGGTCAGGCGGCGGGCGATGCGGTCGGCGATCGTGACCGAGCGGTGGCGCCCGCCGGTGCAGCCGATCGCGATCGTCAGGTGGGTCTTACCCTCGGCGACGTAGGCGGGGATGAGGAAGTCGAGCAGCGGCAGCAGCCGCTCGTAGTACTCGCGCGCCAGGTCACCGGCCTCGACGTGCTCGACCACCGCGGGGTCGCGCCCGGTCAGCGGCCGCAGGTCCTCGCGGTAGTGCGGGTTGGGCAGGAAGCGGACGTCGAAGACAAGGTCGGCGTCGCGCGGCGGCCCGTTCTTGAACCCGAAGGTGAGGATCGTCAGCGCGAGCTTCGACGAGCTGCGCGAGTCGAGCAGATCGGTCGCGATCCGGCGCCGAAGCATCGCCCCGGTCAGCTCCGAGGTGTCCATGACCACGTCGGCGCGCTCGCGCAGCAGGCCGAGGACCTCGCGCTCGGCCCGGATCCCGTCGATCACGCGGCCGTCTGGGGCGAGCGGATGGCGGCGCCTGGTCTCCTTGAAGCGGTCGACCAGCGTCTGCTCGTCGGCCTCGAGGAAGAGCACCGTAGGGTCGAGCCCGCCCTCGGTGAGCTCGCCGAGGACCGCGTTCAGGTCGGCGAAGTAGTCGCCCCCGCGCACGTCGGTGACCACCGCAGCCCGGCGCACGCCGCTGCCCTGGTGGCGAAACAGCTCGCCGAGCGCGGCGATCATCCGCGGCGGCAGGTTGTCGACGCAGAAGTAGCCGGAGTCCTCGAACGCCGCGATCGCCTCCGACTTGCCCGCGCCGGAGTAGCCGGTGATCACGAACAGGTCCACCTGCTTGCCGAAGAGGCTGTCTCCCCCGCCGGAGATTTCAGACCGATCTGTCGGTGTTCGCCCGGATCTCGCCGCCGAGCTTACCCACCGCGGAGGCTGTGCTACGAACGTCGCGTGAGCAGGCCCGCCGTCAGCGTCGTGGTGCCGTTCCTCGGCGACGCGGTCGCGGCCCGGGCGCTGCTTGGGCGGCTCGCCGCGCTCGAGCTCGGGCCCGCCGACGAGCTGATCGTCGCCGACAACACCCCGGGGCGGATCGTCGACGGGCTCGCGACCGAGCCGGTTCGCGTCGCGCCGGCGGCCGATCGCCGCTCCGCCTCGTACGCCCGCAACGCCGGCGCCGCGAGCGCGGCCGGCGAGTGGCTGCTGTTCACCGACGCCGACTGCGTGCTGCCCGCCGACCTGCTCCAGCGCTACTTCGAGCCCGCACCGGGGCCGGGCTGCGCGATCGTCGCCGGCGAGGTCGTGGGCGACCCGGCCCAGGGGGCGACCGCCGCGCGCTGGGCCCGCGAGCGCCGCGGCGCCTGGGTCGCCCACCACCAGAGCTGGGGGCTCGGACCGGCCGGGGTGACCGCGAACCTGCTCGTTCGCCGCGAGGCGTTCGAGCGGCTCGGCGGGTTTCGGATCGGCGGCGGCGGCGACCTCGACCTCTGCTGGCGCGCCCGCGCTGCGGGCTGGGAGCTCGCCTACCGGCCGGCGGTCGCGATCCGCCACCGCGACCGCGAGACGCTCGCCGGGCTCGCGGGGCAGGCGATCGCCTACGGCGGCCACCAGCGGCGCCTGCGCGAGCTGCACGGGCCCGCCGTGCCGCGCCCGGCGCTGGCGCGACCGCTGGCGCGGGCGCTCGGCGGCGCCGCGGTCTGGACGGCGCGCGGGGAGCGCGAGCGGGCCGCGTTCAAGCTCATC
This sequence comes from uncultured Solirubrobacterales bacterium, assembly GCA_963740055.1. Lineage (GTDB taxonomy): Bacteria > Actinomycetota > Thermoleophilia > Solirubrobacterales > 70-9 > WHSW01. Next base: position 160,080 of record CAVUCL010000005.1, on the reverse strand, counting down.
GACGGGCTCTGGGCGGCGCTGGTCGGTTGGGGCTGGCTCAGCCGCGGCGCCGGCGCCCGCGCGGCCGACTGAGTCAGAGCACCAGCACCCGGTGGCGCAGGTCGCCGCGGATCGTCGTCGCCAGCGTCAGCAGGTCGAAACAGACGAGCTGCGGCGCCAGCGCCGGACCGCCGCCGGCGCGCAGGCAGCGCCCGGCGAGCTGCTTCGCGTAGGGGACGGCGAGCAGCGCCGCAAGCGGGCGGCGGCGAGCGAGGACGAGGCCGGTGGCGGCGGCGAGCAGGCGCAGGTGGGCGTGGTTTCGGACCACGCCCCAGTCGAGCGCCTCGGCGCGCAGGCCGGGATGACGGCGAAAGACCACGACCGAGTCGGCGCCGACCAGGGCCGAGCGCAGGTGCGCGGCGCGGTCGAGGTCCTCGACCGCGTGCTCGACCACCGCCGCGGGGACGAGCTCGTGGCGGGCGCCGGCGGCGAGCCCGCGCCAGCCGAGGTCGGTGTCCTCGCCGAGCGGCTCGCGAAAGCCCTCGTCGAAGCCGCCGAGCGACTCGAGCAGCGCCCGCGGATAGGCGATGTTGCAGGTCTCGAACCAGCGCGGCGGGGCGCCGTCGATTTCGCGGGTGCGGCGCAGCGGCCCGGCGGCCTCGAGCTCGGCGGCGATCGGCCGCGTGCGCCCCTGCACGATCGCCCCCGGAGTGCGGTCCGCGGCGTCGACGAGCGCCGCGAGCCAGTCGGGCTCGGCCTCGCAGTCGTCGTCGGTGAACGCGACCAGCTCGGCCGCGGTCTCGCGCCAGGCGGCGTTGCGGGCCCGCGCCGGGCCGCCGGCGCTCGCGAGCGCCACCCGGCGGAGCTCGAACGGCGCCCGCCTCGCCTCGCGCTCGAGCAGCGCCACCGTCTCCGGGTCGGCGCCGTCGACGGCGACCACGACCTCGAACGAGGCCGGGTCGAGCGTCTGGCGGGCGAGCGAGGCGAGCAGCGCGGCGAGCCTGCCGGTGCGGTCGCGGGTCGCGACGGCGACGCTGACCCGCGGCTCCCCCGCCATCCCTAGCCCGCCCGGTTGAGCTGGCGGTGGATCTCGCGCGCGAGCTTGCCCGGGATCCCCGGCACCGCCTCGAGCTCCTCGCGGCTCGCGGCGACGAGCCGGTCGGGGGAGCCGAAGTGCGCGAGCAGGGCGCGCTTGCGGACCGGGCCGACACCGCGGAGCTCGTCGAGCAGCGAGCCGGTCATCGCCTTCGAGCGGCGGCCGCGGTGATGCTCGATCGCGAACCGGTGCGCCTCGTCGCGGACTCGCTGCAGCACCTGCGAGGCCTCGGTGTCGGCGGCGAGCTCGAGCGGCTGCGAGCGGCCGGGGACGAACACCTCCTCGCGGCGCTTGGCGAGGCCGATCACCGCGCTCCCGCGCTCGACCAGGGGCCCGAGCGCGCGCATCGCAGCCGAGAGCTGGCCCTTGCCGCCGTCGACGACGATCAGGTCCGGGACCGAGGCGAAGCTCGCGTCGCGCTCGGGATCGTGCGGCGAGCGATCGGACTGCTCGAGCAGCTGCGCCACCCGCCGCCGCAGCACCTCCTCGATCGACGAGAAGTCGTCCGGGCCGCGGCTGCGGTCCCCCCTGATGCGGAAGCGGCGGTAGTCGGCTTTGTTCGGGGCGCCGCCCTGGAAGACGACCATCGAGGCGACCGTGTGCTCGCCGCCGATGTTGGAGACGTCGAAGCCCTCGATCCGCACCGGCAGGGTCGTCAGCGCGAGCGCGTCCTGGAGCGCCGAGAGCGCGTCGACGCGCTGCGAGCGGCGACGCTCGCGCTTGAGCCGGTCCTGGGCGAGCGCGAGCTGCGCGTTTCGCTGTGCGAGCTCGCGCAGGCGGCGCTTCGAGCCGCGCTCGGCGACCCGGACCTCGACCGGGCCGCCGCGCCGCGCCGAGAGCGCCTCGCCGACGAGCTCGGCCCGCTCGCGCAGCGCCGGGCCGACGACGACCAGCCGCGGCACCGAGGGGGCGGCGGAGTAGTACTGCGCGAGGAACTCCTCGGTTACCTCGTCCTCCCCGCGCTCGCCCTCGTTGGCGAGGTAGAAGCCGTGGCGCTCGGCGAGCACCCCGTCGCGGACCTGGAACACCTGCGCGTTCGCCTCCCCGCCCTCGAGCGCGACCGCGACCAGGTCGGCGCTCTCCAGCGACTCGCCGGCGACGGTGCGCCGCTGCATCAGCGAGCGCACCGCCTCGAGCCGGTCGCGGTAGACGGCGGCGCGCTCGAACTGCTCCTCCGCGGCGGCCTCGGCCATCTTGCGCTCGAGGTCGCGCTCGACGTCGCGGTAGCGCCCCGAGAGGAAGTCGACGATCGCGTCGATCCCGCGCCGGTACTCCTCGCGATCGACGTAGCCGACACAGGGCGCCGCGCAGCGCTTGATGTAGTAGTCGAGGCAGGGGACGCCGGAGCGGCGGCCCGGCTCGGCGCCCTCGCAGGTGCGGTACTGGAACAGGCGCCCGAGCAGGTCGAGCGTCTCGCGCACCCGCTTCGCCGACGAGTAGGGGCCGAAGTAGATCCGCGCCGAGCGGTGGCGCTCGCGGGTGAAGTAGACGCGCGGGAACTCCTCGTCGAGGCTGATCCCGATGTAGGGGTAGGACTTGTCGTCGCGCAGGCGGATGTTGAACCGCGGCCGGTGGCGCTTGATGAAGCTCTGCTCGGCGAGCAGCGCCTCGGCCTCCGACTCGGTGACCAGGAAGTCGATCGAGGCGACCTGGTCGGTCATCTCGCCGCCGCGAGTCGACTTGCCGGCGAAGTGCCCGGCAACCCGCTTGCGGATCGAGGTCGCCTTGCCGACGTAGATCACCTTGCCGCGCGCGTCCGCGAACAGGTAGACGCCGGGCTGATCCGGCAGGCGTCGCCGCTGCTCGGCGAGTGACGGTGCTCCGGTCTCGTTCACCGGACAGAGGTTAGGGTTCGCGGCCGCCGCGATTTCGACCCCGAGGAGGCCCTTCGCCATGAGCACAGCCACCGCAACCCCGCCGCCGGAGCTGGCGACGATCTCGATCGAGGTCGACGGCGAGATCGGCACGATGACCCTCGACCGGCCCGACTCGCTGAACGCGATGAGCCCGGAGATGATCGGCGAGCTCGTGCTCGCCTCCGGGTGGCTCGCGGACCGGGCGCGGCTGAGGGCGCTGATCGTGACCGGCAACGGCCGCGGTTTCTCCGCCGGCGGCGACGTGAACTGGTTCAAGGGCGGGCTCGACGATCCCGACCACGACCTGCCCGCCGACGTGCGGCGCGGCGCCGACGTCCTGCACCAGGCGATCGTCGACTTCCGCCGCATCCCCTATCCGGTGATCGGCGCGATCAACGGCGTCGCCGCCGGGGCGGGCTTCTCGCTCGCGCTCATGTGCGACACGCGGATCGCCTCCTCGGAGGCCGCGTTCGTCTGCGCCTACGGCCGCATCGGCGCCTCGCCCGACGGCGGCATGACCTACTTCCTGCCGCGCGTGGTCGGGCCGGCGAAGGCGGTCGAGCTGCTGCTCAACGATCCGCTGATCGACGCCGAGCAGGCGCTCGAGCTCGGCCTCGTCGCCAAGGTCGTCGCCCCCGACGCGCTCCTCGACGAGGCGCGGGCGAAGGCGGAGAAGCTGGCGGCGAAGGCGCCTCACTACGTGCGGATGGCGAAGCTGCTCGTCGCCCAGAGCCTCGACAACACGCTCGCCGACCACCTGCAGCTCGAGCGCCACGGGATCGCCGACTCGATGGCGACCGAGGACCTGCGCGAGGGCGTCGGCGCCTTCTTCGACGGTCGCGAGGCGAAGTTCTCCGGGCGCTAGACGCGCGCCCCATCTAGAGTTCGAACGGCTCCCAGCGAAAGGATTCGGCCCGATGAGAAAGCTCGCCCTGCTCACCTGCATCTGCGTCCTCGCGCCGTTCGCGCTCGCCGCCTGCGGCGACGACGAGGAGGACGCGACCACGACCGAGGCCGCGACGACGACCGAGGAGACCGGCGGCGGTGACGGCGGCGAGGGCGGGTCGGTGGCCCTGAGCGCCGACCCCGACGGCGCGCTCGCCTACGAGCAGGACTCGCTCAGCGCCCCAGCCGGCGCGGTGACGATCGAGTTCGAGAACCCCGCCTCGCTCGGGCACGACGTCGTGGTCGAGGACGCCGACGGCAACGAGCTCGCCCGCACCGAGGTGATCAGCGAGAGCAGTGCGACCGCGAGCGGCGAGTTCGAGGCCGGCGATTACACCTTCTACTGCTCGGTCGGCAGCCACCGCGACGCGGGCATGGAAGGCACGCTCTCGGTCGAGTGAGCTCGCCGAAGCGCGCACTGATCAGCGGGATCTCGGGTCAGGACGGCTCCTACCTGGCCGAGCAGCTGCTCGACAAGGGCTACGAGGTCCACGGCATCGTCCGCCGCTCGTCGAGCTTCAACACCGGTCGCATCGACCACCTCTACACCGACCCGCACGAGGCCCAGGCGCGCCTCTTCCTCCACCACGGCGACCTGCTCGACCCGACCCGGCTGGTGAAGCTGGTCTACGAGATCCAGCCGGCCGAGGTCTACAACCTCGCCGCGCAGAGCCACGTCCGGGTCAGCTTCGAGATCCCGGAGTACACCGCCGAGGCGACCGGGGTCGGGCCGGTGCGGTTGCTGGAGGCGATCCGCGAGACCGGGGTCGAGACGCGCTTCTACCAGGCCTCGTCGAGCGAGATCTTCGGCGCCTCGCCGCCGCCGCAGTCGGAGCTGACCCCGTTTCGCCCCCGCAGCCCCTACGCCGCGGCGAAGGCGATGGCGTACTGGATGACCGTCAACTACCGCGAGAGCTACGGCATGTTCTGCGTCAACGGGATCCTCTTCAACCACGAGTCGCCGCGGCGCGGCGAGACCTTCGTCACCCGCAAGATCACCCGCGCGCTGGCGCGAATCCACCGCGGGCTCGAGTCAAAGCTCTACCTCGGCAACCTCGACGCGCGCCGCGACTGGGGTTACGCGCCCGAGTACACCGACGCGATGTGGCGGATGCTGCAGGCCGACGAGCCCGACGACTTCGTCGTCGCGACCGGCGAGGCGCACACGGTGCGCGAGTTCCTCGACCACGCCGGCGGAGCGCTCGGCCTCGACTGGGAGCGCCACGTCGAGATCGATCCGCGCTACTTCCGCCCGACCGAGGTCGACGCGCTCTGCGGCGACGCGAGCAAGGCGGCGGAGACGCTCGGCTGGAGGGCGGAGGTCGGCTTCGCCGAGCTGGTCGGGATCATGGTCGAGGCCGACGTGAAGCTGCTCGACGACCAGCTCGCCGGTCGCGCGGTGCCCGCCCGGTGAGCGGCGCGCAGCCGAACCCCGGGTTCTGGGAGGGGCGCTCGGTCGCGGTCACCGGCGGCGCCGGGTTCCTCGGCAAGGCGACCGTGCGGCGACTGACCGAGCTTGGCGCCGAGCCCCGGGTCGTGCGCTCGGCCGAGCACGACCTCCGCGATCCCGGCGCGGCGCGCACGGCGCTCGCCGGCGCCGACGTCGTCATCCACCTCGCTGCCCGGGTCGGTGGCATCGGCTACAACCGACGCAACCCCGGCCCGCTCGCCCACGACAACCTGGCGATGGGGACGAACGTGTTCGAGGCCGCCCGGCTCGAGGGGGTCTCGAAGCTGGTCGCCGCGTGCTCGGTCTGCGCCTACCCGAAGCTGACCCCGGTCCCGTTTCGCGAGGACGAGATCTGGAACGGATACCCGGAGGAGTCGAACGCCCCGTACGGGCTCGCGAAGCGGATGCTGATCGTGCTCTCGGAGGGGTACCGCGCACAGCACGGGCTCGACTCGTGCGTGCCGGTGATCGCGAACCTCTACGGGCCCGGCGACAACTTCGACCTCGAGGACTCGCACGTGATCGCCGCCCTGGTGCGCAAGTACGTCGAGGCGGTCGAGCGCGGCGAGCCGCGGGTGAGCGTCTGGGGCAGCGGGCGGCCAACGCGCGAGTTCCTCTACGTCGACGACGCGGCGCTGGCGCTGGTGCTCGCCGCGGAGCGGCTCGCGAACTCGGCGCCGGTCAACATCGGCACCGGGACCGAGACGGCGATCGCCGACCTCGCGCGGCGGATCGCGGCGCTGACCGGGTTCGAGGGCGAGACCGAGTGGGACAGCTCGCGCCCCGACGGCCAGATGAGCCGCTACCTCGACGTCTCCCGCGCCCGCGAGCTGATCGGGTTCGAGGCCGAGACCGAGCTCGACGACGGCCTCGCGGAGACGATCAGCGCCTACCGCTCCGCCCCGGTCGCCGGCTGAGCGGCGCCCGCGCCGCGCTCAGGCCGTCTGCGGCTCGAGCGCCCGGGTTGCGGCCGCGAGCCGCTCACGCTCCAGGGTCTGCTCCTGGGCGGAGGCGCGTTCGATCAGGCGCTCGAAGTCGAACTCCGCCAGCGCCGGGTAGTCGGCCTGCGCCTTGCCGAGGACCAGCCACAGGCACTTCTTGCCCGCGACCCCGAGTCGCAGGCTCTCGAGCGCCATGAAGATGCCTTGGTCGGGCTCTCCGGAGCTCGCGCCGCTGAACTTGAACCGGCTCGCCTTCTCGGCGACCCAGCCGGTCACCTGCTTGACCGGGTTCCTCGAGGTGTCGAGCCGGTCCATGATCTCGACCAGGGTCTCGCGGTCCTTCTCGATCTCGCTCGCGATCGAAGCCATCGTCTCCCCCAGCGGCGTCGTCCCCGCGTGGTCGCGGATCTGCTCGGCGAGGTTGCTGCCGAGCATCGCTCCGGCGAGGTGGTCGTTGAGGTAGACGTCCATCGGCTTGTCGGCCATCACTGCTCCAGTCGGTCGGGCGCACGGGTGCGGCGGCGCAGGGCTCGCCATACCCGCTGGCGGCCTCGCGAATCGGCTCAGTCGGTGAGCGCGCGGCCGACCGACTCGGCGACGCAGACGGGCTTCTCGCCGCCCTCGCGCTCGAGCGTGAACCGGGTGACGATGTGCCACCAGCCGTCGCCGAGCTCGTCCACCGACTGCACCTCGGCCGTCGCCCGCACCCGGGAGCCGCTCGGCACCGGGGCCGGGAAGCGGACCTTGTTCCAGCCGTAGTTGATCCCGACGCTGACCCCCTGCTGGCGGATGAGCTGGGTCCGGAAGCCGTCGATCAGCGACAGGGTCAGGTTGCCGTGCGCGACCGTGGTCCCGAACGGGCTCTCGCGCTCGGCGCGCTCGACGTCGACGTGGATCCACTGGTCGTCGCGCGAGACCTCGGCGAACTTGTCGATGTCGGCCTGGGTCACCTCGACCCAGTCGCTGGGCCCGACCGGCTTGCCGATCAGCTCGCGCAGCTCCTCGATCCCGGTCACGGTGTGCGGCGCCATCGCGGGCAATGTAGCGCTCGGCGCTCAGGCGACCAGCCGCACCTCGAGCTGCGGCGCCGGGGCGATCGCGCCGGCGCCGCCCATGAGCCCGAGGATGCGGGCGACGTAGCCCTGGGTCTCGGTGATCGCCGGCACGCAGTCGCAGGCGACGACCGGAGCCGGGCCGGCGTTGTAGGCGGCGAGCGCGAGCTCGATGCGGTCGCCGAACTGGGCCAGGAGGTCGGACATCAGATGCGCCTGGGCGTCGATAGCCGCCTCGGGGTCGAACGGGTCGCGAAGCCCGTAGGCGGCGGCGGTCGCGGGCATGAACTGGGCGATCCCGCTCGCCCCGGCGGGCGAGACCGCGAACGGGTTGAAGTTCGACTCCGCCATCAGCTGCGCCGCGAGCAGCGAGGCGGAGACGCCCCAGCGCCCGGCCGCGCGCAGCAGCGGCTCGCGAAAGCGGGGCGGGACGAAGCTCGGCAGCGCGGGGCCGGCGCCCGCGGCACCGTCGGCGCCCGCGCTCTCCACCCGCTCGCCGGCCGCCGAGCAGGGCGCGGGGCCGGCGATGAAGCCGAAGTGCCACGCCTCCCAGGCGTAGCGGCGCTCGAAGCCGAAGCGGCGCGCGTTCCCGGCGAGCCAGCCGTAGGCCGCGGCCGGGCCGAGGTCGAGCTCGGTCGCGCAGCGATGCAGCGACGTTCCCGGCGGCGCGACCCAGCGCGGGTCCGGGTTGGCGGCGAACAGCGCGGCCTGTTCGGCGTCGGAGCGGTAGCCGCGAGTTGATCACCAGCGCGTGGCCCGCCGCACGGGCGGCGGTGGCGAGCCGATCGAAGGCGGCAGCGACGTCGGGGCGCATCGACTCGCCCTGGCGCACCGCGAGCGGCCCGCCGTAGCCGCCACCGCTCGCCTGCGGCGCCTGCTCGACCGCGGGCGGCCCAGAGGGCGCCGGCACCGCCTCGGCCCGGGCGGAGGCGGCGACCTCGACCGGCGCCGGGCCGAGCTCGAGCGAGGCGGAGATCCGCGCCCGGACCTCGACCGGCGCGAACGAGGCGGCGCCCGGGAAGTCGATTCGCAGCCGCCCCGGGTCGATCCCGTTTCGCCGCGCCGCCTCGGTCGCCGCGGCGAGGGCGCGGGCGAGGTACTGGGGACGCTCGAGGTGCGCCGGGTCGAGCGAGCCGTCCGGGCGCCGGGCGGGGACGAAGAGGCGGTCGAAGTCGTCGCGCATCGCCCGCGCGGCGGAGACCGCGACCAGGTCGGCGGCGCGCTGCGCTCGCGACTTGCCGCTGACCGCGCCGCCGAAGGCCGCCAGCACCAGGGCGCACGCGATCAGCGCCGCGATGCAGCCGAGCGCCAGCGGCAGCGCCTGTCCGGCCTCCTCGACCAGCAGCCGGCCGGACGCGCGCCGGCGGCGGCTGGGCTCGAGCGGCTCGCCCAGCAGCCCCGTCGCAAGCCGGCGTGCCCACCGCGACGCGTCGCCGCCGGGCTCGATTCCCGCCAGCGCTCGCCGGGCGGCGACCCGGCCGGGCGCCCGCGCGGCGATCCGGATCGGCAGCCCGGCGGCACGCGCGTCGGCGACCAGCAGCGCCGCCAGCGCCCGCTGGCGCGGCAGCCGCGCGCCGGCGAGCACCCCGGCGGGCTCCGGCCCGGCCGCGGCCAGCGCCTCGCTGAGCAGCGCCGGCGGCAGGCAGGCGACAGCGGCACGGGCGCCCGACGCGGCCGCCACGATCGGCTCCAGCGCGGCGATCCCAGGTTCGGGGTCTGCCACCACCCAGGCGAGACGCCCGCGCGCCGCCGCCGCCTGTCCGGCGTCGGCGAGCTCGCGCTCGAGCGCCCGCGCCGACTCCGAGGCGAGCATCGTCGGGCCCCGGCGGCGGTCGGGCGCGAGCTCGATCACGACCACACCGCCGGCGTGGTCGCGCTGCTCGCGAGCAGCGATCGCGACCGCGACCGCGGCGGCCACGGGTTCGATCGCACCGGCGCCCGGAAGCGCGGCGGCGGCGATCAGGGCCGGCGCGCTCACGACCCGCCCGGCCGCCTGACCCATGCGCTCGAGCTCACCTCGAGCGCCTCAGCGAGCGCCGCGAGCACGCCCGGCGGGCGCAGGCGGACGACCAGCCGCCCGCCCCGCGACTCGGTCTCGACCCGCTCGCGAGCCCAGCCGGGAAGCGCCGCGTCGACCGCCGGCTGCGGATCGAGCCCGGCGACGACCGCGAGCGCGCCCGCCTCAGCCGCCCCGTCGGCGACCGACGCCGAGTAGCCGACCGCGAGCAGCTGCAGGCAGATCAGCGCCGCGAGCGCGATCGCCGGGACCGCGGCCAGCGCCTCGACCGACGCCTGCCCGCGCTCAGCCACCGAGAGCCGCCCCGGGATCGAGCGCGGCGGCGGCGCCGACCTCGATCGAGGGCAGGCCCGGAATCAGCGCCGGCGCCTCGACCCGGACCTCTACCGGGCCGCCCGCCTCGATCCGCGCCTCGCGCTCAAGCCAGCCCGGGAGCGCGCTGCGCGCGGCCCCGGCCGGGTCGCCGCCGACGTGTGCGGCGCGGGCCCCGGCGCGGGCGGCATCGCCGGCGCTCCAGAGCGCGAACCCGGCGACCGCGAGCTGGGCGAGGGCGAGCGCGACCAGGCAGACCAGCGGCGCGACCGCGACCAGCTCGACCGCCGCCTGCCCGCGCTCTCGTCCGCCGCCGTCCATCGACCCGAGGCTGGCATCGCGATCCGCGCCCGGGTCGCGCGTCGCGTGCCGACTCGCTCGCGCGGGCGGCTAGAAACTCAGCGGTGCTCTAGTAGCGCGACTGCGCCTCGCCCCAGACGCGGACGATGGCGAAGATCGAGGCGCCGAGCACCGCGAGCCAGACGACGAGGCCGCCGCCGGTGCCGGTGAGCTCGTCGGCGCCGGCGACCATGAGCACGATCGCGCCCAGGGCGCCGACCAGCAGCCCCCGCTGGCGATCGTCGAGTTGCATGTAGGCGAACCGGTACTGGCGGTAGATCTGCCAGGCGGCGAACCCGATCAGGGCGCAGAAGACGAGCGAGATCGCGGCGACGATCGCGCGGGCCGCGTTGTCGCCGCCGGGGACCACTGCGACGATCAGCGCCAGCAGCGCGATGATCGCGACGTTGCGAAGCGTGCGCATCGCTCCCCAGGCTACCCGGGTGTCGCCGCCGCCGGACGCCACTCGGCGAGCCCGCTGGCCGGGTCGGCGCCGACGCGCTCGTAGCCGCGCTGCTCGAGCCCGGCGAGCAGGCTCTCGGCGAGCGGCAGCCCGAGGCCGGTGCCGGTGAAGACCGTCGAGCCTCCTTGCTCGTCGAGCACCGCGAGCACCTCCGTGAGCTGGGTCCCGGAGGCGACGTGGACCGGGTCTGCGATCGGGGTCACGCTGCGGACCCCGGCCTCGCGCGCGATCAGGTGGGAGTTCTGGCTCAGGATCAGGACCGGCTCGTCGGGCTCGGTGGCGGTGGCGACGAACGCGGCCTCGGCGCCGACGTCGAGGGTCGAGGTCCCGGCGGCGCTGCCGGCGAGCCGGTCGACCTGCTGCCAGGGCGGCACGATGTGGCCGATCGCCGAGAGCGCCAGCCCGAGGCCGGCGAGCGTCGCGAGGCCGAGCGGCCCGGCGCGGGCGACGGCGCGAGCACCGCCGCGCGGGTCGGCCGCGATCCGGCGCACGACGACCCACCCGAGCAGCGCGAGCGCGAAGCCCCAGTAGGGAAACAGCGCGATCAGCGTGTACTTGTTCGAGCGCCCGGCGTAGTAGACGCCGGCGACGAGGCCGAGCAGGCCGACGAAGGCGAGCATCGCCGAGAGCACCCGCTCGGGGTCGCCGCGCGCGACGCGGACCGCCGCCAGCACCAGCGCCCCGGCGAAGGTCGCGTAGACCAGCCACCAGAAGCCGACCTCGGGCATCGCGATAGTGCCGAAGCCCTGGGCGCCGAACAGGCGCGAGTAGTAGCTCATCTGCGCCGGGTCCGGGAGCGAGCCGGAGACGGCGAGCGTGAGCGCGATCACGACCGCCACCGCGGCGCCGACCCCGGCGAGGAGCTGAAGCGCGAGCCGACCGAGGACCGCCCGCGTCCAGGCCCCGCCGCCGACCGCGAGCGCCGCCGCCGCGGCGACCACAGCCGCCCCGCCCGACTCGAGGTTGTTGATCGCGCCGAGCCCGGCGACGAGGAAGATCGGCCAGGCCGCCAGCGGACGCAGCCCGCGCAGGTGGCGCGCGCACAGCCAGGCGACCAGGCACGGGAACAGCAGCCGGTCCGGCAGCACTTGGTACGTGTTCGCGTTGAAGACCATGCTCGCGCCCTCGCCGCCGGTCGGGACCATGCTCACCACGACCACCGGGACGTAGAGCGCGAGCGCGGCGGCCTCGAGCCCGGTGACCAGCGCCAGCGCCCGGTAAAGCGCCAGCAGGCTGACCGCCGAGAGCAGGCAGTAGACGGCGGTCGTCGCGCCGGGCGAGAAGTCGAACGCCGCCAGCGGCGGCTCGAGCGCGTACGGGAGCACGTTCGCGTACTGGTTCGCGTGGTCGACCATCGGCGTCAACCCGGCGGCGAGCGCGGTGACGTCGGAGACGGTGGTCGGCAGGTGCACGGCGACGAACGAGGGCGCGGCGGCGAAGTTGGAGTCGGTGTAGAGGGCCGGCGCCAGCAGCAGGCAGGTGAGCAGGACCGCGAGCGGCGGGCCGGCGAACGCCATCCTCCGCAGGGTCAGCGCCGAGGCGACCGCGGTCCGGGCGCGCGGGCTGGCGGCGGCGCCGGCGAGCGCGAGGCCGGCGAGCAAGGCGAAGATTCCGGCCGCGTCGCCGAAGTACTCCTGGCGCGAGGTCGCGAACACGCCCTCGGCCTCGAAGCGCTCGAACCAGGCGACGAGCGCGAGGACGACGATCGCCGCCGAGCCCGCGACCCCGATGGCCGCCCCTGCCCGCCGCCACCCCGGCGCCAGCGAGTGGGCCCGCAGCGCGACGACCGCGACCGCGGCGGCGACCGGGACCGCGACCGCGACCGCGTAGCGCACCAGCTCGGTCGGCTCCGGGCTGACCAGCCCGGACGCGACGAACTCGGGCCAGAAGTCGAGCGGCTCCGGGGTCAGCAGCAGCTCGCCGAGCGGCTCGGCGAGCAGCGCCGCGGCGATCGCACCGGCGGCGCCGAAGATCGCCAGCGCGAGCCAGGCGAGCGGCTCCGCGTCGGTGGCGTCCCGCTCGCGCGCGCCCAAGAGAATCAGCCCTTCGTCGTCATCACGATCACGCCGACGACGATCGCCCCCGCGGTCGCGAGCACCCCGAGCACCGCGAGCCCCGCGTAGAGGATCGCCGCCGCGCCGTGGCCCTGGCGGTTCGCCTCCGCGGACCGCGCCACGCCGAGGATCCCGACCGAGAACGCGAGCGTCGTCCCGACCCCGGCACAGAAGGCGCCGAGGATCGTCTGCCAGAGCGCGGTGGTGTCGACGATCGTCGCCAGCATCGACTCAGGTCGCCGGGGCGGCGCTCGGCTGGCGGACGCGTCGGGCGAACGCGACGGCGGCGAGCCCGAGCCCGATCGCGCTCACGATCAGCGGCCCGACCGCACCGGGGAAGAGGTCGGTGAAGACGTAGGTGACGCCACCGATCGCGGCGGCCGCCGGCAGCGTCAGGACCCAGGCGACGACGATGTTGCCGGCGACGCCCCAACGGACGGCCGAGAGGCGCTTGCCGGCCCCGGCTCCCATCACGCCGCCGGCGATCACCTGGGTGGTCGAGAGCGGGTAGCCGAAGTGCGAGGAGGTGAGGATCACCGCCGCCCCCGCCCCCTGGGCGGAGAAGCCCTGGGCGGCGTCCATCTTGATGATCCGCGTGCCCATCGTCCTGATGATCCGCCAGCCACCCGTGTAGGTCCCGAGCGCGATCGCCGACGCGGCGGAGACGACGACCCAGGTCGGCACCTCGAAGCCCTCGCCGGAGAGGTTGCCGTTGGCGACCAGCGCGAGCGTGATCACCCCCATCGTCTTCTGCGCGTCGTTGGTGCCGTGGGCGAGCGCCAAGAGGCCCCCGGAGAGCACCTGCCCAAAGCGAAACCCGCGCGTCACCGGCCCCGGGCGCTGGCGGCCGACGACCCGGTAGGCGACCACGATCGCGGTCCCGCCGACGACGAAGGCGAGCACCGGCGCGATCAGCGCCGGCACCAGCACCTTGGAGAGGATGCCCTCGCCGAAGATCGCGTCGACGCCTGAGGCGACCAGGGTCGAGCCGACGACGCCGCCGATCAGCGCGTGCGAGCTCGACGACGGGAGGCCGAAGTACCAGGTGACCAGGTTCCACGCGATCGCCCCGATCAGACCGGCGAAGATCACCGTGGTCGTGATCGCCTGCGGGTCGACGACGTCGTTGGCGACGGTCGCCGCGACCTCGAGCGAGATGAAGGCGCCGGCGAAGTTGAGCACCGCGGCGAAGGCAACCGCGATCCGCGGCGACATCGCGCGGGTCGAGATCGAGGTCGCGACCACGTTCGCGGTGTCGTGGAAGCCGTTGGTGAAGTCGAAGGCGAGCGCCGTAGCGACGACGATCCCGAGGATGAGCTCGGCTTCGCTCACGCGTTCTTGATCACGATGCCCTCGAGGATGTGGGCCGCGGTCTCGGTCGCGTCCACGGCCCGCTCGAGCACGGTGAAGATGTCCTTCCAGCGGATCACGACCATCGGGTCGATGCCGTTGGCGAACAGGGAGGCGACCGCGTCGCGGTAGAGGCGGTCGCCGTCGTTCTCGAGCCGGTGGACCTCGATCCAGTAGTGGTCGAGGCCCTTGAACCCGCGCAGCTCCTTGAGCGCCGCGGCGAGCTGCTCGCACGACTTGACCAGCACCTCCGCCATCGCCAGCGCCTGTTCCATCGGCGCCTCGATCTGGTAGAGGCCCATGAAGTCGGCGGTCTCCTCGATGTAGTCGACGATGTCGTCGAGCTGGGTCGCGAGCCCGTAGATGTCCTCGCCGTCGATCGGCGTGACGAAGGTCGAGTTGAGCCGCCGGACGATGTCGTGGGTGATCCGATCGCCCTCCTGCTCGGCGAGCAGGATCTCGCGCGCGAGGCCCTGCTCGTCGGGCCAGTGCTCGAGCATCTCCTTGAGCAGGCGCGCGGCGCGCAGCGAGTTCTGCCCGGCCTGGGTGAAGAGGTCGAAGAAGACGTGGTCGCGGGGGACGAGCGACGGCAGCGGCACGGGCGCGAAGCTACCAGCCCGCGACGACGTCGGCGACCCGCTCGGCGGCCTTTCCGTCCCACAAATACGGGCGCGACACGTCCTCCGCTTCGCGTCCGGGCGTGTCGCGGCTGCCGGCGCGACGGGCTTCCAGCAGCTCGGGTATCTCCGCGATCCTGGCCGGGTCGAGGCCGAGCAGCGTGTTGGTGCCGGCGCGCACGGTCACCGGCCGTTCGGTGTTGTCGCGCAGGGTGAAGCAGGGGATCCCGAGGAAGGTGGTCTCCTCCTGGATCCCGCCGGAGTCGGTGAGCACGGCGCCGGCTTCCGCCTCGAGCGAGAGGAAGTCGAGGTATCCGACCGGGTCGACCAGCCGCACCCCGGCGAGCTCCCGCCCGGCGAGCATCTTGCGCGTCCGCGGGTGGACCGGGAAGACGACCGGCATCTCGGCCGCGACCCGCTCGAGCGCCGCGACCGCCTCGTCGAGAAGCGGGCCGTCGACGAGCGACGGCCGGTGCAGAGTGACGAGCAGGTAGGCGCCGGGGTCGATCCCGAGCTCGCGCGCCGCCTCGCGTCCGCGAAAGCGCGGCTCGAGCGCGACCAGCGTGTCGATCATCGTGTTGCCGGTGAAGTGCATCCGTTCGGCGCCGACGCCCTCGGCGGCGAGGTTCTCCTCCGCCTCGGCGGAGTGCAGGAAGAGCAGCTCGGAGAGGTGGTCGGCGACCACCCGGTTGACCTCCTCGGGCATCGAGCGGTCGAAGCTGCGCAGCCCGGACTCGACGTGGCCGACCGCGATCCCGAGCCGCGAGGCGCAGAGCGCCGCGGCGAGGGTCGAGTTGACGTCGCCGGGGACGAGGACCAGATCGGGCGCCTCGTCGCGCAGGACCGGCTCGAGCCGCTCGAGCACCTTCGCGGTCTGCTCGGCATGGCTGCCCGAGCCGACGCCGAGCATGTGGTCGGGCTCGGGGACGCCGAGCTCCTCGAAGAAGACCTCGGACATCGCACGGTCGTAGTGCTGGCCGGTGTGGACGACGATCGCCGAGACGGCGCCGAGCCGCGCCGAGGTCGCCGCGATCACCGGCGCCATCTTGACGAAGTTGGGACGCGTCCCGAGGACGTGGGCGATGCGCATCTAGGTGATTGATTGCACGGGCTCGCGGGCGCCGGGCAATCTAGGCGAGCGCGTCGATCCGCCCGGCGAGCTCGAAGTCGGCTTCGGTGAGGCCGCCGGCGGAGTGGTTGGTGATCGTGACCGTGACCTCGCTCCACGAGATCGCGAGGTCGGGATGGTGTCCCATGTCCTCCGCCGGCTCGACCAGCGCCTTGACGAACTCAACCGAGCCGACGAAGTCGTCGCGGTCGAACTTGCGCTCGATCGCGTCGCCCGCCCGCGCCCAGCCCTCGAGCCCGCCGAGCCGTGCCTCGATCTCCTCGTCCGTCAGCAGCTCCGCCATCCCCGTAAGCCTATCCTCGCGGGCGATGAAGGTCGCGAGCCTGGTTCCCTCGGCCACCGAGGCGCTGTTCGCGCTCGGGCTCGGCGACGAGGTCGTCGCGGTGACCCACGAGTGCGACCACCCGGCCGCGGTCGCCGCGCTCCCGCGGCTGACCTCGAGCGTGATCGAGCCCGATCTGCCCCCGGCGCGGATCGATGCCCGGGTGCGCGAGCTGACCGCGCGCGGCGAGTCGCTCTACGGGCTCGACGAGCCGCTGCTCGCGGAGCTCGCCCCGGACCTGATCGTGACCCAGGCGCTGTGCGCGGTCTGCGCGGTCTCGGTCGACGACGTGCGCGCGGTCGCCGCCCGGCTGCCGGGGACGGCGGAGGTGCTCTCGCTCGACCCCGAGGACCTCGGCGAGGTGCTCGCGGACCTGACGACGCTCGCCGCCGCCTGCGGCGAGCCCGATCGCGGGGCGGAGCTGGTCGCCGCGTTGCGCGAGCGGCTGGAGGCGGTCCGTGCCGCGGTCGCCGGACGCCCGCGCCCGCGAGTCGCGGCGCTCGAGTGGCTCGACCCGCTGTTCGTCGGCGGACACTGGGTCCCGGAGATGATCGAGCTCGCCGGCGGCGCCGACGTGCTCGGCGAGCCGCGGCGCAGGTCGCGCACGATCGGCTGGGACGAGCTCGCCGCGAGCGAGCCCGAGGTCGTCGTGGTCATGCCCTGCGGCCTCTACGCCGACGAGGCGGCGGCCCAGGCCGGCGAGCACCTCGAGCGGCTGCGCGAGCTCGGCGCGGCGCGGGTGCTCGCCGTCGACGCCGCCTCCTCGTTCTCGCGCCCGGGCCCGCGCCTGGTCGACGGGGTCGAGCTGCTCGCGGCGCTGTTTCACGACGCGGCGGTCGCCGCACCCGCCGGGCTAGCCTCCGTCGCGCTGTGGGAGTCCACCGGGCCGAGCGGTCGATCGACGTAGACGGGCCTCCCGAGGCCTGCTTCGAGGCGATCACCGACTACGAGTCGTTCCCCGACTGGCAGCAGGCGGTCGAGCGGGTCGAGGTGCTGTCGCGCTACGACGACGGGCTCGCCGAGCGGGTTCGATTCTTAATCGACGCGAAGGTACGCCGGATCTCCTACACGCTGTGCTACCGCTACCGGCGCCCGGAGCGGATCGAGTGGGAGTTCGTCGAGGGCGACGGCGTCGCCGACGTCGAGGGTGGCTACGAGCTCGAGCCGCTCGACGGCGGCGCCCGCACCCGCGCCACCTACCGGCTCGGGATCGACCCCGGCGTCCCCGTGCCCGGCATCCTCGCCCGCCGGCTCAACAACGGCGTGATGAAGCGCTCGGTCGACGACCTCCGCGACGAGGTCGCCCGCCGCCAGGCCTAGCCCCCACGGCGAGGGCGGGGCTAGCTGACGAGGTCGGGGACGCTAGCATCGGCGGCGATCAGGCAGCCGGCGATCGCGATCGCGCAGAGGGCGACCAGCCCCACCGCCTCGGCGAGGCCGGCGTTCGCGGAGCCGCGGCGCTCGAGCGCGTTCACGTACAGGGCCGCGAGCGCGCCGCCGATCAGGCCGCCGAGGTGGCCGCCGATCGAGATGTTGGAGATCGTGAACGTGAACACGAGGTTGATGACGACGAAGAAGCCGACCTGCGAGGCGAGTTCGTCGAGGCCGCGATGGCGGGCGATCAAGAACGCTGCCGCCATCAGCCCGAAGACGCCGCCGGAGGCGCCGACGGTGAGCTGGGTCGGGTCGAGCAGCAGAGCGCCGAAGCTCCCCGCCAGGACTGAGGCGGCGTAGATGCCGACGAACCGCCGCGTCCCGATCGCCGGCTCGAGCAGGGTGCCGAGCACGTAGAGGGCGAACATGTTGAACCCGAGGTGGATCAGCCCGGCGTGGAGGAAGGCCGAGGTCACGATCCGGTACGGCTCGCCCTCGGCGACCAGGGGGCCGAAGAGGCCGAAGTCGCGGATCACCGCGCCGCCGCCGCCGAACGAGGCGGCGCCACCCCCGCCGACGATCTCGAGCACGAAGGCGGCGACGCAGAGCCCGATCAGCGCGTAGGTGGCCGGCGCGTCGGAGCGCCCCGCGGCGCCGGTCGGGTTGCGGACCTCGGTCCGCTGGCGCGCGCACTCGGGGCAGCGCATCCCGACCGGGGTCGAGGTCATGCAATCGGGGCAGATCGGGCGCCCGCAGTTCGAGCACGAGACGTTGGTCTCGCGGTCGGGATGTCGATAACAGGTGGCCAGAGGGCGGGAGACGTTACCGGCCGCGCGCGACCGGCCCGCGGGCAGGCGGCGCGCCTAGAGCGGCGCGCGCAGCACCGGCTCGGTCGTCGGCTGGCGGCTTCCCGGCCGCGGCTCGGCGGTGACGAAGAGGTCGGTGGCGCCCTCGAGCGGCCCGGGCACCGCAGCCTCGGCGCTGCCGTCGCGGCCGAGCACGAACGTGTTCCGCGGCTCCATCACCCCGCCGCGCTGGACCCAGACCGCGTAGACCTCGTCGCGCCCGAGCTTCGGCATCTCGCTCACGTGCAGGGTCGTCGCGCCGGAGCCATGCTCGAGCGTCGCCGACACCTGAGCCGCCTGTGGCCCGATGCCCTCGGCGCGGACGAAGTCGTTCGAGACCTCGGCGTCGCCGCGGATCAGGTAGCCGGCGGCAACCCCGACCACGAGCACGATCATCACCGCCATCGCGGTCGCCGGGCGCCAGGCGACGGCGCGCAGGCCCTCCCACCACGACCGGCGGCTCGGCCCGGGCGCGGGCGACGGCGCGGGGGCGCCCGTCGCCGCCTCGGCGCGGACCGTCGCGAGCAGGTTCTCGCGCAGGCGCTCGGGCGGGGCGAGCTGCTCGACCGAGGCCGGCAGCAGGTCGACCGCCGGGCGCAGCCAGCGCAGCCGCTCGCGACAGCTCTCGCACGAATCGAGGTGGTGCTCGAGCTCGCGCGTCTCGGACTCGTCGAGGGCGCCGAGCGAGTAGGCGGCGATCTCGTCCTGAAGCCGGTCGAGGTCGGAATGGAGATCTCGAGTCATGGCAGCGCCTCCGACGGCTTGTGCACGCCCATCCCCTCGGCGAGGTTGGTCCGGATCTTCTCGAGCCCGAGTCGCATCCGCCCCTTCACC
Source organism: uncultured Solirubrobacterales bacterium (assembly GCA_963740055.1). Classification (GTDB taxonomy): domain Bacteria; phylum Actinomycetota; class Thermoleophilia; order Solirubrobacterales; family 70-9; genus WHSW01. The sequence goes on along the minus strand of CAVUCL010000005.1, from coordinate 141,105 downwards.
GTACCCAGCGGCATGCCGAGCATCGAGGCGATCTCGGAGTGGGTGAAGCCTCCGAAGTAGGCGAGCCCGATCACCTCCGACTGCTCGCTGGGGAGCTCGCGCAGGGCGCCGCGGACACGGCGGGCGGTCTCGCGGCGGATCGCCTCCGAGTCGGTGAGCCGGTCCGACTCCTGGGCCTCGAGCACGCCCTCATCGTCGAAGTCGAGCTTTGGCGCCGGGCTCGAGGCGCGGCGCAGGGCGTCGATCGCCCGGTTGCGGACGATCCCGAGCGTCCACGAGCGGACGCTGCCGCGGCTCGGGTCGAAGCGCGCGCCGCTACGCCAGACGGAGATGAATGCCTCCTGGGTCACGTCCTCGGCGATCGCGCGGTCGCCGACCACCCGGTGGGCGAGCGAGTAGGCGGCGCCGCCGTGGCGGTCGTAGAGGACCGCGAACGCGTCCGCGTCCTTGCGCTCGACCAGGGTCATCAGGTCCTCGTCGGCAAGCCTCTGCATGGCTTCGGGTGTGAGCGTGCGGTTCATCATCGGCGCGCGCCGGAGCGCACTGGATCCGATTCCTTGCTACGGGAGTGCGCGCCGGTCGGATCAACGCGTCCGCCGTCGCAAAGATAGTCTCGCGCGAATGGCTTCCACGGCACGGGCCCAGATCGACGCGGCGAGCCCGGCGCGGCTCTACTGCACCCTGGTCGGCGCCGGGCTGGTGATCGCGGGCGTGGTCGGCTTCTTCTACAGCTCCGGGTTCGAGACCGGGGTCACCGGGGTGACCAAGGACACCGACGAGCTGCTCGGGCTGTTCGCGGTCAACGGCTGGGACAACCTGCTCCACCTGGCGCTCGGCGCGCTCGCGCTCGCCGTCGCCGGCTCGCCCGCCGGCGCGCGCACCTACTGCCTCGCCGCCGGGCTCGGCTTCGTCGCGCTCGCGATCTGGGGGCTGATCGACGAGGACGGGATCATCCTCGGCCTGCTGCCGCTCAACAACGAGGACAACCTCGTGTACCTGCTCGTCGGGCTGGTCGGCCTCGCCGCCGGCGCCGCGACGGCCAGGAGCGCGCCGCCGCAGCGCCCGGCGCGATAGCGTCGGATCACACACCACGAGCAGGAAGGAGTCTGCGATGTCCGACACGGAGCTCAAGCAACGCCACCGCGCGATGTGGGCGTCCGGCGATTACCCGTCGATGGTGGAGACGTTCCTTCTCCCGCTCGGACCGCGGCTCGTCGACGCCTGCGGGATCGGGCCTCAGATGAGCGTCCTCGACGTCGCCGCCGGCACCGGCAACGCCGCGATCGTCGCCGCCGAGCGCGGCGCCGACGTGACCGCGAGCGACCTGACCCCGGAGCTGCTCGCGGCGGGCCGCTCGAAGGCCGAGGCCGCCGGGCTCGAGCTCGACTGGGTCGAGGCCGACGCCGAGAACCTGCCCTTCGACGACGCCTCGTTCGACGTCGTCATCTCCTCGATCGGGGCGATGTTCGCCCCTCACCACGCCGAGGTCGCCGACGAGCTCGTCCGCGCCTGCCGGCCGGGCGGGACGATCGGGATGCTGAACTGGACGCCCGAGGGGATGATCGGGGCCCTGTTTCGCACCATGGGCCCGTTCGCGCCGCCGCCACCGCCGGGCGCCTCGCCGCCGCCGCTCTGGGGCGGCGAGGACCACGTCCGCGAGCTGTTCGGCGACCGGGTCGAGCTGCGGACGCTGGAGCGCGACGTGCTCGAGGTGACCGCGTTCGAGCATCCGCACGAATACGCGACCCACTTCAAGGACCGCTACGGGCCGACGATCGTCGCCCGCAACAAGGCGGTCGCCGACGGCCGCGAGGCGGAGCTCGACCAGGCGCTCGACGAGTTCACCGAGGAATGGAACCTCGGCGAGCCCGAGCGGGCGCGGTTCGAGCAGGAGTACCTGGTCGTCGTCGGCACGCGGCGCTGAGCCAGGTCGTCAGCCGAGCGGGCTAGCGCAGCTCGCGCAGCAGCCGGCCGGCGGTCGCGCGGAGGCCGTCGGGCGCGCGGCGGCGACGGCGGCCGACGACCAACAGCGCCCCGGCCGCGGCGCCGCCGGCGGCGACGGCGATCACGGGGCGGACCCAGTTGCGCGGGTCGCGCAGCGCCTCGAGCTCACCCTCGGAGAGGTCGTCGGCCCAGCTCGAGAGCTCGGCGGCGGCCTGCTCGGCGATCGTCGAGAGCGTCTCCTCGATCCGGTTGGCGAGCGTCTGCGGCGGCTCGACCGGGCGCAGCGCGTCGGCGAGCAGGCGCTCGAGGTTGAGCTCTCCGGCGGCTTCACTCATCGGCCATCAGCTCCTCGAGCTGCTTGATCGCGCGGTGGATCAGCACCTTGGTTGCCCCGTCGCTGCGCCCGAGAGCGCGCGCGATCTCGCGATTCGACATCCCGAGCGCGAAGCGCATGATCAACGCCTCGCGGCGATCCTCGGAGAGCTCGTCGAGGCGCGCGATCACCTCGCGCAGCTCCTCGCGCCCCTCGACCACGCGCTCGGTCCCGTGCGGGTGCGAGGGCGGCTCGACCGCGTCCAGCGCCGCGGTCGGCTTCCGCGCCCGGTCGCGGTGATAGTTGGAGGCGAGGTTGTGAGCGATCCGGATCAGCCACGGCCGCAGCGGGCGGCCGCGCGACTCGCGCCGGGCGCGCTCGAAGTGGCGATAGGCCTGCAGGAAGGCCTGCTCGGTCAGGTCCTCGGCGTCGTGGTGGTTGCCGACCCGGTAGTACGCGTACGAGTAGACGTCGCGCAGGTGGTCGCTGTAGAGCTGCGAGAAAGCGCGGTCGAGCTCCGCCTTCGACTCCGCCGGGGCCGCGGGCCCGCTCTCCGCCGAGCCCTCGCCGGGCCCGTCGGTCTCGATCTCCTCGCTCACCGAGCAAGCCTAAACCTCCCCACGATCACGCCGCCTTGCGCGCGCGCTCGGCGCGGCGCAGCCCGGCGACCCACTCACCGGCATCGATCTCACCCGCGATCAGCCCCGCCAGCCCCTGCAGGCTCGGAGCCTCGATCCCGCTCGCGTCCACGGCCTGGGCGATCAGCGGCACCGAGTCGAGCGCCTCGGAAGCCTGGCCGATGCGCGAGCCGATCTTCTCCAGCGGCACCCCGGCGCCGAGCAGCTCACCCGCCTGGCGGTTGCGGCTCTTCGGCGCGAGCACGGTCGCGGTCAGGTCGCCGACCCCGGCGAGCCCGGTGAACGTCTCGAGCCGCGAGCCCTTCGCGAGCGCGAACTCGACGCACTCGCGCCAGACCCCGGCGGCGGCGATCCCGGCCGCGTTGAGGCCAAAGCGCTCGGCGGCCGCGGCGGCGAGCGCGGCGGCGTTCTTGGCCGCGCCGGCGACCTCGACCCCGGTGACGTCGTCGGTGCGCTCGCAAACGAGCCCGGCGCGGTCGAAGACCTCGCCCAGCATCGCCCGCAGGTCCGGATCGGCGCTCGCGAGCACCAGCGCAGCCATCCCGGCGGCGGCCTCGCGCGCGTGCGCAGGGCCGCCGAGCGAGGCGACCGCGCGGGCCCGCACCCGCTCGCTCACGTACTCGTTCGGAAGCGCGGCCATCGGCGCCACCATGCCCTTCGAGAGCAGCAGCACCGAGGCCCGCGAGCCAACCCGGTCGGCGAGCCCGCCGACGACGTTGGGGAGCGCCTTCGAGGGCACCGCGAGGCAGATCAGATCGCAGCCGGCGAGCTCGATCTCTGTCGAGCGCTTGACCGCGACCCCCTCGGGCAGCTTGACCCCGGGCAGGTAGCGCTCGTTCTCGCCCTTCTTGCGGATCTCGGCGGTCTTCTCGTCCGAGCGCGTACCGAGCTCGACCTCGAGTCCGCCGCGGGCGAGCAGCACCGCGACCGCGGTCCCCCAGCTGCCGGAGCCGATCACCGCCGCCTTGCGCAGCGGCGGCAGCCCGCCGAGCCACTCCCAACCGAGCTCGACCGAGGGCCAGATCCGATCGGTGACCGTGGCCGCGAGCGCCGGCGAGGGCCGCTCGGTCCGGGGGAAGGTCTGCGGCTGGCCGGCGCGCAGCCTGACCTTGCGCGGGCGGATCCGCCAGCCCCGGCGGACCTCCTCCGAGCCGACGACCGCGACCGGCAGCACCGCGGCTCCGGTCTCGAGCGCGAGCCGGCCGACGCCGCGCTTCGGGCGCCCAAGCGAGCCGGTGCGGATCCGGGTCCCCTCGGGGAAGATCACCACCGTGCCGCCGCGGTCGACGACCATCCGCGCGGTCTCCATCGCGGTCTCGTCGGACTGGCCACGGCGGATCGGGAAGGCGCCGAGTCGGGAGAGCACCCAGCCCTGCCAGCGCTTGTCGAAGAGCTCGACCTTGGCGACGAACTGCATCCGCCGCCGCCACGGCAGCAGCGCCCCGATCACGAACGGGTCGAGGAAGCTGCGGTGGTTGGAGGCGACGACCATCCCGCCCTTGAGCCGCGCGTGCTCGCGGCCGGTGCGCTCGAGCCGGAACCAGACCAAGAAGAAGGGCACGAACAGGCAGCGGACGAAGTAGTAGAGGAGCCGGTTCGTGCCCCGCTCGCGCGCGTAGCGGTGGTAGCGCTCGAAGCGCTCCTGGCTGATCACGTCGTCGCTGCGAGGCGGCGCGGAGCGCCGCGAACCCTCGTCCATGCCAGTGCCTACACGCCCGCGCCTGAGGCGTTACTCGCGCCTGCTACCAGGCGCTTTCGAGCAGCGCCCGGATCTCGGGCTCCGCCGGCGGATCGGGCGTCAGCTCGAGCTCGGGCCGGGCGAGGATGCCCTCGACCACGCGGCCTAGCCCCTCGCGGTCGGCCCCGAGCTCGCGCAGGGTCCGCGGGCCGCCGCCGAGCTCGGTGAGCCGGTCGGCGAGCCCGTCCTGCTTCGTGCCCAGGGCGCGGGCGAGCGCGGTCATCGACTTGCCCGCGCGCGGGCGCATCGCCTCCATCGTTCGCGGGAGCAGCGTCGCGTTGGTCTCCGCGTGGGCGATCCGCAACTCGCGGACCAGCGTCTGGCAGACGACGTGGTGAAGCGCGAACCGCGCCGAGTCGAGGGCGTAGGCGCAGAGCACCGAGCCGAGCGCGAGTACCGCCGGGTCGCGGCGCCCGGGCGCCGTGTCGAGCGCCTTCGCGATCAGGCGCGCGCCGCGCAGCGTCGCGAGCTCGGCGACCGGATTCGCGAGCGGTGTGTAGAGCGAGTCGGCGCCGTGGGCGAGCGCGTTCATCGCGCTCGCGCGCAGGCGCTGCTCGGCCAGGGTCGCGACCAGCGGCGGGTCGACGAGTACGAGCTCAGGGCGGACGAGCCCCTCGGCGGCCTCGTGGCCCTCGGGGAGACGATGGATGCGGGTCATCTCGGCGCCGGAGAGGGTCGTCGGCAGGGCGGCCACGCGGACCCCGCGCACCGCGGCGATCGCCTTCGCCACGTCGATCACCCGCCCGCCGCCGAGCGCAACCAGGTCGCCGTCGCCGACGTCGCCGATCAGTCGCGCGGCGACCTCGGTCACGGGGCCGGGCGGGACGTGGTGAAAGCAGGCCGCGTCCTCGGCGAGCGCCACCGGCGCCGCGCCGAGCGCGCGCTCGGTGGTCAGCAGCTCATAGCCGGCGAAGCCGTGCTCGGCGACGATCTCGACCGACTCGCCGACCACGCCGGCGCGAAAGTGGATCGTCCGCTCGCCGTCGCGCCAGGTGAAATCGGCCTCGTCCAAGAGCCCGGAGTGGGACTCGAACCCACAGCCACGGCTTTACAAGAGCCGCGCTCTACCAGTTGAGCTATCCGGGCAGGGTCACAAATCTACGCCCCCGAACCTTCCCGGACGACGAACGAGGGACGACCTAGACCATCACCTCGCGGCCCGAGATGTGCGCGGCGACCTTGCGCTTGACTCGCTGGAGCGCGTTGTCGACCGTCTTCGTGTCGCATTCGAGCCGCTCGCCGATCTGCTCGTAGGAGTAACCGTCGAGGTAGAGCGAGAGCACCCGGCTCTCGAGCTCGGAGAGCACCCCCGACAGGCACGAGACCAGCGCCTGCAGCTCCTCGCTCGCGATCACGCGCTCCGACGGCTCGTCGGAGATCGGGCCCGGGAGCACGTCCTCGAGCGTCGTCTCCGCCTCGCCGGCGGCGGCCGGCGACTGGGCGAAGGAGACGTACTGGTTTAACGGCGCGTGCTTGTTGCGGCTCGCGGTCTTGACCGCGGTGATGATCTGGCGCGTGATGCAGAGCTCGGCGAAGTTGCGAAAGCTCGACTCGCGATCGGTGCGGTAGTCGCGGATCGCCTTGTAGAGCCCGACCAAGCCCTCCTGGATCAGGTCGTCGGAATCGCCGCCGAGAAGGAAGTACGAGGACGCCTTCAGGCGGACGAAGCCGCGGTAGCGTTTGACGATCCGCTCGTACGCGTCGGCGCTGCCACGCTTCGCGAGCGCGACCAGATACGTGTCCTCAAGCTCTGGTCGAGGTTCAGATCGGCGGGCGGTCTGCGCTCCCGCGAGCGCGGGCATGGTCGCTGCACTGTTGTTCTGGGTAGGCACGGCCACTGGTCCTCCATCTTCGGTTGGAACCTGTGGCGCCCGTACCTCCCGTAGAGGCGCCCTCTCCTCAGGATGATCGGCAGAGTCAAGCTCGACCTTTACTTCACCCTTATGCGCGGCAGTTTACGTCGGTGCACATAGTTCTGTCAACCCCGGCGACCGATTCCGCAAGAGTCGTTGCAGATTCCGGCCGCCGTCCGCGGTCGTTGCTACCGCTTCTGAGCCCGCTGGCGCAGCGCCTCGAACAGCAGCACCGCCGCCGCCGCGGAGACGTTCAGCGAGGCCACCCTCCCCCGGACCGGGATCGAGAGCTCGAGGTCGCAGCTGCGCGCCACCCGCGGGCGCAGCCCCCTGCCCTCGCTGCCGAGCACGAGCACGACCTTGCCGGTCAGGTCGGCCCCGGTGTGGGCGCCCGAGGCGCTCGCCTCGGCGCCGTAGACCCAGGCGCCCGCGTCCTTGGCTCGCGCGAGCCAGTCGGCGAGGTTGGTCACGCGGGCGATCTCGAGGTGCTCGACCGCGCCCGCCGAGGCCTTGACGACGGCGGCGGTGACGGCGGCGGCGCGGTGCTCGCAGATCACCACCCCGTCGGCGCCCGCGGCCTCCGCCGAGCGGCAGACGGCGCCGAGGTTGTGGGGGTCCTGGACCTCGTCGAGGGCGACGATCAGGAAGTCGGGCCGCGCGAGCAGCGCTCCGGGGTCGGCGTAGGGATACGGGTCGACCTCGGCGACGACTCCCTGGTGCTCGGCCGAGCCCGCGCGCCGGGTGAGCTCGGCGGCGTCGGTGTCCTCGGCGCTCCAGACGCGATGCACCCGGCGGCGCCCGCGCTGCGCCTCGGCGACCGCCCGGCGCCCGTAGACGATCTCGGTCGCGGCCGCGACCGTCAGCCCCTTCGCAGCCGCGCGCCCGCGGCGGTGTCGCGGACCTCCCAGCCGAGCTCGGCGAGGCGTTCGCGGATCGCGTCGGCGCGGTCGAAGTCACGCTCGGCCCGCGCCGCCTCGCGCTCGGCGAGCAGCGCCTCGGCCTCGGGGTCGGCGAGATCCTCGCCGCCCTCGAGCAGGCGCTCGAGCCCGAGCAGCGCGAGCAGCTCGCCGAGCGCCGCGTGCGCACCCGGGAGCGGGCGCCGGTTGCCCTCGGCGACGAGCTCGAACAGCGCCGCCCACGCCCGCGGGGTGTTGAAGTCGTCGGCGAGCGCGTCGAGGAACAGCTCACGGCGCTCGGCGACGTATGGGTCGGGCTCGCCGGCGGCGGGGTCCTCGGCGAGGAAGTTCGCGAGCCGCTCGACCCGCGCCGCCGCCTGCTCCAGCGCCTCGGCGGAGAACTCGAGCGGCTGGCGGTAGTGCCCGGAGGTGAGGAAAGCGACCACCGCGGCGGCGCCGAAGCGGTCGATCGCCTCGGAGAGTTGGAAGATGTTGCCGACGGACTTCGACATCTTCTCGGCGTCGCTGCGGACCATGCCGTTGTGCATCCAGATCCGCGCCAGCGGCACCCCCCGCGCCGCCTCGGTCTGCGCGATCTCGTTCTCGTGGTGGGGGAAGACGAGGTCCGAGCCGCCGCTGTGGATCTCGAAGTCGGTGCCGAGCAGCTTCTCCGCCATCGCCGAGCACTCGATGTGCCAGCCGGGGCGCCCGTCGCCCCAGGGCGAGGGCCAGGAGCTGTCCTCGTCGGGTTTGCGCGCCTTCCAGAGCGCGAAGTCGAGCGCGCTCTCCTTCAGCTGCGCGGACCCCGCCTCCTCACCCTGGTCCATCTCCGACGGGTCGCGATTGGAGAGCTTGCCGTAGCCGTCGAAGCTGCGAACCCGAAAGTAGACGTCGCCGCCCGACTCGTAGGCGTGGCCGCCGGCGATCAGCGCCTCGATCAACTCGACGATCTCGGCGATCGTCGCCGTCGCCAGCGGTTCCGCGTCAGGGCGGCCGATCCCGAGCCGGTCGGTGTCGGCGACGTAGGCGTCGATCATCCGCCGGGCGTGCTCGGTCGATCCGATTCCCTGCTCGCGCGCGGCGGCGTAGATCTTGTCGTTGACGTCGGTGACGTTGGCGACCACGGTCGGCTCGTAGCCCTCGTGGGCGAGAAAGCGCGCGAACAGCAGCGGGATCACGAACGGGCGCGCGTTGCCGACATGGACCCGCGCGTAGACGGTCGGGCCGCAGGCGTAGATGCCGACCTTCGGCGGCTCGCGGGGCTCGAGCACGGCGAGCTCGCCGCTGAGCGTGTCCCTGATCCTGACCTCGCGCACGGGCCCGATGCTATGCGGAAGACGGCGCTATTTGCGAACTGTGGCGCCGGAGCCGGCGAGCGCGCCCGGCACGCCCGCTAACGTGGCCGCCGCATGGGCAGGATGCTCAACGGGCCAGGCGCCACCCCGTCGCTGCACGAGCAGCGCTCCCGGAGGGTGAAGCAGGCGTTCTCCGAGCTCCCGGGGCGCTACCTCGGCGCCCCGGCCGACTTCGACGCCACCTTCCAGATCCGCCTCGGCGACGTCGGCCGCACCTGGGAGGTGCGGGCCAGGGGCGCGCGCTGCGAGGTTCGCCCGTCGCCGGTTCGCGAGCCCGACGTCGTCATCGGCACCGACGCCTCGACCTGGCTCGCGCTGCGCGACGGCCGCATCTCCGGCCTCGACGCATTCGCCCAGCGGCGCCTCTACGCCCGTGGCGACCTCGACCTGGCGCTCGGCTTCGAGGGCCTGTTCCGGCTCGCCGGCGGGCGCGACCCGTTGCTGCGGATCACCGAGGTCGAGACCGCGCAGGCGCGGATCACGACCCTGGTCGCCGGCGACGGGCCCGAGCAGGTGATCTGCCTCCACGGCCTCGGCTCGAACAAGGCCTCGTTCTTCGAGACGGTCGCCGCGCTCGCGCCCGGGTGCACGGTGCACGCGCTCGACCTGCCCGGGTTCGGCTCCTCGGCGAAGCCCGCTCGCGCCCCCTACGACGCGCTCTGGTTCGCCGCCGCGGTGCGCAGCTACATGGACTCGATGGCGATCGACCGTGCCCACGTGGTCGGCAACTCGATGGGCGGGCGGATCGCGCTCGAGCTCGGTTTCGGCACCGCCGACCGGGTCGCGTCGCTGAGCCTGCTCGCGCCGGCGCTCGCCTTTCGCCGCCGCCAGCTGGTCCCGCTCGTACGCCTGCTTCGCCCCGAGCTCGCGGTGATTCCGCACTCGCTGCGCTCGGCGACGGTGCGAGCCCAGTTCTGGAGCCTGTTCGCGCGTCCCGAGCGTCTCGATCCGGCCGCCGCCGACGTCGCCGTCGACGAGTTCTGTCGCTCCTACCGCTCGCGCGCGGCCCGGGTCGCCTTCTTCGCCGCGGCGCGCAATATCTACCTCGACGAGCCGCACGGCGAGGAGGGGTTCTACGCCCGCCTCGCCGGGCTCGAGCCCCCGGCGCTGTTCGTCTGGGGCGACTCCGACCGCCTGATCCCGGCCGGGTTCGCGCCCCACGTCGCCGAGGCGCTGCCGATCGCCCGCCAGGTGATCCTCCCCGACTGCGGGCACGTGCCCCAGGTCGAGCTCGCCGAGCGCACCAATGCGCTGATCCGCGAGCAGATCGCGGCGGCGAGCGCGGAGCCGGCGGCCGCGCCCGCCCGGCGCCGGCGGATCGCCCGCCCGCGGACCAGGCGCGCTGCTTCCTGAACCGATCTAGACTCGCCGCATGGCTGATCCGGGCACGATGGCCGAGCAGGCGCGCCAGAACGGCGGCAGCGAGCACGGGGCCGCGAACGGCGGCGGGCGCTTCGGCGGCCGTCTCGCTCCGCTCGGGCTCGCCGGGGGCGCCGCGACCCGGCTCGGGAGCGACGCCCTCGGCGCCGGCCGCGCTGCCGCCGGGGCGCTGGTCGGCGGCCTCGCGCGCCGGGCGCGCGCCGCGCTCAGCGCCGACCTCGACGACCGCGACCCCGACTACATCCGCGAGAACCTGCCGCTCGCCTGGCTGCTCTCGACCCTCTGGTACCGGGCCGAGGTCCGCAACATGGGCAACGTGCCCGAGGACGGGCCGGTGCTCCTGGTCGGCAACCACACCGGCGGCAACATGGCCCCCGAGGTGATCATCCTGCCGCTCGCATTCTCGACCTACTTCGGCGTCGAGCGGCCCTTCTACCAGCTCGCCCACAACCTCGTGCTCGCCTCGCCCGCCGGGCCCTTCCTGCGCCGCTACGGGGCGATGGCGGCATCGCACGAGCACGCGCGGCAAGCGCTGCGCTCGGGCGCCGCGGTGCTCGTCTTCCCCGGCGGCGACTGGGAGGTGCACCGGCCGACCTGGGAGGGCAACAAGGTCGACTTCGCGGGCCGCAACGGGTTCGCGAAGCTGGCGCTCGCCGAGGGCGTGCCGATCGTCCCCGTGGTCACGATCGGCGGCCAGGAGACGGCACTCTTCCTCAGCCGCGGCACCTGGCTCGCGAAGCTCACCGGCGCCGAGCGCTTCCTGCGGCTGAAGGTGGTGCCGATCTCGCTCGCGCTGCCGTGGATCGTCAACGTCGGCGACCTGCTCGGCCACATTCCACTGCCGGCCAAGATCACGATCGAGGTCCTGCCGCCGATCGACCTCGAGCAGGAGTTCGGCTCCGACCCCGACCCGGCGGCCGTCTACGAGCGCGTCACCGGGCTGATGCAGGAGACGCTCGACGGCCTCGCGGCCGAGCGCCGCTTCCCGGTGATCGGCTGATGCGGCTGAACGAGTCGATCGTCGTCTCGGCACCCCAGAAGCTGATCTGGGACTACATCACCGACCCCGCGAACTCGCTCCACTACATGTCCGGGGTCACCCGCTGGGAGGTCGTCGGCGAGCGGCGCAGCGGGCTCGGCGCCCGCTACCGGATGCTGATCAAGGTCGGCTCGGCCGAGGTCGGCGGCCTGATCGAGGTGGTCGAGTTCTCCGAGCCGCGCGACATGGCCTGGTCGTCGGTCACCGGGATCGACCAGCGCGGGCGCTGGCGCCTGCGCCCGACCGGCGGCGGGCGCACCAGGGTCGAGATGCGCTTCGCCTACGGCGTCGCCGGCGGCGGGATCACCGGCTATCTCTCCGAGTTCGTCGCCGCGCCGGCGCTCGGGCGCCACATGCGCCGCTCGCTGGTCGAGCTCAAGCGCCAGGTCGAGCAGGAGAAGCTGCGCCGCGAGGCGGCCGCCCGGCGCGCCGAGCGCGAGGCCGCCGCCCCGGCCTGAGTCCTTGCTGCGTCAGCCGCCCTTGCGGTTGACCGCCGCCAGGAGCTGCTTCTTGCTCATCTTCGAGCGGCCCGAGATCCCCAGCCGCTTGGCGTCGTTGTAGAGCTGATCGCGGGTGCGCCCGCCGGGGCCCGAGCCCGAGCGCTTGCCGCCGCGGCGGCCCGAGGAGATGTCCGCGGTCGAGCTCCGTGAGGCGGTCCGCGACTCGCCCGCTCGCGCCTTCTCCTTGTTCACCGTCCGCGCCGCGATCTGCTCGGCGCGGCTCTCCGACCGCCCGGCGCGCTTCTCGCTGCGCTTCACGTGCTCGTACTGGCGCGCGCGCTTGCTTCCCTTCTTCACTCCGCGTGGCGGCATCGGCGTCTCCTTCCGCGCTCGAGCATCCCGTTCGCCCCGCGGTTACCCGCTGGGCGGCGGGCGAAGCTCAGGCGAGCTCTCGCTTGAGGATCTTGCCGGTCGCGTTGCGCGGCAGCGAGTCGAGGAACTCGATCTCGCGCGGGACCTTGTAGCGGGCGAGCTCACGCTTGACCAGCGCCTTGAGCTCGTCCTCGTCGACGGCGTCGGGCTCGGTCGGGACGACGAACGCCTTCAGCCGCTGGCCGAAGTCCTCGTCGTCGACCCCGATCACCGCGACCTCCTTGACCGAGTCGTGGCCGGCGAGCAGGTCCTCGACCTCGCGCGGGAACACGTTCTCGCCCCCGGAGACGATCATCTCGTCGTCGCGGCCGTCGATGAACAGGCGTCCCTCGTCGTCGAAATGGCCGACGTCGCCGGAGGAGAGCAGGCCCTCGTAGGTGTCCTTGCCGCCGCCGCCGGTGTAGCCCTCGAACGCCATCTCGTTGCCGACGAACACCCGACCGGTCTCGCCCCGGGGCATCTCGCCCTTGCCCTCCGAGTCGACGATCTTGACCACCGTCCCGCGCGGCGGCTTGCCCGCGGTCCCCGGCGCCGCGCGCAGGTCGTCGGGGACGGCGATCGTCGCCCAGGCGACCTCGGTCGAGCCGTAGAGGTTGTAGAGGTTGTCGCCGAAGTGGTCCATCCACTTCGTCGCCAGCGGGCCGGGGAGCGCCGAGCCGCTGGCGGCGGTCACCCGCAGGCTCGGGAGGTCGTACTCGCTGAGGGTCGACTCGTCGAGCTGGAGCGTCCGCTGCATCATCACCGGGACGACGACGAGCGCCGTCGCTTCGTGCTCGGCAATCGCCTTCAGCGTCTCCTCGGGGTCGAACTTGCGCTGCAGGACGTAGGTCGAGTTCAGCGACAGCCCGAGCATGAAGTGGGCGAAGCCCCAGGAGTGAAAGAGCGGTGCGGCGATCACGGTCGTCTCCCCCGCCCGCATCGGGATCCGCGAGAACATCGCCGCCAGCGGCGCCAGCGACTCGGGCGACCCGCGCTGGGCCCCCTTCGGGGTCCCGGTCGTGCCCGAGGTCAGGATCACGAACCGCGCCGTCTCGTCGGGCGGGTCGAGGTCGGCGTCGTCGGCGCTCTCGATCAGCTCGTCGACCGACTGGTCGCCGCTCGAGCCGTCCTCGCGCCAGCCGACGAAGCTCTGCAGATCGTCGCTCGCCTCGGCGAGCAGCTCGGCGAACTCCTCGTCGTAGATCAGGACGGCAGGCTCCTCGCGCTCGACCACCCCGACGAGCTGCGGCCCCGAGAAGGCGGTGTTCATGTAGAGGCCGGTGGCGCCGAGCTTCGCCACCGCGAGCGTCGCGTCGACGAAACGGCGGTGGTTGCGACACATGATCGCGACCCCGTCGCCGGGCCCGACGCCCTTTGCCGCCAGCGCTCGGGCGAGGCTGTTCGAGCGGCTGTGCACCTCGGCGAAGGTGACCTCGCCGTCCTCGTCGATCAGCATCGTCCGCTCGGGCTGGGTGATCGCCGCCGCGGCGATCCCGGCGGCGGGCGAGGCCCCCCAGCGGCGCAGCTCGCGAGCGACCCGGACGAGCTTGTCGGGGCGGATCGGGCGGATCACCCCCGCCTCGGCGAGCGCACTCAGGTTGAACGGCAGGTCGGCCACCGGCCCGAGCGCGCCGAGCTTCACGCGGCGCGCAAGCGCGCGCGGATCTGCGAGCTGACCGAGGTCCATGGCGTAACTCTAAGCGCCGAGGGCGAGCTCAGGTGCCGATCAACGCGACCGCGATGCAGGCGATCCCCTCGCCGCGGCCGATCCAGCCCATGCCCTCGTTGGTGGTGGCCTTGACACTGACCGGGGCCCCGAGCTCGGCCGAGAGGTTGCGCTCCATCTCCTCGCGACGCTCGCCGAGCCGCGGCGCCTCACAGACGACGCTGACGTCGACGTTTTCGACCGGCCCGGAGAGCATCCCGACGACGGTGCGCAGGAGGTCGATCGAGTCGGCGTCGCGCCAGCGCTCCTCGTCGGGCGGGAAGTGGGTGCCGAGGTCGCCGAGCCCGCCGGCGCCGAGCAGCGCGTCGATGACCGCGTGGGTGACCACGTCGGCGTCGGAGTGGCCCTCGAGCCCGAGCTCGTGCTCGATCTCGACCCCGCCGAGGACGAGCCGCCGTCCCGGGGCGAAGCGGTGGCTGTCGTAGCCGACCCCGATCCTCATCCGAGCGGCTCCAGGCGACGCTCGCGGCGCTCGAACACGGCGATCTCCCCCACGCCCCAGCCGTTCATCGCCTCCACCGCTCGATCGTAGTCGCGACCGACGTCGGCGGGCACGTGCGCGTCCGAGGAGAGCGCGAAGACGGCGCCCGCGTCGACGCACATCTCCGCGAACGCATCCGCCGGGTAGAGCTCGTCGACCGGCTTGCGCCAGCCGGCGGTCGAGACCTCGACCGCGACGCCCGACTCGGCGATCGCCTCGACCGCGGGCTCGTAGTAGAAGCGCAGGTCGCGCTCGGGCCGCGGCCGCTCGTCGCCCCAGACCTTGACCAGGTCCGGGTGGGCGAGGATGTCGTAGAGGCCGCTGCGCGCCGCCTCGGCCAGGGTCTCGAAGTAGACCCGCCAGACCCGGTCGGGATCGCTGACCGCGTCCCAGACGTCGTAGACCTCCCAGTCGACCGCCTGGTCGCGGACGAAGTGCACCGAGCCGACGACGTAGTCGAACGGGTGGCGGTCGAGCACCGAGGCGATCCGGTCCTCGCGTCCGGGGACGAAGTCCATCTCGATCCCGAGCCGCAGCGGCGTCGCGGCGACGAACTCGCAATAGGCGCCGAGGTCGTCCTGGGCGAGCTCGACCCAGAAGTCGTGGTCCCAGATCTCGAGCGCCTCGGTGAACCGATGCACGTGCTCGGAGACCCCGAGCTCGGTCACGCCCGCCTCCTGCGCCGCCTCCAGATAGCGCTCGACGTTGGCCTCGGTGAAGTACCTCTCGGCGCTCGTGTCGTCCTCGTCCGGGCGCAGGTGCAGGTGATAGTCCGTCAGCACCGCCGGTACGCTAGCCGCGATGGTCCACATGCGGATCGTGGTCCCGAGCTACCAGGCCGAGCACGTCCTCGACCTGCTCGAGAACACGCCCACCGCCTGCAACGTGATCTTCCTCGAGCGCGCGGCGCGCAAGCCGGAGGGCGACGTGATCCTCTGCGACGTCGCCCGCGAGGAGGCGAGCGTGATCGTCTCCGACCTGCGCGAGCTCGACATCGACACCGAGGGCTCGATTGCGATCGAGGACATCGACTCGACGATCTCGGCGGTCGCCGCCGCCGCCGAGCGCGCGGCCAGCGGGCTGCCCTCCGACGCCGTCGTCTGGGAGGAGGTCGAGGCGAGGACCTCGGAGAACACCGAGCTCTCGGCGAACTTCCTCGCCTTCATGGCGCTCGCCTGCCTGATCGCCTCGGTCGGGATCCTGCTCGACTCGCCGATCCTGATCGTCGGCGCGATGATCGTCGGGCCCGAGTTCGGGGCGCTCGCCGGTCTCTGCGTCGCCGCGGTCCAGCGTCGCCGCGACGTCGCCCGGCGCTCGCTCGCCGCGCTCGCGGTCGGGTTCCCGGTCGGGATCACGGCCGCGTTCGTGTTCAGCCTCCTGATCCGCGCCGTCGACCTGACCCCGGACGGGTTCGTCGCCGATGCGCACCCGCTGACCGACTTCATCTCGAACCCGGACGCGTTCTCGGTCATTGTCGCCGCCTTCGCCGGGATCGCCGGGGTGCTCTCGCTGACCTCGGCGAAGTCGGGCGCACTGGTCGGCGTGCTGGTCTCGGTGACGACGATCCCCGCCGCCGCCAACATCGGCCTCGCCGCCGCCTACACGGAGTGGTCGGAGTGGCGCGGCGCGATGCTCCAGCTGGCGCTCAACCTGACCGCGATCGTGCTCGCCGGGATCGCGACGCTGTGGATCCAGCGCCTGCTCTACATCCGCCGCCGCCGCGCCCACCTGAGCGACTCGGCGCGCGAGAAGGCGGGGCTGCCGCTCGGGCGCAGCCGGCGCTCAGGGCCGCTCGAGAAGCAGCACCTCGGCTAGGCGCAGGTCCGCCGGCGTCGTCACCTTCAGGTTCTCGGCCGCGGCGAGCTCGAGCAGGACGCGCCCGCCGGCCGCCTCGACCACCATCGCGTCGTCGGTCGCCGTCCGCGCGCCGGGCTCCGCATGCGCGCGGCGCAGGACCTCGGTCCGAAACAGCTGCGGCGTCTGCGCCGCCCACAGCCCGTCCCGCGGCTCGGTCGCGGCGATCGTGCGCCCATCGTCGGCGGCGCGCTTGATCGTGTCGGCGACCGGGGTCGCGGCGATCGCGCCGGCGGCGTCGGGGCGGGCGTCGAGCGCCGCGACCAGGGCCGTGACCAGGGTCGGGTCGAGCAGCGGCCGGGCGGCGTCATGGACGGCGACGAGCTCGGTCTCGACCGCCCGCAGCGCCAGCGCGACCGACTCGGCGCGGGTCGCGCCGCCGGCGACCGCCTCGGCATCGAGCCCGGCGGGCGCGAGCGCCGCCAGCTCCTCCTCGTGGCCGGGCGGCGCCGCGATCACCGCCCGCTCGACTCCGGCCTCGGCGAACGCCGCCAGGGACCAGGCGGCCAGCGGTCGTCCGGCGAGCTCGACCAGCGCCTTCGGGCCGCCGGTTCCGAGCCTCTCCCCGGATCCGGCGGCCGCGATCAGCGCTGTCAGCCGTTGCTGGGCCAGTGGCCTAGGCCGGGGCCTTGGCGCCGAAGCGCTCCTCCAGCAGCTCGTCGATGTACTCCTCGGCGCCCTCCTCGTCCTTGTCCAGCGCGTACATGAACTCGGAGGCGAGGATCTTCTTCGCCCGCGTGTACATCTGCTTCTCGCCGGTCGAAAGCCCCTTCTCCCACTCGCGGATCGCGAGGTTGCGGACGACCTCGGCGAGCTCGTAGACGTCGCCGGTCTTGATCTTCTCGCGGTTGTACTTGAAGCGGCGGTTCCAGTTCTTCGGCATCTCGGAGACCTCGCCGGTGAGCACGTCGATCACTCGCCGCACCTGCTCCTCGTCGATCACCCGCCGCAGCCCGGCGATGTGGGCGTTGTCGCAGGGGACCATCACGGTCATGTCGTTGTGAAGGATCTTGATCGTCAGGTACTCGCGCGACTCCCCCATCATGTCGCGGGTCTCCTTCTTCAGCACCACCCCGGCGCCATGGTGCGGATAGACGACGTTGTCGTCGACCTCGAACTCGCAGTCCACGGGACCGATCGCGATCTCGTCGACTGCGTTCTCTTCGTCCACTGATGTATCGGTGATGTCCGCCTCCTCGAATTGCGACGGCCGCTCGAGGCGGCCGTCTGGTTCACGAATAACGATCGACGATGTCGACCTCCTGAAGCCTGCGCATCCCCTCTCGGATGTCCTTGGCGCGCCCCTCCCCGACGCCCTCGATCGCCTCGAGGTCCGCGTCGGATGCGGCCAGCAGCGCCTCCAGGTCGCCGAAGTGGTTGACGACCTTCTGCGCCACCAGCCGCGGCAGCCGCGGGACGCCGCCGAGCGCGCGGTAGCCGCGCGGGGTGACCTCGAAGTCGAGCGTGTTGGTCTTGCGGTCGTAGCCGAGCAGCTCGGCGAGCCGCCCGAAGTCGAGCAGCTCGGTGTGAGCGAGCGAGGCGAGCTCGGCGAGGCTCTGCTCGATCGCCTGCTCGGAATCGGTCGCCGCGTAGTCACGCACGAGCGCGGCGCGGTCGGCCATCACCCCGACCACGGTCTCCTCGAGCTGCATCTCGATCAGCCGTCCCTCGGAGCCGAGCTCGATGATGTAGCGCTCGACCTCGGCAGCCATCCGGGTCACCAGCTCGGCTCGCTGGAGCGCCGATAGCACGTCGTAGAGGACGACCCCGCCGGCGAACTCGAGCGCCATCAGCCGCCCGGCGATCTGGTCGAGGCGCGAGCGGTACTTCTCCAGCGTCGCCAGGCCCTGGTTCGCCTTCGAGAGCACGGTCGGGATGTCCTGGAGGATGTACTTGATCCCGTCGATGTAGAGCGAGACCACGTCGCGGCGCTGCGAGATCGCGATCACCAGCGCCTTGGTCTGCTTCGAGACGCGCTCGGCGGTGCGGTGGCGGGTCCCGGTCTCCATCGAGAGGATCGTCGGGTCCGGCATCAGCTGCACGTTCGCCCAGCAGATCTTGTCGGCGCCCGGCGGGAGCACGATCGCCCCGTCCATCTTCGCCACCTGGTAGAGCAGCGCCGGCGTGTAGTCGACGTCGAGCTTGATCCCGCCGGAGAACAGGAACGAGACGTCGTCGGCCTCGGCGATCAGGATCAGGCCGCCGGTGCGGGCGTGGATGATGTTGTCGATCCCCTCCCGCAGCGGAGTGCCGGGCGCGACCATGTCGAGGGACCTCAGCAGCCGGGGATCCTGGCGCGCCTCCAGCTCGTTCAACTCATCCCCGGTGTGCGGCACCTGTCAATGATGGCAAAAGCCCTGCTGGCGGGCGTCGCCGTCAATTCCGTGTGGACTGCTCGGAAATGGCGTTGTCAAGCCGTGTCTCGCGATCGGCGCTAGTCGCGGCCGCTCTCAGGCGGCGCGCTTGGCCGCGGCGGCGGCCGGCGCTCGCCCGAGCGCCGCCCGGATCGCCTCGCGAACCGTCGCTCGCGGCTCGAGCCCGGAGGCGGGGTCGCTGGCCGGGCAGAGGACCGGGCCGAGCCCGAACTTGAGCGCCTCGGCGACCCGGCGCTCCGCGTGGCCGACCGGGCGCAGCTCGCCGGTCAGCCCGACCTCGCCGAAGCAGGCGAGCGGGCGGCCCTCGGAGTCCGCGAACGGCTCGCCGCGGTGCGCTGAGCAGAGCGCGAGCGCGACCGCGAGGTCGGCGCCTGGCTCGTCGACGCGCACGCCGCCGGCGACGTTGACGAACACGTCGGCGCCGGCGAGCGACGGGCCGCCGTGGCGTGCGAGCACCGCGAGCACCATCGCCAGGCGGTTGCGGTCGATCCCGTTCGCGACCCGGCGCGGCGGCACGACCTCGGTCGGCGCGACCAGCGCCTGGACCTCGACCAACAGCGGGCGCGTGCCCTCCATCGAGCAGAGCACGACCGATCCCGGAGCGGCGCTCGCTTCGGCGACAAAGCGCGCCGAGGGGTCGGCGACCTCGACCAGGCCGCCGGAGCGCATCTCGAAGACGCCGACCTCGCTGGTCGCGCCGAAGCGGTTCTTGAGCGCGCGCAGGGTGCGAAAGCTGCGCTCGCGCTCGCCCTCGAAGAAGAGCACGCAGTCGACCAGGTGCTCGAGCACCCGCGGCCCGGCGACCGCTCCCTCCTTGGTCACGTGGCCGACCAGGATCACGGCGCAGTCGAGCCGCTTCGCGACCGCCATCACCGCGTTCGCCGCCTCGCGCACCTGGCCCACCGATCCGGGGGCGCCGCTCATCCCGGCGGCGTGCAGGGTCTGGATCGAGTCGATCACGCAGGCGTCGGGGCGCTCGGCCTCGAGCGTTGCCAGCACCTCCTCGAGCCCGGTCTCGGCCAGCGCCGGCACCGCCAGCGCCGGGTCGCCGAGGCGCTCGGCGCGCAGCTTCACCTGCGCGGTCGACTCCTCGCCCGAGACGTAGAGCACCCGGTGGCCGGCGGCGCCGAGGTTGCCGAGCGCCATCCCGGTCAGCGTCGACTTGCCGATCCCCGGCGAGCCGCCGAGCAGGACCAGCGAGCCGGGGACGAGGCCGCCGCCGAGGACGCGGTCGAGCTCCGCGATCTGAGTCTCGAGCCGCGCCACCCGCGGCGCCGAGACGTCGCGCAGCGCGACCGGCTTCCCCGCCGCGGCGCTCGCGCCGCCGCCGCGCTTGCCCTTCTGCGGCTCGGCCTTCGGCGCCTCGACCAGCGTGTTCCACTCACCGCAGCCGGCGCAGCGACCGGACCAGCTCAGGGCCTCGTGGCCACAGGACTGGCAGAAGTAGGAGCTTGAGGCACGGGCCATGCGACCAGCCTAGGGACGGGCCCCGACGCATCAACCGGCGTTCGCGCCGGCTTCCGCGCCGAAGCCGCGCGGCCGACCGGCGCATCGCGGGCGCCCGTCGCCGAACATGCGGGCATGCGCCCGCCGAGCCGACTCGCGACCGCCGCGATCGTCGCCGTCTGCCTCGCCGCCCCCGCGGCGGCGGGAGCGTTCGACCCCGCCTATGAGGCCGACAACTTCGCCAAGACGGGCGAGCGGATGCAGTACGTCACCCTGACGCCCGAGTTCCAGCAGCGCCTCGCGCAGCAGAACGTCGACGACAACGCCGACCTCGCCGCGATCGCTGCCGCCGAGGTCGGGCAGGGCGCCGACGCGCGCAACTTCAGCGGCAACGTCTGCTTTCAGCGCAAGCAGGAGTGCGCCGGCGACGTGCGCTTCTACGACTGGCCCGACGCCGGCTTCGGCACCAGGACCCCGGTCCTGTTCACGGCTCGAAACGGCGCCACGATCACCGGCAACGTGTGGGCCACCGACGCGGGCCCGGCGAACCGCCCGGGGTCGTGATCACGACCGGCTCGATCCAGGCGCCCGAGACGCCTGTACTGGGGACTCGCGGCGGTGCTCGCCAAGCACGGCTACGTCGTCCTCACCTACGACGTCCAGGGCCAGGGTCGCTCCGACACCTACGGCGAGGGCGACGACCGCCAGGAGGGCGTCCCGTCGCAGGCCGGCCAGCCGTTCTACGACGGGACCGAGGATGCGCTCGACTTCCTGCTCTCGACCCCCGCCGACCCCTACGACCCGCGCCCGAGCTGCGGCAACGCCAACGGCGGCACCGGCACCGACCATTCGGCGAAGCACGGCCGCCGGCGTCGCGGCCGGGCTCAACGCCGCCGCCAACCCGCAGGGCGCGCTCGTCGACCCGCAGCGGATCGGGATCGCGGGGCACTCGCTCGGCGCCGGCGCCGTCTCCTACGTCGGCCAGGTCGACGATCGCGTCGACGCGATCGTCGCCTGGGACAACCTGCGCGCCTCGAGCTCGATGGAGGCGCCGGGCGAGGCGCCCGAGTGCCCCTCCGGCTCCGCCCCGCGCCCCGACAACCCGCCGCTCGCGAAGCCCGCGCTCGGGATCTCGAACGACTACGGAATCGTCGCCACGCCGCGCAGCTCGGACCCGAGCGCGAGCGAGATCGAGCAGAAGAACGGCGCCTTCGCCGACTACAAGGCGGCCGGGATCGACTCGATGCAGGTCGACATCCGCGGCGGCACCCACTTCGAGTCGTCGTTCATTCCCGGGATGACGGTCCCCGCGCTCGGGCTCGCGACCCTGCGCGGCACCGATCTCGTCGCCTGGTACACGACCGCCTGGCTCGACCGCTACGTCAAGTGCGCCGGCGACACCGCCTGCGAGGCCGAGGCCGAGCAGCGCCTGCTCACCGACCGCTGGCGCGACGATGCCCGCGGCGGTCAGGTCGACGCGGCGGGCGACCCGAACCTCTACTCCTCCTACTTCCGTCGCGCTACGACCTCACCCGCACCAACGGCGGCGTGGCGATCTGCGACGACATGCGAAGCGGCTGCGCCTCGATGGGGCCGGACGGACTGCCGCCCGGATACGACCACGTCGCCGACGCCTTCTCACCGCCCGCCGGCTCGCCCGGCGCCGGGGGCTCGGGCGCCGCCTGCGCGCTCGCCCAGGAGGGCACCGGGGCGAAGGACACGCGCGCAACCCTGGTCCCCAGCGACGCCGGCGACGCGATCCGCGGCCGCGGCGGCTCAGACCGGCTGCGCGGGCTCGGCGGCGCCGACTGCCTGTTCGGCAACCGCGGCGACGACCGCCTCCGCGGCGACGCCGGGCGCGACAAGCTCAAGGGCGGGTCCGGTGCCGACCGGCTGCGCGGCGGTGGCGGCAGGGACGTTCTCGGCGGTGGCGGCGGCGCGGACCGGATCGACGCCCGCGGCGGCGGGCGCGACAAGCTGCGTTGCGGCCCCGGCCGCGACCGCGTCCGCGCCGGCAAGCGCGACCGCCTCGGCCGCGGCTGCTGATGCCGGCCTAGGACTCCTCGGAGGTCGGCGAGTCGGCGTCAGGCGCCGGCTCGTCGGACGCTGACTCATCGTCCTCGGACTTGGCGCCGACCGCGACCGGCTCCTTCGCCTCGTCCTTCTTCGGCGGGCGCTTGCGCGGCTTCACCATCTTCAGCGACAGCGGGCGGTCCTCCTCGTCGCCGGACTCGTCGCGGTCGACGACCACGGTGGTGCCGGAGGCGATCGTGTCCGGTCCCTGGCGCAGGACCTCGTCCGCGAGCGGATCCTCGATGTAGCGCTGGATCGCGCGGCGCAGCGGCCGGGCGCCCATCGCCGGGTCCCAGCCCTTCTCGGCGAGCAGCTCCTTCGCCGGCTCGGTGAGCTCGAGCTGGAGCTCGTGCTCGGCGACCTGGGCGCGGACGCGGGTGATCAGCAGATCGATGATCTCCTTGATCTCGTCCCTGGTCAGCTTGTGGAAGACGATCACCTCGTCGATCCGGTTCAGGAACTCGGGCCGGAAGACCTTCTTCAGCTCGCCCATGATCCGGTCCTTCATCTCCTGGTAGGAGGCGCCGGTCTCGCCCTCGGAGGCGCCGAAGCCGAAGGAGACGTTGCGGGCGATGTCCTTGGCGCCGATGTTCGAGGTCATGATCACGATCGTGTTGCGGAAGTCGACCGTGCGGCCCTGAGCGTCGGTGAGTCGCCCGTCCTCGAGGATCTGGAGCAGGATGTTGAACACGTCCGGATGCGCCTTCTCGATCTCGTCGAGCAGCAGCACCGAGTAGGGCTTGCGGCGCACCGCCTCGGTCAGCTGCCCGCCCTCGTCGTAGCCGACGTAGCCGGGCGGCGAGCCGACCAGGCGCGAGACCGCGTGCTTCTCCATGTACTCCGACATGTCGACGCGGATCATCGCGTCCTCGTCGCCGAACAGGAACTCGGCGAGCGTGCGGGCGAGCTCGGTCTTGCCGACGCCCGACGGGCCGAGGAAGACGAACGAGCCGGCGGGGCGCTTCGGGTCCTTGATCCCGGCGCGCGAGCGGCGGATCGCCTTCGAGACCGCCTCGATCGCGACGTGCTGGCCGATCACCCGCTTGTGCAGCTCCTCCTCCATCCGGATCAGCTTCTTCGTCTCCGCCTCGGTGAGCTTGAACACGGGGATCCCGGTCCACATCGAGACGATGTCGGCGATCTCCTCCTCGCCGACCGCCGGGCGCTCGCCGGCCTCGCCCGAGTCCCACTGGTCCTCGAGCTCGCGCTTGCGGTTGGTGAGCTGGCGCTCCTTGTCGCGCAGGTTCGCCGCCTTCTCGAACTCCTGCGCCTCGATCGCCGCCTCCTTCGCGCGCCGCGTCTCCTCGATCTCCTCCTCGAGGTCGCGGTACACGGGCGGCTGGCTCATCGACTTGATCCGCATCCGCGAGGCGGCCTCGTCGATCAGGTCGATCGCCTTGTCGGGCAGGAAGCGGTCCGAGATGTAGCGGCTCGCGAGCTCGGCCGCGGCCTCGAGCGCCTCGTCGGTGATCTGGACCTTGTGGTGGTCCTCGTAGCGCTCGCGCAGGCCTTCGAGGATCTTCACCGTGTCCGGGATCGAGGGCTCGTCGACCTTGATCTGCTGGAAGCGGCGCTCGAGCGCCGAGTCGCGCTCGAGGTACTTGCGGTACTCGTCGAGCGTCGTCGCGCCGATCGTCTGCAGCTCGCCGCGGGCGAGCGCGGGCTTCAGGATCGAGGCGGCGTCGATCGCGCCCTCGGCGGCGCCGGCGCCGACCAGGTTGTGGAGCTCGTCGATGAAGAGCACGATGTCGCCGCGCTGGGTGATCTCCTTCATCACCTTCTTCAGCCGCTCCTCGAACTCGCCGCGGTACTTCGAGCCGGCGACGAGCGCCGCCAGGTCGAGCGTGTAGATCTGCTTGTTCTTGAGCAGCTCGGGCACCTCGCCGCGGGTGATCCGCGAGGCGAGCCCCTCGACGATCGCGGTCTTGCCGACCCCGGGCTCGCCGAGCAGGACCGGGTTGTTCTTCTGCCGGCGGGAGAGGATCTGCATGATCCGCTCGACCTCGGTCTCGCGGCCGATCACCGGGTCGAGCTTGCCCTCGGCGGCGAGCTTGGTCAGGTTGCGCCCGAACTGGTCGAGCAGCTTCGAGGACTTCTTGCCCTCGCCGGAGGCACCGCCGCCGGAACCCTGGCGGCGGCCGCCGGGCCCGGACAGCATCCGGATCACCTCGTTGCGGATCTTCTCCGAGTCGGCGTCGAAGTCGAGCAGGATGCGGGCGGCGACGCCCTCGTTCTCGCGCACGAGTCCGAGCAGGATGTGCTCGGTGCCGATGTAGTTGTGGCCGAGCGAGAGCGCTTCGCGCAGGGCGAGCTCGAGCACCTTCTTCGCCCGCGGGGTGAACGGGATCTGGCCCGAGGTGACCTCCTCACCGGAGCCGACGATCCGGACCACCTGGGCGCGGACGCGCTCGACCGTGATGTCGAGCGACTCGAGCACCCGCGCGGCGAGGCCCTCCTCCTCGCGCAACAGCCCGAGCAGGATGTGCTCGGTGCCGATGTAGTTGTGCTTCAGGGTCCGGGCTTCCTCCTGCGCGAGGACGACCACCTGCCGGGCCCGTTCTGTGAATCGCTCGAACACTCTCTCTGATCCGCCTTGGTTGTCCTGTCTCCTATGCCTGAGTTCTAGCCGTACCGGGGGACGCGACAGCGCCGCAAGCTCTAATCACTTCTTCGGCGCGCTGCTGCCGCTGGATTAGAACCTCCGGATGTCGACGACGGCGAGAGGCCAGTATATCGGGGGGTGATCCCGGCTCCGCGGGCATCTAGCGCCGCGAGACGCGGATCTCGGTCGCCTCGATCTGGCGCTGCCCGTAGGAGCCGCGGTAGACCGGGCCGACCGCGCTCAGCCAGTCGCCCGGGCGCGGCAGCGGCCGCGGGCGCATGTCGACGGCGACGTCGACGACGGCGATCCCCGGCCCGGTCACCGATTCGTCGCTGAGCAGGACGAAATGGGCATCGCCGTCGCCGTCGGGGTCGACCGCCTCGACGTAGGTGATCTCGCCCGCGGCCGCGGCGCAGTTCTCGGCCGCGGCGGGACAGCGGAGCGGCTCGAGAGGCTCGGCCGCCGGGCGCTCGGCGGCGGGACGTTCAGCAGGTGCGTCGACGGCCGGGCGTTCGGCGGGCCCGGCCGCCGGCTCCTCGTCGCCCCC
This sequence comes from uncultured Solirubrobacterales bacterium, assembly GCA_963740055.1. Taxonomy (GTDB): domain Bacteria; phylum Actinomycetota; class Thermoleophilia; order Solirubrobacterales; family 70-9; genus WHSW01. The sequence continues at coordinate 115,994 of CAVUCL010000005.1, read as the reverse complement.
GCACCCCGCCACGACCAGCGCCACCCCAACGATCGCGATCCGCCATTTCATCCGAGGCAGCGTAGGCGGACGGGCGTTACCGCATCGCCGGGAACAGCACGACCTCGCGCAGGCTGCGGGCGCCGGTGAGCAGCATCACGAGCCGGTCGATCCCGAGCCCGACGCCGCCGGTTGGCGGCATCCCGTACTCGAGCGCCCGCACGTAGGACTCGTCGAAGGGCTGTGCCTCCTCGTCGCCGCGGCGCAGCTCCTCGGCCTGCTGCTCGAAGCGGCGGCGCTGCTCGTCGGGGTCGTTGAGCTCGGTGAACGCGTTCGCGATCTCGAACCCGCCGACGTACGCCTCCCAGCGCTCGACCAGGCGCTCGTCCTCCCGGTGGCGCTTCGCGAACGGCGACATCTCGACCGGGTAGTCGCGGACGAAGGTCGGCTGGATCAGGTTCGGCTCGACCTCCTTCGAGAGCAGGCCGTCGACGAGCTTTCCCCAGCCCTCCCGCTCGCCCGCCTCCGACCCCATCGCCGCGGCGAGCGCCTCGCGGGTCGGATGCTCGAGCACGTCGACCTCGGTCCGCTCGCGGATCGCGTCGCGCAGGGTGACCCGTTGCCACGGCGGCGCGAGCTCGATCTCGACCCCGTCGCGCTCGACCTTCGTCGTCCCGAGCACTGCCTCGGCGACCCCGGCGACGAGCTCCTCGAGCCGCTTCGCCGCGTCGTCGTAGTCGGCGTAGGCCTCGTACCACTCAAGCATCGTGAACTCCGGGTTGTGCTTGAACGAGACGCCCTCGTTGCGAAAGTCCTTGCCGAGCTCGTAGACGCGCTCGATCCCGCCGACGATGCAGCGCTTCAGGTAGAGCTCGGTCGCGATTCGCAGGTAGAGGTCGCGGTCGAGCGCGTTGTGGTGGGTGGTGAACGGGCGCGCCAGCGCGCCGCCGTAGAGCGGCTGCAGGACCGGGGTCTCGACCTCGACGAAGCCGTCGGCGTCGAGTCAGCCGCCGGGTCGCGGCGATCGTCGCGCCGCGCTTTCGAAACAGCTCCCGGGTCTCGGGGTTGGCGATCAGGTCGATCTCGCGGTGGCGGTAGCGAAGCTCGGTGTCCTCGAGCCCGTGGAACTTGTCCGGCGGCGGGCGCAGGCTCTTGGCGAGCAGGGTCCAGGCCGTCGCCCGCAGCGAGAGCTCGCCGCGCCGCGTCTTGAACACGGTGCCGTCGACGCCGATCAGGTCGCCGAGGTCGAGACCGACCAGGCGCGCGAACTCCTCTTCGCCGAGCACGTCGCGCCGGGCGTGGATCTGGATCCGGCCGCTGCCGTCGACGAGGTCGAGGAACGCCGCCTTGCCCATCTCGCGCCGCGCGGCGAGCCGCCCGGCGACCCGGTACGCCTCCTCCGTCTCCTCGCCGTCCTCGAGGCCGGCGTGGGCGGCGTGGATCGCCTCGACCCGCTCGCGCCCGTCGAACTCGTGCGGGAACGGCTCGACGCCGTCGGCGCGCAGGCGCTCGAGCTTCTCGCGCCGCTCGGCGACCACATGCGATTCGGGGCGCTCCTCGGCGCCCTGCTCCGACTCGGCCATCGCGGCGAGCCTATTCGCAGACCACGACCGAAGCTACGCGGCTTCGATCTTGGTGATCTTGAGCTTCTTCTTCGGCCCGCGGGGAACGTCGACGGTGACGATCTCGCCGCGCTTGTGGCCACTCAGCGCCTTGCCGATCGGCGACTCGTTGGAGAGCTTCTGCTCGGTGGGATCGGCCTCGGTCGGTCCGACGATCTGGAACTTGCGCGACTCGCCCGACTTCTGGTCCTTGACGTGGACGCGGACGCCGACCCCGACCGTCTCGGTGTCGACCGCCTTCTCGTCGACGACGCTCGCCCGGCGCAGCCGCTCCTCGAGCTGGGCGATCCGCGCCTCGAGCAGGGCCTGCTCGTTCTTGGCGTCGTCGTACTCCGAGTTCTCGGCGATGTCGCCGAACTCGCGCGCCTCCTTGATCCGCTCGGCGACCTCGCGCCGCTTGGTCGTCGAGAGGTGCTCGATCTCGCTCTTCAGCTTGACCAGGCCCTCTTGGGTAATCAGTGCTTCGCGAGCCACTGCCGTTCCTTTTTCCCCGCCTCGTGGGTTCTATTCAGATGCAAAACGCCCGAAACTGGCCGCGTTGAAGCGCAACGCGGGCGTCGGGCAGCGCGCGATTATAGCGAGGCGGAAACGGCGGCTCGATCGATTCCGCTCACCAGCTCGCGCGCCTGATCGAGCGTCTCGGTGCGCTGCCAGGAGTCGGCCTCCGGGCCGCGGATTCCGAGCGGCGCCAGGTACCAGGGATAGAACTTGCGCAGGTTGCGCGCCGCCCGCTCCGAGCCCCAGTGGCGCTCGGCGCTGTCGATCAGCCAGTGCAGCTCGCGCTGGACCTCGGCGACGTCGGGCGGCTCGCTGCGACGGCCGGTGAGCCGCTCGAAGATCCACGGATCGCCGAGCGAGCCGCGCGCGATCATCACCGCGTCGGCACCGGCGAGCTCGTAGGCGCGCCGCGCCGCCTCGGGAGTCCGCGCGCCGCCGGAGACGATCACCGGCACCTCGACCGAGGCGGCGAGCTCGCGCACGAGCTCGTACTCGGGCGCGCCCCGGTGGTGCAGCTTTGCCGGGCGCGGGTGCATCGCGACCGCGGCGACGCCGGCGTCGTCGACGAGGCGGCGGGCGAGCTCGAGCCCGGAGCGGTCGCCGGGCTCGATCCCCGAGCGCACCTTGACCGTCACCGGCAGCCCGGAGCCCTCGATCGCCGCCCGGGCGACCGCGACCGCGCGCTCGGGGTCGCGCAGCAGCGCCGCGCCCGCCCCGGTCTTCAAGACCTTCGGCACCGGGCAGCCCATGTTCAGGTCGATCAGCTGCGGCCCGGCCGCGGCGACCCGCGCCGTCGCCTCGCGCATCACCTCGGGGTCGTGGCCGAAGAGCTGGATCGAGACCACCCGCTCCTCGGGGTGGATGCGCAGCATCTCCTCGATCGTGCGCCGGTTGTCGTGGGCGACGGCGAAACTCGAGACCATCTCCGAGACCGCCATCCCGGCGCCGTGGCGCTGCGCCTGCAGGCGCACGAACCAGTTCCCGATCCCGGCCAGCGGCGCGAGCAGGACGCGGTTCGGGATCTCGACGCCGGCGATCGCGAACGGGGTCGTGAGCGAGGGCTGGCTCATCGGTTCCGCTCCCAGATGATCCGCAGCCCGGTCAGCGTCAGCAGGTCGTCGACCTCGTCGATCGACTCGGAGAAGGGCACGATCGAGTGCGCGAGCCCGCCGGTCGCGATCACGGTCGGCTCGCCGCCGAGCTCGGCCGCGATCCGCCGCACGATGCCGTCGATGAGCCCGGCGAAGCCGTGGATGACCCCGGACTGGATCGCACCCCGGGTCGACTTGCCGATCGCGGCCTCGGGAGCGTCGAGCTCGATCCGGCCGATCCGCGCCCCGCGCTCGGTCAGCGCGCTGAGCGAGATCTCGACCCCGGGTGCGATCGCGCCGCCGAGGTACTCGCCGTCGGCGGAGACGACGTCGAAGTTGATCCCGGTGCCGAAGTCGACGACCACGCAGGCGCCGCCGATCCGCTCGTATGCGGCGACCGAGTTGACGAGCCGGTCGGCGCCGACCTCGTAGGGGTTGTCGATCAGGATCGCCATCCCGGTCTTCACCCCCGGCCCGACGCCGAGGCACGGGGCGTCGAAGTAGCGGCTCGCCATCGCCTCGTAGTGGCCGCCCAGCGGCGGGACGACGGACGAGACCACGAGCGCGTCGATCTCCGCGGTCTCGATCCCGCTCAGCGCCAGCAGCCCGGCGATCCGCTCGGCGATCTCGTCGCCGGTGGCGCCGGCGACGGTGCGAAAGCGCCAGTGCTCGACCAGCTCCTCGCCGCGAAAGGCGCCGAGGTGGGTCTGCGTGTTGCCGACGTCGACCGCGAGCAGCATCGGCGCTAAGGATATGTTTCGGCGCGTGGAGGCAAAGCTGTACGTGATCCCGGCGTCGCATCCGTCGCGCACGGCGACCGCGATGCTCGACCGCAAGCGGATCGCCTACAAGCGCGTCGACCTGATGCCGGTGATCTCGAAGGCGGCGCTGCGCGCGGTCGGCTTTCCCGGGATCACGGTCCCGGCGCTGAAGATCGATGGCCGCAAGGTCCAGGGCTCGCGCGAGATCGCCCGCGAGCTCGAGCGGAGGGTGCCCGAGCCGGCGCTCTATCCGTCCGACCCGGCGGCGAGAAGCGCGGTCGAGGCGGCCGAGCGCTGGGGCGACGAGACCCTGCAGGCCACCGCGCGGCGGATCCTCTGGGCGGGGATGAAGCGCGACCGCGCCCCGCTCGCGTCCTACTCCGAAGGCGCGCGGCTCGGGGTCCCGATCGGGCTCGCGGTTAAGACCGGCGGCCCGTTGGTGGCGCTCTCGGCGCGGCTCAACGAGGCCAGCGACGAGAACGTGCGCGCCGACCTCGCGGCGCTGCCGGGGATGCTGCAGCGAATCGACGACTGGATCGCCGACGGGGTGCTCGGCGGCGAGGAGCCGAACGCCGCCGACCTCCAGATCGGCGCCAGCCTGCGACTGCTGATGACGATGGACGACGTCCGCCCGGCGATCGAGTCGCGCCCGGCGGGAGCGCTGGCGATGCGGGCGGCGCCCGAGTACCCGGGGCGGATGCCGCCGATCCTGCCGCCGGCCTGGCTCGACTCCCCTCTCGGCCTAGAAGCTCCCGGCGCGCTCGACCCGCTCCCCTTCGCCGAGCCGCTCCAGCGCCGCGCGCAACCGGGTGCCGTCGGGCAGCGCCAGCTCGGGGTCGAGCTCGAGCAGCGGCGCGAGCACGAACCGACGGCTCGCCACCTGCGGGTGCGGCAGCGTCAGCCGCTCGGTCTCGAGCTCGAGCTCGCCGAGCAGCAGCAGGTCGACGTCGAGCGGGCGCGGGCCGTGGCGCGGGCCGCCCGCCCTCCGGCCACGCTCGGCCTCGACCGCCTTGCAGGCGTCGAGCAGCGCCTCGGGCTCGAGCGCGGTCTCGATCCGGACTGCGGCGTTGAGGAAGTCGGGCTGGTCGAGGACCTCGCCCACCGGCTCGGTCTCATACAGGACGAGCTCGCGGTGACCTCGACCCCGCGCTCGGCGAGCAGCTCGACCGCCGCCCGCAGGTGTCCGGCGCGGTCGCCCACGTTCGAGCCGAGGCCAAGGTAGCCGACCCGGTCGGCGGTCAATCGTCGCGCTCGGGCTCGTCGAGCTCGGCGATCACCCGCGCGCGGACGACCTCGACCGCGACCTCCTCGATCGCGAGCGGGATCGGCGGCTCGGGCTTCGCCGCCCGCACCCGCACCGAGTCACAGCCGAAGCGCTCGATCAGCCGCTCGGCGATCACCCCGCCGAGCCGCTCCAGCGTCCGGTAGCTGCGCTCGGTCGCTGCCAGCGCGACGATGTCGGCGACCTCGGCGTAGTCGATCGTGTCGTCGATGCGGTCGGTGAGCACCGCGTCGCAGTCGGGGACGTCGAAGGAGACGTCGATCACCAGCCGCTGGCCGACCTCCTGCTCGGCCTCGGTGACCCCGTGGTGGGTGTAGATCGAGAGCCCCTGCAGCTCGACCTCGACCGCGGACTCGTGACCCTCGCCGTGCGCGTCCATCGGGGCCGATCGTACCCGCCTACCGCCGCCACTCCCGCCGACCCAGGATCACCTCGGCGACCTCGAGCGCCTCGCGGACCGCGCGCACGTCGTGGACGCGGAAGACTTCGGCGCCGGCGCGCAAGGCGAGCACGTTCGAGGCCACGGTGGCGCCGATCCGCTCACCGACTCCGCGCCCCGTGAGGGCGCCGAGGAAGCGCTTGCGCGAGGTGCCGATCACCAGCGGGCGGCCGAGCTCGCGCAGCTCGCCGAGCCGGCGCAGGAGCTCGAGGTTGTGCTCGACCGTCTTCCCGAAGCCGATCCCCGGGTCGAGCCAGATCCGCTCCTCGGCGACGCCGGCGGCCACCGCCGCCTCGGTGCGTTCGGCGAGGAAGGCGCGGACGTCGTCGACGACGTCGTCGTAGACGGGGTCGTCCTGCATCGTCCGCGGGCTGCCCTGCATGTGCATGAGCACGAGCCCGCAGTCGCGCTCGGCGCAGAGGCCGGCGAGCTCGGGGTCGGCGCGCAGCGCGGTGACGTCGTTGACGATCGCCGCGCCGGCGTCGAGCGCCGCGGCCGCGACCGCGGCCTTCGAGGTGTCGATCGAGACCGTCGTCCCGTCGCTGGCGAGCGCGGCGACCACCGGCTGGGTGCGCTCGAGCTCGACCTCCGCGGCGACCGCCTCGGCGCCGGGTCGGGTCGACTCGCCGCCGACGTCGAGGATCGCGGCGCCCTCGGCGGCGAGCTCGCGCCCATGGGCGATCGCGCGCTCCGGATCGAGGAACAGCCCCCCGTCGGAGAACGAGTCGGGAGTGACGTTGACGATGCCCATGACCGTGGCCACGGGCGCAGTATCGCCGCGCGTGTCGCTAGCGGGCGTCGGGCTCGTCGGCGCGCATCTCGGCGCCGGCGAGGCCGGGACGGGGCTGCGGGACCGGGCGCGGGCCCTCGCGGCCGGCGCTCTTCTCCGCCTCGGGTTCGGCCTCGGGTGAGTCGTCCTCGGCTTCGTCGGCGGGGAACACGTCCTCCTCGGCGGCGCCCTCGAGCAGCTTCACGAACTGCTCGGCGTCGATCGTCTCGCGCTCGAGCAGGATCTGCGAGACGCGCTCGAGGTCGTCGTGGCGCTCGTGCAGGATGTCCTTCGCCGTCTGGTGGGCCTCCTCGACGATGCGCCGGATCTCGTCGTCGATCTCGCGCGCGATCTCGTCCGAGTAGTCGGCCTCGGCGCCGAACTCGCGCCCGAGGAAGGGCTGCGAGCGGTCGTGGCCGAAGACCCGCGGGCCGAGGCGCTCGGACATGCCGAAGCGCATCACCATCCCCTTCGCCGTCTCGGTCACCTTCTCGAGGTCGTTCGAGGCGCCGGTGGTGATCTCGCTGAAGATGATCTCCTCCGCCGCGCGGCCGCCGAGCGTCATCGCCATCGTGTCGGTGAGCTCGGCGCGGGTGGTGAGGAACTTGTCCTCACCGGGGAGCGAGATCGTGTAGCCGAGCGCCTGCCCGCGGCCGATGATCGAGACCTTGTGCACGGGGTCGCAGTTGGGGAGCACGTGGCCGACGATCGCGTGGCCCATCTCGTGGTAGGCGGTGACCAGGCGCTCCTTCTCCGACATCACCCGGGTCTTCTTCTCGGGGCCGGCGATCACGCGCATGATCCCCTCCTCGAGCTCCTCCATCGTGATCTCGCGCTTGCCCGAGCGCGCGGTCAGCAGCGCCGCCTCGTTGATCAGGTTGGCGAGGTCGGCGCCGGTGAATCCGGGGGTCTGGCCGGCGAGCGCGTCGAGGTCGATCTCCTTCGCCAGCGGCTTGCCGCGGGTGTGGACCTCGAGGATCCGCTTGCGCCCGCGCCGGTCGGGCCGGTCGACGACGACCTGGCGGTCGAAGCGGCCCGGGCGCAGCAGCGCCGGGTCGAGGATGTCGGGCCGGTTGGTGGCCGCGATCAGGATGATGTTGTCCTTCATCTCGAACCCGTCCATCTCGACCAGGAGCTGGTTCAGGGTCTGCTCGCGCTCGTCGTGACCGCCGCCCATGCCGGCGCCGCGATGGCGGCCGACGGCGTCGATCTCGTCCATGAAGATGATGCAGGGGGAGTTCTGCTTCGCCTGCTCGAACAGGTCGCGGACGCGGCTCGCGCCGACGCCGACGAACATCTCGACGAAGTCCGAGCCCGAGATCGAGAAGAAGGGCACTCCCGCCTCGCCGGCGACGGCGCGGGCGAGCAGCGTCTTGCCGGTCCCGGGCGGGCCGTAGAGCAGCACGCCCTTCGGGATTCGGGCGCCGAGCGCCTGGAACTTCTTCGGGTTCTCGAGGAACTCCTTGATCTCGTGCAGCTCCTGGACCGCCTCGTCGACGCCGGCGACGTCGCGGAAGGTGATCTTCGGCGCGTCCACCGACATCCGCTTCGCCCGCGACTTGCCGAAGCTCATCACCCGCGAGCCGCCGCCCTGCATCTGGTTCATGAGGAAGAGCCAGAAGCCGAAGAAGAGGACGAACGGGAGGATGTAGGTGAGGATCTGGAGGAAGCCGGAGCCGCCGGTGCCCTCGACGTTGGTCTCGATGTCGTTGCGCTCGAGCGAGTTGAGCAGCTGCTGCTCGGTCTCGGGCAGATAGCCGACCGTGTACTCGTTCTCGTCGGCGACCTCGACCACGGTCAGGGTCTGGTTCTTCTGCTGGAAGGTGACCGACTCGATCTCGGTCGGGCGGTTCTCGACCTGGCTGCGGAACTCGTTGAAGGTCGGCGTGTCCTCGGTCTCCGGCGGGCTGATCAGCCGCTGGGCGAAGAACGCGAGCACGATCACGATCAAGATCGGGAACGCGGCGCTTCTGAAGAACCTTCTCATCAGGCAGGCAAATGGGGGTTCGCACCCCCGCTCGAGCTTGGATCAGCGTACCAAGCGCGCTAAAGCGGAATTCAACCCGTATTAGTCCTGCAACGCAGCCACATAGCGAAGGTTGCGGTAGCGCTGACCGTGGTCGAGGCCGTAGCCGATCGCGAACCGGTTCGGGATCTCGAATCCGACGTAGCGAATCGGCAGGTCGACCCGGCGGCGCTCGGGCTTGGTCAGCAGCGCGCAGACCTCGAGCGAGCGCGGGTTGCGGGCGCCGAGGTTCTTGAGCAGGTAGTGCAGGGTGAGCCCGGAGTCGACGATGTCCTCGACCAGGAGCACGTCGCGACCGTCGATCGAGGAATCGAGGTCCTTGAGGATCCGCACGACCCCGGAGGAGTCGGTCGACGAGCCGTAGCTGGAGACGGCCATGAAGTCGACCTCGCACGGGACCTCGAGCTCGCGCATCAGGTCGGCCATGAACAGCACCGCGCCCTTGAGCACCCCGATCATGACCAGGTCGCGGCCCTCGTAGTCGGCGCTGATCTCCGCCCCGAGCGCGCGCACCCGCCGCTCGAGCTCGTCCGCCTCGACCAGGGTCTCGCCGATCGCGGGGTCGCTCACCGTCACAGGCTAAACGCCGGAGCGGTTATTCGAGCACGCGGGCCGAGAGGACGGCGACCTGCTCGGTGTGCGGGTCGAGTCGGAAGCGCTCGGAGACGGCGACGCCGGCGACCCAGGCGACCTCGTCGTCGACCGTGATCACCGGCAGCGTGCGGCGAATCGAGCGCGGCACGCCGCTGTCGGTGAACAGGTCCTGAAGCGTCTTCGAGCCGTCCATGCCGAGCGGGCGGATCCGATCCCCCTCGCGCCAGGTGCGGACCTCGAGCCGGCCGCCGAGCGCCCGTGCGTCGAGGGTCGCGAGCTCGGGGCCCGCGGGCTCGACCGGCCCGGGGTGAAGCTCCGCTCGCACCTCCCAGTCGCCGATCCGCGCCCGTCCCGGGAGCCGCAGCGCGACCGGCTCGGGGGCGGCGTCTACGGCGGCCGCGCGCATGCGCACGAAGCCGGCCTCGCAGGAGGCAACGAGCCCGCCGCCGAGCTCGACCTCTCCCCCCTGCGGGTCGCCCGCGAGCCGCACGATCTCCGCGGTGCGGGCGCGGCCGAGCGCCACCGGGCGGCCGCTGGCGCGCTCGGCGAGCGCCCGCAGCGCGAGCCGGCGCAGCGCCGGCTCGAAGCCGGCGAGGGCGTCGGCCGAGATCGCGACCGCGCCGGCGTCGGCGCCCGCCTCGGCGAGCGCCTCCAGGACGACGCGGTCGAGCAGCTGCGCCTCCTCCGCGAGCTCGGCCCTGGTCTCGGCGACGTTGCGGACCGCCGCCGGGTTGACCTCGGCGAGCACCGGGAGCACCTCGGCGCGGATCCGGTTGCGCGCGAAGGACGGGTCGAGGTTCGACTCGTCGTCGGCGAAGGGAAGCTCCGCCGCGAGCGCGAGCTCGCGGGTGCGCTCGCGCTCGAGCGCCAGCAGCGGGCGAACGACGCGGCCGTTTCGGGGTGCGAGCCCGAGCAGCGCCCGGCTCCCGGGTGAGGCAGCGAGCCGGTAGACGACCGTCTCGGCGACGTCGGTTCGCGTGTGCCCGGTGGCGATCACGTCGGCGCCGGTGCGATCGCGCAGCCGCTCGGCGGCCTCGTATCGAAGCGCTCTCGCCGCCGCCTGCACGTTGCCCTCGAGCGGGGCTCGCGGGCGCTCGACGTGGAGGTCGATGCGCAGCGCGGCGCAGAGCCGGCGGCAGGTCGCGAGGTCGGCGGCGGACGCGTCGCGAAGGCCGTAGTCGAGGTGGAGCGCGTGCACCGCCTCGGCGCCGAGCGCGCGCGCGAGCCCGGCGGCGGCGCAGGCCGAGTCGGGGCCGCCGGAGACCATCACCACCGCCGAAGAGCCGGGCGCGAGCAGGCCGCAAGACCGCACGACGTCGGCGAGCTCAGTCAGCGCCTCCTGCTTGCGCACGCTGCGATCTTACGTCCGGCGCGGGCGGATTCCTGCTTCAGCCGCCGTCCGGGTCGCGGGCGCGGACGACGAACAGCTCGACCGCCCGCGGAAAGCCCTTGAGCTCGACCCGGCCGATCGGGTCGAACTCGAGGTAGTCGCCGGCGCCGATCGCGTCGACGACCGCCGCGGTCACCATCACCTCGCCGCCGAGTGCGCGGGCGACGACCCGGTGGGTGAGGTTGACCTCGGTGCCGAAGTAGTCGCCGTCGCGATAGACCGCGCGCCCGAAGTGGAGGCCGACCCGCGGCTGCGGGCGCTCGCCGAACAGGGTCAAGAAGCCGACCGCCCACTCGGTCAGCGTCAGCGGGTCGGGGGAGACGATCATCACCTCGTCGCCGATCGTCTTCACGATCAGGGCCTCGGAGGGCAGCGTCGCCTCGACCGTCTCGACGAAACGCTCGACCAGGTCGAGCGCCTCCTCGTCGCCCTCCTCCTCGGTGTAGCGGCTGAAGCCGGTCAGGTCGACGAAGCAGAACGCCATCTGAACCCGGCCCATCTGCCGCATGCCGGCGAAGTCGGTCTCCATGTGGCCGACGACGTCCTGCTCGATGTAGAAGCGCAGGTAGCGGCGGTGGATGTACTCCATCAGCGGCGAGGTCAGCGGCAGCAGGTCGCGCGCCAACCCCTCCATCTCCTCCGCCATCTCGAGCGCGTCGACCCCCTGGCGGATCAGCGGCTCGTGGACGAAGAGGTGAAAGAGGCGGACCTCGGCCTCTGCGACCTTGCGGATCGACTGCGCGTAGACGCGCACCAGCTGCAGCAGGGCGACGAGCGGGAAGCCGGCGCGCAGCACCGCGGCCATCTGCTCGACCGCGTCGACGTCCTGCTCGCTCAGCGTGCCCTCGAGTGCGGTCGGCGTCCCGAGCAGGGTCATCAGCCGATCGATCAGCTCCTCCTCGAGCCCGGTCCGCTCGGCGGCCTCGGCGAGGTCGACGGTCTGCTCGCGCGCCCCCGGAATCAGGTCCTCGACGAAGCCGAACGCGAGCCGCCCCTCGCGGACCGCCCCGCGCAGCTCCTCGAGCGAGTGCCCGCGCTCGCGCATCCGCGCCACCACCCGCGCCTGGGCCGCGGCGGCCGAGGTCCAGCGCCCGCCGCGGAGCGGGATCACCTTCGCCGCCGCCCAGCGCTTCAGGGTGCCGGTCGAGACGCCCGCGATCCGCGCCGCCTCGTTGAGTGAGATCACCTCTTCGGCCAAGGGGCCGATCCTAGATCGCACCGGCTCCGCGAAGTGTGACCGAACGAGGCAACGGGGCCGGTGGGCCCCGCTGCCGGTGCGGGCTACACGGCCCGCTTCGTCGGCCTGCGGCGCGCGAGGCGCCTCGCGGTCGCGCCGCTCGGCACCCCAGTCGCCGGGGGCGGGCGCGCGGCGCCGGCCACTACTGGCCTGTTGCCTTCTTGGTCGTTCGAGACTACGCCGACCGGGCGGCGGCGTCAACCGGCCGCGGGGCGTTTAGTCGCTCTCAGCGACCAGATCGGGAAAGTCGGACTCGATCACGAACCGGTAGGGCGCGCAGATGAGCCGGATCGCGGGCAGGTAGCGGAGGGCGGTCGCGCTGTCGCCGCGGACGCGGACCCGGCGCCGGGCGATCGCGATCGCGACGCTCTCGCGGCCCTGGAGGAAACGGTTGGCGACCTCCCAGTCCATCTCGAGCACGAGCTTCGGCTGCCAGCCGGCACGGGGCTCGAACGACCAGCTCAGGTTGCGCCCCTCGACCGCCGCGGCGAGGTCGAGGCCCCAGGCGCAGTCGGGAAACGCGAACCGGATCCGCAGCCCGGTCGCGCCGATCAGCGGGCCGCTGCGCTCGTCCGCGTCGACGGCAGCGAGCGCGAGCGCGAGCGCCTCGCGAAACCGCGACGCCGTCGCCGCTTCGCCGCCTACGCGCTCGACCGTCGCCGTCGCCTGCACCGGACGATCCTATCCCGGCTGGTGACGATCGGCGCTAGCCGACCACTACAGGAAGGCCGAGCGACGCTTGACCAGGTTCTCGTAGACCTTGTCCTGGATCCGCTCGCGCACCCGCTCTGAGAGGTCGAAGACCACGCGGCGGTCCTCGGCGGCCTCGGGCCCGTGGCCGGAGACGTCGATCGGCTCGCAGAACTCGATCCGCCAGCGCGACGGCAGCGGCACGAGGCCGAGCGGCCCGAGCCAGGGGAAGGTCGGCGTGATCGGCACGAACGGCGCCCCGACCGCCCGCGCCAGCGCCGGGCTGTCGGCGATCTTCGGATAGATCTCCTCCGAGCCGACGACCGCGACCGGGACGATCGGCGCACCGGTGCGCAGGGCGATCTCGACGAAGCCGCCGCGACCGAAGCGCTGCAGCCGGTAGCGCTCCGCGAACGGCTTCCCGGTCCCCTTGACCCCCTCGGGGAAGACCATCACGAGCTCGTCGGACTCGAGCAGCCGCGCCGCGTTCTCGGGCGCCGCCGGGATCCCGCCGCAGCGGCGGATGAAGCTGGAGACGAATGGCAGCGCGAAGGCCCAGTCGAGGACCATGAACCGCGGCCAGCGCGGCAGCGGGTGCTGCTTCATCAGCGCCGTGGTCATCATCGTCGCGTCGAACGGGAACAGCGACCCGGCGTGGTTGGCGACCAGCAGCGCCCGCCCGTGCGCCGGGACCAGCTCGGCGCCCTCGGCCTCGACCCTCCACCAGACCTCATACAGGAACTCGAACAGCGGGAAGACCGCCTCGGCGTACTGCTCGTCGAAGCCCCACTCGTCCTCGTGGTAGTCGCCCTCCAGCCGCGAGACGATCACCTCCAGCGCCTCGGCGAAGCGCCGCGGCAGGCTCGCGGACGCCGCCCTGGTCGCGAGCAGCGGGTCGAGGCCCGACTCGACCCCGTGGCGCACGTCGCGCAAAAAGTCGGCGACCACCTCCGGGCCGAGCCTCGGCTCGCTCGCGCTCACGGGCGCTGCCCGCTGACCCGCCCGGCGATCGCGCCGAGGTCGATCCGGGGCGCGAGCCGGCGCCCGGCGATCTTCGCCGCAAGGTCGGCGACCGCGCCGGCCGCGTCGTAGCGCGGCTCGTAGCCGACCTCCTCGCGCAGGCGGCGGTTGTCGACCCCGCGCCCGTAGCGCAGCATCCGCACCCCGTCGCCGAGCAGGCCGCCGGCGCCGAGGCGGCGGTTGAGCCGCTCCATCGCCGGGCCGAAGAGCGGGTGCGGGACCGGGAGCGCCGGGCGACCGAGCAGGCGCAGCGCGCGGCTGAGCGAGATCGACCCGCTCGGCCCGACGTTGACCGCGCCGCGCGCCGGGCTCCGGACCGCGGCCTCGATCGCCCCGGTGGCATCGTCGGCGTGCAGGAGCTGCAGCCGCGGGTCGAAGCCGAGCTGGACCGGGACCGCGGGCAGGGTCAGGTAGCGGACCAGCGGGCTGTCGAGGCCGGCGCCGATCTCGGGCTGGTAGCGCAGCATGCAGCAGACCAGGTCGGGGTGGCGGCGGGCGAAGTTGGCGAAGTACTCCTCGAGCTCGAAGATGTCGCGCTGAAAGCGCGTCCGCAGCTGGGCCGGGCGGGCGCCCTGCTCGCTGAAGAAGTACGGCGCCGCCGGGTCGCAGCCGTAGATCGCCGCCGAGCCGCGGACGATCACGCTGCGCAGGCTCTCGGTCCGCTCGCAGGCGGCGAGCAGCTGCAGGGTCCCGATCACGTTGATCTCGTGCAGGGCCCGCGCCGGGCGCCCGGGCTCCGGGTACCAGAGGACGCCGCAGTGGACGACGGTGTCGACCTCGGTCGCCGGCAGCAGCCGCGAGAGCACCGCGCTGCGGACGTCGGCCTCGATGAAGTCGGTGCGCCCGAGGTCCCCGTCGGGCAGGCGGGTGTCGATCCCGGCGACGTACTCGATCGCCGGGTCGCGCTCGAGCCGGCGCGCGAGCTCCGCCCCCCAATGGCTCGCGACCCCGGTGATCGCAACCCGCCGCGCCGCTGCCATATCTAACCCTCAGCTTTAGAGTTAGGCTGGGCGCCGGAGGGCTCGCCGGCGTCCGCCCCACCCCGATCCTGTGATCCGAGCCGCCCCTCGAGCTCGGCGAGCCGCCGTTCGAGCAGCTCGAGGCGCTTGCCGACCTCCCCGGTGGCCTCCTGGCCGCGGCGGGCGAGCTCGGCGCCCGCCTCCTGGCCGCGGCGACTGAGCTCGTCGCGGGCGTCGCGACCGCGGCGGGCGACCTCGTCGACGAGCTCCCCGGCGCGCTCGCGGGTGCTCGCGGCGGAGCCGGCGGTGGCGCGCATCGTGCGTTCGACCGCCGCGCGCAGCGCGTCGGCGACGCCGGGCTCCGAGCCCGCGGGCGGCTTCGGGGGTGGCTCGCTCATCGCCCGCAGAGCATAATCCGCTGCCCGTGAGCGACCACCTGCGACCGACCGCGCCGATCGCCGCCGACGTGCTCGTGCCGAGCGACCCCGCGGTCGCGCTCGCGCTCGCCCAGCGGTTGCTGGCGAAGCCGCTGATGGCCAACCACTCATTCGGACTCTGGGGCTACTCGGGGACGACGCCCGACGGCCACGAGCTCACGATCCAGGCGAGCGGGATCGGCGGGCCGAGCGCCGCCGCCGTGCTCACCGAGCTCGCCGCGCACGGCGCCAGGCGCGCGATCCGGGTCGGGACCGCGATCGCACTCGACCGGCGCCGGCCGGGCGCGGGCGCGCTGGTCGGGAGCGTGCTCGCCCGCGACGGCGCCGCAACTTCGCTGGCGGCGAGCGATCCGGCACCCGACCCGGCGCTGACCGAGGCCCTCGAGCGCGCCGCCGGCGGGCTCGCGACGCCCGCGACCGTGGTCAGCGCCGACCTCGTCCACGATCCGGCGGCGGCGGCGAACCGCGAGCGCTGGCGCCGGGAGGGCGCATCCGTGCTCGACCTGGAGACGGCGGCGGCGATTGCGGCGGGCGCGGCGGCGGGGATCCGGGTCGCCGCGGTGCTCGCGATCGCCCGCTCGGCGACCGGGGACGTGGACCCGGCGGCGACCGAGCGGCGGCTGCTCGAGCTGGGCGAGGTCGCGGCCGCCGCGCTGGCGGGCGCTCAGGCGCTCTCGTCGGGCGCCGCGACCGCGCTCTGATCGCCGACACCGGCGGTCGCGCGGGCGTCGAGGCCGCGGCTCAGGGCCGCGATCGCGTCGGCGAGATCGTCGATCCGGTCCTCGATCGCCTCGAGGCGACCGGAGAGCGAACGCAGCCGCTGCTCGAGGCGCTCGACGTCCGATCCCGAGGCGACGTTGAGCGCCCCCATCGCCGAGCGCTGCGCCGACGCGGCGCGCTCGCCGGCGCCGAGCGCGTGCCCGAGGGCGCCGCTGAAGAGCGGGTTCTCGAGCAGCGCCTGGGCGAGCTCGCCGACCGCCTCCTCGCCCCGGGCGCGGATCCCGCTGCGGTCCTCGCTCTCCGAAGCATCCATCGCAGCGGGCACCCTAGCGACTGCCGATACTCAAGGCGCGCCTGCGTGTTGCCGAAACAACGCCTGAGGTCCAGCACGGCGAATCGACGCCTGCGACCACCTGCGCTCAGGTACGGTTGGCGGGCACTGCAGCAGATTGCAAACGACTTATCGAACAAGTAGGTTTTGGCAAGGCTCGGAGGAGGAGCTTGACCGACGGCGCGGGCAGGGACTGACGCCTGCCGGCAAGCTGGTCCCGGACACCCGCAGATGAGACGGAAGCTTCTACTAATCGTTGGTCTTGCCGTACTCGCCGCCTCCCTGGTCGCGGGCTCGGTCTCGGCCGCCGGCGACGAGCTCGTCGGCGTCGGCGAGGACGGGGTCGAGATCCAGCTCCCCGACGGCGAGCAGCTCGACGAGGTCGCGGCCCCGCCGCAGTGCTCGAACAAGCTCGACGACGACGAGGACGGCGTCACCGACCTCGACGACCCCGACTGCGCCGACCCGCTCGACACCGAGGAGGCCGGCAGCGCGGGCGTCCCCTCCGAGCCCGCCGAGCCCGCCGAGCCGAGCGAGCCCCCGGCCAGTGGGCCCGACCCCGACGGCACCGGCCGCGGCGACGACGACGTCGTCGTCAAGCCCGAGGGCGGCGCCACCGGCCCCGGTGGCCAGGGCGGCCGCGGCGACGGCCGCAAGCCCGACCGTGGCGGCCGCGACCGCGGCGACGGCGGTCGGGACCGCGATCGCGACGAGGTCGATGGCAACCGCGAGCCGATGGAGGAGCTGCCGACGAGGCGCGACGACGGCGCCCCGACCGACGCCAACCCCGGGCTCACGATCGCCGACTTCGGTCCGGCGCCGATCGGCGTCCCCAACTTCATCATCGACCAGTTCACGATCCCGCCGTTCCTGCTCCCGATCTATCAGGCCTGCGGCACCCAGTACGGGATCCCGTGGCAGGTGCTCGCCTCGATCAACCGGATCGAGACCGCGTTCGGCACCAACCTCAACGTCTCGACCGCCGGCGCCCTCGGCTGGATGCAGTTCATGCCGGCGACCTGGGAGGCCTACGGCGTCGACGCCAACAACGACGGCCGCAAGGACCCCTACAACCCGGTCGACGCGATCTGCGCCGCGGCCCGCTACCTGCGCGCGTCCGGCGGTCAGGAGGACCTGCGGACCGCGATCTTCGCCTACAACCACGCCGACTGGTACGTCGACGAGGTGCTGCTGTACGCGAACCAGTACGGCCGCCTCCCCGACGACCTGATCGGCTCGCTCACCGGGCTCACCGAGGGTGCCCGCTTCCCGGTCGCCGCCGACGCGCGCTACGCCGACGACATCTCCGAGCGCCAGGCGCTGAAGCGCTCGAAGCCCGGCAAGCGCGCCTACGGCAACGCCGCCGAGGTGATCTCGAGCTCGCCGACGCGCCGCGGGATCGACATCTTCTCGCGCGAGGGTGCGCCGGTGGTCGCGGTCAACGACGGCGTGATCGCCGACGTCGGCAAGAGCAAGCGCCTCGGCCACTACATCGTCCTCCGCGACGCGTACGGCAACCGCTTCACCTACGCGAAGCTCGGCGAGGTCGCGAAGGTCTACCCGGTGCAGAAGCGCAAGCGCCTCTCGGCCGAGGACTTCAAGCTCGTCTCGCCCGGCGACGACGAGCGGCCCGAGCGCGCCGCGAGCCGCACCGACTCCGACGCCTCCGCCGGCGGCCGCGACTCGCGGGCGGACACGGGCCCGGCGAACACAGAGGACGCCCGCGACCGCCTCTACGCCTTCCCCGAGCGGCCGAGCAACGTCGACCGCGCCGACCTCAGCGGCCAGCTCGACGGTCTGCTGGCGAAGCGCTTCCCCGGCTATGAGTCATTCAAGTCCTACTTCTCCGGCGTGCTTCGCTTCGACGCGAAGACGATGGAGATGCGCGAGCTGAAGCAGGGCTCGGAGGTGATCGCCGGGACCGTGCTCGGCCGGATCGGCAAGACCGACGAGGTCGCCCCCCGGGTCCACTTCGAGATCCGCCCGGCCGGCCGCGGGGCGCCGAAGATCGACCCGAAGCCGATCCTCGACGGCTGGAAGCTGCTCGAGGCGACCGCGATCTACCGCGCCGCTGGCGAGAACCCGTTCGCCGACGGCGCCAGCACCGGCCAGGTGCTGCTGATGTCGAAGCCGCAGCTGATCAAGCGCGTGCTCGCCGACCCGAGGATCGAGATCTACGCCTGCGGCCGCGAGGACATCCGCACCGGCCAGGTCGACCGCCGCGTCCTGGCGCTGCTCGAGTATCTCGCCGAGCGCGGGTTCCGGCTCACGATCAGCTCGCTCAAGTGCGGCCACTCGATCTACACCTCGTCGGGCAACGTCAGCCACCACTCCTCCGGCAACGCCGTCGACATCCCCCAGATCAACGGGATCCCGGTGCTGGGCAACCAGGGCGAGGGCTCGATCACCGAGGCGCTGGTCACCGACGTCATGGCCCTGCAGGGCAACATGCGCCCGGCGCAGATCATCTCGCTGATGGACTTCGGCGCCGACAACACGTTCGCGATGGGCGACCACGACGACCACGTGCACGTCGGCTTCACCCCCGCCGCCGGGCCCGGCTCGGGCGACGTCTCGCAGCAGTTCACCGAGATCCTCAAGCCGCGCCAGTGGGAGCGCCTGATCGACCGCATCGGCGAGATCGACAACCCGTCGGTGCCGACCGGGCCGTCCAAGTACGCGCTCCCCTCGAAGCACGGCCACGGCGAGAAGTCGGGCCGCCACCGCGCCTCGGGCGCGCACCGCGCCGAGTAGCTTCCGGCCATCGCCGAGCGCTTTCCCTTCGTCCAGCTGGAGTTGGCCGGAACCGTCGGGCTCGATGACGGCCGCTACCTCGGCCGCGAGCCCGAGCGGGTGCTGGTCGTGCGCGTCGCCGGCGCCCCCGCTCCCGCCCGGCGCCGGCTGCGGCGGCCGAAGCCGACCGACGCCGACCCCGGCGCCGAGCCACCGACCGTGCCGCTGACGAAGCTGACCGCGATCCGGGCGTCGGACCCATTCGCCGAGCGCGAGCCCGCGGCGGAGTGGCTGGCGGACCTGCGTCGCGACCCCGACGCGGCCGAGGCGGAGCTCGAGGCGGCGCTGGTGTTCGTCAACCGGGCGGTCCACGCGCAGCGCGCCGCGACCCTCGACCCGTCGCTCGCCGACGTCGCGCTCGAGCGGGCGCTGGTCGCCCGGGTCGGCTTCGGCACCGGCGAGCAGCTCGCGGACGGGCGCTTCGACGAAGCGATCGAGGTCCCGCTCGGTACCCGCGCGCGCCGGCTCGAGGGCCTGCGGCCGCAGGAGCGCGTCGCCGCGGTGCTCGGCGGGCGCGAGCGCATACCCATCTGCGAGCTGCTGCTGCTGCGAGCGCGCGCCGACCTCGACGTCGCCCGCGAGCGCGAGGCGGCGCTGCAGCTGCGGGTCGGACTCGAGGCGATGCTGGCGGAGCGCGAGGCGCTCGCGGCGGCGGGACAGGAGGAGGACCTGGCGGCGCTCGACGAGCGGCGACGGATCACCGGCGAGCTCGCCAACGAGGCACTAGAGGGCGAGCTCTCCGCCGCCCGGATCGCCGAGCTGACCGAGACCCTGCGCCTCTGCGAGCGCGTCCTGCGGCGCCGGCGGGCGCTCGGCTGATCGGTCGCTATCTATGATCGAAGTGGACGCTCGGCAACAAAGGAGGACGACATGAGCCTGAAGATCGGAGACACCGCCCCTGATTTCGAGGCCGACACGACCGAGGGCCGGATCAGCTTCCACGACTGGATCGGCGACGGCTGGGCCGTGCTCTTCTCGCACCCGAAGGACTTCACCCCGGTCTGCACCACCGAGCTCGGCTACATGGCGCAGGCGAAGCCCGAGTTCGACGCCCGCGGCGTCAAGATCATCGGCCTCTCGGTCGACCCGCTCGACCAGCACGAAGACTGGGCGACCGACATCGCCGAGACCCAGGGCACCGCGCCCAACTACCCGCTGATCGCCGACTCGGACTTCGCGATCTCGAAGCTCTACGGAATGCTGCCCGCCGAGACCGAGGGCGACCCCGCCGATCGGACCCCGGCCGACAACCAGACCGTCCGCAACGTGGTCGTCGTCGGGCCCGACAAGAAGGTGAAGCTGGTCCTGATCTATCCGATGACCACCGGGCGCAACTTCGACGAGGTCCTGCGGGTGATCGACTCGCTGCAGCTGACCGCGAAGCACAAGGTCGCGACGCCGGTCAACTGGCAGCAGGGCGACGACGTGATCATCGCCGGCTCGGTCTCCGACGAGGAGGCGAAGGAGAAGTACCCCGACGGCTGGGAGTCGCCGAAGCCCTACATCCGGATCGTCCCGCAGCCCGACTGAGCGCGGCTAGATCGCGCCGAGGACCGCCTCGAGCTCGTCGACGACGTCGCCGTCGAGCTTCAGCGCCGCCTCGGAGTCGTACGGGGTCGGCCCCTGGGTGACGATCGCGACCCGCCCGCCGGCGTCGAGCGTCGCCTCGGGCAGCGCCGCGACCGGGTAGACCTCGAGCGAGGAGCCGACGCAGAGCAGCAGGTCGGCGGCGGCGCAGAGGCTCTGGGCGTCCGCCATCGCGGCCTCCGGCAGCAGCTCGCCGAAGAGGACGACGTCGGGCTTCACCTTGCCCGCGCAGCAGGCGCAGGTGGCGACGCCCTCGAGGTCGAAGAGCTCGCCGACGGTCTCGAGCGGGTAGCTGGCGCTGCAGCTCGTGCAGCTCGAGGTCGCGATCGAGCCGTGGACCTCGATCACCCGCTCCGAGCCCGCCTTCGTGTGCAGGCGGTCGATGTTCTGGGTGATCACGGCGTCGATCAGGCCCCGGTGCTCGAGCTCGGCGAGCGCCGCGTGGGCGCGATTGGGCTGCTTGTGGTCGAGGTCGGCGAAGCGCGGCCGGTAGAAGCTCCAGAAGCGCCGCGTGTCGCGGTGGAAGGCGTCGATGTGGGCGACCTCCATCGGGTCGACCTTCTCCCAGAGCCCCTTGCCCGGGGTGCGAAAGTCCGGAATTCCCGACGGGACCGAGATCCCCGCCCCGGTCAGCGCGACGACCGAACCCGCCTCCCGAATCAGCGCGGCGAGCCGGGCGACGCCCTCCCTGCTCCCTGCTCCCTGCTCGACCGTCACTTCCCCTCCCACTTCGGCGTCCGCTTGCCGAGGAAGGCGCCGATGCCCTCCTTCGCGTCCTCGGACCGAAACGCGGTCGCGAAGCCCTGCTTCTCGGCCTCGATCCCCTGGTCGAGGTCGGGGTCGTCGGAGGCGACCTTGACCTGCTCGACCGCGACCGGAGCCTGCGCGGCGAGCTTCCGCGCCCAGGCGAGCGCCGCATCGAAGAGCTCGTGGTCGGGGACGACGCGGTTGGCGAGCCCGTAGGCCTCCGCCTCGCCGGCGGAGATCGCGTCGCCGACCAGGTTCATCTCGAGCGCCTTGTGGTCGCCGACCAGGCGCGGCAGCCGCTGCGTGCCGCCGAAGCCCGGGATGATCCCGAGCTTGATCTCGGGCTGGCCGAAGACGGCCGACTCGGCGGCGATGCGGAAGTTGCACGCCATCGCCAGCTCGCAGCCGCCGCCGAAGGCGAGCGAGTTGACCGCGGCTACGGTCGAGACCCGGCTCAGGCCGAGCTCGCGCAGCAGCGCGTGCCCGCCGTGGATCAGCTCCTCGCCGCCGGCCTCGTCCATCTGCGTGAACGCCTTGATGTCGGCGCCGGCCGAGAACACGACCGGGATCGACGAGGCGATCACCATCGCCCCGACCCCGTCGGCGTCCTTGACCCGCTCCCAGACCGCGCCCAGGTCCTTGATCACCTGCGGCGAGATCGCGTTCATCGGCGGGTTCGCGAGCCAGGCGATCGCGACCTCACCGCGGGTCTCGAGCTTCACCGTCTCCTCCTGCTCGCCCTCGTCGGGCTGCGGGTAGGCGTAGAAGCCCTGGCCCGACTTCTGGCCCAGGCGCCCCTGAGCGACCATCCGCTTCAGGATCCGCGGCGGGGCGAACCGGTCGCCGTGCTCGTTCTGCGCCCGCTCGAGCTTCTCGAGCACCTCGTCGAGGCCGGCGAGGTCGGCGCCCATGAACGGCGGGAAGATGCCGCGGCGCGGGTCCATCCCGGCCCCGGCCATCATCCCGAGGTCGATGTCGCGCACCGTGCACACGCGCTCCTCGAGCACGAGGCAGGACTCGACGATCGCCTTCAGCTTCATCAGCTCGGCGAGCGCCTCGCCGTCGGGGTCGGCGTCGCCCGGGACCTGGGGCTCGCCCTCGGCGTAGAAGCCGCTGCCGCCGGACTTCGCCCCGAGCTTGCCGTCGGCGACCAGCTTCTGCATCCCCTCGTGGACGTAGAACGAGTCGCCGTAGGACTCGCGCAGGTGCTCGGCGACGTGCAGCACGGTGTCGAGGCCGAGCAGGTCGACGAGGAAGAACGGCCCCATCGGGGCGACGTTGGCGCCGGCGACGGCCTCGTCGATCTTCTTGATCGAGAGCCCCTGCTCCTCCTGGGCGCGCCAGATCTCGCCGACGGCGCTGTTGAGGATCCGGTTGACGACGAAGCCGGGCACCTCGCCGCAGGTGATCGGCTGCTTGCGGATCGTCTGCGCGAAGTTGGAGGCGGCCTGGGTCGTCTCCGGATCGGTCTCGTCGCCCTCGATCACCTCGATCAGCGGCATCACCGACGCCGGGTAGAAGAAGTGGAAGCCGACCACCTTCTCCGGCCGCAGGGTCGCCTCGCCCATCTCCGAGATCGAGAGCGAGGACGTGTTCGAGGCGAGGATCGCGTGGCCCGGCGTGACCTCGTCGAGCTCGGCGAAGACGGCCTGCTTGATCTCCATCTTCTCCGGCGCGGCCTCGATCACGAAGTCGACGTCGCCGAAGCTCTCGTACGAGGTCGTGCCCTCGATCAGCCCGACGATCTCCTCGAGGCGGGCGTCGGCCTGCTCCTGGGTCAGCTTCTCCTTCTTCACCAGCCGGTCGAGCTGGCCCTTGGTCACCTCGCGCGCCTTCTCGAGGCCGTGGTCGACGAACTTCTGGTCGATGTCCTTGAGCACGACCGGGATGTCGGACGCGGCGATCGCCTGCGCGATCTCACCGCCCATCGTGCCCGCGCCGACGACCGCGGCCTTGAATACGAACATGAAGTTGGAACCCTCCGTGTTGGCTGGGAAGAAGCGCGCGGGAGGCTAGCGGTCCGGCGCCCGGCGGGTGCGCGGTCGCTCAGGCGGTCTGGAGCGGCTTGATGTTGTGGTGCAGGTGAAAGACGTTGTCGGGGTCGAACTCGCCCTTGACCGCCGCCAGCCGCTCGTAGTTCTCGCGGCCGTAGCCGGCGATCACCCGGTCCTCGCCCTCGTCCGGGAGGAAGTTGAGGTAGACAGCCTCGATCGCGTGCGGGCGCATGTCCTCCACCGTGCCCCGCGCCCATGCGATCGCCTGCCGGTCGTCGCCCGGGTCCTCCCAGAGGCCGAGCGGATGCGCCGCCCACGGCGCGCGCCGGTAGGGCATCGGCCAGTCGTCCGCGTTGCGGGCGAGGGCGCCGCCGAGCGGGAACAGGATGTGCTGCGACGGCGACGGGACGACCATGTCGTGCGCCCGCCGGCAGAACGCCTCGAGCGCCTCGTCGGGGAACGCCGCCATGTACTCCGCCGACCAGTAGTTGCGGTATCCGGGCGGGTCGTCGATCGCGCTTTGGGCCTCCGAGTAGGGCAGCTCCGCGATCATCTCCGCCTCCGGGCCGAGCTCGAGGAACGGCGCCAGCACCTCGCGCGCCTCGGCCTCGCCTCCTGCGTAGTAGCCGATCACCCCGGCGACCAGCCGGTCGCGGAGGTGCTCGGGGACGAAGTCCTCCGGCGGACCGGTGATGTACGCCAGCCCGCCCCCGAGCTCCTCGGGCGCTTCGTTCTCGAACAACTCGCGGTAGCGGCGGGCCAGCTCGGGGCCGGCGTCCGGCGGCCAGAGCAGCAGTGCCAGCGTCACCGACGCGAGCGGCTCGAGCCGGAAGACGAGCTCGGTGGCGACGCCGAAGTTGCCGCCGCCGCCGTGCAGCGCCCAGAACAGCTCCGGGTTCTCGGACTCGCTCGCGGTCACCTGGCGGCCGTCGGCGGTCACCAGGGTCACCGACTCGAGGTGATCGGAGGCGGCGCCGTACTTGCGCTCGAGCCAGGTGGAGCCGCCTCCCAGCGTCAGCCCGGCGACCCCGGTGGTCGAGACGCGCCCCCCGGTGGTCATCAGGCCGTGCGGCTGGCCGGCACGGTCGAAGTCTCCCCAGGTCGCTCCGCCGCCGACCCTCGCGATGCGCGCGTCGGGGTCGATCTCGACCGCGTTCATCCGCCGCATGTCGATCACCATCCCGCCCTCGACCGCACCGGCGCCGGCGACGCTGTGGCCGCCGCTTCGGATCGCGACCTCGAGCTCGTGCTCGCGCGCGTGGGCGAGCGCGGCGGCGACGTCGGCGGCGCTCTCGCACTGCGCGATCAGCGCCGGGCGGCGGTCGATCATCGAGTTGAAGATCGAGCGCGCCTCGTCGTAGCCCGCGTCGTCTCGGCTCAGGAGCGTGCCGTCGAATCCCTCCCGCAGCTCGGTCGCGTCCATGACTCTCCCCCTCTTCGTCGCTGACAGCGCGAGCCTAACCCGGCGTGCGGGGCGGGGCAAATGAGCCTGATCACACAGCCGGGCGCAGCGGATCGCCGAGCGTCGCCACCTCCTCGGCCTCGTGCTTGAAGCGCAGCAGCGAGCGCTGCAGCGAGTTGCGCACCTGGCCGCGGACGAAGAGCCGCTCGGTGATCGCCGCCAGCGGGCCCGAGCGCGCGAGGCCGTAGTCGAGCGCCAGCGTCACCCGGGTCCCCTCGCCCTCGATCTCGAAGGTGGTCAGCAGCTCGCCGCTCGACTCGGGATCCGAGAACTCGATCCGGTGGCGGCGGCGTGGCTGGTGCTCGAGCACCCGCTCGGAGACCCGGCCGCGTCCGGCGGGGGTCGAGCGCCAGACCAGCGTCGCGCCCTCGCTCGGGTAGCCGTGCTCCGACTCGACCGCCTCGAAGCCGTCGACCCACGCGGGCCAGCCACGGGGCTCGAAGTAGTGGTCCCAGGTCTCGGCCAGCGACGCCTCGACCAGGACCGACTCCTCAAGCGTCGCCATAGACCTCCTGCTTGATCAGGCTCACCGAGCGGATCACCGAGTCGAGGAAGGGCTCGACCTCGGCCAGCAGCCGGCGGTGCTCGCGGCGACCGGCCGCGGTGATCGAGTAGTAGCGGCGCGTGCGACGATCGGGGTGCTCCCAGTCGCCCTTGATCATCTCCTCGGCCTCGAGCTGGCGCAGCAGCGGGTAGATCGTGTTCGGGTTGGCGGAGATCACGCCCTCGGTGATCCGCTCGATCTCCTCGATCAGGCGGTTGCCGTACTGGGGCTCGCGCGCGATCAGGTGCAGGACCAGCAGCGGGAAGATGTCGCGACGGCGGATCTCGCCGCCGAAGACGTCCATCGAGCGTCCCGACCGCCGCGCGCGAGCCGGTCGCGGCGCGCCGCGCTCGCGCGCGGTCCGGGCCGCCTCGGTAACCGGGTCGGCCGCCGGCTTCGAGCGCCGCTCCGCCATCGAGTGCGACGATAGCTGCCGGGCCGGCTCCGTGACCGAACTCACTGACAGCGGGCACCCGGCGGGCATACGGTCGAATCGTTCCGTTCGCCACGAGGGGAGTTTCAGATGGCAAACATGAGTGTCAACCAGCGGGCCCAGTTCGACCGCGTCGACCTCAGCGTCCCGACCACCGGCGTCCGGGTGCGCTCGCGCACCCCGGTGGTCGCCTACAACCTGATCGCGGCGCTGGTCGTCGCCGCGCTCGCCTACGCGACCGTGGTCGCGATCGACGGCTGGGCGCAGGCGATCGTGCTCGGCGCGATCATGTTCACCGCGGTCGGCGCGATGATCGCCGTCAACCCGCTGCGCCGCAGCTAGCGCATCTAGGACCTAGACGGCCGCTCCCGCGGTCTCGGACTGCTTCTCGGCCACCTCGGTCTCGGTCTTCACCGTTTCCGGGAGCGGCTCGTCGACGTTGCGGCCCATCAGCACTTCCTTCGCGATCACCAGGCGCTGGATCTGCGAGGTGCCCTCGTAGAGCTGCATGATCTTCGCGTCGCGCATCAGCTTCTCGACCGGGTACTCCTTGATGAACCCGTAGCCGCCGTAGACCTGGACCGCGTCGACGGTGATCTCCATCGCCGAGTCGGCGGCGAAGCGCTTCGCGTGCGAGCAGGCGAGGGTGTTGCGGACGCCCTGGTCGAGCAGCGCCGCCGACTGCCAGGTGAGCAGCCTGCCCGCCTCGACCTTGGTCGCCATGTCGGCGATCATGAACGCGACCGCCTGGTGCATCGCGATCGGGACCCCGAACTGGACCCGCTCCTTCGAGTACTCGCAGGCGAACTCGAACGCGGCGCGCCCGATCCCGACCGCCATCGCGGCGACCCCGGGACGGGTGCGGTCGAGGGTCATCATCGCGAGCTTGAAGCCGTGGTTCTCCTCGCCGAGCAGGTTGGCCGCCGGGATCTCGGTCTCGTTGAAGGTGACCGTCGCCGTGTTCGACGCGCGCTGGCCGAGCTTGTCCTCCTTCTTGTCGATCGTCACCGTGTCGTCACGGGGGACGACGAAGGCGGAGATCCCGCGGTGGCCGGCGTCCTTGTCGGTCTTCGCGTAGACGGTGTACCAGTCGGCGTGGCTGCCGTTGGTGATGAAGCACTTGGAGCCGTTGAGGACCCACTTGTCGTCCTTGCGCACCGCGGTGGTCTTCATCCCCGAGACGTCGGAGCCCGCGTCGGGCTCGGTGAGGCAGAACGAGGCCAGCTTCGGCTCCTCGGCGAGCATGCCGAGGAAGTGAGCCTTGATCTCGTCCGAGCCGCCGAGCGCGACCGGCGTCATCGCGAGGCCGTTGGCGGCCAGCGAGGTGCCGATCCCCGAGCATCCCCAGCCGAACTCCTCTTCGATCAGACAGCCGGAGAGGAAGTCGAGGCCCGGCCCGCCGTACTCCTCCGGCACGTGGGTGTTCATCAACCCGACCTCCCAGGCCTTGTCGATGATCTCCTGCGGCCAGGTGCTCTCCTTGTCGTAATCCCAGGCGACCTTGCGGATCTCCTTCTCGGCGAAGTTGTGCGCGAGCTCGCGCAGATCCTTCTGCTCGTCGGTCAGCGTGAAGTCCACGTTCCAGGCGCTCCTTTGTCCGTTGAGAGGATTCTGACTGACTGGTCAGTCAACCGACCGCGAAGGGTAGCTGATCTAACCTGGGGGCGTGCCGCCTGCGCTGATCCAGATCCCGACCGCAGTCTCGAACGGCGAGGTGATCCTGATCGTCGTCTTCGCCGCGATCCCGGTCGCCGGACTCGCCTTCGCGCTCGGCGCCGGCAACGCCTTCCGCCAGATCGGCAAGGGCCAGTTCTCGGTCGAGTTCGACACCGACCTCCCGCAGCGGATGCGCGACTCGGACGCCGAGCAGAGCGCCGCCGAGCGCGACGAGGAGGTGCGCCAGCTGCTCGAGGCGAAGGCCTACCGCCAGTCGAGCCGCGGCGAGGCGCCGCTCGACGTCGACCGCGAGCTCGACCGGCTGCTCGCCGAGGCGGACGCCGCGCCCGGGGTCGACGACCCAGCCCTTCGCGAGGAGGTGCGACAGCTCGTCGTCGCCCGCAACGCGCGCCGTATGCGCCAGGGCAAGGAGCCGCTCGACGTCGAGGCGGAGATCGAGCGTCAGCTGCGCGAGCTCGAGAACCTCGGGCAGTGAACCGGGATATTCTGGCGCCGTGACCCCCGAGGACTCCGAGAACGTGGTCGAGCTCGACGACCTGCTCGTCCGCCCCGGCACCTACTTCAACCCGCAGACCGAGGTCGTGGTCGTCGTCGACGACTCGGTCTCGATCGACCAGGAGATCTTCAACATGGAGGACTACGAGGGCGCCGACTGGGTCCGGATCTCCGACGAGGTCCCGGTCGACGGCGACGCGCTCGACACGGCGATGGAGACCTTCCAGACCCAGCACCACGCCGGCGCTGCGGCCGGCCCGATCTCGGAGACATCGCTCGAGCAGACCGACGACGAGCACGACGCCGACGAGGACGAGGAGCACCCCGACCCGGTGATCGAGGAGGCCTGATGGGCGGTTACGAGATCTCCACGCGCGAACAGGCGCTCGACTGGATGGCCGAGTACCCGGGCTTCGGCGAGATGCGCTGGTACTCGGACGCGCTCGCGACCGAGCAGGTCTCGTTCAGCTGGCGGCTGATGCCGCCCGACACCGGCGGCCGCGGCAGCTACGGCCATCGCCATCCGGGCCAGGAGGAGATCTACTTCGTGGTCTCGGGGACGCCGACGTTCAAGGTCGGCGACGACGTCTTCGAGGCGGCGCCGAAGACCGCGGTGCGGATGACCGGCGAGGAGTTCTACTCCGTCCACAACGACAGCGGCGCGGACGCGGAGCTCCTGATCCTCTCGACCCGGCTCGCCGAGCCGCCGACCGAGCAGCGCGAGGACTTCTGGCCGCAGTGAGGGCGGCGCCCGAGAGCGCTCGCCTGAGCGCCGAGGTCCCTGACACCGCCCACCACCTCGACTTTCTCGCCCACCAGACCTCCGACCCGGCGGTCACCCCCTGGCATTGGCCCGAGCGCGGGGACGGCAGCGGTGGCCCGCGCACCCGCGAGCAGGCGCGCGAGCTGCTCGAGCGCTACCGCCGCCAGCTCGAAGAGCGCGGCTTCACCTGGTGGCCGTGGCGCGAGCACGCGAGCGGCGAGCTGGTCGGGATGGTCGGGCTCAACGCCGCCGAGATCGAAGCCGAGCCGGTGGTCGAGGTCGGCTGGTCGATCGCCCCTCACCGCTGGGGCG
Organism: uncultured Solirubrobacterales bacterium; assembly: GCA_963740055.1. GTDB lineage: Bacteria > Actinomycetota > Thermoleophilia > Solirubrobacterales > 70-9 > WHSW01. The sequence goes on along the minus strand of CAVUCL010000005.1, from coordinate 87,342 downwards.
AGGGGCTGGCGCCGGAGGCCGCGGCGGCGTCGCTCGCGTGGGGTTTCGAGGTCTGCGACCTGGTTCAGATCGTCTCCTTCACGATGGTCGAGAACCACGCCTCGCGGCGGGTGATGGAGAAGCTCGGAATGGAGCGCGAGCGGGACTTCGAGCGGGCCGGCCTCCCCCACGTCCTCTACCGCGCCCGGCGTCCGGTCGCTCAGGACACCGCGACGTAGACGATGAAGGCGGCGAACAGCGCCGACCAGATCACGATCGGGACCAGCTCGAAACGGCCGCGGCGGCGGAGCGCGAAGTAGGCGAGGACGCCGCCGGCGAGGCCGAGGGCGCCGGAGACGACCGCGAACCGGTCGAGTTCCCACTCGGTCAGCAGCAGGCCGACCGCGATCGGGATCGTCGACTGGAACACCATCGCGCCGGTGATGTTGCCGAGCGCGAGGCTGTCCTTGCCGTCCTTGACCCAGAAGAAGCTGTTCGCCTTCTCCGGCAGCTCGGTCGCCAGCGGCGCGAGCACGAGCGAGAGCACCAGCGGCTCGAGCCCGAGCGACTCGGCGACGGTGAGCAGCTCCTCGACGAACAGGTGCGCGCCGCCGACGATCGCGCCGAGCCCGACGATGAGCTGGATCACGACCGTGACCCGGGGCGGGTCGTCGCCCGGGGTCCGGTCCATGTAGAGCGGGCCGATCGTCTCCGCCTCCTGGACGTCGCCGCCGCCGCGCAGCGTCTGGCGCACGTAGACGCCGTAGGCGGCGACGAAGACGACCGCGAGCGGGATGTGCAGCGGCTCGGGGACGACGAGCCCGGTCGCGATCCCGGCGGCGAAGAAGACGAGGAAGAAGATCAGATCGCGGTCGAGGGTCTCGATGTGGGCGTTGAGCTTCGTCCCCTGCTCGCGGCGGCTGTGGAAGATCAGCGCCGAGATCCCGACCAGCGCCATCGCCACGGTCGCGAGCAGGAACGGCGCGCCGATGATCGCGCCGATCGCGACGTCCTCCGCCCCCTCGGCGCCGCCGATGATCGCGACGATCGGGATCAGCGTCTCCGGCATCGCGGTACCGACCGCGGCGAGGATGCTCCCGGTCGCGCCCTCGCCGAGCGAGAGCTTGTGCCCCGCCCACTCGACCGCATTCGTGAACAGCAGCGCGCCGGCGAGGATGACCGCGAACGCCGCCGCCAGCAGGATGTAGTCCATCGCGTTGGCCGTACCCCGCCCGCGACCCGCTAGGCGTAGAAGAAGGCGATCGCGAGGATCGCGTAGAGCGCCAGCAGCTGGACCCCTTCGAACCAGTTCGACTCGCCGTCGTGGGTGACCACGTTCGCGACCAGGATCGCGATCAGGATCGCGCCGAGCTCGAACCCGTTGAAGACCAGCGGCATCGGGCCCGCGCCGATGAAGAACGACGCGATCACCAGGACCGGGGCGACGAAGAGCGCGATCTGTGCGCTGGAGCCGATCGCGATGTTGACCGCGAGGTCCATCTTGTTCTTGAACGCGACCAGGATCGCGACCCAGTGCTCGGCGGCGTTGCCGACGATCGCGACCACGATCACGCCGACGAAGAACTCCGAGAGCCCGATCGACTCCGACGCCTCCGAGATCGAGCCGACGAGGACCTCGGACATGAGCCCGACCGCGAGCCCGGAGACGAAGAGGAAGATCACCGAGCGGCGCACGCTCCAGCCGAAGCCCTCCTCGTGCTCCTCTGCATACGGCGGGTTGAACAGGTCCTTGTGGGTGCGCAGCGAGAAGAAGAGGCCGGCCACGTAGGTGCCGATGAGGACGATCGCGGTCGCCAGCGAGAGCCTCTCCACCGTCGAGCCGTAGTCGACGAGCTCGGCGCTCGGGCTCGGCAGCCCCTTGCCCTCGACGAGCTCGAAGATCGCCGGCATCATCAGCGCCCCGGCGGCGAGGAACAGCATCGTCGCCTGGATGCTCGCCGCCTGCGGGTTGAAGCGCTGGCTCTTGTGCTTCAGCCCTCCGACCAGCATCGAGGCGCCGAGGACGAGCAGGATGTTGCCGATGATCGAGCCGACGATCGACGCCTTGACCACCTCCTGCAGGCCGGCGTTGAGCGCGAACAGGGCGATGATCAGCTCCGGCGCGTTGCCGAAGGTGACGTTGAGCAGCCCCCCGATCCCGGGACCGGATTTCGCCGCCAGCTCCTCCGTGGCGAGCCCCATCAGCGCCGCCGTCGGGACGATCCCGACCGCGGCGACGAAGAAGATCAGGACCGCCGAGGCGTGTGCGAGCTCGAGCGCCACGGCCGCCGGGATGAAGGGCGTCAGCAGGTACGGCCACCCCTGCGCGCTGAGCAGGAACCCGAGCGGGCCCCCGCGGCCCTCGGCCGCGGCCATGGACTAGAGGCTGCTAGCGCACGCGTTGATCTCGTCGGGCGTCTGCGCCTCGGCGATGCAGTCGAGGTAGGCGTCGGTGTTGCCGCCGCCGGCACCGCCGGCGCCTCCCGCACCGCCGTCCGGGACCGCGCCCGGAAGCGCCCCGAGCCCGCCGAGCGCGCTCGGATCGACGCCGAACTGCCCGAGCAGCTCGTCGATCGGCTGCGCGTCGCTGGGCGCCTCGATCGTCTGCTCCTCGTTGACCTCGCCGAGGCGCATCGAGAAGTTGACGTCGACGCTCTCGGCCCCGGACGCGGCGACGCTCGGGTCGTCGATCTGGGTCAGGTCGAGCGCGAAGTCGAAGTCGAGCCCGGTCAGGATCCGGGTGTCGGTCGCCGAGTAGAGGTCGAAGGTGACCTCGGCCGCGTCCGCCACCTGCGCGATCTGCTCCTCGCTCCCGGCGGGGATCGGCTGTCCGGTCGAGGCGCCGAGCTCGAGCAGGTCGTCGAGCATCGTGTCGACGTTGACCGCGCCCGAGACGTGGTCGGACTCGGTCCCCTCGATGTCCTCGGTGCCCTCGGTCTCCGGGTCCGAGAGCCAGCCGCCGAAGTCGATCTCGCAGGCCGCCGGGTCGCCGCCCTGGGCCTCGATCGACTGCTCGCAGCCCTGGCGGAACGCCTCGCCGAACGAGAGCCCCGCGGTGTCGGCCTGCTGCGCCGAGGCCTGCTCGGCGAGCTGCTTGAACTGGCCGAAGGTCTCGGTCCCGACCTCGTACGCGTTACCGCCGTACTCGACGTAAGCGTTGTCCTCGGTCACGGTCAGGCCACCCTCGAAGCTGATGCTCTGGCCGGCGCCCTCGCCGCTGATCGAGCCGGTCCAGTCGAGCTGCGGGATCGCCGCCGGATCGTCGGGGTCGCCCTGGAACGGGCCGCTGAGGCTGGCCTCGAAGCTTCCACCCTGCTCGCCGTCGGCCGAGCCGCCGAAGGTCAGCGAGAGGTTGCCGCTCGAGATCGTCTCCTCGTTGCTGAAGGTCTCGTCGATGACGGTCTGCGGGTCGACGTCGCTGGAGTCGTCGCCACCGCAACCGGCGATGAGGAGGCCGGCGCAGAGCGCGAGCGCGCCGAGGGCGAAGTGCATGCGGATCCGGGTCAAGGGGGGTTTCTCCTGTCTTCGTGTACGGAGGGCGCGGCCAATGTAGCGAACTGCCGGGCACCCGCCCGGGCGCCGGAGGTCTAGGCTGACCCGCGCGCGTCGCGAGCCCGCGGTCGGGGAGATCTCGATCGCTTAGGGCCGCTAGCGGGCGTATCCTGCGCTCGTGAGCTGCCCCGAGTGCGGCACCGAGAACCCGGAGCGGGCGCGCTTCTGCATGGCGTGCGGCACGACGCTGCCGGGCGCCTGTCCGAGCTGCGGAGCCGAGAACCCGGCGGGGGCGAAGTTCTGCATCGAGTGCGGCTCGGCGCTCGCCGGCGCCCCGGCGCCCCCCGCGGCCCGCGCCGAGGAGCCGCCGCCCGAGGAGCGGCGCAACGCGACCGTGATCTTCGCCGACCTCTCCGGCTACACGGCGCTCTCCGAGCAGCTCGACCCGGAGCGCGTCAAGGCGCTGGTGGCCCGCGCCCTGCGACGGCTCGGCGAGGAGGTCGAGCGCCACGGGGGGACGATCGACAAGTACATCGGCGACAACGTGATGGGCGTCTTCGGCGCCCCGGTGAGCCACGAGGACGACCCCGAGCGCGCGGTGCGCGCCGGGCTCGCGATGCAGGACGCGATGGAGGAGATCAACGAGCGGATCACCGCCGACGTCGGCGCCAGCTTCGCGCTCCGGGTCGGGATCAACTCGGGCGAGGTGCTCGCGGGCCGGATCGGCGAGGGCTACACGGTGATCGGCGACGCGGTCAACGTCGCCGCGAGGCTCCAGGGCGCGGCCGAGCCGGGCACGGTGATCGTCGGCGAGTCCACGCACCGGCTCACCCGGGCGGCGATCGAGTACGTCGAGCTCGAGCCGCTGGAGCTGAAGGGGAAGGCCGAGCCGGTCCCGGCGTGGGAGGCGGTCCGCGCGGTGCTCGGCGGACGCGGCGCGCGCAAGGCACGGGACTCGAGCCCGCTGATCGGTCGCGGCGACGAGTCGGACCTGCTGATCTCGCTCTACGAGCGGACCGTGAACGAGGGGCGACCGCATCTGGTGACCGTGATCGGGCAGGCGGGGGTCGGCAAGTCGCGCCTGCTGCGGGAGTTCGCGGCCCAGGCCGGGACCCTCGACCGCCCGCCCGTCGTGCGGCTCGGCAGCTGCCCCGCCTACGGCGCCGGGCTCGCCTACTGGGCGCTCGGGGAGATCGTCCGCGCGACCTTCGAGATCGCCGACACCGACGACGGCCCGAGCGCCTGGGGCAAGCTCGAGCGCGGGATCGCCGCGCTGGTCACCGAGGCCGACACCGAGGAGAGCCCGGAGCGGATCGCCGCGGCGCTCGGCCGGCCGCTCGGGATCGAGCCTGCCGGCCCCGGGGAGTCGCTCGACGAGGGCGCGCAGCAGGTGCGCGACCGGCTCTTCTCCGCCGTCCGCGCCCTGGTCGAGGCGGCGGGACGCCACGAGCCGATGGTGTTCGCGGTCGAGGACATCCACTGGGCCGACGAGGGCATGCTCGATCTGATCGAGTACCTGGCGCGCTGGTCGCGGGGACCGGCGCTGATCCTCTGCCTGGCGCGCGACGAGCTCCTCGACCGCCGCCCCGGCTGGGGCGGCGGGCGCCTGAACGCGACCACGATCGCGCTCGATCCGCTCGAGCGCGACCAGGTCCGCGAGCTGGTCACCTCGCTGATGCCGGGCGACGCGGGCGCCGGCGGCGAGCTGGTCGACCAGGTCGCCGCGCGCTCCGGCGGCAACCCGCTGTTCGCCGAGGAGATGGTCAACCGGATCGCCGAGGGCGGCGGCGCCGACTCCGAATCGCTGCCCGAGACCGTGCACTCGGTGCTCGCCGCGCGGCTCGACTCGCTGGCGCGCTCTGAGCGCCGCGTGCTGCAGGCGGCGGCGGTGGTCGGCCAGACCTTCTGGCAGGGCTCGGTCGACCCCGACGACCCCTCGATCGACCTCGCGGCGGCGCTCGTCTCGCTGCAGGAGAAGGACCTCGTCGTCGCCACCGCCGGGAGCCGGCTGGCGGGCGAGCGCGAGTACGCGTTCAAGCACGTGCTGATCCGCGACGTCGCCTACACGACGCTGCCGAAGGCGGTCCGAGCCCGCCGCCACGCCGACGTCGGCGCGTTCATCTCCGCGCGCGCCGCCGACCGCTCCGAGGGCGTCGTCGCGATGGTCGCCGAGCACTACATGCGCGCGGCGGAGCTAGCCGCGGGCGCCGGGCTCGACCCCGCCGAGTGCGACCGGATCGAGGCGCTCGCGCTGGAGGCGCTCGAGGCGGCGGGCGACGCGTCGGCGGCGCTCTACTCCAACCGCGAGGCGCAGGGCCACTACGAGAACGCGCTCACGCTCGAGCGCGCGACGAACGCCGCCGTGCGCGCGCGGCTGGAGGAGAAGCTCGGCGACGTCGCCCTGCGGCTGGGGCGGGTCGACCGCGCCGTCAGCGCCTGGCGCGAGGCGCTCGAGCACCACCGCGGCGAGGAGGACCTCGCCCGGGTCGGCGACCTGCATCGCAAGATCGGCGCCGGGCTCTGGCAGAAGGGCGATCGCGAGGGATCGATCGAGCACTACCAGCGCGGGATCGACCTGCTCAAGGACGGCCCGCCGAGCATCGAGCTGGTGCGGCTGTACGAGGAAGCGGCGTCGCTCTACATGCACACCGGCGACAACATGCTCGCGATCTATGCCTCGGAGAAGGCGCTGCGGCTCGCCGAACGGCTCGGCGAGGCGGGTGCGGCGAGCCGCGCGCACGGGATCTTCGGCCGCGTCTTCGGGCGCATCGGCGACTCCGAGCGCGCCCGCGAGAACCTCGAGCGCTCGGTCGAGCTCGCGCGCGAGAGCGACCCCGGGGAGGCGATCCGCGCCCTGCTCGCGCTCGGCTACCACCTCGAGGTCTCCGAGGCCGACTACCCGGGCGCCGGCGAGGCCTACGGCGGCGCCCTCGACCTGGCGCTCGAGACCGGCGACCTCCCCTCCCAGGTCGAGGTCCACGCCGCGCTCGCCCAGCTCGCGATCTACGGCGGCGACTGGGAGGCCGCCGAACGCGAGACCGAGGCCTCGGCGACGCTCGCCGAGCGCGAGGGGCTGGCCGGCAAGCTCTGCTTCCCGTACTCGATGCGAGGCGTGCTCGCCTGGCACGAGCGCGACCTCGACGCCTCCGCCGAGCTGCTCGAGCGCGCGTTCGAGATCGCGGAGCAGGTCGGGCGCTCGGAGGTCGCGTTCGAGTCGCTTTACTGGCTCGCGACGACGCTGCGCGATCGCGGCGACCACGCCGACGCCGACCAGACCCTCGCCCGCGCGCTCGACCTCTGCGAGCGTGCCGGACTCGTCGCTCAGTCGGTCGAGGCGACCGCCGCTCGCGCGGTCAACCTCGCCGTCTGGGGGCGCGTGGACGCCGCCGCCGAGATCGCCGAGGAGGCGGCGAGCCTCGCCGGGCGGTTGCGCTACCCGGTCGGCTCCGCCGCCAGCCTCGAGGCCCGCGGCGCCGCGGCCGCCGACCCCGCCGAGCGCGAGCGCCTGCTCGCCGAGGCGGGTCGCGCCTGGGAGCAGCTCGGCCGCCCGGTCGACGCCGCCCGCTGCTCGGCCCTGGCCTCGCTGCGCGGCGGCGCCTAGCAGCCCCTAGGCGAGTCCCTCGGCCTCGTACTCGCGCAGGAAGCCTTCAAACAGGCGCTTGTGGCCCTGCTCGTCGCGGAGGATCGCGATCACCATGTCCTGGGTCACCGGGTCGATGCCGTCGGTCTCGGCGACGATCCGGCTGTAGAACTCGATCGCGCCCTGCTCGGCCTCGATCACGCCCTTGATCACGTGCACGACGTCGACCTGCTCGGAGGCGGGCTGCAGGTAGGACTGCTCGGCGCTGAACTCGAGCGACCCGGGGACGACGCCGTAGAGCTCCTTGATCCGCGCCGCGAACTGCTGCGCGTGCCCGAGCTCCTCCTGGATGTCCTCCTCGAGCGACTCCTTGATCTCCTGGGCGCGGACGCCGTCGGGGTTGACCGAGTTGGCGATGTAGCTCATCACCGTCTCGATCTCCATCCAGTAGGCCTTCTTCAGCAGCTCGAGCACCTGCTCGCGGTCCTCGCCGCTGCCCTCGGCCATGATGTCGATGCTTGCGGTGGTCGTGTCGGTCATCGGTTCCTCCTTCGGTGCCTATCGAATTCCCGCCAGGGAGGCCCCGAAACGGGATCCCAAAGCTAGCTGAGCGATAGATTGAGCCGATGGCGACCTGGATCCTCACCGGCTCGGTCGAGAACTTCCGCATCAACGTCGAGCGCGGCTTCGACGTGATCGGGTTCAAGGAGCGGCGCCGAAACCAGGCGATGGAGTTCGAGCCCGGCGACGAGATCGTCTTCTACGTCACCGGGCTGCAGGCCTTCGGCGGGATCGCGCGCGTGCGCTCGGAGATGTTCGAGGACCGGGCGCCGATCTGGCCCCAGGGCCGCAAGAAGCACTCCGAGGACTACCCGTGGCGGGTCGAGGCGGAGCCGGTCGCGGTGCTCGACGAGGCCGACTTCGTCCCCGCCGAGTCGCTGCTCTCCGAGCTCGAGCACCTGCGCAAGTGGCCGGCCGAGCACTGGCACCTGGCGTTCCAGGGGCAGCTGCGCACGGTCTCGGAGGCCGACGCCGCGGTGCTCGGCGACCGGATCGCGTCCGCCGGCCGGACGGCGACCGCCAGCGGGTGATCCACGACCGCCACTTCAGCCTCGACGAGGCGAACGCCCTGCTGCCGCGGATCGAGCCGATCCTGGTCGCGCTGCGCGAGGCGCGCGACGCGCTCACCGACGCCGAGGCGCACCGGGCGCTCGCGGGGGCGGCGCCCGGCAACGGTGGCGGCGAGCCCGGCCGCGACGTCGGCGAGGCCTTCCTCGCCGTGCGCCGGCTGCTCGGCGAGCTGCACGAGCTCGGGATCGTGATCCGCGACGTCAACCGCGGCCTGATCGACTTCCCGACGATCCGCGAGGGGCGCGAGGTCTACCTCTGCTGGGAGCTCGGCGAGGACGAGATCGCCTACTGGCACGACCTCGAGGCCGGCTACGGCGGCCGGATGCCGCTCGACTGAAGGGGGCGCCGGCGCCGGCAGCGGCCGATGTTTAGCCGCCGGCGAGCTCGGGAAAGCCCCTGCTGCCGAGCGGATCGTGCGCAGCTCACCCCCCAGCGGCGCGCGGCCGTTCGGCGAACCTTTCAGAGCATGGAAACGGGGCGCCCGCCCGGCGCCCCGTTTCGCTGTCACATGGGAGGTGTGTCCTTGTTCTTTGAAGTCCGCCCGAAAGGCGGGATGCGCAACCCTTGGATCGACCACCCGCGGGCGGGCTTGAGCGGCGGACCGCGGTCGCGGACGATCGGTCGATGTCACGCCGGCGCAAAAAAAGAGCCGAGGCGCCGTCACGGCGCCCCGGCCCTGGCATCGGAGGTGCCCCCGCGGAGTGGCCCGGTCGGCCACCGTCGTGGGGTCTTTGGGGGTCATGGGGATCGGTGGGAGGTCCGGCCTCCGCGCGGCACCCATGCGTGTCCATGAAAGTCATCGACCCGGCCGCGGACCCGGGGCAGGATCGCCGCCTCAGCTGGACGGCTGTACGAGGCCGAGATCGCCAACCAGTGCGCGGTCATGCTCGTAGGTGAGCAGCGCGAGCGCCGCCGCCAGATCGAGCCAGCGCAGCTCGTCGACCTCCCGACCGGGCTCGAACTGCCCGCCGAGCGGGCGCATGAGCCACCAGCGGACCTCCTTCGGACGGCCCTTGCGATCGGCGTAGCGCGAGCTCGCGAGCTGCTCGCCGAGCTCGCACCGCAACCCGGTCTCCTCCTCGACCTCGCGCAGCGCCGCGGCCGCCCAATCCTCGCCCGGATCGAGCTTGCCCTTCGGCAGCGACCAGTCGTCATAGCGCGGCCGGTGCACGACCGCGATCTGGCTCTCGCCGTCGCACTCGCGCACCACCACCCCGCCGGCGGCGCGCACCGTCGCCGTCATTCGATGATCGCGAAACCCTGCGCGCGCACGGCCGCCAGCACCCGCTCGCCGTGGCCGGGGCCGTCGGTCTGCAGCACGAGCCGGATCCCCGTCTCGCGCACGTGCAGCTCGACGCCCTCGCGAATGTGGACGACGTCGAGCACGTTCGCGCCCTCGTCGGCGACCGTCTGCACGAGGCTGGCGAGCGCCCCCGGGCGGTCGGGGACGACGGTCGAGAACACGAGCCGGCGCCCGGCGGCGGTCTCGCCGAGGCGGATGCACTCGAACAGGCGCGCCGCGTCGACGTTGCCGCCCGAGAGCACGGCGCAGGTCTCGCCCTCGGACGCGGGCGCGACCCGGCCGGCGAGCAGCGCCGCGACCGCGACCGCCCCCGCGCCCTCGACGACCAGCTTCGAGCGCTCGAGCAGCAGCACCATCGCCTGGGCGACGTCGTCGTCGCTCACCGTCACCACCTCGTCGACGTGCTCGGAGACCAGCGGCAGGGTGAGCTCGCCGGGACGCTTGATCGCGATCCCGTCGCAGATCGTGTTCGCGGAGCGCGCCCCGATCGGCTGCTGTGCCTCGAGCGAGCGCGGGTACGGCGCGCAGGCCTCGGCCTGGACGCCGATCACCCGCAGGCCCGGAATCCGGTCCTTGGCCGCAATCGCGATCCCGGCCGCGAGCGCGCCGCCTCCGACCGCGACCACGATCAGCCTCGTCGACGGAGCCTGGGCGGCAATCTCGAGCCCGATCGTGCCCTGCCCGGCGACCACGTCCGGATCGTCGAAGGCGTGCACGAGCGTGAGCCCGTCGCCGGCCGCCGACTCGCGCGCGGCGGCGGCCGCGTCGTCGTAGGAGCCCCCGACGAGCCTGACCTCGCCCCCGTAGGCCCGCACCGCTTCGACCTTGGCGATCGGCGCCGTCGACGGCATGAACAGGAGCGCCCTGGTGTCGCGCGCTCGGGCCGCGACGGCGACCGCCTGCGCGTGGTTGCCGGCGCTCGCGGCGACGACCCCGGCGGCGATCTCGGCCTCGCTCAGCGCAGCGACGCGGTTCAGCGCCCCGCGGACCTTGAACGACCCGGTCCGCTGCAGGTTCTCGGCCTTCAGCGTCACCGGCGCCCCGGCGCGGCGCGAGATCTCCCCCGCCGCGATCACCGGTGTCGTTCGGACCTCGCCGCGAATCGTCTCAGCGGCCCGCTCGACCGCCTCTATGCCGAGCGAGGTTGACGCCCGAGTGGCCATGCGGCCAGCCTAAGCCTCTAGACGATCGAGCGCTCGCGCGCGAGCCGCTGCGGGGTCTCGTCGGTGAACTCGCTGAAGAAGGCGCCGAGCTCGTCGACGAGATGGTCGAGCGACTCGGCCGCGAACAGGACCGGCTGGTAGTGGGTGATGTCGTACTCGATCGTCCCCATCTCGTGGAAGTCGAGCGGGCGGATCTCCATCTGGCGGAACTCCTCGATCTCGCCGTAGCTGGACAGGATGCCGGCGCCGTAGGCGCGCAGCTCGCCCTCCTCGCGCAGGACCCCGAACTCGATCGTGAACCAGAACACGTCGGCGACGAACTGCACGCCCTCGTCGGTCTCCGCCCGGCGCGCGGCCTCGCCCGCGAGCCGGTTGAGCTCGGCGAAGCGGGGGTCGGCGAGCAGGTTGCCGTGGCCGATCACCTCGTGGATCAGGTCGGGCTCGGGCGTGTACAGCGGCGCCGAGGGGTGGCGGATGTACTGGGTCGAGTGGAACTCGCGATCGGCGAGGTTGCCGTAGAACTCGCGCACGGGGACGATCCCGGCGGCGGGGACGTAGCGAAACCCGGTCAGGCGCTCGAGCGACTCGGTCACCTCGTCGAGCTGCGGGATCCTGTCGGTCGGCAGGGCGAGCGCCGCGACCGCGTCGCGAAACGCCCGGCAGGCGTAGCGCGCGTGCTTCGGGGCGAGCTCGCGCTGGACCGTGCGCCAGACCTCCTGCTCGGCCTCGGCGTAGTCGATCCGCGGCGTCGGCTCGCCGCGACTCCAGCCGAGGGCGGCCTCGGCGATCCGGTTGCGCCGCGCCTGGTATTCCGGGTCCGACTTGCCCGGGTGGTCGTCGGCGAGGTGGACGGTCGCGGAGCCGTCCTTGCCCGCGGTCACCGGTGAGTAGAGCTGCGCCTCCTCGAACATCGATGCCTCCTCGATCTAACCCGTGGTCGACTCGGCGACCGGCGCCGGCGCCTGCTCGCGCCACGAGTAGGCGTAGGCGGGGTCGTCGAGCTCGCGCGAGAGCTGCGCCAGCCGCAGCGGCTTGAACGTGTCCCACATCACCGCCAGCTCCTCGGTGCGCCGCATCCCGAGCGCCTTCTCGACCAGGCCCGGCTGGGGCCCGTGGGGAAGCCCGGAGGGATGGACGGTCACCGACCCCGCCTCGATCCCCTTGCGGCTGCCGAACTCGCCCGAGACGTAGTAGATGACCTCCTCGGACTGCAGGTTCGAGTGGTGGTAGGGCAGCGGCACCGCCTCGGGGTCGTAGTCGAGCTCGCGCGGGCAGAACGAGCAGATGACGAAGTTCGGGCCCTGGAACGTCTGGTGCACCGGCGGCGGCAGGTGCAGGCGCCCGGTCCGCGGCTCGAAGTCGTGGACGTTGAACGTGTACGGGTAGACGTAGCCGTCCCAGCCGACGACGTCGAAGGGGTGGTAGTCGAGCAGGTAGCGCTGCAGGCCGCCGCGAACGCGCACCGTGAGCTCATGCTCGCCGCCCTCGCGGAAGGTGTCGAGCTCGACCGGCGGGTGGAAGTCGCGCTGCGAGAACGGCGCCGACTCGAGCAGCTGGCCGTAGCGGTTGCGGTAGCGGTTCGGGGTCTCGATCTCTCCCGGGGTGTGGAACACGAGCCAGGTCTGCGGCGTGTCGTCGAACGCGAACCGGTAGGTGGTGCCGCGCGGGACGACGATGTAGTCGTGCTCGCGATAGGGGACCCGGCCGTAGACGGTCTCGAGCGTTCCCGACCCCTCGCAGACGAAGAAGACCTCGTCGCCCTCGCCGTCGCGGAAGAAGCCCTCGGCCTCGGCGACCGGGCGGCAGAGCGAGACCTCGATGTCGGAGTTCCACATCAGGCAACGCCGGCCGCTGACCGGGTCGCCCTCGGGCTCGACCGGCCCGGTGACCAGGTGGCGATGCACGTGCGCGTCAGGCACCCACTCGGTGTGCTCGATCGGGGTGAACTCCCCCGCCTCGGCGATCCGGCACGGCGACTCGTGGTGATAGAGGATCGACTCGTTGCCGGAGAAGCCCTCGTAGCCGGCGACCTCCTCGACCAGCAGGCGACCGTTGGTGCGGAACTGCGTGTGGCGCTTCGCCGGGACCTGTCCCAGCCGGTGGTATCTCACAGGTTGCCTCGCTTCTCCTGCTCGCGCTCGATCGCCTCGAACAGGGCCTTGAAGTTGCCCTCGCCGAAGCCGCGGGCGCCGTGGCGCTCGATCACCTCGAGGAAGACTGTCGGCCGGTCGCCGATCGTCTGGGTGAAGATCTGCAGCAGGTAGCCCTCGTCGTCGCGGTCGGCGAGGATCCCGAGCTCGCGCAGGTCGTCGAGCTCCTCGTCGATCTCGCCGATCCGCCCCGGCAGCTCCTCGTAGTAGCTGTCGGGCGTCGCCAGGAAGCGGACCCCGCGTTCGCGCAGCTCCTTCACGGTGGCGACGATGTCGGTCGTCGCCAGCGCGAGGTGCTGGGCGCCGGGGCCGCCGTAGTACTCGAGGTACTCCTCGATCTGCGACTTGCGCTGGCCCTCGGCGGGCTCGTTGATCGGGAACTTGACCCGGCCCTTGCCGTCGGCCATCACCTTCGACATCAGCGCCGAGTACTCGGTGCCGATGTCGTGGTCGGTGAAGTGGATCATCTCGGTCATCCCGAAGACGCGCTCGTAGTAGCCGACCCACTCGTCGAGGCGGCCGAGCTCGACGTTGCCGACCACGTGGTCGATGCCGGCGAGCAGCCCGGCGTCGCCGCCGCTCGGCTCGGCGGGGGCGAAGCCGGGCAGGAACGGCCCCGCGTATCCGTCGCGCTCGACGAACGTGTGCAGGGTCTCGCCGTAGGTCGCGATCGTCGCCATCCGCACGGTGCCCGAGTCGTCGGAGGCCTCCCACGGCTCGCGCACCCCGCGGGCGCCGTGCTGGACCGCGTAGCGATAGGCGTGCTCGGCGTCGGGGACCGAGAGCGCGATCACCTTGACCCCGTCGCCGTGGGCGCCGACGTGGCGGGCGATCTCGCTCGTCCCGAGCAGCGGCGCCGTGAGCACGAGCCGGATCCGGCCCTGCTGGAGCACGTGCGAGGCAGCGGTCGCGGCTGCCGGTCTCGAGCCCCGCGTACGCGGTCGGGGCGAAGCCGAGCGCGTGCGTGAACCAGTACGCGGCCTGGGTCGCGTTGCCGACGTAGAGCTCGATGTGGTCGATGCCGTGCAGCGGCATCTCGTCGCGCGATTGCGCGGGTGGTTGCGGGACCGTCTCGGTCGTCATCTCGCTCCTCGGGGCAGGGATCTCTGGGCGTCGCTTTATGATTACCCGTTCGTCGCCCGCTCTCAATAGCGATTCGTTGCGTATCAGCCGCTACACTGGGGAAATGGACGCGACCGACCACCGAATCGTTGCGCTGCTGCGCGAGAACGCGCGGCGCACGTTCCAGGACATCGGCGCCCGGGTGTCGCTCTCGGCCCCGGCGGTCAAGCGCCGCGTCGACCGGCTCGAGCGCGACGGGGTGATCCGCGGCTACTCGGCGACCGTCGACCCGGCGGCGATCGGCTGGAGCACGCACGCCTTCGTCGAGCTCTTCTGCGAGGGGCGGATGTCGGGCGAGGAGATCCAGGCGGCGGTCGCCGGCTACCCCGAGGTCGAGGCCGCCTACACGATCGCCGGCGGCCCGAGCGCGATCCTGCACCTGCGCGCCGCCGACACCGGCCACCTCGAGCGCTCGCTCGAGCAGATCCGCGAGACCGCCGGGGTGACCAGGACCCAGACCCAGGTCGTGCTCTCGACCCTGTTCGACCGCCCGGTCGTCAACGCCTGAACTCTCCGGGGTTGGTCGACTTCTGGGCGTGAGAGCCACCAAACTCGACCGACCCCGGGTCCGACCGCTCGTTCGCGGCCTCACAGCCTGCGGCCCCCTACTTGACCCGTTTCGTGACTGAGCTCCTACGTGCTCGAGGGCGCGGCGCCGGGGGGGACGATCGGGGTCGAGGGACCCTCGGCGGGGACCGTCAGCGACTCGCGCCGGTAGTCGCGGTACTCGCGCCAGGCGATCTGCAGCGTCGCCGCGGCCGGGATCGCCAGCACCGCTCCGAGGACCCCGAACAGGGTCGAGCCGAAGAGCACCGCGACGAGCACCGTGAACGGCTCCACCTGGACCGCGCGCTTCTGGATCTGCGGTTGGATCACGTAGTTCTCGAACTGCTGGTAGACGATCGCCCAGATCGCCCAGATGATCACCGCGACCGGGAAGTTGACGAACAGGAGCACGATCCCGATCAAGACCGCGGCGATCGTCGCGCCGACCACCGGGATCAGGTCGAAGAAGGCGACTATCAGGGCGAGCGGCGCCGCGAACGGCGCGCCGAGGATCTTGAGCACGATGAACGCGCTCACCCCGGCGATCGTCGCCTGCACCAGGGCCCCGCCGACGAAGTTGCCGATCGCGTCGGCGACGTCGTGCAGGGCGCGGTCGACGCGCTCGGCGCGCCCGGGTGGCTGCGCGCGCACGAACGCCGCCGCCCAGCGCGGCCCGCCGCCGACCATGAAGACGCTCAGGATCAGGATCGTGACCGTGGCGAAGATCGAGTTGACGACGCCGACGCCGATGTCCTGCAGCACCCCGGCGGCGTCGCCGATCCGGCTCGGGAGGTCGTCCGCGGCGCTCTGGATCTCGCTGGTGAAGTCGTACTTCTCGTTCAAGTCGTTGAGCGTCTCGTTCTCCTGCACGAACTCGGTCACGTCCTGCGAGTACTGCGGGACGTTGCCCGCGAGGGTCTCGATCTGGCCGACGATGTTCGGGATCAGCAGCGCCCCGAGCCCGATCGGGATCAGGACCAGCGCCGAATAGGCGAGCGCGATTGCGAGCCCGCGCTTCATCCGGCGCTGGAGCACGTTCACCGGGCCCGACATCGCGACCGCGATGAAGGCGGCGATCACGAGCCAGGTGAGCGGAGTCTTCAGCAGGTAGATGACGTAGAGCGCGAGGACGACCGTGACCACGATCAGCACCGCGCGCAGCGCTGCGCGCCCGAACGGGTCCCGCGGGGTCATCACCGCCATCACGACTCCGACCTATTCGCCGGTCCGGCGGCCATTCCTCGCCCCGGTCGGCGGCGCCCGCTGTGCTCAGACGACCGGGGTCGCCAGGGTGCCGAGGCCGTCGGCCTCGAGCTCGACCAGGTCGCCGGGCTCGATCCAGCGGCCGCCGTCGCGACCGGCGGCGGTCAGCGGCCCGAGCTCGAGCAGGCATCCGCCGGCGAGCGTCCCGGAGCCGAGCACGTCGCCGGGGCGCAGGCGGGTGTCGCGGGCGGCGTGCGCGACCAGCTCGGGCCAGCCGAAGTGCTTCGCCGCGGCTTCGGCCGCGCTCACCTGCTCGCCGTTGACCCGCACCCGTGCCTCGATCGCCAGCCGCCCGTCCTCATACGGGAGCTCGTCGGGGGTGACGATCAGCGGGCCGAGGCTGGTGCCGAAGTCCTTCGCCTTCGCCGGACCGAGCCCGACCGTGACCTCGGCCGCCTGCACGTCGCGCGCCGACCAGTCGTTCATGAGCGTGAACCCTGCGATCCCGAGGTCGCCCGAGCCGCCGGGGTCGAGCCCGATCACCGCCGCGATCTCGAGCTCGAAGTCGAGCATCTCGGTCACCTCGGGCCGGCGCAGCGGGTCGCCGGGCCCGAGCACCGAGGCCGGGTTGGAGAAGTAGAACGCCGGCGCCTCGTACCAGTGCGGCGCGATCTCGCGCCCGCGGCGCCGCGCGCCGGCTGCGACGTGCTCCTCGTAGGCGTAGAAGTCGCGCACGCTCGGCGGCTCCGGCACCGGCGCCAGGGTCCGCAGTTCGGCGGCGTCGGCGACCTCGCCGGAGCGGCCCCTGCCCTCCCCGGCCAGCCAGGCGATGATCCCGCCGGCCGCGACCCGGTGCACGCGCCCGTCCTTGAGCTCGCCGACGAACGGCTCCCCGCCGGTGGCCTCGAAGCGCCCGATCCGCATCGCACCATGGTCGCGGACCCGTGCGGACGGCGCGCGGCGACTGGCCCGGGCCGCGGCTCGGTTCGGTTAGCGTGAGCGGTGGTGTCCGAACCGCTCGATGCGCTGCTCGGAATCTGCGCCGAGATCTCGGATCTCGGACGCGCTCGCGAGTTGCTCGAGTGGGACGAGCGTACCCAGATGCCACCGCGCGGCGCCGCGGTGCGCGCCGAGCAGATCGCGACGCTGACCCGGATCCGCCACCAGCGCCTCGCCTCGGACGAGCTCGGACGGGCGATCGACCGCGTCCGCGAGCGACTCGACGGCGCCGCCGAGGACTCGTTCGAGTCGAGCCTGGTTCGAAGCGCGAGCCGTGGCTGGGAGAAGGCTCGACGGGTGCCGGCCGAGCTGCGGGCCGAGATCGCCCGCGAGTCGTCGATCGCCGAGCACGCCTGGGAGGGCGCCCGCGCGCGCTCGGACTTCGCCGCTCTGCTACCGCACCTCGACCGGGTGTTGGAGCTGAAGCGGCGATACGCCGAGTGCTTCGAGACCGAGCATCCCTACGACGCGCTGCTCGACGACTTCGAGCCCGGGATGCGCACCGCCGAGCTGCGCCCGCTGCTGGGCCGGTTGCGCGAGGGCTGCGAGCAGCTGCTCGGCGAGATCGCCGCCAGCGGGGTCGCGATCGACCGCTCGTGCCTGCGCGGCGAGTTCCCGGTCCCCGCCCAGGAGGCGCTCGTGCGCGAGGTCGCGATGATGCTGCCGCTCGAGCCCGGCGCCTGGCGCCTGGACACCACCGTGCATCCGTTCGCGAGCGCGATCGGGGTCTCCGACCTGCGGATCACGACCCGCTACGAGGTCGACTACATCGGCAGCTCGCTGTGGTCGCTGATCCACGAGGTGGGCCACGCGCTGTACCACAACGGCCTCCCCCCCGAGCTCGAGCGGACCCCGCTCTGCCGCTCGGTCTCGCTCGGCTTCGACGAGTCGCAGAGCCGGATGTGGGAGAACTGGGTCGGCCGCGGCAAGCCCTTCCTCGGCCACCTGCTGCCGACCCTGCGCGAGCACTTCGCAGAGCACTTCGGCGAGGTCTCGCTCGACGAGCTCCATCGGGCCGCGAACGCGGTCGAGCCCTCCCTGATCCGGGTCGAGGCCGACGAGGTCACCTACAACCTCCACATCGCGCTTCGGTTCGAGCTCGAGCTCGCCCTGTTCGAGGGCCGGCTCGGCGCCGCCGAGCTCCCGGACGCGTGGCGGGCAGCGATGCTCGAGATGCTCGAGGTCGAGGTCCCCGACGACGCTCGCGGAGTGCTTCAGGACGTGCACTGGGCCGCGGGCGAGTACGGCTACTTCCCCACCTACTCGCTCGGCAACGTGATCGCCGGGCAGGTCTGGGAGCTCGCCCGCGCCGAGCTGCCCGACCTCGACGCCCAGCTCGGCGCCGGCGAACTCGAGCCGCTGCGCGACTTCCTCGCCGAGCGGATCTACCGCCACGGGGGCAAGCTCGAGCCCGCAGCGATGATCGAGCGCGTCACCGGCGGCCCGCTCGACCCGGCACCGCTACTCGCCCACCTGCGCTCGCGCTTCGGCCCGATCTACGGGCTCTCGTGAGCCTCGCGGACGCGTCTAGGACCTGGCGAGCGCCGGCTCGGCGACCCAGCGGGCGGCGGCGATCGGGTCGCCGCGCAGGTGCGCGGCACCGACCGAGCGCGCGACCTCGGCGTTGGCGCCTGCGCCGCCGATCAGCAGCAGGTGGCGCTCACCGAGCGCCCGCAGCGGCCGCAGGGCCGCCTCGAACGCGCCCGGCTCGACCGCGGCGACGACCACCGCGTCGGGGTCGAGGCGCTCGGCGGTGTCACTCATCGTCGCGACCGGCGTGTCGGCGCCGAGGTAGGCGATCCGCCAGCCGCGGGCGCGCAGCGCGAGTCCGAAGGCGATCAGGCCGACGTCGTGGCGCTCCGCCGGCGGGCAGGCGAGCAGCGCCAGCGGGCCGGACCCCGAGCCCCAGCCGCGGCCGACGCCGAGCAGGCGGGCGCGCAGGAGCTCGGTCGAGAAGTGCTCCTGCGCGACCGTCAGCTGCTCGCTGCGCCAGCGCTCGCCGACCTCGGCCAGGAGCGGGATCACGACCTCGACGAGCACGGCATCGATCGAGAAGCGACCGAGTATCTCGTCGAGCGCGGCGTGCGCGCCCGACTCGTCGAAGCCGGCGAGCGCGGCGAGCAGCCGCTCCCGGTGCTCGACCAGGATCGGGCCTTGGGCGGGCACCGGAGCAGGTGCCCGGGTGCCCGCCGCTGGCACGAGGGGCTCCGCCAGCGCGGCACCAGTTGCAAGCGCCGCGCGTCCCGCCTCGGTCGTGCCAGGCCCGACTTCGCCCGCGAGGTGATGGTTCTCGCGGGCAAGCCTTGCCGCCTCGGCCGCGGAGACACCCTGTTCGAGCAACTCCGTCATCGCCCTGACCCGCGCCTCGTCGGCGGTCGAGTAGAGCCGGTATCCGCCGCCGGTTCGCTCCGGGTCGAGGAGGCCGTAGCGCCGTTCCCACGCCCGCAGAGTCTCCGGCCGCACCCCGACCCGGCGACTGAGCTCGCCGATGCGCACCCGGGGGCGGGGCCTGCGGATCTCGGTCCCTTGCGCCAACCTCGTGCAAAGTCTATACAAAAACGCCTCCGATGGGCAACACTCTCAGGAACATCGGATGCGCTAAATTGGACGTACCATGAACGCATGCGCAAATCGCACTCCGAGCCGCTGCCGCCGCGGGCCGCACGATCGAGGCCGGATAACGTGACCGGAGTGCTCGGCTCGCTGCTCGACAAGGCGCTCGACTGGACCGTCCTCCCCGGCTACAGCCGGATCGGCTACGGGGTTCGCGAGCGGCTTTGGAACGACCCGCGCCCGGAGGACCGGCTCGCCGGCTGGTCGATCGCGATCACCGGAGCGACCTCGGGGATCGGCGCGGCGGCCGCCGAGCGCTTCGCCCGCGGCGGCGCGACGGTCCACCTCGTCGCCCGCGATCGCGGGCGCGGCGAGGACATGCGGGCACGGATCTCCGAGCGCACCGGCTCCGACCGGCTCGAGCTTCACCTCTGCGACGTCTCGTCGCTCGCCTCGGTGCGCGAGTTCGCCTCCCGCTTTCGCACCGAGCACGACGAGCTGCACGTGCTGGTCAACAACGCCGGCGCGATGCCGCCCGAGCGCACGCTCACCGACGAGGGCTTCGAGCTCACCTTCGCCACCAACGTCCTCGGGCCGTTCCTGCTCACCAATCTGCTCTTGGCGGTGCTCCGCCGCGGGGCGCCCTCGCGGGTGATCAACGTCTCCTCGGGCGGCATGTACACGCAACGCCTGCGCGTCGACGACCTCGAGCTCAGCGGGCGCGACTACGACCCGCCCACCTTCTATGCCCACAGCAAGCGCTGCGAGGTCGCGCTGACCGAGGTCTGGGCCGAGCGCCTGCGCGGCAGCGGCGTCGGCGTCCACGCCATGCACCCGGGCTGGGCCGACACCCCGGGAGTGCGGACCTCGCTGCCGCGCTTTCGCAGGCTGATGGGGCCGTTGCTTCGCGACGCCGACCAGGCCGCCGACACGATCGTCTGGCTCGCGAGCGCCTCGGAGCCGGCCGAGAACCCGGGCCTGTTCTGGCACGACCGCGCCCCGCGCCCCGCGAACCGGGTGCCGTGGACGCGCGAGTCGGCGGCCGAGCGCGAGCGGCTGTGGGAGCAGTGCGCGCGGCTCTCGGGCTACAGCGAGGACGCGACCGAGGCCGGCTCCGCCGCCGCCGCGGCCGCCGACCGCGCCTGAGCGTTTCGATGGCCCGCTACACCGGCACGATCGCGTCGCCGAAGCCGGTCGGCGAGGCGTTCGCCTACCTCGCCGACTTCAGCTCGGTCGCCGAGTGGGACCCGAGCGTCGTCCGCGCGCGGATGCTCGGCGAGCGTCCGGGGCCCGGCACCGAGTTCGAGGTCGTCGTCCGCTTCGCCGGGCGCGAGCTGCAGTTCATCTACCGGACGACCGCGTTCGAGCCCGAGCGGCGGATCGTGCTCCGTGCCGAGAGCCCGACCGTGGTCTCCGAAGACACGATCAGCTTCCGCGAGACCGCGAGCGGCTGCGAGGTCACCTACGACGCCGACCTGGCGCCGAAGGGCGCGATGCGGCTCGCCAACCCGGTCCTCGGCCTGATGTTCAAGCGCCTCGGCGGCGACGCCGCGGACGGGTTGCGGCGCGAGCTCGGCGCCTGAGAACGAAGAGGGGCGGCGCCGCGAACGGCACCGCCCCTCGAACGCTGAAAGCTGGGCGCTGAGCTAGACGTTGCGCACGTTGATCGCCCGCGGGCCCTTGTCGCTCTCCTCGGATTCGAACTCGACCTTGGCGCCGTCGGCAAGTGCGCCGCCGCCCTCCACCTGACTCTGGTGGACGAAGAGGTCGCGGCCCGCCTCATCGGGAGTGATGAAGCCGAAGCCCTTCTCGTGGTTGAACCACTTGACTGTTCCTGTCTGCAATGTTCCTCCAGGGAACTCGAGTGCACGCGGTACGAGGGATCCCTGTAAGGACGCCTGCGAACTGCCACGCACGGTTAACGTCGCGGAGCGTAGCTCAGCCGGCCGTCGCGCGCACCGCTCAGGAGGCCGACGGGGTCTCCGCCGCCTCGGCGCCGAGCTCGACGTGGGCGCGGCTGTCCGAGCTGCGGATCAACAACAGCGCCGCCACCACCCCGAGCAGGGCGATCACCGAGCCGGCCAGGAACGCGTCCCCGTAGCCGCCGGTGAGCACGGCCGCGTCGGGCGCGGCACCGGCCGCCGCCGCGGCGTCGTTGATCTGCGTGAAGGCGACGGTCGAGAGGATCGCCAGCCCGAGCGCGCCGCCGACCTGCTGCGAGGTGTTGATCAGCCCGCTCGCGAGCCCGGCCTCGTGCTCGGCGATCCCGGACACGGCCGCGATCGTCTGCGGCACGAACGCGAACCCGAGCCCGACCGCGGCGACGAGCGAGGGGCCGAGGACGTCGGCGACGTAGCTGCCGCCGGCGGAGATCTGGCTGAACCAGAGCAGGCCGAGTGAGATCAGCGCCATCCCGGCGGCGAGGATCGGCTTGAACCCGACCCTGGTCACCAGCTGCGAGGCGACGCCGGCGGAGAGGATGATCGCGACCGAGAGCGGCAGGTAGGCGAGCCCGGCCTCGATCGCGCTGAAGCCGAGCACGTTCTGCATGTAGAGCGAGATGAAGAAGAACATCGAGAACAGCGAGGCCCCGGTCAGGATCCCGACCACGTTGGCGCCGGTGATCGTCCGCACGCGGAAGATCGAGAACGGGACCAGCGGCGAGGCCGAGCGCCGCTCGATCGCGACGAAGACGGCGATCAGCGCGACCGCGAGCGCCAGCAGGCCGATCGTTTGTCCGGATCCCCAGCCGGCGTCCGGCGCTTCGACCAGCGCGTAGACGAGCAGCGAGAGACCGGCGGTGACGCTGACCGCACCGCCGACGTCGAAGCTGCGGCTCTCGGACTCGGAGCGACTCTCGGCGATCAGCCGCGGGGCGATGATCGCGGCGCCGATCCCGATCGGCACGTTGACCCACAGCACCCACTCCCAGCCCAGGTACTCGGTCAGCACGCCGCCGAGCAGCACCCCCGCGGCGCCGCCGGCGCCGGCGACCGCGCCCCAGACGCCGAGAGCCTTGTTGCGCTCGGAGCCGTCGCGGAAGGTGGTGGTGACGATCGAAAGCGCCGCCGGCGAGAGGATCGCGGCGCCGAGGCCCTGGACCGCGCGGGCGGCGATCAGCGTCCCCTCGCTCTGGGCGAAGCCGCCGACCAGCGAGGCGAGCGCGAACAGGATCAACCCGCCCATGAACACCCGCCGGCGTCCGAGCAGGTCGGCGAGCCGGCCGCCGAGCAGCAGGAAGCCACCGAAGGTGAGCA
The DNA here is from genome assembly GCA_963740055.1 of uncultured Solirubrobacterales bacterium. GTDB lineage: Bacteria > Actinomycetota > Thermoleophilia > Solirubrobacterales > 70-9 > WHSW01. Next base: position 64,864 of record CAVUCL010000005.1, on the reverse strand, counting down.
CGTAGGCGTTGACGACCCAGGAGAGGTTGTCCTGGGAGACGCTCAGCGAGTCGCCGATCGTCGGCAGGGCGACGTTGACGATCGCGGCATCGAGGACGACGACGAACTGCGCCATCGCCAGCAGCGCCAGCGCGTACCACCTTCTGCTCTCGAACTGCTGCTGCGTCGTCATCCGCCCGCTCCTCTCACTTGCCTACCTGTGTCATAATCGGAACTCGAGTTCCGGTTGAGAGGAGACTATACGGAATCGGTGTTCCGTTTGTCGTCCGACCCCACCGGTCACGAGAGAGGCACAGATGAGCACCGTCACCACCGGCGAGCGCGGTCAGCGCGCGGATGCAAAGCGAAACCGCGAGAAGCTGCTCGTCGCCGCCCGCCGCCGGTTCGCCGAGCACGGGCTCGAGGCGCAGATCGACGAGATCGCGGCCGAGGCCGGGGTCGGCGTCGGCACCGTCTACCGCCACTTCCCGACCAAGCTCGACCTGCTCGAGGCGCTCGCCAACGAGCGCTTCGAGGGCCTCGCCGCGGCGGCGCGCGAGGCGCTCGAGGCCGACGACCCGTGGGAGGGCTTCGAGCGCTTCATGACCTACTCGGCGCAGGTGATGGCCGACGACCGCGCCCTCTCCGAGGCGATGGACCAGCACGGCGACACCTGCGGCGAGGCCGCCCGGCGGGTCGGCCTGCTCGAGCTCACCGGGCAGGTGGTCGAGCGGGCGCAGCTGAGCGGACAGCTGCGCGCCGACGTCGTCGCCTGGGACGTGCCGAGCCTGATCTGCGGGATCGGGCGCGCGGTCCGCGCCCGCGACGGGATGCCGGCGATGAGCTGGAAGCGCTACCTCGAGATCATGCTCGCCGGCCTGCGCGCTTGAGCGCTGTCAGCGCGGCCGACGCGGTCGCCCGGCTCGAGCCCGCGGACACGCTCGGGATCCCGCTCGGCCCGGGCCAGCCGCCCGCTTTCCTCGCCGCGCTCGGCGAGCGCGACGACTGGACCGACCTGAGGATCGGCGGCGCCCTGCTGCTCGCCTGGTCGGAGGCCTACAAGCACCCCGGCGTGCACGTGCTCTCCGGCTTCTTCGGCCCGGTCGAGCGGGCGCTGCGCGACCAGGGCGCGAACATCGGCTTCGCCCCCGCCGACTTCCGCCGCTTCGCCCCGCTGCTCGAGCAGCAGCGCCCGCGCGTGATGGCGACCGTGGCCGCGGCGCCCGACGCCGACGGCTGGTGCAGCCTCTCCCTGCACGCCGGTGGCACCTTCGCCGAGCTCGAGCGCGCCGCGGCCGACCCCGAGCGGCTACTGGTGGTCGAGACGTCGCCGCGGTTTCCCCGCACCCACGGGCTCGCGCCCGAGTACCGCCACGCGATCCACGTCGAGCAGGCCGACCTGCTGATCGAGAGCGAGGCCGAGCCGTTCGCGCTCCCCGAGGCCGAGCCCGGGGAGGTCGACGAGGCGATCGCCAGGCACGCGCGCCGCTTCATCGGCGACGGCGCGACGCTGCAGACCGGGATCGGGTCGGTGCCGTCGGCGCTCGTCGGCAGGCTCGCCGAGGGTGACGGCGGCGACTACGGGATCCACTCGGAGATGTTCACCGACGGCCTGATGAAGCTGCACCGCTCGGGCAAGGTCTCGAACCGCCGCAAGGGCCAGTTCGAGGGGGTCTCGGTGGCGACCTTCGCCGGCGGCTCGCCGCAGCTCTACGAGTGGCTCGACGACAACCGCGAGGTCGCGTTCCTGCCCGTCGACGTGGTCAACTCGCCGGACCTGATCGGGCGCAACCGCGACATGGTGACGATCAACGGCGCGCTCGCGGTCGACGTCCACGGCCAGGTGGTCGCCGACACGATCGGGGGCGTGCAGTTCTCCGGCATCGGCGGCCACGAGGACTTCATCTCCGGGCCGGCGCTCTCGCTCTCCGACCGGGCCCTTCTCTGCCTGCCGTCGACGGTCGAGATCGGCGGCGAGCGGCGCTCGCGGATCGTCTCGCACTTCGGCGCCGGCGAGGTGATCACCACCCCGCGCCACCAGGTCGACGTGATCGTCACCGAGCACGGCGCCGCCGAGCTCCAGGGCCTGACCGTGCACCAGCGCGGCGAGGCGCTGGCGCAGATCGCCGCCCCCGAGTTCCGCGACGAGCTGCGCGCGGCCGCGGCGCGCGCCTCCGGCGGCCGCTCGGTGCTCGATGGCTGAGGCGGCGTTCTGGGGGCTGTTCGGCGGTCTCGCGCTGGTGATCGGCGCGCTGGCGCAGTTCGCTGCCCGCCCGAGCAAGCGCACGGTCGCGTTCGTGATGGCATTCGGCGCCGGTGTCCTGATCAGCGCCGTCGCCTACGACCTGACCGGCGACGGGCTCGAGCTCGGCGGCGGTGGCGCGGTCGCCGTCGGGCTCGCGGCCGGGGCGCTCGTCTACGCCGGGCTCAGCCATCGCCTCGACCGGCGCGGCGCCGATGCGGAGGAGTCGGCGGGCGGCGCGCTGGCGCTCGGAGCGCTGCTCGACGGGATCCCCGAGTCGGCGGCGATCGGGCTCACCCTGGTCGAGGGCGGCGGCGTCGGCGTCGCCTTCGTCGCCGCCGTCTTCCTCTCCAACCTGCCGGAGTCGATCTCCGCCTCGCACGAGTTCGAGCGCGCCGGGCGCTCCCGGCGCTGGATCCTCGGAGTCTGGCTCGCGATCGCGGCGGTCTCGGCGCTCGCCGCGGCGCTCGGCTACGAGCTCCTCGGCGGCGGCTCGCCCGAGCTGCAGGCGGCGACGCAGGCGTTCGCCGGTGGCGCGATCCTGACCATGCTCGCGACCGAGATGGTGCCGGTCGCCTTCGAGGAGAGCGGCCGCTCGCTCGCGATCGGCCTCGTGACCACGCTCGGCTTCGCCCTCGCGGCGCTGCTCAGCTCGATTTCGTGACCGCCTCCGCCTCCTCGTCGGTGGAGGGGGCGGAGTGCGCGGCGCGGTCCTCGTAGGCCGCGCGGACGGTTGCGTCGTGCTCGGCGAGCACCTTGTCGGCCTTGAGCAGGCGGGCGAGGCCCTCGCGCGCCCCGCGCGGCATCAGCGTCATCAGCTTGTAGATGCCGACGCTCTCGCGCGGCACCCAGACGTCGAACTTCGGCCGCTCGAGCGCGCCGACGATCGCCTCGGCGACGTCCTCGGGCTCGAGCTTCTTGATCGCCCGCGTCTCCGGCAGGCCGGACCCGAGCTCGGTGTTGACGACCGCGGGCATGACGACCGAGATCTCGACCCCGGTGTCGCGCAGCTCGGCGCGCACGGCCTCCGAGACGCCGACGACGAAGTGCTTGGTCCCGCAGTAGGTCGCCCCGCCCGGGAACCCGCCCTTGCCCGCCTGCGAGGCGATGTTGACGAGATGGCCGTCGCCGCGCCGCTGCATTCGCGGCAGCGCCAGCTTCATCCCGTAGAGGACGCCGTGGACGTTGATGTCGACCATCCGCTGCGCGGTCGCGTCGTCCTCCTCGACGAAGCGCCCCAGCGGCATGATCCCGGCGTTGTTGACGAGCACGTCGAGCGAGCCGAGGCGCTCCTCGACCTGGTCGAGGAAGCCCTCGAACGAGGAGCGATCGGTGACGTCGAGCTCCAGCGCCAGGGTCTCGCCGCCGAGCTCGGCGGCGGTCTGCTCGGCGAGCTCGCGGTCGAGATCGCCGATCGCGACCCGGGCGCCCTTGCGCACCAGCGCCTGCGCGGTCGACCTGCCGATCCCGCGGGCGCCGCCCGTGATCGCGACCACCCTGCCCTGAAGCGAACGCGGCTCCGCTGCCATCCGAAACTCCTCCTTAGGATCTGTCTCGCCCGCACGCGGGCCGGATCCGGGAGCGTACCGCTGTATCCTCGGCGACGATGACGAGCAGGGACGCTCAGGGGACCGGCGCTCGGCTCGCAGCGATGCTCGCCGGCATCGGGATCGTTGCGGCGCTGGTGCTCGCGCTCGGGGCCGCGGAGGCCGGGGCGGCGACGCACGAGGTCACGAAACGGGTCGGGCCGATCTCGGTCGACGGCTACGAGGTGAGCCAGAAGGTCAGCGGCGCTCCCGACCCGAACATCGACGGCTACATCACGAAGATGAAGGTCGACATCGTCGACGAGGCCGGGACGCCGATCCCGATCCAGCGGCTGATGCTGCACCACATCGTCTTCCTCAACCTCGCCCAGCCGGACCGGACCTGCGGCTCGCTGACCGGGTTCGACAACCAGGTCAAGTTCCCGGCGCGCGAGCGCTTCTACGCCGCCGGCGAGGAGCGCTCGAAGCTGACCCTGCCCGACGGCTACGGCTACGAGGTCGCCGCCGCCGACAACTGGCTGATGACCTACATGGTGATGAACCACCGCGCCACGACCGACACCGCCTACATCGAGTACACGATGACCGTCGTCGACGACCCGAACGGCGACGCCGACCCCGCCAACGACATCACCCCGGTGACCCCGTACTGGCTCGACGTCGCCAACTGCCGCGCCGACCCGATCTACAACGTGCCGGGCAACAGGGACCCGGGCTCGGTCCACGAGCGCACGGCCGACTACCTGATTCCCGAGGACGGCCGGATGGTCGCCGGCTCCGGCCATGTGCACGGCGGCGCCCACCGGCTGACCCTGAGCCAGCCCGACTGCGGCAATCGCGAGCTCGCCGCGTCGCTGCCGACCTGGGGCAACCCCGAGCACCCGTTCTACAACGTGAAGCCGATCCTGCACGAGCCCGGCCCGATCAACATGAGCGCCTTCGGCACCGAGCAGGGGTTCCCGGTCGCTGCCGGGCAGCGATTGCGACTCAACTCGGTCTACGACAACTCGCTGCCGCACACGCGGGTGATGGGGATCATGGTCGTCTTCATCGCCCACGACGTCGACGTCACCGACGGCTGCGGCCCGGCGCCGACCGACGTCGTCAACACCGATCCGTCCGCAGCCGGGCGCGCGGGCCCGATCCCGTTCAAGATCCCGCTCACCGGGCTCGACGCCGCCGGGAACGCGGTCGCGATCAAGAACCCGCCGGGCAAGATCGAGCGCAAGCCCTCGGGCTCGACCCTGTACGTCGGCGACAACTTCTTCGTCAACCGCAACGTCAAGGTCAAGCGCGGCGCCAACCTGACCTGGAACTTCGGCAGCGAGGAGCTGCACAACGTCACCCTCGCCAACGGCCCGATCGGGATCGGCTCGCCGAACCTCGACGGCGACCGCACCTTCGCCCAGCAGTTCCGCAAGAAGGGCAACTACCGCTTCTTCTGCGGCCTGCATCCGGTCGACATGACCCAGCGGGTGAAGGTCGTCGGCAAGCGAGCCGGCCAGCGCCGCCGGTGACGGCGACCGGCGAGACGACCTCCGACGCTCCCCCGGCCTACGGCCCCGCCGACGACGCCCGGCCCGAGCCGGTCTCGCTGAATCCGCTGCGGCGGGTGCTCGACGACGTGCGCTCCGAGCGCGCCGCCGCCTTCGACTACCCGCCGGGACTGCTCGACTACGACTTCGCCCGCACCCGGCAGATCAACCACGACCCGCTGCCGGTCCTGCTCGACGCCTACGACCGCTTCGGGCCGATCTTCACGATCCGGATCCTCTACGCGAAGGTCGTGTTCATGATCGGGCCGGAGGCGAACACCTACGTCACCGTCAGCCACCCGCAGAACTTCCGCTGGCGCGAGGGCAGCTTCGGCGACCTGATCCCGCTGCTCGGCGACGGGCTGCTGACGATCGACGGCGGCTACCACGACCGGGCTCGGCGGATCATGATGCCCGCCTTCCACCGCGAGCAGATCGAGGCCGCGGTCGAGGCGATGGCGATCGAGACCGAGGCCGAGATGCGGCCGCTGCGGCCGGGCTCGGTGGTCGACATGTACTCGTGGATGCGCAACCTCGCGATGCGGATCGCGATGCGGGCCCTGCTCGGCCTCGACCCCGACGAGGAGGGTCACGGCGCTGCCGCCGCCGAGCATTTCGAGCGCGCGCTCGCCTACTACGGGACCGAGTACCACTGGCGGATGCTGCGCGGGCCGCGGACCCCGTGGCGGCGCCTGGTCCAGTCGCGCCGGGTCCTCGACCGGATCGTGTTCGCCGAGATCGACGCGCGCCGCGCGCGCCCGGACCCCGAGCGCCGCGACGTGCTCAGCCTGCTGCTCGCCGCCCGCGACGAGGACGGCTCGGCGCTCGCCCGCGACGAGGTCCGCGACCAGCTGATGACGCTGATGTTCGCCGGGCACGACACCTCGACCTCGACCCTCTCCTTCCTGCTCTACGAGCTCGCCCGCGACCGGCGCGTGCTCGCCGAGCTGCAGGCCGAGCAGGACCGCGTACTCAGCGGCGCGATGCCGACGCCGCATCAGCTCGAGCACGAGCTCCCCTATCTCGAGATGGTCGTCGACGAGGTCCTGCGGCTCTACCCGCCGGCCTGGATCGGCCCCCGGCGCGCGGTCCGCGACTTCGAGTTCGCCGGGCACACCGTCTCCGCGGGCGCCCACGTCAGCTACTGCTCCTGGGCCAGCCACCGGCTCGCCGAGGTCTTCCCCGAGCCCGACGAGTTCATCCCTGAGCGCTTCACCCGCGAGCGCAAGGCGGCGCTGCCGCGCGGCGCCTACGTCCCCTTCGGCGGCGGCTCGCGGATCTGCATCGGCAAGCGCTTCGGCCAGACCGAGGTGAAGCTGGTCGCGACCCGGCTGCTGCAACGACTGCGGTTCGAGAACCTCCCCGGAAGGACGATGACGGTGCGCCAGATGCCGACTCTGAGCCCGGTCGGCGGCCTGCCGATGCGGGTCCGCGAGCGCACGGTCCCGGACCCGCTGGAGTAGCGGCGGCTACCGAGCGCGGCGCAGGTAGCTGCGCAGGGTGCGCTCGTGCTTGGCGACCGAGCGCGCGGCGAGCCCGACGAAGGCGACCCGGCCGCGGCGCAGCCCGTAGACGAACTGGCGCCCGGCGCCGGCCGAGCGCACGTAGAGCCCGCCGCCGATCGGCTTCGCGCGCCGCCTCAGCTCGGCGCGGCTCATCCGCGGGCGGATACCGTCGGCGCGGTGCTTTCGCATCGTGCTCTTGATCAGGGCGACCTTGCCGCCGCGGGTGAACACGGCGTCGACCTCGGGCTTCGCCGAGCGCTTGCCGGTCCCGCCCTTGCCGCCGCGGCTGTTCGCGCACCAGGTCCAGGTCCGCGTCCGGCGCAGCGGCTGGCCGGCGCGGCGCAGGACCTTGCCCGGCCGGTCGCCGAGCCGCACGCGTCCGCTGAAGCCGCGCGAGGTGAGGAAGCGCTGGCGCCAGCGATCGCAGCGGACCTCGCCGATCCCCGTCGCGCGCTCCCACATCTGCAGGTAGGCCTCGGCCCCGCGGCGCAGGTCCCGGGCCACGGCGCCGCCGCCGACCAGGCGCACGTCCTCGTACCAGTCCGGGTAGAGCCCGTAGTGGGCGACGCCGTCGGCGTTGATGTCGTAGACGCGACTCCCGGACTGCTGCGCGTGCACCCGGGTCTCGCCGTCGAGCGACTTGAACGGGTATGAGACCTGGGGACCGGCGGCCGGGTCGCGCGGGCCGGGCTGGCCGGCGAACCCGTTCATGTCCGCGCCGTAGCCGACGCCGAAGTACTGCCGGCCGCTGTACTCCTGGCGCAGGTGCTGCCACTCGTGGACGAAGCCGTCGGCCTCGCTCGAGGACGGCGTGACGACGCCGCCGAGCCGGTAGATCCGCGGCAGGGCGTTCGGCGTGCTCCAGCTGTGCGACGAGACGATCCCCGAGTAGTGGCGCGACTCGACCAGGTTGAGCGCCTGGTTGCGGCCGAGCACGCTCATGTGGTCGGGGTCGAAGATCATCTCGCGGTCGATGATCGAGCGGACCGCGTGCTCGCCGAGCTTGCTGAGCCCGATCGTGTTGCAGTAGGGCGGCTCGCCGTAGACGGGCGCGGCGCCCGGCGGCGCGAACGCGTCGAGGCCGTTGGCGATCAGCTCGTCGTCGTTGTGGACCGCGACCCCGGTCGGCTCGCGGTCGTGGTTGACCGGCTCCTCGCAGTGCTCGAAGTCCCAGAACCGACCCGTGGTGTAGAAGTTGCCGCCGTTGACGATCGTCCCGGTGGTGCCGTTGTCGCCGGCGACCCCGGTGAGCGCGTTGTCGAACTTGTTCGTGATCTCGAGCTGGCGGATCCCGAGGTCGTCGAGGCGCTCGAGCCAATCATCGATCTGCGCCTCGTCGCAGCGCGGCGCGCCGAGGTAGACGCTGCAGCCGAAGGGCTCGGAGACCTCCATCCCGAGGACGACCGCGAGCTTGCCCCGGTTGATCGCCTTGCGGGCCTCGAACGGGGACTCGACGATGCGGAAGAAGCCCTTGCCGGGGCCGCCGCTCTGGGCGTCGATGTAGTCCTCGAACTCGTGGATGCGCTCGATCTGCAGCAGCACGCTCTCCATCTCGTCGCAGCTGTTCTGCTTCAGCGGATAGAGCTCGCAGAGGGCGCGGTTCTCGACCATCAGGTTGACGTACAGGCGCAGGCCGCCGGCCCAGGCGCGCTGCAGCCAGCGCCAATAGCTCTGCTCGTGGGTGAGCGAGCGGTGGTCGGGCCAGCCCTCGAAGCTCGGCCAGCCGGTGGGCTCGTGGCAGCGCGCGGGCTCGCCGTAGAGCGCGTTGTCGAGCACCGCGCCGCAGCCGTCGCTGGCCTCGTGGTCGACGCAGTCGCGGAGCGCGTAGGGAGCGCCGAAGCGGTGCCATGGCGTGCCGCAGTGGGCGCGCCCGCCGAGGAACTCGAACGCCATCCCGTGCATGTGGCCCTCGACCGTCCCGCGGACCTCGCCGTATCCGAGCCGCTTGCCGGGCCGGCCGCTCACGTTGAGCCCGACCTCCGGATAGGAGGGACAGCCACTCGCGGCGACGAACCGAAAGCTCTCCGGCTCACCCGCGGATAGCTTGCCGCCGCTGCCGACCGCGACCCGCTCGCCGCTGAACTCGTTCGCGATCGTGAACGAGCTGCCGCGCTCGCGAACCGTGAGGTCGGAGGCGTTCGAGGGCTCGGCGGCCGACTCGACCCGCTCGCCTTCGAGCGCGAGGAAGTCGCGGGCGGTGCCGTAGAAGAGATAGCGCCCGAGCGCGGTCGCCTGGAGGCGAAACGGCTCCGCTCCGCCGACACCGCTCGCGGTCGCGGCGTAGCCGTCCTCGGCCTTGGTGACGAAGGAACCGGTCGACTGTGAGCGCAGCGCGTAGCAGCCGCCGACGATCGAGTAGCGGGTCTGCTTCGCCGCCGCCTGCGCCTCCGAAGCGGGGAGCGTGAGCGAGGCAGTGACCCCGGCGAGCGCAAGCGAGACCGCGAGCGCGATCCAACCCAGCCTCGATCCGGTGCCCCGGCCTACCACGGCCATCCGGCTGCGACCCTAGCCGCTCCCCTGCGGCGATGCGCCGATTCCGGTCCGCGGGCGGACCCCGGCCGGACGGCGCTATCGTCGCCGCAATGGCGACCAGGACCGACGCCGAGGCGCGCGCGCGGCGGGTGCTCGTGCTGGCCACGGGAGGCACGATCTCGATGACCGACGAGCGCGGCGCGACCCCGCGCCTCGACGGCGAGGCCCTGGTCGCGGCGATCCCGGCGCTCACCGACGACGACGAGCTCGCGGCGCGGACGATCTCGAACCTGCCCAGCGCGCACCTGACGCTCGCCGACCAGCTCGCGATCTGCCGCGAGGCCCGGGACGCGGCCCGGCGCGGGCTCGGCGTCGTCGTCACCCACGGCACCGACACGCTCGAGGAGACGGCGATGCTCTGCGACGTCGTCCACGACGCCGAGCCGCCGATCGTCTTCACCGGCGCAGCCCGTCCGGCCTCGGCGCCCGGGGCGGACGGCCCCGCGAACCTCGTCGACGCGGTCAGCGTCGCGGCCAGCGAGGAGGCGGCCGGGATGGGGGCGCTGGTCTGCTTCGGCGGCGAGATCCATCACGCCCGCGGCGCGCGTAAGACCGACACCACCTCGCTGGTCGCGTTCTCGTCGCCGCAGACCGGGCCGCTCGGACGCGTCACCGAGGGCCACCCGACGATCTGGTCGCGGATCCCGCGCAACCCGCCGCTCGACCCGCCGCACCTCGACTGCCGGGTCCTGGTCGTCCCGACCGCGGCCGGCGACGACGGCACCCTCGCTCGCGCCGCGCTCGCGACCGACCCCCAGGGGGTGGTGATCGGCACCCTCGGCGCCGGCCACCTGGCGCCGCCGCTGCTCGAGCTCTGGGCCGACGCGGCGGAGCGGATCCCGGTCATCGCCTACTCCCGGCCCGAGCGCGGCGTGATCCTGAACGCGACCTACGGCTACCGGGGCTCCGAGCGCGACCTGCGCGAGACACAGATCATCCCCGCCGGCTTCCTCTCCCCGCAGGCGGCGCGGATGAAGCTGCTCGCCTGCCTCGCCTCCGAGCTCTCGATCGACGAGGTCCACCGGGCATTTCGCCAGGACGACGGCTGAGAGTCCCGCTAGGCCGCCAGCAGCGAGCCCTCGAGCTCGAGCAGGGTGCGCTTGCGCTCGATCCCGCCGCCGTAGCCGGTCAGGTTGCCGCCGGTGCCGATCACGCGGTGGCAGGGAACGACGATCGAGATCGGGTTGCGGCCGTTGGCGCGGCCGACGGCGCGCGACGCGCGCGGGACGCCGAGCCGCCGGGCGAGCTCGCCGTAGGTCTCCGTCGTTCCGTAGGGGATCGACTCGAGCGCGCTCCAGACACGACGCTGAAACGTGGTCCCGCTCGGCTCGAGCTCGAGCTCGAACTCGTGCCGCTGCCCGGCGAAGTACTCGTCGAGCTGCGCGCAGACGTCCGCGAACGGCTCGCTCGCGGCGCGCCAGCCCGGCTCGATCGCCGCCGGATGCGGGCCGTGCTGGAGGTAGAGCCCGCGCAGCGCGCGCTCGTCGCCGACGAGCAGCAGCTCGCCGACCGGGCTCGAGATGGTCGTGTACAGCTGGGGTGAGTCGTTCTCGTTCATCGGAGGTGAAACGACGCCGGCGCGGCGAACGTGAGGCTCACCGGTCGAGCCCGGCGAGCGCCCGGACCGCGTGCAGGTGGAACTCGGCCATCTCGACCAGGTCGTCGACCGCGAGCGCCTCGTCGGGTCCGTGCGCCGCCCGCGCGTACTCGGCCGGGTCGGTCGCGAGCACCGGCGCGAAGCCATAGGCGACCGTGTCGTGGGCCGCGCGGACCCAGTGCGAGTCGCTGAACCCCGGGGTCACCACCGGCAACACGACCGCTCCCGGCAAGCGCCGCGCGACCCAGCCCTCGATCACCTCGTAGAGCGGCGTGTCGAGCGGCGACTCGGTCCCGCCGACGAGCGGCTCGAGCAGCTCGAGCTCATAGGCGTAGCCGGCGCCGAGCGCGCGCTCGACGTGGGCACGGATCTCGGCCTCGCCCTGCCCCGGGACCGCGCGGCAGTCGCAGACGACGTCGGCGAACGGCGGGATCACGTTCGCGGGCTCGCCGGTCGCGAGCCCGGTCGGGGTCACGGTCATCCGCGTCATCGCCGGCAGCAGCTCGCCGAGCAGCGGGTGCTGGGCCTCGGCCCACTCGGCCATCGCCGCGCCGCCCGCGGGCGCGCCGAGCGCCTCGAGCGCGCGGGTGACCGAGGCGGTGATCAGCTCCGGGCCGGGCTCCGCCAGCAGGCGCTCGATCGCGTTCGCCGCGTGGCGCAGCGGGTTGTCGGCCCGCACCGGGATCGAGGCATGCGCGGCGCGCCCGTGGACGCGCAGGCGCAGCGAGCTGACCAGCTTCTCGCCGACCGAGACGGTGATCAGGCGGCGACCGTCGGCGAGCTCGAACAGCTGGCCCCCGCCCTCGTTGAGCGCGTAGTCGGCACGCAGGTCGGGGCGCTCGCGCACCAGCCACGACATCCCGACGTCGGCGGTGTTTCGCTCCTCGTCGGCCTCGGCGACCAGAACCACGTCGCCCGCGGGCCGCTCGCCCGAGCGGGCGAGCTCGGCGATCGCGACCGCGCGCGCGGCGAGCTCGTTCTTCATGTCGGTGGCTCCGCGACCGATCAGCGTCGAATCGCGGATCACGGCGTCGAACGGCGCCACGGTCCAGCCCGCGGCCGGCGCCGGGACGACGTCGGTGTGCGCGAGCAGCATCAGCGACGGTCCCTCGCCGCGCCCGCGGACGCGCGCGACCAGGTTCAGCCGCCCGGGGTCGGGGCCGACGAGCTCGCACTCCGCCCCGGCCTCGGTGAGATGGCGCGCGAGCAGCTCCGCGGCCGGGGTCTCGTTGCCGGGCGGGTTCGAGGTGTCGATCCGGATCAGGGCGCGAGCGAGGTCGACGACCTCCTCGCGCAGGTCAGCGGCGGGCACCGCGCGACCGGGCGAGCTCGCGGACGACCTCGATCGGGAACTCCTCCTGCATCGTCCCGTCGCGAAGCTCTCCGGGACGGGCGGCGACGAGGCAGTTGTAGACCGACTCCTGAGCCGCCTCCCAGGCGGCGGCGAAATAGGGGTTGATCTCCTCGTTCGCGACCGCGCCCGCGGCTCCGGTCGAGAACGCGAGCCCGATCTCGCCCGAGCCGTCGGAGCCGTAGGAGCCGACCCGCGCGAGCCCGAGCAGCGGGCGCAGGGCGAGGCGGCAAAGCTGGTCCGGGCGCAGCGGTGCGTCGGTCGCGCAGACGGTGATGCACGAGCCCGCGGGCGCGACCCGCGTCGGCGGCGGCTCGAGCGTGGTCCCGAACAGGTCGAGGCGCTCGCGCTCGCCGAAGTTGCAGAGGCAGAGGACGCCGACGCGGTGCTCGCCGACGACCCGCGACGCGGTCCCGATCCCGCCCGGATACTCGAAGCACATCATCCCGGTGCCGGCACCGACGGTGCCCTCGGCGACCTCGGGCCCGGCCGCGGCGAGCGCCGCCTCGACGTCGGCGACGGTGACCGTGCGCGAGTCGGCGCGCCAGCTGTCGTCGCACTCGCCGACCACCGGCAGCACGACCTCCTCCGGCCCGCGCCCTGAGGCGATCACCGCGGCGTGGTGGACGATCCCGACCGCGTGCGTGCCGCAGAGGTAGACCGGGGTCTCGGTCGAGCCGCGCTCGTCGATCTCGATCCGGCCGGTGAGCTCGCCCATCCCGTTGACCACCGCGGTCCCGGCGGGCGCCGGCAGCGTCGGGGGCACGACCACGCTGACCCCGGTCGGCTCGCCGCTCGCCGCCTGGGCGTGACCGACGCGAACCCCGGGGACGTCGGTGATCGCGTTGCGCTCGCCCGGTTCGAGCAGGCCGACCGCGCCGCCGATCTCGCGCCAGCGCTCAGCCATCGGCGGCGGTGCCCTGGGCGGCGAGCGAGGGGTCGTGCAGCAGGCAGGCGGCCCGCTGCTCGGCCCCCCCGGCCTCGATCAACCGCGGGTCGATCCGGTCGCAGGGCTCGAAGCGCCGCGGGCAGCGCGGGTGGAAGCGACAGCCGCTGGGGACGTTGGTCGCGTCCGGGAGCTCGCCGGTGAGCAGCTCGCGACGCTCGCCGCCGCCGACCGCCGGGACCGGGATCGCGTCGACCAGCGCCCGGGTGTAGGGATGCTGCGGGCGCTCGATCACGTCCACCGCGGAACCCTCCTCGACCACCCGCCCCAGGTACATCACCGCGAGCCGGTCGCAGAGCGACCAGGCGAGGCTGAGGTCGTGAGTGATGAAGACCAGCGCCAGGCCGCGGCGGCGCTGGAGCTCGAGCAGCACGGCGAGGATCTGCGCCCGCACCGACGCGTCGAGCATCGACACCGGCTCGTCGCAGATCAGCCCGTCGGGCTCGAGCACGAGCGCCGCGGCGATCGCCACCCGCTGGCGCTGGCCGCCGGAGAGCTGATGGGGATAGCGGCGCGCGAAGCGCTCCGGGTCGAGCCCGACGTCGTCGAGCGCGCGACCGAGGCGGGCCTCGTGCTCGGCGCGCGGGACGCCCTGCACGACCAGCGGCTCGGCGACGATCGCCTCCACCCGCTGGCGCGGGTTCAGCGTCTGGTAGGGGTCCTGGAAGATCATCTGCACGCGGGTTCGCAGCTCGCCGAGGCGGGCGCGGCCAGCGACCGCGTCGCCGTCGAGCAGGATCTCTCCGGCGGCGGCGGGGACGAGTCCCAGCATCGCCCGTGCGAGGGTCGACTTGCCGCAGCCGGACTCGCCGACGATCCCGAGGATCTCGCCCGGGCGCCAATCGAGCGAGACGCCGTCGATCGCCCGGGTCGTCGCCCTGCGAACGCGGAACTGGATCTCGAGCTCGCGGACCTCGAGCAGCGGAGCGCTCATCCGGCCACCTCGGCCTCGGTCGCCGACGGCGCCGGCCACTCCGACCAGGGGGCGAAGTGGCAGGCGGAGGCGTGGCGCGGCGCGACCTCGCGCAGCGGCGGGTCGGTGAGGCAGCGGTCGGCGGCATAGGGGCAGCGCGGCCGGAAGCGACAGCCCTCGGGGAGGTGGTCGGGGTCGGGCGGACCGCCGGGAATCGGCGCCGCGAGGTCGCGGGCGCCGCCGATCACCGGCAGCGACTCCAACAGCCGCTTCGTGTAGGGGTGCTGCGGGCGGGCGAAGACCGAGCTCACCGGGCCGGTCTCGACGATCCTGCCCGCGTACATGACCGCGATCCGGTCGCAGGTCTCGGCGAGCACACCGAGATCGTGCGAGATCAGGATCAGCGCCAGCCCGAGCTGCTCGCGCAGGCGCTCGAGCAGCTCCAGCACCTGGGCCTGCATGACCACGTCGAGCGCCGTCGTCGGCTCGTCGGCGATCACCAGCGAGGGGTTGCAGGCGAGCGCGAGCGCGATCATCACCCGCTGGCGCTGACCACCGGAGAGCTGGTGCGGGTAGCGGCGCCCGGCGCCCGGCGTCAGCCCGACGGTGGCGAGCAGCTCGTCGATCCGCGCCGCCGCCCGCTTCGAGTCGACCCGCTCGTGGAGGCGGATCGCCTCGGCGATCTGCTCGTCGACTCGCTGCACCGGGTCGAGCGCGTTCATCGCGCCCTGGAAGATCAGCGAGACGTGGCGCCAGCGCACCAGCCTGCATTCCCGCCTCGGTGCGCTTGCCGATGTTGATCGGCTCGTCCGCCCCCGGCGGACGCAGGGTGATCGACCCCGACTGGCGCAGGGTCGCCGGCAGCAGCTTCATCAGCGCCAGCGCGGTGGTCGTCTTCCCGCACCCCGACTCGCCCGCGATTCCGAGCGCCTCGCCGGGCCGCAGCGCGAAGTCGACCCCGTCGACGATCGGCCGCCCCCGATGCTCCACCCGCAGCCCTTCGACCTCCAAGAGCGGAGCCCGACCCCATCCTTCGCCCCTCCCTGCTCCCTGCTCCGTGCTCGCGTTCATCCCTGCTCCCTCAGCCGCGGGTTGATGTACTCCTCGAACAGGTAGCCGAGCACCGCGATCGCCAGCACCAGGGTGGTGATGCAGAGCCCGGGCGGGATCACGTACCACCACGCCTCGGCGCTCGGGGCGCCGGACTCGAACGCGTTCTCGAGCATCGAGCCCCAGGAGATCCGGTTCGGGTCGCCGAGGCCGAGGAACGAGAGCGCCGCCTCGGAGAGGATCGCGACGGCGACGATCAGCACGGTGTTGGCGAAGATCAGCGGCAGCGTGTTGGGGAGGATGTGGGTGCGGATGATGTAGCGATCGCGCGCCCCGAGCGCCCGGGCGCGCTCGACGAACGCGCGCTCGCGCAGGGTCAGCACCTGGGCCCGCACGATCCGGCCGGTGCCGGCCCACGAGGTGAGGCCGATGACGATGATCAGCACCCCGAGCGACGGGTCGAGCAGCCGCGCGAGCACGATCATCAGCGGCAGCGTCGGGATCACCAGGAACCAGTTCTCGAGCGCGTCGAGGATCCGGTCGGTCCAGCCGCCGAAGTACCCGGCCGCGAGCCCGACCGCCGAGCCGAGCACCGCCGAGATGATCGCGGCGGCGAAGCCGACGACGATCGAGACCCGGGCGCCGACGAGGATCTGCGAGAGCACGTCGGCGCCGCTCTCGGTCGTCCCGAGCCAGTGCTCGGAGCTCGGCGGCGCGAGCACGTCGAGGCTCGAGGCGAACGGGTCGTACGGGGCGATCAGGCTCCCGAACACCGCCATGAACGCGAACACGCCGAGCACCGAGATCCCGAACCTGCCGCGCTTCGTGTGCAGGAGCAGATCGCGGACGCCGCGGTCGCCGAGCGGCGGCCCCGCCGCGCCCACCGCCGCGACCCCGTCGGCCGTCGTCACCGGCCCTGCGGTCATCGCGACTGCACCCGCGGGTCGAGGTAGAAGTAGAGGCAGTCGGCGAGCAGGTTGGCGAGGATCACCCCGGCGGAGAAGACGAGGAAGGTGCCCTGGAGGACCGGGAAGTCCTTGTCGTTGATCGCGGTGAAGGTGAGCTCGCCGAGCCCGGGCCAGGAGAAGATCGTCTCGATCGTGATCGCGCCGCCGACCACGGCGCCGAACTGGATCGCCGACAGCGTCACCAGGGGCAGCAGCGCGTTCGGCACCGCGTGACTGCGCACCACCCGCTCCCAGGGCAGCCCGGTCGCGCGCTTGACGGTGATGAAGTCCTCGGTCAGCACGTCGACCATCGACGAGCGCATGATCAGGAAGTACTGACCGAGCAGCATCAGGGTCATCGCGGTCGCCGGCAGGATCAGGTGCTCGGCGACGTCGAGCGCCTCCGCGAACCAGCTCGAGAACTCGACCCCCGGCGAGACCTGCTGACCCGCGGGCAGGATCGGTATCCAGACCGCGAACACCAGGATCAGGATGATCCCGATCCAGTACTCGGGCGCGGCGTAGGTGAAGAGGCTGAAGCCGAGCAGGCTGTCGTCGGTCTTTCGCCGCGCCGGGTCGCGGCGACCACCCCCATCCAGGAGCCGATCAGCGTCGCCAGCAGGGTGCCGGTGCCGACCAGCAGCAGCGTCCAGGGCAGCGCGCGCTTGATCTCGTCCCAGACCGGCTCGCGGGAGCGCTGGCTGATCCCGAGGTCGAGGCGCAGGGTGTCGCCCGACGTAGTCGGCGAACTGGCCGGTGACCGGCTTGTCGAGCCCGTAGTCGGCCTTCAGCTTCTCGATCTCCTCCGGCGTCGATTGAGGCAGCCGGGCGAGCTGGGTTGTCGGGTCGCCCATGACCCGGAAGAGGAAGAAGTTGAAGACGAGGACGAAGGCGAGCGTCAGCAGCGCCGCGGCCACCTTGCCCGCGAGCCACCGCCCGCTCACGGGCCGCGCCTCATTGCTCGAGCTCCAGCGGCTCGTCGTCGCGCCGGCGGCGCGAGCGCCAGGCGAAGAAGCCGATCGTCGCGACCACCACCGCGCCGATCGCGATCAGGACCCCCGCGCTGCCACCGCCGTCGTCGGACGAAGCGCCCTCGGCGGGGGCGAGCGAGAGCAGCGGCTCGTAGGAGACCTGCTCGCAGATCGGATCGCCGGTCTCCGCCGGGCACGCGAGCTCGACCTCGACCTGATCGCTGCGATACGCGGCCAGGTTCGGGTCCTCGGTGAGGACGACATAGGGCACGTCCTCCTGGGTGATCGCGACCATCTCGGCGATCAGCTCCCGGCGCGCGTCGACGTCGAACTCCGCCGACTGCTCCTCGAACAGCCGGTCGTACTCCGGGTTCGAGTAGAACGAGTCCGAGGAGGCGCCGATCTCGCCGGTCGTGAACAGGCTGAGCAGGAAGCTCGGGTCGTACGGGTCGCCGCCCCAGCCCCAGACGAAGGTGTCGAAGTCCGGCGCCGGCTTGCCGTCGACCTTCTGCACCGTGAGCTCGGTCAGCTTGCCGACGCTGACCACCTGGACGTTGAACTCGACCCCGATCTCCTGCGCCATCTCGGCGATCAGGCGCGCCGCCTGGGTGTCGGACTGGGACTCCGAGCGCACGTAGAGGTCGAACGAGAGCGTCTCGCCGTCCTTCTCGCGCACGCCGTCCTCGCCCGCCGTCCAGCCGGCGTCGTCGAGCATCTGGTTCGCGACGTCGACGTCCGGCGGCGCGTAGGTCTGCTCAGGGGTCTCGTAGAAGGACTCGTAGAACGAGGGCAGGATCCCGTTGGCGACGAACGAGGTCCCGAGGGCGGAGATCTCGTTCACCCGCTCGCGGTCGATCGCGTAGGCGATCGCCTGGCGCACGGTCTTGTCCTGGACCGCCGGGTTGAACTGCGCGTCGGGGCAGTTCTGCTCCGAGCACAGGTTGAAGGCGAGCTCGGTGTAGGAGGGCGAGGCGCTGCGCACCGTCTCGATGTTCTCCTCCTCGCCGATGCTCTCGAACGTGGTCGGCTGCACCTCGATGTCCATGTCGATCTCGCCCAGCTGCAGGGCGCGCTCGACCGCGTCCTCGGTGCCGTACTTGATGAACTGGATCTCGTCGAACTCGGGCTCCTCGCCCGCCCATTCGGGGTTGCGCTCGAGCCGCAGGATGCGCCCGCGCTCGAACTCGGTCGCGATGTAGGGCCCGCTGCCGACCATCGGCAGCTCCGGCTGGTACTTGGTCGTCACCTCGTCGAGCGGGACCTCGCCCCAGACGTGCTCGGGGAGGATGTAGATGAACAGGCCGCCGACGATGCGCGCGTCGGGCTGCTTCGTCTTGATCACGACCGTCTTCTCGTCCGGGGTCTCGATCGAGGTGACGTTGTTGGTGTAGCTGGTGAACAGGTCCCCCTCGCCGCCGAGGGTCTCGAGCGAGTACTTGACGTCGGCGGAGGTGATCGGCTCGCCGTCGGACCAGTTGCGGTCGGCGAGCGTGAAGGTGACGGTCGGCCGTCCTCGGAGACCTCCCAGCTCTCCGCGATCCCCGCCGTCGGGCTCAGGTCCTCGGGGCTGAAGTTGACGAGCAGGTCCCAGGTCATCGCCCAGACCGTGTAGCCCTCCTCGTCGAGGCCCGTGAACGGGTTCAGCGTCTGCGGGTCCTGGCCCCAGCCGATCCGCAGGATCTGCGACTCCTCGCTCGCGCCGTCGTCCTGGGCCCCGGCCGTGGTCACGACCGCCGCCCCCAGCGCCACGCTCGCAACCAGCGCCGCCACCGCCGTCCACATTCTCCGAGACCTCATTCCGACCCTCCTGTTCGTTGATCTGAAGCTTCGACCGCCGGCTCGAGCACCTCGAGCGTCTTCGCGCCGGCGTCGATCCGCACGTCGATGCCGAGCGGCATCGTCGCCATGTGCTTTCCGTGGCCGACCGGGACGTTGGCGATCGCCGGGATCCCGAGCGGTGCGATGAGCTCGTCGAGCATCTCCTCGATCGAGAGCGTCGAGTCCGAGCCCTCCGGCGGCACCCGCGAGTGCAGGTTGACGTCGGTGCCGAACACCAGCCCCGCCGCCCGGTCGAGCTTGCCGGCGAGGATCAGGTGGTTGATCGCGGTGTCGACCAGGTACTCGTCCTCGTTCAGGTCCTCGACCAGGACCACGCACCCGTCGGTGTCGACCTCGAACGGGGTGCCGATGCTCGCGGTCAGCAGGGTGATGCAGCCGCCGACCAGCGGCGCCTCGGCGACCCCTTCGGCGACCGTCAGCACGTAGGGGTTCTCCGGGTCCTCGAACACCCGCCCCAGCGGCCGGGGCTCGAACGCGCGGTGAAACCATTCCTCGGTCTCGCGGGTGAGCTCCTTCCTGCGCCGCGTGAAGCGGAGGAAGTTGGGCCCGTAGAACGTAACCCACCCGGTTCGCGCCGCGAGCGCGAGATGCAGCGCGGTGATGTCGGAGAAGCCGCAGACGATCCGCGGGTCGCCGACCGCGTCCCAGTCGATCAGCGGATAGAGGCGCGCGCAGCCGTAGCCGCCGCAGAGCGCGTGCACCATGTCGATCCCGGGCTCGCTCAGCGCCCACTGCAGGTCGGCGGCGCGCTCGGCGTCGGTCCCGGCCAGATAGCCGTGCACCTTGCGATGGTTGGGGCCGAACACGACCCGGTGGCCGCGCGCCTCGAAGTAAGCCGTCGCCTGCTCGATCTCCGAGCGCATCTGGGTCGGGCTCGCCGGG
Organism: uncultured Solirubrobacterales bacterium; assembly: GCA_963740055.1. GTDB lineage: Bacteria > Actinomycetota > Thermoleophilia > Solirubrobacterales > 70-9 > WHSW01. The sequence goes on along the minus strand of CAVUCL010000005.1, from coordinate 45,028 downwards.
GCGACGACGGCGATCGTCGCCCGCTCCGGCAGCGCCGGCGGCTTCACCCGAGCCGGCGCCATCAGCCCTCCCCCGCTGTTCGCGAGACGCTCGCGATCGCGTCCTCGATCAGCTCCGGGGAGGCGCGCAGCGAGCCGAGCACGAGCTCGATGTGCAGCTCGGCGACCTCCTCGAGCTGCAGCGGTCCCTCGGGGTCGAACCAGAGCGCCACCCCGGTGCACTGGAGCAGGATCGCGTAGGTGGCGACGTGGGCGTCGCTCGCCTGCAGCGAGCCGTCGCGGATGCCGTCGCGAATCAGGGCGCTGAAGCGAGCCTGGTAGGCGTCGCGCTGAGCGATCAGCGCCCGCCGCGGCCCCGGGGTCAGCGCGCGGATCTCCGAGTCGGTGACGAACGCGGCCAGCCGGTGGCGGCCGTGGAAGACGACGTGCTCGCGCACCGCCGCCGCCAGCTTCAGCGCCGGGCGCTCCTGGGAAGCGGTCGCGGCGACGACCTCCGCGGTCAGCTCGGCCATGAAGTCGTCCTGGAGCCCGACCAGGATCGCCTCCTTGTTCGGATACCAGTGATAGATCGCGCCGGGCTGCACCCGCGCCGCGGCGGCGAGCTCGCGCATCGAGGTCGCGTGGTAGCCGAGGTGGGCGAAGAGCTCGACCGCGGCACGATGGATCGCGTCGCGGGTCTCGGGCCCGCGCCGGGTCGGGGTCACGGCCGCGTCGGTCACAGATGCAGCAGCTCCCTCGTCTGGTCCTGGGTCGCGACCTCGCGCCCGAGCGTGCCCGCGAGCCCGATCGCCATCTCGACCAGGGCCGCGTTCGACGGCGCGTGCACGCCCTTGCTCAGGTAAGCGACGTCCTCGAGCCCGGTCCGGATCCCGGGCGCGCCCTGCAGCAGCGCCAGCGCGAGCATCCGCTGGTGGTGGCGGCCGATGCAGGTCACGGTCCAGAACGTCTCCGGCGGCAGCGGGCGAAGCATCGCCTCGAGCGCCTCGGGCGTCGCGTCGATGCCCCCCGGGACACCGAAGACGAGGTTGATCCGCAGCGGCGGCTCGAGGATCCCCTGCTCGAGCCAGCGCACGGCGCTGACCACGTGGCCGACGTCGAACGCCTCGACCTCGAGCGCGATCCCCTGCGAGCGCGCCCGCTCGACGATCCCGCGCCCCGCGGGCGGCGGCGTGATGAAGGTCTCGTCGCCGAAGTTCATCGATCCGGACTCGACCCCGGAGATGTCGGGCTTCGCCTCGAGCCCGGTGGTGCGCTCCGCGATCGTCATGTCGTTGGCGCCCCCGGTCGAGACCATCGTCAGCACGTCGCAGGCGGCGCGGATGCGATCGATCACGTCGACGAACAGCTCCGGGCGCCCGCTCGGGGTGCCGTCGTCCTCGCGTACGTGCAGGTGGGCCACGGTCGCCCCGGCGCCCGCCGCCTCGATCGTCGAGGTCGCGATCTCCTCGGTCGTGTAGGGGATGTTCGGGTTGTTGTCGCGAAACACGTCGGCGCCGGTGACGGCGACGGTGACCACGACCGGATTCGAGTTCCACGCGCTCGGGCTCATCGGCCCTCCTCTCCGGCGCGCGTGAGCGCGGCGCGCTCGTCGTCGGTGATCGGCCGCGACCCGCGCCGCTGCGGGTCCCAGAGCACGAGCCCGAACTCGGCCTCGACCACCGCCTCCCCGGCGCCGTCGAGGATCCGCTCGCGGGTCGTCAGGCTCTTGCGCCCGAGCTCGGCGACGGCGCACTCGACCGTGACCGTGTCGAAGCCGGGATCGATCTCGCCGTTGAAGCTCACCGAGCAGCGCCCGACGACGTACTCGTCGCGGCGGATCCCATGCTCGGCGAGGAAGGCGTCGCGCCCCTCCTCGAGATAGGTGAGCACGACGGTGTGGTTGACGTGGCCGAGCCCGTCGAGGTCGCGCCAGCGCATCTGCACCGGGTGTCCCGTCCGGCGGCTCATGCCGCGCCCCCGACCGGCGCCTCGAGCGCCTCGCGCAGCGCCGGCACCCGGCGGGCGAGGTCGAGCGCGTAGGCGCCGCTGTCGGGCGCGTAGCCGTTGCCGACCAGCATCCGCACGTTCGAGCTCATCCCGTCGGCGGTCAGCGCCGCGGTCTGGAAGCTGGTCGCCATCGAGTAGAAGAGCACCGTTCCCTCGTCGGCGGTGAGCAGGATCGCGGTCGGCTCGCAGCCGCCGGCGCTGACCACGACCACGGTCAGGTCGGCCGGCCCCGCGCCCGCATCGCGAACCGCCGCCAGCGCCGCGAGCGGGTCGCGCAGGTCGGCGACGACCCCGAGGTCGCAGAGGCCGAGGTCGCGCACCCGCTCGACCGCCGCCGCCGAGACGTCGACTGCGACCAGCGTCCCCGAGCGCATCGAGTCGCGCGCGGCGGCGAGCGCGAGCTTGCCGGCGTGGCCGGCGCCGAGCACGCAGACCGTCCCCTCGGCCGGCGCCAGCGCCCGCGTGTGCGACCCGGCGCCGTAGACGTCGTAGAGCTCGAGCGCGGTCTCGAGCGCGAGGTCGTCCGGCAGCGGCCCCCAGGGCGAGCGCTCGCTGACGTAGGCCGTCCCCCGGACCTCGACCTGGGCCGAGTCGGGGTCGACCGCGGTCACCGCGTCGAGTCGCAGCGGGGTCAGGGTCAGCGAGGCGAGGCAGACGACGCGGTCGCCGAGCGCCGGCGGTGAAGCGAACCGGTCGCCGACCGCGGTCACGGTGCCGAGCGCGACGCCGCCCGACTCGGTGCGCGGGTTGTGCATCTTGCCGCGCGCGGCGACGATCTCCGCGATCAGCTCGCCGATCCGCTCCGCGTCGGCCGCGCCGAGGCGGCGCAGGTCGCGAAACGAGGTCGAGTCGAGACAAAGCCGCTCGACCGCGAGCTCGAACTCGTGCGCGCGGACCGGCGGCGAGGGATCGAGTCGCTCGGCGGGCTGCGGCAGCGCCCCGGGCGGGTCGACGACCCTGCCCGCACCGAGCTGGTCCGCGATCTGCGCGCCGAGTTCAGCGTTCATGAACGGTCGTTCGGAACCTATTGCGGCCGCGATCGCCGTGTCAACCCTCGCGCGACGCCTCGAAATGGACAAGATCCGCGCCTCCGATACGACTGAACGACCGTTTGGGACCGATCCGCGGTGTGGTATGAGAGCGCGATGCGACTCGAGCTGCCGGTGGTCTGGAGCGATCGCCACCGCGCGCACGATCCCGGCGGCGAGGTCTGGGTCGGGGTCCGGACCCCGGGGACCGAGCTCCCCGAGCGCGCCGAGCGGATCGCGGCGGCCCTGACCGCGGCGGGCGCCGAGCTCGTCGACGCCGGGCCACAACCCGACGACGCGCTGCTCGCGGTCCACGATCCGGCGCTGCTCGAGTACCTCGCCGGCGCCTGGGCGGCGTGGGAGGCGGCCGGGCTCGAGCGCGACCCGGGCCAGGACCGCGTCGTCCCCTACCTCTTCCCCCACCCGGGGCTGCTCGGCGGCGCCGAGGCGATCGTGCCCGAGGCGACCGCCGCGCGCGCCGGGCGCTTCGCCTACGACACGATGACCCTGATCGGTCCCGGGCACCTGGGAGGGCGCCCGCGCAGCCGCCGATCTCGCCCTCGGCGCCGCCGACCTGGTCCTCGCCGGCGCTCCGGCCGCCTACGCCTGCTGCCGGCCGCCCGGACACCACGCGACCCGCGACGCGTTCGGCGGCTCCTGCTATCTCAACAACACCGCGCTCGCGGCGGCGCGGCTGCGGGCGGCGCTCGGCGCGACCGCCGTGCTCGACCTCGACGCCCACCACGGCAACGGGACCCAGTCGATCTTCTACGCCGAGGCGGAGGTCGCTGTCGGCTCCGTGCACGTCGACCCCGGCGCGGGCTGGTTCCCCCACTACCTCGGCTTCGCCGCCGAGACCGGCGCCGGCGCCGGCGCCGGCGCGAACCGGAACCTGCCGCTGGCGCCGGGGAGCGGCGACCGTCCCTGGCTCGCCGCGGTCGCCGAGCTCGCCGCCTGGGCGCGCGAGCGCGAGCCGCGGGCGCTGGTCGTCGCGCTCGGCGTCGACGCGGCCGCCGGCGACCCCGAGAGCCCGCTCGCGGTCAGCGCCGACGGCTACCGCGCCGCCGGGCGCGAGCTCGGGCTGCTCGGCCTGCCGACCGTGGTCGTGCAGGAGGGCGGCTACGACCTCGAGGCGATCGGCGGCCTCGTCGCCGCCGCGCTCGCCGGGATCGAGGACGGGCTGGGCGCGGCCGCCTAGCCGGGGCGCGGCTCGGCGGGCGGCGCCGCCGGGTGCTCGCCGGTGTCCTCGTGCAACGCCCCGCCACCCCCGCTCGCCGTCGAGGGCCACCAGATCCGGTCGCCGAGCAGCTCGACCGCGGCCGGGACCATGATCGTGCGGACGATGAAGGTGTCGAGCAGGATCCCGAGCGCGACCATGAAACCGAGGTCGAAGGTGAAGGTCACCGGCAGCGTCATCAGCACCGAGAAGGTCCCGGCGAGGATCACCCCGGCGCTGGTGATCACCGGGCCGGTTGCCGAAAGCGCCCGCAGCATCCCCTCGCGGGTCCCGTGGCGGCGCGCCTCCTCGCGCACGCGCGCCATCAGGAAGATCGTGTAGTCGATCCCGAGCGCGACCAGGAAGATGAAGGCGAAGGTCGGAATCGAGGCGTCGAAGCCGGCGTCGCCGACGACGAAGCGGATGAACAGGATCGAGATCCCGAGCGTGCAGAGGAAGGAGAGGATCACGCTCGCGATCAGGACCAGCGGCGCGACCAGGGCGCGGAGGAGGATCGCGAGGATCACCGCGATCACGACCAGCGCCAGCGGCGCGATCAGCTTCAGGTCGCTCTCCGTCGCCTCGTCGAAGTCGTACGGATCGCGCGTGCCGCCGCCGACGAGCACCGTCGCCGCGCCTCGAGCTCGGCGACGCTGTCGCGGATCTCGGGGATCGATCCGCGAGCGCCGCCTTCGTGTAGGGGTCCCGTCGAGGACGACCGTCAACCGAGGCGATCGAGCCGTCGCTCGGAGGTCTCGTCCGGTCGGGGTCGCGGCCGCGACCCCCTCGACGCCCGCGGCGGCGTCAGCGGCCGCCTCGACGTCGTCGTCGGCGACCTCGCCGGTCGGTGACTCGACCAGCACCGTCGTCGGCGCCAGCACGCCCGGCGGGAACGCCTGCTCGATCAGCTTGAAGCCCTCGACGCTCTCGACCGACTTCTTGAAGAAGGTGGTGGTGGAGTAGTCGACCTTGTATGCGAGCAGGCCGAGGGCGCCGGCGACGAACACCAGCCCAGTCACGGCAAGCGCCGCCGCCGGGCGCTGGAGGACGCGATCGCCGAACCGCCGCCAGATCCCGCGGCGGGTCTCCGCGGCGTGCTCGGGGTCGTAGGCGACCGCCGACGCGCGGGGCCAGAAGCCGCGCCGGCCGAAGATCGTCAGCAGCGCCGGCAGGAGCGTCAGCCCGGCGACCATCGCGCTGGCGACGCCGATCGCCGCCACCGGACCGAGGGTCGCCGTGTTCTGGGAGTCGGCCAGCACCAAGACCAGCATCGCGAGCGTGACGGTCAGCCCGCTGGCGAGGATCGCGGGGCCGGAGCGGCTGAGCGCGTCGCGCATCGCGCATGCTTGTCCTCGGTCCGGTGCAGCTCCTCGCGGTAGCGGGAGACGAGCAGCAGGCAGTAGTCGGTGCCGACCCCGAACATGAGCACGATCAGGATCGAGGTCGAGTTCGAGGAGACGGTGGCGCCCGCCTCGGCGAGCAGGTAGATGAACCCCTGGGCGACCGAGTAGGCGAGGAAGACGACGATCAGCGGGGTCAGCGCGACCAGCACCGAGCGGTAGATCGCGCCCAGCAGGACGAGCACGAGCGCCACCGTCGCCAGCAGCAGCTTCGTATCGATGTCGGCGAACACCTCCTCGGCGTCGGTGTTGAAGCCGAGGTCGCCGGTGAGGTTGATCTGCATCCCGTCTGCCTCGGCGCCGGTCGTCTCGCGGACGAGGTCGCCCCAGTCGGCCGAGTTGTCGAAGTCGGTCGGCACGACCAGGACCGTGTAGGCGAGCGATCCGTCGTCGGCGACGATCTCGGGTGGCGCGCCGGGCTCGAACGGGGCCGTTGGCGGCGCCACCAGCGGCAGCTCCTCTTCGGTGAGGGCGTCAAGCGCCGCCGCGTCCTCGGCGATCTTCTCGCGGTCGGCTGCGGTCAGCCCGCCGTCGCGCTGGTAGACGATCAGCCCCTGGCTCGTCTCCGCCGTCGTCGAACTCGCTCATCGAGCATCTCGACCACCCGGGTCGACTCCGAGCTCTCGGGCAGGAACGACGCGGTGTCGTCCTCGGTCTCGTCGGCGAGCTTGGCGCCGAACGGCATCATCACCGCGAAGGCGACGATCCAGAGCGCGAGCACCACCCATTTGGTGCGTCTTCCGGCGATGAACGAGGTGATCGAGCGCATCAGCGATCGTCGAAGCTAGCTCAGCGTGCGCGTGAGCTTATGTGACGACGTCACGTCGCTACGGTGGACCGCGTGCGGGAGCCGTTTGAGAGCCGGGCCGGTTGATGGCGCAGGTCTCCTTCGCCAGCACGGCAGGGCGCTGGGTGCTCGCGGTCGCCGTGCTCGGCTCCGGGCTCGCCTTCCTCGACGGGACCGTCGTCAACGTCGCCCTGCCGGAGATCGGCCGCGATCTCGACGCCTCGACCAGCGCCCTGCAGTGGATCCTGAACGGATACCTGCTCTCGCTCGCCTCGCTGATCCTGCTCGGCGGCTCGCTCGGCGACCACTACGGGCGCCGGCGGATCTTCGTCATCGGGATCGCGATCTTCACCGCCGCGTCGCTGCTCTGCGCGATCGCGCCAACGGTCGAGGTGCTGATCGCGGCGCGGCTGCTGCAGGGGATCGGCGGCGCCCTGCTGACGCCGGGCAGCCTGGCGATGATCGAGGCCACCTTCCGGCGCGAGGATCGCGCCCGTGCGATCGGCGCCTGGTCGGGCCTGGTCGGAGTTGCGACGGCGGTCGGGCCGCTGCTCGGCGGTTACCTGGTCGACGCCGTCTCCTGGCGCGCGATCTTCCTCATCAACCTGCCGCTCGGGGTGTTCGTGATCGCGATGGCCGCTCGCCACGTGCCCGAGACCCGCGACCCGGACGCGAGCGGGCGACTCGACTATCCCGGCGCGACGCTCGCCGCGGTCGGGCTCGCCGGGACCACCTACGCGCTGATCGAGGGCGCCGACGGCGGCTCGGCGCTGATCTGGTTCGCCGCGATCGCCGGCGTCGCCGCCCTGGTCGCCTTCTTCGTCGTCGAGCGCCGCAGCGCCGAGCCGATGATGCCGCTCTCGATCTTCAACTCGCGGCAGTTCAGCGCCGCCAACCTGGTCACCTTCGTCGTCTACACCGCGCTCGGTGGCTTCTTCTTCCTCTTCGTCGCGTTCCTGCAGATCTCGCTCGGCTACTCGGCGACCGCGGCCGGCGCCGCCTCGCTGCCGGTAACCGCGCTGCTGCTTTTGTTCTCGGCGCGCTCGGGCGCGCTCGCGCAGCGGATCGGCCCGCGGATCCCGCTCGCGGTCGGCCCGCTGGTGATCGCGCTCGGGCTGCTCTGGATGACCCGGATCGAGCCCGGCGAGAGCTACGTCTCGGCGGTGCTGCCGCCGGTGGTCGTGTTCGGGCTCGGGCTCGTGCTCGTCGTCGCGCCGGTGACCGCGACGGTGCTCGCCGCCGCCGACGATCGCCATGCGGGCATCGCCTCCGGCGTCAACAACGCCGTCTCGCGGGTCGGCGGGCTGCTCGCGGTCGCGGTCCTGCCGCTGATCGCCGGCCTCACCGGCGACGCCTTCTACGACCCGGAGGCGATGACCGACGGCTTCCAGATGGCGATGGCGGTCTGCGCCGCGCTCGCGGCGCTCGGCGGCGTCTTCGCCTGGTTCACGATCAGCTCCGACGTGCTCGAGTCCGGGCCCGGGGCCGACGAGGAGACCCTGGCGCCGCTCTCACGCGACCGCTCCTGCGGAGTCGCCGGCACCCCCCTCCACTCCCGCCCCAACCGCCCCGAGCACCCCCAACCCGCCGAGACCTGACGCCGCGGCGGGCGTCAGCGCTTGAACTTCTCGTTTGCGTAGGGGAGGTATGGGCGGCAGGGCTGGCCGCGGAGGCTCGGACACGGCGGCAGCTCGGTCGGCGCCGTGACCCCGGGCGCCACCGGCAGCAGAAGCCGCGACGGGAACCGCTTCGAGTGCGCGATCGCCACCCACGGGGTCGCGTTCGGGCTCGCCTCCGCGAACGCCCAGACCGGCTGGTCGCCGCCTGGCGCCGCGACCGTGACCCGGATCCGCGAGCCCTCGCGATAGACGTGGCCCTGGTAGTAGAGCGGGATCGTCACCTTGACGAACCGTCCCCGGGGCAGCCGGCGGGCGTCGCGCTCGCGGTAGCTCGGCACCGGCTCGAGCGGCCTGCTGCGCTCGCGATCGAGCTTGCGGGCGCCGGTCCGCAGCCAGCCGCTCTGGACGAAGCTCTCGTTGCCGTCCGGGCGGACCTCGGAGACGGTCGCCTGGAGGTCGACGTTGCGGGCCTTCGAGCGCACCCAGACCTCGAGCGCCCCGGCGCCGAGCACCGCCGTGTCCTCGGCCAGCGGCGCACCGACGTATGAGAGCGCGCGTCCGGCCGGGCTCTGCGCCCAGCCGTATTCGGGGGTCGCGGTCCAGAGGCCACCCGGACCGGCAGCGGTGTCGCCGCTGAAGTCGGTCGCCGGGCGCGCGTCGGGATCCCAGGTGAACTCGTCCGCACCCTTGCCGCCGCGCTTGCGCGCGAGCTCGCCGCCACCGGCGAGGTAGAGCGAGCGCGCCTTCGTCTTCGGCACCGGGAAGCGATCGAACGACTGCTCGAAGGCCGGGAACGGCTCGCCGGGCTGGTCGCCGCCGGCACCGCTCTCGAACAGGATCCGGACCGCCGGCAGGCTCTCGAACGCCGCCAGCGCCGAGTCGTAGTCGGGCTGGTTCTGGATCGGGTCGTCGGGGAGCTCGACCCCGGGCACGCCCATCGCGGCCGTGTAGATCACCGGCGCAGCAGCGCGCTGGCCCGGGGTCAGCTCCGGTCGCTCGCGAGCCACGAACAGCTCGAGGAAGTCGTACCAGCGGTTGAACGTCTCCGGGTCGAGCGAGTCGATGTGGGTGCCGTTGGTGAACGTGAACCACTTGCGATCGGTGCCGCGGAAGCGGCGCACGAGCGCCGGACAGTGCCCGCCGGTCTGCTCGTCCTGCCACTGGCAGGCGAGGAACACCGGGACGTCGATCTTGTCGACGAAGGTCGCCGGCGAGAGCGGGTCGGCGATCCGTGCGCGGTAGTAGTCGTTGCGGCGGATCTTCGCGATCAGGTCGACCGCCTCCGGATGCAGGGCCTGGTTCGCGGCGCAGATCTCGTCACCGGCCTCGATTCGCTCGTACGCCCAGGGTTGGCCGGTGGTCGGGGTCGCCGGCTGTGAGTCGTCGACGCGGTCCTGCGCCCACGCGAACGCGAACCCGGTGTTGAGGATCCCGCCCGGATAGAGCGTGGTCAGCGTCTCGTCGAGCACCGAGAGCGGCGCGATCGCGGACAGGCTCGGGGGCCGGGTCGCGGCGACGAACAGCTGGCTGATCCCACCGTAGGAGACGCCCATCATCCCGACCTCTCCGTGCAGGGCCCAGGGCTGGCGGGCGACGGTCTCGATCACGTCGTAGCCGTCGAGCGCCTGCAGGCGCTCGAAGTAGTCGAAGGCGCCGCCCGAGCAACCGGTGCCGCGCATGTTCACGTCGACGACGGCGAAGCCGAGCAGGTCGGCGACCGGCTGGATCCCGCTCTCGGGCCCGGACGGGTCGGCGTAGCCGTAGCCCGAATACTCGACCAGGGTCGGATAGGGACCGTCCTCGGGCGGTCCCGGGAGGCTGACGTTGATCGCCAGGTCGGTGCCGTCGCGGGTGCGCAGATAGCCGTAGCCGCCCGCCGGCAGGGTCTGCTCGTAGATCGACTCGCTCGGCGGCTTCGCCCGCCCGCTCAGGACCCGGAACCGGGCCGACTCGCCGCCGGCGCCGCGCACCGAGTAGCCGCCGCCCGCCTCGACGCGGCGAAAGACCGCCCCGCCGAGCCCGCTGGCGCGGCGGCCGTCGACGCGCTCGCCCTTGCGCCGCAGCTTCAGCTTCTCGCCCGCAGCGGCCCCGGTGACCTGAACCTGCTCGGCGCTCCCACGCACAGTGAACTGCGGCTCGGCGGCCCCGGCGGCGCTCGCGGACGGCGCCATCCAGAGCGCGCCCGCGGCAACGAGGGCGACTAACGCCGCCGATCGCCTGCCTCGCGGACCCTGCCCGTCCCTGACCCCCATCAACTGCAATCTCGCATGTTCCCGCGCTCGGCGTCGATCGGGGCGACGCCGGCGCCGGCGACCAGCGCCGCCGCGAGCAGGCAGAGCGCGCACACCGGGAGCAGCGCGAGCCGCAGCCCGACCGCCTCGGCGAGCAGGCCGATCGCCGGCGGGCCGGCGAGAAACCCGGTGTAGCCGAGCGTCGAGACCGCCGCCAGCTCCGGCCCGCCGCCGGCCGACATGCCGCCCGCGGTTCGCAGCGCGAGCGGGAACACGACCGAGAGGCCGATCCCCATCAGCGCGAAGCCGGCGATCGCCGTCGCCGGCTCGGCGAGCGCGAGCGCGAGGCCGAGGCCGAGCCCCGCGACCACGGCGCCCGTACGGGCGGTCGCATCGGCGCCGAGCCGCACCGCAAGCGGATCCGCGGCGAGCCGCCCGATGCCCATCGCGAGCGAGAACGCGGCGAGGCCGAGCGGCGCGAGGCCGGCGACCGCCCCGGTCTCGACCGCGAGGTAGATCCCACTCCAGTCGAAGACGGCGCCCTCGGCGAGCAGGGCGCAGAAGGCGATCGCGCCGAGCGCCGCCAACCGCCGGCTCGGCCGCGCGAGCCGGCGGGCGCCGGGGACTCCCCGGTCGTGCACCAACCCGCGCGAGAGCGCGACCGCCGCCAGCGCCCCGACGCCGGCGACCGCCGCCAGGTGCGGCAGCGGAGCGACCGCCGCGGCGGCGGCGATCGCCGCCGCGCTCGCGCCGGCGAGGGCGCCGAAGGAGAAGGCGGCGTGCAGCGAGCTGAACAGGGGCCGCCCGAGCGTGCGCTCGACCGCGATCCCCTGGGCGTTCATCGCGATGTCGAGGGCGCCGTTGAGAGCCCCGACCGCGAGCGCGGCGACGAACAGGCTCGGCGCGTCGAAGGCGAGCGCCGGCAGGACCACGGCGGCGATCAAGGCGGGCGCCGCCGCGACGACCGCGCGCGAGCCCCGGCGGGCGACCATCGCCCCGACCAGCGGCTGCGCGGCGAGCAGGCCGAGCGGCGCCCCGACCAGCGCGAGACCGATCTCGCCGGTGCTCAGCCCGAGGTCGTCCTGGATCGCTGGCAGGCGCGCATACCAGCTGCTGAACACGGCGCCGTTGAGGAAGAAGATCCCGGTGATCGAGGCGCGCACGCGCGGCGCTACGGCGTCGCTGCGCCGAGCCGCTCGTGGACGAACTGAATCGCGGTCGCTCCCTCGCCGACCGCGGTCGCGCAGCGCTTGATCGAGCCCGAGCGCACGTCACCGGCGGCGTAGACGCGGGCGACGCTGGTCTCCAGCAGGCCCACGGCGCCGGCCTCGGGACCGGTGAGGACGAAGCCCTTCTCGTCGCGCGCGATCGCCTCCCCGAGCCACTCGGTGCACGGGCTCGCGCCGAGGAAGCAGAACAGGTACGCGAGCTCCAGCCGCTCACCGTCGACCAGCGTCACCGCCTCGAGCTCGCCGTCGGCGCCGTGGAGCTCGGCGACGTCGCTGCCGCCGCGGACCGCGATCCCGTAACGCTCGAGGTCGTCGATCAGGTACTGCGACATGGTCTGCGCGAGATCGGCGCGGCGGTGAAGCAGGGTCACCAGGGCGCCGCCGCGCGCGAGCCAGATCGCCGCCTGAGCGGCCGAGTTGCCGCCCCCGATCACGCCGACCCGCTGCGCACCGCAGAGCTGGGCCTCGGGCGGGCCCGCGGCGTAGAAGACGCTGATCCCCTCGTACTGGTCGAGGTCGGCGACCGGCAGGCGCCGGTAGTTGGCGCCGGTCGCGAGCACGACCGCCCGGGCCGCGACCTCCTGGCCGCCGTCGAGCCGGACGACGTGGCGCTGGTCGCCGAGCTCGAGCGCGACGGCCTCGTAGGGCGTCGCCGTGCGAGCGCGGAACTTTCGCGCCTGGGTCACCGCGCGGCTGGTCAGCTCCGTGCCGCTGATCCCGGCCGGGAAGCCGAGATAGTTCTCGATCCGGCGCGAGGTCCCCGCCTGCCCGCCGAGCACGGTGCTCTCGAGCACCAGCGTGTCGAGCCCCTCCGAGGCGCCGTAGACCGCCGCCCCGAGCCCGGCCGGGCCGCCGCCGACGATCACCAGGTCGACCTCCTCGTGGCGGTCGAGCTCGAGCCCGATCCCGAGCGCGCGCGAGAGCTCGCCGTTGCTCGGCCGCCGCAGGTCGACGCCGCCGGGGAGGCGCACGAGCGGAATCTCGGCCTCCTCGAGCGCCGTGACGAGTGCCCGCGCGGAGTCATGTTCGTCCGGGTCGAGCCAGGAGTACGGCAGGCGAGCGCGCTTCGCCCAGTCGACGATCCGGCGGGTGTCGGCGGAGCTCCTTGGTCCGACGATCTCGATCCCGACCCCCTCGCGCTGCTGCAGCAACTCGCGCCGGCGAACGAAGGTCGAGAGCAGCAGGTCGGCGAGCGCGCTGTCCTCGACCAGGAGCCGGCGCAGGACGTCGCGGTCGACGGCGATGTAGCGCATCGGCTCGGTCACGACAGCGCTCAGGAAGACCGTCTGCCCGGAGAGCAGGTTCATCTCGCCGAGGAAGCCCGCGGCGCCGTGGCGGATGATCTCGGCGCCGGAGGCATCCTCGATCGCCGCCTCGCCCTCGAGGATGACGATGAACGGATAGCGGCGGTCGCCGACCCGAAACAGGTACTCGCCGGCGTCCGCGGTCCGCTCCTCGCCGTGCTCGGCGAGCAGCGCCACCTGCCCAGGTGACAGCACTGTGCTCGCCGGTCCGGTCACCGAACTGAGGGTACCCGCCGTCCGTACTCGCTCAGACGCGGTCGCCGGCCCTCCGGTCGGTCCGCCCCGCGATCCCGGTCAGGATCGCGATCGCCGCCCGCTCCGCGGCGAGCGCGGTGATCCCGGCCGGGTCGAACGGCGGGCAGACCTCGACGATGTCTGCGGCGCAGAGCTCGGCCTCGCGCCCGATCCGGCGCACGGCGCGCTGCAGCTCGCGGGTCGTCAGACCGCCGGGCTCGGGCGTTCCGGTGCCGGGCGCGTAGGCGGGGTCGAGGACGTCGATGTCGACGGTCAGATAGACCCGCGGCGCGCGCGCGGCGACGTGTGCAAGCGCCTCTTCGAGCACCTCGTCGAGTCCGCGCTCGTCGATCTCCTCCATCGTGTGCCAGCGAAATCCCCGAGCCGCCATCCAGGCGAAGTCCTCGGGGGTCGGCCAGGTGCCGCGGAGGCCGAGCTGGACGATGTTCTCGCCCAGCAGCGCGCCCTCCTCGACCGCGATGCGAAACGGCGTCCCGTGCGAGATCCGTACCCCGTAGAGCTCCTCCCCGGTGTCGGCGTGGGTGTCGAGCTGCACGACCGCGTAGCCGTCGGGCCCGTGGCGCTCGGCGAGCGCCCGCATCGTCGGCAGCGCGATCGAGTGGTCGCCGCCGAGCACGAGCGGCATCGCGCCGGCGTCGAGGACGCCGCCGAGGACCGCGGCGAGCTGCGCGTGCGAGCGCACGAGGTCGCCGGGCGCCGGCTCGGAGTCGCCGTGATCGACGACGTCGAGAACCGCGAATGGGTCGAGGCCGGAGCGCAGGTGAGGGCGGCCGAAGCGCCCCTCGTCGTCCCAGGCGCGAATCGCTCGCGGGCCGAACCGGGCGCCGGGGCGGTGCGAGGTCCCGTCGTCGAACGGCGCCCCGACGACGGCGACGTCGACGCCCTCGAGCCGCGCCGGATCGAGCACCAGGGGCTGGCCGGCGAAGGTCGGGCTCAGGCCCGCGTGGCTCGGGGGCTCGCCGCGCCCGAGCCGGGGTGCTTCCGGGTGGCGCTCGTCCATCCGCCTAGACCTGCCGGTCGACCCAGGCGAGGATCGCGCGAGAGTGGGTGATCACGGTCCCGTCAGTCAGCTTCAGCGCCGGCAGCTTCGTCGCTCCGGTCGCCTCGCGCAGCTGTTCGCGCGAGCCTTTGCGCAGGAACGGGATCGGGTGACCGTGGCCGGCGATCACCTTCTCGTACTCGATCCCCGCCGCTCGCATCGCCTCCTGCACCCGCCGGCACGGATGGATCCGAGGACCGCCGTCGTCGCCGTGGCAGACATAGAGCGTCGGGACCACCAGCCGAGGAGCGCGCCGCTCACGGGCCGGCCTCGATCGCCGCGGACCGACTACGCTCTGCCTCGGACTCGACGTCGCCTACGACGTCTCCCCCACCGCGGCAACCGTCGTTATGTATCCGAGGTCGAGCGCGAGCGGCTCGCCACGGCCGGAGTTCGGCGCCGAGACGCTGGGGCGACTGGTCGCCCACGATGCCGAGGCTCGCAGTTGCGAGCGGCGCCGGGCGAGTGCGTCGAACCTCGGATCCGCGAGCTGCCGCGACCAGTACGCGCTCAGGACTACACCACCGAGAGAGGGCGACCGAAGACAGCCCGTCCCTAGCGCGCCGTGCTCGCCGGCGAGACGTCGAAGGTCGGCCGAGCGAGGAATCGGGATCCAGACCGGGATCGACGCGGCGGCTGCAGCCGGCCGCGGCTACCTGAACTTCGGCGTCCATCACGCCCGCGAGTGGCCTCGCTCAAGTTCCGATCGAGACCGCGATCGAGCTCGTCGACGGCCACGACGCCGGCGACCGCGTCGATCACCTCGCTGCTCGACGAGGGCCGAGTCTCGTCGTTGCGGTCGTCAACGTCGACGGCTTCCTCGCCTCGCGCAGCTACGGCACCCGCCCGACCGACTGACGACCACGAACACGAACCTGCTGCAGATAAATCGCCGACCAGGCCACCTACAAGCACAAGAACTGCCGCCCGACCAACAAACGATGCCGCCGATCCCCTGCGCGATGCGCGACCGGGTCGGGAGTCGACCTGAATCGAAACTACGGCGCCTATTGGGGCGGCCCGGGCTCGAGCGCGGATCCGACGAGCCAGTCCTACCGGGGCACCGGGCCCGTTCTCGGAGCCCGAGTCAGCAGGCGGATGCGCGAGTTCAACGTCGCCGCTCGCACCCGACGGTCTTCATCACCAACCACACCTTCACCGACGAGGGTAAGTGGCTGCGCCAGCCCGTCTTCGACGGCGAGCTTGTCAGGCGACCGCGCCGTCGCGACAGCGAGGGTGACCCCGATGGGGCCGGCCTGATCCGCTCGGTGGACGCGGCGGATCGACCGCCAGCGCGATCCGGAGTCGGCTACGAGACCACTCGCGACATCACCGGAGCGACCGATAACGGATGTGGTCCCAGGACGAAGCACCCCGTCCCAGCCCCATCTTCCTGGCACCGCTGAGCCTGTCGCCGAGAGTACTCGGCGAGGCAGGCCCGGCTGCGCCAGCTCGTCGAACGGCCGACGACGAAGATCCCGCGCTGACGCTCACGCCAGCAAGCTGATCCGAGCGCTCGGCCGGCGGTCGCGGCAGCGACCTGACGTAGTCCTACTGGAGCGGGTCGACGACACAGCGAAACGCTTGGCGGCGCGAGTCGACTGACCCGCGATGCCCTCTCGACCCTCCGCCGCCGGTCAGTTCCGCTGGGACGTCAACCCGTCGGCGCGCGCTGCATCCGGCGATTCGAGGTCGCGTTCCACGAGCGCGAGCGAGGAGGCGACGCGGATCGACGGTCGCCGCGGCCGCGGCGAGGACGGGGTTGCGTGGGCGCTCCCGAGTCACGCGATCGAGCGACCCGGCCCGGGGCATGGCGGGCGGGCGGGCGAGGTCGTCGACCCACTCGGCGAGCGAGCTGGGCGGGACCGCGGTGCTCGACTGCTCGACGAGGACGGGGGCAGGGACGGGTCGACGGCCGCCCGGCACCCGAGCTCGACGGCTGCGACGTCGACCTCGCCTGGCGGCGTCGCTGACCGCTAACGCGTGGCGCGGGCGCGACGAGCTGCGCGGCGGCGGCGAGGCAAGCGATCGGCTCGCCGGCGGCCCCGGGCGCGATCGCTGCCGCTGGCGGGGGCGGCCGCGACAAGCTCAAGAGCTGCGGCTACGACGGATCGCGTGTCGAGACGGCGAACGTAGGCGATTCGAGTACGCCGTCCAGCGCGGTCGACCTCGCCACTCGACTCGTCCACGAGGCGCCCGCGGCCTACGTGCGCGTGGCCGGTGGCGCGGTCGAGCGGCTCGAGCAGCGCTACGCGCGGATCGCCGACGAGGGCGATCGCCGGCGATTCGACTACGCGGCCCCCAGATTCGACTTCGCCTGCCGGCTCGTCTACGACGGCGACGGCTTCGTCTCCGATTACCCCGGAATCGCCGTCCGGTCGCGCTGATGACACCGGCGACGAGGTGGCGCTGAGACCGGCACCAGAGCCGGGCGGCCGCGAGGTCGGCAGGCGCGGATAATGCGCCGGCAATGGGGGCGCTGATCGAGATCGAGCTCACCCCGGCGATCGCGCTGCCCGTCGCCGGGTTGCTCGGCGACTTCTGGAACGACCAGCTGGTCGAGCACGACCGCCAATGGCTGTTCCTCGTCTTCGCGGGGATCATCGCCTCGTTCGGGTTCATCCGGATCTCGACCCGGCTGATGCGCAGCCCGCGCGTTCCGTGGTGGCCGGGGAGCGTGGTCTCCGACGGCGGCCTGCACGTGCACCACCTCGTCTTCGGGATCGTGCTGATGATCGTCGCCGGGACGGTCAGCTTCGCCGGCTTCGCGGTCAGCCCGATCTACGAGATCTGCGCGGCCGCGTTCGGGGTCGGCATCGGCCTGACGATCGACGAGTTCGCGCTCTGGCTCTACCTCGACGACGTCTACTGGAGCCGCGAGGGCCGCGCCTCGGTCGACGCCGCGGTGCTGATCGTCGCCCTCCTCGGGCTGATGCTGCTCGGGATCCGCCCGCTGGAGCTCTCCGACGGCAGCTTTGGCGCCGTGCTCGGCAGCGTGCTCACGGTCGCGCTCGCGGTCGGCTTCGCCGGCGTCTGCCTGCTCAAGCAGCGCCTCTGGCACGGGACCCTCGGCTTCCTGATCGCGCCGCTCTCGATCTACGGCGCGCTCCGGCTCGGCAAGCCCGGATCGCCGTGGGCGAAGCGCCGCTACGGCGAGCGCGATCCCGACAGGCAGGCCCGCGCCGAGGCGCGCTTTCGGCCCGGCCGGCGCACCGATCAGGTCAAGGACGCGATCCGCGACGCGCTCGGCGGCTCGACCACCGAGGTCTACGAGGAGAAGCTCTCCTCGCGACGCTAGCGGCGCCGGCGGTGGGCGATTTCAGCCGGCCGGCCGATGGCTGAGCACGTTGACGACCCGCCCGCCCGGATCGCGGAGCATGAACCTGCGCACGCCCCAGTCCTCGTCGCGCAGCGGGTAGACGACCTCGCAGCCGCGCTCGAGCGCATGCGCGTGCACGGCGTCGACGTCGTCGACCTCGATCGAGATGAACGGGTCGCGGTCGCCCTCGGCCCCGGCCTCGAACACGCTCACCTGGGCCGCGCGATGCTCCGGCGACGCGAGGGTGGCGATCCAGCCCATGTCCATCGCGACCTCGAAGCCGAACACGCCGGCGTAGAACTCCCGCGCGGCGGCCGGGTCGGCCTCGAACAGGTTCGGGACCACTCTGCGTACCACCATCGGTCGAGCCTAACGCTCGAAGCCGGGGCTTCAGCCGCCCGTCGTCGCTTCCGCGCCGACCTCGATCGTCGGCTCGAGCCGCAGCTCGGCGTTCAGGGTGTTGGCGACGAAGCAGGCCTCGTGGGCACGGTCGACGAGCCGGCGGATCCGGTCGAGGTCGGCTCCGGCGGCGACCACGATTCGCGGGCGCAGGATGATCTCGGTGATCCGCATCGGCTTCACCTCCTCGGGCATCTTCGCCTCGGCATCGTCGGAGTAGGCGAGCACGTCGATCCGCGAGCGGGCCGCGAACGCGAGGAAGCTGAGCAGCTGGCACGAGCTCGCCGCCGCGAGCAGGAGCTGCTCGGGGTTGGCCCGCTTCGCGTCGCCGAGGAACGCCGGGTCGCTGCTCAGGCGCAGCTCGTCGCCGGCGATCGCGACCCGATGCGAGCGGTCGTAATCGTCGTAGCCGACGGCGGTCGACCCGCGCCAACGTAGCTCGGCTCGATAGGTGTGCGTCTCCATCGTGAGCTACGCCCGCTCGTACTCGTCGTGTCGCCTCCACCACTGATACGGCGCGGTCTGCGGGTAGCCCTCCGGCGAGTCCTCCCACTCCTCCTGGCGCCCGAGCGCAGTGATGTCGAGGTAGCTCCAGGTGCTCCCCATCGCCTCGTCGCCGCGGTTGTCGATGAAGTAGGTGCGGAAGATCCGCTCGCCATCGCGAAGGAAGGCGTTGGTGCCGTGCCACTCGCGGACTCCGAAGTCGGTATCGAAGTCGTCGGTGATCGTGTACCAGGGGATCTCCCAGCCCATCCGCGCCTTCAGCCGCTCGATCTCGGGCTGCGGCGCCCGCGAGGCAAACGCGAGCGTGGTGTCGCGAGCGTTCAGATGCGAGAGGTGGGCGACCTGGTCGGCAACGAACGAGCAGCCGGGGCACCCCTTCTCGGGCCATCCGTCGACGTCGGGATCGAAGAAGAACCGGTAGATGACCAGTTGGCGGCGCCCGGCGAACAGGTCGAGCAGGCTCGCCGGGCCGTCCGGCCCTTCGAACGCGTACTGCTTTTCGACCGCCATCCACGGCATCCGCCGGCGCTCGGCCGCGAGCGCGTCCCGGGCGCGGGTCAGCTGCTTCTCCTTGATCAGCATCTGTTCCCGCGCGGAGTCCCATTCCTCGCGGGAGACGATCGGCGGTGTGTCCATCTCGGCTCGTCCTCCTCAGGGTCGAAGGTTCATGCGGCGTCCGGCGATTGAGACCGCCGCGATCCTCGAATCTAATCGCCGCTAACATACATGCATGCATGTACTGTCCTCACGCACGCAGGCACACCGCAGCGCCCGCAGCCGAGCGGCGCTGCTCGAGTCGGCGGCGCGAGGGCTGTCGCGCTACGGCTACGGCAACCTGATCCTCGAGCAGGTCGCCCGCGACGCCGGCTACACGCGCGGGGCGCTCTACCACCAGTTCGCCGACAAGGAGGACCTCGCCCTGGCGGTGCTCGATTGGGTCGACGAGACCTGGCGCGAGGAGGTCGGGCCGCTGGTCGAGCGCGAGGCCGATCCGGTCGACGCGCTGATCGCCCTGGCGCGCGGGCACGCGGTCTTCTGCCGGCGAGACGTCGCCCGGGTCGCGATCGCGCTCAGGCTCGAGTTCAGCGGCCAGGACCACCCCGTCGGGCGCCATCTCGAGCGCATCTCCGAAGGCCTGGTCAAGCGCTGCGCCCGCCTGATCGCCGCCGGGCGCCGGGCGGGGACGATCCCGGCCGGCCCCCCGGCGAGGACCGTCGCGCTGGCCTTCATCGGCGCGATGGAGGGAGCGGTGATCGAGCTCGCGGGCCGAGCGCCCTACGACGAGCTGCTCACCGCGCGCGCGACCGCCGGCGTGCTCGGCCTCGCCCCCGACTCGATCGGGGTCCGATGAGGCTGCCGAACAGCGCCCACACCTCCCGTCCCTGGCGGATCCACGAGCTCACCGACGACTTCCGCCTCGAGGACGTCTGGGCGCTGCCGGGTACCGGCAGCGCCGACGACTTCGACCGGCTCGTGGACGAGTTCGCCTCGGCCGACCCGTCCCGAGACTCGCCCGCGGCCGTGCGGGCGCTGTTCGCGATCCGCTGGAAGCTCGGCGAGCTGCTCGGCTGGGACGACCCCGACGACGGCCTCGGCTCCCGGGTCCCGAGCCTACGCGAGCGCCTGCCCGCTGACCTGCGCGATGCCCCGTCCGGGCCACAGTTCGAGGCGCTCCCGTTCACCTCCCTCTACCTGCTCGACGGCGAGTGGGCCGCCGAGGTCGCCAACCGGACCATGCACGGGGTCCTCCACATCGGTCGCGTCACCGACGAGAGCGGTCGCTTTCGCGCCCAGATGGCCGTCCTGGTGAAGCCGAACGGACTGCTCGGGAACGCCTACATGGCCGCGATCAGGCCGTTTCGCCACCTGATCGTCTACCCGGCGATGATGCGCCAGATCGAGGATCGAGCGCGCGCCGGCTGACGGTCAGCCCGCGCGTCAGCCCGGCGGCATCTCGTCGAACTGCGGCGCGTCGTCGCCGATCTGATGCCAGCTGGCCTTGTATGCGACCTGCTGGTGGAAACTCGGCTTCAGGTCGAGGTCGCTCATCAGTCCCGCGGCGACGAAGTAGACCGCGCCGAGGTCATCGAAGATGCTGGAGCCGCAGTTGCTGCAGAAGTTGCGCGGCGCGAGCTCGCTCTCGTAGGTCTTGACCAGCTCCTCGCCCTTGGTGAAGCTGAAGTTCTCCTTCGCCACCACCACTCCCGCGAGGCTCGAGCCCGTCCACCGCTGGCAGCGACTGCAGTGGCAGTAGCCCAGCGCCTGGGGATCCTCGACCTCATACTCGACCCCACCGCACAGGCAGGTGCCGTTCAGCGTTTCACTCATCACTACCCCCTCCTCGAGTTGCCTTCAACGATCTCCGGCAACCTACCACCGGTATGCCGTCAGCCAAACGAGGCGCCCGGATACGATCAATCCCACTTGGCTTGGTAGTCCCAGCGCGCGGTCAGCTGATAGAGGATCGTGACGTCGAGGACGATCATCAGGAAGGCCCACAGCGGCGCGGCGGGGAACCAGACGATCTGGGCGATCGCGTTGACGGTGACCACGATCACGCCGAACCATCGCGCCGCGGGGTTCCCGGTCAGCAGACCGATCCCGGTGAGCGCGACCAGCGAGCCGAGGATCAGGTGCACCCAGCCCCAGGTGGTGATGTCGGCGATGATCGCGCCCTGACCTCCGACCACGACGATGTCGTCGTTGAGGATCCCTCCGAGCCCCCAGAGCGCGCTCAGCGACCCGACGACGAACATGATCACTCCCGCGAACGCCGCCCATCCGGAGTCGCCCTTTCGAGCCGATTCGCCTGCGTGCATGGTGCTCTCCTTCGTTGGGATCTGCGCGATCGATGAGCCCTTTCGACGGGCGGCGCCGGTGTTCCTGCCCTGGCGACCCCGCCTATCGGCTGCGGCTGAGCGAGCGCTTCGAGGGCGCTTCGTAGTCCCGGCACGGCTCGCCCCTCAACCCCGGGCACGGCGGGAGCTCGGTGGGAACCTCCACGCCGGGCACGACCGGAAGCCTGAGGCGCGAGGGCCGCCGCTCGGACGAGGCGATCGCGACCTTCGCCTTCCCCTTCGGGCGCGCGCGCGGGAACGCCCAGATCGGCTGGTCGCCGCCGGGAGCCGAGATCGTGACCCGGATTCGGGAGCCGGCGCGGTAGGCGTGACCCTGGTAGTAGAGCGGGATCGTCACCTTGGCGAAGCGGTCGCGCGGGAGCGGCTCGACGTCGGACTTGCGGAGGCTGAGCGCGGGTGCGAGGCGGGTGCTCTTTTTCCGGTCGAGCCTGCGCATCTCGCCGCGCACCCACCCGCTCTGTACGTAGGCCTCCTTGCCGTCGGGGCGCACCTCGCTGATCGTCGCCTGGAGGTCGACGTTCGGCTTCGAGGAGCGGACCCAAACATCGACGCGCCCGGCGCCGATGACCGTCGTGTCGCCCTCGAGTGGGCGGGTGACGTAGGAGAGCGAGTTGCGGCGCGGCGGTTGCTGCCATTGGTAATCCGGGCTCGCGGTCCAGATGCCGCCCGGTCCGGACCCGGTGTCGCCGGTGAAGTTGGTCGGCGACAGCGCGTCGGCGTCCCAGGTGAAGGACTGCTTCTGCCCGCGGGCCGGCCGTTTGTCGCTCAGCTTGCCCTTGCCCGCGAGGTGCCACGTGCGGCCCTTGGTCCCGGGGATCGGGAAGCGGTCGAAGGAGTGCTCGAAGCCGGGGTAGGGCTGGCCCGGCTCCTCGCCGCCGGCGCCGTTGTCGAACAGGATCCGCACCGGTTGCAGCGCCTCGAATGCCGCCAGCGCTCCCTCGTAGGTCGGCTCCTGCTGGATCGGGTCGGGCGGCATCGTCACCCCTGAGACCCCCATTGCCTCCTCATAGAGGACCGGGCCCGCGGCCTGGAGGAAGGGCGAGTAGACGATCGGCGCCCGTTTGGCCACGTAGAGCTGGAGGAAGTCGAACCAGCGGTTGACCGTCTCGGGGTCGAGCGAGTCGGCGTGGGTTCCGTTCGTGAACGTGAACCACTTCCGGTCGGTGCCGGTGAAGCGCGAGGCGAGGGTCGGGCAGTGGCCGCCCGTCTGCTCGTCCTCCCACTGGCAGGCGAGGAACGTCGGCACCTCGATCTTGTCGACGAAGGTGACCGGCGAGAGCGGGTCGGCGACCTTCGGCCGGTAGTGGTCGTTGCGGCGCACCTTTCGCCGCAGGTCCGGGGCCTCGGCGTGCAGCGCCTGGTTCTCCTTGCAGACCTGATCGCCCTCCTGGATCCGCTCCCATGCCCACGGCTGACCCTCGTCCGGGGAGGCGGGCTTGGCGTCCTCGATCCGGTCCTTCGCCCACTCGAAGGCGAAGCCGGTATTGAGGACGCCGCCCGGGTAGAGCGTCGTCTGCACCTGGTCGATCACCGACAGCGGGGTGATCGCGGCGAGGCTGGGCGGCTTGGTCGCTGCGGTGAACAGCTGGCTGATCCCGCCGTAGGAGATGCCCATCATCCCCACCTTTCCGTGCTGCACCCAGGGCTGGCGCGAGATCGTCTCGATCACGTCGTAGCCGTCGAGGCTCTGAAGCCGCTCGAAGAAGTCGAAGGCGCCGCCCGAGCAGCCGGTGCCGCGCATGTTCACGTCGACGACCGTGAACCCCATCAGGTTGCCGACGACCGAGATCCCGCTCTCGGGACCGTCGGGGTCGGCGTAGCCGTAGCCGGAGTACTCGATCAGCGTCGGCGTCGGGCCGTCCGGGGCCGGCGGGGCCTCGCCGGTCGGCAGCACGCTCGATAGATCGGTCGGCGGGTGGACGTTGATCGCCAGCTTCGTGCCGTCACGGGTGGTCAGGTAGCCGTATCCGTCGGGCGGGATCTCCTGCTCGTAGATGTCGGCGCTCGGTGGCGCCGACCGGTCCGAGAGCACCTTCAGTGGCTCCGACTTCGTCCGCTTCGGGCCGAACCGAACGCGGTAGCCGCCACCGGGCTTCACGCGTCGAAAGAGCACGCCTCCCTCAGCGTTGGCCCGGCTCGACTTCAGCTTCCGGCCGCGGCGGTCGAGCAGCGTCGCCTTCGCCCCGGGGCGCAACCCGGTCGCGTAGACCTGCTCGACGCTCCCGTGGGCGGTGAACGCGGGCGTCCCTTCGCCCGCGGCGTCGGCGCGCGAGGCGCTCGAGAGCGCCAGCGCCAGCACCGCCCAGCCGATCGCCCAGAGCAGCCGCAGCGGTCGGTATTGCGCTTCAGGTCCCCGCACGACGGCGCCGGTTCTAGCAGGCGCCGGGTCGCTCGCGTCGCAGTTCACTCTCAGCGGCCTCGACAACCCGCCCCTGCGAGGATGACGACAGGATGAGCAAGGCCTCGAAGAAGCGCACGCGGGCGCCGGCGGCGACCGCTGCCGACAGCCACGATCTGATCCGCGTCCACGGCGCGCGAGTGAACAACCTCAAGGACGTCAGCGTCGAACTGCCGAAGCGCCGGCTGTGTGCGTTCACCGGCATCTCCGGCTCGGGCAAGAGCTCGCTCGTGTTCAGCACGATCGCCGCGGAGTCGCAGCGGATGATCAACGAGACCTACAGCGCCTTCGTCCAGGGCTTCATGCCGACGCTCGCGCGGCCCGAGGTCGACGTCCTCGACGGCCTGACCACGGCGATCATCGTCGACCAGGAGCGGATGGGCACCGACCCCCGCTCCACCGTCGGCACCGCGACCGACGCGAACGCGATGCTGCGCATCCTCTTCAGCCGGCTCGGCAAGCCGCAGATCGGCCCACCGAGCGCGTTCGCCTTCAACGTCGCCTCGGTCACCGCGAGCGGCGGGATCACGGTCAAGCGCGGCGCCAAGACCGAGACCAAGAAGGCGAGCTACAGCCGCACCGGCGGCATGTGTGAGCGCTGCGAGGGCCGGGGCGCGGTCACCGACTTCGACCTCTCGGCGCTCTACGACGAGGACAAGTCGATCAACGAGGGCGCGATCACGATCCCCGGCTACAGCATGGAGGGCTGGTACGGGCGCATCTTCCGCGGCTGCGGCTTCTTCGACCCGGACAAGCCGATCCGCAAGTACAACAAGCGGGAGCTGCGCGACCTGCTCCACAAGGAGCCGACGAAGATCAAGGTCGAGGGGATCAACCTCACCTACTCGGGGCTGATCCCGACGATCCAGAAGTCGTTTCTGTCCAAGGACCCCGACGCGATGCAGCCGCACATCCGCGCCTTCGTCGAGCGCGCGGTGACGTTCACGACCTGCCCCGAGTGCGAAGGCACGAGGCTCAGCGAGGCGGCTCGATCGTCGAAGATCAAGAAGGTCAGCATCGCCGACGCCTGCGCGATGCAGATCGACGACCTCGCCGAGTGGGTTCGCGACCTCGACGAGCCGTCGGTCGCGCCGCTGCTGGCGGCGCTGCGCCACACCCTCGACTCGTTCGTGGAGATCGGGCTCGGCTACCTGAGCCTGGAGCGGTCCTCGGGCACGCTCTCGGGTGGCGAGGCGCAGCGAACGAAGATGATCCGCCACCTCGGCTCCGCGCTGACCGACGTCACCTACGTCTTCGACGAGCCGACGGTCGGGCTGCACCCGCACGACGTCGAGCGGATGAACGACCTGCTGTTGCAGCTGCGCGACAAGGGCAACACGGTGCTCGTCGTCGAGCACGAGCCGGAGACGATCGCGATCGCCGACCACGTCGTCGACCTGGGGCCCGGGGCCGGGACGGAGGGAGGCACGATCTGCTTCGAGGGCACGGTCGACGATCTGCGGGCCAGCGACACGATCACGGGCCGTCATCTCGACGACCGCGCCGCGCTCAAGGAGACGGTGCGGACGGCGTCCGATGCGCTGCAGGTGCGCGGCGCCGGCACCCACAACCTGCAGGACGTCGACGTCGACATCCCACTCGGGGTGCTGGTCGTCATCACCGGCGTCGCCGGCTCCGGCAAGAGCTCGCTGATCCAGGGCTCGGTCTCCGGGCGCGACGGCGTCGTGACGGTCGACCAGACCACGATCCGCGGCTCGCGACGGAGCAACCCGGCGACCTACACGAAGCTGCTCGACCCGATCCGCAAGGCGTTCGCGAAGGCCAATGGCGTCAAGCCGGGGCTGTTCAGCGCCAACTCCGACGGCGCCTGCCCGAACTGCAACGGCGCCGGCGTCATCTACACGGACCTGGCGATGATGGCCGGAGTCGCCTCCATCTGCGAGGTGTGCGAGGGCAAGCGCTTCCAGGCGGAGGTGCTCTCCTAC
This sequence comes from uncultured Solirubrobacterales bacterium, assembly GCA_963740055.1. Lineage (GTDB taxonomy): Bacteria > Actinomycetota > Thermoleophilia > Solirubrobacterales > 70-9 > WHSW01. Next base: position 19,511 of record CAVUCL010000005.1, on the reverse strand, counting down.
GAGTTTGGCGGCAGGGACATCAGCGAGGTGCTCGCGATGTCGGTGGCCGAGGCGGAGGGGTTCTTCGGCGACGGCGAGGCGAGCACCCCGGCCGCGCACAAGGTCCTCGAGCGCCTCGCCGACGTCGGCCTCGGCTATCTCAGCCTCGGCCAGCCGCTGACGACGCTGTCGGGAGGCGAGCGCCAGCGGCTCAAGCTGGCCACCCACATGGGCGAGAAGGGCGGCGTCTACGTCCTCGACGAGCCGACCACCGGCCTCCACCTCGCCGACGTCGAGCAGCTGCTCGGCCTGCTCGACCGGCTGGTCGACTCCGGCAAGTCGGTGATCGTGATCGAGCACCACCAGGGGGTGATGGCACACGCCGACTGGATCATCGACCTCGGCCCCGGTCCGGGCCACGACGGCGGCCGGATCGTCTTCGAGGGCACACCCACGGACCTCGTCGGCGCCCGCTCGACGCTCACCGGCGAGCACCTCGCGGCTTACGTCGGCACCTGATCCCGCGCTCTCTCTGCCGCGGCGACGTTCCCCTTGCGCTCGTAGAGGCTCACGGCCTCGGCGGCGGCGGCGGCTGCGTCTTCCGGCCGGCCGGCCAGACCGAGGACCTCGGCCAGGTCGAGAAGGACGTCGGCATGCAGGACGACGAACTCGCTGTCCGCGGCGAGTCCGACCCCCTCGCGGGCGAGCTCCTCGGCCCGCTCTAGTTCGCCCCGTCTCGCGAGCAGCCGCGCGGGAATGCCGGTGCGTTTGATCTGCCACTCGCGATCGGTCGGCGCCGGCGCCTCGTCGATCGCCTCCGAGCAGTGCGAAGGCATCGTCGTAGCGACCCTGTTCGTAGACGGCCCGCGGCAGATCGACCGCGACGGTCGAGAGGAACCACCCCTCGCCGATCTCGCGGAAGATCTGCTCGGCCGTCCGCATGTCGCGCTCGGCTGCCACGGGGTCGCCGGCCAGCAACTCGACGTAGCCGCTGAGCAGCTCTTGGACGGCCGCCTGCCACATCAGGCCGAGATCCCGCGCGAGCGCGCGGCTCTCCTCGATGTGGGCGCGAGCCTGGTCGAAGCGGCCGCTCATCGCCTCGAGCACGGTGACGAACCCCGACAGGTTCGCATCCAGGGTGCGGTTCTCCGGCTCCGCCTGGAGCAACCGCTCGAGCCAGCTCAGACCCTCCGCGACCGGCATCGGTCCGTGAATCGCGCAGAGAGCGTTCTGTCCCAGGGCCCAGCCGACCTCGCGGCGATTGTTGCTCTGCCGCGCGTGCTCCGCCGCCCGGCTCGCCGCGGCGCTCGTCTCGCCAAGGCGGCCGTTGCTCCAGTGGAGGTCCGAGAGGACCATCCACGCTCGCGCGAGCCCGGCCTGATCGTCGACCTCGCCGAGCACCTCGATCGCGGTCTCGGTCTCGGCGGCGAGGGCATCGAGATCGATCTTCTCTGGATCCCTGTACATCTCGATTCGGGCGCGGGTGATCGCGACGCGCCATTCGGCATGCCGCTCCCCCGCGGCGTGCGCTCGCGCTCGGGCATCGGCGAGAACGCTGCTCGCCTCGTCGACCTCGCCGATCTCGAACAGCGCATACCCCAGCTCTGGGAGCGCCGCCAGGCCGGTCTCGCCGTCCGAGCTCGGAAGCTCCGCGGCACGACCGAGCAGATTGGCCGTGGCCGGCATGTCTCCGCGCTGGAACGCTCGCTGACCGGCCGAGACGAGATGGTGACCGGCCCGCCGAGCCAGCTCGAGCTCCGGTTCACCGACCGAACCGAGCTCGGCTCGATAGCGAAACGCCTGCTCGAGGTGGTAGCCGACGACCTCGGCCTGCTCGCCGACTCCACTGCGCGCGGGGTCGCTGATCCAGGTGGCGAGACGCTCGTGAAGCTCCGCGCGGACCCTCTTCGGGGTCGTCCGGTAGGCGGCCTGCTGGATCAGGACGTGACGGAAGCCAAAGCTCTCGCCGCGCCCCGGTGACGAAGCGGGCCCGATCAGATCCTTGCGCACCAGGGTCTCGAGATGGCGGTCAACGAACGGGCGCGCATCCTCCGGCAGCAGCTCGAGCGCGGCCTCGGTCGAGAACTCCTTGCCGGCCACGGCGGCGCGCGAGATCACGGCGCGCACGCCGGGCCCGAGGCGGTCGAGGCGGGCCGACAACAGCGCCGCGATCGTCGGCGGGATCGGCAGCTCGACCTCGTGATCTCCCCTTTCGGCGAGCATGGCGACGAGCTGTTCGATGAACAGGGGGTTCCCACCGGCGGTCTCGAGCACCCGTGCCCTCGTGGCCGGGGCGAGCGCGCCGGCGAGATTGGCAATCAGCGCCTCGCAGTCACCCTCCGGAAGGCGCTCGAGTACCACAAGGCTCGTGTTCGGCTGATCGCCGCCCCAGCCGGGTCGCCCCTCGAGCAGCTCCGGTCGGGCGATGCAAACGAGCAGGATCGGCGCTTCCCGCACCCGCTCGGCCAGGTACTCGACCAGGTCGAGAAAGGTGGGCTCGGCCCAGTGCACATCCTCGAAGAAGACGACCAGCGGTCGGTCTCTCGCCAGTGCTTCGAGCAGGCTTCGGGTCGCCCAGAAGATCTCCTCGCGATCACCGGAGGTCCCCTCGTGGCCAATCGCGTCCTGGAGGCCCTCGGCGAGTGGCCGTGCCTCGTGGCGATCGGGGAGCAACGCTCCATCGGGCCCGGGGGCGGCGAGCTGGCTGACGATCTCGCGCAGGGACCAGAAGGTGATGCCCTCGCCGTAGGGCACGCACCGGCCGACGAGAACCGTGCCCCGGTCGGCGGCGAACGAGGCGAGCTCTTGGGCGAGCCTCGACTTGCCGATCCCGGCCGTCCCGAGGATCGTGAGCATGTGGAGCGAGCGCTCGCGCGTTGCCTGCTCGAAGGCCTGGCGCAGCCGGGCGACCTCCGGCTCGCGGCCGATCAGCGGCGCTTTCAACGAGCCGACCGCCGGCCGCTCGCGCACGAGGTCGCGAAGCCTCCAGGCGGGGCCCGCCTCGGTCTCCACCTGCTCGACCCGGGCGCGTCCGTGGATCAATCCCTCGGTTTCCTCGTCGAGCAGGACCTCCCCGGCGGCCGCGGCGTCCTCGAGCTCCGCCGCCGCGGTGATCGGGTCGCCGACGACCGACACCGTGCCGGTACCGGGATCGCTCGCCAGGACCTCACCGGTCACGACCCCCACCCCGGTCGCCGGGTCAGAGTCGATCGCACCGCGAGCCCAGGCGTCGCGGATCTCGAGTGCAGCGGACACGGCCCGAAACGCGTCATCCTCATGGGCCCGCGGGACCCCGAAGACGGCGATCACGGATCTGCCGACGCTGCCGGTGATCGTTCCGCCGTAGCGAGTCACGGTCCTCGCGACGGTTGCGCTGTGACGCTCGGCCGCGTCGCCGAGAGCCTCGGGATCCAGGCCCCGGATAGTCGGCCGATGCGCGATCAGGACGGTCACCGTCTTCCGCATCTCGGAAGGGCCTCCGTCGACCGCGGTCGGCATCGGACGCGCGGCGGCCGCGGTCTCGATCGAGACCTCGAGCGCCGGTTCCTGGCGGAGGATGGCCGTCTGCAAGCGTTCTAGCGGCCGGCTGGGGGCGAGGCCGAGCTGCTCGTCGAGAACCTTGCGCGTCTGCCGATAGGCCTCGAGAGCATCCGCCTGCCGACCGGAGCGATACAGGGCGAGCATGAGCTGCCCGCGCAGGCGCTCCCGCAACGGGTTGTCTCTGATCAGAGCCTCGAGCTCGCCGACCAGGTCCCCCGCCTTGCCCAGGGCGAGGTCCGCCTCGAATCTCTCTTCCAGGGCGTCAAGTCTCAGCGCTTCCAGCCGGGCGATCTCCGCCTGAGCAAAGGGGTCGTAGGTGAAGTCAGCCAGCGCCGGCCCGCGCCACAACTCGAGCGCCTCACGGAGCCGTTTGGCGGCGGTCCCGTGCTCGTTCGCTTCGCCCGCCGCTCGGCCTTCGACCAGCAGACGTTCAAAGCGGTCGGCATCGAGCTCGTCTGGCTCGGTCCGGAGCACGTACCCGGGAGGGCGGGTCAGCAGGATGTCGCCTGACGCCCCCGGCGATCGCATCGGCTCGAGGGCCTTGCGCAGCTTCCCGACGTAGACCTGAAGCGTGTTGGCGGCGGTCCGCGGCGGCTTCGGCCACAGCGACTCGATCAGGCGATCGCTGGAGACAAGCTCGTTCGCGTGGATCAGCAGGATCGCGAGCAGCGCGCGTTGCTTGGCTGCGCCCAGTGCCACCAGAGTCTCCTCACGGCGCACTTCGAGCGGCCCGAGGATCTGAAACTCCATCGCTCTCTCTGCCGCGGACGCTACCACCGGTATCGAAGCCGTCGAGCCCCGGCGAATCCGCACTGCGCTGGGACTCAGGAGGAATTTCAGCGTCGCTTCAGCGCCCTCCTGCACGCTGCGAGGCGTTGGTCAGGTCATCGAACGGAGGACGCGATGCGGCAATCAAGGTTGATCACGGCGGCGGCAATGCTGATGGTGGTGGCGATCTCTCCGGTCGTCCCGGCGATGGCACAGGACACCGGTCCCGCCGCGGCGGATCAGACCGGCCCGACCAACACGAGCGCAGCCCAGGACCAGATCACGCTGCGCCGCGACGGTGATCGCGCCGAACCGTTCGACCCGGCGCCCGGCGGCGGCGTTCCCGTCCTTCGCCGCGATGGATCCGGGGCGGTGCCATTCGTCGCCCAGGTCGGTCCCGAGGCGAGCCCGGCGAACTCGGGCTTCGATTGGGGCGCGGCGATGATCGGTGCCGGGGCCGCCTACGGCCTGATCCTGCTCGGCCTCGGAACACTGGTGCTGATCCGGCGGATCCAGCCGCACCTGCGCCACGCCGACGCACCGACGCAGGTCGCGTCCCAATAGCCCGGGTCGCCGCCCCCATCCGCACCCGGGGTGCCACTGCCCTAGCTCTGGCTAATCCCGCACCCCGGCGGCGTCGAGGGCTTCGTGCCGCTCCTGATAGAGGGTTATCCGCACACAGGCGCCGTCGCGGAACGTCCACAGGTAGGTGAAACGGGCGGTCACCTCAATCCCGTCGCGCCCCCGGAAGTGTCCGATCACGGGCGTGATCACGTGATCCCCGGCCTCGAAGAACTCCTCGGCCTCGTTGCGAACGGACTCGAAGGCCGCGCCGGGCAGCACCCTGAACGCCTCATCGACCCCGTAGACCCCTCGTTGTGGGCCGATCGACCGCGACCAGTCGACCTCGCAGTCGGGAGCCGCGAGTCTTCAGCAGCGCTTCCAGGTCTCCCCGGTCGTAGGCGTCAAGGGCGGCGCGGACGATCTCGATGTTCTGCTGCGACATCGCTTACTCCCGGAGCCCGGCGGCTGCGAGGGCTTCGTCGAGGTCGCTGTAGACGGCGAGGTGAGCGAGCTTGCCGTCGCGGATCGTCCACACCCATCCGGAGCGGATCGGCCCTGGCAGCTCGATGCCGTCGCGCCCGACGAAGTTGGACTTCTGGCGTGTTACCACCACGCCCTCGCCGGCCTCGATGAACTCGCTGACCTCGATGCGCACGGACTGCCAGGGGTCAAGAAACGCTTCCCACATTCGCTTCGCTTGCTCGGCGCCTTTGTGAACTCCGCGCCACTCGCCCGCGGAGGAGGAGTTGTCGAGCTCGAAGTCCGGAGCGGCGTCCCTCAGGGCCTCGTCCCAGGCGCCTCGGTTCCACGCCTCCACCGCGGCGCGGACCATCTCGACGTTTTCCTGCGACATCGCCTACTCCGAGAGCCCCGCGGCTTCGAGGGCCTCTTCGAGCCCCTGGTAGAGACACGCCCGCACGACCGAGCCGTCGCGGATCGTCCAGACCCAGACGCCGCGAGCCTGGACCTCGATTCCATCGCGACCCCGCGTCAGGTTCGTAAACGGCATCACCACATGCTCCCCTGCGTCGATCAGCTCATCGGCACCGATCGTGAAGGACTCCCAGGTGTCGGTGAACGTGGTTAGCAGGTCTCGGAACTCGTCGAGGTTGAACACGCCTCGGTCAATGCCCACCGCCCGCGTCTGGTCGTACTCGAAATCCGGATTCACGTCCTTGAACGCGCCGTCGACATCGCCGCGGTTGAAGGCATCGATTGAAGCCCGCACGATCTCGACGTTCTCCTGGGAGATGACCCACCCAGTATCTCGCGCCATCGCCGCTCGTCCTAACGGCGACTCTCAGTCCGCGCAGCACAACGCGGGATCGGCTGCGTCAGCGTTGGAGGTGCGTACCCCCGCCTGATCTCCGCCATGAACTGAAATGCAGGCGCAAATATGCGGCCACGCCCAGGCCAAACGCAGCGGGCAGGACTTCCTCGAGCGGAATACCGAGAAGGTGCGCGAGTGGCAACTCGAGGGGCATGCGCTATCGCACCCGGTTCCGGGACCGGTGTCCCGAGGACGACATTCGCCTAGTCGACGAAGCAGTACGAATCGCTCGATGCGTCCCCGGCCTGGAGGCGGGTCTGGTGCACACGTAGTCCGCGGAAGTCATCGCCGTTCGGGAAGAACCGCGGGTCGAGGGTCATGCCACCGGACTCGCTATCGGCGTCGATGCGGACCATCCACGCGCCCACGCCATCCGGGTAGAAGACGTCGTCCCACGAGGCGTAGAGCGAGTTGGTGGCGTAGACGCGACGGCCGTCGCGGCTCACCTCCACCATCTGGGGGGCGCCGGCGAGGGCCAGCTCGGGCGCGGCGGGATGCGGGGTGCGGCTCACAATGCCGCCCAGACGCACCGAGCCCGCCTCTTTCGGGTTATGCGGATCGCTCACGTCGTACTGCTTGAGCTCCCCCGTACCCCAGCACGACACGTACAGCCAGCGATCGTCGACGGACAGGTCGATGTCGCTGACGAGTGGCGGAACCGCACCGAAGGGCTGGAGCGCGGGCGGGAGCTGGTCGGTCTCGGCCGGCTCCGCGGGGATGGTGATCACCTTCTTCGCCGCCCAGCTGTCACCTTCGCGGTGCCACAGCCACACCGACGCGGACAGGTCCTCGACGCTGATCACCACCCCGACGAAGCCCCACGTCTCGCGGGGGTCGTGAGCGGGCCTGACCTCGAGCACCATCTGATGCTCGTCGCCGAGGTCGACGCGCTGGGTGAGCCTGCCCTCGGAGAGGCTCCAGAAGTCGAGGTGGTGGCCGAAGCGCTTTCCCAGGAGGTCGTCGGGGTTCAGCCCGTCCTCGATCATCGAAGGCGTCGCCCACTCCGAGGTGATGGCCACGTCCTCGTTCAGGTGCCACCAGACGTCGTACGCGAAGTACTGCTCGCCACGGTCGGTCTCCCACGCGCCGGTGACCTCGAACGTGTCGTGGTCGATCAGCGCCACCCCACCAGGGCCATCACCGCCGTTGGCGCCACCCAGGTTGGACATGAAGATGCCGCCCGGTCCGCAGTGCACCGTATGCGGGCGGGAGTAGCCGGCCTTCTGCGCCAGCTCCTCGGGCTCGATCGTGCGTACTACCTGCGGCTGCCGCGGGTCCGGCCCGGTGTCGAGCACGTAGGTGCGCGACGAGCGCAGGCCCGGCACGATCAGATAGCGGCGCTCGAGAGCGCCACTGTGACCCTCGTGACATAGGGCGCTGGAGCAGGCGTTCCAACCGAAGTGATGCAGCTCGTTGCCCGCGGTCGGCAGCTCGGTCCAGCCGACCACCTTTCCGTAGCTGGCGGAGCTCGAGTCGCAGTCGATCACCGTCATCGCGTCGCGCTGCTTGCCCGCCGGGTCGAACGCCGCGACATAGGCGAGGCTCTCACCGGGCGCGGCGATTGCGGCGTCGGGCGACCGGTAGAACGTGGGATCCGTGGTCTCAGGCATAAAGCCCCCTTCGTCGACCTTGAATCACTTCGGACTCTATACCCGAGGGGAAGTAGGGTCCCACCCGGCGAGGTAGCGGCCATCCGGCGTCAGCGTCGGGCTCCGTCACCGGAGCTTTCAGCACAGGAGAGCGATCGTGGGATTCATCGAGCCGGCACCGCCGCCCGTCGACGTCGCGGAGTGGAGGACGAAGCCGTACCTCGAGCGGATCAGGCCGCTGGCGCAGGACTGGGCGCTGAACGGGTTCGGGTCCCCCTGGCTGATCAACCTCCTCTACCTCGCGAAGCTGGTCGTGTTCGCGGTCGGCGGGCTGGCCCTGATCGGAGCCGTGACGCCGGGGCTCGGCGGCATCGGCAGCTTCGGCGAGTGGTGGAGCGAACCGATCGTCTGGCAGAAGGTCGTCGTCCTGGTCGTGCTCTGGGAGTTCCTCGGCCTCGGCTCGGGCTCGATGCCACTCACGTTCCGCTTCAACCCGCCGATCGGCGGTCCGCTCTACTGGCTGCGCCCGGGCTGCCTGCGCCTCCCGCCGTTCCCGAGCCGCGTGCCGCTGACCGAGGGAACAACGCGCACCTGGCTCGACGTCGGGCTCGCGGCGGGCCTGTACCTCAGCCTCGGCTACCTGCTCCTCGCCCACGGCCAGCCGATCACCGACGGCGGCGCGCTGGCGATCTTCGACGACGTCGGCGCGGGACAGCTCGCGCCGGGCGCCGTCGCCGTCGCGCTCGGGTTTTGGGCGCTGCTTGGCCTGCGCGACAAGGTCACCTTCATGCAGGCGCGGCCCGACGTCTACGGGCCGCTCTTCGTCGCCTTCCTGTTCCCGCTCGGCAACCTGGTGATCGCCTCGCAGCTGGTGCTGGTCTTCGTCTGGATCGGCGCCGCGAGCTCGAAGCTCACCCACCACTTCTCCTACGTGATCCAGGTGATGGTCTCGAACACGCCCTGGAACCGCTCGCGGAGGATGAAGCGCCGGCTCTACGCCGATCCGCCCGCGAGCCTGAAGCCGTCGTTGCACGCTCACCTCGCCGCCCACTTCGGGACCTTCCTCGAATTCACGTTCCCGATCCTGCTGCTCGTCTCCAGCGGCGGCGCGTTCACGGCGATCGCGGTCGCAATCGCGCTGATCTTCCACATTCACATCACCTCGACGTTCCCGCTCGGGGTGCCGCTCGAGTGGAACCTGTTGATGATGTTCGGGATCGTCTGGTTGTTCGGCGAGTACGCCGACGTGCCCTTCTCGACTCTCGATGACCCGCTGTTGATCGCGATCCTCGTGCTCTGCGGGCTCGTGATCCCGACCCTTGGGCGGTTGCGACCGCAGAACTTCTCCTTCCTCTGGGCGATGCTCTACTACGCCGGCAACTGGGCGACGAGCGCGTGGCTGTTTCGCAGGGACGGCGAGATCGAGCGCCGGCTCGACGACGAGATCACCAAGAGCGCGAAGTTCGCCGGCACCCAGATCGCCCGGATCTACGACGACGAGACCGCCGAGCTCCTGCTCTACAAGGCGCAGGCTTTCCGGGCGATGCACTCGCACGGCCGGGCGCTGAACGGGCTCCTGCCACGGCTCGTCGACGACCTCGACGCCTACTCCGTGCGCGAGGGCGAGCTGGTCGCGGGGGCGCTGCTCGGGTGGAACTTCGGCGACGGCCACTTCCACAACGAGCAGCTGCTCGCCGCCGTGCAGGAACGGCTCGACCTCGACGAGGGTGACATCAGGATCGTCACCCTGGAGTCGCAACCGACCTACACCTTCCGCGACCCGAAGCAGCGCTACCGGCTGTTCGACGTCCGCACGGGCATGATCGAGGAGGGCCACGTCCGCACCAGCGAGATGACCGCGCGCGAGCCCTGGCTCGACGGCTCGGGGACGATTCCGGTCGAGGTGTCCTGGTCCGCCGCCGAGGGCGCGCACTCGGCGCCCGCGGCATGAGCACCGCGATCGTCGTCGGCTCGGGCCCGAACGGGCTCTGCGCGGCCGCCACCCTCGCCCGGGCGGGAGTCGAGGTGACGGTGCTCGAGGCCGACGCGGCGATCGGCGGCGGTGCTCGCAGCTCCGAGCTTCTCCGGCCGGGGCTGATCAGCGATCACTGCTCGGCCTTCCACCCGCTGGCAGCCCACTCGCCGGGGCTCGGGGCGCTCGGGCTGGAGCAGCACGGCCTCGAATGGCTGCACCCCGAGGTCGACCTCGCGCACCCGTTCGACGGCGGCAGCGCCGCGGCCATGCTGCGCTCGCTGGACGCCACCGCCGCGGGCCTGGGCGACGCCGGCCGGCGCTGGCGGGCCGTCTTCGCCGGGCCGGCGGATCACTTTGCGGAGCTCAACCGCGATGATCTCGTCGGGCCCGTCCTCCACCTCCCCAGTCATCCGCTGCTGCTGACCAAGTTCGGCCTCCGCGCGATGACCCCGGCGACCACCCTCGCGCGACGCTTGGGCTCGAGCGCCGCGGCGGCGCTGTTCGGAGGCGTCGCCGCGCACTCGTTCAGCCCGCTCACCCGACCGTTCAGCGCCGCGGTCGGGATGGCGCTGACCTGCGCCTGCCACGCGTACGGGTGGCCGGTGGCCAAGGGCGGCTCGGGCGCGATCACGGGCGCGCTGGCGACCGTGGTCGGCGCGCACGGCGGCCGGATCGAGACCGGCGCTCGGGTGCGCTCGATCGACGAGCTCGGCCAAGCCGATGCGTTCGTGTTCGACCTGGCGCCGCGGGACGTCGCCGCGATCGCCGGTGAGCGCCTGCCGGCGCGGGTCGCGCGAGCGTTGAGGCGCTATCGCCACGGGCCGGGCGCGTTCAAGCTCGACCTCGCGGTCGAGGGCGGGGTGCCGTGGACCGCGGAGCCGTGCCGGCGAGCCGGGACGGTGCACGCGGCGGGCAGCCTCGAGGAGATCGCCGCCGGGGAGGCGGAGGTCAACCGCGGGCGAATGCCGCAACGGCCGTTTGTGCTCGTCGGTCAGCAGTACCTCGCCGATCCCTCACGTTCGGACGGCGACGTCCATCCGGTCTGGGCCTACGCGCACGTTCCGTCCGGCTACGGCGGCGACGCCGGCGAGGCGATGATCGCCCAGATCGAGCGCTTCGCGCCCGGGTTGCGCGAGCGCATCGTCGAGACGGTCAGCCGCTCGGCGCCCGAGTTCGAGGCCGCGAACCCGAACTACGTGGGCGGCAACATCATCACCGGCGCCAACGACGTCCGCCAGCTGATCGCCCGCCCGCGACTCGCGCTCGACCCCTACCACTGCGGGAACGGGATCTACATCTGCTCGGCGGCGACGCCGCCGGGGCCCGGAGCCCACGGGATGGGCGGAGCGAACGCCGCGGCGTCGGTGCTGCGGCGCCTCGGATGAGGCTCGGGCAACTAGGTTTCCGACGACAGCAGCTGCTCGAGCTTGTCGAAGCTGTCGCTCCAGCCGTCGCGGTGCAGCTGCCGGCGTGCGTCGGTCTTGAACGGGCCCTGCGCCAGGGCGATCTCGGTCGACCCGCCCAGATCGCGAAACGACAGCCGGACCTGGTTCTCGACGTCGTCGGGATCGGGGTCCTCCCATCGGAAGGTGTAGGCGAGGCGGGCCGCCGGCTCGATCTCGCGAAACTCCCCCGCAAGGTAGAACGCGTCGCCGTCGGGTGGCTGCATCTCGATCCGGTAGCTGCCTCCGACCCGAAAGTCGAGTTCCACGCTCGGGACGCTGAATCCCTCCGGCCCCCACCACCTGGCCAACTCGTCGGGGTCGCTGAACGCGGCGAAAACGACGGCGGGCGAGCCGGGGACAACCCGCACCAGCTCCACTACGCGCGCTGGATCGGCCGGCCCTCGGAGGGCTGCACCAAAACCCAACCTTGGCCGGAGAGGCCGAGCTGGAAACTCTCGCCCGAACCCATCCCGATCAGGCTCTTCGCTTGGACCTCGGTCTTCAGGCTCGTCGAGACACCGCCCGACCAGGCGATCGCCGCCTGCGGGTCCGCAAACGTGGCCGCACTACCCACGTCGAGCTTCACCGGCTCGCCGTCCGAGACGAGCGCGACCAACCCGGTTCCGCGCAGGTGGATGTTGAAGAGGCCGCCGGCAAGCACCCCGGCCGTGCCTCCCTTCACCCGCGTCACGTCCCACTCGATCTCGGTCTCGAACGCGAGGATGTTCTCTCCGTTCACCGTGATCGACTCGTTGCTGAGGCGCAGGACGTGGACGAGCATCGCTTGGTGAGCGAGGAACACCTCGCCCGTGCCCTCGGCCTGCATCAGCCGCAGCGACTCACCCGTCGCCGCCTTCTTCAGCAGGCGCCCAAGCCCTCCGCCCTTGTGCTCGAACCGAACCTCCCCCTGGTACGCGACCATGGCCCCGTTCTTCGCCATCACCGAGGTCTCAGCGAGTTCGACCTTCAACAGCCGCGGACCCTGAAGCGTGAACGCCTCTCCGGTCTCGATCTCCTGGTACTTGGCGAGCGATGTGTCGATGTCCGTCATCAGCGACCTCACCGACGACCCTACATAACTGATCGATGAGTTCGAGGCGTTGCAGCGGTCACTCTGGTGAACGAAGCTGAGGAGGCCGACCGTGGCTGAACGAATGGTCGAAGCGAACGACGTCGCGCTCTGCACCGAGGCGTTCGGGGATCCCGCGGACCCTCCGATCCTGCTGATCATGGGCATCGGCGGCTCGATGCTCTGGTGGGAGGAGGGTTTCTGCCGGATGCTCGCCGAGGCCGGCCGGTTCGTGGTCCGGTACGACCACCGCGACACCGGCAGGTCGACGACCTACCCGGTGGGAAGCCCGGGGTACACCGGAACCGACCTGCTGGCCGACGCGACCCGCGTGCTCGACGCGCACGAGATCCCGGCGGCTCACATCGTGGGGGTCTCGGCGGGCGCAGGGTTCGCACAGGAGCTTGCCCTCGATCGCCCCGAGCGCGTCCTTTCGCTCGTCCTGATCAGCACCACGTTTGCGACGGCGGCTGGCCGCTCGCTCCCAGGCCCGACGGAGGCGTTCGGCAACTTCGTGGCGACGGCCCGGGTGGACTGGTCCGACGATGACTCGGTCGTCGACTACATGGTCGGCTACCAGCGCATGCTCGCGGGGGGCCAGCGGCCGTTCGACGAGGCCGCGGCCCGCGAGCTCGTGCGCCGGGACATCGAGCGCGCCCGCGACTACCCGGCGGTCCAGAACCACGACTCGATCCACGACGACGGCGGCGACTACCCGCCGGTCTCCTCGATCGCGGTTCCGACTCTCGTCATCCACGGCACCGCCGACCCGATGTTCCCGATCGGACACGGCGAGGCGCTCGCCGAGGAGATTCCGGATGCCCGGCTGCTGCGCCTCGAAGGCGCGGGCCACGGCCTCTACCGGGCCGACTGGGAGGCGATCGTCGCCGCGATCGTCGAACACACCTGACGCGCCTCGGCCTGTAGACGCTTGGTGGCAAGGCTGGGCCCGCTGAAAGCGCCCCTCAACGCGAAAGGCCCGCCTTAGCGATTGGGTCCGGCTCGGCCTTCGCTCGGTCGAGCCGCCTCTGGGCGAACTTCGATTGTCGCTCGAGCTCGCGGAGGCGCCCTTCGCTGGTCAATCGCGGACCGTAGGCCTTCGCTCGGTAGAGCCGGTAACGATCACGGGTATGGCGCGCCTCAGCCTCGAGTTCGACGAGGCGGAGGTTCAAGCTTTCGCTCGGGGCTTTCGTCGTACCCGTGTCCATCGCTTTGTCCCCGGTTCAGGCCCGCGGTGGAGGGAGAGAGCCGTTTGCGGATCGCCTGACAGCCCGGGACGCGCCTCGGCCGAAGGATGGCTCCAGGGTGAATACCTCGGTGGCGACGTCCGTGTCTCTGTCGTGGCTGCTCATGAACGAGGCTACGCGCTGACGCGTAAGCCTCACGACCGCGGCGACGGCGTCCCGTTTGTAGGAGGCCGGGGTGCGCTTGCCGAGGACACCGGCAGTGTCGCCGGTCTGCGGAGCGATCATGCTCCGGTTGAAGTCGCCGACGCCGTCAGCGAGCACGCAGGTGACGACGTTGCCGTGGATCTCGGTACGCGCGTCGGTCGGCGCCTTGCCGGCGTATTGCGTCCATAGCGAGACGAACGATTTGGTCATCTCGGCAGACAAACTTGGATAGCCGGTCATTCTCGACCGCTCTTCGCCGGCTGATCGCCGCCCCGGCGCGTGGACGTGGCGCTCATGGGCTGGTAGGCGGGCGCGGGGCTCGCAGGTTGGCTTGCCAGACGCCGGTGGTGGAGGCGGACGACCTCCTCCAGGACGGTGGGGCGATTGGCGAACTTGCGCTCGTAGCAGCGGACCTTCTTGATCGTGGCCGGGTCGGCCTCCCTGAGCGCGGTCACGATCTCCTCGACGTTGAGAGCGTCGTAGCCGGGGAGCGGCTCGGATCCACGCATGTAGCGAAGTTTGTCAACGACCGGCTGTCGGTCTTGATGAGACCGTTCATAGCTCTCGACCGCCTCGAGCTCGATCTGTGTGTGATCGCAGAGCCCGTCGATTACCTGCCTGGCGTCGAGGCGGTCATAGCCGTCAAACGGGAGTCGGGCTCTCGCGACTTGACCTCCATCTACATCGCCGGCCGGGCCGGCAACGGATTCACTCGTCGAGACTCGCTCGCGCAGCGCGCTGAGGACGGTCATTGGCTGTTCCCTTCTCAGCGATCCCGCCGGGACAGATGTAGCGGCGAGATCGCTGTCTGGACACACAGTGTATCAACAATTCATGAATTTAATTTCCAGAGATGGGCAGCATCCGCCTGCGCGACATCGCCGCAGCGGTGGGGATCACGAGCGCGCCGCGCACCGGATCGTTTCCGAGCTGTCTCTCAGTTGCGAGAGCAACTGAGATGACTTTCGCTGAACCTCCTTCCCCGGTATAGGGTCGGAGTCGTGGCAGGGCAATTCGAATCGGTGATCCACTTCATTGACGGCGACGAGTTGGAGGTGCAGGACACCGTTGACGAGATTGATCGGGCAATCGGCGACCTGCGCACGGGACGCGTCCCGTTAATACGGGTGCAAGACCGTGACGGTCGGGAGCGTCGGATCAACGCCGCCCACATCAAGACGGTTCGCCAGTACGACACGTCCGCCTGACCCGAAACGGGTTGTGCGCGGACGCCGGTCGGAACGCAACGCACCCGTTGCAGATGTCGCTGCAGCCGCGTCGAGTTCTGCATTGTCGAGCGAGCGCGCCTGAAGACTTGAACGCGGACTACCGCTTCACGTCCCGGAAGCGCAACTTTTCCCTGAGGTGCGGACGTACCTGTCGGTTGGCGCAGACGACCCGCGCATTCCCTAGCAACCCGGACGGCTACCTGCTCGGCTCATACCGCATCGCCACCGCCCCCGAGCCGAACTCCAGCCGGCCCACGAGCCTCAGGTCGACACGCTTCGATAGCCCCGCGAACAACGTCGGCCCGTGGCCCACCAGGCTGGGGTGCACCACGAACTCGTACTCATCGATCAACCCCAGCTCCGCCAACGCCAGCGGGAGCTTCACGCCCCCCACGAACAGTCCCTTACCCGGCTCCCGCTTCAGCTCCTGAACGGCTTCTCCCAGATCCCCGCGCACGAGCTCCGCGTTCCAATCGACCCGGTCCAGGGTGCTCGAGACGACGTACTTCTTCGCCGCGTCGATCGTCCGCCCGAAAGGCGCCGTCCAATCCGGCATCGCGTCCATCTGCCCCGGCGGTCGCCAGGCTGCCTCCATCATCTCGTAGGTCACCCGGCCGAAGAGGAGAGCATCGGCCTGACCGAGAGTGTTCGTCGCGTGACGATGTGTCTCTTCGTCGGGGGACATTGCACGGTGATCGCAGCATCCGTCCAATGTGACGTTGATGGAATACCGAAGGGGTCGCATAGCGTCATTCGCTCTCGCGATGGAGTGCGCGCCGGGTCGTCGCGGCAGGACCGCGCTTACTTGACCACGCGGATCAGCTTCTTGTTGACGAACTCCTCGATTCCGTAACGACCGAGTTCGCGGCCGAAGCCGGAGCGTTTGACGCCGCCGAACGGCAGCTCCGCGCCGTCGAGGCCGACACCGTTGACGTAGACCATCCCGGTTTCGAGCGCATTGGCGACGCGCTCCGCCTGCTCGGGATCGTCCGAGAAGACGTATGAGCCGAGCCCGAACGGGGTGTCGTTGGCGAGCTCGATCGCCTCCTCCTCTGCGGCGACGCGGTATACGCTCGCGACCGGGCCGAAGAACTCCTCGCGGTAGGCGTCGTTGTCGGGCGTGATCCCCGTCAGCACGGTGCTCGGGAAGAAGTTGCCGTCGCGGTCGCCGCCGACGACGACCTCCGCCCCCTGGGCGACCGTCCGGTCGAGCTGATCCTGCAGGGTCTCCGCAGCCTGGTCGGACGAGAGCGGCCCCATCGCGGCGTCAGCCGAGGTCGGATCGCCCGGCTTGGTGGCGGTCATCTTCTCGCTGAACTTCTCGAGGAAGTCGTCGTAGAGCTCGTCGACGACGATGAAACGCTTCGCGGCGTTGCAGGACTGGCCCGTGTTGTCGAGCCGTCCGGCGACCGCGGCGTCGACAGCCTCGTCCAGGTCCTCGGCGCCAAGCAGGATGAACGGATCCGAGCCGCCGAGCTCGAGCACGACCTTCTTCAGATTGCGCCCCGCGATCTCAGCGACCGCCGCGCCGGCGCGCTCGGAACCCGTGAGCGACACGCCACGGACCCGGGGATCCTCGATCGCCTTCTCGATCTGCTCGTTGGAGGCGAGGATCTTCTGGTAGGCGCCCTCAGGGAAGCCGGCGTCGTCCATCATCTGCAGGATTGCCTCCGCCGACTCAGGGCACTGATGCGCCGGCTTCAGCAGCACCGGGTTGCCGACGACGAGATTCGGGGCGGCGAATCGGGCCACCTGGTAGTACGGGAAGTTCCACGGCATGATCCCCACCAGAGGGCCGACCGATGACTTGCGAACCACGGCCGTGCCATCGCCGGCGAGCAGCTCGATCGGATCATCCGCAAGGAGCTCGTCCGCGCGGTCGGCGTAGAAGCCGTAGATGTCGGCGCAGAAGTCGACCTCGCCGAGCGCCTGCTCCATTGGCTTACCCATCTCGCGCACGATGATCTCGGCGAGCTCCTCGCGGCGCTCGGTGTGGAAGTCGGCGACCTTCTTGACCATCGACGCACGCTCGGCCGTCGAACTCTTCAGGCCCCAGTTGCGGTGCGCATCCGCGGCCGCGGCGAGCGCGGCCTCGAGCTCTGAGTCCGACATCTGCGGATACTCCTTGACCGTCTCACCGGTTGCGGGGTTAATGACTGCGTACTTGCCCATCGCTGCTCACTCCTTCTCCGGTCTGATGACGGTTCCGTCCGTTGCGACTCACTTGGAGCAGGCTATCCCGTCGTCGCGTGGACCCGCTTCGCCAGAGGCGGTCGCGACTCTGCCGGGCGGCAAACAGACGCCGCGCGGCAGGCCCGCTTCAGGCCCGGACGAGTGCCTTCGGGCCGAGCTCGAGGTGGTTCGCGACCCCGGCGATGGCGAGGTTGATCTCGAGCTCTGCGAGGAGCGTGCGGAGCATGTGCCGGACGCCGTCCTCTCCTGCGAGCGCCAGGCCGTGCACGTACGGACGGCCGATGAGGACGGCCTCGGCCCCCAGGGCCAGCGCCCGGTAGACGTCGGTCCCCGTGCGGACGCCCGAGCCGAACAGGACGGCGACCTTGCCGCCGACCGCGTCCGCGATCTTGGGCAGGGCGTGGATCGTTCCGGCCGGGCGGGAACCGCGGCGCCCGCGCTCATTCGAGACGACGATGCCGTCGAAGCCGCGGCGGACCGCCTTCCGCGCGTCCGGCACGGTCTGGATGCCGCCGAGGACGATCGGCCCGTCCCAGGCCTCGCGGATCGCCGCAAGCGCCGCCCAGCCCTTCCCGGGCTGCGGCGGTGAGAGCACGAGGTGGGTGCACCCAGCCAGTTGCGCGCGCAGGAGCAGCGCTTGGTCGGGACCATTTGCGTCCGGCCAGTCCAGGCCGAACCACCGCGAGCCCTGGGGCGCGGCTGCGGCGACGGTCTCGACCGACTTGCTCGAAAGCGACGAGTGGACATACGTGAGATCCAAGCCCGCCGCCGCCCGGGCGCTTGCCGTCTCGCCGTCGGGGTGCGCCAGGGCCTGGTCTCCGACCGGGCCGAGGATCACCGGAGCCGGCATCGCGACGCCGAGCACAGTCGTGCTGAGGTCGCGCTCGGCACGGTCGATGAACATCCGCGGGACGATCCGCCACGCTCGCAGCGCCCGCGCGTTCGCGCGCACGGCGGCTGCGCCGCCCGCCTCGGCGAGCAGATGCCGGCGCGCGGCCTCGGGCAGCACGTTCGCGGCGGCGGCCTCGAGGTCGGACAGGTTCGTGGTGAAGATCGGCGTGGTGCCGGTGCTCATCCCGTTGACGTAGATCTCGGACTGGTAACTGCCGAACGGGGCGGTCGGGCCGACCGGGACCGACGGCCCGGGCGCGGAGGCAGGCACCGACCGGGCCGCGGCGAGCGCGGGTGGCGCGAGGACGGTCGCGGCGGCGGCCACAACCGCCCCCTCGAGGAACTGGCGACGAGTGCTCTCGGACGCGTCTGGGCTCATCGGCGCGCGCGGGTCAGGGAGGAGCGGGACAAGGAGCGGTGACTGCGGCGGCCGGCCTTCCGGACTTCGTCTTCAAGCTCGTGGATGAGGCGCCGCATGACGATCCGGGCGCCCTTCTGCCCGCCCAGCGCGAGGCCGTATATGTACGGCCGGCCGATGAGCACCGCGTCGGCGCCGAGCGCCAACGCCTTGAAGGCGTCGCGGCCCGTGCGGATCCCGGAGTCGAAGAGCACGGGCATCTTGTCGCCGACCGCCTTGACGATCGGCCCGAGCGCGTCGAGCGACGGGATCGCCCCGTCGACCTGGCGGCCGCCGTGGTTGGAGACGACGATGCCGTCGATCTTGTTCTTGACGGCAAGCTTCGCGTCGCGCGGGCTCTGGATCCCCTTGAGCAGGATCGGGCCGTCCCAGTTCGCGCGGATGAGCGGCAGCTGGTCCCAGCTCAGGCCGGGGTTCTGAAAGACGCCCGCGAACGCGATGCCGGCGGGAATCGGGGCGACCTCTGCCGGCGCGGGCATCCGGCGCTGGAAGACCGGGTCGCTCGTGTAGTTCGCGATGCCCTTGTTCTCGAGGAAGGGCGAGTACCCGCGGTCAAGGTCGAGCGGCCGCCAGCCGAGCAACGTCGTGTCGAGCGTGATCACCAGGTGGCTGTAGCCGGCCGCCTTGGCACGGCGCAGAAACGAGACGGCCAGCTCGTCGTCATTGGGCCAGTAGAGCTGGTACCAGCGCGAGCCGTCGCCGTTGGCCGCCGCCACGTCCTCCATCTTGTAGGCGCCCTGCGTCGAGTGCAGGTACGTGAGCCCGAGCTCGGCCGCCGCACGGGCGGTGGCGAGGTCGCCGTCCGGATGCGCGAGCGTCTGCACCCCGATCGGCGCGAAGAGGACCGGCGCGGGCATGCGCGTGCCCAAGACGGTGGTGGAGAGATCGACCTTCGCCGGCCTGCGACCCTTGCGCCGATTGATCCTCCAGCGCCGGAACGCCGCGGCGTTGGCGCGCGTGGTGTCCGTGTCCCCCGCCCCGGCGAGGATGTAGGCGAGGGCTTCGGGGGCCAGGACCTTGGCGGCCTGCCCCTCGAGCTTCGAGAGATCGCGGGGGATGGTGGATGCGCCCGTGCCCTGCGTCACCGGCGGGAGTGTGACAGGAGCCTCGCGGCGGGGCTGCACCTAGGC
>CAVUCL010000004.1:0-522941 GCA_963740055.1 uncultured Solirubrobacterales bacterium | reverse complement strand
TCGAGCATCGTTCTGACGTACTCGTTCAGGTTGGTCTTGCTGCCGACGAGTCGGCGAACGGCTCGCCGTAGTGGCGCGACGAGCGCGGGGAGCATCCCGATCGCGTCGGGCCCGACGACGAGCTCGTGGTGGTCGGTGCCGAAGCGCTCGGCGACCAGCCGGGCGCGCGGGAGCTCGTTGTAGGCCTCGCTCCTCGAAGCCGATCGAGAACGTCTTCACCGGCTCGCTCGAGATCGCCGGCCATCTCGGCGACGCACGACCGAGGAGTCGATGCCGCCGGAGAGGAACGCGCCGAGCGGCACGTCGGAGATCATCCGCCGCTCGCACCGCGGCCTCGAGCAGCTCGCGGAGCTCCTCCTCGAGCTCGCCGAGCCGCGCCGCGGCGCTTCGCGCGCGTAGTCGAGGCGCCAGTAGCGCTCGATGCTCGAGCGCGCCGTCCTCCCAGACCAGCGTGTGCGCCGGCGGCAGCTTCTTCACGTCGCGCCAGATCGAGTCGCGGCGCCGGGATGTAGCCGTAGGCGAGGTAGCAGTCGATCGAGGTCGGGTCGACCTCGCGCGGGATCTCGGGGTCACGCATCAGGCTGTCGAGCTCGGACGCGAACGCGAGCCCGCCGTCGCGCTCGCAGTAGAACAGCGGCTTCTTGCCGACGCGGTCGCGGGCGAGCAGCAGCCGCCGCCGCTGCGCGTCCCAGATCGCGAACGCGAACATGCCGCTGAGCTGGTGGACGAGGTCGGCGCCGTGGTCCTCGTAGAGGTGGGCGATCACCTCGGTGTCGCCGTTCGTGGCGAAGCGATGTCCGCGGCGCTCGAGCTCGCGGCGCAGCTCGCGGTAGTTGTAGATCTCGCCGTTGAGGACGACCGCGACCGATCGGTCCTCGTTGTAGATCGGCTGGTCGCCGGTCTCGAGGTCGATGATCCGCAGCCGCTGGATCCCGAGCACGGCGCCGTCGGAGGCGTGGATCCCGCGCGAGTCCGGGCCGCGGTGGACCTGCGCGGCGCACATCGCCTCGACCAGCTGCGCCGGCACTGCTCCCCGCGACGAGACCTTTCCGGCGATGCCGCACACCTCGTCGCGGACGATAGCCCAGGGGGTAGAGTCGCCACGCGGCATCGGGGCGCAGGGTCGATCGGGTGGCTGACGAGTTCCTACACGTCTACGAAGAGCACGTCTGGGACGTGTATGGGTACTTCGCCTACAGGGCGTTGACGCCGGCGGATGCCGAGGATCTGACCCAAGCTGACGTTCGAACGGGCGCTTCGCGCGTGGTCTCGGTTCGACCCCGAGCGCGCCTCGGCGAAGACCTGGCTGCTGGCGATCGCCCGCAACGCCTACATCGACCACCGGCGACGCGATCGCTCGGCGACCGCAACGAGCATCGACTCGGGCGAGCTCCCGCCTGGCGAGCTGCCGACCAGCGGTCCCCCCGAGGAAAACCTCGGCCTGAGCCCGGAGCTCGAGACGGCGATCCGGCGTCTCGGCAGGCGTGAGCGAGAGGTCGTGGCGCTGCGGTTCGGCGGCGACCTGCGCGGGCCCGAGATTGCCGAGCTGCTCGAGATCAGCCTCGCCAATGCGCAGCAAATCCTCTCTCGGGCGCTGCGAAAGCTACGCCGGCAGCTTCGCGCCGAACCCGACAAGACGCCGGCTGACTAGTTCGCTTGGCCCCTATTGGCGTGGTTGTCGACCGCTCGCGACCCACCCGTGATTTGGAACCACTGTCACGTCCTCCAGACCGGCGCGAAGCATCATGTCCTCCACCTGCCGGGCGGTGAAACGATGCTCAATCGGCGCCGAGAAGCGGTCGAATTGATCATTGACTAGGACCCCAAAGGGGTAATCGGCGTAGGTCTTGAGCGGGAACTTCTCGGCGAGCTTGTGAACCCGGCGCTTATGCCTGATCAGGCGATAAGGGGTCACGATGAAGGTCCAGAGCACAGCCGAGAGGGGGATGCAGAGCGCGTGGACAACCCGGTGCGGGAGCCGCGTGGTTAGTCGGCGAAGCGCGCCAACGCCGCGTAACACCACCCGGTGGCTTCGATGTGGCGGCCACCAATACAGATACACCTGCACGACCCCGCCCGGCGCGGCATAGGGAGCGATCGCCCGCAGGGCACGTTCCGTGTCGGGCAGGTGATGGAGCACGCCGATCGACATCACGAAGTCGAATGATCCGAACTCGAATGGCAGCCGCTCCGCATCTGCCTGGACGACTAGGACGTCGTCGGGGAGGTTGGCGCGAGCGACCTCTATCGACTCGCCGATATCGACGGCAATGACCGAGGCGCCTAGGCGATTTGCCTCGCGCGAGTGGCGTCCGGACCCGGCACCCACGTCCAAGACCCGGATCCCCTGGAATTGCTCCGGAGAATGGGGCTGCATGTAGTCGAGGAAGTTCCGCTGCCACTCGGGCCGTACACCGCCGAACTGGCGCCATTCGTAAGCGAAGCTTCCTGCCGTGCGCTGCTTCAAGATCGCGTCGACATCCGATGCATGCGGCGTCCTGATCGCGTCGGGAAGCATTCGCAGAATGCCGCGCTCGATCGGAAAGTGGCGACCGCAATCCGGACACTGCCAGTCCAGGGTGCCCCCTTCGAGCACCGCGCCACACTCCACGCAACGGAGCTTCAGCGATGCATGTTTCGCCGGGCCTCGCCGGTCGGTCCTAGACAATGCTTAGGGCGGCGGCGGCGAGCAGCGCGAAGCCGGATCCGAGGTACGACGCGACGAGCACGCGGAGTCGCTTCGGTCGCCATGCCTCCCGCGCCGCTCCCTTGTGCGGAGAGCAGTGCCCGCAGCTCCGAGCGGAACGCAGGGCGCGGCCGAGGCCGCTCGGAGATCAGGCGATCGCCGACCCGGTCGATCTCCTCCATCTCGTGGCGATCGACGTAGGGCCGCAGCTCGTCGGAGATTCCTCCGTGGCGGTTGGGGGGTCGGTCTTCACTCATTGCAGGAACAGCGCCGATCGAGGATTCAGGGCCTGGGCCTCACGATATGCCTCCACCGCGGCCCGGGCGTTGCCGTTCTCGCCTCGAGCCGCGAGAGCACGAACCAGGTGCGCCAGTTCGTCGGCTCCTTCTCGGTGGCGACACGCGCGGCACCGAGCGCTGCAGGCAGATCGCCGCGCTCCTCCTCCACGAGCGCCTGCTGCACGTACGGGGTCGCCGCGTAGGACTGGATCGCGGTCGCGTCGCGGGCTTCCGTGAGCGCCTGGCCGAGCTGGTTGGCGCCGACCGCGTCGCGGCTCTCGCGCACCGCGGCGTCGCCGGCCAGCGGCAGCGCGATCGTGGCGATCGCGGCAAGCGAGAGCGCGACCGCGAGCCCAGGGGCGACGTAACGGCGCCACTGCGGCGCTCGCCGTGACAGGCGCCGCGGCTCGCGCCCGGCGGCGACGGCGATCGCGGCGAGGGCGAGGAACGCGACCGGCAGCACCCCGAGCTCCCAGACCCAGTCGAACGCGGCGGTGGCGGCGAAGGCGGCGCAACCGGCGGTCGCGGCGGCGATCACCAGCCGCAGTTCGGGCGGCGCGCGCAGGACGCGCGCGGTGCCGATCGCGAGCACCGCGAGCACGAACGCGCCGAGCAACGCGAGGCCGACGATTCCGAGCTCGCGCGAGCGTCTCCAGATAGAGGCTGTGCGCGTCGCGGACGAAGCCCGGGTTCTCGCCCTCGCGGGCGTACCAGAACTCGAACGTGCCCGGTCCGATTCCCTTCAGCGGATCGGTCTCGTTCGCCTCGACCGCCGAGCGCCAGAAGTCATAACGCCCGGAGCTCGAGAAGCTGAAGATCTGCGATGAGCGCGACTGACCCGCCGGGCTCTCGCCGGCGGTGGTCTCGCCCTTGAACTCCGACCAGCGCTGCGACGCCTCGCCGGTGAGCCCGGCCGTCACCAGCACGATCAGCACCGCCGCCGCGGCGACTCGCGCCGACGACGCTCGCCTGCTGGCGCGAGACCTGCATCCAGCGCGGGCGGGTGCCGTAGCGGACGGCCAGTCCGAGTCCCGGTCTGCGCCAGCGCGACCCCGAGGCAGACGACGAGCAGGAGCAGCTTCAGCTCGTCGCCCTCGGTCAGCGCCTGCGGGGTCGGCAGGCCGCGGTCGAGCGCGTCGCGCTGCTCGACCGCCGCGATCAGGATCGCGGAGCCGATGCCGGCGAGCGCGAGGGTCGCCAGCTTCGGCAGCCGGTCGGGCGTGAGGACGAAGAAGACGACCAGGGCGACGAGCGCGGCCGGGAGCGAGAGGCTCGAGGTCGTGAGCCAGAGCGTCAGCACGACGACCGGGAGCGCGGCCGCGGCGAGCGCCTGCGCGACCAGGGTGCGAGCGGAGGCCGTCGCGGCGAGCAGCAGCGGCAGCGTCAGCGCGGCGAGCGCGCCGAGGCCCGACGAGTAGTTGAGCGGGTAGGCGAGCCGGCGCTCGATCTCGATCCCCGGCAGGTAGTCGCCGGTGACCCGGTCGGGAAACCAGGTCGGCTCGAGCCGCGAGAGCACCGCCAGCCCGCAGAGCACCGCAAGCCCGCCGGTGATCCCGTGGAGCAGCGGGCGCCAGCGCTCCTCGCCCTGGACCCCGAGCGCGAGCGCGAACACGCCGAGGTAGGCGACCACTCGGGCGAGCTCGATCGCGGTCCGCTCGTCGGACTCGGTCCAGGTCAGCGAGAGCGCCGTCCAGGCGGCGAAGGCCGCGAGCAGGATCAGCAGGGCGCGGCCGGTGCGAGACGCTCCGGCGAGCGGCAGCGCGCCGACCACGGTCCCGATCAGGACCGTCCACCAGACGGCGATCCCGACCTCGCTGCGCTCGACGATCCCGTAGCCGCCGTTGCTGAGCCCGAGGTAGACGATCAGCAGCGCCGCGACGGCGCCGGTGGCGATGTTGGCGGGGTTGACCCGCACGGCCTGCAGCGCGCGGGTGCGCGCGGGGGATCGCTCGACGGCCTCCATCGACTACCTATACGGGCGAGGAGGCGAAAAACGGACAGCGACCGCGGGCTTGTCAGCCTTTAGGGGGCGCGCTCGTAAGGTAGGGGTGATGGCAGCGCGAGCCTGCACGCTTGCCCTGGCGGGCATCCTTGCGTTCCTCGCCTTTCCGGCGATGAGCGCGGCGAAGCCGTGCGGCGGCCAGACCACGGCTCCCCCGGGCCAGTCCGAGGTCGACCAGTACGCGGAGACGGTTCCGGGTGCATGCGGCGACCAGACCCCCGGTAGCGACGACGGCTCGGGCGGTGGCGGCTCCGCCGGCTCCGACGACGACTCGGCGATCCCGCCGGCGACGCTCGATGAGCTCGAGTCGCTCGGCGCCGACGGCCAGGCGGCCGCGGCCCTGGCGCAGGCGAATTCACCGAACAATCGGCAGGGAACGGAAGCGGGCGGCAGCTCGGGTGCGGGCGGGGCGGCGGCCGACGACGGGCCCTCGAACCTGAGCGCGGTCGTCGACGCGGTCACCGGCTCCGACGACGGCGACGGGCTCGGGGCGCTGCTGCCGCTGATCCTCGCGGCGATCGCGGGCGCCGGGCTCGCCTTCGTCTTCCTGCGCAGGCGTGCCGATCACGCGGGCTAGCAGGCGTCGACGCCTCGCCCTCGCGGGCCTCGCCGCCTTCGCGGCGCTGGCGACCCCGCAGGCGGCGCAGGCGGCGCGCGGGCATCGACCTCGGCCTCACCGACGGCACCTACGCGAGCGCCGACGCGGGCGAGCGTGCGACCTGGCTCGATCGGACCCGAGCCGCGGGCGCCGACCACGTTCTCCTCGGCGCCGTCTGGCGCGCGATCGCGCCCTCGGCCCCGCCCGCCGGCTTCGACGCCCGCGACCCCGCGAGCGCCGGTTACGACTGGGGCACGCTCGATGCCGCGGTGCGCGATGCATCGGCGCGCGGGCTCGCGGTTTCGATCCTCGTCGGTCAGGCGCCCGACTGGGCCGAGGGACCGAACCGCCCGAGTCAGACCAAGGCCCCCTCGGGCACCTGGAAGCCCGACCCGGCGGCGCTCGAGGACTTCGCGGTCGCGATCGCGCGCCGCTACTCGGGCTCGTTCGTCGATCCCGACGCGCTGCTCGCCGGGCCGCTGCCGGAGGTCGCGCGGTTCCAGCTCTGGGCCGAGCCCAACCTCTCCGATCTACCTGAACCCGCAGTTCAAGAAGCGCCGCGCGAAGTCGCCGACCCACTACCGCAAGATGCTGAACGCCTTCTACGCCGGGATCAACGCCGTCAATCCCGGCGCCCTGGTGATCACCGGTGGCACCGCCCCCTACGGCGATCCCGGGAGGCGCGGGCAGCGGATGCAGCCGGGGATCTTCTGGCGCTCGCTGGTCAAGCGCCCGGTCAGCTTCGACGTCGCGGCGCTGAACCCGATCAACGTCGGCGGCCCGACCCGCCGGGCGCTCAACCGCGACGACATCTCGACCCCCGACGTCGGCAAGCTGCGGCGGATCCTCCGCCAGGGCGGGCGCAAGATCGAGCCCGGCCGGCCGCCGATCTGGGCAACGGAGATCTGGTGGGACTCGCGCCCGCCCGATCCCGGCGGCGTTCGGCTGCGAAAGCAGGCGCGCTGGCTGGCGCAGTCCTTCTACGTGCTCTGGCGCCAGCGGGTGCGCTCGGTGACCTGGTTTCTGATCCGCGATCAGCCGGAGGGCGGCGACTTCGCCGCGAGCGTGCAGTCGGGCCTCTACTTCGAGGACGGGAGCGCGAAGCCGGCGCTCGCCGCGTACCGGTTCCCGTTCGTCGGCGACCGCAAGAGCCGGTCGCGGGTGCGGGTGTGGGGGATGGCGCCCGCAGCCGGCACGGTGACGGTGGAGAAGAAGGGCGGCGGCGGCTGGAAGCGGCTGAAGCGGCTCAACGCCGGGTCGAACCGAGTCTTCACCGGCACCGTCAGGCTCCGCGGGAAGGCGCGAATCCGGGCCGTCGCCGGCGACCAGACGAGCCTCGCCTGGCGACAGAGCCGGTGAGGTTCGCCGGCCGAGATGCGGAGCGGGTGTCAGGAAGTCGCCGCCTCGCGCGTACCTGTACAAGACACCACCGACAGGCGGCCGACGCCGCAGTCAGGAGAACGATCACAGCATGCGAATCAAGCTAATCGGAGCCGGCGTGGCACTGCTGGCCTCAGTGGGCCTGACGATGGCGGCGGCGAACGCGGCGGTGACGCCGATCACGGGCCCCTACAACGAGGCCGGCTGCCCCGAGAAGCCGATCACCGGGACGGCGCTGCAGGGCGACAACGCCAACGACGTGATCGTCGGCACGCCGGAGAACGACCTCCTGCTCGGCGGTGGCGGCAACGACTCGATCGACGGCATCGACGGCGACGACTGCCTGCTTGGCGAGGACGGCAACGACGACGTCAACGGCGGTGACGATGACGACTTCGCCTCCGGTGGCCCCGGCAAGGACAACGTCAACGGCGCCGACGGCGACGACAAGGCCAAGGGCGACGCCGGCAAGGACAAGGTCAAGGGCTCGGCCGGCAAGGACAGCGTCAGCGGCCAGGGCGGCAAGGACAAGGTCGTCGGCGGCACCGGCAAGGACAAGATGAAGGGCGGGCCGAAGAACGACCTGATGCAGTCGCGCGACGACACCAAGGACAAGGTCAACTGCGGTGGCGGCAAGCAACGACAAGGCCAAGGTCGACCAGCGCGACAAGGTGAAGAAGAACTGCGAGAACGTGAAGGTGAAGGTCACCTAGTCACCGACTCGATACGTCCTGAGTCGAAGCGGCCGCGCCGAGTGCGCGGCCGCTTTGCGTTTCGCGGGCGCCGATGGCTCGACGGCGCGCTATCCTTGCGCCGTCCTCGTGCCTCGCCCCCAGCCGGGCGCGGCGGAGGTCTTTTTTCTGTCAGGCCCCGATCGGGCCGTGAGGATCAGAGGAGCGAATGGCTCGCGGAGACGTCCGAATCGCTGTCACCCTCGCCTGTGAGGAGTGCAAGCGGCGCAACTACCAGACCAACAAGTCGCGGCGAAACACGCCCGACCGGATCGAGATGCGCAAGTACTGCCGCTGGTGCGGCCACCACACGGCGCACAAGGAGACCCGCTAGGCGGGCGCGGTGGCGAAGACCAGAGCACAGCGAAAGGCCGAGCAGCGCCGCCGCGAGGCGGAGCTCGAGCGCAAGGGCATCGACCCGGCGGCCGAGGAGGAGAAGGCCCAGCACGACACGCAGGTGCCCGAGTCCGCCGACGTGGTCGAGGCCGAGCTCGCCGAGCAGGGCGCCGACCTCGATCAGCTCAAGGGCCGCCCCGGAGCAGCCGCCCCGGCGCCCTCGCGCGCCGACGTCGGCCGCCCCGAGCAGGCCGAGACCGAGGCCGCGCCGGACAAGATCTCGCGCCGCGCCCGGCGCGCCGCCGAGCGCGAGCAGCGCGAGAAGGCGAAGGAGTCCGAGCGTCGCCGCGCCCCCAAGGACGCTCCGGTGGAGCGCCAGCGCGGCGGGGTCGCCGGGTTCATCGCCTCCTGCTGGGCCGAGCTCAAGCGCGTCCAGTGGCCCGATCGTGAGACCCTGATCCAGGCCTCGGCGATCACCCTGATCTTCATCGCCGTGATGGCCGCCTACCTCGGCGTCCTCGACGCGATCTTCAACTGGCTCGTCCAGCGGATCCTCTAGGTCCGCTCCCTCCAACCGAAGGCACTACTCAAAGAATGTTCCGCTGGTACGTCATCAACACCTATTCCGGGCACGAGAACAAGGTCAAGGCCAATCTCGAGCACCGGGTCGAGACGATGAGCGCGCGCCAGCGCGTGCGCCAGGTAGTCGTCCCGACCGAGCAGATCTCCGAGCTCAAGGACGGCCAGCGGGTGCAGGTCGAGAAGCGGACGATGCCCGGCTACGTGCTCGTCAACATGGAGATGACCGACGACGCCTGGAGCCTGGTCAAGAACACGCCCGGCGTCACCGGCTTCGTCGGCTCGCGCAACAAGCCGATCCCGCTCTCGCAGCCCGAGGTCGACCGGCTCATGCACCGCGAGTCGGCGGAGCGCCCGCGCGCCCGCGCCCAGTTCGCGGTCGGCGAGTCGGTGAAGGTGATCTCGGGCCCGATGTCGGACTTCTCCGGCGAGATCGCCGAGATCAACGAGGACGCGCAGCGGCTCAAGATCCTGGTCTCGATCTTCGGCCGCGAGACCCCGGTCGAGGTCGGCTACGACCAGGTGAAGAAGGTCTAGGGCGCGGGCTTCTTCAGCACCCGGAAGCGCGCCTTCGCCGGCGTCGGATCGACGTTTCCGGCCACATCGATCGCCCGCACCTTGAACCTGTGCTTGCGGCGCTTCAGCCGCTTCAGCTTGCGCGGCGAGTCACAGGGCTTGAACCGCTTGCGGTCGAGCTTGCACTCGAAGCTCGATCCCGGCTCGCTCGAGCGGAACCGGACCTTCGCCTTGCGCTTCTCGATCCGCTTCTTCGGCTTCTTGGTGATCTTCGTCTCCGGCGGGGTGGTGTCGGTCGCCCCCGGCGGCGGCGGCTCGACCTCCTCGACCACCGCCCAGTCGGGCTGGCTCTCGAACACGGCGACCTCGGGGTCGATCGGGATCGGCTCGGGGTTCGAGCCGTCGGCGTTCGCGATCACCAGGCGGCCGTCGCCGACGATCTCCGCGTAGACGATCTTGGTGCCGTCGGGTGAGTAGGCGGGGAAGCTCTCGTGCACGGTGGGCTCGGCGGCGATCTCCTGCTCGTCGCCTCCGCTCAGGTCGGCGCTGATCACGTCCGGCATCGAGCCGATCGGGGTGCCGTCGGGCCAGCGCGTGAACGCGACCCGCTGGCCGTCGGGCGAGACCGACGGGTTGAACTCCTCGGTCGCCGCCGAGGTCACCGGGGTGACGGTGTCGAACGGGCCGCCCGACGACGGGAGGTGGCGATGTCCCAGTTATTGCCGCCGGTCTCGTAGGCGAGCGCGATCGTCTCGCCATCGGGCGTGAACGTCGGCCACTGTTCAAGCAAGGTGGAGTCGACGAGCGCCACCTGGCCGCTGCCGTCGAAGTTCATCGCCCACGTGTCGCGGGCGAGGGCGCTCGTCCAGTTCGTGAACACGATCCGCGAGCCATCGGGCGAAACCGCCGGCTGCTCGTCGATGAGGTCGTCGTCGGTGACCTGCTGCGGGCTCGACCCGTCCGCGTTCATGGTCCAGATCTCGGCCGTCGCCTGCGATCCGGTGCCGAACGCGACGTCGGCCCCGGTGCCCGACACCGACGGGTCATAGCCCTCGCCCGCGCCGCCGGCGAGGTCGGTCAGGTTGACGAGCTCGCTGCCGTCGGGGTTCACCGACCAGATGTCGGGCGCGCTGCTGTCGGCCGCGTTCGCGGTGAAGTAGATCTTCCCGTTCTCGCCCGGATAGGTCGCGGCCGCCGGCGCGGCACCCACCAGCCCCGCGGCGAGGGCCGAGATCACCGCCAGCAACGCCGTCCTGCGATCCATCGCTCTTCCCTTCATCGACGCGGCGATCCTAACCCCCGTCCAGGCGGCGGCCAAGCGCCGGGCGCGTGAGCGCCGGCTCTGTATCCTCGCCCGTCGCATGGCGAAGAAGGTCCTCACCCTGATCAAGCTCCAGATCCCCGCGGGCGCCGCGAACCCGGCGCCGCCGGTCGGCCCCGCGCTCGGCCAGCACGGGGTCAACATCATGGAGTTCTGCAAGGCGTTCAACGCCCGCACCGCAGCAGGACGCGGGCACGATCATCCCGGTCGAGATCACCGTCTTCGAGGACCGCTCGTTCGAGTTCATCACCAAGACCCCGCCGGCCGCGGTCCTGATCCGCGAGGCGCTCAACATCGAGAAGGGCTCGGGCGAGCCGAACCGCGAGAAGGTCGGGATGCTGACCGCCGCCCAGTGCCGCGCGATCGCCGAGCGCAAGATGCCCGACCTGAACGCCAACGACCTCGACGCCGCCTCGAAGATCATCGCCGGCACCGCGCGCTCGATGGGCGTCACCGTCGAGGGAATCGACGCTTAGCGATGGCCCGCAACCGCGGCAAGCGCTATCGCGAGGCGATCGAGAAGGTCGATCGGACCAAGGCCTACCCGCCCGCCGAGGCGGTCGAGCTGATCAAGCAGACCGCGGCGACGAAGTTCGACCAGACGGTCGAGGTGCACCTGCGCCTCGGCGTCAACGTCCGCCACGCCGAGGAGCAGCTGCGCGGCACGCTCGCGCTCCCGCACGGGCTCGGCAAGCAGATCACGGTCGCGGTCTTCGCCGAGGGCGACGCGGCCCGCGCCGCGACCGAGGCCGGAGCCGACCACGTCGGCGCCGCCGACCTCGCCGAGCGGGTCGAGGAGGGCTGGACCGACTTCGACGTCGCGATCGCGACCCCGGCGCTGATGGGACCGGTGGTCTCGAAGCTCGGCCGGGTGCTCGGGCCGCAGGGCAAGATGCCGAACCCGAAGGTGGGCACGGTCACCGACGACGTCTCGAAGGCGGTCGAGGAGGCGAAGGCGGGCAAGGTCGAGTACCGCACCGACCGCCAGGCGATCATCCACCTGACTATCGGCAAGGCGAGCTTCTCCGAGCGCGCGCTGCTCGAGAACTACGCCGCGATCATCGACGAGATCGTGCGCGCGAAGCCGGCCGCGGCGAAGGGCCGCTACCTGATCTCGATCACGCTGGCGACGTCGATGGGCCCCGGCGTCCGCGTCGACACGACCCGCACCCGCCCGGGCGAGATCCTCGCCGGCGCACCTGGCGGCGGCGACGCCCAAGCGGCCGATGAGCCGGCCGGCGAGCCCGCCGCGGCCTGACTCGACGGTCGTCGACCGCTGGACTCGCCTTGACGCTCGCCGGGAGCGCGGAATAGGGTTAGCCGACCGGCGGGGGGACCGGCATCGAGCAGGCAAGCCAGGGAGGTCTCCTTTGTCCGCGCGCAGGTTTCGTCGGAATCGTCACGATCGCGTCCGCCGCGAGGCCGCTCGCGTTGACCGTCTCAAGGCACTCGCGCCAGCGTCAGTCGCCGCTGGCGGAGGAGTTACCGCCGCCGTCCTGTTCGCGCCGGCGGCTGACGCAGCGACCTTCAACGTCACCAATCTCGGCAATGACGGGCACGGCAGCCTCCGCGAGGCGGTCGAGGCGGCGAACCAGGCCGACGGCGACGACACGATCACCTTTCAATCTGGTCTCTCCGGCACGATCGAGCTCAGCGGGGCCGATAGCGACATCGAGCTGTACGGAGATGGTGGGCTCAACATCCAGGGCCCGGGCGCCGATCAGATCACGATCGACGGGAACGGCACCGATCGAATCCTTTTTCTGACCGGATTCGACAGCGCGGGCGAGGCCGTCTCGATCTCAGGCTTGACGCTGACCGGTGGGTCCGCAAACGTGGGTGGCGCGCTCTACAGCACCACGTTCACCGGCCGGCCGGCCGCCGTGACCATCGAGGCGTCGGTGCTGACCGACAACCAGGCCTCGAGCGATGGAGGCG
Source organism: uncultured Solirubrobacterales bacterium (assembly GCA_963740055.1). Lineage (GTDB taxonomy): Bacteria > Actinomycetota > Thermoleophilia > Solirubrobacterales > 70-9 > WHSW01. The sequence continues at coordinate 510,576 of CAVUCL010000004.1, read as the reverse complement.
CGATCTACGGAAACGGGAGCGCCTGGACGATCGTCGATTCGGTGATCAGCGAGAACACCGCCGGCGGTTTCGGCGGGGCGGCGTATCTATACGGCGCGGACCTGGACAACACCCAGGGCACCGGGATCGCGATCCGGTCCACCAGCATCATCAACAACGTCGCCGCCGGCGACGGCGGAGCCGTTCAGGCAGCGGGGAGCAACAGCGACATCGTCGTCGATGCATCGACGATCTCCGGCAATTCCGCCGGCGATGAGGGCGGCGGCATCGTGCTCTACGGACAGAAGGACGGCGTGACCACCATGATCGCCTCGAGCACGATCGCCGCGAACTCGGCGGAGGGATCCGACGCCGGCGGGATCGCCCTGATGGGAACCTCCGGGTCGGCACCGGGCCCGACGGTGATCGAGAACTCGACGATCTCGGGCAATTCGGCGGTCGGCCGTGGCGGCGGCATCTACACCTACAACAACGCCGACAACGAGAGGACCATTCGCAACTCGACCGTTGTTGACAACACGGCGGGGTCCGGTGGAGGTGTTTACGAGTTCGCATCCGACAATGGGGGAGTCGGCTCGACGAGCGATGACGTAACGGTTTCGAGCACGATCTTCGCCGACAACTCGCCGACCGACCTCGCCAACAATGCTTCTGTTCCGCCGCAGGGGTCTTTCGTCACCGGCTTCAGCCTGATCGAGGACTCCGGCGACGCCGAGCTCACCGAATCACCCGCCGGCTCGAACATCATCGGCGAGAACCCCGATCTCGGCCCGCTGGCCTCGAACGGCGGCCCGACCCAGACCCACCTGCCGAGCATCTCGAGCCCGGTACTCGACGCCGGGATCGCCAACGGCCTGGCCACCGAGCAGCGCGGTCTGGCTCGCACCTCGGAGCTGCAGCTGGTCCCGAATCAGGCCGGCTCGGACGCCACCGACATCGGCTCGGTCGAGATCCAGGCAGCCGACTTCGAGGCCGCCTGCCAGGGCGCTGTGGTCCGCCGGCTCGCCGGCTCAGACGCCAGTGACGAGATCACCGGCACCGAGGGCCCAGAGTCGATCTTCGGCCTGCCCGGCGACGACAGCCTCTCGGCACTGGGCGCAAACGACTGCGTCGCAGGCGATGCGGGGAACGACACGGCCGACGGCGGCGCAGGCAACGACCTCGTCGACGGCGGCGAGGGCAACGACAACCTGATCGGCTCTGGCGGCAAGGACAAGCTCACCGGCGAGGCCGGCAGGGACCGCCTGAACGGTGGCCCGGCCAAGGACAAGCTGACCGGCGCCGGCGGAAAGGACAAGCTCAAGGGAGCGGCAGGCAAGGACAAGGTCTCCGGCGGCGGCGGCAAGGACAAGATCAACCCCGGCAAGGGCAAGGACAAGGTCAAGGCCGGCGGCGGCAAGGACAAGATCAAGACCGCCGACGGCAAGAAGGACAAGGTCAACTGCGGCGGCGGCAAGGACAAGGCCACCGTCGACGCCAAGGACAAGGTCAAGGCCAACTGCGACGTGGTTAAGGTGAAGGGCGGGTAGTCCGCCCGGTCGGCGCCGAGCCTGAGCGCCGCTCAGCTCTCCTCGGACTCGGTCTGCAGCCCGGAGAGGTCGCGGCGCTCGCCGAGGCGGACGACGTTCGGCGCGTCGAGGTCGCGGGTGATCCCGCGCAGGTCGAGGACCGCGAGCGACTCGCGCACGAGGCGCTGGTAGTCGACGTCGTCGTGGACGGTGACGATCATCGTCAGGTCGGCGCTCGCGACCTCCTGCCAGAGCTCGGACGAGCGCAGCCCGTGCTCGCGCAGCTCGGGCACGTGCGAGTCGTGGTAGACGACCTCGGCGCCGAGGTCGCGCAGGTCGCGGATGATCTTCAGCGCCGGCGACTCGCGGATGTCGCCGACGTTCGACTTGTAGGAGACGCCGCAGATCAGCACCCGCGCGCCGCGCACCGACTTGCCGAGGTCGTTGAGGGTGCGCTCGGCCTTGCGCACGCAGAACAGCGGCTGGGACTGGTTCAGCTTCCCGGCGAGCTCGATGAACTCGGTGTAGAAGTCGTGGTCGCGGGCCTTGAACGAGAGGTAGAACGGGTCGATCGGCAGGCAGTGGCCGCCCATCCCGGGCCCGGGCTCGAAGCGCATGAAGCCGTAGGGCTTGGTCGAGGCGGCGTCGACCACCTCCCAGATCGAGATCCCCATCCGGTCGCAGAGCTGGGCGAGCTCGTTGACGAAGGCGATGTTGACCGAGCGAAAGACGTTCTCGTGCAGCTTCGTCATCTCGGCGACCTCGGGCGAGGAGACCTCGACGATCCGATCGCAGACGTGCGAGTAGAGCTCGACCGCGCGCGCGAGGCACTGCGGGGTCAGCCCGCCGACCACCTTCGGCGTCGTCTTGATCGTGTAGTCGGTGCGCCCGGGGTCGATCCGCTCGGGCGAGAAGGCGAGGTTGAAGTCGCGCCCGCCGGCGAGCCCGGACTCCTCGAGGATCGGCAGCAGCCGCTCGCGGGTGGTCCCGGGGTAGGTGGTCGACTCGAGCACCACGAGCCTGCCCTCGTGCAGGACCCGCGAGAGTCGCGTCGCCGCGTCGACCATGTAGGAGAGGTCGGGCTCGCGCCCGCTCGAGAGCGGCGTCGGGACGCAGATCACGATCGACTCGCAGTTCGCGAGCGAGGGGTAGGAATCGGTGACCGTGAGCCGGTCGGCGACCGCGCGCAGGCGCTCGGAGGTCACGTCCTCGACCACCGACTCCGAGCGGCGCAGCTTCTCCACCCGGGCGGAGTCGGCGTCGACGCCGACCACCTCGCAGCCGGCCTCGGCGAAGGCGACCGCGAGCGGCAGCCCCACATATCCCAATCCGACGATCCCGACCTTCACGCGGCGAAGGATAGGGCGACCCGCGGAGGGCGTTTGACGCGGCGCTTGCATCGCGGATAGGGTCGGCGCGTCGGTCGAGCAAGGAGGCGAGACGTGTCGGAACGGTCGATTCGCAGGGCGGTTGGAGTCGGGACCACCACGGCGGTCGGCGCCAGCGTCTTCTTCGCTCCAAGCGCGGAGGCGGCGACGTTCACGGTCACCAGTACCGCCGACACCGGCGCCGAGGGCACGCTGCGCAAGGAGATCCAGGACGCGAACGCGCTCGACGGCGACGACGTGATCGTGTTTCAGGCCGGGCTCAGTGGGACGATCACGCTCACGGGTGGGGAGATCCCGATCATTTACGACGGCCTCGAGATCCAGGGACCGGGGGCGGACGAGATCACGATTTCAGGCAACGACGCCTCTAGGATCTTCGATCTCTACCGGTTCCAGGAGCCTGACGAAGACGTGATCGTCTCCGGGCTGACGCTCTCCGACGGCAACGTCACCGAACGCGGCGGCGCGATCCGCAGCCAGGTCGGCCAGGTGGGTCCGTCGTTCGCGGCCCATCTGACGATCTCAGACGCGGTGCTGACCGACAACCGCAGCGCTACCGAAGGCGGCGCGATCGCCGCCGACGGCGGGCAGGACGGCGCGAGCCTCTCGGTTATCGACTCGGTGATCTCTGGCAACCGAGGCGTCGGCCCAGGCGTCGACGGCGGGGGCATCAGTGCGGAGGCAACCGAGCTCGTTGTCGAGGACTCCGAGATCTCCGGCAACCACGCCACCTACGACGGTGGTGGCATTTACTTCCTCGGCGATGGCACGGGACTGACGGTGACCGGCAGCACTCTGTCGGGCAACTCGGCGAACGGACGCGGCGGCGGCGCGATCACCGCGTTTCGCTGGGACGGTCCGCTGGTGATCGAGAACTCGACCCTCTCCGGCAACACCGGTCGCACGGTCGGCGGTGGCGCCTATCTGTACAGCGAGCTCGACCAACCGACGACGATCCGCAACTCGACGATCGCCGACAACACCTCGGGGAACCGCGGCGGCGGCGTCTATCACTACGCCTTTGACAACGAAGGCGTGGGCGGGGCCGACGACGTCACGATCTCGAGCTCCATCGTCGCCGACAACACGGTCATCGGCGCCAGCGGAACCCAGGGCGACCTCGACGATCAGGGAAGCGCGGCGGTCGGCGAGGGCTCGTTCGTCCTCGGCTTCAGCCTGATCGAGGACGACGGCGACTCGGCGATCACCGAGTCCACTGTCGGCTCGAACATCTTCAACACCGACCCGCAGCTCAACGGCCTCGGCCCGGCGGGCGGCCCGACCGAGACCCAGGTGCCGGCGGCGACCAGCCCGGTCCTCGACGCGGGAATCCCCAATTCGCTCACGACGGACCAGCGTGGCCTCGCGCGCACGGTCGACCTACGCGGTCGCGAACGAGACCGGCTCCGACGGCACCGACATCGGCGCGGTCGAGCGAGCGGCGAGCGAGGCGACGCAGACGTCGATCGACTCCGGGCCCGGCGACGGGTCGCGGACCAACGACCCAACCCCGACGTTCACATTCAGTTCCCTCGACCCGAGCGCGACCTTCGAGTGCTCGCTCGACACCGGGACTCCGAGCTTCTCCGCCTGCACCGGCCCGAGCTTCACTCCGGCGTCACCGCTGGCCAACGGCGCGACCCGCACCTTCCGTGTGCGCGCGACCTCAGGCGCCGTCACCGACCCGACCCCGGCGACCCGCACGTTCACCGTCGATACCGCCGCGCCGGCGACCAGCATCACCTCCGGCCCCGCGGACGGGTCGACGATCGCCGACACCACCCCGACCTTCGGCTTCACCTCCAACGAGGTCGGATCGAGCTTCCTGTGCGCGGTCCAGGCCGGGTCCGAGGTGCCGAACTTCGGCGGCTGCACGGGCCCCGGGCCTGCTCCACACCGCCGACCCGCTCGCCGACGGCACCTACACCTTCCTCGTCCAGGCGACCGACGAGGCCGGCAACCAGGATCTCGACCGCGGCCGAGCGCACGTTCACCGTCGACACCTCCGGCCCGCCGCCACCGCCTCCGCCACCGCCGCCCGGCGATGACGGCGACCCGCCGCCGGTAGTGCCGACCGCGGACTGTCAGGGCGACACGGTCCCGAGGCAGGAGGGGACCGACGCCGCGGACACGCTCACCGGCACCGGGGGCGGTGACGCGATCCTCGGCCTCGACGGCGACGACACGGTCAAGGGAGGTGGGGGCGCGGACTGCCTCGACGGCGGCGCCGGCAAGGACAAGGTCTCCGGTGGCGGGGGCAAGGACAAGCTCAAGGGCGGCGCGGGCCGCGACACGCTCAAGGGCGGTGGCGGCAAGGACAAGCTCAACTGCGGGGGCGGCAAGGACAAGGCAATCGCCCAGCCCGCCGACAAGGTCTTCGCGAGCTGCGAGAAGGTGCGGATCAAGGGCTGACACCCAGGCCTGGCGGGGGTTGACTTGCCGCCGCCGGGCGTAATAGCTTGGCGACGTCAAGTCAGGATCGATTGGGGCTCGATCCGCGTCAACAAGGAGCAGGGAAATGTCAGCACGCAGGTTGCGTCGAGATCGCGAGCAGGGAGCGGTGCGCGAGGAGCGCCGGGCGACACGACTGGCGCGCCGCGCCGCCGCCGGCACCGGACTCGCGGTCGGAGCGGCGCTCCTGGTCGCGCCGGCCGCCCAGGCCGACACCTTCACCGTGACCAAGCTCGCCGACAGCGACGACGGTGTCTGCGACGCGGACTGCTCGCTGCGCGAGGCGCTCGACGAGGCGAACGCGACCAGCGACGCGGACACGATCACCTTCGCCTCGGGGCTCTCGGGCACGATCGAGCTCACGGTCGGTGAGCTCCCGGTCGATGGCCGAGACGACGATCACCGGACCGGGCGCCGACGTGCTCGCGGTCTCGGGCGAGGACAACTTCCGGATCTTCGACATCAACGCGGACAACCGCCGGCAGCGACTTCGACCCGGTGACGATCTCGGGGCTCGAGCTCATCGACGGATACAGCAGCAGCCTCGGCGGCGCGATCGAGTCCGACCTGACGACGCTGACGCTCGACGCGATGTCGTTCACCGACAACGAGGCCAACGGTCCGGGCGGCGCGCTGCACACCGACGAAGGCAATCTGTTCATCACCAACTCCACCTTCTCCGGCAACACCTCGCCAGCTCCTGGGGCGGAGTGCTCTACCTCGAGGACACCGAGGGCACGTCGTCGGACGACGACGTCGAGTTCCGGGTCTCGGACAGCGTCTTCACCGACAACGAAAGCGGCGCCAGCGGCGGCGCGATCGACATCGACAACCCGCAGGGCGACTCGCTGATCGAGCGCACTCTGATCTCGGGTAACACCGCCTCCAGCAGCGGCGGCGGGATCACCGTCAACGAGACGCTCGAGCCCGGCGCCGACGTGACCGTCCGCGACAGCACCCTGACCGACAACACCGCCGACTTAAGGCGGCGGGTTCTACAGCCGCGCGCGTCGACGGTGCGACGCTGATCGAGAACACGACGGTCGAGGGCAACACCGCGGAGGACGGGGGTGGCGTCTACTTCGGCAGACCTCTTCGACGGCGAGGACGGCGACGATCCGCAACTCGACCATCGTCGGCAACGTCGCCGAGGGTGGCATCGGAGTGGGGGTCGGCGGCGGCGTCTACCTCTACGACGACGACGAGGACACCACCGACCCGGTCGAGGAGAACGGCCCGGTGACGATCTCGTCGACGATCGTCGCCAACAACTCGGCCGACGAGGGCAACGACCTCGGCCAGGGCGAGTTCGCCGACGCGTTCGAGGTCGGCCACTCGCTGATCGAGGACCCCGACGGCGCGACGATCACCGACGATCCGGCCGGCTCCAACATCACCGGCGAGGATCCCGCGCTCGGGGCGCTGGGCGACAACGGCGGCCCGACGCCGACCGTGCTCCCGAACCTGGACTCGCCGGCGCTCGACGCCGGGGTCGCCAACGGCCTCGACACCGACCAGCGCGGCCAGCCGCGTACCTTCGACGCGGTCGTGATCGCCAACAACGACGGCTCCGACGGCACCGACATGGGTTCGGTCGAGCTGCAGCCGGGCGAGAACGACCTGCCCGGCAACGCCGAGTGCCAGGGCGCCCCGGCCGGCTCGAAGACCGGCACCGAGGGCCCCGACACGATCACGGGCTCCGAGGGCCCTGACGCCCTCTTCGGCGCCGGCGGCAACGACACCCTGAACGCGCTCGCGGGCAACGACTGCGTCTCGGGCGACGACGGCGACGACACCGCCAACGGCGACGCCGGCAAGGACCTGATCCAAGGCCAGGCCGGCAAGGACAAGCTCAACGGCGGCGGTGGCAAGGACACCGCCAAGGGCCAGGCCGGAAAGGACAACCTGAAAGGCCAGGGCGGCAAGGACAAGCTCAAGGGCGCCGGGGCAAGGACAAGGCAAACGGCGGCGGCGGCAAGGACAAGGTCTCCGGCGGCGCCGGCAAGGACAAGCTCAAGGGCGGTCCGGGCAAGGACAAGCTCAAGGGCAACGGCGGCAAGGACAAGATCAACGCCGTCGACGGCAAGCGCGATAGGGTCAACTGCGGCGGCGGTAAGGACAAGGCCACCGTCGACGCCAAGGACAAGGTCTCGCCCAACTGCGAGACGGTGAAGGTGAAGGGGAGCTAGCGAGGAGTGGGCATGTCAGCACGCAGGATCCGTCGTAACCACGAGCAGGCAGTCGCGCGCGAGGAGCGTCGCGCGTCACGACTCGGCCGCCGGGTGGCGGCGGGCACCGGGCTCGCGATCGGGGCGACCGTCCTGTTCGCGCCCGCGGCCCAGGCCGACACCTTCCAGGTCACCAAGCTCGACGACACCGACGACGCCCTCTGCCAACCCACCGACTGCTCGCTGCGCGAGGCCGCCGACGCGGCGAACCTGCTCGACGGCGGCGACGAGATCACCTTCGCCTCGGGGCTCACAGGCACGATCACGCTCACCGACGACGACGGCGAGATCCCGCTGCTCGAGGAGGTGACCGTGACCGGTCCCGGCGCCGAGACGCTGACCGTGAGCGGCGACGACGCGTCGCGGATCTTCTATATCGAGCCGGGCGTGAACGGCGTCGATTTCGAGCCGGTGACGATCTCCGGGCTCGACCTTCACCGAGGGTTACGACGACATCGACGGCGGCGCCCTCTACTCCTACCAGGCGACGCTGACGCTCGACTCGACCGTGTTCACCGACAACTACGCCGGCGATGGCGGCGGCGCGGTCTCCAGCGACAGCGGCAACCTCACGGTCACGAACTCGGTCTTCACCGACAACGACGCCGACGACGGCGGCGGCGCGCTCTACCTCGAGGGCACCGAGGGCTCGGGCGCCGGCGATGTCGAGCTGCTGATCAGCGATAGCGAGTTCAGCGACAACACGGCCGAAAATGACGGCGGGGCGCTCTACCTGAGCTCGGCCGATGGCGACGTCGTGATCGAGAGCTCGAGCCTGACCGGCAATGACGCGGACGACAATGGCGGCGCGATCGACCTCAGCGAGGTCGATGCTGACGCGACGATCGAGGGCAACACGCTCACCGGCAACTCCGCGCTCTACGACAACGGCGGTGGCCTCGCGGTCCACGACGTCAACGGCGGCGACCTGACGATCGTCGGCAACACGCTCTCAGGCAACTCCGCGGACGAAGGCGACGGTGGCGGTGTGTCCGTCTACGACATCGAGGGCACGACGCTGATCGAGAACACGACCGTGTCCGGCAACGATGCGGCCTACGACGGCGGCGGGATCTACTTCGGCTACCTCTACGAGGACCAGGAGACGACGATCCGCAACTCGACGATCGTCGACAACGTCGCCGGCATCGATCCCAATGACGCGGGCGACTACTCCGGCGGCGGCGTCTACCTCTACGACGACGAGGAGGACCTGATCGACCCGATCGACGAGAACGGGCCGTTGTCGATCTCCTCGACGATCGTCGCCAACAACTCGGCCGAAAGCGGCGGCAACGACCTCGGCCAGGGCGAGTTCGCCGACGGGTTCGAGGTCGGCCACTCGCTGATCGAGGACCCCGACGGCGCGGAGATCAGCGACGACCCCGCGGGCTCCAACCTCACCGGCGTCGACCCGGAGCTCGGCGCTCGGGAGCGAACGGCGGCCCGACCGAGACCCACCTGCCGGCGCTCTCAAGCCCGGCGCTCGACGCCGGGGTCGCCAACGGCCTCGACACCGACCAGCGCGGCAGCCCGCGCACGTTCGACGCGGTCGTGATCGCCAACAACGACGGCTCCGACGGCACCGACATGGGTTCGGTCGAGCTGCAGCCGGGCGAGAACGACCTGCCCGGAAACGCAGAGTGCAAGGGCGCGGTGGTCGGCTCGAAGACCGGGCACCGACGGCCCCGACACGATCACCGGCTCCGACGCCTCCGACGCCCTGTTCGGCGCCGGCGGCAACGACACCCTGAACGCGCTCGGCGGCGCGGACTGCGTCTCGGGTGACGCCGGCAACGACAAGGCCGACGCCGGCGGCGGCAAGGACCTGGTCCTCGGTGGCGCGGGCAAGGACAAGCTCAACGGCCGCGCCGGCAAGGACAACGTCAAGGGCGAGGCCGGCAAGGACCGGCTCTCGGGCTCCGGCGGCGCGGACAAGCTCAAGGGCTCGGGCGGCAAGGACAAGGCCAACGGCGGCGGCGGCAAGGACAAGGTCTCCGGCGGCGCCGGCAAGGACAAGCTCAAGGGCGGTCCGGGCAAGGACAAGCTCAAGGGCAACGGCGGCAAGGACAAGATCAACGCCGTCGACGGCAAGCGCGACAAGGTCAACTGCGGTGGCGGCAACGACCGCGCCAAGGTCGACCGCAAGGACAAGGTCTCGCCCAACTGCGAGGTCGTCAAGGTCAAGGGGAGCTAGCGGGCGGTCGCGCATCCCGAGCGGGCGGTGCTGCTAGCATCGCCCGCTCCAAACCCGCCGAAGACCGCCGGCGGGGCCCGCGCAGCGGGCCCGCAAGACCGGCGCAGGTGAGGATCGAGAGCCCGTCCTTTCGAGCCTGCCTGCGCGCAGGCTCTTTTCGTGGGCGGCGCCAAGACCGAATGGACAGAGAGCAGAAGACAGCCGCGATCGCCGAGCTCAGCGAGAGCCTGAAGCAGGCCGACGCCGTGTTCGCGGTCGACTACCGGGGGATCAGCGTCACCCAGTCGGCGGAGCTGCGGCGCAACCTCGCCGAGGCCGACGCGGTGTTCAGAGTGGTCAAGAACCGGCTCGCGAAGCTGGCGGTCGCCGACGCCGGGACCGAGCACGTCGACGAGCTGCTCGTCGGCCCCACGGCGCTGACCCTGATCAGCGGCGATCCGGTCGTCGCCGCGAAGGCGATCGCGACCTTCGCCAAGGAGCACCAGGTGCTCTCCTACAAGGGCGGCCTGATGGACGGCGAGGCGCTCGACGGCGAGGGCTTCGAGGCGATCGCGCGCCTGCCCGGCCTCGACGTCCTCCACGGCCAGCTCGTCGGGCTCACCGCGAGCCCGCTCACCGGGCTGGTCACCGGGCTCAACTCGATGATCTCCGGCCTCGCGCTCGCGCTCGGCCAGATCGCCGAGCAGGGTCTGGTCGGCGGCGACGAGCCGGAGCCCGAGCCAGACGAGCCCGAGCCGGAGGCCGCCGAGGAGAGCGAACCGACCGAGAGCCGAGAGACTTCCGAAGAAGACGAGCAGGGCGACGACCAATCGTCGGCCGATGAAAGCGAGGACTAAGTGGCAACCAAGATCTCAACCGAGGACTGGATCGAGGAGCTCAAGGGCATCTCGGTGATCGAGCTCTCCGAGCGGATCAAGGCGCTCGAGGAGGAGTTCGGCGTCTCGGCGACCGCGGTCGCCGCGGCGGCCCCGGCCGCCGGCGGTGGCGGTGGCGGCGACGAGGCCGGCGAGGAGTCGAGCACCGTCGACGTCGTGCTGACCGAGGCGGGCGACAAGAAGATCCAGGTGATCAAGGCCGTGCGCGCCGCCACCGGCCTCGGCCTCAAGGACGCGAAGGCGCTCGTCGACGGCGCTCCGAAGCCGGTCAAGGAGGGCGTCGAGCGCGAGGAGGCCGATAAGCTCAAGGCCGAGCTCGAGGAGGCCGGCGGTTCGGTCGAGCTCAAGTAACGAGGATCGGGTCGCTCGTCGATCGGCGAGCGACCCATGCGTGGCGCACGCTTGAACTACTCGTCAACGATGTGGTATCTTCGTGCGTCGCGCCGTTGACCGCTTGTCTGCCCGAATCTCTCGCGCAGATTCGCCCACTTTCGACCATCTGAGGAGTCGCCCAGTTGGCCAGATCTGATGCTGCCCCTGTCACCCGGAGATCTTTTTCACGCCTTCCACAGCCCCTTGACGTTCCACATCTGATCGACATTCAGCGCCGCTCGTTCGCGGCGCTGACTGACCCGAAGAAGGGACTGCTTCGGGAGACGATCAACGACATCTCGCCGATCGAGGACTACACCGGCAACCTCGCGATCGTCTTCGGCGACTTCAAGTTCGACGAGCCCACGCACACGATCGCCGAGTGCCGTGAGAAGGACATCACCTACTCGCGTCCGCTGAACGTCACCGTGGCGTTCCAGAACCGCGAGACGGGCGAGATCCGCGAGCAGACGGTGTTCATGGGCGACTTCCCGTGGATGACCGATCGCGGCACCTTCATCATCAACGGCACCGAGCGCGTCGTCGTGACCCAGCTCGTGCGTTCCCCGGGCGCCTACGTGATGCAGCCCAAGGACCACGAGAAGCAGGTCTTCATCGCCAACCTGATGCCGGCCCGCGGCTCCTGGCTCGAGCTCGAGATCGACAAGAAGGGCCGCGTCTACGCCCGCATCGACCGCAAGCGCAAGCTCCCGGTCACGGTGCTGCTGCGCGCGATGGGCTTCGTCTCCGACGAGGAGATCCTCGGCCTGTTCGACAACTCGATCTACATCCGCCACACGATCGACGCCGACACCGAGCCCACCCGCACCGAGGAGGGCGCGCTGATCGAGCTGTTCAAGAAGCAGCGGCCGGGCGAGCCGCCGTCGGTGGACGCCGCGCGGGCGCTGCTCGAGCAGCTGTTCTTCGACTCGAAGCGCTACGACCTGACCCGGGTCGGCCGCTACAAGCTCAACGCCCGCCTCGACCTCGACGTCGACCCCGACAACCGGACCCTGACCAAGGACGACATCGTCGCCCTGATCAAGGAGCTGGTCTCGCTGCCGAAGCTGCTCGGGATCCCCGAGGAGGTCGACGAGGAGAACCCGATCAAGGACTACGCCGCCGAGGCCGTGACCTACCCCCGCGAGCCGGTCTACGACCACCTCGACGAGTACGAGCACTTCGGCAACCGCCGCCTGCGCACCGTCGGCGAGCTGATCCAGGACGCGTTCCGGGTCGGCCTCTACCGGATGGAGCGGGTGGTCCGCGAGCGCCTCACGACCGAGGACGCGGACGCGATCACCCCGCAGACGATCATCAACATCCGCCCGGTCGTCGCGGCGCAGAAGGAGTTCTTCGGCTCCTCGCAGCTGTCGCAGTTCATGGACCAGACCAACTCGCTCGCCGGGCTCAGGCACCGGCGTCGCCTCTCGGCGCTCGGCGCCGGCGGCCTCACCCGCGAGCGCGCGCCGATCGAGGTCCGCGACGTGCACCCGACCCACTACGGGCGCATGTGCCCGATCGAGACCCCCGAGGGCCCGAACATCGGCCTGATCGGGTCGCTGTCCTCCTACGCCCAGATCTCCGAGCACGGGTTCGTCACCACTCCCTACCGGGTGGTCAAGGACGGCGTGATCACCGACGAGGTCCTCCATCTGGACGCCACCCAGGAAGAGGACCACGTGATCGCCCAGGCGAACGCCGAGTTCGACGAGAAGACCTCGAAGCTCAAGGGCCCGCAGGTCCAGTGCCGCGCCCGCGAGGGCGAGTACGTGCTCGTGCCGCCCAAGGACGTCACCCTGATGGACGTCTCGCCGACCCAGATCTGGTCGGTGACGACGGCGCTGATCCCGTTCCTCGAGCACGACGACGCGAACCGCGCCCTGATGGGCTCGAACATGCAGGCCCAGGCCGTGCCGCTGCTGAAGCCCGAGGCGCCGCTGATCGGCACCGGGATGGAGCGTCGCGCCGCGGTCGACACCGGCGACGTCACCCTGGCCGATTCAGGCGGCGAGGTCTCCTACGTCGACGCCGAGCGGATCATCGTCAGCCACGGCTCGAAGAAGGACGACTACGAGCTGAACAAGTTCATGCGCTCGAACCAGGGGACGATCATCCACCAGACCCCGATCGTCTCGGTGGGCGAGAAGGTGTCCGAGGGCGACGTGCTCGCCGACGGCTCCTCGACCGCCGGCGGCGAGATCGCGCTGGGCAAGAACTGCCTGGTCGCGTTCATGTCCTGGGAGGGCTACAACTTCGAGGACGCGATCATCCTCTCGAGCCGCCTGTTCAAGGACGACGAGCTCACCTCGATCCACATCGAGGAGTACGAGATCGACGCCCGGACGACGAAGCTCGGCGACGAGGAGATCACCCGCGACATCCCGAACCGCTCCGAGGAGAGCCTGCGCAACCTCGACGAGCGCGGCATCGTCCGGATCGGGGCCGAGGTCGTCTCCGGCGACCTGCTGGTCGGCAAGGTGACGCCGAAGGGCGAGACCGAGCTCACCGCCGAGGAGAAGCTGATCCGCGCGATCTTCAAGGAGAAGGCGCGCGAGGTCCGCGACACCTCGCTCAAGGTCCCGCACGGCGAGGGCGGCGTGGTCATCGACGTGATCACCTTCGACCGCGAGAACGGCGACGACCTGGCGCCGGGCGTCAACAGCCTGGTCCGCGTCTTCGTCGCCAAGAAGCGCAAGATCGCCGAGGGCGACAAGCTCGCCGGCCGGCACGGCAACAAGGGCGTGATCTCGAAGATCGTGCCCGAGGAGGACATGCCGTTCCTCGAGGACGGCACCCCCGTCGACGTGATCCTGAACCCGCTCGGCGTCCCGAGCCGGATGAACATCGGCCAGATCCTCGAGACGCATCTCGGCTGGGTCGCCGCCAACGGCTGGTACGACGACGGCTCCGACGCCTACAAGGAGCTGACCCGCAACGGCCACAGCCGGCTCAAGATCGCGACCTCGGTCTTCGACGGCGCCACGGTCGAGGACGTCGACGAGGCGCTGGTCAAGTGGCAGGACGAGAACGCCGACCGCGGGATCGACCTCGGGGTCGACAAGAGCGCCCGCCCGGGCTCCCGCGCCGCGGGCACCGCTCAGCTCTACAACGGCCGCACCGGCGAGCCCTACGAGGGCAAGGTGACGATCGGTCACATGTACATCCTCAAGCTGCTGCACCTGGTCGACGACAAGATCCACGCTCGCTCGACCGGCCCCTACTCGCTCGTCACCCAGCAGCCGCTGGGCGGCAAGGCGCAGTTCGGCGGCCAGCGCTTCGGCGAGATGGAGGTCTGGGCCCTGGAGGCCTACGGCGCCGCCTACACGCTGCAGGAGATGCTCACGGTCAAGTCCGACGACACCGTCGGCCGGGTCAAGGCCTACGAGTCGATCGTCAAGTCCGAGAACATCCCCGAGCCCTCGGTCCCGGAGTCGTTCAAGGTCCTGTTGAAGGAGATTCAGAGCCTCGCGCTGGACGCGAACCTGGTCGCCAACGACGGCGAGGTCGAGCTCGGCGAGGAGGACGACGAGTTGCTGCGCGCGGCGGAGGAGCTCGGCATCGACCTCTCCGGCGTCCGCGCCGACGGGCCCGACGGCGCCAAGGCGGCCGACGAGAAGGAGGAGCAGGTGGTCGCCGAGGGTGAGTCGGGAACGACGAACGGCGCCAAGTCAGACAAGGCAGAGACAGCGGCCGAGGCCAAGGAGTAGCGCGAGCTGATGGACATCAACAACTTTGACGCAATCGAGATCGGGCTCGCCTCTTCGAAGAAGATTCGGAGCTGGAGCCACGGCGAGGTCACGAAGCCGGAGACGATCAACTACCGGACCCTGAAGCCCGAGAAGGATGGGCTCTTCTGCGAGCGCATCTTCGGTCCGACCAAGGACTGGGAGTGCTACTGCGGCAAGTACAAGCGGGTCCGCTACAAGGGCATCGTCTGCGAGCGCTGCGGGGTCGAGGTGACGCGCTCGAAGGTCCGCCGCGAGCGCATGGGCCACGTCGACCTGGCGGCGCCGGTCTCCCACATCTGGTTCTTCAAGGGCGTCCCCTCGCGGATCGGCTACCTGATCGACATGGCTCCGAAGGAGCTCGAGAAGGTCCTCTACTTCGCCGCCTCGATCATCACCTGGATCGACGATGAGGCGCGGCAGAAGGACCTGACCAAGCTCGAGAAGGAGGTGCAGAAGGTCCTCGACGGCTACGCGGCCGAGCGCGAGCAGCGCGTCCAGCAGCTCACCGAGCAGAAGGAGCGCCGCACCGCCTGGCTCGAGGGCTCAGGCGACGAGTCGAAGTTCGACGACGAGGACCACATCTGGGCCGAGGGCGTCGGCGTGAAGCCGGCGAAGCTCGACGACGCCGAGCGCACGAAGCTGGTCAAGGAGGCGAAGAAGGCGGTCGACGCCGAGATCTCCGACACCGAGGCCTACCTCGACGACGCGATCGAGCGCATGGAGCAGGTCTGGGAGACGTTCCAGAAGATGGAGCCGAAGACGGTGATCAACGACGAGGCCGTCTTCCGCGAGCTCAAGGACCGGTTCGGGTCGCCGTTCGGCTGGGGCGAGTACTTCCGCGGCGGGATGGGCGCCGAGTCGATCCGCGACCTGCTCGACCAGGTCGACCTCGAGGCCGAGTGCGAGGAGCTCGAGCAGACGATCAACACCTCGAAGGGCCAGAAGCAGTCGCGGGCGGTGAAGCGGCTCAAGGTCGCCTCCTCGTTCCTGAACTCGCCGAACAAGCCCGAGTGGATGGTGCTCGACTGCGTGCCGGTGATCCCGCCGGAGCTGCGGCCGATGGTGCAGCTCGACGGCGGCCGGTTCGCGACCTCCGACCTCAACGACCTCTACCGGCGGGTGATCAACCGCAACAACCGGCTCAAGCGCCTGCTCGACCTCGGCGCGCCGGAGATCATCGTCAACAACGAGAAGCGGATGCTGCAGGAGGCCGTCGACGCGCTGTTCGACAACGGCCGCCGCGGCCGGCCGGTCACCGGCCCGGGCAACCGGGCGCTGAAGTCGCTCTCGGACATGCTCAAGGGCAAGCAGGGGCGGTTCCGCCAGAACCTGCTCGGCAAGCGCGTCGACTACTCGGGCCGCTCGGTGATCGTCTCCGGGCCGAGCCTGAAGCTGCACCAGTGCGGGCTGCCGAAGCTGATGGCGCTGGAGCTGTTCAAGCCGTTCATCATGGCGCGGCTGGTCGAGCGCAAGGCGGTCCAGAACATCAAGGCGGCCAAGAAGATGGTCGACTCGATGATCCCCGAGGTCTGGGACGTGCTCGAGGAGGTCATCCACGAGCACCCGGTGCTGCTCAACCGGGCGCCGACCCTGCACCGACTCGGCATCCAGGCGTTCGAGCCGGTGCTGGTCGAGGGCAAGGCGATCCAGATCCACCCGCTCGTCTGCCACGCCTTCAACGCCGACTTCGACGGCGACCAGATGGCCGTCCACGTGCCGCTCTCGGCCGAGGCGCAGGCGGAGGCGCGACTGCTGATGCTGTCCTCGAACAACATCCTCTCGCCCGCCCACGGGGCGCCGCTGGCGACCCCGTCGCAGGACATGGTGCTCGGGATCTACTACCTCACCTACGGCCCCGAGGCCGAGGAGCTCGAGGGCCTCGACCAGCAGCTGAAGGCGGCCAAGGACGGTCAGGTCAACGGCACCCGTCCGCACGTGTACCGCTCCGCGCAGGAGGCGGAGCTCGCCTATGAGAACCGGCTGGTGAAGCTGCACGACTTCGCCGAGTTCCGGCGCCCCGGCCACGAGCACTTCCTGACCACGGTCGGGCGGATCATCTTCAACGACCGGATCGAGCGCTCGATCGCGGCCGCGCTAGGTGACGAATGGGACCCGGAGCTCTACGAGTTCGTCAACCGCTCGCTGAAGAAGCGCGAGATCAACGAGATCGTCGCGAACCTGATCGAGGGCTACGGCGCGCCGGCGATCGCGCAGGCGCTCGACGCCTTCAAGGAGCTCGGGTTCCACTTCTCGAGCCAGGCCGGGATCACGATCTCGAAGAACAACGTCGTCTCGCCGCCGAACAAGGAGGAGATCCTCGACGGCTACGAGAAGCGGGTGACCGAGATCGAGAGCCAGTACGACGACGGGCTGCTCTCCGAGGAGGACCGCAAGGAGCAGCTCCGGGTGCTCTGGAACGAGGCGACCGAGGAGGTCGCCGACGCGATGCAGAAGAACCTCGACGAGCTCAACCCGATCTTCATGATGGCCAACTCGGGGGCTCGCGGCTCGTTCAAGCAGATCCGCCAGCTCGCCGGGATGCGAGGCCTGATGGCGAATCCGAAGGGCGAGATCATCGAGCGCCCGATCAAGGCCAACTTCATGGAGGGCCTCTCGGTGCTCGAGTACTTCATCTCCACCCACGGCGCCCGCAAGGGCCTCGCCGACACGGCGCTGCGCACCGCCGACTCCGGCTACCTGACCCGGCGCCTGGTCGACGTCGCCCAGGACGTGATCATCCGCGGCGACGACTGCAAGACCAAGGACTTCGTCGAGGCGCCGCTGCGCAACGACGACGGCGAGCTGAACCCGAACCTGATCGGGCGCAACTCGGCGAAGAAGTTCGCCACCAAGCGCGGCCGCGAGCTGCTCAAGAAGGGCCAGGAGATCGACGTCGAGGAGCTCGCCGAGATCGCCGAGGCGTTCGGCGACGAGGAGGTCCTGGTCCCGGTCCGCTCGGTGCTCAAGTGCGAGCTCGACTCCGGGGTCTGCCGCCAGTGCTACGGGCGCGCGCTCGCGACCGGCTCGCCGGTCGAGATCGGCGACGCGGTCGGGATCATCGCCGCGCAGTCGATCGGCGAGCCCGGCACGCAGCTGACGATGCGCACCTTCCACACCGGCGGCGTCGCCGGCCTCGACATCACCCAGGGCCTGCCCCGCGTGGTCGAGCTGTTCGAGGCGCGCAAGCCGAAGGGCCTCGCCGAGCACGCGCGCGAGGACGGCAAGGCGGCGGTCGAGGAGACCGACCGCGGGACGACGATCCTGATCACCGACGCCAAGGGCGAGGAGCACAAGTACTCGCTCCCCGCTCGCGCCAACCTGCTGATCAAGCACGGCGCCAAGATCGAGAAGGGCGCGAAGCTCAACGAGGGCTCCTCCTACCCGGCGGACCTGCTCGAGATCAGCGGCCGCACCGAGGCCGAGCGCTATCTCGTCAACGAGGTGCAGAAGGTCTACAAGGCGCAGGGCGTCGACATCAACGACAAGCACATCGAGCTGATCTGCCGCCAGATGATGAAGCGGGTCCGGGTCGAGAGCAAGGGCTCGACGACGCTGCTGCCCGGGGCGCTCGAGGACCGTCACAAGCTGAAGATGCTCAACAAGCAGGTCAAGGAAGAGGGCGGGACGCCGGCCAAGGGCGAGGAGGTGATCCTCGGGATCACCAAGGCCTCGCTGGCGACGGAGTCGTTCCTCTCCGCGGCCTCGTTCCAGGAGACGACCAAGGTGCTCACCGACGCCGCCCTCGAGGGCAAGCGCGACAAGCTCGTCGGGCTGAAGGAGAACGTGATCATCGGCAAGCTGATCCCGGCGGCCACCGGGCTGCGCCACTACCGCTCGCTCGAGATCGAGCCGGTGGAGCCGGCGCAGCGCCCGGAGGAGGACCTGCTCGACGAGGACGAGCTCGCCGCCGAGCTCGGCCTCTCCGAGAACGGCGACGACACCGCCGAGCTCGAGGGCTTCGGCCCCTCGTTCGCCGAGGAGCTCGAGGAGCTCGCGCAGGAGATCGAGACCGGGACCGCGGACGCGGACACGAGCTCGTAGGAGCTCAATCCGCGCGGTCGGTGGTTGTCAGGCGCCTCGCGGTGCGCTAGATTCGCGCGCGAGATGAGCACTCTTGGGTGTAGTGCTCACCTGCGCAGGGGGTGGCGGGTGGCCCTGACGATCGGCGGCGCGTGCATCGCGCTGCTCGCGCTGTCCGCGTTCGACGCCGCGCGGGCGGATGCCGACGGGACGCTGACCGTCAGCGTCGTCGGCAAGGGCGACATCAGCGGACCCAGCAACGACGGGTCCACCACCGGAATCGATTGCGACGAGACCGGATTGCCCGACTGCTCGGAGTTTTACGCGGACGACTGCGAGTCGAACCCGGACCCACCACCACCGCAGTTCTGCTTCGCGCAAACGGTCGAGCTCACCGCCGAGCCCGACCGCAACGGCTACGTGTTCAGCTCGTGGTCTTCCAACTGCGTGCCGGCCACCGCGCGCACCTGCCAGGTCACGATGTCGTCGAGCAAGACCGTCACCGCGACCTTCGTCGACAACACCCCGCCGATGGTCTCCGGCGTGTCCCCGAGCAGCGGCTTCCACCGCGGGACAATCACGCTCTCGGCGTCGGCCTCGGACCCTAACGGCGTCACCCGGATCGAGTTTCGCGTCCGAGGGACGTTGGTCGGCATGGACACGACCGCCCCGTACCAAGCGTCTTACAACACCGCGTCCGTTGTCGACGGCGCGGCCACGCTCCGCGCGACCGCGTTCGATCCCGCCGGCAACGCAGGCTTCACCGAGGCCTCGTTCACGATCGACAACACCGCGCCAATCTTCAGCGCGTTCAGCGGGCCAAACGGTCAGACCTACGGCCCGGGGTCGACCCAGACCTGGTCGTTCACGGCCGCCGACGCTGCCCCGGCGAGTGCCCCGAGCGCTACCCCGAGCGGGGTGGCGTCGGTTCAGTGCAGCGTCGTCTCGGTCGGTGACCCGGCGAGCTTCGGAGCGTGCTCGGGCGGAAGCTCGTCGCATTCGGTCTCCAATCTCGGGGTCGGGAACTACACCTTCTCGGTCCGCGCGACCGACAACGCCGGCAACCCGAACACCGTCACCCGCAACTTCTCGATCGCCGAGGACACCAGCGACCCGCCCCCGGACGGTGGCGGCGGCAGCGCCGACATCGTCGCGCCCGAGACGTCGATCGACAAGGGCCCGAAGAAAAAGACGTTCAAGAAGAAGGCGAAGTTCCTGTTCAGCTCGACCGAGGCCGGATCGAGCTTCGAGTGCAAGCTCGACAAGGGCGAGTTCGAGCCCTGCGCGTCGCCGCTCAAGTTCAAGGCCAAGCGCGGCAAGCACCGGCTCGAGGTGCGCGCGATCGACGCCGCCGGCAACGCCGACCCGACCCCGGACAAGCACAAGTGGAAGGTGCGCAGGCGCCGCTAGCTTGACTCCGCGTCCGTCGTCGGCATAGGATCGCTGCTAAGGGGTGAATTTCATACGAGCCATGTCGGCCGCGCGACGGTCCGGCAGCAACACTCGGGGGAGTGGAATGGAACAAGGATTCCAGTGGGAGTGGCGTCGGATCGGACTCGGAGCCCTGCTTTCGGTGGCCGCGATCGCGGTGGTCGGGCCGGTGAGCGCGGCGAGTGCCAACATCAGCGCCGAGAACGACCCGAACGTCGTCGCTCAGGCGATCGGCGGACAGAGCGGTGGCTTCAGCCCCGGCTACTCGGATGGCCAGGCCGGTGTCGGCGACAACGCCGGGCATGCCGGCTTCCCGGTCGCGGGCGGCAACTTCGGCGTGATCACCTCGGGTGACGCGGAGATCGCCGACGAGCCCAACGACTCACCGAGCTCGAGCGGCAGCTACGGGGTCACGGTGCCGGCGCGCGGGGGCGCGTTCGACCCGATGACGCTCGGCGTCAGCATCACCGTGCCCGGCAACGTCAGCTGCCTGCTGGTCGACTACAAGTTCTTCTCCGAGGAGTTCCCCGAGTTCGTCAACGCGGGCTTCAACGACGCGTTCGTCGCCGAGCTCGACACGACCGACTGGACCCTTGGATCGGACCCGAAGACGGGGCAGGCGCAGCTGATTGCGCCGAACGACTTCGCCGCCGGATACGGCGACCAGGTCTCGGTCGACACCGTCGGACCGACCGCGGTCAGCGAGGCTGACGCGCAGCCGGGCACGACGTATGACGCGGGCACGCCCTTGCTGACGGCGAAGGTGCCGATCACGGCCGGGCAGCACACCGTCTACTTCTCGGTCTACGACGCCGGCGACTCGATCTACGACTCGGCGGCGTTCATCGACAACCTTCGCTTCAACACCGAAGGGCCACAGACGTGCCAGGCGCCGGATCTGTTCGGCGGCGCGGTCGGCGTGACCGCCGGGTCGAACAAGATCAACTTCGACGGCAAGAACGGCACCTTCCCGCTCACCTGCACGCTGCCCGAGGGGGCGAGCGATCCTTGCATCGGCAAGGTCGTGATCACCGCCACGGTGCCGGGCGGCGGCGGTGGTGGCAATAACAAGGTCACGCTGAGCAAGAAGAAGAAGATCAAGGTCGCGAAGGGGACCTACTCGGTCGAGCCGGCGACCACCGGCGCGGCGACCGTGAAGCTCAGCAAGAAGGGCAAGAAGCTCTTCAAGACCACCAAGAAGGCGAAGGGCAAGATCAAGCTGACCAACACGGTCAACGGCGCCAGCGTCTCGTTCAAGGCGAAGTTGAAGAAGTAGAGGTCGGCCGGGTTCAAACGCTTACGCCGCCCGCGCCGCGGGCGGCGTAAGCTCATCCCGTGGCCGCGCGGGCTGGGAGCGAGATCCATGAGTCGGTCCTCGACCTGATCGGCGAGACGCCGCTCGTGCGCCTGTCGCGGCTCGAGCCCGAGCTGCGCACGCCGCTGGTCGCCAAGGTCGAGTACCTGAACCCGGGCGGCTCGATCAAGGACCGCCCCGCGCTGGCGATGATCGAGGCGGCCGAGCGCGAGGGCAAGCTGAAGCCGGGCGGGACGTTGATCGAGCCGACCTCCGGCAACACCGGGCTCGGGCTCGCGATGGCGGCGGCACTGCGCGGTTACAGCGTGATCGCGGTGATGCCGGACAAGATGAGCCGCGAGAAGATCGACACCCTGCGCGCGTTCGGCGCCGAGGTGGTCGTCTGCCCGACCGCGGTCGAGCCCGACTCGCCGCAGTCCTACTACCGCGTCGCCGACCGGCTCACGGAGGAGATCGAGGGCGCGTTCCAGCCGAACCAGTACTTCAACGACGCCAATCCCGAGACCCACTTCAGCTCGACCGGGCCGGAGCTCTGGCGCCAGACCGCCGGCGCGCTCACCCACCTGGTGGTCGCCGTCGGCACGGGCGGCACGATCACGGGCGTCGGCCGCTACATCAAGCAGCAGCGCCCCGAGGTCGAGGTGATTGGCGCCGACCCGGAGGGATCGATCTACTCCGGCGGCCCGGTGCATCCCTATCGGGTCGAGGGCATCGGCGAGGACTTCTGGCCCGACACCTTCGACCCCTCGGTGGTCGACCGCTACGTCACCGTCTCCGACCGCGACTCGTTCTTGATGGCGCGCCGGCTGGTCGCCCGCGAGGGCCTGTTCGCCGGTGGCTCGACCGGGACCGCGCTCGTTGCCGCGATCGAGGTCGCGCGCGAGCTCGACGACCCCGAGGCGCTGGTCGCGACGATCATCCCCGACGGGGGCCGTCCCTACGTCTCCAAGGTCTTCAACGACTCGTGGATGCGCGAGCACGGCTACCTCGGCGAGGGCGAGGCGCTCACGGTCGGCGAGGTGATCCGCTCGCGTGGCGTCGACCGGCCGATGCTCACCGTCGGCAGTCACGACCCGGTCGGCCGCGCGCTCGAGCTGATGCGCGAGCACGGCGTCTCCCAGGTCCCCGTGGTCTCGGGCGAGGACGGGCGCGCCTTCCTCGGTACGGTCTCCGAGCGCGGCCTGCTGATGGCCTCGGCCGACCACCCCGGGATCCTCGGCGAGCCGGTGACCGAAGTGATCGAGCCACCGCTTCCCGAGCTCGCCGCCGAGAGTCCGGTCAACGACGCGATCAAGATGCTGCTCGGCGAGCGCAAGCCGGTGATCGTGGTCGATGATGGGCGCGCGCTCGGGATCCTCGCCTCGGTCGACCTGATCGAGGCGTTGAATCGGTGAGCGGGGAGGGGAAGCGGATCGACACCCGGGTCGTGCACGCCGGGCTCGAGCCCGACCCGACCTATGGCTCGGTGATCCCGGCGATCCACCAGAGCTCGACCTTCGTCCAGCCGGCGCCGGGGGAGTTCGTCGGCGAGTTCGACTACTCGCGCTCGGCGAACCCGACCCGCGCCGCGCTCGAGCAGGCGCTCGGCGAGCTCGAGGGCGGCCACGGAAGCGCGTTCGCGAGCGGGATGGCGGCGACCCATGCCGTGCTCTCGGCGGCGCTCAACGCCGGCGATCACCTGATCCTGCCGAGCGATCTCTACGGGGGCACCTACCGCCTCGTCGACAAGGTGCTGCGCCGTTTCGGGCTCGACTACGACCTCGTCGACCAGGCGGACCTCGACGCCCTGCGCGGGGCGATCCGGCCCGAGACGCGGCTGATCTGGGTCGAGACGCCGACCAACCCGCTGCTGACCGAGATCGACGTTCCGGCGGTTGTCGAGGCGGCCGCGGGCCGCGCGGTCGTCGTCGACAACACCTTCGCGACCCCGATCGTGCAGCGCCCGCTCGAGCTCGGCGCTACCGCGGTCGTGCACTCGACCACCAAGTACCTGGGCGGTCACTCCGACGTCGTCGGCGGCGCCGTGATCTGCGCCGAATCCGACCTGCACGAACGGGTTCGCTTCGTCCAGAACTCGGTCGGCGCGGTGCCGGGCCCGTTCGACTGCTTCCTCGTCCACCGCGGGATCCGGACCCTGGCGCTGCGGGTCGCGCGCCACACCGAGAACGGGCGCGCGGTCAGCGACTGGCTGCGCGGCGCCGACCGGGTCGAGGACGTCCGCTGGCCGGGGTTCGGCGGCATGGTCTCGTTTCGCCATCCGGACGCGGTCGCGCTGGTCGGGCGGACCGAGGTGTTCGCGCTCGCCGAGTCGCTGGGCGGGGTCGAGTCGCTGATCGAGGTCCCGCAGGCGATGACCCATCAGTCGGTCGAGGACTCCGACGCCGCGGTCCCCGCGGACCTGGTCCGGCTCTCGTGCGGGATCGAGGCCGCCGAGGACCTGATCGCCGACCTCGAGCGCGCGCTCGAGGGCTAGGGCGCTAGAGCGGCCAGCCCGGGAGCTCGCGAAGCGGCTCCAGCGCGGCCTCGTCGCGCGCCCGCGAGGCGAGGTCCGGGTTGCGCTCGAGCGCGCTTCGCAGCGCGCCGAGCGCCCGGTCGCGGTCGCCGGCGCGAGCGTGCAGGCAGGCGAGCCGGTACTGGACCGGCGCCGTCTCGAGCTGCGATCCGGCCTCGCGCTCGATCGTCGCCGCCGCCCCGGCCCAGTCGCCGGCCCGCATCTCCGCCATCGCGAGGTAGATCGGCTCCCACGGCAGCGGGTGGTAGGCGCGGTCGCGCCAGCCGCCGACCGCGAGGATCACGGTCTCGTCCTCGGCGGCGACGGCGCTGCGCCGGGCCTCCGGATCGGGAACGAAGACGACTGTCCCGGTGGGGGCGTCGAGCTCCTCGGAGCCGACCGTGAACGAGGCGCGGCCGCGGACGACCAGATAGAGCTCCTCCTGGCCCGGTGACTCGACGTGCTCCTCGACCACCTGCTCGCCACTGCGAGCGGCTCGAAACGCGTTCACGCCGAAGGCGCCGACCTCGAGCAGGCGGCGGACAGGCAGCCACTGGAGCCCGTCCACCGACTCGGTCGTCGGCGCCTCGAACAGCGACAGCGTCCGCACGTCCCCCATCGGCCGCGGCCGCGCTAGCGCTCGACCGGCTCGGCCGAACCGCGCTCCGCGGCGCGAGCGCCGCTCGCGCGTACCGGCGCCGGCGGGGTGAGCACCCGCGTGCGCCCGCCGGGTGGGCAGTCCGCGAGCGGGATCGCGTCCGGTCCGTGATCGCCGCGTCGCGGTCCGCGCGGGCGCTTGGGCTCGCGGCGGAAGCGGCGGAAGCGGTGGTCGTCGGGCTCGCCCGGCGGCGCCTCCTCGGGCAGGGTCTCGGCCCGGAACGCCCACCAGACCAGATACAGGAGGGCGGCGACGGGGATCTTCAAGATCACCATCAGGAAGAAGATCGGGAAAAAGCCCTCCACGCCTACGCCATCCCTCGGTCGCTCACCGGTCCCTGGAGGCAGTGTACCCCGCCTCGGCCCAGCTCAGCAGGGCCTCGGTGTGGGCGGGTGTGATCCCGACGTGCGACTCGGTCGGCACGAGCAGGGTCGGGGCGCGGCGGCGCGACGCCCACTGGTGACAGCTCTCGTCGAGCGAGTCGTCGATCCAGGCGAGCGGCCGGTCGCGCGCGTACTCCTCGAGCGCGTCGAGCTTCCAGTGCGCGGTGCCGAATCGCGCCCGGCCGTCGAAGTAGAGCACCGGGAGCTCGGTCGGGAGCCCGAGCAGCAGCGGCAGGTGGTCGTTGGCGCGGTCCTCCCAGCCGGTCGCCCAGACGAGCTCGTAGGTCCCGCCGAGCCGCCGGAGCTGGGCGCCCGCGGCATCGGAGATGCAGTGCGCGACACCGTCGATGAGGTGAAAGCGCCCGCCGACCTCGTCCAGCGGCCTGTCGAACCCGAACAGGCTGACGACGCCGTCGACATCCACCGCCAGGACCGGTCTTTCGGCGCTCACCAGGTCAGCGTAGCGACGGCGCCCTGCTATCTTCGGCCGCCGTGCCAAGCACCAACCAGCTCATCCGCAAGGGCCGCAAGCCGCCGCAGAAGAAGGTCGCGACCCCGGGCCTGAAGTCGGGCCAGGGCCGCAAGCGCCGGATCTCCGCGCCGCAGCGACGCGGCGTCTGCACGCGCGTCTACACCGCGACCCCGAAGAAGCCGAACTCGGCTCTGCGCAAGGTCGCCCGCGTGCGACTCACCAACGGGATGGAGGTCACCTGCTACATCCCGGGCGAGGGTCACAACCTCCAGGAGCACTCGGTCGTGCTCGTCCGCGGCGGCCGGGTCAAGGACCTCCCGGGCGTCCGCTACAAGGTGATCCGGGGGACCCTCGACGCCTCCGGCGTCTCGGACCGCAAGCAGGCTCGATCCCAGTACGGGGTCAAGAAGTAGTGGCGGCGCAGCGCTGATGCCGCGCCGCAACCCGCCAGCGATCCGCCCCGTCGAGGCCGACTCCGTCCACAAGAGCCGGCTCGTGCAGCAGGTCGTCAACAAGGTCATGCTCCACGGCAAGAAGTCGACCGCCGAGCAGATCACCTACGACGCGCTCGCGATCGTCGGCGAGCGCAGCGGTCGCGCCCCGGTCGAGGTGCTCGAGGACTCGATCAAGGAACTGACCCCGGTGCTCGAGGTTCGCTCGCGCCGGGTCGGCGGCGCCACCTACCAGGTGCCGGTTGAGGTCCCGCCGCGCCGCGCGCGCACGCTCGCGGTCCGCTGGCTCGTCGGCTTCGCCCGCAACCGGCGCGAGAAGTCGATGGCCGAGCGGCTCGCGAACGAGATCCTCGACTCGATCTCCCAGCAGGGCAGCGCCTGGAAGCGCAAGGACGACATTTACCGGATGGCGCAGGCGAACAAGGCGTTCGCCCACTACCGCTGGTAGCCGCTTAGCCGCGCTGGCGGGGGCGTGGACGGCGGCCGAGGCGGGGTGCCTGGCGCTCGTCGTCGGCCGGGTGCGGGTTGCGTTCGGGCTCCTCGCGCGAGGGCGCCTCGGTGCTCGGCCTCGGGTTGGTCGCCGTCGGCGCGCGCGCGGCGCTTCGGGCGCAGCGCGGCGAGCTGCTCCGGGGTCAGGGTCGCGAGCGCGACCCCGGTCACGGTGAGCCCGAGCGAGCTCACCAGCAGCATCCAGAAGCCGCCCTGGGGCACGGTCTCGGCGTCGAAGAACGACTGGCGGGCGTCGTCGAGCGTGCCCACCTGACCGGCGTCGGGCAGGTCGCCGAGGAGGAAGAACAGCAGCGCGATCCCGCCCATCGCCGCGACCGCGATCGCCGCCGGCTTCGAGGCGGCGAAGACGGCCAGCCCGAGCGCCCCGATCGCGAACGCCGCGATCACGAACATCGCGTTGCCGTGGCGCTCGGCGTTGGAGACCTCGTCGAGCGCCTCGCCGCCGGGCGGGATGAACTCGAACATCGTCATCAGCTCGGAGGCGAACAGGCAGATCGCCGAGACCAGGCAGGCCAGCGGCAGCAGGCGGGTGAGCCTGGTCACGGTCACGTGCGCGCGTCCCCGACCCGCCGCTTCGGGAGGCTGAAGCCGACGTCGCGCCGGGTACGGGTCGCGTCGGCGGCCGTCTGCGGACGCAGGTAGCGCGGCAGCAGCAGGCCGCAGACGATCAGCACCGCACCGGCGGCGATCTGGAGCCAGAAGCCCTCGAGCAGCGCCGCCTCGGCGCCCTCGTAGGCGATCGCGGCGGTGCCCTCGTCGAGGCCCTTGGGGGCGTCGACCAGGACGCTGATCGCGATCGCGACGATCCCGAGCGGGATCAGCAGCCGCGCGAGCCGCGGCCGCCCGGCGAGCGCGAAGCCGAGCACCACCAGCCCGGCGATCGCGATCGGAAGCATCGCCCAGGCGTGGGCGTCGCCGGCGCGGGCGCGATCGACCTCGGGCGCCGGGGCGACGATCTCGACCCCGGAGTAGTCGGGCGTGCCGACGCTGATCCCCCGGTAGTCCTGCCACTGCGAGGCGGCGAGCACGACGAGGCCGACGGCGCAGACAGCGACGAGCGCCCGCGCCGGGGTCACGTTCGCGAGCGCCCAGCGATAGGTGGCGACGACCGCCGCCGCGATCAGCGCGATCAGCGGCCGCAGCGCCCGCCGCCACGCGGTCAGCGTCGCCGCGCCCGCGACCTCGGCGATCGCGAGCCAGATCTGCGCCGGGATGACCAGCATCTCGCGGCCGAGCTTCGCCAGCTCGACCCCGAACGAGCGCGCTCCAGCGGGCAGCTTCGGCGTCCGCGAGCCGCCCGAGATCCGCCTTTTCAGGGCCATTCGCCCGCCAGGAGACCCCTAGGGGCTCTGCTATAGTCACGCGTCGCTTGCGTGCCCGTCCGAGCGTGGCCCGCGAGCGGTGATTCCTTCCATGGAGAGCCGCACGACATAAGGCGTTCCGGGTTATTCGGCGATCAGCGCTGGGGCCCGTGAGGGCCCTTTTTCTTGCGCCGAGACCGCGCGTTTACCGCTCGTCTCCTCCTCCAGAATCCGGCTGACGACGCTCAAACTACAACAACCCAACCCGAACTCTACGAAACAAATGGCACGCACCTTCCCACTCGAAAAGACGCGCAACATCGGGATCATGGCGCACATCGACGCCGGCAAGACGACGACGACCGAGCGCATCCTCTTCTACACCGGCCGCACCCACAAGCTCGGCGAGGTGCACGAGGGCGCCGCGGTCATGGACTGGATGGAGCAGGAGCAGGAGCGCGGGATCACGATCACCTCCGCCGCCACCGCGTGCGAGTGGAAGGACCATCGGATCAACATCATCGACACGCCCGGCCACGTCGACTTCACGGTCGAGGTCGAGCGCTCGCTGCGCGTCCTCGACGGCGCGATCGCCGTCTTCGACTCCGTCGCCGGGGTCGAGCCGCAGTCGGAGACCGTCTGGCGCCAGGCCGACAAGTACCGCGTGCCGCGGATCGCGTTCATCAACAAGATGGACCGGGTCGGCGCCGACTTCGAGCGCGCGGTCGAGACGATGCGCGACCGCCTCGGCGCCAACCCGCTGCCGATCCAGCTCCCGATCGGGGCCGAGGACTCGTTCACCGGCATCGTCGACCTGATCGAGAACAAGGCCCTGGTGTGGAAGGACGAGCTCGGGACCGAGTTCGAGTACGAGGCGATCCCCGAGCCAGCTCGCCGATGCCGCCCACGAGGCGCGCACGCACCTGATCGAGGCCTGTGCCGACTACGACGACGAGCTGATGGAGATGTACCTCGACGAGCAGGAGATCCCGCACGAGCGGGTCGCCAAGTCGCTGCACCGCGCGACGCTCGACCTCAAGGTGACGCCGGTCCTCTGCGGCTCGGCGTTCAAGAACAAGGGCGTGCAGCCGCTGCTCGACGCGATCGTCGAGCTGCTGCCGTCGCCGCTCGAGGTGCCCCCGGTCACCGGTCACGAGACCTCGAGCAAGGGCGACGGCGCCGAGGGCGAGGAGACCGAGCGGCCCGCCGACGACTCGGCCCCGTTCGCGGCGCTCGCGTTCAAGGTGATGGCCGACCCGTTCGTCGGCAAGCTGACCTACTTTCGCGTCTACTCGGGCAAGCTCGCCGCCGGCGGCAGGGTCCTGAACGCGACCAACGGCAAGACCGAGCGCGTCGGGCGCCTGCTGATGATGCACGCCAACCACCGCGAGGAGATCGAGGAGGCCTACGCGGGCGACATCGTCGCCGGGGTCGGCCTCAAGCAGACCTCGACCGGCGACACGCTCTCGGCCCCCGACAACCCGGTGATCCTGGAGACGATCGAGTTTCCCGAGCCGGTTATCGCGGTCGCGATCGAGCCGAAGACGAAGGCCGACCAGGAGAAGCTCTCCGCCTCGCTCGCGCGCCTCGCCGAGGAGGACCCGACCTTCCGGATCGAGTCCGACGAGGAGACCGGCCAGACGCTGATCCACGGCATGGGCGAGCTCCACCTCGAGGTGATCGTCGACCGCCTGCTGCGCGAGTTCAGCGTCGACGCCAACGTCGGCCGCCCGCAGGTCGCCTACCGCGAGACGGTGCGTGAGCGGGTCGAGAAGGTCGTCGCCCGCTTCGTCCGCCAGACCGGCGGCCGGGGCCAGTTCGGCCACGTGGTGATCAACCTCGAGCCGGCGCCGGGCGAGGGCTTCGACTTCGTCAACAAGATCAAGGGCGGGGTGATCCCGACCGAGTACATCCCCGCGGTCGAGCAGGGGATCGAGGAGGCGCTCGGCTCAGGCGTCAAGGCCGGGTACCCGGTCGTCGACGTGCGGGTCGAGCTCATCGACGGCTCCTACCACGACGTCGACTCCTCCGAGATGGCGTTCAAGATCGCCGGCTCGATGGCGATCCAGGACGCCGCCCGCAAGGCGAAGCCGGTGCTGCTCGAGCCGGTGATGGCGGTCGAGGTGGTCACCCCCGAGGAGTTCCTCGGCGACGTGATCGGCGACCTCTCGCGCCGCCGCGGCAAGGTCCAGGGCCAGGAGCAGCGCGGCAACGCGCTCGCGGTCGACGCCTTCGTCCCGCTCGGCGAGATGTTCGGCTACGCGACCGACGTGCGCTCCTCGACCCAGGGCCGCGCGACGTACACGATGCAGTTCGAGCGCTACGAAGAGGTGCCCCAGAACATCGCCGAGCAGATCGTCGAGTCGACCAGCGGCGAGCCAGTCGGGGCTGGAGCCTGATTTTTGTAATCCTTCCGGGGTTGCCCGGAGATAGACACCCGAAGACTTAGAACAAGCGAAGACAGCAAGGAGCTGAAGCAAAGAGATGGCGGAGAAGTTCGATCGCAGCAAGCCGCACGTGAACGTCGGCACCATCGGTCACATCGACCACGGCAAGACCACGCTGACCGCGGCGATCACCAAGGTGCTCGCCGAGCAGGGCGGCGCCGAGGCGAAGTCGTTCGAGGAGATCGACAACGCGCCCGAGGAGAAGGAGCGCGGGATCACGATCGCGACCTCGCACGTCGAGTACCAGACCGAGAACCGCCACTACGCCCATGTCGACTGCCCGGGTCACGCCGACTACGTCAAGAACATGATCACCGGCGCCGCGCAGATGGACGGCGCGATCCTGGTCGTCTCGGCCGCCGACGGACCGATGCCGCAGACGCGCGAGCACATCCTGCTCGCCCGCCAGGTGAACGTCCCCTACGTGGTCGTCTTCCTCAACAAGACCGACATGGTCGACGACGAGGAGATCATCGAACTGGTCGAGGAGGAGGTCAAGGACCTGCTCAACGAGTACGACTTCCCCGGCGACGACGTGCCGATCATCAAGGGCTCGGCGCTGAAGGCGCTCGAGGGCGACGAGGACGCGAAGGCCGCGATCCTCGAGCTCGCCGCGGCGCTCGACAGCTACATCCCCGAGCCCGAGCGCGACCTCGACAAGCCGTTCCTGATGCCGGTCGAGGACATCATGACGATCACCGGTCGCGGCACCGTCGCCACCGGGCGGATCGAGCAGGGCGTCGTCAACACCGGCGACGAGGTCGAGATCGTCGGGATCGCCGACACGGCGAAGACCACGGTCACCGGCGTGCAGATGTTCCACAAGGACCTCGACCAGGGCCAGGCGGGCGACAACGCCGGCTGCCTGCTGCGAGGGACCAAGCGCGAGGAGATCCAGCGCGGGCAGGTGCTCTGCAAGCCGGGCTCGATCACCCCGCACACCAAGTTCAAGTCCGAGGTCTACTGCCTGAAGAAGGAGGAGGGCGGCCGCCACACGCCGTTCTTCTCGGGTTACCGCCCGCAGTTCTACTTCCGGACCACCGACGTCACCGGCGTCTCGAACCTCCCCGAGGGGACCGAGATGGTGATGCCGGGCGACAACGTCGAGATGACGATCGAGCTGATTCAGCCGATCGCCATGGACCAGGGCCTGCGGTTCGCGATCCGCGAGGGCGGACGCACCGTCGGCTCGGGGGTGGTCACGGAGATCATCGAGTAGCGACAGGAAGCCGGCCCCGTTGGCCGGCTTTCCTTTGGCGCCGGGCGACAGCCGCCCGCCGCGGGTAATTGAAAGGACATACGACCGGGGCGCTGTCCCCCACATGGGCGGCGCCCCGTTTGCGCCCAGAAAGAGCGAAATCACGTTTTGGCCTCAATCGCAGCAAGCAAGATCCGGATTCGCCTGAAGGCGTACGACCACGACGCGATCGATCGCGCGGCGCGCGAGATCGTCGACACGGCCACGCGCACGGGCGCGACGGTCGCCGGTCCGGTGCCGCTGCCGACCGAGCGCAACATCTACTGCGTGATCCGCTCGCCGTTCAAGGACAAGGACTCGCGCGAGCACTTCGAGATCCGCACCCACAAGCGACTGATCGACATCCATCAGCCGACCCCGAAGACGATCGACTCCCTGCAGCGCCTCGACGCGCTCCCCGCCGGGGTCGACATCGAGATCAAGATCTAGGCCGGGCGGCGAGCGATGGCGGCAATCGTCGGAACCAAGGTCGGCATGACCCAGGTCTTCACCGAGGACGGCACGCGCGTGCCCGTGACCGTGATCGAGGCCGCGCCGAATACCGTCACCGCGGTCCGGATCCCCGATCGCGACGGCTACGCCGCGGTCCAGCTCGCCGGCGTCCCGATCGCGGAGCGCAAGCTGACCAAGGCCGAGCTCGGCCACCTGCGCAAGGGCGGCGCCGCCGACCCGGCGATGAGCCGGCTGGTCGAGTTTCGCGACGAGGCGCCCGAGGCGCAGATCGGCGACTCGCTGAGCGTCGAGCAGTTCGAGCCGGGGACCAGGGTCAAGGTCTCGGCGAAGGCGGTCGGCAAGGGCTTCCAGGGCACGATCAAGCGCCACAACTTCAGCCGTGGCCCGGTCTCGCACGGCTCGCACAACGTCCGCGCTCCGGGCTCGATCGGCGCCAGCGCCGACCCGGCGCGCGTGTTCAAGGGCGTGAAGATGCCCGGCCGCATGGGCGGCAAGCGGGTCACCCAGCGCGGGCTCGAGGTGGTCGAGGTCGACGCCGAGCGCAACCTGCTGCTGCTCCGGGGCGCGGTCCCCGGTCCGAAGGGCGGCACGGTGGAGGTGCGCAGCGATGGCTGAGGCGAAGCTGAAGGCGACGACGCTCGGCAAGCAGGCGAAGACCGACCTGCCCGCGGCGCTGTTCGGCGAGGACTTCCACGAGAGCCTCGTGCACGAGGCCGCGCGCGCGGACCTGAACGCGCGCCGCCGCGGCACCGCCTCGACGCTCGGGCGCGGCGAGGTCTCGATGACCACCGCGAAGGCCTGGAAGCAGAAGGGCACCGGTCGTGCCCGCGCCGGCGCGCTCAGCGTCCCGCACCGCCGCGGCGGCGGCGCCGCGTTCGGGCCGAAGCCGCGCTCGCACACGTTCAAGGTCAACCGCAAGGCCCGGCGCCGGGCGCTGCGCTCGGCGCTCTCGGTCCACGCCGCCCGCGACTCGATCGCGGTCATCGATGCCGGCGCCTACGACACCCCCTCGACCGCGAAGGCGGCCGAGGCGCTCGGCAAGTGGGGCGCCAAGTCGCCGACCCTGCTCGTGCTCGGCGCCGAGGAGGCGGCGGTCGTGAAGAGCTTTCGCAACCTGCCCCGCGTCGACGTGCTCCCGGCGGCGGCAGTCGGCGTCGCCGACGTGATCGGGCATGCCTCGCTGGTCGTCTCGCCGGCCGCGCTCGAGGTGCTCGAGTCGCGCTGCGCGGAGGTCAGCAGGGCAGGCAGCAGCGAGCGGGAGGGGGCGAAGAGCTGATGGATCCCCGCCAGGTGATTCTGGAGCCGGTCGTCTCGGAGAAGAGCTACGCGCTGATGGCCGACAACAAGTACACGTTCCGCGTCGACGAGCGCGCCCACAAGACCCAGATCCGGCGCGCGGTCGAGGAGATCTTCGACGTCGGCGTGGTCGAGGTGCGGACGATCAAGGTGCGCTCGAAGCCGAAGCGCCGCGGGCTGCACTCGGGCCGCACGCGCTCGTGGAAGAAGGCGATCGTCGAGCTCGCGCCGGGCGACCGGATCGAGCTCTTCGAGGGAGCGGCGGTGGCTGACTGATGGCGATGCGAAAGACGAAGCCGACGAGTCCGGGGCGCCGCTTCGCGACCTACCAGCAGCGCGAGGAGGTCACCTCGTCGAAGCCGTACAAGGCGCTGACCAAGGGCAAGTCCAAGAGCGCCGGGCGCAACGCGCACGGGCGCGTCACCTCGCGCCATCGCGGCGGCGGGGCGAAGCGGCGGTACCGCGAGATCGACTTCAAGCGCACCCGCGACGGGATCCCGGCGAAGGTGGCGACGGTCGAGTACGACCCGAACCGCACCTGTTACATCGCCCTCCTGCACTACGCGAACGGCGTCAAGAGCTACATCCTCGCCCCCCAGGGGCTGCGGCCCGGGGCGACGATCGAGTCGGGCGAGAAGGCGGACATCCGGCCCGGCAACGCGCTGCCCCTGCGCGTGATCCCGACCGGCACCGTGGTCCACAACGTCGAGCTGATCCCCGGCCAGGGCGGCAAGCTCGGCCGCTCCGCGGGCTCGGCGATCCAGGTGGTCGCGAAGGAGGGCCCGATGGTCACCGTGCGCCTGCCCTCCTCCGAGATGCGGCTGGTCCGCGCCGACTGCCGCGCGACGGTGGGTACCCTCTCCAACTCCGAGCACCAGAACGTCAAGATCGGCAAGGCGGGGCGCAAGCGCCACATGGGCAAGCGCCCGCAGACCCGAGGGATCGCGATGAACCCCGTCGACCACCCGCACGGTGGCGGCGAGGCGCACAAGACCCCGGGTGGCCACCCGGTGACCCCGTGGGGCAAGCCGACGCTCGGCTACCGGACGCGCAAGAAGGGCAAGCGCTCGAACGCGATGATCGTCCGCGCCCGGCGTCGAGGCAAGAAGAAGAGGTAACGCGAGATGGGCAGATCAACGAAGAAGGGACCGTGGGCCGAGGAGCGCCTGATGCGCCGCATCGAGCAGATGAACGAGGCGAACCAGAAGACGATGGTCAAGACCTGGTCGCGGACCTCGACCGTGTTCCCGGAGATGGTCGGCCACACGATCGCCGTCCACGACGGCCGCAAGCACGTGCCGGTGTTCATCTCCGAGTCGATGGTCGGTCACAAGCTCGGCGAGTTCGCGCCGACGCGCACCTTCCGCGCCCACTCCGGAAGCGGCAGCCGGGAGCGATAGGCGATGGCGAAGTCCGGCGACAAGCAGCAGAACCAGGCGCCTCAACAGCGGCGCGGCTCGGCTGACGCCTCGCAGGCGCCGACCGTGCGCGCGAAGGCGCGCTTCGTCCGCGTCGCGCCGCGCAAGGCGCGTCTGGTCGCCGACCAGGTCCGCGGCAAGAGCGTCGAGGAGGCGCGCACGCTGCTTCAGTTCTCGAGCCGCGACGCCGCCCGCGACCTCGCGCGCCTGCTCGACTCGGCGATCGCCAACGCCGAGACCAACCACGACCTGATCGCCGACGACCTGCGGATCGTCGACGTGCGCGTCGACGAGGGCCCGACGCTGAAGCGCTGGCGCGCCCGCGCCCGCGGCCGGGCGACGCGGATCGACAAGAAGACCAGTCACCTCTCGGTGGCGCTGACCCCGACCACGGACTGAGGGACGAGCGAATGGGACAGAAGATCCACCCCGAGGGCTTCCGGGTCGGCTACATCCACGACTGGAAGTCGAACTGGTTCGACGAGCGCAACTTCGCCGACCTGCTGGTCGAGGACCTGGCGATCCGCGACCACATCGAGAACAAGCTCTCGCACGCCGGCCTCTCCGACATCACGATCGTCAAGCAGCGCGGCGAGATCACGGTCGACATCCACACCGCGCGGCCGGGGATCGTGATCGGCAAGTCCGGCGCCGAGGTCGACGCCCTGCGTCGCGAGCTGCACCGGATCACGCAGAAGCCGGTCAAGGTCAACATCCGCGAGATCAAGCGCCCCGAGCTCGACGCGAAGCTGGTCGCGCAGTCGATCGCCGAGCAGCTCCAGAACCGGGTCGCCTTCCGCCGCGCGATGAAGCGCGCCCTGACCTCGGCGATGCGCTCGGGCGCCAAGGGGGTCAAGGTCCAGGTCTCCGGCCGCCTCGGCGGCGCCGAGATGGCGCGCACCGAGGGCTACAGCGACGGCCGCGTGCCGCTGCACACGCTGCGCGCCGACATCGACTACGGCTTCGTCGAGGCGAAGACGACCACCGGCAGGATCGGGGTCAAGTGCTGGATCAACAAGGGCGAGGTGATGCCCGAGGGCTTCCGCTCCGGCGGCGACGAGGAGGAGCTCGCGCCGCGCTCGTTCCGGCGCAACAAGGGCGGTGGCTCCGCCGGCTCGGGCGGTCGCGGGGGCCGCGGTGGCCGTGGTGGCGGGCAGGGCGGAGACCGCAGGCCGCAGGCCTCGCCCCCGGCTGCGTCCGGCAAGGCCGCGCCGAAGACCGAAACCGCCGCGCCGAAGACCGAAACCGCCGCGCCGAAGACCGAAACCGCCGCGCCGAAGACCGACGCACCGCAGCGCCGCCGAAGACCGAGGACGCCACGCCGAAGACCGAGACCGCAGCGCCGAAGACCGAGGACGCGACGCCGCCGAAGCCGGCACCGGAGGCGAGCTCCTGATGCTGATGCCGAAGCGGGTCAAGTACCGCAAGCAGATGCGCGGCAAGCGCCGCGGCAACACCAAGGGCGGCGCCAGCGTCGCCTTCGGCGAGTACGGGCTCAAGGCGACCGAGCGCGGCTGGATCACGAACCGCCAGATCGAGGCCGCCCGAGTCGCGATGACGCGCAAGATCAAGCGCGGGGGCAAGGTCTGGATCAACGTCTTCCCCGACAAGCCCTACACGAAGAAGCCGGCCGAGACGCGCCAGGGCTCGGGCAAGGGCAACCCCGAGGGCTGGGTCTGCGTGGTCAAGCCCGGCAAGGTGATGTTCGAGCTCGCCGGCGTCCCCGAGGACCTCGCCAAGGAGGCGCTGCGCCTCGCCGGGCACAAGCTGCCGATCAAGACCAGGTTCGTGAGCCGCGAGGGGATGGGCCAGTGAAGGCCTCCGACGTCCATGCGCTCGGCGACCAGGACCTGGTCCAGCAGCTCAAGGAGGCGCGCGAGGAGGCGTTCAACCTGCGCTTCCGCCACGCCACCGGCGAGCTCGAGAACAGCGCCCGGCTGCGCGAGTCGCGCCGCGACACGGCGCGGCTGATGACGATCGCCCGCGAGCGCGGGATCGACCTGCAGAAGGAACTGAAGTGAGCGACGAAGAGAAGAACGAGCAAGAGGCGCCGAGCCTGAGGAGCCTGTGGCCGAGGAAGCACCCGCTGAGGAGCAGGGAGAGGCGCCCGAGGCCGAAGAGCCCGAATCCGCTGAGGAGGCGGCTGACGAGCAGGCAGAGGAGCCTGCTGTCGAGGAGCCTGAGCCTGCGGCGGAGGCCCCTGCCGAGGATGCCGAGCCGGTCGTGGAGCTGACGCCGAAGCAGCGGCGAAAGCTCGAGCGCTCGCGCCACAGCGGCGAGCCGCGCCCGCCGCGCTCGGTCGACGAGCGCATCGCCGAGCGCGCCGAGCGCCGCTCGGCGAAGGCCGGCGAGCGCACCCGCGTCCGTGCCCGCGCGCGGTCCAAGCACGAGGCCGGCACCGGCACCCCGGCGGCCGAGCGGGTCCCGGGCTCGAAGAAGGTCCGCCAGGGCAGGGTCGTCTCCGACAAGGCGAACAAGACGATCACGGTCGAGATCGAGGTCGTGCGCCGGCACCCCGTCTACGAGAAGGTCGTCCGCCGCACGGCGACGATCCACGCCCACGACGAGTCGAACGAGGCGAACGCGGGCGACGTCGTCCGCGTGATCGAGTCACGCCCGCTCTCGCGGACGAAGCGCTGGCGCCTGGTCGAGGTCCTGGAGAAGGCCAGGTGAGACCGTGATCCAGCAGGAATCGAGGCTCAAGGTGGCCGACAACTCGGGCGCGCGCGAGATCCTCTGCATCCGGGTCAAGGGCGGCTCGCACCGCCGCTACGCCGGCGTCGGCGACGTGATCACGGCGACGGTCAAGCAGGCGACCCCGCGCGGCGCGATCCGCAAGGGCGAGGTCGTGCAGGCGGTCGTCGTCCGCACCCGCAAGCAGCTCGGCCGCGCCGACGGCACCTACATCTCCTTCGACGAGAACGCCGCGGTGCTGATCGACGCCCAGGGCGCTCCTCGCGGCACCCGCATCTTCGGTCCCGTCGCGCGCGAGCTGCGCGAGCGCAACTTCATGCGCATCGTCTCGCTCGCCCCGGAGGTGCTCTGAACGTGGCGAAGGGTATGCACGTGCGCCGCGACGACATGGTGGTCGTGATCGCGGGCAAGGACAAGGGCAAGACCGGGCGTGTGATCCGCACCGAGCCCGGCCGCCGGCGGGTCTTCATCGAGGGCGCGAACATGGTCAAGCGCCACACCCGGCCGCGCTCGGTCAAGGACACGCAGAAGGCGCAGTCGTCTGGCATCATCGATCAGGAGGGGCCGATCGACGTCTCCAACGTCATGCTCCTCGATCCCTCCGACAACAAGCCGACCCGCGTCGGCGTGCGTGTCAGCGACGACGGTCGTCGCCAGCGCTACGCGAAGCGGACCGGCAAGGTCCTGGAGTAGACACAGTGGAAGCAGCGACAGCTACAGATGCACAGCGCGCGGCCCCGCCGCCGCGCCTGCGCGAGACCTACGAGTCGGAGGTCGTCGCTGCGCTGGTCGAGAAGTTCGGCTACACGAGCCGGATGGAGGTCCCGCGCCTGGTCAAGATCACGCTCAACATGGGCGTCGGCGACGCGAAGCAGTCGACCCCGATCCTCGAGGCCGCGACCGAGCAGCTGGCGACGATCGCCGGCCAGCACCCGAACGTGCGCCGGGCGCGCAAGTCGGTGGCCGCGTTCAAGCTGCGCGAGGGGATGCCGGTCGGCGTCTCGGTGACCCTGCGCGGGGCGCGGATGTGGGAGTTCCTTGACCGCCTGATCACGATCTCGATCCCGCGGATCCGCGACTTCCGCGGGCTCAGCCCGCGTGGCTTCGACGGCCGCGGCAACTACTCGCTCGGGATCCGCGAGCAGCTGATCTTCCCCGAGATCGACTACGACTCGGTCGACGAGGTGCGCGGACTGGACATCGCGATCACGACCACCGCCGCCACCGACGAGGAGGGCTTCGAGCTGCTGCTGGCGCTGGGGATGCCCTACGCCGCCGAGGGCCGCCCGGGGGCGAAGGAGCCCGAGGTCGACACCGACGAGCAGCGCCGGCTCGAGGAGGCGCGCGCCCGCGCCGAGGCCGAGCAGGCCGCGCTCGAGCAGCTCAAGGAGGAGAACCCGGAGGCCTACGCGAAGCCGCAGCGGCCCGAGGAGGACGAGGAGGGCGAGGACGGCGAGGCGGGCGAGTCCGCCGGCGGCGACGAATCTTCAACCGACGAGAGCCCCGAGGAGCAACTAGATGGCGAAGACCTCACAACGCGTGCGCCAGCGGCGCAAGCCGAAGTACAAGACCCGCGCCTACAACCGCTGCCGCCGTTGCGGCCGCTCGCGGGCCTACTACCGCAAGTTCGGCCTCTGCCGGCTCTGCCTGCGCCAGGCCGCGCACAACGGCTACGTCCCCGGGATGAGCAAGTCGTCCTGGTAAACGACGAACTACGAACCACGAACCACCACCACGCTTGATGCTCACCGACCCGATCTCAGATTTCCTCACCCGGATCCGAAACGCGCTCGCCGCGGATCACACCGACGTCGAGATTCCCGCCTCCCGCCTGAAGAAGGAGATGGCGCGGATCCTCGTCGAGCAGGGCTACGTCTCGAGCTTCGAGACCGAGCCGACCGCGGTCGGCGAGGTGATCCGGATCACGCTCAAGTACACGGACGACCGCCGTCCGGTGATCGCCGGCATGAGCCGGGTCTCGCGCCCGGGCCGGCGCCGCTACGTCGGCGGCGGCGACGTGCCGCGTGTCCAGGGCGGGATGGGGACAGCGATCGTCTCGACCTCGACCGGCGTGATGACCGGCCACGAGGCGAAGGCGAAGGGCGTCGGCGGCGAAGTGGTCGCCTACGTCTGGTGAGCGCATGAGCCGCATTGGTCGAAAGCCGATCCCGGTCCCCGAGGGCGTCACCGTCTCGCTCGGCCCTGGCCGGGTGACCGTCAACGGCCCCAGGGGAGAGCTCGAGCAGCAGCTCAGCCCGCGGGTCGAGGTGGTCGACGAGGACGGGACGCTGGTCGTCAGCCGCCGCACCGACCGCGGCCCCGACCGTGCCCTGCACGGGCTCACCCGGAGCCTGGTCGCGAACATGGTCGCCGGGGTCACCGACGGGTTCGAGAAGCGGCTCGAGATCCAGGGCGTCGGCTACCGCGCGAAGCTCCAGGGCAAGGCGCTCGAGCTCAGCGTCGGCTACTCGCACACGGTCTCGATCCAGGCCCCCGACGGGATCGAGTTCGAGGTCCCGCAGCCGACTCAGGTCGTCGTGCGCGGGATCGACAAGCAGCTGGTCGGCGAGACGGCGGCCCGGATCCGCCGCACGCGCCCGCCCGAGCCCTACAAGGGCAAGGGCATCCGCTACGCGGACGAGCACGTGCGCCGCAAGGTCGGCAAGAGGGCATAGCGATGGCCGTCGCGACCAAGGCACAGAAGCGCCTCCGCCGCCGCCGGCGCGTGCGGGCAAAGATCCGCGGCACCGCGGAGCGCCCGCGGCTGTCGGTCTTCCGCTCCAACAAGGGCGTGTTCGCCCAGCTCGTCGACGACGCCGACGGCCGCACCGTGGCCTCCGTCTCGTGGATCGAGGCCGACCTGCGCAAGCTCGGGACGATGGAGCAGGCGAAGCGCAGCGGCGAGCTGCTCGCCGAGCGAGCGAAGAAGGCCGGGGTCGAGACGTGCGTCTTCGACCGTGGCGGCTACCGCTTCCACGGCCGCGTCAAGGCGCTCGCCGAGGGCGCTCGCGAGGGCGGGCTCAAATTCTGACCCTCTAATCTGATTCGCCGATGAGAAACCACGACATCGAGACCGTGAGCCCCCAGGGGCTCGACCTCCAGGAGCGGGTGATCGAGATCAACCGCGTCGCCAAGGTGGTCAAGGGCGGTCGCCGCTTCTCGTTCACGGCGCTGGTCGCCGTCGGCG
Organism: uncultured Solirubrobacterales bacterium; assembly: GCA_963740055.1. Lineage (GTDB taxonomy): Bacteria > Actinomycetota > Thermoleophilia > Solirubrobacterales > 70-9 > WHSW01. Next base: position 470,040 of record CAVUCL010000004.1, on the reverse strand, counting down.
ACGAGAACGACGTCGTCGGGATCGGCTACGGCAAGGCCCGGGAGGTCCCGCTGGCGATCCAGAAGGCGGTCGAGAACGCGCGCAAGAGCCTGATTCGGGTGCCCAAGTTCGGCCAGACGATCCCCCACCGAAGCATCGGTCGCTTCGGGTCGGGTCACGTCGTCCTGCGCCCGGCGAGCCCGGGTACGGGCGTGATCGCCGGCGGCGGCGTGCGGGCGGTGCTCGAGCTCGCCGGGATCCGCGACGTGCTCTCGAAGAGCATCGGCACCCAGAACCCGATCAACCTCGTCAAGGCGACGCTCGAGGGCCTGATGGACCTGCGCCGCCCCGAGACCGTCGCCAAGCTGCGCGGGCTCACGGTCAAGCAGGTGCTGGGGCTGGATCTTCAGGAGGCGGCGGCGAAGGCCGCCGGAGCAGGGAGCGGGCAGCAGGCGGAGGCGGAGCCCACGGCGGTTGCCGTGGTCCCCGAGGCCGAGCCGGCCGCCGACGCGGACGAGACCGCGAGCCCCGAGGACCCTGCCGATGGCTGAGCTGACGCTGAAGCAGGTCCGCTCGGCGAGCGGGGCGAGCCCGAAGCAGCGCGGCACGCTCGCGTCGCTGAAGCTCGGCCGCATCGGCCGCGTTTCGACGATGACCGACACGCCCCAGCTCCGGGGCGCGCTCGACCGCGTCGGCCACCTGGTCGAGGTCGAGGAGGCGAAGTAGTAATGGCTCGGCTCGATCCCGAGGACGTCGGCCTGCACTCGATCCGCCCGAAGCCGGGCTCGCGCCAGCCGCGCAAGCGGCTCGGCCGCGGCAAGGGCTCGGGCACCGGCAAGACCGCGGGGCGCGGCCACAAGGGCGCCGGCGCGCGCTCGGGCGCGAAGGCGAAGCCCGGTTACGAGGGCGGCCAGAACCCGATCCACATGCGGATGCGCAAGCTGCGCGGCCCGCACATGAAGAAGTCGATGCCGTTCGAGGCTTTCAGGACCCACTCGCAGCCGGTCAACGTCGCCGACCTCGAGGCCCGCTTCGACGCCGGCGCCGAGGTCACCCCGGAGTCGCTGCGCGCCGCCGGGCTCGCGACCCGCAAGGACCCGGTGAAGATCCTCGGCCGGGGTGAGATCTCGACCAAGCTCACGGTACGGGCGCATGCGTTCAGCGCCTCCGCGCGGGAGAAGATCGAGGGCGCCGGCGGAAGCTGCGACCTGATCGACTCTTGATCCAGACGATCTTCAACGCCTTCGCGGTCCCGGAGATCCGCCGGAAGATCGCCTTCACGCTGGCGATGCTGCTGCTCTACCGGCTCGGCGCCTACATCCCGGCGCCCGGGGTCGACATCGACACGGTCGAGTCGATCGAGAACAACTTCACCGGCAACAACGTCCTCGGCTTCCTCAACCTGTTCTCGGGCGGCAGCCTCCAGCGCCTGTCGCTGTTCGCGCTCGGGATCATGCCCTACATCACGGCCTCGATCATCCTCCAGCTGCTGACCGTGGTCGTGCCGGCGCTCGAGCGCCTGCAGAAGGAGGGCGAGGTCGGCCAGCAGAAGATCACCCAGTACACGCGCTACCTGACCGTCGGGCTCGCGTTCGGCCAGTCGCTCGGCTACGTCTTCCTGTTCCAGAGCTTCCAGAACGCCGAGGGGACGAGCGTCGTCGGCGAGCTCACCTTCCAGAAGGTGTTCCTGATCGTGATCTCGCTCACCGCCGGCTGCACCCTGCTGATGTGGCTCGGCGAGCTGATCACCCAGCGCGGGGTCGGCAACGGCATCTCGCTGATGATCTTCGCCTCGATCACCGCCGGGCTCGTGCCCGGGATCTCGTCCTGGTGGAACAACCCCGACCAGGTCTTCGTCGTGATGATGCCGTTCGTCGCGCTCGCGGTGATCGTCGGGATCGTCTTCGTCCAGGAGGGGCAGCGCCGGATCCCGGTCCAGTACGCGAAGCGGGTCGTCGGCCGCCGGATGACCACCGGAGGCTCGACCTACCTGCCCCTGCGGGTGAACATGGCGGGCGTGATCCCGGTCATCTTCGCGGCCTCGATCATGGCCTTCCCGCCGACGATCGGCCAGCTGCTCAACACCCCCGCGGCGCTCGACTTCGCCGCCTTCTTCAGCCCCTCGAGCTGGGCCTACGTCGTCGGCGAGGTCTTCTTCATCGTCATCTTCACCTACTTCTATACCGCGGTCACCTTCAACCCCGTCGACCAGGCCGACAACCTGAAGAAGTACGGCGGGTTCATCCCCGGCGTGCGGCCGGGACGCCCGACCGCCGAGTACCTCGATCGGATCCTCTCGCGGCTCACCTTCCCGGGGGCGCTCTACCTCGGCGCCGTCGCCGCCCTGCCGACGATCCTGATCAACCAGACCTCGGCCAACTTCTACTTCGGCGGTACCTCGATCCTGATCGTCGTCGGCGTCGCGCTCGACACCGTGAAGCAGCTCGAGGCGCAGCTGATGATGCGCAACTACGAGGGATTCCTGAAGTAGGCTGAGCCCCGTGGCGACGGTCACCAGGAGTCAGGCTCCATTGGCGCGCGCGCAGCGTGCCGCGCGCGAGGCGCGCAAGCGCCTCTGGAACACCAAGGGCATGCTCGACCTGCGCGCCGACCTGACCCGGCTTCCCGAGCCGCGGCAGGCCAAGGTGCCGCTGAAGATGGAGCCCTGCGACGACCCCGGCTTCACCGGCTTCGCCGAGGAGGCGGAGCGGGTGTCGGGTTATGACCTGGAGCAGATCCGCGAGCGCCAGCGGTGGCTCGAGGGCGGCGCGCGCCGTTTCTACGTCGCCTGGCACGAGGGAGAGCCCGCCTACTGCCAGTGGCTGATTGAGCCGCAGGACCTGCCGGCGATGGTCGCCGCCAACCCCTCAGGGGACTTCGAGCCCCTGGCCGAGGGCGAGGTGATGCTCGAGGGCGCCTACACCTTCGTCAACTCCCGCGGCCAGGGCGCGATGCCCGACTGCATGGGCCAGCTGCTGCGCATCGCCCGCGACCAGGGCGCCCGCTCCGCGATCACCTGCGTCGCCGACGACAACGTGCCCTCGCTCAAGGGTTGCGCCCGGGCGGGATTCGACGCCGACCGCCTACGGCGGGTCGAGTGGCGCTTCGGGCGCCTGCGCATCGATCGCCGCCCGGCGACGAGGCGCCCACCTGGCGCGAGATCACCTGAGCCCCGGCGCGGCTTTCTCGCCACGGTCCCGGCACCGTCTCGCCACACTCCGCGCGCCACGCGCGCACGTTCGGCGGTCAGTCTCGCCCAGATGCCCACGGTTGGTCGAGTTCCGGGCCATATAGCGACCAAAGTCGACCAACCCCGGGGGGACGTGGCGTTGGCGGCGCTCGCCGAGGCTCAGCACGGAGTGGTTGCGGTGCATCAGCTCGTGACCCTCGGCCTTGGCTCTGACGCGGTTAAGACCCGTGTCGCAGGAGGCCGCCTGCACCGCATCCACCGGGGCGTCTACGCAGTCGGGCACCGACGGGTGTCCCTGCGGGGTCGGTGGATGGCCGCGGTGCTCGCCTTCCCGGAGGGTGCCGTGCTCAGCCATTTCGATGCGGCCGCGTTGTGGGATCTGTGCTCGCCCAGGGGCACCTCGTTTCACGTCACGATCCCGACCCGGGCCGGGATTCCGCGCCGCGATCGACTGATCCCGCACCGATCGCGGCTCGATGCGGAGGACATCGACTGCGTCGACGGGATCCCGGTCACCGCCGTCGCTCGCACCCTGCTCGACCTCGCGGGGACCGGCGGCAGGACCTCGCTGCGGCGCGCCTACGAGGAGGCGGAGCGCCTCGGACTGCTCGACCTGGGGGCGATCGCGGCGCTGCTGGACCGCAGCAACGGGCGCCGCGGCGTCGGCCGGCTGCGCGCCCTCTGCGGCTACGACCCCGGTCCGGCCGCCCGCTCGGTGTCCGAGCTCGAGCGCCTGTTCCTCGACCGCGTGCGGGAGGCCGGTCTTCCTCCGCCCGCCGTCAACGTGCTCGTCGACGGCTACCTCGTCGACGCGTTCTGGCCGGCCGCTGATCTCGTCGTCGAGCTCGACGGCTACGAGTTCCACCGCAGCCGAGCCGCGTTCGAGCGCGATCGCGCGAAGTGGGTGGCGCTGCGGACCGCGGGCCGTGAGGTGCTGCCGTTCACCCACCGGCAGCTGACCGGGCGCGGGGATTGGGTCGTGGCCACGATCCGGACGCAGCTCGGCCGGGCCGCGGACGGTGCGAGCCTCTAGTCTCTCCGGCCGTGTCCGAGCTGAACCTGATCCTCCTCGGCCCTCCCGGATCGGGGAAGGGCACGCAGGGCGAGCGCCTGCAGGAGGACCTGCGGCTGCCGTACTACGCCACCGGCGACATCCTGCGCGCCGCCGTCCGCGAACAGAGCGACGTCGGTCGCGAGGCGAAGGACTACATGGATCGCGGCGACCTCGTCCCCGACGAGGTGATCGTCGGCGTGATCGCCGAGCGGATCGACGAGAAGGAGGCCGAGGACGGCTTCATCCTCGACGGCTTCCCGCGCACCGAGCCACAGGCCGAGGCGCTCGGCGAGAAGCTCGGCGAGCTGCGCCGCCGGGTCTCCGCAGCGATCCTGATCGAGGTCGACACGGACGAGGTCGTGCGTCGCCTCGGCGGCCGGCGCACCTGCCCCAACGGCCACATCTTCCACCTCGAGTTCGATCCGCCCGAGCGCGAGGGCGTCTGCGACGTATGCGGCGAGCCGCTCGAGATCCGCGACGACGACAAGCCCGAGGTGATCCGCAACCGGCTCGACCAGTACCGGACCAAGACCGAGCCCCTGGTCGCCTATTACGAGGGCCGGGGCCTGCTCAAGCGCGTCGACGGGACCCTGGCGCCGGACGAGGTCGCGGAGCGGATCCGGGCGCTGCTCGCGACGCTGAAGATGGAAGAGGAGGCCTAGAGGGGCGTGTACCGCGGTGGGATCATCCTCAAGACCCCGGCTCAGATCGAGCAGATGGCGACCGCGGGCACGATCCAGGCGCGTTGCCTGAAGATGCTGCGTTCGAAGGTGCGCGCCGGCGTCACCACCGACGAGCTCGACCAGGCCGCGGAGCGGTTCATCACCTCACAGGGAGCCGAACCGTCCTTCCTCGGCTACCGCGGCTTCCCCGGGTCGATCTGCGCCTCGCCGAACTCGATGGTCGTGCACGGGATCCCAGGCCCCTACGAGCTTCGGCGCGGCGACATCATCTCGCTCGACGTCGGCGTGACCAAGGACGGCTGGGTCGCCGACGCCGCGATCACGCTCGGGGTCGGCGAGATCTCCCCGGTCGCCCGCACCCTGCTCGAGACCACCGAGGCGTCGCTGCACGCGGGCGCCGATAAGGCCCGTCCCGGCAACCACCTCGGCGACGTCTCGCATGCGGTCCAGCAGGTGGTCGAGGCCGAGGGCCTCTCGATCATCCGCTCGCTGGTCGGCCACGGGGTCGGGCGCGAGATGCACGAGGACCCGCAGGTGCCCAACTACGGCGAGCCTGGGCGCGGGCCCGAGCTCGAGCCCGGGATGGTGCTGGCGATCGAGCCGATGGTCAACGCGGGGGGGCCGGAGGTCCGCGTCGGCGAGGACAACTGGGCCGTCTACTCGGCCGACGGATCGCTGGCCGCGCACTTCGAGTTCACGGTCGCGGTGACCGAGGACGGCCCGCGGATCCTGACCCCGTGGCATCTCGGCTGAGCCGGCGACCGATTGCTAACATTCGCGGTCGGCCTGAGCGCCGGTTCGGTGTGCCCGCTCGCCCGATTCATGGGGCTTGCGGGACTTCTCAGTGATTTGATCGATACGACCCAGAAGGGCCGATGAAGGTACGAGCGTCCGTAAAGCCGATGTGTGAGCGATGCCGGGTGATCCGGCGTCGCGGCGTCGTGCTCGTGATCTGCTCGAACCCCCGACACAAGCAAAGGCAGGGCTAGAGCACTCAGATGGCACGCGTCGCAGGAGTCAACCTTCCGCTCAACAAGCGGGTCGAGATCGGCCTCACCTACGTGCACGGGGTCGGTCGCTCGACCGCGAACGAGGTCCTGGCCAAGGTCGGGGTCGACCCGAACACCTACGTCAAGGACCTGACCGAGGCCGAGACGGTCAAGCTCCGCGACGCGGTCGAGGAGCTCGAGGTCGAGGGTGACCTGCGCCGCGACCGCTCGCAGAACATCAAGCGGCTCTCGGAGATCGGCTCCTACCGCGGCGTCCGCCATCGCCGCGGCCTGCCGACCCGGGGCCAGCGCACGAAGACCAACGCCCGCGGCCGCAAGGGCCCGCGGCGGATGAGCATCGCCGGCAAGAAGAAGCCGCCGGCGAAGAAGTGAGGCGCTGACCGATGCCGCAGCCGAAACGAGGCAAGGGTCGCGCCCGCCGCCGGGTGAAGAAGAACGTCCCCTACGGAGTCGCCCACATCAAGACCAGCTTCAACAACACGATCGTCACGATCACCGACCCCGAGGGCAACGTCGTCTGCTGGGAGTCGGCCGGCTCGGCGGGCTTCAAGGGCTCGCGCAAGTCGACGCCGTTCGCCGCCCAGGTGACCGCCGACGCCGCCGCCCGCAAGGGCATGGAGCACGGCCTCGAGCGGGTCGAGGTGCACGCCAAGGGCGCCGGCTCCGGCCGCGACACGGCGATCCGCTCGCTGCAGGCCGCAGGCCTTCAGGTGACCACGGTCAAGGACGTCAGCCCGCAGGCCCACAACGGCTGCCGGCCGAAGAAGCGCAGGCGTCCGTAGATGGCCCGCGACACCTCACCGCAGTGCAAGCAGTGCCGCCGCGAGGGGCAGAAGCTGTTCTTGAAGGGCGAGCGCTGCATGACCGAGAAGTGCGGCGTCGAGCGCCGCAGCTACCCGCCGGGCGAGCACGGCCGCGGGCGGGTGCGCGCCTCCGAGTACCGCCAGCAGCTGCGCGAGAAGCAGAAGACGCGCCGCTTCTACGGCGTGCTCGAGAAGCAGTTCCGCGGCTACTACGAGAAGGCGTCGCGCCAGCCGGGCGTCACCGGCGACAACCTCCTGCGGATGCTCGAGCGGCGCTTCGACAACGTGCTCCTGCGCCTCGGCTTCGCCGCCTCGCGGCGCCAGGCGCGCCAGCTCATCAACCACGGCCACTGGCTCGTCAACGGCCGCCGGGTCGATGTCGCCAGCTACCAGGTTCGTGCCGACGACGTGATCACGATCAAGCCCGATTCGGGCGCCGCCGACGTCGTTCGGCAGGCGACCGAGCTGACCGCGGCGGTGCCGCCGTGGCTACAGGCCGATCACGATGCCCTGACGGCGAAGGTGCTCCGTCTTCCGGACCGCAGCGAGATCATCGCGCCGGTGGACGAGCAGCTCATCGTCGAGCTCTACTCGAAGTAGTAGGGCCCTTCAGTTCCCGACAAGCAAAGAGGTTCCAATGACCACCCTGCCCGAGTTCCAGATTCCCAAGATCGCTTCCGAGAGCGTCGATGACAACCGCGGGACCTTCGTGGTCGAGCCGCTCGACAAGGGGTTCGGCTACACCTTCGGGAACTCGCTCCGGCGCGTGCTGCTCTCCTCGCTCGGGGGCGCCGCGATCAAGAGCGTGCGGATCGAGGGCGTCGCGCACGAGTTCTCGACCGTCGCCGGTGTGAAGGAGGACGTCACCGACATCGTCCTCAACCTCAAGGACATCGTCGTCCGCATGCACACCGACGCCGACGAGGTCGAGGCGCCGCTCGTCGCCACCGGCCCGGGCGAGATCAAGGCGAGCGACATCGACCTCCCCGCCGGGGTCGAGATCCTCAACCCGGACGCGCCGATCGCGACGCTCGAGAAGCGGACCAAGCTCGAGATGTACCTGACGATCGGCCGCGGGCGCGGCTACTCGCCGGCCGAGGACAACAAGACCGAGGACCAGCCGATCGGCGTGATCCCGATCGACTCGATCTTCTCGCCGATCCGCCGTGCGGCCTACGACGTCGACTCCGCTCGTGTCGGTCAGCGCACCGACTTCGACAAGCTGACGCTCGAGGTCGAGACCGACGGTTCGATCGAGCCCGGCTCGGCGCTCCGCGAGGCGGCCGAGATCCTGATCAAGACGATGGCGATCTTCACCGACGCCGACCGGGTCGAGGAGCTGACCAGCCGCGAGGCGTTCAACGGCGCCGAGGCGGCGCTGGCGCCGGTCGCGCCGACCGATGGCGACGATCGCCTGATCGAGGAGCTCGAGATCGGCGTCCGCGCCTACAACTGCCTCAAGCGCGCCGGGATCCAGACCGTCGGCGATCTCGTCCAGCGCTCCGAGTCGGAGCTGAACGCGATCCCGAACTTCGGCAAGCGCAGCACCGACGAGGTCAAGGAGTCGCTGCATGCGCTGGGACTCGGGCTTCGGGACGAGTAGGCAAGACCGCAGACCGCAGACCGCAGAACCATGCGCCACCAGAAGCAACGCCACAAGCTCTCGCGCGACTCGGCCCACCGGCGGGCGCTGCTGCGCAACCTCTGCCGCGAGGTGATCGAGCACGAGCGGATCCGGACCTCGCAGGCGAAGGCGAAGGCGGTGAAGCCGAAGATCGAGAAGCTGATCACGCTCGCCAAGCGCGGCGACCTGCACGCCCGCCGCCAGGCCCTCTCGGAGCTCGGCCAGGACCGCTTCCTCGTCCACAAGCTGTTCGAGGAGGTGGCGCCGCGCTACGCCGAGCGTCCGGGCGGCTACACGCGGATCGTCAAGCTCGGTCCGCGGCGTTCGGACTCGACCGAGATGGTCTTCCTGGAGCTCGTCTAGCGCGAGCGTGCCCCGATGGGCACCGCGCGTCTCGACATCGCCTACGTCGGCACCCGGTTCGCCGGCTGGGCCGCGCAGCCGGGCCAGCGCACGGTCGCGGGTGAGCTCGAGACCGCGCTCGAGCGGATCCTCGGCGAGCGGGTCGAGCTCACGGTCGCCGGTCGCACCGACGCCGGCGTGCACGCGAGCGGTCAGGTGGCGAGCTTCGAGCACCGGCGCGAGCTCCCGGACGGGCTCGCCGAGCGGCTCAACGCGGTGCTGGCGCGCGACGTCGCGGTGACCGCGGCCGAGCGCGCCCCCGAGGGCTTCGACGCCCGCCGCGACGCCCGCTCGCGCAGCTATCGCTACCGGGTCCTGGCGACGGCGGTCCGCGACCCGTTCGAGGAGGGCAGGGCGCTCTGGTGGCGATACCCGCTCGACCTCGCGGCGCTCGAGGCCTGCGCCGAGGCGGTGGTCGGCAAGCACGACTTCACCGCCTTCACCCCGACCCAAACCGAACATTCGCTCTTCGAGCGAAACGTGACGTCCTGCGCATGGTCGCGCGAGCGCCGAGACCTGTTGGCGCTCGATCTGACCGCGCCCTCGTTCATGCGCAACCAGGTCCGGGTGCTGGTCGGGACGATGCTCGAGGTCGGTGGGGGACGGCGCTCGGTCGAGGACTTCCGCGCGCTGCTCGAGGGCGCTCCGCGCGAGCGCGCCGGCGAGACCGCGCCCGCGCACGGGCTCTGCCTGGTCGCCGTCGCCTACGACTGAGACCCGATCAGTCGCGCGCGAGCACGTCGGTCGGCCCGTCGACCCAGGCGCGGACGCGATCGCCCTCGTGCCAGGCGGGGAACCCGAGCCGCCGCGAGCGGATCGTCTGCCCGGAGCCGAGCCGAAGCTCGACCAGCTGGTCGTGGCCGAAGAAGCGCCGGCCGACGACCTCGGCGCCGGCGGCGCCGTCGGGACCGCTGAGCCCGATCGCGATCGACTCGGGACGGATGAGGACGTCGACCGGGCCCTCGACGCCCTGCTCGGCCGAGAACGAGCCGAGCTCGCACTCGACCCGGCCAGCGGCGGCGAGTCCGGGGACGACCTCGATCTCGCCGAGGAAGCGAGCGACCCAGCGCGACGCCGGGCGCGAGTAGATCTCCTCCGGGGTGCCGACCTGCTCGATCCGCCCGTCGCGCATCACGGCGACCGTCTGCGCGATGCTCAGCGCCTCGGCCTGGTCGTGGGTGACGAACAGCGTGGTCACCCCGGCGCGGGCGATGATCTCGCGCACCTCCTGTCGCAGCCGCTCGCGCAGACCGGCGTCGAGGTTGGAGAACGGCTCGTCGAGCAGGATCAGCTCCGGGGTCGGGGCGAGGGCCCGCGCGAGCGCGACCCGCTGCTGCTGGCCGCCGGAGAGCTCGTGCACCGGCCGCCGCGCGCTCGCCCGCGAGGCCGACGAGCTCGAGCACCGCGCCGATCCGCTCCGGGTCCGGGCGGCGGCCGAGCCCGTAGCCGACGTTGCCGGCGACGTCGAGGTGCGGGAAAGAGCGCGTAGTCCTGGAACACCATCCCGATCCGCCGCCGCTCCGGCTCGAGGAAGGCGCCGGGGCCGGCGAGCTCGCGCTCGCCGATCGCGATCGAGCCCGCGTCCGGGCGCTCGAGGCCGGCGATCAGCCGCAGCGTGGTCGTCTTGCCGCAGCCGCTCGGTCCGAGCAGGGCGCAGATCGATCCCGACTCGACCTCGAGCTCGAGCCCGTCGACGGCGCGCACCGGCGCCGTAGGACTTGGCGAGGCCGCCGACCCGCAGCGGAGCGCCGGTCGCGGTCGCGGTCATGCCGTCACCGTGCCGCGCTCGGAGAGCAGGTAGAGCGGCGGGGCCGCGATCGCGAGCAGGACGAGCGACGGGATCGCGCTCGCCTCGTAGAAGCCGAAGCTGGTCTGGTTCCAGATCTCGGTCGCCAATGTCTCGAATCCGATCGGAGCGAGGATCAGCGTAGCTGGGAGCTCCTTGACCGCGTGCAGGAAGACGAGGGCGGCGCCGGCGAGGATCCCGCCTCGCACCAGGGGCGCGGTGATCGTGCGAAAGACCTCGGCGGGCGCGCGTCCGAGCCCGCGCGCCGCCTCCTCGACCCGCGGCGAGACCTGGCCCAGCGCGGCGCCGATCGGGCCGATCGCCAGCGGCAGGTAGTGGACGGTGAGCGCGAACACCAGCAGCGCCAGCGTCTGGTAGATCGGGGTCACGGCGCGGGTGGCGAAGTAGACGAGCGCGAGCGCGACGACGATCCCCGGGAGCGCGTAGCCGGCGTGCCCGAGACGCTCGATCGCCCTGGTGACGACGCTCGGGTAGCGGCCCGCGAGCACGGCGACGACGAGCGCAGCGACACCGCCGGCGAGCGCCGCGCCGAGTCCGGTCAGCAGCGAGTTGCCGGCCAGCGCGCCGACCAGGCTCCAGGACGTGGTCCCGGTCGAGATCCCCTTGCTCGACCAGTAGACGAGGACGCCGATCGGGAGCACGAGCGCGACCGTGACCACCGCGGAGCAGAGGCCGAGCGCCGGCCAGCGCCAGCGCCCGAGGGCGTAGGGACGCGGCGGGCGCGCGGCGCCGGGGCCGAGACGGTGCAGCGAGCGGGCGCCGCGGATCCGGGTGCTGACCCAGAGCAGGCCGATCATCAGGACGACCAGCACGGCGCCGAGGCCGGCGGTGGCGGCGCGGTCGAAGCTCGACCTGTAGGAGATGTAGATCTCGCTCGTGAACGAGTCGAAGCGCATGATCGAGACGGCGCCGAAGTCGCTGATCACGAACAGCGCGACGAGCAGGCCGCCGACCGCGAGCGCGGGCCAGAGCTGCGGCAGGACGACGCTGCGGAAGGTCTCCAGCGGTCCGCGGCCCATCGCCCTCGCGGCCTCCTCGAGCTGCGGGTCGAGGCGCCTGAGCGCCGCCCGGGCCGGCAGCAGGACGAGCGGGTAGGTGAACAGCGTCAGCACCAGCCAGGCGCCGAAGAAGCCGTAGATCGAGGGCAGGCTCTCGACCCCGAGCGCGTCCTGCAGCATCCCGTTCGGCCCCAGCGCGGCGACGAACAGGTAGGCGCCGACGTAGGTCGGGATCACCAGCGGCAGCGCGCACAGGGTCGCCCAGAGGCGGCGGCCGGGGAGGTCGGTGCGCACGGTGAGCCAGGCGAGCGGAAGCGCGATCGCGATCGAGGCCGCGGTCACCGCCGTCGCGAGGGCGACCGTGCGCGCCAGGATCGCCGCGGTGCGCGAGTCGAACGCGACCTCGAGCGCCGGGCCGAGGTCGCCGGCGACGACGATCGCCAGGTAGGCGGCCGGCAGGATCACCGCGGCGCCGACGACGACGCCGGCGACGAGCAGGAAGGCCGGCGGCCGGCGCGCGCCGAGCAGCCGCGGGCGCCGGCCGAGCGCCGGCGCCGCCGAGCGCGGCCCGCGGCGCGCTCACAGCGCCCCCGTCTCCTGCATCAGCTCGATCGTCGCCTGCACCTCGCCGATGTCGTTGAGGTCGACCTCGGGCGCCGGGATCTCGGCGAGCGGCACCTCCAGCGACGGGTCGGGCCTCGAGCCGCGGGCGAGCGGGTACTCCTTCGAGGTCGAGGTGAAGAAGCGCTGGCCGTCGGCCGAGAGCAGCGAGCGGATGAACTCGAACGCCTCCGGCTTGCGCTCGCTCGACTCGAGCACGCCGGCGCTGGTCAGCAGCAGCAGCGAGCCGAGGCCTTCGGGCGGGAAGTAGACCTCGACCGGGTAGTCGTCGCCCTCGGCGGCAACCGCCTGAGCGACGTAGTAGTGGTTGATCAGGCCGACGTCGATCTCGCCGTCGGCGACCGCGTCGCGGATCGTGACGTTGTCGGTGAACGCGACCGCGTCGTTGGCGACCATGCCCTCGAGCCACTCGCGCGCGACATCCTCGCCGTAGGTGAGCCGGAGCGCGGTCACGTACTGCTGCAGGGTGTCGGTCGCCGGACCCCAGCCGACGCGCCCCCGCCATCGCGGCTCGGTGAGCTCGAGCGGCGAGGGCGGGAGCTCGGAGCGCTCGACCTGCGGCCCGTAGGCGATCGCTCGCGCGCGGCCGGTGATCCCGACCCAGCGGCCGTCCGGGTCGCGGTAGGCGGGCGGCACGAGCTCGAGCACGTCGTCGGGCAGCTCGGCGAGCAGTCCGGCCTCCTCGACCGCTCCGATCGCGCCCGGCTCCTGGGCGAAGAAGACGTCGGCGGGCGAGTTCGAGCCCTCCTCGACCAGGGTCGCCGCGAGGTCGCCGGTCTCGGCGAACCGCACCTGGACGTCGGTGTCCGAGGCGGTCTCGTAGGCATCGACGGCGCCGCCGATCGCGGCCGGGATCCGTCCCGAGTAGAGCGTGATCCCCTCGGTCTCCGGCTCGTCGGCCTCGCCGGCGCCGTCGGTCTCGAAGCCGCACCCCGGGGCGAGGCAGGCGAGCGCGAGCAGCGCGATTAATCCAAGTCTTCCGGTCGGCATTAGGGAAGCCTAATCTTAGGCGCCGTGCCGCCCCGCCGCCTCGCTCTCGTGCTCGCGATCCTCGCGATCGCCGTCGCCTCGCTCGCGCTCGCATTCGCCCCCGTCTACGACGTCTGGGCCTGGCTCGTCTGGGGGCGGGAGGTCGGCGAGCTCGCGCTCGACACCGGCGGCGGTCCGTCCTGGAAGCCGCTGCCGGTGGCGGTGACGCGCGCTCGCGGCGCCGGCCGGCGACGCGGCGCCCGCGATCTGGCTCGTCGTCGCCCGCGCCGGCTGGCTCGCGGCGCTCGCGCTCGCCTGGGCGCTCGCTGCCCGGCTCGTCGTCCCGCCGGGGTTGCGAGCGCGGCTCGCCGGCCGGCTCGCTCCCGCGCGGCTGCGCCGGGCGCGGATCGCCGCCGGGATGATCGCCGCCGCCGGCGTCTTCCTGCTCGCGGACCCGTTCACGCCCTGGGTGCGCCAGTTCGCCGGCGGGCTCTCGGAGCCGCTCCTGGTCGCGCTGGTGCTCGGCGCGATCGAGCGCCAGCTCGCCGCGCGGCCCGGACAGGCGCTGGCGCTGGTGCTCGGCGCCTCGCTCCTGCGTCCCGAGGCCTGGCCGCTGGCGGCGGCCTACGCGGCGTTCGTGTGGCGCGGCGAGCCGCGGCTTCGCGGCGCGATCGCCGCTCGGGGCGGTCGCGGTGCCGGTGCTCTGGCTCGTCCCCGACCTGCTCGGGTCGGGCGATCCGCTGACCGGCGCCGGGCGCGCGCGCGAGGGCAGCGGATCGCCGCCCGGCGAGGCGCTCGAGGCGATCGGCCGCGCCCTCGGCCTCGTCCTCGCCTCGCTCTGGGTCTGCGCCGGCTACGCGGTCTACAGCGCTCGCGGCGGGCGCGAGCCGACGATCGTCGTCCTCGGTGCCGGCGCGCTGGCCTGGATCGCGATCGTCGCCCTGCTCGCCGCCGCCGGCTACGCCGGGATCCCGCGCTTCGCCGCCCCCGCGGCGGCCGTCGCCTGCGTGCTCGGCGGCGTCGGCGCGGTGCGGCTGGCCGCGCTCGCCGGCGGCAGGGCAGGCGACGAACCCGGGCGGGCGCCGCTGCTCGCGCTCTGCGCCGCGCTCGCGCTCGGGCTCGCGGTCCAGGGTGCGCTGCGTGCCGCCGAGGTCCCGGGCCAGCTCGACGACGCGGTCGCCGGGCGCGAATCCGTCGACGAGCTGTTCGCGGTCGCCGACCAGGTCGGCCCGGGGGCGATCCGCGCCTGCGGGCCGGCCGCGACCAGCGACTTCTTGACCGAGACGGCGCTCGCCTGGAAGCTCGAGCTGCCGATGGGCGAGGTCGGGCGCAGGGTCGCCTCGGCGCCGCCGGCCGGGACCGCCTTCCTCGACGCCGGGGCGCCGGCCGGCGGCGCGGCGAGCGGTCCGAGGCGCGGGTCGCGAGCTCGCTCGCGACGGCCGCTGGACCGCCTACGCGATCTCCTGCGCCGGCGGGCGCGACATCGCCGGGGTCGGCGGCGCGCTGCGGTAGGGATGCTCGTCGGCCTCGCCCTCCTCGAGGTAGGCGCCGTCGGCGTTCAGCGCCCAGATGTCGTGCCCGGCGCCGTCGCAGAGGTTCTCGACCGCGCGCATCGCGGTCAGCATCGAGTGGTCGGAGTTGTTGTAGCGATGGAGCCCGTTGCGCCCGACCTGAATCACTCCGTCGAGCCCGTCGAGCCAGCCCCGCAACACCGCCAGGCGATCCTCGTAGCCGGCGTCGTAGATCGGATAGGCCTTCGGCACGCGGACGACGTAGCCGCGGACCAGGCGCTCGGCCGCAGCGAGCCCGAGCGCCTCGAGCTCGCCCGCGGCGAGCGCGACCAGGTCCTCGTCGGTCGCCGACCAGAGCTCGTCGCCCTCGAAGCAGAAGTACTCGAGCCCGACGCACGAGCGCTCGGGCTCGGGAACGAGGTCGGGGCTCCAGGCGCGGAAGTTCTGGATCCGCCCGACCGCGACCGTGGGCTCGTGGACGTAGATCCAGTTGTCGGGGAACGGATCGGGGCCGTCGATCACCAGTGCGACGGTGAGGAAGTCTCGATAGCGCAGCCCCGCCGCCGCCTCGAGCACCGCGCGCGGCGCCGCCGGCTCGGCGATCCCGGCCACCGTCCGCAGCGGCAGCGAGGAGATCGCGCTCGCCGCCCGCAGCCGCTCGCCCCCCGCCTCGACCTCGACCCCGCCGCCGGTCGGGCGGATCGCGGTCACCGGGGATCGGAGGCGGATCTCGCCGCCGTTCGCCTCGATCTCGTTCGCCATCCGCTCCCACATCTGCCCGGGACCGAGACGCGGGTAGTGAAACTCCTCGATCAGGCTTCGGATCTCGCTCTGCCCGGCGCCGACCGCGGCCAGCGCCGCGCGCCAGAGCGAGAGGTCGCGGATCCGCTGCGCCGCCCACTCGGCGCGGATCTCGGCCGTCGAGACGCCCCAGACCTTCTCCGTGTAGGAGCGAAAGAAGAGCTCGAACAGCCGCCGTCCGAAGCGCTGCGTGACCCAGTCCTCGAAGCTCTGCGGCTGCGGGCGCGGGCGCAGGCGGGCGGCCGCGTAGGAGGCGCCGCAGCGGGCGAGCTCGGCCGCCCCGACGTTGCGGATCAGGTCGCCGGCGCGCAGCGGGTAATCGACGAAGCGACCACGCCAGCGGATCCGCGAGAGCCGCGGGCGCAAGAGCAGCTCGGGGCCCAGCAGCTCGAGCCAGAGCGCCTCGACCTCGGCGCTCTTGGTGTAGAAGCGATGCCCCCCGAGGTCGAAGCGATAGCCGTCGCGGACCTCGGTCCGGGCGAGGCCGCCGACCGCGTCCCCGGCCTCGAGCACGACCACCGGCTCGCCGCGGCGAGCGAGCAGGCAGGCGGCCGTGAGCCCGGCCGGGCCGGCGCCGAGCACCGCGTGGGTGTGGGGGGCGGGCGACTCCATCGACAACTCCGACCACGAAGGGCGGAATTAGTGTTAGGTATACCTAATTCGCTCGTGCCTCGCCTGCCATGACCGCCTCCCAGCCACCAACGATCACGCTCAGCGCCGTCGTCCCCGCGACCGACGACCCGCCGACGCCTGGCCCGCTGCGTCGCGGCGTTGCGCGGCTCGACCCGGCCCCCCGACGAGCTGATCGTGGTCGAGCGGCCACCCGGCGGCGGGCCCGCCGCGGCCCGCAACGCGGGCGCGCGACGCGCGCGGGGGGAGCTGGTCGCGTTCGTCGACGCCGACGTCGAGGTCCACCCCGAGGCGCTCGAGCGCCTGCGCGCCGGCTTCGCCACGGACCCGGACGCGGCGGCCGTCTTCGGCAGCTACGACGACACCCCCGCCGCCCCGGGCATGGTCTCGCGATTTCGCAACCTGCTCCACCATCGCGTCCACAGCGCCTCGCCCGGCCCGGCGGAGAGCTTCTGGGCCGGCCTCGGCGCGGTCCGCCGCGACGATTTCGAGGCCGTCGGCGGCTTCGACGCGCGCCGCTACCGCGAGCCCTCGATCGAGGACATCGAGCTCGGGGTCCGCCTGCGCGCGACCGGTCGCCGGATCGTGCTCGATCCGCGGATCCGCGGCACCCACCTGAAGCGCTGGACGCTGGCCTCGATGGTCCGCACCGACCTGCTCGGTCGCGGGATCCCGTGGGTGCGCCTGATGCTCGAGACGCGCCGGGCGCCGGCCGCGCTCAACCTCGCCTGGCGCCACCGGATCGGTGCGCTCGCCGCGCTCGCGACCACCCTCGCGGCCCTCGCTCGCCGCCCGTTCATCGCCCTCGCCGGACTGGGAGCGGTGGTCGCGAGCGATCCGGGCCTCTACGCCCTGCTTCGCCGCCGCGGCGGGATCGCGCTCGCGCTCGCCGGGTTGCCGCTGCACGTCCTCCACCACCTGGTCGCGATCGCCGCGGCGCTCGCCGGCGGCGTCCTGCACCTGCTGCGAGAACGGCCGTGAGCGAGCCGCTGCGGCTCGGGCTCGTCGGCTGCGGGCGAATCGCGAGCGCCGGCTACGCGCCGGCGATCGCCGCTCGCCCGGAGCTCGACCTGGTCGCGCTCGCCGACCCGGTCGGAGAGCGGCGCCGCGAGGTCGCGCGCGCCGCGGCGGCGCCGGGGGCAACCGAGCACGGCGACGTCGAGGCGCTGGTCGCCGCAGCGGATCTCGACGCCCTCGTCGTCGCCGGTCCCGCGAGCTCGCACCTCGAGGCGGCGACCGCCGCCGCCATGGCCGGCCTCGCCTGCCTGGTCGAGAAGCCGCCGGCCCCCGACCTCGCCGGCGCCGAGGCGCTGGCGCGGCTCGAGCCGGCGCCGTGGATCGGCTTCAACCGTCGCTTCTGGCAGGGCGAGGAGCTGCGCCCCCGGATCCGCCCGCGAGGACCGCTCGAGCTCGAGCTCGAGCTTCGCTACCGGCGTTCGTCGTGGCGCTCGCACGAGGTCAGCGACGAGGCGCTGCTCGATCTCGCGCCGCATCTGGTCGACCTCGCCGCGCACCTCGCCGGCGGCCCGCTGCGACTGCGCGCGGCGCGGGTCGAGCGTGAGCGCTGCGAGCTCGAGCTCGAGACGGCGCGTGGATCGGCGCGGATCCGCTGCGCCACCGATCGCGCCCACTCAGAGCGGGTCGAGGCCCGCGGGGAGGGCTGGCGCGCCCGCAGCGTCAGCGGGGGGCTCGGGGGCGCCGTCGCCGGCCGCCTGCGCCGCGGTCCGCATCCGCTCGCGCGCTCGCTCGGGCGCCAGCTCGACGCCTTCGCGCGCCGCGGCGCGCGGCGCCGATCCCTGGGCCGCTCGCCCGGGCTCGCGAGGGCGCCGAGGTGATGGCGGTGATCGAGGCCGCGGCGTGATCTGCGTGCTGCAGTTCGACGCCGCCAGCGTTGCGGCGCTCGAGCGGCTGCTCGCCGAGGACCGGCTCCCGAACCTGGCCGCGCTGAGCGCGCGCGGGCGCCGGGTCGAGCTCGAGACGCCGGCGGTCGACTTCGCCGCCGGCGCCTTCTACAGCCTCTACAGCGGGGTCGAGCTCGCCGATCACGGGATCTTCTATCCGTTCCAGTGGTCGGCCGCCGAGCAGCGCGCCCGCTACGCGACCGCGTTCGACGCTCCGCCGGCGGTCTGGGAGCGGCTCGCCGCCTCCGGCCTGCGCACGCTCGCGATCGATCCCTATGAGAGCCGGCCGCCGCGCCGGGCCGAGGGGGCCGCGGTCTGCGGCTGGGGCTTCGCCGACCGCGTCGTGCTGCCGCGCTGGTCGCGGCCGCGCCGGCTCGGCCGCGAGCTCGCTCGCCGCCACGGCCGCGGCCCCGGGGCGACCGAGATCTTCGGCGCCCCGAGGGCGCGCGACCTGCTGCGCCTGCGCGAGAAGCTGCTCGCGGCGCCCGGCCGGATCGCCGTCGCCGCCGAGGAGCTGCTCGCCCGCGAGGACTTCGACGCCGCCTGGCTCACCTTCAGCGCCGCCCACCTCGCCGGGCACCAGTTCTGGGACCTCTCGCAGCTCGATCCCGCGGCGCTCGACCGCGACGCGCGCCGGTTGCTCTCGACCGCGCTCGACGACGTCTACGCGGCGGTCGACGCGGCCCTCGGGCGGGTGCTCGCGGCGCTGCCCGCCGGCGCCGACGTGATCGTCACCTCCGCGGTCGGGATGGACGTCAACACGAGCCGCGCCGACCTGCTGCCGGCGATGCTCGCCGCGGTGCTCGCCGGCGGGCCGCTCGCGCAGGAGGCGGACGGCGGCGCGATCTGGCGCCTGCGCGCGGCGATGCCGCCGAGCGTGCGCGGCGCGGTCGCCGGGGCGCTTCCGCGACCGGCTCGCGCTCGAGCTCACCGCGCGGCTCGAGCTCCGCGGCCACACCTGGGACGCGACGCGCGCGTTCGCGCACCCGGCCGACAACCAGGGCTACGTGCGCTTCAACCTGCGCGGTCGCGAGCGCGACGGGATCGTCGATCCGGCGCGGGCGGAGGAGCTCGGCGAGGAGATCGCCGCCGGGCTGGCCTCGTTTCGCGATCCCGACGGCGCGCCGGCCGTGGAGGCGGTGATCCGCCCGGCGGAGCTCTACCCGGGCGCCCATGCCGAGCGCCTGCCCGACCTCGTCGTCCGCTGGGCGCCGCGCGCCGCGACCGCCCTCGGCGAGCTGCGCTCGGAGCGCTTCGGCGTCGTCCGCCGGCGCGGAAGCGGCTCCGGTCGCTCCGGCAACCACACCCCGGGCGACGCCTGGGCGCTGCTGGCGCCGGCCCGCGCGATCGACGCCGATCCCGGCCGCCCGCCACGGCTGGTCGACGTCGCGGCGACGGTCTGCGAGCTCGCCGGCGCGAGCCCCGAGGGGCTCGCCGGCCGGCCGCTGCTGCGTCGCCCCGAGCGCTGATCAGCCGCGCCGCGCCGCCAGGCGCTCGACCGCGAACCCGACCGCGACCGCGACCTGCGCGGCGCCGACGAGCGCGCCGACGAGCGGTCCGCGGGCGAAGCCGGCACGCAGCAGCCCGGCGTAGAAGCGCACCGGCGCCGGCCCGCGCCCAAGGGCGGCATGAAAGCGCGCCGCGCCGCGTCCGTAGCGAAACTGCTGGCGGGCGAATCCGGCGAGGCCGAGCGCCGGGCGGTGGACGACCACGGCGGTCTCGGCGTAGGCGGGAGCGAGGCCGGCGGCGACCGCGCGAGCGCACCAATCGCGGTCCTCGCCCGCGGCAGCCGGGAAGCTCTCGGCGAACGGCAGCCGCGCGAGCGCCGCGGCGCTCGCCGCCAGGTTGCAGCTCGGGGCGAAGCCGAGGCCGGCGCCCTCCGGGTCGCGCGAGGCGAGCTGCAGGTGCGTCGGTGATCGCCTGCGAGGCGACGACCGGGCGCGGCGCCCCGGGCGCGGTCACCGTGCGCCCGGCCGCGGTCCCGGCGCCGGCCGCGGCGGCGAGCGCCGCCACCCACCCGGGCTCGGGCTCGCAGTCGTCATCGGTGAACAGGACGACCTCGCCGCGCGCGGCGCGCAGCCCGAGGTTGCGCGCCGCCGCCGGGCCGCGACCCGGGGTGCGCAACACCCGCGGCGGCGGGTCGATCGCCGCCCCGGCGACGACCGTCGCGAGCGCGTCGCGATCGTGCGAGCCGTCGTCGACGACGACCAGCTCGAAGCTCGCCGACTGCGCCGCGAGCGCGGCGAGGCAGCGCGCGAGCGAGCCGGGGCGGTCGCGGGTCGGGATGACGACGGAGATCCGCACCGGCGGATTGTGGCGCCCTGCCGTCCGTAGAATCGGCCCCGCTCGACCCTCGGGACGCGAGCGCGCTCTCTTCGATGATCGTCCTGCTGACAAACGATGACGGGATCGGGGCCGCGGGCCTCCACGCCCTGCGCCGATCGCTGGCGGCGATCGACGGCGTCGACGTGCGGGTGATCGCACCGCACACGAACCGCAGCGGCACCGCCCGCAGCATCACCACGCGCTCGCCGATCTGGGTCGAGGAGGTCGAGTTCGACGACGGCACGGTCGGATTCGCGACCGAGGGCACTCCCGTCGATTGCGTCCGCTTCGCCGACCTCGGCCTGCTCGGCGGGAAGCCGGAGCTGATCGTCTCGGGGATCAACCACGGCTCCAACCTCGGCGACGACGTCACCTACTCGGGCACCGTCGCGGCGGCGTTCGAGGGCATCGTCCTCGGGCTGCCGGCGCTGGCGGTCTCGCAGCAGGCCGGGATCGGCGGGATGGGATACGCCGGGCGCGACTTCGACTTCACCGCGTCGGCGGCGATCGCGGGCGAGATCGTCCGCCGGCTGATCGACGAGCCGATGCCCTCGGGGACCCTGGTCAACGTCAACTGTCCCGCCGGCGAGGTCAAGGGAGTCGCGATCGCGAGCCTCGGAAAGCGCCTCTACGACGACGAGCTGAGGCTGGTCGAGGAGGACCCCGAGGGGCGCAAGCGCTACAAGATCTACGGATTCGAGCCGTCGTTCGAGGACGAGGAGGGCACCGACCTGGCGGCCGTCGCGCGCGGACGGATCGCGATCACCCCGATCCACTTCGACCTCACCGACCGCGCGGGGATCGAGCGCCTGAGTTCGTGGGACACCGAAGCGCTCGCCGCGGCGGTCGACGTCGGCGCGCCCGGATGAGCGCTCCCGCGCGGGCACGCAAGCGCGCCGAGGAGCTGCGCGGCGAGATCTCCGTCCACGATCGCGCCTACTACGAGCACGACGACCCGACGATCGGCGACGACGAGTACGACGCGCTGCTCGACGAGCTGCGCGCGCTCGAGTCCGAGCACCCGGACCTGCTCAGCGCCGACTCGCCGACCCAGCGGGTCGCCGGCGGCACCCGGCCCAGCGACCGCTTCGAGCAGGTTCGCCACCTCGAGCAGATGCTCTCGCTCGCGAACGCCCGCGGCGCGGACGAGTTCCGCGCCTGGGAGCAGCGTCTGCACAACCGCCTGCGCAGCCTCGACATCGCCCCGGGCGAGCTGCGGTTCGTCTCCGAGCCGAAGATCGACGGGATCGCGATCTCGCTCCTGTACGAGAACGGCGAGTTCGTGCGCGGTGCGACCCGCGGCGACGGCGTCGTCGGCGAGAACGTGACCCCGAACCTGCGCACGATCGAGGCGATCCCCGACTCGATCGACGATGCACCGCGCTCGATCGAGGTCCGGGGCGAGATCTACTTCCCGCGCGGGGCGTTCGCGGAGCTCAACGAGCAGCGGGCCTCCGAGGGCCTGTCGACGTTCGCGAACCCGCGCAACGCGACCGCGGGCACGATCCGCCAGCTCGATCCCGAGGTGACCGCGTCGCGCCCGCTCTCGATGTGGTCGTACGGGATCGGCGGACACGAGGGGATCGAGTTCGCGAGCCACTCCGAGGAGCTCGAGTGGATGCGCGCGCACGGCTTCGCCGTCAACGGCGAGATCGCCGAGCACGAGAGCGCCGACGACGTGGTCGAGCGCTGCCTGTGGTGGGAGGAGCGGCGCGAGTCGCTGGACTTCGAGATCGACGGGGTCGTGGTCAAGGTCGACCAGCGCCCGCTCTGGCGCGAGCTCGGGGTCACCGGGCGCGAGCCGCGCTGGGCGATCGCGTGGAAGTTCCCGCCGATCACCGCGACGACGACCCTGAACCGGGTGGTCTGGAACGTCGGGCGCACCGGGCGGCTGCTGCCGTTCGCGATGCTCGAGCCGGTGCACGTCGGCGGGGTCACGGTCTCGACCGCGACCCTGCACAACGAGGAGGACCTGGCGCGCAAGGACGTCCGCGAGCGCGACGAGGTGGTCGTCACCCGCGCCGGCGACGTGATCCCGCAGGTGATCGCGCCGCTGATCCAGCGCCGCGAGGGCCGGCGCCTGCGCAAGGCGCGGCCGCCGAAGCGCTGCCCGATCTGCGACACGCCGACGGTGAAGCCGCCCGACTCGGTGTGGACGATCTGCCCCAACCGCCGCGGCTGCCCGGGCCAGAACTTCCAGCTCGTCAAGCATTTTCGCGGGGCGATGGACATCGAGGGCCTGGGGGAGAAGAACGTGATGCGCTTCCTCGACGAGGGCCTGATCACCGACCCGGCCTCGATCTACGACCTCAGCGCCGAACGGATCGCCGAGCTCGACGGGCTTCGGCGAGACCTCGGCGAGGGCACTGATCGCCGAGATCGAGCGCTCGAAGCGCAGCCCGTTCGGGCGCGTCCTCTACGCGCTCGGGTTGCCGGGAATCGGGTGGGTGAACGCGGGCGCGATCGCCGAGCACTTCGGCTCGATCGACGCGCTGCTCGAGGCCGGTCCCGAGGCGATCACCGAGGTCGAGGGGATCGGGCCGGTGCTCGCCGAGTCGCTGAGCGAGGAGCTCGCCGACGAGGCGATGCTGGAGCTGATCGGGCGCCTGCGCGAGCGTGGTCTGCGGTTCGCGCTCACGGCCGCCGAGCGCCGCGCCGAGGGCGGTCCGCTCGAGGGCAGGACCTTCGTCCTCACCGGGACGCTGCCGAGCCTGAGCCGCGACGAGGCGACGAAGCTGATCCGCGCCGCCGGCGGCAAGGTGACCGGCTCGGTCTCGAAGAAGACCGACTACCTGGTCGCCGGCGACAGCCCCGGCTCGAAGCTCGCCAAGGCCGAGGAGACGGGGACCGAGATCCTCGACGAGGACGGTCTGTTGGAGCTGCTTCCGTAGGAGCAGAGAGCAGAGAGACGCCCTACGGCTCGTAGCGGGCGATCACCGCGGCGACGCGGTCCTGGGCGCGGCGGGCGGCGTCGATGTTCGCCGAGTTCATCAGGGTCGAGAAGGCGATCGTGTGGCCGCCGGCGCGGCAGTAGCCGGAGAGCGCGGAGACATCGGAGAGCGTCCCGGTCTTGGTCTCGCAGTTGCCCTCGGCGGCGGTTCCGCGCATCCGATCGGCGACCGTGCCCTCGCGTCCGGCGACCGGCAGCGAGTCGCGGAAGGCGGCGGCGCCCGATCCCTTCTTCGCCATCGCGACCAGGAGCTCGCCGACCTGCTTCGGCGAGACCCGGTTTCGGCGCGAGAGGCCGGAGCCGTCGACCGACTGCACCTTGGTCCCGACCGACTGCGCGAACGCCTCGACCTTGTTGTTGCCGCGTCGCCTGGTCCCCTTCTTGCCGCTCGACGCGCCGAGGCGCTTGAGCAGCATCTCGGCGAAGAAGTTGTTCGAGGGCACGTTGGTCTCCTCGATCAGCCGCGCCGCGGACGGCGAGGCGATCGCCGCCAGCGGCTCGGAGCGCAGCGTCGCCGGCGAGAGGTTCGCGTGCCCGACCTTGCCCTTGACCTGAACGCCGCGCTTTCGCAGCGCCCGCTTGATCTCCTTCGCCGCGACCAGCTCCGGGGCGCGGGCGTAGTCGCCGCCGGCGTAGCCGTTGTTGTAGGAGAGCCCGGAGAGCGGGCTCAGGTCGGGCCCGGCGCGTCGCTCGCGGTCGAAGATCGTGTCGTCGGCGAGCACCCGGCCCTTGACCCGCCGCAGGCCGGTGCGCGCGATCTCGCGCGCGAGGGCGGTCGCGCGCGTCACCGGCTGGTCGTTGGCGCGGGCGAAGCGGGCGCTGCCGAACGCCGGGTCGCCGTCGCCGACCAGCACCAGGTCGCCGGCGAGGACCGAGTCGCCGGCGCCCTCGAGCCGCCCGCGGGCGAAGGCGCGGGTCTCGAGCGTTCCGTCGGGGCCGAGCTCGGAGAGGAAGGCGGCGGTCGTGAACAGCTTCTGATTCGAGGCCGGGATCCGCCGCTGTCGAGCCGCTGTCGGAGAACAGCCGCTCGCCGGCGTCGGTGTCGTAGACCCAGGCGCCGCCGGCGGAGCCGTCGTCCGCCATCGCCCGGGCGAGCTCCTCGCCCAGCTGCGAGCGCGAGACCCCGCGCTCGGAGGCGAGGTCGGAGCCGGGGCGTGCGACCGGGGTCGCGCCGCCCTCGTCGAGCGCGCTCGCCCCGGCATGGGCGGGGCCGAGCAGGGCGACCGCGGCTGCGGCGGCGGCGATCCTGAGGATGAATCCGGGCATCGGGCGCGCAGGCTAGCGGGCAAGCGGGGCGGTACACCCGGGCCGATTGGGATACTTCCCGGTGCGGTGGGCAAGGTCGTCGACATCGAGACCGCGGGCAGCGAGGCGCAGGGGTCGACCCGCAAGCGCCGCGCGCGGCGCAAGCCGTCGAAGACGGCGCTGGTGCTCGGCGGCGGCGGCTTCACCGGCGGCGTCTACGAGATCGGCGCCCTGCGGGCGATCGACCTGCTGGCGACCAATCGACGGTGAACCAGTTCGACATCTACGTCGGCACCAGCGCCGGCGCCTTCGTCTCCAGCCTGGTCGCCAACGGGGTCACCCCCGAGGAGATGATGCGGGTGCTGAACCCGCGACTGCCCTCGCCGCTTCGCGACATCGACCTCGGCACGCTGTTGCGCCCGAACCTGCGCGGCTTCGCCAGCAGCGGGATCACCTTCCCGTTCAAGGTCGCCGGCCTGCTGCGCGAGCTGGCCCAGAACCTGGGCGAGGTCTCGGCGGTCGACCTCGCGACCGGGCTCGCCGCGGCGCTGCCGAGCGGGCTCTACTCCGGCAAGGGGATCGAGCGCTACGTCGAGGAGGTGCTCTCCGACCCCGATCGCTCGAACGACTTCCGGATGCTCGAGGCCGAGCTCTATCTGACCGCGACCGACCTCGACACCACCGAGCGCATCATCCTCGGCGAGGGCGAGTGGGCCGACGTGCCGATCTCCGAGGCGGTCGCCGCCTCCGGGGCGCTGCCCGGGATCTACGAGCCGGTCGAGATCAACGGCCGCGAGTTCATCGACGGCGGCATCCTCTCGACCACCAACGTCGACGTCGCGATCGAGCGCGGGGCGAAGTTCGTCGTCGTGATCAACCCGCTGGTCCCCTACGTCAACGACTTCTCGAAGAGCATCCCGACCTTCACCGGCTCGCGGGCGCGCCGCGTCTCCGACATGGGCGTGGTCGCGATCGCGAACCAGACCTTCCGCCTGCTCTCCCACGACCGGCTCCATCGGGCGGTCGAGATCTGGGAGGAGCGCTATCCGGGCGTCGACATCATCCTGATCGAGCCCGAGCTCGACGACGAGCTCATGTTCGGGACCTCGATCCTCGACTACAGCGCCAGGCTGCAGATCGCCAAGCACGGGTTCGAGTCGGTGACGATGAAGCTCGCCCGCGACTACGAGCGCTACAAGTCGGTCGCCGAGCGCCATGGGATCGAGATCTCGGCTCGGCGCGTGCGCCACGTCCTCGACCAGGTCGAGCGCGAGCGCGAGAAGCTCTCGGCCTGGCGCCGGGTGCTCGAGCTCACCAACGCCACCCTGCTGCGCAACCCGCGCGGTCGCGGCGACGCCGAGGCCGAGAGCGGCGAAGCGGCGGTCGACGTCTAGCGCTCGCGGCAGATCCGGACCCGCTTCTGGAGGCTGAGCTCGCGGCCGTCGACGAGCTCGGCGACGACGCGGATCTCCGGCCGGCGCTTGCGCTTCAGCGTCTTCGCCTTCAGCCGCTCCTTGATCGGCGCGCCGCGATCGCGCCCGTCGCGCTTGGCGCCGATGCCGAAGGTGGCGAGCTCGATCGCGCCCGCGTCGGCGCCGCGGACCTTGGCGACGAAGTTCCTCGGCGACCGGCACGAGCGCCCCTCGACGCGCTTCGAGCGCGGCAGCTTCAGCTTCAGCACCGGCTTCGTCCTGCAGCTCGGTCCGGCGCAGGCGCGCAGCGCGTCGAGCCGCGCCGCGAGCCGAGCCTCGGCCTCGCCGTAGGCCGGGTCGCCGCGCAGGTTGACGAGCTGGAACGGGTCGTTGTCGAGGTCGTAGAGCTCGACCTCGCCGGTCCCCTGCTCGACGTAGGCGTAGCGGTCGTTGCGGATCCCCTGGTAGACGACCCCCGAGTTGCCCTCTTCGTCGGCGGCGCCGTACTGCTCGATCAGGAGCTCGCGGCCGCGGCGTCGCTCGGGGTGCTCGGCGGCGGAGAGCAGCGAGCGACCGTCGACGGCGAGGCCCGCGTCGGCGCCGGCCGCCTCGAGGATCGTCGGCGCCAGGTCGGCGTTGGTCGCCAGCTCCGCCGGCGCGACGCCCTTGGGGACCCCGGGGCCGCGGATCAGCAGCGGGACCCTGATCGCCTCCTCGTAGGCGCGGTTCTTGCCGTTCGCGATCCGGTGCTCGCCGTGGAAGAAGCCGTTGTCGGAGGTGTAGACGAACAGGGTCTGGTCGAGCTCGCCGGCGGCGCGCAGCGCGTCGACGAGCCGCCCGACCCCCTCGTCGACCGCGAGCAGCGACTCCGCCCGGCAGCGGTAGCGCTTGGTCGCGGTCGCGATCTGCTCGGTGGTCAGCGGGTCGCGGTCGCCGATCCCGCCCGGCTTGTCGGAGACGTCGGCCTCGTTGAAGTTCGGGTGCTGCGGCAGCGGCTCGTTCGCGAACGCGCCGATGTGGCGCTGGGCGGGCTTCGCCGTCCCAGCGCAGCGGCTCTCGTTCGGCGGGGCGGGGTTGGGGCCGCCGCTGTGCGGGGCGAGGTAGGCGACCGAGAGGAAGAACGGGCGCTCATCGGGCGCCCGCTCGCCGATCAGCTGCACCGCCTTGTCGGTGTAGACGTCGGTCGAGTAGTTCTGCGGCTGCGCCGGGTCGTCGGGGTCCTCGTCGTTGGAGCCGTAGGCGACCCGCTCGCCGTTCTCGAGCAGCTCGTAGCCGTAGAAGCGGTAGGTCTGCTTCGAGCCGTGCCATTCCGCCCAGCCGGGCGGCACGCCGACCTCGCTGCGCTCGTAGCCGTTGAGGAACTTGCCGATGTGCGCCGTGTAGTAGCCGGCGCGCGAGAGCCACACCGGGAGCGTCTCGTCGAGGCGCAGGCGGTCGAAGCCGCCGTTCGGCCCCCGGTTGCCGAGCACCTGGTGGTTGTGGGCGTACTGGCCGGTGAGGAAGGTCGCCCGCGACGGGCAGCACAGGGGCCAGTTGGTGACGCTGACGCCGAAGGTCGCCCCGCGCTCGCCGATCTGCGAGCGGACCCGCTCCATGTAGCGGATCGAGTCCTGGGTCTGGTCGTCGCTCATCACCACGACGACGTTGGGCTTGTCGCCGGGAGCGGCGCCGGCCGGCACCGAGTCCGATGCGGCGGCGAGCCCGGCGGCGATCGCGACCACGGCGCCCACCCCAGCGAGCGTGCCCTTCGGTCCCATCGCCCGCTCGAACCCGGGCTCCGGGCGAAAGTAGCGGCGCGAGCTCAGCCCGCGTACAGGGCGTCGATCTCGTCCGCGTACTTGTCGGCGACGACGGCGCGCTTGACCTTCATCGACGGGGTCAGCTCACCGCCCTCCTGGGAGAAGTCCTGAGGCAGGACCTCGATCTTCTTCACCTGCTCGACCCGGGCGAACTTCGCGTTGATCTTCTCGACGTGGGCCTGATCGACTCCTCGACCCCGGCGTCGGTGGCGACCGCGCCGGCGTCGATCCCGTGCTCGGACGCGTACTTCGCGGCCTCCTCGGGATCGAGGGTGACGATCGCGACCAGGTACGGGCGCCGGTCGCCGATGACCACGCACTGGGAGACCAGGGGGTGCTGCTTGATCTCGCCCTCGAGGTTCGCGGGGGTGATGTTCTTGCCCCCCGCGGTGATGATGATGTCCTTCTTGCGCCCGGTGATCTTCAGATAGCCGTCGGCGTCGAACTCGCCGAGGTCGCCGGTGTGCAGCCAGCCGTCGACCAGCGTCTCCGCCGTCGCCTCCGGGTTCTTGTAGTAGCCCTGGAACACGTTCGGGCCCTTGACCAGGATCTCGCCGTCCTCGGCGATCTTCACCTCGCAGCCCGGGAACGGCTTGCCGATCGTCCCGAACTTGAAGTCCTCGGGGGTCGCGATCGTCGCCGCGGTCGAGGTCTCGGTCATCCCCCAGCCCTCGAGGATCAGGATCCCGGCGGCGTCGAAGAACTCGAGGATCTCGGGGTTGATCGGCGCCGCGCCGGTGACCGCGAGCTTCAGCCTGCCACCGAACAGCGCCCGGATCTTCGACAGCACCTGCTTGTCGGCGAGCCGGTGCTGGGCGGCGAGCAGCGGCCCCGGGGAGCGTCCGTCGCGCTCCAGCCTGCGGACCTTCTTCCCGACCCCGATCGCCCAGTCGAAGACGGTCTTCTTCAGCCCGCCCTCCTTCTCGACGTTCGAGGTCGCGGCGGTGTAGATCTTCTCGAAGATCCGCGGCACCGAGGGGAAGTACGTCGGCTGCACCTCGCCCAGGTTCGGGAGGATCTTCAGCGGATCGCGCTCCCAGTAGGCGAGCGTCGCGCCGAGGTCGAAGGTCCCGAGCTGGATCAGGAGCGCGAACGAGTGCGCGAGCGGCAGGAACAGGTAGGTGACCTCGTCCTCGCCGAGGACGTTGACCGAGTGCACCATGTCGAGCATCGTCCGGTAGTTGCGGTGCGAGATCACGCAGCCCTTCGGCGGCCCGGTCGTGCCCGAGGTGTAGATGAAGGTGCAGATGTCGTCGGGCGTGACCGTGCTCCAGCGCCGCTCCCAGTCCTCCTCGGTCCCCGAGGCGCCGCGCTCGGCGAGCTGGTCGAGCGAGATCGCGTCGGCGGAGCTGCCGGTCATCCGGATCACGTGCTCGAGTCGCGGGCACTGCTCGCGGACGGCGCGGATCTTCTCCATCTGCTCGTCGTCCTCGACCACGACCGCGACCGCGTCGGAGTTCTCGAGCACGTACTGGCACTCCTCCGGCGAGTTCGTCTGGTAGATCGGGACCACGGTCGCGCCGGCGGAGAGCGCGGCGAAGTCGAAGTAGGTCCACTCCGGCCGCGTGTTGGAGAGGATCGCGACCTTGTCGCCCTTCTCGATCCCGAGCTCGATCAGCCCGAGCGACAGCTTGCGGACGATCTCGCCGAGCTCGGCGTAGCTCTTCGAGGCCCAGGAGCCGGTCTCCGACTTGTAGAGGATCGCGCGCTCGGGCCCGTGCTTGGCGACCGCGGCGGGGAAGAGGTCCGCGAGGGTTGCCGATCCGGTCGCCGCCTCGCGCGCGGCCTGCTCGACGGTCGCCGATTCCATTCTGCGTCTCTCTCCTTCGGGTGGACGAAACGCCCGAGCGGGCGCCCGGGAGGGGAAACCTACCTCAGAGAGGGCGCCGCCGACGGCGCTCGGGCAGCCGGCTCAGGCGGCTGCCTGCGGGGTCTTCTGCGCGCTACCCAACTCGCGCACGGTGGAGACGAAGAGGGTCTTGTCGATCCGGCCGTTGAAGATCGGCACGCCCGAGCTCCATGCACTTGTGGATCACCTCCCGCCGCTTCATGTTCAACTCGTCTGCGAGCTCGCTCGGCGTCAGGTGAATGGCCACGTACCGTCTCCTCTTCCGCTTACAAGAGCAGAGGCAGTTTTATCGTTCGGCCCGGACATTTCAAGCCTTTTTCGCGCAAACTGCGAGGCTCGCGGTCGCCGGCGGCGGACGACTCTACGATGTCGGCATGGCTGAGCGGACGGCGGCAACGGGTGGCGAGCGAGCCGAGTTCATCGACTCGCTGATGGACACCGAGCTCTACTCGATCGGCGCCTACTTCTGCGACGAGCACCCGGACCTTGTCGACGAGGTGATCGCGCGCAGCGTCGAGATCGAGCGCAGCGGGCTCGAGGCCTACGCAAGCGACGGCGACGGCGAGCTCGAGGCGACCTTCGAGACCCTGCTCACCGGGCTCGCGGTCCGCTATTACAAGGCGGTGGCGGGCTAGCCCGCCACCGGAGCGCGTCGCGATGAGCGCCTGGGTACCGAGGTCGCTGCTGATCGTGGGCGCGGTCGCGATCGTCGCCGCGATCGTCTCGATCTCGGTCGGCGAGGGGGGGCCGCAGGCGCAGGACGTCGGCGGGGTGAACGAGGTCCAGCGCATCTTCGGCGGGATCGAGCAGGCCGACGCCTACCTCGGCACCGAGGACGCACCGGTGACCGTGACCGTCTTCAACGACCTCCAGTGCCGACCGTGCGCCGACTACGAGATCGACGTCATCGACCCGCTGGTCGAGGAGCTCGCCCGCGGCGGCGAGGTCCGGTTCGAGTTCCGCCACTTCTCGCTCGCGCCCAACGACACGACGCTGGCGGCGATCGCGGCCGAGGCGGCGGGACGGCAGGCGCGCCAGTGGCAGTACCTCGACACCTTCGTTCGCAACCAGGAGCTCGCGATCAGCCGCGGCATCGACGCGGACGTCCTGCGCGAGATCGCCGAGGCAGTGCCGCAACTCGAGCTCGAGCAGTGGGAGCAGGACTTCGAGGCGCCCGAGAGCGAGGAGCTGGTGCGCGAGGACGCGATGCTCGCGGTCGAGCTCGAGCTGCCGGCGGAGCCCGCGGTCGTCGTCTCCGGGCCGGGCGGCCAGCGCGAGCTGATCGACAGCCCCGAGCGCGAGCAGATCGAGGCGGCGATCGCGGCGGTCGGCTGAGCGGAGCGCTAGCGCGAGTCGCCAGTCAGGTCGCGCAGACGCCGGGTCAGGAGCAGGAGCACGATCAGGACGAAGGCCCCGATCCAGAGCAGGGGGTCGGTGGGGGAGAGCTCCTCGAGCCGGCTGCCGAGGTAGACGAAGATCGCGGTCAGCGGCAGGTAGCCGACCACGGTCGTCCACAGAAAGCGCCCGACCGGCACCCGGGCGGCGCCGGCGACGATCGAGAACAGGCTGAAGGGCACGATCGGGATCAGCCGGATCGCGATCAGCAGCGAGGCGCCGCCGTTCTCCGCCACGCGCTCGAGGCGGTCGAAGCGGTGGCGTCCGGCGACCCGGTAGAGCGCCGGGCGGGCCCCGTGGCGCCCGATCCAGTAGGCGACGATCGCGTTGATCAGCCAGCCGAACATGACCAGCGCCAGCGCCGGCCAGAAGCCGTAGACGTAGCCCGCGGCGGCGTCGAGGATCTCGGCCGGATACCAGACGATCGCGTGCGCGAGGGCGAGCATGAGCACGATCAGGACGCCGCCGAAGCCGAGCTCGCGGATCTCGGAGCGCAGCGAGTCGGTGTCGCCGCGGACCGCGTCGCCGATCCCCGTGCGCAGGGGTTCGATCGCGAGCAGCACCAGCGCGAGGATGGCGATCCCGGCGACGGTGATCGCGACGCCGATCAGCCGCGGGCGGTCGTCGCCGTCCGGGTCGGCGGCCCGCGATCCGGGATCGTCGACCATCGGCGCAGTATGGCGCGAGCGCGTTTTCGCAATACTCAGACGCCTCGGGGCGTGGCGCAGCCTGGTAGCGCGCACCGTTCGGGTCGGTGAGGTCCCCGGTTCAAATCCGGGCGCCCCGATTTCTCTCAAATCGAGCTGTGGCGCCCGTCGAGGTGTCACAGCGCTGCGGGCTGTGTCGTCTCTATGGATGAGAGACCGAAAGGAGACGACGATGAAGATCTTCGTCGCAGGAGCGACCGGAGCACTGGGCAAGCAGCTGCTTCCCCGTTTGGTGGAGCGCGGGCACGAGGTCACGGGCATGACTCGCAGCGAGTCCAAGCAGCAGTTGGTCTGGGACCTGGGCGGGCGGCCGGTGGTCGGCGACGCGCTCGATCCCGAGTCGGTTGCCGAGGCCGTGGGCGCGGCCGAGCCCGAGGTGATCGTGCACCAGCTGACCGCGATCCCGCACGCGCTCGACATGCGCCACTTCGACCGCGAGTTCGCCCAGACCAACCGCTTGCGCACCGAGGGCACCGATCACCTGCTCGCCGCCGGCCGCGCCGTCGGCGCGCGCCGCTTCGTCGCCCAGAGCTACGCGCCGGCCATCTACGCCCGCGTCGGAGGCCCGGTGAAGTCGGAGGACGACCCGCTCGACGAGAGCCCTCCAGGCCAGCTCCGCACGACGGTTGATGCGATCCGCCACGTCGAGAGCGCGGTCACCGAAGCCACGTGGACCGAGGGTGTAGTGCTTCGTTACGGTGCCTTCTACGGTCCCGGGACCAACTTCAGCCGCGGCCCCGAGGGCGCGATGGTGGAGGCGATTCGCAAGCGACAGCTGCCCCTGGTCGGCAAGGCCGGCGGGGTCTGGTCGTTCATCCAGATCGAGGACGCCGCGGAGGCCACGGTGAGCGCGATCGAAGGCGCCGGGCGCGGGATCTACAACGTCGTCGACGACGAGCCCGCGCCCGTGGCCGAGTGGCTGCCCGCCGCCGCGAAGGCGGTCCAGGCGCCGGCGCCTCGCCGAGTGCCGCGCTGGCTCGGCCGCATCTTCGCCGGCGAGTGGGCGACGGTGATGATGACCGAGACCCGCGGCGCCTCGAACGCGAAGGCGAAGCGCGAGCTGGCCTGGGCGCCGCGGCACGCGAGCTGGCGCGACGGCTTCGCCACCGGGCTCGGTTAGCCGTGGCGGCGCAGGAGCTCTACGAGGAGCTGCGGCCCGGCGCCTTCGCGCTCGCCTACCGCATGCTGGGCAGCGCGAGCGACGCCGAGGACCTCGTCCAGGAGGGCCTTCTGCGCCTCCATCGGGCGCTCGCCGAGGGTGAGCGGATCGAGTCCCCGCGGGCCTACCTGTCGACGGTCGTCACCCGGCTCGCGATCGACGAGCTGCGCTCGGCGCGCGTTCGCCGCGAGACCTACGTCGGCGAGTGGCTGCCCGAGCCGCTGATCACGTCGAACGAGGAGGACCCTGCCCGGCACGCCGAGATCGCCGACTCGCTCTCGCTCGCCTTCCTCGTCGTGCTCGAGGGCCTCTCGCCGGAGCAGCGCGCGGTGTTCCTGCTCCGTGACGTGTTCGACTACCCCTACGACCGGATCGCCGCGATCATCGGCAAGAGCGAGCCGGCGACGCGCCAGATCGCCACCCGCGCGCGCCGGCACGTGGACGACCGCCGGCCGCGCTACGAGGCGTCCGAACGACGCCGCCAGGAGCTGGCGGATCGCTTCTTCGCCGCCGCCCGCGACGGCGAGCTCGAGACGCTCGAGTCACTGCTCGCCGAGGACGTCGCCCTGCACGGCGACGGCGGCGGCCGGGCGCCGGCGCTCGCCCGTGCGCTCTACGGCCGGCGACGGGTGGCACGAACGCTCGCCACCTGGATCAAGCTGGGCCGTCGCGCCGGCGGGATCGAGCTGCGGCGCGCCGAGATCAACGGCCAGCCCGGCGCGGTGGTCACGGACGCGGACGGTGGCCTGATCGGCGTCTGGTCGCTCGGCATCGCCGAGGACCAGGTGCAGTCGATCCGCTCGGTGGTCAACCCCGACAAGCTCGCCCACCTGGGACCCGTGAGCGGGGTCAAGGCGATGCTCGAGCGCGCTCGGCAGCGCAAGCCGTAACGCGCCGGGCGGCTCAGCTGCCGAAGCCGGTGAGGCTGCCGGTGAGCGCGAGGATGCCGATCAGGATCGCGACCGCGACCAGCAGCCCGCCGAGGAAGAGGAAGGCGCGGCCCATTCCCTGGCGCGAGTCGTCGATGCCGTGGACCTCGTCGGCGGCGACCACCACGGGCTCGTCGCCCTCCTCGCTGACGCGGTCCTCGTCGGCGCGGATCCGGGCCGCGGCCTCGGCGCTGGCCCGGTCCGGGTGGTTCGAGAGCGCGACGCCCTCGTCCTCGCGGATCACGTCCCAGCCGTCGACCTCGTTGCGCACGACCTTCAGTGCCATGGCAGGTCGATACCCGCGCCGGGGGCCGGATAACCGGGACGTCAGTGGCGCTTGGCGCGCCCGGCGAGCAGCCCGAGCACGTGCGGCAGCGCCTCGGCGATCGCCTCGCCCGCCTGCTCGATCGCGGGCGGGTTGCCGGGGAAGTTGACGATCAGCGACTGCCCGCGGATCCCGGCGAGGCCGCGCGACGCCATCCACATCGCCGTGTGCGGGCGCGACGCGGCCCGCATCGCCTCGCCGAATCCCGGCGCCTCGCGTTCGATCACCGCCCTCGTCGCCTCCGGGGTGACGTCGTCGGGCGCGAACCCGGTGCCGCCGGTGGTCAGCACGAGCTCGCAGCCGCCCTCGTCGCACCACCAGCGCAGCCGGCCCTCGATCAGCTCGCGCTCGTCGGGAATCACCTCGGTGTCGATCACCGTCGCCCCGATCCGCTCGGCGAACGCGGCCAGCGCCGGTCCGCCGAGGTCCTCGGCCTCGCCCCGGGCGCGCGAGGTCGAGATCGTGAGCACGGCGGCGCCGAGCTCGCCTCGCTCGCGCGCCTGGTGGGTCATCGATCGCGCCGCCAGTCGCCGCTGCGCCCGCCGCTCTTGGCGACCAGCTCGATCGACTCGATCGAGACCCCGCGCTCGAGCCCCTTGACCATGTCGTAGACGGTCAGCGCCGCGATCGAGCACGCGGTCATCGCCTCCATCTCGACCCCGGTGCGGCCGGTCGTGCCGGCCTCGGCCGAGAGCGAGACGAGCCCCGCCTCGGGATCGACGCGACCCTCGACCTCGACGTGGTCGAGCGCCAGCGGGTGCGCGAGCGGGATCAGCTCCCAGGTGCGCTTCGCGGCCCCGATCCCGGCGATCCGCGCGGTGCCGAGGACGTCGCCCTTGGGCGCGTCGCCGCGCGCGACGGCGGCGGCGGTCTCGGGCGCCATCCGCAGTCGCGCCTCCGCGCGGGCGCGCCGCGCGGTCTGCGGCTTCGCGCCGACGTCGACCATGCGCGCGGTGCCGGTCGCGTCGAGATGGGTGAGGCCGCCGGGCGCTCCCGCGGGCGGGCTCGTGCCCTCGACCCAGCGCCGCGCGTCGCCGTCGACCTCCCGCTTCCAGATCGGCGCCTCGGCCTTGATCCGGTCGATCGCCTCGCGCGCGCCGGCGAAGGCCTCGCCGCGGTGGGCGGCGGAGACGGCGACGACGACGCTCGGCTCGCCGAGCGCGACCGAGCCGGTGCGGTGTTCGGCGGCCGCGGCCTCGAGCCCGTGCCCGGCGATGCACTCGGCGAGGATCGCCTCGATCCGCTCGGTGGCCATCTCCCCGTAGGCCTCGTAGTCGAGCTTCTCGACCGCACGCGTGGTGCCGCAGAAGATCACCGTCGCCCCGGCGCCGGGGCGTCCGACCGCGGCGGCGAGTGCCTCGACCGCGATCGGCCGCTCGCCGACCCGAGCGTGGATCGCGGTCGCCGCGCCGCCGCTGACCGGTGGGATCAGCGCCAGCTCGTCGCCGGCGCGGACGGGGGCGTCGTCGTCGACGTACTCGCGGTTGAGCGCCGCCCGCACCGGCAGCGCCGGCAGGACCTCGCCGAGGCCCGGCGCGCGCGCGGCGGCCTCGAGCACGTCGGCGACCGTGGCCCCGTCGGCGAGCTCGAGCGAGAGCGTCTCGCGACCCGCGCGCTCGCGCAGGATCGCGAACAGTCGAACCTCAACCTGCATGCGGCAATCGTAGATGCCGTCACCCGAGCAGCTCGATCTCGACCCGGTCGCCGGCGCTGACGCCGTTCGACTCGGTTGGCAGGATCGCGAGCGCGTCGGCGCCGAGCATCGAGGTGAGCACGTGCGAGCCCTGGGCGCCGGTCGGCGTCGCGCGCCAGCCCTCGTCGCCTGCCTCGAGCCGGCAGCGGACCATGTGCGCCCGGCCGGGCCGCTTGCGGTAGTCGGTGGTCAGGATCGCGGTCGCGCGCCGCGGCGCGACCTCGGCCCCGAGCAGCGCCCGGATCGCCGGCCGGACGAAGAGCGCGAAGGTGACCATCGCCGAGACCGGGTTCCCCGGCAGCCCGAACACCAACGCGGTCTCGTGTGTTCCGAAGTAGGTCGGCTTGCCGGGGCGCAGGGCGACGCCCCAGAAGACCTGCTCGACGCCGAGCGCCTCGAGCGCGGGGCGGACGTGGTCGTGTTCGCCGACCGAGACCCCGCCGCAGACGACGACGAGGTCGCCGCCCAGCGCCCGCTCGAGCGCGGCCTCGGTGGCGGCGCGGTCGTCGGCGACGATCGTCGCCTCGACGAGCTCGCCGCCGGCCCGCTCGACCAGCGCCGCGACCGAGTGCGCGTTCGAGTTGCGGATCGCCCCGGGGCGCAGCGGCTCGCCCGGCTCCTGGAGCTCGTCGCCGGTCGTCAGCACGCTGACCCGCGGGCGCCGCGTGCAGGCGACCTCGGCGCGACCGATCGAGCTCAGCACGCCGAGCTCCGCCGGTCCGAGCTCCGTCCCCGGCTCGAGCACCGTCGCGCCGGCGACGATGTCCTCGCCGCGGCGGCGGATGTCGTTGCCGGGGTCGACCGCGACCCCAACCGCGACCAGCTCGCCCTCGCGCTCGGTCTCCTCGACCCGGATCACGGCGTCGGCGCCCGCCGGGATCGCCGCCCCGGTCGAGATCGCGATCGCCTCGCCGCGCCCGAGCTCGCGCGCGGCCGGATGCCCGGCGCGCGACTCGCCGACGAGCGCCAGCCTCACCGGCTCGCCGTTCGCCGGCGCGGTCGTGTCCGCGGCCCGCAGCGCGTAGCCGTCCATCGCCGAGTTGTCGAACCCGGGGACGTCGTCGGCGCTGGTCACCGGCTCGGCCAGCACGCGCCCGAGGGCCGCCGCCAGCTCGACCGGCTCCGATCCGAGCCGCTCGGCCCGCTCGAGCACCAGTCGCCGGGCGTCCTCGATCTCGGTCAGCTTTGCGGCCACGACGATCCCCGCGAGCCTACTTCGGTGGGAGACTGGGTAGATGAAGCGCGCAGTGATGGTCGGCGCCGTTCTCGCTGGTGGACTGAGCAGCCGCATGGGCGAGCCGAAGGCGACGGTCGAGCTCGCCGGCCGGCCGCTCGCGGCCCGGGTCGTCGGGATCGTCGGCTCCGCCGGACTCGAGCCGATCGTGGTCGCGAAGCCCGACTCGCCGCTGCCGCCGCTCGACTGCCGGGTGCTGAGCGAGCCCTCCGAGCCCCGCCACCCGCTCACCGGGCTGCTGGCGGCGATCAACGCGAGCGCCGGGCGCGGGGTGATCGCGATCGCCTGCGACATGCCGCTGGTCCCGGCGCGCTTTCTCACCTGGCTCAGCCAGCTCGAGGAGCCGGTCGCCGTCTGTGAGGTCGGCGGGCGGCTCGAGCCGCTGCTCGGCCGCTACTCGGCGAGCGCGGCGGAGACGCTCGCCGCGGCGCTCGCGGAGGGGGCGGCGATGCGCGACGCGGTCGCGCTGCTCGACCCCTACGTCGTCGGCGAGCGCCAGATCGAGCGCTTCGGCGACCCCGCCCGGATCGCCTTCAACGTCAACTCGCGCGAGGACCTGGAGCGGGCCGAGCGGATGCTGAACAGGACCGGGCGCTTCAGCCTCCGTCGCGACGGGGTCCGGCGCCCCGCGCCTCAACGCTGACTCGGGCGTTGTAGTCGGGGATCCCCGCCTCCGGCGAGCGGCGGTCGTCGAGCAGCACGTTGCCCTCGGGCCAGTGGACCTGGACGTTGCCGGGTGCGATCGGCGCCAGCGTCGCGACCCCGCGCAGCTCGCCCTGCGCCGAGCGGACGACGACCGGGTCGGCGTCGGCGATCCCGAGCCGCTCGGCGTCCTCGGCGCTGATCAGGACGGCCTCGCGAATCGCGCCGGTGAGCGAGTCGCGGCGCTCCTGGACCATCGAGTTGAACTGCTTCCCGCGCCGGGTCGCAGAGCGCGAGCAGGCCGTCGTCGGCGACCGGCTCGGGCACGGTCAGCGGCGCGAAGCGGGCGCGGCCGTCGGCGGTCGGGAACTCCCAGCCCGCGCACAGGTGGGCGCCCCCGTACTGGAACTGATCACCCTGCTCGCGCAGCTCCTCGATCCCGCGATAGAGCGGCACCACCCGCGCGATCTCCTCGCGGATCGCCTCGGTGCCGGAGAACCGCACCCGCTCGGCGAGCTCCGGGCGCGCACGTGCGGCGACCTCGCCGAGCACCTCCCACTCGGGCCGCGCCGCCTCGATCCGCTGGCCCTCGATCTCGGGGCTGAAGATCACCCGGCGCTCGGTCGAGGTCTCGGTGACCCCGCCGGGGACCTCGTAGCGGGTCGTCGCCGGCAGCAGCAGCACGTCCGCGGCGGGCTCGACCAGCATCTGGCTGGAGCCGACGATGTCCATGTGGACGCGGAGCGGGATCCGCCCGAGCGCCGCCCGCACCCGCTCGGGATCGGGCAGCACCTCGAGGAAGTTGCCGCCGACGCTGAACAGCAGGTCGAGCTCGCCGCGCCCGGCGGCGTCGATCATCTCGGGCGCGGTCAGCCCGGGTTCAGAGGGGACCTCGAACCCCCAATGCGCCGCGAGCTCGGCGGCGGTCTCCGGACCGATCTCGGCACGGCCCGGGAACGCGGTCGCATAGCAGCCCATCTCGGCGCCGCCCTGGACGCCGGAGTGGCCGCGGATCGGCATCAGCCCGCAGCCCTCGCGGCCGACGAAGCCGCGGGCGAGCGCCAGGTTGACGATCGCCCGCACGTTGTCCTCGCCGCGCTCGTGCTGGGTCACGCCCATGCTCCAGACCAGGATCGCGCGCTCGGCATCGGCGAGCATGCGCGCGAAGCGCTCGATCTCCGCGCGCGGTCGTGCCCGCGAGCCGCTCGAGCCGCTCCCACTCGACCGCCTCGAGCTCGGCGGCGAGCTCGTCGAAGCCGCTGGTGTGGTCGCCGATGAAGCCCTCGTCGGTCCAGCCGTGCGCGATCATCGCCTTGAGCGCGCCGCAGAGGAAGCCGAGGTCGCCGCCGACGTTGAGGCTGAAGAACTCGGTCGGCGATCTTGGTCCCGAACAGGGCGCTCTCGAGGCTCGACGGGATCCAGTAGCGCTCCATCCCGGGCTCGCGATACGGGTTGACGACGCAGACCTTGGTCCCGGCCTTCTTCGCCAGGTGCAGGTACTTGGTCGTCACCGGCTGGTTGTTGGCGACGTTGGAGCCGATGAAGACGATCAGGTCGGTGCCGATCCAGTCGCTGTAGGAGCAGGTGCGTGGCGGCGACGCCGAGCGCCTCCTTGAGCCCGTAGGTGCTCGGCGAGTGGCAGACGCGGGCGGCGTTGTCGATCGAGTTCGTGCCCAGCGCGCGGACCGCCTTCTGCGCCGCGTAGTAGGTCTCGTTCACGGTCCCGCGGCTGGTCAGGTAGAAGCCGAGGCGGTCCGGGTCCGAGGCGCGGATCCGCTCCGCGACCAGGTCGAGCGCCTCGTCCCACTCGATCGCGGCTGAAGCCGGGCTCGCCGCGGCGGCGCAGCATCGGCCTCGGCAGGCGCCCGAGCGCGCGCAGCTCGGCGCTCGAGAGCGCGGCGAGCGCGGCGACGTCGGCGAACCGCGCCGGGTCGAGCGGCGGGCATCGTGTTCAGGCGCAGCAGCCGCAGGCGGATGTTGCACAGGTGGACGCCGTCGATCGTCCAGTCGCGAAGCCCGGAGGTGCCGAGCGCGCAGCCGTCGCAGACCCCCTGGCTCAGGATCCGCCAGGCGTAGCCGGCGGCGTCGCGGTTCTCGCGCGCGGCGCGAAACACCTCGCGATAGTTGTTCGGTCGCTGCGCTCGCCGATCCCGAACGGGCTGCAGGCTCGCCCAGTTCGACGGGGTCGGGCGGCGTCTCGGCTCGGCGCAGCATCGTGCCATGTTGTAGCGCGATGGCCGATCCGGCACGAATGCTCGCCAGCGTCGAGCACGACGGCAAGCGCGACCAGGTCGCGGTCGAGGAGCCGCTCGAGATCCGCGTCGAGGGCGAGCCGGTCGCGGTGACGATGCGCACCCCGGGCGACGACGAGGAGCTCGCGCTCGGGTTCCTGCACGGCGAGGGGCTGATCGACGGCCCCCGGGCCGCGGGGCCGAGCGCCGACCTGGCCGCGAACGTGATCGAGGTCGCCGGCCCGCTCGCGCGGCGCCCGTCGTCGCGGCGCTTCTACACCACCTCCTCGTGCGGGATCTGCGGCAAGGGGGCGCTCGAGGAGGTCGCCGTCGGCGCCCCCGAGCTCGGCCCCGGGCCGGAGGTCGAGCGCGGCGCTGCTCGCCGACCTGCCGGAGCGCCTCGCCCAGCCGGCGTTCGAGCGCGCGGGCGGCTTGCACGCGACCGGGCTCTTCGAGCCCGCCGGCGAGCTCGTCTGCGTGCGCGAGGACGTCGGCCGCCACAACGCGATGGACAAGGTGATCGGCCGGGCGCTGCTCGACGGCATGCTGCCGCTCGGCGGTCTGATCCTCTGCGTCAGCGGACGGCTCGCGTTCGAGCTCGTGCAGAAGGCGGCCGTCGCCGGCTGCCCGATCCTGGTCGGCGTCGGCGCCCCGACCTCGCTCGCGATCGAGCTCGCCGCCGACCGAGGCCTGACTCTGTGCGGCTTCGCCCGCGGCGGCGAGGTCAACGTCTACTCGGGCTCGGGCCGCGTTCGCGGCGAGCCCGGGGGCTGAGCCGGCGCCGAACGTCGCTCGC
Source organism: uncultured Solirubrobacterales bacterium (assembly GCA_963740055.1). Classification (GTDB taxonomy): domain Bacteria; phylum Actinomycetota; class Thermoleophilia; order Solirubrobacterales; family 70-9; genus WHSW01. The sequence continues at coordinate 429,366 of CAVUCL010000004.1, read as the reverse complement.
TCCCCCTCATAGCCAACAGCGAGGGACGTTCGGCCTCACGGGCCCCGCGGAGCCCTGCCGCGCCTGAGCTCGCCAGCCTTCGCTAGAGCGGCCCAACGTCGTCGCCGACCGCGACCGCGCCGGGCTCGACCACGTCGCAGTAGGCGCCCATGACGCCGCCGAGCTCCGCGTTGACGCGCTTCAGCACCTCGAGCTCGATCGCGATCGTGTCCGGGTCGATGGTCGTGATCACGCAGCGCTCGCACGGCTCGCGGACGCGCAGCAGAGCGGCGCCGAGGCGCAGCTCGCGACCGAGCCAGCCCTGCTCGACCGGCCCCTCGGCGCCCTCGATCACCACGTTGGGGCGAAAGCGCCGCCGGTCGTAGCCGAGCTGGGCGAGCGAGCCGTCGCTGACGATCAGGATCGGCGCCGCGTCGAACTCGTGGCCTCCCGGCGGCCGCGAGAGCTTCGCGCCCGTGCCGGCGACGGAGCGGATCGCGGCGGCGGCGTCGGCCGAGTCCCAGCGGCTCCCGTCGACCAGCGGCTCGCCGTTGGCCGCGAGCGTCGCCGGCAGCGCCACCATGCGCTGCTTTCGCCGGCCGGTGACGATCCCGCGCTCGTCGACGACGCGCAGCGAGCGGTCGCCCGCGATCCCCTCGGCGCCGATCTCGACCGCGGCGAGCGACTCGCCCCGCAGGCCCTTGACCGGATAGCGCCAGAGCTCGGCGACGCGCACGGATCAGGTGTCGTCGCCGGGGCCCGAGTCGCCGCCGACCCGCCGCGCGGCGGCCTGCAGCTCCTCGAGCGAGGCGCCCACCCGGCCCCCGACCCAGCAGGCGACCGGGGCCGCGATCCGCTCCGAGGAGTGCGCGGCGACGGCCGCCAGGTCGAGCACCGCCTTGATCTCCTCGTCCGCCGGCGGTTCGGCGCCGATCTCGGCGGCGAAGGCGTCGATCCATTCGCGTGCGTTCAAGGGCCCTCCTTCGGCTTCGCTTCAGAGGGCAGGGTAGACCCGCCACCCGCGGCAACGATCCTGGTCGCGGTCGCCTTCCAGCTCGCGACCACCTCGCTGCCGGGTGCGAGCCCGAGCTCGTCGCGCGCGGCCGCGGTCACCTCGGCGACCAGCGGCTGGGCGGCCTCGATCCCGATCCGGAGCCGGTTGCCGACCGGGCGCACCGAGGCGACCCGGCCGCTGAGCCGGTTGCGGGCCGAGCTGTCGACGCTCGCCGACGCCGGCTCGATCGTGAACTCCCACGGGTGGACGCTGATCGCGACGTCGCCCTCGCCGACATCGGTGCTCAGCGCGGAGCCGCCGCCCTGGAGCTCGATCGCAGTCAGGCCGTCCGGGCGCCGGGTCGCCGTGCCGGTCAGCACCACGGCCCCGGTGAGATCGGCCACGAACGCCGACAGCGGCCGCGCCGAGAGCTCCTCGGCGGTCCCTCGCTGGACGATGCGTCCGGCCTCGATCACCGCCACCCGATCGGCGATCGCCGCCGCCTCGTCGAAGTCGTGGGTGACGAGGACGGTCGGCACTCCCGCCTCGGCGACCAGCTCGAGCATTCCGCGGGTCGCCTTCGCGCGCGTGCTCACGTCGAGCGCCGCGAGTGGCTCGTCGAGCAGGAGGACGTTCGGGTCCGACCCGAGCGCCCGCGCGAGCGCCACCCGCTGGCGCTCGCCGCCCGACAGCGTCGCCGGCCGGTCGTCGGCGAGCCGCCCGACGCCGAAGCGGTCGAGCAGCTCGACCGCCGCCGCTCGCCGCGAACCGCGCGCGACCCCGCGCTGGGCGTAGGCGACGTTCCGCCAGGCGCTCATGTGGCCGAACAGCGCGTAGTCCTGGAACACGTACCCGCACCGGCGTCGCTCCGGGGCGAGCTCGACCCCGGCCTCGGTGTCGAGCCAGACCCGCTCGCCACACGAGACGCGGCCGATGGCGGGGCGGACCAGCCCGGCGATCATCCGCAGCAGCGACGACTTGCCCGCGCCCGACGGCCCGACGAGCGCGAGGCAGTGCCCGGGCGCGACCTCGAGCTCCGCGGCGATGCGCAGCTCGCCGAGCGAGCCGGTGAGCTCAGCGCGAAGCATCGACGATCGGCTCGATCGCGCCGGTGCCGGCCCCGGGCCGGCGTCCGACCACCAGCTTCACGCTCAGCAGCAGCGCCGCCGAAACGGCGACCAGGACCGCCGACAGCGCCAGCGCCGAGGTGAAGTCGCTGCCGAACAGCTCGACGATCGCGAGCGGCGTCGTCTGCGTGATCCCCTGGAACGAGCCCGCGAACACGAGCGTGGCCCCGAACTCGCCCAGCGCCCGCCCCCAGGCGAGCGCCGTGCCCGGCCGCGAGCCCGGGCATCGCGGCGGGGATCGCCACCCGCGCGAACGTGCGCGCCTCGCCCGAGCCGAGCGTTCGCGAGGCCTGGATCCAGGTCGGGTCGACGGCCTGAAACGCCGCCTGCGCCTGGCGCAGGTAGAAGGGGCTGGCGACGAACGTGAGCGCGACGACGACGCCCGCGGTCTCGAACACCAGCCGGGCGCCGGCGTCCTCGATCGCGCCTCCGAGCAGGCCCTCGGGACCGAACGCGGCGAGCAGCCCGATCCCGGCGACCGCCGGCGGCAGCACCAGCGGCAGCTCGATCGCGGTGATCGCCAGCGAGCGGCCTCGAAACGAACGGGTGGCGAGCAGATACGCGGCCGGCGTCCCGATGACGAGGATCAGGGCGAGCGCGATCCCGGAGGTGATCAGGCTCAGGCGCAGGGCGTCGGTCGCCTGCGGGTCGCCGAGCCGCTGGACCAGCTCGCCGGGCCCGACCTGGAGGAAGATCGCGGCGATCGGAAGGGTGAGGAAGACGAGCGCGAGGCAGAGCGCGCCGGCGAGCAGGGCTCCGAACCAGCGCGCCTTCAACCGCCCGGGGCCCGCAGGAAGCCGTTCTCGGTCAGGATCCGCTGGCCCTCGGCGGTGAGCAGGCCGTCGACGAACGCCCGCGCAGCCGTCGGGGTTCTCGGCGGCGGCGACGACCGCGATCCCGTAGGCGACCTCGGGCTCGAGCTTCGCCGGGAGCTCGACCGCGCGCAGCTGCTCGGCCGCCGCGGCGACGTCGGAGGCGTAGACGAAGCCGGCGTCGGCGGCGCCCTGGGTCAGCTTTCCGACCACCCCCTTGACGTCGGACTCCTCCGAGCGCACGTTGGCGAGGATCGCCTCGGCCTGCGCCGCCGGCAACCGATCGATCACCTCGCGCGTGTAGTCGCCGACCGGGACCCCCTGCGCCCCGATCACCAGGTCGAGCCCCGGTTCGGCGAGCTCGTCGAGCGACTCGATCCGCGAGTCCGCCGGTACCGCGACCACGAGCTGGTTGCGGACGAAGACGACCGGCTTGCCGACCAGGCCCTCGTCGTGGAGCTCCAGCGGGTAGGTCGGTGTTGGCGGAGGCGAAGACGTCGGGCGCCGCGCCCTGGCGGATCTGCGCCGCGAGCTCGTCGGAGCCCGCGAACGAGAACCGCTCCTCGCCCTCGGTCGTCTCGCCGTAGGCACCGAACGCGTCGGCGAGCGAGGCGGCGGCCGAGACCGTGAGCTCGCCACCGCCGGCACCGGGGTCGTCCTCGTCGCCGCAGCCGGAGCCGGCCAGCGCCAGCGTCGCGAGTGCCGCGAGGGCGAGCTCGCGGACCCTCATCCGCCGGCGCTGCCGCGGATCACCATCACCGAGGTCGCCTTCACCATCGCCGTCGCCTCGGCCCCGGGCTCGAGCCCGAGCTCCTCGATCGCGTCGCGGGTGATCGCCGCGGTGACCAGGAACGGCCCGGCCTCGATCTCGACCACCCCGATCGGGCCGTCGGCCTCGACCGAGCGCACGACCCCGGGGAAGCGGTTGCGGGCCGAGAGCTCGTCGCCGGTGCGGTGGCGCTCCGGCGCCCCGCCGAGGCGGCGCACCTCGGCCAGCGAGACGAGGCGCCGGTTGCGCTCGTCGCGCGTCGTGCGGACCTTGCCCGCGCGGTCCCAGCGCCGCAGGGTGTCGGCGCTGACGCCGATCATCCGGGCCGCTTCGCCGATCTGGACCGGCCTTTCCATCTACCTAAGCATTGCATAGGCAGAACCGTCGGCCTGTTTTCGGAGGCGTGCCCTAGGGCCCGGCGAACCCGCCGGCGAAGCAGGGCCCGCCGTCACAGGTGTCGCGAATCTTCGACTTGCGGTTCTTGCGCAGGAAGTCGGAGACCATCTTCTGCTCGGCCGCCGCCGCGCGCGGCGCGCCGTGTGGGTCGTCGCCGGTGCGGTTGGGCAGGTTCTCGATCGGTGGCGGATCGGTGCCGGTCTCGGCGCCCGGGTTCTCGGGGTCGGGCCGGGTCGGACCCGTGTCCCAGAAGATCAGCGCCGATCCCCGGAACGGGTACCTGCCGATCCGCGGGATCCCCCAGTGCACCTTGACGCCCGGCCAGCGGCCGTCGAAGACGACCGGCTCGTGGGTCTTGGCGCCGATCGTCCGCGCCTCGACCTCGGCCTGCCAGGTGGTCACCTGGTGGTCGCCGAAGGCGACGTTCATCAGCACCTCGTGCTTGGGCGTGTCGGGCAGCGGGTTCGACGGTCATCCGGTGCGCGTAGCCGTTCGGATCGCTGCGGTCCCAGAGCATCTGGATCAGCGACAGCGAGAGCGCCTGGGTCAGCGCGCTCGGGTAGTTCGGGTCGAGGATCGTCGAGTAGAGGTCGAAGTCGACCGAGCGCTGCAGCAGGACCGAGTAGTTCATCGCCGGGACGCCGAGCGAGGCGCGGGTGAAGTCGGGCGCGACCGCGGTCAGGGCGCCGCCGAGGATCCCGCCCTGGCTGTTGCCGTTGTAGTAGAGCCGCGAGCGGTTGAGCACCGACGGGCTGGCGGCGTCGGCGCTGTTCGCTCGGAAGGCGGCGTTGGAGGCGAAGCCGCGCTTGTGGATCATCAGCCGCCCGAGGTAGAGCTCGTTCAAGAGGCCCTGCTGGACCCGGTCGGTGAGCTCGGGGAAGGTCGAGAGGTCCTGGAGGATGCCGATGATGTTCGGGATGTCGTTCTCGGAGAACCCGATCTCGTCGGTGGCGCAGAAGACGAAGCCGTGGGCGACCGCGAGCGTCCGCTGCGCGCTCGACAACGCCTCGTCGGCGCTGCCCAGCAGCCCGTGGCCGTAGACGGCCGGCCGGTTGGCGGTCGCGATCCCCTCGGCGTCGGCGGCGGACCTCGGCACGATGCAGTTGAAGTTCGCGGTCCAGGTGCCGTTCTGGCTCGGCAGCCCCTTGGCGTTGAGGACGAAGCGGCCGCCGGCGTCGCAATCGGGTTCCATGTAGCAGGGGACGGTGAAGCTGCCGCGGATCTCGCGCGCGACGTTCGGGTCCTCGCCGTCCTGGCAGCCGTCGGCGCCGCAGGGGGCGAGCTCGGTCACCTCGTCGACGGCGAAGCTCGGCGAGCCACCCTTGACCTTGAGGTCGCCGAGCTTGCGGTCGCCGAGCTCCTTGAAGGCATCGTCGCGAATGTGGAGCATCCGCTCGGCGATGTTGCGGTCGCTGGCGACGGTGAAGTCCCAGGCGAGGTAGAGGTTGCCGCGCTTGACCTTCGCCTTCGCGAGGCTCTTGAAGATGCGCTCGAAGTGCCCGCGGCGAGTGTTGATCGCGGGCTCGGTGGAGTCAAGGTCGTCGCGGTAGTAGGTGAAGCCCTCGGGAGCCGGGATCGTCGCCCCGGTCGCGGTCTTCAGGTCTCGCATCGCGACGATGTAGCGCCGCCCGGCGGCGAAGTTCTTCGCCGGGTGGATCAGCACCGAGGTCTCCTCGGGGGTGTCGGCGTTGGAGTCGATCTCGACCCAGATCGGCCACCGCTTGCCGCTCTTCGCGTCGATCACGACCACCGGCGCCCGCTTGCGCTCGTAGCGCCGCCAGGTTGGCGAGCCCGACCGGCTTCGTCGCGGCGAGCGCCTGCGGGTTGTCGAGCCCCGGGGCGCGGACGACGATCGCCTGGCCGGGGCTGAAGCCGTCGTTGAAGTTGTAGTCCTCGGCGTTGATCGGGGCGCCGAGCGTGTTCTGCGGCATCGCGGCGTCGACGAAGTCGATCCGCCGCCCGGTCTTCGCCTTCTTGTCGCGGAGGGTGTGGAAGTCGCTCGGGAACGGCAGCAGGCAGGGCGCGCCCTGCTCCTGCTCGGCGATGAAGTCGCAGGTCGAGGCGTTCGAGAGGTCGACCGGCGGTCCCTGCGCCCCGCGCTCGGCGGCGGTGGCGAGCGAACCCGCGCCGACGCTCGCCGCCAGCAGCAGCGACGCGACCACCCCCTTTGTGGCCCTGCCCATGGCGGGGCAGCCTAGTGAATCGGGCGCTCAGCCGCCGATCGCGCTCATCGTCCGCGGCGGGGCGACGAAGCCGGGCTCGGAGACGCGGTGCTTGAGCTCCTTGCGCCAGACCGCGTCGCGGATCACCCGCTCGAGCTCGCCGTCGGTGGCCCCGTCGCGAAGCGGTGCCCGCAGGTCCGTCTCGCGGATCGAGAACAGGCAGGTGCGCAGCTTGCCGTCGGCGGTCAGTCGGATCCGGTTGCAATCGGCGCAGAAGGGCTCGGAGACCGGGTTGATGAAGCCGATCTCGCCGCGGCCGTCGGCGAACCTGAACACCCGCGCGGTCGCGTGCGGCTCGCGCGGCAGCTCCTCGAGCGGGTGGATCGCGTCGATCAGGGCGCGGATCTCGTCGCCGGTGAGCACCGCGCCGGGCTCCCAGGCGCGGTCGCCGTCGAGTGGCATGAACTCGATGAAGCGGACCTGGTAGTCACTCGAGCGGGCAAGCTCCGCGAAGCGGCCGACCTCGTCCTCGGTGAAATCGCGCATCGCGACCGCGTTGACCTTGATCGGCCGCACGCGCTCGTGGGCCGCGATCGCGGCGAGGCCGCGCAACACCTGGGGCAGCGCGTCGCGCCGGGTGATCTCGTGGAAGCGATCGCGCGCGAGCGAGTCGATCGAGACGTTGACGCGGTCGATCCCGGCGTCGACCAGCGCCGCGGCGTCGCGCTCGAGCAGGTAGCCGTTGGTGGTCAGCGAGAGGTCGTCGATGCCGTCGATCGCGCGCAGCATCGCGACCAGGCGCGGGAACTCGCGCCGCGCCAACGGCTCGCCGCCGGTCAGCCGCACGTCGCGGATGCCGAGGCCGGCGAGCACCCGCACCAAGCGCTCGATCTCCTCGAACGAGAGCACCTCGGAGCGGTCCAGCCACGCCATCCCCTCGGCCGGCATGCAGTAGCGACAGCGGAAGTTGCAGCGGTCGGTGACCGAGACCCGCAGGTCGGAGATCGAGCGCCCGTGTGCGTCGCGCAGCGTTTGCATCTCACCGATGATGCCTTGGCTAGGCTGAACGTGCAAACCGATCGAGGAGAAACGATGGCCTACGAAGTTCCCGACCTGCCCTACGACTACGACGCGCTCGAGCCACACATCGACGAGGCGACGATGCGCGTCCACCACGACAAGCACCACCAGGCCTACGTCGACAAGGCGAACGCCGCGCTCGAGGGCACCGAGTGGGCCGACAAGGACGTCGACGAGGTGCTCCAGAACCTCGACGCGCTGCCGTCCGACAAGCAGGGCCCGGTGCGTAACAACGCCGGCGGGCACGCCAACCACAGCTTCTTCTGGCAGGTAATGAGCCCCGACGGCGGTGGCGAGCCGAGTGGCGCGCTCGCCGACGCGATCGACGAGAAGTTCGGCTCCTTCGACTCGTTCAAGGAGGAGTTCAAGAACGCCGGGGTCGGCCAGTTCGGCTCCGGCTGGGCCTGGCTCGTGCACGACGGCTCCGGGCTCGCGGTGACCAGCACCCCGAACCAGGACACGCCGGTCTCCGACGGCCAGACGCCGCTGCTCGGCGCCGACGTCTGGGAGCACGCCTACTACCTGAAGTACCAGAACAAGCGCCCCGACTATCTCGACGCGTTCTGGAACGTCGTCAACTGGGACGAGGTCGGTCGCCGCTTCGACGCCGTCTGAGTCCGGATAGAGTCGGAGGCCGATGCCTCACGCGCTGAGCTCCGGGCTGCCGAAGGACTTCCTGCGACCCTGCCTGTTGCTGCTCCTGCGCGAGGGCGAGGCGCACGGCTACGAGCTCGCCGAGCAGGTGGCGCCCTTCGGCTTCGACCATTCCGACCCGGGGGCGCTGTACCGGATGCTGCGCAAGCTCGAGCGCGAGGGACTGGTGAGCTCGCGCTGGGAGCAGTCGCCCGCCGGCCCGCCGAAGCGCGTCTACGACCTCACCGGCGCCGGGGTCGAGGAGCTCGATCGCCGCGCCACCGACCTCGCCGAGGGCGAGCGCCGGATCGACGCCTTCCTCGGTCGCTACCTGCAGGCGCGCCGGCTACCGAGCGGCCATCGCCGCCGCCGCGCGGTCGCCGGGCGGATGGCCGCCCACCGGCTCGCGGCCGAGGAGCGCGAGCCGCTGCACTAGGGCTAGGTGGTGAGGACACCGTGCGGGATGCGCTTACACGGCCGCCGGGGCGCCGATAGCGTCGCCCAGCAGTAACCGGGAGTCGCGGATAGAGGTCGAGCGGAGGAGGCCAAAACGGTGTGCCTGGCCATCCCTGGGCAGATTCTGGAACTCGTCGACGAGCCGAACCGGCTGGCGCTCGTCGACGTCGCCGGGGTCAGGCGCAACGTCAACGTCGGGCTCCTCGACGCGGGCGGGGAGACTGCCGCCCCGGGGGACTGGGTCCTGATCCACGTCGGCTTCGCGATCTCGAAGGTCGACGAGGCCGAGGCGCTGGCGACGCGGAAGATGCTCGAGGGCATGGGCGCCGACTACGAGGCCGAGCTCGAGGAGCTGAAGGCGAGCGTGATCGAGTGAACGAACTCACCGGCATCTCCTCCGCTTCGCGTCCGGGGATGCCGGGCGAATGTCATGACGAGCACTGCATCACCTGCGGTGACGTCGCCGAGCCGATGCGGGTGTTGGAGATCGACGCCGAGCGCCAGCTCGCCCTCTGCGCCGACGAGACCGGAGAGCACCACACGATCGAGATCGCGTTGGTCCCGGTCGAGGTCTCGCAGGAGGTCCTGGTGCACGCGGGGACGGCGATCGCCTGATGCGGTTCGTCGACGAGTTCCGGGACGCGGAGCTCGGCCGGGCGCTCGCCGGGGAGATCCTCGGGGCGGTGGATGCGGATCGCCACTACAAGCTGATGGAGGTGTGTGGCGGCCACACCCACTCGATCTACAAGTACGGGATCGACGACCTGCTCCCGGAAAACGTCGAGCTCGTCCACGGCCCCGGTTGCCCGGTCTGCGTGATCCCGATGGGACGGGTCGACGACGGGATCGCGCTCGCCCGCGAGCCGGGCGTGATCCTGACCTGCTTCGGCGACATGATGCGCGTCCCCGGATCCGAGCAGACCTTCCTCGAGGCGAAGGCGGCCGGCTCGGACATCCGCATGGTCTACTCGCCGCTCGACGCGCTGCGGATCGCGAAGCAGAACCCGGACCGCAGAGTGGTCTTCTTCGCGATCGGCTTCGAGACCACCGCGCCCTCGACCGCGCTGACGCTGAAGCGCGCCAGAGCCGAGGGCGTGACGAACTTCCTCTGCATGTGCAGCCACGTGACGATCGTTCCGCCGCTGCGGGCGCTGCTCGAGTCGCCGGACCTGCGACTCGACGGCTTCATCGGTCCCGGTCACGTCTCGACGATCGTCGGCGTGCGCCCGTTCGAGTTCATCCCCGCCGATTACGGTAGGCCGCTGGTCACCGCCGGCTTCGAGCCGCTCGACATCCTGCAGGCGATCCGGATGATCCTCGGCCAGCTCGCCGACGGCCGCTGCGAGGTCGAGAACCAGTACAAGCGGGTCGTCCCATACGACGGCAACCCGGCGGCGCTCGCGGTGATGGCCGAGGTGTTCGAGCTGCGCCCGCACTTCGAGTGGCGCGGGCTCGGCTTCATCTCGCAGAGCGCGCTCAAGCTCTCCGACGCCTACGCCGAGCTCGACGCCGAGCGGGTGTTCGAGGTCCCCGGGGTCAGGGTCGCCGACCCGAAGGCGTGCCAGTGCGGCGAGGTGCTCAAGGGCGTGATCAAGCCCTGGGAGTGCAAGGTCTTCGGCACCGCGTGCACCCCCGAGCACGCGATCGGGACCTGCATGGTCTCACCGGAGGGGGCCTGCGCCGCCTACTACAACTACGGCCGCCTGACCCAGCGCGCCGAGGTCGCGGTCTGATGCCCGCTCAGACGAAGCCGGCGAGCGACCGCGAGGTCCGGATCAACGAGATCATTGAGACCACCAGAGCGAAGCGTCCCCGGTTCAAGGACGAGCGGATCACGATGTCCCACGGCGCCGGCGGCAAGGCGACCCAGACCCTGATCGAGGGGCTGCTCGCGCCGGCGTTCGGCTCCGAGCAGCTGACCGAGCTCGGCGACGCCGCGGCGCTCGAGGTCGACGGCGCCCGGCTCGCGTTCACCACCGACACCTTCGTCGTCCGCCCGCTGCGCTTCCCCGGCGGCTCGATCGGCGAGCTCGCCGTCAACGGGACCGTCAACGACCTCGCCGCGGGCGGCGCCCGCCCGCTCGCGATCAGCCTCGCGCTGGTGCTCGAGGAGGGCCTCGATGCCGACCTGTTGCGGGGCGAGGTCGAGGCGATCGCCGCTGCCGCCGCGGCGGCCGGGGTCGAGGTCGTCACCGGCGACACCAAGGTGGTCGAGCGCGGGCTCGCCGACGGGATGTACGTCTGCACCAGCGGGATCGGCGTCCGCGACCCGCGCGCGGCGCTCTCCACCCGAGCCCTGCGCCCGGGCGACCGGGTGCTCGTCTCGCGGACGATCGGCGAGCACGGCACCGCGATCATGCTCGCCCGCGGCGAGCTCGGGCTCGAGTCCGACGTCGTCTCCGACACCCGCTCGCTGTGGCCGGCGGTCGACGCGCTGCTCGACGCCGCCGGCGGCTCGCTGCGCACGCTGCGCGACGCGACCCGCGGCGGGGTCGCGACGGTGCTCAACGAGCTCGCCCGCGCCTCGGCCGTCGGGGTCGCCGTCCGCGAGGCCGAGATCCCGGTCATTCCGGAGGTCGCGGGTGCCGCCGAGCTGCTCGGGATCGACCCGATGTACGTCGCCAACGAGGGTGTCCTGGTCGCCTTCGTCGCCCCCGAGGCGGCCGAGGCGGCGCTCGCGGCGCTGCGCGCGGTCGAGGGCTGTGAGGCGGCGACCGAGATCGCCGAGGTCCGGGCCGAGCCGCCCGGGATGGTCCTCGTTGAGACCGCGTTCGGAGGCCGGCGGGTGATGGACCTGCTCGCCGGCGACCCACTGCCAAGGATCTGTTGAACCAATCGAACAGGAGAGGTTGAGATGGCGCTGAGCACCGAGTTCGTCCCGGACCAGGCGAAGACCGAGGCCGTCGAGGCCCACGTCCTGTGGATGACGACTGGCCTCTCCTGCGATGGGGACTCGGTCGCGATGACCTCGGCCGTCAACCCGAGCCTCGAGGACATCATCACCCAGTCGATTCCCGGGATGCCGAAGGTGATCGTCCACAACCCGGTGCTCGCCTACGAGAACGGCGACGAGTTCATCGAGTGGTGGTGGCGCGCCGAGCGCGGCGAGCTCGACCCGTTCGTGCTCTGCGTCGAGGGCTCGATCCCGAACGAGCGCCTCTCGGGCGAGGGCTACTGGGCGGCGATCGGCGACGACCCCGAGACCGGCCAGCCGATCACGACCTCCGACTGGCTCGACCGGTTGGCGCCGAAGGCGGCGGCGGTGGTCGCGATCGGGACCTGCGCCACCTACGGCGGGATCCCGGCGATGAAGAACAACCCGACCGGCGCGATGGGCGTCGCCGATCACCTCGGCTGGGACTGGAAGTCGGTCGCCGGTCTGCCGGTGGTCAACATCCCCGGCTGCCCGGCGCAGCCCGACAACATGACCGAGGTCCTGCTCTACCTCGCCCTGCACCTGGCGGGCCGGGCGCCGGTGCCCGACCTCGACGAGCAGCTGCGACCGCGCTGGCTCTTCGGGCGCACCGTCCGCGAGGGCTGCAACCGAGCCGGCTTCTCCGAGCAGGGCCAGTTCGCGACCGAGTACGGCGACGACCCGCGCTGCCTGGTGAAGCTCGGTTGCAAGGGACCGGTGGTCAAGTGCAACGTCCCGGTCCGCGGCTGGGTCGACGGTTACGGCGGCTGCCCGAACGTGGGCGGGATCTGCATGGCCTGCACGATGCCGGGCTTCCCCGACAAGTACATGCCGTTCATGGATCCGGACACGGCCGGGGCCTTCGCCTCGAACCTCGAGCGGTTCACGTTCGGGCCCCTGTTCCGGTACTTCCGCCACCGCAACATCAAGAACAAGTACGACGTCGAGCCGGAGTGGCGCAAGCCCACGGCGACGCTGACGACCGGCTATCAGCCGCGCAACTACTCGTAGGAGAGGGAGGACACGCAAATGGCGACAGTGGAGACACCGCGCGGCGACCAGAAGGTCATGGTCAAGGAGATGTCGTGGGATCCGATCACGCGGATCGTCGGCAGCCTCGGGATCCATACCGAGATCGACTTCTCGAACCGGGAGGTGCTCAAGTGCTACAGCACCTCGATGATCTTCCGGGGATTCGACATCTTCATGAAGGGCATCGACCCCCGCGACGCGCACTTCATCACCAGCCGGATCTGCGGCATCTGCGGTGACAACCACTGCACCTGCTCGTGCCTGAACCAGAACATGGCCTACGGGGTGAAGCCGCCCCCGCTCGGGGACCTGGCCTACAACCTCGCCGAGTCGGCCGACTACATGTTCGACCACGCGATCTTCAACGACTGCATGGCGAACGTCGACTTCTGCGAGCAGATGGTCAAGGAGACGAATCCGTCGCTGCTGGCCAAGGCCGAGCAGGAGCTGGCGCCGAACTCCGACATCCACGGGTACCGCACGATCGCCGACATCATGCGGGCGCTGAACCCGTTCACGGGCGAGTTCTACCTCGAGACGCTGCAGGTCTCGCGCTACACGCGCGAGATGTACTGCCTGTTCGGCGGGCGCCACACCCACCCCTCGACGATCATGCCGGGCGGGGTGAGCGCGCACATCACCCATCAGACGCTGACCGACTACTACGTGCGGTTGATGCGCTACATCGACTACACGAAGCGCAGCGTGCCGATGCACGACGACCTCTACGACTTCTTCCTCCGGGAGCTGCCCGGCTACGACATGGTCGGCTTCCGGGAGACGAACCTCGTCAACTGGGGTGCGTTCGACGATCCCGACTACGTCGACTACGACTACAAGACGATGAACGAGTGGGGCAACAAGCGCTATGTCACCCCCGGGGTCGTCTTCAACGGCGAGCTGATCACGACCGACCTGGTCGAGATCAACCTGATGATCAGGATCCTGCTCGGGTCGTCGTACTTCGACGACTGGACCGAGACCGAGCAGCCGCTGGTGACCGAGGACCCGCTCGGCAACCCGGTCGACCCGCGCCATCCGTGGAACAAGGTCACGATCCCGAAGCCGCAGAAGCGCGACTTCGCCGACAAGTACAGCTGGGTCGTCTCGCCGCGGATGTACGACAAGCGCAACGACAAGTACGTCTGTTGCGACACCGGCGGCGGGCCGTTCGCGCGCCAGTGGTGCACGGCGAAGGCCGGGCTGGTCGACTTCGGCTACGCGAAGGCGACCGGGAGCTCGATCCAGATGGTGCTGCCGCGGACGGCTAGCGCCCCGGAGATGGAGCTCGAGTGGCGGATCCCCGAGAAGTCGAATGCGATCGAGCGCGACCGCGCTCGCACGTATCACCAGGCGTACTCGGCGCTGATCGGGCTCGACAACCTCGAGCGCGCGTTCACCGAGGTCCGGGCCGGCCGGACGAAGAGCTGGAACGACTTCAAGGTGCCGCAGGAGGCGGTCAGCGTCGGCTTCCACGAGGCGGCGCGGGGCGTGCTCTCGCACCACATGGTCATCCGCGGCGGCAAGATCGCCAACTACCAGCCCTATCCGCCGACGCCCTGGAACGCGAGCGTTCGCGATTCCTACGGGACTCCCGGCCCCTACGAGGACGCGGTGCAGAACACCCCGATCTTCGAGGAGAACGGCCCGGAGAACTTCAAGGGCATCGACATCATGCGCGCGGTTCGCAGCTTCGACCCGTGCCTGCCGTGCGGGGTGCACATGTACACCGGCGGTGGCCGCGTGCGCAAGGTCCAGCACACGCCGACCGGAATGTGCTGAGGGGTCGATCGGCGAGCATGGACGCCAACGGATCGAACGGCGCGCCCGCCGGCGTGGCGGGCCGTCGCCCGATCTCCCCGGATGAGCTGATCGAGCGGGTACAGCGGCTCACGGCAGAGGTCGAGCGACTCGGCGATCCGGCGACCCGCCGCGCCAGCGAGGAGCTCGTCGGCGCGGTGCTCGAGCTCTACGGCGAGGGGCTCGAGCGGATCTTCGCCGCCGTCGCCGAGAGCCCGGCGGCGGGCGAGCTCGGCGAGCGGCTCGCCGGCGACGGCGTCGTCGCCAGCCTGATGTTGATCCACGGGCTCTACCCGGTCTCGCTCGCCGACCGGGTCGGAGAGGCGCTCGCCTCGGTCCGTCCCTACATGGAGTCGCACGGCGGCAACGTCGAGCTGCTCGGGATCGACGACGGGATCGCCCGGATCCGGCTCGATGGCAGCTGTGACGGCTGCCCGGCATCCTCGTCGACGCTCGAGCTGGCGATCAAGTCGGCGCTCGACGAGGCGGCCCCCGACCTCGAGGGGCTTGTGGTCGAGGGCGCGGTCGCCCCGGCCGCCGGCGCCCCGGCCCCGGGCGGGACCGAGCTGCCGGTCGTCCAGGTCGCGCCCGGCGCCGCCGAGCGCCCGCCGGCGTGGTTCGACCTCGACGGCGTCGAGGGGCTGGCCGACGGCGAGCTGACCACGGCCGAGGTCGAGGGGCGGGCACTGATCGTCGCCTCGGTCGAGGGCGAGCTGCTCGCCTTCCGCGACGCCTGCGCCGGCTGCGAGGCGTCGCTGGCGGGAGCGGAGCTCAGCGAGGGGACCCTGCGCTGCGGCCAGTGCGAGCGGCGCTTCTTCCTCCCGCGCGCGGGACGTTCGCTCGACGACGACCGGCTCCTGCTCGAGCCGGTGCCGCTGCTCGCCGCCTCCGGTCGACCGCGGGTCGCGCTCGGATGAGCGACGTCGTCGACGCCAGGGTCGCGGCGCGGCGCCAGGCCGAGATGGTCGCCGCCCTGCGCCGGCTCGCGCGGCCCGATCGGGCCGGCGCCGACGGAGCGCCGGCGGGCAACGGCGCCCCGAACGGGCAGCCCGCCGAGCGCTGCGACCTCTGCGGCAAGGACCTCGACCCCGACCACCGCCACCTCCTGCACCTGGTCGACCGCACGATCCTCTGCGCCTGTGAGAGCTGCGTCGCGCTGCGCGGCGGCGACCCGGAGCTGCGGCCGACCGGAACGCGGATCGTCTGGCTCGACGACTTCGAGCTCCCGGCCGAGACGTGGGCGGCGTTCGACGTCCCGATCGGGCTTGCGTTCTTCATCGACTCGACCGCCTCGGGCGGGGTCGTGGCGCTCTATCCGAGCCCCGCCGGAGCGACCGAGTCCGAGGTCGCGGCCGAGACCTGGCGTGATCTGCGGGCCCTGAACCCGGTGCTGATGAGCCTCGACTCCGACGCCGAGGCGCTGATCGTGAACCGGATCGCCGACCCACCCGAGTACGCGATCGCCCCGATCGACGAGTGCTACCGACTCGTCGGCCTGATCAAGGCGAGCTGGGAGGGGATCTCGGGCGGCGACGGGCCCGAGCGCGCGATCGGTGCCTTCTTCGCCGAGCTGCGCGTGCGTGCCGCCGAGTCCGTGCAACCGGTGTCGAGATGACCGACGAGCAGCGAGCGACGAGCGTCGCCGAGCCCGAGCCCTCGCCGTTCACGGGCGCCCCCGATCCGGACTTCGAGGTGCTCTCGGCGCGGGCGGTCGCGCGCGCCGCGGCGCCCACGGTCGGCTTCCGGATCCGGGTCAGCGACGGCTCCGGGCTCTCGGTGTTCACGATCGCGCTCTCGGTCGTGATCACGATCGAGCCCTCGAAGCGCACCTACGATCCCGCGAGCCGCGAGCGGCTGGTCGAGCTCTTCGGCGAGCCCGAGCGCTGGGCCTCGACCACGGAGAGCTTCCGCTGGGCGGGAGCCGACGCCCTCGTGCCCGCCTTCGAGGGCGGGACGGCGGAGTTCGAGCTCCTCGTCCCCTGCACCTACGACCTCGAGCTCGCCGCGGCGAAGTACTTCCACGGGCTCTCCGACGGGGAGGCGCCCTTGCGCTTCCACTTCAACGGCACGGTCTTCTACGAGGCCGGGGACGGGCGGATGCAGATGGTCCAGATCCCCTGGGATCGGTCGCCGCGGTTCGGGATGCCGGTCGAGGTCTGGCGGGCGACGATCGACGCCGCCTACCCGTTCCGCAGCTGGATCCCGGTGCACGCCGACACGGTCGCCCGGCTCGAGCGCCGGAAGGCGGAGCGCGGGCTGCCGACATTCGACGCGGTGGTCGAGGACCTGCTCGGGGCCGAGCCGGAGGCCGGGTCGTGAACGAGCAGCTCGAGGCGCTCGTCTCCTCGCTCCTCTACGAGGGCTACGCGCTCTATCCCTACACGCCGGGCTCGGCGAAGAACTCGACCCCGACCCCGTTCGGGATCGTCTATCCGCCCGGCTACGCCGAGCGCAGCGCGAGCACCTTCGACCACGTCCGGGTCGAGTGCGTGCTCGCCGCGCCCGAGGGAGCCCGGGTCGGGGCGACGATCCGCTTCCTGCATCCCTCCGGGGAGCGCCATACCGCGACCGAGCGCCGGGTCGAGCTCGAGCCGGCGGCCCTGGCCGAGCTCGGCGAGGCCGGGATCGGGACCGAGTTTCGCCTCGATGCCCCGCGGGCGCTCGAGGGCCGGGCGCGCCTGCGCGCCGAGGCGCTCGACGTGCTCGACTCGGAGGGCCGCCAGCTGGTGCGGATCCGCTGTTGCGTCCACAACACGACCGCGCTCACCGCTGCCGAGGCCGAGGCGCTCGACCGGCCGGGCGCGCTCGCCGCGAGCCTGCTCTCGACCCACGTCGTGCTCGAGGCGAGCGCCGGGCGCTTCGTCTCGCCGCTCGAGCGCGACGGGATCGCCGGAGCGGCCTCGGCGGCGTGCGAGAACGTCAACACCTGGCCGGTGCTCGCCAGCCCCGGCGACGATGCCGTGCTCGCGGCGCCGATCATGCTCCCCGACCATCCCAGCCTCGCTCCCGAGAGCCTCGGCAACCTGTTCGACAACACCGAGATCGAGGAGGCGCTGCTGCTGCACGTGCAGGCGCTGAGCGATTCCGAGCGCGAGCAGATCGCCGCCCAGGACCCCGCGGTGCGCGAGATGATCGAGCGCGCGAGCGCGACGACGCCCGAGCAGATGCTCGCCCTGCACGGGCGGCTCGAGAGCGCCGACCCGGCGCTGCAGACGACGCCGCCGCTGCCGCCCGACCCGGGACCGGCGCCCGAGCCCGGGCACCCGAACCCGGGCGAGGCGACGCTCGAGGTCGGCGGCGTCACCTTCCGCAAGGGCGCCAAGGTCGTCCTGCGCCCGGGGACCGAGCGCGACGTCTACGACCGCATGCTCGACGGTCGCACGGCGACGATCGAGCGGCTCTATCTCGACTACGAGGACGGCGCCCACGTCGCGGTGACGATCGACGACGATCCGGCGCAGGAGCTGTTTCGCGAGACCGGCCGCTACCTGTTCTTCAAGGCCGGCGAGCTCGAGGCGGCGGTGCAGTGAGCGCCCGGCCCGAGCGCCAGATCCTCGTCGCCGGGGTCGGCAACGCCTGGCTCGGCGACGACGGCTTCGGCGGCCACGTGGCGAAGGCCCTCGCGGACGCCGAGCTGCCGCCCGGGGTCACGGTGCTCGACTTCGGCAGCGGCGGGCTCGACCTCGCCTACGAGGTGATGCGCGGCTACGACGCGCTCGTCCTCGTCGACATCAGCCGCCAGGGCGGCGAGCCGGGGACGCTGTACGTGATCGACCCCGATCCGGCCGAGATCGAGCCGATCTCCGACGGCGAGCTGGTCAGTCCGCACGGGATGGACCCGCGGACGGTGCTGCGGTTCGTGAAGACGGTCGGCGGCTGGCCGGGCAAGGTGGTCGTCGTCGCCTGCGAGCCGGCGGGCGAGGAGATGGGGTTCGAGCTCTCTCCCGCGGTCGCCGCCGCGGTCGAGCGGGCCGCGACCCTGGTCGGGGAGACGATCGCCGAGCTGCGCACCGACGCGGCCTACGCCGAGGCGGGCTGATGCACGAGCTCTCGATCTCGAGCGCGATCGTCGACACGGCGCTGCGCCATGCCGACGGCCGGCGGGTGACCGCGGTCGAGATCACGATCGGCGCGCTGCGCCAGGTCGTGCCCGAGTCGCTCGGCTTCTACTTCGAGATCGTCAGCCGCGACACGCTCTGCGAGGGGGCCCGGCTCGAGCAGCGCATCGTCGAGGCGTGGATGAGCTGCGGCACCTGCGGCTGCGAGTGGGACCCGGCACCAGCTCCGCCTCGCGGTCCACGAGCAGCTCGCGCCGGCGCTGCCGGTGTTCCGCTGCCCCGCCTGCGAGCTCGCCGGCGCGACCGTGGTTCGCGGCGACGAGCTCGAGGTCGAGTCGATCGAGGTCGCCGAGGCGGTCGCCGTCACGCAAGCGTAGAGAGGAGAGCGATGCACCGAACGAAGATCAGGGTCGCCGAGGACGCGCTCGACGCGAACCAGACGATCGCGAACGCGAACCGTCACGACTTCGACCACGCCGACGTCGCGGTGGTCAACATGATGAGCGCTCCCGGGGCCGGGAAGACGACCCTGCTCGAGCGCGGGCTCGAGGGCCTCGAGGGCGTCCGCGCCGGGGTGCTCGAGGGCGACGTCCAGGGAAGCATGGACGCCGACCGGATCGCCGCGGTCCACGTTCCCGTGGTCCAGCTCAACACGGACTCCGGCTTCGGCGGCGAGTGCCACCTGGACGCGAACATGGTCCGCTCGGCCCTCGCCGAGCTGCCGCTCTCAGAGCTCGACCTTCTGGTGATCGAGAACGTCGGCAACCTCGTCTGCCCGGCCGAGTTCAGGGTCGGCGAAGACGCCCGGATCATGGTCACCTCGGTGACCGAGGGTGAGGACAAGCCGCTCAAGTACCCGCTCATGTTCCGCGCCTGCGAGCTGGTGATCGTCAACAAGCTCGACCTGCTCCCGCACGTGGAGTTCGACCTCGATCGCTACCTGGAGAACGTCGACGTCGTCAACCCCGGGGTCGAGACGATGCTGGTCTCAGCGACCGCCGGCCGCGGCCTCGACGAGTGGCGCGACTGGCTCGCCGCGGTCCCGGACCGGGTCCGGGCGACCGCCTGACCCAACGGACGGGAGGCGACGCGATGACGGCGGCAACGGCTGCGGGGCTCGGCGGTCGCGTCGACGAGCTGCTCGCGCTTCGCGACCGCGCCAACGCGACCTTCTTCGAGGCCGAGGCGGGGCGCCTGGCGCGCTGCTGTCACGCGATGGCGGAGCGCTTCGCCCGCGGCGGGCGCCTGGTCGCGCTCGGCCACTCGGCCGCCGCGCGCTCGGACGTGCGCCACGTCGCGGTTGAGTTCGTGCACCCGGTGATCGTCGGCAAGCGGGCGCTGCCGGCGATCGGCCTCGCCGCCGGAGGGCGGGCCGCTCGTGGCCCAGGTCGGCGCGGTGGTCGAGGCGGACGACATCGCGATCGGCTTCGGCGTCGACGAGCCGGACGCGTCGGAGACGGTCGCGGCGCTGGCGGCGGCGCGCGAGCGCGGGGCGATGACGATCGCGTTCGCGTCGGCGGCGGCGGAGTGGGAGTTCGAGCCGCCCGGCGACGACCCGTTCGTGCGCCAGGAGCTGGTCGAGACCCTCTACCACGTGCTCTGGGAGCTGGTGCACGTGTTCTTCGACCATCGCGGGCTGCTCGGCGGGCGCGAGGCCCGCAGCGGCCACGACGCGGGCGGGTCGAGCTTCCTCTACCCGTTCCTGGCCGAATCCGAGACCGACCTCGACGCGGTCACCGAGGACGTCCGGGGCTCGGTGCTGATGAAGTCGGCGGAGGTCGGGGAGCTGCGACGGCTGACGCTGACCGAGAACCGGGCCGTCCTGGTCGAGGCCGCGGCCGACCTGCGGGCGCGCTTCGACGCCGGCGCGCGGCTGCTCGCCTGCGGCAACGGCGGCTCGGCGACCGACGCCACCGATCTGGTCGCAGACTTGATACATCCGCCGGCCTCCTCCGCTTCGCGTCCGGGGGCCGTCGGGTCCGTGGAGGGCGCGTCCGCTCCGCGTCCGGGGGCCGTCGGGTCCGCGCCGGGCTGGCCCTCGCGCCGGGCGATCGACCTGACCGCCGACTCGTCGATCCTGACCGCGATCGCGAACGACGTCGGCGTCGCCGAGATCTTCCAGCGCCAGGTGATCGCCTACGGGCGCGAGGGCGACGCGCTCGCCGCGCTCTCGACCAGCGGCAACTCCGAGAACCTGATCGCGGCCCTCGCCGAGGCGCGGCGGCGAGGGCTGGCGACGATCGCGATGGTCGGCTACGACGGCGGACGGATCGCAGCCGAGCGCCTCGCCGACCACGTCGTCGTGGTCCGTTCGCAGAACATCCCCCGGATCCAGGAGGCGCAGGCGAGCGCTTACCACGTCCTGCGCGAGCTGGTCGAGCTCGTCGAGAGCTGATGGCGGCGCCCGCGCAGGCAGCCGCCACCCGGCGCCTGCGGCTGCGGGTGCTCGGGACCGTGCAGGGGGTCGGCTTTAGGCCCTACGTCTTCCGGCTCGCCGAGGAGCTCGAGCTCGGCGGCTGGGTGCTCAACGACGAGCGCGGTGTGGTGATCGAGGTCGAGGGCGCGCCGCCGTCCGTCGACGAGTTCGTCGCCCGGCTCCCGGTCGAGGCGCCGCCGCTGGCGACCGTCGAGGCGATCGACGAGCAGGCCGCTCCGGCGCTCGGCGAGCGCCGCTTCCGGATCCGCGAGTCGGAGCGCCACGGCGAGCCGCGCGCGGCGGTCGCGCCCGACATGGCGGTGTGCGACGACTGCCTCGCCGAGCTCCTCGACCCCGGCGACCGCCGCCACCGCTACCCGTTCATCAACTGCACCAACTGCGGCCCGCGGTTCACGATCGTCACCGGGGTCCCCTACGACCGCCCTCAGACGACGATGGCGGGGTTCGAGATGTGCGCTCGCTGTCGCGCCGAGTACGAGGATCCGCACGACCGCCGCTTCCACGCCCAGCCCAACGCCTGCCCCGAGTGCGGCCCGCGGGTCCGCCTGCTCGATCACGCCGGGGCCGAGACCGATCGCGGGACCGACCCGATCGAGGCCGCCGCGGCGTGGCTTGCGCGCGGGCGGATCGTCGCGGTCAAGGGCGTCGGCGGCTACCACCTCGCCTGCGTCGCCGGCAACGCGCGCGCGGTGGCCGAGCTGCGGGCGCGAAAGCATCGCGAGCAGAAGCCGTTCGCGCTCATGGCCCCCGACCTCGCCGCCGCGCGCGAGCTGATCGAGCTGACCGCCGCCGAGGAGGCGCTGCTTCAGGGCCCCGAGCGACCGATCGTGATCGCGCGCCGGCGTCCCCGCGCCGATCTGGCGCCGGCGATCGCCCCGCGCTCGCGAGACCTGGGCGTGATGCTGCCGTACTCGCCGCTTCACCACCTGCTGGCGCGAGCCGCCGGCACGGCGCTGGTGCTGACCTCCGGCAACCGCGCCGAGGAGCCGATCGCGTTCGAGGACGCCGACGCGCTCGCCCGCCTCTCCGAGATCGCCGATGCCTTCCTCGTCGGTGAGCGGCCGATCCACGTGCGCACCGACGACTCGGTCGTCCGCTCGCTCGACCCGCGGCTGCGCTCCGAGCCGCTGCTGATCCGCCGCTCGCGCGGGTTCGCGCCCGCGGTGCTCGAGCTGCCGCTGGCGGCGCCGCGCCCGGTGCTCGGCTGCGGCGCCGAGCTCAAGAACACCTTCTGCCTCGCGAAGGGCGACCGCGCGTGGGTCGGCCACCACATCGGCGACCTCCGCAACTGGGAGACCCTGCGCTCGTTCGAGGCCGGGATCGAGCACTTCGAGCGCCTGTTCGCGGTCGAGCCCGAGGTCGTCGCCCATGACCTGCACCCGGACTACCTCGCGACCCGCTACGCGCTCGAGCGAGCCGGGGTCGAGGCGGTTGCGGTCCAGCACCATCACGCTCACCTGGCCGCCTGCCTCGCCGAGCACGGGCGCCGGGGGCCGGCGGTCGGGGCGATCCTCGACGGCGCCGGCCACGGGGGTGACGGGACCGTCTGGGGCGGCGAGATCCTGGTCGGCGGGCTGGCCTCCTTCGAGCGCGCCGGGCTCCTGTTTCCCGTCCGCCTGCCGGGCGGCGACGCCGCGACCCGCGAGCCGTGGCGGATGGCGTGCTCGTGGCTGGCGGCGGCGCTCGAGACCGAGCGTCCCGCGATCCCCGCCGCGCTCGCCGCCGAGGTCGACGAGCCGGCCTGGGAGGCCGTCTGCAAGCTGGTCGCGGGCGGGGTCAACTCACCGCTGACGACCAGCGCCGGGCGCCTCTTCGACGCCGCCGCCGCGCTCTGCGGGGTTCGGGCGCGGGTGGCCCACGAGGGCCAGGCGGCGAGCGAGCTCGAGGGCCTCGCCGACCCGGCGGTGAGCGACGCCTATCCGGTGACCGCGCTCGATCCGGAGGGCGCGGCGCCCTCGGTGCTCGACCCGCGGGCGGCGATCCGGGCGCTGGCGAGCGAGCTCGAGGCGGGAACGCCGGTGGCGATCGTCGGCGCCCGGTTCCACAACGGCCTCGCGGCCGGGATCGCCGCCGCCTGCGCCCGCGAGGCCGAGCGCCGCTCGCTCTCCGTGGTCGCGCTCGCCGGCGGCGTGTTCCAGAACCGGCTCCTGCTCGAGCGCACCGCGGCGCTGCTGCGCGAGCGGCGGCTCGAGGTCCTGATCCCGCGACGGCTGCCGCCCAACGACGGTCAGATCGCCTACGGCCAGGTCGCGGTCGCCGCCGCCCGTGAGCGCGAGCGGGCGGGTTGATGGCGCCCACGGTCGACGAGCTGCTCGCGGCCGAGGTCGCCTCCGGCGGCGAGCGCCGGCGCTTCGGCGAGCTCAGCCTCGCCGAGGTCGAGCAGCGGGTCGAGGAGCTCAGCGCCGCGACCGGCTTCGGCCACCGCAGCCGGGTCGGCGCGGTGGCCGCGGCGTGGCGCACGCTCGCCGCGCGCATGCGAGCGACCGGCGCCGCGACCGTCGGCGAGCTCGACCGAGCCGAGCTCGAGCGGCTGCCGGAGACGCTCTGGGTGCTGCCGCCCGGCGGCAGCCTGCTGCCGTGAGCGCGGCGCCGCTGGGGCGCCGGCCGGGCGGCCGGACCGCGAACGCCCGTGCTCCGCTACGCTGCTCCAACTAAGGGGTATGGCACGCGAGGAGCAGGAGGACGGATGAGCAAGGGCCGCGGCTGGTCGGTGGCAATCGTCGTCGCGGTGGCGGTCTTCGCCCTGCCCGCGCTTGCGCTCGCGCATCTCGAGCGGCCCTCGTACTGGCCCGACCCGGGACCCGACAAGTCGGTCACCCCGGCGGCGGGCGGCGAGGTCCCGAAGGCACGCTCGCTCGGCACCGCGGCGAGCGGCAAGGGCCCGGGCCAGGTCAACGTCGTCTGCAAGGGCAAGAACGGCAAGTCCTCGTTGCGGGCGCTGAACAAGTCGCTGCGCAAGGCGACCAAGGGCGGCTACAAGCTGCGCCCGAGCCAGCCGAAGAAGCAGGTCTCCGACAAGAAGGCGAAGAAGCTGAAGCGGATCAACCGCGAGCTCGCCGAGCAGTGCGAGTACAAGGAGATCCAGCCGGCCGTGTTCGACTCCGGCAACAACGACCGGGTGGTGGTGATGCCCGGTCGCTACAAGGAACCGACCTCGCGCAAGCAGCCGATCAACGACCCGAAGTGCGCGGATCTGACCCAGGAGGACTCGAGCGGCGCCGAGACGCCGAGCTACCGCTATCAGGTCACCTGTCCCAACGACCAGAACCTGATCTACGTCCAGGGCCGCGCGGTGCCCGACGAGCCGCCGCCCGAGCCGCCGCTCGACGACCGCCACGGGATCCCCGACGAGGGCCCGTGCGTGCGCTGCAACTTCCAGATCGAGGGCTCCGGGGTCTCGCCCGCGGACGTGCTCATCGATGGCGGCAGCAAGTACAAGAACTCGAGCAAGCCCGAGGCGCGGCCGGGCAGCCTCGACAAGGACGTGGTCCTGCGCGCCGACCGCGCCGACGGGATCGTGATCAAGAACCTGCTCACTCGAGCCGCGGTCGAGCACGGCGTCTACATCGAGGAGACCGACGGCTACCTGATCAACCGGGTGAAGATGTTCTGGGCCGCCGACTACGGCAACCTCACCTTCACCTCCGACCACGGCCTGTACAAGAACTGCGACGCCTTCGGCGCCGGCGACGCGGCGGTCTACCCGGGCGCCGCGCCCGAGACCGGCGAGCAGGCCGACCTCTCCTTCTATCCGGACGCCCCGCGGATCAACACGACGGTGAAGAAGTGCGACCTGCACGGCAGCGTGCTCGCCTACTCGGGCTCGATGGGCAACGCGGTCCGGATCACCGGCAACGACATCTACGGCAACACCGCTGGGATCTCGACCGACACGATCTCGGCCGCCGGGCACCCGGGCTTCCCGGCCGACAGCGTCGAGATCGACCACAACCGGATCTACTCCAACAACCTCGACCTCTACGGGACCGAGAACCCGAAGGTCGAGCCGGTGGTTGGCGTGCTGCCCTCCGGCGTCGGCGTCTTCTGGGCCGGACACAACAACGGCCGCGTGCACCACAACTGGATCTGGGACAACTGGCGCTACGGCACCTTCCTGGTCTCGGTCCCCGACGCGCTCGTCACCCCCGAGGGCAGCGTCAACGAGGGCGTCTCGTGCCCGACCGCCCCGGAGCTGACCACGTCGTGCGCAAACGAGTACTACAAGAACCGCCTCGGCAAGGTGCCGAAGGGGTTTGACAAGTTCCCGGCGCTGACCAAGTTCGGCAACAACGTCGGCGGCACCAAGGGCAAGCTGCTCAACGGGGCCGACTTCTACTGGGACGAGGCGAACGGCAACACCGGCAACTGCTGGTATGACAACAAGGGCCCCGACGGCACCAACGAGAGCGTGACCGCGGCCCCCGGCGACGGCAACGACGCCCTGCCCTCCGACTGCGCGTCGAGCCTCGGCACCGGCGACAGCGTCAAGTTCGCCGGCCTGGTGTCGTGCTTCCTCGCCCGCGAGGGCGACGCGCCGCCCGAGTCCTGCGACTGGTACGAGCTGCCGCCGAAGCCCGGCTCGGAGGCGGCGCGCGAGAAGCGGCGCAGCTTCGCCCGCGCGGCGCGCGACTGGCTCGAGACCGAGCGGGCCGCCGAGCTCGAGGCGCAGATGGACGCGATCTCCGGGATCCCGGACTCGGCGCCACCCGAGTAGCCGTGCGCTCAGCCGCCAGGACCCTGTGCGCCCTCGCGGCGGGCCTCGCGCTGGCGCTCGCGGGCTGCGGCGGCGACGACGAGCCCGCGGCCGAGCCCGAGGCGCAGGCGCTCGGCGAGGTCCGCGTCGGCTCGGTCGCTCAGCTCGCCCAGTGCCGTGACTGGGTCGAGGGCGACCTCGACGCCCAGATGGCGACGGTCGCCGAGATCAAGGAGCAGATCAACCTCGAGGACTCGAACGTGAAGACGCCGGAGCTCTCCGACGAGGCGGCCTACGAGGTCCTCGACAACACCTGCGCCAACGACTACGCGGTCGGCTTCCGCCTCTACAAGGTCTACGCCCGGGCGACGGCGTTCGCCTCGTTCGCCGAGTAGGCGTCGAGCGGCACTTAACCTGAACTCAACGTAAGCGGGGGACAAAGCGCATGAAAAAGCGCTTCCGGGGGAACGGTTGTGCTTTGACACCCGCGCGAACCCGTTGCTAGGTTCGCTGCGCCCGTAGTCCGGGGCGCAGTAGGGGAACGGCACAGGGACGAGAGAGAGCTAGGTGAGAACCTCATCCGGGATCGGGCGTATCGCTGCGCTGGCCGCGCTGGCGATCGCTGTCGTCGCCGTCTTCCTCCTGCTCACCTCGGGCGGCGGCGAGGAGTACGAGGTCACCGCCGAGTTCGACAACGCGAGCCAGCTGGTCAAGGGCAACGAGGTCGTCGTCGGCGGCGTCTCGACCGGGACCGTGAACGAGATCGAGCTGGGCCCGAACGGTGGCGCCCTGGTCACGTTCTCGGTCGGCGAGGACTACGCGCCGCTGCGGCGCGGGACCACGGCGACGATCCGCTCGCCCTCGCTCTCGCAGATCGCCGGGCGCCAGGTCCAGCTCACGCTGCCGCCTGACTCCTCCGCGGGCGAGGAGATCGCCTCGGGGGAGACGCTGACGCGTGCCGAGACCGTCTCCGCGGTCGACCTCGACCAGCTCTTCAACACGCTGACCCCGGAGACGATCGAGGACTTCAAGCACGTGATCCAGGGATTCGAGCTCTCCTACGAGGGCGTCAGCCGGCAGGCGAACGAGGGCCTGCGCTACCTGAACCCGTTCCTCTCCACCTCGCGCCGCCTGTTCGGCGAGCTGACCTCCGACCAGCGCGCCTTCGAGCGGCTGATCGTCGACACCTCGAAGCTCTCCGGGGCGCTCGCCGCGCGCTCGACCGACGTCTCGGCGCTGGTCGGGAACCTGAACCGGATGATGAACGCGATCGGCGACCGCAAGGAGCGGCTCGCGACCGCGATCGGCCGCCTGCCCGGCTTCATGCGCCAGGCGAACACGACCTTCGTCAACCTGCGCGCGGCGCTCGACGACGTCGACCCGCTCGTCGACGCCTCGAAGCCGGCCGCGGTCAAGCTGCGCCCGTTCCTCGCCGAGCTGCGCGCCGCCGCCGCCGACGCGGTGCCGACCGTGCGCGACCTGAACGCGATCGTCAAGCGCAAGGGCCGCGACAACGACCTGGTCGAGCTGACCAAGCTGCAGCCGAAGCTCGCCGCCGTAGCCGTCGGCTCGGGCTCGCCCGACTGCGGCGCCGGGCCCTCGAACCCCGAGGACCTCGAGACGCCGGCCGACGACGACTTCTCCCAGGGCGCCTTCGGCGAGTCGGTGTGCTCGTTCGAGAACTCGCTCACGAACCTGCAGTTCTTCCGCGCCTACACGCCCGAGCTCGTCGGCTGGTTCGACGACTTCGGGCACTCCGGCGTGATCGACGGGATCGGCGGCATCGGCCGGATCGCGACCACCTTCAACTCGTTCACGGTCTCCGGCCCGAGCGGCTTCCCGGACCTGCTCTCGCCGCCGCTCAGCGGAACCGACCTCGAGGCGCAGCTCGACACCGGCAACAACGCCCGCTGCCCGGGGGGCAACGAGCGGCCGGTCAACGACATCGATCCCTCCGACAGCTCGGTCCCGTTCACCGACGGCGGCGCGCTCACCGAC
This sequence comes from uncultured Solirubrobacterales bacterium, assembly GCA_963740055.1. Taxonomy (GTDB): domain Bacteria; phylum Actinomycetota; class Thermoleophilia; order Solirubrobacterales; family 70-9; genus WHSW01. Next base: position 402,026 of record CAVUCL010000004.1, on the reverse strand, counting down.
GGCGAGCCGGGCGACTGCGACCCGAGCCAGGTGCTGCCCGGCCCATGAGGCGAATCGCGCTCATCCTCAGCACCCTGGTCGCGGCGGCGGCCGGCCTCGCGGCGAGCGCCGGCGCCGACGATGCGCACACCTACGAGATCGAGATGTACAACGCGTTCGGGATCGTCCCCGGCTCCGACGTGCGGATCGCCGGCGTCAACTCGGGCAAGGTCGTCGACCTCGACATCAACGCGGCGAAGCGGGCGCTGGTCACGGTCGAGCTCAGCGGCGAGATCGGCACGCTCGGCGAGCGCACGACCTGCGCCTCCGAGCCGCAGTCGCTGATCGCCGAGTACTTCATCTCCTGCGATCCGGCGGGCCCGCCACTGGAGGAGGACGACGACACCGACGCGCCCGACGCCGACATCCCGGCGAGCCAGGTCGAGCAGACCGTGCAGACCGACCTGGTCCAGAACACCCTCCGCGAGCCGTTCGCCCGCCGCCTGCAGCTGCTGATCAACGAGTTCGGGACCGCGCTCGCGGGCAACCCCGAGAGCCTCAACGAGGCGATCCGGCTCGGGTCCCCGGCGCTCGGCCAGCTGCGCGAGGTGACCGCGATCCTCGCCGACCAGAACGCGATCATCCGCGACCTCAACGTCAACTCCGACGAGGTCATCGGCAGGCTCACCGAGCGCCGCGAGGACGTCGTCCGCTTCATCGAGGAGGCGCGCGACACGGCGGCGATCTCGAACACGAGGCAGGCCGAGCTCTCGCGCAACTTCGAGATCCTCGACGACTTCCTCGCCGAGCTGCGCCCGACGCTGGTCCAGCTCGAGACGCTGGCGAACGAGCAGACCCCGCTGCTCACCGACCTGCGCGCCGCCGCCCCGGGCCTGAACCGGCTCGCGGTCAACCTGCCCGGCTTCAACAGCGCCAGCGAGGTCTCGCTCGACACCCTCGGCGAGGCGTCGTCGATCGGCGAGAAGGCGCTGCGCCGCGGCCGCGACGAGCTCGACGCGCTCGCCGAGGCGAGCCGCAGCGCACCGGTCACCTCCGAGGTCCTCGCCGACCTCTTCCGCGACCTCGACGACCCGCGGCGCGCGGTCGAGATCGACGACCGGGTCCAGCTCGACACCGGGCGCGACAACCCGACCGCGGGCCAGCCCGACACGATGGGCTACACCGGGCTCGAGGGCCTCCTCAACTACGTCTACTACCAGGCCGGCTCGCTGAACCAGTACGACCAGATCGGCCACCTGCTGCACTTCAGCCTCTACAACGTCTTCACCGGCCCCTGCGGCCACTTCTCGACCGGCCGCGACCCGGAGACCGGCGAGCCCGGCCTGCCGGCCGAGGGCGGTGGGACGACGACCGATCTGCTCGCGCTCGACAACTGCGCCGGCGGCCTGGGTCCGAACCAGCCCGGGATCAACGAGGACCTCGGGCTGCCTAAGTACGACCCGTCGGTGTGCGAGTTCGGGACCGAGCCTGCGGCCGCACGGGCCGAGCTCTGCGATCCCGAAGACAGCGGCGGCGGCGCCCAGACGCAGCTGCAGCGCGGCGGCGGCGGCGATGCCGGCGGCGGTGGCGCGGGCACGGGCGCCCCCGGTGACGGTGGCGGCGCGCTGCCCGAGGACGCACTCAACGACATCCTCGACGACCTGCCCGCGGACCAGCTCGACGACCTGCCCGGGAACCTGGGCGACAACCTGCCGGGCAACCTCGACGACCTCCCGAACGACCTCGGTGACGAGCTCCGCGACGGCCTCGGCGGCGGCGGCGGCGGCGGCGGCGGCGGCGGCGGCGGCGGCGGCGGTGGCGGCGGCGGCGGTGGCGGCGGTGCCGGTGGTGCCGGCGCGGGCGCCGGCCAGGCCGCCGAGGACCTCCTCGACTTCCTGTTCAAGAACTGATGAACCGGCGCGGCGCCATCGGCTCGGTCACGGCATCGCCGACGATGGTCGGCGCGGTCACGACGCTGATCGTGATCGTCGCCGTCTTCCTCGCCTACAACGCCAACAGCGGCCTGCCGTTCGTGCCCGTCTACCGGGTCTCGGTCGAGATTCCCGACGCCGCCCGGCTGACCAACAACAACGAGATCCGGATCGGCGGCAACCGGGTCGGCGTGGTCGAGTCGATCGACGCCGTCTCCAGCGATGAGGCGACGACCACCGCGCAGGCGGGCTCGGGCAGCGAGGGGGTCGGCAACACGGGCGGCGCGATCGCGCGCCTGAACCTGAAGCTCGACGAGTCCGCCTCGCCGATCCCCGAGGACTCGATCTTCCGCGTTCGCTACAAGTCTTCGTTCGGCCTCAAGTACCTCGAGATCGTCCGCGGCGAGGGCGAGCCCGCGGTCGAGGGCTTCACCTTCGACGGCACCGACGACGGGTCGATCTGCAAGCTGCCGACGAACCCCGAGCAGTTCACGAGCTCGATTCCCGACGAGGCGAAGAACGGCTGCTTCCAGGCGCAGACCGAGTTCGACGACATCAACAACACCTTCGACACCGCGACGCGGACGAACGCGCGCAAGAACCTGGTCGGCTTCGGCGACGCCTTCGCCGCTCGCGGGACCTCGCTCAACGACGCGATCACCAGCCTCGAGCCGCTGTTCCGCGGACTGCGCCCGGTGACCGCGGTGCTGACCGAGGCCGACACCCGCTTCCGGCGCTTCTTCCCCGAGCTCGGCGACGCGGCGCGGATCGTCGCCCCGGTCGCCGAGCAGCAGGCCTCGTTCTTCACCAACGCGGGGATCGCGTTCGACGCGATCTCCTCCGATCCGGCGTCGCTCCAGGACACGATCGCCGAGGGACCGCCGACGCTCGAGACCGGGATCGAGCTGCTCCCGCGCCAGGAACCGTTCCTGCGCGAGTTCGCGCTGCTCTCGCGCGAGCTGCGCCCCGGGGTCACCGACCTGCGGGCGACGCTGCCGGTCCTCAACGAGGCGATCACGGTCGGCACCCCGGTGCTGCGCAAGTCGCCGGAGATGAACCGCAAGCTCGGCGGCGCGCTGAAGGCGCTCAACCGCCTGGTCACCCAGCCGACGACCAAGGTCACCCTGCAGCGCCTCGACGACACCTTCGACGGCGCGAGGCCGCTGGCGAAGTGGGTGACGCCGGCGCAGACGGTCTGCAACTACTGGAACTACTGGTTCACGTACACGCCCAACGGGCTCTCCGATCGCGACCAGGTCGGTTACGCATTCCGCCAGATGCTGACCGAGTTCCCGGCCTCGGCCGAGGTCGAGGGGTCCTCGAGCGGCTACTCGGGAATTCAGAGCAACGGACGGCTCTCGGAGCCGCTCGGGCGCACCTTCGAGCCCTACGAGCTCCCGATCCTGAACGCGCACCCCTACATGCCGACCGGGCAGAAGAATGCGGACTGCGAGGGCGGCCAGTCCGGCTACGACCTCGGCCGCCTCCCGGTCCCCGGCCAGGCCGCCGACAACCCGGCGCTCGGGAGCACCGACCTGCCCGGCTCGCGCGGACCGACGACCCTGTTCTGGAACGACGCCCAGCAGCGTGAGCTCCAGGACACGCGGGTCGACTCGCGCCAGCCCCAGACCTGGAAGAAGGTCGGCAAGTGAGGCGCGAGCACGGGCGCAAGATGCCGAGCTGGCTGATCGGCCTGCTCGTCCTCGGGCTGATCGCCTTCGGCATGGTGGTCGCGTTCTCGTCGCTGCTCGGGCTCGGGCTGAAGCTGCCGTGGACCGACACGCACGAGTACAAGGCGGTGTTCGCCTCCGCGCAGAGCATCCGCGAAGGCTCGCCGGTGCGGGTCGCCGGAGTCGAGGTCGGCAAGGTGACCGGGATCGAGACGCTCTCGAGCGCCGACGCCGACGAGCTCCAGGCGCAGGCAGGCGACGAGGCGCCGGCGACGACGACCGACACCGTGCCCGAGCAGGCCGCGGTGGTGACGATGGAGCTGCAGGAGGACGCGCTGCCGATGCGCTCCGACGCGCGCTTCAAGGTCCGCCCGCGCCTCTTCCTCGAGGGCAACTACTTCGTCGACCTCGAGCCCGGGAGCCCGAACGCCGACGAGGTCGACGACGGCCATACGTTCCCGGTCAACCAGACCTCGAACTCGGTCCAGCTCGACACAGTGCTGACGACGCTCCAGGGTGACGTCCGCGCCGACCTGCAGGTGTTCCTGGACCAGTTCGGCAACGCGCTGATCAAGCACGGCGGCGCCGAGGGCTTCCGCGAGCTCTACCGCACCTCGCCGCCGTCGTACAAGTTCACCTCGCAGGTCAACGAGGCCTTCCTCGGCACCGAGCCGGGCGACCTCGGCGGCGTGATCAAGGGGCTCGACCGGGTCGTCCGCGGGCTCGGGCGCGACGAGCGCACGCTCCAGGACCTGGTCACCAACCTCCGCGTCTTCAGCGGCTCGTTCGCGGCCGAGGACGCGGCGCTCGGCGCCGCGATCGAGGAGCTGCCGAACACGCTCGCGGCGGCGCGCCCGGCGTTCACGAACCTGAACTCGGCCTTCCCGGCGCTGCGCGCCTTCGCCCGCGAGGCGCTCCCCGGGGTGCGCTCGACCCCCGAGACGCTGCGACGCGGCGACGCCGTTCATCGCCCAGGTGCGCGAGCTCGTCGCCAAGGACGAGCTCCGCGGCCTGGTCGCCGACCTGCGGCCGACGATCCCCCGCCTGGCGAAGCTGGCGCGGACCAACATCCCGTTCATGCGGGAGGCCCGCGCGCTCGCGAGCTGCTTCAACGAGGTCGTGATCCCGTGGTCCAACGACACGGTCGAGCCGCTCGACGCGACCTACCCGCACGATCCCGCGGGGCGCGTGTTCGAGGAGACCGGCTACGGCCTCACCGGGATCGCCTCCGAGAGCCGCTCGGGCGACGCCAACGGCCAGTACATCCGCGTGCAGGCCGGCGGCGGCACCAACACGGTCAAGATCCCCGCCTACGGGGGAGACCAGTTCGGGTTCCCGACCGACGGCTCGGTCGGCCTGACCCCGCTCGATCTGCTCGGCGCGACGCCGCGGATCGAGGACTCGGCGAAGACCAAGTTCAAGCCCGGCGTGCCTGTGAGACCCAGGAGCCGCCGAACCTCGAGGCCGGGACCGCGCCGATCCCGTTCGACGAGTCCTCGGCGGACGCCGCGCCGGTCGACGCCGAGGCGCTGCTCTCCGAGCTCCCGGCGCCCCAGATCGAGAAGGCGGCGCGCTCGCTCGGCGCGCCCAAGGACGCGGCCGAGTCGCTCGGCGAAGTGGGTGGCGGCTGATGCGCGAGGCGATCCGCAAGCACCTCCGCGACTTCGTCGCCGTCGCCGCCCTGCTGCTGGTCGGGCTCGCGGTCACGGTCTACATCGTCCAGGAGCAGCGGCTGCGGATCCCGGTGCTCGAGGAGCGCCCGTTCGAGCTCAAGGCCGAGTTCGAGACCGCGCAGGCGGTCGTCCCCGGCCAGGGCCAGACGATCCGCGTCGCCGGGGTCAGGATCGGCGACGTCGCCGACGTCGAGGTCGACGACGGCGTCGGCGTGGTCACGTTCGTCGATCGACCGCGAGTTCCTGCCGATCTACCGCGACGCGACGATCCTGATGCGCCCGACCACCGGGCTCAAGGACATGTTCTTCGAGCTCGACCCGGGCACCAAGGAGGCGGGCGAGTTCGAGGAGGGCGAGCACGGTCCCGGTCGCCAACACGGCGCCCGACGTCAACCTCGACGAGATCCTCTCGGCGCTCGACGGCGACACCCAGGCCTACCTGCGGCTGCTGCTCGTCGGCGCCGGCGAGGGCCTCGACGGCCGCGACGAGGAGCTCGGCCGCGCTGCTCGGCTCGCATCGGCCCGATCAACCGCGACCTGGCGCAGCTCAACCGCGCTCGTCGCCCAGCGCCGCGACAACCTCGCGCGCCTGATCCACAACCTCAACGTGCTCACGACCCGGGTCGGGCAGGCCGAGGGCGACCTGACCGAGCTCGTCTCCGCGTCCAGCGGCGCGCTCGGCGCGATCGCCGACCAGGACCCGAACGTGCAGCGCGCCGGTGAGCCTGCTGCCCGGGCACGCTCGAGCAGGCGACGCAGACGCTCGAGCGCGACGGCGCGCCTCGGCGCGGTGATGGGCCCGGCGTTCGACGAGCTGCGGCCGTTCGCGCGCAACCTCGACGAGCTCAACGGCTCCACCCGCGAGCTCGCGGAGGCGGCGACGCCGGTGCTCGAGGACGAGATCCGCCCGTTCGTGCGCAGCGCCCGCAAGCCGATCCCCGACCTGCGCACCGGCGGCCGACCAGCTCGCGACCGCGACGCCGCGGCCTGACCACGGTCGGCCGCAAGCTCAACCGGCTCGGCAACATGGCCGCCTACAACCCCAACGGCGCCGAGCCGGCAGGCACCGCAGGGCCGCGACGAGGGCTACCTGTACTGGGCCGGCTGGCTCGGCCACAACGGCAGCAACGTGTTCTCGGCCGGCGACGGCAACGGCTTCTACCGGCGCGATCTACCTCACGGTCGGCTGCGACCAGCTGATCGCGATCGTCGCGCGGCCAGAGCGCCGCCGAGCAGGCGATCAAGGAGATCGTCACCGGCTTCGACCGCGGCGACCAGAGCGATCCTCTGCCCGGAGAGTGCCCTGATGCAGAAACAGGCACCATCGCTCGGACGGATCCTGGTCGCGGTCGGCTTCACGCTCTCGTGCTTCGGGCTGCATCCTCTTCCTCTGGATCGCCTTCGGCGGACCGATCCCGCTGAAGCCGGAGAGCTACCGGATCACGCGCCTACTTCCCCGAGGCGACCCAGGCTCGCGCACGAGTCCGACGTCCGGATCGGCGGCGTCTCGGTCGGCAAGGTGAAGGAGCTCGAGCTGGCGCCGCCCGACCAGCGCGTCAACGGCAAGGACACGACCGCGGCCGTGATCGAGATCGAGCCCGAGTTCGCGCCGATCTCCGAGGACGCGCGGGCGATCCTGCGCCAGAAGACGCTGCTCGGCGAGACCTACGTCGAGCTCACCTCGGGCACGGACGCCGGACCAGGAAGCGGCCCCGGTCTCGCTCGGCGCCGCCGCGAACGTCTCCGACGCGGACGCCGACTCGGTCGAGTCGCTCCAGGAGGGCGGCACCCTCGGCGTCGGTCGGACCCAGGAGGCGACCCAGATCGACGAGATCTTCAACGCGCTCGACGAGGAGACGCGGAGCTCGTTCCAGCGCTGGCAGGCGAGCGCGGCCGATCGCGATCAACGACCGCGGCCTCGACCTCAACGACGCGCTCGGCAACCTCGGCCCGTTCCTCACCGACGCCTCCGACCTGGTCGTCGATCCTCGAGCGACAGAAGGTCGCGCTGCAAGGGGCTCGTGCGCGACACCGGGACCACGTTCGAGGCGCTGACCGAGCGCGACCAGGAGCTCGCCGGGGCGATCGTCGGCTCCAACAACACCTTCGAGGCGCTGGCGTCCGAGGACGAGGCGCTGGCGGAGACGTTCCGGATCCTGCCGACCTTCCAGCGCGAGTCGCGGGCCACGCTCGAGCGCCTGGACGAGTTCCAGGTCAACACCCGGCCGCTGATCCAGGACCTGATCCCGGTCGCGCGCGACCTCTCGCCCGACGCTGCGCTGGTGCGCAGGCTCTCGCCGGACCTGCGCGACCTGTTCATCGACCTCGACGCGCCTGCAGGCCGTCTCGCGCAAGGGGCTGCCGGCGCTGCGCGACATCCTCGACGGCCTCGCGCCGGTGCTCGACCGCCTCGACCCGTTCCTCGCCAACCTGAACCCGGTGATCGACTACCTCGACTTCAACAAGAAGACGGTCACCGACTTCCTGGTCGCGCCCGGGTTCGCGCTCTCCGGCTCCTACGAGCCGGTCGCCGGCGACCCGGCGCCGCGCCACGGGCTGCGCCAGCTCTCCTACCTGAGCCCGGAAGCGCTCGCGGTGCACCCGAGTCGCCTGCCGACCAACCGCGGCAACGCCTACCTCGAGCCGGGCACGCTGAACGGCTTCGCCGCCGCGAGCGGCGGGATCTTCCCGAACTTCGACTGCAAGAACACCGATTACCGCCAGGGCGCGCCGGCCTCGTCCCAGGACACCGACGAGGAGGAGATCCGCGCCGGGCAGACGGTCGAGGGGATCAACAACGGCGAGGAGCCCGGGCCGGGCTTCGCGCCGTGCTTCATCGGCGGCGCCTTCGACAACCCCGACGACGGCAACTTCGGCGACAGCCGCGGGCCCCAGGTCTTCGCGGATCCCTAGGCGGAGCTCGTCGAACGGGGCTGGGTAGGGGGAGCGGTGAACGAGCGGGGAGTTACTCCGCTCTAGGGCGAGCAACTCCCCGGTCATGTGCGAACGGCGGCTTTCTCCCGCCAGCCGGTAGGAAACCGCCCCTCGCCTCGTCGCCACCACCCCCACCCAGCCAAGTCCCTCGCGCGGGATTAGGATCCTTGAGATGCCGTACTTCGACGACGCTCAGGAGGTCTACGACACGCTCGGGAGGTTGTTCGTCGAGCTGACCGAGGACGAGGAGCTGGCGCCGAGGTTCCGCAAGGCGAACACGATCGTGCGCTACGAGTACGCGGATCCCGAGTCGGCGATCACCGTGCGGCTGCTCGAGGACGAGCCGGGCAAGGTCGACTTCGGCGAGTCGGAGATGGAGCCCGAGGTGACGATGTCGATGGACGCGGACACCGCGCACAAGTTCTGGCTCGGCGAGGTCAACGTCACGGTCGCGCTCGCGCGCGGCGAGATCAGGGCGAAGGGCCCGGTGGCGAAGATCCTCAAGCTCGTGCCGCTGACGAAACCGGTCTTCCCGCGCTACCGGGCCCAGCTCGAGGCCCAGGGCCGCGCGGACCTGGTCGACGGCTGAGCCGTGAAGGCGGAGGACTGGGCGCAGATCGTGCGCTCGATCGCGACCGAGCGCGGGGTCACCTACGACCCCGTCGGCGGGCTCAACCCCAAGGACGGCCCGGTCGCGCTCTGTCCCGGGGGGACCAACCGGCTCACCGGCCGGCTCGGCGATCGGCTTTGGGGCGCCTCGTGCGACGCCGACGAGCGCGAGGAGGGCGGGCTGCTGCGCAAGACCGTGCTCCCGCGGGCGATCCTCGCCAAGGCGCACATGCCCGACCTCGCCCAGGTGGTGCCGATCTTCAACGTCGAGTCGGTCGAGACCCCGGAGCGGGTCGAGCAGGCGATGTCGCGGCGCCGGGTCGAGTTCGAGTCGATCGAGTTCAACCGCCGCTTCCTCGCGACCGTGCCCTCCGACCACGACCCGGTCGCGCTGCGCGAGCTGTTCAGCCCGGGCTTCCTCGACTGGGCCGCCTCGATCGACAACGAGGTCGACTTCGGGATCACCGATCGCCAGCTCTACTTCATGTGGGAGCTGAGCGAGCGCAGCGCCGCCGAGTACGGGCGCGCGCTCGACCACGCCGGCCAGCTGTTCGAGCGCCTGCGCTCGGAGATGGACGAGCACGGGATCGGCACCTACCCGGCCGGGCCCTGGCACGCGGGGCTGGAGCCGTTCCCGGCGCCGCCCTAGGTCGACGACCTGCGCTTGCGGGCCGCCCGGTAGAAGCGCACCGACCTTGGTGAAGTTGCGCCGGTAGCGGGCGAGCTCGGACTCCTTCGGGAGCTCGAAGCCGCCGACCATCTTGTGCGGGGTCAGCGTCCATCCGCCCTCGCCTCGGGTGAGGTCGCCGCGGACCTGGAAGTTCTCCTGCCAGCTGAAGCGCTCGTCGTGGGCGTGCGCGGTCAGGCACGCCCGCCCCTCCGCGAGCGGCAGCCCCTCGGGCTCCGCGGCGATTCCGATCCGGCGAGCCTCGCGGTCGATCGAGACCGGGGCCCGGATCGAGAGCGGGAAGCCGTCCGGCCCGACCCAGGAGAGCACGGCGGTGCGATGGCGGGAGCCGAGCTCGTCCATGCGCGAGTCCCAGACCACGGCGCCGCCCTGCTTCGGCTCGTGCGGCTCGGGAGGCTCGACGACGTGCCCGGTGCGCACCTCGTCGAGGTCGGCGTCGTAGATCTCCGGCGCGGCGCGTGAGATCGCCGCTCGTCCACACGAGCACGCGCTCGGGCCGGACCTTGATGTAGATCCGCGTGTAGTACCAGCCGAACATCCCGCGCATGAACCGCGGCGGGTGCGCGTCACGGGTCCCCGGGAGCTTGTCCCACGACTCGCGCCAGTAGCGCTCCCGGTTCGCGTCCAGGTCACGGTCGTCGACGTCGGCGATCCCCTGGACGAGGACCTGGGCGCCCGGGGCGAGCCCGGAGCCGGTCGCGTCGGAGAACAGCAGCGATACGCGGGGATCACTGACCGCGTCGTCCGCCTTCTTCGGGTAGCCGATCCCGGTCGTGACGTCGATCGAGTCGCCGCCCTGGCGGTAGTACGGGGTCACCGGCCAGGTGATCGGCTGCTGGCGCGCGTCGACGGTCGTGTACTCGGTGGTGACGAAGCGCTCGAAGCGATCGCGTACCTCCTGCGGCAGGCTGCTGGTCACGGCGCCAGCCCCTCGACGCTCTCGACTCCGTCGGCGTAGCCGTCCTCCCACGGCAGGACCACGCGGTGGTCGTCGCGGGTGCCGACCACACGGGGCAGGATCGGCTCGTGGTCGCGTCCCGGCGCCGCCTCGAGCACCGCCTCGGCGCTCGCGAACTCGAGCAGCGTCTCGAGCGTCTTGATCGTCGGGAAGACGAGCTCGAGCTCGTCGGCGGCGTGCGCGTCGAGCGCCGCTCGGGGCGTGAACCAGCCGGCGTCGTCGACCTCGGCGCCGTCGACCCGAGGCGGCGAGTGGGCGGGGGCGAGGGCGACGAAGAAGTGGGTGTCGAAGCGCACCGGGACGACCTCGGGCGTGATCCAGCGCGACCACCGACGCAGATCGGCGTCGGGCCCGAGCTCGATCGAGGTCTCCTCCGCGAGCTCGCGGATCGCGCACGCGGCCTCGGTCTCGCCGGCGTCGAGGGCGCCCCCGGGAAAGACCCAGACCCCGGGCATGAACGACTGCCCGGCGCCGCGGCGCACGAGCAGCAGCTCGAGGCCGCGTTGCGCGTGACGACCCCCGCGGCGCAGGAGGATGATCGTCGCGGCCGGGCGGGGCGTGGCGGGAACGGCGCTCACGAAGGGGACGATAACCTGCCCGGCGTGAGCACCGAGACCGAGACCAAGCAGCTCTGGATCTGCACCTCGTGCGGGTTCATCTACGACCCCGCCGACGGCGATCCGGACGGGGGGATCCCCCCGGGCACCGCCTTCGACGAGATCCCCGACTCGTGGTTCTGCCCGGTCTGCGGCGCCCGTAAGGCGGATTTCGAACCGTACTCCGACTAGGTGTCGAGGGCGCGCTCGCGGCCGTGGCGGCGGGCGCGGGCGGCGATCAGCCAGACGATCGCGCCGACCAGCGCGACCGGGACCAGGACCGCCAGGGTGACGAGGGCGATCCCGCCGATCACCTCGACCACTCGCCCGGCGTCGTCGAGCGCGTCGGCGAGGCTCCAGTCGTCCTCGGCGCCCTCGGCGCCGTCGGAGGTGACGTCGACGTTGACGGTCGCGAACCGCGCCTGGCGGCGGACGTCGTTGCGCTGCTGCTCGAACGCGTTCGCCTGCGCGTTGAGCGAGTCGATCCGCGCCTTGGCGATCAGACGCTCCTCGCGCGTGTCGGCCTCGATCAGCTCGATCCGCGCGTCGCGCAGGCGCTCGAGCGTGTCGGCGAGATCCTTCTGCGCGCGCACCGCGCGGGCGGTGATGTCCTCGCCCTGCTCGGTGCGCGAGATCACGTCGGCGAGGCCGGAGAGGTCGCCGATCGTAGCGTCGAGCTCCCGGTAGGGAATCTCGAGCTCGAACGAGGCTCGAGCGCCGGCCTCGTCGGTGGTCACCCGCGAGTCGATCACGACGCCGTCGTGGGCATCGGTGACCGCAACGACCTCGTTGGCGACGTCCTGGACCTCGTCGGCCTCGGCGCCGAGCGTGATCTGCGCGGTCGCGTCGACCAGCCGCTCGTCGGTGCCGCGGGCGATCTTGTCGCCGTCGCCGCCGGGGATCGGGAACTCCTCGACCGAGAGCGAGTTCTCGGGCGCCACGAGCTCCGCCGAGGCGCCGCCGTCCTCCGCCCGGAAGACGTCCTTTTGCGCCGCGGCGGGCGCCGGGGCGACTGTGTCCTCGATCGCGGGAGCGGATCCCGCGTCGCCGCCAGAGGGCTCGGCGACAACCGCGGCGTCTTCCCCGCCGCCGCTCGGTTCGACCACGTCGCCCGGCCGGCTGACGACGACCCCGATCACGACCAGGAACGTCGCCGCGGCGCCGACCGGGAGCAGCGTCCGCCGCGGCGGGATCGCGGCCAGCCTGCTCCAGGCGCGGGCGGCGAAGCCGAGGCGCCCGGGCCCGAGCGCGTGCGGGCCGAGCCCGCGGTCGCGCGGGAACCCGTCCGCGGCCCACTCGTCCAGCCGCCGGGCGAACTCCGGATCCGATTCCGGGCGCACCTCGCGCAGCTCGCGCTCGAGTTCATCGATCCTCATCGCAGGCCTCCCTCAGCTTCTCGATCACACGGTGCAGCCGGGTGCCGGCGTTCGACTCGCTGATCCCGACCACGGTCGCGATCTCGGCGTTCTGAAGCCCGGCGAAGTACTTGAGCGCGACCAGCTCGCGCTCGCGCGGGCTCAGGGTCGCGAGCGCGGCGCGCATGGTCGAGCGCCGCAGCGCCGTCTCGGCCGCCTCCTCGACCGCGCCGGCGCCGCGCTCGTCGGCCGGCTCGGCGGCGAGCTCGACCTGGCGGCTGCGGCGCCGGAGCTCGTCGAGCGCCGCGTTGCGGGCGATCCCGAAGAGCCAGGCACGCCGGCTGCCGCGCCTCGGATTGAAGCTCGAGCGGCGGCGAAAGGCGCGCTCGAACGCCTGCGCGGTCACGTCCTCGGCCGCCGAGCGGTCGCGAAGCAGGCCGCTGACGTAGGCGAAGACGTCGTCGCGGCTGCCGCGATAGAGCGCCTCGAAGGCTGCGTCCGCCTCGGTCGGGGCCGCGGCCGCGGGGGCGACGAGCGTCTCGTTCATGGCCGTACTACGCCAGCGGCGCAATTCCATCACGAAGATTGTCGTCGCGGGGACCGCGGACCGTTAGGCGGCTGCCCGCAGCTCGCCCGCGAGCGGAGGGCCGGCGGCGAGCGTGCAGGCCGTCGCGGATCGAGGCCGCGGTGATCTCGACCAGGCGGGCGAGGTCGGCGCGGGTGATCGCCAGCGGCGGCATCAGCACCACCGTGTCCGAGAGCGGGCGCACGATCGCGCCGCGCTCGCGAGCCGCGATCGCCACCCGGTGTCCGAGCCGCAGCGCCGGGTCGTGCTCGCCGAGGTCGATCCCGACCATGAACCCGCGCCCGCGGACCTCCGCCACCTCGGGCATCCGCGCGACGTCGGCGAGCAGCTCGTCGAGCAGGCGGATCTTCGGCTGCAGCCGAAGCATCGTCCGCTCGCTGACGAACGCGTCCAGGTTGGCGATCGCCGCCGCGCAGGCGAGCGGGTTGCCGGTGTAGGTGTGGCCGTGGAAGAAGGTGCGGTACTCCTCGTGCGAGCCGAGGAAGCCCTCGTAGATCGACTCGGTCGCGAGCGTCGCGGCGAGCGGCAGATAGCCACCGGTCAGCCCCTTGCCGAGGCAGAGGAAGTCGGGCGCGACGCGCTCCTGCTCGCAGGCGAACATCGTCCCGGTGCGGCCGAACCCGGTCGCGACCTCGTCGGCGATCATGAGCACGTCGTGGGCCCTGGTCAGCTCGCGCACCCGGCGCAGGAAGCCGTCCGGCTGGACCCGGATTCCGGCCGCTCCCTGGATCAGCGGCTCGACGATCACGGCCGCGATCTCGGAGCCGTGGAAGTCGAGCACCCGCTCGAGTTGCTCGGGGTCGCCCGGGTCGATCTGGTAGGTGTCGAAGAGCAGCGGCCCGTAGGCACCGTGGAAGAGGTCGATGCCGCCGACCGAGACCGATCCGATCGTGTCGCCGTGGTAAGCGTCGGTGAGGCAGACGAACCCGCTCCGCCGCGGCGCCGGGCCACCGCGCTGGTGGAAGTACTGAAACGCCATCTTGAGCGCGATCTCGACCGCGGTCGAGCCCGACTCGGAGTAGAAGACGCGCTCGAGCCCCGGCGGGGCGATCTCGACCAGACGCGTGGCGAGCTCGGCCGCCTTCGCGTGCGTGAGCCCGAGCATGGTCGAGTGCGCGACCCGGTCGAGCTGCTCGCGCACCGCGGCGTCGATCCCGGGATGGCGATGCCCGTGGACGTTGCACCACAGCGACGAGACGCCGTCGATGTAGCGCCGGCCCTCGGCGTCGATCAGATCGGTGCCCTCGGCGCGCTCGATCACCGGCTGGGCCTCGGCGACCCAGTCGCGCTGCTGGGTGAACGGATGCCAGAGGTGGCGCTGATCGAGCTCGCGGACGGCCTCCGAGTTCACCGCCTCCGACAGTAGACCCGCGACCGGAGGGAAAAGCTCGCCAAGTGACGCAGCTCACCGACGGCGGCGCTCGGGGCGTCTAGGTTGGTTGGTGCCCCGTATCGACCAGGACAGGAGCGGATATGCACCCAATGCTCAACATCCATCTGGCCAACAGCGTGAGCCAGGAGCGGCATCGGATCGCCGCCCGCCAGCGCTACAGCGTCGTCAGCCGCCGCGATCGCTCGCGGCGTGCGTAGAGCGGTCCCGGCTCACCGGGCCGCCGGCCTCGACCTCGCCCCCCGCCCCAGCCCCGCCTGAAGCGGCGGCCAGGAGCCCGGGTCGGCGAGGTCGAGGCGTTTCAGGACCTCGACCTCGACCGCGCCCAGGGCGCCGATCGCCTCGCGGTTCGAGCGCTCGACCTCACCGGGGTCCGAGGGCCACGGCGTGAGCACGACCGTCGCGAGCTCGAGCCCGGCGGAGCGCACCGCCTCGATCGTGAGCAGCGTGTGGTTGATCGTCCCGAGCCCGGGTCCGGCCGCGATCACGACCGGTAGGCGCAGGTCGCGGGCGAGGTCGCGGATCAGGTAGTCGATCGTCAGCGGGACGAGGAAGCCGCCGACGCCCTCGGCGACCAGGAACTCCGACCGCGCGGCGGCAGTGCGGGCGGCCTCTCGAAGCCGCCCGGCGTCGATCCGCTCGCCGGCGAGCTCGGCGCCGAGGTGGGGGGAGACCGCGGGCCGGTAGCGGTAAGGGGCGATCTCGTCGTCGGACTGCGCCGATCCCGCCGCGCGGCGAAGCAGCGCGTGGTCGGGCTCGCCTCCCTCGTCGAGGCCGCTGACCGCGGGCTTGAAGACCGCCACCCGGGCGCCGGCGCCGGCCGCGGTCCGCGCGAGCACCGCCGCGACCACGGTCTTGCCGACCTCGGTCCCGGTGCCGGTGACGAAGACGCCGGCCGCGCTCACGCCGCGGGGCGCAGGCCGCGAACCGCGTCCGGCGCCTCGGCCGCGCCGGCGACGCCGAGCGCGCGCGCCGCCGCGCCGATCACGCGGGCGGCCGCCCGCAGCTCGTCGGCGCGGTGGTTCGCCATCACGGTCAGCCGCAGCCGCGAGCTGTCCGGCGGTACGGTCGGCGGGCGAATCGCCTGCGCGAAGACGCCGCCCTCGAGCGTGCGCTCGCAGAGCGCCATCGCCCGCCTCGCGTCGCCGACCTCGACCGGGATGATCTGGGTCCGCGAGCCTCCGGTTCGCAGGCCCTGGGCGCTGAGCGCCTCGCGCAGCGTCGCCGCGTTGCGGCGCAGCTGCTCGACCAGGCCCGGCCGGTCGGCGAGCATCCCCAGCGCCGCCAGCGCGGCGCCGACCGAGGGCGGCGGTGGGGCGGTCGAGTAGATGAACGGCCGCGACGTGTTGACCAGCAGCTCGACCAGCTGCGCCGAGGCGCAGACGTAGGCGCCGTAGCCGCCGAGGGCCTTGCCGAGCGTGCCGACGACGACGTCGACCTCGGACCCGACCCCGGCCGCGGCGACCGCGCCGCGGCCGCCGGGACCGAGCGCCCCGGTGGCGTGCGCGTCGTCGACGACCAGCATGCAGCGGTGGCGGCGCGCGAGCTCGGCGAGCTCGCGCAGCGGCGCTACGTCGCCGTCCATCGAGAAGACGCCGTCGGTGACGATCAGCCGCGCCCGCTCACCCGCCTCGCGCAACCCCGATTCGAGGTGCTCGAGGTCGCGGTGGCGGTAGACGAAGGTCTGCGCCCGCGAGAGCCGGCAGCCGTCGATGATGCTCGCGTGGTTGAGCTCGTCGGAGAAGACGACCGCCCCGGGACCGGCGAGGGCGGTGAGCACGCCGACGTTCGCCATGTAGCCCGAGCCGTAGAGCAGCGCCGCCTCGGTCTGCTTGAACTCCGCCAGCCTGCCCTCGAGCTTGCGGTGCAGCGACATGGTCCCCGAGATCAGTCTCGAGGCGCCGGCGCCCGCGCCGTAGCGCTCGGCGGCCTCGCCGGCCGCCTGGCGAACCCGCGGGTGATCGGCGAGGCCGAGGTAGTTGTTCGAGCACAGCAGCAGCACGTCGGCGCCGTCGAGCAGCACCCGCGGGCCCTGCGGCCCCTCGATCACCCGCAGCCGGCGATGCAGACCCGTACGGCGCAGCTCCGCCAGGCGGGCCGCGACGTCGCTCACGCCGCTCGCCCTGGCTCCGCCTCGCTCGGGCGCTCGGGGTAGGCGGGCGGCTTGCCGGCCTTCTTGATCACCCGCAGCTGAGTCGAGGGGTCCCAGAAGTTCGCGTCGCCCTGGCTGTCGATGAGCTCGTCGATCGGCGTCTGCGGCGTCTCACCCTCGAGCCAGCCGGCGCGATTGTCGGGCCGCGGGTTGGAGCCGTTGTCGGGTTGGCGGGCGACGTTGAGGCCGAGCTCGGAGAAGCTGGCGCGATCGGTGGCCGGGTCGACGCCGAGGGTGGTCAGGAAGTTGCCCATCATCACCCCGTTGAGCCCGGCGCGGACGGCAAGCGGCTGCAGCTCGCCGAGGTTCTCGACCCGCCCGCCGCAGAGCCGGAACAGGGCACCGGGGAGGATCAGCCTGAAGATCGCGACCCACTTGACGACCTCCCACGGGTCCATCAGCTCGCGGTCGCCGAACTTCGTCCCGGCGCGCGGGTTGAGCAGGTTGATCGGCACCGAGGTGGGCTCGATCTCGGCGAGCTCGAACGCCATCTCGACCCGTTGGCGCGGGCTCTCGCCGAGGTTGAGGATGCCGCCGACGCAGGTCTCGAGCCCAGCCTCCTTGGTCGCCTCGATCGTCCGCACCCGGCCCTCGTAGCGGACCGTGGTCGAGACCTCGTCGTAATACGAGCGCGCGGTCTCGACGTTGTGGTGCACGCGCTGGATCCCGGCGTCGGCGAGCCTTCGCGCGCGGTCGACCGAGATGTGGCCGACCGAGGCGCAGCGCTTCAGGTTCGTGTGCTCGGCGACCAGCCGGGCACCCTCGAGCACCTTGGCGAAATCGCGTTTCGAGAGCCCCTGGCCCTGGGTGACCATGCAGAAGCGGTGTGCTCCCGCCGCCTCGGCCGCCCTCGCGTGCTCGAGGATCTGCTCCGGCTCCATCATCGCGTGCATCGGGGTGTCCGCCTCGGCGTAGCGCGACTGGGCGCAGAAGCCGCAATCCTCGGCGCAGCCGCCGGACTTCGCGTTCACCAGCGAGCACATGTCGGTCGAATCGCCGAAGTTCTCGGTCCGCACCTCCCAGGCGCGCTCGACCAGGTCCATGATCCGGTCGCGGTCGGAGATCGCGGCGAGGGCGAGAGCTTCGTCGAAGGTCACCAGCGACGGCATCCACGGCCAACGCTAGGCGCCGCCTCGGACGCCAATCGCCGGTTACGCGGGGGCGTTGTGCAGCGATTCCCAGAGGTAGATGCAGGCGAGGGTCCGGTGCGGGCGCCAGGGGTCGGCGATCCGGGTCAGCTCCTCGGCCACGGGCAGCTGCTCGAGGCCGTACGCGTTCGCGACCGCGCGCCTGATCCCGAGATCGCCCGTGGGCAGCACGTCGGGGCGCTCGAGGTGGAACATCAGGAACACCTGCGCGCTCCAGACCCCGAAGCCGCGAATCGCGGTGATCTCGGCGATCACCTCCTCGTCGGAGAGGGTTCCGAGGCGGTCGAGCTCGAGCTCGCCGGTCTCGACGTGGCGGGCGAGGTCGCGCACGTACTCGACCTTGCGACCCGAGAGCCCGGCCGAGCGCAGCTCATCGGGATGCGCGGCGAGGACCGCGGCCGGCGACGGGGTTCCGTCGAAGAGCTCGAGCACGCGGTCGTAGATCGCCGCCGCCGCCTTCGCCGAGACCTGCTGGCCGACGACGCTGCGCAGCAGCGTTCCGTAGGAGTCGGCCTGCGGTCGCCCGCGGCGCCGGGTCTCGAACGAGAGCCGCCCGTAGCGGTCGACGAGCTCTCCCATCACCGGGTCCGACGACGCGAGCTCGGCATGCACGCTCATCGCAGCCACGGTATGTGAAACGCCTGCGAGCGCGGTTTCGTGAGCAGGCGGTCCGGCGGCGGCGCGGCCCCGAGTCGCTATCGTGCCCCGCTTCGGCGTCGCGGGAGCCACGGCCGCGACTTGGCCTCACGGCGCGTGTTTGGACGCTGAAGAGGGCGATGCGTCGCCCGTCGCAGGCGAGAGCCTCTTAGATGCCCGGACAAATGCCCGGACAAGCGCCGATCGATTCGATCCGACGACGGCCGCGCATCGTCGCGGCGGCCGCGGCCCTGGCCGCGTCGGCGGGCCTTGCGCTCGCGCTCTCGGGCGGGGCCGAGCCGGCCCCCGCGCAGGCCCCGGCTCAGATCCAGCCGAACATCGTCGTCCTGCTCACCGACGACCAGGAGTCGGCCTCGATGCGGGTGATGAAGACAGTCGGCAAGCAGATGAAGCGCAAGGGCGTGACGATGAAGCGCTTCTACGACAACTTCCCGCTCTGCTGCCCCTCGCGCACGACGCTGCTCACGGGCCAGTACGCGCACAACCACGGCGTGCTCTCGAACCAGGCGCCCGACGGCGGCTACGGCGTCTTCAACGAGCTCCACGGCGAGAGCAACCTCGCGATCTGGCTTCAGGACGCGGGCTATCAGACCGCCTACATCGGCAAGTTCCTGAACGAGTACGCGGAGCCTGACGAGTTCGGCACCCTGCCCACCGACGTACCCCGGGGCTGGGACGACTGGCGCGTGCTGGCGCCGTCGAACGCCCAGTACTTCGGCTACACGCTGAACCAGAACGGCGTCCTGACCGACTTCGGCCAGCGAAAGCGCGACTACAGCACCGAGGTCTTCACCCGCAAGGCGAAGCGCTTCATCCGCCGCAGCTCACCCGGAACGAGCCCGTTCTTCCTCATGCTCGGCTACGCCGCTCCGCACGGCGGTGGCGGCGGCTCGCCCGGGCGCTCATGCAACCGCGGCGCGGTCCCGGCGCCCGAGGACCTGGGAACGCTGAAGAGCAAGGGCAAGGGGCCGCTGCCGACCTCGTTCAACGAGGGCGACGTCTCCGACAAGCCATCGCCGGTCGCCGATCTCGGCCCGCTGACCCCCGGGCAGATCTCCGACACGCTCAGAAAGCGCCGCTGCGCCTGGGAGTCGCTGCTCGCCGTCGATCGCAGCGTCGGCGACCTGCTCGCCGAGATCAAGCGCGACGGCGAGCGCCGCAACACCTACGTCTTCTTCCTCTCCGACAACGGCTACATGCGCGGCGAGCACCGGATCCGCAACAACAAGCGCTTCCTCTACGACGAGTCGGCCCGGGTCCCGTTCATCGCCCGAGGCCCGGGGATCGCGCGCGGCGAGAGCTCCGAGGACGTGGTCACCAACGCCGACCTGGTGCCGACGATCCTCGAGCTGAGCCGGGTCGCGCCGCGCCTCGCCCAGGACGGCCAGTCGCTGGTCCCGAGCCTCGCCCAGCCCGACCTCGAGCGCGCCCGCGCGATCCTGCTCGAGGCCTACGCGGGCGACCCGATCGTCGGCGTGCGCACCTCGCGCTACCTCTACACCGAGTGGGAGACCGACCGACCGCTGCCGGAGATCGAGCTCTACGACACCTACTCCGACCCGGCGCAGCTCGACAACGTCGCCGAGGACCCGTCCTACGCGGGGGTGGTCGCCGACCTGCGCGGCCAGCTCGACGAGCTGCTCGAGTGCCAGGGCGCGAACTGCCGCGAGCAGCCCTCGGGCCAGCTCGAGCTCTCGAGCGGCGGCAACGGCCAGGCGGGGTGCTCGTTCCCGCCCTACGGCGCCCGGTTTACCAGCGCGAGCGCGGGCTCGATCGACTCGGTCGAGTTCCGGGTCGGCAACGCCTCGGTCGCGACCGACACCGCGGCGCCGTTCGAGGCCGCGATCCCCGAGTCGGCCGTCCGCGACGCGCTCCCGCGCGAGGCGACGGTCGTCGCGCTCGCGAGCTTCGCCGACGGGCGCCGGCTCGCGCTACCGGCGAAGATCAAGGCATGCAAGTAGGCCTCGCCGCGGTATGCGGATAAGCCTCGCCGCGGCGCTCGCCGCGGCCGTGCTCGGCGCCGCAGCCGGCTGCGGGGGGGAGGACCCGAACCCGCCGGTCGAGCCCGACCCCGCCTTCGGCGTGCAGCCGAACATCGTCTTCGTGCTCACCGACGACCAGGACTACGCCTCCTACAACCGGCGCACGATGCCGAACACGTTCCGGCTCCTCGGCGGCGAGGGGGTCACGTTCACGAACACCTACGACACGACGCCGCTCTGCTGTCCCTCGCGGGCCGCCTACCTGACCGGCCAGTACGGCCACAACAACGGCGTCCTCAACAACAAGCCCGGCTACGGGACCCTGCTCGAAAACGAGAGCGTGCTCCCGGTCTGGCTTCAGCGCGCGGGCTACGAGACCGCGTACGTGGGCAAGTTCCTGAACGGCTACGAGACCTACGTCGACGACAAGGACGAGGTCGCGCCCGGGTGGGATCGCTGGTCCGCGCTGGTCGGAAACGCGCGCGGCTACTACGACTTCCAGCTCACCGTCGACGGCAAGCAGCGCAAGGAGGTCTACGACGATGGCACCTACCTCACCGACCTGCTCAACGAGCGCGCGACCGAGCTCATCGGCGAGCTCGCGGGCCCGGCGCCGTTCTTCCTCCAGCTCGGCCAGGCGGCCCCTCACAACGAGAACCTGAACGCGGACAGCGGCGGACCCTGCGGAGGCGGGGCGGTGCCGGCGCGCCGCGACGAGGGCAGGTTCGCCGGCACGCCGCTTCCGAACCCGCGCGCGGTGCTCGAGCGCGACCTCGACGACAAGCCCTACTTCGTCCGCGCCCAGCCGCCGCTCGACGCGGCGAAGCGGCGCGAGATCCGCGACCGCTATCAGTGCCGGCTCGAGACCCTGCCGGCGGTCGACCGCGGGATCGCCGAGCTGGTCCAGACGCTGCGCGCAGCGGGCGAGCTCGACGAAACGGTGATCGTCTTCGCCTCCGACAACGGCAACTTCCACGGTCAGCACCGGCTCGCCGCCGGCAAGGGGCTCGCCTACGAGGAGGCGTCGCATGTGCCGCTGGTGATCCGGGTCCCGGAGCGCTTCCGCGGCGGCGGCGAGCCGGGCGCGCGGGTCGGCGCGCCGACCGCGAACATCGACCTGGTCCCGACGCTGGTCGAGCTGGCCGGCACCGAGACCTGTCCGGAGGAGGGAGAGTGCCGGGTGATGGATGGGCGCTCGCTGTTGCCGCTGATCGAGGGCCGCGAGGCCGAGTGGCCGGCCGATCGCGCGATCGCGACCGAGTTCGACATCGGCAAGGAGCAGATCCAGCCCGGACGTGCGAACTCGTGTCGCTTTCAGGGCGTGCGCCAGGGCGACTGGGTCTACATCCGCCACACCTCGTCGCCGAACTCGCGGACCGGCGCCTGTGAGGAGTCGGAGATCGTCGAGCTCTACGACCGTGCCGCGGACCCGTTCGAGCTCGAGAACCTGGCCCAGGTCGCCCCCGAGCTGCCGCGCGTCCGCACCGCGCTCGAGCGGCTCGGCGCGCTCAGCGACGAGCTCGCGGAGTGCGCAGGGATCGAGGGTCGCGACCCCGAGCCCGAGAGCGCCGTCTTCTGTCGTTAGACGAGTGATCACACGACATCACGCACGCGAGCCCGTGGAATCACTCGTCGCCGGTCAGCCGACGACCCAGGCGTCGATCTCGTCGCGGCGAAACCAGTACGCGGCCCGCTCGGGCAGATTCGGGCGTGGGTCGACGAAGAACGGGATCGCGCCCCGGTCGACCAGGTCGAGGATCTCGTGCGGCTCGGTCTCGAGCAGGCGCGCGACCTCCTCGACCGTGAGCCAGTCCTCGCCGCCCGGCTCCCACGCGACCCGAGCCCCGCGCCGCGCCGACCCGCGGCCCGCGCGCGCCAGGGTCGCGACCACCGCGGCGAACATCGCGACGCTGAGCAGGACGAGCACGAGCCAGGCAAGGTCCACAGCGGCGAGGGTAGATGAGTGGCCCCGCGGTGCGGGTGATCTAGCGCCCGTGCCAGCGCGCCCTGCGCTTCTCGGCGAAGGCGGCGATGCCCTCGCGGAAATCCTCGGAGGCAAAGCAGGACTCGCGCAGCTCGACCAGCTCGCGCTCCTCGTCCGCGGTCAGCCGCTCGAACCGGGCCAGGGTCTCGATCGCGCGCTTGTTGCCGCGCATCGAGAGCGGCGCGTTGGCGGCGATCTCGGCGGCCAGCTCGAGCGCCGCGGCCTCGAGCCGCTCGTCGGCGACGACCTCGTTCACGAGTCCGATCTCGCCCGCTCGCTCGGCGCTCAGGTTGCGACCGGTGAGGAAGAGCTCCTTCGTGCGCGCGACCCCGATCACGTCGATGAACCGCTCGAGCCCGGTGTGCCCGTAGATCAGCCCGAGCTTCGCCGGCGGCATCCCGAGCTTCGCGCTCGCGGCACAGAGACGCAGGTCGCAGCGCACCGCGAGCTCGAGCCCGCCGCCCAGGCAGTGGCCGTTGAGCGCCGCGAGCACCGGGTAGGGGTGGGCGCTGACCGTCTCCATCGCCGCGTGGAAGGGGTGGGCGACGAGGGCCTCGGCGTCGCGCTCGAAGCTCTCCGCCGGGATCGCGCCGATGTCGTAGCCGGCGGAGAAGGCGCGCCCGCTGCCGGTGACGATCACGCACCGGGTCTCGATTCCCTCCGCGAGCTGCGGCAGGGTCGCGGCGATCGCGTCGAGGACCTCGTGATCGAGCGGGTTGCGCTTCTCCGGGTTGTTGAGCGTCAGCCGGGCGACGGCCTCCGCCGGGCGGTCGAGGACGAGTCGCCCGCCCGCGAGCTCCTCGGTCAAGGTGCTACCTGCGACCCCGGCGGCCCCGGACGCGAAGCGGAGGAGCCGCCGGGCATTTGCTCGTGCTGGTGGTGCTCATTCGAGCACCACCAGCACGTCACCTTCCTGCACGCTCTGGCCCTCTGCGCAGCGGATCTCGGCGACCTTGCCGTCGTCCTCGGCCTCGACCGGCATCTCCATCTTCATCGACTCGAGGATCACGACCGTGTCGCCGTCGGAGACGTCGTCGCCGACCGCGACCTCGATCTTCCAGACCGTGCCGGTGATGTGAGCTTCAATGTTCGCCATCTGAGGGCGGGAGAATATCCGCCCCGCCCGGACCGATGAGAGAGCTGCTCGTCATAGTCGCCGCCCGCAACGAGGCCGATCGGATCGGCGACACGGTCGACGTCCTCGCCGCCACCTTCCCGGGCGCGGGGATCTGGGTCGCCGACGACGCCTCCGAGGACGCCACCGCGGAGATCGCCCTCGGCCGCGGCGCCCGCGTCGTCAGTCGCGGCCGCGCGCACGGCAAGGGCGCGAACATGACCGCAGCCGCCGCGGCGGCGCTCGACGGCGCCGAGGGCGTCGAGCTGGCGCTCGTCTGCGACGGCGACCTCGGTGCGTCTGCGGCGGCGCTGCGCCGCCTCGTCGAGGCGGTCGAGGCCGGCGACGCCGACCTCGCGGTGGCGGCGTTCGCGCGCCGCCTCGGCGGCGGCTTCGGGATCGCGCTGCGATTCGCGCGCTGGGCGATCCGCAGCCGCTGCGGCTTTCAGGCGCGGGCGCCGATCTCGGGCCAGCGGGCGATGCGGATCGAGACCCTGCGCGCGGTGCTCCCGTTCGCGGCCGGCTACGGGATGGAGATCGGGATCACCGTCGACGCGGTTCGCGCCGGCTACCGGATCGCAGAGCTCGAGCTCGAGCTCGAGCATCGCGCGACCGGCCGCACCTTCGGCGGCTTCGTCCACCGCGGCCGCCAGCTTCGCGACTTCGCCCGCGTCTGGTGGAGCAGGCGCGGGTAGCCTGCGCTGAGCTTGATACTGGCGATCGATCAGGGGACCACCGGGACGACCTGCCTCGTGTTCGACCACGACGGGCGCATCCGCGGCCGCGCCTACAGCGAGTTCGCCCAGCACTTTCCCCGGCCCGGCTGGGTCGAGCACGACCCGAACGAGATCTGGGCGACCGTGCGGCGGGTCGCCGCGCACGCCCTCGCCGACGCGAAGGCCGATCCGGCGA
Organism: uncultured Solirubrobacterales bacterium; assembly: GCA_963740055.1. GTDB lineage: Bacteria > Actinomycetota > Thermoleophilia > Solirubrobacterales > 70-9 > WHSW01. The sequence continues at coordinate 377,708 of CAVUCL010000004.1, read as the reverse complement.
GCCTGGCCGGGATCGGGATCACCAACCAGCGCGAGACCGTCGTCGCCTGGGACCCGGGCACGGGCGAGCCGGTCCACAACGCGCTCGTCTGGCAGGACCGCCGCACCGCGGCGCGCTGCGACGAGCTGATCGAGGCCGGCCACACCGACCTGGTCCGCGAGCGGACCGGCCTCGTGATCGATCCGTACTTCTCGGCGACCAAGATCGAGTGGCTGCTGCGCAACGTCGAGGCGGCGCGCGACGCCGTCTTCGGCACGATCGACTCCTGGCTCGTGTTCAAGCTCACCGGACGCCACGCGACCGACCTCACCAACGCCTCGCGGACGATGCTGTTCGACATCGGCGAGTGCCGCTGGGACCCTGAGCTCTGCGGGCTGATGGGCGTCGATCCCGAGCGGCTGCCCGAGGCGCTGCCGTCGGCGCACGCCTACGGGACGACGAGCGAGTTCGGCGGCGAGGCGCCGGTCGCCGGGATCGCGGGCGATCAGCAGGCGGCCCTGTTCGGCCAGGCGTGTCACGAGCGCGGGATGGCCAAGAACACCTACGGCACCGGCAGCTTCGTGCTCCTCAACGCGGGCGCCGAGCTTCCGGAGCCGGGCGAGGGATTGCTGACGACGATCGCCTGGGGGCTCGCCGAGGAGACCGTGTACGCGCTCGAGGCGGCGGTGTTCGTCACCGGCGCCGCGGTCCAGTGGCTGCGCGACGGGCTCGGGATCGTCGCCGAGGCGGCCGAGACCGAGGCGATGGCGGCCTCGCTGGAGTCGAACGACGACGTCTACTTCGTCCCCGCGCTCACCGGGCTCGGGTCGCCGCATTGGGATCCCTATGCGCGCGGGACGATCGTCGGCCTCACCCGCGGCACCAGCCGCGCCCACCTCGCCCGCGCGGCGCTCGAGGGGATCGCGTTTCAGACCGTCGACGCGGTCCGGGCGCAGGAGCGGGTAGCCGGCGCCGAGCTCAGCGAGCTGCGCGCCGACGGGGGCGCGGTCGCCAACCGCTGGCTGATGCAGTTCCAGGCCGACGTGCTCGGAGCGCCGGTGATCGTCCCCGAGATCGCCGAGACGACCGCGCTCGGCGCCGCCTACCTCGCCGGCATCGGAGCCGGCTTCTGGGATCGCGACGAGGTCGCGCGGATGTGGCGCGAGGCGTCGCGCTACGAGCCGCGGATGGACCCGGGCGAGCGCGAGCGACTCACCGGCCGCTGGTCGGAGGCGGTCGAGCGCGCCCGCGGCTGGGCGACCTCGGACGAATCCGAGGGCGAGGCGTAACCCGCGGTGGACGAGGGTTTAGGAACCGATGCCGGCCGACGCCGGCATGACTCGATGGCCGACCTGAAGCCACAGCGCTACAAGGAGACCCGCCCGGCGGAGGAGTTCCAGCCCGTGCACGAGTGGTCGCGCACGCACGACGCCGGCTGGGTCTACGAGCTGGTCCGCCTGATCACGACCTGGATCGCGGTCTTCGTCTACCGGACGCGGGCGATCGCGGTCGCCAACGTCCCCCCGCAGGGCCCGTGCATCCTCGCCCCGAACCACTTCTCGAACATGGACCACTTCTTCTCCGGCGCCTACATCCGCCGGAAGATCCGCTTCATGGCGAAGTCGCAGCTGTTCGGGCGCAACCCGATCCTCGACTACATCTACCGGGTCGGCGGGGTGTTCCCGGTGATGCGCGGCCATCACGACGAGGAGGCGTTCATCACCGCCCACTCGATCCTCGATCGCGGCGGCTGCGTGCTCATGTACTGCGAGGGCGGGCGCTCGCGCAGCGGCAACCTCGGCGACGCGAAGCCGGGCGTCGGGCGCCTGGCGCTCGAGTCCGGCGTCCCGGTGGTCCCGGTCGCGATCCACGGCTCACATGGCGTCCGCGCCTGGAAGCGGCTCTCGTTTCCGAAGGTGACGGTCCAGTACGGCGAGCCGATCGCCTTCGAGCCGGTCGCGAGCCCCGATCGCGAGCAGCAACTCGAGGCTTCGGGCGAGGTCTTCGACCGGGTCAAGGTGATGTACACGGCGCTCGACGAACGCGGGCGCTCGAGCGTGATCAAGTCGCTTCGCGAGGGCGCCTCGGACGCGGTCGCCGGCGCCCCCACGCGCCCCCAGCACTAGGCGCTACGCGTAGCTCGGCTCGAGCGTCTCCCAATGCTCCGGGTCGTGGCCCGGGACGATCACCGCCTGCGGGTACTGCTGCGCGAACAGCTGCAGCTCGCGCAGCGAGCGCCGCCACTTGTGGCGGTCGAGCGGCCGCGGCGGCTCGGGCGCGCCGTCGAGCTGGTCGATCGTGTAGATCGCGTCGCCGGCGATCACCAGGTCGCGATCGGCGAGCCGGCAGATCACCGACTGATGGCCGGCGCTGTGTCCCGGGGTCGAGGCGAGGCGGACGCTGCCGTCGCCGAAGAGGTCGAAGGTGCGCCCGAAGCTCGAGTAGGAGCTGACCAGCTCGGAGCCGTAGCTGAGCGTCCGGTAGTCGAAGGCGTAGTCGTAGTGAGCGGGCCGGTAGCCGCGCAGCATCGGGCGGCCGTCGGTGGTCGCGGCGAGCCACTCGTCGTCGGTGACGACGAAGGTCGCGCGCGGGAACTCCGACATTCCCGAGCTGTGGTCCCAATGCAGGTGGGTCATGACCACCAGACCGATCGACTTCGCGTCGATCCCGCGGGCGCGCAACTGCGCGGGCAGGTCCTCGCCGGGCTCGAGCGTGGGCTTGCCGAAGCCGGCGACGAGCCGGCCCATGTTCTCGTTCGGCTTTGATGCGATCGACGGATGCAGGCCGGTGTCGACGAGGAACGGACCGGCGCTCGGGTGCCGGATCAGGTAGGCGGGCATCGGCAGCCGGAGCCAGCGTGAGCGCGGGACCCCGATCCCGAGCATCCGCGGGACCGCGAGCGGGGAGGCGCTTTCGAGGAACGATCGCGGTGCCTCCATCCGCCCGCAGCACAGCGGGTCGACCTTGACCGTCGCGCCCTGGCGGCCGCCGGCGAGCGGGGCCGTCAGCGGCCTCGTCTCGGCGCGCACCCTCATCGGGCCAGACTAGCCCGATAGCCTGCCGCCGCGATGGTGGATTCGAGCTCGCGCATCTTTGCGCCCGGCCTGCTCGAGGGCCGGATCTGCCTCGTCTCCGGGGCCGGCACCGGGCTCGGCCTCGCGGCCGCGCTCGAGCTCGCCCGCCTCGGCGCGACCGTCGTCGGCTGCGGCCGGCGCCCCGAGCCGCTGGCCGAGATGGAGAGCGCGGTCGCGGCGATCGGCGGCCGCGCCGAGAGCGAGGCGATGGACATCCGCGACGACGAGGCGGTCGAGCGGCTCGTCGACGGGGTGCTCGAGCGCCACGGCAGGCTCGACCTGCTGCTCAACAACGCCGGCGGGCAGTTCCTGAGCCCGGCGGAGGCGATCTCGCCGAAGGGGTTTCGGACCGTGATCGAGCTCAACGTCACCGGCACCTGGCTGATGACCCACGCGGCGGCGACGAAGGCGTTCATCCCGCAGCGCGCGGGCAAGGTGCTCAGCGTCACCCTCTCGCCCCACAACGGGATGCCGGGGATGGTCCACTCGGGCGCCGCGCGAGCCGCGGTCGAGAACATGACCCGCACCCTCTCGGTCGAGTGGGCGCGGTTCGGGATCACGCTGGTGGCGCTCGCCGCCGGGCAGTTCGACACCGAGACGATGCGGACCAAGTACCCGAAGGAGGTCGTCGACGCGGTTCCCGGCACGGTCCCGGTCGGGCGCCTGGGGACGGAGGAGGAGTGGGGCTGGATGGTCGCCTATCTCGCCTCGCCGGCCGGCGACTTCTTCTCCGGCAACGTGATCACGCTCGACGGCGCGCGCGACAACTGGTTCGGCGCCTGGCCACCCGGCGCCTCCGGCGAGCCCCCCGCCGAGGCCCGCCGCCCCCGCGACTGACCGCGCGCTCGCAGGCGCAGCCCCTACCCAGCCGCGTCGCTCGCGACGGCCGGAGCTCTCGCGGCGAGCTCGCCCGCGACCAGCTCGCCGAGGCGGCGGTAGCCGGCGATCGACGGATGGTCGCCGTCGGCGGTCAGGGGCGCCCGCATCAGACCGGGCTCGGCCGGGTCCTCGAGCTCGTCGTGAAAGTCGATCACCGGGACGTCCTCGTCGCGGCCGATGCGAGCGATCAACCGGTTGAGCTCGGCGATCGGCTCGTCGGCGACCGGATGGCCGTTGTTCCAGGGCAGCACGTCGACGAGGTACGGCTCGAGGCCGAGCTCGCGGCTCGCGACCACGATCGAGCGCAGGTCGGCGGCGGCGTCGGCGACCGGACGTCCCTGGGCGATGTCGTTGATCCCGCCCTGGATCACGATCGCGTCGGCGCCGGTGGCGCATTCCTCGAGCCGCACCGCGATCTCGTCGGTTCGCTCGCCGAAGACGCCGCAGTTGCGAAACGAAAGCCGCGGCTCGGCGCGCTCGGCCCAGTAGGAGTACTGACTGCGCTCGTCGGCTCCGAACCCGAGCCGCGCCCGGGCCGCCGGGTCCGGATCGAAACCCGGCGACCCGGCGGTGATCGAGTCGCCGAGCGCCGCGACCTCGACCCGATCGGCGTTCGCCTCGGGCGCCGCCGGTTCCGGCTCGCTCGAGTCGCACCCCGCCGCCGAGATCACCGAGGCGGCGAGAACCGAGGCGACGATCCGCACCCGACTCAGGTGAACATGCCGCCGAACTGGCCGCCGGTGACGTTGAGCGTCTGACCGTGGACGTAGTCGGCGAGGCCGGAGCAGAGGAACAGCACCGGGCCGGCCGCCTCCTCGGGCTGGGCCGGGCGACCGAACGGGATCACCATCGCCGCCATCGAGCGCATCTGCTCGGGGATCCCGAGGTCGACCTTCTCGCCGCTCGCGGTCTCGATCTGGTCGCCCTTCTCCTTCGCCTGCGTCAGCCGGGTCTCGATGAAGCCGAAGGCGACCGCGTTGCAGTTGATCTTGAACTGCCCCCACTCCTTGGCAAGCGTCTTCGTCATCCCGACGACCCCCGCCTTTGCGGCCGAGTAGTTGACCTGGCCCGCGTTGCCCATCGTCCCCGAGATCGAGGAGACGTTGACGAGCTTGCGGAACACCTCCCTGCCCTCGGCCTTCTCGGCCTTGGCCGCATCGCGCCAGTGGGGCGCGATCGCGCGCACGACCCGGAACGGCACGATCGTGTGGATGTCGAGCATCGCCTGGAACTGCTCGTCGGTCATCCGGTGGACGACGCCGTCCCAGGTGTAGCCGGCGTTGTTGACCACGATGTCGACCGCGCCGAAGGCCTCGATCGCGGTCGAGACGAGCTCGTCGGGCACGTCCGGCTTTGTCAGGTCGCCGGCGAAGACGGCGGTCTCGCCGTCGATCTCGGACGCTGCCTGCTCGGCCACGTCGCCGTCGATGTCGTTGATCAGCACCTTCGCGCCCTCGCGGACGAACAGCTCCGCGGTCGCCCGTCCGATTCCGCGCGCCGACCCGGTGACGATCGCGGCCTTGCCCTCAAGCAGTCCCATGTTCTCGATTCACTCCAATTCGTCTACGTCAGCCGATGTAAGGGTCGCGGACTCTAAGGCCTGGCGCGAGCGGCGCGCCGGTCGGCTTCCGCGTGCATACTCGCCCGCGATGACCCCTCGCCGCGCCGCCGGGACGCTGCTCGCGAGCCTCGCCGCGCTCGGCGCCACACCCGCCCTGGCGGGCGACGAGAATCCGTGGCCCGAGCGGCGGGTGCTGCACATCGCCCATCAGGGCGGCGAGTGGGAGCTGCCCTCGAACACGATGTACGCGTTCAAGCGCGCCGTCCGCAAGGGCGCCGAGATGCTCGAGCTCGACGTGCACGCGACCGCGGACGGGCGCCTCGCCGTGATCCACGACGCGACCGTCGACCGGACCACCGAGGGCAGCGGCCTGGTCAGCGAGATGCGCTTCAAGCGGCTCAAGCGCCTCGACGCGGCCCACGACTTCGTCCCCGGCAGCAACGCGGTCGAGGGCCTCGAGCCGAGCGCCTACCCGCTGCGCGGGGTGCGGACCGGCAAGCGCCCGCCCCCGGGCCGCTACCGGCGGCGCGACTTCCGCGTCCCGACGCTGGGCGAGGTGTTCCGCCGCTTCCCGAAGACGCCGATCAACATCGAGATCAAGGGCGACGCCGACTCGGACCTGGCCTCGTTCGAGCGCAACGCCGAGATCCTCGCTCGCTTCCTCAACCGGCGCCCCGAGCGTGCCGGCGAGGTCATCGTCGTCTCCTTCAACGACGCCGCGCTGACCCGCTTTCGCGAGCTCGCGCCGGGCTTCTCGATCGCGCCCGGACTGGGCTCGGTCGCCGCCTACTTCGCCGGCTCGGTGCCGCCGCCCGCCGGGACCGTCGCGATCCAGATCCCGGTCCAGTTCGAGGGCGTGCGGGTCGCGACCGCCGACTTCGTCGCCCGCGCGCACGCCGACGGCTACGCCGTGCACGTCTTCCCCGATCACGACGAGGAGAGCGATGCCCTCTATTCGGAGCTGCTCGGAATCTGCGTCGACGGGATCATGACCGCGTACCCGAGGCGCTTCGAGCGCTACCTGCGCGAGCACGACGTCGTCCGTCCCGGGAGCCCCGGGACCGACCCCTGCGCCGGTTAGGCGAACCGGACGGTCGCGGCCTGGGGGAACTGGCGCATCGGCGCCCGCGCTTGCGTATTTTGGCGCGGGTTGGGGAACGGCTAGGCAAGGACTTCACTTGACTGAGATCACGGGGTTGGGGCTGGTTCGGCGCAGGGTGGCAATCGCGGCAGCGACCGCGGCGACGATCGCGATCGCGGCGATCGCCGGGTCGGGTGGAGGCGGCGCCGCGCGCGCCGCCGAGCCGAGCGAGTCCGGCGAGACCGTGACGATCGCCGAGGCGGTCGACCGCAGCTGCATCGAGCGCCTCGTCGGCGACGCTCCGGGCGCCGCCTCGGTGCCGCTCGAGCCGGCGCTCTCCGGCGCCGACGCCGCCGCGGTCGAGGTCCGCCTCGAGGCGCCGGCCGGCTCGGACTGGGACGTCGCGGTCTTCGACGCGGCCGGCGAGCGTGTGACCGCCGCCGCCTCGGCGGGACCGAACGAGGTCGCCTCGGGCTTCGTCGCCGACGACGGCCCGCTCACCGTTCAGGCCTGCCGGCTCTCCGGCGCCGGCGAGCAGGCCGCGCTCACGCTCTCCAGCCAGGCGCTTCCCGACGCCGAGGGCGGCAGGTCCTCGCTCGTCTTCGTCGAGACCCCGAGGGCACGCGACCAGCAGCTGCTCTCCTCGCTCGGACTCGACCTGACCGAGCACGGCGGACCCGGCTACGTCGCCGTCGTCCTCCACGGCGCCGCTGACCGCGAGACGCTCGACAAGGTCGGCCTCGACTACGAGGTCCAGGTCGCCAACCTCGCCCGCGAGGGCGCCGCGCAGGAGGCCGCGAACGAGCGCTTCGCGGCCCGGGTCGAGCAGACGTCGCTGCCGAGCGAGCGCACGACCTACCGCGACCTCGCCGACTACAACCAGGAGATGAAGGACCTCGCGGCCGCGAATCCCGACCTGGTGCGCCCGATCACGCTCGCCCACCAGACCTACGAGGGGCGCACGGTCGAGGGGATCGAGATCACCACCGACGTGAACACGGTCCGCGACGGCAAGCCGGTGTTCCTGCAGATGGGCGTCCACCACGCCCGCGAGTGGCCCTCGGGCGAGCACGCGATGGAGTGGGCCTACGAGCTCATCGACGGCTACAACGCCGGCGACCCGCGGGTCACCGGGCTGGTCGAGGGCACGCGCACGATCGTGATCCCGATCGTCAACCCGGACGGCTTCAACACCTCGCGCGAGGCGGGCAAGCTCAACGGCCACGCCAACGGCCAGGACGGCACCTTCCTGACCAACTTCCCGACCGCGCCGAACGAGTACCGGCGCAAGAACTGTCGCTTCCTCGACGACAGCGAGGGCGGCAACTGCGCGCAGCCGGCGATCGGGATCCAGTCGCCCGGTGTCGACCCGAACCGCAACTACGGCGGCTTCTGGGGCGGCGCGGGGGCGAGCGACGTCCCGATCGACGAGGACTACCGCGGCCCGGGCCCGTTCTCGGAGCCGGAGTCGCAGAACATCCGCGAGCTGATCTCCTCGCGCCAGGTGGTCACCCTGATCACCAACCACACGTTCTCGAACCTGGTCCTGCGCCCGCCGAGCCTCGCCAGCGACCCGCTGCCGCCCGACGAGGAGCTCTACAAGGGCCTCGGCGCCAGGATGGCGGCCGAGAACGGCTATCTGAACCAGGCCAGCTACGAGCTCTACGACACCAGCGGCGGGACCGAGGACTGGAGCTATTACGCCACCGGCGGGCTCGGGTTCACGTTCGAGATCGGCTGCAACCACATCCCCGACCCGCTCGACGACCGCTGCAGCGGCAACTTCCACCCGACGTTCCCGAACGTCGTCGCCGAGTACGAGGGCACCTCCTCGGACGCCGAGGCGATCGACGGCGGCGGCAACCGCGAGGCGTACTTCATCGCGATGGAGCACGCCGCCGACGCGGCCAACCACTCGCTGCTCCAGGGGTCGGCCCCTCCGGGCGCGGTGCTGACGCTCTCCAAGACGTTCGAGACCCCGACCCGAAACGAGGACCAGCCCTCGTTCGAGGACCACCTCGAGACCGAGCTCAAGGTCCCGAACTCGGGCAACGTTCGACTGGCACATCAACCCCTCGACCCGGCCCCTGGTCGCCCAGAGCCGCGGTCGCGAGGCGCTCGGCCAGCCCAGCGACCCGCTGCCCGAGCAGACCGGCAACAACACGACGACGACGCCGACGGTCGGCTGTCAGAACTTCGACACCACCGACCCGAACTGCTGGAACGACCACCCGTTCACGATCCCGGGCGGCGCCGGGGTCGACAACGACTCGGCCACGGTCACGCTCGATTGGACCAACGGCGCCAACGATTGGGACCTGAAGGTGTTCCGCGACGGCGACGGCGACGGCAAGTCCGAGACCCCCGGCGAGGACGTCGAGGTCGCCCAGTCGGGCAACTCGCCCCCCGGGACGAACGAGTCGGCGACCTTCGTCCGCCCGGAGACCTCCGACGGCAGGCTCGAGCCCGGCGACTACGTCGCCCGGGTGGTCAACTACGCCACCGTCACTCCCGATCCCTACGCGCTCAACGTCAGCTTCGAGGGCCCGGAGGAGTTCGTCCCGCCGCAGACCGAGACCTGGAAGCTCACCTGCACCTTCGCCGGCGAGGCCCGGGTGACGCAGGACATCCTGATCGCCCGCGGCGAGAGCCAGAGCCTCGACCTCGCCGCGTGCGGCACCGGCGGCAAGAACGCCACCTGCCAGGGCCGCAAGGCGAAGCTGGTCGGCAGCAAAGGCGGCGACGCGATCATCGGCACGAAGAAGGCGGACGTGATCGTCGGCCTCGGCGGCAACGACCGGCTCCGCGGCCGCGGCGGCAAGGATCGGATCTGCGCCAAGGGCGGTGGCGACAACGTCAGCGGCGGGCGCGGCGGCGACCGGGTCACCGGTGGCGGCGGCAAGGACCGCGTCAACGGCGGCAAGAACCGCGACCGGATCAAGGGTGGCGGCAAGGCCGACCGGCTGCGCGGCGCCAAGGGCCGCGACAAGCTCAGCGGCAAGGGCGGCAAGGACCGCCTCAGCGGCGGCAAGGGCGGCGACCGCCTGCGCGGCGGTGGCGGCAAGGACCGCTGCGTCGGCGGCCCGGGGCGAGACAAGGAGAAGAACTGCTGAGCGGGCCTGCGGTGGCCGGCGCTCAGCTCAGAGTGCGCGCGATCACCAGGCGCTGGATCTCGTTCGTGCCCTCGTAGATCTGGGTGATCTTCGCGTCGCGCATCATCCGCTCGACCGGGTACTCGTTGACGTAGCCATAGCCGCCGAGGACCTGGACCGCCTCGGTGGTCACCCACATCGCGGTGTCGGACGCGATCAGCTTCGCCATCGCCGAGTACTTGCCCAGGTCGGGCTCGCCGGCGTCGATCTTCGAGCAGGCCCGGTAGAGCAGCTCGCGGGCGGCGGCGGTGCGCGACTCCATCTCGGCGAGCTTGAACTGGATCCCCTGGAAGGCGGCGATCGGCTTGCCGAACTGGCGCCGCTCCTGGGCGTAGGCGGCGGCGTAGTCGGTCGCCCCCTGGGCGATCCCGACCGCCTGCGCGGCGACCCCGAGCCGGGAGCGGTCGAGGGTCGCCATCGCGACCTTGAAGCCCTGGTCGACCTCGCCGATCAGGTTCTCGGCCGGGACGCGGACGTTGTCGAAGATCGGCTGCCCGGTGGGCGACCCGCGGATCCCCATCTTCTTCTCCAGCTTGCCGACCGAGAAGCCGTCGCGGTCTGCCTCGACGACGAAGGCCGAGATCCCGCGCGAGTGGCCCTCGTCGGGGTTGGTGACCGCGAAGCAGATGTAGAAGTCGGCGACGCCGAGGTTGGTGATCCAGTTCTTCGTCCCCTCGATCACCCACTCGGAGCCGTCGCGGACGGCGCGGGTACGCATCCCGCCGGGATCGGAGCCCGCGTCGGGCTCCGATAGCGCGAACGCCGGCGACCACTCGCCGGAGGCGCAGCGGGGAAGGAAGCGCTGCTTGAGCTCGTCCGACCCGAAGAGCCGGATCGGCAGCGTGCCGAGCTCCTGGATCATCAGGATCAGCGCGCTCGAGGCGCAGGCCTTGGCGACCTCCTCGACCGCGATGTTGAACATCAGCGTGCCGGTGCCGGTGCCGCCGTGCTCGGCCTCGAACGGCAGCCCCATCAGGTCGTGCGCGGCGAACAGCTCGCGGATGTCGCGCGGGTACTCCGCCTGCTCGTCGATCTCCTGCGCCCGCGGCGCGACCCTTTCTGTGACCATCTTGCGGATCGTCTCGCGGAAGTCGGAGAACTCCTGCGGGATCGTGTAGGCGGTTGCGGGATCGGCGACCGAGATCATCGCCCGGCAGGCTAGCGGCCGACGAACGGCGGAGACCCGGGTGCGGAGGGCTCAGAGTCCGAGCTGGCGGCCGAGGATCTCCTTCATCACCTCGTCGGTGCCGCCGCCGATCGGGCCGAGGCGGGCGTCGCGCAGCGCCCGCTCGACTCCGTACTCGCGCATGTAGCCGTAGCCGCCGAGGATCTGGACGACCTCGTCGGCGACCTCGACGCAGGCGCGCTGCGTGTGCAGCTTCGCCATCGTCACCTCGCGGATCCCGGCGCCGATCGAGGGGTGGGAGAGCTCGCCGCGGGCGATCGCGGCGCGGCGCTCGTCCTCGGGGCCGATGAACTCGCGCAGCGCGTGGTAGGTGAGCGCGCGGCCGACCTCGCCCTTGATCGCGATCTCGGCGATCTTGTGGCGCAGGGCCTGGAAGCGGCCGATCGGGCGCCCGAACGCCTCGCGCTCGCCCGCATAGGCGACCGCGACGTCGAGCAGCCGGCGCATGGCGCCGACCGCGCCGAGCGCCATCAGCAGCCGCTCCCACTGGAAGTTGGCCATGATCAGGTAGAAGCCGCCGTTCTCGGGACCGAGGAGGTTCTCGGACGGGACCTCGACCTCGGTGAACGCGAGCTCGCCGGTGTCGGACGAGTGCCAGCCCATCTTCTCGAGCTTCGCGGTGACCTCGTAGCCGGGCATCTCCCGCTCCAGGATCAGGAACGAGATCCCCCGATGCCCGCCGTCGGGCGTGGTCTTGACCGCGCAGACGCAGAAGTCGGCGCGGACGCCGTTGGTGATGAAGGTCTTGGCGCCGTTGACGACGTAGCCCCCGTCGACTCGCCGCGCCTCGGTGCGGATCGAGGCCACGTCCGAGCCGGCTCCCGGCTCGGTGATCCCGAGCGCGCCGATCAGTTCGCCGGCGATCGCCGGGCGCAGGAAGCGCTCGTGCTGGTCGGGGGTACCGAACTTGAACACGGGCGGGGTCGCGATCCCCGTGTGCGCGCCGAGCCCGGCGCCGACCCCGCCCGAGGCACCCGCCGCCGCGAGCTCCTCGGCCCAGACCGCGTCGTGGACGTAGTCGCCGCCCTGGCCACCGAGCTCGACCGGGTACTTGAGCCCGAGGAAGCCGAGCTCGGCGGCGCGCGCGTAGAGCTCGCGGGGGAACTCGCGCGCCGCCTCCCACTCGTCGACGTGAGGGGCGATCTCGGTTCGCACCCAACGCCCGATCGTCTCTCGCAGTGCGGCGTGCTCGTCGGTGAACGGCGGCAGCAGGGCGCGTTCGCCGGCGTCGCGGATCACGGCGCCCAAGTCGGCCTACTCGGTCTCCGTGGCGGCGGTCGCCCGTTCCGACACGGCCTCGAACTCGGCCGTCTCGAGCGGGAGGCAGAACTCGCAGAAATGACCGCCGAACGGGGTCAGGTGGATGCTGCGACGGACGACTCGCGCGCGCCCGGCCTCGCGGACCGCGTCGACGACGTCCGGCTGCGCCTCGAGCACCTGGTAGGGCGCGGTGTCGTCGAGGGTGTCGCGCGAGAACCAGATCAGCCCGAGGCGAAACAGGTTCGAGAGGTAGGCCGGGACCCGGGCGGGATGGCGGCAGCCGGCGTGGCGCGCGATCATCGTCAGGCCGGGCGCGACGACCACCGAGCCGATCCCGAGCGGGCGCCAGGTCCGGACGTCGATCGCCGGCTGGGCGCCATCGGCGGCGAGCAGGCGCAGGATCCGCGCCTCGTCCGGGGAGAGCTCGCCGAGGATCCGCGCGTAGGCGGGATGCTCCTCGCCGTGCTCCTCGAGCTCCGAGGAGCGGGTCAGCAGCGCCTGGCCGCGATCGCGCAGCGAGGCGCGCCGGGCGTCCTCGCCGTCGCCGAGGCGGCGCTCGAGGTCGGCAACCCCGAGCAGACGCTGGGCGCCCTCGACGAGCTCGGCCTGCGCGTCGCGAAGCAGCTCCAGCGGCGACTCGCCCGAGAACGCGGCCCGGGTGACGCGCCGGCCCGCTCGCAGCGCCGAGCCCGCCGTCCACTCGGCGGTCCGAAGCCATGCTCCCGCCGCGATTCGCGCGAGGCCGGGGGCGGCGTCGAGCGCGTCGGCGCCCTGCCCGCGTAGCCCCCGGTCGCCGTTGCCGGTGCCGGTGCCGTGCTCGGCGAGTGGCGGAGCGTCGCTCATCGAGCCAATTGAACCGGCTCGCGCCGTCCCGCGCGTCGCTAGTAGGCGCTCGAGCCGGATCCGGTCGTCGTCTGCTCGCTGCTCTCGCCCGAGCCCGAGGTCGGCTCCGAGTCGCCCTCGTCGTCGCTGCCGCAGCCGGGCGCGCCGGCCAGCGCGGCGGCTGCGGCGAGGGCGGCGAGGGTGGCGCGAATCCTCATCTCACCAGGCTCTACGTCTGAACCGGCCGCCCGGATTGCCCCGTACTAGAGCCCGTAGCTGCGCCCGATCACGTCGAGCATGATCTCGTCGGTCCCGGCACCGATCCGGTTCAGGCGCTGGTCGCGGTAGGCGCGCTCGATCTCGTACTCCTTCATGTAGCCGTAGCCGCCGTGGAGCTGCACGCACTCGTCGGCGACCTCGTCGCAGACCCGGGTCGCGAACAGCTTCGCCATCGTGATCTCCCGCACCGGGTACTCGCCGTTGGCGAACCGCCAGGCGGTCGCGTGGACCATCTGCTTCGCCGCCTCGATCTTGGTCGCCATGTCGGCGAACTTGTGGCGGGAGACCTGGAACTTGCCGATCGGACGCCCGAACGCGTGGCGCTCGTTCGCGTACTCGAGCGTGCGCTCGAACATCCGCTCCGAGGCCGCGTAGCAGCCGGCGGCAGCGACCAGGCGCTCGCCCTGGAGCTCCCAGGAGATGTGGTAGAAGCCCTTGCCGACCTCGCCCAGGACCGCGTCCGCGGGCACCCGCATGTCCTCGAACGCGAGCTCGCCCGTGTCGGAGGCGTGCATGCCCATCTTCTCCAGCGTGCGCGAGATCGAGAACCCCTCGACGGTGTTGCCGTCCTCGTCGCGCAGGTCGACCAGGAACAGGGTCATGCCGTCGTGGCGGGCGTCGGGGTCGGTCTTCGTCACCAGGACGCAGAAGTCGGCCCGGGCGCCGTTGGTGATGAACGTCTTCGCCCCGTTGATCACGTACTCGTCGCCGTCGCGGATCGCCGTCGTGCGGATCCCGGCGACGTCGGAGCCGGCACCGGGCTCGGTGATCCCGAGGCAGCCGATCCGCTCGCCCTTGATCCCCGGGACGAGGTAGCGCTGCTTCTGTTCCTCGGTCCCGAGCAGGTGGACCGGCGGCAGGACCATGTCGGTCTGCACCGCGAAGCCCATGTTGGTGCCGCCCGAGCCCGAGTAGCTCATGCACTCGGCGCGCACCAGCGAGTAGAAGTAGTCGCCGCCCTGGCCCCCGTACTCCTCCGGGAAGCAGAGGCCGAGATAGCCGAGCTCGCCCGCGCGGCGCATCGCCTCGTCGGGCCACAGCGTCTCCTCCCACTCGTTGCGGTGCGGGCGCAGCTCCTTCTCGACCCAGGCGCGCATCGACTCGCGCAGGTCGAGGTGCTCGTCGCTGAAGATGAAGTGCTTTCGCGCTCCGTCGTGCTCGGGCTTGATCACGGACTCGGTCGCTGTGCTCATGGCGCTCCTGACTCGCTCGACGGAAGTGAAGAGTGTAGAGTAATACTTTCTACTCTTGACTGCATTCGAGAAGATCCGCTACGAGGTCGCCGACACCGGGGTCGCAACGATCACCCTCGACGACCCGGAGACGCGCAACGCGCTCTCCGACGAGCTGCTGGCGGAGCTGCTCGAGGCGCTGCGCGCGGCGAAGGCCGACGACGCCGTCCGGGTCGTCGTCCTCGGCTCCTCGCACGAGAAGGTGTTCTCGGCCGGCGGCAACCTGGGCGGCTTCGCCGCCGACGCCCCGACCGCCCACAAGTTCGCCGCCACGGCGCTGTTCCCGCAGGTGTTCGTCGAGCTCGGCGAGCTCGGCAAGCCCTCGATCGTCGCCGCCTCGGGGCACGTGCTCGCCGGCTCGCTCGGGATCGCGCTCGCCTGCGACCTGATCGTCGCCTCCGAGAACGCCGGGTTCGGCACTCCCGAGATCAACGTCGGCCTGTTCCCGTTCATGATCATGGCGCTGATCTACCGCAACGTCGGCCGTAAGAAGACGACCGAGATGCTGCTCCTGGGCGAGCGGCTGACGGCGGAGGAGGCTCGCGAGGCCGGGATCGTGAACAAGGTCGTTGCGGCCGACGAGCTCGACGCTGCGGTCGCCGACTGGGCGCAGCAGCTGGCCTCGAAGTCGCCGCTGGTGATGAAGCTCGGCAAGGACGCGATCTGGCGCCAGCTCGACATGCCGCTCGCCGACGCGCTCGACTACCTGCGCTCGCAGCTGACGATCGAGCTCTCGACCGAGGACGCGATCGAGGGCGTGACCGCGTTCTTCGAGAAGCGCGAGCCGGAGTGGAAGGGCCGATGAGCCTGCGCGACCTGACCGAGGACCTGCACGCACGGCGCGAGAAGGCGAGGCTCGGCGGCGGCGAGGAGAAGATCCAAAAGCAGCACGACGCGGGCAAGCTGACCGCGCGCGAGCGGATCGACCTCCTGGTCGACGAGGGCAGCTTCCGCGAGATCGGCATCCACGCCGGGCCGCACTTCTCCCAGCGGGCGATGGAGGGCAGGGATGCGCCGGCCGATGGCGTGATCACCGGCTGGGGCGACGTCGGCGGCCGCACCGTGGCGATCGCCGCCTACGACTTCACCGTGATGGCCGGCTCGATGGGGATGACCGGCGAGATCAAGATGGCGCGCCTGCGCGAGCTCGCGCTGCAGAAGCGGATGCCGCTGATCTGGCTGCTCGACTCCGCCGGCGCGCGGATCCAGGAGGCGACGGGATCGCTGTTCGCGGGTTCGGGCCACCTGTTCCGGGAGGAGGTGACGATGTCGGGCGTCGTCCCGCTGGTCGCCGGGATGCTCGGCCCCTGCGCCGCCGGCACCGCCTACATCCCCGGGCTCTCGGACTTCGTGCCGATGGTCGTCGGCCAGGGGGCGATGGCGCTCGCCGGCCCCCACCTCACCAGAGCCGTCACCGGCGAGGAGATCTCGATGGAGGAGCTCGGCGGGGCCAAGGTGCACTGCCGCAAGTCGGGCGTCGGCGACCTCGAGTGCAAGGACGACGCCGAGTGCATCGAGGCGATCAAGACCTACCTGTCGTTCTTTCCCTCCAACTGCGAGCAGCGGCCGCCGGTGCGCGAGACGGACGATCCCGCCGACCGCATGTCGGAGCGGCTGATGGAGATCGTCCCCGAGTCCAACCGCCAGCCCTACGACATGTACGAGGTGATCGCCGAGATCGTCGACGACGGCGAATACTTCGACATCAAGCCGAAGTTCGCGAAGACGATCATCACCTGCCTGGCGCGCTTCGGCGGCATGCCGGTCGGGATCGTCGCCAACCAGCCGAAGCAGCTCGGCGGGATCCTCGAGAACGACTCGGCCGACAAGGCGGCCCGTTTCGTCAACCTCTGCGACGCCTTCTCGATCCCGCTCGTCTTCCTCCAGGACGTTCCCGGGTTCATGGTCGGCTCGAAGGTCGAGCACGCCGGGATCATTCGCCACGGGGCGAAGATGCTGTACGCGATCTCGCGCGCCACCGTGCCGAAGGTCACCGTCGTGATCCGCAAGGCCTACGGCGCCGGCTATTACGTGATGAACGGCAAGGCCTATGAGCCGGATCAGATCTATGCCTGGCCGTCCGCCGAGATCTCGGTCATGGGGGCCGAGGGCGCGGTCAACATCATCGGGCGCTCGGCGATCGAGGCCTCCGACGACCCGGAGGCGACCCGCGAGGAGATGCTGAGCGCCATCCGCGAGCAGATCGACGTCTACATCGCGGCGAAGAACGCGCTCATCGACGACGTCATCGACCCCCGCGAAACGCGCCCGCGGATCATCGGCGCGCTGCAGATGGCGCAGGACAAGAGGGTCGAGAGACCGTGGAGAAAGCACGGGGTAAGCCCCGTATGAGCCGCTTCGAGGATCCGGTGATCATCAGCTGCTCGATCTCGGGCGCGATCGCGAATCGCGAGCAGTGCCCGGCGATCCCCTACACGCCGCAGGAGTACGCGGCCGAGGCGCGCCGTGCGGTCGACGAGGGCGCCTCGCAGATCCACATCCACGCCCGCACCCCCGACGGGACGCCGAGCTACGAGATCGAGGACTTTCGCGCGATCACCGAGGCGATCCTGGCCGAGGTCGGCGACGTGATCGTCAACTACTCGACCGGGGCGATCGGGGTCCCGATCTCCAAGCGGCTCGCCTATCTGCGCGAGCTGAAGCCCGACGTCGCGGCTCTCAACATGAGCTCGATGAACTACGCGAAGTACTCGCGTCGGCGCCAGGACTTCGTCTTCAAGGCGGTGTTCGAGAACTCGTTCGACACGATCATCGAGTTCCTGACCGTGATGCGCGAGCTTCAGATCAAGCCCGAGCACGAGTGCTTCGACGCCGGCCACGTCGCCAACCTCGACCCGTTGATCGACATGGGACTGGTCTCGGAGCCGCACCAGATCTCGCTCGTGATGGGCGTGACCGGCGGGATCCGGCCGACGCCGCGCAACGTCGGGTTCGTCGCCGACCAGATCCCCGGGGGACCCGAGGGCGGCGCCAACTGGCAGGTGATCGGCGTCTCGCGGGCGCAGTGGAAGCTGCTCGCCTCGTCGCTGGTGCTCGGCGGCAACGTCCGCGCCGGGCTCGAGGACAACCTCTACCTCCCGAACGGCGAGATGGCTCGCTCGAACGGGGACCTGATCGGCAAGGTGCGTCAGATGGCGGAGGACGTCGGTCGCCGGGTGGCGACGGTCGACGAGGCCCGCCGGATGCTCGGGGTGGCGAGGCGTGACCGGGCTACCGCTTAGCGACCTGCGCATCCTCGACCTCAGCCGGCTGCTCCCGGGCGGGTTCTGCTCGCTGCTGCTCGCCGACCTCGGCGCCGACGTGATCAAGGTCGAGGACACGCGGATGGGCGACTACGTGCGCTGGGCCCCGCCCTACTACGGCGACGAGGAGACGCAGCCGCTCGGGACGCGCTCGGCGCTCTACCTCTCGCTGAACCGAGGCAAGCGCTCGATCCGCCTCGACCTGAAGTCGGACTCGGGACGCGAGGCCTTCCTGCGGCTGGCGCGCGACGCCGACGTCGTGCTCGAGAGCTTCCGGCCCGGGGTGCTCGACCGGCTCGGGGTCGGCTACGAGCGGCTGCGCGAGGTCAACCCGCGAATCGTCTACTGCGCGATCACCGGCTACGGGCTCGACGGCCCGAACACCGCCCGCGCCGGCCACGACACCAACTACCTGGCGCTCAACGGGCTGCTCGGCCTGACCGGCGCCGCCGACGGCCCGCCGGTCTCGTCCGCGGGCCAGGTCGCCGACCTCGGCGGCGGCGCGATGATGGCCGTCTTCGGCATCCTCGCCGCGCTGCACGAGCGCGAGCGCTCGGGCACCGGCCAGCTCGTCGACGTCTCGATGACCGACGGCGCGCTCTCGTGGCTCGCGATGGTGGCCGCCGCCTTCCTGCGCGACGGGCGGGTGCCGGCGCGCGGCGGCGAGATGCTGAACGGCGGCGTCGCCTGCTACCTGCCGTACGAGTGCGCCGACGGCTGGGTCAGCTGCGGGGCGCTGGAGCCGAAGTTCTGGCAGGCGTTCTGCGCCGGGGTCGAGCGCCCGGACCTGGTCGAGCACCAGTTCGCGAGGCCGGGCTCCGACGGCCACGCGGCGGTCGCCGCCGTCTTCGCCGAGCGGACCAAGGACGAATGGGCGGCGTTCAACGATCGCCACGACTGCTGCATCGAGCCGGTGCTCGACCTCGACCAGGCGCTCGACTCCGAGCTCGTGCGCGCGCGCGAGATGGTGGTCGAGGTCGAGCAGCCGCGGCTCGGTTCGGTGCGGCTGCTCGGTCATCCGGTGAAGCTCTCGCGCACGCCCGCCGACCCGACCCGGCCGGCGCCGGCGCTCGGCGAGCACACCGAGGAGGTGCTGCGCGACGCGGGCCTCGACGACGACGAGATCGCCGCGCTGCTTGCCTCCGGCGCCGCCGCCGGCCTCAACCAGGAGCCCGAGGCCCACAGGTTCATGGGATGAGCGCGACGAGTCGTCCCTCAAGCAACCCCGTTGCCCCCGGAAGCGGAGCTGAGGAGGCAACGGGCAGTGATTCCCTCTTGCGTATTTCACAGCTCGCGGAGCGGGCCGAGGTCCCGGTCGCCACCGTGCGCCACTACCTGCGCGAGGGCCTGCTGCCGGAGCCGGTGCGGACCTCGCGCAACATGGCCTACTACCGGCCCGAGTCGGTCGAGCGGATCCGCCTGATCAAGCAGCTGCAGGAGGAGCGGTTCATGCCCCTGCGCGTGATCCGCGACCTGCTCGCCCGCGGCGACGCCGAGCCCGAGCGGCTGCGGGCGATGATCGAGCTCGAGGACCGGATCCTCGACCGGGCTTTGGCGGGCGAGCGCGAGCGGATCCCGGCGGCCGAGGTCGAGCGGCGATACGAGGTCCCGGCCGAGGTGCTCGAGCGCATGGCCGAGGTCGGGGTGCTGACCCCGGACGTCGACGGCTACTCGCCATCCGACGTCCGCGTGATCGAGGCGATCGGGCGCTTCCGCGCCGGCGGCTACGACGAGAGCCTCGGCTTCACCGTCTACGACACGCTGCGCTACAAGCGGGCGCTGGAGCCGCTGGTCGCCGAGGAGGTGCGCGTCCTCACCGAGCGGCTCGCCGGCGATCTCGATCCCGACCGCGCGATCGAGATCGTCGAGGCGGGCGTCGGGCCGCTCAACGACCTGATCGGCGCCCTGCACACGAAGCTTCTCGTCGCCACGCTCGAGGCAGCGCGAGGCGGGTGAGTCAGGCGGACGCGCTGAGCTCGGCGAGCCCGTCCGAGCGCGACCTGACCGGCTCGTAGCCGAGCTCCGCGCGTGCCTTCGCGATCTCGATCGTGCACTCCTGCGAGGAGAGCCAGAGCGCGAGCCGCGTCAGCGGCGGCTCGCCGCCGAGCGGCAGCAGGCGCCAGGCGGTCTCGGAGCTCGCGGCCAGCGCCCGCGCGAGAGCGACCGGCACCGAGCGCGTCGGCGGCTCGACCCCCTGCGTGCGCAGGAGCTCGGAGACGAACTCGCGGAAGACGACCGGCTCGCCGTCGGTGACGAAGTAGGCCTCGCCGCGGGCGCCGCGCTCGCCGCCGAGCAGCAGGCCCTCGACCACGTTGTCGACATGCGTCGTCGCGGTCAGATGCCGGCCGCCGCCGATCCAGGCGAACTTCCCCGCCCGCACCGCGGCGACGATCTCCGGCAGCAGCGTCGTGTCGCCGGCGCCCCAGACGAGGCGGGGGCGGACGACCACGGTCGCGAGCCGGTCGTCGGAGGCGGCTCGGACCGCGAGCTCGGCCTCCGCCTTGGTCGCCGCGTAGAGCGCCTTCGAGTCGGGCCGCAGCGGCGCCGACTCGTCGACGCCGCGCAACGGCTCGCCCGCGAGCAGCGCGGCCTCGGTGCCGCAATGGACGAAGCGCCCGGTGCCGGCGATCCGGCAAGCCTCGAGCGCGTTGCGGGTCCCGGTGACGTTCGCGGCGACGAACTCCTCGCGCGGGCCCCACTGGCCGAGGTGCGCGGCGAGGTGAAAGGCGGTCTCGCAGCCCTCGGCGCCGGTCGCCATCGCCGCCATGTCGGAGAGGTCGCCGGGGACCGGCTCGGCGCCGAGCCCGTCGAGGACCGCCCGCGAGGATGCCGATCGGGCCAGGGCGCGCACCCGGCAGCCGCCCGCGACCAGCCGCGCCACCAACCGCCGGCCGATGAACCCCGATCCCCCGGTGACGAACGCGCTCTCAGGGACCGGTGCCATCCGCTCACCGTAGAGCCCGCAGCATGTTTCGGCGCCGGGGCCGGGCGGGTACTGTCCACTCAGCCCAAGGGGACGACTCGGTTCGGGTCCTCCACTAGCGAATAGCTCAAGGCGACCATGCCGCAGGAAGCAATCCACCTCATCGTTCGAGGGGCGGTCCGTCGCTAGTCGATCCGAATCGAAGGGACGGACCCATGGCGGCTATCAGCCACCCAGTCGGGCTGCGTGACGAGCAGGCCCTGCTGCGCGAATACGCTCGGACGCGCTCCCCCGAGTTGCGCGACGAGCTCGTCAACCGCTTCATCGGCCTCGCGCGCTCGCTCGCACTTCGCTACCGGCGCCAGACCGAATCGGTCGACGACCTGGTGCAGGTCGCGAACCTCGGGCTGGTGAAGGCGATCGACGGCTTCGACCCCGAGCGCGGACGACCGTTCACCGCCTACGCCGTGCCGACGATCCTCGGCGAGCTGCGGCGCCACTTTCGCGATCACGTCTGGACCGTGCGGCTGCCGCGCGGCCTGCAGGAGCTGACGATGCAGGTCGACAAGGCGACCAGCGCGCTCGCCGAGGAGCTCGGGCAATTCCCGACCCCGCGGCAGATCGCCGAGCGACTCGGGCTCGAGGTCGAGGAGGTGCTGGAGGCGCTCGAGGCGAGTCACGCCCGTCGGGCGGTTTCGCTCGACGCGCCCCGGCTCGCGGAGGAGGACTCGATGCCGACGGTGGAGACGATCGGCGACCCCGAGCTCGGCTACGACCGGGTCGAGGCCGAACTCGCCTCGACCGGCGCCGGGTTCACCCAGCGCGAGCGCGAGGTGCTGCGGATGCGCTTCGGCGAGGACCTGACCCAGCAGGAGATCGGGCGCCGCCTCGGGGTCTCGCAGATGCAGGTCTCGCGGATCAGCCGCAAGGCACTGTGGAAGCTGCTCTCGGCGGTCCGCGGCGAACAGGCCGAGGGGCCGCCGCCCCCGTCGCGCGAGCCGGCGTCGTGATCGCCGGTGCCGGGCGGGTAACGAACCGGCAAGGCAAGCAATCGCAGAGGAGGTCGAGCATGTCGGAGCAACTCGAGGGCAGGAAGGTGGCCTTCCTGGTCGCCAACGAAGGGGTCGAGCAGGTCGAGCTCACCAGCCCCTGGCAGGCGGTCGAGGAGGCCGGAGGCGAGCCGGTGCTGATCGCCCCGCAGCAGGGCGAGGTCCAGGGCTTCGAGCACTTGGACAAGGGCGACACGTTCGAGGCCGGGGTCGCGGCCGCGGACGCCGACGCGGGCGATTACGACGCGCTGGTGCTCCCGGGCGGGGTCGCGAACCCGGACATCCTGCGCACCGACACCGACGCGGTCGGCTTCGTGCGCGCGTTCTTCGAGGCCGGCAAGCCGGTGGCGGCGATCTGCCATGCGCCGTGGACCCTGGTCGAGGCCGGCGTGGTCGCTGGCCGGACGCTGACGTCGTGGCCGAGCCTGCAGACCGACATTCGCAACGCCGGCGGCACCTGGGTCGACGAGCGGGTGCACGTCGACGCCGGCCTGGTCACGAGCCGCCGACCGGACGACCTCGACGCCTTCAACGAGAAGCTGGTCGAGGAGATCGCCGAAGGGGTCCACGATCGCCAGCGCGAGGCGACGGTCGGCTAGCCGGGGTCGCTAGGTCCGAGAGCCGGAGGCGAGCGCGGCGGCGGCCTCGTCGCGGGTGTCGAAGAGGCCGACGGCCTCGTCGATCCCGGTCAGCTCGAGCAGCCGGCGCACGTCGGCGTCCGGGCAGCAGACCCCGAACCCGCGCTGGTCGTCGGCGAGCCGGCGCTTGGCCTCGACCAGCAGGCTGAGCCCGGTCGAGTCGATGAAGTTGCAGTCGCTGAGGTCGACGAGGACACCGTTGGGCGCGCCGCCGACGGCTTCGGAGAGCACGGCGCGCAGCTCAGGCGCCGTTCCCTGGTCGAGCTCGCCGAGGACCGTGACCGTGTGCAGGCCGGGTTCGTTCGCGGCCTTCACACTGAACGGGGGGATCAAAGGAGTAGTCCTTCTCTGTGGATCGGTGGGTGGCCGAGCGCGGTTGCGGCCCGCGCCGATGGCCGGATCGGCGCCGGAGGGCGATCTTAGCGCTGCGGATCGCCCCTCGGCAATGAAATCGCGCGTGCGGGTGCAGCCCAGGCGCTAGATTCAGCGCTGCCGGCGCGATCTGCCGGCACGGGCAGAGATGGACGATCCGGAGAGCCAACTGCGCCAGCGCGGCCGAAAGGCCGCCGAGCGCGTCGCCGCGGAGCGCCTCGGGCTCGCGGCGGGGCTCGCCGCGCTCGCGGTCTGCGTCGGCGCCGACATCGTGCTCGAGAGCGAGGCGGCGGCGATCGTCGGCACCTACGTCGCCGCCCCGTTCGTGACCGCGCTGCTCGCCGGGCCCGGGGCCACCGCCTTCGTCGGATTGCTCGCGGTCGCCTGCGCGGTCGCCAGCCCCGGCTGGAACATGAGCGTCGACGACCCGGAGCAGTTCGTGCGGATCTCGGTGATCACGTTCGGGAGCGCGATCGCCGTCGGCGGTGCGTGGTTGCGGACCCGCAGCCGCGGGCGCTCGGAGCGCATGCGGCTGCTCGACGCGGTCGGCGCGGTCGCCGACGGCTCGCTGCCGCTCGACGAGACGCTCTCGCGGGTGATCGAGGAGATCGTCCCGGCGCTCGCCGACATCTGCCTCGTCGACGCTATCCACGACGGCCGCGTGACCCGGATCGCGGCCCGGGCCGACGGCCGCGGGGACGCCGTCCAGGTCGCGGAGGGGATGCGCCGGCGGGCGCCGAACCTGCCGGACTGGCTGGTGCGGGTCGAGCGCGCGTGGCGCGACATCCCCCGCTGGTGGCCCCGGATGGCCGACGAGGAGCTGCGCCGGATGGCGACCTCGCCGGAGGACCTCGACTTCCTGCGCTCGCTCGAGCTCCGCTCGTCGATCGTCGCCCCGATCCGCGCCCGCGACCGCAACCTCGGCACGCTGACGCTGCTGGTCGGCTGGTCGGGCCGCCGTTACGTCGCCGAGGACGTGCGCTTCGCCCAGATCCTCGCGAGCAGGATCGGACTCGCGCTCGACAACGCGGGACTGTTCTCGGACCTCGAGAGCGTCGAGCGCCGGATGGACACGGTGATGTCGATCCTCGACGAGGCGGTGGTGATCCACGGACCCGGCGGCGAGCTCCTGTTCGCCAATCCGGCGGCCGCGCGCACGCTTGGGTACGAGACCTCGGAGGAGGCGGTGGCGAGTCCGAGCACGCGAATCTCGGAGCGGTTCGTGATCCGCGACGAGGCCGGTCGCGAGGTCGGCGCGGCGGCACTCTCTGGACGGGCGCTTAGCGGCCGGCCGGCGGCTCCGCTGACCCTCCGCGTGATCGAGCGCGAATCGGGGCGCGAGCGCTGGATGCGGACCAAGGCGCGGGCGATCAACGGCCCGACCGGCGACGTCCTCTACTCGGTGACGGCGATCGAGGACGTGACCGAGGTCAAGCGCGCCGAGTTCACCAACCGCCTGCTCGCCCGCACCGGCGAGCTGCTCACCCACGCGCAGGACTACGAGCGCACGCTGGAGCGGATCCCGGAGCTCGTGGTGCCCGAGTTCGCCGACTGGTGCTCGGTCGACCGCGCCGGCGCGGACGGGATCGTCGAGCGCGCCGCCGGCGCCCATCGCGACCCGGAGCGCTTCCGCGCCCTCGGCCGCGTCCGGGAACGCTTTCCGATCCGGCTCGACAGCGACACCCCGCTGGCGCGAGCGATTCGCGAGGGGGAGACCCATCTGGTGGCGATCGACGACGGCCGCCTGCGCGATCTCGCGACCGACGAGTCGCACCTCGGCGCCCTGCGCGAGATGGACGTCGGCTCGGTGATCATCGCGCCGATGACCGCGGCCGGGGTGACCACGGGAGCGCTGACGTTCATCAACCACACCGGATCGCGGCTGTTCGACGAGGACGACCTCACGGTCGCGGTCGAGATCGCGCGCCGCGCCGCGCTCGCGGTCGAGAACGCTCGCGTCGCCGCCGAGCGAGTCCGGGTCGCCGACGCGCTCCAGCGCGAGCTGCTGCCGCCGAGCCTGCCGCGGATGCCGGGCTGGGAGGTGGCGACGCTGTACGAGCCGGCGGGGGAGATAAACGAGGTCGGAGGCGACTTCTACGAGGTCTTCCGCGTCGACGACGGCTGGGCGGTCGTGCTCGGCGACGTCTCCGGCAAGGGCGCCGCCGCGGCCGCGCTCACAGCCGAGGCGCGGCACACGATCCGCACCGCCGGATCGCTGTCGGGCGATCCCTGCCGCGGCCTCTACGTGCTCGACGAGAACCTGCGCGGGCGCGACGACGCCGCGCTCTGCTCGGTGGCGCTGCTGCTGCTCCCGGATTCGGAGGCGAGCGAGACGGCTGTCCGCGTCTACCTCGCCGGACACCCGCATCCGCTCCTGCTCCGCGACGGCACCGCCGAACCGGTCGGCGAGCCGGGTCCGTTGCTGGGGGTGGTCGACGACCCGATCTGGGAGCCGGAGCTGGTCGAGGTCGCCGCCGGAGAGCAGCTGATCGTCTACACCGACGGGGTGATCGAGGCCCGCCACGACAGCGGCGAGCGCTTCGGCACCGAGCGGCTGCAGCGCGGGCTGGCCGGTTGCGAGACCCCGGAGCTCGCCGTCGACCGCGTCCGCGCCGCGCTCGCGAGCTTCGGTGCGCAGGCGCGCCAGGACGACGCCGCGCTGGTCGCGTTGCGCCGCACCGGCGACGCGCGAGCCGGCGGCAGCACGGACGCTCGCGAGCGGCTCGCCGTCGAACCGCGGTGAGCACCCGGCGGGCCCGTCAGAGCGCGTCCGCGCGCCGCCTGACGCGCTAGATTGACTGATCAGTCAACGGAGGGGGAGGAGAGATCCCGTTGCGCGCTGCCGTAGTCCAGCTCAACTCGAACGCCGACAAGGACCGCAACCTCGAGGTCGCGGACCGGCTCGCCCGTGCCGCCGCCGCCGACGGGGCCGAGCTCGTCGTCCTGCCGGAGAAGTGGAACCTGCTCGGCGGCCCGGCCGAGCTCGAGCGCGGGGCGGAGGAGCTCGAGTCGGGGAGCTCGATCGAGCTCGCCCGCGGCTGGGCGCGCGAGCTCGGGATCCATGTCTGCGCCGGCAGCGTCGCCGAGCGGGTGCCAGGCGCCGAGCGACTCTTCAACACCTCGGCGCTGATCGACGACCGCGGCGAGCTGGTCGCGGTCTACCGCAAGATCCACATGTTCGACGTCGACGTCGGCGGGGTCGCCTACCGGGAGTCCGCGCACGAGCAGCCGGGCGAGGAGATCGTCACCGGCGCCGTCGACGGAGTCGAGGTCGGGCTCACGGTCTGTTACGACCTGCGCTTCCCCGAGCTCTACCGGATCCTCGCGATCCGGGGCGCGCGCCTGCTCACGGTCCCCTCGGCCTTCACCGCGACCACCGGACGCGACCACTGGGAGGTGCTGCTGCGGGCGCGCGCGATCGAGAACCAGGCCTTCGTCCTCGCCGCCGGCCAGTACGGCGAGGCGCCGCCGCACTACGACTCCTACGGGCACTCGGTGATCGTCGACCCCTGGGGGCTCGTGCTCGCCGAGGCGCGCGACGAGGAGTGCTTCGTCGCCGCCGACCTCGACCTCGAGCGCCAGGCGGAGATCCGCGCCTCGCTGCCGTCGCTGGCCAACCGGCGCCCGCAGGCCTACCGCTGGCCCGAGCAGGTGACGGCCTGATGGCCGGGGCGAAGGCGCCACCGGTCGACCGCCGCCGTCAGATCCTCGACGCGGCGATTCGTGTCTTCGCCCGCCAGGGCTTCCACTCCTGCCGCGTCTCCGACATCGCCAAGGAGGCGGGGGTCGCCTACGGGCTCGTCTACCACTACTTCGACTCCAAGGACGAGGTCCTGAACGAGCTCTTCGTCGAGCGCTGGTCGCTGCTCCTGGCGGCGATCGAGGACGTCGACGGGCGGCCGATCCCGGCTCGTGAGAAGCTCGACGCGGTCGCCGGGTTCATCATCGATTCCTACCGCCGCGAGCCGGAGTTGATGCAGGTGATCATCGTCGAGGTCACCCGCGCCGCGAACTCGTTCGGACGCATCCACCTGCCCGAGATCAGCCAGGCCTACGACCTGATCTCGAAGATCGTCCGCGACGCGCAAGCGAGCGGCGACTTCCGCGCCGACGTCGACCCCGACTTCGCCTCGATGTGGTTCTACGGCGCGATCGAGCAGCTGCTCTCGGGCTGGGTGTTCGAGCTCATCCCGGCGGGCGAGGGCGACTTCGACCGCGCCCGCGAGATGGTCGTCGACACGATCTGCGGCGGGCTCGAGCGCGGCGCGGCCAACGGCGGCCGGTAGTGGTTTACTGCGCTGCTCCCGGGTAACCGCCCGGGAAGGGCCCGATGGACAACGAGATCGTCAAGCGACTGATGTGGACCGGGCTGGTCGCCGCGACCGGCGCGCTGGCCAGCGTCGTCGCGATGCGCGCCTCGACCATGATCTGGCAGCGCGTCTTCGGCGAGGACCCGCCCGAATGAGCTACCAGCCGCCGCAGCCACCGCCCGGCGAGGATCGCTCGGTCGGCGAGCTCGTCTTCGACGTCTCCGAGCGCGTCTCGAGCCTCGTTCGCGAGGAGATCGCGCTCGCCAAGGCCGAGGTCTCGGAGAAGGTTTCGTCGCTGCTGCGCGGCGGGGTGGTCGGGATCGTCGCCGGCACGTTCGCGTTCCTGGGCCTGATCCTGCTCATGCACTCGATCGCCTGGCTGCTCAACGACCTTTTCTTCGGCGACAGCTTCTGGCTCGGGTTCCTGATCGAGGCGGTGCTCTTCTTCGCCGTTGCGGCGATCGCCGGCCTGGTCGCCTACAAGGCGGTCCAGAAGGGCGCCCCGCCGACCCCGGACCTCGCGATCGAGGAGGGCAAGCGGATCCGCCAGACGCTCGAGTCTCAGACCACGCCGGAGCCGGTCAGGGAGCCGACGCCGTGAGCAACGAGCCCGAGGTCTACACCGGCGCCGGCGAGCCGGTCGCGCGCCGCACCGCCGGCGCTCCGGGACGCAACTCGGCCGAGATCCGCGCCGACATCGAGCGCCAGCGCGAGCAGCTCTCGTACTCGGTCGAGGCCCTGCGCGGCCGGGTAACCGAGCTCACCGACTGGCGGCGCCAGGTGCGCGAGCACCGGCGCGAGCTGATCATCGGCGCCGCCGTCGTCGGCTTCGCGGTCGGCGGACTGATGGCGCTCCGCCGGCGCTAGCTAGCGCCGACCGCTCAGTCGAGCGCGCCGTCGGCGATCCCGCCGAAGCCGAGCAGGCCGGGGCCGACGTGGGCGCCGATCACCGGCCCGATCTCGGAGACGAACACCGGGTCGTGGCCGAACACCTGCCGGCACTCGTCGACCAGGCGCCGGGCCGCCTCGCCGTCATGGATGTGCTGGACGACCCAGGTCCCGGCTCCGGCGCGCTTGCGCTCGTGGGCGAACTCGACCATGCGCTCGAACGCGCGCCGGCGCGTGCGCACGCGCTCGATCGGCAGGATCTCGTCGTCGAAGGTGAGGATCGGCTTGATCTGCAGGGCCGAGCCGAGGAGCGCCTGCGCCGCTCCGATCCGCCCCCCGCGGCGCAGGTACTCGAGCGTGTCGACGGCGAACCACATCTTCAGCGTCTCGCGATTGCGCTCGACCTGCTCCAACGCCTCGGCCGCGCTCGCGCCGCGCGCAGCCGCCCGCGCCGCGATCAGCACCATCAGCGCCTGGCCGCCGGCGGCCGAGCGGCTGTCCCAGACGACGATCCGCTCGCCTCGGTCGCCGCTGTCGATCAGCTGCTGGCGCGCCTGGCGGGCCGACTCGCACGTGCCCGAAATGCTCGACGAGATGTGCAGCGAGAGGATCTCGTCGCCGCGCTCGAGCAGCGGTGCGTACGTGGCGACGAAGTCGCCGACCGACGGTTGCGACGTGGTCGCCCCGCCCTCGCTGCGTCGCAGGCGCTCGTAGAAGTCGTCGTAGTCCGTCGCGCCGATCTCCAGCTCGGGGCGCTGGATCTCGTCCATGGTCACGTAGAGGCTGACCTCGTGAATCCGGTGTTCGGCCAGCAGCTCGGCGGGAAGGTACGAGGTCGAGTCGGTGACGACGGCGGTGCCCACGCCCCCGCTTTCTTATCAGACGGTTCGCCTCCGGCCGCTCTGTAGGGTGCGGCCCGCATGGCACCGACTCTGGTCACTGGGGGCAGTGGCTTCATCGGCTCGCACCTGCTGCGCGCGCTCGCCGAGCGCGGCGACGAGCTGCGGCTGCTCGCGCGCCGCACGGCGAAGCTCGACCACCTCGACGGGATCGAGTTCGAGCGCG
Organism: uncultured Solirubrobacterales bacterium; assembly: GCA_963740055.1. GTDB lineage: Bacteria > Actinomycetota > Thermoleophilia > Solirubrobacterales > 70-9 > WHSW01. The sequence goes on along the minus strand of CAVUCL010000004.1, from coordinate 348,695 downwards.
TCACCGGCGACATCACCGACCGCCGCTCCGTTCGCCGCGCGGTCGCCGGCGCGAAGCGGGTCTTCCACGTCGCCGGGCGGACCTCGCTGCGCGACCGCGACCGCGAGGCGGTGTTCGCGGTCAACCTTCGCGGCGCGAGGATCGTCTTCGAGGAGGCCCTGGCGGCGGGAGTCGAGCGTCTCGTGCACACGTCGACCGTGGGTGCGATCGGGGTTGCGAAGCCCGGTCGGACGGCCGACGAGACGACCCCGTTCGAGATCGGGCACCTGGGCCTCTCCTACGTCAACTCCAAGCACGAGGCCGAGCTCGAGGCCTTTCGTCACGCCGCTCTCGGGCTTGGCGTCGTGGTCGTCAACCCGACCTTCGTCCTCGGCCCCGACGACCCGTCGGGCACTTCGATGGGCCTCGTGCGGCGATTCATGCTCGGCCAGATCCCGGTCTACGTCGACGGCGCCCTCAACGTCGTCGACGTGCGCGACGTCGCTGCCGGCCACCTGCTCGCCGACGAGAAGGGCGAGGTCGGCGAGCGCTACATCCTCGGTGGGCGCAACTTCACCCTCGATCGGTTGTTCGCCGACCTCTCGCGGATCTCGGGCGTCGATCCGCCGCCGCTGAAGCTGCCGGCCGCGATCGCCAACGGCGGCGTCGAGGCGGCACGCCTCGCGCGGCTGCCGCTGCCGGTGATCGAGGGCGAGGTGCGCTCGGCATCGCTCTGGTGGACCTACCGCAACACGAAGGCGAAGCGCGAGCTCGGCTTTCGTCCGCGCCCGCACGAGGAGACGCTCGAGGACGCGGTCGCCTGGCAGCGCGAGCGCCTCGGGCGTCCGCCGGCGCTCGGGCTCGAGCGCCAGGCGCTTCGGGTGATCGGTCGGGCGCTGCGGGCGGGCGAGAGGCTGGCGAGCCGATGAAGCGGGTCCTCTACCGCTGCCCGACCCCGACCAACGTCCTCTGTCCCTGCGGCGCGGTCGAGCGACGCCTACGCCGGCTCGGGCTCGACCACGAGGTCGAGCGGGTGCCCTACAGGCGCTCCTCGCGGCCGGAGATCGACGAGCTGACGCGCCAGCGCCGCGTGCCGGTGCTGGTCGACGGCGAGGAGGTGGTCAGCGACTCGAAGCGAATCGTGCAGTACCTCGACTGGAGGTACGGGGCGGACGACGCGGCGGAGGCCGCGGCCCCGAAGACCGGTAAGCCGCCGAAGACCGGTCAGAGCCGGAAGCGAAGCTGAGGACTCTGACCGACCTCTGTCTGAGGACTCTGGCCGACCCTTTATCATCTGCAGCGATGGACACACCCCAGACAGCGGTCAAGATCTCGGATACCGCCGCGGCGAAGATCCGCGACCTGGTCGCGAGCAACGAATCGGAGCAGGCGCTGCGGGTCGCGGTCAAGGGCGGCGGGTGCTCGGGCTTTCAGTACGCGCTCGCGCTCGACGCGCCGAAGTCCGACGATCACGTCTTCGAGCAGAACGGCGTTTCGGTGATCGTCGACAAGGTGAGCATGCAGTTCGTGTTCGGGTCCGAGGTCGACTATGTCGATGGCCTCCAGGGCGCCGGGTTCACGGTCAACAACCCGAACGTCGTCGCCGCCTGCGGCTGCGGCTCCTCGTTCCAGGTCCGCGAGGACGCGGCCGAGCCGGCCGCGACCGCCTAGCACCCGCGCGCTCGGGGTGCCGGTCGTAACGGCTTCCGGGCTGGCGAAGCAGATCGGCGCGCGGACGCTGTTCGCCGAGGTCTCGTTCAAGCTCGACCGCGGCGAGCGGATGACGCTCTCGGGTCGCAACGGGAGCGGCAAGACGACCCTGCTGCGGATGCTCGCCGGCGAGGCCGCCTGCGACGAGGGCCGGATCAGCGCCGGGCGGGGCGTCCGGATCGCACTCCACGACCAGCGCCCACCGCGCTCCGATGCCACCCTGCGCGACTACGTCGGGGCCGGGCTCGCCTGGATCGCCGAGATCGAAGTCGAGCTGTCGCGAATCGAGGCGCGGATGGCCGCGGGCGCGGCCGACGAGGCGACCTTGGGCTCCTACGCCGACGCCCAGGGCCGTCTCGAACATGCCGGCGGGTATCGCTGGCGAGACGGGATCGAGATCGTGCTCCGGGGCCTCGGCTTCGGTGCGGCCGAGCTCGACCGCTCGCTGGAGAGCTTCTCCGGCGGCGAGCTGACGCGGGCGTCGCTGGCGCGGGCGATCAGCTCGAAGCCCGACCTGCTGCTGCTCGACGAGCCCACAAACCACCTCGACATCGACTCGCTCGAATGGCTCGAGAGCTACCTCGGCGACCTCGACGCCGCGGTCGTCCTCGTCGCCCACGACCGCTGGTTTTTGGAGTCCGTCGGCACCTCGGTGCTCGAGCTCGAGGCCGGCCGGGCACGGTACTTCGCCGGCCCCTGGCACGCCTGGCGCGCCGAGCAGGCGGCGCGCGAGCTCGCCGCCGGGCGCGACATCGCCCGGCGCGAGGCGGAGATCGCGCGCATGGAGCGCTTCGTCGAGCGCTTTCGCTACAAGGCGACGAAGGCGCGCCAGGCGCAGTCGAAGCTGAAGCAGATCGAGCGGATCAAGCGCGGCGCCGCGGAGCGCGCCCCGGCCGACCAGCGGACGCTCGCGTTCAGCTTCGGCGACGCCGAGCGCTCGGGCCGGGTGGTGCTCGAGCTCGAGCACGGCCGGATCGAGGTGCCGGGACGGGCGCTCGTCGCCGAGGGCGAGATGTGGCTCGAGCGCGGTGAGCACGTCTGCCTGGTCGGGGCCAACGGCTCGGGGAAGTCGACGCTGGTCCGGGCGCTGGTCGGCGAGCGCGAGCTCGACGGGGGTCGCCTACGGCGCGGCCACAACGTCGTCCTCGGCTACCTCTCCCAGCACACCGAGGTCGAGGGACCGGGCGCGGCGACCGTGCTCGCCCACGCCCAGGCCGCGACCGGGCTCTCCGAGGCGCGCACCCGTTCTCTGCTCGGTCGCTTCCTGTTCTCCGGCGACGAGGTGAAGAAGTCGCTCACCGACCTCTCGGGCGGCGAGTCCCGGCGCCTGGCGCTGGCGCTGCTGACGAGCTCGGACGCGAACCTGCTCGTCCTCGACGAGCCCACCAACCACCTCGACCTCGAGAGTCGCGAAGCGCTCGAGGATGCGTTGATCGCGTTCACCGGGACGGTGCTGCTGATCTCCCACGACCGCGCCCTGCTCGAGGCGGTCGGCTCACGGACGATCGTGATCGAGGACGGACGCCTGCGCAGCCACGCCGGCGGCTGGGCCGAGTACCGGGCGGCGGTCGCCGAGAGCGAGCGCCCCGCGGCGAGGCGGAGCGAGGGGCACGAGCGCCGCTCGGCACCGGGACCGAGCAAGAACCGGATCGCCGACGCGGAGCGGCTCGAGCGCGAGGTCGAGGCGGCCGAGGCGTCGTTTCGCGAGCTCGAGGACGAGCTCGCGGATCCGGCCCACTGGTCCGATCCCGGCCGCGCGGCGAAGGCGACCGATCGCCACGAGCGCGCCCGCCGCGAGCTCGACGAGCTCTACGCGCGCTGGGAGCGTGCCAGCGAGCGGATCGGCCGCTAGACGATCTAGTCGAGCTGCATCGGCGGGCTCTGCTGCGGGCCGCCGGGAAGGATTCGCTGCGGCTCGGGCGCCTGTGCGTCCTCGGGCTGGGCGACGCCGAGCGCCTCGGCGAGCTCGCCGGAGTCGAACATCTCCTCGACGATGTCGGCGCCGCCGAGCAGCTCGCCGCCGACGTAGAGCTGGGGGAAGGTCTGCCAGTCCGAGAGCTCGGAGGTGATCTCGCGCAGCGGCTGCAGCGCCGGGAGCACGTCGATCGCGCCGTAGTCGACCCCGAGCTGCTCGAGCACGCCGACGACGCGCATCGAGAAACCGCAGCGCGGCATCTCCGGCGTTCCCTTCATGAACAGGAGCACCGGGTTCTCGGCGATCGCGGTCTGCACCTGCTGCTTCAACGCGGGATCGGCTGCCATCGCTCCAGGGTAGCGAAGCCACGACCCGGCTCCGGCGTGCGCTCTCAGCTCGAGCCGAGCGCCGTGGTCTCGATCGAGAACGCGTGGATCGCACCGTCCTCGAAGCGAGCCCGGACCGCGTTGCGCACCGCGCGATGCTGGTCGATGCGGCTCATCTGGTCGAACTGCGGCGCCGCGACGATCGCCCGCAGGTGGTCGCCGCCGCCCTCGTCGAGCACCTCGACCTCGGCGCCGGGGAGCGCCGCCTCGATCATCGCCCTGATCTCGTCCAGGTCGGCCATCGTCAGCCCGCGACCGCGTTCTCGGCCCGGCTCGCCTCGACCAGCTCTTGCACGCGACAGAACTTGATCCGCGGGCGGCCGTGCGGCTCGCCCGCGGCCGTCTCGGCGCGGTCGATCGCCTGCCAGCCGAGGTAGGTGACGTGATCGCCCGCCCGCTCGTTCAGCAGGGAGAGAATGCCGGTCGCGTCCTCCGCTTCGCGTCCGGGCACCCGGCCGGCCGAGAGGTCCTGAAGGATCGAGTCGACGGTGTCCTGGGCGTCCTTCTTGTTCGTCCCGATCACGCCCGAGGGACCGCGCTTGATCCAGCCGACCGCATAATGGCCCGGGACCTGCTCGCCCGACTCGAGCTCGGTCACCCGCCCGGCGTCGTTGGGGATCAGGCCGCGCCCGGAGTCGAACGGGATCCCGTCGAGGCCGACGCCCTTGTAGCCGATCGAGCGCAGGATCAGCCCGCACTCGAGCTCCTCGCGCTCGCCGGTGTCGCGGGCGCGGATCGCGCCCGACTCGTCCTCATATAGCTCGTTGCGGCCGACCACCACGCTCTCGACCCGGCCGTCTCCCTTGATCTCGACCGGCGAGCAGCAGAAGCGCAGCACGACCCGCTTCGGCTTGCCCTCCGGCTCCCGCTGTGCGAACTCGGTGAAGATCTCGACGTTTCGCCGGTGGGTGGGGTCGCAGTCCTCGGACTCGAAGTAGGCGCGGCTCGCGGGGTCGAGCGCGACCTCGGCCGGGTCGATGACGATGTCGGCGTCGGTGAGCTCGCCGAGCTCGCGCACCTCGGGATTCGTGAACGCCGCCTGCGCCGGACCCCGCCGGCCGAGCACGACGATCTCCTCGATCGCCGAGCTCGCGAGCGCCTCGATCGCGTGGTCGGCGGTGTCGGTCGTCTCGAGCTCGGCCCTCGGCAGCGCCAGCATCCGGGCGACGTCCGCGGCGACGTTGCCGTTTCCGATCACCACCGCCCTCCGGCAGGAGAGGTCGAAGCTCTCGTCGGCGAAGTCGGGGTGGGCGTTGTACCAGGCGACGAACGTGGTCGCCGGGTGCGAGCCGGGCAGGTCCTCGCCCTCGATGCCGAGCCGGCGGTCGGTCGCGGTGCCGTAGGCGTAGACGACCGCGTTGTAGCGCTGTTCGAGCTCGGCGACGGTGACGTCGCGGCCGACCTCGACGTTGCCGAAGAAGCGAAAGCCGTCGCGGCCGGCCGTCCGCTCGTAGACGCGGGTCACCGACTTGATCTTCGGGTGGTCGGGAGCGACCCCGGCGCGGACGAGCCCGAACGGCGTCGGCAGCCGGTCGAACATGTCGACCTCGACCGTCAGATCGTCGGGCTTGAGCAGGTGCTCGGCCGTGTAGAAGCCGGCCGGCCCGGAGCCGACGATCGCGACCCGAAGCGGGGTCTCGGGTGTTCCGATGGGCGCCAAGGGAGCGCGAAAGGGTAGGGGATCGCCTCAGCCCGGGGCGAGGGCGGCGCTCGCCGCGGTGCCGTCCAGAGCGTCCAGCGCTCGTGCCGGCGACATCGCCACGCAGGTGAAGATCGGGATGTCGCGCAGGGTGTACGCGCTCGACTCCGAGCCGCGCAGCTCCTGGACCAGGTCGAGGAACTCGCCCGGCTCGTCGCACTCGAACGAGACCACGAACTCCTGGTCGTCGAGGCCGAACGAGTACGCGGTATTGATCGTGATCTGCGGGTAGCGGCGGCCGATCTCGATGTGCTCGGCCATCACCCGCCGGCGCTCCTCGATCGGGAGCCGGTACCACTCGCGCTTCTTGTCGAGCGGGTAGACGATGCAGTAGCGGCGCTCGGAGGTGCAGATCTCCGGCCTCGCCTCGGCCTCCGAGTACGGTGACGGCTTGGTCATCGCGAGGTAGGAGTGGGGGATGCTCATCCACTTCGCGAGCCCGCTCTGCGCGAGGACGACATGGAAGGTGTGGATGTCGATCAGCACCGGGCTCTGCGAGAGCAGCATCAGGTCGGTGTCGCCACGGGTGCCGACGGTCGAGTAGACGCGCAGGCTGCGGTCGACGGCGAAGTCGTCGCAGGCGGCGAGGAACTCCCGTTTATCCTCCGCTCGTGCCTCGGCGTCGCGGCGCTGCCAGGCGGGGTCGAGCTTGAAGAAGGTGAACTTGGCAAACGTGCGGTCGGCCATCGGGGCGATGCTAGCGCTAGCCGTGCTCGCGCTTGCGACGGTGCCCCCGGGCGCGTCGGCGCAGCCCGAGCCCGACCGCAGGGCGGTGATCGCCGTGCTGCCCTACGAGACCACGGTCGAGGAGATCGCTGCGGTCGACCCGCTCGCGCCCGGCCTGGTCAGCGCCGGACTGGGCTCGGTCCCGGTTGCGCAGACGTTCCTCGACGTGAGCCAGGGAAACCGCGTCAACGAGGACCTCTACGACGGCGACCTGCCCCGCCTCTACCTGCCCGAGGGCCGGGTCCCGCCCAGGCTCTGGGAGCGCACGGTGACCCGCGCCGAGAGCGCCCCCGCCGACATCGTCCCCGGCCTGCTCGGCTCGACCCTCGAGGCGGCGGGGGTGCCGGTCGCCGCTGAGGCCGACAGCGGACTGGCGACCTTGATCGCGGTCGACCGCGACGGCGCGGTGCGGATCGCCGAGCCCGACGCGTGCGAGTCGGGATGCGGTCCCGGGCTCAGCCTCGTGCGGGCCCGGGTCTCCGAGCTCGACCGGCTCGCGGCCGCGCTTGGCCCCGACGACCTGCTGATCGCGATCGCCGCCGGCGCCCGCGCGGACCAGGAGCTGCTCCCCGCCGGGATCGCGGGCGAGGGCTTCGAGGGCAACCTGACCTCGAGCTCGACCCGCACCGACGGGGTGGTGACGACGACCGACCTCGCGCCGACGGTGCTCGATCGCCTCGGCGTCGAGGCTCCCGACGAGGTCAATGGCAGCGAGATCACCTCCGGGTCCGAGCGCGACCCCGAGGCGGTCGCCGACCTCCAGGAGCGGCTCGACTCGCGGCCCAGCCGCGAACAGGTCGCGCTGCTGCCACTCGGAGTCTGGGTCCTCCTGAGCGTGCTCGCGGCGCTGATCTGGCGGCGCCGCGGCGCGAGCTTCGCGCTGCGGCTGCTCGGCCTCGCCTGCGCCTGGGCGCCGCTGACGCTGCTCGTCGCGGCCGCGGTCGACGCGAGCACGCTCGCCTCCGCGCTACTGCTCGGGGTCGGGTCGGTCGCGCTCGCCGTGGTGGCGGACCGCGCCCTCGGTGGCTGCGCTGCCCTGGCGCTCGCCTGCGCGGCGAGCGTCGCCGCCTACGCGATCGACGTCGTCGCCGGGTCGCCGCTGACTGCGCTCTCCGTGCTCGGTCCCAACCCCGGCTACGGGGTGCGTTTCTTCGGCATCGGCAACGAGCTCGAGGCCGTGCTGACGACCCTGACCCTGGTCGGGACCGGCGCCGCGCTCGCGACCCGGCCAGGGCTCGAGCGGCGCACCGCGGCCGCCGTCTTCGTCGCCGTCGCGCTGCTCGCGACCGCCGCCTTCGCCCCGGGCCGCTTCGGCGCCGACGTCGGTGCCGCGATCGTGCTCGGCGTCGGCGGCGCCACCGCCGCCGCGCTCGCGCTCGGGCTCTCGGGACGCCGCGCGGTCGCCGTCGTCGCGGCCGGCGGGGCGCTGGCGCTCGGCGGGCTGCTGCTCGTCGACCTCGTGGCCGGCGGCGGGCACCTGAGCCGCACGGTGCTCGGTGCGGGGGACAGCGGCGACCTGCTCGACGTCGCCGACCGGCGCCTGACGCTGATGACGACCACGTTCGTGAACCCCGTCTACCCCGAGCTGCTCGCGATCACGGTCGCACTCGCGATCGCGGCGGCGGTTCGCCACCGGACCGTGCTCGGCTGGTTCGGGCGCAGCTGGGCCGCCCGCTGTGGCTGGGCCGGAGCCGTCGCCGGGGTGCTCGTCGGCACGCTCGCCAACGATTCGGGCTCGGTCCTGCTCGTGATCGGGACGATCTACCTCGCGGTCGCCGCCGGGTACTTCTGGTCGGCCCTGCAACCGGCGCGGTCGACGTAGATTCCGCCCGACTGGGTACCATCGCGGCGTGCGCGTCGCCATAGTCTCGCCTTATTCCTGGACCTATCCGGGGGGCGTGAACAGGCACGTCGAGGCACTCGCCGGCGAGCTCGCCGGCCGCGGACACGAGCTTCGCGTGCTTGCCCCCTCCGATCCCCCCGACCGTCTCAGTCGGGTGCTTCACCGTGCCGCGCCCGAGGTCCATCCGGCGCCCGAGTACCTGGTGCCGCTCGCGCGCACGCTTGCCTTCGGTGCCAACGGCGCGGTCTCGAACCTCTGCATCTCGCCCGAGGGGCTCGCGACGATGCGCCGCGAGCTGCGCGCCTTCGGGCCCGACGTCGTCCACGTCCACGAGCCGCCGGCGCCGCTGATCTCCTGGGAGGCGTGCTCGTATGCCGGCGCGCCGGTCGTCGGCACCTTTCACGCGTACTCGACCAAGCCGGTCCCGAATTGGATCGGCAACCTCGCCGGCGCGCGGCGCAGGTTCAACCAGCTGCACGCGCGGATCGCCGTCTCCGAGGCCGCCGCCTGGACCGGCCGGCGCTGGTTCGGCGGCACCTACGAGGTGATCCCGAACGGGGTCGACACGCAGGCGGCGCCGGCCGTCGCCACCGCGCCGAAGCCGGTCCGCTCGAGCGCCGACGAGCTCAATCTGCTGTTCGTCGGCCGCGCCGAGGAGCGCAAGGGCCTGCCGGTCCTGCTCGCCGCGTTCGGCGCCCTGGTCGAGCACGTCCCGGCGCGTCTGACCGTGATCGGGGTCGAGCGCTCCGAGCTGCGCCCGTGGCTCGCCGACCCAGAGGTCGAGGCCAGGATCGACGCCCGCGGTCGCGTGCCCGCCGATCAGCTCTGGCGCTCGCTGCACGACGCCGACGTGCTCTGCGCCCCGTCGCTCGCCGGCGAGAGCTTCGGCATGATCCTGACCGAGGCGTTCGCGGCCGGGACGCCGGTGATCGCCTCCAACATCGCCGGCTATGCCGATGTGGTCACCGACGGCGTCGACGGCGTCCTCGTCCCTCCGGCGGACCCACAGCGGCTCGCCGAGGAGCTCCAGCTCGCCAACCTGCAGCGCTCGCGCCTCGCGAGCATGGGGGAGGCCGCGCGCGAGTCCGCTGGGCGCTACGCCTGGCCTCGGGTCGCGGCGCGGGTCGAGTCCGTCTACGACCGGGTCGTCAGCGCCCCGGCGCCCGCCGCCGCGGGGGCGATGGCCTCGTTCGCTCGCCGCCACGGGCTGGTGCCGATCGACGGCTCGCCGCCGGTCCCGGCGCGCCGCCTGCCCTCGCTCGACCCGACCCCGGTGCGCAGCGGCCGCGGCCAGCTCGCGCGGCGCGCGGCGCTGGTGATCGCGGCGCTGCTCGGAGTCATGCTCACCTTCATCGCCGCGCGCCGGATCGGCGTCGACCGTGTGTTCACCAACGTGGTCCACTCCGACCTCACCTGGGTCCTGGTCGCGACGGCGCTGATGAGCGCCTCGATGTTCCTGCGCGCGAGCTCCTGGTACGCGATCGCCCGCGCGGCGCTTCCGGGGAGCCCGCTGCGCCGCCGCGACGTGACCTCGGCGACGATGATCGGCGTCCTGATGTCGGCGACCCTGCCCGCCCGCCTCGGCGAGCCGGCGCGGGCGATGGTGCTCGCGCGCCGGGTCGGGCGCATGCGCGAGACGCTGCCGGTCCTGCTCGGGACCCTGGTCTCGCAGACCGTGCTCAACATCGCCGCGCTCGCGATCCTCGGAGCGATGATCGTCGCCTCGACCGACCTCTTCCACTCCAGCTCCGAGCGCCTGTTCCTGTTCAGCCTCGCCCCGCTGGTCCTTTTGCTCGCCGTCCTGCTGGCGCCGATGGTCGTGCGCCAGAACGGCTCCGGGCGCGTCGCCCGCGTGGTCGGCGCGATCCGAGCCGCGTTGCTCCAGGTCCGCCGCGGGCTCGACGTCTTCCGCGACCCGCGCCGCGGTCCGGTCGCGGGCGTCGCTCAGCTCGCCGCCTGGGCGGTGCAGCTGCTGGCCTGCTTCGCGCTGTTCACGGCGCTCGGCCTCGACCACGAGCCGCAGGTCGGGATCGGGGCCGCGGCGGCGGTCCTGTTCGCGGTCAACGTGACCGCGGTGATCCCGGCGACGCCGTCGAACATCGGCGTCTTCCAGCTCGCGACGATCAGCGTCCTGACCACCGGCTTCGGGGTCGGCGCGTCGGACGCGCTCGCCTACGGCCTGATCCTGCAGGCGGTCGAGATCGCGACCGCGGTCGCGCTCGGGCTGCCCGCGCTCGTGCGCGAGGGCGTCACCTGGCAGGACATGCGCCTGCGCGCCCTCTCCGCCGCGCCGGTGCGGCTGCGGCCCGCCGGGGCGACCGAGAACGCGAGTTAGCGGCCGCCCTCGAGCCGGCCAGCTATCCTTCTGCGGACCATCCAGAGCGGCTGAGGGACCCGGACCCGAGACGCCGCCGCAACCGCCGAGCTCCCCGGAGCAGGGCATGGTGCGACAGCCGGGACCGATGGAGGTGAGCCAGGTGCCCGACCACGAAAGAGACTTCCTCGCCGCGATCCGCGAGCGCGTCGTCGTCTTCGACGGCGGCATGGGCGCCACCCTGGAGCAGTTCGATCTCGGTCCCGACGACTACGGCGGGCTCGAGGGCAAGTGTCATGAGGCGCTGGTGCTCAACCGCCCCGACGTGATCGAGGGCGTCCATTCCTCGATGCTCGACGCCGGCGCCGAGGTGGTCGAGACCGACACCTTCCAGGGATCGCGGATCAAGCTCGACGAGTGGGGGCTCGGCGAGCAGACGCTGGAGATCAACACGAGGGCGGCGGAGATCGCCCGCGGCGCCGCCGGGGACGCGCGCTTCGTCGCCGGCTCGATCGGCCCGACCGGCTACCTGCCCGCATCGGACGACCCGACCCTGGGCGGGATCTCGTTCCGCGAGCTCGTCGACGTCTTCACCGAGCAGGCGCGCGGGCTGGTCGGCGGCGGCGCCGACCTGATCATCATCGAGACCGCCCAGGACATCCTCGAGGTCAAGGCGGCAATCTTCGGCGTCCGCGAGGCGTTCGTCGAGGCCGACCGCACGCTCCCGATCCAGGCCTCGGTCTCGCTCCTGCCCCAGGGGGGCAAGATGCTGCTCGGGACCGACATCCAGGCGGTGCTGACGACGCTCGCGGCGCTCGAAGTCGACGTCATCGGCCTCAACTGCTCGACCGGCCCCGAGGACATGCGCGACGCGATCCGCTACCTCGGCGAGGTCTCGCACCTGCCCGTGCACTGCATCCCCAACGCCGGCCTGCCGCTGCAGGGCCCCGACGGCGAGACGATCTTCCCCGAGACTCCGGAGCAGATCGCGAACGCGCTCGGCGAGTTCGTCGAGCGCTACGGCGTCTCCATCGTCGGCGGGTGCTGCGGGACGACGCCCGACCACATCCGGGCGCTCGCCGAGCGGGTCGCCGGCCGCGCGCCGGCGGAGCGCCCGCAACCGGGGCCGCCGCAGGTCGCGAGCATGATGACCGCGACCGCGCTGGTCCAGGAGCCGCGCCCGACCCTGGTCGGCGAGCGGGTCAACTCGCAGGGCTCGCGCAAGGCGAAGGAGATGCTGCTCGCGGACGACTACGACGGCCTGGTCACCGTCGCCGAGGACCAGGTGAACGGCGGCGCGCACGTGCTCGACCTCTGCGTCGCGCTCACCGAGCGCAGCGACGAGGACGAGCAGATGGCCGAGGTGGCGAAGCGCGTCTCGCTGACCCAGCCGGCTCCGCTCCAGGTCGACTCGACCGAGCCCGAGGTGATCCAGGCGGCGCTCGAACGGATCCCGGGGCGCGCGATCGTCAACTCGGTCAACCTCGAGGCCGGGCGCGAGAAGCTCGACCGAGTGGTCCCGCTCGCCCGCGCGCACGGGGCGGCGCTGATCGCGCTCACGATCGACGAGGTCGGGATGGCGAAGACCGCCGACCGCAAGCTCGAGATCGCGAACCGGATCCGCGAGCTCGCCTGCGACGAGCATGGCCTCGACCCGGAGCTGCTGATCTTCGACGCGCTCACGTTCACGCTGACCACGGGCGACGACGAGTGGAAGCCGTCCGCGGTCGAGACGATCGAGGGGATCCGCAAGATCAAGTCCGAGCTCGCGGGAGTGAAGACCTCGCTCGGGGTCTCGAACGTCTCCTTCGGCGTCTCGCCGCCGGCGCGCGCGGTGCTCAACTCGGTCTTCCTCCACCACTGCGTCGAGGCCGGCCTCGACCTGGCGATGGTGAACCCGAACCACATCACCCCCTACGGCGAGATCTCCGAGGGCGAGCGCGAGCTCGCCGACGACCTCGTCTACAACCGGCGTGAGGACGCGCTCGAGCGCTTCATCGCCCACTTCGAGTCGAAGGGTGAGGAGGACGCGAGCGAGGCCGAGAACCCGACCGAGGGGATGGAGCCCGAACAGGCCCTGCACTGGCACATCCTGCGGCGCAAGAAGGACGGGGTCGAGGACTGGATCGACGCCTCGGTCGAGAAGATCGGCGCCGTGCCGACGCTGAACGAGGTCCTGCTCCCGGCGATGAAGGAGGTCGGCGACAAGTTCGGCGCCGGCGAGCTGATCCTGCCGTTCGTGCTCCAGTCGGCGGAGGTGATGAAGCGCGCGGTCGCCCGGCTCGAGAACTACCTCGACCGGATCGAGGGCCACAGCAAGGGCAAGGTCGTGATCGCGACCGTGTTCGGCGACGTGCACGACATCGGCAAGTCGCTGGTCAACACGATCCTGACCAACAACGGCTATACGGTCGTCGACCTCGGCAAGCAGGTCCCGATCGACACGATCATCGACGCCGCGGTCGAGCACGAGGCGGACGCGATCGGGCTCTCGGCGCTGCTGGTCTCGACCTCGAAGCAGATGCCCGCCTGCATCCAGGAGCTGCACAACCGCGGGCTCGAGTTCCCGGTGCTGATCGGCGGCGCCGCGATCAACCGCGACTTCGGCCGCCGGGTGCTGTACCCCGACGGCAAGGAGTCGGACGACGTCTACGAGCCCGGGGTCTTCTACTGCAAGGACGCGTTCGCCGGGCTCGACACGGTCGACGCGCTGGTCGACGACCGCGCCCGCAGCTCGCTGGTCGACAAGATCCGCTCCGAGGCGCGTGAGCTGCGCGAGAAGCCCGAGGTGACCGACGACGCGCCGGCGACGACCGACGACTCGGCGCGCTCGCCGGTCGCCACCGACAACCCGATCCCCGAGCCGCCGTTCTGGGGCGCGCGCGAGCTCGAGGTCGACCTCGACGAGGTCTATCCCTACCTCGACCGTCACGTGCTGTTCAAGCTCCACTGGGGCGGGCGTGGCAAGAAGGGCGAGGAGTGGCGGCGGATCGTCGAGGGCCACGACGGCGACGAGGGCTTCGCGCCGAAGCTCGAGCGGATGTGGCGCGAGCAGGACTACCTCGAGCCGCGGGTGCGACTCGGCTACTTCCCCTGCAACTCCGACGGCAACGAGCTGGTGATCTTCGATCCCGAAGACCACGAGCGCGAGATCGAGCGGCTCGTGTTCCCGCGCCAGCCCAAGCACGACCGGATCTGCCTTTCGGACTTCTTCAAACCACTGCCGGATGCTTCCTCCGCTTCGCGTCCGGGAGCATCCGGGTCGGCGAGGGATGTCGTCGCCCTGCAAGCGGTGACGGTCGGCCCCGAGGTCACCGAGCGGATCGGGCAGCTCGAGGCAGACGGCGAGTTCGCCGAGCAGCTCTTCGTCCACGGGCTCGGGGTGCAGGCGGCCGAGGGCCTGGCCGAGTGGCTGCACGCCGAGGTCCGCCGCGGGCTCGCGATCGAGCTCGACCAGGGCCGGCGCTACTCCTGGGGCTACCCGGCCTGCCCGGACCAGTCCGAGCACGAGAAGGTCGAGCGCCTGCTCGGGATGTCGGAGATCGGCATTGGCCTCTCCGGCGGCCACGCGCTCGAGCCCGAGCAGTCGACCGCGGCGATCGTCGCCCACCACCCGCAGGCGGTCTACTTCGGGATGAAGTCGGGCTTCATCCCCACCGAGAAGAAGGGCGACGAGCTGATCGCCGGCACCGATCGCGGCGGCGAGCTGCCGCCCGAGGACGACCCGGAGGGCGACGGGACGATCGAGGCGGAGGGCGATCGACCGTCGATGGACCCGGCGACCGCCTGAGGGACGGGCTGGGTACGGGTGGCGGCTCTCGAAAGGGGAGTTACTCGTCCCTGGGCGCAGTAACTCCCCGCTCGGCCGCGCCTAGCGCGCCGGGACCCAGCCCGCCGGGAAGGCCCCCGCCGGGACCGCGCCCGGGTAGTCGGGGAAGCTCGCGCGCGCGATTCGCTCGCAGGGCCGGTCTGAGAGCAGCGCGCGCAGGTCGCCGAGGGTGAGCAGCACGCGCAGCGTCGCGCCGATCTGGAGGTCGGCGGCGTTGGGCTCGTCGCCGCCGACCACGCCCTGATCGGCGAGCGAATCGATGTGGTCGAGCTTCGCCGGCAGCCCGGCGAGGTCGGAGGCGAGGCGCTCGGCGCTGATCGAGTGGTACTTCCACGACGCGCGCACGGCTCGGATCGCGAAGTCGGTGCCCGCGGGGTCGAGGTCGCCGGCGCCGCCGAAGCTTCCCGCCGCCTCGGGGCGGAAATGCAGCGCGGCCCACGGCAGGCGCCGGCCGAGGTCCTGGAGCTCGTCGTCGCCCCAGCGCTCCGCCTCGCGGACGGCCTCCGCGTTCGGCTCGGGGTACAGCGGCGGCTCGGGCTCGAGCTGCTCGAGCCGGGCGAGGATCGGCCGCGACCCGTGCACCGGCTCGCCGTCGACGATCAGCCCGGGCACGGTGGTCCTCCCGGCGCCGTAGAGGCGCTCGATCTCCGCGTTATGCGTCCCGGGCGTCAGGTCGACGCGCTCGAACTCGAGCCCCTTCAGGCGCAGGGCGGCGTCGACGGTCATGCAGGGATGCGACGGCGCCAGCGCGTGCAGGGTGAGCTCGGGCGCGCTCATCGCCGGAGCCTATTCGGCGTCCTCGGCGAGCGGGGTCGCGGGCCCGCGGTCGGCGGATCCGAGCCGCTCGGCGGGGAAGATCGAGAAGCTGCCGATCGCCGTCGCCAGCAGGCGATCGCTCTCGTCGCTGACCTCCGAGCGCAGCACCGCGACGCGGTCGTTTCGGCGATCGAGGCGGCTGACGCAGAAGACGTCCCCCTCGCGCGCGGTGCGCAGGTAGTTGACCGAGATCCCGATCGTCGCGATCCGCTCGCCGCGCTCGCGCTCCGCCCACAGCGCCGAGCCCATCGAGTAGTCGACCATCGCGTAGACGACCGGGCCCGAGAGCAGCCCTGCGGGGTTGATCAGCTCCGGGCGGACGGTGAGCCGCACCCGCTCGTGGCTCTCCCAGCGCAGGTCGAGCCAGCGGGTGAGCCCGTCGATGCCGCCGCGGTCCTCGCTCACGCGGGCAAGCCTAGAGGCCTAGTCGCGTCCCGGGTCCGGGACCGTCGCCGGGTCGCGCGCGAGACGGTCGAGGAGCGCCGCGAGCGAGTCGGGGTCCTCGGCCATCGGGAAGTGCCCGCCCGCGATCTCGATCGGCTCGATCCCGAGCAGCTCGCGGGCCATGAACCGCTCCCACTCGGGCTCGAAGAACTCGTCGTCGGCCGCGTAGACCAGCGCCGTCGGGATCGCGGGGTGGCGGCAGAGCGGGTAGCGGTCCGGTGGCTGCGCCATCGGGCGCAGGCGCCCGGTCAGCGCCCGGGCGGCGTCCGGCGCCAAGCGCCCGTACATCGCCGCCATCGCCGCCTCCGGCTCCCAGGCGCTGGTGCCGTCGGCGCGCTCGGCGGGGAACGGGAAGTCCTCGCGGAAGGTCGGCGGTGCGCCGGGCGGCGGCTCGACGCCGCCGAGCCTCGGGCACAGGTGGACGAGCAGCGACGCCGGGTGCGCGACGGCGACCAGGGTCGCGTAGGCGGTTCCCATCGAGTGGCCGACGACGACCACGGAACCGCTCGCGCCCTCGAGCGCCCGGACGGCGGGCCGGGCGCGCCGCTCGAATCCGGCGCTGGGATCGTCGAGGGCGAGGTCCGGGGCCAGCGCCTCGTGACCGCGGGCCCGCAGGCGCTCGGCGACCGGCTCCCAGCACGAGCCGTCATGCCAGGCGCCGTGGACGAGGCAGAAGGTCGAGATTCCCGATCCTCTCACGCGGGCCGCCGCCCGCTACGTCGCCGCGAGCACCTCGTCGGGGAAGGCCGCGAGCAGGTCCGCGATCCGGTCGGTGGCCTCGATCTGCGGGCAGTGGCCGCAGCGTTCGATCACCTCGAGCCGCGAGCCGGCGACCTCGCGCAGCACGCGCTCGGCGCCGCTCGAGTAGACCATCCGGTCGCTGTCGCCCCAGATCAGCAGCACCGGGCATCCGATGCGCTCGAGCCGGAACGGGTCGCGGATCTCGCCGAGCAGCCGGCGCCCCGTCGCCAGTATCCGGATCACGTCGCGGCGGCTTCGCACATGGCGGGTGAAGCCGCTGACGACAGCCGGATCGACCGCGCGCGGCCGCGAGAAGGCGAGCGTCCGGTAGGCGCGCCCGACCGCTTCGCGGACGACCGTCTCCGGCAGCGGGACAGGAGTCCGCATCACCAAGCGGACGAGCGGCGCCCCCTCGACGATCGGGAACCATCCGGCCATGTCGAGGCCCGCGGGCGCGATCGGGACGATGCCGGCGACCGGGAGCGCCGGGTCCTCCGCGGCGCGCATCGCCGCGCAGCCCCCGAGCGAGTTTCCGACCACGACCACCCCCCGTCCGCCGCTGCGCTCGGACCGGTCGCGGATCGCGGCGGCGACGAAGCGGTCGAGCTGCTCGAGCACCCCGGCCTCGCGGTCGAGCCGGTCGGCGGCGCCGAACCCCGGCAGGTCGACGGCGGTCGCGGCACGCCCCGAGCGCGCCAGCCGCCCCAGCAGCGGGCGCCAGGTGTCGGCCGAGTCCGACCAGCCGTGCAGGAGCAGGAGCCCGTCAGCGTCCGTGTCGGTGTCCAGCTCCAGCGCCCGGGTGCCGAAGCCCCCGAGCTCGAGCCGCTGCTCGCGGATCGTCGACATCGCGCCGACGGATTCAAGCGCGTCCGGCGGCGGCGGGCGCCGGTCTCGTCAGCGGCGCACCAGGCGCCAGACGCCGCCCGCCAGCGAGGCGACGTAGAGCCGCCTGCGGTCGTCGGTGCCGAAGCTCGAGAGCCCGTCGATCCGCCTCACTCCGACCGGATCGTCGTCGCGGGCACCGCCGAGGTCGGGCTTGAAGCTGCGCAGCTCGCCCTGGCAGAGGTCGCCGTAGACGTAGCGGCCCCGCAGCGACCCGAGCCCCCGATCGCGGGCGACGTAGCCGCCGGTGATCGAGCAGGCGCCGCCGTCGTGCGAGTAGGTGTGGATCGGGCGCTCGTGCTGGGCCGGCGCCGGGGGCTCGACCAGCGAGTTGCCCTCGAGCGCGTCCCAGCCGAAGTTCGCGCCCCGGGCCCTGCCGAGCTTCTCGTAATTGACCTCCTCGATTCGGTCCTGGCCGACGTCGCCGATCAGGATCCGGCGCTTGTCGAACGAGAAGCGCCACGGGTTACGCAGGCCGCGGGCGAAGATCTCGTCGCGCCCGGCCCCGCTCGCGAACGGGTTCGTGCCGGGCACGCCGTACGCCCGGCCGCGTCCGCGCCGCAGGGGGTTGATCCGCAGCAGCTTGCCGAGCAGGCTGTTGCGGTCCTGGGCGTTGCCGGAGGGGTCGTTCGAGGAACCGCCGTCGCCGGTGCCGATGTAGAGCAGGCCGTCGGGACCGAACTGGAGCTGACCGCCGTTGTGGTTCGCGAAGCGCGGATGCGGGATCCGCAACACGGTGCGCGCCGAGCGCTTCGCCGCCTTCAGCTTGCCGCGCTTGCGCTTGTACTCGACCACCCGGTTGTCCCCGCGCTCGTCGGTGAAGTAGACGTAGAAGCGCCGGTCGTCCTTGAAGTCGGGGAACGCGATCGAGAGCAGGCCCTGCTCGCCGCAGCACCCGACCCTGCCCTTGATGTTCAGGAACGACCCGGGGAGCTTGCGATCGCCGCGCACGACCTTGACCACCCCCTTCTGCTCGACCACGAACACGACCTCGCCGGCGCCCGGCGGTCCGTGGACGTAGACCGGCTGGTCGAAGTTCGCGATCCCCCGCAGCTTCAGCTCCGCCGCGGCGCCGGGCGCCGCGACGAGCAGCGACCCGAGGGCGAGGCTGAGGGCGAGGCGCCTCAGAGCCCGAGCCGGTTGCGCAGCCCGCGCGCGTTCATGAACCGGTACAGGCGGCGGACGAACCCCCGCTTGCGGGCGCTGTAGGGAAACCAGATCGGCTCGGTCTTCGCCTGCGGCAGGCGCGGCATCGTCAGCGCCTCGGTGCGGCAGAAGCGGCGGATCCCCTGGGCGCCGTGGCGGACGCCGATTCCGGAGTTCTTCCAACCCCCCATCGGCAGCCCGAGGACGTTGTAGTTGACGAGCACGTCGTTGACGTTGCAGTGTCCGGCCTCGATCCGGCGCGCGATTCGCTCGCCCTCGTCGGCGTCGCCGGCGAACACCGACGAGCCGAGCCCGTAGCTGGTGTCGTTCGCGAGCTCGATCGCCTGCTCGACGTCGCGCACCTTCATCACCGGGATCACCGGGCCGAAGGTCTCCTCGCGCATCACCTTCATCGAGTGGTCCGCGTCGGCGATCAGGGTCGCCTCGTACCAGTCGCCGGGCCCCTCCCGGCGCTTGCCGCCGGTCAGGATCCGCGCTCCGGCCGCGCGCGCGTCCTCGACCTGCTCGGAGACGATCTCGACCTGAGCCGGCGACGTCATCGCGCCGAGCTCGGCGGTGTAGGTGTCGCCGTCGGCGCCCTGGCGCAGCGACTGCACCTTCGACCTCAGCGTCTCGACGAACTCGTCGTAGACCGGTTCCTCGACGTAGACCCGCTCGATCGAGATGCAGATCTGGCCCGTGTTCAGCAGGCCTCCCCAGGCGGTCGCGTTCGCCGCCCGCTCGATGTCGGCGTCGCGGGTCACGATCATCGGGTCCTTGCCGCCGAGCTCGAGGCTGACCGGGGTCAGCGTCTCCGCCGCCCGCTTCATCACGATCTTGCCGGTCCGCTCGGAGCCCGTGAACTGGACGTAGTCGGCCTCGTCGATCAGCGCGCCGGCCGTCTCGGCGGCGCCGTTGACGACGTGGAGGACGTCGGGTGCGCCGACCTCCTCGCGCCAGCCGCGAACGATCTCGGCCACCGTCAGCGGGGTGATCTCGGACGGCTTGATCACCGCGGCGTTGCCGGCGACGAGGGCCGGCAGCGCATCGCCGAGCGAGAGGATGACGGGGAAGTTCCAGGGGCTGATCAATCCGACGACCCCGAACGGGCGGTAGACGATCTTCGCCCGCTTCGCGCGCAGCAGCGGGACATGTGGCCGCACGACCTCGTCGGCGAGGAACTTCGGCCCCTGGTCGACCCAGAAGTTGATCGCGTCGAGGCAGTAGAAGGCCTCGAGCGCGGCGTCGGCGCGCACCTTCCCGGTCTCCTCCTGCATCAGCGAGTCGAGCCGGTCCTGGTTGTCGAGGATCCAGTCGCGCAGCGATTCCATCCAGCGTCGCCGGCCGTCGAACCCGATCGCCTCCCAGGCCGGTTGGGCGGCGCGCGCGCGGGCGAAGGTCGCGGCGACCGCGTCCGGGGGATCGATCGCGACGGTCTCGATCAGCGAGCCGTCGATCGGGCGGTGGACCTCGAGCGTCTCGGCGGCGGGCTGGCCGTTGCCGGCGCCCGCAGCCGCCGCGTCGGTGACCTCGGTCTGGGTTGCGGGCTCCATCTCGACCTCTCTGCTCGCGGTGACAATCCGGCCGGCCGGACTCTACCCGCCCGTCTGCACGATGCGGTACACCGCGCCGTTCTCGAACGAGGCGACGTAGACCCGGCCCTTGACGCCCTCGCCGAACGATGTCGGCTGGCTCAGCGGGAGGCCGGTGTCGGTGTCGGTCGCGCTCGGGTCCGGGGCGTCCGGATCGAGCGAGCGGATCCCGGCCCCGGAGAGATCGGCGTATACCAGGCGCCCGGCGAGCGCCGGCAGGCTCGGGTCGCGGACGACGAAGCCGGCGATCACCGACGAGCCGTCGGAGTACTCGTGCACCGGCGGCTGATAGCCGGGCGGCTCGGTGCCCGGCGACTCGTAGAAGTGGTTGCCCTCGAGGTTGTCCCAGCCGAAGTTGGCGCCGCGAGCGCCGGCGAGGGTCTCGTGGTCGATCTCCTCCCACTCGTTCTGGCCGACGTCGCCGATCGTCAGGTGCCCGTTCGCCCGGTCGAAGCTGAACCGGTACGGATTGCGCAGCCCGAGCGCGTAGATCTCGTCGCGCCCGGCAACGCCGACGTAGGGGTTGTCCGTCGGCACCTCGTAGCCGCTCTTGCGACGCGGATCGATCCGCAGCAGCTTCCCGAGCAGGCTCTCGGGGTTCTGGGCGTTCTCGTCGGGGTCGCCGGCCCCGCCGCCGTCGCCGGTGCCGAGGTACAGGTTCCCGTCGGGCCCGAAGGCGACCTGGCCGCCGTTGTGGTTCGTCGCCCCGGGGTGGCCGATCGTGATCACGGTCCGCCGCGAGCGCGCGCTGGCCCGGGTCGCGCTGCCGCGCTTGCGCTTGAACGAGTCGACCTCGATGTCGCTGTCGCGGTTCACGTAGTAGACGAAGAAGCGCCGGTTCTTTCGGTAGCGCGGGTCGAACGCGATCGAGAGCAGTCCCTCCTCGTACGAGGTCTTGACCCGATCGCTGATGTCGAGGAAGGGCTTTGCCAGCTTGCGGCCCTTGCGCACGACCGCGATCGTGCCCCGCTGCTCGACCACGAACAGGAGCTTGCGCTTGCCCGGCGCGTCCTCGACGTGCGTCGGGCCCTCGAAGGTGGCGACCTGGCGCAGCGCCAGCCCCCCGCCCTGGGCGTCCGCCGGCTTCGACCCGAGCACGCCCGCGAGCACGCAGATCGCCGCCGTCGCGCCGCCACGGCAGCGACCACCGCCCTGCTGCGAAGGCTCCCCGCCATCGCCGCCAGGGTATCGGCTCGCGAGCTCACCCGGCCGCCTCCAACCGGTAGACCGGGCCCTCGAGCGAGACGGCGTAGAGGCGGCCGGCGGCGTCCTCGCCGAACGAGCTCAGGCCGGCGACCTCGAGCCCGAGCTCGCGGTCGTCGGCGACGCCGTCGGCGCCCGCGTCGGCGGTGAAGCTGCGCAGGACCCCGTCGCAGAAGTCGCCGTACAGGTAGCGGCCGTAGAGGCTCTCGAGCTCGCGGTCGCGGACGACGTAGCCGCCGGTGACCGAGCAACGGCCGCCGTCGCCGGTGCCGTACTCGTGCGTGGGCGCGACCGCCCCCGGCGCCTGCTGGTCCTCGTTGTAGCGCTCGTTCGCCTCGAACGCCGACCAGCCGAAGTTCGGCGTTCCGCGAAAGTCGGCGGCCGCGAGCGAGTCGATCTCCTCGAACTCGTCCTGGCCGACGTCGCCGATCCACAGGTCGCCGGTCTCACGGTCGAACGAATACCGCCACGGGTTGCGCAGGCCCGAGCGCCGCGACCGCGGGCTCGCCGCCGTCGCGGTCGACGCGCAGCAGCTTGCCGAGCGGGCTCCGCGGGTCCTGGGCGGTGCGCTCCGGGTCGCCGCCCCCGCCGCCGTCGCCGGTGCCGGCGTAGAGCTCGCCGTCGGGACCGAAGAGCAGCAGGCCGCCGTTGTGGTTGGAGGCGAAGTCGTCCATCGCCAGCAGTTCGCGGGCGCTCTGCGGATCGGCGACGGGCTCCGACGCAGAGCGGGAGTACTCGACGATCCGCTGGCTCTGGTCGAGGTCGGTGAAGTAGACGTAGAGGCGGCGGGAGCGCTCGTAGTCGGGCGCGAAGGCGACCGAGAGCAGCCCCTGCTCGCCGCCGCAGGTGACCATCTCGGAGATGTCGAGGAAGGGTTCGGGGGCGCCCTCTCCCTCCGGCAGGCGCTGGATCGTTCCGCACTGCTCGACCACGTACAGGTCGCCGCTGCCGTCGTCGGCGTCGGCGACATAGACGGGCTGCTCGAAGCTGCCGATCTCGGTCAGCTCGACCCCGCCCTCGCCGCTGCCGGTCGCGGGCCGGGTCGCCCAGCCGCCGGACCCGCCTCCGCCGCCACCCGGCGTCGTCGTCGCCTGCGGCTCGGAGTCGTCGCCGCAGCCGCTTGCGATCGCGGCGACCGCGATCGCCAAACCCGCTCTGGTCCGCCATCCGCCCCGCACCGACGGGACGCTAGCGAAGCCGCTCTCCGGCTCGCGCGGCTCGGGCGACCGGACTAGTTCTCGATCACGACGTCGCCGGCGTCGTTGACGCGCGCGCGCGGCGGCTTGTCGGTGATCGTGACCACGAACTCGCCCTCGACCGGGCCGCCGTCCTCGGTCACCGCCTTCGCGTTTCCGTCGAGGCCGGCGGCGATCTCGTAGTGGACCGTGTAGGTGCCGGGCTGCACCGGCGTCAGCCGCCAGTCGATCTCGCGGCTGTCGCCGGCGGCAAGCGGCCCGAACGAGAAGGTGTTCGTCTGCGCCGCGGCCGAGCCGCCCGGCGGCTCGGCGTCGAGCTCCTTCGAGCTCACCCCGGCGGTGACCAGCTTCGGGTAGCCGTTCTCGAGGATCCACACGGGCCGGTTTGGATCGGCGAGGCCCTCCTGGTCGGAGGGCACCGAGAACGACCCGCCGGCGGGCTCGTCGCCGGTGTAGATCGTCACCGCGAGCTCGGGCAGATCCTCGGAGCCGGTGTTCTCGACCTCGAGCCGCAGGTCGCTGGTCTCCGCGAGGCGCTGCTCGGTCGGGAACTTCGCCGTCCCGATCTCGACCGGGAACTCGCCCTCGGGCTCGTCGGCGTCCTGGCGTGGGGCGTCGTCGCCGCAGGCGCCGAGGCCAGCTGCGAGGACAGCGATCACGGCCACCGAGCCGATCCGCGCCCGCGCGCTTCGGCGCCGCGACTGCGGCTCTGCGCTTGTGGCGATCTCCTCCCCCAAGGCGCGGCCAACATACCATCGCGCTTCGCCCCGGGCGCCGGGCGCACGGTTGGGGGTGGCGGATGGCGATTCCATCGAATACTCTCTTTTTCCACTGGCGCCGGCGCAGGCCAGGGCCGGAGGAGAGAATGGTCAGATCAGTAGCTGACAGGGCATTCCTGCCCGCGAAATCCCTGTTCGAGCAGGTCGGGAACATGATGATCCTGACCGGCAAGACGATCACGTCCACGGTCAGGCCGCCCTACCCCTACGGGGGCGAGTTCGTCTCCCAGTTCCTGTTCGCGCTTCAGCTCTGCTGGTTCCCGCTCCTGATCTCGACCGTCGCCTTCGGCTTCGGCGCTCCCGGGCTGCAGGCGGCGAACTTCGCCTCGCTGTTCGGGGCCCTCGACCGGCTCGGCGGCTTCTTCATCCTCGCCTCGGTGCGCGAGTTCGCGCCCTTCGTCACCGCGGTCGTCGTCGCCGGGGTTGCCGGCACCGCGATCACCGCCGACCTCGGCGCACGCAAGATCCGCGAGGAGCTCGACGCGCTCCAGGTGCTCGGCGTCGACCCGATCAAGAACCTGGTCGTGCCCCGCTTCCTCGCGCTGATGCTGATCACCGGCCTGCTCGACATCTACGCGCTCCTGTTCGGGATCAGCGGCGGGATCTTCGCCGAGATCGCCTACCACCAGCCGCTCGGCGGCTTCTTCGCCACGCTGTTCAGCAACGCCTCGGTGACCGAGCTATGGGGGTCGATCCTGAAGACGACCCTGTTCGGGGCGATCATCGCGATCGTCTGCTGTTACAAGGGGATGAATGCGTCCGGAGGCGCCGAGGGGGTCGGCCGCGCGGTCAACGAGGCGGTCGTGATCGCGTTCCTAGGGGTGTTCGCGTTCAACTACGTCTTCACCCAAACCCTGCTCGCCACCCACCCCGAGCTCTCGATCCCGAAGTGAGGCGCGCATGCCCGGCTGGCTGACCGTACCGCGCGACTGGCTCGCCTCCCTCGGCGACATCGCCCGCTTCAGCGGGCGGGTGCTGGGCATCGTCTACACCGGGCGGGTGATGAAGTTCTTCGGCGAGGCGCTGCGCCAGGCCGGGATCCTGATCCTCGGCTCGACGATCGTGATCTGGGGCCTGGTGTTCATCTCCGGGCTCACCTGCGGGATCGAGGGCGCCTACTTCAACCGCTCGCTCGGGGCGCCCGCCTACGCCGGCGTCTTCGCCGCCTGGTGCGACCTGCGCGAGGTGATCCCGTACGCGTTCGGCTACATGATGGCGGCCAAGGTCGGCACCGGGATCGTCGCCGAGCTCGGCGCGATGCGGATCTCCGACGAGATCGACGCGCTCGAGGTGATGGGCGTGAACCCGATGATCTTTCTCTGCGGCACCCGGCTGCTGGGCGCCTGGATGACGCTTCCGTTCATGTACCTGGCCGCGATCGGGGTCGGCTACCTCGCCTCCTACCTGGCGGTGGTCGAGCAGATCGGCGACGTCTCCTCGGGCGGGTACTTCCTGATCTTCTGGATGTTCCAGAACCCACCCGACCTCATATTCAGCCTGATCAAGGCGATGTTCATGGCGACGGCGATCGTGCTCGTCGGCTGCTACTACGGCTACACCGCCTCCGGCGGACCGGTCGGGGTCGGCACCGCGACCGCGAAGTCGATGGTGCTCAACATCGTCTTGGTCCACATCATCGGGATGATCGGCACGCTGGTGTTCTGGGGCGCGAACCCGAGGGCGCCGATAGGCGGCTGACCGAAAGCAGAGGGAGGAGTACGCAGACTTGACCGAGTACCGCAACGATCCGAACGAGCCCGGCGACGACGAGGAGATCGCCGAGGAGCAGCCGGCCGACCGCCAGCTCGCCCACGACCAGGAGGACGAGTACGGGCGCTTCGCCGACGAGGCGGGCAGCCGCGGCGAGGACGAGGGCTCCTACGAGGAGCCGGCCCCCGAGCTCGGCGACCTGCACAAGGACTACACGATCCCCGGCGTGGCGAGCAAGGAGTCAAATCCCTACCGCTGGCACACGGGCGAGAAGCGCGACCACGGCGGCGAGGACGCGATCGAGGTCATCGACGTGGTCAAGCAGTTCGGGCGCACGCGGATCCTCAACGGCCTCAACCTCGGGCTCCCCGACGACCAGATCTCGATGGTCCTCGGGCCGTCGGGAACCGGCAAGAGCGTGCTGATCAAGCACATCGTCGGACTCCTGTATCCCGACACGGGCGACCTGCTCGTGCACGGCGAGTCGGTGCCGAGCATGAGCGACGACGAGCTGTTCGAGATGCGGAAGAAGTTCGGGCTGCTGTTCCAGGACGGGGCGCTGTTCGGCTCGATGAACGTGTTCGACAACACCGCCTTCCCGCTGCGCCAGCACACCGACAAGGGCGAGGAGGAGATCGGCGAGATCGTCAACCGGCGTCTGCAGGAGGTCGGCCTCGCCGAGGCGACCGACAAGATGCCGAACGAGCTCTCCGGCGGGATGCGCAAGCGCGCCGGCTTCGCCCGGGCGCTGGTCCTCGACCCGGCGATCGTCATGTTCGACGAGCCCGACTCCGGGCTTGACCCGGTCCGCACGGCGCTGCTCTGCGAGCTGATCCGCGAGATCCACGAGGAGAACGGCGGCTGCTACCTGGTGATCAGCCACGACCTCGGGACGGCGCGGCGGATCGCCGACTTCATCGCCGTGCTCTGGAAGGGGCGGATCGTCGAGTCGGGCCCCTCCGAGGAGCTGTTCAACTCGGACAACGAATTCGTCTCGCAGTTCCTGAACGCGCAGACCGAGGGCCCGCTGGCGATGGATTGAGGCGCCGCCGGCGCCTCCTCGTAGGCTGATGGGATGAGGGATCTGCTCGCACGGGTCGCGGCCTGGTGCGTCGAGCGGCCGGTTCCCGTGCTCGCCGCGACCGCGATGGTCGCGGTCGTCGCCGCGATCGCGGCGCTCGGGCTCGAGACCGACGCAGGCACCGACCAGCTCGTCGATCGCGACTCGCCGGCCTTCGTCGGCACCGAGGAGTTCAAGGACGAGTTCGGCGACGACGCGGTCGTCGTCCTCGTCGAGGGCGACCTCGAGCAGCTCACGCTCACCTCCGACCTCGGAACGCTGCTGGCGCTCGAGGCCTGCCTCTCAGGCAACGCTCCCGAGGGCCGGGTGTTCCCCGACGAGCCCGCGCCGGCGCCGTGCGCGGACCTCGCCGAGGCGAAGCCGGCCCGGGTCGTCTACGGCCCGGCGACCTTCCTGAATCAGTTCGCGACCCAGGCCGAGCGGCTGCTCGGCGAGCAGACGCAGGCAACGGTGCGCCGGGCGCGCGCCGCCGGGCGCGCGGCCGCGGCGCAGGCGCGCCGAGCGGGTGCCTCGGAGGCCGAGCAGGCCGTGATCGCGGAGGCGGCGTCGCGCGAGGTCCTGACCGCCTTCGACGCCCAGCTTCGCGAGCTCGCGATCCGCTACGGCCAGACCGGGATCCCGCGGATCAGCGACCCGAACTTCGTCAGCAGCGTCGTCTTCGACTCGCGCACCCCCGGCGAGCCCAAGGCGCGCTTCTCCTACCTCTTCCCGAGCGCCGAGTCGGCGCTGATCTCGGTCCGGCTGCGCCCCGAGCTGAGCGAGTCCGAGCGCCGCGAGGCGATCGACCTGATCCGCGCCGCGGTCGCCGACCCCACCTTCCGCATCCGCGACGCGACCTACGTCGTCAGCGGGGTCCCGGTGGTGGTCGAGGGCCTGGCCGAGAAGCTCTCGACCGAGATCGTGGTCCTGCTCGTCGCGGCGGTGATCGTGATGGCGGTTGTCCTCGGGCTCATCTTCGCCCCGCCGCTGCGGCTGCTGCCGCTCGCGATCGCGCTCGTCGTGACCGCGTTCGTGTTCGGCCTCTGGGCGCTCGCCGGCGGCTCGCTGACGATGGCCTCGATCGCGGTGCTGCCGATCCTGATCGGTCTCGCGGTCGACTACGCGATCCAGTTCCAGGCGCGCTTCAACGAGGCGCTCGAGACGGGATCGGGTCCCCCGCGAGCGGCGGTCGAGGCGGCCGCGCGGGGCGGTCCGGTGATCGCCAGCGCCGCGCTGGCGACCGCGGTCGGCTTTCTCGTCCTCGTGCTCTCGCCGATCCCGATGGTGCGCGGCTTCGGGCTCCTGCTCGTCGCCGGGATCGCAATCGCCTTCGGGCTCGCCCTGACCGCCGGCCTCGCCGCGCTCTCGTTGACCGGGCGCCGGCGGTCCGGCGGGGCGGTCCGGCGCCGCTCGGTACGCGCCGCCTCAGGCCCGGGCCGGGACGCGTTGGAGAAGCTCGCCGGCGCTCGTCGCGAGGTCGGCGCGCGGGTGCGCGCGCTCGGGCGCCGGGCGCTCGGGGCGGCGGTCGCGGCCCCGGGGCGCCTGCTCGCGGTCGCGCTCGTGCTCGCGGTCGCCGGCTGGGCGGCGGGCACCCGTACCGAGGTGATCTCCGACATCCGCGAGCTCGTCCCCGCGGACCTGCCCGAGCTCGAGAACGTCGACCGCCTCCAGGAGGCGACCGGCGTCTCCGGCGAGGTCGACGTCACCGTGAGCGCATCCGACCTCACCGATCCCGAGCTGATCGCGTGGATGGCCGACTACAAGCAGCGGGTGCTCGAGGGTGCCGGATACGGCGACGAGTCGCGCTGCCTCGAGGACGAGACCCGGCTCTGCCCGTCGATCGCCCTCCCCGACCTGTTTACGGACGCCACGCCTCCGTCGCAGCGCAACGTCGAGCGGCTGCTGGCGCTGCTGCCCTCGTACTTCTCTCAGGCCGTCGTCAGCACCGACCCCGAGACCGGGGAGCTCGGCGACACCGCGGTGATCTCGTTCGGGATCAAGGTGATGCCCTTCGACGAGCAGAAGCAGCTGATCGACTCGATCCGCGCCGAGATCGATCCGCCGGGGACCGGCAGCGACCCGCCTCCGGGCGTCAGCGCCGAGGTCGTCGGGCTCCCGGTCCTGGTCGCCGACGCCAACTCGGCCCTCGACTCGAACCGCTACCTGCTCACCTTCGCCGGCCTCGCCGCCGTCGCGCTGGCGCTGCTCGCGGTCTACCGCTCGCTGCGGCGCGCGCTCGTCCCCCTGATCCCGGTCGCGCTCGCGACCGGATGGTCGGCGCTCGTGCTCTGGATCGCGGGAGTCCCGCTGAACCCGATGTCGGCGACCCTGGGGGCGCTGGTGATCGCGATCGCGACCGAGTTCAGCGTCCTGCTCGCGGCCCGATATGAGGAGGAGCGCCTTGCCGAGCGCTCCGTCGGGGAGGCGCTGCGGCGCGCCTACTCGCGCACCGGGGCCGCGGTGCTCGCCTCCGGGGTGACCGCGATCGCCGGCTTCGCGGCGCTGATCGCGACCGACATCCGGATGCTGCGCGACTTCGGGATCGTCACCGTGCTCGACCTCGGGGTGGCGCTGCTCGGGGTGCTGGTGGTGCTTCCGGCCGCGCTCGTCTGGGCGGAGTCGACGTTCGCCCGCCGCCCGCGACCCGCCTCGACCGCCGTCTCGGCGGCAGAGACGCGCTGAGATGGCGCCGGCTGGAGAATCCGGCGCCGATCAGGGCTCGGAGGGTGGTCGCACGCCGGGTCGCTACCCGACCATGGTCGGGATCGCGTTCCTGGTCGTCTTCGCCTTCGCCGCCTACAACACCCTGAGCACCAACGAGGGCGGCGTCCTCGGTGCCGACGAGGCCGAGGTCGGCGCCCCGATGCCGGAGTTCGCGGTCCCCGAGCTCGTCGACGGCGAGGCCGCCGACGCGAACGTGTTCCAGGACGACTGCGCCACGTCCGAGAACCCGTGCCCGGAGGGCGAGCGGCGGGCCGCCGCCTGCCAGGTCGGGCTGCCGAACGTGATCCGGGTCTGCGACTACTTCGATCGCCCGCTGGTGCTCTCGTTCTGGTTTCCGACCCCGGCCGAGTGCCCGCCGACCCAGGACGTGGTCGAGGCCGCCGCGCGCGAGTACCGCGGCCGGGTCAACTTCCTCTCGATCGCGGTTCGCGGCGAGCGCGAGGAGTTGATCGCGATCGCCGAGCAGCGCGGCTTTCGGATCCCGATCGGCTGGGATCGCGACGGCGCGGTCTCGAACCTCTACCGGGTCGGGCTCTGCCCGACGGTCGCGATGGTGCTCCCGGGCGGCCTCCTGAGCGAGGCGCGAATCGGCAGCGACGAGCTCGCCGACGGGCGGCTCGCCGCCGCGATCGACCGCCTGCTCGCCGAGTCGCGACGGCGTGCGGAGACGTCGCGGTGAGCGAGCCGGCCCTCGTGCGCGGGCGGATCGACGCCGCGGTCGCCGAGGAGTTCCCGGGCCTCGGTCTGCGCCACGTCACCGTCGCCCGCGGCTCCGGTCGCTCGCCCCGGGAGCTTCGCCAGCGTCTCGCCGCGCTCTCGAACCGGTTCTCGGGCGCCCAGGCGATCAACCTGCGCCAGCAGCCGATCCCCTGGGCATACCGGGTCTTCTACCGCCACATCGGCCTCGATCCCGACCAGCAGCGGACCCCGGTCGAGGCGGTGGTGCTAGAGCGCATGCGCCAGGGCGGCTTTCGCAGCACCGGGATGGTCGAGGACGCGCTCACGATCGCGATCGCCGAATCGGGCGTGGCGCTGTCGGCGTTCGACGCCGACCGCGTGACCGGCGCGCCCCAGATCAGGCCCAGCCTCGCCGGCGAGGTGCTCGAGGGCCGTGCCGGCGCGCTGCCGGACGGGACGCTGGTAATCGCCGACGACGAGCGCCCGCTGAGCCTGCTGTTCGGGGCCCTCGCCTCGGGTCGTGAGGTCGGCCGGCGGACCGCGCGCACGCTGCTGGTCGCGGTCCAGGTCGCCGGGGTCCCCGAGATCGCGGTCGAGGAGGCGCTCTGGCTCGCGACCGGCATCCTCGACCCCGAGGGCCTTTAGACTTACGCGAAGCAGCGAAGCAGAAGGGGCAGAGAGGAGCCCGCGTGCCGACAACGCTCCAGCGGACCCGGATCCCGGACACACCGAACCCGGCACCTGCCCCGCGTTCGCCCGCGATCGAGGTCGACGAGCGGCTCGCGCGCCGCGACCTGCGCCGGCAGATCGGCCGGCTCGAGCGCCGCCTCGGCGAGCTGTTCGGATCCGCGTTCCCGCGCCACGGGATCGACTGGGGCATCGGCGCCGTCGGCGGCCCGCGGATCCTCTCCACCGGCGAGCTCGAGCGGATTCGCGACTCGCTCTCGCTGCGACTGCGCGACGCGCAGGCCGAGCTCGCCCAGCGCGCGGACGCCGAGGAGGCGAAGCGCGGACTGCTCGAGCGGATGATCGTCGCGCCCGAGGATCACCGCTGGGTGATCGTCTCGAACGAGGACATCGGCGAGCGCGGCTGTCGGCACTGGCACTCGCGGCCGCGCTGGGGCATCCTCGGGATGCTGTTCGGCTGGTGGCGGATCAGGCTCTCCTCCGGTTGTCCGTTAGCCGAGGGGCTGCGGCCCCCGGCCATCGCGGCCAGGCTCAGCTCCAGATCGACGCCCGTGGCTCGCAAGCGCCGTAAGCCCCGCCCGCGCCGCCCCGCGGCGACGCCCGCCCCGGCGGCGACGCCGGCGAAGCGCGCCGCGGTGAAGCCGCGCCGCGAGATCGCCGACGAGCGTCCGCCGGCGCCCTGGGGGAGCTTTCCGCTGGTCGAGCTCGCGGTCCTCGTCGGGCTGGTCCTGTTCGTGGTCGGCTTCTTCTTCGTCGAGGGTGCGCGCGGGACGGAGCTGTTCGCGACCGGGCTCGCGATCGCGTCGCTCGCCGGGCTCGAGCTCTCGGTCCGCGAGCACTTCGCCGGCTATCGCTCGCACTCGACCCTGCTCGCCGCGGTCGCGGGCGTCGCCTCGATGCTGGCCGCGTACTACCTCGCCGATCTCTCGCCGGTGGTGGCTGGGATCGCCGGGGCGGTCGCCTTCGGGGTCGCCCTGTGGGCGCTGGTGCGCGCCTTTCGCGACCGCTCCGGGCAGGCGGTCAAGCTGCGCTGAGCGCCAGGTGAATCGGGTGCTCGGGGCGGGTACCCTGGGATCGATGGTCACCCGACTGCGCGAGATCATGAGCGGGCCCGCGAGCACGGCGCTCGTCCTGCTGATGCTGGCCGGTTGCCTGTTCCTCTGGATCGGCGTCCCGCTCGGTTGGCTGTGGATCGGTTCTCAGGTCCAGGGCGCCGCCTCGCTTGGCGCGGCGCTGATGGTGACGATGACCGGGATCGTGACCACGATCCTCTGCGTCGTCGTCCTGCTGGCGTGGCTGAACCGGCGCCACGCCGAGCTTCAGGCGCGCCGCGACCGGCCGGCCGGCGGATCGTCGGCGCTCGAGGTGATCCTCGTCTCCAGCGGCGGGATCGTCGTCGTCGCCTTCGGGATCTGGTTCTTCGGCTTCGCCGGCACGAGCCCGGTCCCGCTCAACGTCGGCTTCTAGAGCGCTAGACCACCGTTGCGGAGGCGGCGGGGCGCTTCGCCTCGAGCTCGAGCGCGAGCACCTGGCGCTGGCGAGCCGTGAGCCTGCCGATCTCGCGGTTCTCGTTCAGCGCCAGCGAGAAGAGGAACTTGCGTGCGCGCGTGCGCCCCCAGCGCCGCTGGCTTCGCAGGAGCTCGCCGACGGTCATCGACTCGACCTCCCACGGGCACTGGCGGACGACGTCCGCCGCCCCGACCTGTCCCGACGCCACGGATCGCTTCAGCGAGGCGCGCGCCAGCCGCACGCGGTTGGCGTGTTCGAGCGCCCGCATGTGTTGCGGGGTCGTGGCGGGGGCAAGGGTCGTGGCAGCTTCCATGGTCACTCCTCCTTCGAGTGTCTCAGGTGCGGGGGAAAATTGACGGCGCCCGATGCGCCCCTGGGGGCGGGACGCCGGTGCCAGGGTGGGCCGGGACATATCTCTCTCCTGTCCCGAATCGCTCCCTGCCCCGGGGTGCGTTCGGCGCTCGCGCAACCTAAAGAAGATCGGTCCGCCGAGTCAACCGGGTACTCGCGCTCTGCCCCCGGCCCTGTTCGCTAAGAGCATGCTTTTTGTGCGTGGACTCGACTTGTGAAGAATCGGACAACGCGAAAGTCCCCCGGACGGGGGAGCGAGGAGGGCGGTTTCAGCCCGCGCGGGGGAGGTCCGGAAAGTCGGCGACGGTGCGCTCGACGATCGCCAGCGCGCGGTCGAGGTGCTCGCGCTCGTGGGTCGCCATCAGCGAGGTTCGCAGCAGCGCACCGCCGGGCGGCACCGCGGGATGCACCGCGACGTTGGTGTAGAGGCCGGCGTCGAACAGCGCCTTCCACAGGAGCGCCGCCTGGTAGTCCTCGCCGACGACCACCGGGACCACCGGCGTGGTCGCCTCGCTGCCGTCCGCGAGCCTGCCCGGCTCGACCACGGCGAGGTCGAGGTCGCGGAACCCTTGGCGCAGGTAGCGGGCGTTGTCGAGCAGCCGGGCCATCAGCTCGGCGCCCTCGCTGCGGATGATCCGCAGGGCCCCGAGCGCCGCACCGACCGCGGCCGGGACCGCGGAGGCGGTGAAGATGAACGGTCGCGAGGCGAAGCGCAGGTACTCGACCACCTCGCTCGGACCGGCGATGAAGCCGCCGCACGAGGCGAGGCTCTTCGAGAAGGTGCCCATCCGCAGGTCGACCGACGACTCGAGCCCGAACAGCTCGCTGGCCCCGGCGCCGCGCTCGCCGAGCACGCCGACGGCGTGCGCCTCGTCGACCATCAGCCGGGCGCCGTAGCGCCCGCAGAGCTCGACGATCGCGGGCAGGTCGCAGAGGTCGCCCTCCATCGAGAAGACGCCGTCGACGATCACCAGGACGCCGCCGCCGTCGCCGGCGGCGCGCTCGAGCATCCGCTCGAGCTTCGGCATCTGGTTGTGGCGGAAGGGCCGCAGCTTCGCCCCCGAGAGCTTGCAGCCGTCGAGGATCGAGGCGTGGTCGGCGGAGTCGCAGATCACGGTGTCCTCGGGGCCGAGGATGGTGCCGATGCAGCCCACGTTCGCCTGGTGGCCGGTGGTGAACACGATCGCCTCCTCGGCATCCATCCACTCCGCGAGCTCGCGCTCGAGCTCGAGATGAAGCGGCGTGGTCCCGTTCAGCAACCGCGAGCCGGTGAGCCCGGTGCCGTAGGTCTCGAGCGCCTCGCGCGCGGCCTGCTTGACCCGCGGGTCGCCGGTCAGGCCGAGGTAGTTGTTGGAGCCGAGCATGATCGTCTCGCGCCCCTCCATCTCGACCACGGGCCCGGCCTCGGAGGTCATCACGCGGAAGTAGGGGAGCAGGTCGCCCTCGCGGGCGATCTCGAGCAGCTCGCGACGGTCGTGGGAGCGCGCCTTCTCGAACACGTCGACGGGGGCGCGGGTCGTCTCGCTCATCGGTGGGAAGTGTAGGTTGGCCGGCGGTGGCAGACCTGGCGATACGCACGGTCGACTCGAAGCGCGACCTGAACGCGTTCATCGAGGTCCCGTTCAGGCTTCGCCGCGACGACCCGCAGTGGGTGCCGCCGCTTCGCTTCGAGCGCCGCCAGTTCCTCGATCGGGGCCGCAACCCGTGGTTCGAGCACGCCGAGGCCGAGCTCTTCATCGCCCGCCGCGGCGGCGAGGACGTCGGCCGGATCAGCGCCCACATCGATCACCGCTGGGACGAGTTCCACGGGGGCGACGACGGGATGTTCGGCTTCTTCGACGCGGAGGACGACCCGGAGACGGTCGCCGCCCTCGTCGACGCGGCCGCCGGCTGGCTGCGATCGCGCGGCCGCGAGCGGATGCTCGGCCCGATGGACTTCACCCTCAACGACGAGTGCGGGATCCTGATCGAGGGCTTCGACCAGCCGTCGATGATCCTCGAGCCCTGGCACCCGCCCTACTACGCCTCGCAGCTCGAGCGCGCCGGCCTGGAGAAGCAGATCGACCTGCTGATGTGGGAGCTGTGGTTCGGCGAGCTCAAGGCGGGAACGGAGCTGCACCCGCTGATCCACGCGGCGGCGCAGAAGTCGCGCGACGAGGGCGTCGTCCTGCGGCCGATGCGAAAGCGCGAGATGAAGGCCGAGGTCGGCCGCTTCATGGACGTCTACAACGAGGCCTGGGGTCGCAACTGGGGCTTCGTCCCGATCACCGAGGCGGAGGTCGCGTTCCAGGCCAAGAACCTGAAGCCGGTCCTGGACGAGAACTGGGCGATGATCGCCGAGCGCGAGGGCGAGGTCGTCGGCGCGGCGCTCACGCTTCCGGACGTCAACCAGGCACTGGCGAGGATGAACGGTCGCCTGCTTCCCTTCGGCTGGTTTCACTTCCTGCGCCGCCGGGAGCTACATCGACCGTCTGCGCGTGTTCGCGCTCGGGGTCAAGTCCGAGTACCAGCACCTCGGGGTCGCCGCGGCGCTGTACGAGCGCCACGTCCAGACCGCCGCCGCGGTCGGGCCGCGGGGCGGCCACATGGGATGGATCCTGGAGACGAACGACCCGATGAACCGAGCGATGGAGGGCATGGGAGGCCGGGTCGTGCAGCGCTACCGCATCTACCGGCTCGAGCTCGCGGCGGCCGGCGGGAGTGCCGCTTGACAAGCCCTTAGAGTACGGACGGATGCGAGAGGAGCTCCTGGAGACGGAGGCGTTCGAGCTGCCGGGCGACGACGGCGAGCAGCCGCTCAGCGCCCGCCCGCTGCCGGCGAACCGAGAGCGCTCCGAGCTGTCGCTGTGGCGAGGCGAGGTCCGCACGGCGGCGATCGCCGCGGCCGGCGGCCTCGTCGCCGGGGCGGCGACGGTCGCCGTCGCCCGCGCGTCGCGCGGCTCGGGCTCGCGGCGGCCGGCGAAGCGCTCGCGGGCCAAGGACCGCCCGGTCAAAGTCGTCGCCAGCCGCTCGTTCCTGGTCGACGTCCACCTGCTCGGCGACAAGTAGTCCGTGACCGAGGTCCGGCCGCTCGAGGTCGAGGTGCGGCCGCGGTGGACCTACCGCCTGCCGTCGCGCCTCGGCGGCGACGGCACCGCCCGCCGCCGCGGTGGTGTCGTCTCGCGCCTGCTCGAGGCGGACGGCGAGCAGGTCGTCGTCCACGTCTGGCAGCCGGCGCGCGATCGCGTCGTCTTCCGCGCCGTCGCCGCCGGGCCGGACGCCTGTCCGGCCGCGGCGCTCGAGCTCGCGATCGAGCGGATGCGGTTCGCGGTCGGCGTCGACGACGACCTGACCGAGTTCGCGCGCACGTTTCGCGGCGACCCGCTGATCGGCGCCGCGATCCACCACCGGCCCTGGCACCGGCCGAAGCGCCGGCCGTGGCCGTGGGAGGCGCTCGCCTGGGCGGTGACCGAGCAGCTGATCGAGGCGCGGCGCGCGGCGGAGATCCAGCGCTGGATCGTGCGCCGCTGGGGCGCGCGCCTCGAGCCCCGCGACGAGAGCGCCTGGCGCGGCCCGGGGCCGCTGCGGGGGATGCCCTCGGCGGCGCTGATCGCCGGTCGCGCCCCCGCCGAGCTCGCCGCCTACGACCTCGCTCCGTCGCGGGCGATCGCGCTGATCCGCTGCGCGCGCGAGGTCGCCGCCGGACGCGCCGATCCCGCCCGCGCCGCCGACGACCGGCGCCTGCTGCGGATCGGCGGGATCGGACCTTGGACGGTGCAGGTGCTCGGACTCGCCGGTCGCGGCGACCCCGACTCGCTCCCCGCCGGCGACCTCGCCTACGTGAAGCTGGTCGGTGTGCTCGAGGGCCTCGGGCGCCGGGCGACGGCCGAGGAGGTCGAGGCCTACTTCGCCCCCTACGAGCCGTTTCGCGGGCTCGCGGGCTCGTTCGCGCTCGCGCGCTGGCACGGGGCGGTCGCGCAGGCGCCACCGCTGAAGCTGGCGGCGTAGCGGCCTAACGCGCCTCCGCCGCGCGCTCGAGCACCGCCGCCATCCGCGCGACCTGGACCCGGACGTCGTGCGCCTTCGCGGCCTCGCGCGCGGCCGGGTTCGGGACCGGGAGCGACGCGGCGCGTTCGAGCGCGGCGGCGAGCGCGTCGACGTCGGCCGGATCGACCAGCACCCCCGCGTCGGGCGGGACGAACTCGGGCGGCCCGCCGGCGATGGTGGCGACGACGTTGCGCTCCATCGCCAGGCCCTCCAGCGTCGCCTGGCCGAAGGGCTCGGTCAGCGAGGGCTGGCAGAGCACGTCGGCGGCGGCGATCCAGTTCGGGACGCTCGCCTGCGCGATGCGCCCGGTGACCCGCACGCCATTGCGGCCCTCGAGCGCTCCGCGCAGCTCCCCGTCGCCGACGAACACGAGCCGGCCGCCGCCGACGCGCTCGAACGCGTCGGCAAGCATGACGACGTTCTTGCGCTCGATCAGCGAGCCGACGCAGGCGAAGGCGGGGCCCTCGCCGTCCCAGCCGAGCTCGCGCCGGGCGTCGGCGGCGTCGCGGGGCGTGAACACTTCGAGGTCGATTCCGCAGTCGGCGATCTCGAGCTTCGCCCGCGCCGCCGGAATCCCGGCGGCGAGCCGCTCGCCGAGCCAATGCGAGTTCGCGATCACGCCCGCGGCGCGACCGATCACCGCGCGGGTCGCGGCGGTCACCCCCGGGATCCGACCGAGGTTGGCGACGTCCTGGCCGTGGGCCATGACCACCAGCGGCGCCCGCGCGGCGAGCGACGCGGCGGCGCCCGCCGCGCCGGCGGGGAAGAGGATGTGCGCGAAGACGACGTCGGGGCGGCGGCGGCGAGCGGCGGCGATCGAGTCGCGCGTCAGGCGCGCGTACTTGGCGCGCGAGCCACCGCGACGGTCGATCGCGACCACCTCGACCTCGTTTCCGAGCCGCTCGAGCTCGCGCCGCACCGGGACCAGGAAGCTGCCCAGGTCGGGATCGGCCGGACCGGGCCACATCTGGGTCACGAGCAGGATCCGCATCGCGGGCGGATTATCGTCGCCGCGGCGGGCGCAACCTAGGGCGACTCGCCGCCGGTCTCGCCGAGGAGCTCGTTGGTGAGCAGCTCGCGGGCCTCGGGACGGCTCGCGATCAGCCCGCGATCGGCGAAGAAGCCGGCGAACCGCTCCCATTCGCGCTCGTCGAGGTGGCCGAACGGCCGTCCCGGGTCGCCCGCGAGCAGCGGCAGCGTCGCCTCGACCTCGGCCGCGGTCAGCTCCGGATCGAGGCCGTCGCCGGCGTCGAGGATCGCCTCGGTCGCGGCCTCCGGGTCGCGGGCCGCGTCGCGGGTGCCGCGCTCGAGCGCGTCGATGAACAGACGCAGCGGCTCGGGATCCTCGGCGACCCGCTCCGTGCTCGCGACGAGGACGAGCTCGTCGTAGGTCGGGATCCCGAGCCGGTCGACCGCGACCACGCGCGGATCGCGACCCGCGCTCGGCCAGGTCGACGCCCTCGATGTTGCGAAATCCGCCCAGCATCGCGTCCGCCCGCCCGGAGAGCACCGCGGGCAGCAGCCCGAGGCCGACGTCGACCTGCTCGACGTCGTCGAGCGAGAGCCCGCGCCGGGCGAGGATCGCGTCGAGGAAGTCGGCCTGGTAGGGGATCCCGGCGGTCGCGATCGTCTTTCCGGCGAGATCGCCGGGATCCTCGATCCCGGCCTCCGGGAGCGAGATCAGCGAGGTCAGCGGGCTGGCGACGAGCGCCGCGATGGCGGTCACCTCGAGCCCCTGGTCGCGAGCGAGGATCACCTCGGGCTCATACGAGATCGCGAGGTCGGCTCGCCCGGCGGCGACCTGGCGGATCGGCGCCGACGGGTCCGACGGCACCCGCGGCTCGACCGCGAGCCCCGCGTGCTCGAAGTAGCCGCGCTCGAGCGCCGTGTAGAGCCCGGCGTGATCGGGATTGACGTAGAAGTCGAGCGCGACCGTGAACGGCTGCGCTTCGTCGCCGGCGCCCGGCTCCTCGCGCTCACCGCAGCCGGCGGCGAGGATCGCGCACGCGAGCGCGGCACGCGAGCGCCGCCCTGCTTCCGGCCGCGGTCACAGCAGCGGCCGTCGCGGCGCCCACCAGGCGAAGCGTCGTTCGAGCAGCGCGAGCGCGCCGAAGAGCACGATCGCGATCGCCGAGAGGACGACCACGGCCGCGAACACGCGCGCCGTCTGCACCTGACCCTGGGCGACCAGGATCAGGTGGCCGAGGCCCTCGTCGGCGCCCGACCACTCGCCGAAGACGGCGCCGATCACCGAGATCACGGCGGCGATCTTGGCGCCGCTGAACAGGAACGGCAGCGACGACGGAATCTCGACCCGGCGCAGGATCTGCGCTCGGCCGGCATCGAGGGTGCGCATCATCCGCGGCAGCTGTGGATCGACCGAGCGCAGCCCGTCGAGCGTGTTCACGGTGATCGGGAAGAAGCAGACGAGCGCGATGATCACCAGCTTCGGCCCGATCCCGAAGCCGAGCCAGACGACGAGGATCGGCGCGATCGCGATCACCGGGATCGTCTGCGACGCGACCAGCAGTGGGTAGAACGCCCGTCGCAGGGTCTCCGAGAGGTGCAGCGCGACCGCCGCGCAGAAGCCGACGACGAGCGCGAGCGCGAACCCGAGCACGACCTCGCTCGCCGTGACCAGGGCGTTGTCGGCGAGCAGCGAGCGGTCGCGCCAGAGCGACTCGGCGACGTCGCTCGGCGCCGGGACCAGGAACGGCTCGATCGAGAGCGCGTCGGCGATCAGGTCCCAGCGCGCCGCCAGCTCCCAGAGGGCGAGCAGCGCCGCGACTACCGCGAGCGGCAGTAGAACGCGTCTCATCGCGCCCCTCCGCGCAGCGCCTGCAGCGCCTCACCGCGGCGGGCCGCGAAGCGCGGGTCGGCGACCGCCGCGTCGCGCTCGGGCGCCCGCGGGGAGGGGGCTCGCAGCTCGGCCACCGGGCGCGCCGGGCGCGCCGAGAGCACGAGCACGCGGTCGCAGAGGTAGAGGGCCTCCTCGACGTCGTGGGTGACCAGCAGCGCCGACACCGGCTCGGCGACCAGCGCCGCGGCGAGCCACTCCTGCATCTCGGCGCGGGTGATCGCGTCGAGCGCGGCGAACGGCTCGTCGAGCGCCAGCACCGGCTTGCCGGCGAGCAGCGTGCGCAGGAACGCGACCCGCTGTCGCATCCCGCCCGAGAGCTCGCCCGGGCGCGCGGCCTCGAACCCCGCGAGGCCGAAGCGCTCGAACAGCGGCGCCGCTGCGGCGCGCGCGTCGGCGCGGCTGGCGCCGCGGTTGCGCGGGGCGAGCGCGGCGTTGTCGATCGCCTCCAGCCACGGCAGCAGCAGGTCGCGCTGCGGCATGTAGGCGCAGCGCGCCAGCCGCTCGCGCGCCGTGGCGGCACCGCCGATCGCGATCGTCCCGGCGCTCGGCTCGAGCAGGCCGGCGACGAGCTCGAGCAGGGTCGATTTGCCGCAGCCGGAGGGCCCGACGAGGCCGACGACCTCGCCCTCGGCGACGCTCAGGTCGACCCCGCCAAGCACCTCGAGCGGGCCGAACGAGTGCTCCACCCCGGCGAGCGCGACCGCCGCGACGCCGGCCGGCCGATCCGCTCTGAGAGGCTGCTCCGCGACCGCCTCCGAAGTTCCTTCCATGCTCCCTCCGCGCGCATTACCGCACAGGTTCGAAGGGTCAGCGCCGGGGTGGTTGGGTGTCTGGCGCTATCTCAGCCCGCTTGCCCGCGAGCCCCCCTGGTGTCGTCTCTTCGTCGCCCGAGTCTACCCTCACCCGTGGCCATGCCCGAGCCGCCAG
The DNA here is from genome assembly GCA_963740055.1 of uncultured Solirubrobacterales bacterium. Taxonomy (GTDB): domain Bacteria; phylum Actinomycetota; class Thermoleophilia; order Solirubrobacterales; family 70-9; genus WHSW01. Next base: position 308,963 of record CAVUCL010000004.1, on the reverse strand, counting down.
CGACACCCGACGGTGGCGGCCTGCGCGCGCATCTATCGCGATCAGCGCCCGCCGGACTCGATGGGTTCCGCCGGACTCGCGCGGCGCTGATCAGTCGACGACCGGCGCGCCCCCGGCGACCACGTTGACGAAGTCCTCGAGGTGCTTGGTCGTCCAGCACTCGAAGGCGGCGGTGCAGTGGCGCTCGTAGGCGGACATCACCGAGTCGCCGTAGTTCCAGTACAGGCGCGGCTCCGGGTTGAGCCAGAAGGTGCGCCCGGCGCGCTCGGCGACCCGGGCGAAGACCTCGGCGTGGGGCTCGCGGCCGTTGGTGCGCGCGTCGCCGAGCACGATCACGGTCGAGCGCGGGTCGAGGTCCTCGGAGATCTCCTCGATGAACTCGAGCCAGACGCGGCCGTAGTCGGTGTAGCCGGAGACGTCCGCGACCCCGCCCTCGCGGCTGATCTTCTCCGAGATCGCGCGGAAGTCGCGCTCGCGCTCGAAGACCTCGGTGACCTCGGAGATGCGCTCGATGAAGACGAAGCTGCGCAGCTTGCGAAACGAGTCGTGGAGCGCGTGCAGGACGGAGAGGAAGAACATGCTCGCCGAGGTGACCGAGGTCGAGACGTCGCAGAGGACGTAGATCTCGGGTCGGCGCGGGCGCTTCGGCCGGTAGCGCAGGCGCAGCGGCACCCCGCCGGTCTCGAGCGAGGCGCGCATCGTGCGGCGCATGTCGACCACCGACGCCCGGCGGCGGCCGCGCTGCTCGTGTCCGAGCGTCGCCAGGCGCCGCTTGAGCTGGGTGACTGCGCGGTGGACCGAGGCGAGATCCTGGGTCGGGCTCGTCGGCAGGGCCCGGTCGAGCTCGGCGAGCGGGCGCGCGGGGGGCAGCTTCTCGGTGCGCTCGATCAGCGCCCGCTCGAGCTCGCGGCGCAGGTGGCGCTCGAAGGCCTGGATCTGCTCGCGCTCGAGCGCCGGTTCGCCCTCATCGCCGGGGCGGCCGCTGACCTGGAGACCGAGCGTGCGCCGGATTCGCTGCACGTCGACGCCGACGACGCCGGAGCCCTCGCCCTGGCGCCCGAAGGCGGCGATCGCGAGCCGCGCGGCGTCGCGCATCTCGCCGTCGTCGCCCTGCGAGATCGCCTGGCGGATCGCCTCGCGCAGCTGGTCGAGGTCGAGCCGGTCGCCGCCCTCGTAGCGGCGCTCCTCGCGCACCTCGCGCGCGAGCGCCTCGGCCTCCGCGGCGCGAAAGAAGAAGCGCTCGAAGAGGAGCTCGAACACGCGCCGGTCCTCCTGCGACTTGGCGATCGTCGAGGCGAGCGCCTCGCGAAAGTCGTCGCGGTCGGTCCACGGCACGGCCTCGAGCGCGGCGAAGGCGTCGAGGATCTCGGCGGTGCCGACGGCGACGCCCTCGTTGCGAAGCTCCTCGCAGAAGCCGATCAGGCGCGGCGCGAGCCCGGGAGGGAGAGTCAACCGGTCGCCTCGGTCCCGAGCCCTTGCCCGGCCCCCAGCTGCACGCCGACTCGCTCGGCCACGAGCTCGATGTCGGACCGGTGCTTGACGATGATGCTCAGCGTGCGCTCGAGCACGGCGGCGTCGATGTCGTCGGCGCCGAGCAGCAGCAGCGCCCGGGCCCAGTCGATCGACTCCGCGATCGAGGGCGGCTTCTTCAGGTCGAGCTGGCGGACCATGTGGACGACCTCCACCAGCCGCCGGGCGAGCTTCTGGTCGAGCTCGGGGGCGTGCAGGTGGACGATCTCCATCTCGCGCTCGATCTCCGGATAGTCGAGCCAGAGGTAGAGACAGCGGCGCTTCAGCGCCTCGGTCAGCTCGCGCGAGTTGTTCGAGGTCAGGACGACGATCGGATGGGTGCGCGCCTCGATCACGCCGAGCTCGGGGATCGAGATCTGGAAGTCGGAGAGGACCTCGAGCAGCATCGCCTCGAACTCCTGGTCGGTCTTGTCGATCTCGTCGATCAGGAGCACGACCGGCTCCGTCGACGCGATCGCCTCCAGCAACGGCCTCGTCAACAGGAACTCCTCGGCGAAGATGTCGTCGAACAGAGATGAGCGTCCCTCGTCTGACCCTGACGGCCCCGGACGCGAAGCGGAGGAGCCGTCGGGCCTTTGTATGTGGAGTAGCTGCTTGCGGTAGTTCCACTCGTAGAGCGCCTTCGCCTCGTCGAGGCCCTCGTAGCACTGGAGCCGGATCAGCGAGCGGCCGGTGGCGCGCGCGAGCGCCTTCGCGAGCTCGGTCTTGCCGACGCCCGCCGGGCCCTCGACCAGGACCGGCTTGCCGAGCTTCTGGGCCAGGTAGGCGACCAGCGCCGCCGGCTCGTCGGCGAGGTAGTCGGCGCGCTCGAGCGCGGCGCTGACGTCGGCGACTGTCTGGGGCTCGGTGCTCATCGGGAACTCGCTCGCAAGCGGTCCGGCCTGCCGGGGGTCCGCGGCGCGCGTCACTACATAATGACGCGATGAACTCGCTCAGCGCGGGCGCGCTGCTGCCCGACTCGATCGGCCCCTACATCGCGCTGATGGTCGGCGGCTTCCTCGTCGCCATCCTCGGCCACCTCTCGCGCTCGCGCTGGATGGTCGCGATCGGGGTGATCATGATCTTCCTCGCGACGCTGCTGTTCCCGCTCGCGCTCCAGATCTTCTCCGACGAGCCGGCGCCGCCCGGCCCCACGGTCCCGCGCGCCTCGCTGATCGCCCGATGAGCCACCTCGCCGACGTCGACCTCTCGCAGTCGCTGGGCAAGAAGGAGGAGGCGCGCGAGCTCGCTCGCGTGCAGGCGCGCCTGCAGCAGCTGCGGCTGACCCTCGGCGGGCAGATCGGCGAGCGGCGAATCGGCCCGCCCGTCTGCATCCTGTTCGAGGGCTGGGACGCCTCCGGCAAGGGTGGTGCGATCAAGCGCCTCGTCGCGCCGCTCGACCCGCGCCACTACCGCGTCTGCCAGTTCGCGGCGCCGACCCACGACGAGAAGCGCCACCACTTCCTCTGGCGCTTCTGGGACAAGCTGCCGGGGTGGGGCGGGATGGCCGTCTTCGACCGCTCCTGGTACGGGCGGGTCCTGGTCGAGCGGGTCGAGGGGTTCGCGACCCGCGAGCAGTGGCTGCGCGCCTACGACGAGATCAACAACCACGAGCGCTCGCTCACCGACGAGGGCATGATCCTGGTCAAGCTCTGGATGCACATCTCCGCCGACGAGCAGCTGCGGCGCTTCGAGCGCCGCGAGCAGAACCCGCTCAAGTCGTGGAAGCTCACCGACGAGGACTGGCGCAACCGCGAGCGGCGCGAGCTCTACGAGGAGGCGGTCGAGGACATGCTCTCGCGTACCGACCAGCCGAACGCGCCCTGGGCGCTGATCGCGGGCGACTCGAAGCGACACGCCCGGGTCGAGGTGATCGAGACGGTGATCGCGCGGATCGAGGAGGGAATGCGCGAGTGGGGGACCGAGCCCCCGGACCCGCTCGCGGACTAGCGACGGCGGCGGGCTCCCCGGCCCGCCGCCGTCGGCCGCTTCAGGCGGTGATCTCCGCCTCGGTGTGCGCCTGGAGGACCTCCTCGCCCTCCTCGCCGGTGCGGATCCGGATCGCCTCCTCGACGGGGATCACGAAGATCTTCCCGTCGCCGACGTCGCCGGTCCGCGCGTGCTTGAGGATCGTCTCGACGACGAGGGACTTGGCGTTGTCCTCGACCACCACCTCGATCTTGAGCTTCGGCCGCACGTTGACGGTCAGGCTCGAGCCGCGGTAGGTCTCGACGATCCCCTTCTGGCGCCCAGAGCCCTTGACCTCGCCGATCGAGAGGGAGGGGAAGCCCCTCTCGAGCAGCTCGGTCCGGATCGGCTCGAACGCCTCGTGGCGGATGAATGCCTCGATCTTCTTCATCTGGCTCTCCTTTGCCTACGCCGAGGTCGGGGGGTTGGCCGTCATCGCCGTGGCGGTGGCGGGGGGCATCGATGCGGGGGTCGGCACGCGTCCATCCGCCCCCGGATACTCCTCCGGCGGGATGAACGCCTCCGGCAGGCCGAACATCCCGTGCGAGGAGATGTCGAGGCCGGCCTGCTCCTCGTCCTCGGAGACCCGCAACCCGATCGTCTTCTTGATCGCGAAGAAGGTCGCATAGGAGAGGACGAACACGAGCGTGAACGTGGCCACGACGCCGACCGCCTGGACCGCGAACTGGCCGACGGTCGCTCCGAGCGCGGCGTCGCCGAAGATCCCGTACCAGACGCCGGGCGCGGCGCCGTCGAGGATCAGGCGGCCGGAGGCGAACAGCCCGACCGCGAGCGTGCCCCAGATCCCGGCGAGCCCGTGGGCCGAGAGCGCGCCGACGGGATCGTCGAGCCGCTTCTCGATCGCGTAGACGCCGAAGACGACGATCACGCCGCCGACGAGGCCGATGATCGGCGCCGCCCAGAACTCGACGTACCCGGACGGGGCGGTGATCGCGACCAGTCCGGCGATCGCTCCGTTGCCGGCCATGCCGACGTCGAGCGACTTCGTCTTCGCGTAGACGACGGTGCAGGCACCGAGCACGCCGGCGGCGGCGGCGAGCTGGGTGTTCAGGGCCACCTCGGCCATGAAGTTGTCCGTCGTGCCGAAGGTCGAGCCGGCGTTGAACCCGTACCAGCCGACCCAGAGGATCGCGACCCCGAGCCCGACGAGGGGCATCGAGTGGCCGGGGATCGCCCGCGCCGACCCGTCGGCACCGTACTTGCCGATCCGCGGGCCGAGCAGCAGCAGCGCGGCGAGCGCGCCCACCGCGCCGGTCAGGTGGACGACGGAGGACCCGGCGAAGTCCATCACCGGCCTGCCGCCGACGTCGGCGAGCAGGCCGCCGCCGTAGACGCCGTGCGCGACCAGCGGGTAGATGATCGCGCCGAAGACCGCGGCGTAGATCACGTAGGCGCCGAAGCGGATCCGCTCCAGCGTCGTCCCCCAGACGATCGCCAGCGAGACCGCGCAGAAGAGCATCCCGAACAGCATCAGCGCCGTCTCGGTGCCGCCCACCGCCACGCCCGCGATCTCCTGTCCGCTGTGGAAGAAGAAGCCCTCGGTGCCGAAGATCTTGTTCCCGGTCAGCGATGAGATCCCGAACCCGACCGCCCACCAGGCGAGCGTCACCACGGCCAGGTTGACGAGCACCTTCGCCACCCCGGCGCCGACGTTCTTCTGGCGCGAGAAGCCGATCTCCAGGAGCAGGAAGCCGGCCTGCATGAACAGGACCAGCACGCAGGCGACCATCACCCAGGTGATGTCCAGCTCGCCCTTGACGGCACCGATCCCGCCGCCCTGGGCCATCGCCGCCGCGGGCAGTGCCAGCAACGCCGCGAGCGCCGTAGCGGCGCCGAAGGCCAACCTCTTCTTCATTTGCTCGTCCTCCTTGCCCGCCGCCCCGGAGGGCGACGGTCGCAGTTCCACCGATCGCGGTCGACGGTAGGCGCGCGCCGGCCCGCGGTCGTTATCCCGCTGTCGAAACTTGCGGGCCGGGCGCTTGTACCGGTGGTCGAACTCGGGTGATCTCAGGCGTGGACGGCCGAAACCGCGGGCTCGACCGTGACCTCGGCGCCCTCGATCCCCATCTCGACCTCGGTCTCGTCACCGCCGAGCTCGCGCCACGCCTGGCGGGCGTCGGCGCAGAAGTCATCGAGGAACTCGTCGGAGTGCAGGGGATCGTGGTGGAAGAGCATCAGTCGCCGGGCGCGGACGCGGCGGGCGAAGGTGAGCGTGTCGGAGACCGCCGAGTGCCCCCAGCCGACGTGTTCGGGGTACTCCTCGTCGGTGTACTGGCAGTCGTGGATCAGCAGGTCCGCGTCGCGGGCCAGGTCGTAGCCGGAGATCCAGTCCGGTTCGAGCGCCGCGAGCGGACTGCCGAGCGCCGGCTCGTGGTCGGGGATGTAGGCGATCGTGGTCTCGCCGTCGCTGATCCGGTAGCCGAGGGTCGGCCCGCGGTGGGTCACCGCCTCGGCGCGGATCGTCGCGCCGCCGAGCTCCCACTGGCTCGCGGGCGTGTCGCGAAACGCGACCGAGCACGGCAGCTCGCGGACCTCGACCGGCGACAGCGGTGCCGAGATGTAGCGGGCGATGCGGCTCTCGAGCGAGGCCTCGGGCGAGGACGGGCCCCAGATCGTGATCTCCGACTCCGCCCGGAAGCAGGGCGGGAAGAACATCAGCCCCTGGATGTGATCGAGGTGCAGGTGGGTGAGCAGGATGTGGATCCGCGCGCTCGCGCCGAGGTCGAGGCCGAGGGTGCGGATTCCGGTGCCGGCGTCGAGGATCAGCTGGTCGCCGCCGGCGAGGCCGATCTGCACGCACGAGGTGTTGCCGCCATAGCGGTTCATGTGCGGTCCCGGCGCCGGAACCGAGCCACGCGCGCCCCAGACCTTGACCCTCACCGGGGCCCGTCCCCGTTGCCCTGGGGCCAGAACATCACCATCGCCCCCGACGAGCCGCCCTCCGAGGCGACGATCGGGAACGCGCTCGCCTCGATCGAGACCCGCCCGCCGCTCGCGTCGCGGATCGAGAAGCTGCCGTGGGCCGGGCGACCCTCGCGGATCGCCGCGGTGGTTTCGAGCGTGTCGACCGCGAGCGGGGCACCGTCGCCGTCGAGCGGGCCGAACGCGGCCGTCCACTGCTCCGCGGTCATCCTCCCGGCGTCCTCGAACGAGCGCCCGAGCATCGCCGCGGCGGACTCGTTGTAGAAGACGACCGCGGCGTCGGCGTCGAGCAGCATCGCCGGCGTCGAGATGCTCGTCAGCAGGTTGCGGGCGAGGATCAGCTCGAGCGGCTTCTGGGGATGCGCTTCGTGCATCGCGGTCTCGCCGCATTCTTCCACCGATCGGCGGCTTTGCGGGCAGATCGCATGCACGTCCGCCGGCGCCGGCAAGCCGGGCGCCCGCGGGGGCGAATCCGTACGGCCGCCGTCAGTCGGGCGTGACGGCCGTCTGGGAAGGTCGCGTCCCGACCGCGACCGCAGGCTCAGGCCTCGAGCTTGCCGATCTTGAAGATCTTGGTACCGCAGTCCGGGCACGTGCCCTGGATCGCGGGACGGCCGTTCTTCATCGTCACCTGCTGCGGATCCTTGATCTCGACCTTCTTCCGCTCCTTGACGCAGTAACCCTCAGGCATGGAGCCTCTCCTTTCAGGGCGATTCGCGCGACCGTAGACCAGTCGTCGGACGCACGCACGCAGAGATCGTGCGTTTTGCGACAAAAGGGGTTCACAGGCGTCGCCCGAAGGATGGTGCGCGATGACCGACGCCTGCCGACGAATCGCCGACTCGCCGCGGTTCCAGACGTTCATCTTCGGCGTCATCGTGCTCAATGCGATCACGCTCGGGCTCGGCACCTACGACTTCAGCTCCGAGGTCGAGTCGGCGCTGACGACGCTCGACGAGATCTTCCTCGGCGTCTTCGTGGTCGAGCTCGCGATCCGGATCGCCGCATTCGGGCGCCGGCCGCAGGACTTCTTCCGCGACGGCTGGAACGTGTTCGACTTCGTCGTCATCGGGCTCGCCTTCGCGCCCGGGGTGCGCGAAAACATCACCCTGCTTCGACTCGCGCGCCTGCTGCGCGTCGTCCGCCTGGTCAGCGTGATGCCGGAGCTGCGGCTGCTGGTGCGGGCGATGTCGCGGTCGCTGCGCTCAATCGTCAGCCTGGTGCTGCTCACGGTCCTGCTCATGTACGTCTACGGGATGGTCGGCTGGATCCTGTTCGGCGACGAGGATCCGGAGCAGTGGGGCGACATCGGAACGGCGATGCTGAGCCTGTTCCAGATCCTGACCTTGGAGAACTGGCCCGAGTTCCTCGAGCGTGGTCAGGAGATCCACCCCGAGTCGTGGGTCTTCTTCGTCTCCTACGTGCTGATCGCCTCGTTCCTGGTGATCAACGTCCTGATCGCGATCATCATCAACTCGATGGAGGAGGTCCACGAGCTCGAGCGCCAGGAGGACCGTGACCGGGTCAGCGACGAGATCGCCCACGGAGACCGCTCGCTCGCCGAGCGGATCGGCGAGGTCCGCAGCTCGCTCGACCGGCTCGAGGCGCAGCTCGCCGAGGGCGAGGTGGGCGCGACCCGGTCGAAGACCCGCCGCCCGACCAAGGGCGGGCGGATGCGCGGCTAGCGGCCGCCGCCGCCGGCGCGGTCGACGTTCGAGATCTGAGTGCGCAGCTCGTCGATGTCGTCCTCGACCACCGAGAGCTGGCTCTCGAGCGTCCGCTGACCGCCGGCGATCGTGTTCACGCGGCCCTCGAGCGCGTCGAGCCGGTCGGTCAGGGTGGCGACGTCCTCCTCGGCCGCCGCCGAGGCCTCCTGCTGCACCGCCTCCACCTGGTCGCGAAGTGCTCGGACCTCGTCCTTGGTCGCGCTCTCGTCCTTGGCCCCGAGCGCGAGCACGACGGCGACGATCGCGGCCGCGAGCGCGAGCACGATCGCGGCGGCGCCGGCGTAGGTGCGGACGCCGAGCCTGCGATCGACCTGGGCGATCCAGGCGCGCAGGCCCTCGACCCGGTCCTCGGGGGCCCGGTCGGCGGGAGCTGGCGGCTTCGCTGCCTGCACGGCGATCGTCTAGGAGGCGGGGAGCGGCGGCCGGACCTCGCCGCCGGCCGGCTCGAGCTCGCGCCCGTCGCCGGCCCAGGCCTCGATTCCCCCGGCGAGGTTGTAGGCGTCGTAGCCCGCCTGGCGAAACGCGTCGACCGCCATCCGGGAGCGGTTTCCGGTCCGACAGTAGAAGAGGATCGGTCGCTCGCGCGGCAGCGAGCCGGCCGCCGCGGCAAGCTCGTTGACCTCGACGTTGCGCGAGCCGGCGAGGTGCCCGGCCTCGTGCTCATAGGAGCGCCGGACGTCGACCAGCTCGGCGCCGGCAGCGATCAGCTCCGCCGCCTGCGCCGGGTCGAGCTCGGTCTCCGGACCGTCGGGCTGTGGCTCGTCGCTCACGCCAACATCAATACCATCCCCGGCCCCACCGAACCGAAGCAAGGAGCTAGCACCGAGATGCCCGAAGCCGTGATCGTCGACGCCGCGCGCAGCCCGATCGGGCGCGCCTTCAAGGGATCCCTCGCCCAGCTGCGCCCCGAGGAGACCGCCGCATTCATCGTCGACCAGCTGCTCGAGCGCAACCCCGACGTCCCCGGGGAGCTGATCGAGGACGTCTACTGCGGCTGCGGCATGCCGCAGGGCCTGCAGGCGTTCAACGTCGCGCGGATCATCGCGCTGCTCTCCGAGCGGCTGCCGCAGGAGGTCACCGGGACGACGATCTCGCGCTACTGCGCCTCGAGCCTGGACGCGATCCGCCACGCGGCGAACGCGATCAAGGCCGGCGAGGGCGACGCCTACGTCGCCGCCGGGGTCGAGTTCGTGAGCCGCTTCAACGAGCGCACCGAGCCCGCCGGCGCCGACGACCGCAACCCGAACCTGATCGGCGAGAACGGCCAGCCCAACGCCTACATCGACATGGGCCTGACCGCGGTCAACGTCGCGAAGCGCTACGAGGTCAGCCGCGCCGACATGGACAAGTACGCGCAGCGCTCGCAGGAGCTCGCCGTCGCCTCGCAGGAGGACGGCTTCTTCGACCGCGAGATCGTCCCCGTCGCCGACCACGACGGCAACGAGGTCGCCAAGGACGACGGGCCGCGCGCGTCGTCGACGCTGGAGAAGCTCGCCGAGCTGCCGGAGGCGTTCGGCGACGGCGGGGTCACCGCCGGCAACTCGTGCCCGCTCAACGACGGCGCCGCGGCGGTGCTGGTGATGTCGGACACGAAGGCGTCAGAGCTCGGCCTCGAGCCGAAGGCCCGCCTGGTCAGCGCGGCGACCTGGGGCAACGAGCCCGAGTACATGGGCGTCGCCCCGATCGGCGCGATCAAGAAGGTCCTCGACCGGACCCAGATGAAGATCGACGACATCGACGTGGTCGAGCTCAACGAGGCCTTCGCCGCCCAGGTGATCCCGATCATGGACGAGACCGGGATCCCGCTCGAGAAGCTGAACACGCACGGCGGCGCGATCGCCCTCGGCCATCCGTTCGGGATGACCGGCGCCCGGATCATGACCACGCTGCTGAACGTGATGGAGACCGACGACCACTCGGTCGGCCTCGAGACGATGTGCGTCGCCGGCGGTCAGGGCGAGGCGATGATCGTCGAGCGGCTGAACTAGACGACGTCGCGCGCCGCGGGCGGCGCGCGCGGACCCGATGGACCTGATCCCGACCCTGCTCAGCTCCGGCTGGGCGTCGGGGGTGAACGCTTACCTGACCGTGCTCGTGCTCGGGCTCGGCGGCCGCGCCGGGGTCGCCGAGGTGCCGGCCGAGCTCACCGAGACGCCGGTGCTCGTCGTCGCCGGGGTGATGTTCGCGATCGAGTTCGTGACCGACAAGATCCCCTACGTCGACAACGCCTGGGACGCGGTCTCGACCCTGATCCGGCCGGTCGTCGGCGGCGTTATCGGGGCCGAGTACGCGGCGCTCGACGACCTGGCGACGATCGATGAGGCGATCGCGGCCGGCGGCACCGGCGCGGTGGCGCTGACCAGCCACGCGGTCAAGTCGGGCCTGCGGCTCGGGATCAACAGCTCGCCCGAGCCGGTCTCCAACATCATCGCCAGCCTTGCCGAGGACGGGCTGGTCGCCGTGGTCGTCGGCTTCTCGCTCGACCATCCGCAGCTCGCCGCCGCGATCGCCCTCGTCCTCCTGGCCGCCGGGATCACGGTCGTGGTCTTGATCTGGACCCGGGTCAGGCGGGCGCTGGCGGCGCTGCGCGATCGCCGGCGCGGCCCACCCTGATCGCGACCGGCCGGGCGGCGCTCAGCCGGGCGGGCCCTGGCCGTTGGCCTCGGGCGGCGCCTGCGCATCGCGGCTTGGCTCGCCGCGGAGTCGCCTGGGTCGGCCTGAGTCTGCCCCGGCGCGTCGGCCTGCGGCTCGGTGGGCGGCTGCGCCGGGGTCGCCGGCGCCGCGCCGCCGCCGAACCGCCCCCACTGGGCGCGTCGGTGTGCTCCTCGCTTTGGCCGGGCTCGTCCGGCGGTCCGCCCCCGTCGCGCGCGTCGGCGGCCGTCTCCTGGCCCTCCTCCGAGGGATGCCCGGGCTGCTGGCCCTGTTTGCGGCCCTGCCCGTCGCCGGGAGTCGGCTCGGCGGCGCCCGCGCCCGGTTCGTCGTCCGGAGCGGCGGCACCCGGCTGCCCCTCTCCGTCACCTTCGCCGTCGTCTCCCGGGACCGGGACGCCGACGCTCTCGAGCGCGTCGGCGATCGGCTCCGGCGGTCGCACGCCGGCGGCAGCGAGCCCGCCGGTGACGAGCACCAGCGCGGCTGCGAGGGCGGCGGCGATGCGTCCGACCGGGCGCCCGGCCACCGGCTCGACCGGCGGCGGGCTCTGGGCCGCGACCCGCGCCTCGGCGAGGATCGCGCGAGGTGGCGCTCGGCGACCTCGGCGCCCGAGGGACGGACGAGGGTCGCGCGGGCGTCGCGGGCGAAGTTGTCGAGCGAGTCGGATCCGAGGCCGGCCATCTCACCTCGGTAAGCGTCCGGCGCCCGCCGTGGGTTACGCCGACCGCCGCCGTTGTTCACGCCGCCACCCCGCCCGCCTCGAGCCGGCGCCGGATCGCGGCCAGCCCGCGGCGCTGGAGTTGCTTCACGGCGCCGCTGCGCTTGCCGATCACCTGCGCGACCTCGTCGACGCTGAGATCGCCGACGACCCGCAGGAGGACGACGTCGCGCTGGTCCGGCGAGAGCTCGGCGAGGAGCTCGGTCACCCGCTCGAGGTCGAGCCGCCGGGCCGCGTCGTCGGTCACGTCTCCCGCGGCTCGCTCGAGGCCCGGATCCGGATGGGGCCGGTCGGGGCGCCGGGCGGCGCGCCGGCGGGCGTCGAGCATCCGGTTGCGTGCGATCGTCAGCGCCCAGGCGCGAAAGCCCGCCCAATCGCCCTCGAATCGGTGCAGGTCGCGGACGATCTGCACGAACGCGTCCCCGACCAGGTCGTCGGCGTCGGCCGCCCCACGCCCGCGCAGGAAGCCGGTCATCGCCGGCGCGAGCGCCGCGTAGAGCTCGCGCCATGCCCAATCCTCGCCGGCGCGCGCGCCGCGCAGGGTGAGCTCGAAGTCCTCGGGTGGTGTCGGCATCGGGTGCGCTCGCCGGCCGGATGGCCGCACGCCTCCACTACAACACGCCCGGGGCCCGGTCGGGTCGGAGAAGCTCAGTCCTCGAACAGCGCGTAACCGTAGGCCCCGCGCTTGTAGGCGAGCTTCGCGATCGCCGCCAGCCGGTCGTCGTCGTTTGTCTCGACCTGGCGCAGGCTCGACTCGACCCGGCGCGCGGCGCGGGCGCAGAAGGTGTCGGCGATGTAGCGCTCCTGGCCCGAGGGCTCGACCCCCTGGTCGCTGAAGATCTGGGTCACGCGCGAGAGCACCGCGACCTGGGCGAAGATGTCGGAGACCGCGTCGGAGAGCCGCTTCTGCTGGAACTGGCGCTCGATGATCTGCTTCTTGTGCTCGCCGAGCAGCGATTCGGTCACCGCGCGCAGCTGCTTCACCTGGTCGGAGACGGCGTCGGCGTGCGACTTGAGCTCCGGGTGGGCGAGCCCGATCCGGTCCGGGCGCACCTCGCGCTGGATCCGCCCGCCGACGTAGTCGACGAGGACGCCGATCGAGCCGATCGGGTCGTTGAGCCCGATCTCGCCCATGCCGGCGAGCTTCTCGCCGACCGGCTTCATCCCCGAGAGCGCGATGAAGGCGCGCATGACGTCGTTGGCGCCCTCGAAGATCGGGAAGATCCGGATGTCGCGGAGGATCTTCTCGTAGGGCTGGTCGCGCATGTAGCCGGCGCCGCCCTTGAGCTGCATCGCGCGATTGGCCGCGTACCAGAGGAACTCGGTCCCCGAGACCTTGCAGATCGCCGACTCGAGCGAGTAGTCCTCGACCCCGCGGTCGACCAGGCCGCAGGTCAGGTAGCACATCGACTCGAGCCCGAACAGGTAGGAGACCATCCAGCCGATCTTGTCCTGGACGAGCTCGAAGTCGGCGATCGGGCGGTCGAACTGGCGCCGCTCCTTGACGTGGTCGATCGCCAGGTCGAGCAGGTGCTTGGCGGCACCGACCGACCCGGTCCCGAGCCCGATGCGCCCGTTGTTGAGCACCGACATCGCGATCCTGAAGCCCTCGCCGGGCTCGCCGAGCACGTTCTCGGCCGGCACCTTGACGTCGTTGAAGCGCAGCCGGCGCAGGTCGTTGCCGCGCAGGCCCATCGTGTCGTAGCGCTCGCCGACCTCGAACCCCTTCATCCCGCGCTCGAGGATGAGCGCCATGTGGCGGTCCTCGCCGTCGACCTCGCAGCGGGCGAAGGCGGTGAAGACGTCGCCCTTGGAGCCGTTGCCGATGTAGCGCTTCTCGCCGTTCAGCACCCAGGAGCCGTCGGGCTGGAGCACCGCTCGCGACTGGATCTCGTAGGCGTCCGAGCCCGCCCCGGGCTCGGTGAGCGCGAACCCGGCGAGCTTGCGCCCGGCGGCGAGGTCGGGGAGGAAGCGCTCCTTCTGCGCGTCGGAGCCGAACATGTGGATGCCCTTGAAGCCGATCGACTGATGCACGCCGAGCACGATCGAGAGCGTCGCGTCGATCTGGGCGAAGGTCTCGAACACGCGCGCGTAGCCGGTCTGCGAGAGACCCTGGCCGCCGTAGCGTCTCGTCGACGTAGAGGCCGCAGAGGCCGGCGTCGCCGAGCTCGCGGATCGTGCCGTCGCCGATCCAGCGCTTCTCCTCGATCTCGCGGTGGTCCATGCGGGCGCCGATCTCGCGCGCGGCGGCGTTCAGGTCGCGGATCCGCTGCTGCTCGTCGGGGTCCGGCTGTGGCCACGGGAACACCATCTCCTCGCGGATCTCGCCGAGGAAGAGCGACTTCGCGAACGAGGAGACCGCGCGCTCGGGCTTGTCCTCGATCTGTGCCTGGGTCGCCGCCTCCACGCGCCGCAGCCTACCTACGGACGTGATCCGGGCTCCCGTCCCGGCGCGCTCGAGAGCACCGGCACGATCGCCGGTCGCGCGCGATACTTGGCCGGTGTCCGAACGCAACGTCGAGATCGTGCGGACGGTCGCCGCCGCCTGGGCTCGTGGCGACATCGACGAGATCGAACGCTGGATCGCGCCCGACGCCGAGCTGCGTCCGCTGCGGGCCCAGCTCGAGGGGATCACGTATCGCGGTCACGAGGGCCTGCGCCGGCTCTGGGACGACCTGAACACCGACTGGGATCAGCTCGAGCTTCCGGTCGAGCAGATGCGCGACGGGGGCGAGGTCGTGCTCGCGCTCGGGCGCCTGACCGCCCGCGGGCGCGCGAGCGGGGTCGAGCTCGACGTCCCGATCGGTCAGGTCTGGGAGCTTCGCGACGGCAAGGTGGTGCGGATGGAGGCCTACTCCGAGCCCGCGGACGCGGTTCGCGCCGCGGGCTTCGATCCCGATTGACCCACCGCCGGCGATCACGCGACGGGCCGCCGTCTGCGCGTATCGTTCGCCGACCCGAGCCCCGCAACCGAAAGGCACTCCGAGACCCATGAGCAACCGCACCTTCGTCATCGGCGTCGGCATGACCAAGTTCGACAAGCCCGGCACGAAGGAGGGCGACTATCCCGACTGGGCGAAGGAGGCCGGGGAGAAGGCGCTCGCCGACGCCGGGATCCCGTACTCCGACGTCGAGCAGGCCTACGCCGGCTACTGCTACGGCGACTCGACCTACGGCCAGCGGGCCCTGTACCAGCTCGGGCTCACCGGGATCCCGGTCGTCAACGTCAACAACAACTGCTCGACCGGGTCCTCGGCGCTCTTCCTCGCCCGCCAGGCGGTGCGCGGCGGACTCGTCGACTGCGCGCTCGCGCTCGGGTTCGAGAAGATGGAGAAGGGCTCGCTCGGGGTCAAGTACACCGACCGCACCAACGCCCTCGACAAGCACGCGATCGCGATGTTCGCGATCCGCGATCCGGAGGAGTCGCCGGCGGCGCCGCAGATGTTTGGCAACGCGGGCCGCGACCACATGGAGAAGTACGGCTCCGAGCCCGACCACTACGCGTGGATCGGCTACAAGAACCACAAGCACTCGGTCAACAACCCCTACGCCCAGTTTCAGACCGAGTACTCGCTCGACGAGATCAGGGAAGCGCGGATGATCCACGAGCCGCTGACGAAGCTCCAGTGCTCGCCGACCTCCGACGGGGCGGCGTGCGCGATCGTCGCCTCGGAGCGCTACGTCGAAGATCACGGGCTCGCCGAGCAGGCGGTCGAGATCGCAGGCCAGGCGATGGTCACCGATCTGAGCTCGACCTTCGCCGACGACACCGACTGCATCAAGATCGTCGGCTTCGACATGTCCAAGCAGGCGGCCGAGCAGGCCTACGCGGAGGCCGGCGCCGAGCCGTCGGAGGTCGACGTCTGCGAGCTCCACGACTGCTTCTCGGCCAACGAGCTGATCACCTACGAGGCGCTCGGGTTCGCCGCCGAGGGCGAGGGCCACAAGCTGGTCGAGGCCGAGGCGACGACCTACGGCGGCGACGGCCCGGTGGTCAACCCCTCCGGCGGCCTGATCTCCAAGGGCCATCCGCTCGGCGCCACCGGGCTCGCGCAGTGCTCGGAGCTGACCTGGCAGCTGCGCGGCACGGCGGACGCGCGCCAGGTCGAGGGCGCCGAGCTCGCGCTCCAGCACAACATCGGCCTCGGCGGCGCCGCGGTGGTCACCGTCTACCGGCCCGCGGTCTAACCTCACCCCATGAGCACGATCACCGCCGGCCCGGCCAGCGGCCTCAGCGACGAGCAGCGCGACTTCCAGGCCGCGATCCGCGACTTCTGCGCTCGCGAGGTCGGCACCTCCGAGCAGCGCGAGCGGCTCACCGAGGGCTACACCGAGCTCCACAACCAGGAGATCTACGAGAAGCTCGCCGAGCTCGGCTGGCTCGGGGTCTCGATCGACGAGTCCTACGGCGGCTCCGGCGGGGGGATGGTCGACGCCTGCATCTTCCTCGAGGAGACGATGCGCGGGCTGCTGCCGATCGCCGGTTACGGGGTGAGCCTGATCGTCGCCGGCGCCTACGAGCGCTTCGGCACCCCCGAGCAGAAGCAGGAGATCCTCGGCGGGATCACCCGCGGCCGGGTCGAGGCGATCGCGATGTCCGAGCCCGAGGCCGGCTCGGACGTCGGCAACCTCTCCTGCAAGGCCGAGCGCTCGAACGGCGACTTCGTCCTCAACGGGCAGAAGACCTGGATCTCGGCCGCGCACATCGCCGACCACGTGCTCGTGATCGCGCGCTCGGACCCCTCCGGCTCCAAGCACGAGGGCCTCTCGATGTTCTCGGTCCCCACCGAGGCGGAGGGGATCGAGGTGCGCGGGATCCAGACGATGGGCGGGCGCGAGGTCAACGACGTCTTCCTCACCGACTGCCGCGTGCCCGCCGAGCGCGTCCTCGGTCAGGTCGACGGGGGCTGGATCCAGCTCATGGCGGGGCTCAACGTCGAGCGCCTGATCCTCGCCGCGAGCGCGCTCGGGATCGCCCAGCGCGCCTTCGACGACCTGCTCGCCTACGTCAAGGAGCGGAAGCAGTTCGGGCGCCCGATCGGCTCCTTCCAGGCGCTCAAGCACCGGATCGCCGACCTCGCGACCGAGATCGAGTGCACCCGGCTGCTGATCTACGACGTCGCCCGCAAGGTCGACGCGGACCCGAACCAGATGCTGCCCCGCGAGGCCTCGATGGCGAAGCTGAAGGCGACCGAGGTGGCGAAGAAGACGGCGCTCGAGGGGATGCAGATGATGGGCGGCTACGGATACGCGTCGGAGTACGACATGGAGCGCCACGTGCGCTCGACCCTGGTGATGTCGATCTACGGCGGCACGAACGAGATCCAGCGCGAGATCGTCTCGAAGACGTACGGGCTCTAGGCGAGCAGCGGCTCGACCTCGTCGGCGATCAGACGCGCGAGCGCCAGCGAGGCGGTGGCGGCGGGGGAGGGCGTGTTGCGGACGTGGACGCAGCGGCCGCTGCGCGAGACGAGGAAGTCGTCGAGCGGGGTGCCGTCGCGGGCGACGGCCTGGGCGCGGACCCCGGCGAACGCGGGCTCGAAGTCGCGGCTGCGCAGCTCGGGAACGAGCCGGCGGGCGCCGGCGACCCAGGCCCGGCGCGACGCCGCGTGCGCGAGCTCGATCGCGCCGGCGCGCCAGAAGCGGCGCGCGAGTCGCCACGTCCCCGGCCAGGCGAGGGTCTCGCGGGCGTCGGCCGCTCGCACGCGGGTGAGCCGGTAGCCGTCGCGGGCCGCGGCGATCAGGGCCGTGGGGCCGAGCAGCACGCTCCCGTCCGGACCGCGGGTCAGGTGGGCGCCGAGGAACGGCAGCTCCGGGTCGGGGACCGGATAGACGCTCGCCCGGACCAGCTGCGAGCGCTCCTCGCGCAGGCGCAGGTAGGCGCCGCGGAAGGGAACGATCCGCGGCTCGGCGGGCGCGCCGGAGGCCCGGGCGAGGCGATCCGACCAGGCGCCGGCGCAGGCGACGACGGCGCCCGCGCGAAGCTCGCCGGCGGCGTGGCGCACGACGTCGCCGGCCACGGCTTCGACCGCGCACCCGGTGCTCACGGTCGCCCCGAGCTCCGCCAGGTCGGCGGCGTACGCCTCGGCGACCCGGGCGAAGTCGACGACGCCGGTGCTCGGGCAGTGAAGCGCCGCGACCCCGGCGGCGTGGGGCTCGACCGCGGCGATCTCGCCGCCGCCGAGCCGGCGCACGCCCTCGACCCCGTTCGCCGCCGCGCGGCGCTCGAGCTCGGCGAGGCGCTCGAGGTCGCGCTCGCGGGTCGCGACGATCAGCTTGCCGTCGCGGCGCGCCGGCAGCCCGCGCTCGGCGCAGTAGGCGTAGAGCTCGCGCGCGCCGGCGACGCACAGGCGCGCCTTCAGCGAGCCGGGCGCGTAGTAGATGCCGCTGTGGATGACGCCGCTGGAATGGCCGGTCTGGTGGGCGGCGATCCGGCGCTCACGCTCGAGCACGGCGATCCGGGCGCCGCCGTGTCGCAGCGCCAGCTCGCGCGCGACCGCGAGGCCGACGATCCCCGCTCCGACGACCGCGACGTCGCATTCGCGAGGCGGCCCCGGATCGGTCACGCTGCGAGACTAGCCGCGTGGCCCTGCCGCTGAAGCCGCCGATCGAGCCCCAGCTGGCGCTCTCGCGAAAGAAGCTGCCCGACGACGAGGGCTGGGCCTATGAGCCCAAGTACGACGGCTTCCGCGCGCTCGCCTTCGTCGACGACGCCGAGCTCTTCCTCCAGTCGCGAAGCGGCCGGCCGCTGGCGCGCTACTTCCCCGAGCTGGTCTTCCCGGCCGGCCGCTACGTCCTCGACGGCGAGCTGCTGATCCTCGGCGACGACGGCGCCGAGGTCTTCGACGCGCTCCAGAACCGCCTCCACCCGGCCGAGTCGCGGGTGAACATGCTGGCCGAGAAGACGCCCGCGATCTTCCGCGCCTTCGACCTGCTCGCGGTCGGCGACCACAGCGCCCTCGACGATCCGTTCTCCGAACGGCGCACGGCGCTGGCGAAGCTGATCGACGGCTTCGCCGACCCGGGCTCGGTCGAGCTAACCCCCCTGGTCGCCGACTCGGCGAAGGCCGAGCCGTGGCTCGAGAGCGGCGAGGGCGTGATCGCGAAGCGGACCGAGTCGCCCTACCTGCGCGGCGAGCGCAAGGCGATGGTCAAGGTGAAGCGGCTGCGGACGATCGACGCCGTGATCGCCGGCTGGCGGCCGGGCAAGGAGGAGAACACGGTCGGCTCGCTGATCCTCGGCCTCTACGACGACGACGGCGAGCTGCGCGTCGTCGGCCACACCTCGGGCCTGAAGGCGGCCGAGAAGCGCGAGCTGGTCGCGACCCTGGCCCCGTATGAGACCGGCGAGCGCGGCTCCGCCGAGCCCAGCCGCTGGGCGGCGGACCGCGACCTCGAGTGGGTGTCGCTGCGTCCCGAGCTGGTGATCGAGGTCAGCTTCGACCATGTCAGCGCTGGGCGCATCCGCCACGGGGCGAAGCTGCTGCGCTGGCGCGACGACAAGCCGCCGCGCGAGTGCGAGATCTCCCAGCTCGACCAGTGACGCTCAGCCCGACCCGTCGTCGGGCCGCCGCCGCGGGTGTCCCGGCTCCTCGAGCAGCGATGGGCGCAGTCGCGAGCCCGGCCGCAGCAGGGTCGCGCGGGTGATCGCGTCGGCGCCGTAGCGACGGCGGAGCTGGTCGAGGGCCGCGTCGAGTCGCGCCCGCGGGCGCCGCTCGAGCGCGAGCGCGAGCTGGACGCCGGCGCCGCGCGGGTCGAAGCTCGCCACCGTGAGGCCGACGAGGGTGCAGCCGCGGCGCTCGATCACCGGCATCGCCGCCGCGAGCAGCGCCCGCGCGGCGGCGAGCACGGTCGCCGTCGATGCGGTCGATCGGCGCAGCGTGCGCGAGCGCGAGGCGCGGGTGAAGTCGGCGAACCGAAGCCGCAGGGTGACCGTGCGGCCCGCGAGGCGCGCGCCGCGCATCCGCCGCGTGACCCGGTCCGCGAGCCCGACGACGATCGCGTCGAGCGCCGCCGGCGAGGTGTCGGCGCGACGCCCGAGCGCGCACTGCGAGCCGACCGAGCGCCGCCGCCGGCCGGCCCGGACCCGGCGCGGGTCGCGATTGTTGGCGAGCGCGTGCACGTGGCGCCCGGACGCGCGCCCGAGGATCGCGACCAGCGCCTCGAGCGGCAGGTCGGCCGCCTCGGCGATCGTCGTCACCCCGCATTGCTCGAGCTTGCGGGCGTTGCGTGGCCCGACGCCCCAGAGGGCGGAGACCGGCAGCGGGCGCAGGAAGGCGAGCTCGCGCTCGGGCTCGATCTCGAGCAGCCCGTCCGGCTTCGCCGCCCGGCTCGCCATCTTCGCCAGCACCTTCGTCCGCGCGACCCCGACCGTGACCGCGAGCCCGACGCGCTCGCGGACCTCCGCCCGCAGCCGGGCGCCGATCTCGAGCGGCGCGCCGGAGATCCGCTCGAGGCCGCGGACGTCGAGGAACGCCTCCTCGAGCGAGAGGCCCTCGACCACCGGGGCGAAGTCCTCGAAGACGTCGAAGAGCGCCCGGCTCGCCTCGACGTAGGCGCCGAATCGCGGCTGGACGACGACCGCGTGCGGGCACAGCCGCCGCGCCCTCGCCCCGCCCATCGCGCCGCGGATCCCGAATGCGCGGGCCTCGTAGCTCGCGGCCATGACCACGCCCGAGCCGACGATCACCGGTCGTCCGCGCAGCCGCGGGTCGTCGCGCTGCTCGACCGAGGCGAAGAAGGCGTCGGCGTCAGCGTGCAGGATCCCGGCGACGGACACGAACACATGTTCGCACGAGCCGCAAGGCCGTCGGCGCTCAGCTGCGCTTCGCCCGGCTCGGCTGCACCCGCTTCGGCTCGTCGCGCTGCTTGCGGAAGTGCGGCGGCCAGGGCGCGTCGCCGAGGCCCTCCGCCTCGTCGCGGTCGGCGAGCTCGTGCAGCGCCTCGAGCGAGTGCTGGACCTCGTCGATCGCCGCCGCCGGGTCGCCGCGCTCGGCGAGCCGCGCCGGCACGGTGTCGAGGCGCAGCTCGGCGGGGTCGACCTCGGGTACCTCGTCCCACTCGAGCGGGGTCGAGACTCGCGCGTCGGGTGTCGGGCGCACCGACCAGGCCGAGGCCACGGTGCGGTCGCGCGCGTTCTGGTTGTAGTCGACGAAGACGCCGTGGCGCTCCTCCTTCCACCACTTCGAGGTCGCGAGGTCGGTGCGGCGCTCGACCTCGCGCGCGAGCGCGAGCGCCGCGCGGCGGACCTCGGTGAACGTCCAGCGCGGCTCGATCCGCACGTTGACGTGGATCCCGCGCGAGCCGGAGGTCTTCGGGAAGCCCTCGAGGCCGTGGTCGGCGAGCGTCTCGCGGACGGTCATCGCCACCTGGCGCACCTCGGCGAAGCCGACGCCGGGCGTCGGGTCGAGGTCGACGCGGAGCTCGTCGGGATGGTCGAGGTCGGCGCGTCGCGCCGGCCACGGGTTGAAGTCGATCACGCCCAGGTTCACCGCCCAAACCAAATGCGCGGCGTCGTTGGCGCAGAGCTCGGTCGCGCTGCGGCCGCTCGGGAAGCGCACCGTCGCCGTCTCGATCCAGTCGGGCGCCGTCTTCGGCACCCGCTTCTGGAAGAAGAAGTCGCCGGCGGCGCCGTCGACGAACCGCTTCATCGTCGTCGGCCGCTCGCGCAGGTGCAGGCAGGCGGCGTCGGCGACCGCGAGGTAGTACTCGGCGAGGTCGCGCTTGGTGTGGCCGGGCTCGGGGAAGTAGACCTTGCTCGGGCTCGAGAGCCTCACCTCGCGCCCGGCCGCCTCGATCGTGATCGCCTCCTTGGCCACGGCCGCGGATGTTCCCACAGCCCCCGCGCCCGACCGGGGCGCCGCCGCGGCGGGCGACGCCCGGTCGGGCGGTACGGGGTTCAGCCGGCGGCGCCGGAGTAGCGCAGCGACCCGGGGGTGTCGAGCAGCTCCCCGGTCTCGAGCAGCGTCTTCAGGCCGGAGAGGATCATCGGCCAGCCGCCGTAGAGCTCGGCGTTCGCGTCCTCGCGGAGCTGATCGTGGGTGACCGTGAGCTGGCACGAGTCGCCGACCGGCTCGATCTCCCAGGTGACCCGGGACGTGCCCTCGGCCTTGACCTCGTCGCTCCACAGGGCGGTGAAGCTCTGCACCAGCCGGCGCGGCGGGTCGACCTCGAGGTTCTCGCCCTCGCCGATCTCGACCACGCCGGGGATCCCCGACTCGTAGCGCGAGCCCGGAGCCCAGTCGGAGCTGGTCCTGACCCCGAAGCTGTACTTCGCCCGCATCTCGGGGTCGGTGATCGCCTCCCAGAGTCGCTCCGGGGTGGTCTTGATGTAGATCTCGAACACCCGCATCGCCGCGGCGCCGTCGACGACCGCGTACTTATCCATCGGTTCCATCTCGTTCCTCCTCGAGTTCGCGCTTGAGCCCGACGAGCGCGCTCGCCCAGGGCTCCGCGTATTTGCTCACCCACCGGTCGTGGACGAGCCGGATCGGGACCGGGTTCAGGAAGTGCAGCTTCTCGCGGCCGCGCCTGCGGCTGACGACGAGACCCGCGCCCTCGAGCACCCGCAGGTGCTTCATCACCCCGAACCGAGTCATCGGCAACCGCTGCTCGAGCTCGGTCAGGGTCTGCCCGTCGCGCTCGAACAGCTCGTCGAGCAGGCTCCGGCGCGTCGGGTCGGCGAGGGCCTTGAACACCGCGTCCATGGGCGAGAGTATAGGTGACTAAAAGGTCACATGTCAACCCGAGGCGCCGGGCCGGCCGCGATAGCGTGCCCGCCGTGGCGGAGCTGGAGACGATCACCTACGAGCGCGACGGCCGGGTCGCGCGGATCACCCTCGACCGGCCCGAGCGCGGCAACGCGATCACGCTCGCGATGCCGCGCGAGCTCGCCGCCTGCGTCGAGCGCGCCGACCTCGACCCCGAGGTGCACGCGATCGCCCTCGCCGGCAACGGCTCCGGCTTCTGTGCCGGCTACGACCTGGCATCTGCGGAGCAGATGCCAGGCGGCGCAGATCGTCCTTCGCCTGACCCGGCCGCCCCCGGACGCGAAGCCGAGGGGCGGGCGGAACGTTATTTGAGGGGTCGCCCTCGACCCCGGTGTCATGCGCGGCTAACCATGACCCGGGTGCGGTCTGGGACCCGGTGGTCGACTATCAGATGATGTCGCGGAACGTGCGCGGGTTCATGTCGCTCTTTCACGCTGACAAGCCGGTGCTCTGCAAGGTGCACGGTTACTGTCTCGCCGGCGGCACCGACATGGCCCTGTGCTCTGACCTGATCGTGGCCGAGGACCGGGCGCGGATCGGCTATCCGCCGGCGCGCGTCTGGGGGGTGCCGACGACGGCGCTCTGGGCGCAGCGGATCGGCGCCGCCCGGGCGAAGCGGCTGCTGCTCACCGGCGACTCGATCTCGGGCACCGAGGCGGTCGAGTGGGGCCTCGCCGCCGAGGCGGCGCCCGCGGCGGAGCTCGATGCGCGCTTCGAGGCCCTCTGCGAGCGGGTCGCGAGCCTGCCGGTGAACCAGCTCGTGATGCACAAGCTGCTCGTCAACCAGGCGGTCGCCTCGCAGGGACTCGCCGCCACCCAGGCGCTGGGGACGTTCTTCGACGGGATCGCCCGCCACACGCCCGAGGGTCACGCCTTCGCCCGCCGCGCCGCCGAGGCGGGCTTCAAGCAGGCGGTGCGCGACCGCGACGAGCCGTTCGGCGACTTCGGCCTCCCGGCCCGGGACTCGCGCTGAAGGTCCTGGTCACCAGCTCGCGGATGCCGTTCGCGCTCGGGATGGTGCGCGAGCTCGCGAGCGCCGGCCACGAGGTCTACGCGGCCGACGACTACGGGCTCGCCCCCGGCAGCCACTCCAAGTACCTCGCGGGCCACTTCACCTACCCGTCGCCGCGGACCGAGACCGAGGCCTTCGTCGACGAGGTCGAGCGGATCGTGGCCGAGGCCGAGGTCAGCGTGATCGTGCCCGCGTTCGAGGAGGCCTTCTACCTCTCGACCCGCCACCAGCGACTCTCGGCGGCCGCGACCCTGTTCACGGCGCCGTTCGCGTCGCTCGCGCGCCTCCACGACAAGGCCGCCTTCCAGCGCCTCGTCAGCGAGCTCGGGCTGCCGATCCCGGAGACCGTCGTCGCGACCTCGGACGCCGAGCTCGCCGAGGCGATCGCCCGTTTCGACCGCTACTTCGCCCGGGCCGCGTTCTCGCGCGGCGGGGTGACGCTGCTCACCAACACCGGTCCGCTCGCCGGGGCGCTCGACGTCTCCCAGGTCCACCCGACGCCGCAATCGCCCTGGCTCGTGCAGGCGTTCGTCGACGGCGAGACCGTCTGCACCTACTCGACCGTCCACGAGGGGCGGATCAGCTCCCATCTGATGTACCGGATCCCGCGCCAGTGGCACCACTCGACCGGGATCCAGTTCGAGTCGGTCGACGCCTCCGAGTCGCTGCGCCTGATCGAGCCGATCGTCGCCGAGCTCGGCTACACGGGCCAGATCTCGTTCGACTTCATCGTCACCGGCGACGGGCTCAGCTTCGTCGAGTGCAATCCGCGCGCCACCGACGGCCTCCTGCTGCTGCCCGCGGCGGAGCTCGCCCGGGGGCTGCTCGACGCCGGCGCCGACACCTTCCTGCTCCCACCCGGCGAGCGGGTGCAGCTCGAGCTCGCGGTGCTCGCCGACGGGTTCGCCGACCGGATCCGGCGCCTGCCCCGGTCGATCCGCGACCTGGCGCGGGTCCGCGACGCCGGCGACGGCTGGCACGACCCGCTGCCGACGCTCTACTCGGCGCTCGCGGTCGCGCACTTCGCCGGCGAGAGCCTCGAGCAGCACGAGCGGCTCTTCCTCGCCATGGCCGGCGACATGAACTGGGACGGCGAGCCGATCAGCGGGATGTCGGACGCCGACGCGAAGCTGCTCGCCGAGCTGACAGGACGCTGATCGCGAACGCGATCCCGGCGGCGTCGACGAGGACGTCGAGCGGGTCGGAGTCGCGGCCCTCGACGAAGCCCTGGTGGTACTCGTCGCTGATCGCGTACAGCAGCGAGATCGCACCCGCGGCGGCGAACGAGCGCTGCCCGAGCACGGGCGCCAGCGCCCAGACCCAGAGCGCGGTCAGCAGCGCGTACTCGCCGAAGTGGGCGACCACCCGCGTCCACGCCGGCAGCTCGGGCCCGACCGCCTCCTGGGCGGAGAGGTAGAAGATCAGCCGCCATCAACCCGAGCGGCGCCGCGAGTCTCGCCGCCGAGGCGTTCAGCGCGGTGGCCCCGGACCGTCGCCGAACCGCGGCGTCAACGGCCGTCCGGCGCGGGCGTCCTCCGGGGTGCCCATCGAGCGACCTCGGCGTAGCGCGGGTAGATGCCGCGGTAGCCGCGCGCTCGCGCCAGCGGGCCGAGCAGCGCCGCGGCGACGCGCTGCACCGGGGGCGGCGGGCGGCGAAAGACGATCAGGTCCGAGAACTCGCGGCTGATCGCGATCAGCTGCAGCGTCCCCGGCATCCCCTTCGCGTTCGTCTTCCCGTCGACCGCGAGCCCGAACAGGGTCCGGATCGCCTCGATGAAGCGGTCGCCGGGAGTGACCTCGACCCTGACCACCGCGGTGGTCTCGCCCGCGTTCCACCAGTCGTGCCAGCGCCCCGGTGCGACCTCGACCATGGCGCCCGGCTCGAGCGAGCTGCGCTCGCCGTCGAGGCTGACCCCGAGCGTGCCCTCGAGCACCTCGAAGCGCTCGCTGACCGACGGGTGCAGGTGCTCGCCGGCGACCGCGCCGCCCGGGGTCACGCGCAGCTCGGCGACCATCCGCCGCTCGGGGTTGTCCTGGGGCGGCTCGAGCACGATCCCGCGCTCGCCGGTGACGGGGTTCTCGGCCACCCAGCCCGCTTCCACACCCGACATCGAACCGACCCTACCGCGCGCTCACGGGACCCGGTGGACCTCGAACATGTTCGTGCCCAGCTCCTGCTGCGGGAGGCCGGCCGTGATCGCGATCAGATCGCCCGAGCTCGCGACCCCGTTCTCGCGCGCGAGCCGGGCGCAGTCGGCGAGCAGCGCCGTGAGCCCGGTCCAGTCCTCGGCGATCGCGCACTGGACCCCGAACAGCAGGTTGAGCCGGCGCACGGTCTCGATCCGCGGCGAGACCGCAAGCACCGGGACCCGCGGCCGGTGGGCGGAGACGAGCCGGGCGGTGCGCCCGCTGCGGGTCGGGACGACGATCGCCGCGAGGCCGAGGGTGTAGGTCGAGCCGACCGCCGCCCGCGCGACCGAGCTCGCGACGTCGGTCGCGTCCGAGCGCGCGCGATTGTAGATCCAGTCGTCGTAGGGCAGGTCGGGCTCGACCTCGCGCGCGATCCGGTCCATCACCCGGACCGCCTCGACCGGATGCGCGCCGACCGCGGTCTCCTCGGAGAGCATCACCGCGTCGGTCCCCTGGTAGATGGCGTTCGCGACGTCGGAGACCTCGGCCCGCGTCGGGCGCGGCGAGGCGACCATCGAGGCGAGCATCTGGGTCGCGGTGATCGACGGCCGCGAGTAGCGCCCGGCGAGCTCCAGCAACCGCTTCTGCACCAGCGGCACCTTCTCGATCGGGAGCTCGATCCCGAGGTCGCCGCGGGCGACCATGACCCCGGCGGTGACCGCCTTGACGATCTCCTCGGCGCGTTCGGCGGCCTGCGGCTTCTCGATCTTCGCGATCACCGGGATGTCGGCGCCGCTGGTGCGCACCCGCCGCTCGACCGGGGCGACGTCCTCGGCCCGGCGCACGAACGAGATCGCCAGCAGGTCGATCTCCTGCTCGACCGCGAAGTCGACCCAGGCCAGGTCCTCGCGTCCGGCCGCGGGCAGCTCGACGCGCGCGTCGGGGAGGTTGATCCCCTGGTGCGAGGACACCCGCCCGCCGACCTCGACCGCGCAGCGGACCTCGTCGTCCTCGCAGGCGATCACCCGGAGGCGGATGCGGCCGTCCGCCATGTAGACCGGACTCCCGGGTTCGACCGCCTCCGGGAGCCGGTCGTAGGAGACCGAGATCCGCTCCTCGCTGCCGAGCACGTCGTCGGTGGTCAGCGTGATCTCCGAGCCCGGGCGCAGGCCGACGATCCCGTCCTCGACCTCGGCGATCCGCAGCTTCGGGCCCGGCAGGTCGCCGAGGATGCCGATCTCCTTGCCGCTGCGCTCCGCGGCCTCGCGGGCGAGGACGACGTTCTCGGCGTGCTCGGCGCGGGTGCCGTGGGAGAAGTTGAAGCGAAAGACGTCGGCGCCGGCATCGATCAGCTCGGCCATCATCTCGACCGTCCGCGTCGCGGGGCCGATCGTGGCGACGATCTTGGTCCGGCGGTGGCTCATGCGCGCGGCAGCTGCTCCGTCGGCGCGACCGTGGTCGGCGCCTCGTCGACCGCCTCGAACTCGCCCGTGCGCGGGGTGTGGGTCGGTCCGGGGCCGGCGGCGTCGAGCTCCTCACCGTCGCCGAGCTCGAGCCGCTGCACGTAGGGCAGCCGCCAGGCCGCGCCGGCGAGGCCGAGCCCGATCGCGACGCAGAGCAGGGCCAGGAACCACTGCCCGCCGGCGAGCAGGTCGAGCTCGAAGAAGTCCCGCAGCGGCTCGATCGCGAGGATGCCGGCGAAGATCGCACCGAGGGCCGCGATCAGCGCCAGCATGTAGCTCTGCACGGTGATGTGCTCGCGTCCCGGCCCGCGCTCGAGCAGGACGATGAAGCAGAGCCCGAGGACGATCAGGGTCGTGGTCGCGGCGGTGCGGCCCTCGTTCAGGGTGCCGCCGAAGACGCCGTCGACGAAGAAGAAGGCGAGCAGCGAGGCGACCCCCATCGCGATCCCGGCCGGGACCGCGAACGCTGCCAGCGCGCGCAGCAGGCGCCCGCGATAGAGCGGCCCCTCGCTCGGCGCCAGGGCGAGCACGAACGACGGGATCCCGATCGTGAGGAAGGCGGCGACGGTGAGCTGGCGCGGCAGGAAGGGGAAGGTGAAGCCGAAGATCGCGGCGGCCGTGATCAGGAACGCCGCGTACACCGACTTGGTCAGGTACAGCCGCCCGAGCCGGTGGATGTTGCGGGCGATCCGCCGTCCCTCGGCGACCGCCCGCGGCAGCATCGAGAACTGGTCGCGCAGGAGCACGATGTCGGCGATCGACTTGGTCACCTGGCTTCCTGACCCCATCGCGACCGCGAGCCGGGCCCGCTTCAGCGCCGGCACGTCGTTGACGCCGTCGCCGATCATCGCCGTGAACCTACCCCGGTCGGCGAGCGCGCCGACCAGCGCCTTCTTCTGCTCGGGCGTGATCCGGCAGAAGACCGTGTTCTGCTCCGCCGCCCTCGCGAGCCCGCCCTTGTCGCCCGGTAGCTGCGGGCCCTCGATCACCGCGGCCTCGGGGGGCACACCGACCGCGTGCGCGACCGCGGTCACGGTCTCGCGCGCGTCGCCGGAGATCAGCTTCAGGTCGACCTGCTGGTCGCGCATGAAGGCGACCGTCTCGGCGGCGTCCGGTCGCAGGGTCTCCGAGAGCACGACCAGGGCCTTGGGCTCGAGCGCCGGTGGTGGCTGCTGCGCCGGATCGTCGGGCAGCGCCCCGCGCGCGGTGGCGAAGACGACCACCCGCCGGCCGGCGGCGGTGTGCTCGGCGAGCGCGTGCTCGAGCGCCCCGGGGAGCGCCAGCGCCCCGCGCTCGGCGAGCACGTCCGGGGCTCCGAGCACGTAGGCGGTGTCGCCGAGCTCGAGCCCGCTCCACTTCCACGCCGAGGAGAACGGGACCTCGGCACCGACCCGCTCGGCGCGGCCGGGATAGCGCTCGGCGATCGTCTCGAGGGTGCGGTTTCGCTCGCCCGCCGAGGCGGCGAAGGTCGCCAGGGCGCGCTCTGCCGCCGCCGGCCCGGCGGGATCGGCGACCTCGACCTTGACCAGCTCGAGCGTGCCGTCGGTGAGCGTCCCCGTCTTGTCGACGCAGATCGTGTCCACCGCCGCGAGCGCCTCGGTCGCCGCCATCTGCTGGACCAGGGTGTCACGGCGCGCCAGCCGCACCGCAGCGAGCGCCAGGGTGACGCTCATCAGCAGCACCAGGCCCTCGGGGATCAGGGTCACGAGCCCGGCGGTCGCCTCCTGGGCCGCGTCGCGGAACTCCTTGTCGTGGAGGGTGAAGCCGACCAGGGTCAGGATCGCGATCGGGACGAGCACGATCGTGGTCGCCTTCAGCACCTCGTTGACCTCGAGCTGCAGCGGCGAGGGCGGATGGCGAAACTCGCGCGCCTCGCCGGCGATCTGCTCCGCGTAGCTGTCGCCGCGGACCGCGTCGATCTCGTAGTGGCCCGAGCCCGAGATCGCGAACGCGCCGGAGAGCATCCGGTCGCCGACCCGCTTGCGGATCCCGTCCGACTCGCCGGTGAGCAGCGACTCGTCGACGGTCAGCCCGCGCGAGTCGACCAGCGAGCCGTCGGCGACCAGCTGGTCGCCGGGCTCGACCCGGACCAGGTCGCCGGGGACGACCTCGTCCGAGCGCAGCTCGACCAGGGCGCCGTCGCGGACGACCCGCGCCTGCGGCGCGACCAGCAGGGCGAGCCGGTCCAGGGTCTCCTTCGCCTTCAGCTCCTGGCGGATCCCGATCGCCGAGTTGACGATCGCGATCACCCCGAAGAGCGCGTCCGCCCAGAGGCCGAGCGAGAGGATGAGGATGAAGAAGCCGCCGATGATCGCGTTGAACAGGGTCAGCGTGTTCGCGGCGACGATCGACGCCACCGAACGGCTCGACGTCGCCTCGACCGGCCCGAGGCGCTCGAGCCGACGCGCGGCCTCGCCGCTCGACAGTCCCTGGCTCAACGATGCGGCTTCCACCCACCCATTCATAGCGGAGCCGGAGGGCGCCGACCCGGAGCGCCGCGCCGGCCGGCCGCGGTGAGCGTCTAGAGGTGAAAGCGCCGGTGGCGGCGGTGATGGTCGGCGGCCTCGGCCGGCCCCTCCGGGGCCTCGGGCCCGCGGACCCAGAGCCAGGTGAGAGCGGTGGCGATCGCGACAACGACGATCGGTGGCCAGAGCGACTTCGCGACGGCCTGCGCGAAGACGCTCTCGCTCGCCTCGGCGGCAGGCCCGCCGAGCTCGCCCTGAAACAGGGCGCCCGAGGCGGCGAGCACGACCGTCCCCGCCAGCACCCGGTTCATCGCCAGCACGCCGGATGCGATCCCGCTCTTCGCGGCCGGCATCGCTGCCATCGCCGCGGTCGACATCGGCGCGTAGACCAGCGCCAGCGCGATGCCGAAGCAGAGCAGCCCCGGCAGCAGCGCCCCGTAGGAGCCGGCGTCCTCGGCGAGCGCCTGGGCGATCAGCCCGGCGAGGCCGAACAGCATCCCGACGGTCATCGTCGCGCGGATCCCGAACCGGCCGATGAGCCGGTCCGAGAAGGTCGAGAAGAGCGCCATCGGCGCCGTCAGCGGCAGGATCAGCGCGCCGGCGGCGACCGCCGAGTAGCCGAGCTCGAGCTGCAGGAACTGGGGCTGAAAGAACATCACCGACCAGTAGGCCCCGACGAGCCCGAACGCGGCGGCGCTCGCGCCGAGATAGGGCCGGTTGCGAAACAGCGAGAACTCGACCAGCGGATCGCGGCGGCGGTGCTCGAGGCGCCAAAACCCCGCCAGCGCTCCGAGCCCGGCGGCGAGCAGGGCGAGTGACGCGGCCGTCGCCCACTCGTCGGCCTCGACCAGCGCCAGGACGACCGCGGTGAGCCCGATGGCGAGCACGGCGACGCCGGCGTAGTCGACGCGCGAGGCGCTCGGGTCGCGCGACTCGCGTCCGTGGATCGCGACCAGCGCGAGGCCGAAGGCGACGATCGGCACGTTGATGAAGAAGATCCAGCGCCAGCTCGCGGCCTCGATCAGCGCCCCGCCGGCAACCGGGCCGATCGCCAGGGCGACCGCCGAGACGGCCGCCCAGATGCCGAGCGCCCGCGCCTGAGCGGCGCCCGGGTAGGCCTGCACGACGAGCGCCAGCGACAGGGTCAGCAGCGCCGAGCCGCCGAGCCCCTGGACGACTCGCGCGCCGACCAGCACCTCCTCGCTGGGAGCCGCACCGGCGAGCACCGAGCCGGCGCCGAAGAGGCCCATGCCCCAGAGGAAGACCAGGCGCCGCCCGCGGATGTCGCCGAGCCGCCCGGCGCTGACGACGGTCGCCGCGAGCGTCAGCAGGTAGGCGTTCTGCACCCATTGCAGGCCGTCGATCGAGGCGTCGAGGTCGGACCCGATCGCCGGCAGCGCCAGGGTGACGACGGTCGAGTCGAGCATCAGCACGAAGAGGCCGGTGCAGGCCCCGGCCAGGATCCACCGGCTCCCGCTCGCGGGCGCGGCGATCTCGCTCACGGCGCGAGCGTAATCGAGGGTCGGGACGGCGCTCGCGGCTCGATACGATGCGCCGGTCTTGGCGGGAGGCGAGAGCCCCACAGCGGACGGAGGCGAGGCCCTCGCGGTCGAGTTTCGCGAGGCGACGAAGCGCTACGCGGGCGCCGACCGAGCCGCCGTCGACAAGCTCTCGCTCGAGGTCGGCGAGGGTGAGATCTGCGTCCTCGTCGGCCCCTCGGGGTGCGGCAAGACGACCGCGATGCGGATGGCCAACCGGATGGTCGAGATCACCGAGGGCGACATCCTGATCGGCGAGCGCTCGGTCCGCGAGCGCAGCCCCTCGGAGCTGCGGCGCGAGGTCGGCTACGTGATCCAGCAGATCGGCCTCTTCCCGCACCGCACGATCGCCGAGAACGTCGCCACCGTCCCCGGCCTGCTCGGCTGGGATGCCGAGCGCACCCGCGCACGGGTCGAGGAGCTGATCGGGCTGATCGGGCTCGACCCCGAGATGGCGGACCGCTATCCGGCGCAGCTCTCGGGGGGCCAGCAGCAGCGGGTCGGCGTCGCCCGCGCGCTCGCCGCGAACCCGGGGGTGATGCTGATGGACGAGCCCTTCGGCGCCGTCGACCCGATCAACCGCGAGCGGCTTCAGAACGAGTTCCTGCGGCTGCAGGCCGAGCTGCGCAAGACGATCCTCTTCGTCACCCACGACATCGACGAGGCGATCAAGATGGGGGATCGGATCGCGGTCCTGAAGGTCGGCGGGGAGCTCGCCCAGTACGCGACCCCGGCCGAGCTGCTGATGGCGCCGGCGGACGGCTTCGTCGAGGACTTCGTCGGCGCCGACCGGGCGCTCAAGCGCCTCGCCCTGATGCGGGTCGCCGACATCGACCTCTGGCAGGCGCCGCTCGCGCACGTCGGCCAGGCGACGGGCGAGGTGCGGGCGAAGCTCGACGGGGCCGAGGTCCCGTACGCGCTCGCGGTCGACTCCGAGCGCCGCCCGCTCGGCTGGCTCTCGAGCACCGACCTCGCCGCCGAGACCGTTCCCTCGCGGCCCGACACATCGCCCGAGCCGGTGGTCGAGCTCGACGACGTGATGCGCGACGCGCTCTCCGACCTGCTCCAGGCCGAGACCCGCTACGCGCCGGTGGTCGATGGCGAGGGACGGATCGCCGGCGTGCTCTCGGTCGAGATCATCTCCGAGTTCCTCTCCTCCGACGAGGCGCTCAGCGACGAGCACCCGGCGGCCGAGCGGCCGCTGGCCTAGGGCCGTGGACGCGCTCGCATCGCTGACGCTGGTCGCCCAGGGCGACGGCTTCGTCCGCGATCCGGCGGCGTCCGGCACCAGCTGCGTCGCCGAGAACGACACCGTCTGCATCGGCTGGGCGATCGACAATGTCGACCGCTGGGTGACCCCGACGCTCGAGCACCTGCTCCTGGTCGGGGCCTCGGTCGTCGCCGGGTTCGCGATCGCGCTCGGGCTCGCGATCCTTTCCCACCGCCGGCGCTGGCTCGTGCCCGCGTTCATCGGCGCCACCGGGGTCATCTACACGATCCCGAGCATCGCGCTGTTCTTGCTCCTGCTGCCGATCAGCGGGCGCGGCACGCTGACGGCGCTGATCGCGCTGACGCTCTACACGCTGCAGATCATCTACCGCAACATCGTCACCGGGCTCGCGAACGTGCCCGCGGCGTCGAAGGACGCCGGCCGCGGGATGGGGATGACCGACCGCCAGCTGCTCTGGCGGGTCGAGCTGCCGCTCGCGGTCCCGGAGATCATCGCCGGGCTGCGGATCGCGACCGTATCGACGGTCGCGATCGCGACCCTGGCCGTGTTCGCGGGCGCCGGCGGGCTCGGCGACGTGATCTACACCGAGGGCGTCCAGTCGGGTGTGTTCAAGACCGCGATCGTGGTCGGCAGCGCGCTCGCGATCGCGATGGCGATCTCCTTCGACGTCCTCTACATCGGCGTCCAGCGGCTGCTCTCGCCCTGGCGCCAGGTCCGACCCGTATGAGCGCCACGCTCACCGTCGGCTCGGTCTTCGACTCGTTCTCGGGCGCGATCGAGTTCATCTTCAGCTCGCGCGAGTCGGTCGGCGTCGGGGCGCCGGTCGGCGGCATCGACCAGGTTGCCGAGTTCCTCTGGACCCACGTCTGGATCAGCGCCCTGGCGCTCGCGATCGCGGTCGCGATCGCGCTCCCGGTGGGGGTCTGGCTCGGGCACCGCGGCGCGGGCGAGCTGCTCGCGGTCGCGGTCGGTAACGCCGGTCGGGCAATCCCCGAGCTGGCGCTGATCGCGCTGATGATCGCCTTCGTCGGGGTCGGCGTCCTCAACGTGACGATCGCGCTGCTGATCCTCGGGATCCCGCCGATTCTCACCAACGCCTTCGTCGGCATCCGCCAGGTCGACCGCGACGCGGTCGAGGCCGCCCGCGGGATGGGAATGACCGAGCTCGAGGTGATCACCAGGGTCGAGCTCCCGCTCGCGGTGCCGACGATCATGAGCGGCGTGCGCACTGGGGCGATCGCGATCATCGCCACGGCGACGATCGCCCCGCTTGCCGGCGTGATCACGCTCGGCGACTTCATCATCAACTTCAACGTCTACGGCGACGACGGGTTGCTCGCCGGGGCGATCCTCGTCGCCCTGCTCGCGCTCGTGGTCGAGCTCCTGCTCGCCGCCCTCCAGCGCATGCTCACCCCGCGCGGGCTCGGGCTGACGCGCGACGCCGCCCGCACTACCGCTTAGGATTACGCGAACCGACAATCTCGTCAGGTCACCTGAGAGGGAGGATCACCCCAAGATGAGCACCACCGCCCGATACAAGGGGCTGTTCGCGTTGCTCGCCGCGCTCGTGCTCGCGCTCGCCGTCGCCGCCTGTGGCGATGACGACGAGGGCGACTCCGGCGAGACCGACACCGAGGCCAGCTCGACCGCGATCGAGGACAACCCCGACAACAACGGGGTCTCGTTGACGATCGGCTCGAAGAACTTCACCGAGCAGATCGTGCTCGGGGAGATCTACTCCCAGGCGCTCGCGGCCGCCGGCTACGACGTCTCCACCGACCTCAACCTCGGCTCCGAGGTGATCGCGCTGAAGGCGCTCCAGCAGGGCGAGATCAGCGGCTATCCCGAGTACACCTCGACCGCGCTGACCTCGTTCTTCGACTTCGCGCCCGAGGACGTGCCCTCGGACCCGCAGCAGGCGTTCGAGGAGTCGCAGGACGACTTCGAGGCGGAGGGGCTGGTCGCGTATCCGCCGACGCCGTTCTCGAGCGCGAACGCGGTCGGGCTCCTGACCGAGACCGCCGAGGAGCTCGGCGTCACCTCCGTCTCCGACCTCGAGGGCAAGTCCCAGGACCTGACCCTGTACGGGTCGCCGGAGTGCCGCCAGCGGATCGACTGCCTGGTCGGGCTGGAGGAGAACTACGGGCTCGAGTTCGCGAAGTTCACCCCGGTCGACATCGGCGCTCGCTACGAGGTCCTCGACAAGGGCGACGCCGACCTCTCGATCGTGTTCACGACCGACGCGCAGCTGTTCGTCTCCGAGGACTACACGATCCTCGAGGACGACCAGGGCGTGCTTCCGGCCGGCAACGTGATCTTCGTCGCCAGCCAGGAGGTCGTCGACGAGGCCGGTCCGGACTTCGGCGAGACGATCGAGGCAGTGCAGGAGAACCTCTCGCTCGAGGTGATGCAGGAGCTCAACTCCCGCGTCGACATCGACCGCGAGGAGCCGGCCGACGTGGCGGCCGACTACCTGGCCGAGTTCGGCTACGTCGAGTAGCGGTTCCGAGTTCGTCGTGGCGGCCACCGGGTAACACCGAAGCGGTGGCCGCCGCGGCGATCCTCGATGTCGACGGGACCCTCGTCGACTCCAACTACCAGCACGCGATCGCCTGGTATCGCGCCTTTCGCGAGCACGAGATCACGCCGCCCGTCTGGCGCATACACCGCCACATCGGCATGGGGGGCGACCAGCTCGTCGCCGCGGTCGCCGGCGACGGGGTCGAGCACGACCACGGCGACGCGATCCGCGACGCCGAGCAGCGGCTCTACCGCGAGCTGATCGAGGAGGTGCGGCCGTTCGACGGCGCCCGTGAGCTTCTCGTCGAGCTCAAGGCCCGCGGTCACAGCGTCGTCCTCGCGAGCTCCGCGCACGGCGATGACGTCGAGCACTACGTCGACCTGCTCGACGCTCGCGACCTCGCCGACGCCTGGACCACGTCCGACGACGTCGAGCGCACGAAGCCGGAGCCCGACCTGGTGCTCGCCGCGATCGAGCGGGTCGGGTCGCTGAGCGCGGTCATGGTCGGCGACGCGACCTGGGACGTCGAGGCGGCGAGCCGCGCCGAGGTGAAGACGATCGCCGTGCTCACCGGCGGCTTCTCCGAGGCCGAGCTGCGGGCCGCGGGGGCGGTCGACGTGTTCGAGTCGCTGCCCGCGCTGCACGCGAAGCTCGACACGACCCCGCTGCGCTGAGCGCCCTCGCCGGCGCCCTTATGGTGGGCGTGTGGCGCCGAATCCAGAGCCGCTGAGCCCCGACGACGCGGCGATCCTCGCGCTCGAGAACGAGGCGATCGCCGGGCATACGCTCAAGGTCGCGGTGCTCGAGCCCGGGAAGCCGCTCGAGCTCGAGCGGCTGCGAGCGCGGATCGGCGAGCGCGCGCGCAGCGAGCCGCGCGCGCTGCAGCGAGTCGAGCTCCCCGACGGGGCCGCCGACGCCGCCTGCTGGGTCGAGGACCAGGGCTTCGACGTCCGCGCCCACGTCCGCCGCCGCCCGGACAGCGCCGGCATCGACGAGCGCGAGCTGTGGCGGATCGCGGGCGAGGTGATGTCCGAGCGCCTCGACCACGAGCGCCCGCTCTGGGCCCTCGACCTCGTCGGGCCGCTCGCCGACGGGCGCGAGGCGATCGTCGCCCGCCTCCATCACGCGATGGTCGACGGCGTCTCCGCGCTGCGCTTCCTCGCCGCGCTGCTCTGGGATCCCGCTCCGGCGGACGAGGCGCCCGCCGCCGCGGCCGCCGCGGCGGCGGGGCGGGGGCGGCTGGCGGAGGCGATCGCGCTGCCGGGCGCGCTGCGCCGCGAGCTCGGTGGGCGCGGCTCGAGCTCGCCGCTCGACCGCCCGGTCGGGGCCGAGCGCGAGCTCGCCTTCGCGCTCGCCGGGCTCGACGAGCTGAAGCGGATCGGGCACTCGCGGCCGCGGCGGGCGACGGTCAACGACGTGCTCGTCGCCGGGGTCGCCGGCGGCCTGCGCGAGTGGTTGCCGCGAGCCGGCGCCGGGCTCCCGCGGCTGCGGGCGCAGATCCCGGTCAGCCTCCACCACCGCGGCGAGGGGCTCGACCGGCTCGGCAACCGCGACTCGTTCCTGAACCTCGACCTGCCGCTCGACGAGCCCGACCCGGGCGCCCGCATCGACCGCGTCAGCGCCCGGACGACGACCGCGAAGCAGCATGGCGACGCGCAGGAGCTCTACGACTTCTTCCACGCCCTGGCCCGGTTCAAGCACCTCGGGCACGCGGTCGAGCGCTTCGCCGCCGGCCCGCGCGAGTTCAGCCTCTCGATCTCGAACGTGCCCGGGCCCCGAGCGCCGGTCGGCGTCTGCGGCCGGCGCGTCGAACGCCTCTGCTCCGCGGCCGAGCCGGCGGCGCGACACGCGCTTCGCGTCTCGGCGCTCTCCTGCGCCGGCGAGGTCGGAATCGGGCTCTGCACCGACCCGCGCGCGCTCGCCGACGTCGCCGGGCTCGCGGACGCGATCGAGGCATCGTTCGCGCAGATGCGCGCCGCTACTGTGGGCTGATCGACCCCGCGCCCCGATCCGAGCGCCACCGGGCGCTTCTGGTCGTGATCTGCCTGGCGCAGTTCATGGTCATCCTCGACGTCTCGATCGTCAACGTCGCCCTGCCCGCGATCCAGGACGGCCTCGGGTTCTCGAACACCGGCCTGCAATGGGTGGTCAACGCCTACACGCTCGCCTTCGCGGGCTTCCTGCTGCTCGGCGGGCGGGCCTCGGACCTGCTCGGCCGGCGGCGGGTGTTCTGCGGCGGGATCGCGATGTTCGGCGTCGCCTCGCTGCTCTGCGCCCTCGCCCCCGGCCAGGAGCTGCTGCTCGCCGCTCGCGCCGTGCAGGGGTTGGGTGCCGCGGTGATCGCGCCGGCGAGCCTGGCGATCCTCGCGAGCTCGTTCGCGGAGGGGCCGGAGCGCAACCGGGCGCTGGGGATGTGGAGCGCGATGGCCGGGCTCGGCGGCACCTCCGGCGTCCTGCTCGGCGGGCTTCTGACCGAGCTCTTCGGCTGGCCGGCGATCTTCGTCATCAACGTCCCGATCGCGATCGCGGTCGGGATCGCGGGCCGGCGCCTGATCGCACCGGACGGCGAGGTCGAGCGCCGGGGAGACTTCGACCTCGGCGGCGCGGTCACGGTCACCGCGGGGCTGACCGCGCTCGTGTTCGGGGTCGTGCGCTCGGAGGCCCTCGGCTGGGGGTCGGCCGGCGTGCTCGGCCCGATCGTGGCGGCGGCCGCGCTCCTGGGCGCGTTCGTGCTGATCGAGGCGCGATTCGCGCGCGCGCCTCTGGTCCCGCTCTCGATCTTCAGGCTCCGCACCCTGCGGGCCGCGAACCTGGTCATCCTGCTCTTGGGATCGGCCCTGTTCGCGATGTGGTTCTTCATCTCCCTCTATCTGCAGCAGGTGCTTGGGCACGGGGCGCTGGAGACCGGGCTCGCGTTCCTGCCGATGACGATCTGCATCGTCGCCGCCTCCACGGCCGCGCCGCGGTTGGTGGCGCGCTACGGGGCGCGCGCGGTGCTCACCTCCGGGATGCTGCTCGCGTCCGCCGGCCTCGGGCTCCTGACCGGGATCGAGCCCGGTGGCAACTACGCCGCACTCGTGCTCCCGGGCGGCGTCATCGCCGCGATCGGACTCGGCACCTCGATGGTCCCGGCGACGATCGCCGCGGTCAAGGGCGTCGCCGCCGCCGACAGCGGTCTCGCCTCCGGGATCATCAACACCTCGCGCCTCGTCGGCGGCGCCCTCGGGCTCGCGACGCTGACCACGCTCGCGACCGCGCACGCGGGCGCTGAGCTCGCCGCGGGCGCCTCGCCGCTCGCCGCCCAGGTCGAGGGCTACAGCCTCGCCTTCGCCGCCGGCTCCGGCCTCTGCCTGCTCGGCGCGGCCGCCGCGGCGGCGATGCTGCGCCCCGGCGACGCCCCGGCCGCCGCCGGCATCGAGCCCATATAGGGTTCGGAGCGATGGCGCTGAAGCTCGGACTCAACCTCGGCTACTGGGGGATCGGCCCCCGCGGCGAGGAGGCGGTCGAGGCCGTGCGCGCGGCCGAGGACGCGGGCTTCGACTCGGTCTGGGTCGCCGAGTCCTACGGCTCCGACGCCGTCTCGGTGCTCGCCTGGCTCGCGCCGCAGACCGAGCGGATCAAGCTCGGCGCCGCGATCATGCAGGTCCCCGCCCGTCCCCCCGCGGCTGCCGCGATGGCCGGCGCGACGATCGACGCGCTCTCCGACGGGCGCTTCATCTTCGGCTTCGGGCCCTCGGGCCCGCAGGTGTCGGAGGGCTGGTACGGGGTCGAGTATGCGAAGCCCTGGGGGCGCACCCGCGAGTACATCGAGGTCGTGCGCGCGATCATCGCCCGCGAGGGGCCGCTCGAGCACCACGGCAAGCACTACCGGCTCCCGATCGAGGGCGGCACGGGACAGGGCAAGGCGCTGAAGCTCAACTTCCACCCGCTGCGCAACGAGATCCCCGTCTTCGTCGGCGCGATCGGGCGCAAGTCGGTCGAGATGGCGGCCGAGATCTGCGACGGCTGGATCCCGATCTTCTTCAGCGCCGACGCCTTCGAGCAGACCTGGGGTGAGCACCTCGAGGCGGGCTTTGCAGCGGGCGGGCGCACCCGCGCCGACCTCGAGATCTCGCCCTCGCTGCAGGTCGCGATCGACGGCGACACCGAGACGGCGCGCAACGTCGTTCGCACCGGGCTGCTGCTCTACCTCGGCGGGATGGGCTCGCGCGAGACGAACTTCTACGTCGACCTGACCCACCGGTTCGGGTTCGGCGAGGTCGCCGACGAGGTCCAGGGCCTGTTCCTGGACGACAAGCGAGACGAGGCGTTCAAGGCGATCCCGGACGAACTCGTCGACGCGACCTCGCTGGTCGGCCCGGAGCCCGAGGTCGCGGCGCGGATCGAGAAGCTCGCCGATGCCGGGGTCGACCGGCTGATCTGCTCGCCGGTGCACGTCGACGCGGGCGAGCGCCTGCACACGATCGAGCGCCTCGCCGCGCTCACCGGCGTCGCCAGCCCGGCCTGACCCGAGCGCGAGCGGCGGCGGGTTTGCGCGCCCGCGCGGGCGGGTAGGCCACCGGTGATCGTGGCTCGCCACGGTCGGGGTTGCTAGGGGAACGACGGGGAGGTTGGGCGGACGATGGGAAGCTTGCGCAAGGGGATCGTGGCGGGACTGGCGCTCGCCGTCCTCGCCCCGGCCAGCGCCCAGGCCGGGCACTACCTGCTCGACCACCCCGCGCCCGAGTTCGACCCCGTGAGCCCGCCCTCGGGCGCGGTGATGTCCGGTGGCCAGGGCGCCGAGTGGGAGCTGATCGAGACGATCGCGACCGGCAACCCGCACACGGACCTCGACTTCTTCACCCAGGGCGGCGAGACCTTCGCCTCGGTCGGCACGCTCGGGATCGGACCGAACGCCGGCGGGCAGACGATCGTCCAGCTGACCCAGGGCGACACCGTCGATCCCCAGTACATCTCCGCGCACCCCTCGGCGAGCTGCATCTCCAACCCGGCCGCCGCGACCGGCCTCCAGCACGACGTCGAGGCCGCGCCCAAGGGCGGGGCGATCCTCAACGTCGCCAACCCCTCCGCGGTCCAGACCGACACCGAGCTGCTCGTCGACGCCTCCGACGCCAACGGCCGCTGCCACGACCAGGGCGTGCTCGGGCTCACGGAGACGAAGCAGGGCGGGCTCGAGCTGGTCGACGTCACCGACGTCGCGAACCCGGTCGAGATCGGGCTCACGAGCCACATCGGCGAGTCGCACACGGTCAACGTCGACCCGAAGCGCCCGCACATCGCCTACGCGGTGACCTCGGACGCCGTCGGCGTCGACGAGGACGGCAACCGCTCGAACGAGGACCCGGAGAGCTCCTCGCGCTTCGACCTCGACGGGTTCGAGGTGATCGACTTCTCATCCTGCCTCGGCTTCGCCGCCGGGGCGTCGGTGGACGACAAGCGCGCCACCTGCCGACCGGAGGTCTACCGATACCGCTACCCGACCACCGAGATGGCGGTCGGTCACACGCTGAAGCAGGGCTCGGGCGCGGTCTACGCCTGCCACGAGCTCGAGATCTACCCGGACGACCAGATCACCTGCGGCAGCGGCAACGCGCTGATCGCCTTCGACGTCAGCGGCGCCTTCGACGACATGGGCACGCCGACCGACTATTCCGACGACGAGCCGAACGGGACGCCGCTGCCGTGCAAGGAGCGGCCGAGCTCCTCGGCGCCACCGTTCGAGACCGGGGCGACCGTGATCGACTGCGTCGACGGCACCAACGACGACCCCGAGGTCGGCGGCGTCGAGGGCACCGAGGACCTGACGATCCCGGGTTGGCTCGCGCAGGGCTCGCCGTCGCTCGAGGGCGTCGACTACCTCGGCAGCGTCTTCCATCAGGGCCGCGGCGCCGGCGGGTCCGCGACCCCCGCGTTCGACTCGACCGAGGACATCGACTTCAACCACGAGGCCGAGTACTCGGGCTCGCGCGCGAACCTGATCGCGACCGACGAGCGCGGCGGCGGCATCCTGCCTCCGGGGGCGAGCTGCACCCCGGTGGGTGACAACCCGGTCGGCAAC
Organism: uncultured Solirubrobacterales bacterium; assembly: GCA_963740055.1. GTDB lineage: Bacteria > Actinomycetota > Thermoleophilia > Solirubrobacterales > 70-9 > WHSW01. The sequence continues at coordinate 268,262 of CAVUCL010000004.1, read as the reverse complement.
GGCGGCGTCCACTTCTACGACACCGACCAGCTCAGCACCCAGGCGCCGTCCTCGCCCGAGGAGGCGTTCGAGGCCTATGCCCGGACCCCGTCCGGCGACAAGGCGATCTACCGGGCGCACGATCCGCACCCCGCCGCGGGCGACCGTCTGCACCGCCCACGTCTTCCAGCAGATCCCGGGCTTCAACCGGATCTTCATGGGCTGGTACTCGCAGGGCACGCAGGTGCTCGACTTCGTCGAGAACCCGGACGGCACCGTGCGCTTCGCCGAGGCGGGCTACTTCATCCCCGAGAACGCGAACGAGTGGGTCTCGCACGTGTTCAAGGCCGAGGACAACCCCGACGGCACCGTCACCTACTACGGCGCCACCGGGGACTTCAACCTCGGCGAGGCGGGCCGCAACGCGATCGACGTCTACAAGGTGACCCTGCCGCCGGCGCCGGTGGCCGGCGACCCGAACGCGCCCGACAGCGAGCTCGGCGGGCGCTGCGCGCAGCGGATCCGCGGCTCGAAGAAGGGCGACAAGCTGCTCGGCAGCATCGCCGGGGATCGGATCGTCGGGCGCGGCGGAAACGACAAGCTCAACGGCCGCGCCGGCGACGACTGCGTCAAGGGATCCGGCGGCCGCGACAAGGTCAAGGGCGGCTCCGGGCGTGACAAGGTCAGCGGCGGCCGCGGGGCCGACAAGTCGAAGGGCGGCTCCGGCCGCGACAAGGTCAAGGGCGGCTCCGGGCGCGACAGGCTCAGCGGCGGTTCGGGGCGCGACAAGCTCAAGTCCGGCGGCGGCTCGGACCGGGTCAAGGCCCGCGACGGGAAGCGCGACAAGGTCAACTGCGGCCGCGGGCGCGATCGGGCGACGGTCGATGCGAACGATCGCGTCCGCAAGTGCGAGCGGGTGAAGCGGGTCAAGTCCTGAGCCGCGGGCGGGCCCCCGCGGTCCGCCCGCCCGCGACGATTCAGTCGGTTAGGCTTCCGCGGCTTTTCCACCGCGATGAACGTCGGAGTCCCCAAAGAGACCGCCCAGGGCGAGCGCCGCGTCGCGCTGATCCCGGACGTGGTCGAGTCGCTGAGGGCGAAGGAGATCGACGTCGTGGTCGAGTCGGGCGCCGGCGCCGAGTCGGGCCATCCCGACTCCGAGTACGCCGAGGCCGGGGCCGAGGTGGGCTCCGCCGACGACGCCTGGCGCGCTGACCTCGTCGCCAGGGTCGCGGTGCCGACCACGGACGAGATCGGCCGCCTGCGAAGGGGCCAGGTCCTCGTCGGGCATCTCGCCCCGCTGACCGCGGCCGAGACCAACCGCGCCCTCGCCGAGGGCGGCGTGACCAGCTTCGCGGTCGAGGCGATCCCGCGGATCACCCGCGCGCAGGCGATGGACGCGCTCTCCTCGCAGGCGAACGTGGCCGGCTACGCGGCGACCCTGCTCGCGGCGCGCGAGGCCGGGCGCTTCTTCCCGATGATGACCACCGCGGCGGGCACGGTCGCGCCGGCCAAGGTGCTCGTCCTCGGCGCCGGCGTCGCCGGCCTGCAGGCGATCGCGACCGCGAAGCGCCTCGGCGCGGTCGTCTCCGGGTTCGACATCCGGCGCGCGGCCTGGGAGCAGATCGCCTCGCTCGGCGGCCGCCCGCTCGAGCTCGACTTCATCCCGGACGCCGAGGACGAGGGCGGCTACGCCCGCCCGCTGACCGAAGAGGAGAACGAGCAGGTTCGCGAGGCGCTTGCCGAGAGCGCCGCGAAGCAGGACGTGATCGTGACCACGGCTCTGATCCCCGGGCGCCCGGCGCCGACCCTGATCACCGCCGCGGCCGTCGCGGGGATGGCGCCCGGCTCGGTGATCGTCGACCTGGCCGGCGATTCGGGCGGCAACTGCGAGCTCACCGAGGCGGGGGAAACGGTCGTCTCCGAGAACGGGGTCAAGGTGATCTCGCCGGTCAACCTGCCGTCCGACATGGCGGCGCACGCGTCGCAGCTGTACGCGAAGAACGTCGAGAACCTGCTCGGCCTGCTCGTCGACGAGGAGGGCAACCTGAAGCTCGATTTCGACGACGAGGTGGTAGCCGGTGCCTGCCTCACGCACGAGGGCGAGATCCGCAACGAGAGGGCGGCGAAGTGACATGGACCTGGTGACCGAGCTGACGATCTTCGTTCTCGCCGCCTTCGTCGGCTTCGCGGTGATCTCGAAGGTGCCGACGACCCTGCACACACCGCTGATGAGCCAGACGAACGCGATCCACGGGATCGTCATGCTCGGCGGCCTGATCGTCGCCGGCTTCGCCGAGGGCGCGCTCGAGCTCACGATCGCGTTCATCGCGATCGCCTTCGGCGCGATCAACATCGTCGGCGGCTTCCTCGTCACGGATCGCATGCTTTCGATGTTCGTCCGCAAGCCCCGCAAGGACGCGGAGGCGCCGAAGCCATGAGCCTCGCCGTCCTCGAGCCCGGGGGGGACGTCTCGACGATCCTTTACGTGGTCTCGTTCTCGCTCTTCATCTACGGCCTGATGCAGGGCACGCACCCGAGGACCGCGAAGACCGGCAACCTGATCGCGGCGGGCGGGATGGCGGTCGCAGTCGTCACCACCCTGCTGCTCGACGGGATCGGCAACTGGGGCGTGGTCATCGGCGGGCTCGCGGTCGGCTCCGCGGTCGGCGTGATCGCCTCGATCCGCGTCCAGATGACCGAGATGCCGCAGATGGTCGCGCTCTACAACGGCGTCGGCGGCGGCGCGGTCGCGCTGATCGCCTGGTCGGAGTTTCGCCACGCCCCGATCGACTTCCCGCTCGAGGAGTTCATCCCGATCCTGTTCGCGGCGGTGATCGGCTCGGTCTCTTTCTGGGGCTCGAACGTCGCCTTCGCCAAGCTCCAGGACCTGATCCCGACCCGGCCGCTCGCCGTCCCGGGCCAGCAGGTGATCAACGCCCTGCTGCTCGTCGGCCTGGTCACCGCCTGCGTCGTGCTCGCCTCCTCCGACGACCCGTCGGAGGGCATCTTCATCGCGGTGCTGATCGGCGCCGCGCTCCTCGGCAACCTCGTCGTGCTGCCGATCGGGGGCGCCGACATGCCGGTCGTGATCTCGCTCCTGAACGCGTTCACCGGCCTCTCGGCCGCCGCGGCCGGGTTCTCGCTCGACAACGTCTCGCTGATCGTCGCCGGGACCCTGGTCGGCTCCTCGGGAACGATCCTGACGCTCGAGATGGCGACGGCGATGAACCGCTCGGTCTCCAACATCCTCTTCGCCGGCTTCGGTGGCGCCCCGGCCGGCGGCGCGCCCGGAGGCGGCGAGGAGCGCCCGCACACGTCGATCGGCGCCCAGGACGCGGCGATCAAGCTCGCCTACGCCGACTCGGTCGTGATCGTGCCCGGGTACGGGCTCGCCGTCGCCCAGGCCCAGCACGCGGTCAAGGAGATGGCCGACGAGCTCGAGAAGCGCGGCGTGACCGTCAACTACGCGATCCATCCGGTCGCCGGGCGGATGCCGGGGCACATGAACGTGCTCCTCGCCGAGGCCGACGTGCCCTACGAGAAGCTGCGCGAGATGGACGAGATCAACCCGGAGCTGCCGCGCACCGACGTCGCGGTCGTGATCGGCGCCAACGACGTCACCAATCCCGCCGCCAAGAACGACCCCGACTCGCCGATCGCCGGGATGCCGATCATCGAGGTCCACGAGGCCGAGCAGGTGATCGTGATCAAGCGCTCGCTCTCGCCGGGCTTCGCCGGAATCGACAACGACCTCTTCTACGAGCCCAACACCTCGATGCTGTTCGCGGACGCGAAGCAGGCGGCGGCCGAGATCGCCGGCGAGGTCACCGGCCTCTAGCGGCGGCCCGGGCAAGGACTCCGAGCGCCAGTAACTCAGCGCTTTTCGAACTCGCGCTCCTGGCGGCGGCCGCGGCGAACGTGCGGCCACGCCCATCCGATCAGGGCGCCGAGCGCGCCCGCGACCAGCAGGGCGAAGATCAGCGGCGTCTCGGTCTCGACGAAGAGGAAGTCGACCGTGACCTTCTGCGCGTTCTGCAAGACGAAGATCGCGAGCAGCAGGATTGCGACCCCGAGCACGTAGGTCCGCCAGCCCGGGCCCTGCTTGCGGGGCAGGCCCCGGTCGCTGTCGCTCGCGGTCACGAGGCGAATCTATCGGCTCGAAGCCGTGGCCAACGGTTCACGAACCACCGGCTACCCGCGAACCGCCTCCGCTTAGCGTCGCCGTGTGTCCCGGCGGTCGATCGCCAGCGAGCGTGGCCAGAGCACGGTCGAGTGGCTCGGGCTGGTGCTCGGGGTCTCCGGGTTGGTCGCCGCGGTCGCGACGACGGCCGGTGCGGCGCTCCCCGGGGGGACGCTGGCGCGCGCCGTGGCGGCGCGAATCGTCTGCGCGATCGAGCTCGCGGACTCGTGCGATTCGGACCGGCCCGGCGGCCTCGCCCGCGTCTACGGCGCCGAGCTCGCCGCCACGCTCGCCGCCGAGGCGCCGCAAATCCGCTACGAGCCGGGGATGAACGCGCTGCCGATCGACTACCGGCGCTGTCGCGAGGACTCGTGCGCGAACGGGGCCGCGGGGATCCGGGTCGCGCGCACGCTGACTGGCGAGCGCGCGACCCTGTTTACGCGCGTGATCGACTGCCGGCCCGGTTCGCTGACGCCGGGCGCCGACTGCTCCGGCAGGCCGGCGGGCAGCCTCTACCTCCAGTACTGGCTCTACTACCCGGGCAGCGCCACCGGCGAGGGGTCGACGCCGCTTCGAGGCGCGATCCGCGAGGTCTCGGCGGCGCTCGGCAAGCCGAGCTATCACCCCGACGACTGGGAGTCGTTTCAGCTTCGCATCCGCCCCGGGGGCGCCGCTCACGCGCGCGCCAGCTCCCATCACGGATACGGGCCCGGCTGGGTGCCGGCGCGCGACGCCCACTACCGGGTCGCCGGCGGCAGCCACGCCGGCACGGTCGGCCCGGCCGGGTTCGACCGGATCACCAACCCTCGTCACCTGCGCCTGATCGCGCTCGAGCCGATCGCCGGGCACCGGCGCGAGCCCGAGTTCGCGGTCACCCCGCCGTGGCGAAAGCGCGTCTGGTCGGAGCCCGAGTACGAGGGCACCGACTGAGCGCCTGACGGCGGGTCCCTACTTCGGCGGCATCCGCAGGGCGCCGTCGAGGCGAACCGTTTCGCCGTTGAGCATCGGGTTGGCGACGATCGCGGCGACCAGGTCCGCGTACTCGGCCGGGTATCCGAGCCGCGAGGGAAACGGGATCCCGGCGCCGAGCGCGTCCCGAGCCTCCTGTGGCAGCGCCGCGAGCAGCGGCGTGTCGAACAGTCCCGGGGCGATCGTGTTCACGCGCACCCCGCGCCCGGCGAGGTCGCGCGCCGCGGGCAGCGTCAGGCCGACGATCCCGCCCTTCGACGCGGCGTAGGCGACCTGCCCGATCTGGCCCTCGAAGGCGGCGATCGAGGCGGTGTTGACGCAGACGCCGCGCTCGCCGTCGCCGTCGGGCTCGTTGTCGACCATCGCCGCGGCGGCGAGCCGCAGCGCGTTGAAGGTGCCGATTAGGTTGACCTTGATCACGTTGGCGAAGATCTCGAGATCGTGCGGCCCCTGCTTCGAGACGGTCCGCTGGGCCCAGCCGATCCCCGCGCAGCAGACCGAGACCCGCAGCTCGCCGCCCTCGCTCGCCGCCGCCACCGCGGCCTCGAGCTGCTCGGCCTCGAGCACGTTCGCCTCCGCGAACCGCGCCCGTGCGCCGAGCTCGCCGGCGAGGGCCTCGCCCTTCTCGGCGTTCAGGTCGGCGATCGTCACCGCGGCGCCCTCCGCGTGCAGCCGCCTCGCGGTCGCCTCGCCGAGACCCGAGGCGCCGCCGACGACCAGTGCGTTCGTACCGGCGATCTGCATGCGGCCCGGCACCCTATCTCCGTTCGTTCACGTTCGCCGAACAGCCGTCCGGGTAGCCTTTCGTCATCTCGCCGACGGCGCAGTCCAACCTCAACGAGCGGCTCGCGACCCGGCTGACGGAGGCGCGGGAACGGACCCTGATGCTGATCGAGCCGCTCGCCGACGAGCAGCTCAACACCGTCTACTCGCCGATCCTCAGCCCGCTCGCCTGGGACCTCGGCCACATCGCCAACTTCGAGGAGCTCTGGCTCGTCCAGCGCGTCGGTGGGCGCGAGCCGATGGACGGCGAGCTCGGCCGCCTCTACGACGCGATCGAGAACCCCCGCGCGGACCGCAACGAGCTCCCGATCCTGCGCGGCGACGAGCTGCGCGCCTACATGGCGGGGGTTCGCGCGCGCACGCTCGAGGTCCTCGACTCGGTCGACCTCGACGCCGATGACGAGGAGCTCGTCGTCGGCGGCTTCGTCTACGAGATGCTGATCGCCCACGAGCATCAGCACAACGAGACCATGCTGCAGCTGCTGCAGATGGTCGCCGGCTACGAGCCGCCGAACCGCGATCCGAGCGTCGCCGCCGAACCGGTCACGGACGGCCCGGAGATGGTCGCGGTTGCGGGCGGCAGCTACGAGGTCGGGGCCCCGCCGGAGGGCTTCGCCTACGACAACGAGCGCCCCCGCCACGCGGTCGAGCTCGAGCCGTTCGAGATCGACCGCACTCCGGTCACCAACGCCGCCTTCGCCGAGTTCGTCGCCGACTCCGGGGCCGAGCCGCCGCTCTACTGGCGCCGCGAAGACGGCGCCTGGCTCGACACGACCTTCGGTCGCCGGCGCCCGGTCGACCCGGCGCTGCCGGTCGTCCACGTCAGCTTCGACCAGGCGGCGGCGTTCGCCGCCTGGGCCGGGAAGCGGCTGCCGACCGAGCTCGAGTGGGAGGCCGCGGCGACCGGCGCCGACCGCGAGCGCGCCAACCTCGACCTGCTCGGCTACGGCCCCGCCCCGGCGGGCGCCTACGGCGACGCGCCCTCGGAGTCGGGGGCGGTGCAGATGCTCGGCGACGTCTGGGAGTGGACCGCGAGCGAGTTCTCGGGCTATCCGGGGTTCAAGGCGTTTCCCTATCCGGAGTACTCCGAGGTCTTCTTCGGCGACGGTTACCGGGTCCTGCGCGGCGGCTCGTGGGCGACCAGGCGCGACGTCGTCCGGATCAGCTTTCGCAACTGGGACCACGGCGAGCGCTCACAGATCTTCTCCGGCATCCGTTGCGTCAGGGACGCGTGATGGCGGCCACGGCGCAGATCGAGATCGAGGTCCACCTGCCCGAGGGCGGGACCCTCGCCGGCCTCGCCGAGGACGCGCGCGAGGGGCTCTCGTCGCCGTTCAAGGAGCTGCCGCCGAAGTACTTCTACGACGAGCGCGGCTCGGAGCTGTTCGAGCGGATCACCGAGCTGCCCGAGTACTACCCGACCCGGGCGGAGCGCGCGATCCTCGCCGCGCGCGCCGCCGAGATCGTCGCTGTGGCAGGACCGACGACGCTGATCGAGCTCGGCTCCGGGGCGGCGGCCAAGACCCGCTGCCTGCTCGACGCGATGCGCGACGCGGACTCGCTCGAGACCTACGTCCCCGTCGACATCTCGGAGGAGATCACCCGCCGCATCGCGGGCGAGCTGGTCGCCGAGTACGAGGGACTGCGCGTGCACGGGGTGGTCTGCGACTACGAGACCCACCTCGAGCGCGTCCCGCGCGAGGAGGGCGCGCTGATCGCCTTCCTCGGCGGCACGATCGGCAACTTCCGGCCCGGCCCGCGGCGCTCGTTCCTGGCCCGGATCGCGACCCTGATGTATCCGGGCGACCGCTTCCTGCTCGGCACCGACCTGGTCAAGGACCCGGCCGTGCTCGAAGCCGCCTACAACGACTCGGCCGGGGTCACGGCGGAGTTCAACCGCAACGTGCTCAACGTCCTCAACCGCGAGCTCGACGCCGACTTCGACCTCGACCGCTTCGAGCACGTCGCCTTCTACGACGCCGAAAACGAGTGGGTCGACATCCGCCTGCGCTCGCTCGCCGAGCAGTTCATCGACCTGCGGGCGCTCGACATGCGCACCCACTTCGCCCGCAACGAGGAGATGCGGACCGAGATCTCGACCAAGTTCACCCGCGAGCGCCTCGAGGCCAGCTACGCGGACGCCGGGCTCGAGTTGGTCGAGTGGTGGACCGACCCGGACGAGCTCTACGCGCTCAGCCTCGCCCGGGCGGTCTAGCTCGGCCCGAGTGCCTCGACCACGTCCCCGAGCCGGTCCGGGGTCGTGATCGGCAGCAGCACCGGGCAGGTGATGCCGCGGCTGACGAACTGATCGAGTCGCTCGCGCATCCGCTCGGGGCTGCCGAGGACGAAGACCTCCTCGATCAGCTCCCAGGGCGCCGCCTTCACCGCCCGCTCGCGATCCTTCGCCGCCCACGCCTCGCACATCTCCGCGATCGCATCCGCGTGGCCGAGCCAGCGGAAGAACGCGGCGTAGACGGGCACGGTGGCGTAGGAGGCGAACATGAACCGCGCCAGCGGCTCCACCTGCTCGCGCTCGCCGGGGAGGCAGAAGAAGCGGCAGAGCAGCTCGAAGTCCTCTGGCGCCCCCTCGAGCTCGGACACCACCTGCTCGACGCCCGAGATCGGGAGGAAGTTCGAGAACGCCCCCGTCGCCTTCTCGACCGCGAGCCGGAGCATCTTGCCCCGCAGTGCCGCGAGCACGATCGGGACCGGCGGGGGCGGCTGCTCGAGCTTGAAGCCAGATCGCGTGCGCTCCCCGGCGAGCGCCGGGCGGAGGAAGTCGACCGTGTCGGCGACCCGCGACAGCGGGCGCTCGAACGGGATCTCGTTCCAGCCCTCGACGATCCGGTCCGAGGAGGCGCCGAGGCCGAGCACGAAGCGCCCGCCGCTGGCGTCGGCGAGCGCCGCCGACTGCTGGGCGAGCAGCGCCGGGCCGCGGGTGAAGACGCCGACCACGCCGGTCCCGAGGCGCATCGTGTCGGTCCAGCCGGCGGCGAGCGCGAGCGGGGTGAACCCGTCCGGCCCGTTGGTCTCGCCGCTCCAGAGGTCGGTGTAGCCGGCGGCCTCGGCGCGGCGAACGAGCTCCGCGTGGTCGCGCAGCGCGACGCCCGGAAGCGTCAGCGTCAGTCCCCAGCGGCGGTCGGTCATCGGCCGGGGCAGCCTATCTTTCGCCTGCTAGCGCCGCGCCCGAGGCGTTCGGATAGGCTCGCGCCCGGATGGACTTCTCGCGGCTGAATCGCTCCCGGACGATCATCGGCGGACTCGGGTCGGTGTTCCTGATCATCGCGATCCTGTTCCTGCCCTGGTACTCGCTCACCGACGTTCCCGAGCGCGCCGACCAGGGCGCCTGGCTCTGCGGCGAGGACGAGTTCAGCTGCACCGGCTTCGAGACCTTCCCGATCCTGCGCTGGCTGCTCCTGCTGGCGGCGCTGGCGCCGGCGATCCTCGGCTGGATCCTGATCCGTGGCCACAAGCTCTCCTGGGCGCCGGGCGAGCTGACGATGGTCGCCGGCTTCGCCGCCACCGTGCTGATCGCCTACAACGGGATCATCGACCTGCCCGCGCCCGCGGAGGGGCTCGAGTTCGGCACCAGCCTCGACTTCGGCTACTGGATCGCCCTGCTGGCCGCGATCGTGATCGCGGGCACGGGCTTCACCCGCTCGCTCGAGAGCGGCGGGCGCAAGGAGCGAAAAGCGCCCGGCACGGTCTGACGCGGACCGGTCACTAGGCTGCCCGGCGTGGGAGTGATCTCGCACGATCAGCGCTCGGGCTCGAAGCCCGACCGCAACCTGGCGCTCGAGCTCGTCCGCGTGACCGAGGCGGCGGCGCTCGCGTCGGCGCGCTGGGTCGGCAAGGGGGAGAAGGAGTCGGCCGACGGCGCCGCCGTCGACGCGATGCGCCTGCTCCTCGACACGGTGCCGATGGACGGCACGGTGGTGATCGGCGAGGGCGAGAAGGACGAGGCGCCGATGCTCTACAACGGCGAGCGGATCGGCGACGGCAGCCCGCCCGAGGTCGACATCGCGGTCGACCCGCTCGAGGGCACGACGCTGACCGCCCGCGGGATGCCCTCGGCGCTCTCGGTGATCGCGCTCTCCGAGCGCGGGACGATGTTCGACCCGGGCCCGTGCGTCTACATGGAGAAGATCGCCGGCGGCCCCGACGTCGCCGACGTCCTCAGCCTCGACCAGCCGCTGACCGAGGTCGTCGCGCGGGTCGCCGAGCGCAAGGGCAAGCCGGTCGGCGACGTGACGATCATCATGCTCGACCGCCCGCGCCACGAGCAGGCCGTCGCCGAGGTCCGCGAGCTCGGGGCGAGGATCCGCTTCATCAGCGACGGGGACGTCTCCGCGGCCCTGTTCGCGGTCTCGGCCGAGGCCGGGGTGGACCTGCTCTGGGGGATCGGCGGGACGCCCGAGGGGGTGCTCTCGGCGGCGGCGATCAAGTGCCTCGGCGGCGAGCTGCTGGGCAAGCTCTGGCCGCGCGACGACGCCGAGCGTGCCGCCGCGATCGAGGCCGGGTACGACCTCGACCAGGTGCTCGACTCCGACCGCCTCGTCGCCGGCGAGGACGTCTTCTTCGCCGCCACCGGGGTCACCGACGGCGAGCTGCTCGAGGGCGTGCGCTATCGCAGCGGCGGCAAGGCGACGACCCAGTCGCTGGTCATGCGCTCGCGCTCGGGCACCGTGCGCACGGTCAGCGCCCGCCACGACCAGGCGAAGCTGCGTGAGGTCACCGGAGGCCGCTACGGCTGAGCGCCGGGTGCTGGTCGCCGGGGCGACCGGCTACATCGGCGGGCTGCTCGCCCGCGCGCTGGTCGCCGACGGCGCCAGCGTCCGCTGCCTGGTCCGCGACCGCGCGCGAGCCGGTGAGCTCGAGGCGCTCGGCTGCGAGGTGGTCGAGGGCGACGTGCTCGAGGCCGAGACGCTGCCGGCGGCGCTCGACGGCGTCGGCGTCGCCCACTACCTCGTGCACTCGATGGGTCGCGGCTCGGACGCCGACTTCGCCGCCCGCGACCGGCGCGGCGCCCGCAACTTCGCCGACGCCGCGGCCGCCGCCGGGGTCGAGCGGCTGATCTATCTCGGCGGACTCGGCCAACCCGGCTCGCGGCACCTGCGAAGCCGCCAGCAGACGGCGGAGATCCTCGCCGGCTCCGGGATCCCGCTGACCTACTTTCGCGCCGCCGCGGTGATCGGCGCCGGCAGCGAGTCGTTCCGGGTCGTCTACTACCTCGTTCGCCGGCTGCCGGCGATGATCACCCCGCGCTGGGTCTCGACTCGCACGCAGCCGATCGCGATCGCCGACGTGATCGCCTACCTGCGCTCCGCGCCCACGGTCGAGGCCTCCGCCGGCCGCGAGATCGAGATCGGCGGCCCGGAGGCGACCACCTACGGCGGGATGATGGAGGAGATGGCGCGCGCGCTCGGTCGCCGCCCGCCGGTCCAGGTCCCGGTCCCGCTGCTCACCCCGCAGCTCTCGTCGCTGTGGATCGGGCTCGTGACCCCGGTCGACGTCGGGGTCGCCCGGCCGCTGATCGAGGGCCTTGCGACCGAGACCGTGGTCGGCGACGAGTCGGGGATGCGGCTGTTCGCGATCGAACGGACCCCGCTCGCGGCGGCGATGCGGGCCGCGCTCGACGAGCTCGACCGGGCCTAGATCGTCGAGCTGACTACTACTCGAGCTCGGCGGCGAAGGCGCGAGCGCGCTCCTCCTCGACGCTGCCGGTGTCGTGGAGCTCGTAGCGCAGCGCGTTGATCACCGCGCCCGCGAGCAGCGACAGGCTGACGAGGTAGAACCAGATCAGGGCGACGAGGATGAAGCCGAGCGCCCCGCCGAGCTTCTCGATGTTCGACTGGGTCAGGTAGATCGGGAAGACGGCGTTCGCGAGCGCCGTGGTCACGGTGACGAAGAGCGCGCCCGGCCAGACGCCACGCCAGGGCACATGTCCCTTCGGGACCACGTAGTAGATCAGCGCGCAGATCGAGAACGTGATCACGAGCGCGATGAACAGGACCGCGGCGGTGCGCAGGAGCCCGATCTCGTCGAGGCCGAAGGGCAGGTCGTCGGCCCCCGCGGCGAGCACGCCCTCGGCGATCGGGACGACCACGCTCGCGGCGAGGAAGACGATCACCACCAGCAGCATCACCAGGGCAAAGCGCTTCTGCTCGACCCAGCCGCGGCATTCGACGTGGTAGATGCGACAGAACGCGGTGTCCATCGCGCCCCAGAACGAGGCGCCGATCCAGATCGCGCCGACCGCGGCGACGACGCCGATCGTGGTCGAGCTCGAGCGGATCCGGTCGAGCACGCTGGTCAGCGAGTCCTGCTCGACCGCGGGGAAGATGCTCTGCAGGTCGCGCAGCACGCTCGCCTCGACGTCGGGGTTCTCGATCACCTGGCCGAAGATGAATAGGACCAGGAGCATGAACGGAAACAGCGCCAGGGCGAGGTTGTAGGCGACCATCGCCGAGAGCCCGGTGATGTTCTCGCGGTAGGCGCGCTCCCAGAAGACCCGGAGGTAGCGGACGATCACCGCCGGTCGGTGCCGCCGCGCAGAGCGTCGATCGCGCGGCCCGCGAGCCGGACGCCCAGGGTCGCCGCCTCCGCGGCGGCGGCGACGCCGGCCCAGGCGAGATCCTCGAGCCCGGCGGCGGGGTCGCGACGCTCGGCCTCCGGCCCGGTCTCGGCGTCGTCGCCGGCCGGCGGCTCGGGGTCGCGCGGCGGGGGCTTCGGCTTCGTTCTCGGAGCCGGCTTCGGCTTCGGCTTCGGCTTCGGCCGCCCGCTTCGGCTGCCGCTTCGCCTTCGCGGCGGAGGCCTCCGCGCGGCGCGGACTGCGCGTGCCCGGGCGCGAGCCGGGCAGGTTTCCGAACACACCGCCCTGCGCGGCCTCGCCCTCGTCGCCTGGACGATCGTCGCTCACGCACGTATTCCATCGAGATCGGCGGACGCGCGCGTTGCGATTGCTCGTAACCGGGTTCGGGTAGCGTGTTGGAGCAGGCCCGGACGCGCTCGCGTACGCATGAAATCGCCGCAAATGGCGCATTCACGCTTGACTTCAGAAAAGATAGCGATACGATTCGAACACACGTACCAGCGCAATTCGGCGATTGCCGGCGGCATCGAGCATGCGAGCGGCGGGGAAACCGCGCCCGCATTTAGGCGGCGCTTGAGCTGCGTAGGCAACTATCGGCGTCGACGGCAGCGTCCGATATCAGAGCCGGCGTCCGGCACGAGGCCGGCGAGACAGATTTTCAAAGCAACAGAACCAGAGAGGAAGACGTAGCCAACCGATGCTGATCGCGGAACTCCAGGAGCTCGAAGAGGTCAAGAACCTGGTCACCAAGGGCCAGGCCGAAGGCGTGATCGCCTACGGCGAGGTCGCGCAGGCCCTGGCCGAGGTCGACGTCGACGAGGGCGAGATCGAAGAGCTCTACGGCTACCTCGAGGGTCAGGGCGTCGAGATGGTCGACGACGTCGACCCGGCGCAGAAGGCGTCGCCCGACGCCGAGCGCGCCGAGCCCAAGCGCGGCAAGCGCCGCCAGAAGACGGCGCTCGACCTGAAGCCGGACATGACCACCGACTCGCTGCAGCTGTTCCTCAAGGACATCGGCAAGGTCAGGCTGCTCACCGCCCAGGAGGAGGTCGACCTGGCGAAGCGGATCGAGCGCGGCGACCTCGACGCGAAGCAGAAGATGGTCGAGTCCAACCTCCGCCTGGTCGTCTCGATCGCGAAGAACTACCGCAACCAGGGCCTGCCGTTCCTCGACCTGATCCAGGAGGGCACGCTCGGGCTCGTCCGCGCGGCGGAGAAGTTCGACTACCGCAAGGGCTTCAAGTTCTCGACCTACGCGACCTGGTGGATCCGCCAGGCGATCGCCCGTGCGCTCGCCGACAAGGCGCGCACGATCCGGATCCCGGTGCACGTGGTCGAGAAGCTGAACAAGATCGGGCGCGCGGAGCGCAAGCTGGTCACCGAGCTCGGGCGCGAGCCGACCCCGGACGAGATCGCCGAGGTCACCGGGATCGATCCCGAGGAGGTCGACCAGATCAAGCGCTCGGCGCAGGCGCCGGTGTCGCTCGAGAAGCCGGTCGGCGACGAGGAGGAGTCCGAGTTCGGGCAGTTCATCGCCGACGAGAAGGCCGAGTCGCCGTTCGAGCGCGCCGCCGACCTGCTGACCAAGGAGGCGCTGCGCGAGGCCCTCGAGAACCTCTCCTACCGCGAGCGGCGCGTGCTCGAGCTGCGCTACGGGCTCGGCGGCGAGCACCCGCGGACCCTGGACGAGGTCGGGCGTACGTTCAACGTCACCCGAGAGCGCATCCGCCAGATCGAGAATCAGTCCCTGAAGAAGCTCCAGTCACTGGCTGAAGCTCAAAAGCTGCGCGAAGTCGCCTGACCGGGCGGCTCGCGTTTTCAGCGCTGCTCGCCGCGGCGCTCGGGTTCGGGCTTGCCAGCGAGCGTGGGGTGGGGCAGGTCGGCGATCCGGCGCGGCCGAACTTCGTCGTCGTCATGTCCGACGACCAGGGGCCGCAGATGATGCGGGCGCTGCCGGGAGTGCGGAAGCTGATCGGGGGGCGGGGGACCGAGTTTCGAAACGCGTTCGCCAGCTATCCGCTCTGCTGCCCGTCGCGCGCGACCCTGCTCACCGGCCAGTACGCCCACAACCACGGCGCGACGGGCAACAACCCGGCCAGCGGCGGCGGCTATCGCTCGCTGCTCGACCCGGAGCGCAATCTCGCCGCCTGGCTGCAGGCGGGCGGCTACGACACCGGCTTCGCCGGCAAGTGGCTGAACGGGCTCCGCACCCCGCGGCGCCCGCCGCCCGGCTGGGACATGTGGTCGGGGCTGGTCGGCGCCGGCGGCGACGGGCTCTCCTCGTTCTATGACTACAGCGTCTTTCGCTCCGGCCGCGAGCCGCGCCACTTCGGCACCGCCGCGGCCGACTACCAGACCGACGCGATCACCCGCGAGTACGCGCTGCCGTTCATCACCGAGCACTCGATCGACCCCGACCCGTTCTTCCTCTGGCTCGCCTACCACCCGCCCCACAGCGGGCTCGGGCGCGACGACGTCGCCGGGCGCCGCTGCTCGACCGGTCCGCCGAGCTCGCGCCAGGGTGTGCAGAGCGCGATCCCCGCGCCCCGCCACGCGCGCCGCTTCGCCCGCGCGGAGCTCCCCCGCCCTCCCTCCTTCGACGAGGCGGACGTCGCCGACAAGCCCGCCTCCGTGCGCCGCCGCCCGCGCCTCGGCGAGCGCGACCTGGAGCGGGTCGAGCGCGACTACCGCTGCGGGCTCGCCTCGCTGCTGGCGCTCGACGAGGCGGTCACCGGGATCGTCGACCAGCTGCGCGCCACCGACCAGCTCGACGAGACGGTGATCGTCTTCACCGCCGACCACGGGGTGCTCGCCGGCGAGCACCGGATCCGGCGCGGCAAGAACCGTCCCTACGAGGAGGCGATCAAGGTCCCGCTCCTGATCCGGGGTCCGGGCATCCTCGCCGGGCGCACGGTGCGCGCGCCGGTCGCCAACGTCGACACGGCGCCGACGATCCTCGATCTCGCCGGCGCCACCGTGCCCGACGAGCTCGCCCGGCCGGTCGACGGCACCTCGCTCGCCGGCGTGCTCGGTGGCGCCGAGGCGGCCGCCGACCGCGCGATCCTGATCGAGGGCCGCGGCAGCGTCGCGCGCTCGCGGCGCGCGTTCAAGGTCCGTTCCTACGTCGGGGCCCGGACCTCCCGCTACGCCTACTTCGAGTACCGGCGCGCCTCCTATGCCTCGAGGGCCGAGGGGATCGACGCCCCGATCGGCGCCGGGCGGACGACCGACGCCGAGCTCTACGACCTGCGCCGGGATCCGTTCCAGCTCCGCAGCCGCGCCCGCGATCCTCGCTACGCCGGGACCCGGCGCCGGCTCGCCGAGCTCACCGCCGAGCTCGAGCGCTGCTCGGGGCCGACCTGCGCGCTCGCCGCCCGGGTCGCGGGCCCCTCGGGTTGACCACCCCCCGCTACCTTGGGGCCCGCGGGATGTTGGGAAGGTCGTGAGCACGAGCGCGCGCAAGCGGATCGCGGTCGCGGCCCTGGCCGCGGGCGCCGTGCTCGGCGGCGGGCTCGCGGTCGGGGCGGGGGAGCGGGCGGCCGCCGGGATCGCGGCGAGGCCGAACGTGGTCCTGATCACGACCGACGACCAGACCGCCGACTCGCTGCGGGTGATGAAGCGGACCCGGGAGCTGGTCGGCGACCGCGGCGCCTCGTTCGAGCGCTACTTCGCCTCGTTTCCGCTCTGCTGCCCGGCGCGGGCGACCTGGATCACCGGCCAGTACCCACACAACCACGGCGTGATCGACAACCAGCCGGCCAGCGGCGGCGGCTATGAGAACCTGCGCGAGCCCGAGCGCGTGCTGCCGGCGTGGCTCGACGCCGCCGGCTACGACACGATGCTCGCCGGCAAGTGGATCCACAACTATCCCGGCGTCGAGCCCCCGCCCGGATGGGATCGCTGGCACGGCCTCGTCCCGGCGACCGTGACCAGCTACTACAACTACTCGCTCGCCGACTCGGCCGGCGGGCTCACCGGCTACGGCGAGGCCGACTCCGACTACCAGAGCGACGTGCTCACCCGCGAGTACGCGCTCCCGTTCATCGCCGAGCACGCCGCCGACCCGGACCCGTTCTTCCTCCACCTCTCCTACACCGCCCCGCACTGGGGCCGGGGCCGCCCCGACGCCGCGGGCACCCGCTGCGCGAGCCCGCAGCCGTTCGACTTCGAGACCGCGCGGGCGAAGCCGGCGCCGCGACACGCCGAGGCCTTTCGCGAGCGCAAGTTCCCGCGCCCGCCCTCGTTCGGCGAGCGCGACATCTCCGACAAGCCGGCGATCGTCCGCAAGGGGAGGCGGATCTTCCGCCGCGAGCGGCGCGAGATCGCCGGTCGCTACCGCTGCGAGCTCGCCAGCCTGCTCGCTGTCGACGAGGGCGTGGCGCAGGTCGACGCGGCGCTGGAGGCGGCGGGCGCGAGCGGCGACACCTACGTCATCTTCACCTCCGACAACGGGCTCATGCACGGCGAGCACCGGATCCGCGGCGGCAAGGTGCAGCCGTACGAGGAGGCGATCCGCCTCCCGATGCTGATCCGCGGCCCCGGGATCGCGCCGCGGACCGAGGTCGCCGAGCCGGCCGGCGACGTCGATCTGGTGCCGACGATCCTCGGGCTGACCGGAGTCTCGCCGCCGCCCGCGTCCGCCCGGCTGCAGGACGGGCGCTCGCTCCTCGCCGGGGTCGAGGGCGATCCGCGCCCGCGCCGGGCGATCCTGATCGAGGCCAAGCGCCCCCCGCGGGCGACCGCGACGGGCGCCGTCGGGCGCTCGTTCATCGGCGTGCGCACCAGGCGCTACGCCTACTTCGAGCGCTACGACGCCCGCTTCGCGAGCGTCGAGGAGGGCCGGCCGGCGCCGATCGGGGCCGGGGAGCGCGTCGACCGCGAGCTCTATGACCTCAAGCGCGACCCCTACCAGCTCAGCAGCCGCCACCGGGGCGGGGTCTACGCGGCGCCGCGGCGGGCACTCGCCGACGCGCTCGCAGCGCTGCGCGCGTGCGCCGGCGACCCCTGCCTGCTCGAGCCGCGGATCCCGCCGCCCTCACGCCCAAGCCGCTAGGCCGCGCGAAGATAAAAACGGCGCTCAAGCCCCGGCGCCCGGCGCCCGATAGAGGTCGTGATGTTCGACATCGACGCAGCGCTGCGCACCCTGGTCGAGACCGAGGGCTCCGACCTTCATCTGAAGGTCGCCTCGCCGCCGATCACGCGAGTCCATGGCGACCTGAAGCCGATCCCCGGCACTGAGCCGCTGACGGCGGAGGACACCGAGCGTGCCCTCGCGTCGATCCTCTCCGACCCCGAGCACATGCAGGACTTCGACAACTGCGGGGAGGTCGACTTCGCCTACTCGATCGCGGGCGTCTCCCGCTTTCGCGTCAACGCCTTCCGCCAGCGCGGGACGATCTCGATCGTCTGCCGCGCGATCCCGTACCAGGTGCGCTCGATCGACGACCTCCAGCTACCGCCGGTGATCCGCCAGCTCGCCGACGAGCAGCGCGGGATCATCCTGCTCACGGGGACCACCGGATCGGGCAAGTCGACGACGCTGGCGGCGATGGTCGACTTCATCAACTCGAGCCGCGCCCGCCACATCATCACGCTCGAGGACCCGATCGAGTACCTGCACCACGACAAGCTCTCGATCATCAACCAGCGCGAGGTCGGCCCCGACACGGAGAGCTTCGCCCGCGCGATGCGGCGCGTCCTGCGCCAGGACCCGGATGTGATCCTGATCGGGGAGATGCGTGACGAGGAGACGGTCCGCACCGCGCTCGCCGCCGCCGAGACCGGTCACCTCGTGCTCTCGACCCTGCACACGCTCGACGCGACCGAGACCGTTAACCGGATCATCGACTTCTTCCCGCCGCACCTGCAGCAGCAGGCGCGGGTGATGCTCGCCGCGACCCTGCGCGGCGCGGTCGGCCAGCGTCTGGTCAAGCGCGCCGGCGGCGAGGGCCGAGCCGCCGTCTGCGAGGTGCTGATCTCGACCGGCCGGGTGCAGGACCTGATCCTGAACCCGCAGGAGACCGGGCGCCTGACCGAGGTGATCGCCGAGGGCGAGTACTACGGGATGCAGACCTTCGACCAGGCCCTGCTGAAGCAGGTGCTGGAGGGCAACATCGAGGAGGAGACCGCGTTCGAGTACGCCTCCAGCCCGCACGACTTCAAGCTCATGCTCGAGGCGCGCGGCCAGCGCGCCTCCGGGATCGAACAGGTGATGGCCGCCGAGCCCGAGCCGACCCCGGCGGTCGCGCCGCCGGCGCCCGCGCCCGCCCCTTCGGTGGCGCCCGCGCCTCCGTCGCCCCCCTCGGCGCCCGCGCCAGCCGCCGGCTCCCCGAGCTAGCGACGTACTTCAGTTCGTATAGCGCTGAGCTATACTTGCCCCCGCGGGCCGGAGGGACTCCGCGTTCCAATTCCCCCTCTCTGCGGCCCTTTTTTCGCGAAGGCTCCGATGACGGATCCAACCTGTCCAGTCTGCCGCACGGCCGAGATCATCTCGGGCAAGTGGACGCTGCTTCTGATCCGCGACCTCGCCGAGGAGAACCGCCGCTTCTGCGAGCTCGAGCGCTCGCTCGCCGGGATCAGCCCGCGAACGCTCTCGCTGCGCCTGCGCGCGCTCGAGGAGCACGGGATCGTCAAGCGTCACACCTTCCCCGAGGTGCCGCCCCGGGTCGAGTACACGCTGACCGAGAAGGGGCGGGCGCTGGTGCCACTGATCGAGGACATGCGCAGCTACGGCAAGCGCTGGCTCTTCAGCCGTCCGGCTGTCGAGAAGAGCGCGCGAGCGACGATCATCGCCTAGTGCAAGCGCGCTTGCACTAGAGGAGCGCCACCCGGCCGGGCGAAGGTCCCGGGCATGCGTGACCTAGTCGTCTCCGAAGCGATGATCGCGATGGCCCGCGACGCGGCCAAGCTCCTGCACGGGCTGGTCGCCGGCGGCGAGGAGCTCCCGTACGAGGTCCGCGAGCCCGGCGACGGATCGCCGCTGTGCCGCTACGAGCCGTTGACCGAGCGCTTCGTCCGCGATCACGCCGGCGAGCTGCGCCGGCTCGACTCCTTCGGCGCCGCCTGCGCTGCGATCGAATCCGCCGGCATCGCCGGCGACTATCTCGCCGAGATCGGGATCGGCGTCCCCGCCGAGCCGCGCCAGCGCGCCGAGCTCGCCGGGCTCGCCTTCCTCTGCCGGCTGTGGATGGACTGCACCGACTTCACCCTCGACGACGACCGGCTCGCGACCGCGATCGAGGAGCTGCAGGCGGGCGGCGACGCCGATCACGACCAGATCGAGGTCATCGTCCCGCTGCGCGGCCTGCAGATGCCGGTCGCTCGCGTCGACCTCGCGACCGCATCGATCGTTCGCGCCGACACGGTCGAGGTCCCCGCCGAGGCGCGCAGCGCCGAGGGACTCGGCGTCTCGCCCTGGGAACCCGCCTTTCTCGCCGTGGTCCGGATCGACGAGCCCGGTCCCGACGCCGGCGACGACGCGCCGGAGCCGGGAGTGCTCGCCGTCGACGCCTTCCGTCGCCTGGTCACGACCCTGCGACTGTTCAAGGAGGGCGGCGTCGGACTCGGCCCGCACGCCTGGACGCGGGTCGGGGGGGACCGCTGGCGGCGGATCGCCACCGGCGCCGGCCGCCAGCGCCCGGGCGGGTACCGCCTCGCCTCGACCGAGCTCGCCGAGCTGGTCTCGTTCTCGAACGCGCTCGCCGCCCCGGCGACGCCGTTCAGCCGCCAGGCCGCCGGCCGGCCGGGCTTCCCGACCGTGCTCGGCCGTTCGCTCGCCCGCTTCGAGGCGGGGCTGGAGCGAAACGTCGTCGTCGAGGCCCTCAACGACCACCTGCTCGCGATGCGCTTCGTGCTCGAGGGCGGCGGCCCCGCATCGCTCGGTCTCTCGATGCGAATCGCCGCCCTCTGCGCCGAGCCCGAGCGCCGCGACGAGGTCAAGGCGGTCGTCGACCGCGCGGTCGGCCTCGAGCGCGAGCTCTGGAGCGGCGAGCCCGCGCCCCGCGCCGGCTCGATGACCCCCGCCGAGACCGCCTCCTGCGTCGAGGAGCTGGCGCGCGCGATCCTCCAGGACGCCGCAGCCGGCCATCTCGGCTCCGACCTGCGCACGACCGCGGACGAGATCCTGCTCGCCGACGGGTTCGCGCTCGGCGAGGGCGCCGGCTCGCAGAGCGGCGGCACCACGGAGTGGGACCTGGAGCCGGTCGATGGCAATTCGGAGGAGTCGGTGGCGATCGACGAGCCGGTCGCCCCCGACGAGGCGGCCGAGCCCTCGCTCGCCGACGAGCTCGACGGGATCTTCGAGCAGGTCTCGGAGCTCGACCGGCGAATCTCACCTGAGCCCAGTCCAGCGCCCGAGGAGGAGACGGTGATCGCGAGAGCACGAGAGATCTTCGGCGGCCCGAGCGAGCCCGAGACGGCGCAGCTCGAGACGCTCGCACCAGAGCCCGAGCGCCCCGCCGCGGACCCCGAGGCGAGCCCGGTGCTGCGCCTGATCGAGCAGACGCGAGCGGAGCGCAAGGCCCACCACGACCGCGTCGCCGGGCTCTTCCCGCCGCCCGAGACCACCGAGTGGAACGTGCGCGAGATCGCCTACGACCGCTCGCGGCGGGCGCGGGTCTCCTAAAGACTTCCTCCGATCACCCAGGAAGAGCAGGCGGAGCCGCCGGGCGCAGCCCGGTGGCTCACGCCTTTGCCGATCCGGCGATCGCCGCGCGCTCCTCGGCCCCTGACGCGAACAGGTAGCGGTTCAGCTCCGCCAGTCCGGCGAGATCGTGCACGTCCTCGTCCAGGTAGGGGACCTGGATCACCGCCTTCGTCCGCAGCTCCCTCGCTAGGTGCTCGACGTTGGCGCGATCGCGCGCCGCCAGCGCCCCGTAGTCGGCGAGGTTCTCGACCGCCCGGCGCGCCAGGTCGGGATCGCCGGTAACCGCGCTGAGCTCGGCCTCGATCGCCGCCGGCTCGTCGGCGCCGGTCTCGGACTGGTAGTGGACCTTGTTCACGATCACCCCGCCGAACGGCATCCGCGCCTCGACCAGCTTGCGATGGAAGTAGACGGCCTCGGAGATCGGCTCCCCCTGCGGGCCGCAGACGACCAGGAACGTCGTCTCGTCGGCGGCGAGCAGTTCGTTGACCCGCCGCGCCCGCTCGCGAAAACCGTCGACCATGCCGCCGAACGCCTGGAAGAACTCGGCCAGCTCCTCGAGCAGGTTTACCCCGGTGATCCGCCGCAGGACCGAGAACATCATCGAGGTGCCACGGCCGAAGATCTTCATTCCGAGCCCGGCGGGGCGCAGGAACACCTGCAGCGCGCGGCCCTCGATGAACTGCATCAGGCGCTTCGGCGCGTCGAGGAAGTCGAGCGCGTTGCGGCTCGGCGGGGTGTCGAGCACGAGCAGGTCGTAGCGGTCCTCGGCGTGGATCTCGAACAGCTTCTCCATCGCCATGTACTCCTGCGAGCCCGCGAGCGCTGCCGAGAGCTGCTGGTAGATGCGGTTCGAGAGGATCCGCTCGCGAGTCTCCTCGTCGGGCGCATGCTTGCGCACCACCTCGTCGAAGGTCGCCTTCGAGTCGAGCATCATCGCCCACAGCTCCCCGGCGCCCGCATCGACGCCGGCGTCTGCGAACAGCGCCGGGTCGACCCGGCGCTCCGTGTTCCCGAGCTCCGGCAGACCGAGCGAGTCGGCGAGCCGCTTCGCCGGGTCGATCGTCAGCACGGCGACCCTCAGCCCTCGCGCCGCCATCCCGGCCGCGATCGCGGCCGAGGTGGTGGTCTTGCCGACCCCGCCCGACCCGGCGCAGATGCAGACCCGCTTGCCCTCGAGCAGCTCGGCGATCCCGGCCATCAGCCCGCCGCCGCCTCGGCGAGGGTGCCGATCTCCTCGATCCCGACCTCGGGCGCGAACAGGAACGGCAGCGTCGTAACCGGCGAGCGGACGAGCTGCTCGAGTCGCGTGAGCTGCTCGCGCTGGGCGCGGGCGCGGCGGGTCTCGCCGATCGCGGCGCGACAGGCGGCGAGCACGCCACCGCCACTGTGCTCGGCGAGCTCGCCGAGCCGCTCGGCCTCCGCGTCGTCGAAACGGCGCGGGTAGAGGCCGTTGCAGTAGATCCGGTCGACCCCGACCCCGACCTCCTCGATCAGGTCGCGCTCGAGCTTCGCGGTCTCGTTCACGGGCATCTCCTCGGGCAGCGCGACGACAGCGACCCCGGTTCGCTCCGGGTCACGGACGAAGCGGTCCAGGGTCTCGGCCTGCTGGCGGATCGGCCCCACCCGGGCGACGTTCGCGAACGTGCGCGGCGTCTGCAGGAAGCCGACCCCGTGGCCGGTCGCCGGGGCGTCGACGATCACGAGGTCGTAGGTGTGGCCGCGCTTCACCTTGCGGTCGTCGAGCGCCAGCTCCCAGATCTTCCCGATCGTGACCAGCTCCTTGAGCCCCGGCGTCGCGGCGGCCAGGTAGCTGAACACCCGCGAGCGAAAGAGCAGGTCGCGCATCGCCCTGACCTTGAGCTGCAGCAGTACGTACTCGCGCATCGACTCGTCCGGGTCGATCGAGATCGCCCACAGGTTCTCGTCCATCTCGACCTCGTGGAAGCCGACTTCGGCGCGATGGAAGACGTGCGAGAGATGCTCCTGCGACGCGACCTCGCAGAGGATCGTGCGCTTGCCGCGCCGGGCTCCGGCGAGCGCCAGCGCGAGCGCCACGGTGGATTTGCCGACGCCCCCCTTGCCGGTGACGATCACGAGTCGCTTGTCGAGCAGGTCACCGATCGGTCGATCATTTCAACTTGCAGACGAAGGAAAGCTGTGACCGCGTGCGAATAGTCGCGAACGTATGGGACTTTTTAACCGAGCAACTCGCTTCGAGGATGACCAGCGGGAGCGTCGCAGCGACGTCCCGGCCAACGCCGACGAGGCCGCCCCGGCGACCGAGCCGCCCGAGCCCGTGTTCGAGGAGGCGTTGAGCGGCGAGGAGACCGCCGCCGAGTCCGCCGCGGAGCAGCCCGCCGCCGAGCAGCCCACCGCGGCGAAGCCGGCTGACGAGCCCGAGGCGACGGCGCCCGAGCGCCCGCCGGTGAACCGGGTCGCGGTCGACCGCGTCCCCGAGCCCGAGCACGACGAGGACGTGCGGATCACGGCCACCGAGGCGATCAAGCCGGTCCGTCGCGCGAACCCGTTCGCGCCGCCCGAGGCGGGGGAACGCCCGCCGCGGCGCGCGAAGGTGATCTCGTTCGCGAACCAGAAGGGCGGTGTGGCGAAGACCACCACGACCCTCAACCTCGCGGTCGCGTTCGCAGAGTCGGGCCACGACGTGCTCTGCATCGATCTCGACCCCCAGGGCAACCTGACGATGAGCCAGGGGATCGACCCGGACCGAGTCGAGAAGTCGATGTTCGACGTGCTCGTCCACCACGTCCCGATCAGCGAGGTGATCCAGGAGCGCGAGATCGACATCGCCGTCGCCTCGATCGACCTCGCGGGCGCGGAGATCGCGATGTCGACCCAGATCGGCCGCGAGCGCTCGCTCGAGAAGGCGCTCACCGCGGTCGGCGACGATTACGACTTCGTCTGCATCGACACGCCGCCGAGCCTCGGCCTGCTGACCGTCAACGCGCTCACCGCGTCCGACAAGGTGATCGTCCCGGTGCAGTGCGAATACCTCTCGATGCGCGGGCTGCTGCAGCTGCAGAACACGCTCGAGATGATCCGCGAGAACCTCAACCCGCAGGTCGAGATCGAGGGGATCCTGCCGACGATGCTCGACTCGCGCACCGTGCACGCCAAGGAGGCGGTCGCGATCCTAGAGGAGAACTTCGGCGACCTCGTGTTCAAGTCGCGGATCAAGAAGGCGATCAAGTTCGCCGAGGCCCCCGTTCGGGGTGCCAGCCTGCTGAAGTACGATCCGAAGAGCAATGCCGCCGACTACTACCGCGAGCTCGCCGAGGAGGTCCTGACCCATGGCGCGTCGTAAGCGGGCCAGTATGCGCGAGGGCCCGCTCGCGGACCTGTTTCGATCGACGGTCGAGCCCGACGACCCGCCCGAGGCGCCTTCGCGCCCCGATCGCGCGGCGGAGGAGGAGACCGGAGTGCTGGCGGCGGACGCCCCGCCCGCGGCACCCGAGCGCGAGCCCGAGCCGCCCGCCCGCGACCCCGACCCCGAGCCGGCTCCGTTCGACCACGCGAGCGGCCGCGAGGAGGTCAGCGCCTACCGGGTCGAGAGCGAGCCGCCGGCGGCGAAGGAGCGCCTGAGCCGGATCTTCTCCGACGAGGGCGTCGACGTCGACGGCCCCGCCTACGGCCGCGAGGAGCCGCGTTACCGCGGCGGGCCCTCCGGCCCGGTCGAGGTTCGTCCGCACGCGCCCGTGATCCGCGTCGTCGGCGTCGGTGGCGCCGGTGTCAACGCGATCAACCGGATGGTCGAGGCCGGGATTCCCGGCGTCGAGTTCATGGCGATCAACACCGATCTTCAGTCGCTGCAGCAGTCGACCGCGGACGTCACCGTGCACCTCGGCAGCGGCGTGGCCCGCGGCCTCGGCGCGGGCTCGAACCCCGAGCTCGGCTACAAGGCCGCGTTCGAGGAGCAGGACAAGATCAAGCGCCTGCTCAAGGGCTCGGACATGGTCTTCGTCACCGCGGGCGCCGGCGGTGGCACCGGCACCGGTGCCGCCCCCGTTATCGCCCGCCTCGCTCGCGACGTCGGCGCGCTCACGGTCGGGATCGTGACCCGCCCGTTCCGGTTCGAGGGCTCGCGGCGCTCGAGCCAGGCCGAGGAGGGGATCGCGGCGCTCGGGACCGAGGTCGACACGCTGATCGTGGTTCCCAACGAGCGCCTGCTGACCGTGCTCGCGAAGACGACGACGATGATGGAGGCGTTCCAGGTCGCCGACGACGTGCTGCGCCAGGGCGTCCAGGGCATCTCCGAGCTGATCACGCTGCCGGGGATGATCAACCTCGACTTCGCCGACGTGCGCACGACGATGCGCGACGCCGGCCACGCGCTGCTCGGGATCGGGATGGGCTCGGGAGACAACAGGGCGATCCGCGCCGCGGAGAGCGCCGTCTCCTCGCCGCTGCTCGAGACCTCGGTCGACGGCGCTCGCTCGATCCTGCTCTCGATCACCGGCAGCTCCGACCTCACCCTGCTCGAGGTGTCAGAGGCGGCGAAGGTGGTCCAGGAGGCCGCCCACCCCGACGCCAACATCATCTTCGGCGCCAACATCGACGACACCGTCGACGACGAGGTCTGGATCACCGTGATCGCGACCCGCTTCGACGGTCGCGCCCGGCGCGCCGACGGCTCGACCACGGGCGAGCGCCGCGCGATCGGGACCAGCACGACCTCAAACCGCCGTCCGGCCGACCGCCGCGCCGGGACCGCGAAGACGTTCGAGTCGCGCCCCCGCGACCTCGAGCTCGACGTTCCGGAATACGTACCTGGTCGGTAGCGCCGTCAGCGCGCTTAGGGTGGGCGGATGAGCGCGCGGGGCGTCGTCGCCGCCGGGCACCCGCAGACCGCGGAGGCGGGAGCGCGCGTCCTGCGTCAGGGCGGCAACGCCGTCGACGCCGCGGTCGCCGCGGTGCTGACCTCCTGCGTGACCGAGAGCCCGCTGACCGGGCTCGGCGCCGGCGGCTTCATGCTCGTCCACACCCCGGCCGAGAGCGTCGTGCTCGACTTCTTCGTCGCCGCCCCGGGCGCCGATGGAACCGAGCGCGGGTCGGAGCTCGTCCCGGTCCCGATCCGCTTCACCCCCGAGTCGGCCCAGGTCTTCAACGTCGGCGCCGCCTCGTGCGGCGTGCCGGGGACCCCGGCGGGGCTCGAGCGCGCCCTCGAGCGCTTCGGCTCGGTACCGCTCGCCGAGCTCGCGGCGCCCGCCGCGAGGCTCGCCCGCGACGGCCACGTGGTCAACCCCGAGCAGGCCTACTTCCTCTCGATCCTGGAACCGATCCTGACCCACTACGAGGAGGGCGCGAGCGTCTACGCCCCCGGCGGTCGGTTGCCGGCGGCAGGTGAGACGATCCGCTTCCCGGCGGTCGCCGAGACGATCGAGCGCCTCGGCGCCGAGGGCGCGGAGCCGTTCTACCGCGGCGACATCGCCCGCGCCCTCTCCGCGTCGGTGCTCGAGCGCGGCGGGACGCTCGGCGAGGCGGACCTCGCTGCATACGAGCCGGTCGAGCGCGAGCCGGTCTGCGCCCGCTACCGGGACCGCCTGGTGCTCACCAACCCGCCGCCGTCCTCGGGCGGGATCCTGATCGCCTACGCGCTCGAGCTGCTCGACCGGCTCGGCTCGGCGGGGGCCGAGGAGCTGATCGCGGTGATGGCGGCGGCCCAGGGCGAGCGCACGGAGGAGTTCGGCGAGGGCCTGCACCGTCCCGGCTTCGAGCAGGAGTTCCTCGCCGAGGCGCGACTCGCGAGCGCCGCCGACCGGCTCGGATCGACGACCCACATCACCGCGGTCGACGGCGACGGCCGTTGCGCCAGCGTCACCTGCTCGAACGGGACCGGCTCGGGCCTGATCGCCACCGGGACCGGGATCCACATCAACAACATGCTCGGCGAGGAGGATCTGAACCCGCACGGCTTTCATCGCCAGCCGCCGGGGCGGCGGATGGCCTCGATGATGTCGCCGACGGTGATCCTCGCCGGCTCGGAGCTCGAGGTCGGGCTCGGCAGCGGCGGCTCGAACCGGATCCGCTCGGCGATCCTGCAGACGATCGCCGGGGTGCTCGGACGCGGGCTCTCGCTCGCCGACGCCGTCGACGCCCCGCGGATGCACTTCGAGGCGGGGGTGGTCCAGGCCGAGCCCGGGATCGACGCAGCGGCGCTCGAGCGGATCGAGGACTGCGGCTACGAGGTCGTGCGCTGGACGGAGCGAAACGTCTTCTTCGGCGGCGTCCACGCCGTCGCCCGCGACCCGCGGCGCGGCGACCTGCGGGGCGCAGGCGACCCGCGGCGCGGCGGCGCCGTCGCCGCGGCGTGACCGGCTAAACGTCGCCGACGATCAGCTTGCCGTTCATCCGCGCGCGCTCGGCGACGTCGCGCGAGCGGGCGACGGCCTCGACCAGCGACTCGAGCGCCCGCGCGAGGACCTCCATCCGGGCGGGCTCGGAGCGCAGCTCGAGCAGGCGTTGCTTGGTATCCGCCGGGAGCTCGACCCGGGCCGCGATCCCGTAGGAGTCGAGCGCCTCGAGCTCCGCCCGCTCGGGATCCTCGCCACCGACCCGGCGCACGAGCTCGGCGAACGCGTCCCGGGCGCGGCTCGCGGCGCTCGCACCGTCCCCGGCCGGCGCCTCGCCGCCGTCCTCCGCCTCGACCGGCTCGACCTCGCCGGCCGGATAGTCCGGTGCCTCGAAGCGGTCGAGGACGCGAAACGGCCGCTCGCCGGTGACGATGATGTTCAACCGCCCGTCGTCGAAGCGCTCGGTCACCTCGGTCACCCGCGCCTCGCAGCCGATCCGCCGGGCGCTCCCATCGCCGTCGCGAAAGACGATTCCGAACGGCTCCCCGTCCTCGAGGCAGCGCCCGACCATCCGCTTGTAGCGGTCCTCGAAGATATGCAGCGGCAGGAGCTCGCCCGGCAGCAGGACCAATGGGAGCTCGAAGATCGGCAGCTCGAGCGCGTCCGCGTCCATACGCGAAGTGTATGGAGGCGGCACAATGCGCCCCCGATGGCGGCGATCGACTTCGAGGCCGAGGGGCTGCTCGACGGCCTCGAGGGCGACGAGCGCGACGCTCGCCGGCGCCTGCTCGCCGAGCTCGCCGACGACGGGGTCGAGCTCGCCGAGCTGCGCGTCGCGGCGGCCGAGGACCGGCTCGCGCTGCTGCCCGCCGAGCGTGCGCTCGGCGGCGGCGGCGCCACCCGCACGGCCGCGGAGATCGCCGCCGAGTCGGGGCTCGAGCGGGACTTCCTCGAGCAGGTCTGGCGCGCGCTCGGGCTCGCGGTGGCGGCCGACGACGCGAAGGCCTACACCAACCGCGACCTTGAGGCGGCGGAGCGGGTCGCCGCCCTGCGCGACGGTGGCCTGCCCGACGACGGGATCCTCGAGGTCGCGCGCGTGCTCGGGATGACGATGAGCCAGCTCGCCGCCGCCAACCGGACCCTGATCGCCGACGCGTTCATCGCCCCCGAGACCGACGAGCACGAGATCGCGACCCGCCTGGCGGATGCGGCGCGGGCGTTCGCGCCGATGTTCGGCGAGTCGCTCGCCTACGTCCTCAACCTGCACCTGCGCGAGCAGATCCGCCACGACGCGATCGCGGCCGGCGACGTCGGCGAGGGTGGGATCGCCTCCGCGCAGGAGGCGACTGTCGGCTTCGTCGACATGGTCGGCTTCACCCGCCTCGGAGAGTCGCTGGCGCCGGAGGAGCTCGGCCGGGTGAGCGGGCGTCTGAACGAGCTCGCCGCCGGGGCGGTCGCGCCCCCGGTGCGGCTGGTGAAGCTGATCGGCGACGCGGCGATGATCGTCGGACCGGAGCCCGCGCCGGTCACCGAGGCGATCCTCGAGCTGGTCGAGTCGGCGGACTCCGAGGGTGACGGCTTTCCGCTCCTGCGCGCCGGGATCGCGACCGGTCCGGCAATGACCCGCGCCGGCGACTGGTACGGGCGCCCGGTGAACCTCGCCAGTCGGCTGACGGCGACCGCGCGCCCGGCGAGCGTGCTCGTCTCCGAGGAGGTGCGGGAGGCGCTCGCCGACGAGTACGAGTGGTCGTTCGCCGGCGCCCGTCACCTGAAGGGCATCTCGGGCGAGGTGAAGCTATTCCGCTGCCGTCGCCTCGACGGGACCGACGCCTGATTGATCTATAGGCGCTCCAGGGCCTCGGCGGCGGCGCGCTCGCCGGAGCTGACCGCGCCGTCGAGATACCCCGCCCAGCGGGTCGCGGTCTCGGTCCCCGCCCAGTGCAGGGCGCCGACCGGGGCGCGCAGCGCCGGTCCGCCCGCCGTCCAGCCGCCGGGGGCGAAGTTGGCGACCGGGCCACCGCGCGAGTACGGCTCCGCGGCCCAGTCGAGCTCGAGGTAGCGCTCGGCCGCGAGCGCGCGCTCGCCGAACAGGTCGGCGAAGCAGCGCAGGGCCGCAGCTCGGCGCTCGGACGCGCCGAGCTGCGCGAACGCCCGCGCGTCGGCGCCGCCGACGAATCCCACGAGCGCGCCCGGCGCGCCCGCGGGCGGCGTGTTGTCGAACGTCATCGTCACCGGGCCCGCCGCGTTCAGCGCCTCGCCCGAGAGCCCGTCGGCGCGCCAGAACGGCTCCGAGTAGATCGCGGTCGTCTTCACCAGCCACCCCGATGCCATCCGCTGGGCGAGCTGGGCGCGCGCGGGCGGCAGCGGCGGGTCGAACTCGATCGCCGCCGTCAGCGCCGGCGGCAGGGCGACGATCGCGCGCGCCGCGCGCACCCTGGTGCCGGCGGTGGTGATCGCGACGACCTCGCTCGCGCCGTGCTCGATCCGCCGCACCGGCGAGCCGAGCACGACCTGGTCGCCGAGCGCCTCGGCGACGCGTTCGGCGATCAGCTGCGAGCCGCCGACGAACCGGTCCTGCTGCGCGCCTCCGGCGACGTCGGTGAGCAGCTCGAAGCTGCCCGCCGAGCGCAGGTAGAAGGCGGCGTGGAGCAGCGACAGCTCCTCGGGCTCGGCGCCCCAGATCGTCCGCCCCGCGACGCGCATCAGGTGCTTCGCGGTCGCCGAGACCAGGGTTCGCTCGAGCCAGGTGGCGAGGCTGGTCGCGTCGAGCTGCGCGGCTCGCTCGCTCGCCCAGGGCGCCTCCGGGTCGATCGTCTCGGCGAGCCGATTGAGCTTTCGCACCGTCCGCCCGACGTCGAGCAGCGCGAGCGGGTTCAGGCGCGGGATCGTGCCGCTGTATCGGCGCAGCCGCCCGTCGAGGCGCAGCAGGTTGTCGCCCTCGGTGTGGGTCGGGAACGTCTCGACCCCGACCGCGGTGGCGAGCGCCGCGATCCGCTCCTGGGTCGGGCCGATCCACTGCCCGCCCATCTCGACCACCGCGCCGTCGGCGAGCGCCGCGTTCAGGGTCCGGCCGCCGACCCGGTCACGGGCCTCGAGCACCGCCACCCGGGTGCCGGCGGCATCGAGCGCGCGAGCCGCGGTGAGGCCGGCGAAGCCGGCGCCGACGACGAGCACCTCGGCGTCGTGATCCATGCGCGGACCGTAGACGTTCTCGCCCTCGAGATGTCAGGGCGTGACCGGTTACGCGTTCACGTTCGGGTAGGCGGGCTGCGGGCGTCGAAAACCGCAGGGGCCTGACTTCGCGGGATACTGCGGGCGATGTCGCCGACGCCGAGCAGAGGCGATACCGGGACGCGGATCGCGCTCCCGTCGATCACCGAGGGCGCGAGCCGCCGCCGCAGCCTGGACGAGCGCCTGATCGCAGGCCGCCCGATCCTCTATGGCGTCGCGGCGCGGGCGCTTGCTCGCCTGCCCCGCGGGTCCCGCCTTCGGCGCTGGGCGCTGGTTCGGCGGATCACGCGAACCTACGCGGCCGCCAACCGCCGGGACTTCGACGTCATCCTCGTCGGCCTCGATCCCGAGAACGAGTACCGACCCGGCCGTGATCTGATCGCACCGGACCAGGACGAGGTCTTCGCCGGCCACGATGGATATCTCCGCATGTGGCAAAACTGGCTCGACGCCTTCGAGGACCTGCGCTTCGACCCGGAGGAGGTGGTCGACTTCGGCGACCGGTTCCTGGTCACGGCTCAGCAAAGCGCCCACGGGGCCGGCAGCGGGATCGCCGTCCGCAAGCCCGTCTATCAGCTGTTCGTGCTTCGGCGAGGCTTGGTCGTCTCGCAGCAGGATTTCAGCGATCGCTCGCAGGCCCTCGAAGCCGCGGGCCTCGAGCGCTGACGACGCGCCGACGGGCGCGCTCAGCTGGGTCTGCGGGCGCTCAAGACGAGGTTGTAGAAGAGCTCCGGCGGCAGGTGCGGCTCGAGCAGTGCCGTGTCGATGCGCTGCAGCGCCATGTAGCTGCGAAATGCGAACCAGCGCCAGCGCTCCGGGACCTGGTCGGGCTCGGCGCTCGACTCGAGCGTGCGCATGAGCCAGCCGTGGGCGTTCGCGAGCAGCTCCTCGCCGCGGATGCGGACGTCGTCGAACCCGCCCGCTCGCATGCGGTCGCGCAGCGCGCGCGGCTCGAACGCATGCACGTCGACCTCCCACTCGAGGTGGTGGTCGCAGTGATCGGCGTCGCCCGTGTGACGACGCGCCGCCGACGCGCCCAGCGCCCGCCGCCACGCCGGCGCCGCCAGCACTCCGAGCCGCTTCGGCACCACTGCGATCCGGTCGCCGTAGCGCGACGGCTCGCCGCAGAACGCGAGCACGCCCCCCGGGCGCAGCACTCGGCGGAACTCGGCGAACGCGCGGTCGAGGTCGGGGATGTGGTGCAGGACCGCGTGGCCGAAGACGAGGTCGAAGCTCGCATCGGCGAACGGCAGCGCCTCGGCGTCGGCCTCGACCGTCTCGACCGCGACCCCGAGCCCGGCCGCGGTACGTTCCAGCGCCGCGAGCATCCCGGGGGAGATGTCCGTCGCGACCGGGCGCGCGATCAGCCCGAGGCGGGCGAGGTTGAGCGTGAAGTAGCCGGTCCCGGCGCCGATCTCGAGCGCGTCGCCGAACGGCTGTGGCTCACCGCCGAGCGCCTTCGCGAGCTTGCCCCGCACCTGGGCTCGGCCGATCGGTCCGAAGTCGATTCCCCACTTCGAGTCGTAGTCGGCGGCGGCGACGTCGTGGTAGCGGGTGTTCGCGTCCTTGATCTGGGCCGCGGTAGCGGTCGGGGCGGCTGGCACGGCGGCAGATAGTACGGTCCTGCGCCGTGAACGGAGAGCATCTCCAGCGCGACCAGCCGGCGGGCGTGCCGCCGCTCGCGCTCACGGGCGAGCGCACGCTCCCCGACGTCCCGGAGGAGAACTACTGGTTTCGGCGCCACCTCGCCGTCTACGAGTGGATCGCCGCGAGGGTGGGGGGCAAACGGGTCGCCGACCTCGCCTGCGGAGAGGGCTACGGCGCGGATCTGCTGGCGCGAAGCGCCGCCGAGGTGGTCGGCGTCGACGCCAACCCCGAGGCTCACGAGCACGCCCGGCTTCGCTACCGGCGACCGAACCTGCGCTTCGAGCGCGACCTGGTCGAATCGTTCACAGGCCCCGCCGACGCGATCGTCTTCCTGCAGACGATCGAGCACATCGCCGATCCCGGGGCGCTGCTGGAGCGCTTCGCTGCCACCGCCCCGCTCGCCTACGTATCGACTCCGAACCGGCTCACGCTGGCGCCGGAGGGCGCCGAGAAGTCGCACAACCCTTGGCACCTGCGCGAGTACACGGCGTCCGAGTACCGGGAGCTGATCGCCCCGCACTTCGCCAGCTTCGAGCTCCACGGCGTCTTTCACGCCCGCAAGCTGAAGCTGCATGAGGTCGCGATCCGCGCGGGCTGGGATCGCGTCCATCCGGCGCTGCGGATCACGAAGCCGTTCTACGAGCGCTTCGTCCCCGCGATCGCCGCCTCCGACTTCGTCCTTCGCCCCGAGGCCGAGGCCGACCTCGACCGCGCGCTCGACTTCGTCGCGGTCTGCCACGCGTGAGCGAGACACGAACGTCGCCGGCCGACGGAGGCTCGGTCGGCGACTTGGCGATCGTCCTGCACTCGCACATGCCCTACGTCGAGGGCTTCGGCACCTATCCGTTCGGCGAGGAGTGGCTGTTCGACGCGGTGATCCGCTCCTACGCGCCGGTCTGCGAGCTGGCGGAGAAGCTGACGATGACGGTCACCCCGGTGCTCGCCGACCAGCTCGAGGCCGACGGCGTCGCCGGCCGGCTGCTCGACTTCCTGCGCGAGTTCCGGATCGCGTCCTGCGAGGCCGACGTCGGCGACGTCGACGAGTCCCTGCGCGACGCCTGCGCCGCCGAGGCCGACCGCTACCGGGCGGCGCTCGCCCGCCTCGAGCCGCTCGCCGGCGACCTGAACGCGCTCTTTCGCGAGCCCGCCGAGCGCGGGCGGGTCGAGCTCGTCGGCTCCGCGGCCAGCCACTGCGTGTTGCCGTTGGTCGCGACCCGGGCGGGACGGCGGCTGCAGGTCGACGCGGGGCTGCGCTCGCACTCGCGGCGCTTCGGCGACCCGGCCGGCTTCTGGCTCCCCGAATGCGCCTATGAGCCCGGTCTCGAGCACCTGCTCGCCGAGCACGGGATCGAGCACTTCTGCACCGATCAGAGCGCCGACTCGGAGCCACTCGCCGCGCTGGCGCCGGTCGCGACCGCCGCCGGGCCGGTCGGGTTCGCGATCGACTGGGAGGCGGTCTCGTGGCTGTGGGCGTTCGACGGCTATCCCTCCGACCCCGCCTACGCGGACTTCCATCGCAAGTCGCTGCGCGGCGCGCGGCCCTGGGCGATCGACGGCGCTGCGTATGACCCCGAGCGCGCGGCGGCGCGGGCGGCCGAGCAGGCGGAGGAGTTCGCCGACGCGGTCGCCGCCCGGCTCGAGCGCTACGCCGCCGCGACCGGGGGGCCGGGGCTGGTCGTGTTCGCGATCGACACCGAGCTCCTCGGCCACTGGTGGTGGGAGGGTCCGCTGTGGCTCGAGCAGGTGCTGCGCAGCGTCCCGGCGCGCGGGGTCGAGCTGGTCACCCTCGCGCAGGCGCGCGAGCGCCACCAGCCCGAGCCGCGCGAGCTGCAGCGCTCGAGCTGGGGCGAGGGCAAGGACCTGCGCACGTGGGACTCGCCCGAGGTCGCCGACCTCGCCTGGGCGGGGCGCCGGCTCGAGCTGCGGCTGCTGCGCGCGCTCGGGAGCGGCCTCGACCGGGTGGCCGCGGAGCGCGCCGCGCGCGAGTTGCTCGCGGTGCAGGCGAGCGACTGGGCCTTCCTCGACCGCCGCCGCCAGGCGGGCGACTACCCGTACGCGCGTGCCACCAGTCACGCCGGCGCGATGCTCGAGGCCATAGAATCGCCCCCCGGCGCGGCGCAGGGGCCTCTGCGCAACCTGGCGCCGGACCTGAGCCTCAGCCCCCTGCTCGAGCCCTGAACAGATGACCCGCGTCCTGATCCTCTCCTGGGAGTACCCGCCGCTGATCGAGGGCGGCCTCGCGCGCCACGTGCGCAAGCTCTCCGAGAACCTGGCCCACGGGGAGGCGGTCGAGGTCCACGTGCTCACGCGCGGGAGCGAGGAGTCACCCCCGGAGGAGGTCGTCCGCGGGGTCCACATCCACCGCGTCCGCGAGCCCAAGCGCCCGACCGACCTCGGCGAGTTCGTCGCCTGGGTCGAGCGCATGAACGCCGACATGCTCGCCGCCGGGGTCGAGCTCGGCGACCGCTACGACTTCGACCTCGTCCACGGCCACGACTGGCTCGTGGCGATGGCCGGCGACCACCTCGCCCGGCGCTTCGGCGCGCCGCTGGTGACGACGATCCACGCGACCGAGCACGGCCGCCACCAGGGTTGGGTCGACAAGCACCCGCAGTCGCACATCCACGGGATCGAGCGCTGGATCACGAACCGCTCGGACCGGGTGATCGCCTGCTCGTACTACATGCGCGAGCAGATCGCCGACATCTTCGGAGTCGAGGAGGAGCGGGTCGCGGTGATCCCGAACGGGATCGACCCCGACGACCTGCAGCCGCAGGACGCCGCCGAGCTCACCCGGCTGCGGTCGGAGTTCGCCGCCCCCGACGAGCGCCTGGTGCTGCTGATCGGGCGGCTCGTCTACGAGAAGGGGTTCCAGCTCGCGCTCGAGGCGATGCCCCGGCTCGTCGACGCGGTGCCCGGGACCCGCTTCTTGGTCGCCGGCTCCGGCACCCACGAGCCCGAGCTGCGCCGCCAGGCCGCCGACCTCGGCCTCGACCAGCACGGCACCTTCCTCGGCTGGATCGGCGACGACGTCCTGCACTCGCTCTACCGGATCGCCGACGTCTGCGTGGTGCCCTCGCTCTACGAGCCGTTCGGCCTCGTGGCGCTCGAGGCGATGGCGTCGGATTGCCCCTGCATCGTCGCCGATACCGGGGGGCTGCGCGAGGTCGTCCCGCACGGCGAGGCGGGTCTGCGCTTCCGCGCCCGCGACCCCGAGGCGCTCGGGGAGATGGTCGAGCGCCTGCTCACCGACGCCGAGCTTCGCGACCGCCTCGTCGCCGAGGGCTCCGAGCACATCCGCCGCTTCGACTGGGCCGACGTCGCGGAGCGCACCGCCGAGATCTACGCCGAGCTCGCCCCCGCACGCGCCTGACGCCGAGCGGGGGATCTGTCCCGCATGACAAGGAATATCCACCGCTCGGCGGGAGGTGGCGCTACGGCTCGAGCGGATCGGGCCAGCTCAGGGTTCGCGGCGCCTCGCGCATCCTCAGGACCCGGGCCGGGACGCCGCCGACGACGGCGTTCGCGGGCACGTCGCGGGTGACGACCGAGTTCGTGCCGACGACCGAGTTGTCGCCGACCCGGACGCCGCGCAGGACGCAGGCGCCGTAGCCGATCCAGCAGTTGGAGCCGACCTCGACCTCGCGCATGTAGATCCCCTGAAGTCGGATCGGGCGCTCGACCTCGACCACGCCGTGGTCGAAGTCGATGAACATCGCCCGGTCGGCGATCACGCACTGCTCGCCGATCCGCACCCGCCGGTAGGCCGAGATCGTGCACTCCTGCCCGATCACCGTCTTCGCGCCGATCTCGACCACGCCCTCGTGGCAGCGGATCTTGGTCCCGTCGCCGATCCAGGCGAAGCGACC
The DNA here is from genome assembly GCA_963740055.1 of uncultured Solirubrobacterales bacterium. Lineage (GTDB taxonomy): Bacteria > Actinomycetota > Thermoleophilia > Solirubrobacterales > 70-9 > WHSW01. The sequence continues at coordinate 232,060 of CAVUCL010000004.1, read as the reverse complement.
GAAGCGGATCTTGCCCCGCTTCGCGATCTGCAGCTCGAGTCCCTTGCCGAGGAAGACCGGGCCGTCGGTCTCCCAGCGCCGGCCCGCGGATGTGAGCCAGCGCCGCCACAGATAGCGCCACAGGAGCCGCGCGTAGCGGGGGGTGAGCATGCCGTTCGCGGCGAGGAAGCGAAGCGTTCGGATCATCGACGCGCGGACTCTAGACTGCGCCGCGATGGCCGAGGCGGCAACCGAAGCCCCGCTTGCCGAGCGCCTGGTCGCCGGCGACAAGCGCGCCCTGGCGCGCGCGATCAGCATGGTCGAGAACCGCGACCCGGCCGGCGACGAGCTCGTCGCCGAGCTCTTCCCGCGCACCGGCAGCGCCCGCATCGTCGGCCTCACCGGGCCGCCCGGGGTCGGCAAGAGCACCCTGATCGGAGCCGTCTGCGCCGAGCTGCGCAAGGCCGAGCGCGAGGTCGGCGTGCTCTCGATCGACCCGTCGAGCCCGTTCACCCAGGGGGCGGTGCTCGGCGACCGGATCCGGCTCTCCGACCACTTCCTCGACCCGGGCGTCTTCATCCGCTCGATGGCGACCCGCGGCTCGCTCGGCGGGCTCGCGGAGGCGGCGCTGCAGGCGGCGCTGCTGATGGACGCCTCGGGCAAGGACGACATCGTGCTCGAGACGGTCGGGGTCGGGCAGGGCGAGATCGACATCGTCGACCACGCCGACACGGTCGTGCTCGCGCTGATGCCGGGCTCGGGCGACTCGATCCAGGCGCTGAAGGCGGGGGTGATGGAGATCCCCGACGTGATCGTCGTCAACAAGTCCGATCACCCGCTCGCCGACACGATGATGCGCGAGGTCAAGGCGGTGTTGGCGCTGGGTCCGCAGCGCGACTGGAAGGTGCCGGTCGTGCGCACCGAGGCGACCCGGGGCGAGGGGATCGCGGCGCTGGTCGAGATGATCGACGCTCACCGCGCCCACATCGAGGCCGCCGGCACGCTCGCCGAGCGCCGGGCGCGCAACCTGCGCGCCGAGGTGCTCGGGATCGCCGCCGCGCGGATGCGCCGGGAGCTCGAGACGCGGGCCGCAGACGACCCGGAGTGGGCGGGGCTGCTCGAGCGCGTCACCCGCCGCGAGATCGACCCGGCGACCGCGGCGCGCGAGTTGCTCGCACGCCACCGCGACGCCTGAGCGACTCGGGCCGCGAGGTCGACGGGCGGCGTCAGGCGGCCAGGCGGCGGTTACGCGCGTCCGAGATCCGCGACCAGCCGTCCGAGAACGAGAGCGCTTCGGCGAACCGCATCGCCTTCGGCGAAAGCTCGTGCCGCTTGCCGTCGACACGGCTGACGCAGATCGGCACCACCACCGCGGGCCGATCGAGCTCGTCTCGCAGCGAGGCCAGCTGATCCCACTTCGCGTTGCTCTCCATGCTTCCCATCGACTCCTCAGCGTTTGGGTGCAGGGGGACTACTCGACGGGTGCGAGTGTAAGCGCCCGGGTCGGACACGATCATTGTGCGATCGGTGACGAAACCGCTAATCGCGGGAAAAACGGCTTGCTGAAGGGGGGTGAGCGCCGGTCCGCGGATCCTCAACAGCCCAGGGCGCGGGCGATCACCATCTGCTGGATCTCGTCCGTGCCCTCGCCGATCGTGAGGATCTTCGCGTCGCGGTAGAAGCGGCAGACCGGGTACTCCTCGATGTAGCCGTAGCCGCCGTGGATCTGCACCGCCTCCTCGCTGGCGCGGACGGCGAGCCGGCCGGTGATCAGCTTCGCCTGCGCGGCAGTGAGCGTGAACGAGCGCCCCGCGTCCTTTTCGAGCGCCGCCCGGTGGGTGAGCAGACGCGCGGCCTCGATCTGCGCCGAGAGGTCGGCGATCTTCGCCTGGATCGCCTGGAACTTCGCGATCGGCTGCCCGAACGCACGCCGCTCCTTCGCGTAGGCGATCGCCTCGTCGAGCGCCCCCTGGGCGAGCCCGACGCCCATCGCCGCGACCCCGATCCGCCCGCCGTCGAGGATGTGAAGGAAGTTCTTGAACCCCTCGCCTCGGCGTCCGAGCAGGTTCGATTCCGGCACCCGGCAGCCGTCGAACGCCAGCGGCCGGGTGTCGGACGCGTTCCAGCCCATCTTCCGGTACGGCTCGCCGGGCTCGTAGCCGGGAGTCCCGTTGGGGACGATCAGGTTCGAGATCTCGCGCTGCGCGCCGTCGCCGGTGAGCGCGGTGATCGTCACGCAGCCGGAGATCTCGGTCCCCGAGTTGGTGATGAACTGCTTCGCGCCGTCGATCACCCACTCGCCGTTCTCGAGCCGGGCGCGGGTGCGGGTGGCGCCGGCGTCGGAGCCCGCCTCGGGCTCGGTGAGCCCGAACGCCGCCAGGCGCTCGCCCGCGCAGAGGGCGGGAAGCCACTCGGACTTCTGCTCGTCGGTGCCCCAGAGGTGGATCGGCATCGTTCCGAGCGAGGTGTGCGCGGCGAGCGTGATGCAGACCGAGGAGTCGATCCGGGCCAGCTCCTCGACGCAGAGCGCGTAGCTGAGCGTGTCGGCCCCGCCGCCGCCGTACTCCTGCGGGAACGGGATCCCCATCAGCCCGAGCTTCCCCATCTTCGCCACCAGCTCGTAGGGGAACGCCTTCGTGCGGTCGAGCTCCTCGGCGACCGGGGCGACCTCGGCGCGGGCGAACTCGCGCACGGTGTCGCGGAGCAGCCGCTGCTCGTCGGAGAGCTCGAAGTTCACGCGGCGAAGGTTATGCCGCCGCGCGCTCTCGCCATCGCGCGGTCGCGCCCGGGCCGCGCTCGGCGTAGGCGTCGCCCGCGTCGAGCCGCGCGCCGCAGCGCTCGCACGAGCCGCGTTCGTCGACCAGCCCCTCGCAGTCCTTGTGGCGGACCAGCATCGGCGGTCCGGAGTCGGCGAGGTAGCGGTCGCCCCAGTGCAGCATCGAGATCATCACCGGCCACAGGTCGAGGCCCTTGCGGGTGAGGAAGTACTCGTAGCGCGGCGGGCGATCCTCGTAGGCGCGCTTCTCCAGGATCCCCTCCTCGACCAGCCACGCGAGCCTCGCGGAGAGCACGTTGCGGGCGATCCCGAGGTTCTCCTGGATCTGGTCGAAGCGCCGCCTGCGGTTGAAGACGTCGCGGATGATCAGCAGCGTCCAGCGCTCGCCGAGCACCTCGAGCGTGCGGGCGACCGAGCAGATCTGGTCGTACTCGCGGCGCAGCATGAGTGTGAGTCTCGCACACTCAGTTGCATCATGCAACTCATCCTGGTAGCGTCGGTTTCGTCAAGCAACCCGCAGCGAACGGAGGCCGCCATGAGGCTGATCCCGGAAAAGCTCCACGGATTGAAGGCGATCGAGATCGTCCCGCTTCGGATCGAGGTCAGCACCGAGGAGATCCTTGCCGACCTGCAATATCCGGCTTCGCGCGAGCCCGGCCGGCGCCGGTGAGCCCGGCCGAGGCGGTCGCGCTCGAGTTCGCCGAGCGCTCGCCGGAGACCACGCGGACCCGCCTGGTGACCTGGCAGGACCCGCTGCCGACCGCGAGCGCCGGCGCCGAGCTGGCGGGGATCGACTACATGCGCGCCGTCGCCGCGGGGGAGCTGCCGCCGCCCCCGATCGCCGTCCTGCTGCGGATCGGCCCGGTCGAGGTCGCCGAGGGCCGGGTCGTGTTCGCCGGTGAGCCCGGGGAGGAGCACTACAACCCGATCGGCACCGTTCACGGCGGCTACGCGGCGACGCTGCTCGACTCGGCGATCGGCTGCGCCGTGCACACCACCCTCGCGGCCGGCGCGGCCTACTCGACTCAGACCCTGGAGGCGAAGTTCGTGCGCCCGATCACTCGCGAGACCGGTCCGGTGCGCTGCGAGGCCGAGGTCGTCTACCGCGGCAAGCGCCAGGCGACCGCCGAGGCGCGCCTGTACGACGAGGCGGGCGGCAAGCTGCTCGCCCACGGCACCGGAACGTGCCTGCTCATCGACTGACGCTCTCGCCGGCAGCCAGGTCGCGCGCGAGGCGGACGAGCAGCCGGACGCCGAACCCGGTCGCGTCCTTGCCGAAGTAGGCGCGTCCCGTGTCCCACGCGGTGCCGGCGATGTCGAGGTGCGCCCAAGGGCGGCCCTCGACGAACTCCTCCAGGAACGAGCCGGCGTAGATCGTGCCCGCCTTGCGCTTCGCCGCCGCGTTGGTCAGGTCGGCGACCGTGCCGCGGGTGAGCTGCTTGTACTCCTCGTGCAGCGGCAGGCGCCAGACGAGCTCGCCGCTGGCGCCGCCGGCGCGCTCGACCGCCGCCGCCCACTCGTCGTCGTTGGAGATCAGCGCCGCGTAGGTCGAGCCGAGGGCGACGAGAACGGCGCCGGTCAGGGTTGCCAGGTCGACGATCCGCTCGGCGCCGAGCTCGCGCACCGACCAGGTCAGCGCGTCGGCGAGGATCAGCCGCCCCTCGGCATCGGTGTTGTTGACCTCGACCGTGGTCCCGTTGAGCTGGGTGATGATGTCGCCGGGGCGCGTCGACGCCGCGTCGAGCATGTTCTCGGTCGCCGGGATCGCGGCGACGAGCTCGAGCCCGAGCCCGAGCTCGGCGATCGCCGCGAACGCCTCCAGCACGGCCGCGGCCCCGGACATGTCCATCTTCATCTCGTGCATGCCCGCGGCCGGCTTGATCGAGATCCCGCCGCTGTCGAAGGTGACGCCCTTGCCGACGAGCCCGATCCGCTCGCCCGCGCCGCCGCCCGCGTAGCGGAGCCCGATCAGCCGCGGCTCCGCGGCGGCGCCCTGCGAGACGGCGACGATCCCGCCCATCCCGGCGGCGGCGATCTGCTCGCGGTCGAGCACCTCGACCGTGACCGAATCGTGGGCGGCGGCGATCTCTCGCGCGCGCTCGGCGAGCGCCTCGGGCGTGAGCACGTTCGCGGGCAGGTTCTGGAGCTCGCGGGCGCGGTTCGCCGCCTCGGCGCCGATCCGGGCGACCTCGGCCTCGGTCGCGATCGCGTCGCGCCCGGAGGCCGAGCCCGCGAGCGTCAGCCGGCCCGGCGCGTTCGGGCGCGGATCGTCCGGGTCGGCGGCGCGAAAGCGATCGAAGCGATAGCCGGCGAGGATCGTCCCCTCGACCAGCGCCGCGGCGAGCTCGGGCTGGTCTCCGTCGGGCACCAGCCAGGCGAGCGACTCGGCCGATAGCGTCGCGGCGCGCTTGGCCGCGAGCGCGGCCGCGACCCGCAGGCGCTCGGGATCGAGCGCGCCGGCGGCGCCGAGGCCGACGACGATCACCGGCGCGATCGCGGACGGATGAATCACGCAGACCTTCTTGAACGTCGCCAGGACCTGCTCGGAGCCCGGCGCTCCGGCGAGCTCGGCGGGCAGCTCCGCGTCCTCGAGCAGGCCGACCGCGATCGCGTCGCAATCGAGCTCGCCCAGACCCGCGGCTGCGACCTCCACCTGCACGGCGGCGAGTGTATAGATGGGCCCGAGCGCGCCGACCGGGTTTCGGGGGCACTCATCTAGCATTCGCGACACCCGCCCCGCGGCCTCGCCGCCCCGAGACAGAAAGGCCTCGATGTCCAAGACAGTCATCCTCGCGACCGCGCGCACCCCGTTCGGGAAGATGGGCGGGGCGCTGGCGGCCAAGGACGCGACCGACCTTGGCGGCGAGGCGATCGGCGCCGCGCTCGAACGCGCGAGCGTCGAGCCGGGTCAGGTCCAGCAGGTGATCTTCGGCCAGGTGCTGCAGGCGGGCCAGGGGCAGATCCCCTCGCGCCAGGCCCAGATCAAGGCCGAGATCCCGCGCGAGGTGCCCTCGGAGACGGTGAACAAGGTCTGCGCCTCCGGAATGCGGACGATCGGCCTCGCCGACCAGGCGATCCGCGCCGGCGATCTCGAGCTCGGGGTCACGGGCGGGATGGAGTCGATGTCGAACGCGCCCTACCTGCTGCCCGGCGCCCGGTTCGGCTTCCGCATGGGCGACAAGCCGGCGGTCGACGCGATGACCCACGACGGGCTCACGAACCCGTTCACCGACAAGCAGATGATCGAGGAGGCGAGCGAGGTCTCGAACGAGCTCGAGATCACCCGGCCCGACATGGACCGCTGGGCCGCTCGCTCGCATCAGCTCGCGGCGAAGGCAACCGACGAGGGCCGCCTCGCGGAGGAGATCGTCTCGGTCACCGTGCGCAGCCGCAAGTCCGAGGACGTGGTCGAGGCCGACGAGGCGATCCGCCCCGACTCGACGATCGAGGCGCTGGCAAAGCTGAAGCCGGTCGGCGGTGACGACGCGACCCACACCGCGGGCAACGCCCCGGGCGTCAACGACGGCGCCGCCGCGGTCGTCGTCGCCTCCGACGAGTGGGCGGCGGCGAACGACAAGACGCCGCTCGCCACCGTGCTCGCCTACGGGACGGTCGCCGACGACTTCCCTTACCTCGCCAAGACCCCGGCGCTCGCCGCGCAGCAGGCGCTCGAGAAGGCGGGTCGCGCGGCCGCCGACGTCGACCTCTGGGAGATCAACGAGGCGTTCGCGTCGGTCGCGCTCAACTCGCTGCGGATGCTCGGGGTCGACGAGGACCGGGTCAACGTCAACGGTGGCGCGATCGCCCTCGGGCACCCGATCGGCGCCTCCGGCGCGCGCATCGTCGGCGCGCTCGTCCACGAGCTCCGCCGCCGCGGCGGCGGTCTCGGCTGCGCCGCGATCTGCTCCGGCGGCGGCCAGGGCGACGCGATCCTGGTCGAAGTCAACGGTCTGGAGCTCTCGGTACCCCGTCCTGGCAGACCCTCCCGCGGCGGACGCGGAGCCGAGTACGCGGAGGCGGTTATTCGCGAAGGCCGCTGCGGCTTCTTCGATCTCGACAGGACCCTGATCGCGGGGACGTCGGGGCTGCCGTGGGCGCGGGCGGCGACCAAGGCCGGGCTGATCAGTCGCCGGCAGATGGCGAGCTGGGGCGTCGACGCGATCCGGTTTCGGCTTCGCGGCTCGACCGACGAGGCGACCGAGAAGCTGATGGGGGAGATCAAGCAGGTCTTCGAGGGGATCTCGGCGCGCCAGATCGCCCGCATGGCGCCCGAGGTCTTGGTCGGGGTGCTGCCGCGGATCTACCCCGAGATGCTCGAGGAGGTCTACGCGCACCAGGACGCCGGACGCCCGACCTTCATCGTCAGCGCCGCCGGCGACGAGCTCGTCCGGCTGCTCGCCCGGATCCTCTACATGGACGGCGGCATCGGCACCGCGTACGAGGTCGGCGAGGACGGGCTCTTCACCGGCGAGCTCGGCGGCGCGTTCATGTACGGGGAGGGCAAGGTCGAGGCGATGCGCGACTTTGCCGCCGCGCACGAGATCGACCTCGAGCGCTCGTACGCGTACTCGGACTCGGTCTCCGACCTGCCGATGCTGCGCGCGGTCGGCAACCCGGTCGTCGTCAACCCGGACGAGCAGCTCGCGGCGATCGCCCGCGAGCAGAACTGGCGCGTGATGCGGTTCGAGAAGCTCGGCCGCCGGCTCGCGATCGGTGGACTGACCGCCATGCTGATGGTCGCCGGGCTCTTCGGACGGCATAGGATCGGCGCGTGGACGGCTCAGACCTCGCGTTCGCGGGCGCCGCGCGCCAGGCGGAGCTGATCCGCGGCGGCGAGGTCTCGGCCCGCGAGCTGACCGAGCTCTACCTCGAGCGGATCGAGCGCCTCGACCCGGCGCTGAACGCCTTTCGCACCGTGTTCGCCGAGCGCGCGCTCGAGTCCGCCGACGAGGCGGACCGCCGGGTCGCGGCCGGCGAGGAGCGAGCGCTGCTCGGCGTCCCGGTCGCGATCAAGGACGAGATGGCGCACATCGCCGGCGACGTGACCACGCTTGGCACCGGCGCCTTCAGCGAGCCGTCGCCGGCCGACTCGCTGATGGTCACCCGGCTGCGCGACGCCGGCGCCGTGCTGATCGGCAAGACCAACCTGCCCGAGCTGGCGATCTGCGGCTTCACCGAGTCGAAGACCTGGGGCGTGACCCGAAACCCCTGGGACACGGCGCGCACCCCCGGCGGATCGAGCGGCGGCAGCGCCGCCGCCGTCGCCGCCGGGCTGGTCGGGATCGCGAGCGCCTCCGACGGCGCCGGCTCGATCCGGATTCCGGCGGCCAACTGCGGCCTCTTCGGGCTCAAGCCGCAGCGCGGCCGGGTCCCCGCGGACCCCGACCAGGGCCACTGGCGCGGGCTCTCGGCGCTCGGCTGCGTCTCGCGCACGGTGCTCGACACGGCGCTCTACCTCGACGTGACCGCGGGTGCCGGCGGGGACTCCGACGGGCCGCCGGCCCCGATCGCCTCCTTCGCCGACGCGGCGCGGACGCCGCCGGGGGCGCTGCGGATCGCGTGCTCGGAGCGCCCGATGCGCGCGGTCGCGCCGCCGATCGTCTCCGAGCCGGTCAGGCGCGTCGTCGCCGAGACCGAGCGCCTGCTCGCCGGGCTCGGCCACCGCGTCCGCCGCGAGGACCCGTCGTTCGGGCTCGCGGGCAACAACCTCTCCTCCCGCTATCTCGCCGGTATCCACGACGACGTCGAGCGGGTGCCGCAGCCCGAGCTGCTCGAGGGGCGCACGCGGGGGTTCGGCCGCCTCGGCGCCCTCGTCCCGGAGCCCGCGGTTCGCGCCGCCGAGCGCGCCGCGGTCAAGGACGCCGAGCGGATCAACCAGGTGTTCGAGCGCTGCGACGTGCTGCTCACGCCGACGGTCGGCGAGCCCGCGGTCGAGCTCGGGCGCTGGCGCGGGCGCGGCGCGCTGCGGACCCTGCTCGGGATGAGCCGCACCTACTGCTTCACCCCGGTCTGGAACCACACCGGCCAGCCGGCAGCGTCGCTGCCGGCCGGGTTCGACGACGACGGCCTGCCGCTCTCCGTGCAGCTGATCGGGCGCCCCGGCGACGAGGCGACGCTGCTCTCGCTCGCGGCGCAGATCGAGGCCGAGCGTCCCTGGTCCGAGCGCCGCCCACCCGTTTCATAGCCCGCGACCGGCTCTAGAATCCGAGAGGCGATGGCGATCGAGCCCGAAGCGCGACGGCGAGCGCACCAGTGGCGCGAGGAGGTCTACTCGCGCCAGACGGAGCGCGAGGCGCCGTTCAGCACCGTCTCCGGGCACCCGATCGAGCCGCTCTACACCCAGGACGAGCTTCCCGGGTTCGACTACGACCGCAAGCTCGGCCACCCCGGCGAGTACCCCTACACGCGCGGCGTCTATCCCTCGATGTACCGCGGGCGGCTGTGGACGATGCGCCAGTTCGCCGGCTTCGGCACCGCCGAGGAGACCAACGAGCGCTTCCGCTATCTGCTCGACCACGGCCAGCACGGCCTCTCGACCGCGTTCGACATGCCGACGCTGATGGGGCTCGACTCCGACCACGGGCGCTCCCTCGGCGAGGTCGGCGTCGAGGGGGTCGCGATCGACACCGTCGACGACATGGAGACCCTGTTCGCCGCGATCCCGCTCGACGAGGTCACGGTCTCGATGACGATCAACGCCCCGGCGGCGATCCTGCTCGCCTTCTACGTCGTCGCTGCCGAGGAGAAGGGGATCCCGGCCGAGCGCCTCGGCGGCACGATCCAGACCGACATCCTGAAGGAGTACATCGCCCAGAAGGAGTGGTGCTTCCCGATCGAGCCGGCGATGCGGCTGGTCACCGACATGGTCGAGTGGTGCTCGCAGCGAATGCCGCGCTGGCACCCGATCTCGATCTCGGGGTACCACATCCGCGAGGCGGGCTCGACCGCCGCCCAGGAGCTCGCGTTCACGCTCAAGGACGGGTTCACCTACGTCGAGCGGGCGATCGAGCGCGGCCTCGCGGTCGACGACTTCGCTCCCCGGCTGAGCTTCTTCTTCAACGCCCACATCGACTTCTTCGAGGAGATCGCCAAGTACCGCGCCGCGCGGCGGATCTGGGCCCGCGAGATGCGCGACACCTACGGCGCCCGCGACCCGCGCTCGCAGATGATGCGCTTCCACACCCAGACCGCGGGGGTGAGCCTGACCGCGCAGCAGCCGCTGGTCAACGTCGTGCGGACGACGATCGAGGCCCTCGCCGGCGTCCTCGGCGGGACCCAGAGCCTGCACACGAACTCCTTCGACGAGGCGCTCGCGCTGCCGACCGCGGAGGCGGTGCGGATCGCCCTGCGCACCCAGCAGGTGATCGCGCACGAGTCCGGGGTCGTCAACACCGCCGACCCGCTCGGCGGCTCCTACTTCGTCGAGAAGCTCACCGACGAGCTCGAGGCGGCCGCCTATGAGTACTTCGATCGCATCGACGAGCTCGGCGGGATGGTCGCCGCGATCAAGACCGGCTTCCCGCAGCGCGAGATCGCCGACGCGGCGTTCGCGTACCAGCGCGAGGTCGACTCCGGCGAGCGCATCGTCGTCGGCGTCAACTCCTATCGCGTCGCCGACGACGAGCTGACCGAGATCCACCGCCCCGATCCCGACGCCGAGCGGCGCCAGCGCGAGCGGCTCGAGCGGACGAAGTCGAGCCGCGACCCGGCGGCGGTCGAGAGCACCCTGGCCGAGCTCGCCGCCGCGGCGGCCGACCCGGCGCGCAACCTGATGGAGCCGATCATCGCCTGCGCTCGCGCTCGGGTCGCCGAGGGCGAGATGGTCGCCGTGATGCAGGGGGTCTTCGGGACCTACACCGAGCAGCCGCAGTTCTGAGCGCCGACGCGGATACGAGGCCCGCACCTGATCCTGGTCGCCGACGACGACGACGACGTGCGCGAGCTGGTCGTCTTCCGGCTCGAGCGCGCCGGCTATGAGGTGATCACGGCCGCCGACGGGCTCGAGGCGGTCGAGGTGGCGACGGCACGGCCGCCGGACCTGTGCCTGATCGACGTGATGATGCCGCGCCTCGACGGTTACGAGGTCACCGAGCGCCTGCGCTCGGACCCGCGCCTGGCCGAGGTCCCGATCGTGCTCCTGACCGCGAGCGTCCAGGACGCCGCGGTCGACCGCGGCTTCGCCGCGGGGGCCAGCGACTACATCAAGAAGCCCTTCGCCCCGGCCGAGCTGCTCGGGCGGATCACCGCGGCGCTCGGCGCCCGCTAGAGCCTTTACCCTGCGCGCTGCATGGACGAGCAGCGAAAGATCCGCGTCGTCGTCGCCAAGCCCGGGCTCGACGGGCACGACCGCGGCGCGAAGATCATCGCGCGCGCGCTCCGCGACGCGGGGATGGAGGTGATCTACACCGGCCTGCACCAGACGCCGGAGCAGATCGCCGCGACCGTGATCCAGGAGGACGCCGACGCGGTCGGGCTCTCGATCCTCTCCGGAGCCCACATGACCCTGGTCCCGCGGGTGGTCGACCTGCTGCGCGAGCAGGGGGTCGACGACGTCGTGATCACGGTCGGAGGGACGATCCCGGCCGACGACGTCGGCGAGTTGAAGAAGCTCGGCGTCGCCGAGGTCTTCACCCCCGGCTCGACCACGGACGAGATCGTCGAGTTCATCAGCGGCGCCGCCGGCGAGCGCTCGGTCGCCTGAGGCGGCGGGCGGGGGCGCCGCGAAGGGCCGGAGGTTCGTCGGCGGGGCGATGCGCAGGCTGGTGCTGATCGGGATCGCCGCCCTTGCGGCGCTGGCGCCCGCGGGCGCGACCGCGGCCCCCGCGTCGGGGCCGGTCGAGATCCGCGACGGCCCGGCGCGGTTCGTGGTCTTGAGCCCGACCCTGATCCGGCTCGAGTACGCCGCCGACCAGAGCTTCGAGCAGCGCCAGACCCTGACCGCGGTCAACCGCGCGATGCCCGGGGCGAAGGTGCGGACGAAGGTGGTCGACGGCGTGCGGGTGGTCCGCACGCGCCGGATGCTGCTCCGCTACCGGGTCGGCTCCGGGCCCTTCGACGCCTCGAACCTCTCGCTGACCCTGCGCGGGTCGCTGCGCCGGACAGTGGTCCCGAGCTTCCCGGAGGTGGCGACGATCGAGAAGAAGAAGCCGCCGCTCACCCAACCGCCGAAGATCGACCCCGACCCCGCGGCTCGCACCGAGGGCAACCTCGGCGGCTGGTTTCGGGGCCTCGACGGGCAGCCGGGCCCGGTGCGCATGCACGACGGCATCCTCTCGCGGGCGGGCTGGTACCTGCTCAACGACTCGACCAGCCCGCTGCTCACCCAGGGCGGCTGGTTCGAGCCGCGGCCCGAGCGCGAGGGCGCCTACCAGGACGGCTACCTGTTCGGCTACGGCCACGACTACGAGCGCGGCCTGCTCGACTTCCGCCTGTTGACCGGGCCCGCGCCGCTGCTGCCGCGGCGCGCGTTCGGCAACTGGTTCTCGCGCTTCTCCTTCTACAGCGCCGACGACTACCACCGCCTGGTCGCCGCCTTTCGCGAGCACCGGGTGCCGCTCGACGTGCTGATCATCGACACCGACTTCAAATCGCCGCGGCGCTGGAACGGCTGGCAGTGGTCGCCGGAGTTCGGCCCCGATCCGGCCGGGTTCATGCGCTGGGCGCACTCGAAGGGGCTCGACGTCGGCCTCAACGTGCACCCGTCGATCAGCACCGAGGACCCCGGCTATGCCGCCGCCGACAAGGCGGCGGGCGGGCTCGACGACGACGGCGGTCGCTGCGCGGTGCGCTTCGACGAGCCCGACGCCAAGTGCGGCGTCTGGGACTGGGCGCGTCCCGACCACGCCGGCTCCTACTTCTCCCTGCACGAGCCGTTCGAGAGCGACGGCGTCGACTTCTGGTGGCTCGACTGGGCCGGCGACACGAGCGACGCGAGCGCGCCCGGCCTCACCCCGGACACCTGGATCAACTCGCTCTACGCGCGGCGCTCGCGGGCCCGGGGCGAGCGCTGGCCGGCGCTGTCGCGGATCGGCGCCTCTTACTGGGACTACGACGCGGCCACGCCGGGCGCCTGGGCCGACCACCGCCACTCGATCCACTTCACCGGCGACACCTTCTCGACCTGGGAGATGCTCGCCTTCCAGTCGCGGTTCACCGCCTCGGAGGGAGCCGGGATCGGCCACCCCTACGTCTCGCACGACATCGGCGGCTTCCTCGGGCGCGAGCTGCCCGACGACCTCTACGTCCGCTGGGTCCAGTTCGGCGCCTTCCAGCCGATCATGCGCCTGCACTCCGACCATGGCCGCCGCCTGCCCTGGGAGTACGGCGAGCGCGCCCGCGAGATCGCCTCCGGGTTCCTGCGCCTGCGCGAGTCGTTGGTGCCCTACATGTACACGCTCGCCCGCCAGGCCTACGACCGCGGGCTGCCGATCGCCCGGCCGATGTACCTCGGCTTCCCCGGCTCCGAGGGCGCCTACCGAAACGACGGCCAGTACATGCTCGGCGACGAGCTCCTGGTCGCGCCGGTGACCAAGCCCGGCGGGCGCGCCGCGACCCGGGTCTGGTTCCCGCCCGGCGAGTGGGTCGACATCTTCACCGGCGAGCGCCACCGCGGGCCCGGGGCCGAGCGGATCTCGGTGCCGCTCGAGCGGATGCCGGTGTTCGCCCGCGCCGGCTCGATCCTGCCGCGCCAGACCTACGTCTCGAACATCGGCAACGGCCGCGTCGATCCGCTGCGGATCGACGTCACCGCGGGCGCGGGCGGGCGCTTCACCCTCTATGAGGACGCGGGCGACGGCTATGGCTACGAGCGTGGCGAGTCGAGCCGCACGCCGCTGCGCTGGCGCGAGCAAACCAACCGCGCGACGCTGACGATCGGCCGCGCCGACGGCAGCTACCCCGGCCAGCCCGAGCGGCGCGGCTACGAGCTCACCGTCGACGGGATCGATCGCCCGGTCGCGGTCACGCTCAGCGCCGGCGCGACGACGCGGAGGCTGAGCGGGTGGAGCTATGACCGTCGCGATCGGGTGCTGACCGCCGAGACGGGGGCGGTCGGGCGCCGGGGCGCCAGCCTGCGGATCGAGCTCGCGGCTCGCTGACCCGGCGCCGCGGGCGGCTCCCGATTGACTGGTCAGTCAAAGTGGCGATCTCCGCTAACATGCCCGCCGCTCATTCCTAAGGAGGCCTCGACTTGAAGATCGCTTGTCTCGTCAAGGAGGTTCCGGACGCCGCGGTGCAGAAGCGGATCGATCCGAGCACGAAGCGGCTCGACCGCTCCGGCGAAAAGAACCTCAACCCGTTCGACACCCATGGCATCGAAGCCGCGATGCAGATCCGCGAAGGCGACAACGGCGCCGACGTGGACGAGATCGTCGCCGTGACCATGGGCCCTGAGACCTCGGTTCGCGCCCTGCACAAGGCGGTCGCGCTCGGCGCCGATCGCTCGGTGCAGCTCACCGACGCGGCGCTCGAGGGCTCCGACGTCTGCGCCACCGGCTACGCGCTCGCGAAGGTGCTCGAGTCCGAGCAGCCCGACCTCGTCCTGCTCGGCCAGCAGTCCGACGACGGCGAGTGCTACACGATCGGCGCCGTCGTCGCCGACCACCTGAAGATGCCCTCGCTGACCCAGGTGATCAAGATCGACGTCGAGGAGGGCAAGCTCGTCTGCGAGCGCCAGGCGGAGTACGGCTACGACACGGTCGAGGTCGAGCTGCCCGCCGTGATCTCGGTCGGCGACGCGATCAACGAGCCCCGCTACCCGAGCCTGAAGGCGATCATGGGGGCGAAGAAGAAGCCGCTCGACACGAAGGCCACCGGCGACGTCGGGATCGAGGCCGGCGAGGTCGGCGAGGGCGGCTCGAAGACCCAGGTGCTCGAGATCAACCCGCCGCCGACGAAGGAGGCGGGCGAGGTGTTCGAGGACGAGGACACTGCGGAGACGGTCGAGAAGATCGTCGCCTGGATGGACGAAAGGAAGCTGATCTAGATGGCGGGTTCGATCCTGGTCTACGCCCTGCACGACGACGAGGGCAACTTCAACAACAACTCGCTCGGGGCGATCTCCGAGGCGGCGAAGCTCGCCGGCGAGCTCGGCGGCGAGGCCGCCGCGCTGGTGGTCGGCGAGGTCGCCGACGACGCCGCGGCGGGGCTCGGCAAGTACGGGGCCAAGCGCGTGTTTCGCGCCAAGTCGGTGCCCGAAGGCCTCGCGCAGCCGGTCGTCGACGCGATGGCGAAGGTGATCGCTGACGAGGGCTTCTCCTACGCCCTGTTCGGCGGCGGCCTGCTCGGGTTCGAGATCGGCGCCGGGCTGACCGCGCGCCTGAACGCGGGCGTGACGATGGAGGTGACCGCGGTCAAGGTCGCCGACGGCAAGCTCGTCTCCGAGCGGCCCGTGCTCCAGGACTCGGCGATCGTCGACGTCGGCTACGTCGGCGAGCCCGGGATCATCATCGGCCGCCTGAACGCCTTCGACGTCGCCGAGGGCGGCGACGGCGACGCCGAGGTGGTCGACGTCGAGGTCGAGCTCTCCGAGTGGTCGACGAAGGCGACGATGCGCCAGCGCGGCGAGCAGCGCGGTGCCGACGTCAACATCGAGGACGCCGACATCCTCGTCGGCGGCGGTCGCGGGCTCGGCGAGAAGGACAACTTCTCGCTCGCCGAGGACCTCGCGGGAGCGCTCGGAGGTGCGGTCGCGGCGACCCGGGCGGTCGTCGACGCCGGCTGGTATCCGTACGCGGCCCAGATCGGCCAGACCGGCAAGACCGTGGCGCCGAAGCTGTACCTGGCGGCCGGGATCTCGGGCGCGATCCAGCACAAGGTGGGGATGCAGAACTCCGAGAACATCCTCGCGGTGAACAAGGACCCGAACGCGCCGATCTTCGAGTTCTGCGACCTCGGCGTGGTCGGCGACCTGCACAAGATCCTGCCGAAGCTGACCGAGGCAGTGAAGGCGAAGAAGGGCGGCTGAGCGGCCGATGGCGCACGTGGTCGAGCCGGCCGAGTATCCGCCGCCCTTCGACGAGGGCGAGCTGATCGTCGGGCCGACCGATCCCGAGGAGGAGCGGATCGAGGTCGGGGTCGCGATCGCCGGCGGCGGCCCGGCCGGGCTCGCGTGCGCGAACCGGCTCCTTGACCTGCTCGCCGACGAGCCGGAGCTGACCGAGAAGCTCGGCGAGGTTCCGGTCGCGGTGCTCGAGAAGGGCAAGGTCGCGGGCGCGCACGAGCTCTCGGGAGCGAACATGAAGCCGGCGGCGATGCGCGAGCTGTTTCCGGACCTCGAGCCCGCCGACTGGCCGTTCGCCTACCAGGAGGTGACCAAGGACGCGGTCTACCTGCTGACCAAGCGGGCGGCGCTGCCGCTGGTGCCGATGCCGCCCAACTTCCGCAACCACGGCAACTACGTGATCTCGGTCTCGAAGCTGGCCCGCTTCCTCGCCGAGCAGGCGGAGGAGAAGGGCGCCTACATCCTCACCGAGACGGTCGCCGACCGGCTGCTGGTCAGCGACCGGATCGTGCGCGGGGTGCGCTCCGGCGACCGCGGCCGCGGCAAGGACGGGAGCGAGCTCGGCAACTTCGAGCCCGGCTCGGACGTGGTCGCCAAGGCGACCGTGCTCGCCGAGGGCACGCTCGGCCACCTGACGCAGGCCGCGACCCGGCACTTCGACCTCGGTGGGTCGCTGCCGGTGCGCTGGGAGCTCGGCGTGAAGGAGGTCTGGGAGGTCCCGAAGCCGCTCGAGAAGGTTCTCCACACGATGGGCTGGCCGCTTCGCAAGGGCGCGAGGTGGAACGAGTTCGGCGGCAGCTTCATCTATCCGATGGGCGAGGACAAGCTCTGCATCGGGCTCGTCGTCGGGCTCGACTACACCGACTCGACCTTCTCCGTCCACGACGCCCTGCAGCTGCTGAAGACGCACCCGTTCGTGCGCAACCTGCTCGACGGCGGCAAGCGGGTCGCCTGGGGCGCGAAGACGATCCCCTCGGGCGGCTACTTTTCGATGCCGCGCAGCCTCGCCGTCCCCGGGATGGTGATCGCGGGCGACGCCGCGAGCATGGTCAACATCCCGACCCTGAAGGGCGTCCACTACGCGATCCGGGCCGGGATGCTCGCCGCGGAGTCGATCGTCGAGGCGCTGAAGGCGGACTCGGTCAACCTCGAGTCCTACGACGAGCGGGTGCGCAAGTCGGAGATCGGCAACGACCTGTTCGAGTCGCGCAACATGCGCCAGCCGTTCTCGAAGGGCTTCTTCGTCGGCGGCGCGATGGCGAGCGCGATGACGATCACGAAGGGCAACTTTCCCGGCGGCAAGTGGGACTACGAGCCCGACCAGGAGGTCGAGATGCGCGACGGCGGCGCCTCCGACGCCTACCCCGACCCCGACAACGAGCTCACCTTCAACAAGCTCGACTCGGTCTTCCTCTCGGGCAACGCAACCCGCGACGACGCGCCCAACCACGTCCGCGTCCAGAGCCACGTCCCGCGCGAGCTGGCGAAGACCTGGGTCAACCTGTGCCCGGCGCAGGTCTATGAGATCCCCGAGGAGCAGCTCGCGAACGGCGCCGAGACGGTCGACGTCCAGGTCACCGCGTCGAACTGCGTCCAGTGCGGCGCGATCAACGCCAAGGGCGGTCGTCTGACCATGCCCGAGGGCGGCGACGGCCCGCTCTACCAGGAGACCTGAGTGGCGGGCGCCCGGGGGCGCCGGTGATGGACGAGCTCGAGCTCAGGCTGCGCGACGGGTCGATCGTCGCGGTGCGCCAGATCTCGCCGGACGACAAGCCGGCGCTCGCGGCCGCCTTCGCCCGGCTCTCGGAGCAGTCGCGCTACCAGCGCTTCCTCTCGGCGGTCAACGAGCTCTCCGAGTCGCAGCTGCGCTACCTGACCGAGGTCGACCACCACGACCACGAGGCCCTCGTCGCCTTCGACCCGGCGGCGGGGGACGGGACCGCGGTCGGGGTCGGGCGCTACGTCCGGACCGCGGGCGCGACCAGCGCCGAGGCGGCGGTGACGATCGTCGACGACTTCCAGGGCCGGGGGCTCGGGACCGCGCTCTGCAACCTGCTCGCCGAGCGGGCCCGCGAGGAGGGGGTGCGCCGGTTCACCGCCCTGCTGCTCGCCGGCAACGAGCAGATGCGAGACGTGCTCGCCTCGCTCGGACCGGCGACCGTGATCTCGCGCAGCGCCGGCACGATCGAGGTCGAGGTCGCGATCCCCGAGGCCGGGATCGGCGATCACATGGCCGGGGTGCTGCGGGTGGTCGCCGGCGGCACGGTCGAGCTCGCGACACCCCCATGGGGGCTGCGCGTCGCCGGGCCCTAGCTCGGCCGGTTCAGGCCGTGACCGCGACCGGCTCGGCGACGAACTCGGCGACCAGCTCGGCGACCCGCCCGGGCTGGTCGAGCGGGACGAAGGTGCGCGCGTCGGCGATCTCGGCGATCCGGGCGTCGGGCACCGCCGCCGCGAGCCGCTGCGCGTGGGCGAGCTTGAAGAAGCGGTCCTCGCGCGCCCAGGCGAAGCGGATCGGGCGCTCGAAAGCGCCGAGGCGCTCGTCGGCGGCGATCAGCTCGCGCTTGTCGACTCCGACCAGCAGCTTGGTCAGGTCACGCTTGACGGCGGGATCGGCGCTCGCCGGAGCGAGCCAGGCGGCGACCAGGGCCGGGTCGATCGGCTTGCGGGCGAGCAGGCCGTAGACCGCCCGTCCGACCGCGCCGATCCGAAACGGAGCCTGGAGCGCGGTCGTGCCGCCGGGCAGGCGCGCGATCGGTGGCATCGCGTTGAACGGAAACGGCGGGAAGTGCTCGTAGGTGTCGCAGTTGGTCAGGATCAGGCGCTCGACGCGCTCCGGATGCGCGGCGGTGAACAGCTGCGAGACCGCGCCGCCGGAGTCGTTGCCGACGATCGTCGCTCGCTCGAGCCCGAGCGCGTCGAGGAACGCGAGCACGAGCTCGGCCTGGCCCGAGGGGGAGAGATCGGCGTCGGCGTTCATCGCCGTCGCGTGCGAGCCCATCGGCCAATCGCAGACGAGGCATCGGTGGCGGTCGGCGAGCCGCTCGGCGACGCCGTCCCAGAGCCGGCCGTCGACGAGCAGGCCGTGGACGAAGACGATCGGCTCACCCTCGCCGAGGTCTCGATAATGGATGCTTCCAGCGTGCAGGTCTGCTGTCTTGTTCATGACCACGTATTAACATACATACAGCCTGTATGTCAAGGAAGACCCAAGCCGAACGCTCGCAGAGCACCCGCGGCGCGCTGCTCGAGGCGGCGCGCTCGCTATTCGCCGAGCGCGGATACGCCAAGGTCGGGACCGAGGAGATCGTCCGCGCCGCCGGCGTCACCCGCGGCGCTCTCTATCACCACTTCGGCGGCAAGCCCGAGCTGCTGGGAGCGGTCTACGAGCAGATCGAGGCCGAGATCGCCGATGAGGTCGGCGCCGGGGCGCGCCCGGGGGCGGGTGCGCTCGAGACCCTGCGCGACGGCGCCGAGCGCTTCCTCGACCGCTGTCTGGAGCCCGAGGTGCAGCAGATCGCCCTCCTCGACGCGCCGGCCGTGCTCGGATGGGAGCGCTGGCGGGAGGTCGGCGCCCGCTACGGGCTCGGCCTGATCTCGGCGTTGCTCGAGGCCGGGATCGCGTCCGGGGAGATCCGTCGCCAGCCGGTCGAGCCGCTCGCGCACGCGCTGCTCGGCGCGCTCGACGAAATCGCGATGCTGGTCGCCCGCGCCGACGACCAGCGCGCGGTACGCCGTGACGCGGCGGTGACGCTCGACTCGCTGCTCGCGGCGCTGAAGCCGCCCGCGTGAGCGTCGCTAGAATCGAACCCGATGAAGACCGGGATCCACCCCGAGTACCAGCTCGCTCACGTGCACTGCTCGTGCGGGAACGAGTTCTACACGCGCTCGACGAAGGCCGACCTCAGGGTCGAGATCTGCTCCGCCTGCCATCCGTTCTACACCGGCAAGCAGAAGCTGGTCGACACCGGTGGCCGGGTCGAGCGCTTCAAGCGCCGGGCAGCTCGCAGCCAGCGCGGCTGAGACCGCTGGCGTGAGCGCCGACGGCACCCTGAGCCTCGACGCGACCCGGATGCCGGACGGGCTGCCGGTCGCCTCGCGCGACGCCCCGGTCGGCGGTCAGGCCGTGCTCGAGGGCGTGATGATGCGCGGCGTCTCGACCTGGGCGGTCGCCGTGCGCACTCCCGACGGGACGATCGACGTCACCTCCGAGCCGCTGGTCTCGTGGGCGAAGCGCCACCGGGTGCTGAGGCTGCCGGTGATCCGCGGGATCGTCGCCCTCGGCGAGTCGCTGAAGATCGGGTTCCGGGCGCTCGCGTTCTCGGCCAACGCCCAGCTCGCCGAGGAGGACGGCGAGCCGGCGGAGCCGATCGGCGGGATCACCTGGGCGCTGACGATCGCCGCCTCGATGGCGCTCGCGATCGGGCTCTTCTTCGTCGTCCCGGTCGGCGCCACCAGCCTGATCAAGGATCAGCTCGGGTCGGCGCTGCTCTTCTGGCTCGTCGAGGGGGTGCTGCGGACGGCGATCTTCGTCGGCTACATCGTCGCGATCAGCCGCCTCCGCGACCTGCGGCGGCTGTTCGAGTACCACGGCGCCGAGCACAAGACGATCTCCTGTTACGAGGCCGGCGACCGCCTCGTCCCGGCGCGAGCGGAGACCTACTCGCGCCTCCATCCCCGCTGCGGGACCAGCTTCCTGCTGATCGTGATGGTGCTCGCGATCTTCGTCTTCGCCCCGATCGGCCTCCCGGAGTGGTACTGGCTCGTGCTCTCGCGGATCCTCGGCATCCCGCTGATCGCCGGGCTCTCCTACGAGGTGATCAAGTGGGCTGGTCGCAACCGCCGCAAGCGCTGGGTGCGGACGCTGATGTGGCCCGGCCTGATGCTGCAGAACCTGACCACGCGCGAGCCCGATCGCGAGCAGCTCGCGGTCGCGATCGCCTCGCTCGAGGCGGTGCTCGCGGTCGAGAGCCCGGACGAGACGGCGCGCGGCGAGGACGCGATCGAGATCGTCGCCTGACGGGCGCGAGAGCCCGGGCGCCCCTACTCGCAGTCGGTTACCGCGCCGCCGCCTGGTCCCTGCGCGCAGCTGTCGGTGCCGGTGCCGCCGTCGAGCTCGTCGTTGCCGCCGCCCCCGCTCAGGGCGTCGTCGCCCGCGAGGCCGCGCAGGTCGTCGTCGCCGGCGCCGCCGTCGATGCGCTCGCCGGGCCCGTTCTGGCTGTCGCCGCGCAGGCGGTCGTCGCCGCTTCCGCCCGAGAGCCGGTCGGCGCCGTTCTCGCGCCGGTAGCCGGCGCTGTCGAGCCGGTCGTTGCCGCCGCCTCCCTTGAGCACGCTGCCGCCGATCAGCCGGTCGCGCCCGGGCCCGGCGACGAGGACGTCGTCGCGCCCACGGCGCCCGTCGAGGAAGTCGCCTCCGGGCCCGCCCTCGACCCGGTCGTCGCCGTTGTATCCGTGCATCTCGTCGTCGCCGTCGCCCCCGTCCATGAAGTCGTCGCCGGTCCCCGCGTCCATCGTGTCGTTGCCGTCGCCGCCGCAGATGTAATCGACCCCGTCCCCGGAGGCGATCGTGTCGTTGCCGGCCCCGGCGAAGATCACGTCGGGCCCCTGGGTCCCCTGTATCCGGTTGCCGCCGGCGCCGTCGACGATCGTCGCCGAACGCCCGAGGCACGAAGGCGCGGCTCCCGCCCCGGGAATCGCGGTCAGCGCAACCGCGGCGACGCCGGCGAGCGCCGCGACCGCGGCCAGCGCCGGCTTCGAGAGGCTCCTGCTCATCACACGTCTTCTAACACGCCGAGCGCGCCCGAGGAGCGCCGCGGACGAATGGTG
Source organism: uncultured Solirubrobacterales bacterium (assembly GCA_963740055.1). GTDB lineage: Bacteria > Actinomycetota > Thermoleophilia > Solirubrobacterales > 70-9 > WHSW01. The sequence continues at coordinate 210,479 of CAVUCL010000004.1, read as the reverse complement.
GAGGGGGACGGAGGTAGCCTCAGAAGGCCATGATCGAGAAGCTGGTCGAACAGATCGAGGAGCGCCATAGCGAGCTCGAGCGCCAGATGTCGGACCCGGCGGTGATCGCGGATCGGGAGCGCTACGCCGCGGTCGGGCGCGAGTACGGCGAGCTCGGTGCGGCTCATGAGCTCGCCGCGCGCTGGCGCACGCTTCACGGCGACCTCGAGGGAGCGCGCGAGCTGCTCGCCGAGGACGGCGACGACGAGGAGCTTCGCCGGCTGGTCGCCGAGGCCCCCGCGCGCCTGCGCGAGCTCGAGGAGGAGATCCGCCTGGCGATGGTCGAGCGCGACCCCAACGACGCCAAGAACGTGATCATCGAGATCCGCGCCGGGGCCGGCGGCGACGAGGCCGCGCTGTTCGCCGGCGACCTCTACAAGATGCTGACCCGCTACGCGGAGGAGCGCGGCTTCGCGACCGAGGCGCTCTCCCAGTCCGCGGCCGAGGTCGGGGGCTTTCGCGAGATCACGTTCGAGATCCGCGGCGAGGGCGCGTTCAGCGTGTTCAAGTTCGAGGGCGGCACCCACCGCGTGCAGCGGGTCCCGAAGACGGAGTCGCAGGGGCGGATCCACACGTCGACCGCGACCGTGGCGGTGCTCCCCGAGGCGGAGGAGGTCGAGGTCGAGATCGCGCCGGAGGACCTCCAGGTCGACGTCTACCGCTCCTCGGGCCCGGGCGGGCAGTCGGTCAACACGACCGATTCCGCGGTCCGGATCACCCACCGGCCGACCGGGATCGTGGTCGCGATGCAGGACGAGAAGTCCCAGCTCCAGAACCGCGACAAGGCGATGCGGGTCCTGCGCGCGCGAATCTACGAGCGGGCGCTTGCCGAGCAGCGGGCGGAGATCGCCGCCGACCGGCGCTCTCAGGTCGGGACCGGGGAGCGCTCGGAGAAGATCCGCACCTACAACTTCCCCCAGGGCCGGATCACCGACCATCGGGTGAAGCTGACCGCGCACAACCTCGACCAGGTGCTCGCCGGCGACCTGGGCGAGTTCACCGCGGCGCTCGCCGCCGAGGAGAAGCGCGCCCGGCTCGAGGCCCAGACGGCCGAGGCGGAGTGAGCCCGGCGGTCGCCGGCTCGGTTCGCGAGGCGCTCGTCTCGGCGAGCGAGGCGCTCGCCGCGGCCGGGGTCGAGAGCCCGCGCCTCGACGCCGAGCTGCTGCTCGCCGAGGCGACGGGGAGCGGGCGCGCGGCGCTCGCCGCCTCGCCGGCCGCCGATGTCGACGCCGGCGCCGCGCGCCGCTTCGGCGACATGGTCCGGCGCCGGACGCGGCGTGAGCCGGTCGCCTACATCCTCGGGCGCAAGGGCTTTCGCCGGATCGAGCTCGAGGTCGACCCGCGGGTGCTGGTCCCGCGCCCGGAGACCGAGCTCCTGGTCGAGCTCGCGGGCGAGCGGGCTCCCGCGCGGGTGCTCGATGTCGGCACCGGCTCGGGCGCGGTCGCGCTCGCGATCGCCGCCGAGCATCGGCGCGCCTCGGTGCTCGCGACCGACACCTCGCTCGACGCGCTCGCGGTCGCCGAGTCCAACCGCGCCCGGCTCGGGCTCCGCGACCGGGTCGAGCTCCGCCACGGGTCGCTCCCGGGCGAGCTCGCCGGCTGCGACCTGCTGGTCGCCAACCTGCCCTACGTCGGCGTCGACGAGTGGGGACGCCTCGAGCCCGAGATCGCCCGCTACGAACCGCGCGAGGCGCTGGTCGCGGGCCCGACCGGCCTCGAGGCGATCGAGCGCCTGCTGGCGGAGATCGCGCTCGGCGGCGTCCGCCCGGCGACCCTCGGGCTCGAGGTCGGCGCCGGCCAGGCTCAGACGGTGGCCGAGCTCGTGCGTCGCGCCGGCTACGAGCGGGTCGAGGCGCGGCGCGACCTGGCGGGGATCGAGCGGGCGGTGGTCGGATGGGTGTGAGCGCTGAGTTCGACGCCTGCGTCCTCGGCGGCGGCGTCGCCCTGTTCCCCGCCGACGGCCTCTACGGGCTCGCCTGCGATCCCGGGCGCGCCGACGCGATCGCCCGCATCCACGCGCTCAAGGGGCGCGACGACGGCAAGCCGGCGGCGGTGATGTTCTTCAGCCCGCTGGCGATGCGCGAGGTCGTCGCCGCGCTCGGCCCGCGGACCAGGGAGGCGCTCGCCGCGCTGCTGCCCGGGCCGGTGACCCTGGTGGTCGCCAACCCGCAGCGCCGCTACCCGCTCGCCTGCCGCGAGGATCCCGAGCGCCTCGGGCTGCGGCTGATCGAGGGCCGGCTCGCCGGCGCCGCGAGCGCCGTCTTCCAGACCTCGGCGAATCGCTCCGGGATGCCGGCGCCGGCGCGGCTCGCCGACGTCGACCCGCAGATCGCCGCCGGCGCCGACCTGATGATCGACGGCGGCGAGCTCGGCGGGCAGCCGTCGACGGTCGTCGACGTGACCGGGATCGAGCGCGGCGCGGAGCCGCGGATCCTGCGCCAGGGCGCGCTCAGCCCCACCGAGGTCCGGCGGCGGCTCGAGCCTGCTCGACGCTGGTGAAGAACTCGAGCCTTTCGAGCTTGCCGTCGGCCACCGTCGCGAGCCCGACCGCTTCCTGGCTCGCCTCGATCCCGCTGTGGCGCCCACGGGCGATGAGGCTGAACTCGACGATCACCTGGTCGTCGCCGATCGGGTGAAAGCGACGTCCCTCGACCTGCACCCGGTCCATCGCCTGCAGGAACGACTCGAACCACCGGCGCACGCCGTCGGGCCCGCGGTAGGTGTCGGGCTCGCTCGCGATCCCGCTCGGGGTCACCATCTCGAAGTCGTCGGCGACCAGCGAAAGCGACCGTTCGTAGGTCTCGGAGTCGAGCAGCCCGAACGTCTCCTCGACCAGCTCGAGGTCCTCCCGTTTCATCGGCGCAAGTATCGCGCTCCGGGCCGCGCTCCGGGCCGCGTGGGGACCCTTCCGGGACCGCCGGAGGCCGCTGCTATCGTCGGCCGCGATGAGGATCGCGGTCGGATCTGACCACGCGGGCTATGAGCTCAAGCAGCGGGTTCGCCCGCTGCTCGAGGGCGCGGGCCACGAGGTCGTCGACGTCGGCACCGACTCCGACGAGTCGACCGACTACGCCCTCTACGCCTCCCAGGCGGCGCGTCTGGTGGCCGGGGGCGAGGCCGACCGCGCCGTGCTCGTCTGCGGCTCCGGGGTCGGGATCTCGATCGCCGCGAACAAGGTCGACGGGGTCCGCGCGGTCAACGCCCACGACCCCGACGAGGCCGAGATGAGCCGCCGCCACAACGATGCCAACGTGCTCGCGCTCGCCGGGCGCCGGCTCGAGCCCGCCGCCGCGGACGCGATCGTCGAGCGCTTCCTCGAGACCGAGTTCGAGGGCGGGCGACACGAGCGCCGCGTCGGTCAGATCACCGCGATCGAGCGCGGAGAGGAGATTGCGTGAACGAGCTTCCCGAGGACTTCCAGACCGCCCCGCTGGCCGAGGTCGACCCCGCGATCGCCGACGTCCTGCGGCGCGAGCTCGAGCGCCAGCAGTCGACCCTGGAGATGATCGCGTCGGAGAACTTCGTCCCCCAGGCGGTGCTCGACGCCGCCGGCTCGGTACTTACCAACAAGTACGCCGAGGGTTACCCGGGGCGCCGCTACTACGGCGGCTGCGAGGAGGTCGACGTCGCCGAGCAGCTCGCGATCGACCGCGCCCTCGAGCTCTTTGGCGCCGAGCACGCCAACGTGCAGCCGCACGCCGGGGCGCAGGCCAACAACGCGGCCTACATGGCGATGCTGGAGCCCGGCGACACGATCATGGGGATGGCGCTCGACCACGGCGGCCACCTCACACACGGGATGAAGCTCAACGTCTCGGGCAGGCTGTATGAGGTCGTGCCCTACCACGTGCGCCGCGAGGACTACCTCGTCGACATGGACGAGGTCGCGCGCCTCGCGAGCGAGCACCGGCCGAAGGTGATCGTCGCCGGCTGGTCGGCCTACTCGCGCCAGCTCGATTTCGCCGCCTTCCGCGAGGTCGCGGACTCGGTCGGCGCCCGGCTGATGGTCGACATGGCGCACTTCGCCGGGCTCGTCGCCGCCGGTGAGCACCCGAACCCGGTCGAGCACGCCGACGTGGTCACGACGACGATCCACAAGACCCTGTGCGGGCCCCGCAGCGGGATGATCCTCTGCCGCGAGGAGCTCGCCAAGAACATCAACCGCTCGGTCTTCCCCGGGCAGCAGGGCGGGCCGCTGATGCACATCATCGCCGCCAAGGCGGTGGCGCTCGGAATCGCCCAGTCGGAGCCGTTCCGCGTCCGCCAGCGCCAGACGGTCGCCAACGCGCGGGCCTTCGCCGCGGAGCTGATCGCGAACGGGGTCGACGTGCTCACCGGCGGCACCGACGTCCACCTCGTGCTCGTCGACCTGACCTCGACCGGGCTCGACGGCCAGGCGGCCGAGGATCGCCTCGAGGCGGTCGGGATCACGGTCAACCGCAACGCGATCCCGTTCGACGAGCGCCCGCCGATGAACCCGTCGGGCCTGCGGATCGGGACCCCTGCGCTGACCACCCGAGGCCTCGGCGAGGACGAGATGCGCGAGATCGCGCAGGTGATCGCGGTCGCGCTCTCGGACCGCTTCGAGTCCGAGCGCGAGGCGCTGGGCGAGCGGACCCGCTCCCTGATGGAGCGGTATCCGCTCTACTCCCAGCTCTCCTCGGCGGCCGCGGTCTAGCCGACGACCCCGGCCCAGATGCCGGTGTTCGTGAACGTCCCGGTACCCCCGCCGGCGACGCTGTAGCGAAGCGAGAACGTGTACTTGCCGGCGTCGGCCGGGAACACGATCCAGCCACCGCGGGCGAGGTTCGAGGCCCCGTCCGGATCGCCGGTGCCCGGGGTCGAGATCCGCAGCTGCGGCTGCGCCGAGTCGAACTCGAGGATCCTCGGAGCGCCCGGGAACAGGGTCGGCTCGAACAGGTGCATCTGTGCGGTCGCATCCTGGCCGCCGCCGTTGATCTGGCCGGTGCCGCGCGCGTAGAGCGCGACGAGCCCGGTCTGGGGCACGTTCACGGTCACGCTCGGGCCGCCGAGGTCGATCGCCGGGACCGACGCCGTCGGCAGCGGGCCGGCCTCGCCGTCGACCTTGACCAGGTCGAGCTTCGGCGGCTTCACCGCCTGCTCGTTGATGTCCTTACCCTTCACCGCGCCCGGCGCGATGTCGTTGGACTTGACCGAGTTCTTGCCCTGTAGGGCGACGGCCGAGCCGGTCAGCGCGGCGACCAGCGCCACGATCGCGACCAGCATCGCCGGCGACGGCAACCGCCTGCGTCTGCTCTCGTTCACATCTACCTCCCTCTCTCGAGGCTCGAATTACCGCCCCCGCGAGCCCTAACCCGGCGGCGGGGCCGTAAGTTTCGCCACGCCGATGCGCGTCTGGGTCGATTGCACCGCCGCCGCACACCCGCTCGTCCTGCGACCGCTGATCGAGCGCCTGCGGACGCGTGGGCACGAGGTCGAGGTGACCGCGCGCGATTACGGCCAGACGCTCGGGATCCTCGACCGGCTCGGGATCGAGCACCGGTCGTTCGGCGCCCACGCGGGCCGCGGGATCGGCTCCAAGGGGATCGCGGTCGCCGGGCGCAGCGCGGCGCTCGCGCGCTGGGCGCGGCCGCGCCGCTTCGACCTCGCGCTCGGCCACGGGTCGGTCGACCTCGCCGTCGTCGCCGGCCTGCTGCGGGTCCCGTCGGTGCAGATGCAGGACTACGAGCACGCGGGCCTTCAGCGCCAGCTCGCGTTTCGCGCCGCGCGCCGCGTGTTGGTGCCCGATGCGATCGGGGTCGAGGCGATGCGCCGCGCCGGCGCCGCCGAGCGCAAGCTGTTTCGCTATCCGGGCTTGAAGGAGGACTACTACCTCGCCGACTTCGAGCCCGACCGGTCGGTGCTCGACGAGCTCGACCTCGATCCCGACCTGGTGCTGGCGGTCGTGCGCCCGCCGCCCGAGACCTCCGCCTACCACGCGCCGAACTCGCTCTACGAGCGCGTCCTCGACCGGGTCGCCGCCGACCCGCAGACGACGGCGGTCGTCATCTGTCGCACCGAGGCCCAGGCGCGAGCCGTCCGGGCGCGCCGCGACGATTCGCTGCGTGTCCCCGAGCGGGCGATCGACGCCCAGAGCCTGATCGCGTTCGCCGACCTGGTCGTGAGCGCGGGCGGGACGATGAACCGCGAGGCGGCGGCGCTCGGGACCGCCGTCTACACGATCTTCAGCGGCCGCTCGGGCGCCGTCGATGAGAGCCTGATCGAGGCCGGCCGCCTGGTCCCGCTCGCCGACGCGGCCGACCTCGAGCTGATCAAGCGCTCGACCCCGGCCGGCCCCCGCGACCCCCGCGACGCCGGGATCCTCGTCGACGCGGTCCTCGCCGCCTGATGCTCGTCGACGGCAGGCCGGAGACGATCTACGCGCTCTTCGCCTTCGGCGTCGCGGCACTAATCGCCTGGCTGCTGGTCCCGGTGGCGGAGCGGATCGCGTGGCGGATCGGCGCCGTCGACCACCCGAACGAGCGCAGCCTGCACGAGACGCCGACGCCGAAGCTCGGCGGGCTCGCGATCTTCGTCGCCGTCGTCGTCTCCACGCTTCTGTTCTTGCCCTGGGCGCTGCAGACCCAGGCCCTGCTCGCGGGGGCGGTGGTGATCACCGTCGTCGGGGTCCTCGACGACGTCTTCGACCTCGGCGCGCTGTTCAAGCTCGCCGGGCAGACGGTGGCGGCGGCGATCCCGGCGCTCAACGGGGTCAACGTCAGCGTCTTTACGCTCCCGTTCGTCGGCGGCGTCGACATGCGCTCGGTCGAGTTGCTCGAGTCGGGGACGCTGATCGGCAGCGTCCACCTCGGCCACCTGCTGACGATCATCGGGATCGTCGCGGTGATCAACGTGATCAACCTGATCGACGGCGTCGACGGGCTCGCCGCCGGGGTCTGCGTGATCTCCGCCGGGACGCTGGCGGTGATCGCGCTCTCGCTCGACAAGACGGGGGCCGGGGTGCTGGCCGCGCTCACCGCCGGGGCGGCGCTCGGCTTCCTGCGCCATGGCTTCCCGCCGGCCTCGAGCTTCATGGGCGACACCGGCTCCAACCTGCTCGGTTACCTGCTCGGTGCGATCGCGGTCCAGGGGGCGCTGAAGACGAACGCCGTCGTCGCGCTCTTCTTCCCGCTCATGGTCCTCGCGGTGCCGATCCTCGACACCGGCTTCGTGATCGCGAAGCGGATCAAGTACCGGCGCCCGATCTACCGGGCCGACCGCTGGCACTTCCATCACCGGATGGCCAACATCGGCTTCTCGCAGCGGCGCACCCTCGCTTACCTGTACGGCTGGGCGCTGGTCATGGCCGGGCTCGCGCTGGCGCTGCGCTTCGTCCCCTACTCCGACGATCGCGGCAACTTCGACTTCGCCTGGTCGCTGGTGATGATCGCCTGCTTTTTGCTCGCGCTCGCGGCCAGCGTCTATCTCGTGGTCACGCTCGAGATCCTGAAGCTGCGAAGAAAGCGCTCGCGCGAGATCGCCGACGCGCGCGGCGCGCCGGCGCCCGACGACGAGGTCGACGCGGGCGTCGCGCGCGAGCTCGAAACGGGGAGCTTTCCGGCCGTCGACCCCGAGACCGGGGAGCTGGAGGCGATCGACCCGAGCGGCCGCTGAGCTCAAGCGGGCCCGCGCGGCTGACGATAGGCAGGACAAGGGGTTTCAGCCGTGCGCTCGAACAAGATCCGCTTTGCGCTGCCGATTCTGGCGCTTCTCGCAGCCGGCGTGGCGGCGCACGGGATCGGGATGACTGTCGCCGCCGGTGGCGCCTACGCCGAGCTCAGCAGCGACTGGATCTACTACGTGGTCCTGTTCGCGAGCGCGGCCGCCTGCCTGCTGCGGGCGGCGCTCGTGCGCGAGGATCGGCTCGCCTGGGCGCTGATCGGGCTCGGCGGCCTGTTCTGGGTCGCCGGCGACCTGAGCTGGACCCTCGCCTACGGCGACGACCGCCATCCCACCTACCCGTCGCTCGCCGACTACCTCTACCTGGCCAACTATCCGATGATCGCCGCCGGCGTCCTGCTGCTGGCGCGCTCGGCCTCGCCCGGGCGTCGCAGCGGCGTCGGTCTCGACGGCGCGATGGCCGGGCTCGGCGCGGCCGCGATCGGCGCGGCGCTGCTCGGCCCGGCGCTCGGCGGCTGGGCCGAGGCGGAGCCGGCCGAGGCCGTGGTCACCGCCGCTTATCCGGTCGGCGACATGATCGTGCTCGGGGCCGCCGCGGCGGCCGCGGTCGTGCTCGGCTGGCGGCGCGACTTCGCGCTGCTCGGGCTCGGGCTGGTCGCGATGGCGATCTCCGACACCGCCTACCTCTACGCCGAGGCGACCAGCGGCTACGTCGAGGGGACGCTCGCCGACACCGGCTGGGTGCTCTCGGCGGCGCTGATCGGTATCGCCGCCTGGCAGCCGCGACCGCGGCGAGCGCTCGGCTCCGCCGGCGCCCGGGCGATCGCCGTCCCCGGACTGATCGCGCTGATCGCGGCCGGGCTGCTGTTGTTCGACCACTTCGCCCGCCTGCCGACGATCTCGGTCGTGCTCGCGACCGCGACGGTCGCGCTCGCGGTCGCGCGCCTGGCGCTCTCCTACGCCGAGAACGCCGGCCTGCTGAACGCTGCGCGCACGGACGCGCTCACCGATGCGCTCACGGGGCTCGGCAACCGGCGCCACCTGATCGCCGAGCTCGAGCGCGCGGCGGAGGATGCGCGCGCCGGCGAGGGCCGGTACGTGTTCGCGATCTTCGACCTCGACGGCTTCAAGGGCTACAACGACACCTTCGGCCACGCCGCCGGCGACCTGCTCCTGCGTCGCATGGGCCGTTCGCTCGCGGCTGCGGTCAGCGCGCCGGGACGGGCCTACCGCCTCGGCGGCGACGAGTTCTGCATCCTCGCGCCGGTCGGCGACGCGCGCCCGGACCCGATCGTCGCGGCCGCCGCCGCCGCCCTGCGCGAGGACGGCGAGGGCTTCGCGATCGCGAGCTCGCACGGCCGCACCGTCCTCCCCGACGAGGTCGGCGACCCGACCGAAGCGCTGCGCGTCGCCGACCGCCGTCTCTACGCCGACAAGGGCACCTCCTCGCGGTCGATCGAGCTCCAGGCGCGCGACCTGCTGCTCGGCGTCCTGCGCGAGCGCGGCGCCGGGCTGCGGGTCGACGGCGAGGGCATCGGGAAATGGGCGACCGAGCTCGCCCGGCGGCTCGACCTCGAGGCCGAGAAGGTGGACGTCATCGGCCGCGCCGCGGACCTCCACGACGTCGGCAAGATGGCGATCCCGGACGAGATCCTGACCAAGGAGGGTCCGCTGAGCGCCGACGAGTGGGCGCTGATGCGCACCCACACGCTGATCGGCGAGCGCATGGTCAGCGTCGCCCCGGCGCTCGCCCCGGTCGGGCGCCTGATCCGTTCCAGCCACGAGCGCTGGGACGGGCGCGGTTATCCCGACGGCCTCGCCGGTGCCTCGATCCCGGTCGGCGCCCGCGTGATCGCGATCTGCGACGCGTTCGAGGCGATGACCAACCCGCAGCCCTACCGCGACGCGATCGGCGAGCCGGAGGCGCTCGCGGAGCTCCGCCGCGAGGCCGGCGGGCAGTTCGACCCGGAGCTGGTCGAGCTCTTCGCGACGATCGTCGCCGAGCCCGCGAACGCGCTTGTCCGGCGCCCGTAGCGGGCGTCACAAAGTTGTTACAAGCGTGCCGCTCGGCGGTCGTGGTTCGGCTATAGTCGCCGTCCGCCCAGGCGCCGGTCGAACCGGTCCCCGCGGCGGATGCTCTTCACCGTTTTACCTGGGATCGATCGGAATTTGGCGACCGTAATTGCCTGGCCGCAGCTTCAGCTTTTCAGATGACAACTGGCCCGCCGACGAGGGTGGACGCCGCCACGGCAGGGCTTTCCCTGGTCGTGGCGATGATCGCCGGAGCGGCGATCGGGTACGGGCTCGGCTCGCCGCTGGGCATCTCGATCCCGCTCGGGCTGATCGGGTTGTTCGCGGGTCTCGCCGGCGGTCTTGCTCTTGTCTACGCTCGCTTTAAGAGGCTCTGACGTGGGCGCCGAGCGCTCGGCGCTGCTGCGCTACGCCGACCTGGCGCTGCTCGCGCTGGCGCTCGGGGTCTTCGTGCTCGCCGGGCTGCCGCTGGTCGGCTACGCGGCCGCGGCTGCGGCGTGGCTGGCACAGCACGCGATCCTGCTTGGCGCCGACCGCGCCTCAGCCGCCGCGCTGCGCCGCGGCGACCGCCGCCGCGCACTCGCGATCGTCGGCACCGCGACCCTCGGTCGCGTCTGGCTCGTGGCGCTCGCGATCCTGCTCGTCGGCCTGCTCGGCGAGCGCGAGGACGGCCTCGCGGCGGCGGTGCTCACGTTCGCCCTCGTCACCGTTCACCTCGCCTGCCTCGCGATCTCGAAGCTGCTTCAGCCCGAGGACGGCGCGCGATGAGCGGCCTCAGCACCAAGGCCAAGGTCTTCCTCGCGCTCGGCCTCTACCTGCTGATCACCGTGCTGCTCGTGGTCATCGTCGGCAGCGCCGGCGAGAACGACGAGTTCCAGCCTCAGAACGAGTTCCGCCTCGATCCCTGGATCGAGCTCACGATCGGCGGCGTCGACGTCTCGATCACGAAGGCGGTCTTCTACCTGCTGCTCGCGAGCGGGCTCACGATCGGGGCGATGGTGTTCATCGCCAACCGCATGCAGCGCGAGCCGAACAAGGTCCAGATGGCGGTCGAGCTCGCCTACGACCTGACCCGCAACAACATCACCGGCGGCAACATCCCCGACCAGAAGCTCGCCCGCAAGTGGTTCCCGTACCTAGCCGGCCTCTTCTTCTTCATCTGGTTCTCGAACATGCTCGGTTACCTGCCGCTGCCGACCAACACCGAGCACAAGGTCGACATCTTCGGGCTCGAGGTGCCGTCGCTGGCGATCTACGCCGCGACCGCGAACATCTCGATCCCGCTGATGCTGGCGCTGATCTCGGTGATCGCCTACCACTACGAGGGCGTCCGCGCCAAGGGCCTGCTCGGTTACCTGAAGTCGTGGCTGCCGCCGGGGCTCGAGGACATGAACCTGTTCGGGCGCGGGGCGATCTTCGTGATCGAGGCGATCTCGCACATGGTCCGGCTGATCTCGCTCTCCGTCCGTCTGTTCGCCAACATCCTCGCCGGCCACTTGCTGATCCTGTTCATGGCCGGAGGGCTGGCGGTCCTGCTCGGACTCGCCGCGCTCGGCTTCCTCACCTTCCCGTTGGCGTTCGCGTTCTTCGTCTTCGAGATCGGGTTGGTCGCGACCCTGCAGGCATTCATCTTCTCGACCTTGACAGCCATCTACATCGGCGGCGCGACCGCCGAGACGCACTAAGAAAAGGAGTAATCAATGGATTTCTTGCTGCCGATCGCACAAGCCGCCTCGGGTGTCACCGACGACGGTCTCAAGTCGATCGCGCTCGGCATCGGCGCCGGGCTCGGATCGATCGGCGCCGGGATCGGGATCGGGATCATCTTCGGCAAGGAGATCGAGTCCGTCGCCCGCCAGCCGGAGATGAAGGACGAGCTGCAGTCGATTCGCTGGCTCGGCTTCGCGCTCACCGAGGCGGTCGCCTTCTACACCTTCATCTTCGGCCTGATCGCGTTCTTCCTCTAGGCCTCCGGTGGATGCCGTACTGGACATAGCGACGCTGCTGCCGCTGGCGGCGACCGAGGAGGAGGGCGGGAGCTTCCTCGTCTCGCCGTCACTCGGGCTGATGTTCTGGACCCTGCTCGCCTTCGGGGCGACGATGTTCGTGCTCTCGAAGGTGGCGTTCCCGAGGATCGGCGAGGCGCTCGAGAAGCGCGCCAACGCGATCCGCGAGAACATCGAGGCGTCCGAGAAGCAGCGCGCCGAGGCCGACGAGCTGCTCGACGAGTACCGCCAGCGCCTGCGCGAAGCCCGCGAGCAGGCCGACGACATCGTCGCCCGGGCCCGCAAGGCCTCCGACGCGGCGGTCGCCGAGGCGACCGCGAACGGCAAGGCCAAGCGCGAGGAGCTGGTCGCCGCGGCGCGCAAGGACATCGAGACCGAGACCCGGCGCTCGCTGGAGCAGATCCGGCGCGAGGTCGCCGACCTGACGGTGCTCGCGACCGAGAAGGTGACCCGCAAGTCGCTCGACGACGCCGATCAGAAGCGGCTCGTCGAGGAGGCGCTGGCCGAGGTCGACTTCTCGGCCCTCGCGGGGAACGAGGAGAAGGGCTAGCGGTGGAGGAGATCGCCCGGGTCTACTCGGACGCGCTGTTCGCTGCCGCGGAGGACCGCGGCAGCCTCGACGACGTGCACTCACAGCTCGGCGAGTTCGCCGACGCGATGAACGAGTCCCACGACATGCGCGTCTTCTTCTTCAGCCCCTACTTCTCCTCGGCGGAGAAGCGCGAGGCGATCTCGCGCGCGATATCGGGGGCGAACGAGGAGCTGGTCAACTTCCTCGAGCTGCTCGCGGAGAAGCATCGGATGCCGGCGATCTTCCGCATCCGCACGCGCTTCGACGAGCTCTGGGCCGAGGCAAACAAGCGCCTCGAGGTCACCCTGACGAGCGCGGTCGAGCTCGACACGGCGGTGACCAAGCAGGTCGGCGCCGAGATCGAGCGCCAGACCGACCGCAGCATCGACCTCACCAACGAGGTCGACCCCGAGATCCTCGGCGGCCTCGTGCTGCGAGTCGGCAACATGGTCCTCGACGCGAGCCTGCGCAGCAAGCTGGAAAGACTGAGAAAGGAAGTCGCTACGGCGGCGTAACCCAGAGGGAGCGACTGAAGCGTGGAGATCAAGCCCGACGAGATTTCGAAGATCCTCAGACAGCGGATCGAGGGACTGGAGTCCGATGCCTCGGACCTGTCCGAGGTCGGCACCGTGCTCTCGGTTGCCGACGGCATCGCGCGCGTCCACGGCCTCGACAACTGCATGTCGCTCGAGATGCTCGATCTGCCGCACGAGGTCACCGGCCTCGCGCTCAACCTCGAGGCCGACAACGTCGGCGTGGTGCTGTTTGGCGAGTGGGAGAAGGTGGTCGAGGGCGACACGGTCAAGCGCACCGGGCGCCTGCTCGAGATCCCGGTCGGCGAGGAGCTGCTCGGCCGGATCGTCGACCCGCTGGGGCGGCCGCTCGACGACAAGGGGCAGGTCAACGCCTCGCAGACGCGCCCGGCCGAGTTCAAGGCCCCGGGCGTGGTCGAGCGCCAGCCGGTGTCGACCCCGGTGCAGACCGGGCTCAAGGCGATCGACGGCATGATCCCGATCGGCCGCGGCCAGCGCGAGCTGATCATCGGCGACCGTCAGACCGGAAAGACGGCGATCGCCCTCGACACGATCATCAACAACCGCGACAAGGACCTGATCTGCGTCTACGTCGCGGTCGGCCAGCGGATGTCGACCGTGGTCCAGGTCGCCGGCGTGCTCGAGGAGAACGGTGCGCTCGACAACACGATCATCGTCGCCGCGCCCGCCGACGAGGCGGCGCCGATCAAGTTCATGGCGCCCTACGCGGGCTGCGCGATGGCCGAGCACTTCCTCTACGACGGCAAGGACGCGCTCTGCGTCTACGACGATCTGACCAAGCACGCGTCCGCCTACCGGCAGATGTCGCTGCTGCTGCGGCGCCCGCCCGGCCGCGAGGCCTATCCCGGCGACGTCTTCTACCTGCACTCGCGGCTGCTCGAGCGCTCGGTGCGGCTCAACGACGACCTCGGCGGTGGCTCGCTGACCGCGCTGCCGATCATCGAGACGCAGGCCAACGACGTCTCCGCCTACATCCCGACCAACGTGATCTCGATTACCGACGGGCAGATCTTCCTGGAGTCGGACCTCTTCTACAGCGGCAACCGGCCGGCGATCAACGTCGGGATCTCGGTCTCGCGGGTGGGCGGCAACGCGCAGACGAAGGCGATGAAGAAGGTCGCCGGCAAGCTCAAGCTCGACCTCTCGCAGTACCGCGACCTGGAGGCGTTCGCGCAGTTCGGCTCCGAGCTCGACCCCGAGACGCAGAAGCAGCTCTCGCGCGGCGAGCGCCTGGTCGAGATGCTGAACCAGAACGAGCGCAGCCCGCTCTCGGTCGGCGAGCAGGTCGCATCGATCTACGCCGGCACCGGCGGCTACCTCGACCGGATCAAGGTCGAGCGGGTCCAGGACTTCCTCTCGACCCTGCTCGAGCGCCTGCGCTCGGAGAACTCCGACCTGATCGGGCGGATCGACGACGGTGCGCTCTCCGACGAGGACGAGGAGGCGCTCGGCGAGGCGATCGCGGAGATGATCGACGACTTCGGGCCCGACTTCGACGCCGAGGGCCAAGCCGCTCGAGGAGGGGGAGTCGGACCGGGTCAAGTCCGAGGAGGAGCGCTCGAAGCCGGGCCGCACCGATGAGCAGGCCGAGAAGGAGGCCGAGGCGGAGTCGGAGGGCGAAAAGGCGGAGGAGACCGTGGAAGAGGCGGAGGAAGTGACGGCGTAAGCGCCCACCATGGCCACCCAGAAGGAAGTCAAGAACCGGATCGCGTCGGTGAAGAACATCCACAAGATCACCCGCGCGATGGAGATGGTCGCCGCCGCGCGACTGCGCCGCGCCGAGCAGCGGATCGCCGCGATGCGCCCCTACGCGCAGGCGATCCGGAAGATGACCCAGCGGGTCTCCGAGGCCTCGGCGACGGTGCCGCGGATCGCGCTGCTCGAGGAGCGCGAGAACGTCAAGCGGGTCGGGATCATCCTCGTCACCGGCGACCGCGGCCTCGCCGGCGCCTTCAACACCAACATCATCCGCGAGGGCGTGCGGCTGCGGCGCGAGTTCTCGAGCGAGGGCGCGGAGACCAGCTACGCCGTGGTCGGGCGCCGCGGGACCTCGTCGATGAGCTTTCGCGGCGAGAACGTCGCCAACTCCTACATCGGCTTCACCGACCGGCCCGCGTTCACCGACGCGCGACAGATCTCGCGCGACGTGGTCAGCGCCTACCGCGACGAGGAGCTCGACCGGGTCGAGCTCGTCTACAACCGCTACGTCTCGCCGCTGACCCAGTACGTGCGCCGGCAGACCCTGCTGCCGCTGCAGCAGGCGGAGGTCTTCGGCGAGGGCATCCCCGAGGAGGAGCCGGAGGCGGACGAGGAGCTCGCCGAGGCGCACCGCAAGGCCTACTGGGACTACGAGCCCGAGCCGGAGGAGCTGTTGCCGATGCTGTTCGAGGAGTACGTGGACCTGTCGGTCTACCGTGCGCTGCTCGAGTCGTCGGCGTCGGAGCTGGGCGCGCGGATGACCGCGATGCGCTCCGCGGCCGAGAACGCGCAGGACATGATCGGCGACCTGACCCTGGAGATGAACCGGGTGCGCCAGGCGGAGATCACGCAGGAGATTCTTGAAGTTGTTGGCGGAGCGGAAGCGCTCGGCTGAACGAAAGGAAACATGGCTGACACGAACGGAAACGGAAGCGGGAAGAACCTGGGGCGGATCGAACAGGTGACCGGCGTCGTCATCGACGCGGTCTTCCCCGACGAGCTGCCGGAGATCTACTCGGCGCTCGAGATCAAGGTCCCCGAGGAGGGCAATCGTCCGGCGCTCGACCTCGTCTGCGAGGTCCAGCAGCACCTCGGCGACGACCGCGTGCGAGCCGTCGCCATGGACGCCACCGACGGCCTGCAGCGCGGCGACGAGGTGCTCGACACCGGCGGGCCGATCACGGTCCCGGTCGGCAAGGGGACGCTGGGGCGGATCTTCAACCTGCTCGGCGAGCCGATCGACAACGGCGGCGACGTCGAGGCCGACGAGCGCTGGCCGATCCACCGTCCGGCGCCCTCGGTCGAGGACCTCGCCCCGGCGCAGGAGATCCTCGAGACCGGGATCAAGGTCGTCGACCTGCTCGCGCCCTACGCCAAGGGCGGCAAGGTCGGCCTCTTCGGCGGCGCCGGGGTCGGCAAGACGGTCCTGATCCAGGAGCTGATCCGCAACATCGCCGAGGAGCACGAGGGCCTCTCGGCCTTCTGTGGCGTCGGCGAGCGCTCGCGCGAGGGCAACGACCTCTGGCTCGAGATGAAGGAGTCGGGCGTCATCGACAAGACGATGCTCGTCTTCGGCCAGATGAACGAGCCGCCCGGAGCCCGCCTGCGGGTCGCCCTCAGCGGTCTGACGATGGCCGAGTACTTCCGCGAGCAGGGCGGCCAGGACGTGCTCCTGTTCATCGACAACATCTTCCGCTTCGTCCAGGCGGGCTCCGAGGTCTCGGCGCTGCTCGGGCGGATGCCCTCCGCGGTCGGCTACCAGCCGACGCTGGAGACCGAGATGGGGGGCCTGCAGGAGCGGATCAGCTCGACCCAGAAGGGCTCGGTGACCTCGATCCAGGCGGTCTACGTGCCGGCGGACGACCTCACCGACCCGGCGCCGGCGTCGGTGTTCGCGCACCTGAACGCGACCACGACGCTCTCGCGCTCGATCTCGGAGAAGGGGATCTACCCGGCGGTCGACCCGCTCGACTCGACCTCGACCATCCTCAAGCCCGACATCCTCGGCGAGGACCATTACAAGACCGCGACTCAGGTCCAGGAGAACCTGCAGCGCTACAAGGAGCTCCAGGACATCATCGCGATCCTCGGGGTCGACGAGCTCTCCGACGAGGACAAGCAGGCCGTCAACCGCGCCCGCAAGCTCGAGCGCTTCCTCTCGCAGCCGTTCTTCGTCGCCTCGCAGTTCACCGGTCGCGAGGGCGAGTACGTCGCGGTCGCCGAGACGGTGCGCTCGTTCCGCGAGATCCTCGACGGCACCCACGACGAGCTGCCCGAGTCGGCCTTCTACATGAAGGGCTCGATCGACCAGGTCAGCGGCACCGAGGAGAAGGGCGAGAAGGACGAGGGCGTCGAGCGCGAGCAGGCCGAGGCCGAGGAGCGCAAGGAGAACGAGGAGCGCGAGGCCGAGGAGCGCGAGGAGAACGGGGAGCGCGAGGCCGAGGAGTCTGAGGAGAAGGCCGAGGCCTGATGGCGGACGGGCACGACACGCTCCAGGCGGAGGTGCTGACGCCCGAGGGCGAGGTGTTCAGCGGCGAGCTGGTCCAGGTCTCGACCCGGACCTCGACCGGCGAGGTCGGCATCCTCGCCCGCCACATCCCGATGGTCGCGCGGCTGGTGCCCGCCGAGCTGCGCCTGCACAAGTCCGACTCCGACGTCGAGCGCTACGCCCAGGGGGAGGGCTGGCTCGAGGTGTTCGCGAACCGCGTCCGGGTCCTGGTCGCCGAGGTGCTCGAACCCGACCAGCTCGACGCGAGCGAGCTGCGCAGCCGCCTCGAGGAGGCCGAGCAACAGCTCGCCGACGCCGAGGAGGGCTCCGCCGCCGCCGAGCAGGCCGAGCGCGAGCGCGCCCGCGCCGAGGCGTTCATCCAGATCGCCGAGGGCGGTTAGCCGCGGTCCGCGGCTCGCGGACGTTGCCATGGACGAGCGCCTGCTGACAGAGAAGCTGATCGGCTACAACACCTCGCACGCCGAGGGGGTCAAGCTCTGCGCCGGGTTCATCAAGGGCTGGCTCGACGCTCGCGACATCGAGACCCGCCAGATCGCCTGCCGCGACCTGCCGGTGACCCTGGCCGAGGTCGGTCCCGCGGACGCGGAGACGACTCTGCTCCTGCACGGGCACGTCGACGTGGTTCCCGGCCGCGCCGAGCAGTTCGAGCCCCGGCTGGAGGGCGACCGGCTGCACGGCCGCGGCGCCTACGACATGAAGGGAGCCCTCGCCTGCCTGCTGCTCGCGATCGCCGACCTGCGCGATCAGGACGGGGTCCGTGTGCGGCTCGGGATCGTCCCCGACGAGGAGTCCGAGGAGCCGGGCGAGCGCGGCGGCGACCTGCTGGTCACTGAGGGCTTCGTCGGCGACTTCGCGATCACCGGCGAGCCCACCGACATGCACGTCGGCGTCGCCGCCAAGGGGGTCGTCGCGATGCGCCTGCGGGTCGAGGGCCGCGCCGCGCACGGGGCGACGCCGTGGCTGGGCGAGAACGCGATCCTGCGCGCGATCGATGTGTTCCGCGCGATCCAGTCGCTACCGTTCGCGTCTCGAAGCTCGGAGCTCTTCGACCGGCCGTCGATCAACCTCGGCCGGATCCTGGGTGGCGATGCCCTGAACAAAGTCCCCGACACCTGCTTCATCGACGTCGATGTCCGCTTCCTGCCCGAGCAGGACCCCGAGGCGATCCTCGACGAGGTTCGCGGGATCCCCGGCGCGAGCGTCGTCTCCACCTTCCAGCGCCCGCCCGCCCAGGTCGACCCCGACTCGCCTTTCGTCCGCGCGCTCTGCGACGCGACCGCGCCCCACCACTCGGGCGAGGTGACCAGCGTCGGCCGCGACGGCGCCTCGGACGCGGTCTCGTTCCTGCGCGCCGGGATCCCGGCGGTCGAGTTCGGCCCGCTCGGTGGCGGTCACCACGGTCCCGAGGAGTGGGTCTCGGTGAGCTCGCTGGCGAGCTATCGCCGTGCTGTGGTCGACTTCGTCAACGACCTGCCGGCGCGACTCGCCGCGGCCGCCGACGGAGCGCGATGAGGCCCGAGGACGAGACGCCCGACGTGCCGCCGGCCGACGGCGCCGACGACGAGGCGGCGGACGGCCAGGCGCCGAAGCCCGCGACCTGGGCCGGGCGCCGGCGCGCCGAGGAAGAGCAGGGAGAGGACGAGCCGGAGGTCGAGGACGACGAGCCGGAAGCCGAGGACGACGAGCCGGAAGCCGAGGACGACGAGCCGGAAGCCGAGGACGACGAGCCGGAAGCCGAGGCTGAGGAGCCGGAGCCCGACGAGGCTGAGGAGCCGGAGGACGAGGACGAGGACGACGAGCCGGTCGCCGACCCCGACCAGACGGTCGAGGCCGACACGCTCGCGCTCGCCGACCGGGCCGAGGCCGAGGAGGCGGCGCTCGCCGGGCTCAAGGCCCGCACCGCCGAGCACGAGCAGGGGGTCAAGGCGCCGGAGGCCCCGGTCGCCGCCGAGCCCGTGGCGACGCCGGTCATGGCCGCCGCCGAGGACGACGGCGGCAAGGTCCCGCGAGCGAAGCCGGTCTGGGCGCGCTTCCTCGCCGCCTCGCTGGTGATCGTGATCTCAATGGCGGCGGCGACGTCGATCAGCCTGCTCGTCTACCTCACCGACATCGCCGACGGCCTCGGCGACAACGACGCGCTCGCCTCGCTTCAGGACCAGCTCGAGCTCGTCGACGGCGGCGACCCGCAGACGATCCTCATCCTCGGCTCCGACAAGCGCCTCGACACCAAGGGCGACCCCGGCCGCTCGGACACGACGATCCTGCTGCGCGTCGACCCCGACAAGGACGCGATCGCGCTGCTCTCGATCCCGCGCGACCTGCGGGTGACGATCCCGAGGCTCGGCGTCGACAAGTTCAACGCCGCCTACTCGGCCGGCGGGCCGGACCTGACGCTCGAGGTGGTCAAGCGGCTGACCGGGCTCGAGATCAACCACGTCGTCAACATCAACTTCACCGGCTTCGCCGACGCCGTGAACGCGATCGGCTGCGTCTACATCGACGTCGACCGCCGCTACTACATCCCGCCCGAGTCGGGGATCTCGGAGATCAACCTCGAGGCCGGCTACCAGCGTCTCTGCGGCTACAACGCGCTCCAGTACGTCCGCTACCGCCACGACGACAACGACCTCGTGCGCTCGGCGCGCCAGCAGGACTTCCTCCGCGAGGCGCGCCAGAAGCTCTCGGTCGGGACGCTGATCCGAGACAACGAGGAGCTGCTCGACATCTTCACCGAGTACACGACCTCCGACATCTCCGACGGGGTGACGCTGCTCGAGTTGATGAAGACCTTCCTCGCGGTCCAGTCGGCGCCGGTGCGCGAGGTGCACTTCCCCGCCGACCTCGGCGACGGGACGACGGGTTACGTGACCGCCACCGACGAGGCGCTCGAGAACGCGATCGACCAGTTCCTGGTCACCGCAGGGACGCCGGGGGCCCGCCCCGGCGGCGAGTCGCCCGACCGCGCCACCGAGGAGGAGAAGCCCGAGGACGGCGGCGACGAGAACAAGGGCGACGAAAAGGACAAGCCCGAGCAGGACTTCGTCGGCCCGCCGATGGACGACTCGACCGAGCAGGGCCAGACCTACGCGAACCAGTTCTCGCGCAAGAAGCGAAAGAACGGCGAACAGATGGTCGAGTTCCCGATCCTCTACCCGACCCGGCTCGTGCCCGGCTCGATCGTCGGCAACGACTCGCGCGCGTTCGTGATCGACGGCGGCGACAAGGAGGCCTATTACGGCTACAAGTTCGTCGTCGGGGTTCCCGGTCAGGAGTTCGGCAACGGCCTCCTGAACGAGTACTACGGCGTCTCGGGCACGGACTGGACCGACGCCCCGATCCTCGACAACCCGTCGGAGACGCGGACGATCGACGGGCGCGACTACCAGCTCTTCTACGACGGCGATCGCCTGCGCCTGGTCGGCTTCGAGACCAAGGACGCGGTCTACTGGGTCAACAACAGCCTCAGCCAGTCGCTCGAGGAGGGCCAGATGCTCTCGATCGCGACCTCGATGCGAGACCTCGCCGACTGACGACCAACAGCTAGCTTCCGGTCCATGAACGCGAGCGAAAAGCCGCCGATCGGCGTCATCGGAGTCGGCTGGGTCGGCCTCGTCACCGCTGCCTGCTTCGCCGAGCTCGGCCACCCGGTGCGCGCGCTCGACATCGACGAGGCGAAGATCGAGCTCCTGCGAGCCGGCGGCAGCCCGCCGATCCACGAGCCGGGACTCCCGGAGGTGCTCGAGCGCAACTCCGAGCGCCTCCATTTCACGACCGCGATCGCCGATCTGCTCGGCAGCTGCCGGCTGCTCTTCTGCTGCGTCGACACGCCCCCGACCTACTCCGGCGACGCCGACCTCTCGCGGGTCGAGGCCGTGGTCGCCCAGCTCCCCGAGGGCGGCGAGCACGCGCTGGTGATGAAGAGCACCGTCCCCGCGGGCACCGGGGAGACGATCACTCGCTCGAAGCCGGACCTCACCTACGTCTCCTGTCCCGAGTTCCTCAAGGAGGGCTCGGCGGTCGACGACTTCCTGCACCCGGACCGGGTCGTGGTCGGCGCCGACCCCGGGGCCGAGTGGGCCGCGGACGAGGTCGCCGCCGCCTACGAACCGCTCGGCGGAGAGCTGGTGCGCACCGACGTCGCCTCCGCGGAGATGATCAAGCTCGCCTCGAACGCCTTCCTCGCGACCAAGATCTCGTTCATCAACGAGATCGCGAACGTCTGCGAGGGCGTCGGCGCCGATGTCACCGAGGTCGCCCGCGGGATGGGCCTCGACAGCCGCATCGGACCGAAGTTCCTCAGCGCCGGACTCGGCTTCGGCGGCTCGTGCTTCCCCAAGGACACCCAGGCGCTGAAGCAGCTCGCCGGCAACAGCGGCTACCACTTCCAGCTCCTCAACTCGGTGATCGAGGTCAACGAGCTGCAGAAGCGGCGCGTGATCTCGAAGCTGACCAAGCACCTCGGCTCGCTGGTCGGCAAGCGGATCGCGCTGCTCGGGCTCGCCTTCAAGCCGCACACCGACGACATGCGCGAGGCGTCGAGCCTGGTGCTCTCCGCGCGCCTGCGCGGCGAGGGCGCCGGGGTCGTCGCCTACGACCCGGTCGCAGCCGAGCGCGCCGAGGAGCTGCTGCCGCGAGTGGAGCTCGCGGCCTCGGTCGACGAGGCGCTCGCCGGTGCCGACGCCGCGATCCTGGTCACCGAGTGGCCCGAGTTCGCCGAGCTCGACTGGGCGCGGCTCGCGCCGACGATGCAGAGCGCGGTGATCGTCGACGGGCGCAACTTCCTCGACGCCGAGCGCCTGCGCGGCGCGGGCTTCGCCTACGAGGGGATCGGGCGGCCGGCGCTCGAGCCGGCCGAGGTTCACGGCTGATGCAGGCGGTGGTCCTGGTCGGGGGCGAGGGCACCCGCCTGCGGCCGCTGACCCTGACCCAGCCAAAGCCGGCGCTGGCGCTCGTCGACCGCCCGTTCATCCGCTGGATGGTCGAGTGGCTCGGCCGGCACGGGATCGACGAGGTGATCATGGCCTGCGGCTTTCGCGCTGAGGACCTGCGCGACGCGCTCGGCGACGCGATCGAGGGCGGGCCCACGATCCGCTACGTCGAGGAGCCCGAGCCCCTGGGCACGGCCGGGCCGGTGCGCCTCGCGGCCGACCAGGGTCTGCTCTCGGAGCGGTTCATGGTCCTCAACGGCGACGTGCTCACCGACCTCGACCTGACCGCGCTTCAGCGCCAGCACGCGGAGACCGGGGCGGTGATCACGCTCGCCCTGCACCCGGTCGACGATCCGAGCTCGTACGGGCTCGTGCGGCGCGCCGAGGACGGCCGCGTGCTCGGCTTCCTCGAGAAGCCCGACCCGGCCGAGATCGACACCGACGAGATCAGCGCCGGGGCCTACGTGCTCGAGCGCGAGGCGCTCGACCTGATCCCGCCCGGGCGGGCGGTCTCGATCGAGCGCGAGGTCTTCCCGCGGCTGGTCGGGCAGGGGCTCTACGGTCGCCGGCTCGACGGCTACTGGATGGACATCGGGACGCCGGAGCGCTACCTGCAGGCGAGCTGGGACATCATCGAGGGCACGGTCGCGACCGAGCTCGACGGCGTCGGCGGGCCGTTCATCGAGGACGGCGCCGAGGTCGCCGCGGACGCGGTCGTCGAGCCGCGGGCCGTGGTCCGCCGCGGCTGCGCCGTCGCCGCCGGCGCGCTCGTCGACGGCTCGGTGCTGCTCGAGGGCGCGCGCGTCGGCGAGCGGGCGCAGGTCCGCGGCGCGATCCTCGCCCCCGAGGTCGAGGTCGGCGCCGGCGCCGCGATCGGTCCCGGCGCGGTGCTCGGCCGCGGCGCCACCGTCGCCGCCGGAGCGGTCCTGGTCGGCGACGCCCGGGTCGCCCCGGGCGCCGCGGTCGAGGCCGGGGTGGCGACGGCGTGAGCGACGCGCTGGCGCCGATCCGCGAGGTCGATCCGAGCGGCCAGCTCGACGATGTCCTCGGGCTCCCCGAGCATCTGCGCGACGCGCTCTGGCGGGTCGAGTCGGCGGGACTGGAGCCCGCCGAAGCCCGCGGGCTGATCGTCTGCGGGATGGGCGGGTCGGCGATCGGCGGCGTGCTCGCCCGCGCCGCGCTCGGCGACGTGCTCGCGCTGCCGATGCTGATCTTCCGCGACTACGAGCTCCCCGCCTGGACGGCGCCCGACCGGGCGGTGCTCTGCTCGAGCTACTCGGGCGACACCGAGGAGACGCTCGCCTGCTTCGAGGCGGCGGAGGCGATCGGCGCCACCCGCTACGCGGCGACCACCGGCGGCAAGCTCGCCGCCGCGGCGCGGGCCGCTGACGTGCCCGTGATCGGCCTGCCCGCCGGGCTGCAGCCGCGCCACAGCGTCGGCTACGGGTTCACCGTCGCCTGCGAGGTAGCGGCGCTGGTCGGCGCCGCGCCCGGGATGCGGACCGAGATCGACACCGCCGCCGCCCACCTCGAGCAGGGGACCGAGGCGCTGGTCGCCCGCGCCGGCGAGATCGCCGAGCGCCTCGCCGGGACCGTGCCGCTGCTCTACGGCTGCGACCTGACCGTGCCCGTCGCCTACCGCTGGAAGTGCCAGATCAACGAGAACGCGAAGCAGCATGCGTTCGAGCACCAGCTCCCCGAGCTCGACCACAACGAGATCGTCGGCTGGAGCGCCAACGGCGACGCCCCCGGCTTCGCCGCGGTCTTCCTCACCGACCGCGACCAGCACCCGCGCCAGCGTGAGCGCGCCGAGCTGACCGCGAAGCTGATCGAGCCCGGCGCCGCGGCGGTGATCGAGGTCGAGACCGAGGGCGAGACCCGGGTCGAGCGGCTGCTGTGGGCGGTGATGCTCGGCGACCTCGTCTCGCTGCATCTCGCCGCCCGCAACGGCGTCGACCCCGAGCCGGTCGAGATGATCGACCGGCTCAAGGGCGAGCTCGGGCTGCAGTAACCCCGGCGAGCCCGACCAAGCGTCCTGCCTACTCGATCGGCGGCCGCCGGCGCCGGCGCTTGGTCTCCGCCCGGCGGCGCTTCGACTGCAGCCGGCGCTCGCGCGAGGCGCGGGTCGCCCTGGTCGGGCGGCGGCGCTTTCGCGGCCGCAGCGCCGCGGCGATCCGCTCGCGCAGGCGCTCGAGCGCGAGCTCTCGGTTTCGTGCCTGGCTGCGGGCGTCCTGGGCAACCGCGGTCACCCGGGGGCCGAAACGCGCACGCAGGCGCCGCTTCTGCTCTTCGTCGAGCACCTCCGACTCGTCGATCGCGAACACGGCCTCGATCCGCGACGCGGTCACGTTCGCGTGCTGGCCGCCCGGACCCGACGAGCGGCTCGCGCGCAGCTCGATCTCCGCGTCCGGGATCTCAATCGACATATGGTCCGGCTCTCACCGCGCACGCCCGGACGCGGGAGCAGAAGTCGACGTCCGCGGCGTAGCCGCGGACCAGGTGTTCAAGGCGGGAGCGGAGGACGGGCGCGAGTTACTAGTACCGGTAGCCGTCGGACTTGTACGGCCCCTCGACCGGGACGCCGATGTAGGCGGCCTGCTCGGGGGTGAGCTCGGTCAGGCTGACCCCGAGCGCGTCGAGGTGAAGCCGCGCCACCTTCTCGTCGAGGTGCTTGGGGAGCACGTAGACGCGGCGCTCGTACTCGTCGCTGCGGGTGAAGAGCTCGATCTGGGCGATCGTCTGGTTCGTGAACGAGTTCGACATCACGAACGAGGGGTGCCCGGTCGCGTTGCCGAGGTTGAGCAGCCGGCCCTCGGAGAGGACGAGGATCGAGTGCCCGTCGGCGAACCTCCACTCGTCGACCTGGGGCTTGATGTTGATGCGCTCGATCCCCTCGTAGCGCTCGAGGCCGGCGATGTCGATCTCGTTGTCGAAGTGGCCGATGTTGCCGACGATCGCCTGGTGCTTCATCCGCGACATCTGCTCGGCGCTGATCACGTCCTTGTTGCCGGTCGCGGTGATGAAGATGTCGGCGCTCTCGAGCACCTGCTCGAGCGTCCGCACCTCATAGCCCTCCATCGCCGCCTGCAGCGCGCAGATCGGGTCGACCTCGGTGATCACGACCCGGGCGCCCTGGCCGCGCAGCGAGTCGGCGCAGCCCTTGCCGACGTCGCCGAAGCCGCAGATCACCGCGACCTTGCCGCCGATCATCACGTCGGTCGCCCGGTTGATCCCGTCGATCAGCGAGTGGCGGCAGCCGTAGAGGTTGTCGAACTTCGACTTCGTCACCGAGTCGTTGACGTTGATCGCCGCGAACAGGAGGTCGCCGGTGTCGGCCATCTGGTTCAGGCGCAGGACCCCGGTCGTGGTCTCCTCGGTGACCCCGATCACGCCCTCGGCGAGCCGCGTCCAGCGCTGCGGGTCGACGCCGAGCGAGCGCGCCAGGGTCTCGAGGATCACCCGCAGCTCCTCGGAGTCGGCCGTCGCCGGGTCGGGGACGGCGCCCGCGCGCTCGTACTCGACCCCCTTGTGGACGAGCAGGGTCGCGTCGCCGCCGTCGTCGAGGATCATGTTCGGCCCCTCGGCGCCGGGCCAGCTCAGCGCCTGCTCGGTGCACCACCAGTACTCCTCCAGGGTCTCGCCCTTCCAGGCGAAGACCGGGATCCCGGCGGCGGCGATCGCCGCCGCGGCGTGGTCCTGGGTCGAGAAGATGTTGCACGAGGCCCAGCGCACCTCGGCGCCGAGCGCGACCAGGGTCTCGATCAGGACCGCGGTCTGCACCGTCATGTGCAGCGAGCCGGTGATCCGCGCCCCGCGCAGCGGCTGCGCCGAGGCGTACTCCTCGCGGGTCAGCATCAGGCCCGGCATCTCGTGCTCGGCGAGGGTGATCTCCTTGCGGCCGAAGTCGGCGAGGCCGATGTCGGCGACCTTGAAGTCCTGCTCGGTGAGGGTGCTCATCGTTCTCCTGCGTAGCTTTCTGCGCGCTCAATCGTAGTGGGGTCGGTTAGCCACTAGCCTCACGGCCCGATGAGAGCGATGGTCATGGCCGCGGGGCTGGGCACACGCCTGCGCCCGCTCACCTACGAGATCCCGAAGCCCCTGGTGCCGGTCGCCAACCGGCCGATCATGGAGCACATCCTGGCGCTGCTCGCGCGCCACGAGCTCGGCGAGGTGGTCGCCAACCTGCACTGGTTCGCGGACGCGGTCCGCGGGCGCTTCGGCGACGGTTCGAGCATCGGGGTCGAGCTCACCTACTCCTACGAGGAGCAGCTGCTCGGGACCGCGGGCGGGGTCCGCAACGTGCGCGAGTACTTCGGCGACGAGCCGTTCCTGGTCATGGCCGCCGACGCGCTCACCGACATCGACCTCGCGGCCCTGGCCCGCGCCCACCGCGAGAGCGGCTGGATCGCCACCCTGGCGACGAAGCGGGTCGCCAACGTGAGCGAGTTCGGGGTCGTCGTCGCGGGCTCCGACCGCCGCGTGCAGGGCTTTCAGGAGAAGCCCGACCAGGCCGAGGCGCTCTCCGACCTCGCCAACTGCATGATCTACGTGCTCGAGCCGGAGATCTTCGAGTACTTCCCCGATCGCGACGAGGTCGACTTCGCGCTCGACGTGTTCCCGGCGCTGCTCGAGCACGACGTCCCCTTCGGCGTCCACGTCGCCGACGCCTACTGGAACGACGTTGGCTCGCTCGCCGAGTACCTGCAGGGGAACCTCGACGTGCTCTCGGGGGCGGTCGGGGTCGAGCCCGGAGGTGAGGTCGTCGACGCCGACGCCGGCGGCTCGCTCGGCGAGCGGGTCGAGCTCAGCGGACGGGCGCTGGTCGCCGAGCGGGTGACGATCGGCGAGGGGGCGCGGATCGACGGGCCGGTGATCCTCGGCGAGGGCGCCGCGGTCGGCGCCGGGGCGCGGGTGCGCGAGTCGGTGCTGCTCGGCGGCGGCGAGGTCCGACCCGAGGGGCTGCTCGCGGGCGCGATCGTCGGTCGCGCCGCCGTGCTCTGAGCACCCCCGATGCGGGAAACCCGCAGCGCCTCCACGGGCTTACACGGAGGCGCCGCCGGCCCCGCGCAGGCATGCTGTAGGAGCTGATGGAGGCGAGGTCTTCGGCGGGCGTGAGCGAAGCTGTGGCGATGGGGGAGCCCACCGACGACGGCTCGCGCTTTCGCGCCCTCGCGACCAGCGCCCCGATCGGGATCTACGAGCTCGATCGCGACGGCGAGTGCCGCTACGTCAACGACCACTGGTGCGAGCTGATCGGGGTCGGCCCCGAGGCCGCGATCGGGCGCGGCTGGGAGCGCTTCATCCACCCCGAGGACCTCGAAGGAGTGCTTGCCCGCTGGACCAGCGCCTCGGCGGCGGGGCGCGAGTTCGCCCACGAGTACCGCTACGTGCGCCCGGACGGCGAGGTGATCTGGGTCGAGGGCAGAGCGCTCCCGATCCGCGACGGCTCCGGTGCGGTCCGCGGCTACGTCGGCTTCGTCGTCGACGTCGGCGACCGGCGCCACGCCGAGCTGCGGCTGGCCGAGAGCGCCCGCCACTTCGAGCTCTCCCACGACCTGATCGCGACCTGTGGGTTCGACGGCTACTTCAAGCGCCTCAACGGGGCGTGGCCGGCGACGCTCGGCTGGGCGGTCGGGGAGCTGCTGCCGAAGCGGTTGATCGAGATCGTCCATCCCGAGGACCGCAAGACCGCGATCGCCGAGGTGGCGCGGCTCGCCGGCGGCGAGAGCCGCGACTCGGTCCGCCTGCGGGTCGCGGTCCGCGACGGCGGCTGGCGCTGGACCGAGTGGTCGGCCTCGCCCGACGTCGAGGCCGGGCTCTTCTACGCCAGCGGCCGCGACATCACCGACCGGGTCGAGGCCGAGAGCGCGCTGCGGCGCGAGCGGCGCCTGTTCGCCGATGCCCAGCAGATCGCCCGGGTCGGCAGCTGGGAGCTCGAGGTCGCGAGCCGGGGGGTGGTGTGGTCGGCACAGCAGGCCCTCAACCACGGCTTCGACCCGTTCGAGCCACCGCCGACGATCGAGGAGTTCGTCGCCCGGGTGCACCCCGACGACCGCGAGCGCCTGGCCGCGCTGATCGCCGAGGCGCTCGCCGACCCGCGGCCGATGACCGCCGAGTACCGGGTGGTGATGCCCGACGGCCGGATCCGCGTGATGGAGGCCCAGGGCCAGCCGTTCACCGACGCCGCCGGGGGGACGCGGCTGGCGGGGACCAGTCGCGACGTCACCGCCGAGCGCGACGCGGAGCGGCTCAAGGACGACTTCTTCGGCCTGATCTCGCACGAGCTGCGGACGCCGTTGACCTCGATCATCGGCTACACCGAGCTGCTCGCCGAGATCGAGACCGAGAACCTGAGCCCGCAGGGGCGCCGCTTCGTCGAGGTGATCGAGCGCAACTCCCGCCGCGAGCTGAGCCTGGTCGGCGACCTGCTGCTGCTGACCCGGATCACCGCGGGGACGTTCGAGATCGAGGTCGGACGCGCCGACCTCGGCGAGATCGCCTCGGTCACGGTCGAGGCGGCGCGCCCGGCGGCGACCAAGGCCGGGGTCGAGCTGGTCCTCGACGCTCCCGCGGGGCTCGTCGCCGAGGGTGACCCGCACCGGCTCGGCCAGGTGGTCGAGAACCTGCTCTCGAATGCGATCAAGTTCACCCCGAGCGGCGGGCGGGTCACGGTCGCGATCGAGCCCGCCGGGCGCGGGATCGCGCTCGAGATCGCCGACACCGGGATCGGGATCGCCGAGGACGACCTCGCCCGTCTGTTCGACCGCATGTATCGCTCCGAGGAGGCCGAGCGGCGCCACATCCAGGGCACCGGGCTCGGGCTCACGATCGTGAAGGCGATCGTCGACGCGCACGAGGCGACGATCGCGGTCCACAGCGAGCCCGGCGCGGGGACCCGGTTTCGGATCGAGCTCCCCCGCCGCGTCGAGGCGATCGATGGCTGAGTCGCCCGCGCGCCCGCTGGTCGTCGTCGCCGACGACGAGGCCGACATCACCGAGCTGCTCGAGATCGTGCTTGAGCGCGGCGGCTTCGAGGTCCAGACCGCGGTCGAGGGAGACGCGGCGCTCGAGCTGATCCGCGAGCGCCAGCCGGTCGTCTGCGTCCTCGACGGGACGATGCCTGGGCTCGCCGGGTTCGAGGTGCTCGAGGCGATGCGCGCCGACGGCGCGCTGGCCGGGATCCCGGTCGTGATCCTGACCGCGACCGTCGACGAGGAGCGCGAGATCCGCCGCTTCGGGGTCGAGCCGGAGGCGTTCATGAAGAAGCCGTTCGACGCCGGCCGGCTGCTCGCCGAGGTCGCCCGCCTGAGCGCGGTGTGAGCGCGCCGCGGGTCGAGCTCCTGTGGTGGGCCGGGTGCCCGTCATGGGAGCAGGCGGTCGAGCTCACCCGGGCGGCGATGAGCACGGCGGGCCTCGATCCCGAGGCGCTCGAGGTGCGCGAGATCGGCGACCTCGCCGACGCCGAGCGCGAGCGCTTCCCCGGCTCGCCGACGATCCGCGTCGACGGCCGCGACGTCGACGACCCGGGCCGGGAGCCGGTCGGGCTAACCTGCCGCCTCTACCGGCTGGCCGACGGGCGGCCCTCCGCGCTTCCCGAGCCGGCGTTGATCGAAGCCGCCCTCGAGGCGGCCCTGAGCACCGAAGGCGACCGAGATGAATGAACCGCAGCCGCGAGCAGGCGACCGCCGCGCCCCGGCGCTCGCTCTCCCCGACACCTCCGGAACGACGCGCACGCTGCCCGCCGGCCCGGCCGAGGCGGCGGCCACGGTCGTCGTCTGGACCTGTAACCACTGTCCGTACGCGCTCGGCTGGCACGACCGGCTCGTCGACGTCGCCTCCGACTACGCCGACCGCGGGGTGCGCTTTTTCGCCGTCAACTCGAACGACCCCGAGCGCTACCCGGCCGACTCGCCCGAGGCGATGCGCGAGCGGGTCGAGCGCGAGGGCTGGCCCTTCCCCTACCTCTTCGACGAGACGCAGGAGGCGGCACGCGAATGGGGGGCAACGGTCACGCCCCACCTGTTCGTCTGCGACGCGGAGCTGCGGATCCGCTGGGAGGGCGCGCCCGACGCCGACCACCGCGACTCCGCGGCGGGCGCCGCCTGGCTGCGCGAGGCGCTCGACGCGGTGCTCGCGGGCTCCGAGCCGCCGGCTTCGACCGAGCCGGTCGGCTGCTCGATCAAGTGGCGTTGAGGCGGCGGTGACCGAGCGCCGCCGCCTGGTTCGCGTCCCGGCGTCGTCGGCGAACCTCGGGCCCGGCTACGACGTGCTCGCCGCGGCGCTCGAGCTCGAGCTCGAGCTCGAGGTGACCGAGGCGGGCGAGTTCTCGGTCGATCCGGGGACCGAGGGCGTCGCGGCCGATCGCTCGAACCTCTGCGTGCGCGCCTTCGAGCGCCTGCACGACGCCGACGGCCTGCGGTTCGCGGTCCGCTCTCAGATCCCGCTCGGTCGCGGGCTCGGGTCGAGCGCCGCGGCGATCGTCGCCGGCCTCGTCGCCGCCGACCATATGTTCGAGCTCGGGCTCGAGCGCGAGGCGATCTACGCCCACGCGGTCGAGCTCGAGGGTCACCCCGACAACGTCGCTGCGGCGCTCTACGGCGGCTTCGTCTGCTGCCCGCGCGCCGAGCCCGGAGAGCCGCCACCCGTGCCGGTGCGGCTCGATCCGCCGCACGGGGTCGAGGCCGTGCTCGTGATCCCGCCCGACGTCGTCCCGACCGCCGACGCGCGCGCCGCGATGCCGGCGGCGGTCGCGGTCGACGACGCGGTGGCGAACGTCGCCGCGGCGAGCCAGCTCGTGCTCGGGATCGAGCGCTCCGACCTCGCCCTGATCGCGAGCGGGCTCGCCGATCGCCTGCACCAGCCGGCGCGCCGGCAGCTCTATGAGCGCTCGCTGGAGCTGGTCGAGTCCGCGCGCGGGCTGGGCGCGCTCGGCGCGACGATCTCCGGCGCCGGGCCCACCGTCCTTTTGTGGTGCTTCTGGCAGGACACGGGCAAGGTGGTCGAGGCCGCGAGCGCCGCGACCGCCGGCTGGGCGGACGTGCGCCGAGTCCCGTTCAGCCCGCTCGGCGCCGACGTCCCCGAGCTCTGATGCCGAGCGGGGGATAGTCCGCGCCAGACGAGGGAAATCCACCGCTCGGCGTCAGATCAGGCCGAGCGTGCTCAGGATCGTGACCGAGTCCGAGTAGACGTCCTTGCGCTTCACCAGCCCGTTCTCGAACGGGATCACGTCGAGGCCCTCCCAGCTCACCGTCCTCCCGGTCGGCTCGGCGACCAGCTCGCCGCGGCGCATCTCGTTCGCGTGCGTCGCGGTCGCCGTCCACTCCTGCACGACCAGGCCCTCGCGGACGTAGAGGCGACGGGTCTCGAAGCGGATGTCGGGCCAGGTGGCGAAGATCGAGCCGATGTGGCCACCGACCGCCTCGCCCTCGACCCGCTCGCCCGCGGTGTGGTTCTCGAACACCATGTCGGGCGCGTGCATCGCGACGATCGCCTCGACGTCGTGACCGTTCCAGGCCTCGTTGTAGCGCTCGATCGCCTCTTGCAGCGCTGGAGTCGAGTCGGCGTCCCCCATCGCGCCGATCCTACGCCGAATCGTCAGGTGGCGCCGGCGCCGGCCGGGACGAGCTCGGTCGAGAGCTCGTCGAGGCGCTCGAGCAGGTCCTGGCGCCCGAGCCGGCGCAGCAGCTCGCCGGCGAGCGAGAGGTAGTCGGCGCCGCGGTCGGGCCGGTAGTCGAGGATCGGGATCGCGCGCTCGGCCGACTCGGCGTAGGCGATCGACTGGCGGATCACCGTCCGGCAGACGCGGTCACCGAAGCGCTCGCTGAGCGCGTCGAGGGTCTGGCGGGCGTGCCGGGTGCGCATGTTGGCGATGTTGAGCACCACCGCGAGCAGCTCGAGCTCGGGGTTGAGCGAGTCGCGCGCGAGGTCGACCACCTGGAGCGCCTGCTCGACCCCCTGGAGCGAGAAGTACTGGGCC
Source organism: uncultured Solirubrobacterales bacterium (assembly GCA_963740055.1). Lineage (GTDB taxonomy): Bacteria > Actinomycetota > Thermoleophilia > Solirubrobacterales > 70-9 > WHSW01. Next base: position 178,526 of record CAVUCL010000004.1, on the reverse strand, counting down.
TCGGTCGAGAGGATCGCGTGGTCGGCGGCGACGAGCGCGTTCACGGTCAGCAGCCCGAGCGTCGGCGGGCAGTCGATCAGGATCAGGTCCTTGGAGCGCTTCAGGTCGCGCAGGGCGTTGCGAAGGGTGACCTCGCGACCGATCTTGCCGGCGAGCATCAGCTCCGACTCCGCCAGGCGCATGTTCGCCGGGATCACCGCTCCGTGCACGGCGTCGGCGGCGCGGACCTGGCCCTGGAGCACCTCGGCAAGCGTCGGCTGCGCGTCGGCCGGGGTGTCGAAGTAGTCGGAGAGGTTGCCCTGCGGGTCGGCGTCGATCGCGAGCACGTCGAGCCCGAGCCGTGCGAACACGTCGCTCAGGGTGCGGGTCATCGTCGTCTTGCCCGTCCCTCCCTTCTGCGAGAGGACCGCGATCGTGGTCGCCATCGGCGGCATGATATGGGTCCAGCAGCCGCCGTATAATGGCCGCCAACTCGTTCCCGTCGCGCGCCCGCTCGAAGCAAGGCGCGGAACCCGGGAGGTTCAATTGAAGCGCTCACCCGTCCGCCGCCGGCAGCGGCCCGCCCAGCCCCACCAGCCCCGCTACTCGCCGCACCTGCCCTGGCGGCCGAGGGTCTCGCCGCCATCGGTCGAGGACCGCGACGCGTGCGCGATCTACGCCTCGGTGCGCAAGGACGCGACGCCGAGCCGCGAGCCGGTGACGCTGGCGCTCGCGAACCTGCAGAAGATGCTCCACCGCGCCGGCAACGTCGACGGCGAGGGCGACGGCTGCGGCGTCCTGGTCGACATCCCGCGCCGGATCTGGGCCGAGGAGGTTCGCGCCGGCGGCCACAACCCCGCGCACGTGAACGAGCCCGCGTTCGCGGTCGCGCACGTGTTCATCGAGCGCAACACCGACCTCGACCGCGCGCGCCACGACGCCCGCGAGCTGCTCGGGCGGGCCGGCTTCCGGATCCTCGCCGAGCGCCTCGGCGCGGTCGAGTCGCAGGCGCTCGGGGCGACCGCGCGCGAGGAGGAGCCGCATTTCTGGCAGGTCGGCGGGCTGCTCGCCGGCGCCGAGAACCGCGACCGCGACCTGCACGGGCTGATGTCGGGGCTCGAGTCCGAGCTCGGCTTCCACGTGCCGTCGCTGTCGGCGACCACCTGCGTCTACAAGGTGATGGGCGCGCCGAAGGTGCTCGCGGCCTACTACCCCGACCTCGTCGACGAGCGCTTCGAGACCGTCGGCTGCTTCGGCCACAACCGCTACTCGACCAACACCTGGCCGTCGTTTCGGCGCGTGCAGCCGTTCTCGATCCTCGGCCACAACGGCGAGATCAACACGATCGAGCAGCTGCGCCAGGAGGCGCGCATGCTCGGCGTCGGGATCCCGGCCGGCGGTTCGGACTCCCAGGACCTCAACCGCACGATCGACCACCTGGTCCGGGTCGAGGGCCTCTCGCTCGCCGAGGCGATGGAGATGGTGGTGCCGCCGGTCGTCAACGAGATCCGCTCGCTGCCGCCCGAGCTGCACCGCTTCTACATGTACCTGCGCGAGACGATGGGCCCGTTCGCGCAGGGCCCGGTCGCGCTGATCGCCCGCCACGACTCCGAGTGCGTGTTCTCGGCCGACGCGCTCGGGCTGCGCCCGCTGTGGAAGCTGGAGACCCCCGACGACTTCGTCTTCAGCTCCGAGCCCGGCGTCGTCAGCGTCCACGACATGGTCTCCGAGCCGCTGCCGCTCGGTCCGGGGGAGAAGTACCACGTCACCATCGACGCCGCGAAGCGGCGCTCGCGACTGTGGTCGCACGCCGAGATGCAGCGCGAGGTTGCCCGCCGCTGGCTCGAGCGCACCGCGACCGAGACCGTCGCGCCCTATGACCGCGCGCTGACCACCGGCGGCCCGCTCGAGGGTGCCGACATCCCCGGCTACACGTCGGCCGGGCCCGCCGAGCCGGTCAAGGTCGCCGACCGCGTGCTCGCCGGCTTCGGCTGGCAGCGCGACGACGTCAAGCTCTGCCAGCAGATGGCGTCCAACGGCGCCGAGCCGATCGGCTCGCTCGGCTACGACGGGCCGCTGGCAGCGCTCTCTCCCGAGCGCCAGAACCTCGCCGACTACTTCAAGGAGACCGTCGCCGTGGTCACCAACCCGGCGATCGACCGCGAGCGAGAGATGGAGCACTTCTCGACCCGGGCCGTGTTCGGCCGCCGTCCCTCGCCGCACGATCCGGCGACCGACACGGGCACGGTCGAGACCTCGTTCCCGGTCATCCTCGGCGGCCACCACGAGATGGCGCCGCTCTCGGATTCGACCTATCGCGAGATCGCCCGCGAGCATCAGACCTGGCTCATGGAGGACCTCTGGGAGCAGTTTCGCGACCGGGCCGCGGCGATCGACATCGCCCTGCTCGAGTCCGAGACGACGGCGGGCGCGATCGAGCGCCTGAAGCAGGAGGCGGTGAAGCTGGTCCGCGACGGTGCCGAGCTGCTCGTGCTCACCGACCGCACGGTCCATGACGGCGAGCGCCGCTACCTCGACCCACATCTGGCGACCTCCGCCGTCGACCAGGCGCTGAAGCAGTTCAAGGTCGAGTCCGGGGGCGAGAACCTGCGCCGCCGCTGCTCGCTCGTGCTGCGCTCGGCCGCGATCCGCAACGTCCACGACGTCGTCGTCGCCCTCGGGCTCGGCGCCAACGGCGTCAACCCCTACGTGATGCTGGAGGTCGTCTGCGTCGACGACTATGCCCAGGACGTCGCCAACATCTGCGCGGCGCTCTCGAAGGGGATCGAGAAGGTGATCTCGACGATCGGGATCCACGAGGTGCGCGGCTACGCGCGCCAGTTCTCCTCGATCGGGCTGAAGCCGGAGCTCGCCGAGATCTTCCAGACCCAGGCCTTCGTCGCCTCCGCTCGCGGCGGGGTCGGCTTCGCCGAGCTCGACGTCGACACCGACCTGCGGCTCGGCATCCTGCGCGACTCGGACGGCGCGGCGAAGCCGGCGAAGACGTTCCGCTTCTATCCCAAGGTCTACAAGGCGGCGATCGCGGCCGCGAACGGGAGCGCGACCTACGGCGAGTACTCGGAGAAGGTGCGCGAGCTCGAGTCCCAGACCCCGATCTCGATGCGCCACGTGATCGGTCTTCGGTCCGATCGACAAGCGATCAGCCCGGAGGCGGTCGACCCGGGCGTGGGCCACCACTCTTACCCGCTGGTGATCAGCTCGATGAGCTTCGGCTCGCAGTCGGAGCCGGCGTTCCGCTCCTACGCCGAGGCGGCGAAGTCGATCAACATCCTCTGCGTCAACGGCGAGGGCGGCGAGATCCGCGACATGTACGGGCGCTATCGCAAGTGGCGCGGCCAGCAGGTCGCCTCGGGCCGCTTCGGCGTCTCCGCGGAGATGATCAACGCCTCCTACGTCGCCGAGATCAAGATCGGCCAGGGGGCGAAGCCGGGCGAGGGCGGGCACCTGCCGGGCAAGAAGGTCTCGGAGAAGGTCGCCGCGGCGCGCAACGCCGCCCCGGGAACCGACCTGATCTCACCATCCAACAACCACGACCTCTACTCGATCGAGGACCTCGCCGAGCTGATCGACGAGCTGAAGACGGTGAACCCCGACGTCCGCGTCTCGGTCAAGGTCCCGGTGGTTCCGAACATCGGCACGATCGGGCTCGGGATCGCGAAGGCCGGCGCCGACATCATCACCCTCTCGGGGTTCGAGGGCGGGACCGGCGCGGCGCGCCAGCACGCGCTGCGCCACGTCGGCCTGCCGTCGGACATCGGCACCCGGCTCGTGCACCGGGCGCTGATGGAGGCGGGGATCCGAAACCGGGTCGAGATCTGGGCCGACGGCGGCTACCGCCACGCCCACGACGTGGTCAAGCTGATCTGCATGGGCGCGAACCGGATCGGCTTCGGCACCCTGGCGATGGTCTCGCTCGGCTGCACGATCTGCCGCGGGTGCCAGCTCGACACCTGCCACGTCGGGATCGCGACCCAGATCGAGACGACCGAGGAGGCGACCGAGCACGGGCTGAAGAAGTTCACCCCGCAGGAGGTCGGCAGCGCCGCCGAGAGCTGCGCCCGCTTCTTCAGCGAGATGGGGGAGGAGGTGCGAGCGCTGACCGCCGAGCTCGGCTTCGAGCGCACCCAGGACCTGGTCGGGCGCTACGACCTGCTCGAGCAGGTCAGCCACGGCGACAAGGTCGACCTCGCGGAGCTGATCGCGCCCCTCGACGAGTACCTCGACCTCGCCCCGCTCGACCTCCCGGTCGCCGAGACCGAGCAGGTCGAGGCCCGCGCCGAGGCGGGCCTGGTGCGCGCGCGGCCGATCCGGATGGAGCCGAAGCGCGCCTCGGCCGAGATCGCGGCGCTCGCCGACGACGTCTGCGGCGGCAAGGTCGTCCACCACTCCTTCGGACGCCCGACCGACGCCGACGACCGGGTGCTCGGGACCGAGCTCTCCGGCGCTCTCGCCCGCGGGCGAATCTACGGCGACGTGCCCGAGGGCTCCGAGGACCTGCTCGCCGAGCTCGAGTTCAACGGCGGCTCGGTCGCCGGCCAGGGCTTCGGCGCCTTCAACTCCTACGGGCTCACGATCCGGGTCGAGGGCGGCGCCCAGGACGGCGTCGGCAAGACGATGCTCGGCGGCACCGTCTCGATCCTGAAGGGCCGCAACCGCGAGGGCCGGCGCGTCAACGGCTCGGTCGGCAAGTCATTCGCCTACGGCGCCCAGCGGGGGCGGCTATTCGTGCAGGGATCGGCCGACTCGCGGTTCTGCATCCGGCTCTCGGGGGCCGACGTCGTCCTCGGCGGCGAGCCGGCGGAGCCGATCGACGACTCGCGCGGCTGCGTCGTCGATCGCGCGAACGCGAAGGGCTTCGCGTTCGAGTACATGACCTCGGGGCGCGCGGTCGTGCTCGGCGACATCGGCCCCTGGGCCTGTGCGGGGATGACCGGCGGGCGGGTGTACGTGCGCGTCAACGCCGAGTGGAACCTCGATCGCGAGCTGGTCGAGAGCCGGCTCGGCGAGGGCGCCAAGGTGACGCTCGCCGAGCTCGACCCGGAGGGGATGCTCGACGTCCAGGACCTGCTCGGCCACTACGCCGAGCAGCTGCGAGCGACCGAGCAGCCCGAGGAGGCAGAGCGGATGCAGGGGCTCGCGGCGGAGCCGGGCGAGCACTTCCTGATGATCGTCCCGCACCGGGTCCAGGCGCGACCCGAACATCTCGACCGAGTAACTAAGCCTCGAGCACGTAGATCCGGAAGCGCCCGATCTCGAGCTCGTCCCCGTCGGCGAGCGGCGCCCACTCGACCTGCTCGCCGTTGACGAAGAGCCCGTTCAGGCTGCGGTCGTCGAGCGCCCGCAGATCGCCCTCGTCGGTGAGCACGACGAGCGCGTGGCGGCGGGAGACGGTCGGGTCGTCGATCCGCACGTCCGCCGCCCCGCTGCGCCCGATCCGCGTCCATCCGGGCTCGAGCCGCGTGACGGCGAGCTCGCCGTCGCCGTCGTCGAAGGCGAGGTAGTGGCCCGGGCGATCGAGCTCGGCGCGGGCCTCGGCGAGCCACTCGGGTGGCGCGTCGACGGCCTCGACCGCCTCGTTGTCGACAGTCGGACGGTCGAAGATCGAGTCGCGCCGGAAGCGGCTGCCGTGGCAGTTCGGGCACTCGGGGAGCGCGTCGAGCGACGCGAGCGAGAACGAGAACCCGCAGCCGACGCAGCTCAGCGACCCCGGCCGGGCGTCGTCGATGCGCTCTCCGGACTCGTGGATGTCCGGGGTGGATGGGGAACCGTCGATTAACACAGACATGGGACTTCCCCCCTTGTGACGATGTTAACGTGGCTCTCCGCAACGTCCAGGAACCCGCACGCGCGTTGGACGGAAATTGCGGCTTCGATGGCCGCCACGGGCGAATAGAATCGCGCCCCGTGCGTCCCATCTCGGCGAAGACGACGATCGACGCCCCGCGCGAGCGCGTCTTCGACCTGCTCGCCGACCTCGCGATCCGGCCCGCGTTCACCGACCACTTCCAGACCGAGTTCCGCCTCGGCCGCGTCGACGCGGTCGGGCCGGGCGCCGCGGCGCGGTTTCAGCTCGACGACTCCGGCCGCTGGCTCGACACCGTGATCGAGGCCGCCGAGCGCCCGCACCTGGTCCGCGAGCACGGCCACGGCGGGCGTTCGAACCTGGTGCCGGCGTTCACGGTCTGGGAGCTGGCCGAGGGCGCCTCGCGCGAGGGCAGCGAGGTGGAGGTGACCTTCTGGACCGAGCCCGCGCGGCTGCCCGACCGGATCGCCGAGACGCTGCGCCGCAAGCGCCCCTCGCACCGCGACCTCAAGCGGGCGCTCGAGCGGCTGCGCGCGATCGCCGAGGCGGGCGAGCGTCCGGTCGCGGTCGGGGTCGCCGGCGGCGACCGAGTGCCCGCGTTCAATCCGCAGACGTAGTCCATATGCTTCCGCCCTCGATGCGCCGCCGTCCCGCAGCCCTGGTGATCTGCCTGCTCGCCGCGCTCGCCCTCGCCGGCGCCCTCTCGGCCTGTGGCGAGGAGGAGGAGACCGAGGTAGCCGAGGGCGAGCCGATCGAGGTCGCCGGGCTCGATTACAACATCCAGATCACCCGCTTCCTCAACCCCGACGACAACGAGGACGCCGAGTACCTGGTCGGGCTGCCGGAGCCGGAGGCCGGGACCGGCTATCTCGGGGTCTTCCTGGTGATCGCGAACGAGACCGATACCCCGCGCCCCTCGGCGCACAGCTACGTGGTCAAGGACACGCTCGAGACCGAGTACGAGCCGCTCGAGAGCGAGAGTCCCTACGCGCTCGAGCTCGCCGGCGAGGTGCCCGCCGACGGCCAGCTGCCGCTCCCGGACACGACCGCGGCCACCGGGCCGAATCAGGGCGCGCTGCTGATCTTCCAGGTCGACGACTCGGCCTCCGAGAACCGCCCCCTCGACCTCGAGATCGAGACCGACGACGGCACCGGCCAGGTCATCCTCGATATCTAGGCCCTAGCGCGAGGCGAGGCTCGCGCTCAGCACCTCGCCCGCGATCGGCGCCGCGATCTCGCCGCCGTCGCCCTCCGAGTCGACGACCATGACCGCGACCGCGAGCTCCGGGTCGCCGGCCGGGGCGAAGGCGATGAACCAGGCATCGAGCTCCTGCGGCGGGTCCTCGCCGGGCTCCAGCTCCTCGCCCGGGGCGAGCGCCGCCGGACCGAGCTCGGCGGTGCCGGTCTTGCCGGCGACCTGGACGCCGGGCAGCGCGGCGGCGACGCCGGTGCCGTTGCTGACCACGCCGATCATCAGGTCGCGGATCGTCTGCGCGGTCTCGGGCGAGGTCACCTCGACCGGCTCGTCGTCGGGGCGCAGGTCGTCGCTGCGCGCGAGCGCCGTCGGCAGCCGGGTGCCGCGGTTGGCGATCGTCTGCGCGACGCTCGCCATCTGCAGCGGCGTCGCCAGCACCTGACCCTGGCCGATCGCCGACTCGCCGACCTCGACGCTCGACGAGAGCTGCTCCGGCAGGGTGCTCGCCGGCGGCTGCACGAGCTCGGTGGCGGCGTCGTCGAAGAGCGCCGGCGGCGAGTTGAAGCCGTACTTCTGCGCCGTCTCGACCAGCTTCTCGCCGCCGAGCTCGGCCCCGAGCGGGGCGAAGACGGTGTTGCACGAGTTGGCGAAGCTCTCGGCGAAGGTGCCGCCGCAGGGAGCGTCGGAGGAGTTCGCGATCTCGCGCCCGATCTCGGAGTTCGAGACCTCGACCGGGAACTCGTCGTCGAGCGAGACGACGCCGGCGTCGAGCGCCCCGGTGGTCGTGATCACCTTGAAGGTCGAGCCGGGCGGCTGCGGCGCCGAGTAGGCGATCCCGGAGAGCCCGAGCACGTCGCCGGTGCGCGCGTCGAGCACCGCGACGCCCCCGTAGAGGCTGCCGAGAGCGCTCACCGCCGCCGACTGGACCGTGGGGTCGATCGTCGTCCGCACGGCCTCGCCCGCGACCGGCTCCGTGGTCGCGAGCACGCGCCCGCCGCCGAGCTCGCTCGCCTCGTCGGCGGAGGCGGCGACGAGCTGGCCGCCGGGCTCGCCCGAGAGGCGCCCGTTGAAGGCGAGCTCGAGCCCCGAGCTGCCGGTGAGCGAGCCGGGCGGGAAGCCCTCCTCGGCCAGCACCCGCTCCTGTGCGCGAGTCGGGGCCGAGACCTCGCCGACGATGCCGGCCGCGAGCGGGTCGACGGTCCGCGCCGAGGCCGGGCCCTTCGCCAGCGGGGTCCGGTCCGCGGCCAGGATCGGCGCGCGCGCCGGGGCGCGCGTGCGGCGCACGAGCCGCTCGTCGGCGCTCAGGCCCGGGTAGACGAGGTTCGGGCTCCAGTCGACGAGGCCGTCGGAGACCGGTAGCTCGAGCTCGCCGGTCAGGGTCCCGAACGCCTCCGTCTCGAGCGTGATCGGGGCGCTGGCGACTTCGCCGGACTCGGTCATCTCGCCGCTCGTCAGCGAGCTGGTCGTCGCCGTGCGGGCGGCCTGCTCGTAGGCGCGCTCGAAGGTCGCCAGCGGGTACTCGTCCCGCGCCTCGGGGGTGAGCTCGGCGTGCATCGCCTCGAGGTCGTCGCTCTCCCAGGCCTCGAGGAAGCGCTCGGCCCCGGGGGCGTCGGACCCGGCCGCGACGACCGCGCCGACGACGAAGGCGACCACCGCCAGCACCACCAGCGGGATCGCCCGCGTCTGCAGTCGACGGCGGCGTCCCACCGTCTCGGGCGCGGTCAATCCGGGGTGATCCGTCCGGTAGGTTGCGGGCCCCCGCCGCGTCGCGTGTGCGACCCGTGCATCACCGGAAAGGTAGACGCTTTTCGCGGGGCGAAACGGTTGAACCTCGTCGACGTCGGCATCATCCTGTTCGCGGTCGCCCTCGGCGCGGTCGGCTATCAGCGAGGCCTGATCGCGAGTGCGCTGCCGCTGGCGGGTTTCGTCGGCGGGGCGGCGCTCGGAGCGCGGATCGGCCCGGCGCTGCTCACCGACGGCTCCGAGTCCCAGTACGCGCCGGTGGTCGCGGTCGCGACCGGGCTCCTCGTCGGCGCCTTCGCCGCGATCGCGCTCGAGGGGGTCGGGCGCGCGCTTCGCGGTCGCATGCTCGCCGGCCCGGTGCGGATCGCCGACGGCGTCGGAGGCGCGCTCCTGCTCGCCGCCTTGGCGCTGCTGATCTCATGGGGCTTCGGGGCCGTCGCCTTGCACCTCGAGGGCGGTGGCGCGGGCTCGCGCGACCTGCGCGAGGCGGCGCAGCGCTCGAAGATCCTCACGGCGCTCAACCAGGCGCTGCCGCCGTCGGGCCCGCTGCTGAACGTGCTTCGCCGGGTCGACCCGACGCCGGCGGTCCGCGGCCCCGATGCCGACGTCGCCGCGCCGGACCAGGGCATCGTCGACGACCCGGAGATCCGGGCGGCGGGCGGCTCGACCGTGCGCGTGCTCGGCACCGCCTGCGGCCTCGGGGTCACGGGCTCGGGCTGGGTCGCAGGCTCGGGCCTCGTGGTCACCAACGCTCACGTCGTCGCCGGCGCCGACGACACCACGGTCAGCCTCGAGGGCGGCGGTGAGCTCGATGCCCAGGCGGTCCACTACGACCCGCGAAACGATCTCGCAGTGCTCGCGGTCGACGGCCTCTCGGCGCCGGCGCTGGCGCTCGCCGAGCGCGCTCCGAAGGGGATCGACGCCGCGGTGATCGGCTTCCCCGAGAACGGGCCGCTCACCTACACCCCGGCGCGGCTTGGCAGGACCGGGACGGTGAGCAGCCAGGACTCCTACGGGCGCGGGCCGGTGCAGCGGCGGATGACCCCGTTTCGCGCCGACGTGCGCAGCGGCAACTCTGGCGGTCCGGTAGTCGACGGCGACGGGAGCATCGTCGCCACCGTCTTCGCCGCCTCGACCGGCGGCGGACGGGCGAACGGGCTCGGGGTGCCGAACCAGGTCGTCGCCAAGGCGCTCGACGGTAACCTGCGCCCGACGGACACCGGACCATGTGCAGCCTGATCGAGATCCGGATCGCGGCCGGCATGCTCGCCGAGCGGTCGGAGCGAGAGCGCCCGGCCGCGCGGGCCCCCGAAGGGGGTCCGGTAGTCTCAGGCGCAGGGTGGAGCCCGCGGGTCAACAGCCTCGCGCGGACGGTGGACCGGCGCACGACAACGGGCTCGCCGCGCACGTCTGTCCCGATTTCCACACCGCGATCGAGCTGATCGGCCGCCGCTGGGCCGGCGCCATCCTCTGGTCGCTCGCCGACGGCCCGCGCTACTTCGCCGAGCTCACCTCGAGCGTCCCCGGCCTCTCCGACCGGCTCGCCTCACGCCGCCTGCGCGAGCTCGAGGCCGCCGGCCTGGTCGAGCGCTGCGTCCACGACGGCTCGCCGGCGCGCGTCTCCTATGCGCTGACCGAGAAGGGACGCGGGCTCGAGCCGGCGCTGGCCGAGATCGAGGACTGGGCCCGAGCCTGGAAGCTGAGCTCGTAGCGCTGGTAGGTGAGCTGCTCGCGGCCCCAGCGCGGGCCGGTCTCGGCCCAGAGCAGCTCGAAGCCGTGTGAGCGATAGATGTGGGCGGCGGCGCGCAGGTCGCTGAAGGTCTCGAGGCCGATCGTCTCGTAGCCGTGGCGCTCGGCGAGCTCGAGCAGCTCCGCGACCAGCCGGCGGCCGAGGCCGCGCCCGCGCAGGCTCGGATCGAGCACGAACCAGCGCAGGGCCGCGAGCCCGCCGCCCTCGTCGGTGAGCGCGAGGCTGCCGGCGTGGGCGCCGTCGACCTCGACGATCCAGACCGCCTCGCCGGCGCGCGGCCAGCCGCGCTTGCCGGCGGCGGCGACGCTGGCCGCGACGTGGCCCTCGAAGCTCGCGTCGAGGCCGAACTCGGGCCCGTAGACGGTGCCGTGGTGGGCGATCACCGCCCCGAGGTCGCCGGGTCGCAGCTGGCGACGGATCGTCGGCTCGGAGGGCATGGCGGCCATTCTCGCTCGCCCGATCGATCGGCGCAAGATGTTGTTGTCACCAGATCAATCTCTGATTACGATTGATCGGAATGGAGCTGCGCCAGCTCGTCTACGTCGAGGCGGTGGTCCGCCACCGCCACTTCACCCGCGCCGCCGAGGAGCTGCACGTCGCCCAGTCGGCGCTCTCGCACCAGGTGCGCCGGCTCGAGGCCGAGCTCGGCACCGAGCTGTTCGAGCGCACCAGCCGCCGCGTCGCCCCGACCGCGGCCGGCGAGGCGGTCGCGATCCGTGCCCGCCGGGTGCTCGCCGAGATCGACGGCGTGCGCGACGAGCTCGACCAGCTTCGCGGGCTGCTCAGCGGCCGGATCGAGGTCGGCGCCCTGCTCCCGGGCGGCGCGATCGACGTGCCGGCGCTGATCGCCCGCTTCAGCCGCGCCCATCCCGGGATCGACGTCGGCCTGCGCGAGGGCACGGCGGGGGAGATGCTCGAGCTGCTCGCCGCGGACGCGATCGACCTCTCGTTCGCGCTCGTGCACGGTCCGCTCCCGGCCGGAGTCGAGATGCTCCCGCTCAGCGAGGAGGAGGTCGTCGCCGCGTTCCCGCCCGGGCTCGCCCCGGCGCCGGGGGCGGTCGAGGCGGGCACGCTCGCCGACCGGGCGCTGGCGACGCCGCGCTCGGGTTCGGCGATCAAGCGCGCCGCCGACGAGTACTTCGCCCGTGCCGGGCACGAGCTCCACAGCTCGCTCGAGAGCGGCGATCCGTTCCTGATCCGGTGCCTGGTCTCGGGCGGCTTCGGCGCCGCGCTGCTTCCCGCCTCGCTCACGGAGCGCCAGGGGCCGGCGGTCGAGACCCGGCCTCTCGACCCCCCGCTGCGGATCCCGGTCGCGCTGCTGTGGCGCGCCGGGCGGCGGCGCTCCGCGGCCGCGGAGGCGATGATCGCCTTCGTCCGCGACGAGCTCGGTTGAGCTTCACCGCTCACCAACCGCGCGGGTTGCCGGGCGGGATCCGGTCGCGGACCAGGCTCGCCTCGACGACCTCGACCCCGGGCGGGGCGGTGGTCTCGCGGAAGCGCTCGAGCTCACCCGGGCCGAGCGCGTCGAAGGCGGCCTCGACCGTGCGCAGGTAGTTGGCGACGACGATCGTGTCCGCCGCCGGTCGCTCGATCAGGTTCTCGGGCCGCGCCTCGTAGGTGACGACGCGGTCGAAGCCGTGCGGGGTCGCGGTCTCGATCTGATCGGTGACCTCGACCCGCAGGTAGCGCATCTCGCGCAGGTCCAGCCGATCGAGCTCCGCCTCCGTGAGCTCGATCAGGGCGCCGTTGGGGGCCGCGGCCCCGGCGTCGCGCTCGAGGTTTAGTCCGAGGCAGAACCGCGGCAGCGAGCCGTCGGCGCGGGCGAAGGTCTTCTCCGAGGTCCGGTTGTCGCGCCGCAGCGTCCAGGCGCGCCGCCAGCCCTGCAGGCGGGCGGCCGGCGGGGGCGCGATCTCCCGGCCCAGGGTCTCGCCGGCGCTCCGCGGGCTCGCGAGCGAGCCGTAGCCGAAGACGGCGAGCCGGCTCACCGGCGCGGGCGCCATGCGGGGCGCGGGCACAGGCGCGCGGCCGCAGGGCAGGCGTAGCAGAGCGACGCGTAGGGCTCGGCGGCGGGCTCGAAGTCGCCGCCGCGCATCGACGCGACCAGGCCCTCGAGCCGTTCGCGGGCGAGGGCGAGGTCGGCGGCGCCGAGCGCCTCGTCGACCGGCTCGTCGGGCGCCTCGAGGAACACGTGGACCACCCGGACGCCGTCCCCGGCCCCCGACGCCAGCGCGTAGACCTCGCGCTGGGCTCGGTAGCGCCCGGCGAGCTCGGCCGGCGACTGGCCGCGCAGGGCGTCGGTCTTGTAGTCGACGACGACCGGCATCGCGCCGGAGGGTTCGGCGAGCAGGTCGATCTGGCCGCGGATCACGGTGCCGCCGAGCCCGAGCACGAACGGAAGCTCGGGCCGGATCGGCGCGCCGGCCAGCTCCGCGCACAGAGGCGAGTCGAGCCAGGCAGCGACCAGCTCGCGCGCCCTGCGGGTGGCCGCCCGGTCGTCGATCGCCTCGCGGGCGAGCAGCCGCCGCAGCTGGTCGTCGTCGGGGCGCTCCCAGCCGCTCCTGGCGCTCCACTCGAGCGCCTCGTGGACGGCGTTGCCGAGGCCGCGGGCAAGGCTGCGCGGGAGCTCGGGATCGATCAGCTCGTCGCCCTCGCGGCCGCCCTCCTCCTCGCCGGTCGCCGGCGGCACGCCGGGCTCGCGGGCGCCGAGCACCCGCTCGAGGTAGAAGCGATAGCCGCAGCGCTCGTACGAGGCGAGCGCCGAGTAGGAGAGGTGGCCGATCGGCACCGGCGAGCGCCGGCCGGCGACCAGCGGCGGAGGGTCGACGACACCCGCCAGCGGCTCGGGCTCGGGCGGCGGGTCGAAGCGGCGAACCAGCTCCTTGGCGCGCTCGGGGCTCGGCTCGGAGATCCGGATCTCGAGCGCGGCATCTGCCAGCCGCTCGGTCGAGTCGATCACCCGCGCTCCGGGCAGGTCGACGATCCCCTCGCCGCCCTGCCAGCCGCTCGCCGCGGCGAGCGCCGGCAGCAGGCGGCGCAGCGCCGAGTCGCCGGGCTTCGGATCCTCGACGGGTTCGAGGTCGGCCGGCTTGTAGGCGCCGCTGAGGATCAGGCGGTCCTCGGCCCGCGAGGCCGCGACGTAGGTGAGCCGGCAGCCCTCCTCGGCGTCGGCGACGCTCTCGGCCTCCTTCAGGTCCCTCAGCTCCCAGAGGCCGAACGACTTCGCGGCCGGGAAGGCGAGCTGCATGCCGAACCGGTGCGGGCCGGCCTCGTCGGGACCGGGGGCCGGACCGATGACCAGGTCGGCGTGCCGGCGGCCCGCGGCCAGGCCGCGACCGAGGTCCGGGACCGCGACGACCGGGAACTGCAGGCCCTTGGCCGCGTGCACGGTCATCACCCGCACCCCGTCGTGGCCCTCGGCCTGCACCGCGGCCATGCCCTCGCGCTCGTCGCGCTCGGTGCTCTCGGCGGCGAGGATCAGAAAGCCGGTCAGGTCGCGGCCCTCGCTGGCCTCGTAGTCGCGCGCAAGGCGCATCAGCTTGCGCACGTTCGCCATCCTGCCGACCCCGCCGCGACGGGCGAGCAGCCCGAGGTCGTAGCCGAATGCGTCCATCGTGCGCTCGACGAGGTCCTCGAGGGTGAGCAGCGGGGCCTGGCGGCGCAGGCCGGCGACGATCGCGCAGAACCGCTCGAGCCGGGCCGCGTCCTCGCCGTCGATCTGGTCGAGGTGCTCGGGCTGGACGTCGGCGGGCTCGGTGCCGTCGCCGAAGCGCCAGTCGAGGACCGGCCATATGTGACGGGCGGCTCCGCTCTCGGCGCGGGCGGCCTCGCGCAGCAGCCAGAGCGCGTCGGGCGCGACCCCGGCGGCGAACGAGGCGAGGGCGCCGAACAGGCGCTCGTCGTCGAGCGGGTTGGCGACCACGCCGAGGAGCCGGATCAGGTCCTCGACCTGCTGCTGGGTCCAGTAGCCGCGTCCGCCGACCACGTAGGGCCGCAGGCCGGCCCGCGCGAGGGCCGACTCGTAGGCGTCGACGTGGGTGAAGGCGCGCAGCAGCACGACGATCTCGCCGCGCTGCGCGTCGCCGCGAGTCGACCAGCTCGCGCAGCCGCTCGGCGAGGAAGCGCGCCTCGGCGATCACCCGCGGCGGCGAGGCGCTCGGCGCCGGATCGAGCTCGATCCCCTCCGCGGTCCAGTTGCGGGCGTCCCTGGATCGGCCCTCGTCGAGGGTCAGCAGCAGCTCGACCGCGCCGGGACCGTCCTCCGGGGTGCGACCGGCGGTGAGCTCGGCGAAGCCGTCGAGCAGCGCACCCCCGACCGCGTTGATCGCGCCGAGCACGGCCGGGCGCGAGCGGAAGTTTCCGAGCAGCGGCAGGACGTCGCGCTCGGGGTCGTCGCGCGCCGCCTGGCGCTCGCGGCGAAACACCTCGAGGTCGGCGTTGCGAAACCGGTAGATCGACTGGTTCTCGTCGCCGACCATGAACACCTTGGTCTCCGGCCCGCGCAGCGCCTCGACCAGGTCGAGCTGCACCCGGTTGGTGTCCTGGAACTCGTCGACCATCACGTGGTCGAAGCGCTCGCTCCAGCTCTGCGCGAGCACCGGGCTCGAGCCCAGCAGCGCCAGCGCCCGCAGCTCGAGGTCGGAGAAGTCGAGCGCCGAGCGCGCCTCCTTGAGCTCCTCGTAGCGGTCGTGCATCGCCTCGAGCAGGCGCTCGAACGCGGCCCGGGCATCGATCGCCGCGGCCGCCTCGGCAACGCTCAGCGGCTCGGCCTCCTCACCCGGCTTCGCCGACGCGACCGGCTCGCCGACCTCGGGCAACCGCGGATCGACCATCCCCTGGCTGCGCAGGCGCTCGTGGGCGGCGATCGTCATCGCCGCGAGGCGCCAGGGCTGGTAGGCGGCGGCGGCGCGCGCGACCGGCTCGTCGCCGGCGGCGAGCAGGCTCTCGAGCGCCTCGCGAAAGGCCCGGTCGCGCAGGCGCGCGGCCTGGTTCGCGTCGAGGACGGCGAACGACGGGTCGAGGCCGGCGGCCAGCGGGTGGCTGGCGAGCAGCCGGCGACAGAAGGCGTGGATCGTCATCACCCAGGCGCGCTCGGTCGCCCGCGCGAGCCCGAGCAGCTCGTCGGCGCGGGCCGGGTCCCCGGCGGCGCGAGCGGCGCGCGAGCGGCGGGTCAGCTCGTGGCGGATCCGGCTGCGCATCTCGGCGGCGGCCCGCTCGGTGAAGGTGAAGGCGAGCAGCCGGTCGACCTCGACCTCGTCGTCGACGATCGCCGCGCAGTAACGGTCGACGAGCACCGTGGTCTTGCCGGTGCCGGCGCCCGCCTCGAGGAAGGCGTCGCGCCGGCGCGCGGCCACCGCGGCCGCCTGCTCGGGCGTCGGCTCGGGGCGCGGGCTGGCGACCGGGACGGCGACGGCGCGCCCCTCGGGCTCGAGCTCGGCGAGCGTGAGCTGGTCGCCGGTCACGACTCGTCACCGCTCTGGCGCTCTTCGCCGACCTCGCCGAGCGCCCGCTCGAGCCGGCAGATCGGCTGGTAGGTGCAGTAGCTCGGGCACTCGCCGTTGAGCGGGTCGCGGTCGATGTCCCCGGCGCGCATCCGGGTCGCGGCGCCGAGCGCGGACTCCTCGGCGCTCGCGAGCAGCGCCTCGAGCTCCTCGGGCGGCTTGCGGTCGGTGCCGACCAGCCCGAGGCCCGCGAGTCGCTCGTCGTCGCGGTCGGCGACGCCCCGCGCCCGGCGGTCCTTCGGCGCCGGGGCGCCGAGCGGCTGGTAGAGCCCGGCGACCGGCTCGAGCCCGAGCACCCGTCGCGCGACCAGCATGTAGAGCTGGATCTGAAGCGTCCCGAGGTCGCTGAACTTGTCGGCCGAGGCGACCGCCTTGCCGGTCTTGTAGTCGCGGACGATCGCGCTGCGCCCGTCGGGCGCGAGGTCGATCCGGTCGATCCGCCCGCGCAGCTCGATCTCGCCGAGCTCGAGCGAGGGCCGCGAGGGCGGCGCGTCCTCGGGCTCGTGGTCGAGCTCGCCGAAGCCGAGCTCGAGCAGCTCGCGGGCGGGGCGGAACTCGGTCTCGATCGCGCTCTCGTCGGCGAGGAAGGCCTCGACCTGGGCGCGGGCGCGCTCGACCAGCGCCCGGCGCGCCCGGGTCAGCGCGGCGAGGTCGCCGACGCCCTCGTCGAGCAGCTCGCCGAAGCGCCGCTGCCATCGAGCGAGGTCGGCGGGCCGCGGGATCGAGTCGTCGCCGGGCGGATCGGCGTAGAGGCGCTCGAGCGCCGCATGCACGACGCCGCCGAGCCACAACGGGTCGGCCGCCGGGTCGAGCACCTGCGGCGAGAGCTCGTGGTCGACGAACCACTTATACGAGCATTGGACCCAGCCCTCGAGCGAGTTGGCGCTGAAGGTCCGCCGCTCGCCGAGCGGCTCGACCACGTGCGGCGAGCGCAGCGGCCCCGGCTTCGCCTCGGGGTCGGGGAGGCCGGCGAACAGCTCCAGGGTCCGGGTCGCGTCGGCGGGATCGACGCCGAGCCGCGCGATCGTCTCGGGCCGCTGGCCGGGGCGCGCGTCGCGGGCCAGCGCCCGGGCCAGCAGGCGCGGGGTCGTCGCCTCGCCGGCGTCGATCACCGCACGCTCGGGGCCGCGCGCGCGGATCAGCCGCTCGGCCGACTCGGCGTCCGCGGCGACGAGGTCGAGCACCTCGTCGACGAACGGCGAGCGGGCGAGCGCCGCGCCGTCCTCGTCGCAGCTTTGCCAGCTCAAATAGAGGCGCTCGGTCGGGCGCGAGACGCAGGCGTGAAAGAGGTAGCGCTCCTCGTCGGCCTGGTCGGCGCGGCGCAGGTCGGGGTTGCCGAGCTCTGCCCGGCGCTCCTGGGAGAGCAGCGGGTCGGGCGGGGCGGCGCTCGGAAACACGCCCTCCTGGAGGCCGGCGCAGAACAGTGCCCGGGCGCGCGCGGCGCGGGCCCGGTAGGGGCTCATGATCCGGACCCGGCCCGATGCCGGCCCGCGCCAGCGCGGCACCGCGGCGCCCTCGATCGCCTCGATCGCCTCGGCGAGGTCGGGCGGCTCGGCGCCCTCGAGCTCGGCCAGATCGGCGAGCTCGGTGAGCAGCTCGGCGGCGGCGAATCCGGCTCGCAGCTCGAGCGCCGAGAACGGCCGCTCGCCGTTGTGCGAAGCCGACCCGGCGGCGAGCGGAGCGTCCTCGCGATGGGCGCCCTCGGATAGCTCGCGCGCCGAGCGGGCCAGCGCCCGCAGGCGCTCGCGGCGGTCGGCGGTCGCGAGCAGCCGGGCGAGATGGCGCGGCGGCCGCTCCCAGCCGGTCGCCTCGGCGACCGTCGGGGCCTTCCCGCGCCGGATCCGCCGCTCGACCCAGTCGACGACGCCGGGGTCCAGCGAGGGGTCGGTGCGCAGGTGGGTGAGCAGGGCGCCGACGTCGCGATCGTCGATCGCCGCCCGGCAGAGGGCGATCAGCGAGGTGCCGACGCAGGTCGCCGAGAGCGCGATCGAGGCCTCGAGCGCGACCGGGATGCCGAGCGTCGCGAGGACGGCGGCGAGCACCGGGCCCGAGGAGTCGGGGTGGCGGACCACGATCGCGATCTCGTCCGGCTCGTGGCCGTCGGCGAGCAGCCGCGCGATCTCGATCCCGATCGCCTCGGCCTCGCCGCGCGGTCCCGCCGAGTCGAGCAGCGCGATGCCGTCGTCGGCGTCGATCGGCGTCGCCCCGGGCTCGAACAGGTTGCGGTCGAGATGGCGCAGCGTCGCGCTGGCGGTGTAATCGGGGTCGAAGGGGAGCGGCTCGGGGGGCTCGGCACCGAGCTCGTCGACGAGCCGCGCCAGCAGCCCGGCGCGCGGCGCGAGCGCGCGACTGTCGGCGTAGGTGAGCGCGACGGTGACCGGCGCGGTGCGGGCGATCCCGCGCAGGAGCTCGGTCTGGTCGCGGGCGAGGTCGTCGAACCCGTAGACGAAGAGCGGCCGCTCGCCCCACTCGGCGCCCGACGCGAAGGCGGCCAGGACCGCCGCCGAGACCTGGCCGGCGTCGGAGCGTCCGCCCGCGTCGCGCAGCTCGACGTAGGCGGCGTAGATCGTCGCCAGCTCACGCTCGAAGCCCGCTTCGCCGAGCTCGTCGACATCCCGGGCGAAGCGCTCGGGACCGATCAGCGCCGCCTGCAGCTCGGCGATCAGCCGCTCGACCGCGGGAGTGAAGCCGGGCCGCGCCGCCGAGCGGCGCAACAGCCGCGGCGAGGAGGCGCGGATCGCCGCGCGCACGAGCGCCTGGCGCTGGATCTCCGAGAGCGGTGGCCCGAGTTCGGTGGCGAGCGTCCGCGCGACCTCCCGGGCGAGCCCGGCGAAGGTCGAGACGGAGCCGCCGCGGGCGGCCCCGAGGTCCGCGCAGAGGCTGCGCTCGAAGGTCGAGACGTCGTCGGAGGTCGGCACGACCAGCAGCGGCCCGGCGTCCAGCGAGGCGCGAAACCGGTCCAGCACCGCGCCCGCGCGGCCCGAATTCGGCGGTCCCTGGATCAGCTCGAGTCCCATCCGCCCAGGATAGGTCGCGCCCCGGGTGCCGAAGCTGACCGCCGAGGCCGCTAACTCGGCATTTCCGGCGCGCTTTTGCCGTCCTGGGGCGGACCTATCTTCCCCAGCGATGGCACTGTGCTTCATCGATCCCGCCGACGCGATCCGCGCGATCGCCGACTCGGTCGGCCGCGAGGCTCGCCGGCAGCTGCTCGGCGAGGCGGTCCGCGCCTGGGTCGACGAGATCCCCGACGACGAGCTCGAGGCGCATTACGCGAAGGCGATCTCCGAGCTCGACGAGCACGACATCTCGATGCTCGCCGCCTGGCACGCCTCGATGGAGGTCGGCACCCCGATCCCCAACCGCGACTACCTGATGGGCGCCTTCCCGTCGCTGGGGGTCCACCGGCGCGAGGCGCTGAAGCTCGCCGCCGGCTTCCGCGGCGAGGAGGCGGTCGATCGTGGGGTGACCGAGGAGCGGGCGCTGGAGACGGTGCTCGAGTGGCTCTCCGGCCCGCGGCTGATGGAGCTCGCGCTCGAGGCGGTCGAGCTCTACGTCTGGGACCGCGCGGGCTCCGACAACTAGTCCCCGGCGACATGTAGCAACCGCGAGCGGTGGTTCGATCGACCCCCGCGTGCGGGGTACGACCGACCTCGGGTGGCGGGGACCTATCGGACGAATCTGTCCGCTTGCAGCGGCTTTCGGGCTGACGGCGTGTTGGGACCCGCGGGCCGGGTACTGCGGTGCTTGGGCCCTGTGAGAGACGGGGAGACCACAGACCTGTGAGGAGGCCAGATCGATGGCCCAGAGCAAGACCAAGAGTTCGCGCGCGTCGAGCACGGCGAGTGGGCGGACCAAGAGCTCGAAGAGCACGCGGTCGACCAGCTCCAAGAGCACGCGGTCGAACGGGGCGTCGTCGAAGACCTCCGCAAGCCGCAGCGCGAGCGCGCGCAGCCGAAGCAACAGCGGCCAGCGCAAGCGGCCGGCGGCACCCCGCGCTTCGAGTCAACGCAAGAAGAGTGGAACGTCGCGAGCCCGGTCGACCAAGTCGAGCGGTAGCGGCCAGAAGTCGAGCGGTGGGTCGCAGCGTCGTCAAAGCGCGCGCAGCGAATCGACCGCGACGACAATCCTGGCGAAGGCGAAGGCGCCGGCGATGGCCGGTGGAGCGGCGCTGGTCGGGCTTGCCGGAGGCCTGGCTCTCACCCGCGGCAAGAAGCGCAGTGGTGTCCTGAGCCGGATCCCGACGCCGAAGCTGAGCGCACCGAAGCTGAAGCTGCCGAAGATCGACCCTCCCGAGATCAAGCCGGACAAGGCGCTGCACGCGATCGGGAGCGCAGCCGGGGAGGTGGCGCAGCGAAGCCAGCGAGTCGGGCAGGTGGCGGCGGAGGTCCAGAAGGCCAGCGAGGCTCTCGGCAAGCGCGCGAAATGAGCGTCAAGGACAAAGCTCAGGGAGCGCTCGGCGGCGCCGCCGCGCAACGGCTCGGCGGCGAGAAGCCGGGGGTCCTGCGGGCAGCGACCGGCGCGGCGATGGCCGGGGGACTGACCAGCGTCGTCGTCTTCCGCCTGCTCCGCAAGGGCGATGACGAGAGCTGACCCGACGCGACTGACCAACCAGGAGGAGATTGAGATGGCGGACATGGAGATGGTGACCAAGAACGCGAAGCAGGCGGCGAAGCGGGTCAAGAAGGCCGACGGGCTCGGCGGCCCCGCAGGGCTGGCGGCGGCCGGAGCGGCGCTGGTGGCGCTGCCGTTCGTGGCTGAGAAGCTGACCAAGGCCGGCCCGAAGCTCTCCGACAAGGCGTCGGAGTTGACCGATCAGGCGACGAGCAAGGCGAAGTCCGAGCTCAAGGACACTGCCAAGGACGCCCTGCCGAGCTCGCCCGGCGAGCTGCTAGGCGGCGGCGGACCGCTGAAGAAGATGTTCGGCGGCGGCGATTCGGACGAGGGCGACCGGGACGGTCGCGCGGCGCGCCGGCTTCGGCAGCGGGCGCCGGATGCCGATCCAGCAGTCCGTCGACGTCGCGGTTCCGGTGAAGGTCGCCTACAACCACTGGACCGAGTTCGAGGACTGGCCCGAGTTCATGCACCGGATCGAGACCGCGGAGCAGGTCGACGACTCGACCGTCTCCTTCCAGGCGAAGATCTGGGGGATCAGCAAGCGCTTCGAGGCCGAGATCGTCGAGCAGCGCCCTGACCAGCGGATCGAGTGGAACGTCACCGACGGCTACGCGCACACCGGTGTCGTCACCTTCCATCCGCTGTCGGAGAACCTGACCCGGATCGATCTCTCGCTCGACATCCAGCCGTCGAACGTGATCGACAAGGCGAGTCGCGGCATGCGGTTCGCCAAGCGTGCGGTTCGCGGCGACCTGCATCGGTTCAAGGCGTACGTCGAGCTCGACAAGGACGATAAGGACGGTTGGCGCGGAACGATCGAGGACGGCAAGGTGAAGCGCAAGCGCTCCGGCTCCGGCGGTAAGTCGAGCCGCAGCAGCAACGGATCGGATCCGAAGGGCTCGCGGGCCAAGAAGCGGTCGAAGGACTGAGCGATGGCGACGAAGAAGTCAAGCTCGCGATCGAAGAAGGGCTCCACGAAGAAGCAGTCCGGATCGGCCGCCGGCAACTCCCGCAATCCCTCGCAGGAGAACAAGGGCCAGGTCGGGGACGAGGGTCACGCTCGCACCCGGCCGTCCGAGACCCGCTCGGTTGTCGAGCGCGAAGGCCACGAGGACGACGGCGGCAACGGCGGCCGCCCGCGCACGGAGGAGTACAAGGACTACTCGGTCCGCGACCCGAAGAAGATCGAGGGCGGGCCCGACGTCCTGATCGACGTCCCGGTGGTGAAGGTCGACGAGATCGACCTCGAAGTCGACGACGTTCACGCTCAAGTGGCGGTCCTTGCCGAGGTTCGGCAGCTGGTCAAGATCGGCGTGGGCGCCGAGGCGCATCTCGACAAGGTCGAACTCAAGATCGAGGGCGCTCGAGGCGCAGGCGCTCCTGAAGGCGAAGCTCGACAACGTGACCGCGATCCTCGAACGCGTTCTCTTGAGCCTCGACCGCAACCCCGCACTGCTTCGCAGCGTCGGTCGCAGCCTCGAGGACATCGGGGCCGGCACGGGAGATCTTGTGGACGAATCGGGCGATGCCGTCGAAAACGTCGGTGAGGGAGCCGAGGAGGCAGTGAAGGACGTCGGCAAGGGCACCGGCCAGGCGGTCAGCCAGGTCGGCAAGGGGGCGAACAAGGGCTTGGAGGGCGCGGGCAAGGGCGCGAAGCGCGGCGTCAAGGGCGCGGGTAAGGGCGCCGGACGCGGCGTCAAGGGCGTCGGCAAGGGCGCGAAGCAGCTGACCGGCGGAGGGAGCTGATGGCGGCCCAGAGGAACACGAGATCGAAGAAGTCCGGCACCAGCAACGGGAGTCGGTCGAAGGCGCGATCCGGTCGCTCGCAGGCAAATCGCCGCAACGGCGGAAACTCCCGCCCGGCCTCGCAGAAGGTCGAGAAGTACCGGTTCGCGCAGAACGTCGAGGGCATCGGTACCGCGGCCGAGCGCGAGTACCAGCACTACGCCGAGCAGGACCCCTGGAAGCTCGACGACGATCTTCCCGACGTCCTCCTCGACGTGCCGGTCGTAAAGGTCGACCATCTTCATTTCGAGCTGGACAACCTCGACGCGCATGTTTCCCTCAAGGCATACGTGCTCGATCTCGTGAAGCTCACGGTGGGCGTCGATGTCCACCTCGGGCGCGTCGTACTCGACATCAAGGGAGTCGAGGCACAGGCACTCCTCAAGGTCCGGCTCGACCACGTGGCAGCGGTCGTCGACCGTGTGATGACCACGCTCGACCGCAATCCCGAGCTGCTCGAGAGCCTCGGTGAGGCCGTCGAGGACATCGGCGCCGGCACCGGCGACATGCTCGGCGAGTCCGGCGAGGCGGTCGAGGACGTCGGCGAAGGAGCCGAGACGGCGCTCGAGCACATCGGCCAAGGCGCGGGCGAGGGCGTCGGTGAAATCGGCCAGGGTGCCGGCCAGGCCGTGGGTCAGGTCGGCGAGGGCGCAGGCGAAGCCGTAGGTGACGTGGGCGAGGGAGCCGGCGAGGCGGTCGGCGACGTCGGTGAAGGCGCCGGCGAGGCGGTCGGCAATCTCGACGAGCTGATGGCCGGTCTGGCCGCTGGAAGCCACGACGGAGGCTCGGTCGGCGAGCTCGCCGAAGGCGCCGGCGATCTCGGCGTGAGCGCGAGCGACATCGCGAAGATCGCGACGAAGATCGCCGCCCAGGAGCTCCGCTCCGCGGTTACGAGCGAGGCGAAGGGCCTCGGCGTCGCGGCCAGCCGCAAGGTCAAGGAGATCGGCGAGCGGCGGCGCGAGCGCATGGCCGATGAGGTGAACGCCACGCCCGCCGCGGTCGAGCTGGCCGACGAGCTCGACGTCGACCTCCACCTGGTGGACGGCACCGGAGCGGACGACCGGATCACGGTAGCGGACGTCCGCAAAGCCGCGCGCGAGGAGGACTGACGGTGGCCGACTCGGGACGGTCGCCCGACGACCCCGACGTCGAGATCGGCGCGGCCGTCCGCGCCCGTCGCCTGCGATTTCGCAAGAAGCCGCAGGTGGACGTGAAGACGCGCGGGCACGTCGAGGTCCATCCCGAACTCGCCGACGAGCTGAACCTCGAGGGGGAGGGCGGATCGCACACGGAGCGCGAGAACCTCCCGGACGAGGTCGAGCCCGGGGTCACGTACCGCGACGTGCGCGTGCGCTGGCGCGGCGGAGCTCGAATCGTGGTCCCGAACGAGCCGCCGGAGCACCCGGGCAGCTAGCCGAGCGCGCCCGCGGAGCGCGGGTTGCGAGAATCGCGCAATGCGCGTGCTGGCGATCAACCACCAGCGCGACGCGGGACCGGGGGTGTTCGCCGACGCGGTCGCGCGCCGCGGCAACGAGCTCGACCAGTGGTTCGTCGCCGAGACCGCCGCGCCGCCCGGCGAGCCGGCCGGCTACGAGGCGGTGATTGTCTTCGGCGGCGCGATGCACGCCGACCAGGAGGACGAGCATCCCTGGCTCGCAGCCGAGAAGGCGCTCCTGGCCGAGCTGCTCGAGCGCCGCACGCCGTTGCTCGGCGTCTGCCTCGGCGCCCAGCTGCTCTCCGAGGCGGCCGGTGGGAGCGCCCGGCGCGCGCGCGAGCCCGAGATCGGCTGGCTCGAGGTCGAGGTCACGGATCAGGGGAGCGAGGACCCGGTGCTCGGCCCGCTGGCGCCATCGTTCGAGGCGTTCGAATGGCACAGCTACGAGTGCGGGGTGCCCGCGGGCGCGACCGTGCTCGCCCGCTCGGCGGTCTGCGTGCAGGCTTATCGCCTCGGCGAGGCCGCCTGGGGGATCCAGTTTCACGCCGAGGTCACCGCCGCCGACGCCCGGCGCTGGATCGTCGACTACCAGACCGACCCGGACGCGGTTCGCATCGGCGTCGACCCCGAAGCGCTGGCGGCCGAGACCGAGCCTCGCCTCGACGCCTGGAACGAGCTCGGCCGCGGGCTCTGCACTCGGTTTCTGGACGCGGTCCGCCCCTGAGGGCTACTCGCGGGCCCCGGCGGCCGCGAGCGCCTCGCCGCGGCTGCGATAGAGCTCGACCCGGACGATCTTGCCCTCGCGAAGCCCGTACAGGTAGCCGGTCTGCCCGCGCACCTCGATCCCGCTGCTGCGGCCGCGCCCGTGGTGGGAGGCGACGAGCAGGACGACCTCGCCGTGCTCCCGGGCCTCCTCGATCTCGAACCGATAGCCCGGCTCGAAGGTCTGAAACCAGTTCGCGAACCATTGCCCGACCGCCTCGCGGCCGCTGAACGTGCCGCTCTCGAGGAAGGCCGCGGCCTGCACCCGCAGCTCGACGTCGTCGGCGTAGTGGTCCATCGCGCGGGGGAAGTCGCGCTCGTTCACGGCCGCGAACTGGTCGCGGACCACGTCGACGTCCGACCGCGACATCGCTACAGCACCGCCTCGCGCAGGACCCGCTCCTCGTCCTCCGCGGTGCGCCGGCTGATCTGAACCTGGTCGGCGATGATCAGCGCCGCGAGCACCGCGAGCAGGCCGCCGGTGACCACGAGCGCGTCGGCGGAGGAGAGCAGGAGGCCGACCGCGACGCAGGCGGCGGCGCCGCCGGCGCGGCGGGCGCTGACCACGCGCGTCAGCCGCAGCCGCATCGCCGCCTGGCCGAGCAGGTAGAGCGCCGGCCCGCCGACAAGCACCGCCAGCTCCGCCTCGCTCAGCGCCTCGGTCGGGTGCGCGATCACGAGCTCGAAGCCGACCGCGGCGGCGGCGATCCCGGCGATCAGGATCACGTGCATGTAGGCGTAGATGTCGCGGGCGACGGTCGTGCGGTGCTCGGAGCGGGTCAGCAGTCGCTCGGTCAGCTCGGAGATCGAGTTGAAGTAGAGCCACCAGAGCGCCGCGGTGGCGAGGAAGCAGAGCATAAGCGCCGCCAGGGTTGCGGTCGTCAGCTCGAGCTCGGACGTGGCCACCCCGATCAGCACGATCGACTCGCCGAGCGCGATGATCACGAACAGGCGGAAGCGCTCGGCGAAGTGCTCCGGGCGCACATCCCAGGCGTCGGCGACCATCGGCCGGCCGGGGAGCGCGTAGACGACCAGCGGGCCGACGTAGTCGATTGCGAGCGCCAGCAGCCAGAGCGCCGTCCGCGCCTCGCCCTCGGCGATCGCACCGGCGATCCAGAACGCCCCGGCGACCACGAACCAGAACAGGATGTTGGCCGCGCGCCGGCGCTCGATCGTTCCCGGGCCGGCGGCGGCGAAGGTCAGGAACGACTGGCGACCGACCTGCATCGCGACGTAGGCGGACGCGAACAGCAGCCCGCGGTCGCCGAACGCCTCCGGGATCGCGACCGCCATCAGCAGGCTGGCGGCCATCAGCGCGATCACGATCGCGCGCACGGCGATCGTCTGCGTGTCGACCTCGTTCGTGAACCAGGTGGTGAAGTTCCACGCCCACCAGACGACCAGCAGGCAGACGACCGTCTGCCCGGCGCCCTCCCAGCTCAGGTGGTCGAGCAGCAGGTGCGAGAGCTGGGTGACCGCGAAGACGAAGACGAGATCGAAGAAGAGCTCGAGCGGGCTCACGCCCGCGGTGCCGTCGGCCTCACGGCGGACGACCTGCGGCATCGCTACTCGCCGGTCTCCGGGGTCAGGTAGGCGCCCGAGAGGCCGCCGTCGACGAGGAAGGTCGAGGCGGTGATGTAGGAGCTCTCGTCGGAGGCGAGGAAGAGCGCCGCCTGGGCGATCTCGGCGGCCTCGGCGAAGCGCCCCATCGGCAGGTGCACGAGCCGCCGCGCCGCCTTCGCCGGGTCGCTCGCGAACAGGTCCTGGAGCAGCGGGGTGTTGACCGGGCCCGGGCAGAGCGCGTTCACCCGCACCCCGCGGCGCGCGAACTCGACCCCCATCTCCCGCGACATCGCCAGCACCGCGCCCTTCGACGCGGTGTAGGAGATCTGCGAGACGGCGGCCCCCATCACGGCGACGAACGAGGCCGTGTTGATCACCGAGCCGCCCCCGGTGTCGAGCAGGTGCGGGATCCCGTACTTGCAGCACAGGAACACCGAGCGCACGTTGACCTCCTGCACCCGCTGCCACGCCTCGAGCGGCTCCTCGACCACCGAGGTGTCGTCGTAGGGGTTGATCCCCGCGTTGTTGAAGAGCACGTCGAGGTGGCCGAGCTCGTCGACCACCCGGGAGTAGAGGTCGCGGACCTGGACCTCGTCGGTGACGTCGGCCTCGATCGCCAGCGCGCCCTCCGCGCCGGGGGTCTGGTCGACGCCGACCACGGTCGCGCCCTCGGCGGCGAAGCGCCGCGCCGACTCGGCGCCGATCCCGCTCGCGGCGCCGGTGATCACGCAGACCTTGCCCTCGAGCCTGCCCGCCAACCCGCTCAGCCCTCGCCGGTCGCGTAGTAGACGTTCTTGACGTCGGTGTAGTGGTCGAGGGCGTCGGGCCCGAGCTCGCGCCCGACCCCGGACTGCTTGAAGCCGCCGAACGGGGTCGTCACCCGCACCGAGCTGTTCGAGTTGATCGAGATCACCCCCGTCTCGATCGCGCGCGCGACCCGCAGCGCCTTGGCGCCGTCGCGGGTCCAGACCGAGCCCGAGAGCCCGTAGATCGTGTCGTTGGCGAGCGCCACCCCCTCCGCCTCGCCGGCGAACGGGATCACGCTCGCCACCGGCCCGAAGATCTCCTCGCGCGCGGCGCGATCGGAGTTCGAGACCGGCGCGAGCACGGTTGGGGGAAACCAGAATCCGGGCCCGTCAGGGACCGAGCCGCGGAATGCGACCGGGGCGTCGTCGGGGACGTAGGAGCCGACGGTCTCGCGCTGGTCGGCCGAGATCAGCGGTCCCATCTCGGTCCGCTCCGAGAGCGGGTCGCCGACCGTCATCTGCTTGACCGTGCGCTCGAGCGCCGCCATGAACTCGTCCATCGCCTCCGCCTCGACCAGGATCCGCGAGCGCGCGCAGCAGTCCTGGCCCGCGTTGCCGAAGACGGCGAACGGGGCCGCCGCCGCGGCCGCCTCGAGGTCGGCGTCGGCGAAGATGACGTTCGCCGACTTGCCGCCGAGCTCGAGCGTCACCCGCTTGATCGTCTCCGCGGCCCCGGCGGCGATCCCGCGCCCGACCGCGGTCGAGCCCGTGAACGCGATCTTGGCGACGTCGGGGTGCTCGACCAGGCGCTGCCCGCAGACCGATCCGGGCCCGGCGACGACGTTGAGCACGCCCTCCGGCAGCCCCGCCTCGAGCCCGATCCGCTCGAGCTCGATCGAGGTCAGCGGGGTCAGCTCGGCGGGCTTGAGCACGACCGCGTTGCCGGCGGCGAGCGCCGGCGCGACCTTCCACGAGGCGATCACCAGCGGGAAGTTCCACGGGGTGATCAGCCCGACCACGCCGAGCGGCTCGCGGAAGGTGATGTCGACGCCGCCGGCGACCGGGATCTGGCGCCCGAGCAGGCGCTCGGGAGCGCCGGCGTAGTAGCGGAAGCACTCGACCACCATCGCGATCTCGCCGCGCGCGTCGGTGATCGGCTTGCCGGCGTTGCGCGCCTCGAGCGTCGCCAGCTCGCCGGCCTCGCGCTCGAGCGCGTCGGCGAGCCGGCGCATGATCGCGGCGCGGTCGCCGGGCGCGACCGCGCGCCAGGCGCCGAAGGCGGCCTTCGCCGCCGCGACCGCCGCGTCGGTCTCCTCGACCCCGGCGCGCGGGATCTCCGCCATCACCCGCTCGGTCGCCGGCTCGACGACCGCGATCAAAGCCTCACCTCAGCCTGCTCCGCGACCTCTCCCTGCTCCCTGCTCCCTGCCGGGTCGACGTTCGACGCGTGGACGAATGCGCTCACCACCGAGCTCTCACTCTCCTCCTCCGCATGCCAGAGGATCCCCAGCGCCCAGCTCCGCTCCGGCGCCTCGATCGCCTCGATCGCGCCGCCGGGCTCCGCCCAGGCGCTGGCGACGAGCCCGTCGCCGAGCTCGCCGACGCCCTGGTGGTGGTGCGAGCGGACCGAGATCCGCTCGGCCCCCGAGGCGCGCGCCGCGAGCGAGCCGGGCGCGGTCCGGACCTCGTGGTCGGTGAACCGCCCCGGGGTGTGCAGGTGCAGCTCGGCGTCGGCGAGGTGCTGCTCGAGCGTGCCGCCGCAGGCGACGTTGAGCAGCTCCATCCCGCGGCAGATGCCGAGCACCGGGAGCTCACGCGCGAGCGCCGCCCGCGCCAGCGCGAGCTCGAACTCGTCGCGCTCGCGGCGGGTGTTGGTGGTCGCCGGGTCGGGCTCGGCCCCGTAGGCGGCCGGGTCGAGGTCGGCGCCGCCGGCGAGCAGCAGGCCGTCGATCAGGTCGAGCACCGAGTCCGGGTCACGCGTCGCCGCGGCGCTCGGCGGCAGCACCAGCGGCAGACCGCCGGCCTCCTCGACTCGGGTCGAGTAGGTGCGCTGCGAGATGTTGACCTCGACGTCCGACCAGACGGCCCAGCGCGCGCTCTCGACCGCGGCGCAGATCCCGATCACGGGCCTCCGCCTCATAGCCGCTCGAAGCCGCGGAAGCGCTCCCAGTCGGTGACCGTTGCCTCGTAGGCGTCGAGCTCGACCTGCGCGCGGTTCAGGTAGTGGCCGACGACCTCGTCGCCGAACGCCTCGCGGGCGACGTCGCTGGCGGCGAACAGGTCGCGCGCGTCGTACATGTTGTGCGGGACCCGCGGCTTGTCGGACTCATAGGCGTTGCCCGCGAGCGGCGGCTCGAGCTCGAGCTCGGAGTCGATCCCGTGCAGGCCGGCGGCGATCATCGCCGCGATCGCGAGGTAGGGGTTGACGTCGGCGCCCGGGAGGCGGTTCTCGACCCGCAGCGAGTGGCCGTGGCCGACGACCCGCATCGAGCAGGTGCGGTTGTCCTCGCCCCAGGCGACCGCGGTCGGCGCGAACGAGCCGGGGACGAAGCGCTTGTAGGAGTTGACCTGGGGGGCGAAGAACAGGGTCAGCTCGCGCAGGCAGGCGAGCTGGCCGGCGACGAAGCGGTGAAACAGCGCCTCGTCGGAGCCGAAGACGTTGGCGCCGCCCTCGTCGGCGAGCGAGCAGTGGATGTGGCAGGAGTTGCCCTCGCGCTCGTCCCACTTCGCCATGAAGGTGATCGAGTGGCCCTCCTCGGCGGCGATCTCCTTGGCCCCGTTCTTGTAGATCACGTGGTCGTCGGCGGTCGCCAGCGCGGGCGCGTAACGGAAGTTGATCTCGTGCTGGCCGAAGTTGCACTCGCCCTTCGAGTTCTCGACCTTCATCCCCGCGCCCGCCATCGAGTTGCGGATCCGCCGGATCAGCGGCTCGACCCGCGCCGTGCCGAGCAGCGAGTAGTCGACGTTGTAGAGGTTCGCCGGCTCGAGATCGCGGTAGCCCTGGCGCCAGGCGTCCTCGTAGGGGGTCTTGAAGACGATGAACTCGAGCTCCGTGCCGGCGTTGGCGATCCAGCCGCGCTCGGCGAGGCGGTCGAGCTGGCGGCGCAGGATCTGGCGCGGGGAGGGGGCGACCGGGCGCTCGTCGTGCCAGGCGAGGTCGGCCATCACCAGCGCGGTCGCCGGCTGCCACGGCACCGGGCGCAGGGTCTCGAGGTCGGGCTTCATCACGAAGTCGCCGTAGCCGCGCGACCACGACGCCATCTCGTAGCCCTCGACCGTGTTCATGTCGACGTCGACCGCGAGCAGGTAGTTGCAGCCCTCGCCGCCCTCCTCGGCGACGACCTCGAGGAAGTGGCTCGCGGTCAGGCGCTTGCCCTGCAGCCGCCCCTCCATGTCGGCGATCGCGAGCAGCACGGTGTCGACCGTGCCATCCGCGACCGCCTGCTTGAGCTCGTCGAGCGTCACCGCTCGACCACGTTACGCGCCGCGGCTCGGCTCGGAGCCCTCGTCGCTCGCGAGCGCCTCGTCGATGTCGATGTTGCGGATCTGGCCGGTGAAGTACTCGTGCGCCTTCAGCTTCCAGGTGATCCCGGCGAACAGGAGCACGACGCCGACCGTCAGCGGGGCGTAGTTGAGCGACTCCCAGGTGAACTCGTCGTTCCACGGCACCGCCGCGGGCGTGAACGGGAGGCAGAAGATCACCGTGATGATCCCGACCCAGATGAACGCGATCGGGTCCATCCAGCGCCACTTCGAGCCCAGGTTCCACGCCGGCGACTGCTGGAACGCGGTCCCCTGGCGCCAGCGCAGGTAGATCGGGATCGCGTAGGCGATGTAGAGCCCGATCACCGTGATCGAGACGACGGCGAAGAACGCGAACGGGAACGGGTCGCCGGCCGAGTTGCCCTTCAGCGCCGGCAGCGTGATCACGAGCGCTGCGACCGCCATCGCGATCACCGCGTTTCGCGGCGTCCCGCTGGCGTTCACCTTCGAGAGGCTGCTCGAGCCCGGCAGGCCACGGTCGCGGGCGAATGCGAAGCACATCCGCGAGGCGCTGGTCAGGCAGGCGAGGCCGCAGAACAGCTGCCCGAAGGTCGAGATCAGGACGACCGCCTTGAACGCCGCGGTCGAGAGCGAGAGGCTGAAGATCTCGAGCGAGCTGCCCGCGCCGTAGCCCTCGCCGGCGGTGACCCCGTCCGGGTTGGTGGCGGCGAAGGTGATCGCGAGGAGCACGAACCAGCCGATCACCGCCGAGTAGAAGATCGACTGCCAGACGCCGCGCGCCGCCGACCTCGAGGCGTCGTGGGTCTCCTCGGAGATGTGGGCGGAGGCGTCGAAGCCGGTGATCGTGTACTGCGTCAGCAGGAACCCGAGCGGGAGCACGTAGAACCAGAACATGCCCTCGCCGAAGCCGGAGTTGTTGATCCGCTCGGTGAAGACGAAGTCGAGGCTCTGGTGGTCGTCGGGGACGAAGACGAGGATCCCGATGATCACCGCGACCCCGATCACGTGGACGAAGACCGAGACGCTGTTGGTCACCGCG
This sequence comes from uncultured Solirubrobacterales bacterium, assembly GCA_963740055.1. Classification (GTDB taxonomy): domain Bacteria; phylum Actinomycetota; class Thermoleophilia; order Solirubrobacterales; family 70-9; genus WHSW01. The sequence goes on along the minus strand of CAVUCL010000004.1, from coordinate 147,089 downwards.
AGCAGGTGCGTGCGCATGATGTTGATCGTCGCGTGGATCGCGAGGATGATCGCGAACAGCAGGAAGGTCTCGCCGAGGATGTGCTCGGTGTCGCCGAAGTTGATCCCGAAGATCTCGACGGTGTAGAGCCCGAGCACGACGTTGAGGAAGGTGGCCGAGGCGTAGACGACCGAGGCGACGACGCCGACCAGGCCGACGAGGTTGAACCAGCCGGTGAACCAGCCCCAGACCGGGCCGCCCAGGCGCGCCGCCCACCAGTAGATGCCGCCCGCGGTCGGGTACTTGGCGACGATCTCCGACATGCAGAAGCCGATGATCAGGATCGGGATCGAGATCAGCGGCCAGCCCCAGGAGATCGCGATCGGGCCACCGTTGTTCCAGGCCTGGCCGTAGGTGGTGAAGCAGCCGGCGAGGACCGAGATGATCGTGAACGAGATCGCGAAGTTGGAGAACGCGCTCCAGCCGCGATGCAGGTCCTGGCGCAGGCCCATCTCCGCGAGCTGGCGTTCGTCCTCGTCCTTGAACTGCTCCACCGATGTCATGCGCTCTCCCCTCGTTTGCGTCCGTGCAAGCGGTAATCCGATTCGGCTATCCGATAAAAGGTGTGCACGCCCGACCTATGGACGACGCGACCCTAAACCGAGAAGCGGATGGCCGTCAAGGCTTGCACGGACAACTGCGCCGGATCGTCGAGCAGCTGAGCCGCAGTTTGGGGGCAGCGGAGGGTGAGCCCGAGCCGCTCGAGGGCGGGATCACGAACCGCAACTTCCGCGCCCGCTTCGGCGGCGGCGAGTACGTGATCCGGGTGCCGGGCAAGGACACCTCGCTGCTCGAGATCGACCGCCACGCCGAGCGGATCGCCAACGAGCGCGCCGCCGAGGCGGGGATCGCGCCCCCGGTCGCCGCCTGCCTCGACGACCCGCAGTGCATCGTCACCGAGTTCGTCGAGGGGGAGGGGATGGAGCCGGCGAAGCTGCGCGAGCCGGCGACGCTGAGCCGGGTCGCGGCGGCGCTGCGCCGCTTCCACGACGTCGAGGAGCGGCTGACGACCCGCTTCGACTGCTTTCGGATCGTCGAGACCTACGCCGAGACCGCGCGCGATCGGGGCGCCGAGATCCCGGCCGCCTACGCCGAGGCGCTCGAGCACGCGGGCGCGATCGAGGCCGCGCTGACCGGCGCCGAGCACGAGCCGGTGCCCTGCCACAACGACCTGCTCGCGGCCAACTTCATCGCCGGGTCCGAGCGCCTGTGGATCGTCGACTGGGAGTACGCGGGGATGGGCGACCGCTACTTCGACCTCGCCAACTTCGCGGTCAACAACGAGCTCGACGAGCCGGCGCAGGAAGCGCTGCTGTCGGCGTACTTCGGATCTCAGAGCGCGGACTCTGAGGAAGCCGCGAGGCGGCTCGCCGCCCTGCGGCTGATGTCCTATATGTCCGATTTCCGCGAGGCGATGTGGGGGGTCGTCCAGGGGGCGGTCTCCGAGCTCGAGTTCGACTTCCGCGGCTACGCCGACAAGCACTTCGAGCGCCTGCGCGCGACCGCCGCCGACCCGCGCTTTGGGACCTGGATCGAGGACGCTCGTGGCGCGGGCTGAGCTGCCCTCCTCGGCCCGCTGCGTGATCATCGGCGGCGGCGTCGGCGGCACCTCGATCGCCTACCACCTGGCAAAGCTCGGCTACGACGACGTCGTCCTGCTCGAGCGCGCCGAGCTCACCTCGGGCTCGACCTTCCACTCCGCCGGCCTCGTCGGCCAGCTGCGGGGCTCGGTCACGCTGACGAAGATGATGATGCACTCCGTCGACGTCTACCGCCGCCTCGCCGAGGAGTCCGAGCTCGATCCGGGCTGGGTCGAGTGCGGCGGGATCCGCCTCGCCTCGAGCACCGAGCGGCTCGAGGAGCTGCGCCGCCAGGCCGGCTGGGCGAAGACGTTCGGCCTGCCGCTCGAGCTGATCTCGGCCGACGAGGCGAAGCAGCGCTTCCCGCTGATGTCGACCGACGGCGTCCTCGGCGCCGCCTGGTTGCCGACCGACGGCTACCTCGATCCCTCCCAGCTCACCTTCGCGCTCGCCGACGTCGCCCGCCGCGAGGGCGACCTGCAGGTGTTCCAGAACACCCGCGTGACCGCAATCGAGGTGAGGGATGGTCGTGTGCGCGGGGTTGTAACCGAGAGCGGCCGGGTCGAGGCCGAGGTCGTCGTCAACGCGGGCGGCATGTACGCGGCCGAGATCGGGCGCATGGCCGGGGTCCGCGTGCCGGTGATCCCGATGTCGCACCAGTACCTGGTCACGCAGCCGTTTCGCGACCACGCCGCCGACGAGCGGCTGCCGACCCTGCGCGACCCCGACCTGCTCGTCTACTTCCGCGAGGACGGCGGCGGCCTGGTGATGGGCGGCTACGAGCGCGACTCCCGCCCGGCCTTCCTCCCCGACGGCACCGGCGGCTTCGACCGCATCCCCGGCGACTTCAACGGGCGCCTGCTCGAGGACGACGTCGACCGCTTCGCCGAGATCATCGAGAACTCCAAGCGCCGGGTCCCGGCGATGGAGGAGGTCCGGGTGACGAAGCTGATCAACGGGCCCGAGGCGTTCACCCCCGACAACGAGTTCTGCCTCGGCGAGTCGGAGGTCCGCGGGTTCTTCGTCGCCGCAGGCTTCTGCGCCCACGGCCTCGCCGGCGGCGGCGGGATCGGGCGCGTGATCGCCGAGTGGATCGCCGAGGGCGAGCCGAGCCTCGACCTGTGGGAGATGGACGTGCGCCGCTTCGGGGCGCAGTACCGCTCGCCCGCCTACACCCACGCGCGGATCCGCGAGACCTACGAGACCTACTACGACATCCGCTATCCGAACCACGAGCGCAGCGCCGGGCGCCCGCTGCGACTCTCGCCGGCGAACCGCTGGCATTCCGAGCGCGAGGCCGCGTTCGGCGAGAAGTCCGGCTGGGAGCGGGTCAACTGGTACGAGTCGAACGCCGCCGACGGCGACGAGTCGCTGCGCCCGCGCGGCTGGGCCGGGCGCCACTGGTCGCCGGCGATCGGCGCCGAGCACCGGGCGACGCGCGAGGCGGTCGCGCTCTTCGACGAGACCTCGTTCGCGAAGATGGAGATCTCCGGACCGGGGGCGGGTGAGCTGCTCGAGCGGCTCTGCGACAACCGGGTCGCGCGCGAGGTCGGCAAGGTCACGTACACGCAGATGCTCAACAACCGGGGCGGGATCGAGTGCGACTTCACCGTCGCCCGGCTCGGCGAGGAGCTGTTTCAAATCGTCACCGGGACGGCGTTCGGAAACCACGATCGCGAGTGGATCCGAAAGCACCTGCCCGACGACGGCAGCGCCGCGGTTCGCGACGTCACCTCGGCCTGGGCCTGCTTCGGGATCTGGGGCCCGCGGGCGCGCGAGGTGCTCGCCCCGCTGACCCCGCAGGAGCTCTCCAACGAGGCCTTTCCCTACATGGCGGTGCGCGAGACGACCGTCGGCGGGGTTCCGGTGCGCGCCCTGCGGGTCACCTACGTCGGCGAGCTCGGCTGGGAGATCTACTGCCCGACCGAATACGGGCTCGGTCTGTGGCGGGCGCTGTGGGAGGCCGGCGAGGCGCACGGGATCGTCGCCGGCGGCTACCGGGCGATCGACTCGCTGCGTCTCGAGAAGGGGTATCGCGTCTGGGGCGCGGACATCACCCCGGACGAGACCCCGTATGAGGGCGGGGTCGGGTTCTGCGTCAAGCTCGACAAGGACGGCGGCTTCGTCGGCCGCGAGGCGCTGGTCGAGGCGAAGGAGCAGGGACCGCGGACGAGGCTGGTCCCGATCCTGCTCTCCGACCCGCGCTCGGTCGCGCTCGGCAACGAGCCCGTGCGCTTTGAGGGCGAGATCGTCGGGCGGGTGACCACGGGCGGCTACGGCTACACGCTCGAGCGCTCGATCGCCTACGCCTACGTGCCGCCCGAGCGCGCCGAGGAGGGGACCGCGGTCGAGGTCGACATCTTCGGCGAGTGGGTCGCGGGCGAGGTCGCGACCGAGCCCCTGTTCGACCCGAAGATGGAGCGGATCAGGGCCTGAGGCGGCGCAGGCGCAGCGCGCCGGCGGCTCAGGCCGGCCGCGGCAGCAGCCCGGCGAGGATGTGCTCGGTGCCGGCGATGTGCTCGCGCGCGAGCACGACGGCGGCGCGCGAGTCGCCGGCGGCGAGCAGCTGCGCCAGCTTGCGGTGCTGGGCGTTGGAGTGGGTGAGCACCCGCTCGGGGTGGGCGATGAGCGCGATCAGCTCGCTCATCCGCCCCTGGACCTCGGTCATCTCGGTGACCAGGTGCGGCGAGCGGGCCGCCTCGGCGAGTCCGATGTGGAAGCGGATGTCGGCGCGCCGGTAGTCGTCGAAGTCCGCCGCCGAGGCCATCCGCTCGGTGAGCGCGTCGAGGCGCTCGATGTCCTCGGGCTCGGCGCGCTCGCAGGCGAGCAGCGTCGCGCCGGTCTCGATCGCGACCCGGTGGTCGAGCACCGCCCAGGCGCCCTCGGTGAGGATGTCGTCGGCGGGCGCGTCGGCGAGCGGCGGCTCCTCGGCGACGAAGGTTCCGCCGCTGCGCCCCCGGGTCGAGACCAGGTGCCCGGTCTGGGTCAGGGTCGTCAGCGCCTCGCGCAGGGTCGAGCGCGAGATCCGCAGCTGCTGCGCCAGCCGCCGCTCTGGCGGCAGCCGGCTGCCGGCCGCGAGCACCCCGGTGCGGATCGCGGTCCCGAGGCGCTCGACCGTCTCCTCGAACGTGGTCGGGGGCCGGACCGGCTTGAACACCGCCTCGATCGCGGGGTCTCGCTCCACCGGCCTAACCGTAACGCCGTCGCGGCCGCGCGCCCGCGCGCGCCGTCAGCCGCCGGCGAGCGCCTCGATCTCGGCGATCGCCTGTTCGTTGTCGCGGAAGTGGACCGCGCTCATCCCGAGCGCGCGGGCGGTCTCGACGTTCGGCGCCAGGTCGTCGACGAACAGGCACTCGGTGGGTTCGAGCCCGCCGCCGAGGCGCTCGAGCGTGAGCTCGTAGATCGGCGGGTCGGGCTTTCGCATGCCGACGAAGGCGGAGTCGACGATCAGCTCGAAGATCTCGTCGAGCGGCAGCATCGAGCGCCACAGCGGCTCCCACTCGCGCACGTTGTTGGTCAGCAGCGCCATCCGGTGCCCGCGCCGCTTCAGCTCGCGCATCGTCTCGACCATCGGCTCGTTCGTCTCCAGGGCGTCGAAGTAGATCTCCTTGAAGCCGTGCATCACGGGCGCGTGTCCGAGCTCGGGCTCGAGCGCGACTCGGACCCGCTCGAGGAAGTCGGCCTCGGTCATCCGCCCGGTCTCGAGCTCATAGAGCGGGTGGGCGCCGTCGCGCTCGGCGATCGTCTGCATCGCGCGGCCGAGCGCCGCGGGGGAGATCCCGGTCCGGTCCTGATAGGCGGCGAAAGAGTGCATCAGCGGCGTCGTCAGGACGCCGCCGAAGTCCGAGATCACCGCTCGAAGCGCCCGCTTTCGAGCGCTCACGCGCGCTCGAGCAGGTCGAGGACGCCGGCCCCCGGCCCGGCGGGCGAGCGCAGCTCGAGCGCGGTCGAGCGCAGGCCGGCACCGGCGCTCCCGGAGCGCGAGCTCTGCGTCGCCAGGGCGGCGATCCGGATCGCGATCGGCGAGTCGTCGCGATGGAGCTCGAGCCCGAGGCGGCGAACGGCGCCGTCGTCGTCGTACTCGGTCGAGATCAGCGCCTCGGCGACCTGGTCGAGCCCCTCCGGCGGGCCGTAGGCACCGGCGACGATCTCCTCGCCGTGGCCGCTCGCCCCGGCGGGGCGCAGGGCGACGACCGCGAACAGGTTGCCGTCGCCGAGGCGCCCCGAGAGCACCCGCGCCGCCTCGACCTCGTCCCAGTCGAGCTCGCCGCCGAGCCACCACACCGGCTGCGGCGGCGGCGCGTCGGCCGCGAGCGTCGCGAGCGCCTCGGCGTCCCACTCGAACCGCAGCGTGTCGCCGGCGGGATCGGTGAACTCGAGCGCCGGCCCCTCAGCGCTCATCGCCGGGCGCCCCCGGCCCGAGCTCGTCGCGTTCGGTGACCTCGTGCGCGGTGCCCTCGTAGTCGTAGCGCTCGCCCGGGCCCTGGCGCCCGGTCGGGCGCGCGCCGCGGCCCGAGGGCGCGCCCGCGATCGTCCACGCGAACGAGACCCGGCGCCGAGCGAGGCGGGCGAAGAGCCCGCGCGCGAGCGCCCGCGTCGGCGGGATCAGACAGAGGAAGCCGACGATGTCGGTGATGAAGCCGGGCGCGAGCAGGAAGGCGCCGCCGATGATGATCAGCGCCCCGTCGAAGGTCTCGCGGGCGGGGACGCGGCCGTCGGCGAGCGCCCGGTTGAAGCGCGCCCAAGCGGTCCGGCCCTGCGAGCGCGCCAGCGCCGCGCCGGCGAACCCGTCGAGCACCAGCAGCGCCAGGGTCGGCCAGATCCCGATCCAGCCCCCGACCTGGATGATCACGTAGAGCTCCGCGATCGGCAGCAGGATGAACAGCGTCAGCAGCAGCAGTCCCATCGGCAACAGCCTAGAGAGCGACGTTCGGCGGAGTTCGAGGGCGATCCGGCTACGATTTCCGTATGACGACCGAAGAGGATGTCTATGAGGCGCTCGAAGAGGTGATCGACCCCGAGCTCGGGCTCGACTTCGTCTCGCTCGGGCTCGTCTACGACGTCGAGGTCGAGGGCCCCGAGGTCTTCGTCACCTTCACCCTGACCACGCCCGCCTGCCCGATCGGCCCCCAGGTGTCCGAGCAGATGCGCGAGTTCGTCGGCGACCTCGAGGGCGTCGACAAGGTGCACCCGAAGATGATCTTCGACCCGCCCTGGTCCCCGGAGATGATGTCCGAGGACGCCAAGTTCGCGCTCGGGTACTGAGCGGCTCCACAGGCGGCTTTGCGCCGTCTCGCGCTAGTCAGCCCACCAGTCGCGCCGGCCCTCGACGTCTTCGCGCGGATCCTCGCCGAGATTGGGCGCGCCGATGACGAAGATCTCGAGGCCGTCGGGCCCGGCCTCGTAGCCTCGCCAAGTACCGGGTGGGACGCGCACCGCGTCCCACTGCTTGAGGTCGACGATCTCGTCGTCGAGCTTCATCCGCCCGCTCCCTCCCAGGACCACGTACACCTCCTCCTGTTTCTTGTGCGTGTGGCCGTACGGAAAGCGATAGCCGGGCGGGACGCGCTGGTAGCCGAGGCCGGACTGCTCGAGCTCGAGCGCCTCGGTCGCCAAGCGGAACTCCAGGTCCGGCGCGCCGTCGAACCGGGACCCGAGGTCCTCCAGGTCCTGCTTCAGGTTCGTGTGCGTGAACGGCACGGCCACAATCCTATGCGTGCCCTGTTACATATCGCTGCCGCCTCGAAGGATGTCCAGCTCCAGGCCCTTCATCAACCACGAGGCGCCAAACGCCCAGACCGACACGGTTTCACCGATGAGCAGTGATGTGCGCGGCCCCTCGACGACTTGAGTAACGGCGATCCACAACACCGCGACTGCGATCGCGCCGGCGCACGACCAGTGGTAGAGGCGCCAGAACTTCGGTGAGCGCTTCTTCGGCCGAGGAGCGCGCGCACCTTCGCGGACGCCGAAGAAGTAACAGATGACTCCGAGCGAGAGAATGAATACGGCGGCAGCGGTGAAGTGGACCGCTTCCACGGCACCCTCGCTGAGCCCTTCCTGAAGCGGCGTAAGGTTCTGCAGCTGCTCGGGCAACCCGGTCGGAAACAAGGCCACGGTGAGCGCGGCAAGTCCGGCGAGGATGCTCAACGTGTTGTCCAACGTGCGATCCGCGACCTTGTAGGTGATCAGGAACACCGCGATCGCACAAAGCGTGCCGACGAACAGCTCGCGCACGCCCGAGTAGTAGTACGCGCTGAGCGAATCGCGCGGGAACGGGTCGAGGTTGAACACGACGCCGTCGCCGAGCACGAGCAGGATCGGGAGCGCGACACCGAGGGCGCCGACGAAGATCCGCATGATCAAGTACGAGCGCAAATATCGGGAGGCCTCTTCACCGGGAGGCGGACGCTGGACCGTCAGCTCCGGAGCAAGGAGGTCGATCATGCCTGCCTGCTCTGTGCGCGATTGAGTTTCAAAGCACCGTCTTTGACCCAGGATAGGTCCGGCGCAATGAACCCGACTCGCTTCGAGACGCAGACCGCGCCCCGAATCGATAAACCGTGCCGGTGGCGATTCGTGAGTCAGTGGTCCTCGGGCCGGCTGGAGCGAGCGCGGCCGATGTGGTCGAGGTCGCTCGCCATCGAGCTCCGGTCGAGGTCGGCGAAGAGGCGCGCGCCGCGATGGAGCGGACCGCGGCGGTCGTGGCGCGCCTCGCCGACTCGGAGGAGCCCGCCTACGGCGTTTCGACGGGGTTCGGGTCGCTGGCCCAGACCTCGATCCCGGCCGAGCGACGCGCCCAGCTGCAGCGGTCGCTGATCCGCTCGCATGCCGCCGGCATGGGCCCGCCGGTGGAGCGCGAGGTGGTCCGGGCGATGTTGTTCCTGCGCGCTCGCTCGCTCGCGATGGGCCTCTCCGGGGTGCGCCCGGAGCTCGCCGAGGGGATGCGTGGCGATGCTGAACGGGGGCCTCGACCCGGTGGTGCCAGAGCACGGCTCGCTCGGCGCCAGCGGCGATCTGGCGCCGCTCGCGCACTGCGCGCTGGCGCTGATCGGCGAGGGCGAGGTCTCAAGGCGAGGATGGCTCCGCGGTCCCGGCGGAGGAGGCGCTCGCGAAGGCGGGGATCGAGCCGGCCGAGCTCGGGCCGAAGGAGGGCCTGGCGCTGATCAACGGCACCGACGGCATCCTCGGGATGCTCGTCCTCGCGCTCGCCGACCTGCGAGCGCTGCTGCGGATCGCCGACGTCGCCGCCGCGCTGACCACCGAGGCGCTGCTCGGCACCGATCGCGCCTTCGCCGCCGATCTGGTCGAGCTGCGCCCGCAGCTCGGTCAGGCCGCCAGCGCCGCCAACCTGCGCGGCGCTGCTCGAGGGCTCGGCGATCGTCGCCAGCCACCGCACCGACGACCCGCGGGTCCAGGACTCCTACTCGATCCGCTGCACGCCGCAGGTCCACGGAGCCGCCCGCGACACCGCAGAGCACGCCGACCGGATCGCCGAGCGCCGAGCTCGCATCCGCGATCGACAACCCGATGGTGCTGCCCGACGGCCGGGTCGAGTCGTGCGGCAACTTCCACGGCGCGCCGGTCGGCTTCGCCTGCGATTTCCTCGCGATCGCCGCCGCCGAGGTGGGCGCGATCAGCGAGCGGCGCACCGATCGGCTGCTCGACGCCGCGCGCTCGCACGGCCTGCCGCCCTTCCTCGCCGACGACGCGGGCGTCGACTCGGGGCTGATGATCGGCCCAGTACACGCAGGCGGCGATGGTGGCCGAGAACCGCCGCCTCGCGGCGCCGGCGTCGGTCGACTCGCTGCCGACGAGCGCGATGCAGGAGGACCACGTCTCGATGGGCTGGGGAGCCGCACGAAAGCTGCGCCTGGCGGTCGGCAACCTGCGGCGGATCCTGGCGTCGAGCTCGCCTGCGCGGCCCGCGCCGCTCGAGCTGCGCGCGCCGCTGGAGCCGGCACGCGGCACCGGAGCGGCGGTGAAGGCGGTGCGCGAGCTGATCCCCGGGGCGGGACCCGACCGCTGGCTCGCCCCCGAGCTCGCCGCGGTCGACGGCGCTGCTCGCCGGCGGCGCGCTGCTGGCCGCGGTCGAGGCCGAGATCGGGGAGCTGGCGTGACTCCGCTCGAAACCGACGTGATCGAGGACTTCCAGCGCGACGGCGCGGTACCGATCCGCGGCGCTGCTCGACCCCGAGCAGGTCGAGGCGCTGCGGCGCGGGATCGACCGCAACCGCTCCGAGCCCGGGCCGCTGGCGCAGGGACACGGCGACGAGCGGACCTTCTTCGAGGACTTCTGCAACTGGGAGCGGATCGACGAGTACGAGCACCGTGATCCGCGACGCGGCCCTCGGCGAGCTCGGCGCCGAGCTGATGGGCTCGCGGACGGCGCGCCTCTTTCACGACCACGTCCTGGTCAAGGAGGCGGGCAGCGCCGAGCCGAGCCCGTGGCACCAGGACCAGCCCTACTACTGCGTCGACGGGCGCCAGAACGTCTCCTTCTGGATCCCGGTCGACCCGGTCGACCGCGAGAACACGCTCGAGTTCGTCGCCGGGTCGCACGCCCCGGGCACCTGGTACATGCCGCGCACCTTCGTCTCGCAGACGGCGCTGGTCTTCGACGAGGGCGAGCTCGAGGAGGTCCCCGACGTCGACGCCGACCGCTCGCGCGCACGACGATCGTCGGCTGGGAGCTCGAGCCCGGCGACGCGGTCGCCTTCCACATGCTCACCCTGCACCAGGCCGGCGGCTCGCCGACCCTGCGCCGCGCCTTCTCGGTCCGCGTGCTCGGCGACGACGCCCGCTACGCGCCGCGCGCCGCATCCGCACCAGCCCGCCGTTCCCGGGGCTCGACGCCGAGCTCGCCGCCGGCGACCCGTTCGACGCGCCGCGATTCCCGCTGCTCCACCCGGCCGAGCGGGCGGCGCGGTGAGCGGGCCGCGCGAGGTGCGCGCGCCGCGCGGCGCGCGAGCTCAGCTGCCGCGGCTGGCAGCAGGAGGCGGCGCTGCGGATGCTGATGAACAACCTCGACCCCGACGTCGCCGAGCGGCCGGACGACCTCGTCGTCTACGGCGGCACCGGCCGCGCGGCGCGCTCGTGGGAGGCCTTCGACGCGATCGTCGGCGAGCTGCGGGCGCTCGCCGGCGACGAGACGCTGCTGGTCCAGTCGGGCAAGCCGGTCGGCGTCTTTCGCACCCACGAGTGGTCGCCGCGGGTCCTGATCGCGAACTCGAACCTGGTCGGCGAGTGGGCGACCTGGGACGAGTTCCGGCGACTCGAGCAGCTCGGGCTGACCATGTACGGGCAGATGACCGCCGGCTCGTGGATCTACATCGGCAGCCAGGGGATCGTCCAGGGCACCTACGAGTGCTTCGCCGAGATCGCGCGGCGGCGCTTCGGCGGCTCGCTCGCCGGCACGATCACGCTGACCGCGGGGCTCGGCGGCATGGGCGGCGCCCAGCCACTGGCGGTGACGATGAACGACGGCGTCGCGCTCTGCATCGAGGTCGACCCCGAGCGGATCGAGCGCCGGCTCGAGACCCGCTACCTGGACGAGCGCGCGACCGACCTCGACGACGCGATCGAGCGCTGCCTCGCCGCCAAGCGCGAGCGCCGCCGCCTCAGCGTCGGGCTGTGCGCGAACGCGGCCGAGGTGGTGCCCGAGCTCCTGCGGCGCGGCTTCGAGGCCGACATCGTCACCGACCAGACCTCGGCCCACGACCCGCTCGTCGGCTACGTCCCGGCGGGGCTCTCGCTCGCCGAGGCCGACGCGCTGCGCGAGTCGCGACCCCGACGGCTACATCGAGCGCGCCCGGCCTCCGCCGCCGCGCACTGCTTCGCGATGGTCGGCTTCCAGGACGCCGGCGCCGAGGTCTTCGACTACGGCAACAGCCTCCGGCGCGAGGCCGAGCTCGGCGGGTTCGAGAACGCGTTCGCCTACCCCGGCTTCGTCCCCGCCTACATCCGGCCGCTGTTCTGCGAGGGCAAGGGGCCGTTTCGGTGGGCGGCGCTCTCCGGCGACGAGGCCGACATCGCCGCCACCGACCGCGCCGTGCTCGAGGAGTTCCGCGACGACGAAGCGCTCGGCCGCTGGATCCGGATGGCGTCGGAGCGGATCGCCTTCCAGGGCCTGCCGGCGCGGATCTGCTGGCTCGGCTACGGCGAACGCCGGCGGCTCGGCCTGCGCTTCAACGGATGGTCGCCGACGGGGAGCTCAGCGCCCCGATCGTGATCGGGCGCGACCACCTCGACTCGGGCTCGGTCGCCTCGCCCTACCGCGAGACCGAGTCGATGCTCGACGGCTCCGACGCGATCGCCGACTGGCCGCTGCTGAACGCGCTCGTCAACACCGCCTCGGGCGCGGCGTGGGTCAGCGATCCACCACGGCGGCGGGGTCGGGATCGGCCGCTCGATCCACGCCGGGATGGTCTGCGTCGCCGACGGCACCGAGCTCGCCGCCGAGAAGCTCGACCGGGTGCTGACCGCGGACCCGGGCATGGGCGTGATCCGCCACGCCGACGCCGGCTATGAGCGCGCGGCTGGAGGTCGCTGCAGAGCGCGGCGTGCGGGTGCCGATGCGGGATCGATGACGGTCCTCGAGCTCCGGGAGATCGGCGATCCCGTCCTGCGCGAGCCCGCGCGCGAGGTGAGCGCCGCCGAGCTCGCATCGGCCGAGGTCCAGGCGCTGATCGACGACATGATCGAGACCAAGCGGGCCGCGAACGGAGCCGGGATCGCCGCGCCGCAGGTCGGCGATCGGCTGCGGATCGCGGTCGCCGAGGTCGTGCAGCCGACAACCCGCGCTACCCGTACAAGCCCGCGATCCCGCTGACGGTGTTCGTCAACCCGGCGATCGAGCCGCTCGACGACGAGCTGGCGACGATCAACGAGGGCTGCCTCTCGGTCCCGAACCTGCGCGGCGAGCTCGAGCGCCACGTCAACGTTCGGGTCCGCTACCTCGACCGCGACGGCAACGCTCAGGAGGAGGTCAAGCGCGGGCTCACCGCCGGCACCTTCCAGCACGAGGTCGACCATCTCGACGGGATCCTGTTCGTCGATCGCGCCGATCCGCGCACGCTCAGCACCTGGGACGCCGTACGAGCGCTTCCACCGCGAGGAGTTCGAGCGCCGCGGGCGCGAGCCCTGGTCGAGCGGGTCGGGTCATGAGCCGCGCCGCCGTCGAGGCGCCCAGTTCGTACTGGTGCGAGCTCGCCTGGCTCGGCGGCGAGCGGGCCGAGCGCGGCGTCGTGGTCGAGGTCGAGGGCGAGCGGATCGCCGCGGTCAGGCCGGGTGCGGCGGCGCCCCCGGCGGACGCGGCGCGGCTCGACGGCCTCACGCTGCCCGGCTTCGCCAACGCCCACTCGCACGCGTTTCACCGCGCGCTGCGCGGGCGGGCGCAGCGCTCGGGAGGCAGCTTCTGGACCTGGCGCGAGGACATGTACGAGCTCGCCGGAGCGCCTCGACCCCGACGCCTACCCCCGCCTCGCCCGCGCGACGTTCGCCGAGATGGCGCTCGCCGGGGTCACCGCGGTCGGCGAGTTCCACTACCTCCATCACGGCCCCGGCGGCGAGCCGTACGCCGACCCGAACGAGATCGGCAAGGCGCTGATCGCCGCGGCGGGCGAGGCCGGGATCCGGATCACCGCTGCTCGACGCCTGCTACCTGCACGGCGGCATCGGCGAGCCGCCCGAGGCGAGTCCAGCGGCGCTTCGCCGACGCCGACGCCGAGGCCTGGGCCGAGCGGGCCGGGTCGCTGTCGGGCAACGGCGCCGCGCGTGTCGGCGCCGCGATCCACAGCGTCCGCGCGGTCGACCCGCGACTCGGCGGCGACGGTCGCCGCCTGGGCCGCCGAGCGCGAGTGCCCGTTGCACGCCCACGTCTCCGAGCAGCCGGCCGAGAACGAGGCCTGCCTCGCGGCCCACGGCGCCACGCCGACCGGGGTGCTCGAGCGCGCCGGCGCGCTCGGCGAGCGGTTCACCGCGGTCCACGCCACGCACCTGACCCGGGCCGACATCGAGCGCCCTGGGCGCCGCGCGCTGCTGCTGCTGTCTGTGCCCGACCACCGAGCGCGACCTCGCCGACGGGATCGGCCCGGCCGAGCGCTCTGGCCGAGGCGGGGGCGTCGCTCGCGCTCGGCTCCGACTCCCACGCCGTCATCGACCAGCTCGAGGAGGCGCGCGCGGTCGAGCTCGACGAGCGGCTCGCGAGCCGGCGAGCGCGGCCGCCACGGCGCCGCCGATCTGCTGCGGGCCGCGACGCGCGGCGGGCACGCGGCGCTCGGCTGGCCCGAGGCCGGTGCGATCGAGCCGGGCGCGCTCGCCGACCTGGTCACGGTCCGCCTCGACGGCGTCCGGCTCGCCGGCTGGGAGCCGGAGACGGCGCTCGAGACGGTCGTGTTCGCGGCGACCGCCGCCGACGTCGACTCGGGTCGTCTGCGGCGGGCGCGAGCTCGTCCGCGACGGTGCCCACGTGGCGCTCGACGTCGCCGCCGAGCTGCGCGAGTCGATCGCCGGGGGTGACGTCGATGAGCAGCCATCGCGATCGACCGCATCGGGCTCCTGGTCACCAACGACCCGGCGCTCGGCGAGGGGCCGCTCGGGATCGTGCGCGACGCGGCGCTGGTGATCGAGGACGGCGAGGTCGCGGCGGTCGAGCGGTCGGGCGCGGACGCCGACGAGCGCTTCGACGCCGCCGGGCGCTGCGTGATCCCCGGCTTCGTCGACAGCCACACCCACCTGATCTTCGCCGGCGACCGCGCGGAGGAGTTCGCCGCGCGGATGGCCGGGGCTCCGTACGAGGCCGGCGGGATCGCGGTGACGACCGAGGCGACGCGGGCGGCGTCGCGAGGCGGAGCTGCTCGCCCTCGCGCGCAGCCCGCCGCGCCGAGGCGCTCGCCGCCGGGATCACCCACCTCGAGATCAAGTCCGGCTACGGGCTCGACGGTCGAGTCGGAGGCGCGTGCTCTGCCGGCTCGCCGCCGAGCTCACCGACGACGTCACCTTCCTCGGCGCGCCACCTGGTGCCGCCGGAGTACGAGGGCCGCGCCGACGACTACGTCGAGCTAGTCTGCGGGCGAGATGCTCGCCGCCTGCGCCCCACACAGCCGCTGGATCGACGTCTTCTGCGAGCGCGGCGCCTTCGACGCCGACCAGTCGCGCGCGGTGCTCGCCGCCGGCCGCGACGCGGGGCTCGGCCTGCGCGTGCACGGCAACCAGCTCGGCCCCGGCGACGGGGTGCAGCTCGCGGTCGAGATGGGCGCCGCCTCGGTCGACCACTGCACCTACCTCGACGACGCCGACGTCGAGGCGCTCGCCGGCAGCGACACGGTCGCCACCTTCCTCCCCGCGACCGACTTCTCGCACCCGCCAGCCCTATCCCGGACGCGCGCCGGGCGATCGACGCCGGGGTCAGCGTCGCGATCGCGACCAACACCAACCCCGGCTCGAGCTACACGACCTCGATGCGCGTTCTGCATCGCGCTCGCGGTGCGCGAGATGGGGATGACGATCGACGAGGCGCTGCGCGGCGGCCACGCGCGGCGGCGCGCGGGCGCTGCGCCGCGACGACATCGGCCGCCTGGCCCCGGAGCCCGCGCGGACGCCGTCGTCCTCGACGCGCCCTCACTACGCCCACCTCGTCTACCGCCCGGGCGTGCCGCTGGCCGAGGCCACGTTCGTCGCCGGCGAGCCGGTCTTCGGAACCGCGAGCCGGTAGCCCCGCCGTGGCCGCCGTACGCCGAGCTGCTTGACGCGCAGCTCGAGCAGCGAGCGCGCCGGCTCGGTCCGCGTGAACGGGTCCGCGACGAGCTCGCCGCTGTCGAGCGAGACCGCCGCGATCAGGTGGCCCTCGAGCTCCGCGCCGAGGACGTCGCCCCGAGGCGTCTCGGCCGAGTCGCGCTCGGCCAGCCGCTCCAGCGCCTCGTCGTCGGCGGCGCCGAGGCGGCGGAGCGAGAGCTCCTGCGCGAACGCCGGGGCCGCGCGCCGCGCCCGCACCCGACGGGCACGGCGCCGGCGCTCGGCGTGCTTGTGGAGGTCCTCGGTCCTCTGCTTGGCGATGCTGGTGATCAGCGCGTTCATCTCGAACTCCTTCGGTTGCTTCGTGATCACCAAGCTACGTCTAAGAAACCGCTTGCACATCGGCTTTTCGGGCCGATCTCGGCGCGCGGACCCCTTACTTCGCTAGCCCCGACCCCTTACTCGCTGGAGCCCCGGGCACGGCCATACTGAGGGGGTGGTCCAGCGCGTCACCGCAAGCCGCTTCGTCGGCCGCACGCAGGAGCTCGCCGAGCTGGCGGCGGCGCTTCGCGAGACCGAGCCGGAGGTGCTCCCGGCGCTCTTCTTCGTCGCGGGCGAGTCGGGCGTGGGCAAGACCCGGCTGCTGCGCGAGCTGATCGCGACGGCGGAGGAGCAGGGCGCGTGGGCGATCGGCGGCACCTGCGTGGAGCTCGGCGAGGGGGAGCTGCCGTACGCGCCGCTGGTCGCTGCCCTACGCCCTCTGCATCGCACCTGCGAGCCGATCCTCGAGGAGCTCTCCGAGGGCACCCGCGCCGAGCTCGCCCGGCTCAACCCCGAGATCGGCACGCCCTCGGCGGAGCCCGAATCGGAGCGGGGCGAGGCCCAGCGGCGCCTCTTCGACGCCTTCCTCGAGCTCGTCGCGAGGCTCGGGTCCGAGTGCCCGGTCCTCCTGTGGATCGAGGACATCCACTGGGCGGACAGCTCGACGCGCTCTTTCCTTCGCTTCCTCGCCGCGAACCTCAGCTCCGAGCGTGTGATCGTGGTGGCGACCTACCGCGCGGACGAGCTGCACCGTCGTCATCCCCTGCGGCCGGTGCTGGCCGAGCTCGAGCGCGCCTCGCGCGCCCGGCGGCTCGAGCTCGAGCGCTTCGACCGCTCGGAGCTCGCCGACCAGCTCGCCGACATCCTCGGCCAGGCGCCCGAGGACGTGGTCGTCGGCCGCCTCTACGAGCGCACCGCCGGCAACCCGCTGTTCACCGAGGAGCTGCTCGCCGCGGGGGTCGACGGGCGCGGCTCGCTTCCGCCGAGCCTGCGCGACGCGTTGCTCGTGCGGGTGGAAAGGCTGTCGGGGTCCAGCCAGCGGACCCTGCGGCTGCTCGCCGTGGCCGGCAGCGCTGACGAGGAGCTCCTGGCCGCCGCGGGGCCGATCGGGGCCGACGAGCTCTCGGTCGCGATCCGCGAGGCACTCGAGGCGCAGATCCTGGAGGCGCTCGACTCCGGCCGCTTCGGCTTCCGCCACGCGCTGCTGCGCGAGGTGCTCTACGACGACCTGCTGCCGGGCGAGCGCGCGGAGCTCCACCTGGCCCTCGCGGCCGCGCTCGAGGTGCTCGCCCGGGACGACGACTCGGTCTGGTCGGCGACCGGGATCGCCCATCACTACCACGCCGCCGGCGACCAGCCGCAGGCGCTGAAGGCGGCGCTCGCCGCGGCCGACGCGGTCCGCGGCGTGCACGCCTACGGCGAGGCGGCGGGGCTGCTCGACCGGGCGCTCGAGCTCTGGCCGCGCGTGGCCGAGGCCGAGGCGCTGACCGGAATCGACGAGGGCGAGCTGCTGTCGCGGGCCGCACGGATCCACTACCTGGCCGGCGAGGACGCGATCGCGGCGGCGCTCTACGAGCGCGCGATCGAGTCGATCGGCGACGGCGCCGATCCCGAGCGGCTCGCCGGAGTCCTGGCGGCCCTGGCGACCTGCCAGTGGTCGCTCGGGCGGGCCGAGCGCAGCCGCGAGACCCAGCGTCGCGGCCTGGATCTGCTCGGGGGGCGGATCGACTCGCCGGCGCGGGCCAGGTTGCTCGCCCAGCAGGTCCGCTTCCTGCTGCTCCAGGGCCGCTTCCGGGAGGTCTGCGAGGCCGCACCCGAGGCGCTCGATGCCGCCGAGCGCCTGGGGCTGGAGTCCGAGCGAGCCGGCATCCTCAACCGCCTCGGTTGCGCGCTCTTCGCGCTCGGCCGCGAGTCGGAGGGACGGGAGCGGATGGCCGAGTCGATCGAGGTCGCCGAGGGCACCGGGTTCACCGACGACCTCGCCACCGCGTACCTCAACTTCGCGGACGCGCTCCACACGGCGGGCCACGGCGCCGAGGCGCGCGAGGTCGCCACCCTCGGCGCCTCGAGGGTCGTGGATCGCCGGTGATCTCGACCGGTGGCTCGACTAGACCGGTGCGCTTCATGCACCTCAACCTGGCCGAGATCCACTTCGACCTGGGCGAGTGGGAGCGCGCCGAGGACAACCTGGCCGCGGTGCGACACGGGACCCAGGGCGTGGCCGAGGCGCACCGGAGCCTGCGCCGGGCCCAGCTCGCGCTCGCGCGCGGCGGGGCCGACGACGTCGCCGGCATGCTCGACGGCGCGGAGGAGATCCTGCGCGACGCGCTCGAGACCCAGTACATCGCCGTGCTCGCCGAGCTTCAGGCCGAGACGCTGCGCCGAGCCGGCGACCTCGACAGTGCCCGGGCGGCGATCGACCGCGGCATGGACCGGATCCAGTTCTGCAGCGAAGACGGGTTCAGGATCGCCCTCGTGGCCGGCGCCGGGCTCACGGTCGAGGCCGAGATCGCCGCCCGCGCACGCGATCTCGGCGATGACGCGGCGGAGCGCGACGCGATCGAGCGCGCCCGCTCGCTCTGCGAGCTCGTCCTCGGGACTGCGGAGGAGGCGGAGGGCCGCCCGCTGGAGGCCGCGCTCGCGGCCCTCGCCGAGGCGGAGCTCGCGCGGGTCGAGGCCGCGGACCAGCCGGCGCTGTGGGCCGCAGCGGCGGCAGCCTGGGAGGCGCTCGGGCGACCGTACCCGGCGGCGCTCGCACGCTGGCGTCAGGCCGAGGCGGCGCTCGCCCGCAGCGACCGCGGCGGTGCCGCCCGGGCACTCGCCGACGCCTCGGGCGCCGCCGACGCACTCGGCGCGGGATGGCTGGCCGGCGAGACCGCCGGGCTCGCGGCGCGGGCACGGCTCAACCTCGCGCCGTCGGCGGGCGAGGCGGACGCGGGGGAGACCGAGCCCGATGAGGCCCCGTTCGGGCTCACCCCCCGCGAGCTCCAGGTCTTGGAGCTGGTCGCTGCAGGCGCCACCAACCGGGAGATCGGCGAGCGCCTGTTCATGGCCGAGAAGACGGCCAGCGTCCACGTCTCGCGAATCCTGACCAAGCTCGACGTGCGCGGCCGCACCGAGGCCGCCGCCGTCGCCCACCGTCACGGCATCGGCACGGACCCTGATCGAAGCGGCGCCGCCCGTTGCAGAGCGAAGTGCCGCTGGCCGGCTACGGGACTACTTGCGCATCGGTCCCAATTGCGAGAAACTCGTAGTTACGAGCGATCCGCTGCATTGGGATGACCGTCGCCCACACCTCGACCCCCCTCGACGCCGACGACGCGGCGACGGCGATGACGCTCCTGCGCGAGCAGGGGATGCGGGTCTCGGCGGCGCGGCGGCTGCTGATCGAGGCCCTGTTCGCCGCCGAGGAACCGGTCTCGGCCGAGCAGATCGCGGAGGGCCTCGGCGGGCGGCTGCCCGGTTCCGACATCACCTCGGTCTACCGCAACCTGGAGACCCTCGAGCGGATCGGCCTCGTGCGCCACTTCCACGCGGGCCACGGCCCCGGCCTCTACGCGCCGGCGTCGCGGATCGACCGCGAGCACCTCGTCTGCGAGCGCTGCGGCAAGGCGATCACCGTCCCCGCCGGCGAGCTCGCGCCTGCGCGTGAGCTGATCTGGGAGCGCTTCGGCTTCGAGGCGCGCTTCTCCCACTTCCCGATCGTCGGTCGCTGCCGCGAGTGCGTCGCCGAGGACTCCGAGGACGAGAGCTAGGCATGGCGGCGATCGACTTCGAGTTCCTGTTCAAGCCGGTGGAGGAGCTCGACGCGGCGCTGACCGGGCTCGTCGACGGCGCTCCCCTGCTGGTCGCGCTGGTGATCGCCTTCGTGCTCGGGCTTCGCCACGCCTCCGACCCCGACCACCTCGTCGCCGTGACCTCGCTCGTCGCCGCCGACGGCGGCGACGCCCGCGGCGCGGCCAAGCTCGGCGCCTGGTGGGGCGTCGGCCACGCCGCCGCGCTGCTGCTGCTCGGGATCCCGCTGATCGTGTTCAAGTCCGAGCTCCCCGCGGCGCTCGAGTCCGGGGCCGAGAAGGCGATCGGGCTGGTGATCATCCTGCTCGCCGCGAGGGTGATCTGGAAGTGGGTCAGGGGCGACTTCCGCGCCGGCGGGCACCTGCACGAGCCTGCCGCGACCCCGGCCACCACCCCGGGCGCGACCCACGTGCATCTCCGCGACGGCGACGGCGGCCATCACCACCGGCACCTGCGGACGCCGCACCAGGCGGTCGGGATCGGCCTCCTGCACGGCCTCGCCGGCACCGGCGCGGTGGTCGTCCTGCTGCTCGCGGCGCTGCCGTCGCAGCTCGAGGCCGGGCTGGCGCTGGCGGTGTTCGCCCCGATGTCGGTCGTCTCGATGGCGGTCTGCACGACCGCCTTCGCCTGGGTGCTGACGCGGCCGGTGATCGAACCGCTGTATCGCACCGTCCTGATCCCGGCCTTCGGCCTCTTCGGGCTCAGCTTCGGCCTCTGGTACGCCGGCCTCGTCTGAGGTCGCTCCTCAAGCGGCGGCGCTCAGACCCGGGCCTCGCCGAGCTCGCTCCCCTCAAGCCGCTCGGCGGCGCTCACCGGCGCCGGGGTGAGCGCGGCGGCGACGATCACGAGCGCGAACGCGCTCACGCGCATGACGACTCCGAGCGGCTCGTCCGGGAACGGCTCCGCGAAGACCAGCGGCCCGGCCGCGATCGTGAGCGCGTTGGCGGCGACGCTGGTGAGCGCGATCACCGGGACCGCCTTGCCGACCTGGAGGCTGCGGGCGGAGACGATCAGCCCGGCCGCCGAGCAGAGCGCGATCACCGCCGCCAGCGGGCTGAAGAGGATCGCGGTCCACGCGGACTCGCCGAGCTCTCCTGAGAGCGCCTTGATCGCGGTGTCGGAGGTCGCCCAGAACAGCCCCGCCGAGACTCCGAGCATCACCCCCTCGCGCAGGTTGCGTCGGGCGGCGAACGCGACGCAGACCGCCACCGCGGAGACGACGACGAGATAGACGGCGAGCCGGCCGGCCTCGTAGTCGGCGTGCGCCTCGTCGCCGGCGCCGTCGAGCGTCGCCGCGAGGAAGGCGAGCCCGAGCGCCGCGAGCGCCACCCCGATCCACTCGCGCCGGGTCACCTCGTGCGCGAACAGGCGATCGGCGGTGACCGTGAGCAGGACGAGGCCGCCGGCGATCACCGACTGCACGAGCGAGATCGGCGCCAGCGCCAGGGCGCCGACGTGAAGTCCCCAGCCGACCATCGCGATCACGATCCCGAGCACGTACCAGCGCGAGCGAAACAGGGCGAGCGAGGTCGAGACCGGCCGCCGCATCTCGACCGCGGGCGACTCGACCGCGCCGCGGTGCTTGTAGAGGAAGCCGAGGATCGAGGCGAACGCGGTCGCGAGCGCCAGCAGCAGCCCGATCTGGACGGTAAGGCTCATCGGGGCCGGCCAGGGTAGCGGCCGCGCCCCGCGAGCCGGTCAGGCGGCGCTGTCGGGTCCCCCGGCGGGCTCGGGCGGCTCGGGCTGCGGCGACTTCGGCTCGAGCTCGGCGTCGAGCTGGATCGCGCGAATCGCGTGCTCGTCGGGCAGCTTCGCCAGCACCTCGTGGATGATCGTGTGGATCTGGCGCTCGTCGTGGCCGAAGTCGTCGAGCAGGCTGCGCAGGGCGGTATGGGTGATCTTCAGCTGCGCCGGGGTGAGCTCGAGGTGGTAGTTGATCGACTCCACGCAGCGGATCTTACGTCGGCGGTTCGACGCGGTCCGCGCGCGGGCTGCCCCGACCCGGTCGGGACGCTCGGCCCGATCGACCGTGGGCGGCGTCGCGTCCTGGTGACGACCGCAGCCAGCCCTGGGGGCAGGCGGCCGTCGGTCGAGAGCCAGGAGCCGGCGATGATCAGCAGCAGCCCGGCGATCGCGCCGGCGCCCGGGCGCTCGCCGAGCACGGCGACGCCGAGCGCGACCGCGACCACCGGGGCGACGTAGGTGATCACGCTCGCCCGACCGGGCCCGACCTCGGCGATCAGGGCACCGAAGAGGACGAACGCCCACGCGGTGCAGAGGACGCCGAGGATCACGATCGAGGCGAGCGCGTCGGCGGAGGGCATCGCCGCCGGCGGGCTCAGCAGCGCCGCCGGCGTCAGCGCCACGGCCGCGATCGCGAGCGCGCCGGCCATCGTCGCTCGCGGGTCGAGGTCCGCGAGCCGGCGCTTGAGCACCATCGGCCCGATCGCGTAGCCGACCGCCGCGAGCAGGATCGCGCCGGCGCCGAGCAGCTCCGCGGAGTCGCCGGCGACGTCGAGGCCGACCAGGGCGACGACCCCGGCGAACCCGACCACGAGCCCGACCAGGCGCCGGCCGGTCGCGCGCTCGGAGTGGTCGAAGCGCAGCGCCAGCAGGGCGACGATCAGCGGCACCGAGGCGATCAGGATCGCGGTCAGCGACGAGGACACCGACTGCTCGCCGGCGGCGATCAGCGGGAACGGGATCGCGATCTCGGCGATCGCGTAGACGCCGAGCACGCGCCAGCGCCCGCGCAGCGAGCGCAGCAGCCCGAGCCGCCAGGACAGCGCGCCGAGCAGCGCCGCGCCGATCACGACCCGGAGCCAGGCGAGGAACGCGGGGGAGACGCCGTCGTCGACCGCGACCTTGATGAACAGGTACGGGATGCCCCAGAGGACGGAGACCGATGCGAAGGCGATCCAGGCGCGGGCGCTCACGCCCGCGAAGATAGCGTCAGGCCGGCGCCGGCTCGGGGCGTTCGCCGGCCGCCTCCGCGGCCGCGTCCGCGGCCTCGGAGAGCTCCGCGACCGAGTCCTCGATCCCCTGCACGATCAGGTCGACGTCGTCGATCGAGTCGAAGTCGGCGAGCAGGCCGAAGTTGATCCCGCCGTTGTAGGACATGATCGCCACGAACAGGGCCTGGTTCGGCGGCAGGAAGCCGACCGGGAACACGTCCTCGAGCTCGCGCCCGAGCACGTAGAGCGGGAACTGCGGCCCGGGGACGTTGGTGACCACGAGGTTGAACAGGCGGGTGGAGAAGTTGACCCGCGCCGCCTGCGCGAGCAGGGTCGGCGGGGCGAAGTCGTTGAAGCGCGAGATCACCTCGGCGCCGAGCGCCTGCTTCGACTGCTTGATCCCCTCCATCCCCTGGCGGCAGATCTCGAGCCGCTTGACCGGGTCCTCGACGTAGACCGGGACCGGGCCGCGGACCGCGGCGATCTTGTTCCCGAGCGCGCCGCGCTCGTCCGCGGCGCGGATCGAGACCGGCACCTGGGCGCGCAGCTCCATCCCCTCGGTGCGCACGCCGCGGGCCTCGAGCCATTGGCGCAGGGCGCCGCTGACGACCGCGAGCACGACGTCGTTGACGGTGCCGCCGAGGGTCGCCTTGATCCGCTTGAACTGCTCCAGGTCGCCGCGCACCCAGCGAAAGCGCCGGTGCGAGCCGATCTCGACGTTGAGCGGCACCTGCGGAGCGGGGTTGGCGAAGTTCCAGCCGACCTCGCCCAGCGCCTCGACCGCCTCGGTCGCCCGCGCCACGGTCGTCCGCGGGTGCTCGACCGCCTGCTCGACCCGGCGCAACAGGCGCACCGGCGACTTGACGATCCCCTCGGCGTCCTTGGCGAGCAATTCGGCGCCCGAGGGCGACGGGCTCGCGACCCAGTCGTCGTCGGTCTCGGCGGGCTCGGGGACCGGCTTGACGTCGAAGAGCACCGTGGCGATGTCGACCCCGGAGACGCCGTCGACGAGCGCGTGGTGGGTCTTGGTGACGAAGGCGAATCGCTTCCGGGTCAGGCCCTGGACCATCCACAGCTCCCAGAGCGGCTTGTGGCGGTCGAGCTGCTGCGAGAACACCCGCGCCGCCATGTTGCGCAGCTGCTCCTCCGAGCCCGGCGCCGGCAGCGCCGAGTGGCGGACGTGGTATTCGAGGTTGAAGGTCGGGTCGTCGATCCAGAACGGGCGCCCGCTCGGGACCGGGGGGTAGGCGAGCTTCTGGCGAAAGCGCGGCACCAGGTGCAGCCGCGAGCGCACGTGGTCGAGCAGGTCCGCATAGCTCGGCGGCGGCCCCTCGAAGATGCAGACGCCGCCGACGTGCATGTGGGCGTTCGAGCTCTCGTTGGTGAGGAAGGTGACGTCGAGCGCGCTGAGGCGGTCCATGTGTCCCTGTGCCATCGGCCTAACTTACCCCTCCATGCGCACCGTCGCCACGGCCCTCGCGGCCCTCGCGCTGCTCGCCGGCTGCGGCGGGGAGGAGGACAATCCCTCAACCGACCCCGCCGCCCCCGGACGCGAAGCGGAGGAGGCGGCGGGCTTTGATTCCGCTGCGGCGTTCAGAGACCTCGAGGCCCAGGTCGAGCTCGGGCCGCGGCCGGCCGGCTCGCCCGCCGCGCGCGCGACCGCCGAGCTGATCGCCGCCTCGCTCGCCGAAGCGGGCGTCGAGGACGTCGTGCGCCAGCGTCCGTACGAGAACGTGATCGGCAGGCTCGAGGGCTCGGGGTCCGGGACCGTCGTCGTCGGCGCCCACTACGACACCAAGGACGCGATCGAGGGCTTCGTCGGCGCCAACGACGGCGCCTCCGGGGTGGCGGTGCTGCTCGAGCTCGCGCGCGCGCTGCCGCGCCCGCTGCCCGGGCCCGCGGTCGAGCTCGTCTTCTTCGACGCCGAGGAGGCGCGCGGGTCGCGCCCGTTCGAGCTCGACGGGACCCGCGGCAGCCGCCAATACGTCGAGCTCGCGCGCCGCGGCGACGGTGGCGCCACGCCGCTGGAGCAGATCCGGGCGATGGTGCTGTTCGACCTGGTCGGCGACTGCGAGCTCGAGATCCCACGCGAGGCCAACTCGGACCCGGCGCTCTACGAGCTCTTCGCCGCCGCCGCGGAGGAGCGCGACGGCGAGCCGGCGCCGTTCGAGGGCGAGACGAGCGCGATCGCCGACGACCACGTGCCGTTCCTCGAGGCGGGGATCCCGGCGGTCGACCTGATCGACTTCGACTACGGCCCCGGGCCCCCGCCGGGCGACTGGTGGCACACAGCCGAGGACACGCTCGACAAGGTCTGCGCCGAGAGCCTCGACGCCGTCGGCGAGGCGGCGCTCGCCGCAATCCCCAAGATCCGCTGACCTGGCGCCGAGCGGGGGATCTGCCTTGCCATACGGGGAAAATCCACCGCTCGGCGGCAGCTACCCTGTGGGGCGATGGCGGCGACCGAGACCCATGCACCGAAGCGGCTTCTGCTCGCGGCCCCGCGCGGCTATTGCGCCGGGGTCGACCGCGCCGTGGAGACGGTCGAGAAGGCGCTCGACATGCACGGGCCGCCGGTCTACGTGCGCAAGGAGATCGTCCACAACAAGCACGTCGTCGAGCAGCTCGCCGAGCGCGGCGCGATCTTCGTCGAGGAGGAGACCGAGGTCCCGGAGGGCGCGCTGGTCGTGTTCTCCGCCCACGGCGTCGCCCCGAGCGTGCACGAGAACGCCGCCGCGCGGCAGCTGCGCACGATCGACGCCACCTGCCCGCTGGTGACCAAGGTCCACGTCGAGGCGCGCAAGTTCGCCGAGCAGGGCTACACGATCGTCCTCATCGGCCATCAGGGCCACGAGGAGGTCGAGGGCACCACTGGCGAGGCGCCGGACTCGATCGTCCTCGTCGAGACGGTCGCCGACGTCGACGCGCTCGAGCTCGAGGACCCCGAGCACGTCGCCTTCATCACCCAGACGACGCTCTCGGTCGACGAGACCGGCGCGATCATCGCCCGGCTGCGCGAGAAGTTCCCCCACATCGTGAGCCCGAAGTCCGACGACATCTGTTACGCGACCACCAACCGCCAGATCGCGGTCAAGCAGCTCGCCGCCGAGTGCGAGCTCGTGCTCGTGATCGGCTCGACCAACTCCTCGAACTCCAACCGCCTGGTCGAGGTCGCGCGCGAGCTCGGCGCCGCGTCGCACCTGATCGACAACGCCTCGCAGGTCGACGAGAGCTGGCTCGAGGGGGTGGAGACGGTCGGGATCACCTCCGGCGCGAGCGCGCCCGAGGAGCTGGTCGCCGAGCTGGTCGAGTACTTCCGCGAGCGCGGGGTCGACGACGTCTCCGAGCTGCGCGCCGTCGACGAGGACGTGCGCTTCATGCTGCCGAAGAAGATCCGCACCGAGCTCGCGGCCCGCGCCTGAAACCGCGCCGGTGAGCGCCCCCGACCGCAGCGCCAGCACCCGGGCGCTGCGCCTGACCCTGGCGCTGACCGCGACCTTCACCGTGGTCGAGGTGGTCGGCGGGTTCGTCACCGGCAGCCTCGCGCTGCTCGCCGACGCGGCGCACATGCTCTCCGACAACCTCTCGCTCGCGATTGCGCTCTTCGCCGCCTGGCTCGCCGCCCGCCCGGCGGGGCCGAGCCGCACCTTCGGCTATCGTCGCGCCGAGATCCTGGCGGCGCTGTTCAACGGCGTCACCCTGGTCGCGATCTCGATCTGGATCTTCATCGAGGCCGGCGAGCGCTTCAGCGACCCGCCCGAGGTCGAGGCCGGGCTGATGCTCGCGATCGCGGTCGGCGGGCTCGCCGTGAACGCGATCGCCGCCCGCATCCTGCACGCCCACTCGGCCCACAGCCTCAACGTCTCGGCCGCCTTCCGCCACGTGCTCGCCGACCTGCTCGGCTCGCTCGGGGTGATCGTCGCGGCGCTGATCATCCTCGCGACCGGCTGGGAGTACGCCGACCCCGCGGTCGGGGTGCTGATCGGCCTGCTCGTGCTCGCGAGCTCCTGGGGGATCCTGCGCGACTCGACCCGGATCCTGCTCGAGGCCTCGCCCGCGGGCACCGACGTCGAGGAGGTCGGCCGCGCGATCTGCGCGATGGACGGGGTCAAGGGTGTCCACGACCTGCACGTGTGGACCATCACCTCCGGCTTCCCGGCGCTCGCCGCGCATGTGATCGTCGGCCGCGACACCGACTGTCACGCCGCCCGCCGCGAGGTCGAGCAGATGCTCGCCGAGCGCTTCGACCTCGACCACACCACGCTCCAGGTCGAGCACGAGGGCGGCGAGCTGCTTCAGATCGAGACCTGAGCTCAGGGCAGGCCGGCGGCGTAGCTGACCGCGTAGACCTCGACGCCGCCGATGGGGCGGACGGCGAGGTGGTGGCGCTCGTGGCGCGGGTGGGCGGCGAGCTCGTAGAGGCCCGGGCCCGGGACCGCGACCGTCCGCTCGGGGCCGCCGTCGATCGCGACCGCGAGCTCGCCGGCGCCGTCGACCGCGGCGTGCGCGCCGCCCGCCTCGTAGTCGAGCTCGAGCGCCTCCGCGCCCTCGCCGGGTCGCCACGGTCGCTTCGCCGACCCGCCCGGGAAGACCTCCTCGCTCGGCGGCGCGACCAGGGCCCCGGGGGCGTCGGTGTCGCGCAGCGGGTCGAGCGGCGCCGGCAGCTCGACCAGCGGCTCGAGCTCGCGCAGCTCCGCCTGGATCGCCTCCTCGGTCGGCTCGTACTCGCCCTCGCCGAAGTGAAACCAGCTCAGCGCCCCGCCCTGCGCCCAGAGGAACAGCGACGGCCAGCCGCCGGCGCCGTAGTCGTGCCAGATCGCGTAGCCGGAGTCGTCGGCGACCGGGAAGCCGACCCCGAGGCGCTTGAGCGCCGGGGCGAGCGCGGCACGCTCGCCGGTGAACGAGAACCGCGGCGAATGGACCCCGAGCATGGTCAGGCCGCGGTCGCGGTAGCGGCGGTCCCACTCGACCCAGTAGGGCAGCGCGCGGACCGCGTTCAGCTGGGCGAAGTCGAAGAAGCAGACGCAGACCGGACCGGCGGCCGTGAGCTCGGCCATCTTCGGCGTCCGCTCGGCGCCGAGCCAGCGCAGCCTGCCCGGCAGCTCGGGGGCGCCGATATCGGGTCGCTGCGGGCGCACGGGCGGGGATCGTAGAGGCGCCCGGGCGGGCGTTATGCTGGCCGTCCGAGCGAGACTCTGCGAAAGGGGCGACAGTGAACGAGAGGACCTGGGAGAAGATCGAGCGCAGCCGCAAGCGCTGGGACGTGCTCCGCCATCCCTTCTACCGGCGCTGGTCGAACGGCGAGCTGACCGCCGGCGAGCTGGCCCGCTACTCGGGGCAGTACCGCCACGCGGTCGAGGCGATCGCGACGATGAGCGAGGCCGCCGCCGAGGCGCTCCCCGATCGCCCGGAGCTGCGCCGCCACGCCGCCGAGGAGCTCGGTCACGTGCGCCTCTGGGACGGCTTCGTCGAGGCCGCGGGCGGCAGCGCCGCCGACGCGCCGACGCCCGAGACCGCCGAGTGCGTGCGCGCCTGGACCGCCGACGGCGACGTCGCCGAGACGCTGATCCGCCTCTACGCGATCGAGAGCGGCCAGCCGCCGATCTCGCGCACCAAGCGCGAGGGCCTGCTCGACCGCTACGGGTTCGCCGACGGCCCCGGGACCGCCTACTTCCGGGTCCACGAGACCCGCGACGTCGAGCACGCGGCCGAGGTTCGCGAGCTCGTCGACGAGGTCGCCCCCGGCGCCGGCGAGGACGAGCTCGTCGCCGCGGCCGAGTCGGCGTTCCGCGCCAACTGGCGCCTGCTCGACGGGGTCTAGAGAGCGCGAGGATGGGCCGGCGGCGCGGTGACCTGCTGATCGGCATCGTCCTCGGGATCGTCCTCGGGATCGCCGTCGTCGCCGTGTTCGTGTTCGTGTTCAGCGAAGACGCAGTCGACGCGCCCTCGATCAACGAGGGCGCGCCGACTGAACGTTCATCCGAGCCCTAGGGCCCGGTTGCGCTTAGGAGCCCTGGATCGCGCCCGCGAGGTCGGGGCTGAACGGCTCCGTGCCCTCGACCAACTGCACGCCGGAGAACTGGGCGTTGTGGCTGCGCATGTAGCCGAGCGCCTTCGACAGGTCGCTGACGCCGTTCGACCCCGCGACCGGGAGGATCTGCAGCGTGCTCAGCACGCCGATGCCCTCGCCGGTGCCGGAGAGGAAGGCGCTGCCCGAGTCACCGGGGACGCCGGGCGTGAGCGTGTAGACGGTTCGGCTCCAGCCGTTGCCGTCGCTCGAGACCACGCGGCCCTCCTTCGGGCTCAGCTTGGTGACGCCGCCGCGCAGCGACGAGTTGCCGTACGAGTAGACGGTGTCGCCGAGCATCGCGTCCGAGGGACCGACGCCGGTCGGTCCGCCGAAGCCGGGGATCGACGGGTTCACCGAGGCGACGTCCGCCGGATCGATCCTCACCAGGGCGAAGTCGTTGTAGGAGCAGGCGTCCTCGTTGGTCTCGCCGTCGGACTGCATCTCCAGCCACGAGTTGTAGACCATGGTCCCGGGCTGGCTGGCGCCGTCGATCTCGACCTGGGTCCCGATCGGCAGCGAGCCGCTGTCGCAGCCGTTGGTCTCGGTCGAGCCACCGGTGCCGGAGCAGTGCGCGGCCTGGCCGATGTAGGTCCCGGCGCCGTCCTGAAAGACGAAGTTGGACGTGCACTGGGCACCGTCGGTGAAGGTCATGTTGCCGGGCTGGATCGCGGCCGAGTCCTCCGGCGCCCATGCGGACGCGGCGGAGGGAGCGAAGGCGACCGCAAGTGCCGCGACCGCGGCGATCAGCGTTGCCTTGAACTTACGATGCATCGGGTATCGAACTCCTCGAGTAGACGTGCTTCAGGCTGGCCGCTTTCGTCCCCCACGGACTGCGATCGCCGAACCCCTATATCCCGCCCAACTCCCTATCCGCTTCGATCCGGCTCCAAACCTCGATTTAGCGCCGCTTGCGGGCGCGGCTCGTAAGATCGCCCCGATGGCCCGGCCCGAACGTCAGACCTCGGCGACGATCCGCGGCGCGGCGCTGATCGCGATCGGCGCGCTCGCGCTCCACCAGGCGCGTTACCTGCTCGCCTCGGGCGAGCTCGCGGCCGCCGCCCACGGCTACCTCGGGCTGCTGCTGCCGCTGGTCGCGACCGGCGCCTGCGCCGCGATCGCGCTCACGATCGCCGCCGCCACCCGCCGCGCTCCGGTCCGTGCCCGGCCCGCCGACGTCACCGAGCGCGCGATCGCCTACGCGGCGGCGCTGTTCAGCGCCTACCTGGTCCAGGAGACGGTGGAGGGCGTCGTCGTCGCCGGTCACGGCGGCCTCGCGGCGACGCTCACCGGCGCCGGCGCCTGGCTCGCGCTGCCGCTGGCGATCGCGATCGGCGCCCTGGCGGCGTTCGCCGCCCGCTGGCTCGACCGGGTCGAGGTCCGGGTCGCCGCCGCCGCGGCGCGCCCCGCCACGCGCCGGGCGCCGCGCCGCTCGGCCCTCCCGCGGCCGCCCGCCCGGCGCGCGCTCGCGACGCGGTCGCTCGCCTTCGGCATCGCCCGCCGCCCGCCGCCGCTTCCGCTCGCCGGCTGAGCTCGATCGAGCGCCGGCCGGCGCCTGAGCGACGTTTCACCGACCCGGGCGGCGTGGCCGCCTCGAAGGGAGTGCTTTCAAGATGAGATCGACGAAGGCGAACGCGGCCGTGGCCGTGCTCGCGGTGATCGCGGCGGTGGTCCTGTTCGTGGTCCTCCAGGACGACGATTCGGGCGAGGAGCCGACCGCGGCGCAGACGACGACGACGGCGAGCGAGCCGACCGGCGGCGGAGGCGGCGGCGGGGGCGAACCGAAGGAGGAGAAGCCGAAGCCGAAGCCCGAGCAGCCGGAGGTGGCGACGATCGTGGTCCGCGACGGCGAGCCGGTCGGCGGCGTCGCCGAGCTCGAGTTCACGGTCGGCGACCGGATCCGGTTCGTAGTCGAGTCCGACGTCGACGAGGAGATCCACCTGCACGGCTACGACGTCTACGAGGACGTGAAGGCCGGCGGCAGCGCCGAGTTCGACCTCCCGGCGACGATCGAGGGCGTGTTCGAGGCCGAGCTCCACGGCGCCGTCGTCCCGGTGGCGGAGATCTCGGTCACACCGCAGTGAGGCTCGGATGAGCGACGGGATCCTCGGCGGGCTCCTGGTGGTCGGCCACGCGCTGGTCGGCCGCCAGGACCTGCCGATCCCCGAGTGGCTGTTCGCCTGGGGCGCGTCGCTGGTGCTGATCGTCTCCTTCGTCGCGCTCTCGTTCGCCTGGCGTCGCAGCCGCTTCGAGGACGACACCTGGCGACCGCTGGAGCGGCTCTCGCGGGTGCTCGTCAACCCGCTCACCGAGACGCTCGCCGGGCTCATCGGCGTCTTCCTGCTCGGGGTGATCGTCTGGTCGGGCCTCCAGGGCACCGAGGCGCCCGACCGCAACTTCTCGATCACCTTCGTCTTCGTCACCGTCTGGCTCGGCGTCGTCGTCCTCAGCGTCCTGCTCGGCGACGTGTTTCGCGCCTTCAACCCGTGGCGGGCGATCGCCCGCGTCGCCGGCGGCGGCTTCGAGCTCATCGCCCGCCAGTCGCCGCCGCCCCCGCTCGCCTATCCCGAGCGGCTCGGGCGCTGGCCGGCGGTCGCCGGGATCGTCGCCTTCGTCTGGCTCGAGCTCGTCTACGGTGCCGCCGGCTTTCAGACCGTCGGCCTCACCCCGCACACGGTCGCGGTCGCCACCCTCGCCTACACCGCCTACACGTTCGTCGGCATGGCGCTGTTCGGCAGCGAGCGCTGGCTCGAGCGCGGCGAGGCGTTCTCGGTCTACTTCGGCATGTTCGCGAGCCTCGCTCCGCTCGAGGTCCGCGACGGCGTCCTCGGCCGCCGGCGGATGCTCTCCGGCGCGACCTCGTGGGCGGTGGTCCCCGGCTCCGTCGCGCTCGTGCTGGTGACGATCGGGGCGACGACCTTCGACGGCGCCTCCGAGGGCGCGCTCGCGGACGCGATCGGCAGCGCCACCGACTGGCTCGTCGACGCCGGCCTCGGCCCGGTGGCGGCGATGCGGGTCGCGAACACGACCTTCCTCGCACTCGTCCTCGGCTTCGTCGCCGGCCTCTTCTGGGCCGGGATCTACGGCATGCACACCGTGCGGACCAGCCTCACCACGGCGCGCCTCGGGCGCCTGTTCGCGCACGCGTTCATCCCGATCGCGCTCGCCTACCTGTTCGCCCACTACTTCAGCCTCGTCGTCTTCCAGGGCCAGGCGCAGTTCGGCTTCCTGCTCTCCGACCCGCTCGGCGACGGCTCCGACATCTTCGGCACCGCCGGCAGCGGGATCGACTACGGCGCCCTGAGCGCGAACGCGATCTGGTACGTGCAGGTGGCGGCGCTGGTGATCGGCCACGTGACCGCGCTCGTCCTCGGCCACGACCGCGCCCTGCGCGTCTACGGCTCGGCGCGCGAGGCGGCGCGGTCGCAGTACTGGATGCTGGCGCTGATGGTCGGCTTCACCTCGCTCGGGCTCTGGCTGCTCTCGCAGGCGAACCAGTAGCGCGGTCGCGGCGTTTCTCGTCGACTACGATCACCGCGGATGGCCGAGATAATGGTGCTCACCGCGGGAAGCACCGGAGATGTCGAGCCCTTCGCGGCGCTCGCCGCACGGCTGGCCAGTCGCGGGCACGCGGTCACATTCGCGGCCGACGCCCGCTTCTCCAAACTGGCTCCTGATCAGGACGGGGTCGGGTTCGCGCCGATCCGCGCCGACTTCCGTTCGCTGTTGCCGACGCCCGCTAGGAAGAAGCCCTCGCTTCGCCAGGACGTCTTTCCGGTGATCCGGGGAATGCTCGAGGACAGCTGGACGGTCGCGAAAGCCGATCCTCCCGACGCGATCGTCGCCCACGAGAAGACGTTGGCGGGACCGCACCTCGCAGAGAAGCTCGGGATCCCGCACGTGCGGGCGCTCACCGTCCCGATGCTGACGCCGACTCGCGCGTTTCCGCTGCCCGGCGTCGTCAACCATGACCTCGGTGGGATGCTCAATCGCGCGAGCTATCGACTACTGGGCTTGCTGACGCGGCCATACGCGGGCGTGATCCGCGACTGGCGCGACGAGCAGCTCTCGCTTGCGCCCCGCGCCCGTCCGCCGCGACCGCACAGGACCCTCTACTGCTACAGCCCCAACGTGGTGCCGACGCCGCATGACTGGCCGCCCGACGCGGTCGCGACGGGTTATTGGCTTGGCGAGGATGGGGATGAGCCGATCGACGCCGAGCTCGAAGCCTTCGTCGCAGCCGGCGAAGAACCGGTCTATGTTGGCTTCGGAAGCAGCGTCGGGCCCGACCCGACGCGGCTGAGCAGATCGGTCGACCAGGCCCTGCGGGCGACGGGAGCCCGCGCTGTCATTGCGACCGGGTGGGGTGGACTCGCCGGCCCGGCCCCAAATGACGACACATTTGTTGTCGAGCAGGTGCCACATCGGTGGCTGTTTCCGCGGGTTGCGGCGGTCGTCCATCACGGAGGCGCCGGAACGACGGCCGCCGGACTTCGGGCCGGGCGCCCGAGCATCGTCTGCCCGTTCCAGGGCGACCAGTACTTCTGGGGCAAGGCGGTGCGCCAGGCTGGCGCCGGCCCCACGCCGGTGCCGGCGAAGAAGCTGACCGCGGATCGGCTCGCTGTCGCAATCAGCACGGCGCTGGAGGACCGCGCCATACGCGGACGGGCGACCGAGCTCTCGGAGTGCATCGCTCGCGAGGCTGGAACCGAGCGAGCTTCGGAGGAGATCGAGGCGTCGCTCCCCGGCTGAGTCGCCCGGCTCAGCGCAGACCGAGGCGCTCCCAGGCGCCGGCGATGCCGGCCGCCGAGCGCGCCCGGACCCGAAACGCGTCCGCGCGCTCGGGCAGGCGCCGGGGTGCGAGCCGCGAGCGCCGGGTGGCGGTCGCGATCCGGCGCCAGGAGCCGTCGACGAGCGCCTCGACGTCGTGGCGCCCGCCCTTCGCCGCGATCACGATCGCGCCGCCCGTGAGCTTCGCCTCCGGCGCCGCCGGGCGCGCCACTCGGCGCAGGCGCTTGCGCTTGAACGCCTTGCGCAGGAAGCGCCCGCGGGAGTCGGCGGGGGCGGCGAGGCCGAGCAGCCCCATCACGGTCGGGGCGACGTCGACGTTGACCGGGTTCGAGCTCCGTCCCGGGCCGTTCACGGTCCGCGTCCGGACCAGCGGCGAGCCGCCGGTGACGGCGAGGAAGTTGTCGGCCGTCTGCGGGGCGCCGTGGTTACCGATCAGCGGGTTGCTCGCCGGCGAGCCCTCGCTGAACGCGACCCCGGGGTCGGAGATCACGAACAGGTCGCCGCTGCGCGGGCCGGCCGAGTTCCACTCGGGGTGAAAGCGGTCGACGGTGAAGCTCTTGCCGCCGTCGAGCGGGTTCGGCTCGCGGTAGAGGACCTCGGTGATGCCGCTCTCGGCGAGGATCGCCTCGCGCATCCGCGCCAGGAGCTCGAACCGGGCGCCCGCCTCGCGGTCGGCGAGGTAGATCAGGTCGACGCTGCCGTTGTCGACCGCGAGGAACTCCGCCTCTGAGACCCCGGCGCCGGTCAAAGTGTCGGTCAGGCTCAGCTTCGACGGCGTCGCCTCCATCGAGTGGTCGGAGAGCAGGATCAGGACGGTGCGCTTCCACTCGCCGCGCTCGCGCAGCGCCGAGACCAGGCGCTCGACCTGGTCGTCGGCCTGCGCGATCGCGGTGTCGTAGATGCCCCCGACCCCGGTCGAGTGCCCGGCGGAGTCGATCTGGTGCAGGTTGACGAAGGTGAAGTCGGGTCGGCGCGAACGGGAGCCGACCGCGACCCCGTCGGCGCTCTCGAGCACCACGTCCATGACCGCGGCGTCGTCGACCGCGTAGCCGGAGATCGGGTTCACCGGGACGTCGCCGCAGTAGGAGTCGTCGTCGGACCCCTCGCTGCACGGCGCCCACAGGTAGTCGGCGTCGCGTCGATCGGCGCGAAACTCGGTCCCGGCGAAGATCCGGCCCAGCTTCGGCTTGCCGAAGATCGCGGCGCTGACCAGGCGGTCGGGGTTGCCCTGTCGGCGGATCGCCTCGAACACGAGCTCGGCATCGGGGCAGGTCGGGCTCTCGCCGCTGGTCTCGGTCGGCAGGACCGAGAAATCGAACGGGCCCGTCGGCGCGCAGCTGTCCTCGCTCGCGAGCGGCGCGTAGAGCGCGAACGCGTTCGCCGCGACTCCCGAGCTCCCGGGGTAGGCGCCGCTCATCATCGCGGTGTGGTTCGGGTTCGTCTCCGCCGGGATCACCGAGCTCGAGCGCGGGAAGTAGGTGCCGCGACCGCCCTCGCCGGCGAGCAGCGAGGAGATGAACGGCGCCCCGCCCTGCTCGACCCGGTCGCCGTCGAGGCCGTCGAGGACGACCGCGTAGACGATCGGGCGCTGGGCGGCGCTGGCGGCGGCGGGGATCAGGGCTGCCACCGCGAGCACGAGCAGGCAGGCGGCGGGCAGCGGGCGGAGGCGAGGTCTGGGCCGCACGTGGCGATCGTAGGCGAGCCCCGCGAGCCGGTGTCGCAGTCGTGTGAACGCGATCGGCGGCCGCCATACTTGCTGGCGTGCTGATCGTCGCGCACGTCGGACACTGGGCGCTCTGGGTCCTCTACGCGGTCCCGGTGGTGGTCGTGCTCGGCTCGATCGTCGTCACCACCAGTCGCGAGCGCCGCGAGCGCCGCGGGGCCGACGCCGAGTAAGCCTCCAGGGCGGCTCAGACGCCGGCGATCGCGGTCGCGGCGTAGACCGCCGCGAAACCGGCCACGGTGAGCGCGACGCGCTGCCAGGACGCGTGCTCGGAGTGGGCCTCGGGCAGCAGGTCGGTGCCGCCCATGTAGAGGAAGAAGCCCGCGTAGACGGCGAGGATGCCGCCGAGCGTGCTCTCGGCGACCGTGATCGCGCTCCCGATCAGCGCCCCGGCGAGCGGCGCGAAGGCGTCGATCGCGAGCCAGCGCTTCGCCTGGCGGCGATCGTCGGATTGGCTGAGCACGAAGCTGACCGTGTTCAGGCCGTCGGCGAAGTCGTGGCTGATCACGGCGATGAAGACGAGCACGCCGGTGGTCGTGTCGAGCCCGAAAGCGAGCCCGATCCCGAGCCCGTCGATGAAGCTGTGCGCGGAGAGCCCGAGCGCGCCGAGGGCGCCGACCTGGTGGTGGGCGCGGGCCTGGGCGGGGTCGTCGCGGTGGTGCAGGACGAGGACCCGCTCGGCGAGGAAGAAGGCGAGGAAGCCGGCGCCGGCGAGCAGCCCGACCCGGCTCGCGTCGTCGAGGTTCTCGAACGCCTCGGGGAGGACGTCGAAGAGCGCCACCGCGACGACGACCCCGCCCGTGAGCGCCATCAGGGTCGGCAGCGAGTGCGCCAGCCGCAGCCCGAGCGCGCCGCCGGCGAAGGTCGCGATGACGGTGGCGACGGCGAACGGGATCACGATCGGGTCCATCGAGGCGAGAATGATAATCATTCTCAACAACGGTATGCTTCCCGCCATGGCTGAGCCGGCTCTGCGGTGGCAGGAGCTCGCCGAGCGCACGCTCGGCGCCGAGGGCAGGCGCGCGGGCGGCGCCAGGCGCGCGGTGGTCGGCCTGCTGGCCCGCCAGGAGTGCTGTCTCAGCGCCCAGGAGATCACCGACGCGATCCGCTCCGGCGGAGAGCGGGTCGGGACGGCGAGCGTCTACCGGGCGCTCGACCTGCTCCGCGAGCAGGGCCTCGTGGCGCGGGTCGAGGTCGGGGAGGGAGGCGCCCGCTACGAGCCGGTCGTCCCCGGCGGCGACCACCACCACCACGCCGTCTGCGATGCCTGCGGCGCGATCACCCCGTTCGTCGACCCGGCGCTCGAGCGCGCGATCGACCGCCTCGCCGGCCGCCTCGGACACCGCGTCAGCGGCCACGACGTCGTCGTCCGCGGCCGCTGCCCGAACTGCGCTCGCTGAGCCGTCTGGGCGCCGCGTTGCAGATCGGGCGCGCCGCCGGGGCGACGGCGACGATGCGGCGATGGAGCAAGCCCTCTCGAGCGCCGTGCTGATCGCCGCGATCGCCGCCCTGCTCTGGCTCGCGGTCGCCTTCGCCCGCTACCGGGCCATCTATCGCTTCGACGAGGACGACCTGCGCGAGGCGCGCCGCGACGCGGCCAGGCGCAGCCGCAGCGTCCTCGGCGGCAAGGCCGGCGAGCAGCTGGTGCCGCTGCTGCCGCAGTTCGCGGACCGCTTCGACCCGAGCGAGGCGCGCTTCCTCGGGGCGCCGATCGACTACGTCGTCTTCGACGGCCTCGGGCGCGGCGCGCTGCGCGAGGTCGTCCTGCTCGAGGTCAAGACCGGGGCCTCGAAGCTGACCCCGAGCGAGCGCGAGGTCGAGCGCGCGATCGCCGAGGGCAGGGTGCGGTTCGAGCTCCTGCGCCTCCGGGCGCCTGGCTAGGTCGCGAGCAGCTCGGCGAGGCGCCGCTCGAGCTCGTCGCGAAGCGCGTCGCGGATCGGGCCGTCGTGCGCGCGCTCGACCAGCTCCTGGAGGAATCCCTCGATCACGAGCTGCTTCGCGTGCTCGTCCCCGAGGCCGCGCGAGCGCAGGTAGTAGAGCTGCTCGGGGTCGACCTGCGCGACCGCGGCCGCGTGCGTGCAGCGGACGTCGTCGGCCTCGATCTCGAGCCCGGGGATCGCGTCCGCGTGGGCGTCGGTGGAGAGCAGCAGGTTGCGGCTCTCCTGGAACGCGTCGGTGCGCTGGGCGCCCGGGTCGACGCGGATCATCCCGCGCCAGACCGCGGTCGAGCGTTCGGCGAGCACGCCGCGGAAGGCGAGGTCGGAGACCGTGTCGGGGGCGGCGTGCTCCTGGGTCGTGTCGTAGTCGAGGTGCTGGGCGCCGGTGCCCGCGTAGGCGCCGGTCACCTTGGCGCTCGAGCCGCGGCCGGCGAGCTTGGTCTCCATCCGCACCTTGCCGCGGGCCGAGCCGAACCCGAGCGCGACCCAGTCGAGCGCGGCGTCGCGGCCGACCTCGGCCCGCTGGGTGGCGAAGACCCAACTCTCGGTCGAGAGCTCCTGCTCGCAGACGTAGCGCAGGTTGGCGCCGTCGCCGACGACGAGCTCGACCACCCCGTTGAAGAGCGCCTCGCCGTCGGAGGTGTAGCGCTCCCAGATCTCGGCTTCGGCGCCGTCCTCGAGCACGATCAGCGCTCGCCACTCGATCTCCTCGCCAGGCCCGCCGGCGATCGTCAGCCGCAGCGGCTGCTCGAGCCGGGCGCCCGCGGGCACGTGGACGAGGACGCCGTCGCGCCAGCGCGCCTCGTTGCGGGCGGTGAAGGCGTCGTCGGCGGCGACCAGCGATCCGAGCCGCTCGCGGACGAGCTCGCCGTGCGACTCGGCGGCCTCGGCGAGCGGGATCACGACGACCTCGCCAGCGTCGGCTCCCTCGAGGCCCTCGATCCGCGCCACGGCCTCCGTGTAGCCGTCGAGGTCGAGCTCGGAGAGGTCGGTGAACTCCCAGCCCTTCTGCTTCTGGGTCGGGAGCTCGAGCGCCCCGGCGCGCTCCTTGGCCCGGTCGCGGGTGGCGCTCAGCCAGTCGGGTTCGCGAAGCTGCGGCGCCGCGGCGGCGCCGCCTCCGCTAGCCAATCGAGCCCTCCATCTGCAGCTCGATCAGCCGGTTCATCTCGACCGAGTACTCCATCGGCAGCTCCTTGGCGATCGGCTCGATGAACCCGTTGACGATCATCTTCGACGCCTCCTCCTCGTCGAGCCCGTGGGCTTGGAGGTAGAAGAGCATCTCCTCGCCGACCTTCGAGACCGAGGCCTCGTGGCCGACGTTGGCGTCCGACTCGTCGATGCGGATCGTCGGGTAGGTGTCGGAGCGGGAGTCCTCGTCGAGCAGCAGCGCGTCGCAGACCACCTTCGACCTCGCCTCGCTCGCGCCCTGGGCGACCTCGAGCAGGCCGCGATAGGTGGCCCGGCCGCCGTCCTTGGAGATCGACTTGGAGAAGATCGACGAGGTCGTCTTCGGCGCCCCGTGGATGATCTTGCCGCCGGCGTCCTGATGCTGGCCCTTGCCGGCGAAGGCGATCGAGAGGATCTCCCCGTGCGCGCGCTCGCCGAGCAGGTAGATCGACGGATACTTCATCGTCAGCTTCGAGCCCAGATTGCAGTCGACCCACTCCATCGTCGCGTCCTCCATTGCGACGGCGCGCTTGGTGACCAGGTTGAAGACGTTCTGCGACCAGTTCTGGACCGTCGTGTAGCGGACCCGCGCGCTGGGCTTGGCGACGATCTCGACCACCGCAGAGTGCAGTGAGTCGCTCGAGTAGACCGGGGCGGTGCAGCCCTCGATGTAGTGGACGTCGGCGCCGTCCTCGGCGATGATCAGCGTGCGCTCGAACTGGCCCATGTTCTCGGTGTTGATCCGGAAGTAGGCCTGCAGTGGCATCGCGACCTTGACGCCCTTCGGCACGTAGACGAACGAGCCGCCCGACCAGACGGCGCTGTTGAGCGCCGCGAGCTTGTTGTCGTTCGGCGGGATCACGGTCGCCCAGTACTCGCGGACGAGGTCCTCGTGCTCGCGAAGGGCCGTGTCCATGTCGGTGAAGATCACGCCCTGGGCCTCGAGCTTCTCGTTCACCTGGTGGTAGACGGACTCGCTCTCGTACTGGGCTCCGACCCCGGAGAGGAACTTGCGCTCCGCCTCGGGGATGCCGAGCTTGTCGAACGTGTTCTTGATGTCCTCGGGGACTTCGTCCCAGCTGCGCTCGCTCTTCTCGGAGGCGCGCACGAAGTAGTGGATGTCCTCGAAGTCGATCTGATTGAGGTCGCCGCCCCACTGCGGGGTCGGGCGGCTCTCATAGTGCGCGTAGGCCTTGAGGCGGAAGTCGCGCATCCACTGCGGCTCGTTCTTGTACTCGGAGATCGACGCGATCAGCTCGCGGCTCAGGCCCTTGGGGGCCTTGTAGGCGTAGCCCGTCTCCGGGTCGGAGAAGCCGAACTTCTCCTTGTAGTCGGAGCCGATGCCCTTGAGCGCCGACTCGGCCTCGGTCAGCTGCTTGCCCGACGGCGCGGTCACGGTCTCGGGTGGTGTGGTCATGGGTTCAGACCTCCAGCTTGACTTCGTCTTCGTCGACGCGCACCTCGAACGTCTGCACCGGACGGTACGCGGGCAGGGTGCGCGGCTTGCCCGTGCGGATGTCGAACAGCGACCCGTGGCGGGGGCATTCCACGGTACAGGAGGCGACGTCGAACTCCCCCTCGGCGAGCGGCCCGTCGTCGTGCGAGCAACGATCTTCGATCGCGTGCAGCTCGCCACCGGTGCAGTGGAAGACGCCGATCTTGCGCTCGCCGACCTCGATCAGGCGCATTTCGCCTTCGGCCAGGTCGGCCAGCTTGCACACGGTGATCGTCTCGGTCTCGGTCGTCATCGGGTTCGGCTCGCTTTAAGTCGTCACTTATTCCTAGCGTCCTGGTCGGATTTTAGCGGTCGCCCGGCGGCCACCCGTCCGGCGGCCGGCGAAGCGGCCACGGCAATGATCTAGCTTGCGCCGCGTGGAGGCGAACCAGCCACCGGCGCGGGGCCGGCTCGCGATCGCCGCGGGCGCCGCGGCGTTGCTGGCGCTGGTCGTGGTCGGCGCGGTCGCGCTCGGCGGCGACGACGGCGGCGACCCGGTCGGCCCGCCTCCCGAGGAGTGCGTCGCGGCCTGGAACGGAGACGCGGCCGCCGCCACCTACGGCCGCCACAACTTCAACTTCCACGACTACGAAGGCGCCCTGGTCACCTATCTCGACGACAGCGCCGCCCTGGTCGACTCCGCCGCGACGGGCCGCTGCGCGGTGATCTTCCCCGCCGAGGCGCTCGACCCGGAGCCGGTCGCCGCCGGGCAGGTCCTGCGCGGCGCGCGCTGGGTCCCGATCAGCACCCTCGAGGGAGTGGCGCTGCCGACCGTCGGCGAGCTTCAGGTGAGGGCCGCCGCCTCGCCGAACGCGGTGCTCGAGGAGACCGGCCGCGTCGGCTCGCTCTAGCCGGCGCTAGACCCGGTCGCGGTCGGCGAGCGGGTCGCCCGGGAGGCCCTCGTCCTCCCAGTCGGCCGCGTTGCCGAGCGCCGCCGACTTGACCACCTTGAGTCCGAGCAGCGCGCACTTCAGCCGCGTCGCCGAGATCTCGATCCCGAGCAGCTCGAGGACGAACTCCTTGTCGAGCCGCAGCAGCTCCTCGCGGGTCTTCCCGGCGAGCTCCTCGGTCAGCATCGAGGTCGCCGCGGTCGAGATCGCGCAGCCCTTGCCGTCGAAGGCGACCTCGCTCACGCGCCCGTCGCCGTCGAGGCTGATGAACACGTGCTGCTCGTCGCCGCAGAGCGGGTTCGTGTCCTCGTAGTCGAGGTCGAACTCCGCCGGGCGACCGAAGTGGCGGGGGTGCTTGTAGTGGTCGAGGATGTTCTCGCGGTAGAGCTCGTCCACGGCTAGGACCCGAACACGCGGCGGGTGTCCTCGAGCCCGGCGACCAGCCGGTCGATCTCGCCCGCGGTCGTGTAGACGCCGAAGCTCGCGCGGGCGGTCGCCGCGATCCCGAGCCGGTCCATCAGCGGCTGCGCGCAGTGGTGGCCGGCGCGGACCGCGACCCCGTGGCGGTCGAGGATCTCGGCGACGTCGTGCGCGTGCACGCCGTCGAGCTCGAACGAGACCGGGCCGAGGCGCTCGGGCGCGGCGGGGGGGCCGAAGACGCTCAGGCCGGGCACCTCCTCGAGGCGCTCGAGCGCGTAGTTGGCGATCTCGCTCTCGTGCGCGCGGACCGCGTCGATGCCGATCGCGTCGAGCCAGCGGAAGGCGGCGGCGAGGCCGATCGCCTGCGCGATCGCCGGGGTGCCCGCCTCGAAGCGGGCCGGCGGGTCGGCCCAGGTCGTGCCCTGCGTGGTCACCTTGCGGATCATCGAGCCGCCGCCGAGGAACGGCGGCATCTCGCGCAGCAGCTCGTGGCGCGCCCAGAGCGCCCCGATCCCGGTCGGGCCGTAGGCCTTGTGGCCGGTGAGAGCGTAGAAGTCGATCCCGAGCTCGGCGACGTCGAGCGCCAGCTTCGGCGCCGCCTGGGCGCCGTCGGCGAGCACGAGCGCACCGGCGGCGTGGGCCGCACGCGAGATCTCGGCGAGCGGGTTCTCGGTCCCGAGCACGTTCGAGACGTGGGCGACGGCGACCAGCTTCGGCCCGCGCTCGAGCAGGGCCGAGAACGCGTCCATGTCGAGCCGTCCCTCGTCGGTGATCCCGACCCAGTCGATCTCGGCCCCGGCGCGCGCCGCGAGCTGCTGCCAGGGGACGATGTTGGAGTGGTGCTCCATCTCGGTGAGCACGATCCGGTCGCCGGCGCCGACGTTGGCGTCGCCCCAGGCGCGGGCGACGAGGTTG
This sequence comes from uncultured Solirubrobacterales bacterium, assembly GCA_963740055.1. GTDB lineage: Bacteria > Actinomycetota > Thermoleophilia > Solirubrobacterales > 70-9 > WHSW01. The sequence goes on along the minus strand of CAVUCL010000004.1, from coordinate 105,261 downwards.
ATCGCCTCGGTCGCGTTGCGGACGAAGACGAGCTCGCGGCGGTCGCCGGCGCCGAGGTGGTCGGCGACGGTCGCGCGGGCGCCCTCGTAGGCTGCGGTCGCCTCGGCGGAGAGGGTGTGCGAGCCGCGGTGGACGTTCGAGTGGTGGCGGCGCTCGTAGCGGTCGACCGCCTGGATCGAGGCGAGGACCCGCTGCGCGCTGGCGCCCGAGTCGAGGTAGGCCACCGGCCCGCCGCCGACCTCGCGCTCGAGCGCCGGGAACGCCGCCCGGACCTTCTCGATCGGGAAGCTGGCAGCGGCGGTGGTCACGCGGCCGCGGCCTCGACCTCCTCGCGGATCCAGCCGTAGCCCTTCGCCTCGAGCTCGCCGACGAGCTCGGGGCCGCCCTCCTTGACGATCCGCCCGTCGAACATGACGTGGACGAAGTCGGGCTCGACCAGGTGCAGGATGCGCTGGTAGTGGGTGATGATCAACACGCCCATCTCGGGTCCGGCGTATGAGTTGACGCCCTCGGCGACGACCCGGAGCGCGTCGATGTCGAGCCCGGAGTCGGTCTCGTCGAGGACCGCGATCCGCGGCCGCAGCATCGCCAGCTGGAGGATCTCCATCCGCTTCTTCTCGCCGCCCGAGAAGCCGTCGTTGAGGTAGCGGCTGGAGAAGTCCTTGGGGATGTTGGCGAGCTCCATCGCCGCCTCGGTCTGCTTGCGGAACTCCTTCAACGAGATCTGGCTCTCGCCGCGCGCCTCGCGGTGGGCGTTGAGCGCCATCCGCAGGTACTTGGCGACGGTCACGCCCGGGATCGCGACCGGGTACTGGAAGGCCATGAAGAGGCCGGCGCGCGAGCGCTCCTCGGGGTCGGCCTCGGTGATATCCGAGCCCTCGAAGCTGATCTCGCCCTCGGTCACGTCGAACGCCGGGTGGCCCATGATCGCGTTCGCGAGCGTCGACTTGCCGGATCCGTTCGGTCCCATCAGCGCACGGATCTCGCCCCGCGAGACCTCGAGGTCGAGCCCCTTGAGGATCTGCTTGTCCTCGACGGTCACGTGCAGGTTGCGGATCTGAAGGTCGGGCATGATTCCTCTCGTAGCTTTCGTGCGGGCTATGCGGCGGGCTCGGCCACCGGCTGGGGCTTCGGCGCGGCGTCGGCGAACTCGACCAGGTCGGCGAGCGTGGTGCCGGAGAGCGCCTTGGTGACGCCGCCGTGGACGCGAGTCCAGAGCAGCTTCGTCGCGCAGGCGCGATCGGCGTCGGACTCGTGCGAGCACAGGACCCGGCCCTCGCGGTCCGGATGGAAGCACTCCATCGGCGCGATCCGGCCCTCGAGCGCCTCGACCACGTCGAGCATCGGGATCTCGGCCGCCGGCTTCGCCAGCCGGTAGCCGCCGTGGGCGCCGCGGACCGAGGTCACCAGCCCGGCTTCGCGCAGCTTCGCGACCAGGTGCTCGAGATAGGCGAGCGGCAGCATCTCCGCCTCGGCGACCGCCGCGAGGGCGACCGGCTCGGCCTCGGCGGGGGCGACGTCGCCGCCGCGACGACCGAGCTCCACCATCAGTCGAACTCCGTATTCAGCCTTGGTCGAGAACAACATCGGGACCTAAATCCTACTCGAGGGGTCGGTTATGCGGCAGCCCTCCGCCCGGGTGGCGGCCGCACCGCAATAATGGCGCGCCGTGAAGCTGGTGATCCAGATCCCCTGCCTGAACGAGGAGCAGGAGCTGCCGCGGGTGCTCGCCGGGCTGCCGCGCGCCGTCGAGGGCTTCGACAGCGTCGAGTGGCTGGTCATCGACGACGGCTCGACCGACCGCACGCTCGAGGTCGCGCGCGGGGGCGGCGTCGACCACCTGGTCAGCCTGACCAGCAACCGGGGCCTCGCGGCTGCGTTCCAGGCCGGGCTCGACGCGGCGCTGAAGCTCGGAGCCGACGTCGTCGTCAACACCGACGCCGACGGCCAGTACGACAGCGCCGACATCCCGCGCCTGGTCGCGCCGATCCTCGAGGGCCGCGCCGACATGGTCGTCGGCGATCGCCAGATCAGCACGCTCGAGCACTTCTCCGGCCCGAAGCGCTTCCTGCAGCGGCTCGGGAGCTGGGTCGTGCGTCGTGCCTCGGGCACCGAGGTGCCCGACACGACCTCGGGCTTTCGCGCCTACAACCGCGAGGCGGCCCTGCAGCTGGTCGTCGTCTCCAACTTCACCTACACGCTCGAGAGCCTGATCCAGGCGGGCCGCAACCTGGTCGCAGTCGAGCACATCCCGATCGGCGCCAACCCCGGCGTGCGCGAGTCGAGGCTCTTCGACTCGACCTCCGCCTACGTGCGGCGCAACGCGCTCGCGATCGTCCGCGCCTACGTCCTCTACAAACCGCTGCGCTTCTTCGTCATCGTCGCCGCCGTCTTCTTCGTCGGCACCGTGGCCGCCTGCCTGCCGTTCCTGATCGACCTGATCAGCACCGGCGACTCGAGCGGTCACCTGCAGTCGCTGATCGTCGCCGCGGTGCTCGCCGTGGTCACCGTGCAGATGCTCGCCCTCGGGGTGATCGGCGACGCGCTCGCGGGCCAGCGGGTGATCGGCCAGCGCATCTACGAGCGCGTGCGCCGGCTCGAGCTCGAGGCCGGCGTGCGCCCGTCGCACTACCAGCCCGGCGCGGCCGCCGACGAGGCGCGGCAGCGGATCGGGGATCCGTGACCGGGCCGAGCGGCAACGTCTACGACAAGTACGGAACTCAGAACCCGATCGAGCGCCGCCTGGTCGGCAACTTCCTCGGCCGGCTGACCGAGCTCGTCGACCTCACCGGGGCCGCCGAGACGCACGAGGTCGGCTGCGGCGAGGGCGAGCTCTCGATCCGCCTCGCCAAGCGCGGGATCCGCGTCCGCGGCTCGGACGCGTTCGCCGACGCGGTCGCCGAGGCGCGCGAGCGGAGCGCCGCCGCCGGGCTCGAGATCCCGTTCGAGCGCGCCCGGATCGAGGACCTCGACCCGGCTGAGGACGCGGCCGAGCTGATCGTCTGCTGCGAGGTGCTCGAGCACCTGCCCGACCCAGGGCTGGCGCTGGCGAAGCTCGCCGAGCTCGCCCGGCCCTGGCTCGTCGTCAGCGTCCCCCGCGAGCCTCTGTGGCGGGTCCTCAACCTCGCGCGCGGCAAGTACGTGCGCGAGCTCGGCAACACGCCCGGACACCTCAACCATTGGTCGCGGCGCGGCTTTTTACGCACGCTCGAGTCGACCCTCGACGTGGTCGAGGTGCGGGCGCCGTTGCCGTGGACGATGGCCCTCTGCCGGGCGCGATGAGCGCACTCGGAGCGAGGGTCGGCGCGGCCCGGCGCGAGGCCGGGCGCGCGATCCGCGGCTTCTGGCCCGAGGGGCCCGCCGGTTACGTCCTGCTCGGGCTGCTGCTCGCGGGGATCGCGCTGCGGATCATCGCCGTGCTCTCGTGGTGGCCGACGACGACGACGCTCTCCGACTCGAGCGTCTACGCCCGGGTCGCGGAGTGGGGGCCCTTCGACGACGTCCAGCACCCGGCCGGCTATCCGCTGATCCTGGCCGCGATCGGCGCGCTCACCCGCGAGGTCGCCGTCCCGGTGCTGCTCCAGCACCTGAGCGGGATCGCCTCGGCGCTGCTGCTGTTCGCGGCGACCCGGCGGGTCGCGCGCTCGGCCTGGGCGGGCCTGCTGCCGGCCGCGATCGTGCTCCTGAACCCGGACCTGATCTTCCTCGAGCACGCGATCATGTCCGAGAGCCTCTCGGTGCTCGCGACCTCGATCGGCCTCTACGCCGCGGTGAGGGCGTTCGACGACCCGGCCCCGTGGTGGCGCTGGCCGCTCGTCTGCGGCGTCGCGCTCGGGCTCAGCGTCACGATCCGCTCGGCGGGGCTGTTCATGATCCCGGTGGTCGTGCTCGGCCTGCTGCTGGTACGCCGGCGACCGTTTCGCGACTGGCGCCTGCACTGGCGCGCTCCGGTCGCCACGGCGCTCGCCGCGGGCGCGATCCTGCTCGCGTTCGCGAGCGCCAACGCGAGCTTCGGCCCGCGCTTCGGGATCGGTCCCTCTCCGGGGTGGTACCTGTACGGGAGGGTGGCCCAGTTCGCCGACTGCGGGCGCTTCGACCCGCCGCCGGGGACCGAGATCCTGTGCGAGGACCGGCCGGCTGCCGCGCGCCCGGGGGCGAACTACTACCTGTTCGACCCCGCCGCCCCGGCGCCGCGCTACCTCGGCGGCTTCGGCGCCAACGACGACCTGCTCGCCGAGTGGTCGCAGGCCGCGATCCGCGCCCAGCCCAAGGACTACCTCTCGAGTGCCTGGGAGTACTTCCGCGCCTACTGGTCGCCCGGGTCGCGGCCGCCGCGGGAGCTCTCCGGCGGCGGGCTCGACCCGCAGCTCGACTGGACCATCGGCCTGCAGACCGACTATCCGTACTACGTCGACATCCAGCCCTCGACCGAGGCCGGGATGGAGGAGTTCTACGCCGACTTCAGCGTCGACCAGGACCGTCCCGGGCTCGAGAACCTGCGCGCGCTGCACCAGTTCACCCGCTTCGGCGGGACCGCGCTCTCGATCGCGACCGTGCTGATGCTGATCGGGCTCTTCACCGGCGATCGCCGGATGCGCGTCGGCGTGCTGATCTTCGGCGTCGGCGCGATCGCGCTCCTGGTCGCGCCCGGGCTGACCGGGAACTACGTCGGCCGCTACACGGTGCCGATGGCCGGGCCGATGCTCGCCGCAGTGGCGATCGCGCTGACCGCGCTCGTGCGCGGCGAGCGCGCGCGGCGGCGGCTCGAGCCCGAGGACCCGGCGGCCGGGGCGGCGGCCTGAGTCAGGGCTCGATCAGCCCGCGACGGATCGCGTAGCGGACGAGCTCGACCCGGTCGCGCATGCCGAGCTTTCGCATCGCGTTCGAGCGATGGTTCTCGACCGTCTTCTCGGACAGGTGCAGGATCTCGGCGATCTCCTTGTTCGTGTGCGCCTCGGCGACCAGCTTCACGACCTCCTCCTCGCGCGGGGTCAGCTCCGAGGAGCGGCCGGTGGTCTCGCCGAGCACGTCCTTGATCAGCGCCCGCTGCGCCTCCGGGGTCAGGAACGGCTCGCCGCGCTCGACCGCGCGCACCGCCTCGAGCAGGTCGACGTCGGCCTGCGCCTTGAGCACGTAGCCGGAGGCGCCGGCCTTCAGCGCCTCGAACAGGTAGCGCTCGTCGTCGTACATCGAGAGGATCAGCACCGACACGTCGGGTGCCTGCTCGCGGATCTCCCGCGTCGCCTGCAACCCGGTCAGCTTCGGCATCTTGACGTCGAGGATCGCGAGGTCGGGGCGCTCGCGGATCGCGACGTCGCGGGCGGTCGCCCCGTCCGAGGCCTCGGCGATCACCTCGATGTCGCCCTGCTGCTCGAGCAGCATCCGCAGGCCCGAGCGGACGATCCCGTGGTCGTCGGCGATCAGTACCCGCACGTCTTCATCCCGATCCTCGAACAGCATCATTACCCTCTATCGGCACGCGGAGCCGAACCCTTGTGCCGACTTTCGGACGCGACTCGACCTGAAGGTCTCCGCCCACGAGCAGCGCGCGCTCGCGCATGCCCGGAAGCCCGAGGCCGCCGGACGCCTGGTCGAAGGTGAACCCGTCGCCGTCGTCGGAGACGCTGAGCTCGAACCAGCCGTCCTCGCGCTCGACGTGGACCGCGACCCGCGAGGCGCCCGAGTGGCGGGTCGCGTTCGAGAGCGCCTCCTGGGCGACCCGGTAGGCGACCACCTGGACGTCCTGGGGCACGGTCGTGATGTCGCCGTCGGAGCGGAAGCTGGTCTCGATCTCGGTGGTCCGGCCAAGGTCGGTCACGTGGCTGTCGAGGGCCGCCTTGAGGCCGAGGTCGTCGAGCGCGGTCGGGCGCAGCTGGCGCGCCAGGGTGACCAGCTCGCGCAGCGCCCGGTTGGCGAGCGAGCGGATCTCGACCAGCTCGGTCGCGAGCTCGGGCGGCGCCTTCTCGCGCGCCGCCTCGAGCCGCAGCAACAGCCCGGTCAGCGACTGGTTGACCTCGTCGTGCAGGTCGCGGGCGACGCGGGCGCGCTCCTCCTCCTGGGCGTCGAGCGCGGCGCTGGAGGCGTGGCGGCGCTCGGCCTCGAGGCGCTCGAGCATGACGATGAACGCGTGATGCAGGCGCACGACCTCCTCCGGCCCGCCAGGGCTCGGGACGTCGCGCAGGTTGGCGCCCGGGCGCGTGAGATCGACCCGCTCCATCTGCTCGACCAGCCGCTCGAGCGGCCGGAAGCGGCGCTGGAGCAGGATCAGATTGACGACGATCGTGAGCGAGATCGCGAGCCCGAGCACGAGGCCCGCCTCGGGCGTGTCGCCGAGGTCGAGCTCGGGGTTCGCGGCGACGACCGCGGCGACGACCGCGGCGACGATCAGCAGCAGGTTGACCAGCAGAACCTGCGTCAGGAGGTCGCGGCGTCGCATACGCCCAAGGTATCGGCGGCGCTGGCCGGATCGCTGAGCGGTCGACAAAGGGGTCCGCCCCCTAGGCTGATTGAGTGCTGGCACCCATGATCCGCGCTCCCGGGATCGTCAGAATGTCCAGTGCAGGTTCAGGTCCGGCCGCCTGTCGTCTTGAGAGTCGGACAGCATCGAAGGAGAAACCCCCGCAATGACCACGACTCGCAGATCCAACTTCGCCGCAGGCCTGCGGACGACGATCCTGATGGCCACCCTCGGCGGCCTGCTGATCGCGATCGGCTACGCGATCGGCGGCATCGACGTCGCCGGCATCTTCCTCGTGATCGCGCTGGTGATGAACTTCGTCGCCTTCTGGTTCAGCGACAAGATCGCGCTCGCCAGCGCGCGTGCAAAGCCGCTCTCCGAGCAGGAGGCTCCGGGGCTGTACCAGATGGTGCGCGAGCTGACCACGCGCGCCGACCTGCCGATGCCGCGCCTGTACATGATCCCGAGCGAGCAGCCGAACGCGTTCGCGACCGGTCGCGGCCCGAAGCACTCGGCGGTTGCGGTGACCGAGGGGATCACGAAGCTGCTCTCCGAGGACGAGCTTCGCGGCGTGATCTCGCACGAGCTCGCCCACATCGCCAACCGCGACATCCTGACCCAGTCGGTCGCCTCGGCGATCGGCGCGATGATCACCTACCTCGCCTACTTCTTCCTCTGGTTCGGGGGCGACGACGAGTCGCCGCTGGGCCTGATCGGGAGCCTGGCGCTGGTCATCCTGGCGCCGATCTCGGCCTCGCTGATCCAGCTCGCGGTCTCGCGCCAGCGCGAGTACGCGGCCGACGCGACGGGGGCGCAGTACTGCGGCAACCCCGAGTCGCTGGCCTCGGCGCTGCTGCGGCTCGAGGAGGGCGTCAAGACGACCCCGATGCACGTCAACCAGGCGACCGAGTCGATGTACATCGTGAAGCCGTTCAAGGCCGGAGGGATCGCGGGCCTGTTCTCGACCCACCCGCCGATCGAGGAGCGGGTTCGCCGTCTGCGCCAGATGCGCCCGGCGATCGGCTAGCGGCCGCAGGACATCAGCTACTCGATAGTCGTCGTGACCTGGGAGTGCGCAGCCGAGCTGCGCACCCTGGTCGCGTCGATGAACCGCCATCTCGACGGCACGCAGGAGCTGGTCGTCGTCGACAACGCGTCCACCGACGCGCCCGCCGACGCCGCCGCCGGCTGGCGCGGACGCCACCGCTTCCTCGGGCAGCGGAAGAACCTCGGCTTCGGCGCCGGCTCGAACGCCGGCGTCGCGGCCGCCTCGGAGCCGGTCACGGTGCTGCTCAACCCGGACACCGAGCTCCTCGACGGCGGGCTCGACCGGCTCGCGGCGAGCGCCGCCGAGCGCGGCACACTGGTCGGGCCGCGGGTGCTCAACCCCGACCACAGCGCGCAGCCCTCGGCGAGCGGGCCCGAGGTCGGCGCCTGGCCCTGGGTCCGGGCGCTGCTGCCGGGGGCGCTCGCGCCGGCGCCCGTGCGCGCCCGGACCGAGCCCTACCGGCTCGGGCGGGCGGTCGAGGTCGCGTGGCTGAACGGCGTCTGCGTCGCCGCGCCGACCGCGCTCCTGCGCCGGCTCGGCCCCTTCGACCGCGCTCTGCACATGTACGGGGAGGACGTCGACCTCGGCCTGCGCGCCGCGGCCGCCGGGAAGCGGTCCTGGTTCGATCCGACCGGGTGCCGGATCGTCCATCACGGTCAGGCGTCCTCGATCGTCGCCTACGGCTCGCGCGAGGGCTGGCGGCCGCTGGGGACGCTGAACTGGCGCGCGGCGCTGCGGCGCGCCTACGGCCCCCGCCGCGAGCGCCGCGCCTGGCGCGCGCTGGTGCTCAACCTGCGCCTGCGGTTGTGGGCGAAGACGCTGGCTCGCCGCGCCGGCGATCGCGACCGCGAGGCGCTCGCGAGCGCGCTCGCGGCTGACCCGCCGCCCGAGCTCCCGCCCGCCCCGCCGAGCGGTGGATAGTCATTGCATAGCGGGGAAATCCACCGCTCGGCGAGTGCTAGACTAAACCTTAAATCCGGATCGGGATTAGGAGTTTTAGCGATGGCGACTGCGGCGGACGAGCTCGGCGAGATCAAGTCACGGATCGAGATGATCGATCTCGACCGCGCCCGCGACGAGATCGCGGCGGGGACGAAGCTGATCGACGTCCGCGAGCAGAACGAGTGGGACGAGTCCCACCTCGCCGGCGCCACCCACGTCCCCCAGGGCGAGCTCGTCGCCCGCATCGACGAGCTCGCGCCCGACGCCTCCGAGCGCCTGCTGCTGCACTGCCGCACCGACAACCGCTCGGCGCTCTCGGCGGCCGAGCTCGAGCAGCTCGGCTACGAGAACGTCGCCGTGATCGAGGGCGGGATCGTGGCCTGGGAGCGGGCCGGCCTGCCGGTCGAGAGCGAGTCCGGGCTGACCGCGGAGCAGCGGATGCGCTACTCGCGCCACACGCTGCTGCCCGAGGTCGGGGTCGAGGGCCAGCTGAGGATGCTCGGCGCGAAGGTGCTGCTGCTCGGCGCCGGCGGGCTCGGGGCGCCGACGGCGCTCTACCTCGCCGCGGCCGGGATCGGCACCCTCGGGATCGTCGACGACGACGTCGTCGACGCCTCGAACCTGCAGCGCCAGGTGATCCACAACACCGAGCGCCTCGGGATCTCGAAGGCGACCTCGGCGCGGATCACGATCGAGGCGCTGAACCCCGACGTCGAGGTCGTCGAGCACGCCACCCGGCTCGACGCCTCGAACATCCTCGAGCTGATCGAGCCCTACGACGTGATCGTCGACGGCGCCGACAACTTCCCCACCCGCTACCTGCTCAACGACGCTTCGGTGCGGCTGCGAAAGCCGGTCGTCTCCGCGTCGATCCTCGGCTTCGACGGCCAGATCTCGACCTTCGTCCCCTACGAGGGGCCGTGCTATCGCTGCCTCTACCCGGTGCCGCCGCCGCCCGAGCTGGCGCCAAGCTGCGGCGCCAACGGCGTCCTCGGCGTGATGGCCGGGCTGATGGGGCTGCTGCAGGCGAACGAGGTGATCAAGCTCGTGGCGCAGATCGGCGAGCCGCTGGTCGGGCGCCTGCTGCTCTATGAGTCGCTCGGCACCAGCTTCACCGAGCTCAAGGTCAAGCGCGACCCCGAGTGCCCGATCTGCGGCGAGAGCGCGCCCGAGATCAGCGCCGAGGAGATGGGGCGCTTCCCCGACTACGAGCTCTTCTGCGGCGCCCCCGCCCGCGAGCCGTCGCCGAGCGCCGCCTAGCCGTCCCCGTTAGCTTTCCGGGCACGATGCCGACCGTAAAGATCCCACCCGTGCTGCGCTCGCGCACCGGCGGCGAGAGCGAGATCGACGCCACCGGCGCCAGCGTCGGCGAGGTCCTCGCCGCGCTCGCCGACGCCCACCCCGACACCCGGGACCAGCTCTTCTCCGACGACGGCCAGCTCAACCGCTACGTCAACGTCTACCTCAACGACGAGGACGTGCGCGTCCTCGACGGTCTCGACACCACGGTCGCGGGCACCGACACCGTGGTGATCCTGCCGGCGATGGCCGGCGGCGGCGCTTAGCGCGCCCGGGTGAACGACCGGCTCGAGTCCGATCGCCTCGCCGGCTGGCTGCTGGCCGGAGCGCTCGGCCTGGCCGGGTTCGCGCTGATCGTCGCGCTCGGCTCCGGGCTCACCTTCTTTCAGGACGAGTGGAACCTGATCTTGCGGGCGGACCTCTCGGCCGACTCGCTGCTGACCCCGCTCAACGAACACCTGTGGGCGCTGCCGGTGGCGATCTACAAGCTCCTGCTGGCGCTCTTCGGACTCGATTCGACGGCGCCGTTTCGGGTTGTCGCGACGCTCTTCGTCGTCCTCGCCGTCGCCGTCGTCTACGTCTGTGTGCGCGCCCGGCTCGGGACCGCGGTGGCGCTCGTCGTCGGCGCCGTGCTGCTCGCGCTCGGGCCCGCCTGGGAGCACCTGCTGTGGCCGGTCGAGATCGGCTTCTCGGGTGCGATCGCAGCCGGCCTCGGCGCCCTGATCGCGCTTGAGCGCGGCGATCGCCGCGGCGACCTGCTCGCCTGCGCCGCCCTCGTCCTCTCGCTCGCCTTCTCCAGCCTCGGGCTCGTGTTCGCGGTCGGCGCCGCGGTCGACGTCGTCCTGCGCGGCGACGGGCGCCTGCGGCGCGCGTTCGTGCCCGCGGTCCCGCTGGCGCTCTATGCGCTCTGGTACGCGGTCTACGGCCAGGAGACCGAGAGCGCCGTCTCGGTCGACAACCTCTACGCACTGCCCGCCTACGTCTGGGACGCGGCGAGCTCGGCGCTCGCCTCGCTCCTCGGGTTGACCAGGATCGGCACCCGCTCGGGCTCGATCGGCGTCAACCCCGACTACGCCCGCCCGCTGCTCGTCGCGCTGCTGATCGCGGCGGCGTGGATCGCCATCCGCCGCCCCGCGGTGCTGACGCGGTCGTTCTGGGTCTTCGCCGCAACCGGGCTCGCGTTCTGGGCGTCGGCCGGGCTCAATCAGATGCCGGGCCGCGAGCCGGGCGCCAGCCGCTACCAGCTCGTCGGGGCAATCTTCATCGTCCTCACGACCAGCGAGCTGCTGCGCGACCGGCGCCCGCCCCGGCTCGGCCTCGCGTTGCTGGCGCTGCTCGGCGCCGCCTCGATCGCCTCCAACCTCGGTGCCCTGCGCGCCGGAGAGGACTTCTTTCGCGCCCAGACCGATGTCCACCTCGCGGCGCTCGCGGCGCTCGAGGGCGCCCGCGACCAGGTGGACGAGGCGGTCGTGCTCGAGCCGACGTTCGCGGGGACGCCGTTCCCGCAGACGATCAGCGCCGGCAGCTACTTCGCCGCGGTCGATCGCTGGGGCTCGCCGGTCGCCGACCCCGTGGACGCGCTCGCCGGCCCGGAGCCGGCGCGGGCGGCAGCGGACGCGATCCTCGCGGCCGCCTACGAGCTCGAGCTCGAGCCCGCCGATCGGGCTCCCGCGGAGGGCTGCGAGCGGCTCGAGCCCGGCCCGGGCGGGGTCGAGGCCGAGCTCGGGGCCGGCGGGGCGGTCGTCGTCGACCCGCGGGGCGGCACCCCGGTCTCGCTGCGGCGATTCGCGACCGGCGAGCCGGCGGTCGATCTCGGCGAGGCTCCGGCGGGTGCGAGCTCGATCGCGATCCCGCTCGACGACCTCGGCCCGCCGTGGACCGCGGTGTTCGAGGGCGGCGCCCCGGTACGCGTCTGCCGGCTGCCCGGCTAGTCGCTCAGCTGCCGCCGGTGAGCGCGGTGAACGCTTCCCAGGAGGGCTTCGGCTCGGCCAGCGACTCGGCCGGGAACAGGCCCGAGTTCGTGCACCAGTCGCAGACCGGGTCGATCGTGTCGCGCCACGAGTACCAGGCGACCGTCTCGATGTCCCAGCTCAGCCGGCGGTCGAGCAGCATCTCGTAGGCGTCGGTGAGCTGCTCGGCCTGGCCCTCCTCGCCGCGGTTCAGGGGCACGTCGGGACCGCCCGAGGCCCAGCCGATCTCGGTCACCCAGAGGGTGGCGTCGTCGTCGGCGGCGCCGATCTCGTCGTGGATCGCGTCGATCTGCGACTCGACCTTGCCCAGGTTGGCGGCGTAGGGATGCACGGCGACGCCGTCGAAGTACTCGCCGGCGCCGCCCTCGTACATGCGCCCGAGGAAATCCCAGGCGGTGTAGGCGGGGAGCTCGCCGTTGAGCGGGGTGCCGAACATCCCGCCGAGCACGATGCTCGCGTTCGGGTCGCGGGCGCGGATCGCGTCGGCCGCGCTCGCGACCAGCTCCGAGTAGCCCTCGACGTCGGGGGCGGGCTGATAGAAGGTCGGCGAGTTCTGCTCGTTCCAGATCTGCCAGGCGCGGATCGGCTGCTCCTCGACCTCCGGGTTCTCCTTCCAGAGGTCGCCGTTGGGGCCGTAGCGGTCGACCGCGGCGCCGACGAACTCACTCCAGGCGGCGACCGCTTCGGGCGAGCGCGGGGCGTAGGTGGCGCAGTCGGGCTCGCAGACCTCGCGCCCGTCGAGGTCGTGCGAGACCCAGTTCGGGGTCCCGAACAGGAACGGCAGCACCTCGACGTCGTTGCGGGCGGCGTCGAGGACGATCGGATCGATGCCGGAGAAGTCGAAGTCGTCGGCGGGCGTGTGGTCGATCGCGGCCCAGGGGAAGATCGAGCGCATGGTGCCGACGCCGCCCTGGCCCATGCGCTCGAGGTCCTCCGCGGTGACCGGCGCCTGCGGGACCACGGCAAAGAAGTCGCGCGGGGCGTCGGGTCCCGAGGGCGCGCTCGACTCGTCGTCGCCGCAGCCGGCGCCGACCACGGCCGCGGCGAGCGCCGCGATCGCGAGCAGGCGGAGCTTCAGGGGCCGGCGACCGGCGGTCATCTCGGTCGGCCACCGGCCCATGCGCTACGCCTCTAGCTCCCGCCGGTGAACTTCGTGAACGCCTTGAACGAAGGCTTCGCCTTGAGGCTCTTCGAGAACAGGCCCGACTTCGCGCACCAGTCGCAGATCTTGATCGAGCTGTCGCGCCAGCTGAACCACTGGATCGTCTGGATCTTGAGCTTCTTGCGCTGCTGCTTGAAGTACTTGAACGACTCCTTCAGCCGCTGCGCCTGGCCCTTCTTGCCACGGTTGAGCGGGTTGCCCCCCTTCGCCGAGCCCCAGCCGAGCTCGGTGATCCAGGTCCCGGCGCCACGGTCGCCGGCGCGCTTGGCCACCTTGCGGAAGGCCTCGACCTGGTTCGCGACCTTGGAGACCGAGGAGCCGTAGGGGTGGACGGCGATGCCGTCGAAGTTCGCCTCGACCCCGTTGACCTTGTAGAACGAGCGTAGGTACTTGGTCGCCTTGGTCGCCTTCGATGAGCCCGCGAGCTGCGCCATCCCGCCGAGGATCACCTGGGCGCCCGGATCCGCGGTGCGGATCACACCCGACGCGGCGTCGAGCATTGCTGCGTAGCCGGTCGGCGACTCCTTCGGGGCGAAGAACTCGCGCGAGTTCTGCTCGTTCCAGATCTGGTAGTTGCGGATCGGCAGCATCGGGATCTGCGGGTTCTCGGTCCAGAACTCGCCCCCGGGCCCGTAGCGCTCGGCGACCGCCTGCACCCAATCGCGCCAGGCGTCGAGCGCCGCGGGCGAGGAGGGTGCGAAGGTGGCGCACTCGGCCTCGCCGCAGGCGTGACCGTCGAGCTCGGTCGCGACCCACTGCGGGGTCCCGAACAGGAACGGCAGCACCTCGACCCCGTTCTGCGCCGCGTCGCCGACCGACTGGTCGATCACCGACCAGTTGTAGTCGTCGGGCTCCGAGCTCGGGTCGACCGAGCTCCAGGAGAACAGCAGGCGCACCGAGCCGACGTTGCCCTGGCCCATGCGCTCGAAGTCGGTGCTGGTCAGGGCCGTCTGCGGGACGACCCCGTAGTAGCCGCTCGGTAGCGCGGCGTCGGCGCGCGGCGCGGCCACCGCGGCGGCGAGCGCCACGACGAGCGCGGCGGCGGCGAGCGCGGCCTTCCAGCGGTTGGAGCTATGGGCTTCGGTATTCATCGTCTGACCTTTCTCTCAGTTCCCTGCCTGAGCTTGTTCGGATGCCGCAAAGCGATCCGGCGACTGTCTCGTCGCGCGGCCCGCGCTTCGTCGCGGGCCCGTGTCCGGAGCGGGCGGCTGCTGTCCTCGGCTCCCGAGTCCCTGTGGGAGCCTAGCTAGCGCGCAACCCTAGCGAAGGCCTTCCACGCCGGCTTCGCCGCGCCCTTCTTCGTCCGCAGGCCCGAGTTGCCGCACCAATCGCAGATCGCGTTGCCGCCCTTCTTGTCACGCCACGAGTACCAGTACACCGCCTCGAGACGGTAGCGACGCGAGCGGCGGGCATAGGCGCGCAGCGCCCGCGAGAGCAGTCGCGCCTGCCCGGCGAGCCCCTTGACGTAGGGGTTCTTGCGCGGGCCGCCGGCCGCCCAGCCGAGCTCGGTGATCCAGGTGCCGACCTCGCGGTCGCCGGAGCGCTTCACCTGCTTGCGCGCGACGTTGATCTGGTTCAGCGACTTCGCCACCGACGACGAATACGGATGGAGGCCGATCGCGTCGAAGCTGCCCTCGATCCCCGGCACCTGGTAGAGCTGCTTCAGGTAGCGCTTCACCGGCAGCACCGATTTCGCCGCCGAGCGCGGCCCCCACATCCCGCCGACGATCACCTCGGCGCCCGGGTCGGTCGACTTGATCTCGGTGCCCGCCGCCTGCAGCAGCGCGGCGAAGCGCGGCACGTCGACCTTCGGGGCGAAGTACTTGGGCGAGTTCTGCTCGTTCCACACCTGCCAGGCGCGGATCGGCGACGGCTGCTCGCACCCGCAAGGCGGCTCGCCGGGCAGCGGCGGATCGCTGGGCGGCGGGGGCGGTGGCTCCTCGGGCTCGCAGATCGGGATCAGCGGCGGGCACTCGACGCCACCGAGGGTGCCGCCGTCGACCGGTTCGTCGGCCGGCGGCGCGGGCTCCGGCGCCGAGGTGTCCACCGGCGCCTCCCAGAAGTCGCCGCCGGGGCCGTAGCGCTCGACCGCCGCGCGGGCGAAGGCCGCGAACGCGCCCCGGGTCTCGGGCGAGCGCGGCGCGTAGACGTGGCAGGTGACGCCGGCGCACTGATAGCCGTCGCGTTGCGCGGCCCAGTCCGGGGTCCCGTAGAGGAAGAAGAGCGGGGCGATCCCGCGATTGGTGCTCTCGCGGACCATCGCGTCGAGCACGTCCCAGTCGTAGAGGCCCTCGACCTGCTCGACGGTCGCCCAGCTCGCCATCAGGCGGACGCCGCCGATGCCGGCCTTCGGCATCAGTTCGAGGTCGGCCGCGGTCGGCAGGGCGCCGTCCTGGGGGACGACGCCGTAGAGCGGCTTCGCGCCGGCGGTGCCGGCGCCGATCGCCACCGCCGCCGCCAGAGTTGCCGCGAGGAGGGTTGCTCCCCTGACGACCATCAGAGGGATTGTGTCTCGCCGGTGACGCCTCGAGCGCCGGTTGCCCCGTCGCGTCCGGCGCCGGGGTCGTCGTCGTCATCGTCGCGGCTCAGCCGCCAGACCGCGAGCCCGGTGCAGACGGCGGCGATCGCGGCAAGCACGATCAGCAGGATCGGGATCCCGCCGCCGTCGCTGGACGAGTCGGCGGCCAGGGCCTGGGCTTCGTCGCCCGAGGCCGAGGACGCACCGCCGTCATCACCACCGGGGATCTGACCGACCTGATACTCGTCCGCGGCCGCCTGGGCCCCCGCGTGAGCGGGTGCGATCAGGGCCGCGCCCGCGATCATCGCGAGCACGCAACCGAGTGCGAGTGCCGTCCTAGACTGCTGCCTGCCTTGGGTCATCCGTCGTCGTCGTCCTTCTTCTCTAGCGGGGCCCGCGCCAGGGTACAGGCTGCGGCCGATTGACATTCCAATGCATCTACCCCGAATAGAACTCTTGATCACATCGATGGTTGCGGCCGCGTGCGTCGGGCTCGCGCTCGCCGGCGGCGGATTCGAGACCACCGCCTACGCGGCGGCCGCGCTCGCGGTCTGGGCGGCTGTCGTCGTCGGCCTCGCCACCGGCACGGTCCCACGCTCGGAGCCGCCGCGCCCGGCGCTCGCGGCCGGGCTCTGCCTCGCCGGGTTCGCCGGCCTGACCGCGCTCTCGCTCGCCTGGGCCGACGACGACGGGCAGGCGTTCGCCGACCTGGTCCGCGCGCTCGCCTACCTCGGCATCTTCGCCCTCGTCGTCGTCGCCTCGCGCCGCGGCGAGGCCCGGCCGTGGCTCGCCGGGCTCGCGGTCGGGCTCGCCGCGATCGGGGCGATCGCGCTCCTCGCGCGCTTCCAGCCCGGCGTCTTCGGCGATCCGGACGCCGACCTTCGTCAGGCGCTGCCCGCCACGAGCGGCCGCCTCGCCTACCCGATCGGCTACTGGAACGGGCTCGCGGCGGCGCTCGCCGGCGCGAGCGCGCTGCTGGCCTGGTTCGGCGCCAACGCGAACGCGAGGTCGGCGCGCGTCGCGGCGATCGCGGCGCTGCCGATGATCGCCCTGGCGCTCTGGGCGACCGACTCGCGCGGCGGGGTCGCGGCGGCGGCGCTGGCGCTCGGCGTGCTCGTCGTCGCCGGCCCGCGGCGCACCCGCCTCGCGGCGGTGCTCGCGCTCGGAGCGGCGGCGGGGACAGCGCTGATCGCCTTCGCCGCCACCCGCGACGCGTTGTTCGAGACCCCGGGAACTGCGGCCGCCGCGGCGGAGGCCGACGGCATGCTCGCGATCACGCTCGCCGTGGTCGCGATCGCGGCGGGCGCGGCCTGGCTGCTCGAGCGGCCGTTCGACCGGCTCGAGCGCCTGCGGGCGCCGCGGCTGTCCGCTCGCCGCCGGCCGATCGCCGCGATCGCCGCCGCGCTCGCGGTCCTGGCGCTGATCGTCGCCGCGGACCCGGTCGAGCGCTTCGAGGAGTTCAAGCAGCCTCCGCAGGGGACCGAGCTGCGCGTCAGCGGCCAGGCCGACCTGCTGCGCAGTGGCGGGACCGGCCGCTACCAGTTCTGGGAGGCGGCGGTCGACTCCTATGCGGAGGCGCCGCTCGGCGGTGTCGGCTCGGGCGACTACGGCTCCTACTGGCTCGAGCGGCGCGAAGTCGGCCTCGCCGCGACTCGCGCCCACTCGCTCTTCTTCGAGTCGCTGGCGGAGCTCGGGGTCGCCGGGCTCGTCGCGATCGCCGGCTTCTTCGCCGTCGCCGGCGTCGCCGGCGTCCGGCGCAGCCGCCCGGTGGCGGGTGCGGCCGCCGCGGCCCCCGCGCTCGCGGTCCTGGTCGTCGGCTTCGTCGCCGCGGCCGTCGACTGGACCTGGGACCTGCCGGCGGTCTTCGGCGTCGCCGTGATCGCGGCGGCGCTGCTCACCGGACCGGCGACGCTCGCGCGGCGGCGCCGGCGGCACCGCGCCGGTGTTCGGCACCGTCCGCAGTCGCAGCCGCTTCGCCGGCGGCGTGGTCGTGCTCGTCGTCGCCTGGATCGCGATCTGCGCCTCCGGCCTGCTGCTGCTCGCCGGGAGCGCCCTCTCGTCGAGCCGCGAAGCGGCCGAGCGCGGCGAGCTCGAGCGGGCGCTGGAGTCCGCCGGCAACGCCGTCGACCTCGAGCCCTGGGCGGCCGAGCCACGGCTCGAGCAGGCGCTTCTATACGAGCGCGCGGGGGAGGCGGAGGCCGCGCGCGAGGCGATCGCGGACGCGGTCGCGCGCTCGCCGCGCGACTTCGAGCTCTACCTGGTCGAGGCGCGGATCCGGGCCCGCTTCGGTGACGACGAGGGGGCGCGCGCGAGCCTCGAGCGCGCCCGGGAGCTCAACCCGCTCGACCCCGAGGTCCGCCGCCAGGTTCGCCGCAACCTCTAGAGCTGAGCGACGGTCTCAGTCGAACTCGTCGTCGGCGTCGTCGGAACCTGGGGCCTCGGCCTCGACCTCGTCCAGGGGCAGGCGCTCGGCGAGCCAGCGGTGGCGCTCGTCGTCGGCGAACGGGGGCGCGACGTCGGCGAGCGGGTCGGGAACGTGGAAGAGCAGCCGGTAATGAAGGTGGACGATCTCGCCGAGTTCGAGGTCGCGCGCCGCCGGCGCCAGCGCCTGGCGGTGGCGAAGCGGGTAGTTGTAGCCGTCGCCGAGGATCCGCATCCGCTCGCCGAGGTCGGCGCTGGCGCCCGCCCAGCTGAGCTGGTCCATGAACTGAGGCCAGCGGTTCTGCACGATGTCGGCGTCGAACAGCCGCCCGAGCGCGTTCTCCCAGGCGCCGAACAGCCCGGCGCTGCGCTTCGCCGCCAGCAGGCCGCTGTTCCAGTAGGCGCGGATCCGCATCTGGCCCACCGTGGTCTCGACGAACGGCCGCTCGCGGACGTCGAGCAGGTCGTACATCTTGCGCCAGAAGGGCTCGTTCTTGCCCTTTCCGCGCGAGCCGGCGATCCGCCGGTCGACCGGCCGCGCCGCCGCGAGCCAGTCGCCGTCGGCGAGCTCCGCGGGCTCGCCCATGAAAACGCAGTCGGTGTCGGTGAAGACCAGGGTCTCGTGGTCGAGCTCGCGCTCGGCCCAGGCCGAGACGGTGACCTTGTTGAAGGTCGGGATCTTGGCGAAGCGCTCGACCATCGGCTCGGAGACGAAGGTGACCGCGCTCGCCTCGAGTCGCTCGATCGTCTCCGGCGCCGGGTCGTTGCCCACCCGGGGTGCGAACGCGTACACCGGCGCGTCGGCGAGCGCGCCGCCCCAGCGGCGCAGGCTGTCGACCAGCAGCACCGCCTCGCTCTCGAGGCGGCCGCGCTCGACGCAGATCAGGAAGGCGAGATCGGTCAAAGCGACGGCAGAGCCTAGACAATCGCTGTGCGAGGCCTGGAATCCCGCTTGCCGCCGCGACTTCCCGCTTCGACGCGGGTTAACCTTGTCGACATGGTCAAGGAAGGTCCTCCTTCCGTAGGGGTGGACCAGGGCGGTCAGGATCCTGCCGGCAGGCCGCGGTTCTGGCGTGACGCTCTGCGCCGCCGACTACTCGCCCTCGCCGACCTGATCGCGGCGGCGGCGGCCTGCGTGGTCGTCGCGACCTCTACCGCGCACGCGTTCTGGGCCCTGGTCCTGCTGCCCGCCTGGATCCTGATCGCGAAGCTGATCGGCCTCTACGACCGCGACCACGCCGCGATCCGTCACCTGACCATCGACGAGCTGCCCGCGATCGCTGCCTGGGCGGGCTCGGGCGTGGCGCTGATGGCGCTCGTCCTGCCGCAGACCCCGGCCGGCGAGGTCAGCGCCGGCGCCGCCGTCGGCGCCTTCGCCGTCGCCACCGGGACCGCGCTCGTGCTGCGCGGCGGGGCGCGCTGGCTCTGGCGCCGGTTGACGCCGCCCGAGGTCACCGCGGTGCTCGGCGCCGGCGACCTCGCCGAGATGATCCGGCGCAAGCTCGAGCTCTTCCCCGACATGCACCTGCGCCTCGTCGACGACGAGGGCCCGCGCTCGTTCGACGACATCGTCGGCGAGGTCGACCGGGTGATCTTCGCCGCCGACGTGATGGAGCCGGGCGAGGTCGGCGGCCTGGTCGCCGAGTGCCGCGAGCGGCAGGTGAAGCTGAGCGTGATCTCGCCGCTGCACGGGCGCGCCGGCCCGGTCCGCCTCTCGCGGGTCGCCGACCTGCCGGTGCTCGAGTACGAGACCTGGGACCCCTCGCGCTCGACCGCGATGATCAAGCGCGGCTTCGACGTCGCGATCTCGTCCGCGGGGCTCGTCCTCACCGCGCCGCTGTTCCCGCTGATCGCGCTCGCGATCCGGTTCGACTCGAACGGGCCGGTGTTCTTCTCGCAGGCCCGCGCGGGCCTCGACGCGCGGCCGTTCGAGATGCACAAGTTCCGCACCATGGTCGCCGACGCCGAGGACCGCCTCCACGACTTCGTCCGCCTCGACGACCTGCACGAGCCCGTGTTCAAGCTCTCCGACGACCCGCGCGTGACCCGGGTCGGCCGGGCGCTGCGGCGGCTGAGCCTCGACGAGCTGCCGCAGCTGTGGAACGTGCTGCGCGGCGAGATGAGCATCGTCGGGCCGCGGCCCGAGCAGATCGAGCTGGTCGAGCGCTACCGGCCCGAGCACCGCTTCCGGCTCTCGGTCAAGCCCGGGATCACGGGCCCGATGCAGGTCTTCGGCCGCGGCGACCTGACCTTCCACGAGCGGCTCGCGGTCGAGCTCGACTACATCGAGAACCTCTCGCTCGCGCGCGACCTGCGGATCATCGCCGAGACCGTCCCGGTGACCCTGCGCGGCTCCGGCGCCTACTGAGACCGTGGACAGCTGCCCGGCCTGCGGGGCGCAGGGCCTGCGGCCCTGGCGCTCCGCCACCGCCTCGGACCCGCAGCTCGCCGGCCACCGCGACTTCGCGCTGCGACGCTGCGACCGCTGCGGCACCGCGGTCACCGTCGGCGACGCCGCCGATCCCGCGGCGCTCTATGAGGGCGGCACCTACGCCGCCGCGCGAGGCTCGCTCGAGCCGCTGCTCGCGCGGCTGCGCGCGCTCGCCGACCACGACCGGCTGCGGTTCCTCGGCGGGCTCGCGCCGGGAGCCCGGGTGCTCGAGGTCGGGGCCGGCGACGGGTCGCTGGTCGCCGGGATGCGCGCTCGCGGCCTCGACGCCTGGGGGATCGAGCCCTCGCCGGCGGCGGCGACGGCGCGTGCGCGCGGGCTCGAGGTCGTCGCCGCCGGGGTCGAGCAGGCCGAGGTCGAGGCCGCGAGCCAGGACGCGGCGGTGCTCTGGCACGTGCTCGAGCACCTCGACGACCCGGCCGCGGCGCTGCGACGGATCGCGACCTGGCTGCGCCCCGGGGGGACGCTCGTGGTCGCGGTCCCGAACGTCGCCAGCCTCCAGGCGCGGATCGGCGGGGATCGCTGGTTTCACCAGGACGTCCCCCGCCATCGCACCCACCTGACCCCGCGGGGAGCATCGGCGCTGCTCGCCCGCAGCGGTTTTCGGGCCGGGCGCGTGCATCACCTCCTGGTCGAGCAGAATCCGCTCGGGATGTGGCAGACGCTGCTCAACCGCCTCACCGGCGAGCGCGACTTCGCCTTCCGGCTGATCAAGCGCGACCTCGCCGGGGTCGGTCGCGCCGCCCGCCTACGCGACCTGATCGTGACCGTGGTCGCCGGGCCGCTGCTGCTCGGGGTCGCGATCGCCGCCGAGCTCGCGGCCGGTCTCGCCGGGCGCGGCGGCTCGATCGTCGTCGAGGCGACGCGGGAGCCGCGGTGAGCGTCGCCGCGACCGTGATCGTCCCGACCCTCGGCGGCGAGCGGCTCGCCCGGATGCTCGGCTCGCTCGCCGCGCAGACGGTCGAGCACCAGACGATCGTCGTCGACAACTCGGGCGGCGCCGACGGCGTCGCCGCCGCGGCCGCGCGGCTCGAGCGAGCCGACGTGCTCTCGATGGAGGGCAACGCCGGCTACACGCGGGCGATCAACGCCGGGGTCGAGCGCGCCGACGGCGACGTCGTCGTCCTGCTCAACGACGACTGCGTGGTCGAGCCCGAGTTCGTCGAGCGGATCTGCGCGCCGATCGACGCCGCGGCCGGAACCGTGATGGCCGCCGGGGTGATGCGCGACTGGCGCGACCGCTCGCTGATCGACAGCGCCGGGATGGAGCTCGACGCGACCCTGCTCGTCTTCGACTACCTCAACGGCGAGCCCGTGAGCCGGCTCGAGGGGGAGGTCGCCGACCCGATCGGACCCTCGGGCGCCGCGGCCGCCTTCGACCGCACCACGTTCCGCTCGGTCGGCGGCTTCGACGAGCGGCTGTTCGCCTACTGGGAGGACGTCGACCTCGTCCTGCGGCTGCGGCGCCTCGGCCTGCGCTGCGCGCTCGCGCCCGGGGCGCTCGGCGACCACGAGCACTCGGCGACCCTGGGCTCGGGATCGTCCCGAAAGAACTACCTGATGGGCTTCGGTCGCGGCTACGTGCTGCGCAAGTGGCAGGTGGTCAGCGCGCGCCGGCTCGGGCCGGTGCTCGTGCGCGAGGCGGTCCTCTGCGCCGGGCAGGCGCTGCTCGACCGCAACGTCGCCGGCCTGCGCGGGCGCCTCGCGGGCTATCGCGCGCCGCGCGAGCTCGAGCGCTACCCGACCACGCTCGACCTCGGCCGCGAGCGCGCGGGCTCCAACCTGCGCCGCCGGGCGCTGCGCCGTGCCCGGCTGCGCTCGCGCTCGGCGCCGCCGGCGGCCACGGCGATTCCGACGACGCTAGCCGTCTTCCACCTCGCCGACACCAGCGGTCCCTCGCGCTCGCTCGACGCCGAGCTGCACTGGCTCGGAGCGCGGGCACCGCTGGTCACGGTGGTCCCGGACCGCGGGCGCGTGGCGAGCGCGCTCGCCGACGCCGGCGACGTGGTCGCGCTCGACTACGAGGCGCTGACCCTGCCCTCGGGAAGCCCGGCGGCGCTCGGCCACGCCGTCAGGCGGCTGTGGCGCGACGTGGGCGAGTTCCGCGCCCTGATCCGCGCCCGGCGGCCCGGGCTCGTGGTCGCGGTCACCTCGATGCTGCCCGCGGTCTCGATCGCCGCGGCGCTGGAGCGCGTGCCGGTGCTCGTCTACTGCGGCGAGCTGTTCGAGCGCACCCACCGCGGCGGGCGCGCGCTGCGCCCGCTCGCCGGGCGCCTGCTCGCCAGCCTCACCGTGCGGCTCGCCGACTGCATCATCGCCTGCTCGGGCACGGTCGCGGCCCAGTTCATCCGCGCGCCGGCGACGGTCGAGACGGTCTACCCGCCGATCGGCGACGGCTACCGCGACGGCGACGGCGCCGCGTTTCGCGACCGGCACTCGATCCCCGAGCGCGTCCCGCTCGTCGCCTCGGTCGGGGCGCTGACCGAGGGTCGAGGCCAGGACCTGCTCGTGCGCGCGTTCCCGGGCGTGCTCGAGGCCCACCCGGATGCCTTCTGCGTGATTGCGGGCGCCGCCTTCCCCCGTCCCCAGGACATCGCCTTCCGCGAGCAGCTGCTCGAGCTGATCGGCGAGCTCGGCCTCGGCGAGCGCGTCGTCGTCGCGGGCCACGTCGACGACGCCGCGGACGTCTACGCCGCCGCCGACGTCGTCGTCAACCCGGCCCGCGTCGCCGAGTCGTTCGGCCGGGTCCCGTTCGAGGCCGCGGTCGCGGGACGGCCCTCGGTGGTGACCCGGGTCGGGGCGATCCCGGAGCTGCTCGGCGATGGCCGCTCGGCGCTGATCGTGCCCGCCGAGGACCCGCCGGCGATCGCGGCGGCGGTTGACCGGCTGCTCGGCGATCGTGCCCTCGGCCGCTCGCTGGTCGCCGGCGCGCGCGAGATCGTCGCCGAGCGGCTCACGCCCGAGCACAGCCTCGCCGGCTTCCGGCACGCGGTCGCGATCGCGCTCGCCGGTGGCGAGCGCCCGTCCTAGGAGCTAGAGCTCCTCGGCGATCCGGGGGGCGCCGCGGTTGAAGGCGAACACCCCGACGATGCAGACGGCGACGAAGATCAGCGCCGGGCCGAGCACGAGCAGGCCGCTGCCGTTCGCGGCCTCGACCGCGCCGGGCGCGAGCGGGTCGATCACCCACTCGCGCGCCTGCTCGAAAATCGGGCTCAGCGGATTGAGCATGATCACCTCGCGAAAGCCGTCGGGCGCCTGCTCGATCGGGTACAGCACCGGGGTCGCGTAAAAGAGCAGGGTCGAGAGCACGGTCCAGATGATCAGCACGTCGCGGATCCGCACGTAGAGCACCGCGAGCAGCATCGAGACCGCGGTCGTCAGGATCACCATCGCGCCGATCACGAGCGGGGTCAGGATCCAGGTCCAGACCGGCTCGACCCCGTAGACGAGCAGGAAGGCGAAGACGACGATCATGCTCAGCCCGAGCTGGAGCGCGTTCGTGATCACGACCGAGAGCGGGATCACGAGCCGCGGGAACTGCATCTTGCGGACCACGTTCTCGCTGCGCACGACCGAGGTCACCGCGTTCCCGGTCGCGTCGGCGAAGAAGGTGAAGAGCATGATGTTGAACAGCAGCATCGCCGGATAGTTCTTCACGTCGTCGCCGAACTTGAACACCTTGGTGAAGACGACGAGCAGGACGCCGAAGAGCAGCAGCGGGCGCACGAAGGACCACAGGAAGCCGAGCGCGGTCCCGTGGTATCCGAGCTTGAACTCGGTCACCGAGGTGAGCCAGAGCAGGTCGAAGAAGCGCCGCCGCCCGCCGCCGAAGGCGGCCGGGCCGACGATCTCGCGCAGCTCGTGGCGGTCGGCGACCGCCGAGTCCATCGGCGCGGTCACGGCCGCGGCTCCCGGCGCACGGTCGCCTCGTGCTCGAGCGTCACCAGGCCGCCGAACGGCCGCGCGCCGAAGACGACGAAGTCGGCCGCGTGCTTGCGGAAGGCGATCATCTCGCTCTGCGGCGCCAGGCGCCCGACCGCCAGGTGGATGTAGTAATGGCCGGAGGCGAGCGGGTTCGCGATCTCGGCTTCGAAGGTGACCCGCTCGCCGGGCTCGAGCACCGGGTCCTGGTCCTTCAGCGCCACCGGCTGCGGGGCGAAGATCTGCAGGTTGTCGGCGTTCAGCACCTGGAAGCCGAAGATCGGGCGCTCGATCCGCGCCACCGCCTCGATCGTCGCCTGGAGGCGGATCGGCTGGCCGGTCTCGATGCTGGTCACCGGCTCGCCGTCCGCGCCGAGGATCCGCGCCTCGACGAACTCAGCCGCCTCCTTGCCGCCGCTGAAGCGGACGTCCTCGGACTCGGTCTCCGCCCGGCGGTGCTCGAAGTTGAGTTGCATGTAGCGGCGGGCGACGTCGCCCGAGTCGCCGGCCTCGACGATCTTCCCGCCCTCGAGCAGGATCGCGCGGTCGCAGTGGCCCTGGACCGTGGTCATGTCGTGGGTGACGAGCACGATCGTGCGCCCCTCGCGATGCAGGCGGCTGAAGGCGTCGAACGACTTCTGCTGGAAGGCGGCGTCGCCGACCGCGAGCACCTCGTCAATCAGCAGCACGTCGGCGTCGACCTGGGTCAGCAGCGAGAAGCCGAGTCGCACCAGCATCCCCGAGGAGTAGTTCTTCAGCTTCAGCTCGGAGAACTCCTCGAGCTCGGCGAAGTCGATCACCTCGTCGAAGCGCCGGCTCGCCTCGCGCGGGGTCAGGCCCATCATCACCCCGTTGAGGACGATGTTGTCGTGGGCGCTGAGCTCGAGGTTGAAGCCGACCCCGAGCTCGATGAACGGGACCACCCGGCCGGCGACGCGGATCCGGCCGGCGTCGGCGCGATAGATGCTGCCGAGCAACTTCAGCAGGGTGCTCTTGCCGGACCCGTTGCGACCGATGATGCCGAAGAACTCGCCCTTCTCGACGTCGAAGCTGACCCCGTCGAGCGCGTCGAGCAGCCGGTAGCTCTGGCGCTCGAACGGCCGCACCGCGCGCTCCTTGAGCGTGTCCAGCTTCACGGTCGGGATCCGGTAGGACTTCTTCAGGTCGCGGACCTCGATCGAGATCTCGCGCCGCGGCGTCTCCGGGACGGAGAACAGGCCCCCCTGTGGCTCTGAGGACGTCTCGTTGGTGGTCGTGGTCACGGTCTGACAGTTACCCGGGTCGTCCGCAGGGTAGCCCCGGCGCCACGCGGAGCGCTCGATCAGTCGCCCCGGCGCAGGATTCGCCGCGCTCGCCGCGCTCGGCCGACCGAGCGGCGGATCGGCAGCGTCAGGCGCCCGAAGCGGTTCTCGTAGAGGTCGGTGAACTGGCGCTCGCGGTCGCTCGCGGTCGCGAACAGCTGCTGGGTCAGCACCGGGAGCTCGCCGAGCAGCTCGAGCGGCGCGGCGCGATAGGCGTCGATGATCGCGCTTCGCCGCCGCGGCTGCTCGACGATCGACATCGGCGCGAGCGAGTCCGCCGGGGCGCCGAACGCGAGCGGCTCCGGGAGCACGTCGATCTGGATCCCGGCGATCGCGGCCCGGCAGAGCAGATGGTGCGCCTGGTCGGAGGCGTCGACGGCCGAGTCGAAGCCGCCGAGGCGCTCGAGCGCCGCGACCGAGACGACGAAGGCGGCGTCGCCGAGCGCGCGCCGCAGGAGCCCGGCGATCGCCGGCCCGCCGACCGGGACGCGGGTCACCGCGGCGGCGTCGCCGTCGGGCTCGATCGCGATCGCGATCGCGATCAGCTCGGATCCGCCCGAGCCCGCCGCGCGCTCGATCACCTCGACCGCGTCCGGTCGCAGGCGGGCGCCCGCGGGGAGGAAGAGGACCCGTTCGGCGGTCGGCCTCGCCGCTGCCGGAACGGCGGCGGCGATCGACTCCGCGGGCGCCAGCGTCTGGGCGTCGAGCGATCGTCGCGTGACCGCGATCCGGCCCTCGTCGTCGCCGAGCGCGCAGACGGCGAGTCGCGACTCGGCCGGCGCCGCGGGCGCCGGGGCGGGCGGCGCCGAGGCGACGCCGGCGTGCCAGCGTGTGTGCGCCGCGCGGCAGACGTCCGCGGCGACCGTCGCTCGCGGTGGCTCGAGCTCACCGCTGTCGATCGTCGCCGCGATCAGCTCGGCGAGCGCCTCGGGGCCGCTCGGCTCGGCCTCGGGGAGGTCGATCGCGGGGTCGAACGTGGTCCGGGCGAGGTCGCGGGCGTCGATCAGCTCCGCGGTGCCGCCGACCCGCGAGGCGATCAGCGGGATCCGCAGCGCGAGCGCCTCGTAGACGGTGTTCGGCGAGTTGTCGGCGAGCGAGGGGACAACGGTGATCCGGCGTCCGGGGGAGCGCAGGTGGGCGATCGCCGCCGGCTGGCCGAGGTCGTCGACGACGGCAACCGGCCACGGCCATCGCCCGGCGCGCTCACCGATGTACTCGCCCGCGTCGAGCCCGTCGACCGAGGAGCGCTTGCCGAGGAAGGTGACCCGGCAATCTGCGCGCGGGCGCGACTCGGTGAGCAGGTCGAGCGCGTCGCAGAACACCCGCACTCCCTTGCGCGGCTCGAGCCGGCCGAAGAAGACCACCTCGGTCGTCCCCGAGGCGGGGGCCGGCGGCGCCGGGTCGACGCGCACGACCGCCTCCGAGCGCGCGTACTGCTGAACGAAGTTGCGTTCCGGCAGGCGCCAGCCCCGGCTCCGCATCCAGTCGCGCATGTAGGCGCTCGGGCTGATCAGCACGTCGCAGAGCTCGACGCAGCGGCGCTCGACGAAGTCGTCGGCGAAGTCGTCGAGCGCCTGGAACAGGGTCCCGTTCGCCTCCAGCACCCAGCTGGTCGAGCTGTGGGTGCCGATCGCCAGGGTCGTGCGCTCGAGCGCGACCCCGAGCCGCTTCGCGCAGACGGCGTAGTAGCCGTGGCCGAGCACCTCGGGGAAGTGGACGACGTCGAACGGCTCGGCGTCGCGGTCCCGCAGCCAGCGGTAGACCTCGTAGGCACGCACGGCGTGGCGATGACCGGTCTCGATCCAGCTCGCGGTCGGCTGCGGCAGGCGCAGGAGCTCGATCCCGTGCTCGCGGTAGTGGCGGACCCAGTGCTGGAACGGCTCCGCCGCCTCGTCGGGCCAGCCGGTGAACAGGACCGTGACCGCGTGACCCTCCGCGGCGAGCGTCTCGGCGAGCGACGTGTACGCGGTCCCGATCCCGCCGGTCAGCGTCGGGCCGACGAACTCGTAGCTGGCGATGCAGACCCGGGCGCTGGCCGCGCCCGCGGCGCTCGCGGCGACCGGGTCGAACCCGAGCCCGAGCGGCCCGGCTGCCAGCGCCGCGCCGAGCTCCGGCCCCCGGGTGCGCGAGAGCGCGCAGGCGAGCCCGGCGCGCCGCCCGAGCGAGCCGTGCGAGTCGGTGAGCCCGAGCCAGGCCGGCTCGAGCCCGTGCTCGGCGAGCGCGGCGGTGAGCTCGCTCGCGGTCCAGCGGGCCCCCGCGCGCTCCTCCTCCGACGCGAGCAGGTCGCGGTCGGCGACCGTGATCAGCGCCCCGGCCGCGGTCTCGAGCGCACGCTCGAGCGCGGTCAGCGCCGCCGCCGGCTCGGTCGCGGTCTCGAGCAGCCCGTCGCCGAGCAGCAGGCAATCGGCGCCCGCGCTGTCCGCGGTGGCCTCGATCGTCGCCTCGACCTCGACCCGCACTCCGGGCCCGCAGGCCTCGGCGAGGCCGCGGGGAGGCTGCTCGCCGACGACCAGTACCCGCTCGGCGCCGAGCGCCCGGGCGAGGTCGGCCGCGAGCCGGGCGAGGTCGCTCATCCGGCTCGCGTCGCGACCACCCGGTAGGCCGAGGCGAGCGAGTGCACGTGCTCGGATGAGGTCCGGCACTTGAAGCGCAGCGCGGGGTAGAGCACCGCCTTCAGCGCCCGCGCGGCGAGCGTGCGCTTCGGCCCCAGCCACTCGCGCACGATCCACGCCAGGGTCACGTAGACCGAGTGCACCCCGCTCGACTCGGTGACCTCGAAGCCGTGCCGGGTGACCTCGCGCCGCAGGCCGTCGACCGTGTAGCGCTGGTAGTCGGTGGGGTCGAGGTGCTCGGGCTGCATGAATGGGACGCAGAGGTAGAGCACGCCTCCCGGCCGGCAGACGCGCGCGAACTCGGCCAGCACCTGCTCCGGGTTCTCGACGTGCTCGAGCACGGCGTTGCAGATGATCGTGTCGAAGAAGCCGTCCTCGACCGGGATCTCGTGCAGCGGCGACTCGTAGTGGATGTGGGGGGCGGACTTGATGTCCTGGCTGAAGAGCTCGCCGTCGACGAGGTCCGAGATGTCGCGGCTACCCGCCCCCGCGTTCAGGACCTTGCCGGTGAACAGGTGCCGGTAGGGGCCGAGCTCGCGCTCGATCGGAGGGAATATGTCCTCCATCTCGAGGCCTCTGCGAAAAGACATTCGCGGCATACTAGGCGCGGATGGCCAGGATGGCTGAGCATCTCGAGCGGCTGGAGGCCGGATGATCGGCTTCGGATGCGCGATCACCTCGCGCGCGAAGTACGAGACCTTCGCGGCGCCTGGAATCGCGCTCGCCTCGGAGCCCGACTCGATCGTCGTCGCCCGCGAAAGCGGGGGCACGCTCTCGCACGCCTACAACGCGATCCTCGACGAGCTCGCGACGGTCGAGGGCCTCGAGGGGCTGGTGCTCCTGCATCAGGACCTCGAGATCACCAACCCGAGCTTTTGCGACCAGCTGCGCCGTTATCTGGCCGAGCCGGAGGTGGCGATCGTTGGCGCCGCCGGGGCCGAGAACGTGCGCGGGCTGACCTGGTGGGAGCCGGGCCCGGTCGTCGGCGACTACGAGTGGGCGTACCGCCGCAACGGGGGCGGCGCGGTGACGATGGACAACTGGACCAACTACATCCACGCCGAGGGGCCACATCCGGTCGACGCGGTCGACGGGATGCTCCTCGCCCTCTCGCCCTGGGCGGTCGCCAACCTGCGCTTCGACGAGAGCCTCGACCCGAGCGCGCACGGCTACGACATCGACATCTGCCTGCAGGCGCGCGAGGCCGACCGGCGGGTGATCGTCGGCGGCGGTCTCGGCGTCACTCACCACCACGAGCTCGAGGTACTCACCGACAGCGACGAATGGGTGCAGACCCACGTTCGCGTCGCCGAGAAGTGGAAGGGGCGCTTCGGCGAGGACAACGGGCACATCGACTGGGAGCGCCGCGCGCGGATTGCCGAGGCCGAGGCCGGGGCGGCGAAGATCGCCCGCGACGAGCTCAACCTGCTGCGCAACGAGTCCGATCGCCGCTCGCTGATCTTCTGGCAGCGGATCGAGTTGCTCGAGCGCCGGCTCGAGCTGGTGAAGCGGCTCGCGGCGCCGCTGCGCCCCGCCCGGCGGGCGCTGCACCGGGCGCGCGAGCGGCGCGGCCGCGGTCCCGACTCAGTCTGATCCCGGCTCGCGCGGCCGCAGCGCCGCGTCGATCCGGGCCCGCGAGACGAGCGGCTCGCCGCCGCCCCGCAGCGCCGAGAGGCGCTCGGCGACCGCCATCGCCCGCGAGTCGCGGATCCGTCGCAGCTCCGCCTCGAGCCGTTCGAGCCGCTCGACCTCGGCCTCGCGCAGCAGCTCGCCGAAGCGGATCCGCTCGATCAGGTGCACGACCCGGTTTCCCTCCAGCCGCTCGAGCACCGGATGGTCGTGCAGCGGGTCGAGCAGGGCGCCGACGGCGTCGGCCCAGCCAGCGGCCGCCGGCCAGATCGCGGCGAAGCCGAAGAACGCCGGCACGCGGGCGAAGCGCAGCTCCTCGCGGCCGGCGAGGAAGTCCTCGATCGCGGTCAGGACGCCGTTTCGCGGTCCGCCCTCGCGGGCGGCGATCCAGGCGTAGGGGATGCCGGAGTCCGAGCTCTCCTCCCAGGGGGTCACGTGGGTGTCGGCGAGCAGCGGCTGGCGGAACTCCTCGGGCACCTGCTCGGGCGCGTAGTAGGAGTCGCGCCGGGCGTGCGGCCAGCAGACGTCATGAAAGAGGACGAGCGGGAACCCGTCGTCGGCGGCGACCTCGTCGATCGCGCGCAGCTCCTCGGTCACGGTGTAGTAGTTGTGGTCGCCGTCGATTACGTAGGCGTCGAGGCGCGGCAGCTCGCGAAACGCGTCGACGGAGAGCCGGCGGACCAGGGTCAGCTCCTCGGCCTCGGCCTCGAGCTCGACCAGCTCGGCCTGCGGCAGCGGGTCGACCGCGATCACCCGGGCGCGATCCCGGGCCCAGCCGAGCAGCTCGCGGGTGAAGGCCCCGAACTCGGCGCCGATCTCGACCACCGACCGCGCCCCGGCGGCGTCGAGGCAGCCGAAGATGAGCTCGCGGTTGTTGGCGAGCGAGTAGCCGGAGCGGTCGTGGTCGTAGGGGTCGGCGGGATCGCCGTCGACCGCGAAGTCCTCGCTCTCGCGGGGCAGCGTCATCGGGCCGGGGTCGGGGTGTCGAGGGCCGCCAAGGCGCGGGAAGATACCGCTGCACTCATCTACGGTGTGGCCGATGATCGCCTTCGCCAGCGCTGTCACCCACAGTCCGACCTACGAGCGCTACGCCGAGCCCGGGATCATGCTCGCCCGCGAGCCGGACTCGGCGATCCTCTCGCACGGCAGCGTCGGCTCGATCTTTCGCAACTACAACCTGCTGCTCGACCGGGCCGGCGAGCTCGACGACCTCGAGGCGCTGGCGATCGTCCACCAGGACGCCGAGATCGTCGGCGCCGACTTCTGCGAGCGCGTGCGCGAGGCGCTCGCCGACGAGCAGGTGGCGCTGGTCGGCTGCGTCGGGGCGGTCGGCGTTCGCAGTCTCGCCTACTGGGAGGGGTCGGTCACCTGGGCCTCGTTCACGCACCGCTACTGGGAGCACGGCGGCGGCGACTTCCCCGGCCTCAGCTGGGTCGCGAACGGCGAGCTGCCGCCCCAGGCGAGCACCGGCGAGGTCGACACCGTCGACGGGTTCGTGCTCGTGCTCTCGCCGTGGGCGATCCGCAACCTGCGCTTCGACGAGTCGCTCGGTCGCCATCACGGCTACGACTTTGACATCTGCTGCCAGGCGCGGGCGGCGGGACGCAAGGTCGTCACCGCCGACCTGCGGGTGGTCCACCACCACTCGCTCGACCTCGTCTCCGAGATCGAGGAGTGGATCGACGCGCACGTGCGCACGACCGAGAAGTGGGAGGGCACGGTCACCGGGGTCGGCGCCGGATCGGGCGACTGGGAGCGCCGCGCGCGGCGCGCCGAGGCCGAGGCCTCCGCGGCGCGGGTCCAGGTCGGCGAGGGCAAGTTCCGCGGCGACGCCCAGCACCGGCGGATCGAGGCGCTCGAGGCCGACATCGAGCGGATCAAGCGCAGCGCGAGCTGGCGGCTGACGGCGCCGCTGCGCCGCCTCGGCCGGCGCGGCTGAGCCGCTAGTGCTCGAGCACGAGGCCGAGGAACTGCTTCGTCCGCGGTTCGCGCGGGGCGTCGATCACCTGGGCGGGCGGGCCCTGCTCGACGATCACGCCCTCGTCCATGAACACGACCCGGCTCGCGACCTCGCGGGCAAAGCCGATCTCGTGGGTGACGACGATCATCGTCATCCCCTCGCCGGCGAGCTCGCGGATCACGTCGAGGACCTCCTTGACCAGCTCGGGGTCGAGCGCCGAGGTGACCTCGTCGAAGAGCATCACGTGCGGGTCCATCGCCAGCGCGCGCGCGATCGCCACCCGCTGCTGCTGGCCGCCGGAGAGCCGGTCGGGATACTCGTTGAGCTTGTCGCCGAGGCCGACCCGGTACAGCAGCGTCTCGGCCTTCTTCAGCGCCTCGTCGTAGCTGCGCCCGAGCACCTTCGTCTGCGCGAGCCCGACGTTGGCGAGCGCCGACTTGTGCGGGAAGAGGTTGAACTGCTGGAACACGATCCCGACCCGGCGGCGGACGAAGTCGAGGTCGCCCCGATGCTCGCGCCTGCCCTCGTGGGTGATCTCGCGGCCCTCGAGGTAGATGTGGCCCTCCTCGGGCGGCTCGAGCAGGTTGATGCAGCGCAGCAGCGTCGACTTGCCCGAGCCGCTCGGCCCGAGCACGCAGACGACCTCGCCGCGCTCGATCTCGAGGTCGACCCCGCGCAGCACCTCGAGCGAGCCGAAGCTCTTGTGGACGTCGTCGAGGCGCAGCGTCGGGCCGTTCGCGCCGGAGCCGCCCTCGTCGACCGCGGTCAACTTCTCGCCCCCGCGACCCCGGTCGGCTCCCGCGCCTCACCGCCGCGGCCGGTCTTGCGGCCCTGGCGCGCGATCAGGTGATCGACCAGCCGCGCGAGCGGGATCGTGACGATCAGGAACAGGACCGCTCCGAGCGTCAGCGCCGAGCTGTTCAGCGACTCGGCCTGGATGTCGCGCCCGGCCTGCACGACCTCGATCAGGCCGATCACGCTGACCAGCGAGGTGTCCTTCATCAGCGCGATGAAGTCGTTGAGCAGCGGCGGGACCACCTTGCGCACCGCCTGCGGGACGACGATGTAGCGCATCGCCTGGCCGTGGCTCATCCCGAGCGACCGCGCGGCCTCGGTCTGGCCCGGGGGCACCGCCTCGATCCCGGCGCGATAGACCTCGGCCATGTAGGCGCCGTAGGTGAGCGTGATCGCGAAGACGCCGTACCAGAACGGGTCCGGAAGCCCAAACCAGCGCGGGATCCCGAGCCACTCGGGGATCGTCCCGCTGAACGCGAGGGCGCCGAAGCTGCCGAAGATGATCAGCACCACGAGCAGCAGCGGCACGCCGCGGAAGGCGTCGATATAGGCGATCGTCAGCCACCGCACCGGCGCCACCGCCCGCCCCGGGAGCTGGCGCAGGATCGCAAGGACCAGGCCCCAGGCGAGCGAGAGGATCCCGCTGACCACGCTCAGCAGCAGCGTGTACTTGAACCCGTTGAGGATCTCCTTGAAGTTCTGGCTGTCGAACATGACCGAGAAGTCGAAGTACTGCTCGATGACCTGGTCCATGCCGGCTAGTCAGTCCTCTCTGCGCCGAGCGCCCAAGCACGGCGCGGACGCGGAAGGGGCGCCCGCAGGCGCCCCACCGTGCTCCCCCTTGTTCGCGCGCCCGCTCAGCTCGGATCGTGGGTCGCGCTGAGCAGGTCTTCGGGCAGCTCGGCGTCGAACCACTCGGTGTAGATGTCGGCGAGCGTGCCGTCGTCCTTGACCGCCTGCAGCGCCTCGTTGACCGGCTCGACCAGGGTCGAGTCCTGCGGGAAGACGATCCCGTAGAGCTCGTCGGTCGGGAAGGTCTCGACCACCTCGAGGTCGGGGTTGTCCTCGACCGCCGCCGTGGTCGAGGGCAGGTCGTTGAGGACCGCGTCGACCTGGCCGCTGGCGAGCGCGTTGTAGGCGTCGTCGGTCTCCGGGAACGGGCGCACCTCGGCGTCGGTGTTCTCGCTCGCGTAGGTCTCCCCGGTGGTCCCGTCCTGGGCGCCGATCACGCTGTCGGCGGTGATGTCGTCGATCGAGGCGACGTCGCCTCCGGCCTGGACCAGCAGCGACTGCTCGGACTCGAAGTACGGATCGGAGAAGTCGACCCGGTTCTCGCGCGCGTCGGTGATCGTGGTCGCCGCGATCGAGAGGTCGAAGCGCCCTTCCTGGCCGGCGAGGATGACGTCGAACGGGGCGTCGACGATCTCGGTCTCGAGCCCCATCTCCTCGGCGACGGCGTTGATCAGGTCGATGTCGAAGCCCTCGTAATCCGGCGCGTTGCCCTGCTCGAACGGCGGATAGGGGATGTCGGAGCCGACGGTCAGGGTCCCGTCCTGGAGCAGGTCGAGGTCGCTCGAGGCGCTCGTCTCCTCGCTGGCGGCCTCCTCGTCGTCGTCACCGCAGCCGGCGACCACGAAGCCGGTCGCGAGCACGGCGACCAGCCCGACGATCAGCCACAAACGAGTCCCTCTCATCACATCACCCTTCTCTACCCTGGACATCAAGTCTCTCCGCCTCCGCGGAGGGTCCGCAAGATAGCGAAGGCCGGGCATGGCCGCGCGCCGGGATCAGGTGGTCAGCGGCCGAGTCGCGCGATCGCGATCCGGCCTCCCCGGCGCTCGAAGCGCAGCCCGAACTCCGACTCCCAGCGCGCGATCGCCCACTCCTCGCCGGCGCGGCCGGCGTCGTCGACGATCACGGTCGCGCCCGGGGCGAGCCGGTCGCGCAGCCGAGCCAGCGCCGGGTAGCGCGAGCGTTCGCGGTCGGTGCCCGGCGACGCCGGCGGGCCGTCGACCAGCAGCAGGTCGATCCCGGCGGCGGGAAGCCGATCGAGCGCGCGGCGCTCGTACCAGGCGCCGTCACCGGCGGCGATCGGGTCGAAAGCCAACCGCGCCTCGACCACCGTCGCGCGGGCCTCGAGGCCCTCGGCCGCGATCCGGGCCCGCGTCCGCGCCGCCCAGGTGGGGTCGTGCTCGAGCGCGTGCACGCCCCCCTCGCCGATTCCCTCCAGCGCCCGCGCCAGCGCCACCGTGCTCGCGCCCGAGCCGCACTCGACCACGGTCCGCCGCCCCGCGGCGACCTCGGCCTCGAGCTGCTCGATCCCGGCCCGCTCGAGGGTCCAGTCGCCGAGCTCGAGCTCCGCGGCGGCCATCGGCTCGCTCAGCCGCCGGCGAGCCAGCTCGCCGGCCTGCCGTCGACCCCGTCGAGCTCGACCCCGAGGCGCGCCGCCAGCGACGGTCCGAGGTCCTCGATCGCGAGTGGTGACTTCGGCCCCGGCTCGATCCCCGGCCCGCGGGCGACGAGCAGGCCCTCGAGCCGGTGGTCGCCGGTGCGCCAGAGCTTGTAGGGGGCGCGAACGACGCCCGTCTTCGGCGACCAGACGGTCTCGATCGGGGCGCTTCGGTTCCAGTCGACGATCAGGTCGGGGAAGGCGTCGAGCTCGGCGCGCTCGTAGTGATCCTCGGTCCGGGTCACGGTCGCGACCGCGGGCTCGCCGGTGTCGACGTTGACGAGCTCGAGCAGGTCCTCGGCGAGCCGCTCGCGTACGCGCTCGAGCTCGGCGCCCGGCTGCACCTTGCCGTCGGGCTCGCGGCCGGCGAGGTTGAGCCGGATGCCGCCGTAGACCGTGTTGTTGGGGGTGTTGAAGAATCGCTGCGAGGCCGGGTCCTCCTCGCCGAAGGCCCAGTACTCGGGCAGCTCGCGGCGGCGCGCGTCGGCGCGCACGAGCGCCGCGATCGGCCGGCGCGCGCCGCGGCGCACCGCCGCCGGCAGGCGCAGGTAGGCGCGGCGGGCGGCGCCGAGCTTGGTCGGGTCGGCGTGGCCGTCGCTGTCGTAGGCGTCGATCCGCCGCAGCACCTCGTGCAGCATGTGGGTGCCGTCGAAGTGGTCGGACATCCCGTGGCTGAGCAGGACGACCACCGTCGTCCCGGGGCCGGCGGCCTCGACGTGGTCGGCGACCGCGCGGTCGAGCTGGGCGTAGAGCTCGGCGACCGGATCGCCGTCGGCTCGGGCGCGCTCGGGATCGTGCCTCGGGTGGCCGGGATCGTGTGCGTGCCAGAGCTGGTGGCCGATCGCGTGGCTCTCGCCGAAGACGCTGATGAACAGGTCCGGGCGCGAGCGCTCGAGCAGCTCGAGCGAGATCCGGCGCTTGCCCTCGGCGCCTTCGAGCAGCGCCGCCGCCAGCCGGCGCTCCTCCTCGGCGCTGCGCAGCTCATCCTCGCGGGCGAAGTAGTCGTCGGGCGCGAACTCGCGCTCGGCGTGCCCGTCGATCCCGAGCACCGGATGCAGGCCGTGCTCGCGCTCGAGCTCGCCGGCGAGCTCCGGCGGCGAGCTGTGGAGGCCGAAGTGGCGGTCGTGACAGCCCCACTCGGAGACCTCGATCGAGTCGGCGGCCGCGCCCTCGGCCCTGTGGTGGGGAACGTCGACGACCGCGACCCGGTGGCCGGCGTCGGCGATCGCGCGCCAGAACGGCGGCCCGAGCCCCTCGGGCTTCGTCAGCCGGCGCTCATACGTGCCGGCCTCGATCTCCTCCCAGCAGTGGAAGTTCGTCTTCGTGACCGAGTTCGCGGTCGTGAACGTGGGCCAGATCGCGCCGACGAAGAAGCCGTAGGGGTTGCGGGTCTCGGCCGCGGCGCCGGACGCGAGCAGCGAGGCGAGCGCCGGCATCCGACCGCTGGCGGCGAGCTCGCGGGCGAGCGTCGGGTCGCAGGCGTCGAGCCCGATCATCACCACCGGGGACGGGCTCATCGTTCGCCTTGCGCCGCCCGGGCGCGCTCGCGGACGCGCTCGGCGTCGTGGGCCTCGGTTGGGCCGCCGGTGAGCCGGTCCGGGGCCGCGGTCGAGTAGAAGGAGGCGATCACCGGGAGCACGAGCGGCTCGCGCTCGGCGCAGACTCGGGCGAGCAGGTCCCAGTCGCCCATCGTCACCAACTGCTCGTCGAACCGCGCCCCCTCGAGCCCGGCGCGATGGGCGATCGCGCCGACGTCGGCGAGGTTCTCGTCGGTGAGCAGGCGGCGGTCGAAGCCGTTGAGGAAGGCCAGCGGCAGCTCCGCAGGGCGCCGGTCGTCGCCGCGGGCGACGTCGTCGATCACGATCGCCCCGTAGAGGAACTCGACCTCGGGCCGCTGCTCGAACGCCCAGACGACCGCCTTGAGCCAGCCGCGGTGCATCGTGTTGTCGTCGTCGAGGTAGGCGATCAGCTCGCCGCGCGCCTCGCTCAGGGCGGCGTTGCGGGCCGCGCCGACGCCGGACGGCTCGATTCGCAGGGTCCGGATCCGCGGGTCCTCGAGCGCCGCGAGCAGCTCCGCGGTCTCGTCGTCGGAGCCGTCGTCGACGATCACCAGCTCCCAGCCGGAGTAGGTCTGGGCGCTGACCGAGGCGATCGCGGCCGGCAGCAGCGAGGCGCGGTTGCGCGTCGGCAGGATCACCGAGACGAGCGGCGAGGTCGCCAGCGTCGCCTGCTCGATCCAGGCGCTCGCCTGCGGGATCGAGGCCAGTCGCTCGAGCCGCTCGACGCGGCTGTTGTTGGCGTCGAAGTAGACCCGCAGCGAGCGGGCGAGCTCGGCGGT
This sequence comes from uncultured Solirubrobacterales bacterium, assembly GCA_963740055.1. GTDB lineage: Bacteria > Actinomycetota > Thermoleophilia > Solirubrobacterales > 70-9 > WHSW01. The sequence continues at coordinate 67,990 of CAVUCL010000004.1, read as the reverse complement.
GCCGGCTTGCTCGCGCAGGCGCAGCAGGATCGCCGTGCGCAGGCCGTGGTCGCGCAGCTCGGCGCGCCAGCGCGACAGTCGCTCGAGCGCCCGGTTGCCGAGCCCGTGTCGCGCTGCCGCCACGCGGCGGAGAATAGACCCGCTCCGACTACACTTTTGAAAGCGATGCTCGAGCAGACGCTCAACCGCCCCTGCGGGGGCCGCTACGGCGACATCGTCGAGGCGGTTGGCAACACACCTCTGGTCGAGCTCCCTCGACTGTCGCCGAAGGCGGGCGTCCGCATCTTCGCCAAGCTCGAGGGCCGCAACCCGACCGGCTCGGTCAAGGACCGGGTCGCGAAGGCGATGATCGAGGCCGCCGAGGCCGAGGGCGCGATCGAGCCCGGGCAGACGATCCTCGAGCCGACCTCGGGCAACACCGGGATCTCGCTGGCGATGATCTGCCGCCGCAGGGGCTACCCGCTGAAGGTGGTGATGCCCGACAACGTGACCGAGGAGCGAACCCAGCTCCTGCGCATGTACGGCGCCGAGATCGTCTACTCGGAGGGCGCCAAGGGCTCCAACGGCGCGGTCGAGCTCGCGCTCGAGATGGCCGAGGCGGACGCCGGGTTCCACATGCCATACCAGTACGGCAACGCCGCCAACCCGGCCGCCCACTACAACGGCACCGCGGTCGAGATCCTCGACGAGCTCGATCAGGTGAGCGCGTTCGTCGCCGGCCTCGGCACCGGCGGGACGCTGATGGGGGTCGGGCGCCGGCTCAAGGAGCGCGACCCCGAGACCAAGATCGTCGCCGCCGAGCCGATGCAGGGCGAGCTCGTGCAGGGCCTGCGCTCGCTCGACGACGGCTTCATCCCGCCGATCATCGACCTCTCGGTGCTCGACCGCAAGATCATGGTCTCGAACCGGGACGCGATCGTCTGGACCCAGCGGCTGCTGCACGAGGAGGGGCTGTTCGCCGGCGTCTCCGCCGGGGCGATCGCCGCGATCTGCGTTCGCATCGCGGCCGAGCTCGACCAGGGCAACATCGTCTTCATCGTCCCCGACGACGGGTGGAAGTACCTCTCGTCGGGCGTATACACCACTCCCGTGGAGGAGCTCGAAGGCGTCGAGTCCACCGTTTGGTGGTAGAGCCGCAGACCGACGGTCGCGCTGGTCTCGCGCGAGCTGGCGCCGTTCGGGGGTGGTGGGATCGGCCGCTACGTGAGCGCGCTCGCCGAGCTGCTCTCGGCCGAGTGCGAGGTGACGATCTTCACCACCAGCCGCCACCGCCGCGCCCATCGAGCGCTCGAGCGCCGCGATCCGGCCGCGCTCGGCCGGGCGCGGGTCGCGTTCGTTGCCGAGCCGCGGCCATGGGAGGGCCGCGCGGCGTTCAGCGTCCTGCACGAGTGGAGCGCCCGCGTCCACGCGGCGCTCGTCGACCACTACGGCGGCAGCGGCCCCGACCTGGTCGAGTTCTGCGACTTCCTCGGCGAGGGCTGCGTGACCGCGCAGGCGAAGCGGACCGCGTCGCCGGCGTTCCGCGAGACGACGATCTGCGTCCGGGTCCACGGCAGCGCCGAGATCTACGACGTGCTCGACGGCTTCCTGCCGCGGGAGCTCGAGCGCTCGTTCACCTACGAGCTCGAGCGCTACGCGCTGCGCCACAGCGACGTCCTGCTCTGTGCCGGGGGCGACATCCACGGCTCCTACGAGCGCTTCTACGGCGCCGCCGACCTCGCTCCTGCGCTCACCGTGCGCCACCCGTTCGCCTGGGAGGCCGAGCCCTCGCCGGCGCCCGCGCCCAGCGGGCCGCTGCGGCTGCTCTACCTCGGCCGGCTCGAGCGCCGCAAGGGCGTCCGCGAGCTCGTCGACGCCGTGCTCGGGCTCGAGAACGCCGACTGGCGGCTGACGATGGTCGGCGGCGACACCGAGACCGCGCCGCTCGGGACCTCGATGCGCGACCTGCTCGAGCTCGAGCTCGCCGGCGACGAGCGGGTGCGGCTGCTCGACGCCGTCCCCCGGAGCGAGATCCCGGCGCTGCTCGACGCCCACGACGCGCTCGTGGTGCCGTCGCGGTGGGAGTGCTGGCCCTACGTGGCGCTCGAGGCGCTCGCTCGCGGCCGGCCGCTGATCGCGACCCCGACCGGCGGCATGACCGAGCTCGCCGCCGAGGGCGCCGGGACGCTGACCGACGCGACCAGCGCGGACGCGCTCGCGCGCGCGATCGAGCCCCTGGTCGATCGCCCCGATGCCGTGCGCGCCGAGCACGACCCGGGGCGCTCGCGGGAGCGGTTCGCGGCGCTCACCGACCCCGAGCCGATCCTCGCCGCCTATCGCGAGCTTCGCGAGCGCCGCGCGCCGCAGCCGGCGCGGCCGGCCGCCGAGCCGCTGGTCTCGATCGTGATCCCCTACTTCGAGCTCGAGCAGCACGTCGAGGGGGCGATCGCCTCGGCCGCGGCGCAGACCCATCCCCGGACCGAGCTGATCGTCGTCAACGACGGCTCGCTGCGGGCGCGCGACGCGATCCTGATCGAGCTCGCCGAGCGCTACCCGCTGACCGTGCTCACGCAGCCCAACCGCGGCCTCGGGGCGGCGCGAAACCTGGGGATCGAGCTCGCCCGCGGCGAGTACGTGCTCGCGCTCGACGCCGACAACGTGCTCGCCCCGCAGTTCGTCGCCCGCTGCGTCGCCGCGCTCGCGGCCGACCCCGAGATCGCCTTCGTCACCTCGTGGCTGCGCTACATCGACGAGCGCGGCGAGCCCTGGAAGGGGACTGCGGAGGGCCTGAAGCCGATCGGCAACTGGAGCCGGGCGGTCGACTCGCTCAACGTCGCCGGCGACGCGTGCGCCGTCTTCCGCCGCTCGGTGTTCGAGTCCGGGGTCGCCTACAGCACCGACGTCGCCGGGTTCGAGGACTGGGCGCTGTACCGCGAGCTGCGCCGCCGCGGGCTCTTCGGCCAGGTGATCCCCGAGCCCCTGATCGACTACCGGATCCGCTCCGACTCGATGATGCGCACGCTCTCCTCACCGCGCGAGGAGTGGATTCGCCAGGCGATCGACGCGCACCTGGCCGAGCGCGCGGTTGAATGGACGGTGCCCCGATGAGTACCGAGCCCGACGACCGCAGCCGGATCGAGCAGCTCGAGCGCGAGAACCGCGCCCTGCGAAGCGCGAACGCGAAGCTGATGCGCGAGCGCCTCGGCAGTGCCGACACCGCCGCCGCCGCACGACTTGCGGGCAGCGGCACCGGCAGCTCGCTCGGGGCGCGGTTGCGGCGGCCGCTGGCGCGGGCGCGACTCGCGGTGCGGCGGATGCTGCTGCGGGTGCTGCGCTAGACATTCGCCCGTGACGCTTCGGCAGCCCAGGCCCGCGACCCTGCTGTTCGCGGCCGCAGCCAGCCTCTCCGCCGGGCTGCTTCTTCACTGGATGTCGGAGATCACGTTCTGGCGCGACGAGTGGGCCTTTCTCCTGCACCGCCGCGGGACCTCGCTCGACGTGATCTTCGATCCCTTCGTCGAGCAGCTGCTCGCGATCCCGATCGTGCTCTACAAGCTGCTCGTCGCCGGCTTCGGGATGGACTCGCCGCGGCCGTTCCAGATCCCGGCGGTGGTCATGTTCGTCGCCAGCGTGGCCACCGTCTGGCTCTACCTGCGCCGCCGCGTCGGCGAGTGGGTGGCGCTCGCGGGCGTGCTTCCGCTGCTCTTCCTCGGGCAGGCGTGGGACGACCTCCTGTTCCCGTTCCAGGTCAGCTTCTTCGGCTCGATCGCCTGCGGGATGGGCGCGCTGCTGCTGGTCGAGCGCGACCACCGCCGCGCCGACGTCGCCGCGGCGGCGTTGCTCGTGCTCGCGCTGCTGTTCTCCGACCTCGGGATTCCCTTCGTCGCCGCGGCGACGCTCAGCATCGCGTTCACCCCGCGCCGCTTCGCCCGCGCCTGGGTGGTCGCGATCCCGACCGCCGTCTTCGGCCTCTGGTACCTGGGCTGGGGTCACGAGGCGCAGACCTTCGTCTCGCTCGAGAACCTCGCGACGACGCCGGCCTACATCCTCGACGGCTTCGCCTCGAGCCTCTCCTCGCTGCTCGGCCTCGGGGTCCCGCGCGACGAGCTCACCGTCTCGACCCTGGACTGGGGGCGGCCGCTGCTGGTCCTGCTCGGCGGCCTCGCGGTCTGGCGGGTGGTCCGCGCCGGGTCGATCTCGCGCGGGCTCTGGGTCGCGCTCGCGCTCGGGGTCGGCTTCTGGTTCCTGGCCGGGCTCAACTCGTCCAGCCTCGGCCCGCCGACCGCCGGTCGCTATCAGTTCATCGGCGCGGTCTTCGTGCTCCTGATCGCGGCCGAGCTCGCGCGCGGATCGCGGCTTCGCGGCTGGGGCCTGGCGGCGGTCTTCGCGGTCGCCGGGCTCGCGGCGCTGAGCAACCTCTCCTACCTCGAGAACGCGGCCGGCGGGCTCGCCGGGATCGCCGAGAAGCAGCGCGGCGGCCTCGCGGCGCTGGAGCTGATCCGCGACCGGGTCGATCCCGCGTTCCTGCTCACGCCCGAGAACTCCGACGTCGACTACCTCGGCGAGGTCGACGCCGGCTCCTATCTGGCGGCGGTCGACGACTATGGCTCGCCCGCATACACGCCCGAGGAGCTGGCGACGGCGCCGGAGGCGGCCCGGGTCGCCGCCGACAAGGTGTTCGCCGCCGGACTCGGAATCGAGCTCGCCCCGGTCCCGGCGTCGTCGCCCGACCCGCGGCTCTGCTCGCGGGCGCTGGTCGGGGTCGGGGCACGCAAGCCGGCGGGGGCGCTGCTGCCGCTCGAGTCAGGCGGCGCGCTGGTCGAGGCGGGCGGCGCCGACGTCGACCTGCGCCTGCGCCGCTACGCGACCGCATCCTCGCCGGTCGAGCTCGGGAGGGTGGCCGGCGGCGAGCGGGCGCTGCTCGAGATCCCGGCCGACGGCTCGGCCGAGCCCTGGGAGCTCGAGCTCGCCGGCTCGGGCCCGGTGCGGGTGTGCCAGCTCTAGCCGCGTGCCGCCGCGGAGGCGGTCCACTCGTCCGCGTTCGCGGCGTGGATCTCGGTCAGGATCGCCTCGACGTCGCGGGTGATCTCCCAGCCTGGGTGGGCGGCGCGAAACTCGGACAGGTCGCTGATCCACCAGCGATGGTCGCCGACCCGCGGCTCGTCGCCGAGCGTCCACTCGAGCTCGCGCCCGGCGATCCGCTCGCAGGCGGCGATCGCCTCCAGCATCGAGCAGTTCGACTCGCGCCCGCCGCCGATGTTGTAGACGGCGCCGGTGGCGCGCGCCGCGTGCGCGGCCATGCAGGCGGCGGCGAGGTCGTCGGCGTGGATGTTGTCGCGCACCTGCTTGCCGCCGTAGCCGAACACGGTGTAGGGGGTGCCGGTCACGGTGCACTTCATCAGGTAGGCGAGGAACCCGTGCAGCATCGCCCCGGCGTGCGCGGGTCCGGTGATGCAGCCACAGCGCAGGCACGTGGTGGCGATCCCGAAGTAGCGTCCGTACTCCTGGACCAGCAGGTCGGCGGAGGCCTTCGAGACCCCGAACAGCGAGTGGGTCGAGCGGTCGATCGACATCGTCGTGTCGATCCCGGCGTGGTAGCGGTGCTCGGGCGGGAGCTCGAGCCGGGTCTCGAGCTCGGTCAGCGGGAGCTCGTTGGCGAGGTCGCCGTAGACCTTGTTGGTCGAGATGAAGACGAAGCTCGCCTCGGGCGCGTGCGCGCGCAGGGCCTCGAGCAGGTTCAGGGTCGCGAGCGCGTTGATCGTGAAGTCGGTCCGCGGCTCACGCGCCGCCCAGTCGTGCGAGGGCTGGGCCGCGGCGTGCACGACGAGCTCGATCGCCGTCCCGTGCTCGGCGAACAGCGCCTCGATCCGCTCGCGGTCGCGGACGTCGAGCTCGAGCGAGCGAAACTCGGGCACGGTCTCGACCAGGGCGCGCGTGGTCGCCGCGGTCGAGGCCTCGGCGCCGAAGAAGGTCGCCCGCATGTCGTTCTCGATCCCGATCACGTCGTGGCCGGCGGCGACCGCGCGGCGCACGCACGCGGCGCCGACCAGGCCGCCCGACCCGGTGACGATCGCGATGCTCATCGGCGGCTCACGCGGCGCAGGTTAGACGGGCTTCGGGCGCGGGCGGCAGGGGAGTGCGGCCGATGAGCGCACGGCTGCGCCGCCTCGATCCGGCGGTGGTCGCGCTCGCGGTCGCGAGCGTCGCGTCGGCGGTCCTGCTCGTCTACATGGTCTCGAAGCTGAGCTTCCTGCTCGACGAATGGGACCTGCTCCTGCACCGGCGCGGGTTCAGTCCCGACGCGCTCCTCGATCCCCACGCCGAGCACCTGACGCTGGCCCCGATCCTGATCTGGAAGGCGATCCAGGCGAGCGTCGGGATGGAGTCGACGATCGCCTACGAGGTCGCCTCGCTGGTCGCCTTCGTCGCCGCCGCGGCGCTGCTGTTCGTCTACCTGCGGCGCCGGGTCGGCGCCGCGCTCGCGCTCGCGGGCGCGATCGTCGTCCTCTTCCTCGGCTCGGCCTGGGAGGACCTGCTCTCGATCTTCCAGATCGGCTACTTCGGCTCGACCGCCGCCGGGCTCGGGGCGCTGCTCGCGCTCGAGCGCGAGGACCGCCGCGGCGACCTCGCCGCCTGCGGGCTGTTCCTCGTCTCGCTCAGCTTCAGCTCGGTGGCGCTGCCGTTCCTCGCCGCCGGCGCCGTGCGGGTGTGGGTCGGCCCCGAGCGCCGCGCCCGGGCCTGGGTCGTCGGCGTCCCGATCGCCGTCTACGCGGTCTGGTGGCTGGGCTGGGGACACGAGGCGCCGAGCTCGCTCAGCTTCGACAACCTCGCCACCGCTCCGGCCTACGTCCTCGACGGGCTCGCCTCGTCGGTCGCCTCGCTGCTCGGGCTCGCGACCTCGCGCAACGACCTCGCGCTCGGCGCGCTCGAGTGGGGACGGCCGCTGCTGGCGCTCGTCGCGCTGCTCGCGGTGATCCGGCTGCGCGCCGTCGGGCGGATCGGGGACGGGCTGCTGGTCGCGCTCGCCTTCGCGCTCGTGTTCTGGTTCCTGGCCGCGGTCAACGCGAGCCAGTACCGGCCGCCCGACGCGCCCCGCTACCAGTACGTCGGGGTGATCGCGATCCTGCTGATCGCCGCCGAGCTGCTGCGCGGCGTGCGGCCGACGCGGACCGCGCTCGCGATCGTCTTCGGCGTCGTCGCGATCTCGGTCGCCGCCAACCTCGCCGCGATGCGCGACGCCTGGCAGGACCTGAAGGGCTATTCGGCCGTCGTCCGCGGGGCGCTCAGCGGGCTCGAGCTCGCCCGCGACCGGGTGCCGGCCGAGTTCACGCTCACCGGCGAGAACTCCGGCTTCGACTTCTTCGGCCTCGTCGACGCGGGCAGCTACTTCTCGGCGATCGACGACTACGGCTCGCCCGCCTACGCGGCCGACGAGATCGCCACCGCGCCCGAGCCCGCTCGCGGCGCCGCCGACAAGGTGCTCGCCGACGCCTACGGGCTCGGCTTCGCGCCGCGCCCGGGCGCGGCGGCGGAACGCTGCCTCGAGGCGGAGGCCAATCGCGGCGAGCCGCGGATCCTCGAGCTGCCGCGCGGCGGGCTGGTGCTCGAGCTCGAGGCGGAGGGCTCGCAGGCGCGGCTGCGCCGCTACGCCGCCGACTCGTGGCCGGTCGAGCTCGGCTCGCCGCCGCCCGGCGCCTCGGCGCTCGCCGTCCCGGCCGACGCCTCGGCCGAGCCCTGGGAGCTCGAGCTGACGACGTCGGGCGCGGTCCGCGCCTGCCGCCTGTAGTCGCCGCGGCTCAGGTGGCGCTCGAGGAAGACGTAGAGGACGATGAACAGGTAGCGGCTGCCCATCTCCTGCATCGCGAGCTTGCTCGCGCCGTGGGCGCGGTTTCGCCACGAGATCGGGATCACCGCGTAGCTGTGACCGCGCACGACCGCCTTCAGCGGCAGCTCGACGGTGAGGTTGAAGTGGTTCGAGAGCAGCGGCTGGACCGTCTCGATCACCTCGCGGCGATAGGCCTTGAACGCGTTCGTGGTGTCGTTGTAGCCGGTCCGAAACAGGGCCCGGACGAACCAGTTCGCCAGCCGGTTGATGACCAGCTTCACCGGCGGGTAGTCGTCGACCTCGGCGCCGGCGACGAAGCGCGAGCCGAAGGCGCAGTCATAGCCCCGCTCGAGCAGGCGCTGGTAGCGGACCAGGTCGGCGGGGTCGTCGGAGCCGTCGGCCATCATCACCGCGACCGCGTCGCCGTCGAAGCGCTCGAGCCCGGCGCGGACCGCGAACCCGAACCCGCGCGGGTGCCGCGAGCGCAGGCAGCTGATCTGCGGGTGCTCGCCAGCGAGCTCCTCGACCGCCGCCGCGGTGCCGTCGACGCTCGCGTCGTCGACGACGATCACCTCGTGGTCGATCCCCGCCTCGGCGAGGGTCTCGACCGTGGTCCGCAGGGTGGCCGCGATCGAGCCGGCCTCGTCCTGGGCCGGGATCACGACGGAGAGCTTCAAGGCGCGAAGCCGAGTGCGGCCGCGACCGCCGCCTCGTTTGCGTCGACCCAGGCGTTGATGTCCGCGAGCACGTCTCGAGCCTCTCTCGAAGGTCGCCAGCCTGTCCGGTCGAACAGGCGCGAGCAGTCGGAGATGTATAGCGGAACGTCCCCGGGGCGCCCGGCGTCCGAGCCCTCGATCTCGACCGTGTTGCCGGTCAGCTCGCGGCAGATCGCGGTCGTCTCGGCGAGCGAGAGGCTGCAGCCGGCGCCACCGCCGACGTTACCTACGAAGCCCGCCCAGCGGTCGGGGTCGGCGAGCTGCTCGCGCAGCAGGGCGACCAGGTCGTCGACGTGCAGCAGGTCGCGCACCTGGCGGCCGCTGCCGCCGTGGCCGAGGTAGGTGAGCGGGCGGCGGAAGCGGTGGTGCAGGAGCCAGAACGTGAACACGCCCTGGTCGGTGCGGCCCATCTGCCACGGGCCCGCGATCACGCCGCAGCGGTCGACGACCGTGCGCAGGCCGAAGTTGGCCGCGTACTCCTCGACCAGGAGCTCGGCGGCGAGCTTGGTCGCCCCGTAGAGGGTGCGGGCGCCCGCGAGCGGGAACCGCTCCGAGATCCCGGCCGCCGAGGCGCCGGGGTGCGGCTGCGAGGGCTCGAGCTCGAACCGGGTCGCGGTCGCGCGCAGGCTGAGCTCGCCGAGCGGCCCGTAGGGATAGACCCGGCTGGTCGAGAGGAAGACGAGCTGGGCGCCGTCGCGGCGCGCGAGCTCGAGGCAGTTGTAGGCGCCGACGAGGTTGGTCTCGAACGGATACGCGGTGTCGCCGCTCATCCCGACCAGCGCCGAGGGCTCCGCCGAGCACTCGACCAGGGCCTCGATCGGCTCCAGCGCCGCGAGCGCGTCGCGGTCGCGCACGTCAGCCTCAACGAATCGAACCCCGGCGGCCTCGAGCCGGGGCAGGTTGAGCTCCGAGCCCGCCCGGTGCAGGTTGTCGAGCGCCACCACCTCGTCGCCGTCGCCGGCGAGCGCGACGGCGACGTTGGCCCCGACGAACCCGGCCCCGCCGGTGACCAGCACGCGACTCACGGGCGCGAGGCTAGATGATTCTCATCCGGCGGCTACGGATTGCTCTCTAACCTCGGATCGGTGCTCGCGCTCACCACCTACGAGGTCTGAGATCGCGGCCCCTGACGCGCAGGCGCGGGTCGTGGCCAGGGTGCGCGAGCTGCTCGCCGGCTACGCGCCGCCGAGCTTCGAGCACGTGCCCGACCCGGACGCGGCGCTGTATCTGTGCGCGGTCGACCACCGCACCGGCTACCGCCGCGCGCACCTCGTCGACGGCGCCGGGCCGTTCGCGGGCAGCGAGCTGATGTGGGTCCTCGGGCTGCGGGCCGACCGCCGTCGCGGCGGCTGGCTCACCGCCCGCGGCCTCGCCGGTGTCGCCGCGGCCGAGGTCGCCGAGGCATTCGCGGTCGACGGTGAGACGGTCGCCGACCCGGACCGGCGGGCGCGGCTCTGGCGCGGGCTCGCGGCCGCGGTCGCGAGCGAGTACGGCGGCGAGGCGAGCGTGCTGCTGGCGGCGGCCGGCGGCCGGCTCGGTGGCCCGGGGGGCCTGCTCGCCCGGCTGGTCGCGTTCGAGGCCTACGCCGACCCGCTGGCGAAGAAGGCCCAGTTGCTGGCGAAGATCTGCGCCCGGCGAGGGTGGTTCGAGCCCGCCGACCCCGAGCACTGGCAGGTGAGCGCCGACAACGTGCTCATGCGGCTGGCGCTGCGCAGCGGCCTGGTCGCGCCCGAGGGCGGGCTCGACTCGGTGCGGGCCGCGACCCGGGACGCGTTCAAGCGCGTCGCCGACGCCGCCGGGATCGCACCGCCGCTGCTCGACGACCTGCTCTGGGAGCTCGGCCGCGACGATCCCGGGCTGCTCGGGAGCGCGGCCGGCGACCTGCGCGAGCCCGAGCGTGACCCGGAGTCGACCTGGTACTGAATCGCACGCGGATCGATCGCGTTAGCGTGGCCCGGTGGGCAAGGCATGCAGCGTCTGTCTGGCCGTCGCGGCCGTGACCGCGGCATGCGCCGCGGCGACGGCGAGCGCTTCGGCCTGTCGCGGCTCGCACTGGCTCGGCGCCTGGGCGGCGAGTCCCTCGGACACCGCCGGCGACCCCTACGCCGGCAGCACGCTGCGGGTGATCCTGACCCCGACCGGCGCCGGGCGGAGGGTCCGAGTGCGGATCTCGAACCGCCTCGGCGAGCGGCCGCTGGTCGTCGAGCGCGCGGCGATCGCGCGCCGCGCCGCCGGCCCCGAGCTGGTCGCCGGGTCGAGCCGCGCGCTCAGCTTCGGCGGTCTCGCGGGGACCGAGCTCGGGCCCGGCGCCGAGCTGCGCAGCGACCCGGTCCGGTTTCGCGTCCGCCGTTCGCGGCCGGTCGCGGTCAGCATCCACCTCGGCGACGAGTCCTCGGCCGGCCTGACCCGCCATCGCACCGCGCTCCAGAGCTCGTTCGCGGCGCCGTCCGGAGCGGGCGATGCGACCGGCGACGAGAGCGGCGACGCCTTCTCCGGGCCGGGAGCCGAGACGCTCGCCTGGCGTCCGCTGGTCGCCGGGCTCGAGGTTCGCGCGCCCCGCGCTCGTGGCGCGGTCGTCGCCTTCGGCGACTCGATCACCGACGGCCTGCAGGCCGACGGCGCGGGGGTCGACCTCGACCGGCGCTACCCGGACTTCCTCGCCCGCCGGCTCGCCGCGCGCGGCGGGCCCCGGCCGCCCACCGTCCTCAACGCCGGGATCTCCGGCAACAGCCTCCTCTTCGACTACCTCGCCCCGTTCGGGCCGAGCGGGCTCGACCGGCTCGAGCCCGACGTCGTGCGCCAGCCGGGCGCCGAGTCGGTGATCGTGCTCGAGGGACGCAACGACCTTCCGATCGCGGAGCCGCCGCAGCTGATCGCCGGCCTGCGGAGGGCGTTCCGGCGCCTGCGCGCCGGCGGGCTCGAGGTGCTGGCGGCGACGATGACCCCGTCCGACCCCGGGACGGAGAGCCAGCTCGAGGCCGATCGCGACCGCCGGCGGGTCAATCGCTGGATCCGCCGCCAGCGGCACTCCGACGCGGTCGTCGACTTCGACCGGGCGCTTCGCGATCCCGCGCGGCACGGACGCCTGGCGCCCGCCTACGACAGCGGCGACGGGCTGCACCCGTCGAGCGCTGGCTACAGTGCGATGGCCCGCGCGGTGCCGCTCTCGGCGCTCTCGGGGCCCGACTGTGGAGATCGAGACTGACCTGATCGACGAGCTCGTCGCGCACGCCCGCGACGACGCGCCGAACGAGTGCTGCGGGATGGTCTCGTCCGCCGGCGGCAGGCTGACCACCTACTTTCGCGCCGCGAACGAGTTCGCGAGCCCGATGCGGTTCCAGATCGACTCCGGCGACCAGATTCGGATCACGAACGAGATCGACGCGCGGGGTGAGGAGATCGGGGCGATCTTCCACTCGCATCCCAACAGCGAGGCGTATCCGTCGCAGACCGACGTCAACCTCGCCCGCTGGTGGCCCGGGGTGCTGTGGCTGATCTGCTCGCTCGCGGACCCGGAGCCGGTCGTGCGCGGGTTCGAGATCGCCGACGGCGAGGTCGAGGAGGTCGAGCTCGTTGCCGACTGACGACGGCGCCACCGGGGTCGAGCCCCTCGCCTGCCCGACCTGCGCCCGCAAGTACCCGCTCAGCGAGCGCTTCTGCCGCGACTGCGAGATGCCGCTGGTCTACGTCGGGCGCGGCGAGGAGGCGCCGATCACCGAGGCCCACGAGCGGGCGCGCAAGGTGCGCCCGGAGTTCGTCGGCGGCGAGCTGGTCAAGGCGGCGCTGGCACGCAACCTCGCCGAGGCGCAGCTGATCCAGGGGATCCTGCTCGAGGAGGGGATCCCGAGCGTCGAGCGCCGCACCCGCGGCTTCGACGTCCCCGACTTCCTCGCCGCCGGCCCGCGCGACATCCTCGTCCCGAGCGCCGCCGAGGGCGCCGCCCGCGAGCTGCTCGCCGACACCACCGAGCAGGCGATCGAGCCGGACCCGGGCGCCGGCGGCGAGCGCCCGGGCCGGCTGCTCGCCTGGCTCCTGGTCGCGGTCGCGCTCGCCGCGCTGCTGGTCTGGCTGCTCTACCGGGCGACGACGTAGCGCCCGCTCGCGCTCAGGCGTAGGGCTCGCCGAGGTCGAAGTCGAGCGCCCCGGCCCGCGGCAGGTCGTCGCGCAGGTAGCGGCGCCAGGTTTGCTCGACCTCGCGCGCCGAGGCCCCGAAGGCGAGCTCGACCGCGCGCTGGGCGCCCTCGCGGCGCAGCCGCGAGACGAGCACGTTGCAGGCGTCGCGGCCGCGCTCGCGCTCGAGCAGCTCGAAGATCGAGCCGCCGAGGATGATCGCGTCGCGGGCCGAGGGCGGGAACGACGGCGGCTTGCCCTGGCGCATGCGGGTGTTGACCGCGGCGCGAAAGAGCGGCGTCTGCCCGGCGAAGTACTGGGCGCCGCCCTCGACCAGCCAGGCCCAGCGCAGGTAGCGCGAGAAGCGCCGCGGGCCCCAGGGCGGCGGCAGGCTCTCGTTGTTGGATGCGATCACGATCTGGGTGTAGAGGCGCTCCGCGGTCCCGCGCAGGGCCGCGAGCGAGTCCTCGCCGGCGGCGCGGCGGTCGGTGTACTCGTCGTTGAGGATGTGGAGCTCGGACGCCATCGCCCAGCCGGCGAGGTAACGGCGCCCGGCCGGTGCCGCGGCGAGCCGCGCCGCGGGCAGGAACGGGTGCGCGGCGGCGAGCCAGCCCGGCGACGGGTGGACGACGACGGTGATCCCGCCGGGCGCGTCGTCGAAGCGCTCCTCGAGTCGCAGCCGCATGTCCTCGAGCCGGTCGAGGGTGCGCTGAGCGCAGGCGTCGTCCTCGCTCTCGTGGCGCGCCGTGAAGCTCAGCGACTCGGTCTCGACCCAGGCCATCGGAGGGGCAGCTTACGAGGGCGGCAGGAGCGAGACCCAGTCCTCGCTTCGGTGTCGAGCCGGCTCGAACACCCGGCCGTCGCGGCGCTTGCGCTCGACGGTCTCGGCGAGCAGCTCGTGCGCGCGGCGGTCGCTCGGCGGCCGCCGCAGGCCGCGCTCCGAGGTGATCACGAGGACGACGTCGGGGCGCTCCTCGCGCACGGTGACGAAGTCGGCCGCGGTGGTGTGGACGAAGACCATGCGACGGAAGCTCTCGGCGAGGAAGCGCAGCATGTACACGGCGTAGGAGGTGCCGAAGACGACGCAGGTCGGACCGTCGCCGGGACGCTCGGTCTCGAGCCGGCGCCCGGTCACCTCGACCCGGTTGTCGGCGACCAGTCGCGCACGCCCGTCGCCGCGCAGCCTCGCGCGGACGCCGGTGCCGCTCGGGGCGGGCTCGAGCTTCGAGCCCAGATCGCCCTCGATCGTGTCGTCGACCCACTCGAGCGCCTCCTCCTCGACCGGCTCGAGCGCGACGCCCTGCGAGCCCAGCGCCGCGCAGGTCGCCCGGTAGCAGACGTAGGCACCCCGGCTGGTGCAGTGGGTGTCGGTGGGGTAGTAGAGCGGCGGCCCCGAGGTCCGAGCCGCCTCGAGCTCGGCGACCGGGTAGATCAGCGGGGTCCGCGCCCGCCCGGCGAGCGCGAGCAGCTCGTGGACCGGGCGCCGGGGCGCCGGCACGACCTCCTCCGGCAGCAGGTCCGCGTACACCGATTCCTTGTCGGGCACGATCGTGTGGACGAAGGCCGCGCCGAGCCGCCGCGCGCGCCGCGCGCGCCGCCGCAGCAGGCGCCACCAGCTCAGCTTCCAGCGCGGCCCGGGAACCCAGGCGCCCGTGTGCTGGCCGATGACGTCGTTGGAGTCGCCGGTTAGGAAGAGCCAGCCGTCGCGTCCCGGCAGCGGTGCGACGCTGCTCTCGGGCTCCTGCATCCCCCGGCGGCGCACGCCCGCCGAGCCTACTCGTTGAGCTGGACCACCTGCTGGAAGGTCGGCCGGTCGATCCAGTGGATCTCGGGCTGGGTGATCGCGCCGGTGGGCGTGTGCTCGACCGCGTCGTTGCACCACTGCGCGTCGCCGCCGTCGCAGGGGCCGTCCGGGTAGAGCTCCGCGTCGCTGGTGTGCTCGAGCGCCTTCGCCAGCGATCGGGCGAGCAGCTTGCGGCACTTGGCGCGCTTGCCGCCGCCGCAGTAGCGGCGCGAGAAATCGCCGCGGACCTTGGAGCCGAGGACCGTGCGCAGGTCCTTGTTGACGTAGCCGTACCAGCCGCTGATGAATGCCGAGCCGGCCGGGCCGGGGGCGTCGTGGAGGCCGACCATGCTCTCGATCGCGGCGAACAGGTCGCCGCCGAGCTTCGGCCGGAACTGGGCCCGGACCCAGCGCGGCCACCACGCGTCCATGATCCGCACCGCCTCGGCCTGGTCGTAGACGCCGTCGCCGTTCGCGTCGCGGCGGTGCGAGCCCGAGCGCTGCCAGGCGCGCAGCGTCCGCATCGCCGCCTTCACCTCGGGGTTGCCGGCGCCGCGCATGATCCGCAGCGCGAGCGGCAGGGCGACGTCGCCGCGCAGGTCGACCGTGCCCGCGTCCTCCATCGCGTCGACGAGCTCCGGGGCGCTGGCGCGCTTCGCGCCGCGGACCCGTGCCCGGACGCGGTCGTCAAGGCGGGTCGAGCGGAACACCGGACCGTAGGAGTACTCGGCGTCGGAGGCGCGGAAGCCGCGCGCCTGCTTGTTGTTCCAGCTCGTGAGCCACTTCTGGTCGGCGGTCTGCGGGTGCGCCTTGCACGGCTCCTGGGCGGAGAAGTTGGTCCGCGGATCGACGTTGTCCTCGCTGATCGGCGCCCCGGAGAGCAGCGCCTGCGACGGGGCGACGTAGTCGCGCCACTCGTACTTGGGCTTGCCGAAGGTCGGCAGGTCGGGATGGGCGCGCTTCGAGCGCACCGGGTTGATCCCGGAGTTGAAGTAGGCGATCTTGCGCCGGTCGATGAAGAACCAGTTGAAGGTGTAGTCGATCCGGCAGGCCGCCTTCATGAACTCGCGCGGCGACTCCATCTTCTCCGGGTTGTTGAAGTCGGCGAATCCGAGCGCCGAGTCGACCTCGTGGTAGTAGGTGGCGCGGTTGCGGGTGAACGCGTAGGGCTTGCCGCGGATCGTCGCCCGGTGGGTGACGATTCCGAGCGCGGTGCGCTCCGAGCGCAGGGTCTCGGTTCCGGCCGGCGTCTGGTCGCCGGCCGACGGGGTCCAGCTGTTGGTCCGCTCGAGCACGTCGATCGGCAGGCACTGGCCGCGGAAGCGGTAGCTCATCGACGCGGTCGTCGCCTGCGAGCCGTCGGGCTCGCAGAGGCGGACCGCGAACGTGTCGACGATGTCCTGACCGGCCGAGGTCGCCGACCAGGCGTAGTCGCGGCCGTGGCCGAGCTGGACGTAGAGGTTCGTGCCGGGGAACGCGGTCCCGCGGGCGTCGAGCGGCGGGCCCGTCGGCCCGGCGGGCGCGTGCAGCTCGAGCTCGAGCAGGATCTGCGGCGTGAAGTAGGAGACCTGTGGCCCGAAGACCGCCAGCGGGGCGCCGCCCTCGGCCTCGCGGCGCGAGACCAGGAGCGCGTTCGAGGCGCCCTCGAGCCCGCGCAGCCGGCTCAGCGCGTCGCCGATCGCCGGCAGCTCCGAGGCGGAGGCGCTCTCCGAGCTCGCCGTCGACGAGGCGACGACCTCGTGGGGGACGGTCGTGCCCGGGTCGGGGAGCGCCGGCTTGGCGCGCCGCGGGACCGGCATGTAGGGGAAGCGCTTCCCGCGCACGGTCGTCGGCGCCTCGGGGTCGTTGGCGCGCCGGAAGTCGGAGAAGACGCGCTTTCCGGCTCGGGCTCCGAACCGCTTGCGCGCCTGCTCGAGCACCAGCGCCGAGCCGACCTCGCCGCCGCCGCCCTTGCCGAAGATCCCGGCGACCAGTGAGGCGATCGAGATCACGTCGGTGACCTTCCAGTCCTCGGGCCCCTCGGGATGGCCGAGCAGCGGGTATTCGCCCGGCAGCAGCAGCGGGTTGGTGCGGATCTCGGCGATCCGGTGGTTGATCCCGGCGACGAAGTTGGTCACGTCCTGCTGCACCTGCGCGCCGGCCTCGCCGTAGGCCTCGTCGGCGAGGTCGTACTGGACCTGGAGCTCGGTGTCGTTCCGGTACGGGGTGTCGGCGAACACGCTGCGGTCCATCTCGCGGTTGCCCGCCGAGCCGCCGGCGAACGAGGAGAGCTCGGCGCGCCCGGAGTGGCGCAGCGCGTCGATGAAGAACATCCGGTCCTCGGCGGCGATGTAGCCGGCGCCGAACATCGCCCCGGCGCGGGTCGAGCCGTAGATCCGCGGGACGCCGAACGAGTCGCGGACGATGGTCACGTCCCCGCGCGGCGAGTAGCTGCGCTCGACGTCCTCGGGCTTGACGCCGAAGGTGGCGTCCTTGAAGTAGCTCGCCGAGCTCGGCCTCGCTCAGGCCCGGGGTGGCGTAGACGAGGTCCTCGTACATCTGCAGCTGGTCGGAGTCGTGCGGCGGGCGCGTGCCGGTGCCGAGGAAGGCGCCGATCTCGGCCGAATTGACGCTCTGACCCTGGCCGGGCGGGAGGATGTTGAGGAAGCCGCCGGCGTCGTCGGTTCCGTACGGGCTCGGCTCGGGGGCAGCGGCGGCGAGCGCCGGGAACGCCAGCAGCGCCGAAGCCATCGCCCCCACAGCGATCCCGCGAAGCCGTCGCATCGCGGCGACTGTAATCGGCGCGCCGCGGGTTTGCGCCGGTTCGCCGGCTACTCGCCGGCGGCCCGCTCGCGCTCGTAGTCGAGCTCGGTACGGACGCCGATCGCGGCGAGCGCGTCGCGCGCGGCGTCGAGGCTCTCGGTGCCGGCGACCGCCTGCACCAGCGGCAGCTCCGCCGCCGCCGCATGCAGGTCGAAGCTGAAGCCGAGCGCGCCGATCGGGCCGAGCGGAACCTGGCGGCGGCCGCCGCGGATCTCGGCGACGCCGGTCTCGCCGCGGGCGCAGCGCACGACCTGCATGCTCGCCTCGGTTCCGGCGAGCTCCGCCGCCCGCTCGATCTCGTCGGCGACCGGGGGCCGCACGCTCGAGCTCCCGATCCAGGCCCCGGCCGCTGCGAGCGCAGCCACCCGGCCGAGGACCTCGTCGAGCTCGAGCTCGCCGTCGCAGCCCGCGCCGAGGACCGTGAGCACCGAGTCGAGGCGGCCCTGGAGCGCGAGCGCCCCGGCGATCATCAGCGCATCGCAGAGCGGGCTGCCGAGCCCCGGCTCGGTTCCGGTCGCGAGCGCGTCGCCGCCGATGTCGACGTAGATCACCAGGTCGCAGCCGAGCAGGCCGGCCGCCGAGCCGACGCCCTCCGCGATCCCGGCCGGGCCCTCGGTGATGTCGATGAGCACGGTCGGGGCTCCGAGATGGTCCGCCATGTGCGACTCGGAGAAGCGCACTCCCTGCGCGGTCGCGGTCCGCGGGCCGGCGAGCACCGCGCACGGGCCGAGCGGGTCGGCGCCGACGATCTGGCTCAATGCCCGGGGCCCGGGCACCGGATCGATCGGCAGCCGTTCCCAGGCGACGCCGCCGAGCACGAACGGGGTCCGCAGCTCCTCGCAGCGCCGGGCGATCGCCAGCGCGCCGACGACGTCTCCGCCGCCGCCGATGCCGAGCACCAGCGCCCGTCGCGCGGCGCTCACGCGCTGATCGAAGGAGCGCAGGTCTATGGCGCTAGCCCTAGGCCAGCGCCGGCTCGGCGCTGCAGATGTCGCGGATCGAGGCGGCGGCGCGGTCGAACTCCTCGTCCGCCATCACCGGCGTGCCCTCGAACGGCAGCTCGCGGTCGATCTCGACCCACGAGCGGCAGCCGTGGTACTCGTCCTTGACCCGGACCGTGACCGGGCGCGGGATCCGATGCACCCGCAGCAGGAGCACGTGCAGCGGATAGGTGCGCTTCCAGCGCAGCCGCTTGTGCGCGTAGTCCTGGGTCCAGACGTGAAACGGCGACAGCGAGTCGACGATCCGCGGGTCGTCGGTCTCGAAGTGGTCGGCGACCTCGGCCCAGGCGCGGATCCGGACCCGGTCGGGCTGCGGGATCCCGCCGTCGGCGAGCAGCGCCCGCGGCGGCGGCTCCTCGTCGGGCCAGACGCCCTCCTCGAGCGCGCGGCGCAGCTCCGGGTGGTGCGACTCGCGGACGAGGTCGTT
The DNA here is from genome assembly GCA_963740055.1 of uncultured Solirubrobacterales bacterium. Lineage (GTDB taxonomy): Bacteria > Actinomycetota > Thermoleophilia > Solirubrobacterales > 70-9 > WHSW01. The sequence continues at coordinate 49,347 of CAVUCL010000004.1, read as the reverse complement.
GCGCTGGTGGTCGAAGGTGGGGTAGAGGAAGAACTGCTCGTGCTCGAGCTCGAAGTGCTTGTCCTCCTCGCGGATCCCGCCCTTGCGCAGAGTGAGCAGCTGCTCACCCTCCGACAGGGCCCGTACCGTCACGGCCCACTCTTTGAAGGCAATAGGCATTGATTCGTTTGGGAAGCGTTAGGGATGCGTTATCCGGGCCCAGAACTCGCCCCGGAGGGGCGTCAGGCCCGGCGAGAGGCCGCAGTCTAGGGGACCCTGCGCCGAATTCCAAGTTTGTGACCGATGTTGCGTTCACGCCTGGTCACCTGCGGGAGCCCCGTATCCGCCGCCACCGGGGGTCTCGATCCGCAGCCGCTCGCCCGGCTCGAGCGTGCCCGCGCATTTGCTCGGCAGCGGCTCGCCGTTGAGCAGGTTGCGCCCCCGCTCGCCGTCGGCGCCGCCCTCGCGGCCTCGCGGCGGGTGGCGGCGGCGCTCGGTGATCAGCGTGAATCGCATCGGCTCGAGCGCCTCGATCTCGCGCACGATCCCGTCGCCGCCTCGATGGCGCCCGGCGCCGCCCGAGCCGCGGCGCAGCGCGAGCTCGCGCACTCGGACCGGGTACTCGGCCTCGAGCGCCTCGATCGGGGTGTTGAGCGTGTTCGACATCGCGACGTGGATCGCGCTCGGGCCGTCGGCGTCCGCACAGGCGCCCTGACCGCCGCCGACCGTCTCGTAGTAGGTCCAGCCGTCGCCGGCGAGGGTCAGGTTGTTCATCGTCCCCTGGCCCTGGGCGGGCGACGGAGCGGCGCCCGCGAGCGCCGCGAAGACGAGGTCGGCGACCCGGCTCGAGGTCTCGACGTTGCCGCCCGCGACCGCGGCCGGGGCGCGCGCGTTGAGCAGAGACCCGGCGGGGGCGGCGACGCTCACCGGCCGCTGGGCGCCGGCGGACGGCGGACCGTCGGGGTCGGTCAGCGCTCGGACCGCGAAGAAGGCGGCCGACCGGGTCACCGAGAGCGGGCAGTTGAGGTTGCCATCGACCTGCTCGACCGTGCCCGCGAAGTCGAGCTCGATCGAGTCGCCGGCGATCGTCGCCCGCACCCGCAGCTCGAGGTCGCTGCTCCCGTCGCGCCCGCCCTCGAGCACGTCGGCGGCCTCGTAGGCGCCGTCGTCGAGCCGCTCGATCGCCGCCCGGGTGCGGCGCTCCGCGTAGTCGAGGATCTCGGCCGTCGCCCCGGCGAGGCCGCGGGCGCCGTGGCGCTCGACCAGCTCGGCGACCCGCCGCTCGCCGGCGAGGTTGGCGGCGCGCTGCGCGCGCAGGTCGGCGAGCCGCTCGCTCGGGTTGCGCATCCGCGCCGCGAGCTCGCGCAGCAGCTCGTCGGTCGCCGGCGCCGGCTCGATCACCACGCCCTCCTGGTCGAGCCGGGTCGAGTCGGCGGGCATCCCGCCCGGGGTCGGGCCGCCGATGTCGGCGTGGTGCGCGCGGCTGGCGGCGAAGCCGATCGGCTCCGCCGCGCCCGCGAACAGGGGTGAGATCAGGGTCACGTCCGGGAGGTGGGTGCCGCCGCGAAAGGGGTCGTTGAGGATCCAGGCCGTCCCGGGCCGGTGCTCCTCGCCGAGCACCGCGGCGACCGCGTCGGGCATCGAGCCGAGGTGGACGGGGATGTGCTCGGCCTGCATCACGAGCTCGCCCGCCGCGTCGAAGAGCGCGGTCGAGCAGTCGCGGCGCTCGGTGATGTTCGGTGAGTGCGCCGAGCGGATCAGGACCGCGCCCATCTCGTCGCAGGCCGCGCGCAGGGCGCCGACCAGGACCTGGAGCGAGACCGGGTCGAGCCGCGGGCTCATCGGCGCCTCTCGGCGACGATCGTGCCCGCGTCGTCGGCGCGAGCGACCCATCCGGGGGGCAGGACGAGGGTCGCCTCGGGGAGCTCGAACACGCACGGTCCCGCCGCCTCGAGCCCGGCCGCGGGCTCGCCGCGCAGGATCGGGGTCGGGTGCCACTCGCCGCCGAAGCGGGCCCGGCGCTCGCCGCGCTCGATCGCCTCGGCGCCGGCCGCCCGCGGGCGCGGCCTCGGCCCGGGCTCGACCAGCGCCAGGCGGATCGTCACCAGCTCGACCTCGGCGCCGGGGTCGCGGTAGCCGTAGCGGCGCTCGTGCTCGGCGGCGAAGTCCTCGACCAGGCGCTCGGGGTCGGGTCTCGGCGGGCCGTCGACGGCGAGCTCGAACGCCTGGCCGCGGTAGCGCAGCTCGTAGCTGACCTCGGTCTCGGCCCCGGCGAGACCGTCGGCGAGCGGCGCCCGCAGGCGCTCGACCTCGGCCGCGATCCGCTCGGCGTCGAGCTCGCCCCCGGCGAGCGAGACCGTGCGCGCGGTGTCGCGCCGGCGCTCCGAGGCGAGCAGCCCGAGCGCCGACAGCACCCCGCTGGCGCGGGGGCAGAGGATCCGCTCGATCCCGAGCTCGTCGGCGATCGCCGCCGCGTGCATCGGCCCGGCGCCGCCGAACGGCAGCAGCGCGAACCGGCGCGGGTCGACGCCGCGCTCGACCGTGACCACGCGCAGGGCACGGACCATCTCCTGGTTCGCGACCCGGATCAGCCCCTCGGCCGTCGCCAACGGCTCGAGCCCGAGCTCGCCGGCGAGCTTCGTCAGCGCCGCCTCCGCGGCCGCGGCGTCGAGCGCGACCCCGCCGGCGAGCTCGCTGCCGCCGCCGAGGTAGCCGAGCATCAGGTTGGCGTCGGTGACCGTCGGCTCGCTGCCGCCGCGCCCGTAGCACGCCGGCCCCGGGTCGGCTCCGGCCGAGCGCGGCCCGACTCGCAGCGCGCCGCCCGAGTCGCGCCAGCCGATCGAGCCGCCGCCGGCGCCGACCGTGTGCACGTCCACCATCGGCAGCTGGATCACGCGGCCGCCGACCTCGCGCGAGTCGGTGCGCCGCACGCGGCCGTCCTCGATCACGCAGACGTCGCACGAGGTCCCGCCCATGTCGAACCCGAGCGCGTTGCCGTCGCCGCCCAGACGCGCCAGCAGCCCGGCGCCGACTGCTCCGCCGGCCGGGCCCGAGAGCACGCTCCAGGCGCCGGAGCGGGCCGCCTCGGCGGCCGGGGCGACGCCGCCCGAGGACATCATCACCACCGGCTGCGGCAGCCCGCGCTCGCTCGCCGCCTCGGCGAGCCGGCCGAGGTAGCGCCCGAGCAGCGGGGAGAGGTAGGCGTCGATGACCGTGGTCGAGCAGCGCTCGTACTCGCGAAACCGGGCCAGCACCTCGTGCGAGACCGAGACGTGGACGCCGGGTAGCTCGGCGCGCAGGCGCTCGGCGAGCGCGCGCTCGTGCGCCGGCTCGAGGTACGAGAACAGGAGGCAGACGGCGATCGCCTCGGCCCCGCTCGCGCGCGCGGCGGCGACGATCCGCTCGACCTCGGCCTCGTCGAGCGCCTCGACCACGGTGCCGTCGGACCCGACCCGCTCGGCGGCGGCGATCCGCCGCTCGTCGTCGACCAGCGGCGACGCCTTCGGTGCGCAGAGGCGGTACAGGTGCGGGCGGTTCTGGCGCCCGATCTCGAGCAGGTCGGTGAACCCCGCGGTCGCGACCAGGGCCGTGACCGCGCCGCCCTCGGTCAGCAGGGCGTTCGTGCCCACGGTCATCCCGTGGGCGAAGGCGTCGATCTCACCGGCGCCCGCGCCGGCGCGCTCGAGCGCCGCCTCGACCGCCTCGAGCACCCCCCGCGACTGGTCCTCGGGCGTGGTCGGGGCCTTCGCGGTGTGCAGGGCGCGCCCGTCGTAGACGACCGCGTCGGTGAAGGTCCCGCCGACGTCGACTCCCAGGAGCACGCGCCGACGCTACCGGGTCGCCGCGGGCGCCGAAAGTACTCGGGGCCCCGGCGAGTAGCGCTCGCCGGGGCCCCGTCCCCATCGACCAGGGCCGCGTCCGCGGCCCGTTCCCACGCCGGAAGCTATGCCGCCGCCGGGACCTCCCCGTCGTCGACGCCGAGCCGCCCGTCGAGCTGACCGAGGGCTACCGCAGGGACCTCCAGCGGCTCCTCGAGGTGCTTGTGCGACGGGCAGTAGTCGCGCCCGGGCAGCGGCTCGCGCTGGCACGGCGTGCCCTTGCGGGTGTGCGCACGGCATTCGCGCACGATCCCGTCGATACCGGTGCCGTCCGGCAGGCGCTCGAGGAACTCGAGCGCGAGCCTGATGTTGGTGTCGATCACCGACCAGACGCGGAGCTGGTCGCCGATCGCGAAGTGCGTCCTGATCTCGTTGAACAGCGAGCGCGCCGGACGGGCGAAGTAGCGCCGGTCGGTGGCGAGGCGACGAATTGTCTCCTCGCACGCGTCGAGGACGAGCTGCTTGTTCCGGCAGCCGGCCGGATCGTGCTCGTCTTCGACCACAGCTGAGGCGATCTCTCGATAGATCGAGCGGCTGAAGCGGTACATGTCTCCTTACCCTTGGTCGTCCTGTCCGTGGAAGCCTCCCCGGGTCATCCGTGGACCATCCGTCTGGAGGCGGTACGCAGTATCCCGACCGCATGATGAGATTCAAGAGCGATCGATTAAGCCACTATTAACCCGATCGGAGGGGTTCGAAACCCCCCGATCGGAGGATGCGGGCTACGACCAGCGTTCCGGCGCGATCTCCCCGTCACCGTCCACGCACAGATGGACGCCGTCGAGCGCCGGATCGGGCAGCGGGAAGTCGTGGCGACGGTGCACGCCCCGCGACTCGCGGCGCGCGAGGCTCGACGCCGCGATCATCCGGGCGAGCGGATAGGGGTCGTCGAGCAGGCCCGCGAGCCGCGCGGGGTCGCGTCGCGGCCCGGCGCAACGCCAGGCCGCCTCGCGGGTCGCGGTCGTCGGCGGCTCGAAGCGCCAGCTCGGAGTCGGCGGCGGCGTCGCGACCGGCGCGCTCGCGAGCGCCGCCCGCGCTGCCCGGCTGCCGAAGACGAAGCACTCGCTGAGCGAGTTCGAGGCGAGCCGGTTGGCGCCGTGCAGCCCCGTGCACGCGCACTCGCCGACCGCGAACAGGCCCGGCAGCGAGGCGCGGCCGTCGAGGTCGCAGGCGATCCCGCCGATCAGGTAGTGGGCCGCGGGCGCCACCGGCACCGGCTCGCGCTCGGGTTCGAGCCCGGCGCGGTGGCAGGTCGCGAACACGTTCGGAAACCGTCCCGGGTCGAGCTCGCGCAGGTCGAGCCAGACCATCGCCGAGCCGTCGGCCTCGATCCGGTCGAGGATCGCCGCGGTCACCTGGTCGCGCGGCGCGAGCTCGTCGGTGAACCGCTCGCCGTTCGCGTCGACGAGCCGGGCGCCCTCGCCGCGCACCGCCTCGGTGATCAGCGCCCCGTCGAGCGGCGAGCCCGGGAGCGCGAGCGCGGTCGGGTGGAACTGGCAGAACTCGAGGTCGGCGAGCCGCGCTCCGGCCGCGTGCGCGAGCACCGCGCCGGCGCCGATCGCGCCCCAGGGGTTGGTCGTCCGCTGCCACAGGGCCGCGCCGCCCCCGGTGGTGAGCACGGTCGCCGGGGCGGTGACGGCGCCGCGGTCGGTGATCACCCCGCAGCAGCGCTCGCCGTCGGCCCAGAGCGCCGTCGCCGAAGCGCCCTCGAGCAACTCGATCAGCCCCTCGGCCGCGACCAGCTCGGCGAGCCTGGAGGTGATCGCGCGCCCGGTCTCGCTGCCGCCGGCGTGCACGATCCGCCGCGCCGAGTGGCCGCCCTCGAGCCCGAGCGCGAGCCGGCCGTCGGGCTCGGTGTCGAAGCTGACCCCGCGCCGCTGCAGGCGCTCGACCTGGGCCGGGGCCTCGTTGGTGAGCACCTCGACCGCGCTCGTCGCGCACAGCGCGCGCCCGGCCGAGAGCGTGTCGGCGGCGTGGCGCGCGGGCGAGTCGTCGGCGGCGAGCGCCGCGGCGAGCCCGCCCTGGGCCCAGAAGCTCGAGCTCTCGGCGAGCGGCTTGCGCGAGACGAGCACCGTGCGGGCGCCCGCGGCGGCGGTCTCGAGCGCGACGTGAAGCCCGGCGGCCCCGCCGCCGACGACCACCACGTCGCAGTCGCGGGCGCCGGTCACGAGCGCCAGTACGGTACCGGCCGATGGCGCTCTATCTGTCGCATCCGTCCTCGCACGACCACGACACCGGCCCCCATCCCGAGAACGCCGGCCGCCTGGTCGCGATCGAGGCGGCGCTCGAGTCCGCCGAGCTGCCGCGGTTGAAGCGCCTCGAGGCGCCGGCGGCGACCCGCGAGCAGCTCCGCCGCGCGCACTCCGAGCGCCACATCGACGCGCTCGAGGCCTTCTGCGCCGACGGCGGCGGGATGATCGACGTGGACACGCTCGCCTCGGCGGGTTCCTGGGAGGCGGCGCTGCACGCCGCCGGCGGCGCCGCGAACGCGGCCGAGCGGCTGCTCGCGGGCGAGGCGCGCGCGGCGATGTGCGGCCTGCGCCCGCCCGGCCATCACGCCGAGCGCGAGCGGGCGATGGGCTTCTGCCTGTTCAACAACGCCGCGGTCGCGGCCACGCATGCGCTCGCCGCCTGCGATGCCGAGCGGGTCCTCGTCCTCGACTGGGACGTCCACCATGGCAACGGCACCGAGGCGATCTTCGCCGAGTCGGACGCGGTTCTCTACGCGAGCATCCACCAGTGGCCCCTGTACCCGGGCACCGGGGCCGCGGACTACTCGGGCGAGGGAGCGGGGGAGGGCTTCACCGTCAACCTGCCGGTCGGCCCGGGCGCCGACGGCGACGAGTTCCTCGCCCTGGTCCAGCAAGTGGTCGCCCCGGTCGCGCGCGCGTTCGACCCTGGGCTGATCGTGGTCTCGGCCGGCTACGACGCGCACCGCGACGACCCGCTCGCCTCGTGCGCGGTCGACACCGGCGCCTACGGCGAGATGGCGGCGACGGTCCGCGACCTCGGAGCCGAGCTCGAGGCGCCGGTGCTGGTTCTGCTCGAGGGCGGCTACTCGCCGAGCGCGCTCGCCGAGTCCGTGGTCGCGACGCTGGAGGCGCTCGACGGCGACGCCCCGCCGCGCGCGGCCCCGCTCGAGCCGGCGGCGCCGCATCGCGCGCGCCTGGGCGAGCGCTGGTCGCTGAAGTAGCTAGGGAACGACCCGCTCGCGGATCTCGCCGAGGAAGGCGCGCGGGAACCCGGGGACCGCGTCGAGCTCCTCGAGGCTGCGAAACCCGCCGCGCTGCTCGCGGTGGCGGATCACCCGCTTCGCCTGCGTCACCGACATCCCGAGCGCACGCAGCTGCTCGAAGTTGGCCTCCGAGAGGCTGAGCTCACGCGCCGTACGGGAGTCTCGCGCGGGCTCGGATTGAGCGGTTTCCGCGGGCTCGTCGCCGTCCCGGTGGAAGATCGCGAAGCGGCCGGCCATCGTCGTTCGAGGGTACGAACCGTCATCCGTGCGTGCGCCGGTTCCCTCCACCGGTCGGCGGACGATCGATCCACCTACCTCACATCGATTACTCCGAATCGGCTACTCTTTGGCTCCCCCGGTCGGGGGAGACGAGGACTGCCCAGAGGAGGGGACAGACATGTTCGTGAGGAGCAAGTGGGGCGCGTTGTGGGAGGGCAGGCGAGAGCTCGCGCTCTCGCTCGCCCTCACCGCCTGCCTGGCGCTGCTGGTGATGGCGTTCACCTCGGTCGTCGGCGCGTAGCGACCGTCCGAGTCGCTCGGCGAAGGGCCCCGTCAATCCCACGGGGCCCTTCGCATGCCGGGGCCCGGCCGAGGCGCGGCGCCCGCCGCAACAGTCTCGGCGCAGTTGCTGGTCCGAGCCGACCCAGCGAGGTGTGGATCGGCGAGCGCGCCGGCGCGAGCATCGTCGCGTTCGACGACGACGGAAAGGCAGACGATGCACGCGCTCCAAGGCTTCCTCCACATCCACCTCCTCGACCTCGCCCGCCGGCTGCGCGGCGAGCGCGGCCAGGGCACGGTCGAGTACGTCGGCCTGATCCTCCTGGTCTCGATGCTGATGGTCGGGATGGTGGTTGCGATGCGAAACTTCAACGGCTCGCAGGGGACCGAGATCGCCGAGGTGATCATCGCCAAGATCAAGCAGGCGGTGAACGCGATCTCGTTCAAGTAGCGCGCCTGGCGCCGGACCACGCCGCGGGGGCCTTTGGCAGACTCGCGGCGTGGCCCGAAGCTACGACCGCACCAACGCCGACGCCCGCCCGGTCACGATCGAGCCGGGCTTCGTGCGCACGGCGACCGGATCCTGCCTCTACGAGCAGGGCGAGACGCGGATCATCTGCACCGCCAGCGTCTCGAGCTCGGTCCCGCGCTGGCTCGAGGGCAAGGGCCGCGGCTGGGTCACCTCCGAGTACGCGATGCTGCCCGCCTCGACCGGCGAGCGCAAGGAGCGCGACTCGAAGCGCGGGCGCCCCGACGGCCGCGGGACCGAGATCCAGCGCCTGATCGGGCGCGCGCTGCGTGGCGTCGTCGACCTGACCGCGCTCCCCGACCGCTCGGTCTACGTCGACTGCGACGTGCTCCAGGCCGACGGCGGCACCCGCTGTGCCTCGATCACCGGGGGCTACGTCGCCCTGCGGCTCGCGACCCAGTCGCTGCTCGCCGCGGACGAGCTCGAGCGCGACCCGCTCACCGGCTCGGTCGCCGCGATCTCGTGCGGCGTCGTCGACGGCGAGCTGCTCTGCGACCTCGACTACTCCGAGGACTCGACCGCCGAGGTCGACGCCAACATCGTCATGACCGGCGACGGCGGCCTGGTCGAGGTGCAGGCGACGGCCGAGCGCACCCCCGTCTCCAGGGCCTCGCTCGACGAGCTGCTCGGGCTCGCCGAGCCCGCGATCGCCGGCTTGCGCCGCGCCCAGGCCGAGGCCTGCGGCGGCGAGCTGCCGGGCTGATGGCCGCCACGCGGCGCCTGGTGGTGGCGACGCGCAACGAGCACAAGCTGCGCGAGCTCGCCGAGATTCTCGATCGGGTCGAGCTCGAGCCGCTGCCCGCCGAGCTCGAGATGCCGCCGGAGACCGGCGAGACCTTCGCCGAGAACGCGCTCGTCAAGGCGCGCACCGTGCACGCGGCGCTCGGGACCGCGGCGATCGGCGACGACTCGGGGATCGCCGCCGAGGCGCTCGGCGGGCGCCCCGGGGTGCACTCGGCGCGCTTCGCCGGCGCGCGGGCGACCGACCAGCAGAACCTCGACCTGCTGATCTCGCGGCTCGCGCGCCACACCGACCGCCGCGTCGCCTACATCTGCGTGCTCGCCCTGGTCGACGAGTCCGGCGGCGAGCGCACCTTCGACGGCCGCTGCGAGGGCACCCTGATCGACGAGCCGCGCGGCAGCGGCGGCTTCGGCTACGACCCGGCCTTCGTCCCCGACGACACCGACCCCGCCGACGAGCGCACGATGGCCGAGCTGAGCCCGGCCGAGAAGCACGCGATCAGCCATCGCGGGCGCGCCGCGCGAGCGCTCGCCGAGGCGCTCGGCCTCGGCTCGCCGCCGGCCCCCGGCAGCGGCTCGTGATCCGCACCAAGTCCGGCGCCGCCGGCCTCTCGGTCGCCTCGAATTCGATCCTGATCGCGCTCAAGCTCGCCGCCGGGGCGATCACCGGCTCGATCGCGATCATCACCGAGGCGATCCATTCGGCGATCGACCTGCTCGCCTCGGTGGTCGCGCTGGTCTCGGTGCGCAAGGCCGACGAGCCCGCCGACCGCGAGCACCCCTACGGGCACGAGAAGCTCGAGAACCTGGCCGCGGCGATCGAGGGGATGCTGATCCTGGTCGGCGCCGGGATCATCATCTTCGAGGCGACCCGGCGGCTGGTCTCGGGCTCGGTGGTCGAGGACCTCGGGATCGGGATCGCGGTGATCGCGTTCTCGATGCTCGCCAACATCGGCGTCTCGACCTTCCTCTATCGCCGCGCGCGGGCGCTCGAGTCGCCGGCGCTCGAGGGCGACGCCGCCCACCTGCGCACCGACGCGCTCACCTCCGCCGGCGTGCTCCTCGGCCTCGTCCTGGTCGAGATCACCGGCGAGGCGGCGTTCGACGCGATCGCGGCGCTGATCGTCGCCGCGGCGATCGTCTACTCGGGGATCCGGATCCTCAGCCGCTCGAGCCGGGTGCTGGTCGACGAGGCGCCGCCCGCGCCCGAGCTCGATCGGATCGAGGCCGCGATCGCGGCCGAGCGCGAGCGCAGCCCGGCGATCGCCGGTTACCACAAGCTGCGCGCACGGCGGGCCGGAGCGCGCCGCTACATCGACTTCCACCTCCAGTTCCGCCACGGGACCACGCTCGAGGAGGCACACGCGATCGCGCACTCGGTCCGCGGCGCGATCGAGGCCGAGATCCCGCACGCCGAGGTCCTGATCCACACCGAGCCCGAGGAGTCCTTCCGCCCGCCCGAGCAGGAGGCGCAAGGGCCCTACCGGGCCGGTTGAGCTCGGCTCAGAGCAGGTTCACGGCCGCCGCGGCGCCGACGAAGGCGACCACGATCGAGTAGCCGCTGTAGCCGTTCAGCGCCAGCAGCAGGGTGGCGAGCGCGCACACCCCGACGACCGCGATCCACGACGCTCTGCCCAGGTTCACGCTCGCTATTGTCGCCGAGGTGTCAGATGCAAGCGCGCCCGCCGCTCCGAGCGCCGCCGACGCCGAGGTCGCGGTCGCCCGGCTCGCGTCGATGTCCACCGACCTGCGCGGCTGCGCGGTGATCGCCGCAGACGGTTCCGCGCTCGCCGCCAGCGGCGATCTCGAGGCCTGGGCCGAGGCCGCCGCCGGCCTGCTCGCGGCCGCCGACGCCGCCGCCGGCGAGCCGGTCGGCCACCTCCACGTCGGCACCGAGGACGGCGAGGTGTTCGCGGTCCGCGGCGAGGGGGTGGCGATCGTCGCCGCCAGCGAGCGCTTCCCGCTCGCCTCGCTGATGCTCTCCGACATGCGCGCGGTCCTCCGCGAGCTCGCCGCGGCCGCGGGTGCGGCGGCGCCCGCCGAGCCGCGCCGCGAGGCCGCCTGATGCCGCCGAAGCCACACCGGGCGCTGATCGACCGCGTCTCGGGCTACGCCGACGAGGCCTCGGCCTACCTGCGCCGCCGCCGGCTCACCCGGCGCCCGTTCGCGCGCGTCTACCTGCGCGGCGGCCGCGCGATCGCCTGCGCTCCCGAGACCGAGGAGGGCCGGGAGCTGTTTCGCGCCGCGTCGAAGGTGCTCGACGTCTCGCTGCCATGAGCGGCGAGCCCGAGCACCTCGTCGACCCCGAGCTCGCCGAGCGGGTGCTCTCGCGGGCGCTCGCCAACGGCGGCGAGTTCGCGGAGCTCTTCTGCGAGCGCCGCGGCGGGCTCACCCTGGCGATCGACGAGTCGCGGATCGAGCGCGCGCAGCGCGGCTCCGACAGCGGCGCCGGGGTCCGGGTGATCGCCGGCGAGACGACCTACTTCGCCCACGTCGACGGGCTCGCCGAGCCCGACCTCGAGCGCGCCGCCGACGCCGCCGCGGCGGCGCTCTCGGGCGACCGGCGCGAGCCGCAGGCGCTCGAGCCCTCGGCGCCGGTCGCCGGACAGGAGATCGCCACCGACCCTGGCGCCGTCGCGGCCGAGCGCAAGGCGGAGCTGCTGCGCGCCTGCGACGAGCGCGCCCGCGGCGCCGGGGCCGAGGTCGCCCAGGTCCAGGCCGGCTACAACGAGGGCCGGCGGCGGATCACGGTCGCCAACTCCGACGGGCGCTTCGCCGCCGACGACCGCACCCGGGTGCGGCTCGGGGTCCAGGTCGTCGCCCGCCGCGGCGACACGGTCGAGACCGGCTCGGAGACGCTCGGCGGCCACCGCGGCTTCGAGCTCGTCGACGGCGGCGCCGGCGAGGGGATCGCGGAGACCGCGGCGCGCCAGGCGCTGACCCTGCTCGACGCCGACCCGGCGCCGGCGGGGGCGATGCCGGTCGTGGTCGGCAACGGCTTCGGCGGCGTCCTCTTTCACGAGATGACCGGGCACGGGCTCGAGGCCGACCACGTGCAGAAGGGCGCCTCGGTCTACGCCGGGCTGCTCGGCGAGGAGATCGCGCCGTCGTTCCTGCGCGCCTACGACGACGGGCGGCTGCCGGGCGAGTGGGGGACCGAGGGCATCGACGACGAGGGCACCCCGACCCGCGCCACCCCGGTGATCGAGGACGGCCGCGTGACCAACTACCTCTACGACCTGCTGCGGGCGCGCAAGGACGGCGTCGACTCGACCGCCAACGGGCGCCGCCAGAGCTTCCGCCACCTGCCGATCCCGCGGATGACCAACACCTTCATCGCCCCCGGCGAGGCGAAGCCCGAGGAGCTGATCGCCGAGGTCGCGAACGGCTTCTACGCGGTCTCGTTCGCCGGCGGCCAGGTCGACCCGACCACCGGCGACTTCGTCTTCGGCGTCTCCGAGGGCTATCTGATCGAGAACGGCGTGGTGACCAAGCCCTGTCGCGGCGCGACCCTGATCGGCAACTGCCTCGCCGCCCTGCAGCGGATCGACGGGCTCGCCTCCGACTTCGCGGTCAAGACCGGCTTCTGCGGCAAGGGCGGTCAGAGTGTCCCGGTCGGCGTCGGCCAGGGCCACGTGCGGATCGCCGAGATGACCGTCGGCGGGACCGCCGTCTGATGGCGGCCGAGCTCGAGCAGGTCACGGCGCGCGCGGTCGAGGCGGCGCTCGACGCCGGCGCCGGCGACGCGGAGGCCTACGCCGAGGACTCGACCGGGCTCGAGCTGCGGGTGTTCGAGGGTGAGGTCGAGAGCCTGACCGAGGCCGGCGGGCGCGGGCTCGGCGTCCGCGCCTGGATCGACGGCCGGGTCGGCTACTCCTACGGCACCGACCTCTCCGCCGACGGGGTCGGCGCGGTCGCCGCCGGCGCGGTCGAGGTCGCGCGGATCGCCGACCCGGACGAGTTCGCCGCAGCGCCGGAGCCGGCCGGCGAGCCGGTCGCGATCGAGGGCCTCGCCGACCCGGGTTTCGGCGACTGGGACACCGAGCGCAAGCTCGAGCTCGCGATCGCGGTCGAGCGCGCAGCTCGCGACGCCGACCCGCGGGTGGTCGCGATCGAGACCACCGTCTTCGTCGACGAGCGCGCCGCCGCCGCGCTCGCCTCCTCGCGCGGGATCTCGAGCTCGTTCGAGGCAACCTCCTGCTACGCCTACCTCTCGGCGATCGCCGACGAGGCCGGCGACCGCCAGACCGGGCTCGGGTTCGGGATCGGGCGCGCGCCCGCGGCGCTCGACCCGGAGGCGATCGGCGCCGAGGCGGCGCGGCGCTCGACCGCGCTGCTGGGCGCGACCAAGCCCGCTTCACGCACCTGCCCGGTGCTCCTCGACGAGACCGTCGCGGCGAGCTTCGCCGGCTTCATCGGCGCCGTGCTCTGCGCCGACGCGGTCCAGCGCGGGCGCTCGCCGTTCGCCGGGCGGCTCGGCGAGTCGATCGGCTCGGCGGCGCTGACGATCGCCGACGACGGCGCCGTCCCGAGCGGGCTCAACTCCTCGCCCTTCGACGGCGAGGGGATCCCGACCGGCCGCACGGCGCTGATCGACGCCGGGGTCCTGAGCGCCTACCTGCACGACTCCTACACCGCGCGGCGCGAGGGCGACGGCGCGCGCTCGACCGCGAACGCCGCCCGCGCGGGGTTTCGCTCCGCGCCCGCGGTCTCGACCTCGAACCTGATCGTCGCCGCCGGCGAGCTCGGCTTCGACCAGCTCCTCGCCGAGGCGGGCGAGGGCGTCTACGTCACCGACGTCGCCGGGCTTCACTCCGGCGTCAACCCGGTCTCGGGCACGTTCTCGGTCGGCGCCACCGGGCGCGCGATCTCCGGCGGCGAGCTCGGCGAGGCGCTCGACGAGTTCACGATCGCGTCCGATCTCGCCTCGATGCTCGGCGCCGTGCAGGCGAGCGGCTCCGAGACGCGCTGGGTCCCGTTCGGCGGCTCGGTCTCGACCCCGGCGCTCTTGATCGGCGAGATGGCGGTCGCGGGCGCGTGAGGCGCGCCCGCGCGGTCGGCGCCCTGGCGCTGGTCGCGGCGGCGAGCGCGGCGCTGGCGCTCGCCGCCGCCGCGCCCTCGGCCCGCGTCGGCCCCTATCCCTCGCTCGGCTCCAAGTGCGGCGTGTTTCCGAAGCCGGGTGGCGAGGTCGATGCGAACGCGCCCTCGCTGCCCGACCAGCGCGCCTGGAACCAGGATGTCTCGGCGGCGCCGGTGCACCCGGACTCGGACGCGATCATCGCCCGGATCGCGCAGACCGGCGGCGACGAGCTGCACCCGGACTTCGGCTCGCCGCGCGAGTACGGGATCCCCTACCGGGTGGTCGGCAAGCGGGCGCGAAAGACCAAGGTCCGCTTCACCGCCTACGGCGACGAGTCCGACCGCGGCCCCTACCGGGTCCCGCTCGGCTCGCCGGTCGAGGGCGGCAAGGACGCCGACGGCGACCGCCACGTGCTCGCCTACGACCGCAAGCGCTGCAAGCTCTACGAGCTCTACCGCGCCTTCCCGCGCAAGGCGAAGCGCCGCTGGCTCGCCGACTCGGGCGCGATCTGGGACCTGCGCTCGGCCGGCCTGCGCCCCGACGGCTGGACCTCGGCCGACGCCGCCGGGCTGCCGATCTTCCCCGGCCTCGTCCGCTACGACGAGGTCCGCTCGGGCGCGGTCGAGCACGCGCTGCGGGTCACCTTCGAGTCGACCCGCGACGCCTGGGTGCACCCGGCCTCGCACTGCGCCGGCGACACCGCGAGCGCCGCGGCGCCGCCGATGGGGACGCGGCTGCGGATGCGCTCGGGCTATGACATCTCCGGCATCGACGGCGACGCGCGGGTGATCGCCGAGGCGCTGAAGCGCTACGGGCTGATCGTCGCCGACAACGGCTCGAACTGGTTCTTCCAGGGCAGCTCGGACCGGCGCTGGAACGACGACGACCTGAGCCAGCTCAAGCAGGTCCCCGGCTCGGCGTTCGAGGTCGTGCGCTCGCAGGCCGACGTCCACGCCTGCTAGGTCGCAGCGGCGCGCTCGCGCTCGTCGGCGCGGCGCCCGAGCAGGTGACCGAGCGGGATCAGCGAGAGCCAGGACCACAGCGCGAGCCCGGGGCTGAGCGCGGCGATCGGCATCGAGACCAAGAAGACGAGCGGGACCGCGAAGCGTTCGAGCAGCCCGCGCCCGGTCGGCGCGGTCAGCCCGGCGCGCTCGGCGTGCATTCCCATCAGCGCGACCATCGCCCCGACCGCCGCCAGGGTCGCGGCGTAGGCGATCACTCCGGCGGACTCGTTGCCGTACTCGGAGATCAGCTCGGTGGGAAACGGGATCAGCGCGATCAGCCCGAGGTAGAGCAGGTTGAGCGTGGTCAGGCGGCCGTCGATGTGGTCGAGGCCGCGAAGGAAGACGTGGTGATAGCGCCACTGCGCGGCGATGACGACGAAGCTGAGCGCGTAGGCGCCGAGGTCGGGGAGCAGGTCGTCGAGCTGGCCCCAGAGGTCGTCGCCGCTCGCGGGCTGGGGGATGGTGAGGACGAGCAGGGTGAGCGCGATCGCGAACACGCCGTCGGAGAGCGCGACCGTGCGGTCGTAGTCGAAGCGCTCGCCGCGCCGCGAGCCCGGTCGCATCGTCGGGGCGGGCGTCGTCGCGGGACCCTCGGCGGCCATCGCCGCCCAGTATGGGCGCCCGGTCGGCGGTCTAGCCGCCGTCGCGCAGGGTGACCATGCCGCCGGTGGTCGCGAGGTAGGCGGTGCCGTTCGGACCGAGGGCGATTCCGGCGTAGTTGTTGTTGTAGGGCAGGCCGGTGCCCGCGTACTGGCGCCAGACCGTCTCGCCGCTGCGCCAGTCGAGCGCGGTCCAGTAGTAGCTCTCCGAGCCCGACGGGTCCTCGGGGCGGGTGTAGGTGTAGATCAGCCCGGTCTCGGTCGAGAGCTTCGGCACCACGCTCGGCGCCGCCGCGTCGCGGTTGGTCCACTTGCGCTTGCAGCCGGTGCCCTTGCGGTTGACGTCGACGCGGGCGAAGCCGGGCACCGTCTGCGCCCCGCCCTGGGGGCCGAACGGGTTCTGATAGCCGTAGTTGTTCTCGACGATCAGCGAGCGCCCGGCGGTCATCAGCGAGTTCTCGGTCGCGCTCTCGCCCTGGTCGAAGACCGGGACCTTGCAGACCACCCGCTTCTCGCCGCGCTCGAGCCGGCGCTGGTTGCGAAAGACGACGATGTTCATCGGGTCGGCGTTGTCGGTGATCGCGACGTAGCCGCGGTCCATCAGCGTCGGCGTCGTCCCCGAGCCGGCGTTGACCTGGCTCGGCTTCACGATCCCGGAGTTCGGATAGCGCTTGCGCCACACGATCCGCGGGCGGCCCTTGCGGTTTGCCTTGAACCGGTACATGCGCCTGTCGGAGACGATGTAGACGCCGTCGGAGCCGACCGCGAACGAGTTCTCGATCTCCTCGCCGAGCCGCTTCACCTTCAGCTTCCCGGTCTTTCGGTTCACGGTCCCGACCTTGCCCGAGACCTTGGAGACGAACCAGATCCGGCCGCTGAAGTCGGGCAGCGCCGAGGTGATCCGCTCGGTGTCCTCTTCGAGCACCGGGGTGAGGTCGTAGTCGCGGCGCAGCTCGAGCTCGGAGCCGTCCTCGGACTGGCCGAGGACGTAGATGTGGTCGGTCTTCGTCGGCACCCACATCCGGTCGTGGTTGTCGAGGAAGAAGTAGCCGCCGCCGGTGAAGTTCTGATGCGCGGGCGCGTCGCCCGGGTCGGGCGCGTTGGGCATCGTGTAGGTGGCGATGATCTCGAGCGTCTCGGGGTCGATGATCCGCGCCTCGGGCGCGGTCGCCAGCGAGGGACAGACGCTGACGATCCGTCCGCGGCTGTCGAAGGCGAGCGAGCCGCAAAGGCGCGGGCCCATCCCCTCCGAGGTCGCGACCAGGCTCTGGCCGAGCGGTCCGGGGCCGGGGTAGGCGTCGGTCATCCACGAGTCGTTGTGGATGTTCGAGTTCGGGTCCGGGGCCATGAACGGGTTCTGCTCCGGGTTGGTCGGGTTCGGAAGCGGGCGGGCCGTCGCCGCCGCGCCCTCGAACGCCGGGCAGGGTCGGAGGGATGCCGAGCGAGGGGATCGGCTCGGCCTCGGCGGGGGCGGCGAGTGCGAGCGCCGCGAGCAGGGGCAGGGTGGGGAGGGCGGCGCGGCGGAGCGGGGCGAGCACGGGCGGATCGTAAGCAAGAGCCCGTGGCGCGGGCGCAGGTTCGCCGAGCGGGGAGTTACTGAGCTGGGGGCCGAGGAACTCTCGACCGGCTGAGCCTTCGCACGCAGTCGCCCGCGGTGGGACACTCTCCCCACCGTGAGCCTCGGCTATCGGATCCTCTACGGACTCGGTTTCACGCCCTGGGAGCAGATGGCGTCGCTGCCGGTCGGCGAGCAGATGAAGGCGCTCTTCGACCGCGAGCAGGAGGAGAGGGAGCCGCCGTTCGGGCACGCGCTCGACGTCGGCTGCGGCAGCGGCGCCTGGGCGGTCGAGCTTGCGAAGCGCGGCTGGCGGGTGACCGGGGTCGACAACGTCCCGAAGGCGCTCCACCGCGCCGCCGAGCGCGCCAACGCGGCCGGGGTCGGGGTCGACCTGCTCGCGGCCGACGTGACCACGCTCGCACGCGCCGACATCGGCCGCGACTTCGACCTGATCATCGACATCGGCTGCTTTCACGACGTGCTCAGCGACGAGCAGCGGCGCGCGTTCGGCCGCGGCGTCAGGGCGCTCGCCAACCTGGGCGCGACGATGCTCGTGATGGCGTGGCAGCCCGGGCGCCGCGGGCCGCTCCCGCGCGGGGCGAGTCAGGAGGAAGTCGAGGCGGCGTTCCCCGGCTGGAGCCTGATCGACGTCGAGGAGATGGACGTCACCGGGGCGCCGGGCTACGTGCGCCGGGCCGAGCCGTGCTTCTACCGGCTTCGCTACCAGCCGATCTAGAGCCGATAACGCGCCAGGTCCGCGTCCAGGCGCTTCGACTCCGCCTCGCTGAGCTCCTCGTCCTCGCCCGCGGCGCCCGGCCCCTCGCCGTCCCCACCCGGCCCCGCCCGGCGCCAGCGCCGCACGCCGACGAAGATCGCCACCGCGGCGGCGAGGATCGCCGCGCCGGGCACCAGCCAGGCGGCGAGGTCGAAGCCCTCCGCCTCGGGGACCGCGAGCACCTCGGGGCCGAACTCGGCGACGAGCTCGTCCTTGATCTCCTCCTTGGTCAGCCCCTGGGCGATCCGGTCGCGGATGAACTCGCGCTCCTGGATCGCCTGCGGCGCCTCGGTCGCGAGCTCGAGCGTCACCCCGCAGATCGGGCACATGACCTCGTCCTCGATGTCGGGGAGCGAGGTCTGCGGCTCCTGCGCCGCGGCCGCGGCCGGCAGCGCCAGGCAGAGCGCGACCAGCGCCACGCGCCGACCCGGCGCATCAGCCGCCCTCGATCCGCGGCGCGATCTCCTCGGCGAGCACGCGCTCGTCGACCGGGCCCGGCTGCAGGTAGGCGAGCTTGCCCTCGGGGTCGACGAGGAAGTTCTCGGGCACGCCCTTGGTCTTCAGCTCGTCGGCGTAGGCGCCGTCGCCGTCGTGAAGCTGCGGGTAGGTGAGCTCGAACTCGTCGACGAACCCGCGCCCGGCCTCGGCGGTCTCCTGGGTGTCGATCCCGAGCAGCTCGAAGTCGTCGCCGCGGTGGCGCTCGTAGAAGTCCTGCAGCGCCGGCGCCTCGTCGCGACACGGCCCGCACCACGAGGCCCAGAAGTTGACCAGCACCCACTTGCCGCGGTGCTCGGCGAGCGAGCCGGGCGCCTCCGAGTCGAGTCCCGGCAGCTCCGAGGCCGGGACCTGGTCGCCGACCGCGAGCGCTCCCTCGCCCTTGGCGACGAGCCCGTAGCCGAGCAGCCCGAGCACGCCGGCGACGGCGAGGAAGACCGCGAATGCGCGTGCGCTCACCGTGCGAAGCGTAGAGGTGCGCTCGCCCTCGCCCTCAGGCTCCCGCACTACGCTGTCGAAAGGGGTTGAGGGGTCTGCGAATCGGCAAGAAGCAACCGATGCAAACCGAAGAACGGCGCTCCGCGTGGCTGTCGCGGCTGGCGACCGCGTGCGCGCTCGTCGCCGCGACGATCGGCTTCCTCGGCCTGCTCGGCTGGATCCTCGACGTCGGCTATCTGACCGAGCTGATCCCCGGCCAGCGGGCGATGGTCGCCAATACGGCGATCGGGTTGCTGTTGCTCGCCGGCTCGCTGTGGCTGGTGCGCGACCGCGAGCGGACCACCGACGAGGCGCGCGCCTGGTCGCGCTTTCTCGGCGAGCTCGTCGTCCTGCTCGGCGCGGTGACCCTGTTCGAGCACATCTTCTCGACCGACCTCGGGATCGACGACTGGCTCGGCGACGAGAGCGGCGGCGCCGACCCGGGGCGGATGTCGCCGCACGCGGCCGCGGCCCTGGTCTCGATCGGGCTCTGGCTTGCGATCCTCGACCGCCGCGGCCCGCGCTGGAAGGACGCCGGCGACGTCCTCGCCGCGCTCAGCGCGTTGATCGCCTTCGCCGGCCTGCTCGCAGCGCTCTACGGCGCCGACTACATCTACGGCGACCCGGGCGAGACCGGGCTCGCGCTGCAATCGGTGGTCGGCCTGGTCGCGCTCGTGATCGGGATCCAGGCCGCGCGCCCCGAGGGGCCGTGGATGCGCCTTCTGCTCGCGCCCGGAGCGGGCGGCCACATGATGCGGCGCCTGATCCCGGCCCTGGTCGCGATCCCGACCGCCGCCGGCGGAGTGGTGATCGCCGGGGTCGAGAACGACCTCTTCACGGTCCAGACCGGCGCCGCGTTCGCGATCGCCGCCTCGGTCGCGCTGCTGCTCACGGTGCTCGCCTACACCTCGCTCGAGCTCGAGGGCGCCGAGGCGGAGCGCTTCCAGATGCAGCGGAAGCTCGCCGAGCTCGTCGACCGCGATCCGCTCACCGACGTCTTCAACCGCCGCCGCCTCGACGAGGAGCTGCGCCGCCAACTCGCGCTCGCCGAGCGCACCGGCTCCTGTTTGGCGGTGATCTCGATCGACCTCGACGAGTTCAAGGCGACCAACGACACCTTCGGCCACGCGACCGGCGACGCGCTGCTGGTCGCGACCGCCGACGTCCTGCGCCAGGAGCTGCGCGCAAGCGACTTCATCTGTCGCACCGGAGGCGACGAGTTCCTCGTCGTCCTCAGCGACACCTCGGCGGAGGCGGCGCGGGTTGTCGCCGAGAAGCTCGTCCGCGGCTTTCGCGGCGTCACCCGCCCGCGCCCCGGCGGCGGCACCGTCGCGCTGCGCGCCTCGGTCGGGCTCGCGCTCTCGGAGGCCTCGGGCTGGAGCGAGCCGGACGACCTGCTCGCCGCCGCCGACGTCGCGCTCTACGCGGCCAAGCAGGCGGGCGGCGACCGGCTCGCGGTCGACGAGACCGCCGTTCCCGGCTGAGCCGACGGTTCTAGAATCCGCCCGGCGCGGACGTAGCTCAGTTGGTAGAGCGTCGGCTTCCCAAGCCGAAGGTCGCGGGTTCGAGACCCGTCGTCCGCTTTCGCGGATCTGGCGCGCATCGACCGTCCGCGTACGTCCGTCCACCCACGTTGCATCGCGCACGGCCGGAGGTATGGTCGGTCTGCGAGCGGCGACCCGAGGAGGACGAGATGGCTTTGCATCAGAGCTGGGTGCACGGGACGGCGTTCGCGCCCCCCGAGCTGCCAAGCGTCGGCGTCGACGAGGTCAACAACAACCGCTGGACCGACCTCACCGGGCTGCGCCAGGGATGGGGCACGACCTGGCAGGGCGTCCCCAACGGCTCGGCTTGGTTTCACGTCGCGGTCCCGACGCCAGCGATCATCGAGGGGGCTCGGGCGCGGTGCAACCAGGTCTACGTCCTCTGGTCGGCCGGCGATGCGACCGCCGCGAGCTGGTCGAACGCGGGCGCCCTGATCACCAACATCCACGTCTGGGACGGCCCGAATCGGATCCAGACCTTTGGCAGCTTCAGGAGGTTCGGCAACCATGGCGGGGGGGTCGACGGCGAGAACACCTTCGTGCTTTCGGCAAGGCCGCAGATCTCGTTCGGGGTCGGGATCTCGGTTCGCGCCGAGTTCTCGAACGTGGGCAACCAGCTGGTCTGGTTCTCGGCCGCCGGCGCTGACTTCGAGATCTAGGAGGGCGAGATGGCATTGCACACGATGTGGGCGCACGGGACGGCGTTCTCGCCGCCGGAGTTTCCAACCACCGGACTCGACAACGTCGACGACGTTCCCTACACCGACGTGATCGGGATGCGCCGCGGGCCGGGCGCGTTCTGGCGCGGAGAGCCCGGCAACGGCAACTGGTTTCACGTCTCGATCCCGACCCCGACGATCATCGGCGGGGACACGGTGCAGCTGCGGCGCGTGTTCGTCAAGTACAGCGTCGGCGACTCGGCGGCGATCGCCCCTTCGGGGGCGAGCATCGCCGATGTCCAGGCGTGGGCGGGCAGCGACCGAATCCAGCAGTTCGGCCCCTTCCCCGCCGGCCAGGAGAAGTTCGGCGACCATCGCGGGGCGCTGGATGCCGACAACACGTTCGTGCTCACGAATCCGCCGATCGTCACGGCCGGGATCGGGATCTCGGTGCGGGTTGAGTTCCTGCAGGGCGGCGGCGAGCCGATCGTCCAGTTCACCGCCGCCGGGGCGGAGTTCGATTCGCAGTCCACCAGTTTCAAGGTGATCGACTGGTTCAAGGGGTGGCTCCAGCCTTAGCTCAGACTTGCCTGAGGACCTCGGCCGTAGGTGCGTCACCGTGGCGCGGTGCTGATCGGCGAGTCGCGCGGCGATCAGCGAGCGGTGGCAGGCCTCCGGGTCGCGCTCGACGCAGAGCAGGGCGCTGACCGTCGCGGCCGGCAGCTCGGCGGCGAACGCGCCGAGGTCGAAGCGGTCGAGGATCTCGGCGCTGTAGCGGGCGGCGTACTCGGGCGCGAGCTCGGTCCGCGAGCGCTTGCCGACCCCGGCCCGGTCGTCGGCCGCGTACTGGAGCCGCCGCAGCTCGGTCGTCGGCGCGAGCTCCTTGACGTGGCGGTAGCCGACGCCGGCCTCGGCGAGCGCCGCCTGCAGGCGCCGTGAGTTCGCCCACGCGTACTCGGGTCCGCGCACCCCGCGGCGCTGGCGCACGTCGACCACCAGCCCGATTCCGGCCGCGTCGAGCGCGCGCAGGAACGACTCCCGGTCGAAGCCGTAGACGCCGATCGTCGCCACCCGCAGCACCCGGGCGACTCTAGTCCGCGGCGGTCCCGGCTCGCAGGTGAAACCCATACCCTCGCGCCCGTGATCCTCTGCCTCGGCGAAGGCCTCGTCGACCTGATCTGCGAGCACCCGGTCGCGAAGCTCACCGACGCGGACTCGTTCGCGCCCCACTTCGGCGGCGCGCTCGCCAACGTCGCCGTCGCCGCCCGGCGGGCGGGAGCGGAGTCGGGGCTCGCCGGGGCCGCCGGCGACGACGAGTGGGGCGCCTGGCTGGCGGCGCGGCTCGAGCGCGAGGGGGTCGACCTGCGCTTCTTCGAGCTGCTCGACGGCGAGCAGACGCCGATCGCGTTCGCGAGCTTCGACGAGTCGCGCGAACCGAGCTTTCAGATCTACGGCGACGCGATCAAGATCGCGGTCGAGTCGGTGGCGCCGCGGCTCGAGCAGGCGATCGAGGCGGCCACCGCGCTCGTCTACAGCTCGACCACGCTCGCGACCGCGGGCGAGCGCGAGATCACCCTGCGCGCCCGCGAGCTCGCGCTCGAGCGCGGGGCGCGGGTCTGCTTCGACCCCAACATCCGCCCGAACCGCTGGGGCGGCGAGGTCGAGCCCGCGGCGCGGATCTCGCGCGAGCTGGTCGCCGGCTCCTATCTCGTGCGCGCGAACCGCGAGGAGGCGATGGCGATCGCCGAGACCGACGACCCGCGCGCCGCCGCGGAGGCGATCGCGGCGATGGGCGCCGAGCTCGCCGTCGTCACCCTGGCCGCCGACGGCGCCGTGATCCGCGGCGCCTGCGAGGCCGAGCTGCCGGCGCCCGAGGTCGAGATCGTCAACACGCTCGGCGCCGGCGACGCGTTCATGGGCACCCTGGTCGCCGGGCTCGCAATGCGCGACTGGGACCCGAGCCTGGCCGGCGAGGCGCTCGGGCCGGCGCTCGACGCCGCGGCCGCGGCCTGCGAGCGTTGGAGCGCGCTCGACTGAGCGCGGGCGGCGATCGCAGCGCAGTAGGGTCGGCGCCGATGGCCTACGACGAGCAGCTCGCCGAGCGCGTGCGCGAGCTGCTCGCGCTCCGCGAGGGCCTGGTCGAGCGCAAGATGTTCGGTGGCATCGCCTGGATGCTGGACGGGAACCTGGCCTGCGGCGTGATCGGCGACGAGCTGATCGTCCGGGTCGGGCCGGAGGAGTCCGAGCGGGCGCTGGCCGAGCCCGGCACGCGCGTGTTCGACTTCACCGGGCGCCCCTCGCGGGGGATCGTCGTCGTCGCGGCGGAAGCGGTCGCGAGCGAGAGTGAGCTCGCCGAGTGGGTCGACGCGGGCGCCGGCTTCGCCGCCTCGCTGCCGGCGAAGTAGCTTGGCCGCGCCGGCGCCGAGCGGCGACCGCGTCCCCTGGTGGCGCGACGCGGTCGTCTACCAGGTCTACCCGCGCTCGTTTCAGGACTCCGACGGCGACGGGGTCGGCGACCTGCGCGGCCTGATCTCGCGCCTCGACCACCTCGAGTGGCTCGGCGTCGACGCGCTCTGGCTCTCGCCGATCTACCCCTCGCCGCTCGCCGACTCCGGCTACGACGTCTCCGACCACGCCGCGATCGACCCCGTCTACGGCACCCTCGCCGACTTCGACGCGCTGGTCGGCGAGTGCCACCGGCGCGGGCTCCGAGTGCTGCTCGACCTGGTCGCCTCGCACACCTCGATCGAGCACCCCTGGTTTCGCGAGCACCCCGATTGGTACGTCTGGGCCGACGACGGCCCGCCGAACAACTGGCGCACCGCGTTCGGCGGCCCGGCCTGGACTCGCGACGAGCGCAGCGGGCGCTGGTATCTGCACTCGTTCTATCCCGAGCAGCCCGACCTCGACTGGCGAAACCCCGAGGTCGCCGAGGCGATCGGCGGCGTGATCGGGTTCTGGCGCGAGCGCGGGGTCGACGGCTTTCGCGTCGACGCCGTCCAGCAGCTGATGAAGGACGCGGAGCTTCGCGACGACCCGCCGGCGAGCGGCGCCTTCCCGCTCCCGCTTCACCCCGAGCTCGCCGAGCTCGAGGGGGTGCACTCGCGCACCGACCCGGAGATCTGGCGCGCGCTCGAGGCGCTTCGCGCCGCGGCCGGCGACGCGCTCCTGGTCGGCGAGGTCTACGTGCCCTCGGACGCGCTCGGGCTCTACCTCGAGCACCTCGACCTCGCGTTCGCGTTCGAGTTCCTGCACGCGCCCTGGGACGCCGAGCGCCTGGGCGCGGTGATCGAGCGCGCGGCCGGGCTCGAGCGGGTCGCCTGGGCGCTCTCCAACCACGACTTCCCCCGGCTCGCGACCCGGCTCGGCCCGGACGCGGTGCGCGCCGCGGCGCTGCTCCTGCTCACCCTCCCGGGGGCGACCTTCGTCTACCAGGGCGACGAGATCGGGATGGCCGACGGCGCCGGCGGCTCGCCGCCGCTCGACCGCGCCGGCCGCGACGTCCACCGCCACCCGATGCAGTGGGAGCCCGGCCCGGGCGGCGGCTTCACCGCGGGCGAGCCCTGGCTCGCGCTCACCGACCCCGACCGGCGCAGCGTCGCCGCCCAGCGCGACGACCCCGATTCGATCCTCGCGCTTCACCGGCGGCTGATCGCGTTGCGGCGCGAGCTGCGCGGGCCGCTCGAGCTCCGCGACCTCGGCCCCGGGGTGCTCGCTTACGCGCGCGGCGCAGCACCTGGTCGCGATCAACCTCGGCCCCGAGCCGGCGCCGCTGCCGGCCGGCGAGCCGGTGCTCGCGACCGCCCCGGGACCGGCGCCCGAGCGGCTCGAGCCGAACGCCGGCGTCGTGGTTCGGTGCAGCGAAGTTTGAAGGTATGACCGCCGGGGCAATACATCGAACGTCGGGCCGATCGGGTCCGGCGCGAGAGAGAGGAGAGTGTTGGTCGCGAGCCGGACCAGCAAGGCGCTCAGCGTCCTTGTCACAGTCGTGATCGCAGCCGTCGTCGCCGGTTGTGGTGGCAGCGATTCCGGCGGCTCCAACACTCTCACCTGGTTCATCTTCAACGAGCCCAGCGCCTCGCCGCAGACCTCGGCCGAGGCCTGCACCAAGGCCTCGAACGGCGAGTACGAGATCGAGTTCGAGTACCTGCCCAACGACGCCGACGGCCAGCGCGAGCAGCTCGTCCGCCGGCTCGGCGCCGAGGACGACTCGATCGACCTGATCGGCATGGACGTGATCTGGACCGGCGAGTTCGCGAACGCGGGCTGGATCGTGCCGGTGCCCGAGAGCACCGCGAAGGTCGTCTCCAAGGACGTCTTCCCGAGCGTGCTCGAGACCGCGAAGTTCGAAGGTGAGCTCTACGCGGCGCCGCTGTGGTCGAACACCGAGCTGCTCTGGTATCGCTCCGACCTGGTCAAGAAGCCGCCCAAGACCTGGGACCAGATGATCGCCGAGGCCGAGCGCCTGAACCCGGACGAGAACAAGATCCAGGTCCAGGGCAACAAGTACGAGGGCCTCGTCGTCTGGTTCAACCAGATGGTCGAGTCCGCCGGCGGCGCGATCCTCGCCGGGCCGGAGGAGCTCGACCTGCCGCGGGCGGAGACCGAGCGTGCGCTCGAGGTCATGGGCCGGCTCTCGACCTCGGAGGCCGCCGACCCGGCGATCACGACCGCCGAGGAGGACCCGAACCGGCTCGCGTTCCAGACCGGCAGCTCGGCCTTCATGATCAACTATCCGTTCGTCTATCCGAGCGCCGAGGCCGAGGCGCCGGACATCTTCAAGGTGATGAAGGCGGCGAAGTACCCGGCGATCGAGCCCGGGACCCCGTCGGCGCCGCCGCTCGGCGGCATCAACCTCGGCGTCTCCGCGTTCTCTGAGAACCAGGACCTCGCCTGGAAGGCGGTCGAGTGCCTGGTCGGCGCCGAGAACCAGATCGCGACCGCGACCGCGGGCGGCCTGCCGCCGGTGCGCGAGGACCTCTTCGACTCGAAGGAGATCAAGAAGGTCTACCCCGGCTTCTCTGAGATCATCCGCGCCTCGATCGCCGACGCTGCCGCGCGGCCGTCGGAGTCGCCCGCCTACCAGGACATCTCGCTCGCGATCCAGGCCGGGGTCCACCCGACGACCGCGATCGACCCCGAGGACCCGGGCGCCACCTATGACGAGCTCAGCGACCTGCTCGAGCAGGCGATCAACCGGGAGGGGCTGCTGTGACCGGGGCCGCTGAGACCGTCGACGCGCCGCGGCAATCGAAGCCGGACAAGCCGGTCTCCGATCGCACCCGCTCCGAGCGCCACCTCGCCTGGATGCTGTGCGCGCCGGCGGTGATCGCGATGCTGCTCGTCACCGCGTATCCGATCATCTACGCGTTCGTGCTCTCGCTGCAGGAGGTCGACCTGCGCTTCCCCGACGAGGGCGGCTTCGTCGGGCTCGACAACTACGCGACCGTGCTCAGCTCCGACCTCTGGTGGCAGGGACTGTTCAACACCCTGTTCATCACCATCGTCTCGGTCGCGATCGAGCTCGTGCTCGGGATGATCATCGCCCTGGTCATGTATCGGGCGATCTTCGGCCGCGGGCTGATCCGGACCGCCGTCCTGATCCCGTACGGGATCATCACCGTGGTCGCGGCGTTCGCCTGGTTCTTCGCCTTCGACCCGACCTCGGGCTTCGTCAACGGGCTCCCGTTCGTGGCCGACGACAAGGCCTGGTTCGGCGATCGCTGGAGCGCGATGTCGGTGATCATCGCCGCCGAGGTTTGGAAGACGACCCCGTTCATCGCCCTGCTGCTGCTCGCCGGGCTGACGACGATCGACGAGGGCCTCTACGAGGCGGCGAAGGTCGACGGCGCCACCGCGCGCCAGCGCTTCTTCCGCATCACCCTGCCGCTGATGAAGCCGGCGATCCTGGTCGCCCTGCTCTTCCGCACCCTGGACGCGTTCCGAGTCTTCGACTCGATCTTCGTCATGACCGGCGGCGGCCAGGACACCGAGTCGGTCTCGATCATCGGCTACAACCAGCTGATCTCGCGGGTCAACCTCGGGCTCGGCTCCGCCGTCTCGGTGCTGATCTTCCTGCTCGTGCTGATCATCGCCTTCATCTACGTGCGCGGCTTCGGCACCGCGATCCCCGGACGCGAGAGGGGAGCAAACTGATGCAGCGAGGAACGCGCGAGTACACGCTCTGGAGCGTCGGCATGTTCGTGATCCTCGCCGCGTCGCTGATCCCGGTGATCTGGATCGCCTCGCTCTCGCTGAAGGCGCCGGCGACGATCGGCGAGGGCGGTTTCCTCCCGACCCAATGGACGTTCGACAACTACAAGAGCCTGTTCGAGGGCGGCTTCGACAGCCCGCTGCTGCGGCCGCTGATCAACTCGATCGTGATCGCGCTGATCGCGACCACGATCGCGATCGTGCTCGCCTCGTTCACCGCCTACGCGATCGCGCGGCTCCAGTTCCCGGGCAAGATGGTGATCCTCGGCGGGGCGCTGGCGATCGCGATGTTCCCGCCGATCTCGACCGTCGGGCCGCTGTTCGACATGTGGCGCGCGCTCGGCCTCTACGACACCTACCTCGGCCTGATCATCCCCTACCTGACCTTCGCCCTGCCGCTCGCGATCTACACCCTGGTCGCCTTCTTCCGCGAGATCCCGTTCGACCTCGAGCAGGCGGCTCAGGTCGACGGCGCGACTCCGCTCCAGGCCTTCCGCAAGGTGATCGTGCCGCTCGCCGCGCCGGGGATGTTCACCGCCGCGATCCTCGTCTTCATCTTCTGCTGGAACGACTTCGTGTTCGCGATCTCGCTCACCTCGTCGGACGCCGCGCGCACTGTGCCGGCGGCGCTCGCCTTCTTCACCGGCGACTCCCAGTTCACCGCCCCGACCGGCAACATCGCCGCCGCGGCGACCCTGGTCACGATCCCGATCATCATCTTCGTGCTCTTCTTCCAGCGGCGCATCGTCGCCGGCCTGACCGCGGGAGCGGTCAAGGGATGACCCTCGACCCACCAAAGGAGCTGCGCAGTCATGGCTGACATCGTTCTCGAAGGCGTCTCGAAGCGCTTCGACGACGGCTACGAGGCCGTCAAGGACATGGACCTCGAGATCAAGGACGGCGAGTTCGTGATCCTCGTCGGCCCCTCAGGCTGCGGCAAGTCGACCGCGCTGCGGATGATCGCCGGGCTCGAGGACATCACCGAGGGCGAGCTGCGGATCGGCGGCGACGTCGTCAACCAGTACGCGCCCAAGGACCGCGACATCGCGATGGTGTTCCAGAACTACGCGCTCTACCCGCACATGAGCGTGCGCGACAACATGGCCTTCCCGCTCAAGCTCGCCAAGGTCCCCGACGACGAGATCAAGACCAAGGTCGAGGAGGCGGCGAAGATCCTCGACCTCGAGCAGCACCTCGATCGCAAGCCGGCGAACCTCTCCGGCGGCCAGCGCCAGCGGGTCGCGATGGGGCGGGCGATCGTCCGCGACCCGAAGGCCTTCTTGATGGACGAGCCGCTCTCGAACCTGGACGCGAAGCTGCGGGTGCAGATGCGGACCGAGGTCTCGCGGCTGCAGAAGGAGCTCTCGACGACGACCGTCTACGTGACCCACGACCAGACCGAGGCGATGACGCTCGGCGACCGGGTCGCGGTGATGCGCTCGGGCGTTCTGCAGCAGGTCGACACGCCCGCGGTGCTCTACTCGAGCCCGAACAACCTCTTCGTCGCCGGGTTCATCGGCTCGCCGGCGATGAACTTCATGCCGGCGAAGATCGAGGGCGAGACGGCGAAGCTGCCGATCGGCGACGTGCGGCTGCCGGAGGAGGCACGCGCCGGGCTCGGCGACGGCGGCGGCTCGCGCGACGTGATCGCGGGCGCGCGACCGGAGGCGTTCGAGGACGCGACGATCATCGGCGACGCCAAGGACCGCGGGCACACGTTCAAGGCGAAGATCGACCTGGTCGAGTCGATGGGCTCCGAGCTCTACGCCTACTTCCCGCTCGAGACGGAGGGCGTGCAGTCGAAGGAGCTCGACGAGCTCGCCGCCGACTCCGGCGCCGCCGAGGTCCCGGGCTCGGGGGTGAACCAGGTTGTCGCCCGCCTCGACGCGGCGAGCAAGGTCAGCCGCGGCGAGGAGGCGGAGCTGTGGCTCGACACCTCGACCCTGCTCTTCTTCGACCCCGAGAGCGGCAAGCGCCTCGGCGCCGAGTAGCCACCAGGCGAGACGACTTCCCTCGGTGGGATCAGGCGGAGGCCAAGCAGATGGCGGGGCAAGCCACGGCTTGCGAGGTCAGCCAATCACCGTCCGCTAACGGTTGACCTCTTGCCCATAACATTCGTTTCCTGTTTTGCAAGTCATATAAAATCGACCCATGGCAGACTGGCGATTCCTCTCCAATCACGCCCAGGCTCTACTCCAGATCGCCGATGATCCGGACATTCGCCTCCGCGACATCGCCACATCGATCGGGATAACCGAGCGTGCGACGCACCGAATCGTGTGCGATCTGGTTGACGGCGGCTACCTGCGCCGCGAGCGAAGGGGACGACGAAATCACTACGAGGTGCAGAAGCACCTGCCGCTTCACGATCCCAGTCTCCGGGATCGGAAGATCGCCGATCTGATCGCGGTCCTGACGCCATCCTGATTGCTCGTTTCGGTGGCTGGGCGGTTAGGCGAGGTCCCGGCGCAGGCGGTGGACGAAGGTGTCCTCGTCGTCCTCGGGGCGGCGCAGCTCCTCGCGCAGGCGCTCGATCACCTCGTCGTTCCACTCGTGGGTGCGCAGCAGCAGGTAGCGCAGGCTGACGATCCGCGCGTAGGCCTCGGTCTCGCTCCCGCGCCCGCATAGGCCGGCCTCGCGCATCATCTCCGTCACCGGCTCGTACTCCTCGCGAAACCAGCTCTCGGCGACCTGCTCGCGGGACATGAACTCGCGCCGCGCCTGCATCAGGCGAAAGCCCCACGCCTCGACCCCCTCGGCAAGCCCGGCGTAGTCGAAGCCGTTGGCGAGCTGGATCCGCGACCGCATCGACGCCGGCAGCGGGACGCGCTCGAAGAACAGGCGCTCGTGCGACTTCAGCGGCAGGTCGCGCGGCGAGATCCCGGCCCCCGGGTCGACCTCGGTGACGATCTCGGTCACCATCGCGTCGATCTTCTCGAGCCCGAGCTGGCGCGCGACCGAGACCCGGTGGTGGCCGTCGACGACGAAGTGCATCGTGCCGAGCCGGTAGACGTCGATCGGCGGCATCGCGTTCCCGCG
Source organism: uncultured Solirubrobacterales bacterium (assembly GCA_963740055.1). Lineage (GTDB taxonomy): Bacteria > Actinomycetota > Thermoleophilia > Solirubrobacterales > 70-9 > WHSW01. Next base: position 19,044 of record CAVUCL010000004.1, on the reverse strand, counting down.
GCGCATCGCGGTCGCGATCCCCTGCCAGCGCCGGCGCACCCGGCTCGAGGTCGGGCGGAAGCTGCGGTCGAACTCGCGCCGCGAGCGGTCGACCGTGCCGACGATCGAGTCGAGCTCGATCGTCTGCAGGCCGAGGCGCCGCTCGCCGCGCCGCCCGAGCGCCTCGACGACCTCGTCGAACGGCAGGATCAGGTCGACGTCGTCGGGCTCGCGCCGCAGCCGCCCCGCGAGCCGCGCGAGCTGCTGGCGGCGGCGGGCGCGGCTGAAGTCGGTCTCGGCGTCCTGGGTCGTGAATCCGGTGTCCACACCTCCAAGATACGCCGGTCGCCATGAACCGTTCGTCCGCCTCACGCGTATCTTCAAACGGATGGGTCGTGCCGTCGCAGTCGTCGCCGGGCTCGCCGTGATCGCGGGACTCGCGTCGTGCGGTGGCGACGACGCGACACCCGCGCCGGACCCGGAGGGGAATCGGGCCTCCGGCGCGGGACCCGTCCTCAGCGGCAGCCTGCCGCTGCTCGACGGCTCAGATCAGGACCTCGGCGACTACCGGGGCAAAGTCGTGCTCGTCGTCAACACCGCGAGCGAGTGCGGGTTCACGCCCCAGTTCGAGAGCCTCGAGGCGCTGTATGAGGAGCGGCGGCGCGACGGACTCGTGGTGCTCGGCTTCCCGGCCGACGACGTCGCCGGCCAGGAGCCGCGCTCCGACGAGCAGATCGCCGAGTTCTGCGAGGCCAACTTCGGCGTCTCGTTTCCGATCTTCGCGAAGTCGAACGTCGTCGACGAGCCGGTCAACCCGGTGTTCGAGCGCCTCGCCGCGGCGGCCGGGCCGCCGAGCTGGAACTTCAACAAGTACCTGCTCGACCGCGACGGGACGGTGGTCGAGCGCTACGACGCCGGCACCGCGCCCGACGATCCGGCGCTGGTCGCCCGGCTCGACGAGCTGCTCTAGCTCTAGGTCGGCTGCGAGCTCGGGCGGATCAGGATCTCGTTGACGTCGACGCGGTCGGGCTGGCTGAGCGCGTAGATGACCGCGGCCGCGATGTCGTCGTCGTGAAGCGCGTGGTCGGGGCCCGGGCGGTCGTCGAAGAACGGGGTGTCGACCATCCCGGGCTCGATCAGGGTGACGCGGATGCCCTGGTTCTCGTGCATCGTGCGCAGCTCCTGGCGCAGCGCCTCGCCGATCGCGGTCACCGCCCACTTGCTCGCCGAGTAGAGCGAGCCGGGGAGCGCGCGGCGGCCGGCGACCGAGCTCGTGATCAGGTAGTGGCCGTCGCCGCGCTCGAGCAGGTGCGGCAGCGTCGCGCGCACGGTGTAGGCGACGCCGAGCACGTTGGTGAGCACCATCGAGCGCCAGTGGTCGGGATCGCTCTCGAGGAAGCCGCGCGGGGCGCCGAAGCCGGCGTTGGCGAAGACGGCGTCGATGCGCCCGAAGGCGTCGATCGCGGTCGCCGCGAGTCGCTCGTTGTCGGCGAACTCGGTCACGTCGCACGGAACCGCGATCGCGCGCTCCTCGCCGCCGAGCTCGGTGGCGAGCTCGCGCAGCTTGTCCTCCGAGCGGGCGGCGAGCGCGAGCCGGTAGCCGGCCTCGGCGGCGGCGCGGGCGCTGGCGGCGCCGATGCCGCTCGAGGCGCCGGTGATCAGGAGCACGGGGGAGTCGCTCACGGCACCTGAAGCTACCCGAACCCGATCGCCATAATCAGGGGCAGAGATGGATCCGGACCGCAAGCGCAAGATCCGGCTCGGCATCGCGCTCGGGGTCGCCGTGCTGCTCGCCGCCGGCCTCGTCTACACCTCGTTCAGCGCCTCGAGCGAGGCGAAGGAGCCCTCGGAGCTCGCCGGCGTCAGCGGCGGCAGCTACGACCTCACCGGCAAGGTCGCCGAGGGCACGGTCGAGCACCGCGGGCCGGACCTGCGCTTCGAGGTCGCCGACCGCGACGACCCGTCCGAGACGATCCCGGTCGCCTACAGCGGCACCATCCCGGACCCGTTTCGCGAGGGCCGCGAGGTGATCGTCTCCGGCACCGTCACCGACGGCACCTTCGTCGCCGAGAAGGACAGCCTGATCACCAAGTGCCCGTCGAAGTTCGCCGACGAGGCGGCCGAGAACCCCGACCAGGTGATCATCGAGTAGCTAACCCGAGAGCTCGAGCGTTGATTTGGTCGATCAGGCCGCTGAGCTCGCCCTGAAGCTCCGTGGTCGCGGTCTGCAGCTCGAGCGCCGCCTTCGCCGCCTGCTGCGGGTCGCCGCGCTCGAACGTGCGCTCGGCCTCGCCGATCCGCTCGGCGACATCACCGACCGCGGTCGCGAGCTGGGCGTGCAGGTCGGCGACCTCCTCGGGTGGCTCGATCCGCTCGAGCTCGGCGGCGTTCCGTTCGAACACCGCGCGCAGGTCGGCGGCGACCGCGGCGACCGCCTTCGCGTTCGCCGGCGGGGCCTCGGCGGCGACCTCGTTCACGTCGGCGACGAGCGCGGTCTGGATCGCGTTCACCTCGTCGACGTAGGAGTTCGCCTCCTCGTCGCTGCCGCATCCCGCCGCGAGCGCGGCGGCGGCGACGAGCGCGCCCACGCTCGCACGATGCCTGCGCTTGCTCGTCGGACGGCGGTCGATGGCGAGGCGAGCCTAGCCGCCGTCGCGGCGTTGCGATAATCGCTCGCTCGATGGTCGAACTTGGCGCCGCCTGCCTGATCGCCGCCCCGTTCGCCTGCGTCTACGCGGGCGGCGCGGCGCTGCTCGGCGCCCGCCGCGGCGATCGGCGCCTGGTCGACTCCTCGCGGCGGGCCGTGTACGGGCTCTGCGCCCTGCTCACGGTTTGCGTGGTCGTGCTCGAGGCGGCGTTCGTGCGCTCGGACTTCTCGGTCGCGCTGGTCGCCGATCACTCCTCGACCACCACGCCGGCGTTCTACAAGCTGACCGCGATGTGGTCGAGCCAGGGCGGCTCGCTGCTGCTCTGGGCCTGGGTGCTCTCGATCGCCTCGAGCGCGGTCCTCTACCTGACCCGCAACCGCCACCGCGAGGTCGTCCCCTACGCGACCGCGGTGCTCGCCGGGCTCGGGCTCTTCTTCGCCTGCCTGATGCTGTTCGCCGACGGCGCGAACCCGTTCGCGCGCCTCGACCCCGCCCCCGCCGAGGGCGCCGGCCTGAACCCGCTGTTGCGCCATCCGGCGATGGCCGTGCACCCGCCGATGCTCTATTCCGGCTACGTCTTCTTCGCGATCCCGTTCGCGTTCGCGATCGGGGCGCTGATCGCCCGCCGCCTCGACGCGAGCTGGATCCGCTCGACCCGGCGCTTCGGGCTCGTCGCCTGGCTCTTTCTCACGATCGGGGTCCTGCTCGGGGCCCGCTGGTCCTACTCGGAGCTCGGCTGGGGCGGCTACTGGGGCTGGGACGCGGTCGAGAACGCGTCGCTGATGCCGTGGCTGACCGGGACCGCCTTCCTGCACTCGGTGATGGTGCAGGAGAAGCGCGGCATGCTCAAGGTCTGGAACGTGTCGCTGGTCGTGGCGACGTTCACGCTCGCGCTGCTCGGCACATTCCTCGTCCGCTCCGGGATCCTCGAGTCGATCCACGCCTTCGGCGCCTCGACCGTCGGCGGCCCGCTGCTGGCACTGATCGCGGTCGTGATCGTCGGCTCCGCGGCGCTGATCGTCTCGCCGGCTCGGCGACCTGCGCTCGGAGCGGCGGCTCGAGTCGCTCGCCTCGCGCGAGGCGATCTTCCTCGTCAACAACCTGCTCCTGGTCGGCCTCTGCGTGGTCATCTTCTGGGGCACCTTCTTCCCGCTGATCTCGGAGGCGCTGACCGGCGAGCGCTCGTCGCTGGGCTCGCCGTGGTTCGACCGCTACACGGCGCCGCTCGCGATCGTCCTGGTGCTGTTCACCGGGATCGGCCCGCTGCTCGCCTGGCGCAAGGTCAGCGCCGGGGCGCTGTGGCGGCTGGTGCGCTGGCCGCTCGTTGTCGCGGCGGTCGGCACGGATGGCTGGGTGTGTTCTCCCCAGGTGCGCTCGCGCGCTCGGGCACCACGCGCAGGCGGAGCCCAACGATGTGGTCGACGCCGGCACGGTCGCAGGCGACGGCGGTCCTGACGGCCGAGTGCAGCCCGTAATCGGCGATGGCCAGCGCCGGTCGCGGCCTTTCCTCAGTCTGCGGACCGATGGGGTACTGGCTCGCAAGCGCCCGAACGTAGGCCTCGGGCGTGCTGGGGCTACACCACGCCGAGTACGCGGTTGTGACATCCGTGTGCACGAACCGACGCGCCGGGCGCTCTTTGGCGTTGTCGTCCCCGCGCGGCGCCCGAGTCGTCACGACTCAGCCTCGAGTGGCTCGTCGCCCGTACGAGCCGTCCGGATGTGCCGCACGTCAGGCGGCCAGTGGCAACTGATAGGAACGAAGCTGGCGAACTCGGCTGCGATTGCTGGCGTCGTGCCAGCCTGCGTCGTCATAGCGGCCGCGGTAGACACCTCCCTCGAACAGCGCCATGTACGTGTGACGTCCGTGGCGTGATCTCCGGAGCTCCGCCGTCCAGTCGCTTGTGGCGGTTCGCCAGGTGGCTCGATCGCTCGTCCTGAACGAGCCGAGCGGCGTATGACTTCCCAGTAGATCGGGTTGACACGCTCAGCCCAGATTCGGCCGGCAGCACGCCGGACGAGCGCTGGATCAACTTGGTCTCGCATGATCTCCTCCGAGCCCCGCCATTCTAGAACAAGTGTTCTATTAGAGCAAGGTGGGGTCTGCCGGGCGCAGGCACTGCCTTGGCTGCTGAGCGTGATCCCGAACTCATCGTACAGGCTGCCAACGAGCTCTAAGTCGAGGTCCCGGTCGTAAACCAGCGAGCCGATCACGTACTTGGATCGGAATGGCCCCGGTCACGCCTTGCACCAGCCTCCTGCGACCGACGTGACAGGCTGAAAACGTCGTCGTCACGACCTCCGTCACGTTGCGGACGCGCCGCGGACACGCTCTGGACACGCGTTCGACACGCCCCGCCCCTCAGGCTGGAGGCATCCCGTCCGAGAGGTCTTCGTTGCTGTGTCGGTCCTCGTGTCCTTGCTCCGCCACCCCTTCCCGTCACGCCGCCGCGGCACCCGCTGGGGAGCACCACGCCGGCGGCGCCGCCCCGCGCGACTCCGCGGCTCCTCATCTTGCCGGTGGAGTCGTCGGCACCAGCCTCGCCGTCGGCAGCGCCTGGCTCCTGATCGACGGCGAGGCGTCGACGCTCTGGAATGCGCTCCAGGACTGGCAGCCGACCATGCAGAGCAATGCGGACTCCGCGCCAGGCAGCCCGCTGGTCCGCATCGAGGGAGCCGCCCTCGGCGCGGAAGTCCAGGTCGACGGCATCCGCCGCGGCCGGACGCCGCTGGTTGTTCCGTCCCTGTTGGTGCGCATGCCCTGGCGCTGCGGCACCCGGACGCACTCGACACGCTGCAGCCCTTGGAGGTAGCCGAGGGGGGCGCACACGTCGCGGTCCCCCTGTGGCGGCGTCGCCCCGAATCGTGCCCCTTCGGCCGGATCTCTACCCGGCGCCGAGCTCGTCGACGCGCGCTTCTTGGCCGACGGGCAGGTCGCTCTGGCCCTCGGCCTCCCGGGTCGAACTGGTCCGAGCCAGCCGTCTACCGGGCGCGAGCTGTGGCAACTCGACCCGCCAGCGGCGGCACGGCCCGGCTCACCCACGGCTCGACCGACCAGCCGGCCGCCGTGGTGGGTCCTGCTCCCGACGGCAAGGCCGTCGCATACTGGCGTCCGAGCTCCGCCGCGACGTCGACCAGTCTGTGGGCAACCAGCGCGGCCACGCCTGGTCGCCGAAGGGTGAATGGTTCCTCGAGCGTATTCGTGGCTCCCGTGGACGGCAGCTCGGCGCCGCGGAGAATCTTCGAAGTTCCCCAGGCCGCGCATCCTGCCGGCACCAGCGGCGAGCGCCTGATCGACCTCATCTGGACCCGACGGCGAACGCCTGGTGGCCGTCACGCGACTGGAGGGCAGCCCGACGCGGAGCCGGCTCTTCCTGATCGACCTGGCAGCCCCGGGGGTGGCCGACTCTTCTGCCGCGGCAGCCGAACTTGTGCTCCTGCCCGCCGCCGTCGTCCTTTCGTCGGGCAGCGCCGACCCGACGGGCCGCTGGCTGGCGTTCGTTGCCCATGCAACCACCGCCGGGTCCAGCACGCGCGAGCGGCTGACGCTGTGTGTTGTCGAACTGCGCGCCAACGGGGGGTTCCGCGACCTCATCGATCTCGGCTCCTTCCGGCAGCTCCGCGCCGCTGCCCCGGTGGCCTGGGCACCCGCCAGGCACGAGGGGGCACCGCCGCGGCTGGCTTTCGTGGCGCCGCTGCCCGGCGGCACCTCCAGCGGCGGCGGGCTGTTCGACACGTTCGGCGCGCTGCGACCGTCGTCGCCCGCCAGCGGTCGTCGTCGCCGAACTCGAGGTGCCAGATCCTTCCGTCAGCCAGGCTCGTCGCCTGGGCACCGCGACCCGGTAATCCTCACGGTCTGGCGCGACGGCAGCACCCTGCTGGGATTGGCGCCCGAGGAAGGCGGCGGGCTGGCTCTCCGCGCGGTCGACGCGGCCACGGGTGTTGTGCGCGACATGGGTGCACGGCTGCCCGCTAGCCGGGCCAGGGCAGCGGGCTGGCCGCCCACTGGGACCCCGCGCATGGCCGCGTGCTGCTCCTCACCTACACGGCGACCAGCGGTACGGGGACGAGCGCGGCGACCCCCGGTCCAGGCCTGGCTGGTGTCGTTCTGCCGCTTCCGTACAGGTGACGCCATGACGAGTCCCGCCCCACTCCACTTGCTGCCGCGTTGGTCCGCAATCGCCACGTGCGTGCTGATCGCGCTTCTCGCCGTCCTGGTCACGGTTGTGCCCGCGTTCGCGCAGCCCGCTCCGGAGGAGGGTGCGCCGACGTCCGAGCAGCCCGCACCGCAGGACGGTGGCGGGTTCAGCATCGGTTGCCCGCTCGGGATCTGCGATGCCGCCGGCTGGTACCAGAACCAGGTCGGCGAGATTGTGGCCGGCTTCCTGGGCGGGCTGATTCGCGGCATCGATGGCGCGATCAGCGGGCCGGAACGATGTCGACTTCGTGCTCCGTTCACGGAGGCGCTCACCTACGGCAACGACCTCGTCCAGCAGTTCGTCGGCGCCAGTCGCGCCCTGGCCAATGCCCTGCTGGCCGTTGTCACGACGGTTGGCGGCTTCAACGTTATGTTCCGTCCATACCTCGGCTCCAGCTATGCCAGCGCCATCGAGCTGCTGCCACGCCTGCTGCTAGGGGCGGTGCTGGTGAACACCGCCCACTGGTGGGCCAAGCTGGCCATCGACGTGAACAATGCGCTGTGCGCCGTCTTCGGCGCGGGCCCCCCTCCGACCTTCGCCGACATGCTCGGGCGGTCGATGGTGCCGACCGAGCTGCTGATCGGCTTGATCTACGTGGTCATGGGCCTGCTGCTGGTCCTGCAGCAGTTGATGCGTCTGGCGCTCGTGGACGTGCTGCTGATCCTGGGGCCGCTGGCGGCGGTGTGCTGGATCCTGCCGCAGACCCATGGCTGGGGGCGGCTGTCGGGGACGCTGTTTGTTGGCACCGTCTTCGCGCAGGCGGTTCAGGTCCTGGCGCTGCGGCTCAGCTCAACCTGGCCACCGGCATCCCGGACGGCACGGCGGCGGGGCTGATCCAGCCGCTGCTGGGTATCGGCGTGCTGGCGGTGGCCCTCAAGATCCCCGGGCTCATGCGCGGCGGCGGGGGCGGCGGCACGCTGGTCGGCAGCCTCGTGGGGACCGCCCGGCGCGATCGTGGGCAGCGGCGCCAGTCGGCTGGCGGCGGGGGCACTCGGCGGCGGTCGGGCCATGGGCGGCGCGGCGGGGGCGGTGGGCAGCGCCCCGGCGGCGGCATCCCAGTACAGCCTGCCGCTGAGCGTTGGCGTCCCCCGCCAGGGCGCCCAGCAGTTCATCTTGCCCATGGCTACGGCCCAACCAGCGCTCCGGGAGGGCTGAGGATGGCTGTCCCGGTCGCTGCGATCCCGGTCCCGTCCGGGTCGCCGTACTGCTCCTGGACGACGTCGTCGCCTGGGGGCTGCGGTTCGCCGCCGCGGCTGTCGTCCTCCTCATGCTGCCCATCGCCGTGGCGCTGCTCGGCTTCGGCGCCATCCTGGCGCTCCTGGGCGGCGGCCTGAGCGGGATGCTTCAGGGCGTGGGAGCCGCGGCGGGCCAGGCGCCGGTAACGGCCGTGGTCGCCGAGGTGGCGGTCGCCACCCTCCTCTTCCCGGCATCGGCACCGCGAGCCGTGGGGTGATCCAGGGCTGGAGCGACCGCCCGGCTTTCAATCAGTACGATCGGGCCAACTACCGCTCCGTCCAGAGCTGGCTCGCCTGGCGCGATGCCTCGTGCTCTGCCGCTTCTCTGGCCTGGCTGCTGGGTGCGTACGGCAAGCCACTCGGCAGCATCGACGACGCCATCGCTCTCATCGGCCCGAACACGGGAATCTCGATCAGCCTCGGCCTGCTCGACGCTCGTGGCCCAGCGCTGGCCCGAGCACTGGCCGCGCAGGGGTTCAGACCGCGCACGCCGGGGCAGCGGCCCCTCAGCTCCATTTCCGATCTGAAGGCCTGGTTGGATCAGGGCCCGCTACTCATGGACGGCCACGCCTGGTTTGGGTATGGGCACTGGTTTGTCGGCATCGGCTACGACCAGAACGGCGTCTATATCCGCGACTCGAGCGGTCACAACAACAGGTATCTGAGCTGGTCACGTCTGTACGGCGAGGTGGGCTTCAGCGGCTGGGTCGTCGGTGTCGCACCTTAGCCGCGTCGAAGCCCTCAACCACACACGAAGCTCAATCGTTCACACGGGCGCCACCGACGTAAATCGATGTCGATTTCGGGGAAAGCGAAAGCCATTTCGATCGCGTAAATGGTTCCCATCGCTCTGAAGTACAGTGACCGCCCTCTGCTAGGCATGTTCATTGACTTATACGCGGGCCTGGCAGCCGCGGGAGATATAACCGGAAGTTGTGGATCGGGGCGGGGGCGAGCGCGGCGGCGGCGATCGGTCTTACTGGGCTAGAGCGACGCATTGAGCACGTTTGGTGGCCGGCGGGCCCTCTGACAACTATGGAGTCGCTGCGCTGGAGGCGAGCTGGCAGTCTCGCCTTCGCAGGGAGTCGCGGACCTTCAGATCGGCGCCAATGACGCCAGCATGCGAAGACGGAAATGAGAGTGTTGGGTATGCCGACAGGCCCGCCCACCACGTTTCCACGAAGTCCACACTCCCTGGCCGAGTGGGTCAGCACTGGACTGGCCATTCACGCGATAAATGTGGTCGGGATGGTTCCCGACCTTGTCAAGGCTGCACGTCCTTGGCGCACGCCAAGAGCGGTGGTACCTTGGCCGACGCGATCCAATGGCTCGCTCGGCCCCAGCGCTGCACAACCACCACAACCTGCCCACGCACGCCACGGTCCTCGTCGGACGCGATCGGGAGGTTGCCGACCTGCGCCGGCTGTTGCTCAGTGATGACGGGCGCCTGGTCACCCTGACTGGCGTCGGCGGCTGTGGCAAGACTCGGCTCGCTCTTGGAGTCGCCTCCAGCGTCATCGGCTCGTTCAAGGATGGCGTCTGGCTAGTGGAACTTGCCGCGCTAACGGACCCGCAGCTGGTCCCGCAGGCGACCGCCTCGGTGCTCGGCGTGCGCGAGCGATCCGATCGATCGCTGCTCGACGCCCTCGTGGCCTTGCTGGCCCGCCGTCAGGTGCTGCTTGTGCTGGACAACTGCGAGCACCTGATCAAGGCGTGTGCGGAGCTCGCCGACCACCTCTTGCAAGGCTGCCCAGGCGTGCGCCTGCTGGCGACCAGCCGCGAGCCTCTGCATATTGCGGGTGAACGAGCCTGGCGAGTTCCCTCGCTGACCATCCCTGATCCGCATTCGATCGTGCCTCCAGACGAGCTCATGCGCTATGCGGCGGTGCAGCTATTCGTCGAACGCGCGGTCGCAGTACAGGCGGACTTTGCCGTGACAGCGCGCAGCGCACCGCTGCTGGCAGCCATCTGTGCCCAACTGGAGGGCCTGCCCCTGGCGGTCGAACTCGCCGCGGCGTGGGTGCGGGCGCTCGGGCTCGAGCAGATTCTGGAGCGGCTGCATGACGCGTTCGGACTGCTGGTCGGCGGTAGCCGGTTGGCACCGAGTCGACAGCAGACGATGCGGGCCGCGCTCGACTGGAGCTATGGGCTGCTCGCGCCAGCCAGAACAAATCGTCTTCCGACGGCTGGCGGTGTTCGTCGGCGGCTGGAGCCTGGAGGCCGCGGAGGAAGTCTGCTCGGGTAGCGGAGTTGCGCCGCGGGAAGTGCTCGGCCTGCTCACCAGACTGGTAGACGCGTCCCTGGTTCAAGTCGACGAGCGGGACGGGCGGGCCCGCTACCGGCTGCTGGAGCCGTCCGCCAGTATGCGCACGAGCGACTCACAGTTTCCGGAGAACTGGACGCCGTTCGACGCCTGCACGCCACCTGGTTCGAGCGCTTCGCCGTACGGTGGGAGACCGATGCGAACGTCGGGGGGCCTCGTCGCGATGCAGCTCACGCAGCCTCGGTTGGACCGGGACAACCTGCGGGCGGCGCTGCGCTGGTGTCTGGATCAGGGCGATGCGCCGATGGGGTTCCGACTCGCCAGAGCGCATTGGAACCTCTGGGTCGTTCAATCCGACCTCAGCGAAGGCCGCGCCTGGCTGGCCCAGTTGGAGGCCCTGCCCGACGGCGCGAAGGCTCCAGCCTTGCGGGCCGTAGTCCAGAGTATCGACGCGACCCTGGCGTGGCGTCAGGGCGACTATGCAAGAGCCCTGGAGTTGCACCTGGAGGCGCTGCCGTCTTGCGGCAAGCGGACGACCCATGGGCGTTACACGCTGTGCTCGCCGATCAAGGCTTGATCACGCTCCATCGAGGCGACTATCGCGCCTCCCAGGCGCATTTCGACGAGGCGCTGGCTGTCGCGCGTGCAGCCGGTGATCGCGTCAACGAGGCCATCGCGCTCACTAATCTGGGGTGGCTCGCCCTCGTTCAGGAGGACTATTCCACGGCATATGCTCGAGCCGCGGCGGCCCTGGCCGTCGCGAGCACGGTCGGCGACGCGTAGGCCCGAAGCATTCGCTCATCACCCTCGGGTGGGTTGCGCTGCGCCAAGGCGACCTCGCCACCGCAAAAGGCTGGCAGAGGAATGTGTGGTCTTGCGTCGACAAAGCGGCGAGCGCTTCTGATGGCCTACGCTCTTGGTGTCCTGGGCCAGGTCGCGATAGCGGAAGGGCACTACGTGGCAGCGCGGTCGGCATTGCGGGAGAGCCTGCTTCTCCAGCAAGAGCTGGGCAGTCGGGCATTCACTGCCGACACACTGGAGGATGCAGCCGCGCTGGCTGCCACCCAGAAGCAGTCGGAGCTCGCGGTCCAGTTGGCGGGAGCGGCCGCGGGCGTTCGTAGCCAGGTTGGGGCGGCGCTGTCCCCGATGCGGCGTAGCCATGCTCGACCACTGGCTCGTCCCCCTCAGGCAAGCGCTCGGCGCGAAAAGGACCACGGTGGCCTGGGAGACCGGGCGAGAGATGACTACAGAGCAGGCACTGGACTTAGCGCTTGCCGCTACGGAAGCTCCAGCCACGGGATCGAACCGGCCGCCAGATCGCTCGGCACTGCAGGTCGCGGGACTGACCCCGCGCCAGTTGGAGGTAGCTGTACTGGTGGCACAGGGACTCACCAACCGCCAGATCGCCGAGCGCCTGGTGGTCACCGAGCGTGCCGCCGCCGCCCACGTCGAGCACATCCTGAACAAGCTCGGCGTCGGCTCTCGCACGCAGATAGCAGTCTGGATTTCCGAGCGCGGCCTCCTCGCGGAACGCCACGGCTGACCAGCCCTGGGACCACAGTGGCAGACCTGCCACTGTAGGCGAGCACCAGCAGGAGTGGCATTTCACTCACTGACGCCTCGCAGGACGCGATCAACGATGGCCCTGTCCCAACTGGGAGGGGGCTGCAATGAAGCAAGTACGAGTAACCACTCGAAGACGCTGGCAGGCGCTAGGCTGGAGCACCCTGATAGCGGGCACACTCCTCTTGGCGTCGCTGCTCACCGCGGGTGTGACCAGCGAAACCGGAGGAGTTCTGCAGCTCGCACCGACTGCAGTCTCCCGTCCTCGACGACGGCGGCGCTGGTCGACAACGATGCACGCGCACGTTTCCTCGCAAGCGTGGCGTGTGATCCGAGTCTCCGCGTGTGTTCCGAGTGGTGACGCCTGACACAACGCTGTCGACGTTTCTCCCTGGAGTGGGCGTTTTACCAATGGTGGTCCGGAAAATCGGCAACTTCTGCGATGTCAAACTGCGTAAAAGGAGAACACTCATGCCCGAAGGCACGGTGGCAGTGAACGGCTTTTCGCTGTGGTACGAGACCTTTGGAAACCGAACTGACTCGGCGCTTGTCCTCGTTAACGGGCTAGCTACGCAAGGCATCGGGTGGCCCACGGCTCTGTGCCAGCGCCTCGCCGCAGGTAGTCACTATGTAATCCGCTTCGACCACCGAGACGTCGGCTTCTCCTCTGAGTTTGGCGATGACGCCACGTACACCTATGAAGACATGTCCGACGACGTCGTAGGGCTGTTGGACGCCCCCTCGGCATCGCCGCAGCGCACGTCGTCGGGGTCTCGATGGGCGGCGCGATCGCCCAGTTCATGGCGGTGCGACATACGGCCCACGTGCTGAGCCTTACCTCCATTAGCAGCAGCCCGTTCGCATCGGGCGACATTGATGCACCCGCTGGGCTGGCGGCTAAACTCTCCCTGACCGACCTTATGGGGAGACCACTCCCGGAGACGCGCAAGGGGCCGGATCGCGCAGATTTGTCGAGCAGATCGCGCGCCGAGTGTGGGGAGACTGGCCGTTTAATCAGGAAGCGGTCAGGGGTCCGCGGAGCGAAGCTACGAGCGCGCCGACCGACCGCAGGCCGTGGCCCGTCATGCGGCAGCGGGCCAGCGCACGGCGTCTCGCGTCGAGGGGTTGCAGCGGCTGAGCGTACCTCATCTCGTTATCCACGGCGCTTCTGACCCGCTCGTTCCACCTGACCGGGGCGTGGCAACAGCGAGGCTTATACCCGGCGCACGCCTCCTGCTCATCGAGGGTATGGGCCACTGCCTGCCATTCGCTTACGGAGACGAGACAATCGACGCTATCCTCGAACACACCGCTGGGTCAGTGTCGCCACAGCCATTGTCTCGCTCGCATTCTGTGGCATCAAAAATAAGTACGGCGAGCCGTGAGGCAACGTGAGGAGGCGCAGGCAAGCCCATCGTCATCAACAGCGCGTCGACTCGGCCCTATCACTGCTTCTAGGCCGTGGCCGTGGTCAGGTGGCTCTCAATGGAATCGCAGTCCGTCTCCCGTCACCTACGACCCGAGGCCTGTACGCACGCGAGGGAGCAATTGCTCTCTGGAGTCCTCAGACAGTTGAGCCACCGGGCCGGCCAGTGGCGAGGCGCTCCAGATCGGATGGCGAACGCATCAGCCGAGGGAAATTCCAGCGTCCGTACCGCACTCCTGCGTACTACGGGCGAAAACGAGAGGTCGTTCCAGCTGTACGAATCCCCTGAAATACTACTCGGCGTAGAGGGTCGTCACGTTGTGAGCGGCGTAAGCGTCACGGTGTATCCCAATTGCTCGAGACGTCGAACGTGACTGCGTTCAATACGTGTGGCATCGAGTTTATCGAAATAGTCGACGCCGAGCTCCGTGTACGGTTTGCCCGTACTCAACACGTGATAGACGGCAGTAAGGATGCTGTGTGCAACGGCGACGGCGGCTTTGTTCCGGCCGCGACGCCGGGCGATGCGACGAAACTGGGCATGAAAGTAGCTGGCCTTTGTCCGGACCTTGCCCAGGCGACTTCGCCCATGATCGCTCGAAGCCAAACGTTGCCGCGGTTCATTGGGCCCCTCATTCGCTTGCCAGCGCTTTCCTTGTTGGTCGGGCAAAGCCCAGCCCAGGACGCAAGATGTGCCGCGCTCGGGAAGCGCGTCATGTCAGTGCCAATCTCCGCCACAATGGCGACCGCCGCGACCGACCTGATTCCAGGAATGGTCTGCAGCAGTTCCAACGCTTCCTCGTACGGGGGAAGACAACGCTCAATCTCGGTTTGCAACTGCGCGATGGACTCCTCCAAGAAGTCAATGTGCGCGAGGGTTTGACCGATCATGACAAGGTGATGGGGCTGGACGCGGCCCGCAAGGGCTTCACGCAACTGCGGTAGCTTGGCGCGGAGTTTACCGCGCACCGAGCTCGGCCAATACATCGGGATCACGCTCCCCGCCGAGCAGCGCGGCGAACATCGCTCTCCCGCTCAAGCCCAGCACGTCCGTCGCTACGCTGGCCAACTTTACATTGGCACCTTCGAGCGTCTTCTGGAGTCGGTTCGCCTCATCGGCGCGCTGCTGAACAAACGTCTTCCGATAGCGAGTCAGTTCTCGGACAACCCGAATCGGGGCTGGTGGGATGAAGCTGGCACGGAGTAGCCCGTGACGCAACAGGTCGGCAATCCACTCAGCATCCCTGACATCATCTTATTGCCAGGTACGGCCCGCATGTGCTGCGGATTGGTCAGCAGGAGCGTTCGCCCTTCCTCTTCCAAAATATTAAAGACCGGCCGCCGATATACTCCGGTCAACTCGAGAGCGATGTGCGTGATGCCGAGACTGCCAAGCCAATCTCCTAGCGCCAGCAGGTCCGTCGTCATTGTCTTGAACGTACGCACCTGGCGCTCTACTAGCCCGACCGGTTGTGAGGATCGAGTACGCACGCTACGACGCTCTTCTTGTGGACGTCGAGACCACAGCAGCGCGCATGAACAATGTCCACGGCCAACCCGCCTCACACTTACTGTGGGCCGCGGCGGAGCGCTAGAAAACACAACTTTCCCCACGTGCTCATCCCAAATGGAATGGCGACACTCATAACCCCCTGGAATGCGCTCCGAGGCAGCTTTCGCCGCGGGCTCATAAGCACCAATTCGTACCCGCCCTGCTGCCGCGACCACCGTCGAACATTACTCCCGCTATTTCATCCCCATCTCCGGCCGCAGGCCGTCCTGCTTTCGCGGTAATACGCACATGGCTGCGTGGCCGAGCCTCCTTCCAGCCTTCGTCCTGATGATGGTCAACCCGCTGCAGGGGTCGCCATGCGAGGAGCATTGCCATTAGTGGCCGGCATGATGCTCGGCGCCCCCGTAGCTGTCTGGCATGCGCGCTCGAGCCGAAACAGGCTAGCTGTCACACACGCGCGAGTCAGACGGTCGTACTTCGCCTGGAACCCAGAATCAGCGCGCGTATCGCGTGGCACGTCTAAACGCGGTTTGAACCACCCCGAGGCCTTGAAGGCCAGGCCTCAGGACTCCCCTCAGTCGCCTGCGGCGCCAGCGTGCGACTCGGGTGCGGCGCCAATGCGCGACCGTATCTCCTGCACGAGGCGATCGAGTTTGGGCGGCAGCGGCACGGTCTCGACGTTCACCGTGCCGGGCGCCAGCTCCGCCACGGCGGACTGAAGCTTGCGAACGGCGCCCTGCAGCCCGAGCACGCTGCCCGCCCGCTCGTGGACACGGAACAGGGCCGTCCACAGGCGCTCGTCCTCTGGGTCCTCGGCGCACAGGCTGGCGTACAGGTCGGCCGCCCGGCCCAGCTCCTCATCAGTCCCAACCGCCAGCAGATCGGCCAGACGCCGGCGGGCTTGTTGCTGAAGGTCCCGGTTGTTGCTCTGCAACGTGTGCGCGACCGCGACGTCGTCCTCAACGTTGAACATCCAGTGGAAGCTGGGCACATCGGGAGAGTCCAGCAGATCGCCCCGATACAACGCCAGCGCTGCCTCGTACGCCTGCACAGCTTGTGTGCGCGGGAGGGTCGGTGCCCACTCGAGCAGCTCCTGGAACTCGTGCACGTCGCTGGCGACGACCTCCGGGTTGAGCCGCACGACACCAGGGTTGGTCTCGCCGGGCAGGGGGTCCGCGGTCACGCCAGGCGCCGCCAGCCGAAGCTCGTCGCGCAGCCGCGAGCGCCGCTTGCGGACCGCGCTATTAGGATCGGCGACGGGCTTTGCCCAGAGCATCTCCGCCAGGGCCTCGAACCGGATGCCTGCAATCGGGTGGGCCGCCAGCACCAGCAGCATCTCCGCGTCGACCAACTGTAGCTGGCGATCGCCGTACCAGATGTCGCGGGCGCCGAAACACCGCACCCGGATAGGCGCCGAGCGCAACTGCTGGAGCAGCGGCGACGCTGCTGGAACCACCACCTCAGGCGGCTGCTCCAGTGGTGCGGCAGTCGACGCGTGCGCGGGCTCGACGCTGACAGCCGCGATGCCCGTCTCATCGCCCTCGTCAACTTCGTGAGCGACCTGCTCTTCTGACCGGACGTCGTCGCTGGCCTCGCTGGCCGGGGCCTGGGGTGGCGCGACCACGCGCGGCGCGCGGGTGCCCATCAGGCTCAGCAGGCGGCCCAGGTGGTCGGCCGGTACCTGGCGAGCCATGCCCTGGAGCGGCACGCGGCTCTCCAGCCGCAGCAGCGCGTGCCCGCCCGATCCGAGGTCCTCGGCGGCCGGCGTGCCGAGCAGAGCCACGCTCTCCTCCTCGTCCCTGGTCTGCAGCACCAGGCGCGTCCCCAGCTCGTCCAGGAACGGGCACGCCTGCAGGACGTCGGCCACGGGCCGCTCGCTCGCGGCCACCAGGCGCACCCGGTGGGCCGGGCCAACGGCCGCGATGGCGCTCAGCGACCGTAGGGCGGCGGGCTCCAGATCGCACAGCTCGCGGACGACCACGACCAGGTCCGGCTCGTCGCTGGCGGGCTCGCCGGCCCGCCGCCGATCCAGCTCCTGCCGCACCGCCTCGAGCGCCTGCTCGACCGCTGCCGGGTCGGCGGGATCGACGGGGTCGAACAGGCCGTGGGGCAGCCGACCGAGCTCGACGGGCAGCGTGTGCGGGCGGGCGAGCAGCACCAGGCCCAGGTCCTCCGGCCGCCGCACGCTGGCCAGCGACGCAACGAGCGCGCTCAACGGCACGTCGGCGCCCTGGCCGGTCGGCGCGGCGATGAGCAGGTTGGTGAGGGCATGCCAGTTGGCGTGGAACTCCTCGCGGTCGTAGAGCGCGAGGAGGCTGACCAGGTACGGCGCCGGCCACAGGACAGGGCCCGCCAGCGGGCCGACCAGCTCGAGCACGCGGGCTGGCACGGGGTGGCGCCGGTCCCAGGTCAGCCGCACCAGCACGTCCCCGTCCTGGGACACCAGCCCGTCGACGTCGACGTGCTCGCCGAAGGCGCGCTCCGCCGCGGCGCGCATGCCGCGGACCAGGTGAGGACGAGCCGGCACCGGGGCGGCCAGGACGAGCGTGGTCGACGTCTTGCCGTGGCGCGTGGCCGCCAGCGTCACGCCCGTGGTGGCTTCCCGCTGCTGCTCGGGCGTCAGCTGCTCGGCGAACAGGCCGGCGTACGCCTGGGCCAACAGGCTGGCGATCGCCGCGGGCGGGTCGCTGGTCCGCGCCAGGCGACGGGCGAGGTCGGCGATCGGGTCCGCCTGGGCGAAACCACCCACGACCTCGATGTCGCTCTCGGGGCCATCCCGGGGTGGCGCCGGGCGGCGGCGGCGGACGACCAGGACGCCGGCGGCCAGGGCCGCGGCGGCAGCACCCGCGCCGGCGAGCCCGACGTGCTCGGGCGTCAGCCAGGGCCCTCGCGTTCGGGGGTGGTGCAGACGTTGTCTCCGCGCGAGGCGTGGCCGTGGTTGCGGGCTGTGGGGCGACAAGTGGCGCCGCGGGCTCGGATGCTGCTGGCGCCACGTCGGCGGGCTCGGAAGCGAGTGGAGCCTCCGTGGTGGGCGTCAGACTCGGCGCCGGGCTGGCGTCCGGTGCGAGGTCGGCAGCGCGGCTGGGCTCGTCAGCTACTGCCTCGGCAGCCGGCACGCCAGGCTCGTCGAGCAGGCCCTCGGGAGCCGCGTCGGGCACTTCGGCCGCTTCGGGCGCTGACGCGGCAGCCGGTTCTGCGCGCTCGTCCGGTGGGACCTCGGCGGGCAGCCGCAGGAGCAGCCCCGGCCAGATCCGATCCGGGTGCCGCAGCACCGGCCCACGCTCGCCGACGCGGGCGCTACCCGCGTTCAGCGCGAACAGCTCCTGCCAGCGCGCCTGGCTGCCGAGGACGCGGCCCGCGATGCCGCTCAGGGTGTCGCCGGGCAGCACCTCGTACCAGTGGACGCCGTCCTGCTCGTAGACCACCCCGCGCGTCGGCTCGGGGATGCGCAGCGTCCACCCCGGCAGGATCAGGCCGTGGCGGTTGAACTGACGGCCGCCTGGCTGTGGCCGCCCGAGGTTGGCCTGGTAGATGCGCTCGTGCTGCGCCGCGTCTCCGTAGAAGGCCAGGGCGATACCCGAAAGAGTGTCTCCTTTGCGCACCGTGTAGGTCACCTCGTCGACTGCGGCACGACTCGGCTCCGACGCTGCCGCTGGCGCGAGCCAGACGGGCGCCGTAGCTGCGGCCTCGCCGGGCCCATCAACTCCGCTCGAGTTTGCTTGCACCAGGGTGGTCGGTGACGCGAGGGGGAGCGAGCTGGCGTGGGCCAGCGCCGGCTGGGTGACGACCCGCGCCAGCATGAGCCCTGCGAGCGACGTGTCGACCGCGCGCCGCACCAGCGGCAGGGTCAGCCAATCCGAGACCAGCCGCAGCGACTGGACCCAACGCGCGCCGCGCGTGAGCGAATCGGCCACGACCACCAGCACCCGCAGTAGCACGCTGGCCAGCGTCCACGCCCACACCGCCCAGGCCAGCAGGGCGACCCAGGACAGCACGCCGTCCAGGGCGGCGCCTGGACTGAGCGCCCACACCTGCAGCGTGCTCCAGCTCGGCGCCGACTCCGGAATCACCGGCGCCGAGGGCCCGCCCACGAGCAACCGCAGGGCCAGGCCGAAGGCGGCCAACCAGGCGAGCAGGACGGCGAGCTCGCGGGTTCCGCCCGCGGCGTGGGACGAGTCGGTCGAACGCTGCATCAGGTCCTCGCAGGTGTCCAGGGTTGGT
>CAVUCL010000003.1:0-40585 GCA_963740055.1 uncultured Solirubrobacterales bacterium | reverse complement strand
CGGTGATCGTCAGCGTCCCCGGAGTGCTCTTGTAGACGCCACCGCCCTCCTCGGAGGCGGAGTTACCGCTGATCGTCGAATTGAGGATCGTGAGGTCGCTCGCACCGCTGTATTCGGCGATCGCCCCACCGGTGGTCGCGGCGCCGTCCGTGATCACGACCGAGTCGAAGGTCGTGTCCGGCGCATCATCCGTGAAGGCGCCGATGTACACCGCCCCCCCGGTGGATCCGTCGCCGTTGGTGAGGGTGAGGCCGGAGATGCCGACTGCCTGCCCCGCGGCAAAGCTGTACAGGTCGAAGATCGGAACGTTGAGGGCGCCGTCGATCGTGACCACCGACGCGCCCGGGCCCTGGATGTCGACGCTGAAGTTGCGGACGTTGAGGTCGCTGGCGAGCTCGATCGTCCCCGAGAGCCCAGACTGGAACACGATCGTGTCGGCCTCGGCCGTGCCCTCGGCGTCGTTGAGCGCCTGGCGCAGGCTGCCGGCGCCGGCGTCGTTGAGGTTGGTGACCGTCAGCGTCGCCGCCTCGGCGGCGGGGGCGAAGAGCACCGTCGCGCCGACCGTCGCGCCGGCGCCCGCCGCCAGTGTCGCCTTCGCCGAGAGTCGGCGCTCGCGGCGCTCGGTCCGCTCTAGCTCGCGCCGATGTGCCCTGACGAATCGACCGTGCCGACATCTCTTGCCTCCTATCCCTTCACCTTCACCGTCTCGCAGTTGTTGGAGACCTTGTCCTTGGGATCGACGGTGGCCTTGTCCTTGTTGCCGCCGCCGCAGTTGACGCGGTCGCGCTTGCCGTCGGCGGCCTTGAGGCGGTCAGAGCCGCCGTTGCCCTTGAGCTTGTCCTTGCCGCCCTTGCCCGAGAGCTTGTCCTTGCCGGCGCCGCCGGAGACCTTGTCCTTGCCGCCGCCGCCGTTTAGCTTGTCCTTGCCGCCGGCGCCCTTGAGCTTGTCCTTGCCGCCGGAGCCCTTGAGCTTGTCCTTTCCGGCCTGGCCCTTGACCAGGTCCTTGCCGGGGCCGCCGTTAGCGGTGTCGTTGCCGGCGTCGCCGTTCAGGCAGTCGTTGGCGCCCAGCCCGGTGAGCGTGTCGTCGCCGCCGGCGCCGAACAGCGCGTCGGGGGCCTCGGTGCCGGTGAGCGTGTCGGGGCCCTCGGTGCCGGTCTTCGAGCCGACCACCGCGCCCTGGCACTCGGCGTTACCGGGGAGGTCGTTCTCGCCCGGCTGCAGCTCGGTGGCGCCGATGTCGGTGCCGTCGGAGCCCGAGGCGTTGGCGATCACGACCGCGTCGAAGGTCCGTGGGCTGCCGCGCTGGTCTGAGTCGAGGCCGTTGGCGATCCCGGCGTCAAGCGCCGGGCTCGCCAGCAACGGCAGGTGGGTCTCGGTCGGGCCGCCGTTTGCGGCCAGCGGGCCGAGCTCGGGGTCGGTGCCGGTGATGTTGGAGCCGGCGGGGTCCTCCGAGGTCGCGGCGTTGCCGAGGTCCTCGATCAGGCTGAAGCCGAGCTCGAACTCGGAGCCGTCGTTGATCTGCTCCGCGTCGCTGAGATCCGGGTTCACCGGCGCCGTGTTGTTGGCGACGATTGTCGACGAGAGCTCGACGTCGCGACCACGAATGTCCCCTCCGCCGGCGTCATAGTCCTCGCGGAAGATTCCGCCGCCACCCTCGTCGGCCGAATCGGCGTCGTTGCCGACGATCGTCGAGTTGCGGATCACGGCGGGGTCACCGTCGCTCGTTTCCTTGCCATCCAGATATAGCGCCCCGCCCTCGTCGTCGACCGAGTTCCCCGACATGGTCGTATTCTCGATCGTGGTCGCGAGGTCCGTGTCGTCGATCCCGACCGCGCCGCCGTCGTAGTACGCCGTGTTGCCGGTGAAGGTCGAACCGCCGATCGTCAACGGGCCAGCGTTGTCGGTGTCGAAGTAGATCCCGCCCCCGTCGGCCCCGTCGTTGCCGGAGAACGTGCTGTCCTCGACCACCGCCGCGCCGTCGATGCTGTCGAGGTAGATCCCGCCTCCCTCAGACGGGGAGGTGTTGCCGGAGAAGGTCGAGTCCTGGACCGTGACCTCGTTCGAGGCTTCGCCCGGGGTGTCGTCGACGTAGACCCCGCCGCCCTCCTCGCCCGCGTCGTTGCCCGAGATCGTCGAGCCGCTGACCGCGAGCTCGCTCTGGTCCGTATAGACGCCGCCGCCCTCTTGGGTCGCCTCGTTGTTGGAGATCGTCGAGTCGGTGATCGTGAGCGTGCCGGGCGTGCTCTTGTGGACTCCGCCACCCTCGGTTGCGGCCGAGTTGCCGGTGATTGTCGAGTTCAGGATCGTGAGGTCGCCGGCACCGGAGTAGAAGCCGATCCCGCCTCCGGCGCCGGTGGAGACGCTGTCGGTGATCGTCACGCCGTCGAGAGTCGTCGCCGACGGCGGGAAGAAACCGAGCAGCACGGCGCCGTGCGCCGAGGTCGCGTTGGTCAGCGTCAGGCCGGAGATGCCCACGGTCTGACCGGCCCCGAAGCTGTAGAGATCGAAGATAAGGCTGTCGTTGCCGTCGATCGTGACCACCGACGCGCCCGGGCCCTGGATGTCGACGCTGTAGTTGCGGACGTTGAGGTCGCTGGTGAGCTCGATCGTCCCGGAGAGCCCGGACTGGAACACGATCGTGTCGGCCTCGGCGGTGCCCTCGGCGTCGATCAAGGCCTGGCGCAGGCTGCCGGCGCCGGCGTTGTTGAGGTTGGTGACGGTGAGCGTCGCCGCCTCGGCGGCGGGGGCGAAGACAACCGTCGCGCCCAGAGTCGCGCCGGCGCCCGCGGCCAGCTTCGCCTTCGCGGAGAGTCGCCGTTCGCGCCGCTCGATCCGCTCCAGCTCACGCTGCCTCGCCCGCTTCAACGTCCGTACCGACACGGCCCTCTCCCCTCGTTCGACTCGCTCGCGACGAACCTATCCGCACCGTGGCGTCGGCGTCAACCCCGTGGGACTGGCCCTCGGTGCGACCTTCTTCTACGCTCTCGCCATGAAGCTCGACACCGAGTTCATCAAGCTGCCGTTCGAGTTCGACGTCGAGCGGATGCAGGCGGAGGTGGCAGCGATCCCCGAGTCCGACTGGCGCCCGCATCCGCAGGGGCATCCGGGCAACTCTGCCCTGCCGCTGATCGCCCTCGGCGGCAACCCGATGGACGACGGGGTCGCCGGGACGATGCTCCCGACCCCGCATCTGGAGAAGTGCGAGTACCTGCAACAGGTGCTGGCGAGCTTCGAGACCGTCTTCGGCCGCTCGCGACTGATGCGGCTCGAGGGCAAGTCGGAAGCGACCCTGCACGTCGACACCAACTACTACTGGGCCGACCGGGTGCGGATCCACGTCCCGATCACGACCAGCCCGGTGATCGAGTTCATCTGCAACGAGCGCTCGGTGCACATGGCCGCCGGCGAGTCGTGGATCTTCGACGCCTGGCGACTGCACAACGTGCTCAACCCGACCGGCGACCAGCGCATCCACCTGGTCGCCGACACGGTCGGCTCGGCCGCGTTCTGGGACCTGGTCGGGCGCGGCGAGCGCCCGTTCGCCGAGAACGGCGCCAAGCCGGCGGCAGCGGAGCTCGTCCCCTACCGGCCCGGCGCCGAGGTCCGGCTCGAGACCGAGCACTCGAACTACCCGGTGGTGATGAGCCCCTGGGAGCAGGAGCACCTCGCGCGCTCGCTGGAGCAGGACCTGGGTGAGGGCGACACCGCGGAGGCGGTCGCCTTCCGCTGCGGCGCTGAGCTCCTTCCTGCGCGACTGGCGCGTCGCCTGGGCGCGCTACGGCGAGAGCCGCGAGGGCTGGGAGACCTACGAGCGTCTGCGCCAGAGCTTCGACTCGGCGCTGAAGCCGGTCGAACAGAAGCTGGCGCTCGCGTTCAACAACGCCGACGCCGCCGAGATCGCACGCCAGATGCTGATCCGACCGGCGCTGAACCCGCAGATGGCCGGGAACGGGAACGGCGCCACGGGCAACAGCGGTGCGCCGGCCGCGGCCGGCGGCGGCGCCGAGGATCGCCGCGCAGCGCGGCGTCCAGCGCTCGCGCACGCTGCACCGCTTCCAGCGCCCGATCTTCATCGTCGCCCCACCCCGTTCGGGCACGAGCCTGCTGTTCGAGACCCTCGCCCGCTCGGCCGACGTCTGGACCGTCGGCGGCGAGAGCCACGCCGTGATCGAGGCCCTGCCCGGCCTGCAACCGGCGAACCGCGGCTGGGACTCCAACCGCCTCACCCCCACCGACGCGACGCCGCAGGCGGCCGAGCGGCTGCGAGCGGGCTTTCTCGCCCAGCTTCGCAATCGCGACTCGGACCCGCTCCCCGAGGGCGGCGAGCCGGTGCGGATGCTCGAGAAGACACCGAAGAACTCGCTTCGCGTCCCGTTCCTGAACGCGGTCTTCCCGCAGGCGCTGTTCGTCTACCTGTACCGGGACCCGCGCGAGAGCCTGAGCAGCATGATCACCGCCTGGGAGTCGGGGCGCTTCGTCACCTATCCCGACCTGCCGGGCTGGGAGGGCCCGCCCTGGTCGCTGGTCCTGACCCCCGAGTGGCGAAAGCTGGCCGGCGCGTCGCTGGCCGAGGTCGTCGCCGACCAGTGGCAGAAGGCGACCCAGGCGCTGCTCGCCGACCTCGAGCGGCTGCCGGCGGAGCGCGTGCACGCGCTCGACTACGCGGCGCTGGTCGAGGACCCCGAGCGCGAGCTCGCGGCGATCGGCGAGTTCGCCGGGCTCGAGCTCGACACCGCGGTGGAGGCGCCGCTGCCGCTCTCCCGCCACACCGTCGACGCACCCGCCCCGGACAAATGGCGGCGCCACGAGGAGCAGCTCGAGCCGGTGCTGGCGGCGATCGAGCCCGCCGCCGAGCGCGGCCGCGACCTGCTCCAGCGTGCGCCCGCGGCGCCCACCACCGCCGATCAGGCGAGTGCCGCACCGCGCGCCGCCGCACCCAATGGCTCGCCGCTTCGCAGCGTCAGCACCGCGAGCTTTCCCGAGGCGCTCGGCCAGCTCAACTCCTCACTGGTGATCAGCACCTACCAGACCGGCCGCCTGATCTGCGCCCGCAAGGCGGGCGACGGCCTCAACACCCACTTCCGCGGCTTCGAGACGCCGATGGGCCTCTGCTGGCAGGGCTCGAAGCTCGCGATCGGGACCCGCTCACAGGTCTGGGAGTACCAGAACCTGCCCCAGGTCTGCGAGAAGCTCGAGCCGGCGCCCGAGAAGCACGACGCCTGCCTGATCCCCCGCCGCAGCCACTACACCGGCGACATCCGGATCCACGACGTCGCCTACGCCGGCGGCGAGCTCTGGGTGGTCGCGACCCGGTTCTCGTGCCTGGCGACGCTCGACCAGGAGCACAGCTTCGTGCCCCGCTGGCGACCGTCGTTCATCACCGGCCTCGCCGCCGAGGACCGCTGCCACCTGAACGGGATGGCGGTGGTCGACGACCGGATCCGCTACGTGACCGCGCTCGGCGAGACCGACACAGCCGGCGGCTGGCGCGAGAACAAGTCGAGCGGCGGGGTCCTGATCGACGTCGAGTCGAAGGAGACGCTGATCAAGGGGCTCTCGATGCCGCACTCGCCGCGCTGGTATCGCGACAGCCTCTGGCTGCTCGAGTCGGGCCAGGGCACGCTGGCGAAGGTCGACCTCGACCGCGGCGAGGTCGAGACCGTCGCCGAGCTGCCTGGGTTCACCCGCGGGCTCAGCTTCGCCGGCCCGCTCGCGTTCATCGGCCTCTCGCAGGTCCGCGAGGCGACCACGTTCGGCGGGCTGCCCCTGACCGGGCGGCTCGAGGAGCGCCAGTGCGGGGTCTGGGTCGTCAACATCGAGACCGGCAACATCGTCGCCTTCCTGCGCTTCGAGGACGCGGTCCAGGAGATCTTCGACGTCGCCGTGCTTCCGGGGCTGAAGTTCCCCGAGCTCGCCGAGCACGGCTCGGACGCGGTCAACCTCTCCTACCTCGTCCCCGACGAGGCGCTCGCCGCTACTGCCTGAGCCGCTGCGCTACTGGCGCTCGGTGTCCTTGCCGCCGCCGCCCTTGAGCTTGTCCTTGCCGGGACCGCCGACGAGCTTGTCCTTGCCCGGACCGCCCTTGAGCGTGTCCTTGCCGCCCTGGCCCTTGAGCGTGTCGCCGCCGCCCTGACCGGAGAGCTTGTCCTTGCCGGCGCCGCCCTTGAGCTTGTCCTTGCCGGGGCCGCCCTTGACCGTGTCCTTGCCGCCCTTGGCCGAGACCTTGTCCTTGCCCTCGCCGACGCAGACCGCGTCCTTGCCGCCGCCGGAGTTGACCTTGTCCTTGCCGGCGGTGCCGACGATCACGTCGGGGCCGCTCGAGCCGGTGATCGGCTGACCGGGGGCGAACAGCACCGTCGCCGCGAGGCCCTTGCAGACCCCCTCGGCGGCCTGCTCGACCGCGCCGATGTCGGTGCCGTCGCCGCCCACCGGGTTGGCGAGGTTGGTGGCGTCGAAGGTGCGCGCCAGCCCGCGCTGGTCTGTCGAGAGCCCGTTGGCGATCCCGGCGTCCAGCGCCGGGCTCGTCAATGCCGGCAGGTGGGTCTGGGTCGGGCCGCCGTTGTCGGCGAGCGGGCCGAGCTGCGGGTCGACGCCGAGAAGGTTGGAGCCCGCGGGCTCCTCGGTGATCGTCGCATTCCCGATCCCGCCGACGAGGCTGAAGCCGAGCAGGAACTCCCCCTCGTCCGCCTCGAACTCTGGGCTCTGCGCGAGGTCGGCGCCGCTGTTCGCGGTGTTGCCGGCGACGATCGTGCTGCTCAGCGCGACGCTGTCGCCGTCGGCGAAGACGCCCGGATCGATCTCGTCCGCGTCGCGGTAGACGCCGCCCCCGCGGCTGCCCGCGGTGTTGTCGGCGATCGTCGAGTTGCGGATCGTCGTGTCCTCGTCGTCGGGGTCCCCGGTGACGACCGAGATCCCGCCGCCGGCGCCGTCCGCGGTGTTGCCCGACACGGTCGAGTTCTGAATCAGGTTCGTCGAAGGGTCGCCCGTGTCCGGAATCAAGATCCCACCGCCGTCATCGCCGGACGAGTTCCCGGCGACGGTCACCGAGTCGATCGTCACGTCGCCGAGCTCATCCGACTCGCTGACGAAGATCCCACCGCCGTCGGAGTCGGCCGTGTTGCCGGTGAAGGTCGAGTTCTCGATCAGGGCTCCGCTGTCGAGGCTGAACAGATACAGCGCGCCCCCCTGGCCCTCCGTATCGTTGCCGGTGAACTGGCTGCCGCGGACGAAGACCTCGACCGCGTCGTCGTCGTTCGTGCTCGCGACCCCGACCGCGCCGCCGTCCTCGTCGGCGAAGTTGTCGGAGAAGGTGGTGTTCGTGATCTCGAGCGTCCCGTTCGCCGCGTACAGCGCCCCGCCCCGGCCGGTTGACTCGTTGCCGGTCAGGACCGAGTCGGCGATCGTGAGCTCGACGTTGTCGGTGCGGATCGCGCCGGCGTTGCTACCCATGCCCTCGGTCAGCGTGAGCCCGGAGATCGCGACCGGCGTCGTCGTCGGTGTCGGCCTCGAAGATCTGGAACTGGTCGTCGCCGCTGACCGTGATCGTGTCGGCGCCCGGTCCCTGGATCTCGACCGGCTCGTCGATCGGGATCTCGCTCGCGAGCGTGATCGTGCCGCTGAGGCCCGACTGGAAGACGACGGTGTCGGAGGCGCCAGTGAGGTTGGCGTCCTCGATCGCCTCGCGCAGGCTGCCCGCGCCGGCGTCGTCGAGGTTGGAGACGGTGAAAGTGGCGGCCTCGGCGGGGGCCGCGAAGGCGACCGCACCCAGCGTGCCTGCCGCGGCGCCGGCCGCGGCCCGCTTTCCGAGTCGGCCCGAACGGCGCCCTTCGCGCTCGACCTCTCGGCGATGTGCCCTGCGAATCGACCGTGCTGACATCTCTATCTCCTCGTCTCGATCACTGAATTTCAGAGTCCTTGCCGCCGCCGCCGTTGAGCTTGTCCTTGCCCGGGCCGCCGCGGAGCTTGTCCTTGCCGGGGCCGCCCTTGAGCTTGTCCTTGCCCCCCTGGCCCTTGAGCGTGTCCTTGCCGCCCTGGCCGGAGAGCTTGTCCTTGCCCGCGCCGCCCTTGAGCTTGTCCTTGCCGGGGCCGCCCTTGAGCTTGTCCTTGCCGCCCTTGCCCGAGAGCTTGTCCTTGCCAGCCTCGCCGAGGGCGAAGTCCTTGCCGGCGCCTGAGTTGACCTTGTCCTTGCCGTCGCCGGCGCAGACGGTGTCGACGCCGCCGAGGGAGTTGAGTTCTGGTCATTGCCAGCGGTGCCGACGATCACGTCGTTTGCTTCCGAGCCCGTGATCGGGGTCCCGGGGGCGAACAGGACCGTCGCCGCCAATCCCTTGCAGACCCCCTCGGCGGCCTGCTCGACCGCGCCGATGTCGGTGCCGTCGCCGCCCACCGGGTTGGCGAGGTTGGTGGCGTCGAAGGTGCGGGCGTTGCCGCGCTGGTCTGTCGAGAGCCCGTTGGCGATCCCGGCGTCCAGCGCCGGGCTCGAGAGCGCCGGCAGGTGGGTCTGGGTCGGGCCGCCGTTGTCGGTCGAGCGGGCCGAGCTGGGGGTCAACCCCGAGCAGGTTGGAGCCGGCCGGGGATTCGGCGATCTCGGCACCGTCGGTGTCGCCGATCAGGCTGAACGCGAGATCGAACGTACCGACGACCTCGGTGTCGTCGGCGCCGTTTCGATCCGACAGGTCGGGTCCGATCGGCGCCGTGTTGCCGGCGACGATCGTGCTCGTGAGCACGATCGAGTCGTCGCCCGGATAGTCGGAGTCGTCCTCGGTGTAGCGACCGATGCCGCCGCCGCCGTAGAACTCGCCGGTCGCCTCGTTGCCGACGATCGTCGAGTTGGCGATCGTCACCGGCGCGTCGTACTCGTTGTAGGAGCGGATTGCACCCCCCCGGTAGGCGGTGTTGCCGGAGAAGGTCGAGTTCTCGATCTCGGTCGGTCCGCCCGGGTAGAGGATCCAGATCGCGCCGCCGGCCCCGTAGTTGTCGCCCTGCGGGTCCGCGGTGTTGCCGGAGAAGGTCGAATCGCGCACGGTGATGCCGTCGTTGGGCCCCGAGCCGTGGACGAAGGCGCCGCCGTCGCCGTTGGCGTAGTTGCCGGCAAAGGTGGTGCGCTCGATCAGGGCATCGCCGTCGAGGCTGGTGAAATAGGCGGCACCGCCGTCGCCGCCGTTCTGCGGAGTGTCGACGCCCGAGGTGTTGCCGGAGAAGCTGCTGTCCTGGATCACGACGTCGTCGCCCGAGTTGCCGGCCGTGTCACGCACGTATACGGCCCCGGCATAATCGCCGGCACGGTTGTCGATCAAGGTCGAGCCGGTGATCGTCAGCGTCCCGTCCCCGCTGTACACGGCCCCACCGGTGCCATCCGAGCCCTGCGCGTAGTTGCCGGTCAGGACCGAATCGGCGATCGTCAGCTCGGCCGCGTCGCCGCTGCCCTCGACGCTGAGCACCGCGCCGCCGTCCTCGTCCTCCCCGCCGCTCATCGTCAGCCCGGAGAGCGTCACCGGCGTGTCGGGGTCGTTGAAGCTCGAGACATAGAAGATCCGGTTCCCGTCGCCGTCGAGCGTGATCTGGTCGGCGCCCGGGCCCTGGACGTCGAGCCCGTCGGCGTAGATCGGCAGGTGGTTGACGCTCAAAGTGATCGTGCCGCTGAGGCCCGACTGGAAGACGACGGTGTCGTCGCCGCCGAGGCCGTTGGCGTCGGTGACCGCGTCTCGCAGGCTGCCGGCGCCGGCGTCGTTGAGGTTGGTGACCGTGAACGTGTCCGCCGCTGCGGCGGGCGCGAAGACGGTCGTGGCGCCGATCGCGGCGCCCGCCGCCAGCGTCGCCTTCGGCGAGAGTCGGCGCTCGCGCGCGCTCGGTCCGCTCTAGCTCGCGCCGCTGTGCCCTGCGAATCGACCGTGCCGACATCTCTACCCCTTCACCTTCACCGTCTCGCAGTTGTTCGAGACCTTGTCCTTGGCGTCGACCGTGGCCTTGTCCTTGTTGCCGCCGCCGCAGTTGACCTTGTCGCGCTTTCCGTCGGCGGCCTTGAGCTTGTCCGAGCCGCCGTTGCCCTTGAGCTTGTCCTTGCCCGGGCCGCCCGAGACCTTGTCCTTGCCGGCGCCGCCGGAGACCTTGTCCTTGCCGCCGCCGCCGTTTGCCTTGTCCTTGCCGCCGGCGCCCTTGAGCTTGTCCTTGCCGCCTTGGCCCTTGAGCTTGTCCTTTCCGGCCTGGCCCTTGACCAGGTCCTTGCCGCCGCCGCCGTTGGCGCTTGTCCTTGCCGGCGTCGCCGTTGAGACAGTCGTTGGCGCCGAGTCCGGCGAGGGCGTCGTCGCCGCCGGCGCCGAAGAGCGCGTCGGGGGCGTCGGTGCCGGTCAGCGTGTCGGGGCCCTCGGTGCCGGTCTTCGAGCCGACCACGGCGCCCTGGCAGGAGGCGTTGCCGGGCAGGTCGTTCTCGCCCGGCTGCAGCTCGGTCGCACCGATGTCGGTGCCGTCGGAGCCGTCGTTGTTGGCGATCACCACCGCGTCGAAGGTGCGTGGCTGACCGCGCTGGTCGGATGTGAGGCCGTTGGCGATCCCGGCGTCGAGCGCCGGCTGAGTCCAGGTTCGGGAGCACCGTCGGCGTCGGGCCGCCGTTGTCGCCCAACGCCCCGAGCGAGGGATCCTGGCCGGTGATGTTGGAGCCGGCGGGATCCGCGGTGATCTCGGCGTCGCCGGGGTCCTCGATCAGCGAGTGGCCGACCTCAAATCCGTCGGCGAACTCCCCGCTCATCAGATCGGGATCCTCGACGCTCGGTCCCGCGACCGTGTTGTTGGCGACGATCGAGCTCGAGATCGTCACCGGGCCGTTCTCGGCGATCGGGTCGGTGGTGTCCTCGGAGGCGTCGTAGAGGTAGACACCGCCGCCGCCATATGGGCCGTCGTAGCCGCCCGGGTTCGAGCCGGCCGCGTTGTCGACGATCGTCGAGTTGCGGATCGTCGTCTCCTGGTCGTCGTAGAGGTAGGCGAAGAAGATCCCACCGCCGCTGTAGGTGGCGCTGTTGCCGGAGATCGTCGAGTTCTCGATCATGACGGTCCCGTCGACCTCCCCGATCCGCATCGCGCCGCCGTAGAAGGCCGTGTTCTCGGAGAAGGTGCTGTCCCGAACGATGAAATCGCCCTCGATCCCCGAAACCTGGAGCCCGCCTCCGATGTCGCCGAACTCGAGCGCGGCTCCCGAGCCGGCGCTGTTGCCGGTGATCGTCGTGCGCTCGATCACCACGCTCCCCTGGGCGTCCATGTCGAGGGCGCCGCCGTCGCCACTGGCGCTCTCGTTGTCGATGAAGCTGCTGTCGGAGATCGCAATCTCGACGTCGTCGGCAGCCGAGTTCTCGGTGTCGTCGACGTACACGGCGCCGCCGGCGCCGGTGTCGGCGATATTGCCGGTGAAGCTCGACCCGATGATCGAGAGCTTCCCCCTGTCGGTGTAGAGGGCGCCACCGAAGTCGTCCGCGTGATTGTCGCTGACGACCAGATCCTCGAGGGTGAGCGTCGCCACGTCGGAGTAGACGGCACCGCCGCCGTCGGGGGTCGACCCCTCGCTCAGCGTCAGGCCCGCGATCCGGACGTCGTCGTAAGCGGCTCCGTTAACAGTCGGCTCGACGTAGAAGATGCGGTCGGAGTCATTACCGTTGACCTCGATCACGTCCGCGCCGGGGCCCTGGATATCGAGCGCATCCTGGATCTCGATCTGGCCGGTCGTCAGCGTGATCTCCCCGCTGAGCCCGGACTGGAACGCGATCACGTCGGCGCCGTCCGCCAGGTTCGCGTCCTCAACCGCGTCGCGCAGGCTCCCGGCGCCGGCGTCGTCCAGGTTCGTGACGGTGAAGGTGTCGGCCTGGGCGCCGGGGGCAAAGACGACGGTCGCTCCGAGCGCCGCGCCACCAGCCAGTCCCAGCTTCGAACCGATCCGCCGGCCGCGCTCAGCCTTCTCGAGTCGACGCCGACGCATCCTGCGAATCGACCGCTCCGACATCCTCGAACCTCCCCATCGACATCCCGGTGACCCGAGTACCCCGCCCGAGCCGTTTCGCCGAAACTATCGGAACCGGGCGGACGGAGTCAATCGCTCGGACGTATGTCGGGGTGATTCGGCTGACTCAGAGCTCGAGCTCGGCCGGGGTGACCGCGAGCTCGAGCACCGACGCCTCGCGGACGACCTTCGCGGTCGTGCCGCGACCGATCGCCTCGGCGACCATCAGCCGCTGCAGGTCGGCGGCCGACTCGGTCGGGACGCCGTCTAGCTCGAAGATCACGTCGCCCGGCCTCAGGCCGCCGCGGTCGGCCGGGCTGCCGGCGATGATCTCGACCACCTCGACCCCGCGCTCGGCGCCGGTGAGGGCGCGTGCCTTCGGCGGCAGCGGCCGCGGCCCACCGGCGATACCGAGGTAGGCACGGCGCACCTGGCCGTCCGTGATCAGTCCGGTGATGATCCGCCGGGTAGTCGCGCTGACCGGGACGGCGAGGCCGAGACCGACCCCGGCGACCGCGGTGTTGACGCCGACCACGCGGCCGCGCCCGTCGGCGAGCGCACCGCCGGAGTTGCCCGGGTTGAGGGCGGCGTCGGTCTGGATCACGTTGTCGATCACCCGCATCCCGCGCCCGGCCCGCGCCGGGAGCGCCCGCCCGAGCGCCGAGACGACGCCGGCGGTGACCGAACCGTCGAAGCCGTTCGGGTTCCCGATCGCGACCACGAGCTGGCCCACCCGCAGCGCCTCGGCGTCGCCCAGCTCTGCCGGGACCAGGTCCGAGCCGTCGGCACGGACCACGGCGAGGTCGGAGAGCGGGTCGCTGCCGGCGACGGTAAACCGGAGCTCGCGCCCGTCGGTGAACCGCGCCGAGCCTGCCTCGCTGCCGGCAACGACGTGGGCGGAGGTGAGGATGAAGCCGTCGTGGGTGAGCACGACGCCACTGCCGGCGCCCGCCGCGACCCGGCCGCGGCGGGTGCGCCGCTGGACGCGCAGGCTGGCGACCGACGGGGAGAGCCGGTTGGCGACACCGGAGACGGCGCGCGAATAGGCGTCCAGCGCCTCGGCTTCGTCGAATCCGCCGCCGTCGACCGGCACGTCGAACGCCGAGCGCGAGTCGGAGTCGCGGGCAGCGGCGGCGTCGTGAATGAGACGGAGTGCGGCGATCGATCCAGGGTACCCGGGCCGGCTCGCGGGCCGGCTCGGCCCGGCTCAGCCGAGCGCGGCGACGAGCTCGCGCGCCGGCGCGAGCGCCTGCGGCGGGATCCAGTGACCGGCGTCGGTCTCGAGGTAGGAGACGTCGAAGCCGGCGGCGGTGAGCAGCTCGTTCGCTCGCCGCCCGAAGCCGACCTCGATCACCGGGTCGGCGGCGCCGTGGTGGATCGCCGCCGCCGCCCCCTCCCTGCCCTCGAACTCCGCCGACCAGCCGTCGACCGTGGGCACGAAGCCGCTGAACGCGAGGATCGCGCCAGGAATCGGTCGGCCGGGGCCGAGGCCGACGGCGTAGGACATCACCGCCCCCATCGAGAAGCCGCCGATCGCGGTTCGCTCCCAGCCGATCCCGCGCTCGGCGAGCAGCCCGTCGAGGAACCCGGTCAGCTGCGCGTAGCTGGAGGCGAACGTCTCCGGGTCGGGATAGCCGACCCGGTGGACCAGATACCAGTGGCGCCCGCCCGGCATGACGTTGGTGAGCGGGGCACCGGTGGTGACGCCGAGCAGGCGGCGATCCGGGTCGAGCTCGTCGAGCAGCCCCAGGAGGTCGCGCTCGTCGGCGCCGCGGCCGTGGTTGAGGACCAGGGCGCCAGCGGCCTCGCCCGCCGGCTCACGCAGCAGGTGGACGAGCCCGTCGCTCAACGGCGGGCGGCCTGGCGCGGGTTGGTGACCGGGACCAGCGCCGCCTCGATCTCGTCGCGCCGATCCTCGAGGAACGGCGGCAGGATCAGCTTCTCGCCGAGATGCTCTGGGTCCTCGTCGACGCCGAAGCCGGGGCCGAGGGTCGCGATCTCGAACAGCACCCCGCTCGGCTCGCGGAAGTAGATTGACCGGAACCAGAAGCGGTCGATCACGGGCGTCGGATGGGCGCCGCCCTCGACCGCCCGCTCGCGCCAGCCGAGATGGTCGTCCATCGCCGACGCCCAGGCGATGTGATGAACGCTGCCGGCGCCCTCGATCCCGGGCTCGGCCGGCGGCTCGTCGTAGTGCCAGCTCCCGCCGCGCTCGGAACCGCGGATCTCGTAGCCGTCATCGCGGGGCTCGAACTCGAGCGCGTCGAGCAGCTCCTTGCTGCGCTCGGGCTTCGGGTTGAAGGCGCGCGCCGAGTCGAAGCCCTGGAGCGCGAACTCGGCCGGGACCTCGGGATGGTCGGCGATCAGCGGCTGGTCGTCGACGGTGGCGACACCGAGCTCGTGCTCGAGGCCCTCGGGATCGGCGAAGCGCAGGCGCTCGTCCTCACGCTCGCTCTCGTGCCCGGCGGCGGCGAGGCGCTCGGCCCAGAAGTCGAGCGCCTCCGTGGAGCCGACACGCCAGCCGATCCGGTGCACCATGCCGGCGCCGGCGCGCCCCGGCTGCGCGCCGCGGAACTCGAAGAAAGTCAGGTCAGCGCCGGGGGTCCCCTGCTCGTCGGCGTAGAACAGGTGGTAGACGCTCGGCTGGTCCTGGTTGACCGTCTTCTTCACCATCCGCAGGCCCATCGTCCCGGCGTAGAAGTCGACGTTGCGCTGCGCGTCGCCGGTGATCGCGGTGATGTGGTGGATGCCTTCGAGCTTCATCGCTTCCTCGTCTCCTCAGGTCGGAAAGTAATTGTGCACTCAACCATATCAGATAGTTGACCGCACAAGCATTGCTACCCTCTCCCCTCGATGGCAACCACCCGATCGAGGCTCAGCAAACGCGAGCTCGCCGCCTGGAAGGGGCTGCTCGCCGTGCACGCGACCCTGGTCGCGCGCCTCGATGCCGAGCTCGAGCGCGTCCACGACCTTCCCCTGAGCTCGTATGAGGTGCTGATGAACCTGCAGGACGCCGACGGCGGGCGCCTGCGCATGGGCGAGCTCGCCGAGCGCCTGCTGATCAGCCGCAGCGGGATCACCCGGCTCGTCGACCGGCTCGTGCGCGAGGGGCTGATCGAGCGCGAGCGTTGCCTCGACGACGGTCGTGGCTTCTTCGCCGTGCTCACGCCCGCCGGCCGGACGCGGATCGAGGCCGCCCGCCCCGACCATCTCGACGGGGTCCGCCGTCACTTCCTCACCGTGCTCGAGCCCGGCGAGCTCGACGCGCTCGCGGCGGTCTGGAGCCGGGTGCTCGGCGCCGACGACCCCGGTTACTGAACCTCCGAGTCCTTGCCGCCGCCGCCGTTGAGCTTGTCCTTGCCCGGGCCGCCGCGGAGCTTGTCCTTGCCGGGGCCGCCCTTGAGCTTGTCCTTGCCGCCCTGGCCCTTGAGCGTGTCCTTGCCGCCCTGGCCGGAGAGCTTGTCCTTGCCCGCGCCGCCCTTGAGCTTGTCCTTGCCGGGGCCGCCCTTGAGCTTGTCCTTGCCGCCCTTGCCCGCGAGCTTGTCCTTTCCGGCCTCGCCGAGGGCGAAGTCCTTGCCGGCGCCGGCGTTGACTGAGTCGGCGCCGTCGCCCGAGCAGACCGTGTCGGCGCCGCCGAGGGCGGAGATCTGGTCGTTGGCTGCGGTGCCGACGATCACGTCGTTGCCTTCCGAGCCCGTGATCGGGGTCCCGGGGGCGAACAGGACCGTCGCGGCGAGTCCGTTGCAGACGCCATCCGGAGTGAGCTCGACCGCGCCGATGTCGGTGCCGTCGGAGCCCGCGGCGTTGGCGAGGTTGGTGGCGTCCAGGGTGCGCGCCAGCCCCCGCTGCTCCGTGCTCAGGCCATTGCCGAGTCCCGCCTCCGCCGCCGGGCTGGTCAGCGCCGGCAGGTGCGTCTGGGTCGGGCCGCCGTTGTCGGTGAGCGGGCCGAGCTGCGGGTCGACTCCGAGCAGGTTGGAGCCGGATGGGTCCTCGGTCGTGATCGCCTCCTCCCCGTCCTCGATCAGGCTGAAGGAGAGGATGAAGGAGCCGTCGACGTCGGTGTCCTCGTTGGTCGAGTCCTGGTCGCCGAGATCGCCGTCGGGCGCCGTGTTGTCGGCGACGATCGTGCTCACGAGCGGCAGGTTGTCCTCGCCTCCGATGCCTTCGTTGTCGTAGCTGTAGCGGTAAACGCCGCCACCGGTCCGGACCGCCTCGTTGTCGACGATCGTCGAGTTGCGGATCGTCATCCCCTCGTCGAGGTCGGTGTACAGATAGACGCCGCCGCCACGGTCGTTCGCGTAGTTGCCGGAGATCGTCGAGTTCTCGATCAGGGTCGGCTCGGTGCCGCCGAAAACGGTGATCCCGCCGCCACCGGCACCCATGGAGACGTTGTCCGACAGCGTCGACGCCGAGAGGGTGATTCCGACCTGCTCGGTGCTGTCGTCGTCGAAGAAGTAGACGCCGCCACCCTCGCTGGAGGCGTAGTTCTCGGTGAAGGTGGAGCGCTCGATCGTCGTGTCGGTCGCCCGGGCGTAGAGGCCGCCGCCGTTGGTGGCCTCGTTGCCCTCGAAGGTCGAGTCGAGGACGGTGATGATGCCGTTGCTGAGCGAGACGCCGCCACCCTTGGCGCCTGCCTCGTTGCCGGCCACCACCGCATCGCTGAGCGTGAGCGCGGTGTCGAAGCCGCGAATCGCCCCGCCAGGGCCTGAGCCGCTGTCACCGTCGGCGAGGGTCAGGCCGGAGATCGAGACCTCGCCGCCGGCGGGGCCGTCGACGGAGGGATCGATGTAGAAGATCCGCGAGGCGCCGTCACCGTCGACGGTGAGCTGGTCGGCGCCGGGGCCCTCGATGCTGACCTCGTCGCCGATCAGGATCTCGGTGCCGGCGAGCGTGATCGTGCCCGAGAGGCCGCTCTCGAAGACGATCGAGTCGGCGCCCGCGGCGGCGTTAGCGTCCTCGACCGCCTCACGCAGGCTGCCGCCTCCGGAATCGTCGAGGTTGGTGACCGTGAACGTCGCCGCCTCGGCGGCGGGCGTGAAGATGATGGTCGCGCCGAGCGATGCTCCCGCGCCCGCTGCGATCCTGAGACGTGTTGACACGTGTGTGCTCCCCCTTCAGAGATGTCCGTTGCCGGACGCCACCCGCCGCCGCGCTGCGCGACCCTATCCCGGCCGGCAGCCGACTGTCAAGACGCGTCAAGACGTCCAACGACGCCGTATTCCGATTGGACGAAGCGAGTCGCTGACGCCCGCTAGGCTGCCGCCATGAGCGTCGAAGCCAGTCCCGAGGCAAAGTCCGCGATCGACCGCGAGCTCGTCGCCGAGCTCACCGAGCGCGAGCTGCGCAAGCTCGCCGATCGAACCCCGAGCTCGAAGCAGCGCTACGACCGCGGCGTCAAGGTGATGCCGGGCGGCGTCCCGTCCTCGTTCCAGGAGAACGACCCGTGGCCGGTCTACCTCGAGCGTGGCCAGGGCGCCCGCGTATGGGACGTCGACGGGCACGAGTACGTCGACTTCCACAACGGCTTCGGCGTCATGTGCGTCGGACACGCGAATCCGCAGATCGGCGCCGCGATCAAGGCCCGCCACGACCAGGGCACGCACTTCGCCGCGCCGACCGACGGCTCGATCGTCGTCGCCGAGGAGCTCGTCGACCGCTTCGGGCTGCCGCAGTGGCGGTTCACGAACTCGGGCACCGAGTCCACCATGGACGCGGTCCACCTCGCCCGCGGGGTCACCGGGCGCGACATGATCCTGAAGATCGAGGGCTCATACCACGGCCATCACGACGCGGTCATGGTCAGCGTCTATCCCGAGCTCGAGGCGCTCGGCGAGCGCGACGACCCGCGCTCGGTCCCCTACGGCGGCGGCTATCCGCTGGCGCTGACCGAGCTCACCCGCGCGGTCCCGTTCAACGACGCCGACGCGCTCGAAACGGCGCTCGGCAAGCTCGAGGGCAAGGTCGCCGGCCTGATCATGGAGCCGGCGATGATGAACATCAACATCATCCCCCCGGTCGACGGCTACCTCGAGCGGGTGCGCGAGCTCTGCAGCGCGCACGGCGTGAAGCTGATCTTCGACGAGGTCAAGACCGGGGCGACGATCGCCCGCGGCGGCGCGACCCAGCGCTTCGGTGTCACCCCGGACATGATCACGCTCGCGAAGGCGATCTGCGGCGGCTATCCCGGAGGCGCGATCGGGATGACGACGGAGATCGCGGCCGCGGTCGCCGACGGCACCGTGCACCAGTACGGGACCTTCAACGGCAACCCGCTGGTGATGTCGGCCGCGCAGGCGGCGCTGACCGAAGTGCTGACCGAGGACGCCTATCGCGAGCTCGAGTCCGCCAACGACTGGCTGCTCGGGCGCTGCGACGAGATCATCGAGCAGTACGGGCTGCCCTGCTACACGTCGGGGCTCGGCGCTAAGGGCTGCGTGATCTTCTCCGCCGAGCCGCTGCGCGAGTACCGCGACTACCTGACCAAGGTCGACGGCGACCTCGCGACGCTGGCCTGGCTCTACCACATGAACAACGGCGTCTTCATGACCCCGGGGGTCGAGGAGGAGTGGACGATCTCGATCGCGCACTCGGAGGCCGACCTGGCCCAGTTCGCGGGCGCGCTCGAGGCGTTCGCCCGCGACGTCACCGGCGCCTAGCGCCTCGCCACCGAAATGGCCGGCGGTCCGGAGATCCGCCTCTACCGGGCCGAGTGGTCGACCAACTGCGAGCGGGTCGGGCTCGCGCTCGCCCACAAGGGCCAGCCGGCGCAGTCGATCCTGATCGACTACTCCGACCGCGGGCCGGTCGAGGCGGTCAGCGGCCAGGCCCTGGTCCCGGTGATCGAGCATTCGGGCGAGGTGGTCAGCGACTCGATCGCGATCCTGCGCCACCTCGAGCGCCGCTTCCCCGAGCCGGCGCTGTTTCCGGCCGAGCCCGCGGAGCGCGCGCGGATGGACGTGTTCATCGAGTGGTTCGAGCGGGTCTACAAGCACGCCCCGAACACGCTCGAAGACGAGCTCGAGCATCAGAGCCCCGACGCGGCGCTGGTCGAGGCGATGAGCGGCGAACTCGCCGGTCATCTCGACCTGTTCGAGCGGCTGCTCGACGGTAACGACCACCTCCTCGGCGTCGGGTTCTCGGCCGCCGACTGCGTCGCCTACCCGTTCCTCAAGTACGCGGCCGGGCGCGATCCCGCCGACACCGAGCTCTTTCACGAGATCCTCGAGCGCTACCAGCCGCTGGGCTCGGACCACCCGCTACTCGCCGACTGGATCCGGCGGGTCGGTGAGCGCCCGCGCGCCTACTGAAGGGCGGCTACCCCTTCACCTTCACCGTCTCGCAGTTGGGCGAGACCTTGTCCTTGGCATCGACGGTGGCCTTGTCCTTGTTGCCGCCGCCGCAGTTGACCTTGTCGCGCTTGCCGTCGGCGGCCTTGAGCTTGTCCGAGCCGCCGTTGCCCTTGAGCTTGTCCTTGCCCGGGCCGCCCGAGACCTTGTCCTTGCCGGCGCCGCCGGAGACCTTGTCCTTGCCGCCGCCGCCGTTTGCCTTGTCCTTGCCGCCGGCGCCCTTGAGCTTGTCCTTGCCGCCTTGGCCCTTGAGCTTGTCCTTTCCGGCCTGGCCCTTGACCAGGTCCTTGCCGCCGCCGCCGCTTGCCTTGTCCTTGCCGGCGTCGCCGTTGGAGGCGTCGTCCTGTCGCGCCCGAGCGCGTCGTTGCCCGCGAGCGCGTTCAGGTGTCGTTGCCGCCGGCGCCGAAGAGCGCGTCGGGGCCGTCGGTGCCGGTGAGCGTGTCGGGGCCCTCGGTGCCGGTCTTCGAGCCGACCACGGCGCCCTGGCAGGAGGCGTTGCCGGGCAGGTCGTTCTCGCCCGGCTGCAGCTCGGTGGCGCCGATGTCGGTGCCGTCGGAGCCCGATGCGTTGGCGATCACCACCGCGTCGAAGGTGCGTGGCTGGCCGCGCTGGTCGGATGTGAGGCCGTTGGCGATGCCGGCGTCGAGCGCCGGGCTCGAGAGCGCCGGCAGGTGGGTCTCGGTCGGGCCGCCGTTTGTCGGCCAGCGCGCCGAGCTCGGGGATCGCTGGCCGGTGATGTTGGAGCCGGCGGGGTTCTCGGAGGTGGTGGCGTTGCCGAGGTCCTCGATCAGGCTGAAGCCGAGGATGAACGAGCCCTCGGGGTCTTCATTGTTCGCCAGGTCCTCGGGGCCATTCCCGGCGATGATCGTCGAGGAGAGCTCGAGGTCGTCGCTGTCGGCGCCCTGCGGATTGTCGAACAGGTACGCGTACACGCCGCCGCCCGGGTTGTCGCCGGTCGCGCCCGTACCGCCCTCGTTGCCGACGATGGTCGAGTTGCGGATCGTCCGCGACGTATCGCTGGCTGTTGTAGCTGTAGACCCCGCCGCCGGAAGAGGTGGCGGAGTTGCCGGAGATCGTCGAGTTCTCGATCAGCGCCGGACCGCCGCCCTCACTGGTGCCAGGGGCGTAGGTCGCGAAGAGGGCGATCCCACCGCCGGTTGCCCCCGCCTCGTTGCCGGAAATCGTCGAGCCGGAGATCGTCACCCCGGCGCCATCCTCGTTCCCGTAGAAGGTCAGGCCGCCGCCGCTGTCGGCGGCGGTGTTGTCGGAGATCGTCGAATCCTGGACCAGGATCTCGTCGTAGGCCGCATACAGTTTCGCGCCACCACTGTCGTCGTCGGCGGTGTTGCCGGAGATCACCGTCGACGAGATCGTCACGCCGTGGTCCTCCGATCCGTCACTGTTCGAGTAGTAGGTGTGGACGGCGCCGCCATCGTCGCCGGCGTCGTTATCGGTGATCT
Source organism: uncultured Solirubrobacterales bacterium (assembly GCA_963740055.1). Lineage (GTDB taxonomy): Bacteria > Actinomycetota > Thermoleophilia > Solirubrobacterales > 70-9 > WHSW01. The sequence goes on along the minus strand of CAVUCL010000003.1, from coordinate 19,796 downwards.
GCGAGCCGGTGATCGTGACCGCGCTCTCGATCGCATAGATCGCGCCGCCGTCGCTCGGTCGCCTCGTTCTCGGTCAGGATCGAGTCGGCGATCGTCACGTCGGGCGCGTCGGCCAGCCGCCGGCGAAGGCGGCGATCGCGCCGCCGTCGTCGTCGGAGCCGCCGGTGAGCGTGAGGCCTGAGATCTCGACGCTCTCGTTCGGGCCGTCGAAGTAGTAGAGGCTGAAGATCCGCTCGTTGTCGTTGCCGTCGACCGTGATCTGGTCGGCTCCGGGGCCCTGGATCACGAGCGAGTCGTTGTTGACGTTGATGTACCCGTCGGTGAGCGTGATCGTCCCGGTCAGCCCGGTGGCGAAGACGATCGTGTCGTCGCCGTCGAGGTCGTTCGCGTCGTCGACCTCCTCCCGCAGGGTCCCCTCGGAGTTGTCGTCGGCGAGGCTGGTGACGGTGAACGTGTCCGCATGCGCGGACGGCGCGAACAGGACCATCGCGCCGAGCGCTCCCGCGACTCCGAAGCCGCCCTGGGTCGCGAGCCGTCGTCGCCGCTGCGCCTCCCGGTCGATCCGATGCTGGCGATCGCGGCGGAACCTGCGTGCGGACACTTGAGCCTCCCGTTCGGATGGACCCCCTCTTGGCGGCGACCCTATCCCGGGGCATCCTGGCGGTCAACCCCGAGGTCGCGGCCGCCGGCGGGCTACCCTCGAACGATGGCCAACCGGCTCGCGGGCGAGACCTCCCCCTACCTGCTCCAGCACGCCGAGAACCCGGTCGACTGGTACCCGTGGGGCGACGAGGCGCTCGCCCGCGCGCGCGAGCTCGACCGGCCGCTGCTGGTCTCGATCGGCTACTCGTCGTGTCACTGGTGCCACGTGATGGAGCGGGAGTCGTTCGAGGACCCGGAGACGGCGCGGCTGATGAACGAGCGCTTCGTCGCGATCAAGGTCGACCGCGAGGAGCGCCCCGACGTCGACTCGATCTACATGGAGGCGGTCCAGGGAATGACCGGCCAGGGCGGCTGGCCGCTGACGGCGTTCTGCGACCCGGACGGGGTGCCGTTCTACGGCGGCACCTACTTCCCGCCCGAGCCGCGCCACGGGATGCCGAGCTTCGCGATGGTGCTCGACGCGGTCGCGCAGTCGTGGACGAGCCAGCGCGACCGGATCCGGGACTCCACGGCGCGGATCCGCGAGCAGCTCGGCGCGGTCGGGCGGATCGAGCCGGCCGAGGCCGCACCCGGGCCCGAGCTGCTCGAGGGCGCCGTCGCCCAGCTGCGGGAGCTCGCCGACCGCGAGCGCGGCGGCTTCGGCCGGGCGCCGAAGTTCCCGCCCGCCTCGGCGCTCGAGCTGCTGCTCGCCCGCGGGGAGCGCGACGTGGTCGAGGTCACGCTCGACGCGATGGCCGCGGGCGGCATCCACGACCAGGTCGGCGGCGGCTTCGCCCGCTACTCGGTCGACGACGCCTGGCTCGTGCCCCACTTCGAGAAGATGCTCTACGACAACGCGCTCCTCGCGCGCGCCTACCTGCACGGCTTCCAGGCGCTCGGCCACGAGCGCTGGCGCGTCACCTGCGAGCGCACGCTCGACTGGATGCTGGCCGAGATGCGCGGCCCCGAGGGCGGCTTCTACTCGGCGCTCGACGCCGACTCCGAGGGCGTCGAGGGGCGCTTCTACGTCTGGACCCCGGACGAGATCCGCATGACGCTCGCCGCGTCCGGGCTCGAGTCCGAGGTCGAGCCGACGCTCGCCCACTACGGCGTCACGGAGCGCGGCAACTTCGAGGGCGCGAGCATCCTCCATCTCGCTCGGGGCGCCACTGCGCCCGAGCCGGAGGGGTTCGAGCGCGTGCGCCGGGCGCTCTACGAGGCGCGGGAGAAGCGCACCTGGCCGGGACTCGACGACAAGCGGCTCGCGTCGTGGAACGCGCTCGCGATCGCCGCGCTCGCCGACGCCGGCGCGGTGCTCGGGCGCCCGGATTACCTCGACGCGGCGCGCGCCTGCGCGGAGTTCATCTGGGAGCGGATGCGCGACGCCGACGGCCATCTGCTGCGCACGTACAAGGACGACGAGGCGAAGCTGAACGCCTACCTCGAGGACCACGCCTACCTGGTCGAGGCGCTGCTGACGCTCTACGAGGCGACCTTCGAGCAGCGCTGGTTCGAGCGCGCCCGCGAGACCGCCGAGACGATGATCGAGCGCTTCGCCGACCCCGAGCGCGGCGGCTTCTTCACCACCTCCGACGACCACGAGCAGCTCGTCGCCAGGCGCAAGGACGTCGACGACCACCCGATCCCCTCCGGCAACTCGGCGGCGGCGCTCGGGTTGCTGCGGCTCGCGGCGCTCACCGGCGAGCACTCATACGAGCGCCATGCGGTCTCGGTCCTGCGCCTGTTCGCCAACGTGGCCGAGCGCCATCCGCAGGCGGTCGCCCACCTGCTGCGCGCGCTCGACTTCCACCTCGCGGCCACCCGCGAGGTGGCGCTGGTCGCGCCCGCGGGCGCGGAGGAGGACGGGATCGCGGCGCTCGCGGCCGTGGTCCGCTCGCGCCTTCGTCCCCACCTCGTCCTCGCCGGCGGACCCGAGGGCACCGAGCTCCCTGAGCTGATGCTCAGTCGCTCCGCGGTCGACGGCCGGGCAGCCGCCTACGTCTGCGAGCGCTTTGCCTGTCGGCGTCCGGTCACCGATCCGACCGAGCTCGCGCAGGCATTGGACGGCTGATCCGGGTAGGTTCTTCCGTGCAGATGGCGACCGAGGCGAAAGCGAAGCGCAAGAAGGGCGCGAAGACGATCGTCCGCGAGTACTTCGAGGCGCTCGCCGACCAGGACCTCGACCGCGCGGTCTCCTGCTGGAAGCCGGGCAGCCCCGATCGGATCCACGGGGTCGCCGACATGGTCGCGCCCGACGGCATCCGCGCGTATTTCTCCGAGGTCTTCGGGGCCTTCCCCGACTGGCGATTCGAGGTGCTCGAGCTCGTCGGCAGCGGCGAGCTGGCGGCGGCACGGTGGCGCGTCAACGCCACGTTCACCGGCCCCGGTCGCTACCAGGGGGTTGCTCCCACCGGCAAGGCGATCACGCTCGAGGGCTGCGACATGTTCCGGGTCGAGGATGGGCTGATCGTCGAGAACAACGCCTACGCGAACGGGATGCAGGTCGCCCAGCAGCTCGGTCTGCTGCCGCCGCAGGGGTCGGCCGCCGAGCGCGCGATGACGAACGCGTTCAACGCGAAGACCGCCGCCACAGTCGCCCTGCGCCGGCTCCGCGACCGCGCCTGAGGCTCAGGCCGCCGGACGGCGGCGCTTCTTCGTCCGCAGCCGCGCCTCCTGAAGCGGCGCGGACGACGGTGGTTCGCGAAACACTGCCCGGATGGCGAGGCGAGTTGCGCGCGTGGCGGTGGTCGCCGTCCTCTGGCTGCTCGGCGCACCGGCCGCCGCCGGCGCCGCCGGGCCGCTCGGGCTCGAACAATGCGGCGAGGCCGAGGGCGTCCACCAGTGCAGCGGGCTCGTCCGCACCTGGGACGGCGTACCGCTCGATACGACCGTGACCCTGCCGGAGGCCGGCGCCCGCGACCTGCCGCTGGTCGTCGAGCTGCACGGGTTCGGCAACTCCAAGCACGAGTACCTCGACCCGGCGCAGACCGCCTACACCGACAACGCCTTCGCCTGGGCGCGCGACGGCTACGCGGTGCTCACCTACACCGCCCGCGGGCTCTGGGGCTCGTGCGGGACGCCAGAGTCGCGGCTCGCCAACCCCGACCAGTGCGCCGACGGCTACATCCACCTCGCCGACGTGCGCTACGAGGTCCGCGACACGCAGGAGCTCGTCGGCAGGCTCGTCGACGAGGGCGTCGCCGACCGGCGCCGAATCGGGGTCACCGGCGACAGCTACGGCGGCGGCCAGTCGCTGATGCTGGCGGCGCTTCGCGATCGCGTGATGCTGCCCGGCGGCGAGCTCGTCGACTGGCGCAGCGCCGCCGGCGCACGGCTGCGGATCGCCGCCGCCGCGCCGGTGATCCCGTGGACCGACCTCGTCTACGCGGCGGCGCCCAACGGCCGCGTGTTCGCGAACGCGATCACCCCGCGCGCGCTCTCGACCTCCCCGGTCGGGGTCGAGAAGGCATCGGTCGTCAACGCGATCTTCGCCGCGGCGCAGTTCGCGACCGGACCGGGCCAGCCCGTCGGCGAGCCGTTCGTCCCCGGCCGGCCGATGGGCTACCTGGCGCCGCCGGGGAGCGACCCGGGCGCCGACGTCACCGGCTGGGTCGCGCGCACCGACGCCGGCGAGCCCTACGACGAGCCCGAGGCGCGAGCGATCGTCGAGCAGCTCGCCAGCTTCCACTCCCCCTACCACGTGCGCGCGAACCGGCGCCCGCCGCCGCTCTTCCTCGCCTCCGGCTTCAGCGACGACCTGTTTCCCGTCGACGAGGTGCTGCGCTACGCCAACCGCACCGCGCGGCGCTGGCCGAGCCTGCCGATGTCGCTGATGCTCGGCGACTTCGGCCACCAGCGAGCGGCGAACAAGGAGCGCGAGCGGGGCCGGCTGCTGAACTCGATCCACGCCTGGTTCGACCACCACCTGCGCGACCGCGGCAGGGCGCCGCGAAGCGGGGTGCGCGCCTATCCGCAGACCTGCCCGCGGACCGCGCCCTCGAGCCGCCCGTTTCGCGCCCCCCACTTCGCCCGCCTCGCGCGCGGGGAGCTGCGCCGCACCTGGCGCCGGCCGCGGACGGTGAGCTCGGCCGGCGGCGACCCGGCAACCGGCGCGGCGCTCGACCCCGCCGCGGGCATGGGCGACGGCTGCGTCGAGGTCGGCGCCGAGGCGGCGCCAGGGAGCACCGCCTACACGCTCGCGAAGCCGACCCGGCGCCGCGGGCAGACGCTCGTCGGCGCCCCGACCGTGAGCGCCCGGCTGCGGGTCAGCGGCGCGCCCGCGCCCGACACCCAGCTCGCGGCGCGGCTGTTCGACGTCGCGGCGGACGGCTCCAGTCGCCGGCTCGTGGCCCGCGGCCTCTACCGCCCGGGCGAGCGCGCCCGGCAGTTGTTCCAGCTCCACCCCGCCGCCTGGCGGTTCCGGCGCGGGCACGCGATCGAGCTCGAGCTGCTCGGCGCCGATCCGCCCTACGGACGCCCCTCCAACGACTCGTTCGAGGTCCGGGTCGAGCGGCTTCAGTTGCGCCTGCCGCTGCGCCGGCGCGCCGACTGCCGCTCGATCAAGCGCCCGACGCTGCCGCTGCTCGCGGGTCAGCGCCCCGCCCCCGGGGCCGCCAGGCGCCCGGCCCCCTGCCCGCGGCGCTGACCGGCCGCGCCGCGCTCAGAGGATCGAGAGGAAGCGCTCGATCTCCCAGGGCGTGACCTGGACGCGGTACTCCTCCCACTCCTCGCGCTTGATCTCGATGAAGCGCTTGAACGTGTGCTCGCCGAGGATCCGGAGCACGAGCTCGGACTCGGCGGCGAGCTCGATCGCCTCGCCGAGGTTCTCGGGCAGCTGCTCGATCCCACGCTGCGCGCGCTCCTCGGGCGCCAGGTGGTAGAGGTTCTGCTCCATCGGCTCGGGCAGCTCGTAGCCCTGCTCGATCCCCTCGAGCCCCGCGTGCAGCATCCCGGCGAAGCACAGGTACGGGTTGCAGCTCGGGTCCGGGCAGCGCAGCTCGGCGCGGGTCGCCTGCTCCTTGCCGGGGTGATAGAGCGGCACCCGAATCAGGGCCGAGCGGTTGCGCCGCGACCAGGCGAGATAGACCGGCGCCTCGTAACCGGGCACGAGGCGCTTGTAGGAGTTCACCCATTGCGCGAACAGCGGCGCGATCTCGCGCGCGTGGCGCAGCTGGCCGGCGATGAACGACTTCGCGACGCCGGAGAGGAAGTACTGGTCGTCGGCGTCGTAGAAGGCGTTGCGCCCGTCCTTGGTCAGCGACTGGTGCACGTGCATCCCGGACCCGTTCTCGCCGAACAGCGGCTTCGGCATGAAGGTCGCGTGCATGCCGTACTTCATCGCGTACTCCTTGACCGTGATCCGGTAGGTCATGCAGTCGTCGGACATCGCGAGCGCGCCCTTGTAGCGCATGTCGACCTCGTGCTGGGAGGGCCCGACCTCGTGGTGGGCGTACTCGACGTGGATCCCGAGCTGCTCGAGCGCGAGGATCGTCTCGCGGCGCACGTCCGAGCCGGCGTCGAGCGTGGTCAGGTCGAAGTAGCCGCCCTGGTCGAGGGCGACCGGTACGCCTGACTCCGGCCGCGCCTCCTTGAAGTAGAAGTACTCGAGCTCGGGGCCGATGTTGTAGTCGTCGAAGCCGAGCTCCTCGGCGCGGCTCAGGGCGCGGCGCAGGATCCAGCGCGGGTCGCCCTCATAGGGCTCGCCGCCGGGGACCTGGACGTCGCAGAACATGCGCGCGGTCGCGTTCTCCTCCGGGCGCCAGGGCAGGATCGCGAAGCTCGACGGATCCGGCATCGCGATCATGTCCGACTCCTCGATCGGGTTGAAGCCGGTGATCGAAGAGCCGTCGAACCCCATTCCGCCCTCGAACGCGTCCTCGAGCTCGGAGGAGTTGATCGAGAACGACTTCAGTTGGCCGAGCACGTCGGTGAACCAGAGGCGGATGAAGCGCACGTCGTGGTCGCGGGCGGCCTCGATCACCTCGGCGGCGCTCTGCGGTTGCGACTCCTTTTCGGCCATGTCCTCTCCCCCGAATCGAGGTTGTCTGCGGGCGAGCGCGGAACCCTACCCGCAGCGCGCGGTGCCGCCCGCTGCGCTACTCTGGCTTACGCGACGTAAGCTACAAGCTAAAAGTAAAGTAAAGGCGGGATTCACGGCCCCGCGAGGGCCGGTCCGACGGAGGGACAGCGATGACAGTGAAGACCGATATGAGCCGGTTCCACATCCACGACGAGCTCACCGCGCCCGAGGGCAGCATCAAGATCCTCAAGGGAGTGCAGACGGCCGGGGGCTCGATCTCGAAGTTCATCGGCGTGCTCGCGGGCGCGCCGGCGGCGTTGCGCTCGTACGCGCGCATGCGCCACGAGCTGCGCGGCGGCTCGCTGCCGCAGGCGACGCGCGAGCGGATCGGGCTCGCGGTCGCCGGCAGGCGCGGCGACCCGTACTCGATCGCCCAGCACACGAGGACGGCCCGCGCGGCCGGGCTCGGGATCGACGAGATCGCGCTCGCGCGCTCGTTCGGCTCCGCCGAGCCGAAGCAGGCGGCGCTGCTCACCTTCCTCGAGGCGCTCGCGGCCGGCGACGGTCGCCCCGCGCAGCATCTGGCCGAGGAGGCCCGGGAGCACGATTGGAGCGACGAGGAGCTGCTCGAGGCGGTCGCGCACCTGGCGATGAACGAGTTCCAGAGCCTGATCGCGAACGCGGCGGCGCTGCCTCAGGACCAGTCCGACTCCTCGGTGCTCTCGGCGGCGGCCTGAGCGAGCCGGGCCTCGCGGCCCGGCGGCGGCTACTTGGCGATCTTGGCGACGCGGACGTCGGCGGTGTACTCGAAGTTGAGCGCCTCGGCCGTCGCCTGGGTCAGGTCCCACTTGGCGCCGTTCGAGTACGGCCCGCGATCGATCACCTTGGTGCGCACGAAGCGGCCCCGGTAGCGGACGACGACCTTCGAGCCGCAGGGCAGGGTCCGGTGGGCGACGCCCTGGGTGCGGCGGGTGAGGGTCTTGCCGCAGGCGGTCTCGTTGCCGAAGAAGCCGGGCCCGTACCAGGTCGCCCTCTGGCGCGGCATGGTGCGGACCAGGGCGGCGCTGGTGCGCGAGTCGACGACGCCGTCGGCGCCGAGCTTCGCCGTGCGCTGGAACTCGCGGACGGCATTCGCGGTCGGGCTCTTGAAGTCGTCGACGAGCGGGGCGCGCAGGTTCTTCGAGGTGAGGATCCAGTTCAGCGTGGTGACGTCCTGCCCGCAGTCGCCGAGGCGCAGCGTCCGGCGCCCGAACTGCTTGTTGGCGCAACCGGGCGCGGCGCCGGAGCCGGCGTCGGTGCCACCGCCTCCCCCACCGCCGCCGATGCCGCCGGAGGAGCCGGCGTCGGCGCTCGCGGCGCCGGCGACGATCGCGATCACGGCCAGGGCGAAGGCCCAGAACGCGATCCGGTCGGGGCGCTCGATCAGGCGCGAACGGCGGTTTCGGTTGTCGGCGGCCGCGACGCGGCCGAGGCGGGGTTCGTCCATTGCTCTTTCGATCGCTTGCGGGGTTAGCTGACGGGCTCGCGCCGAAAGAGATGGCGCTACGCGGCAGATGCCGGCGATTCGCCCCGACTAAGGGGTCCCCCTTGTTCTGGGTCCCCCGCTCTCCGCGATATGGGGCGGAGATTCAGCGAGCGGCACACTAGCAAAGAATGAGACAGAAGTTTGCGCTTTGTTAGCAATCCCTAGTAAGTGTTGGAGCGCACGAGCGTGGATAGGCTGCGCCGCGTGAGCGGGGCAGCAGTCGTCACCGGCGCGGCGCGCGGGCTCGGACTCGAGATCGCCCGTGCGCTCGCCGCCCGCGGTTACGCGGTCAACCTCACCGACGTCGACGGCGACGCGGTCCGGGCCGCGGCGGCCGATCTCGGTGGCCGCTCGTGGGCGACCGAGCTCGACGTCCGCGACGCCGACGCCTGCCGGGACGTGGCGGCGACGGCAGTCGAGCGGGCCGGATCGCTCGCGGTCTGGGTCAACAACGCCGGCATCCTCGCCACCGGCCACGTCTGGGACCACGACGAGGCGACGCGCCGGAGGCTGTTCGAGGTCAACTCGCTGGGGACGATCAACGGCACGCTCGCCGCGCTCGAGCCGATGCGCGCGGCGAGCCGCGGGCACGTGCTCAACATCATCTCGCTCGCCGGCCTCGGAGCGCCGCCGGGCGAGGCGCTCTACGCCGCGACCAAGCACGGCGCGATCGCGTTCAGCCTCGGCGCGCTCGCCGACCTGCGCCGCGCCGGCGAGCGCGAGGTCTGGATCTGCGCCGTGTGCCCGGACGGGATCTGGACCCCGATGCTCCACGACCGGCTCGACGACCTCGACGCGGCGCCCTCGTTCTCAGGCGTCCTGCTGCGCCCGGGCGAGGTCGCCGCCCGGACGGTGGCGCTGCTAGATCGCCCGCGCCCGGTGCTCGCGATCCCCCGCCGCCGCGGCGTCGCGGTGCGGATGTTCGACGCGATGCCCGGGCTCGCGATCCGGCTGCTGCCGCTGTGGATGAGCGACGCCCGCCGCCGCCAGCGCGCCTGGAAGCGGCGGATCGAGTCCGGCCGCGGCCCGTAGCGGTCAGGTGGTGGCGGGTGCGGGGTCGGGCGGCGGGCGCAGGCTTCGGCGGCCGGCCCAGACGATCAGCGTCGCCAGCCCCGCGCAGCCGGCCGCGCCGAGGAAGACGGCGGTCGTCCCCGCCGACTCGATCGTCGCCCCCGCGATCGCGGTGCCGAGCGCGAGGCCGCCCTGGTAGGCGGAGCTGAGCCAGCTCGTCGCCTCGGAGGCGGTGCCCGCCGGGGTGACGTCGTCGATCAGGGCGAACCCGACGCTGACCCCGGGGGCGACGAAGAGCCCGGCGACGGCCATCAGCACCCCGAGGGCGACGATCGAGTCGGCGAACGCGAGCGGAACGCTGCACAGCGCCAGCGCCCCGAGCAGCAGGCCGTAGCGGGCGACCGTCGGCTTGCGGGCCCGGGCGCCGTAGACGACGCCGCCGGTGGCGCTGCCGACGGCGAGCGCCGCGAGCACGACTCCCGCCGCCGCGGTGGCGCCGTTGGCCTTCGCGAACGCCGAGACGGCGACGTCGAGAGCGCCGAACATCGCCCCGAAGGGGACGTCGACGGCGACCAGCGACCGCACCCCGGGGCTCGCCATCGCGCCCGCGCGTCCGACCGTCCGCCGCGGCGCCCGCCAGGCGCGCGAGGCGGGGGTCGCCGCGAGCGCGAGCACCCCGAGCAGCTCGGTGAGCGCCATCACCAGGACCGCGGCGGCCGGAGAGCCGAACGCGATCAGCGCCGCGGCGGCGAGCGGCCCGGCGATGAAGAAGACCTCGAGCAGGATCGCCTGCAACGCGTACGCGGCCGGCAGCTGCTCGGGATGGTCGACGAGATCGGCCCACAGGGGGCGGGTGCTCGAGAGCAGCGGCGCGTGCGTGAGCCCGGAGAGCGCCGCGAGCGCGATCAGGACCGCCACCGGCGCGCCGGCGAGCGCCGCGGCCACCAGCCCGACGAGCCCGGCGGCGGAGACGAGCGCCATCCGCGGCAGCGTTCGCGTCTGCCCGTAGCGGTCGATCAACCGCCCGCGATAGGGCGAGGAGACGGCGCTCGCGATCGCCAGCGCTCCGGTGACCGCGCCGGCGGAGGCGAACGAGCCGGTCTCGCCCTGGACCAGGAGGATGAGGCCGAGCGGGAGGCCGACCGTGATCCCGGCGAGCGAGCTCGACGCGACCACGACCTGGACCTGGCGCTTGGCGAGCAGGTGGCGATAGGCGGCGAGGGTCATCGCGGCAGGGTGGCAAATGAAGGAGGCCCCTTGCGGGGCCTCCTCCGTAGCCGGCCGGTAAGCCGGATCTTGTCTCGTGCAGCCATCCATCTCGCCGGACCGAGGTCCGACGGGGCTTGCGCCCTGCGGCCTACCTGGATCTCGCCGGGCCGGGTCGTCGATCCTGCTTGGCCTTGCACCGGGCGGGGTTTGCCTGGCCGCCGCGTCGCCGCGACGCCGGTGCGCTCTTACCGCACCATTTCACCTTTGCCTGTGCGCACCTCAGCTGTGGGTGCGCCATCGGCCGTATGTTTCTGTGGCACTTTCCCGCGGGTTTCCCCGGGTGGGAGTCGCCCACCGCCTTGCCCTTTGGTGTCCGGACTTTCCTCGAGAAGCTCTCACCTCCCGCGACTGCATAGCCGGCGCGATCAAGTCTAGGTGCCGCCGCGAGCAGGTCAAGCGGGGCGTCGCCCGCTGAGCGGAATCTGCCGCCGGCTCAGCTCAGCTCGGAGCCGCAGGACTCACACGGGCGACCCGCGCGCGCCTCGCCGCCGCAGACCAGGCACTCGGCGGTCCCGCTTGCGGCGGCGTCGCCCCAGAGGCGCAGCAGCTTGCGCTCGAGCGAGTCGCCGAGCGCCGGGCTCGGCTCGAACAGCTGCCCCGAGTCGCGGTCGGTGGCCAGCGGCGGGCGCAGACCGGTGGCGCTTGTCGCGACGGCGCTCACCTCAGACGCTCCGGAACACTCCGACCACCCTGCCGAGCAGCTGCACTTCCTTCGAGCGGATCGGCTTGTAGGCGGCGTTCGCCGGCTCGAGCCGGACCCGGTCCTTCTCGCGGTAGAAGCTCTTCACCGTCGCCTCGTCCTCGATCATCGCGACCACGATCTCGCCGTCGTCGGCGACCTCGGTCGGGCGCACGACGACGAAGTCGTCCTCGAGGATCCCGGCGCCGATCATCGAGTCGCCGCGGACGCGGAGGATGTAGTCGCCGGTCTCGCCGCCGATCACGTCCGGGACCTCGAGGTAGTCCTCGATGTTCTCCTCGGCGAGGATCGGCTCGCCGGCGGCGACGTGGCCGACCAGCGGCAGGCCGGGCCCGCGGATCGCCTTCTTCGCCTTGTCGACGAGCAGCTCGATCGCCCGCGGCTTGGTCGGATCGCGCCGCAGCAGGCCGATCTTCTCCAGGTTCGCGAGGTGCGCGTGCACGGTCGAGGACGAGTGCAGGCCGACGGCGGAGCCGATCTCGCGCACGGTCGGCGGGTAGCCGTACTTGGACGCGTACTTGCCGATGAAGTCGAAGATCTCCTTCTGGCGCTTGGTCAGGTCCACGGCTGAATCGCTCCTTGGCTAGCTTGGCTGGTCGGTCGCGGTACAGAACACATGTTCGTATAGTAGGACCGCCTCCGGACGGATGCAAGCGGCCCGCCGGCGAACGCAGGCTCTCGCCCGGCTGTGTCTAGAATCGCCGTGCCCTCGAGCGGCTGTGGCGGAACTGGTAGACGCGCAAGGTTGAGGGCCTTGTGGCTCGCAAGAGCCGTGGAGGTTCGACTCCTCTCAGCCGCACTTTCGAATCCCCTGCATACAGGCCGCGATTCGGCAGCGCAGCCGGGCCCCCGCTGGCCCGGCGCGGACCTATTCGGACAGCCCGGCGGCCTCGCGGGCTTCCGCGACCGTCCGGTGGATCTCGTTGCGAATGGCCTTGCCGTCCCGGAGAACCCAAAGATGGACGAGGTACATGTCCAGCTTCACCCCGCTACCCCTCCCCTGACCGGAGATCCGAACCGGCACGATCACGGCGTTACCCACGTCGATGAACTCCTCAGGCTCGACCAGGTAGTCCTCAAACGCCTCCCGAGCGTCCTCAGCGGCGCGGAGGAAACCCTCCGGGCCGAAGCGGCTCCCAGCCGCCGAGTCCGCGATGCCGAGTCCACCGGCGTCGGGCAGCGTCGCCTCGTCCGCGATCAGGTCCGCCACGCCTTCGAAGTCTCCTGCCGCGAAGCGCTCATACCCGCGCCGGATGATCTCCACGTTCTCCTGCGACATCGCCTACTCCTGAAGCCCGGCGGCTTCGAGGGCTTCGGCCTCGGTTGCGAAGTTGTGCCACCAGGTCGCCTTGCCGTCACGCGCCTTGATTGCCTGCCACCACACTTCCTCGAACGGCACATCACCTTCGACGCCGTGACCGCGGACTCGGATGCTGACGATCATGCAGTCGCGCCGGGGTTCGCGCACCTCCAGAACCTCACTGCTGAAATCGGGGAAGACGGCGAACAGGGTCCGCCACCATTCACGGACGCCGTCGTGACCCCGGTAGGAACCGCCTTCCATCTCCAGGACGCGCGGCGTGAATTCCGCTTCAGGGTCGATGAGCGCGAGGAAGGCGTCGAGATCGCGCCGGTTCAAGGCGTCGTAGGAGCGATAGAGCGACTCGACGTTCTGCGATTTCTGCGACATCGCCCGCGCAGTATCGCCCAGCGCGGACGCCCGCTCAGGCGAGCGCCGGCACAACCGCCGCCAGCGTCGCCGCGATTCGCTCCGCGTGGCGGGCGCGATTGGCTCCGATCTGCTCCAGCGTCAGCGCCGTCTCGCCGACGCCGTTGGCGAGGTTGTCGACGACGCAGACCGCGGCGTAGCGGAGCCCGAGCTCGCCGGCGGCGACGCACTCGGAGGCGATCGTCATCCCGATCACGTCCGCGTGCGCGGCGGCGAGCCGGATCTCGGCCGGGGTCTCGAGCCGCGGGCCGCGGGCCTGCCAGTAGACGCCCCCGTCGCCGACCTCGGCGCCCGCGGCCGCGAACGCGTCGAGCACCCGGCGACGCCAATCGGGGTCGAAGCCGGGGACGCGGTGCGCCGCCGGACCCTCGAGCGCGGTCGACGGCTCGGCGTCGAGGGCGACGAAGTCGTCGGGGCAGACCAGCGTCCCGGGCCCCAGCTCCGACCTCAGGCCACCGACCGAGCCGACGGCGAGCACCCGCTCGCAGCCGAAGTCGGCGAGGGCGCGCATGTTGGCGGCGTGGTCGATCCGGTGCGGGAGCACGTACTCGCCCTCACCGTGGCGCTGGATCGCGCGCCATCCGGGGTCGACGAGGCCGCTCTCGCGCAGCGAGCTGCCGACGACGAGACCGAGCTCGGCCACCGGCGCCGCCTGGTCAGCGATTCCTTGCCGGCGATCCGCGCGAGCGCGGACGGCCACCAGACGCGGTCGCCGATCTCGAGCACGAGCGCAGGAACCAGAAGGCGTGCGGACGATGAAGGTGTCGAGCAGGACCCCGATCGCGATCGTGAACCCGATCTCGGTCAGGGTCACCAGCGGCAGCACCGCGAGCGCCGAGAAGGTGCCGGCGAGCACGATCCCGGCCGAGGTGATCACGGTCCCGGTGACCGCGAGGCCGCGCATCGTCCCGACTCGGGTGCCGTAAGTGATCGTCTCCTCGCGCACCCGCGCCATCAGGAAGATGTTGTAGTCGATGCCGAGCGCGACCAGGAAGATGAACGCGAACAGCGGCAGGGTCGGGTCCATGCCCGGGAAGTCGAACACGTTCTCGAAGAAGAACGACGCGATCCCGAGCGCCGCCCCGAAGGAGAGGATCACGGTCCCGATCAGGACCAACGGCGCGACCACCGCCCGCAGCAGCGCCATCAGGATCACGAGCACGAGCACGAGCGCGATCGGGACGATCACCCGGTTGTCGCGCGCCGCCGACTGGCGCAGGTCGTACTCCTCCGCCGTCGGCCCGCCGACCAGCGCGGCGTCGCCTCCGGCGCCCTGCGCGGCGTCGCGGATCCCCGGGATGAGGTCGAAGCCCGCGGTGCTGAACGGATCCTGGTCGAGCGTCGCCTCGAGCCTGGTCCCGGTCGGGCCCTGCTCCTCCTCCGGGCTGAGCTCGGCCACCCCGGGCGCCCCGGCGACCGCCTCGCGGACCGCGTCCAGCCTCGCCTCGTCGGTGACGACGACGTTGGTGGGCGCGTTGGCGCCGGCCGGGAAGCTCTGCTCGATCAGGTCCTGGCCCTCGGCGGAGTCGACGTCGTCGCGAAACCCGTTGCCGCTGGTCAGGTCGCTGTTGAGCTCGGTGAGCCCGAGGCAGAGGACCAGCAGCAGTGCCGTGGTCCCGATCCAGACCCGGCGCGGACCGCGCCCGACCCAGGCGGCGATCCGGCTCCAGAGCCCGTGCGTCTCGTCGGCGCCCTCGCTGCCGTAGCGAGGGATGAAGGGCCAGAACGCCCGCCGCCCGGTGATCGCGAGCAGCGCCGGGAGGATGGTCAACATCGAGACCATCGCGAGGCCGACGCCGAGGGCCCCGATCGGGCCCAGGCCCGAGGTCCCGGTGACCTCGGCCAGGGTCAGGGTCAGCAGCGCGGCCATCACGGTGGCGGCGGAGGCGACGATCGCCGGACCCGCCTTGCGCATCGCCACCCGGACCGCGTCGTGCTTGTCCTCGTGGTGGCGGAGCTCCTCGCGATAGCGCGAGACCAACAGCAACGCGTAGTCGGTGCCGGCACCGAAGACGAGCACCGGCAGGATCCCTCCCGACTGGCCGGTCACGGTCACCCCGGCCTCGGCCAGCAGGTAGCCCATGCCGCGCGAGGTGACCTCGGCGAGGATCACGGAGAAGAACGGGATCAGCCAGAAGATCGGGCTCCGGTAGATGATGATCAGCAGGACCAGCACCAGGCCGGCGGTGGCGTAGAGCAGGGCGCCGTCGATCGAGTCGAAGACGTCGATCGCGTCGGCGGAGAAGCCCGCCGGGCCGCTGACCTTGGCCTCGAGCCCCGGGGGCAGCTCGTCGAGCGTCGCCTTGATGTCGTCGGTCGCGTCGACGAGCAGCTCGCCCGCCTCGTTGGTGCCGTCCTCGACCGTGATCGGGGTGATCAGCAGCGCCGAGCTGCCGTCCTCGGACGGGATCGGCGGCCCGGTCTCGCCGACGCCCTCGCGACGCTCCGAGTTGACCGTCGCCTGGACGTCCTCGATCGCCGCCTCGTCCTCGGGGGTGAGCGGGCCGTCGGCGCGGTTGAAGACCGTGATCGCGTCGACGATGTCGCCGGAGGGGAAGTCCTCGAGCACCTCGATCGCCTCCACCGACTCGGCGTTCGACGGCAGGTAGTCGGCGGGGTCGTTCTCCTGCGCGTCCTCGAACTTGCCCGCGAGCGGGCCGATCGCGAACAGGACCACGAGCCAGACCCCGACCACGGCGAACTTCGATCGCCGCCCTCCGGGGAGGTCGGCGAACCAGCGCCCGACCGCGGTCACCGCGCCTCTCATCGCCCCCGCCGTCGGAAGTCGTCGCGTCCCACCAGGCTCGTCAACCTATCCAAACCGGCGCTCGGGTCGTGGCCGCCGTGCGAACTCAGGCCCGACCGAGGCGTCCGATGCCCGGGGCGAAGCGCCCGACCCGGGCGGCGTAGGCGCCGTAGGCGTCGCCGTGGACGCGCGCCAGGTAGGGCTCCTCTACCACCCGCACCTGGAGCTCGAGCGCGCCGACGAGGGCGGCGAAGCCGGCGATCGCGACCGCGCTCGGGACGAGCAGGGCGAGCCCGAGCGCGGTCGGGATCATCGCGGCGAAGATCGGGTTGCGGACGACGGCGAAGGGGCCGGCGGTGACGAGCTCGGTGCGCTCGCCGGGATCGACCCCGATCCGCCACGAGTCGCCCATCGCGAGCTGCGCGTACAGGGTGAGCCCGATCCCGCCGAGCGCGAGCACGGTGCCGGCGACGTGCGAGCCGGCGCCGTCGAGCGCCTCGATCGGCTCGACGACGCCGGCGAGCGCGAGGACCGGGGCCGCGACCCCGAGCCCGATCGCGGCGGCGAAGCCGACGCCGGCGACCCACTCCGCCGAACCGGGTCGCCCGCCGAGCCCGTGAAAGCCGGTCGAGCCGGTGCGCCGCCACTGGACCAGCGTCCGCAGCCCGAAGGCGAGCAGCAGGTAGAGCGCCGTAGAGCGCGAGGGAGAGCTCGGCCATCGGCTACTCCGCGTGGCCGCCGCCGGCCGGCTCCTCCATCGCCGGGGCGCCGTGGCTCGCGCCGGCGGTCTCCTCCTCGCCGTCGAAGCCCTCGGCGATCAGCACCGCGGTGCCGAAGACGCCCATCGCGATCGTCGCCGCGGCGACGACCTTGATCGGAGGCCCGCCGTGGATGCCGGTCTCGTGGAGTGCGGTGTGACCCTTGCCGCGGGCGATCAGCCAGCGGTTGACCGGAACCGTGACGACGAAGGCGACCGCGAGCGCGAACGAGAGCGCGCCCCAGAACAGCAGGTCGCCGAGGCCCGACTCCATCGCCCCGGGGACGAGCAGCATGATCGCGTTGTCGACGATCTCCATCGTCGCGATCGAGAGCGTGTCGGAGGCGAGCGCGATCGGGATCACCGCCGCGACCGCGAAGCCGGCCCGCAGCAGCGGCAGGCTGGTGAGCGCGTAGCCGAAGAGGAAGGCGAGCGCGACCGCGAGCGCGATCGTGCCCAGGTCGGAGAAGCCGAGGGCGGTGCCGATCGCCATCCCCGTGACCTCGCCGATCGCGCAGCCGGTGAGGCAGTGGAGCGTGGCGCTGACCGCGACCGCGGTCAGCGCGCCGCCCTCGGTCGGCATCTCGTGGTGGTCGGCATGCCCGGCATGAGCTTCCATGGCCCGAGACCGTATCACATACCCCCTAGGGGTATGATCGTGGGGGCGCTAGGCGCGCGGCGGGGGCGGGTCCCTGGGGTCGCGGTCGACGCGCTCGACCCGCTCGACCACCCGGTCGCGGCGGCCGAAGGCGTAGATCGCGCCGACGATGAAGGCAACCGCGCCGACGATCATCAGGATCAGGCCGACGGTCTCGAGGTCGATCGACTCGACCTCGTCGTTGACGGCGTAGCGCAGGATCGCGCCGGCGGCGAGCAGCAGAAGTCCGGTTCCCATTGTCATGCGCGCCAATGTACCCGGCGCCACGGACCGCAAGCACGCGACCCGCGGTGGCTACGGACCGGCCTCGATCCCGGTCCGCCAGACGCCGTTCAGCGGCGGGACCGGCTCGCCCGGCGGGATCCCACGAACCGAGCGCTCCAGCGCCAGCGGCCGCCCGCCGCCGAGCGGCTCGACCGTGAGCAGCGGATCGTCGCGGGCGGCGGCGAGCTCGGCCGGGCCGAGCTCGCTGGCGACCTGGACCTCGCCCGCCGCGAGCGCGGCGAGGCGCTGCTCGGGCTCGGCGACGACCGAGAACTCGATCTGGTCGACCGCCGGGCCGAGCCCGCGCTCGGTCCCCCACCATTCGGTGTTGCGGGCCAGCAGCAGGCGCTCGGCGCTGCGCTCGCGAAGCCCGAACGGGCCGGTGCCGCTGCGCCCGATCAAGGCCGGGCTCACCTCTCCCCCGCCGGCGCGCGCGAGCACCCTCGGCGAGACGAGTCCGAGCCGGGGCGAGGCGAGGCGCTCGGCGAAGTCGGGGCTCGGCGCCGGGAGGATGAACCGCACCCGGCCCGGGCGCGGGGCGTCGAAGAGGAAGTCGCCGAGCAGCTCTCGCGCGACCTCGGATTCACTCCAGCGGCGAGCGTTGGCGAGCACCGCGGCGCCATTGAAGATCGTGCCGTCCTCGAATCGCACGCCGGGGCGCAGGCGCAGCGTCCACACGGTCTCGTTCGCCGACGGGCGCGCCGAGAGCGCCAGCCCCCCGGCCCGGCGCGCGCCGTCGAACGGCCCCGCGAGCTCGGCGATCAGCGGTTCGTGGATCTGGCGGCTGAGGAGCTGCTCGCCGGCGCTCACGGCGAACAGCGGGTCGAGGCTCGCCGGCCGCTCCGCCAGCGCCCAGGCGATCGCTCCGCCGGCGCCCGGGGTCGCGTCGCCTCCGGCGGCGCTGTCGGTCTCGTCGTCGGCGCATCCGCCGAGCGCAAGCGCGAGCGCGGCGAGCGCGGCGAGGAGCCTGCGCGGGGTCAGATCTTGAGCAGGACGAGCGTGTTGACCACGAACAGGATCCCGAAGAAGATCGTCCACCGGTCGAGATTGCGCTCGACCAGCGAGCCGCCGCCGAACGAACCGCCCGTCTGGCCGATGCCGAAGGCGCCCGAGAGCCCGGTGTCCTTGCCCGAGTGCAGCAGCACCAGGAAGATCAGGATCACCGAGATCAGCACCTGGACGACGTTGAGAACGCTCTCCATGCGCCGCCAGTGTAGAGAGCTACGAACCGGTCGCGTCGATGCGCTTCAGCAGCTCGATCGCCTCGCGGCGAAGCTCGGCGTCGAGGCGGCGCCAGTCGGCGTCGGAGAGCTTGCCCTGAGCGCGGTCGAGCTCGGCATCGCGGATCTGGCGGTAGAGCGCCTCCTTGCGCGCCTCGAGGTCGGCGCGGACCGGGTCCTCGCCCGGCTCGGCGCCGGGGTCGTCGCGAGCGCGCAGCGGCACCGCGACAAACGCGGCGAGCAGCGCGAGCACGGCGATTGCGATCGCGATCTCCACGGGTTGCAAGCGTAGGCACGTCCGGACGCGGCGAGCGCCGGGGCTCAGGCCCGGGCGCGCTCCAGGTCGCGGGCGAGGCGCGCGGCGTAGACGTCCGAGACGCGGCGGCGCCGGGCCTCGGGCGCGGGCCAGACGGCGACCAGGGCGCCGGCGAGCCCGATCGCGCCGCCGAGCCAGATCCAGATCACGAACGGGTTCACGTTGACGCGGAAGTCGACCGGCAGCGGCCGGGCGAGATAGAGGGCGGCGAAGTTGCCGACCGCCTCGCCCTGGGCGTCGGCGTAGGCGCGCATCGCCTCGATGTCGGCCGCCGACGGGCCCGCGGGGCCGATCTCGGGCGCGAGCCGCTCGAGCCGCGCGTCGACGCCGTCGATCACCTCGTCGACCGGCTGCAGGTCGGGCCGCATCGCCGTCCACAGGTCGCCGGACGCCGACTCGCGGCGCCCGACCTCGCTCGTCGCCTCGCCCTCGAAGAAGGCGCGCAGCGGGCCGCCCGAGTCGGCGGAGTTGGTCGAGTAGTAGTTGCGCGACGGGTTCAGGACCGCGAACTGCTCGCCGTCGCGATCGACCTCGAGCACCGCGCCGAAGGTGAGCTTCTGCTCCTCGCGATCGATCCGCGCGCTCGGCTCGACGTAGGTGACCGAGTAGTCGCCGACCTCGCCCGACTCGCCCGGGAGCAGGCGCAGGTCCTCGCTGGTCTGGAAGCTCGACGAGGCGGCGACCGCGATCATCGCGATCGCGAAGCCCGCGTGGACGATGTAGCCGCCGTAGCGGCGCCGGTTGCGGGCGACGACCCGCCCGAGCCCGGCGGCGAACCCGCCCCCGCCGAGCTCGCGCTGCGCGACCGCGCCGCGCCAGAACTCGCCCGCGAGCGCGGCGAGGGCGAAGAACGCGAACGCGAACAGCACCAGCGCGAACGGCTCCGAGAGCGCGTCGGTGAGCGCCGCGACCGCGACCGTGGCGACCGCCGCGACGACGA
>CAVUCL010000002.1:0-90633 GCA_963740055.1 uncultured Solirubrobacterales bacterium | reverse complement strand
ACGGATGGGGCGTAGCAGTCGCTACCAAAGTGGCGCCCCCACCGCGGTGCCCTCATCGTCCCAGTCGAGCGCGTCCCCGATCTAGGGTCGCGACCGGGCCCGCTGCGCCTCGACCGCACCGTCGACATCGCCGTGGATGTGGTCCCGGCCGATCAGATCGACGGTCCCGTCGGCCTCGAGCACGGCGCGGACCCGCGGCTTCAGACGCGCCAGCCGGAGCGTCGACTCCGGCGGACTCGCATCAGCTCGTGGATCTCGGCCAGCTTCGCCGCGCCTTGGGAGTCGACGAAGTCGACGCCCTGAAGGTTGAGAACGAGGGCGCGGCTGCCCTCGTCGGCGAGCTCGCGGACCCGCTCCTCGAGCGCCTCGGCAGTGGCGAAGAACAGGCCGCCGTCGAGGCGGAGAACGGCGATGCCGGGAAACGTCTCGGCGCCGGGGTTCTCGTCGAGATCGCGGAAGAACTGGGTCCCAGGCTCGCGGCCGAGCAGCGGCATCGGCGGCCTGGTCGCGACGTAGATGAGCCAGCCGAGCGAGAGGACGACTCCGATCACCACCCCGGCGAGGACGCCGACCGAGAGCACGCCGATGATCGCCGCCACCGCGACGAGAAAGTCGAAGCGCGTCACCCGGTAGAGGCGGCGAAGCTCGGTGACATCGATCATCCCGAAGACGACGGCGTCGATGATCACCGCTCCCAGGACTGCCTTCGGAAGGTCCGAGAACACGGGAGCGAGGAACAGCAGCGTCGCGATCACCAGCCCCCCGGTGACCAGCGACGAGAGCTGGGTCCGCGCGCCGGAGGACTCGTTCAGCGAGCTGGCCGAGAGGCTGGTCGTGACCGGCATTCCCTGCAGGACCCCGGCGCCCGCATTGGCCATCCCCTGTGCGACCGCTTCCTGATTGACGTCGATGCGGTAGCGATGCCGCGCGGCGAACGCCCTCGCGTCCCCGGCGGTCTGTGAGAACCCGATCAGGAGTATTCCGATGGCCGCGATCGCGATCTGCGGGTAGTGGTCCCGCGATCAGGGACGCAGTCGGGAAGCTCGGGGGTGGGGAGCCCGCTCGGCACCTCTCCGACCAGCTCGACCCCGTGCGCACCCAGCTCCAACGCCGCCGACGCGAGCAGGCCGCCGACCACGAGAACCAGGGCGCCCGGAACCCCCGGCCTGAAACGCCGCAGGCCGAGGATGACGACGAGTGCGGAGACGGCAACGAGCGCCGTCGTCCAGTCGATGTCACCCAGGCCGCCGATCCAGGTCCCGAGCTCTCGCCAAGCGTTGTCGCCGTCGGCCGACGTTCCGGTCAGCTTCGGCAGTTCCCCGATCACGACGTCGATCGCGGCTCCCGCGAGGAATCCGGTGATCACCGCCTTCGACAGGAACTGGGCGATCCATCCGAGCCGGAGAGCGGCGAACAGGATGAACAGCAGCCCCGTGGCGATGGCGATCGCAGCGACGAGCTGCGCCGCCTCCTCGCCACCGATCTCGGTCGCCAGCACTGCGGCTCCGGCGACTGCGGCGATCGAGGAGCTCGGGCCGGTGGAGATCTGGCGCGAGGTGCAGAAGAGCGCGTAGATGATTCCCCCGGC
The DNA here is from genome assembly GCA_963740055.1 of uncultured Solirubrobacterales bacterium. GTDB lineage: Bacteria > Actinomycetota > Thermoleophilia > Solirubrobacterales > 70-9 > WHSW01. Next base: position 89,045 of record CAVUCL010000002.1, on the reverse strand, counting down.
CGCCGCCGCATAGAGCCCGTTCTGCACCGGCACCCCGGCGATCTCGGCATAGCCGAGGTTCTTGGGCACGACCAGCGCCGTGACCGCGATCCCTGCCGCGACGTCGGCTCGCAGCCATCGCCGGTCGTAGCGCGGCAGCCACTCGATCGCAGGTACGAGTCGAACGAGCCCCCGGATGGTGACTCTCAGTGCTCGCCCTGCTCGGCCTCGAGGGCCTCGCGGGCCTCCAGGTTGGCGGCGTGGTCCGCGGCGGAGACCTCGGGCCGCTGAGGATCGAGTGCAGCTTTTCCACGAGCACCGAAGCCACGATCGCCTGCGCCACCCACCAATGGTCGGCTGGGATCACATGCCACGGCGCCCACGCCGAGGTGGCGCTCGAAGGCGTTGATGTCCTCATAGCGCTACGAGACCACCGGTACCTGTCGGTCGTCCAGAGCAGCTCCTGTGCCTCGCGGAGCTCCGTGATGCGCGTGCGATTGCGTCCCTAGCCCGCACCTCCAGCCCCTCCTGAGCGAGTTCTGCGAACGCCGAGCCTCCGGTTGATCCCGGGTCCCTGCCGGCGAGGTTGGCGCCTCGCCCGGCGCGACGAGAAACTGCTTGAGCAGGCGCTCGCGCGGCGTATTCATCCGCCGATCTTATGATCAGACGTCGTGGCAGGGCTGCGGTGGGAATAGCGAACGTTCGGCGAGCGGTTCGCCGGAGCCGGTGAGCGACTCGGCTCCTTGGCGCCGGAGCGCGTGGTGGGACACAGAATCGGGTTTCGCCTTCCTCGCATCGTTCACGCCTAGTTGGGGCGACTGAATTAGAACCAGCTACCGCTCGGCCCCAGATCCGTTGGTTTGCGCTTGGTACCACAGTTGCCGCGACCCAACCTGTCAACGACCCCAGACGAGCTGAAAGCCCGCACCGGAAGCGAGCTTTCGGAATCGGGGCGACTGGATTTGAACCAGCGACCGCTCGGCCCCCAGCCGGCAGACGGTCGGTGTAGATGCGTCCCGGAGCGTCCCCCGCGTCCCCATCGTCCACCGCCGTGGACGTTCTGGACGGATGGGACGTAGCAGTCGGTACCAGGGCGGTACCACCCCCGCCGGGAAGTACCGCCCTTGTATGGGAAGCGCGTTTCTCCGAAGGCGCCGGCCTAGCAGTCGACGGCGAAGCCTGTTGCCGGCGACCGCTTTCGGGTACACGTGAACTTGGCCGGACCGTTCCCGCGGCCCGCGGATCGGCTTCCCGCCAAGGCATAGACCATGCCGGGCCACACGGCTCGGACCACGGGCGGTGGGGTCGCCCAGGAGGGAGACAAATGGATGTCAGGGCGACGCCGTGGACGCGAAGCGACGGCTCGTCAGGCCTCGACATCCTCCTCGACAGCGTGCCGAGCGCCGACAGGACGGCCCGACGGCGCCTCGGTGGACTTACCGACCTTCTTCCGGCTTCGACGCTCCACGACCTGCGGATGGTCGTCACCGAGTTGGTCGACAACTCGGTCCGCCACGGGACCGGAGGTCCGATCGCGGTCGTGATCGGAGTCACACCCGGTGGAGTCATACGTGGGACCGTCAGTGACGGAGGCCAGGGCCCGGTGGGGTTCGCGGCGCCGCGGAATGTCCGCGACAGCGGCCTTGGACTGCGGATCGTTGACGTGCTCGCTTCCCGCTGGGGCGTCAACGCGCCTTCGAGCGACATCTGGTTCGAGCTCGCACCCATGTCCTGAGGAGCCGGCTCGGTAGGCTCCTCGCGAAACCCATGACTGCAACTCCCCGCGAAAAACGACTTGCCGAAAACGAGGCCCTATTCCGCACCGCCAACGAGCGGATGGCGGACTGGGAAGAGCAGCATGTTCAGTCCCAGACTGAGCAGTACTTCTGTGAGTGCGCAGATCCACATTGCCGCGAGAAGGTGCTCCTTCGCAAAGCCGACTACGAGAAGGTGCGCGCCGACTCGCGCCACTTCGTCATCGTGCCGGGCCACGAGATTCCGGACGTCGAAATCGTGATCGAGCGACACGAGGTCTGGGCGATCGTTGAGAAGCCGCCGGAGCTCGACGAGAAGCTCGAGCGGCTCGATCCACGCAGCGATACCTAGCGGAGAACAGCGGTTTCGCGACAGGGACTTCGACCCCGAGACCCCGTGGAACCCCGCACCAGTCGTTATCGCCAGCGGCAGGACCCAGAAGGATGGCCGCAAGCGAAACGATTGGCGATGCTCGCCAGTTCACCGCGCGATCATCAGGCCGACAAAGTGCGAAGAGAGTGCCGCTGGCGCGAGGCTGCCCTGCTCGGCATCCCCGAGCTGCCGGGGCCGGCGTCGAGCGGAAACGTTGAGGGCTCGCTTTCGTCGACGAGTAACTGCAGGCACGGCGGGGCCGCGTCAACCTTACGTCCGGAGATCGACCTCGAGCGGCGAATGGTCGCTGAGGCCGAGCTCGCGCCATCCGTGGTGATACATAGCCGCGACGGGGCGAAGCTCCTTTGACGCGAAGAGGTGATCCAGGCGCCAACCGCCGTCGTGGCCCGCTATGCGCCGCCAGGTCCAACTCGGCTCCTGGCTCGCGTAGCCGTGGAGGGTTCGAAAGGCATCCTCGTAGCCCACGTCCCGAAGCCCCGGAACGACGCCCAGCTCAGCGCTATCCCATTCGGTTCCGCGTTCTGGACGAAGGCGGCCCCGGGAGTCCCGGGCAAACGAGATCACCTCTCCGCTGGGCAGCTCGCGGCGCGGGGTATTGAGATCCCCGCACAGCACCCGCGGCGTTGGCGGGCCGCCGGCGAGCCCGCTCCGGATGGCCTCCAAAGTCCGGATCTTTACCCACCCATTTGCCGCATTCGGGACGTGAACGCAATGGAGCTCCACGACACCGGTGGCCACCGATGACGTGGTTGCCGCGAGGGCAGTCTCCGGCCACGGGACGGACAGGGTCGTCGAGGCGTCTGTCAGCGGAGCACGGGAGCTGAGGAGGACCCGGTGCGTCGCCGAGCTGCCGGCTGCCGGGCGGGGTCGGCGTGATCGAGTGAGGCGCGAATGTGGGTTAGTCCGAGCGTCGCGAGCGCGGCGTTCCACAACGGGAGCGTGCGTCGAGTGACCTCCTGAAGCGCGACCACGTCCGGTTCGCGCCCGCGAGCGCGGCAGCCTGTTCGGCTAAGCGCTCCCTGAGTCGCGCGACATTCCAGCTCACGATCCGCACTCGAAGAGCCTACGAGCCGGTCCACGTGGCAACCCGCGAAGCGTGCCTAGCCCGACGCTCCGCTGCGTGCGCGTCGCCCACGCCCGAGCGCCTCGGCACCCCGTCGCTCAATCGATTCAGTTCCTGACGAGTGAGCCGGGTGTCGCTGTAGGTGCGAACCGTGTCCGTGACTCGGTCGCGCGCTTCCAACGCGGCGCCGACCGGAATCAGAACAGCACGCTCGGCTTGGTGGGCGACGCCGCCAAGGCGGGTCGTCTCCGCGTTGGCGCGACGGGAGGCTGCGCGGGCGGCCTGCTTGGCGGTCGTGCTCGCGGCCCGCCCGGTGCGCTGCGCGGAACTCCTCGTCCGGCGAGCGGAGGCCTTGGCGGTTCCACCGCTCTGACGGCGGAGTTTCGCTTGCGCGTCGCAGCGGCCTTCTTGGCGGCTGGCTGGCGCTGGGTCTTCTCTGTGCGGCCATGGGGCTAGATCCCTTCGATTGCTGACTCGGTTATCAACGACCGGCCGCAGCCCCCAAAGGGGGGCCCGGCCGGTCTGGGTACAAGGTGCGCCGGCTTCCGCCTGCACCCCGCTTTGCGGTCCTAGTTACGACTTCCGTTGTTGTCGTCGTGCGATCCGTCTAGGATCGCTCGAACCGGCCTTGGCCAGACCGCGACTGATCAGATAGGCGCTGGCGACGATCGCGACGTAGAGCCACGCCTGGCGGGCGATGAGCTCATCGGTTCCGCTGGTGTCGCCGCCGTTGATCCGCGGCCGCGCTGACCGAGGATCGCCACCGACGACCCCGACCATGGCCCAAAACTCGGTGGTCTTGAAGGCCTGCTTGGTCTCCGTCGTCAGGCGCCGGACGATGCCGGTGTGACGAACTGAGTCGCCCTGCCCCGCACGGTACCCCCCGGTCTTGGTTCCTGCTTCCATAGGTTTCCGTTCTCCGTTCCTTTGCTCTCTCTCCCGCCGTGGGCCGTGCCAGGGTGACTGTAAGCCACTCCCGCCCATTTGCTCCCAGCCGGTGTTAGCAGGTTGTCATCGCCCTTGCCGACGCAAAGCTGCCTGCAACCCTCGCTGTACCCGGACTCAGCCGCTGCCCAAACAAATGTTCGGTCGGCTACGGATTCGTATCTATCCCCCGTGCACGCTCAGGCTGTTCGCCTTTCGAGGGTCGTCGGCGCCAAAGAAGTGTCGCTGCCGGTCTTGTCTGCTCGTACTGCTGGACCGACCGCCGCAGAGCTCTACGCCTTCGGCTCAAGGTTCTGATTGACGCGGAGAAAGGGTTTGTCCTCATCGTAGGTCGCCTTGGTTTGCGCGAGGCGGCCGTAGGTGTCGCGGTAGCTGGCGCGGACCCGCTCCTGACCCTCGTCCATCATCTTGTTTACGTACGCGCCACCGGCCGAGTACGGGTGCAGGGCCTCGAAATAGTCGATGGCCCAGTTGGCACCAGCGGCGGTACCGTGCGAATACGGCGGGATACCCGAGAGCTGTGCGGCGCGGTCGAAAACCCGTTTGGCGAGCCCGCTTTCGCTCTGATCCGGGCGACTGGATTTGAACCAGCGACCGCTCGGCCCCCAGCGACGCGGTCGGCGTAGATGCGTCCCGGAGCGTCCCCCGCGTCCCCATCGTCCACCGCCGTGGACGTTCTGGACGCATTGGACGCAGCAGTGGGTACCAAAGCGGTACCACGACCTTCGCAGGTTCGGATCGGGGGCCCGATTCGTTTCTCGCTACGACGCACGGATCGTCGAGCGAGTACGCCTAGCGGCCTGATCGCCGGCTATCGCTTTTAGTCCAAAGCGGCCTAGACCGCTAGTCGCCGAGCGAGAAGACCGTGACCGGGCGCGCGAAGCGCTCCAGTAACTGATCCAACAGACCGCGCTCCTGCCAGCCGGCATGATCCGCTGAACGAAGGCCCACCAGGATGTGATCGGCCGGAAAGTCCCGCAGCGCGTCCTCGAAGGCCAGCATCGGGTCATCCGCTCCAACCTCACCATCGGCCTCAGCGCCTAGCTCTTCGATTTGGGTGAGAACCTCTCGAAGCCGCACATCCGCCTGCTCGCGTGCCTTGTCGGTAGCCGACGCGAGCCACTCGAAGCGAGTCGGTAGGGCCGGGGTGATAACGAGGACCTCATCTGCCGCCTCGATGAGTTCGGGGACTCCGAATGGCAGCGCGTCCGCTCTGTCAGCGGCCTCGCCGGCAGCTATCAGCAGGCGCTTAGGCATCCCCGACAGCTAATCACGCGCTTATGGATGTTGCGCTTTCCATGCAAATCGGTACTTCTCCGTGCCTGGCCGTGCGTCGTAGCGAGATCCGATACGTGGCCCGATTCGTTTCTCGCTACGACGCACGAATAGTCGAGCGAATGCGCTTCCCGGCGTGACAGCTGATGACTCGACCGGCTTCCGCCCGGCCGCATCAGCTGACGTTGGGGCCATGCCTCAATCGACCAGGTGTGCGCTTAGACTTCTCGCTTTCGCGAACAGGAGGACAGCCATGTCACGGACCAAGGCTCAACGCAGCGCCGCAGCGAAGAAGGGAGCCGCAACGCGCAAGCGCAACGCGGCAAAGTCCAGCGCAAAGGACGTCAAAAGCTCGGCGCGAAGCGCCGGAAAGAGCGTCACAAAGGCCGCCAAGGCGGTCGGCAGCACCGCCAAGGGCGCCGCGGGGTCGGTCACCAAGCGAGCCGGCGCGTCGAGTGGCAAGGGCAAGCGCAAGACGAAGGCCAAGGCTAAGAAGCGCTGACCGCCAGCCCAACTTCCTCCGCCTAGGTCCGTGCGTCGCAGGTAAATCGAATACCCGGCCCGATTCGCTTCTCGTTAGCACCCACGGATCGTGGAGCGAGCACGCTACCGGCCTGATCGCGGCTGCCGGCTTTCATCCAAAGCGGGTATGGCGGAGTCTCATCCCAGCGGCCGAGGTCCCCGCATCCACGCGAAGGGCGCAGGCCATGATCTCCCAGCACGGACTCCTACTCGTCGCGGCGCCGCCGCCAGTTCAGCCTCGGCGCGGGTGTTCACACGTCGTCGCCACGCCGCGAGACGAGCCGCCAAACCGCGATCGGCCACCTGCGATGATCGCGTCATGCCTGAGCTCTACGGCCAGGAGCACGTCGAGCGCTATCGCACCACCGACGGCGAGGAGGGCCACTACTGGCGCGAGGCCCTCGTGCTGTTGCTGACCACCACCGGCCGCAAATCGGGTGAGAAGCGGACCACGCCGCTGCTCTACGGGCGCCGCGGCGACGACGTGGTGCTGATCGCGTCCGACTGCGGCGCTCCGACGCACCCGCCCTGGTATCTCGACCTGAAGGCAGACCCGAGGTCGAGGTGCAGATCAAGGGCGAGGTTCAAGTCCCGGGCGCGGGAGGCGACTCCCCAGGAGAGACCGAAGTGAGCGGACGATGGCCGGCTACTACCCGGCCTACGACGAGTATCAGCGGCGGACCGAGAGAGAGATCCCGGTCATCGTGCTCGAGCGCGTGGACTAGCCGAGCAGGCTCAGGATCCGCCGCGTGCCGCGCTCACGCGCCGCAAAGCAGGGCCTCCCCCGAGTGGGGACGTGGGGACGCGGGGACGCGTCGTCTCAGTCGGGGCGACTGGATTTGAACCAGCGACCGCTCGGCCCCCAGCCGAGTGCGCTACCAGACTGCGCCACGCCCCGTGGTCGATCCGAGTCTACGTCAAGCCACGAGCGGCCGGACGGCAAGCGGGCGACGGGGCTCGAACCCGTTCTTCGAGCTTGGAAGGCTCACGTGCAACCAGTAACACTTCGCCCGCGCGGAGGGCGATTCTAGCCCTGCGGGGCGCCCGCGCTCAGCCCTGCGCGAGGCCGAACGTGGTCGTGTAGATGCCCGCGGGAGCGTGCTTGTCGGTGGGCGTGCCGGTCGAGAAGCCGACCCCGACCTCGCGGAAGAGGGGACTGAGGATGTTGGCGCGGTGGCCGCTCGAGTTCATCCACATCTCGACGATCGCCTCCGGAGTGCCGTGGCCGACCGCGCCCCAGGCGATGTTCTCGCCGTAGGCCCAGCGCGAGAGCCCGCCGTTGAGGTAGCCGACGCTGCGCAGCCGCGACTCGAGTCCCGCCTCGCCCGAGCACTGGTGCGAGAAGCATCCGGTCCCGTCCATGCGCTTGTTGTGGCGCTGCGCGGCCTTCTGCAGCTTCTTCGACCGATCGAGCCCGGGTAGGCCGCGGCGCTGGCGCTCGTTGTTGATCAGGCAGCGGATCGCGTCGCGCGCCTCGCCGTTGGAAAGCTTGCGCGCCTCGAGGTCGCCGTAGCGCTTGCAGGCGCTCGCCTGCGCCGAGGAAGCGCCGGGACCGGCGAGCAGCACGAGCGCGAGCGCGATCAGCAGCGCGAGCGCGCCGACCAGCGGCAGGGAGACGTTTCCGATGCGCAGCACCATCTCCCGCCTCGTCGGCACTCTGCGGCCTCCGCTTCAGCGGCGCCGAACATGCGTCCACCGCCCCCCGCTTCGGAGGCGGAGCGACGCGAAACCGCGTTCAGTCGGCGAGCGTGCGCCGGCCGGCGATCATCGCGAAGGTCGCGTAGCCGGGCTCGCAGCGCCCTTCGACCGGTCGGCCGGTGACGCCGATGCCGACTTCGCGAAACCCCTTATCGAGGATGTTCGTGCGGTGGTAGCTGCGCTCCATCCAGCTCGAGACCATCGCCTCGGCGCTCGCGCCGCAGCCGGTGTTCTCGGCATAGCGCCACGAGCTCGCGCCGGCGAAGTAGCCCGCCCGCCGCAGCCTCGACTCGAGCCGGCGCTCGCCCTCGCAGCGATGGGCGAGGCAATCGGTCTCGACCATGACCTTGCTGTGGCGCTGCGCCGTCTTCTCCAGGCTCCGGTTGCGGGCGAGCGCGCCGAGTCCGCGAATCGCCCGCCGCTCGTTGACCAGGCAGCGAACGGCCTTGCGCAGCTGCTTGCGGCCGAGCTCGCCGGCGGGCTCGTCGGCGCCGTGGCACGAGACCCCGGCGGCGGCGCTGGTCGGCGCCGCGCCCTCGCTCGCGCCGATCGCGACCGCCGCGAGCAGCGCCGCGCCGACCGCGGCGAGCGCGGTCACCGCGAGCAGCCGTCGTCTCGATGCCGTCTGGGTCTGGGTCATGGTCGGAAAGGAAGTTTCAGCGCGCCCCTGCCGGCGCGCTGTACAGCTCAAACCCCCGATCCGCGGCCGAGTTGCGGCCAGCGGTCGGCGGTCAGCGGGGGACCGAGGAATCGAACCTCGAGCAGCGGTTTTGGAGACCGCTATGTTGCCGTTACACCAGTCCCCCGAGCGGGGCAAGTCTAGATGCGGGCGGAGGGATTCGAACCCCCAAGCTCAGAGAGCACCGCCACCTAAAGACGGCGTGTATGCCAATTCCACCACGCCCGCGGATGATCGATTCTAGGCCCGCGAAGCCCGGTCGCAAGCCCGTGCACGGCGCGCGCACCGGAACCGCCGCGCGCCGTCGCGCGAGCGCATATGCTTGCCCGGATGCAGGTCGCAGAAGCGCGCGAGGGCTATGAGCTCTGGCGGCCCAACCGCGAGAAGGCCGAGTGCAAGACGATGAAGGCGGTGATCGCCTTCGTCCTGCTGATCAGCGCCGGGTTGCTGATCGTGGTCACGCTCGGCGGCTGGGAGCGCCTGCTCGGCGCCAGCGTCGGCTTCATGACCCTCGCCTGGGCCGGCCTCTACATCATCTTCGCGTTCCTGATCATGCGCTGGAACCGCGGCCTGCTCCCGGTCGCCGCGGCGCTCGCGATCATCCTCGCGATCTTCGCCGCGATCGCCGCCCCCGAGTGGTTCGCGCGCTCCAAGGACGGGCTCGACTCGCCCGCCCTGCCCGAGGACCTGCTCGGCCTGCTGACGCTGATCGTCGTCCCGGTTCAGCTGCTGCTGATCGTCGTCGCGATGATCGGCTTCGCGCAGGAGTGGCACGTCGAGGAGGAGCGGCCGATCGGCGGCCGCCCGCTGCACGGCGAGGACGACGACTCCCGCGCCGCTCCGGCGCCCGCCTGAGCCGCGGTCCCTAGAACAGCGCCCGCTGCTCGTCGCGCGGGGCGATCAGCTCGGGCCCGTCCTTGCGCACGTCGTTGACGTGGTCGCCGACCTCGCGCGCGACGAGCGCCTCGTCGGCCGCCGGAACCAGCAGCCCGAGCAGTTCGGTCGGGTCGAGCTCCGGATCGAGCCAGGCGGCCTCGGCGCCCGGCTCGAGCACGACCGGCATCCGGTCGTGGATCGGTCGCATGAGCGCGTTCGGGCGGCAGGTCACGATCGCGCAGCTGTGCAGCGGCTCGGTACCGGGCTCGGCCGGGTCGAGGCGCGCCCAGACGCCGGCGAACGCGAACAGCTCCGCGTCCGGGCGACTGAGCCAGATCGGGCGCTTGCCGCGCTCGTCGCTGAGCCACTCGTAGAACCCGTCCGCCGGAATCAGGCAGCGGCGCTCGCGAAACGACTCGGCGAACGCCGGCTGCTCGCCGAGGGTCTCGGCGCGCGCGTTGATCAGCGGCCGGGCGGAGCGCTTCTGCGCCCAGCGTCCGGGGACCAGGCCCCAGCGCAGCCGGCCGAGGTCGCGCGTCCCGTCCTCGTCGCGGCGGATCGCCAGCACCGGGTCGGTGGGCGCGATGTTGAACCGAGGCTCGTCGGCGGGCTTTGCGCTCTCGAGCAGGTCGAAGCGGGCCCGCAGCCGAGCAGGGTCGGGATTGGTCAGCGTGTAGCGCCCGCAGATGCCCTCGACGGTAGCGCTCGGCGCAGGAATGGGATCGACCGCAACCGGGTAGCGACCTGTCATCGGTGCAGGGAAGGGGGGCCCCGCAGAAACGTTCTTCGAGGGAGGATCACTCGTGATCAGAAGACACGCGCACGTGCTCGGCGCCATCGCCGCGCTCGTCGCGCTCACCGCGCTCGTCGGCAGCGCCACGGCAGGAAAGAGCGCTTCCGGATCGGGCAGCTTCGAGGGCTCGCAGAAGCTCCGCCAGGCGCTCGAGGTCGATGCGATCATCGACGAGCTCGAGCAGTTCCAGGCGATCGCCGACGCCAACGGCGGCAACCGCGCCTCCGGCTTCGGCGGGCACGATGCATCGGTCGACTACGTCGCCGACAAGCTCGACAAGGCCGGCTGGAAGGTCAGCCTGCAGGCGTTCGACTTCGACGTCTTCTTCCAGGACGAGGACTCGGTGTTCGAGCAGACCGCACCGGACCCCCAGACCTACGTCGAGAACGAGGAGTACTCGACGATGGAGTTCTCGGGCAGCGGCGACGTCACCGAGGAGCTGGTGGCGATCGACCTCGTGCTGCCGCCCGGCGCGGAGCCGAGCACGTCGAACTCGGGCTGCGAGCCGGAGGACTTCACCGGCACCGGGGTCTCGGGCCAGATCGCGCTGATGCAGCGCGGCACCTGTGACTTCCGGGTCAAGGTCGACAACGCGGCAGCGGCCGGAGCCGTCGGCGCGGTGATCTTCAACGAGGGTCAGCCGGGTCGAACGGACGTCATCTTCGGCACCCTGGGCGGCCCGAACGCCGCGATCCCCGCCGTCGACACGAGCTTCGCCACCGGCGAGGATCTCTCGAACGGGGTCGCCAACGGCGCCACCGGAACCACGGTCCACATCAAGACGGTCACCCACTCCGAGGAGCGCACGACCGAGAACGTGATCGCCGAGACGAAGAAGGGCGATCCCGACAACGTGGTCATGGCCGGTGCGCACCTCGACAGCGTCACCGAAGGGCCGGGAATCAACGACAACGGCACGGGCTCGGCGACGCTGCTCGAGCTCGCGGAGCAGATCGCTCAGGGCAAGGGAAGCCTGACGCCCGAGAACAAGCTCCGGTTCGCGTTCTGGGGCGCGGAGGAGGAGGGCCTCGTCGGCTCGACCTACTACGTCTCCCAGCTCACCGAGGAGGAGGGCACGGACATCGCGCTCTACCTCAACTTCGACATGATCGGGTCGCCGAACTTCGCGCGATTCATCTACGACGGCAACGGGTCGAAGTTCGGTAGCCCGGGCCCGGACGGCTCGGACGCGATCGAGCGCACGTTCGAGCGTTACTTCGATCGCAAGGACCTGGCCAGCGGCCAGACGGCGTTCGACGGCGTTCGGACTACGGCCCGTTCATCGACGTCGGAATCCCCGCCGGTGGCCTGTTCACCGGGGCGGAGGAGATCAAGACCGAGGCCCAGCAGCAGGCATACGGCGGCACCGAGGGCGAGGCCTTCGATCCCTGCTACCACCAAGCCTGCGACGACATCGACAACATCAGCCGCCGTGGGCTGAGACAGATGTCGGACGCGGTCGCGCACACGGTCAACCACTACGCCTACAACCTCAAGTTCATCCCCCGGCCGGACGCCGCGAGGAAGACGAAGAAGGCGAAGAAGATGCGCGGCAAGTACCTGGGCGAGGAGCTGCGCAAGTAGCGCCCGCTCACATCGGTTGAGCGCGAGAGCCGCCCCTTTCGAGGGGCGGCTCTCGCTTTTGTTGCAGAATGGTCCGGCCGGCGGCGGTGACCAAATTGGCAAAGGTGGCGGTCTCAAAAGCCGCTGCGCGAAAGCGCTTGTGGGTTCGAGTCCCACCCGCCGCATAGTGGACGTCCAGGGGCGCATGGAGATCATTCGCGAGCTCTGCTCGTTCGAGCGGCCGCCTCGCCGGCACCGACGCCGAGCGGCGGGCCGCGAACCGGCTCGCCGAGCGCCTGCGCGAGCTCGGCCGCCGAGCCGAGGTCGAGCCGACCTACGTCCACCCGCAGTTCGGCGCTCGTGCACGCGGCCCACTGCGCGCTCGGCTTCGCCGGCAGCCTGATCGCGATCTCGACCCCCGCGCTCGGGCTTCGCGCTCGTGCTCGTCGCCGCGACCTCGATGTACCTCGATCTCAACTACCGGCTCTACCTGGTCCGGTCGCTGTTCTTTCGCCGCGCCTCGCAGAACGTCGTCTCGCTCGGCCGGCGCCCGGCCGCCCCGCTGCGAGTGATCGTCAGCGCCCACCTCGACGCCGGGCGCACCGGGGCGATCCACGCCCCCGCCCGCGCCGCGCGCGCGGCCCGGATCGCGCGTCGCGTCCCGTGCCGCTCGGCCCGTTTCGGATCCTGTTCTGGTCGCTGGCCGCGCTGCTGCCGCTGCTCGGCGCTGCGGATGGCGGGAGTCGATTCCGGCGCGATCTCCGTCGCTGCAGCTCCTCCCCACGCTCGCCCTCCTGGTCGGCGTTCTTCGCCCTGGTCGAGATCGAGCTCTCGGCGGTCGTCCCCGGCGCCAACGACAACGCGTCCGGGGTCGCGACGGCGATCTCGCTCGCGCGCGAGCTCGAAGCCGAGGCACCGGCGAACCTCGACGTCTGGTTCGTGCTCGACGGCGCCGAGGAGTGCCGGCCAGGAGGGCATGCGCGCGTTCGTGCGCCGCCACCGCAAGCGGCTCGAGCGCGATTCGACCGTGTTCATCGACCTCGACAGCGTCGGTCGGCGGCGACGCTCCGCTTCGAGACCGGCGCCGGCTGGGTGGTCGAGCTACCCGGCCGACCGGCGCCTGATCGAGCTCTGCGAGGCGATCGCCGAGGCCGACGCCGAGGGCGACCGGCGCTTTCGCGCGAAGCCGCTGCGCCGCGGCTCGGCGGGCGACGCGGTGCCCCCGCGGCTCGCCGGCTTCGCAGTCGATCGCGATCACCTGTCGCGACTCCGACGGCCTGATCCCCGACCACCACCTGCCGACCGACAGCCGGGCGCGATCAGACCCGAGGCGCTCGAGCGCGCCCACGGCTTCGCGCTCGAGCTGATCCGCGCCCTCGACCGCGACGTCGGCCCGCTCCGGCGAGGCGGAGCTCGCCGGGGCGACCGCCGCGTGAACGAATCGCCGGTAAAGCTCTGGGAACCCTCGGCCGAGGCGATCGAGCGCTCGAACCTGACCGCGTACATGCGCTGGCTCGCCGACGAGCGCGGGCTCGCGTTCGAGGGCGACTACGACGCGCTCTGGCGCTGGTCGATCGACTCGCTCGAGGAGTTCTGGGCGACGATCTGGGAGCACTTCGACGTCCGCGCGTCGGCAGCCCTACGAGCAGGTGCTCGCGAGCCGCGAGATGCCGGGCGCGCGGTGGTTCACCGGCGCGCGGCTCAACTACGCCGAGAACCTGCTCGGCGCCAAGCCCGCCGACCGGCTCGCGATCCAGCACGCCTCCGAGCTGCGCGAGCTCGACTCGCTCACCTGGGGCGAGCTGCGCGAGCGCGGTCGCTCGCGTCGCGGCGGGACTGCGCGCGCTCGGGGTCGAGCCGGGCGACCGCGTCGTCGCCTACATGCCGAACGTTCCCGAGGCCCTGATCGCCTTCCTCGCCAGCGCCTCGATCGGCGCCGATCTGGTCGAGCTGCTCGCCCGACTTCGGCGCCGGCTAGCGTCGTCGACCGCTTCGCCCAGATCGAGCCCAAGGTGCTCTTCTGCGTCGACGGCTACCGCTACAACGGCCGCGACTTCGACCGCCGCGACGTCGTCGCCGGGCTGCTCGCCGAGATGCCCACGGTCTCAGCACACGATCGTCCTCCCCTACCTCGATCCCGACGCCCGACACCTCGGCCCTGCGCGGCGCGCTCACCTGGGACGACCTGCTCGCCGGCGGCGACCCGGGCGAGATCGCCTTCGAGCAGGTCGCCTTCGACCACCCGCTCTGGGTCCTCTACTCGTCGGGGACCACCGGGCTGCCGAAGGCGATCGTCCAGGGCCACGGCGGGATCCTGCTCGAGCAGCTGAAGAAGCTCAGCCTCCACCTCGACGCGCAGCACGGGCGACCGCGTCTTCTGGTTCACCACCACCGGCTGGATGATGTGGAACTTCCTCGTCGGCGTCCTGCTCACCGAGGCCTCGATCGTGCTCTACGACGGCAGCCCGGGCCATCCGGACATGGGCGTGCTCTGGGACCTCGCCGACGCCGCCGGGGTCACCTGCTTCGGCACCTCGGCCAGCTACGTCGCCGCCTGCATGAAGGCAGGGGTCGAACCGGCCGCCGGGCCGCGACCTCGGCGCCCTGCGTGCGGTCGGCTCGACCGGCTCGCCGCTGGCGCCGGAGGGCTTTCAGTGGATCTACGACCACGCTCGGCGCCGACACCTGGCTGTTCTCGACCTCCGGCGGCACCGACGTCTGCACCGCGTTCGTCGGCGGGGTGCCGACGCTGCCCGTCTACCGCGGCGAGCTCCAGGGCCGCTCGCTCGGCTGCGCGGTCGAGGCCTGGAACGAGGACGGCGAGGCGGTCGTCGACGAGGTCGGCGAGCTGGTGATCACCGAGCCGATGCCGTCGATGCCGATCGTGCTTCTGGGGCGACGACGACGGCTCGCGCTACCGCGCCAGCTACTTCGAGATGTATCCCGGGCATCTGGCGCCACGGCGACTGGATCGAGATCACCTCGCGCGGGACGGCGATCATCTACGGGCGCTCGGACTCGACCATCAACCGCTCCGGGATCCGCATGGGCACCTCGGAGATCTACCGCGCGGTCGCCGCCGTCGACGAGATCATCGACGCGCTCGTCGTCGACGTCCCGCGCCCGGGGACCGAGGGCTGGATGCCGCTGTTCGTCGTCCTGCGCGAGGGCGCCGAGCTCGACGACGAGCTCCGCGGCGAGATCGCGCCGCCGGATCCGCGAGCAGTGCTCGCCGCGCCACGTGCCCGACGAGGTGTTCGCGATCGACGAGGTCCCGCGCACGCTCAGCGGCAAGGTCCTCGAGGTGCCGGTGAAGCGGATCCTGACCGGCACCGCACCCGAGCGCGCCGCCTCGCGGGACTCGCTCGCGAACCCGGACTCGCTCGACTACTTCGTCGAGCTCGCCGCTCGCCTCGAGCGCGACTGACGGAGGCGCCGCGGGCTCAGCGAAGGCCGAGCCGAGCGGCCCGCTCGCGCGCGCGGGCGACGACCTCGCCGGCTCCCTCGACCGCGCCCGCGCGCATCAGCACCCTGCCGGCGACCACGGTTGTGTCGATCCCCGCCCCCTCGGAGGCGTAGACGAGACCGGCCTCGAGCGTGCCCATCGCGAGCTCGGGCGAGTCGGTGCGCACGAGCAGGAAGTCTGCCGGCGCGCCGCGCTCCAGCGCTCGCCCACCGAGCAGCGGCGACCTGCGCCCGGCGGCGATCTCGAGCACCTCGCCCGCGGTCACCGCGGCCGGGTCGCGGGCCTCGTTCTTCTGCAGCAGCGCGAACGTCTTCGCGTCCGCGAGCAGGTTGAGCGAGTTGTTCGAGCCCGGTCCGTCGGTCCCGAGCCCGACCGCCGCCCCGGCCGCCCGCGCGTCGCCGTAGGGGAACACCCGGCCGACCGCCAGCTTCAGGTTCGCGACCGGGTTGGTGGCGATCGTCGCCCCACGCTCGGCGATCAGCTCGAGCTCCGAGCGATCGAGCCAGCAACCGTGGGCGAGCACGGTGCTCGGGCCGAGCAGGCCGACGCGATCGAGGTAGTGGGCGGGGCGCTCGCCGCGCTCGGCGACGCACGCCTCGACCTCCTCCTCGGTCTCCGAGAGGTGGATCTGGACCGAGATCTCGAGCGCCGCCGCGCGCTCGGCGACCCAGCGCAGCGAGCGCTCGCTGACCGAGTAGATCGCGTGCGGGGCGAAGCCGGGCCTCGCCATCTCGCCACCGGCCTCGTCGATCAGCGTCAGGCTGCGCTCGGCGTCGGAGCAGGCGCGCTCGGACTTCTCGGGGTCGGCGTCGTCGATCAGCGGCGCGGCGGTGACCGCGCGCAGGCCGGCGTCCTCGACCGCGCGCGCGGTCGCGTGCGCGTGCCAGTACATGTCCCAGAAGCAGGTCGTGCCCGAGCGGATCATCTCGACGCAGGCGAGCCTCGTCCCCCAATAGACGTCGTCGTCGTCCATCCGCTTCTCGACCGGCCAGATGTGGCCCTCGAGCCACTCCATCAGCGGCAGGTCGTCGGCAAAGCCGCGAAACAGCGTCATCGCCGCGTGCGTATGCGCGTTCACGAGCCCGGGAACCAGCGCCATCCCGGCGCCATCGAGCCGCTCATCGCCGGGCTCCGCGACGACATCCGGGCCGAGCTCGGCGATCACGCCGCGCTCGCATCGCAGGCCCACCGCGACCCCGTCCAGAGTCGCGTCGGTGATCGCCAGGCCCACGCGGAAAGCGTATGCGACGTCCCGCTCCGCTCGGCTCGCGGTCCTCGGTCCGGATACCCTGGCGCGCCTCCATGGATCCGCTCGAGGCGCTCGCCATCGCGCTCGCCGGCCTCGCGGCCGGGGCGATCAACGCGGTCGTCGGCAGCGGCACCCTGATCACCTTCCCGGTCCTCGTCGCGCTCGGCTATCAGCCGCTGATCGCCAACGTCTCCAACAACATCGGGCTCGTGCCCGGTGCGCTCACCGGGGCGATCGGCTACCGGCGCGAGCTCGCCGGCCAGCGCCGGCGCGCGGTCGGGCTCGGGATCGCCTCGGTCGCCGGCGGCCTCGCGGGGGCCGTGCTGCTGCTGAGCCTGCCCGCGTCGGCGTTCGACGCGATCGTCCCGGCGCTGATCGCGCTCGCGCTCGCGCTCGTGGTCGCCCAGCCGCGGCTCGAGCGCGTGCTCGCCGAGCGCCGGCGCCCCGAGCACGAGCGCGGCCCGGGGCTGCGACTCGCGGTCACCGCCTCCGGTGTCTACGGCGGCTACTTCGGCGCCGGCCAGGGGATCCTCTTGATCGGCATCCTCGGGATCGCGCTCGGCGACGCCCTGCAGCGCGTGAACGCGCTCAAGAACGTGCTCGCCGGGCTCGTCAACCTGACCGCCGGGCTCGTCTTCGTCGTCGCCGCCGAGGTCGACTGGGCGGTGGCGGGCCTGATCGCCGCCGGATCGACCGCCGGCGGAGCCCTCGGAGCGCGCTACGGGCGCCGGCTGGAGCCGAACGTCCTCCGCGCGTTGATCGTCGCCGTCGGGCTGGTCGCGATCGCGCGGCTGACGCTCGCGGACTAGCGCGCCGGGCCGCTCAGGCGGGCGTGATCGGGTTGCGGCGCTCGGAGAAGTCGCGGCGCTTGGACTCGGCGTGCCCGAAGCGGCGGATCAGGTCGGCGCGCAGGTCGTCGGGCTCGACGATCGCGTCGACGACCATCTCCGAGGCGAGGTGGAGGATGTCGATGTCGGCCGAGTACTCGTCGCGCTTCTCGCTCACGAACCGCTCGCGCTCGGCCTCGTCCTCGATCGCCTGGATCTGGTTGAAGAAGACGGCGTTGATCGCCGCCTCCGGGCCCATGACCGCGATCGTGGCACCCGGCAGGGCGATGCAGCCGTCGGGCTCGAACGCCGGGCCCGCCATCGCGTAGAGGCCGGCGCCGTAGGCCTTGCGCACGATCACGGAGAGCTTCGGCACCGTCGCCTCGGAGACGGCGCTGACCATCTTCGCGCCGTGACGGATGATCCCCTGGCGCTCGACCTCGGTTCCGATCATGAACCCGGGCACGTCGGCGAGGAACAGCAGCGGCAGATTGAAGGCGTTGCAGGTCATGATGAACCGCGCCGCCTTGTCGGCGGAGTCGACGAACAGGACCCCGCCCTTGTACTTCGGCTGGTTCGCGACGATCCCGATCGCGCGCCCGTCCAACCGCGCGTAGCCGACGACCAGCTCGCGCGCCCAGCGCGCGTGCACCTCACAGAACGAGCCGTCGTCGCAGACCGCCTCGATCAGCTCCTTGACGTCGAACGGGGTCTTCTCGTCGGCGGGCACGATCTCGGAGACCACGCGCTGGCCCCCCGCGTCGCCCGGCGGCGCCGCGGGCGGCGACTCGCGCCAGTTGGAGGGCATGTAGCCGAGGTAGCGCTTCGCGACGTCGATCGCCTCGGCGTCGGATTCGACGAGGAAGTGCCCGCAGCCGGAGACGCCGGTGTGCATCTTCGCCCCGCCCATCTCCTCGAGCGTGACCTTCTCCCCGATCACCATCTCGGCCATCCGCGGCGATCCGAGGTACATCGAGGCGTTGCCCTCGCGCATGATCACGACGTCGCAGAAGGCGGGGATGTAGGCGCCCCCGGCGGCCGAGGGCCCGAACAGCAGGCAGACCTGCGGCACGCGCCCCGAGAGCTTGACCTCGTTGTGGAAGATCCGCCCCGCGCCGCGGCGCCCCGGGAACATCTGCACCTGATCGGTGATTCGCGCGCCGGCGGAGTCGACCATGTAGATCATCGGCAGCTCGAGCGCCAGCGCCCGCTCCTGGATCCGGAGGATCTTCTCGACCGTCTTCGGGCCCCACGAACCCGCCTTCACGGTCGGGTCGTTGGCCATCAGGGCGATCCGCCGCCCGGCGACTCGCGCCAACCCGGTGACGACGCCGTCGGCACCGAGGCCCTCGCGCTCCCAGTTCGCCAGCAGGCCCTCCTCGGCGAACGAATCCGCGTCGACGAAGCGCTCAACCCGCTCGCGCACCCCGAGCTTGCCCTGCTCGGCGGTCTTTGCGTGATGGCGCTCGGGACCGCCGCCGAGCGCGGCCTCGACCGCCTCCGAGAACCCGCTTCGGGAGTCGGTCGCCATTCGCCTCAGTCGGCGCTCTGGCGCGCCTTCGCCCGCGCGGTCTCGGGCTCGGGCTCGCTCTCCTCGGTCTCCTGCTCGCCGGCCTCGCCCTCGCCGGCGCCCGCCTCCTTGGGCTCGCCGGCCCGGTGCTGGGCGGCGCCCGTGATCCCGCTCGCGAGCCGCTCGAGCTCGGCAACGACGGCGTCATGGCGCTCCTCGAGGTCGGAGATCACCGACTCGATGTCGCGCTTTCGCTTCGTCGCGTCGGCGACGATCCGCTCCGCCTCGCGCTCCGCCTGCTCACGAGCCTCGGTCGCCTCGGCGTCGGCCGCCGTGCGAACGCCGGCGGCGTACTCGCTCGCGGCGGCACGGGTCGCCTCGGCCTGCTCGTCGGTCTCCGCCCGGGTCGCCGCCTCATACTCGTCGGCCTCGGCGCGCACACGGCGCGAGTGCGCCTCGGCCTGCCCGCGGGTCTCGTCGGCGTATTCCTCGGCGGCGCCGCGGATCGCCTCCGCCTTCAGGTTGACCTCGGCGAGCTGGCGGCGGACCTCGAGCTCGGCCTCCTCACGCATGCTCGCGGCGACGTCGTGAGCATCGGTGAGGATCGCGCCCGTCTGCTCGCCGATCCGCGCGAGCTCGCCCCGCAGGAGGTCCGAACGGGCCTCGTCGCCACCACCGGTCTCGAGCCAGTCGGCGAGCTCGCCGAGGAAGCCGTCCACCTCGCGCGCGTCGTAGCCGCGGCGGGCGTGCGAGAAGCTCGCGCTCCTGATCCGCTCGACCGAGTCTTGATCCATTGCCGTTCCTCCTCGAAACCTGCTCCGGATGGCCCCCGACCCCGCCGAGGGTACCGAGATCGTTTGCCCGCGCCTACGCGCTCGGGTCGACCGCAACCGGCTTCTCGCCGGAGTAGTCGTAGAAGCCGCGGCCGCTCTTGCGGCCGTAATGACCGGCGGCGACGAGGTCGCGCAGCGTCTGCGGCTGCGCGAAGCGGTCCTCGCCGTATGCGTCGACC
This sequence comes from uncultured Solirubrobacterales bacterium, assembly GCA_963740055.1. Lineage (GTDB taxonomy): Bacteria > Actinomycetota > Thermoleophilia > Solirubrobacterales > 70-9 > WHSW01. The sequence continues at coordinate 69,440 of CAVUCL010000002.1, read as the reverse complement.
ATCACGTCGGCGATCGAGGCGAGCGTGTCGAGGCCGACGAAGTCGGCGAGCGTCAACGGGCCCATCGGGTGGCTGGCGCCGGCGATCATCCCGCGGTCGATGTCCTCGACCGAACCCACCCCCTGCTCGTGGGCGCGGATCGCGTCGAGCATGTACGGGACCAGGAGCCGGTTGACGATGAAGCCGCGGTTGTCGCCCGCGGCGACGGTCGTCTTGCCGAGCTTCTCGCCGAGCGCGAAGCCGAGCTCGGCGGCCTCATCCGAGGTCGACTCGGCGCGAACCACCTCGAGCAGCGGCATCACCTGCGCCGGGTTGAAGAAGTGCAGGCCGAGGAAGCGCTCCGGGCGCGAGGTCGCGGCGGCCTGGTCGGCGACCGCGAGCGATGAGGTGTTGGTGGCGAAGAAGGCCTCCGGCTTGACGATCTCGTCGACCTGACGCCACATCTCGAGCTTCGCCTCGAGATCCTCGACGATCGCCTCGATCACGAGGTCGCACTCGGCGAGCTCGGCATAGTCCACCGTCGCCGTGATCCGATCGCCGGTCGCGTCCGCGTCCGCACGCTCGAGCTTGCCGCGCTCGACCGCGCGGTCGAGCTGCTTGCTGATCTTCGCCATCCCCTTGTCGAGGGCCTCCTGGTCGGCCTCGCGGACGACGACCTCCCAGCCGGCCTGGGCGCAGATCTGCGCGATCCCGTGGCCCATGAGGCCGCAGCCGACGACTCCTACCTTGCCGATCTCCATCTCTGTGTCGCGTCCTTGAGTTGGGGGAAAAGGGCCGCGGACCCTACCGGTAGCCGGACTCGTCACGAGCACTCAGGTCGATCCGGAAGCGGACCTCGAGCGGGCTCCCGAAGCTGGGTCGGCGCTGGGTGGCGCCATCGCGCCGGAACCCGACCGCCTCGTAGAAGGCCAGGTTCCGCGGGCTATCGGCGAGCGTCCAGACGATCGCCCGCTCGTGACCGGTCCGCTCGAGGTCGCCCAGCGCCGCCTCGACCAGCGCTCGGCCGATCCCCTGGCGCCAGTTGTCCGGGTGCACGTAGAGGGCGACGATCTCGCCCTCGGCGATCAGAGCGTCGGCGTCCCGGCTCGGCCCCTGGAGCACGAGACCGCGAACGGATCCGTCGACGACCGCGGCGAGGATCGCGTCGTCACGCCGGTCGCCGGCCGCGATCCGGTCGGCGATCCGCGCCGGGCGCCAGGCGTCGCGCGGGTCGACCCGCTCCGGGACGATCCCGCGAAAGCCCTCGCGCCAGGCCTCGATAGCGGTCTCGGCGAGCTCGTCGGCGTCGCCGATACGGGCCCGGCGAACGGCGACCTCGAGCCGCGACCCCGTCAAGCCCGGGTAGCGGGGCCCGCCGCCTCGAGCAGCTCGCGCATCCGCTCGGCGAGCGCGTGCATCCCGCTCATCGGTCGCACCATCACGATCAGCTCGGCGATCTGGTCCCCGTCGCCGAAGCGCAGCACATCGACGCCCTGGAGCTCGCGCTCGCCCACCCGCGCCTCGAACACGAGCACCGCGGTGTCGTCGGTCTCGACCTGCTCGATGTAACGGAAGTCCTCGAACACCTGGACCACCGCGCCGAGGATCAGCCGCAACGCGTCGCGGCCCTCGTAGGGCTTGAAGACGACCGGGCTGCGAAAGACGGCGTCGGGGGCGAAGAGCTCGTCGACGGCGGAGAAGTCCTTCGCCTCCGCGGCGGCGCGGAATCTGTCGCTGCGCATACCGGACACGCTACCTCCAGTCGACCGGCCCCGCGGTGAGCACGTGGGCTCCGAGCGGTCGACCGAGCTGCTCCTGAACCGCGGCCGAGGCGGCGATCAGCGCCGGTAGGTCGACGCCGGTCGCGATTCCCATCTCCTCGAGCATCGAAACCAGGTCCTCGGTCGAGATGTTGCCGGTCGAACCGGGCGGGACCGGGCAACCGCCGAGCTCGCCGAATGCGGACTCGAACGAGGTCACCCCCGCCTGCAGTGCGGCGAGCACGTTCGCGAGCCCCTGGCCGCGGGTGTTGTGGAAGTGCGCGGTCAGCTCGACCGAGCCGAGCTTGTCGCTCGCGGCGGCGAAGAACTCGCCCACCTGGCGCGGGTTGGCCATCCCGGTCGTGTCGCCGAAGGCGATCTCCTCACAGCCCGCCGCCGCGAGCCGGCCGGCGATCTCGAGCACGCGCTCGAGCGGCACGGCGCCTTCGTAGGGACAGCCGAAGCTGGTTGAGATCACGCCCTCGCAGCGCAGGCCGGCCTCGCCCGCACCTTCGATCACGCGCTCGAGGCCGGCGAGCGACTCGGCGATCGAGCGGTTGACGTTGCGGCGGTTGTGGGTCTCCGACGCGGAGAGGAAGAGGTTGACCTCCTGGAAGCGCTCGCGATGCTCGAGCGCGCGCTCGAGCCCGCGCTCGTTCGGGATCAGGACCGAGTAGGCGACCTCGTCGCGAGGCTCAAGCGCAGCGAGCACCTGCTCGGCGTCGGCGAGCTGCGGGATCACGTCGGCCCGGACGAATGAGGCGACCTCGACCCGGCGCAGGCCGGCGTCGGCGAGCATCCCGATCAGGCGCAGCTTCTCCGCCGTCGGGATCACCTCGGGCTCGTTCTGAAACCCGTCTCGGGGCCCGACCTCGCGAATCTGGACGGCTCGCGGCAACTCGCTCATCTGACGGAGGTTAGGGCCCTCAACCGTGCGCGATTCGCCCCTCAGACCATCCCGAGGCCGCCGGAGACGCCGAGCGTCTCGCCGGTCACGTAGGACGCGTCGTCGGAGGCGAGGAAGGCGGCCGCGGCCGCGACCTCCTCCGGCTGGCCGAGGCGGCCGAGCTGGGTCGTCTGCTTCATCGTCTCGATGATCTTCTCGCCGATCTCGCCGAACTCGAGCGCGCCCATCAGCAACGGGGTCTCGATCGGTCCCGGGGCGATCGCGTTGGCGTTGATCTGAAACCGAGCCCCCTCGCGGGCGAGCACCTTGGTGAACGCGATCACGCCGCCCTTGGCGGCCGAGTACACGGCGGAGCCCTTGGAGCCGACGCGGCCCGCCTCCGAGGCGATGTTGACGATCCGCCCGTAGCGGGCCTCCTGCATCCCCGGGAGCACCGCGTGGGTGCAGGCGAAGACGCCGGTCAGGTTGATCGCCACGATCCGCTCCCACATCCCGGGATCGGTGTCGGCGAAGAACCCGAACTCGTCGGTGCCCGCGTTGTTGACCAGGATCGCGAACGGGCCGTGCTGGGCGACGACGTCGCGCGCCGACTGCGGCTTGGTCACGTCGAGCTGGCTCGTCGCCGCCCCGATCTCCGCCGCGACCCGCGCGGCGCCCTCGGTGTTGACGTCGCCGATCACCACGTCGGCGCCCTCGGCGGCGAGCCGTGCCGCGATCGCGGCGCCGATCCCGCTCGCGCCGCCGGTGACCAGCGCCTTGCGTCCCTCGAGCCTCATGCGCGGCGCAGCATATGGCCCCCGACGCCACGGCATCTGCATCTAGACTGCCGCCCGCGTGAGCGGCGAAGCGATCCCGATCATCGGCGGCACCGGCGCGCTCGGCTACGGGCTCGCCCTGCGCTGGGCTCGCGCCGGCCGCGCGGTGGCGATCGGCTCGCGCAGCCCCGAGCGCGCCGCGGAGAGCGCCAGCAAGCTCGCCGCGCTCGCCCCGGACGCCGAGATCGAGGGCCTCGCCAACGAGGACGCGGCGAAGCAGGGGCCGGTGGTCTTCCTCACGGTCCCGTTCCGGGCCCAGTCGGAGAACCTGACCAACCTCCGCGACGCGCTCGAGCCGGGCCAGCTCCTGGTCGACTGCACGGTCCCGCTCGCCGCCGCGGTCAGCGGCAAGGCGACCCGCTCGCTCGGCGTCTGGCAGGGCTCGGCGGCCCAGCAGGCGCAGGAGATGGTCCCCGAGGGCGTCACCGTGGTCGCCGCGCTGCACACGGTCAGCGCCCCGACGCTCGCCGACCCTGCCGCCGAGCTCGCCGAGGATGTGCTGCTCTGCGGCGATCGCAAGGCCGACAAGGCCCAGGTCGCGCGGCTGATCGAGGCGATCCCGGGTCTGCGCGCGGTCAACGCGGGCGCGCTCGAGATGGCGCGGATCGTCGAGCAGCTGACGCCGATGATGATCTCGATCAACGCCCGCTACAAGACACACGCCGGGATCAGGATCGCCGGCCTGCCCGAGGGCGACCACTGGGAATGACGACCGCGCTCGGCGCCACGGGCGGACGATGAGCGTCGTCTGCCTCGCCGGCGGCACCGGCGGCGCCAAGCTCGCCGCGGGGCTCCAGGACGTAGTCGGCGGGGAGCTGGCCGTGATCGCCAACACCGCCGACGACGTCGAGGTCCACGGGCTGCACGTCTCCCCCGACCCCGACCTGGTCACCTACTGGCTCGCCGGCGAGATCGACGAGCAGCGCGGCTGGGGAATCCGCGACGACGCCTTCGTCGTCCACGAGCGGCTGGTCCGGCTCGGCGCCCCGGACTGGTTCGGGCTCTCGGACCGCGACCTCGCGAGCTGCCTGTACCGGACCCACTTCCGCGCCGAGGGCGGCAGCCTGACCGCCGCCCAGGAGCAGATCGCGCGGGCTCTCGGCGCCCGCGCCCGGGTGCTGCCGATGTGCGAGCAGCCGGTCCGCACCCGGGTGCGCACCCCGGCCGGCTGGCGAGGGCTGCAGGAGTTCCTGATCCTCGATCACGGCGAGGCGCCGATCGAGGGGATCGAGCTCGACGGGATCGCGGCCGCGACGCCGACTGAGGAGGTGCTCGCGGCGCTCGCGGTCGCCGAGGCGGTGATCGTGGGGCCGTCGAACCCGGTGATCTCGATCGGGCCGATCCTCGCCGTCCCGGGAATGCGCGAGGCGATCGCGGCGTCGCCGGGCAGGGTCGTCGCGGTCAGTCCGCTGGTCGGCGGCCGGGCGGTCAAGGGGCCCACCGACGCCTTCCTGAGCGCGCTCGGGCGCCCGGTGAGCGCCGCCGGCGTCGCCTCGCTCTACGCCGGACTGATCGACGCGATGGTCGTCGACGCGGGCGATCCGGACCCGCCGCCCGAGGGCATCGAGGTGCTCGAGTGCCCGACCCTGATGGAGGGCTCCGAGGGCCGCCGGGCGCTCGCCGAGCGCACGCTCGAGCTCGCCCGGGCCCGGTAGTCCGTGCGCGCGACCGCGATCATCCCGGTGAAGCGCTTCGGCGGCGCGAAGCAGCGCCTGCTCGAGGCTCTCGATCGACCTCAGCGGGCGGCGCTGGTGAAGGCGATGCTCGCCGACGTGCTCGCCGCGATCGTCGAAAGCGAGCGGATCGAGCGGGTGATCGTGGTCACCGGAGAGGGGCGGGCGGAGCGGCTCGCGCTCGAGCGCGCCCGGCGCTCGCGGACCCCGATCGAGGTGATGCGCGATCCCGACGATCGCGGCCACTCGGAGGCGGCGACGCTCGGGATCATCCGCGCGCTCGCGCACGGCGCGCGCTGCACGGCGCTGCTGCCTGGCGACTGTCCCCTGCTTGACCCGTCGGAGCTCGACGCGGCGCTCGAGCGCATGCACGCCGGTCGCGTCGCGGTCGTCCCCGACCGCCACGGCAGCGGCACGAACGCGCTCCTGCTCGCGCCCGCCGACGCGATCGGGCCCGCCTTCGGCGCCGGCAGCCGGACGCGCCACGGCGAGCGCGCCGAGCGCGCCGGGCACGAGCTCGCGATCGAGCAGCTGCCATCGCTGGCGCTCGACCTCGACACCCCCGCCGACCTCGAGGCGCTGGCGCAGGTGCTCGCCGAGGCGCCGCAGCGCGCCCCGAAGACCGCCGCCGCGCTCGAGGCTCTCGGGCCGACCCGCGCCGCACGATGAGCGCCTCGATCGAGATCGTCGCGATCGCCGGGATGCCCGAGATCGAGCCGGGCGCCGATCTCGGCGCGCTGATCGTCGCCGCGGCGCACGCGGCGGCGCTCGAGCTCGGCGACGGCGACATCGTCTGCGTCTCGCAGAAGGCTGTCTCGAAGGCCGAGGACCGGTTCCGGGTCCTGGCCGAGGTCGAGCCCGGAGCGCGTGCGCAGGGGATCGCGGCCGAGCTCGACCGCGATCCGCGCCTGGTCGAGCTGGTGCTCGCCGAGTCGCGCCGGATCGTCCGCGCCACCGCGGCGGCGTTGATCGTCGAGCGCAACGACGGCTGGATCTGCGCGAACGCCGGCATCGACGCCTCGAATGTCGGGCGCGACGGTGCCGTGCTCCTGCTTCCGGCCGACGCCGACGCGTCGGCCCGCCGGATCCGCACCGAGCTCGAACGCGCCTGCGGGGCGCGACCCGGAGTGCTCGTCAGCGACAGCTTCGGGCGCCCGTGGCGTCTCGGCCAGGCGGACGTCGCGATCGGCTGCGCCGGGGTCAGCGTCGTCGACGACTGGCGCGGGCGCGCCGACACCGACGGTCGCGAGCTGACCGCGACCGTGACCGCCCTCGCCGATCAGCTCGCCGCCGCCGCCGACCTCGCTCGCGACAAGGCCTCGCGCGAGCCGGCAGTGCTCGTGCGCGGGGCGTCGCGGTGGCGGACCGCCGACGACGGTCCCGGTGCGCGGGCGCTGCAGCGCGATCCCGGCTCGGACCTGTTCCGCTAATCGTCTAGAAGCTGCCGGGCTTGATCTCGGCGGGGACCGAGCCGCCCTCCTCGGTGAACTCGGGCGGCGAGTAGACCCGACCGGGCGAGCCGCCGACCGCGATCACCCGGGCGGGCTCGTCGCCCGTGAGGATCTTCCGCCGCTCCTCCGGGCCGACTCGGACCCAGACGCCGGGCTCGAGCTCGTGCTCCTCGTCGCCGACGCGCAGGGTCGCCCGTCCGGAGAGCAGCGTGTAGACCTCCTCCTGGTGGTCGTGGACCTGATCGTGCTCCGGGTAGTCCGAGAACCCCGGCGGCAGGTCCATGACCGCAAGCCCGAACGACGAGACGCCGAGCCCGGCGCGCACGCGGCGAAACCCCCCTCCGAAGATCGCCTCGAAGTCCTCGATTCGCTTCACCGTGACGTCAGCCATCAGCTCCCGGGCAATCTAGATCTCGAGCACAGCCCCACCGCGAACCCTACCGCCGCGCAGGTCGGCGAGCGCGTCCTCGGCGGCTCCGAGGGGGTAGCCGACCGTCTCCACACGGACCGGCTCGTCGCCGACGAGGCCGATCAGCTGCTCGCCATCGTGGCGGGTCAGGTTCGCCACCGAGCGGATCTGACGCTCGCCCCAGAGGAGGTCGTAGGCGAAGGCGGGGATCTCGCTCATGTGGATTCCGGCGCAGACGACCGTGCCGCCGGGTGCCAGGGCGCCGAGCGCGACCGGGACCAGCTCGCCCACCGGGGCGAAGATGATCGCCGCGTCGAGCGGCTCGGGCAGCTCCTCGGCGTCGCCGGCCCATTCGGCGCCGAGCTCGCGAGCGAACTCCTGCTTCGCGGTGTCGCCGGGCCGGGTGATCGCGAACACCCGCCGGCCCTCGCGCGCGGCGAGCTGGCAGACGATGTGAGCCGAGGAGCCGAACCCGTAGAGCCCGAGCCGCGGGGCGTCGCCGCACATGCGCAGGGCTCGGTGGCCGATCGAGCCCGCGCACAGCAGCGGCGCGGTCACGACCGGGTCCGAGCCGACGGGCAACGCGAGGCAGAAGCGCTCGTCGGCGAGGACGAGCTCGGCGTAGCCGCCGGGACGCGTGTAGCCGGTGAACAGTGCGCGCTCACAGAGGTTCTCGCGCGCGCTGCGGCAGTAGCGGCATTCGCCGCAGGCCCAGGCCAGCCAGCCGATCCCGACCGGGTCGCCGGCCGCGAACCGCTCCGACCCCGCGCCTGTCTCGATCACCTCGCCGACGATCTGGTGGCCGAGCACCAGCGGCAGGCTCGGCTCGGCGAGCTCGCCGTCGTGGATGTGCAGATCGGTGCGACAGACGCCGCAGGTGCGAACCGCGACCACCACCTCCCCGGGGCCCGGCTCGGGCTCGGGCAGGTCGCGCTCGGCCAGCTTCCCGGGAGCCTCGAGCACGATCGCGCGCATCGGTGTCCCTAGTACGTCTCGACGATCTCGTAGAGGGTCGTGCGCTGCGCGGGCGTGCGCCCGGCGCGCCGCGCTGCCGCGACCAGGTCGTCGGGCTCGAGCCGGACGCCGTGCTGCGACCCCGCCATCCGCGAGATGTTCTCCTCCATCAGCGTCCCGCCGAGGTCGTTGACGCCCCAGCGCAGGCTCTCGGTCGCGGCGTCGATGCCCATCTTCACCCAGCTCGCCTGCAGGTTCTTGATCGAGCGCCCGAGCGCGAGCCGGAAGGCGGCGGTGTGCTTGAGGTTCTCGGCGGCGGAGATCTCCTCGATCCCGTGCGTGCGCCCGAGCAGGGTCTGGAACGGGATGAAGCTCAGCGGCACGAACTCGGTGATCCCGCCGGTGCGCTCCTGGAGCTCGCGCACGACCCGCATGTGCCGGGCCAGCTCCCAGGGCTCCTCGATGTGACCGAACATCACGGTCGAGGTCGAGCGCAGGCCGGCGCGGTGGCAGGCCTCGATGATCTCGACCCAGCGCCCGGCCGGCAGCTTGTTGGGCGAGATCCGGGTGCGAACGCCGTCGTCGAGGACCTCGGCCGCGGTCCCGGGGGTCGAGCCGAGCCCGCTCTCGAGCAGGTAGTCGAAGACCTGGGCCGGGCTGCGGCCGGAGCGCTCGCACATGTAGTGGATCTCCATCGGCGAGTAGGCGTGCAGATGGAGCTCGGGGGCGACCTCCTTCGCCAAGTCGCAGCCAGCCGCCGTAGTCGGAGAGCTGGTAGTCGGGGTGGATCCCGCCCTGCATGCAGATCTCGGTCGCCCCGAACGCGACCGCCTCGGCGATCCGGCGCTGGAACTCGTCGGCGGTGATCTGGTAGGCGTCGGGCGAGCGCCGTCCCTGGCCGAAGCCGCAGAACGCGCAGCCGACGACGCAGACGTTGGTGAAGTTGACGTTGCGGTTGACGACGAACGTCGCGGTCTCCCCCGCGAGCTCGGCGCGCAGCTCGTCGGCGGCGACCCGCATCGCCTCGATCACCTCGGGGCGGGTCTCGGCGAACAGCGCGGTGAGCTCTTGCTCGGAGAGCGGCTCGCCATCGCGGCCGCGCTCGATCGCGCGTGGGGCGAGCTCCGGGTCGATCGCACGCTCCGTGCGCCGCCCCGACCCGCGCCGCGGGATGAAGCTCCAGTACTTGAGCTTGACCACGTCGAGGACCCCCTGGTCGATCCAGCCCGGGTCGAGGTACTGCGGATAGGCGCAGAGCCGCTCGGTGAGCGCGTAGCCGCGCCCCTTGAGGCGCTTGCGCACCTGATGCGGGCTCGGGAACGCCTGCTCGGGCGAGATGTGGTCGCCGTTCGCCGAGAGGCCGCCGAGGTCGGTGGCGCCCGCGTCGACGAGGTCGAGCCACCAGTCCGAGAGGTTGGGCGGGATCTGGATCCCGACGTCCGGCATCAGCTCGCGCGCGTCGCGGTCACGAGGCGCTTCATCTCGTCGCAGGCTGATCCATCCGATGCCCATTCGGGCATCGGACTCCTCGTTCCGCCCGGGTCGAGCCGTCGGCCGGTCCCAGCGTTCACGCGACGCCGCGTCCGCGATCTCCGCCACCTCCGCGCCCGTAGTAGCGCGGGTGCGGGACGAAGTTCTGAAGGATCACCTCCTGGATGTGCCCATGGCGCTCGTGCGAGCGCCGCGATCGTCTCGAGCGCCTCGACCCGCTCGTCCTCGGTCTCGCCGATCCCGACCAGGATCCCGCTCGTGAACGGGATCTTGCAGCTCGCCGGCCGCGTCGATCGTCTCCATCCGCGCCGCGGGGTGCTTGGTCGGCGAGCCCTGATGGACGACGAGGTCCGGATTGGTCGACTCGAGCATCAACCCCTGCGAGGCGGTGACCTCGCGCAGCCGCGCCAGGTCCTCGCGCGAGAGCACGCCGAGGTTGGTGTGCGGCAGGATCCCGCGCTCGAGCGCCCGCTCGCAGGCCCAGACGACGTAGGAGACGAAGTCGGCGTGGCCGTAGGACTCGAGCCGCGCCGCGACCTCGGGGTTGACCTCGGGCGCCTCGCCGGTGAGCACGAGCAGCTCCTTCGCGTTGCGCCGCACGGCCTGCTCGAGTCGCTCCTCGACCTCGGCCGGCGAGTAGAGGTGCGCCCGATGGGTGGCGAAGGCGCAGTACTTGCAGTAACAGCGGCAGGTCCGCGAGAGCGACAGCGTGTAGTTGCGGCTGAACGTTACGCGGCGCACAGGCACACGCTAGCGGGCGCGACGCGCCCGCCTACTTGTTGCGGGAGCGGACCTCCGCGTCCTTGATCGCCTGGCCGACGCCGCGGGCGTCGGAGGTCGGCGGCTCGGCGCCCTCCGCGTACTGCGGCCCCGCGATCACGAACCTGTAGACCGCGAAGGCGACGATCGCGCCGACCACCGGCGCGAGCACGTAGACGAGCAGGTCGCTGCCATCGAGGTTGTCGGAGATCAGCGCCGGGCCGAACCAGCGCGCCGGGTTGAACGAGCCCCCGGTCAGCGGACCGAAGATCATCACGCCGAATCCGAGCGTGGTCCCGATCGCGAGCGGCGCCCACTCCTGGCGCGCGCGCGGGTTCATCGCCACCGCGAGCACGGCGAGCACGAGCAGGAAGGTGCCGAGCGCCTCGACCACGCCGCCGGCGAAGTTGCCCCCGAGCAGGCTCGAGACCTCGGCGTTGCCGTAGCCGCTGGCGCGGCCCTCGTCGAGCAGCAGGCCCTTGACCAGCAGCGCGCCGAGCACGGCGCCGGAGAGCTGGGCGAGGATGTAGACGATCGCGTCGACCGGGTCGATGCGGCGCATCGCCCAGGCCGCGGTCGTGACCGCGGGGTTGAAATGACCGCCGCTGACCTGGCCGAAGGCGATGATCAGCAGGAAGAGGCCGAATGCGTGCGCGAGGCCGACGACCGCGAAGTCGGATCCGATCTGCGAGGTCGGGCTCGTCGAGACGTACAGGGAGACGACGGTCCCCACGATCAGGACCAGGAACAGTGTCCCGATCAGCTCCGCGATGTAGGCAGCGAGCCCGCGATCCTGCACTTCGAAAATCCTCCTCGGTCGGGTGCGGGCGGCAGTGTATACGGGGCGCGAGCCGAACGCGCTCGCTCGGCGGTCGCGGGCGTTCAGCTGCGCCGGGGCGCGGTGTGCTCCATCTGCAGCCGCCGACCGTCGGCGATCACCTCGAGCGCCTCCTCGCGCGAGCGCCAGCCGTCGACCTGCACCTGCTTGCCCTCGAGCTGCTTGTAGACCGAGAAGAAGTGGGTGATCTCGCGCTGCATCGCCTCGGGGATGTCGCTGAGCGTCTTCGCCGTGTTCCAGCCCGGGTCCTGGGTCGGGACGCAGACGACCTTGTCGTCCTCCCCCTTCTCGTCCTGCATCACGAACAGCGCGATCGGCTTCACCGGGATCACGCAGCCGGGGAAGGTGGGCTCGGAGACGCAGACCATCGCGTCGAGCGGATCGCCGTCGCGCCCGCGGTGGCCCATCAGGAACCCGTAGTCGGTCGGATAGACCATCGACGAGGAGAGGAAGCGGTCGAGCACCAGCCTGCCGATCCCCTCGTCGAACTCGTACTTGTTGCGCGAGCCCTTCGGGATCTCGACGAACGCGAGCAGCTCGTGGGTGATCGGGTGCTCATCGGTCATCCCGGGCTCGAGCATCGGGCAAGGCTATCGCTGTCGCGACGCTAACCTCGCCCCGCGATGAGACGGGTCGTCGCGCCGCTGGCGACCGTCGTCTGCGCCCTGGCCGTCGGCTCGTGCGCCGGCGACGGTGCTGAACCGGGCGCCTCGAAGGAGGCGACCCTGATCCTCGACTTCACCCCGAACGCGGTCCACGCCGGGCTCTACGCGGGACTCGCCGAGGGTGCCTACTCGGAGCGCGGGATCGAGCTCGAGATCCGCGAGCCGTCGGCGGCGACCGACGCCCCGAAGCTGCTCGCCACGGGCCGGGCGCAGTTCGCGGTCCTCGACATCCACGACCTCGCGATCGCCCGCGAGCGCGGGCTCGACGTGGTCGGCGTCGCGGCCCTGGTCCAGCGCCCGCTCGCCGCGGTGATCGCCGCCGACCGCGATCGGGTCCGCGAACCGGCGGACCTCGCCGGCGGCACCGCCGGCGTCACCGGCCTGCCCTCCGACGACGCGGTGCTCGACTCGGTGCTCGAGGCCGGCGGCGGCGATCCGGCGGCGCTCGAGCGGGTGACGATCGGGTTCGACTCGATCGCGGCCCTCTCGGCCGGGCGGGTCGACGCGGCGACCGCGTTCTGGAACGCCGAGGGGGTCGCCCTGCGACGCCTGGGGGTGCCGACGCGTGAGTTCCGCGTCGACGACTTCGGCGCCCCCGCGCTACCCGGAGCTCGTGCTGACCACCGGCGAGCGGACGCTCGCCGAGGACCCGGCCCTGGTCGCCGGGATGGTGGCGGCGACCCGGGACGGCTACGCCCGCCTGGCGACCGACCCCGAGGGCGCTCTCGACGAGCTGCTCGCCGCCGTCCCGGCTCTGTCCGAGCGCGAGCAGCGGGCGCAGCTCGACGCCCTGCTCGAGGCCCGCGCGCTCGGCCGCGGGGTCGAGCTCGACCGCCGGACGCTCGCCGCCTGGGCGCGGTGGGACGCCGAGCACGGGATCGTCGCCGCTGCGCCCCGGGTCGCGGAGGCGTTCGAGCTCGAGCTCGAACCTCGCTGACCGCGCGCTGCAGCGCTCAAGATCGCGGCCTGCAGCGCCGATGAGACCGGGTGGAGGTCGGCATCGGGCCCATGCCCAGAGACAGATTTCGAAACACCTTCGAGGCGGTTCCCTCGCGTTCACGCGTGCTGATGCCGGCCGCGACGATCTGCGCCGGGCTCTGGCTCGCCGCGGTGGTCGCGGGCGCCTCCGGCCTCGGCGACGCATCGCTGAACGCGATCCGCATCGTCGGGTTCGCGGTCACGATCGTCCTCCTCTTCCTCCTGCGGCGCGAGCACACGGGCCTGCGGCGGCTCGCATCCACCGACGCGCTCACCGGGCTGGTCAACTACCGCTCCTTCCACGAGACGCTCGAGGCCGAGGTCGAACGCGCCCGGGCGGTGGGTCGCCCGCTGGCGCTCGTGATCCTCGACCTCGACGACTTCAAGGCCGTCAACGACGAGCTCGGGCACCCGTTCGGCGACAAGATCCTGCGCTCGGTCGGCAGCGTCCTCACCGGCTCCGTGCGCCTCGACGACACCGCAGCGCGGATCGGCGGCGAGGAGTTTGGCCTGATCCTGCCCGCGGCCGACGCCGCCGACGCGTTCGCCGTCGCCGAGCGAGCTCGGGGCGCGATCGCGGCGCTCTCGGACGAGCGGGTCGAGATCGCCTGCTCGGCGGGGATCGCGGCGTTCCCGGCCGACGCCGAGGATGCGGCGGGCCTGACCCAGCTCGCCGACAGCGCGCTTTACTGGGCCAAGCGCGGCGGCAAGCATCGCACCCGCCGCTTCGACCCCGGGCACTCGCCCGCCACCTGGACCTCGCGCCAGCGGGCCGAGGTCGAGGAGCTGCTCGCCTCCGACCGCCCGGTCGTCTCCGTGTTCCAGCCGATCGTCAGCCTCGCCAACGGTCGCCTCGTCGGCTACGAGGCCCTGGCCCGCTTTGAGAGCTCGAGCCAGCGCTCGCCCGACGTCTGGTTCGCCCAGGCCCACGGCTGCGGCCTCGGGCCCGAGCTCGAGGCGGCGGCGATCACCGCCGCGCTCGAGCCGCCCTCGCGCCCGTACGAGATCCACCTCGCGATCAACGTCAGCCCCTCGGCGCTCTCCTCGCCTGCCGTCCAGCGCAGCCTGCGCGGCGACCTCACCGGGCTGGTGATCGAGATCACCGAGCACGAGTTCGTCCCCGACGACGAGTCGCTGGCACCGACGCTCGCCGACCTGCGCGCGCGCGGCGCGCAGATCGCGATCGACGACGCCGGGGCAGGGCACGCGGGGCTGAAGCAGCTGATGAGGGTGCGCCCGGACATCGTCAAGCTCGACCGGGCGCTGATCCGCGACATCCACACCGACCCGGCGCGGATGGCCCTGGTCGAGTCGTTCGTGCGCTTCGCCCGCGACGTCGGCGCGACCGTCTGCGCCGAGGGCATCGAGACCCTCGACGAGCTCGCGGTGATCGCCGACCTCGACGTGCAGTGGGGCCAGGGATACGCGCTCGGGCGCCCCGCCGAACCGTGGGCCAGGGTGCCGACCGACGCCGCCGAGCTCTGCCGCTCGGCGCTCGCCGAGACCTTCCGCTCGATGCCGACCGAGCGCCACCCGCACGGCTCGAGCGACCGGCGCCTGGTCCACGTCAGCGCCCGGCTTGCCGGCGCGCGCTCGACCCGCGACCTGGAGACCGCCCTTGCCCTGATCGCGGCCGAGCTCGACGCCTCGAAGGTCTGCCTCTCGGCGTGGCGCGGCGACGTGAAGATCCTCGAGACCCTGGCCGAGACCGGTGAGACCCTCGAGGACGAGACCCGGTTCGCGATCAGCGACTACCCGCTCTCGGAGCGGGTGCTGAGCGAGCAGAAGGCGGTCCAGGTGGTGGTCGGCGACCCCGACAGCGACCCGCGCGAGGTCGAGCTGCTGCTCGAGCTCGGCGAGCGCTCGCTGCTCATGGTCCCGGTCGTCTGCCGCGGCGAGAGCCTCGGCATGATCGAGGCCTATCGCTCCGAGGAGCGCGCCTGGACCCGCTCGGAGATCAATCGTGCCCGCGTCGTCGCGAACCAGTTCTCAGCGGTGATCCCCGGACTCGAGCCCGCCGTCCACGCGGTCGCCTGAGCGCCCGCTACAGCGAGCGGCGGGCGCGAAACTCGCGCCGCACGGAGTCGGGGCGGCCCCACATCTGCACCACCTCGGCCCGGCCCTGGTGCACGTCGCGGACGATCAGCTCGCCGGCGATCCCCTGCTCGTCGAGCAGCGCCAGCGTGCCCTTGACGGTCTCCGCGGCGGCCGCGTTGCCGAAGCTGTGGGCGACGTTGATCCGGAAGTGCCACTCGGCCTTCGAGTACGGCTGGGCGTTGACCTGGGTCATCAGCACCGCGGCGTCGACGTAGCGATCCTCGTCGGCGAGCCGCAGGTCGCAGACGATGTCGGTCCAGTCGCCGGGCAGCGAGTCGAGCACCTGCTGGAAGTCGTCGGCGAGCGCCACCTGGGCAGCGTACCTCGCGGCGCTAGGTCGAAACGATCATCCGCCGGGCGAGCTCGACGCCGATCGCATGTGCCTCGCCGTCGACGACGACCATCATCGCGCCGCCGAACGGCTCGCGGTCGCGGACGGCGACCTCCGCGCCGGGGCGGATCCCGCGCCGGTCGAGATAGCGCAGCATCTCGGGATCGGCGTCCGAGACGCGGCTGAAGGTTCCCCGCTGCCCCGGCGCCATCGTCTCGAGCGAGACCCCACCCTCGTCGCCGGCGAGTGCGAGCTTGCGATCCGGGATCGGGTCGCCGTGCGGGTCGTGGCTCGGGTCGCCGAGCGCTGCCGCGATCCGCTCCTCGAGGTCCTCGGAGATGTAGTGCTCGAGCACCTCGGCCTCGTCGTGGACCTTGTCCCAGGGCATCCCGAGCGCGTCGGCGAGATAGGCCTCGATCAGGCGGTGGTGGCGGATCACCTCGAGCGCCACCCGCTCGCCGCTCTCGGTCAACGCGACGCCGTGATATGGCTCGTGGACGACGAGCCCGAGCTCCGCCATCCGCTTCAACATCGCGGTCACGGTCCCCGGCGAGACGCCGAGCCGCTCGGCGAGCGCCGAGTTGCCGACCGGCCCCTCACCGCGGCGCGCGAGCGCGTAGATCGCCTTCGCGTAGTCCTCGACCGCCTCGGTGTTCGCGGCGGGGCGTTCGGGGCGCGTGTGCGAGCTCGCGGCCATCGCGATCGACTACACCGTGACCAGGAGGCCGGTCAGATAGAAGCCCAGCAGCCCGGCGCCGATCGCGATCGAGGTGGCGGCGTCGAGCACCCGGCCGCTGCGGTCGCGCATCGCGGGCCAGAGCTGGACGATCACCTGGACGACGGCGCCGACGCCGACGCCGAGCAGCAGGGCGGAGAGCTCGGGGCTGGTGACCGTCGCCCCGATCAACGCGCCGGCGATCGCCGGCGCGCCCGCGATCGCGCCGAGGCCGACGAGGCGCCCGATCCCGGGCCGCTCGCGGGTCATCGGAGCGACGATCGCGAACCCCTCGGTGGTGTTGTGGATCGCGAAGCCGACGACGAGGAAGGCGCCGAGGGCGAGCTCGCCGATCGCGTAGGCGGTGCCGATCGCGAGCCCCTCGCCGAGGTTGTGGAGGCCGATCCCGATCGCGATCAGGAGCGCCAGCCGCGTGCCGCTACGGCCCTCGCGCTCGGCGCTGCGGCGCTCGCGCAGGTAGCCGTCGAGCCCGGTCAGGGCGAGGAAGGCGAGCAGGCCGCCGAGGACGACGAGCTCGGCGCCGCCGAAGGCGCCACCCGACTCGCCGGCGAGCTCGAGCGCCTCCAGGGTCGCGTCGACCGCGAGGAAGGCGAGCAGGCCGACGGTGAGCGCGAGCACGACCCGGACCCAGCTCGGGCCGAAGCGGCGCATCGCCGGCAGCAGCGTCATCCCGAGGATCACCGGGATGATCCCGACGTAGATCCCGAGCAGGGCCATGAGTGCGAACAGGTCGCCGTCGGCGCTCGGGGTCTCGACCGCGGCGGCGATCTCGTGCTCGATCACGACCCCGGTGGAGGTCACGAGCGAGATCAGATAGGGCTGACCCTCCTGCCACGGATAGCTCAGCGTCACGCGCTCGGAGCCGAGCCGGCCGAGCGGCTCGGTCGCGCCCTCGAAGTCGACGAAGGCGTCGTTGACGAACGCCTGGGCCACGGTGACCGCGTCCGGCCCGGTGTTGCGCAGGGTGAGCTCGATCCGATCGGGCGCCAGCTCGGTGCGCTCGACCGCGAGCTCCTCGACCGGCGGGCCGACGCGATCGGGCAGCGTGTCGCCGCCGGCGAGCGCGAGCACGACCAGGACGACGGCGATCACGACCGCCGCGCCGGCGGCGAGCGCCCAGCCCGGCACGGAGTCGAGCCGCCCTCCGCGCTCGACGCTGTCGGCGCGCGCCTCCATCACTCGACCTCGAAGAAGCCCATCCAGCCGAGCTCGGCGAACTCGGTCTTGTGGGCGTGGAACATGAACTCCCCCTGGTGCGGGAACCGCAGCTCGCAGATCCCGCGCTGGGCCTGTCCCTGGATCACGGTGTCGGTGAACTCGGTCGGCTCGAGCCGGGTGCCGGTCGGGTAGTACTCGAAGAAGTTGGCGTGGATGTGGAACGAGTTGATCGGGTCGTACTCGAGCGCGTTGACCAGGTAGATGCGGACGAGCTCGTCGCGGCGCACCCGGATCGGCTCGTGCATGTAGTGGAACGGGATCCCGTTGACGGCGTAGAGCTGGTTGCCCTCGGCGTCGAAGGTCGTGTTGTAGCCGTGCTGCACCATCACCATCTCGTCGGCCTCGGGCCGGCCCTGCTTCGGGTCGACGATGAAGGTGCCGTACATCCCGCGCGCGATGTGCTCGGCGAGCGGCGCGACGTGGCAGTGGTAGAGGTGGAGGCCGAACGGCTCCGCGTCGAACTCGTAGACGGTCGACTTCCCCGGCTCGATGATCCCGTCGCCGCTGCCGGGGATCCCGTCCATCGCCGCCGGATGGATGCCGTGGAAGTGGATCGTGTGCGGGTGCTCGGAGCCGTTGGCGAACCGAATCCGCAGCCGCTCGCCCTCCTGACAGCGAAGCGTCGGGCCGGGGACGCGGCCGTTGTAGGTCCAGGCCGGGAAGCTGACTCCGGGCGCGACCTCGATCTCCTTGTCGGCGGCGACCACCACCCACTCGCGAAGCACGCGCCCGCTCGCCAGCCGGCGGGTCTTGCCGTAGTCGAAGTCGCGCAGGATCTCGGTCGGGTTGAAGCCGTTGGCGCCGTGGTCGACGGTCTCACCCTCGCGAAACGTCGGGCCGGTGACCCCGCCGCCGGTGTGGCCGGGCACCCCGGCGTGAGCGCCGGAGTGCTCGGAGCTGGCGAGGGCCGAGGCGCCCTGTTGACCCCCGAGCGCGTCGTGAATGCCCTGGTGGGGGACGGTCTCGTGCAGGAGCGCGAGGGTCGGGGCCGCGAGCAGTCCCCCGGCGAGCAGCTTGCGCCGGCTGATCGCCCCGCGCGAGGCCGGTGCCGGCAGCTCGTCGTTGGAATTTCGTTGCGCCACAACGAATATTTTGACAGATCAAAAGAACGCCGCGACAACCGCTGTCAGAATCGACTCGATGAGCGGCGTCGCGATCGAGCTCGACGGTCAGTACCGCGCCCTGCGCGAAGCGGCCGGAGCGCTCGCGCGCGGCGGCCGCCGCTCGCTCGTCGTCGGCGGCGACGAGGCGGCCGAGTACCTGCAGGGCCAGCTCACCAACGACGTCGAGGCGCTCGAGCCCGGGGGCGGCTGCTACTCGGCGCTGCTCGACCGCAAGGGCCACATGCAGGGCGACATGCGCGTCCTGCGCACCGCCGACGGCTTCGAGATCGATACCGAGGAGATCGCCGGCGACGCGATCCTGCGCCACCTCGGCATGTACAAGATCGGGCGCGAGGTGACGCTGGAGGAGATCAGCGACGAGCGCGCGATCGTCTCGGTGGTCGGCCCGGCGGCGATCGAGCTCGCGCTCGGCGGCCCGCTCGGCCCCGAGCACGCCCATCGCGAGGCCGAGGTCGGGCCCCACACCGTCCGCGCGGTCGCCACCGACCTCGGCGTCGACCTGCTGGTCGCGCCCCGCGGCCGTCGACGACCTGCTCGCCGCGCTCGCCGCTGCGGGGGCGGAGCCGGTGAGCGAGGAGGCGGCCGAGATCGTGCGGGTCGAGAGCGGGCGCCCACGCTTCGGGCGCGAGATGACGGGCGCGACGATCCCCCAGGAGGCGGGCATCAACGAGCGCGCGGTCAGCTTCAGCAAGGGCTGTTACATCGGTCAGGAGACCGTCGCCCGCCTGCACTACAGGGGCAAGCCGAACCGCCGCCTGCGGGGGCTGCGGCTGGGCGAGCCGGTTCGCGACGGCGATCCGATCCGGCTCGGCGAGCGCGAGCTCGGCTCGGTCGGGACCGCGGTCGTCTCCCCCGCCCTCGGCCCGATCGCGCTCGCGATCGTGCGCCGCGAGGGCGAGCCGGGGGCCACGGTCGCCGTCGGCGAGGCGACCGAGGCGACCGTCGTCGAGCTGCCGTTCTAGGAGCGGCGACCGGCGCCGGGGCGCGCTCGGCTGTATTAGGGTGGCTTCCAGCATGGGCGCGAGGAGCAGGCTGATCGGGGCGGTCGCGGCGATCGCGGTCGCGGTCGCGATCGCGGCCTGCGGCGAGGACGACTTCGAGAACCAGCCCCGCCCGCCGTCGACAATCGAGCTCACCGCGCTGATCAACGACGAGGCGGTCAAGGTCAGTCCGAGCAAGGCGAGCGACGTCGGCGCGGGACTCGCCGCGATGACGATCTCGAACCAGTCCTCCGAACCGGCCGCGCTCGTGCTCGAAGGGCCGACCGACGCCGAGAGCGCCGAGATCGCGCCCGGGGCGACCGGGAGCCTGAAGACGACCCTCGAGGAGGGTAAGTACGTGGTCTCGGCCGGCGAGGACGCGGGCCCGCGCGACGGCAAGCTCGAGGTCGGCCCCGAGCGCGAGAGCGCTCAGAACGAGCTCCTGCTGCCCTAGATCTCTAGATCCCGAGCTGCTCGGGGCTCTCGGGCGCCGACTCCGCCAGCGCCGCGGCGGCGACCAGCGACTCGATCCGCGCCAGGCACCGCTCGACGTCGCCGACCATCTCGTCGAACTCCGCGCGCGCGGCGTCGGCGCTGTTGGTGACGTTGGTCAGCGACTTGCGCACCCGGTTGGCGCGCTTCAGGCGCGCCGCCGCCTCCTCGGCGGCGTCGCGGACGCCCGCCGCGTCGACGTCGAGCCCGGACTCGGTCGTCGCCAGCACGCGGGCGCGCACGTAGCGATAGACGAGCCGCAGCGCGAGCGGGTCGGGGTCCTCGCGGTCGAGCACGGCGATGATCTTGTTGCCCTGGTACTCGGTCAGCTCCTCGAGACCTGACGGGACCTTGTCGTCGCCGGCGACGACGAGCACCGCGTAGACGGCGTCGCGCTCACCCATACAGCCGTTGAGCTCGGTCCAGGCGTCGTTGCGGCTCAGCTTCTTGTTCTTGGCCTCGAACACGACGGTGGCGACCGCGGTGCCGGTGGCGCCGCCGATCTCGACCACCGTGTCGCCCTTCTTGCCCCCCGACTCCGAGGACTCGTCGCCGACGTGATGGGCGGCGTCGCCGTGCCCGGCGGCGATCTCCTCGAGCGCAGCGTGCACGAGCTCCTCGAAGCTGCGGCCCTTCGCCGTCCCGCGCTCGGCCTCCTCCGCGACCCGGTCGTCGGCGTCGCTGCGCTCCTTGAGCTCGAGCAGCTCGCGGCGCAGCTCGCCGATCACCTTGCGGTTCTCCTCGCCCTCGGCCTGCTGGCGGTTGCCGAGCTCGCGGTAGACCTTGACCATCGCGTCCTTGAAGTCGAACAGCGGGTTCGACCCCTCCTGCGCGGAGAACAGCTTCAACAGCGCGTCCCGCTGGTCGATCAGCGCCTGCTTGACCAGCGTGTCGATCTCCTTCTGCACCGAGCCGTCACGGCTGCCGTCGAAGGTCAGCGTGATCCGCTCGGCGAGCATCTCGTCGCCGGCCTCGAGCGCCTTGCCGAGTCGTTCGCGAAGCTCGGACGCGTGGCGCTCGAACTCGGCCCGCACGTAGTCGACCTCGGCCGCGGTGCCCTCGCGCTCGAGCACCCGGGCACCGATCTCGATCGCGTCGCGAACCGTCTGCGCCGGAACGTGGCCGGCCTCCGCGCGCTCGCGCACCAGCCTCGCGGCGCGCTCGTCGTCGACCGTCAACGACTCGATCACGAGCCGGTCGGCGAGCGCGCGGACGGTGCCGTCGGCGATCTCGTCGAGGGGGAGTTGTGGGCGCTCGGAGGCTTCCATCTGGACTCACGAAGGTAGTCGGGGGCCCGGACGCGAAGCTGACGCTACGATTCGGCCGCTTTTCCGCCGACCGCGACCAGAGGAGAACCGTGGCAGTTGACGTGACCGAGGTGTCGAAGCTCGACGTGGAGCCGGGCACCCTGCCCGAGACGATGGCGGCGTGGGTGATCCGCCAGGAGCGCGAGGGCGAGCCCAAGGACGCGTTCCAGCTCGAGCAGATCGAGGTGCCCGAGCCGGGCGCTTTCGAGGTCATCGTCCGGGTGATGGCCGCGGGGGTCAACTTCAACAACGTCTGGGCCTCGCTCGGCAAGCCGGTGTCCGTGTTCGGCTACGGCGACCACCCCGAGTTCGGGCACCACATCGGCGGCTCCGACGCCTCCGGGATCGTCTGGAAGGTCGGCGAGGGCGTGACCAAGTGGAAGCCCGGCGACGAGGTCGTCGTCCACTGCAACCAGGCCTCCTACGAGGACGTCGAGGTCCACGGGCTGGACCCGATGGCCGCTCCGAGCCAGGAGATCTGGGGCTACGAGACGACCTGGGGCTCGTTCGCCCAGTTCACCAAGGTCCAGGCCCAGCAGCTGCTGCCGAAGCCGCGCAACCTCTCCTGGGTCGAGTCGTCCTCGTACGGACTCACCTACTTCACCGCCTACCGGATGCTGATCGATCGCTGCAGGCTGCAGGCGGGCCACAACGTGCTGATCTGGGGCGCCGCCGGCGGGCTCGGCGTGTTCGCGACCCAGATCTGCGCCGCCGCCGGCGCGAACGCGGTCGGCGTCGTCTCCTCCGACGAGAAGGGGGAGCTGGTGCGCAAGCTGGGCGCGGTCGACTACGTCAATCGCAACGAGTTCGGCGCGATGATGCGCTCCGACGCCAACCATCCGGCGGTCGACCCGGCCGCCGACAAGGAGCGCTTCAAGGCCTCGCGAGAGTTCGCGAAGCGGGTCAAGTCGATCCTCGGCGACGCGCCCGACATCGTCTTCGAGCACGTCGGCCAGGCGACCTTCCCGACCTCGGTGTTCACGGTGAAGCCGTTCGGCAAGGTCGTGATCTGCGGCGCGACCTCGGGGTACACGCTCGACTTCGACGTCCGCTACCTGTGGATGAAGCAGAAGGAGATCCTCGGCTCGCACTTCGCCAACGCCTATGAGTGCATGCGCGCGAACCAGCTCATGGCCGAGGGCAAGGTCCGGCCGGTGCTCTGGCAGTCGATGGACTTCGACGGCGTCCCCGGCGCCCATCAGCTCATGCACGAGAACAAGCACGCCGGCAAGATCGCGATCCGGGTCGGTGCCGAGTCCGACACCGACGGTCGCCACGAGGAGGGCGAGGGCGCGATCTGGGCCGAGGTCGGCGCGTAATAGGCTTCGCTGCGATGGAGGTCCACTACATCGAGTGGCACGTGACCCCGTTTCGGCGCGACCGCTTCATCGAGGTCTGGAGCCCGGCGCTCGACCGCGCACTCGCGTTCGGCGCCAAGGGCGCGTTTTTGAGCCGAAACGAGGACGACACCCTGCACCTGCGCCAGGTGACGATGTGGGAGGACCGCGCCGACCACGAGCGCTGGTGGTTCTCGGACGAGCTCTCGGCGCTGCGCCAGGCCGCGCTCCCCTACTACCACAAGCCGATCGAGGCACACTGGCACGCGCAGGTCGCCGACGCCGCGGTCCAGGCCTCCAACGGCCGCTCCTAGCGCGGCCGCGCTAGGCGACCAGTCGCAGGCGCTCTCGGCTGCGCGCGGCGAATGCGGCGCCGACCTCGACCAGGGTCGAGACCATCGCCTCGGTCGCCGGCGAGCGGGCTCCCTCGGCGCGGGTAGCCGCCCAGACGCGCCGCGTCGGGGTCGGCGGATCGGTCGCCCGGACGAGGACCCCCGGATGCAGGGTCGGGAGCGCGAGGTCGGGCAGCAGCGTCACCCCGAGCCCGGCCGAGATGAAGCCCTGCATGACGTGGTAGTCGTCGGTCTCGAACCCGATCCGCGGCTCGAACCCCGACTCGCGACAGAGCCTGAACACGGCCTCGCCGCACGTGCTCGGGCGCGAGCCGCAGAGCCACGCCGCCTCGGCGAGCTGAGCCAGCGGCACGACCTCGCGCTCGGCGAGCTCGTGATCCTTCGGCAGGGCGACGTACATCGACTCCTCGAGCACGAGCGTGAGCTCCAGATCGCGCTCCTCGGCCATCGGCACTGACGGGTAGTCGACGGCGAGCGCGAGGTCGAGCTCGCCGGCGCGCAGGCGCGGCAGCGAGTCCTCCGGCTCGGCGTCGGTGATCGCGAGGCGGACGTTCGGGTGGCGGCCGTTGAAGCTCGCCACCGCCTCGGTGACCAGGGTCGCGCTCGCCGACGGGAAGCTGGCCATCCGCAGCTCGCCGCCCTCGAGCCCGGCGATCGCGGCGAGCTCACGCTCGGCCTCGTCGAGGCGGGCGATCGCTGCCTCGGCGTGACAGACGAGCACCCGCCCGGCCTCGGTCAGCTTCGGGCCCTCGCGGGTGCGGTCGAGCAGCCGCATCGCGACCTCGCGCTCGAGCGTCGCGATCTGCTGGCTGACCGCGGATTGCGAGAGGTAGAGCTCGTCGGCAGCGGCCGAGAACGAGCCCTGGCGAGCGACCTCGCGCAGGATCCGCAGCCGCTTCACATCAAGCATAAGGTCACCTTATCAAGTCCAGCAGCAATCTGTGTTGCGCTAATAGCACCTGCGAGCGAACATGGCCTCACGAATCCACCACCCCGTCCGTTACCGAAAGCGAACGAGGCGAACCGAGAGAGGTGAAGCAGATGACCGACACCCGAACCACAGAGATCACGTTCCGCCGCATGGACCTCGATCCGGCCGACCGCGAGGCGGTCGCCAGGCTCGCCGACCTCGACACCCGCCCGACGCCCGAGGGCCGCATCCTCGGCGCCGAGATCGACGACCGGCTGCTCGCCGCGGTCGCGATCGACGGCGGCGCGCTGATCGCCGATCCGTTCGAGCGCACGACCGAGCTCCGGGCGATGCTCGAGCTGCGCGCGCGTCAGCTCCGCGGGCGCGAGCGCTTCGGCGGCCTGCGCCGGATCGCGCGCCGCCGCGGTGCCCACGGCGTCGGCGTCGCCCGCGCCTCGCACTCCGGCTAGCAGCCGGCGGACGACTCCGCTCGGGCAGCTCAATGCTGCTCGAGCGGCGCCATCGTCAGCCCGGCGCCGTCGAGCTGCTCCCAGTACAGCTCCGCCGGCTCCTTCGGGCCGCTCCAGACGATCGCGCGCCCGGAGCCGTGGATCGCGTCGGCGAAGCGGTGGCCCTGCTCGAGCGAGACGCCGGGTACCACCCGGGCGAGAGTGCGGGCGACGTGGTCGAAGGTGTTGTGATCGTCGTTGAGGACGATCACCGCCCAGTTGCCGCCCAGCCCTGAGCCGGGCCCTCCGGCCTTCGGGCGATCGAGCGTCTCGGTTGCGATCGACCGCTCCCGGCCTACGGGACCGCGACCGCGATGCGCTTGAAGGTCGCGACCACGTTGCCCTTCTTTTCCTTCTGGCTGCCGACCGCGAAGCGGATCTTCTCCCCGGAGACCTGGCCCGGGTTTTCGTCGGTCACCTTCGCCACCTCGCGGCCGTTGACGAGCGCCCGCACCTCCGCGCCGCGCGCGATCAGCTCGAGCGTGTTGCGGTCGTTGATCCCGTTCACCGCCGAGTTGCGTCCGTCGACCGGGAACCCGCTGCCGCCCGGGCCGCGCCTGAGCTCGAACCGCTTCTTCTTCGGGAACACCCGCAGCGAGTAGCCGACCCCGCCGCCGCCGGAGCGGATGCTGAGCTCGAGGAAGGCGCCGCCGCGCAGCTCCTTGGTCGTCTTCTTCAGGATCTTGCCCTCGAGCTTGACGTCGTGGTTGGGCAGCTCGTTGTCGCCCTGGATCGGGGGCCGGTACGAGCACGTGGTCGGGCTGCGCTTGACCGCGGCGCGGAAGGTCTTCGCCTTCTCGCGGTAGTTGCGGTCGCAGCGCTTGCCGCCGCCCGAGTTGATGATCTCGCGCGCCTCGGTGCGACTCGAGAAGTCGTTCGTGTAGACCGTCACCGCCGCGATCGCGGAGCTCGCCATCGCCACCGCCAGCAGCGCGGCGGTGAGCGCGAGGGCATTGCGTGTGAGCTTGATCTTCCTCATCGATTCCCGGCTCGGCGAGAGCGTAGCCGCTGACCAACCCTCAACACCGCGGCGGTGACAACGGTGCGGTCGCGGAATTTCATCCCCCCGTGCCGGCCTCGGCCGCCTCGCGCTTGCGCCAGTAGCGCTCGAGCCCCAGCCACTGCTGCTCCGGCGGCGTCGCCTGGCGCACGCGGCGCGCGGTCTCCGGGTCGGCATGGTCGGAGATCTCGCGCTCGTAGGCGGCCAGGAACGGCTCGCGGCCGGCTCGGGCTCGCTCCGCGTTCGCGCGCAGGCTCGCCCGCAGGCGCTCGAACTGGGCGCCGACGTCCTCGGCGAGGCCGAAGTGGGTCAGGCGCAGGCGCGCCGGCCCCAGCGCCTCGATCCGGTCGATCGAGTCGAGCCAGGCGTCGACGTCGATCTCCGGCGGCGGGGTCGGTGAGAGCGTGTGCTCGCCGGGCGGGATCCGCACCCCCGCCATGTCGCCGACGTAGGCGTCGCCGCGGTCGAGGTCGAGGTAGCAGACGTGGTGGCCCGCGTGGCCGGGCGTGTGCTCCACCCGGAAGCCCTCGACCTCCTCGCCGCCGTCGAGCGCGACCAGGTTGGGCTCCGGAACCGCCGCCACCTCGCCCCAGAGGCGCTGCATGTTCTGCTCTCCGTAGAGGCGCCCGGCGCTCGAGAGCAACCGCGAGGGGTCGGCGAGGTGGGGCGCGCCGGCGGCGCTGACGTAGACGCGCAGCTGCGGCCAGCGTCGCACGAGCACCCCGGTCGCTCCCGCATGATCGAGGTGGATGTGGGTGAGCAGCAACCCGCGCGGCTCCTGGTCGAGGTCGTCGATCCAGTGCTCGAGCGCCGAGGCCGGACCGGGGTCGACGATCAGCCCGTCGACCAGATGCGCGGCGATCACCCGGTCGTTGCCGAGGTGCAGGGTGTCGATCGTGCGGACGTCTGACATCGCTGGAGGGCAGTGAGCATGGAGCATGGAGTACGAGCGCGAGTTCGAAACTAGAATCTCCCCATGAGCTCGCACCGCCTCGAGCAGCCGGACCGCCCCTGGGTGATGCGCACCTACGCCGGGCACTCGGACGCGCGGCGCTCGAACGAGCTCTACCGGCGCAACCTCGCCAAGGGCCAGACCGGGCTCTCGGTCGCCTTCGACCTGCCGACGCAGACCGGCTACGACCCCGACCACGTGCTCTCCCGCGGCGAGGTCGGCAAGGTCGGCGTCTCGATCGCCCACAAGGGCGACATGCATGCGCTCCTCGACGGGATCCCGCTCGACGAGATGAACACCTCGATGACGATCAACGCGACCGCCGCCTGGCTGATGGCTCTCTACGTCACCGTCGCCGACGAGAACGGGGTCGAGCGCTCGGCGCTCAAGGGCACGACCCAGAACGACATCATCAAGGAGTACCTCTCGCGCGGGACCTACGCCTTCCCCCCGGGGCCCTCGATGCGCCTGATCGCCGACACGGTCGCGTTCGCGGTCGACGAAATCCCGAGCTGGAACCCGACCAACGTCTGCAGCTATCACCTGCAGGAGGCGGGCGCGACCCCGGTCCAGGAGATCGCCTACTCGATGTGCACGGCGATCGCCGTCCTCGACGAGGTCAGGGCCCGCGGACAGGTCGACGCCGACGACTTCCCCCGGATCTTCGGCCGGATCTCGTTCTTCGTCAACGCCGGGGTCCGGTTCATCGAGGAGCACGCGAAGCTGCGCGCGATGTCGGAGCTCTGGGAGCGGATCGGGCGCGAGCGCTACGGGGTCACCGAGCCGAAGTTCCTGCGGATGCGCTACGGCGTCCAGGTCAACTCGCTCGGACTCACCGAGGCACAGCCGGAGAACAACGTGCCGCGGATCGTGCTCGAGGCGCTCGCGGTGACGCTGGGCCGCAACGCGCGCGCCCGCGCGATCCAGCTCCCGGCCTGGAACGAGGCGCTCGGACTGCCACGCCCCTGGGACCAGCAGTGGAGCCTGCGAATCCAGCAGATCCTCGCGCTCGAGACCGACCTGCTCGCGTACCCCGACATCTTCGAGGGCTCGAAGGTGATCGACGGGCTGGTCGCCGAGCTGGTCGAGGGCGCCGAGGCCGAGATCGCAGTCGTCGACGAGCAGGGCGGCGCGGTCGAGGCGGTCGCCTACATGAAGGCCCGCCTGGTCGAGTCGCATCGCGAGCGGATCGCGAAGATCGAGCGCGAGGAGATCAAGGTCGTCGGCCAGAACTGCTTCACCGAGACCGAGGACTCGCCGCTCACCGCCGGCGCCGACGGCGGCATCCTCACCCCCGACCCCGAGGTCGAGCGCGAGCGCCGCGAGGCGCTCGAGGAGTGGAAGGACGAGCGCGACGGCGACGCGGTCGAGGCCGCGCTCGAGGCGCTCGCCGAGGCCGCGGGCGACGAGTCGGCGAACATCATGCCGGCGACGATCGCGGCGGCGAAGGCGGGCGTGACGACCGGCGAGTGGGCGGCGACGCTGCGCGAGGTGTTCGGCGACTACCGCGCGCCGACCGGCGTCGGCGGTGCCGCTTCCGGTGGCGACGAGGAGCTGCTCGCATCGATCCGGGGCCGGGTCGAGGAGCTCGCGGCGCGGATCGGCCACCGGCCGCGGATCCTGGTCGGCAAGCCGGGGCTGGACGGGCACTCGAACGGAGCCGAGCAGATCGCCGTCCGCGCCCGCGACGTCGGCATGGAGGTCATCTACCAGGGCATCCGGCTGACGCCGGAGCAGATCGCGGCCTCCGCGGTCGAGGAGGACGTCGACGTCGTCGGCCTCTCGATCCTCTCCGGCTCGCACCTCGAGCTGATCCCGGAGACGGTGCGGCTGCTGCGCGAGCAGGGAGTCGAGGCGCCGGTCGTGATCGGCGGGATCATCCCGCTCGCCGACGCCGCCAAGCTGCGCGAGGCGGGTGTCGCCCGCGTCTACACGCCGAAGGACTTCGACGTCAACCGGATCATGGGCGAGATCGTCGATCTGGTCGGCGAGCGCGCCGAGGCCGGCGCACCGGCCTGATCGCGCGGCGCGTCGTTGCCGCCGTCGATCTCCTTCCCGGCCGCCGGCCTCGCCGACGAGGTCGTCCGCCTGCGCCTGATCGCCGACGCCGACCTGCCCGCGATCGTCGACGCGCTCCAGGATCCCGCGATCCCGCGCTTCACCACGCTCCCCGACGGTTACGGCAGCGCGGACGCGCAGCAGTGGCAGCGGAGCGCCGCCGCCGGACTCGCCGCCGGCACCGACCTCGCGACGGTGGCCGTCGACCCGGGCGACGGCCGGCTGCTCGGCGCCGTCGGCCTGCACAACCTCGACCCCGCCACCAGGCGCTGCTCGGCGGGCTACTGGGTCGCGGCGCCGGAGCGCGGCCGATGCGTCGGGCGCCACGCCCTCGGGCTGCTCTGCCGGTTCGCGCTCGCCGAGCTCGGGGTCGAGCGGATCGAGGTCTGGATCGAGCCCGGCAACATCGCCTCGCTGCGGGTCGCCGAGGCGGCCGGCTTTCGCCGCGAGGGCCTGCTGCGTTCGTTCATGCCGATCGGCGACGTCCGGCGCGACATGCTCATGTACTCGCTCTTGCCCGGCGAAGCGCGCTGATCGCCACCCGCGCCGAGCGGCGCTACCCTCAGAGGCGATGAGCGAGCTGAACGGCGACCGCAGCGCCTGGCTGCGCTGTTATCGCTGCTGGTCGACGCGCCTCGAGGCGCAGGTCCACTACGACGCGATCATCCGGGTCGACCCGGAGTCGGGCGAGACCGCGGAGCGCGTCGAGGAGGTGCAGGAGGCGGTCGTGCAGTGCCTCGACTGCATGCACGACCAGCCCCACCTGTGGATCGAGGACGGGCGGGTGGTCCCGATCGAGGACCGCTGGGAGCGGATGGTCGCGGGCACCCCGTGGGTCGCCTCGTGCACGGTCACGATCGACCAGGACCAGGTCGAGACCTGCTCCGGGCCCGAGGCGGCCGACAGCCTCACCTATGCCTCGTTCGGGGATCCGGGGACGCGTGAGTTCTTCACCCACGTGCGCTTCCACAAGCACGACGAGGAGCGGATCATCGTCCACCTGCTGGTCGAGCTCTACGCCCGCTCCGCCGAGGAGGCGACCGAGGTGCTCGAGGAGGCGTCGCGCGGGACGCTCGAGCTCACCTCGCTGGCCGAGGAGTCTCGGCCGCCCGCGCACGCCGCCGACGAAGCGCACTGAGCTCCCACTCGCTGCAGGCCTCCAGGCATGGTCCGGTCCGCGAGGGGGTAGTCGTTCACGCGTGATCCGACCGGCCGCTGACGGAGGGTGATGAGACGGACGATCGTCAGCCTGGTCGTGCTCGGGGCGCTCGCGTCACCGGCGGGAGCGCAGGCGATCGCGGTCGGATTCAACGAGGACGGCGATCGGCTCGTGGCGGGCTCGAAGGCGCTCAAGCGCGCGAAAGTCCCGCTGGCCCGCTTCCCGGTGTCCTGGGAGCGACTCGAGCCCCAGCAGGGCCGCCTCGAGTTCGACTACGTCGACAACGCGGTGCGGAGCCTCGAGCGGATCGGTGTCCGGCCGCTGATCTCGGTGTTCGGCACACCGGACTGGGCCGCCGGGCCACAGGTCCCGCTGCTCCCATGCGCCCTGAGCCCATCGCACGACGACGACTACCGCCGTATCTGGCGCGAGCTTGCGCAGCGCTACCCGCAGGCGCTGCTCGCGGTCTTGAACGAGCCCAACATCGACCCCTACGGCAACCTCGAGGCGGAGCGCGCGGCGGAGTTGACCAATCTCGCGGCGCGGGCAGTCTGGTCGGTCGACCCCGGCCGTCGGGTGATCGGGCCCGGCGCGTCGCCGGGTGAGGAGGGCTGGCTCGGCTACATGCGCGACATGTACCGCCTGGTTGATCCGCGAGTCGAGCTCGGGGCCCACATCTACCCGTTCGGCAGCCGGCTGATGGTCGAGTTTCGTCGTACGATCAAGCGGCTGCAGGGGATCGCGGGCCGGCGCCAGCTCTGGATCACCGAGACGGGCGTCTCCCGCTCGCTCGTCTCCGGCACGGCGCAGCGACGCTTCGTCCGCCAGGCCTACCGTTACGCGCGCGGCCGCGCCCGGGCGATCATCTTCCATCGTCTCTGGTCACCGCACGCGGCGACCTCGACCCAGGGGTGGGACGCGGGACTCTCGGCGCTGCGAGCCGACGGCTCGCCGACGCGCCTGTACCGCACGATCGCGGCCCTGGCGCCCAACTCCGGGCCCGGCAAGCCGAGGGGCGGATCCGGCCCGCTGCCGGCGCCCGGTCCGCTCGACGATCAGACGGCCGAGCCGCCGGTCGGCTGCTCGGGCTGAACGGGGCCGGATTCAGATATGAATCAGGCGTGGCCGGCATCGGCGCCTTCATCTCCCCCGGGCGCGAGCTGACCCGGACCCTCGAGCGCGTTTCGCTCGCCGATCGGCTCGGCTTCGACGCCGCCTACACCACGCATATCGCGGGGCGCGACTCGCTGACGACGCTGATGGCCTACGCGGCGTCGAGCGAGCGCATCCGCCTCGGCACCGGGGTGGTCCCGATCTTCTCCCGCACGCCGGCGACGATGGCGCAAACCGTCGCCACCCTGGATGAGTACTCGGGCGGGCGGGCGGTGCTCGGGCTCGGGATCTCGCACCGGGTCACGGTCGAGAACTGGCACGGAGCGACGATCTCGAAGCCGGTCGCGCAGATGCGCGAGTACGTCGGCGCTGTGCGCGCGATCGTCCGCGGCGAGCAGCCGCCGGAGTCGGAGCGGTTCCCGACCAGGTTCGCGTTCATGGGCTACGCGGCGCGGGCGGAGCTGCCGATCTACGTCGCCGCCCTGTCGCCGAACATGCTCCGCCTCGCCGGTGAGATCGCCGACGGCGTGATGCTGTGGCTGTGCTGTCCGTCCTACATCCGCGAGACGGTGGTCCCGGCCGTGGCCGAGGGGCTCGCGCGGGCCGGGCGCAAGCCGGCGGACTTCGACGTCGTCGCGGCGGTGCCGATCGCGCTCACCGACGATGCCGATGCCGCCCGGGCGACCTTTCGCCAGGACCTGATCCCCTACGCCTCGCTGCCGTTCTACCGCGCGATGCTCGAAGCGTCCGGCTTCGGCGACGAAATCGCGGCCTTCGACGCGGGGATCACGGCCGCCGACCCGGAGCGCGCCGCGAGCGGCCTCTCCGATCGGATGCTTGCCGAGCTCGCCGGGATCGGCACCGAGGAGGAGGTCCACGGTGCGGTCGCCCGCTACCGCGACGCCGGGGTGAACTCGCCCTGCGTCGGCGGGATCCCGAGGACCGACTTCGATGCCGGCCTCGAGTCGGTCGCGAAGCTGATCTGAGCGCGCCGGCGGCGCGAGCTCAGCCGCGGAGCTTCGCGAGCAGGCGCTGACCGCGCACGATCGCCACCTGAGCGAAGCCGTCGCGCGGCGGCAGCAGGCCGAGCTGACGGGCGACCTCGGAGAAGTCGTAGAGCGCCTGGTAGCGCCAGATCAGGCCGTCGCGAAACCGCCACACGTCGATCCCGTCGATCGCGACGGGCTTGCCCGTGGCGGCGAACCCGGGCGGGTCGATCGGCCCCGTGTTGGTGGCGGTCATCCGCCAGGGCGCATAGGCGACGAGGCCGTCGGCGCTGATCGCCGGCGGTCCCGGCTCGGCGAAGCGCAGATCGGGGAAGGCGACGAACGAGGAGCGGGCGAAGTCCGCGACCGCCGACCGCCCGCGGGCCGGCTCCGCCAGCGCCGGGTCCGACCAGACGACGTCATCGGCGATCCTCGCGGCGATGCCCTCGACGTCGGCCCCGTTCCAGGCCGCCATGTAGCCGTCGGCGAACTCGCGTAGCCATTCGGCGCTCGCGATCGGCTCGCCCTCGGAGGTCGCGACGTCCGGGCTCACTCGACGTCACCCTCGGGCGTCGGCGCCTCGCCGTTCGGGCGCTTCGGGATCAGGACCGCGCGCTTGAACTCGGCGACGAGCGTGTTGTCCTGCTTGTAGACGCGGGTGTGGACCTTGACGATGCCGCGGTCGGGCTTCGACTTCGACGGCCGCACCTCGAGCACCTCCGACTCGCAGAACAGGGTGTCGCCGTGGAAGACCGGGTTCGGGTGCGAGAGGTCCTCGGTCGCGAGGTTCGCGATCGCCTTGCCGGAGACGTCGGAGACCGACATCCCCAGGGCCAGGGAGTAGACGAGCGGCCCGACGACGACGTTGCGACCCTGCTGCGACTGCGAGGCGTAGACGTCGTTGATGTGCAGCGGGTGGTGATTCATCGTGATCAGGCAGAACATGTGGTCGTCGGCCTCGGTCACCGTCTTCGCCGGCCAGTGGCGGTAGACGGCTCCGACCTCGAACTCCTCCAGATAGCGCCCGTAGGGATGGGCTCCGGAGGCCTCGCGCCCGGCCTGGTCGGTGATCAACTCGTGCTCTGGTTCGCTCATCGCGTTCGTCTGTCTCCTTGGGGTCGGATCGGCCCCTCCTCCGGCGCGGGATCGTAGCGTCGCGGCCCGCCGCGGGCGGCGCTCACGCGGAGCGCTCGACCGCCTTGCCGAGCAGGCGCCTGACCCGTTGATCGCCTTCGACTCGGAGGTGGCCGTAGAAGTAGGCCTCGCGCCAGTCGACGAGCTGGCCCTCCTCGGCGAGCAGCTTGAACATCGTCGCGGGGATCGAGAGCCGGAGGCGGGCGTCCTCGCTCGGCCCGGCGCCCACCTTCGGGCCCGGGACCTCGATCCGGAACGCCTCCGACTCCCCGGGGCCGGTGAGGCCGCCCGAGGTGAGCTCGAGGTCGACGACGAGCTTCAGCTTCGCCAGCGCCGGTACCTGGGCCTGGAAGCGCTGCACGGCGACGATGATCAGGTCGTTGGAGGTCGCCAACGAGCAGCTCAGTGCGCCTTGCGCAGCCGCCCGCGGGCCTCGCTGCGGGCGATCACCTGGCCGACCAGCTTCTGGATGTTGGGGTCGCCCTCGACCTTGACCTGGCCGAGGTCGTAGGCCTGATGCCAGTGCGTGGCGCTGCCGTCGGCCGCGAGCTCGTTGAAATGCGAGCGCGGGATCGCGACGTGGACGCGCTCGTCGTCGCCGAACCCCTTCGAGATCCGCGGCCCGGGCAGCTCGACGCGGTACAGCTGCACGTCGCCGCGCCCGCGCAGCTCGAGCCCGAAGACGAGCTTCAGCTTCGCCAGTGCCGGGACCTCACGCTGCAGGCCCTCGACCGCCTCCTTGATCAGCTCCGGGGTCGAGGTCGCCATCAGGCCTTGTTGCGCGCGAGCAGCTTCTTTCCGATCACCATCTTCTGGATCTCGGAGGTGCCCTCGCCGATCAACAGCAGGGGCGCGTCGCGGTAGAGCCGCTCGATCTCGTACTCCTTCGAGTAGCCGTAGCCGCCGTGGATGCGAAACGCCTCCTCGACGCACTCCTTGCCCGCCTCCGAGGCGAACAGCTTCGCCATCCCGGCCTCGAGGTCGGAGCGCTCGCCCGCGTCCTTCATCGCCGCCGCCTTGCGGGTCAGCAGCCGCGCGGCCTCGACCTTGGTCGCCATCTCGGCGAGCTTGAACTGGATCGCCTGGTGCTCGGCGATCGGCTTGCCGAACGTCTTTCGCTCCTGCGAGTAGCGCAGCGCGAGCTCGAGCGCGCGCTGCGCGATCCCGACCCCACGCGCGGCGACGTTCACCCGCCCGACCTCGAGCGCGTCCATCATCTGGCGAAAGCCCTCGCCGACCCCGTCGGCGCCACCGAGGATGCGCCCCTCCGGGCAGCGGTAGCCGTTGTAGACGAGCTCGGTCGACTCGACTCCCTTGTAGCCCATCTTCTGGATCTTCGGCGGCACATCGAGCCCGGCGAAGTCGCCCTCGTTGTTCTCCTTCCAGGGCTCCTTCTCGGTGATGAAGCAGGTCATCCCCTTGTACGGGGGGTCGGCCTTGGGATCGGTCTTCATGAGCACGAAGACGACCCCGGAACCGAGCCCGTTGGTGACCCACATCTTCTGCCCGTTGAGCTCCCAGACCCCGTCGTCGCCGCGCTTCGCGGTCGACTTGATCCCCTGGACATCGGAGCCGACCTCGGGCTCGGAGAGGGAGAACGCGGCGCGGATCTCCCCCGTCGCCATCTTCGGCAGGAAGTGGTCGCGCTGCTCGTCGGTGCCGAACTTCATCAGCAGGTAGGAGCCGATGAAGTGGGTGTTGACGACGCCCGAGATCGAGATCCAGCCGCGCGAGAGCTCCTCGACGATCAGCGTGTAGGTCGACAGGTCGAGGCCCATGCCGCCGTGCTCCTCGGGAATCGTGACCCCGAACAGGCCGAGCTCCTTCATCTGCTCGACGATCGGCTCCGGGAACTCGTCTGCGTGGTCGTACTTCTCGGCGACCGGGAGGATCTCCTTGTCGACGAAGTTGCGGACCATCTCGACGATCGCCTGCTGGTCGTCGGTCAGATCCTGATGGGTCGCGGTAGCTACGGCCATGGCTCCTGCTCTGTCGCGGTCTGCTGAACTGTTTCGGGTGCCGGAGGATACCGCTCGTCCCTCGAACGCCGAGCGCCTGATGGCGGCTCTGGCGGCGGTGTTCTCGGCCGATCAGGTCGAGGTCGACGCGGCGCTCGTCGACCGCATGGTGGCCGCGGTCGCGACCTTCGCCGACGACGACGTGGTCGGGGTGATGAACGGCGGCGTCCATTTCGAGGCGACCTACGAAGGCCTCGAGGGGCTGCGCCAGGCATGGCACGACTGGCTCGACGCGTTCGCACGGATCCGGTTTCAGGTCGAGTCGGTCGAGGAGGTGGGCGAGAACGTGGTCGTCCTCGGGGTGCAGTCGGGCACCTCCCGCCACTCCGAGCTCGAGATCGTCCAGCCGAGCGCCGCCGTGTGGAAGTTCACCGCGGAGCGGCTGACCCGGGTCGAGTTTCACCTCGACCGCGAGATCGCGTTCGCGTCCGCTCGCGCCTGACGCCGCTAGGAAGCGCGCTCGATCCCGGCCTCCGCGCAGCCGGCCTCGAGCCGGTCGACTCCGAACGCCTCCGCCGGCCCGAGCGCGCCGGCTCCGGCGAGCCCCTCGGCCGCCGCATGCGACGCTCCCCAGGCGAGGATCCGGCCGGTGAAGTCGTAGCCGTTGACGCCGCGGACCTCGACCGTGGCGAGCTCACGGCCACCGGCGTCGTAGGCGATCGCGACCACCGCCGAGCCGGTCTGGGCGCGCGCCTCGGCGTCCGGCCCGCCGGTCGACCCGGGGACGAAGCGCGCGGAGAGCGCCCCGATCGCCCGCTTGGCGCCTGGCACCCGGGTGATCGCTGAGTTGACCGCCGAGAACGCCTGCATCCCCCGCGAGGCGGAGCCGAACCAGCCCAGATAGGCGTTGACCTCACGCAGCCCGGGGTGCAGCCGGGGGAGGGTCAGATGCTCGGAGGAGCCGACCGAGACCGCGGGCCGCTCGCGCCCGGCGGCCTCGAACTCGCGCACCCGTGCGGCGCCGCGCTCGGTCCGCAGCTCGCCGTCGCGCCACGCGAACGCGGGCTCGACGATCGCGCCCGCCAGCGAGGCGCGGGTGCCGCCGCTCATCCCGCCGCTCCCGCCGGTGGCGAAGTAGCCGACGTCGACCCGGGTCGCCGCCTGGCCCGCCTCGCGAAGCGCGAGCGCGGCGGCCAGGTTGCCGGGGACCCAGTCGTAGCCGAACGCGGTCACCAGCCCGGCGCCGGCCCGCTCGGCGGCAGGCCCGAAGCGCTCGAACACGCGGCGGATGAACGCCGGCTCGCCGGTCGAGTCGATGTACGAGGCGCCGGCGTCGATCGCCGCCTCGACCGCGGGGTCGCCCCAGCGCGCGAACGGCCCCACCGTGGCCACGATCACGTCGCCCGGCTCGAGCAGGGCGCGCACCGAAGCCGGATCGCCGACGTCCGCGACCGCCGTCTCTAGCTCGCCCAGCTCAGCCGCCATCGCGACGAGGCGCTCGGCGCTGCGCCCGGCGAGCAGGGGACGCTCGCCGCGCGCCACCAGGGCCTGCGCGGTGAGTCGCCCGGTGTACCCGGTGGCGCCGAAGAGGACGATGCGGCCGGCCATCGCCCCAGCCTAATCGCCCGCGGTTACTGCGCCTCGGGCGGAGCCTCGCCGAGCTCGACCCCGGCGCCCTGGAGATCGGTGACGACGCCCTGGAGGTCGGTCTGGAACTGGGCGCCGGCCTCCTGGAAGGTGGTCGCCTCCTCCTGCTCGACCCCGTCGCCGGCCGCTTCGCGGAAGTCGGCGGTGGCGCCGATGAAGGTGTCGATCGCGCCGACGAGCTCGTCCTGGGTCTCCGCCAGGTCCTCCGGCGGCTCAAGCGCCTCGATCTCGGACGCGGCGTCCTCGAGCACCCCCTCGGTCTCCTCGAGCCCGGCGGCGATCTCGTCGGTCTGCGAGTCCTCGAGCTGCGAGATCTCGC
This sequence comes from uncultured Solirubrobacterales bacterium, assembly GCA_963740055.1. GTDB lineage: Bacteria > Actinomycetota > Thermoleophilia > Solirubrobacterales > 70-9 > WHSW01. The sequence continues at coordinate 33,041 of CAVUCL010000002.1, read as the reverse complement.
TGCCGATCTGCTGCAGCTCGGGCCCGACCGGGGTCAGGATCGCGGTCAGCTCGCTCCCGTAGGCCTCCGGGCTGAGCGGCTCGCCGCCGGAGTCCTCGTCGTCGCCGCCACAGCCGGCGGCGAGCAGGGCCGCGGCCGCAATCGCGGTGAGCGCGCTTCGCTTGATCAGTCTCATCGTTTCCCTTCGTCGTTGTCGGCGGCGAGGCGATCGGGGCCCCGGCAGGCGTCGCAGCGTAGAGGTCGATACGGACATGGGGGCTACAGCGGCCAGCCGAAGCAGATCGAACGATAGGCGGCGCCCTCGCGGGCGTAGAAGCGATGCGCATCGGTTCGCGCCTCGGCGGAGTCGAGCTCGAGGTGGGTCGCGCCACGCTCGCGCGCCCACGCCTTGGCCGCGTCGAGCAGCGCCTTGCCGACCCCGAGCGAGCGCCGCTGCGGGTCGACCGCGAGGTCCTCGACCCAGGCGCGATAGCCGAACCGAACCGAGTGCAGGTCCTGATAGGCGCTGCAAAAGCCGATCAAGCTTCCACCCGCTTCGGCGACCAACACGACTGCGTCGTGCGATTCGATCGCCTCGCTGAGGGCGACGGTGGCGCGGCGCTCGTCCCAGGCGTCGGGCTTCGAGCCGGGGGGCGCGAACAGCCACTCGTAGAGCTTCGCGACCGTCGTCTCCTCGCCGGGGCGCGCCGCTCTGACCTCGAACTCCATGGGCTCACGCTAGCGTTCCGCCGACCCCCGAACCCAGGAGACGAGACTTGCGCAACCCCCGTGACTTCTTCAAGCCGCTCGCCATCGGAGCGCCCGATCCGGTGCTCGAGCTGCCGATCAAGCCCTCGCGGATGATCCACTTCTTCGACGCCTCGAACGAAAAGATGGCGGCCAAGGTCCCGGAGATGGCGAAGCAGGCCGACATCCTGCTCGGCAACCTCGAGGACGCGGTCTCGGTCGACAACAAGGAGGCGGCGCGCGCGGGCCTGGTAAAGGTCGCGAAGCAGACCGACTTCGGCGACGCCGCGCTCTGGACCAGGGTCAACGACCTCTCGAGCCCGTGGGTGCTCGACGACCTGACCACCCTGGTGACCGAGATCGGCGACGTGCTCGAGGTGATCATGGTGCCCAAGGTCGAGGGCGCCTGGGACATCCACTACGTCGACCGCCTCCTCGCCCAGCTCGAGGCGCGGGCGAAGCTCGAGCGCCCGATCGGCGTCCACGCGATCCTCGAGACCGCCCAGGGCGTGGTCAACCTCGAGCAGATCGCGACCGCGAGCCCGCGCATGCAGGGGATGAGCTTCGGGCCCGCCGACCTCGCCGCCTCGCGGCGGATGAAGACGACCCGGGTCGGCGGCGGGCATCCCGGCTACCTGGTGATCAACGACCCCGATCCCGACGATCCGGAGGCGCCGCGGGCGACCGCCCAGCAGGACCCGTGGCACTACTCGATCGCGCGCATGGTCGACGCCTGCGCATCGGCGGGGATCCTGCCCTTCTACGGCCCCTACGGGGACATCAAGGACGTGCAGGGCTGCGAGGCGCAGTTCCGCGCCGCCTTCCTGCTCGGCTGCGTCGGCGCCTGGTCGCTGCACCCGGTCCAGATCGAGATCGCGAAGAAGGTCTTCAGCCCCGACCCGGAGGAGGTCCGGTTCGCGAAGAAGGTGATCGAGGCGATCCCCGACGGGCGCGGAGTGCACATGATCGACGGCAAGATGCAGGACGACGCGACCTGGAAGCAGTGCAAGGTGATGGTCGAGCTCGCCGAGATGCTCGCCAGCCGCGACCCGGAGCTCGCCGCCGCCTACGAGCTCTGATCGGCGTCCACGCGCCCCTGCTCATCGGCGATCACGATGTATTCGTCGAGCATGAGCTCATCCTTGGGCCGGCCCGCGGCCCGTTTCATCGAGATCAGGTGGTCGATCGATGCGACCGGGACCAGCTCCCCCTCGAGCTCCGTCGCCACGGCCGCATCGGCGAGCGCCTCGTAGGAGCCGATCCCGGGCAGGTGGCCGAGGATGTCGAACCGCCCGAGCGGGGTGTCGAAGGTGAAGTTGGCGCCGTTCGCGAGGCTCGTCGCGTCGATCTGGAACGGGAGGTCCGCCGGCGCGTTCGTCAGCTTCACCTCGAGCTCGCGCAGCGCCGCCGCCATTCGCTCGAGGTTTCCCGCGTCCCGCGAATAGGCGACGTCGAGGTCGTAGGTCGGATACGACGAGCCGTGGGCGCTGCCCGCGAGACCGCCGACGACGACGAAGTCGACCTGGTGGCGCTTGAGGACCGCGAAGATCGGACCCGGACGGATGGGAAGGTCGGGAGGCGCACCGCCGAGCGCGGTCAAGCCGCGGCCTTGCCGCGGTTGCGGCGGACCAGCTCGGCGAACGCGAGGCCGCGGCTGACCCGTTCGCCCGGGGCGTAGCCGAGGTTGCGGCGATTGAGTTCGCGGTCGACCCCCGAGTCGCGGTCGACCGCATCGATCACGAGGTCCTCGCCGAGCAGCCGCAGGAGCCCGCTCAGGGTCTCGATCGTCGGCGAGACGTGGTCGCCCTCGATCCGCGAGTTCGCCGACTGGGTCGTCCCGGCGCGAATCGCAAGCCGTGACTGGCTCAGTCCGCGCCGGCGTCGCGCGTCACGCAGCAGCTCGCCCGGTGTGGTCGCCATGCGCCAAATATAGCGGATCCGCGATCATCGCGGATCCGCTATAGGCGCACAGACGAGCTACTCGTCGCCGGCCTCGTCCTCCGAGTCGGCCTCGTCGCCGACCACGGCGAAGTCGCGGTCGAGCTGCACGTCGACCTGGCTGCCGTCGTCGAGGGTCACCTCGACCTCGTAATAGCTCTCCTCGTCGCCGACCTCGGTCTCGGTCACCGAGCCCTCGCCGGTATGGGCGAGCGCGGCATCGCTTGCCTGCTCGAGCGCCGAGCCCTCGATCGGCTTCTCGGTCGCGTCGTCGTCGCCGCCGGTCGCCATCGCCACGCCCGCGCCACCCGCGGCCAGGGCGAGCGCCGAGGCGCCCACGATCAGGACCTTGCGTCGCTTCGTCATCTCGTTACCTCCGTACTTGTTCGTAGTTGATCACGAACCGGGGTTCTACGGAGCCGCAATTAGAGGACGATGAGAGTCCCGCGCGTCAGTCCAGGCGCCGCTTCAGCGCCTCGAGCTGGCGCCCGATCTCGTCCGGGAGCCGATCGCCGAACTGCGCCAGGAACTCCTCGACCTGCGGCAGCTGGTCGCGGACCTGCTCCGCGTCGACGGTGAGCAGCTCGCCCATCGCCTGCTCGGAGATCTCGAGCCCGTCGAGGTCGATCTCCCCCGCGGCGGGGACCAGTCCGATCGGCGTCTCGACCGCCTCTCCCTCGCCCTCGCAGCGGCGGAAGACCCACTCGAGCACGCGGCTGTTCTCGCCGAAGCCCGGCCACAGGAACCTGCCCTCATCGTCCTTTCGAAACCAGTTGACGACGAACACCCGCGGCATCTCGTTCGCATGCGCGCGGCCGAGCTCGAGCCAGTGTCCGAAGTAGGCGGCCATGTCGTAGCCACAGAACGGCAGCATCGCCATCGGGTCGAAGCGCAGCTTGCCGACCTCCCCCGCCGCCGCGGCGGTCGTCTCCGAGGACATCGTCGCGCCGAGGAAGACGCCGTGGTCCCAGTCGAATGCCTCGCTGACGAGCGGCACGACGGTCGCCCGCCGACCGCCGAACAGAAACGCGTCGATCGGGACGCCGGCCGGGTCCTCCCACTCGGAGGCGATCGACGGACACTGGGCCGCCGGGGTGGTGAAGCGCGCGTTCGGGTGCGCGGCCGGCTCCTCGGAGTCGGGCGTCCAGTCGTTGCCCTTCCAGTCGATCGCGTGCGCGGGCGGCTCGCCGGTCATCCCCTCCCACCAGATGTCGCCGTCGTCGGTGAGCGCGCAATTGGTGAAGATCGAGTTGCGCTCGATCGTGTCCATCGCGTTCGGGTTCGTCTTGTGAGACGTGTTGGGGGCGACGCCGAAGAAGCCGGCCTCCGGGTTGACCGCGTACAGGCGGCCGTCGGAGCCGAACTTCATCCAGGCGATGTCGTCGCCGACCGTCTCGACCGTCCAGCCCTCGAGCGTCGGGACCAGCATCGCGAGGTTGGTCTTGCCGCATGCAGAGGGGAAGGCGCCGGTCACGTACTTGACCTGTCCCTCGGGCGAGGTGAGCTTGAGGATCAGCATGTGCTCGGCCATCCAGCCCTCGTCGCGCGCCATCGCCGAGGCGATCCGCAGCGCGAAGCACTTCTTTCCGAGCAGCGCGTTGCCGCCGTAGCCGGAGCCGTATGACCAGATCTCGCGGGTCTCGGGGTAGTGGACGATGTACTTGTTGGTCGCGTCGCACGGCCACGGCACGTCCTCCTCCCCTTCGGCGAGCGGCATCCCGACCGTGTGCAGGCAGGGGACGAACTCGCCGTCGGCGCCCATCGCCTCGAGCGCGCCGTCGCCCATCCGGGTCATGATCCGCATCGAGACCGCGACGTAGGGAGAGTCGGTGAGCTGGACGCCGACGTGGGCGATCGGCGAACCGAGCGGGCCCATCGAGAACGGGACCACGTACATCGTCCGGCCCTTCATCGCCCCGCGGAAGAGGTCGTCGAGCATCTCGCGCATCTCGCCCGGGTCGCGCCAGTTGTTGGTCGGACCGGCGTCCTGCTCGCGCTCGGAGCAGATGAACGTGCGATCCTCGACCCGGGCGACGTCGCCGGGGTCGGAGCGGGCGAGATATGAGTTCGGCCGCTTCGCGTCGGAGAGCTTCTCGAACGTCCCCGCGTCGACCAGCTCCTGACACAGTCGGTCGTACTCCTCGGCCGACCCGTCGCACCAGTGGATCGAGTCGGGCTGGGTCAGCTCGGCGACCTTCTCCACCCAGGCGGAGAGCTTCGCGTTCTTCGTCGGGGCCTCGGCGGCGGTCGTCGTGTCGCTCAAGTGGTGGTTCAACTCCTCGTCGTGGGTGGTACTGGCATCTACCCGGCCGGGCAGCCGGTATCCGGGGGCACCATTGTGACGGACCAACGGTCGGCCCGGGCTTGTGCCGGAGGGCACGAAATCCGTTTAGCAGCGCCGCCGAGCGGGGACCAAGCGGTCAACCTAGAGAAGGAGAACACGTGGTCGGGTTCATCATCTACCTCTTCGTGATCGGAATCATCGGCGGCTACCTGGCACGGTTGCTGGTTCCGGGGCCGGACCCGCTCGGCTTCTGGGGGACCGTGGCGATCGGGGTCGCCGGCAGCTTTATCGGAGGCTTTCTGGGCTACCTGATCGGACATGACTCCGGGGAAGGCGCGTTCCAGGCCTCGGGCGTGATCGGCTCGATCATCGGCTCGATCATCGCGCTGCTGATCTGGCGGGCGACCGGGGGACGCGAGCGCGCGGTGGCCAAGCGCTGAGCCTCATCTCGATGCGGAAGCACTAGGGTTCCGCGCCGCGCCATGCGGTTCTACGAGTTCGAGTCACGCCGGATCGTCGAGCGGGCCGGGATCCCGGTCACCGACTACGGCTTCTGTACCACGCCGGCCGAGGCTCGCGCGGCGGCCGCGCGGATCGCCGGCCCGACCGTGGTCAAGTCGCAGGTCCTGACCGGCGGCCGGATGAAGGCCGGCGGGGTCAAGTTCGCCGACACGCCCGAGGAGGCCGAGGCGCACGCCACCGAGATCCTCGAGCTCGAGATCGGCGGACACCTCCCGGTTGGCGTCCTCGTCGACCCGAAGGCCGCAATCGAGCAGGAGTACTACGCCGCGGTGCTCTGGGACGGGCGAGCGAAGCGGCCGATGATGCTGTTCAGCGACATGGGCGGGATCGACATCGAGCAGGTCGCCGCCGAGCACCCCGACCACGTCGGTCGCGGCCACCTCTCGAACCTCCATCCGATCGCCGACTTCGAGGCGAAGCAGACGGTGGCGCGCTGCGGGATGACCGGCTCGGAGCTCAACCGCGCCACCGCGGTGCTGGCGAAGCTCGCCCGCCTGCAGCGCGACTACGACATGACCCTGGCCGAGATAAACCCGCTCGCGCGCTTGGCGGACGGGTCCTTCGTCGCCCTCGACGCGCACATGGAGATGGAGGACGAGGCCGTCGGCCGCCACCGTGACCTGCTCGGCGAGATCGGCGTCGACCTCTCCGAGCCGCGCGAGCTCTACGAGCCGTCGGAGTTCGAGCGCAGGGTGAAGGCGATCGATGCCGCCGACCATCGCGGCGTGATCCAGGGCAAGGACCACGGCTTCGACGGCGACCTCGGGCTCGTGATCGGCGCCGGCGGCGGCTCGCTGACGCTCACCGACGCCGTCCGCAGCCAGGGAGGCCGGCCCGCGAACTACGCCGAGATCGGCGGCAACCCCTCGGTCGCGAAGGCGCAGGGCCTGGCGATGGAGGTCCTGCGCAAGGACGGGGTCGAGAAGATCGCGGTGATGATGTCGATCGTCTCCAACACCCGAGTCGACATCGTCGCCCGCGGGGTGATCAAGGCCTGTCTCGAGCTCGGCAAGGACCCGGCCGAGACGATCGCGGTCTTCCGCATCCCCGGTGCCTGGGAGGAGGAGGGGGCGAAGATCCTCTCCCGTTACGGGATCGAGTTCAACGACCGCAATGTGAGCATGTGGGAGGCGGCCGGCCAGGCGGTCGCGCGCGTCCAGGGGGATTCCTGATGTCGATCCTGCTCGACAGGGACTTCACCTTCATCGTCCAGGGGATCACCGGCCGCGAGGCCGTCAACCTGACCCGCGAGTGCCTCGACTTCGGCTCCAGGATCGTCGGCGGCGTGACCCCGGGGCGCAAGGGCCGCGAGGTCCACGGCGTCCCAGTGTTCGACACCGTCGAGCAGGCCGTCGCCGATCACGGCTCGGTGCCCGACGGCGCGGTCGTCACCGTCCCTCCCGCGTTCACCAAGGACGCGGTGCTCGAGGCGATCGAGAACGGCATCAAGCTGATCGTGATCGTGACCGAGCGCATCCCGCGCCGCGACGTCGCCCAGATGGTCGAGCTCGCGGGCGAGCGAGGCGCCCGGATCATCGGCCCCAACTGCCTCGGGCTGATCGTCCCCGGGGTGGCGAAGATGGGCGGCATCGGCGGCCCCGCAAAGGACGCCGCGAAGGCGTACTCGCCCGGGCCGGTCGGCGTGATGTCGCGCTCTGGCGGGATGACGACCGAGATCTCCTCGACCCTGACCGCCGCCGGCCTCGGCGTCTCGACCGCGATCTCGATCGGCGGCGACGCGATCATCGGCTCGACCTACGCCGAGCTGATGCCGCTGTTCGAGGCCGACGAGCAGACCGAGGCGATCGTGATCTACACCGAGCCGGGCGGGCGGATGGAGGCCGAGCTGGTCGACTGGCGCGAGCGGGCCGACTCGCGGCTGCCGATCGTCGCCTTCATGGCGGGCCGGTTCATGGACGACGAGGAGATGCAGGGAATGAGCTTCGGCCATGCGGGCACGATCGTCGAGGGCACGGAGGACTCGGCGACCGAGAAGATCGCCCGCCTCGAGGCCGCCGGGATTCCCGTGGTCGAGCGCATCGACGAGATCCCCGGCGCGGTCAAGGAGAAGCTCAATGGCTGATGGCGTCTTCATCGAGATCGAGGTCGACGGGTCGGTCGCCGGCGATCCCGAGCTGGCGAAGAAGCTGGAGGAGGTCTGCCCGGTCGACATCTTCCGCGACGGCGGCGGCAGGATCGAGACCGTCCCAGCGCAGCTCGACGAGTGCGTCCTCTGCGAGCTCTGCCTCGAGGCGGCCCCGCCCGGCGGCGTCGTGATCCACAAGCTCTACGACGGCACCGAGCTTCGTCGCTGAGAGGAGGAGGCGGCGTGCAGGCTCGGCTCACGCATGCCCGCGACTGGGTCGCCGGGGCCGTGCGACCGACGCTCGGCGACATGCGCCGCCAGTACGACGCCCGCCAGCTCGAGGTCCCCGCCTGGTACCTGCGCGATCGGGTTCCCGATCCGGCGCCGACGATCGCGATCGTGACCCCGTCGCTCGACCAGGGCGCCTACGTCGCCCGCGCCGCCGAGAGCGTCCTCGGCCAGGGCTACCCGGCGCTCTCCTACGCGATCCGCGACGGCGGCTCGCGCGACGACACGATGCGCCGGCTCGAGCCCTTCCGGCCGCGACTTGCCGGGCTCGAGTCCGGGCCCGACGGCGGTCAGGCGGCGGCGATCAACGCCGGCTTCGCGGCGGCGCCGGGCGAGATCATGGGATGGCTGAACGCCGACGACGTGCTGCTGCCCGGATCGCTCGCCTTCGTCGCGCGCTTCTTCGCGCGTCACCCCGAGGTCGACGTCGTCTACGGCGACCGGCTCGTGATCGACGAGTGGGATCGCGACCTCGGGATCTGGGCGCTGCCCCCGCATCGCGCCGACGCGCTGCGGTGGACGAACTTCATCCCTCAGGAGTGCGCCTTCTGGCGGCGCTCGATCTGGGACCGCTGCGGTCCGCTCGACGAGTCGCTCGAGTTCGCCCTCGACTGGGACCTGCTGAAGCGATTCGAGGCGGGCGGCGCGCGCTTTCGCCACGTGCGCCGGCTGGTCGCCGGCTTTCGGCGCCACGCCGAGCAGAAGACCTCCAACGATGCCTACGAGCCGATTCCGGCGCCCGCCCGCGACGAGCTCCACGAGGTCCAGCTGCGCTACAACGGAGTCGAGGTCAGCGAGGTCGAGGCGTTCATGCGCTCGCAGGGCTACCGGGTGCGCGCGGTGCCCGCTCGCATGGCATACCGGGTGCTGGAGCGGCTTCCGCATCCGCGGGTCGAGGTCCACTTCTCCGCCGGTGTTCCCGGAGAGCCGGGCTGATCGCGATGAGCAGGCGCGTCTACGAGCTTCACCACCTCGAGTACCGCAACGCCGGCGACCGCGAGTGCGTGCCGCTGCGGCGCTTCTGGGACCTCGCACCGGCGACGCTTGCCTACGAGGAGGCCTCCTATCACTCCGACGCGGCCCGCGAGCTGCGCGACGAGCTCGTCGTCCTCGGCGGCGGTGGGGTCCTCAATCCCCACGACTGGCCGCAGGTGATCGAGCCGCTGCTCGAGCGCGGCAACACCGTGATCGGCTGGAGCATCGGCCACCACCACGACCACTACCACTTCGACCCCGCCGAGCACGGCGACTGGCGCCGGTCGGTCGCCGACTACGCCGAGCAGTATCCGCTCGACCGCCTGCGGCTCGCCGGCGTGCGCGATGCCGGCACCGCGTTCGACCTCGTCCCCTGCAGCTCCTGCATGAGCCCGGTCTTCGACCGCGAGTACGAGATCACCAACGAGACCGTCGTCTACGGCCAGGGCGCGCTCGAGCCGATCGCGATCGAGGGCCTGCCGACGATGCTGAACACGTGGGAGAAGATCTCGATGAGATCGCCGCGTTCCTCGGCTCGGCGGAGTGCGTGATCACGAACAGCTATCACGGCGCCTACTGGGCGCTGCTGCTCGGACGCAGGGTGCTCGTCTACGAGCCGTGGTGCTCGAAATGGCTGCTCACCCCGTGGGACCTGGTGACCTGCAATCGGCGCAACTGGCGTCGGCGTCGCCGGCGCGCGCGAGCCGAGCCGGGACTGCTCGCCGACTCGCGACGGCGAAATCGCGCCTTCGCCGAGCGCGTGTTCTCCGTCCTCGCCGAGACCGACCCCGATCCCGTCCCGGCACCCGCCGCCGGCCGCTGACTACCCTGGGGTGATGCGCACCCGAAGCTCAACCGCCGCCCTGGCGGCGGGCGCCATCGCCGGGCTGATCGTGCTCGCCGGGACCGCGCCCGCGAAGCCGCCGAAGCCCGAGCCGCGGCCGAAGCCGACGCTCGAGCTGCTGACCGAGACTCAGCAGGGAGCGCTGCGAAAGCGCGCGATCAAGGTCGGCGTGCGCTCGAAGCGCGGTGACGAGGTCCGGGTCAAGGCGACGCTGGTCGTCGACGGCTTCCCCGAGGACTACACGTTCCGGCTCGGCCCCGAGTCGGAGAAGCTGCGCGACCGCGAGGCGAAGGTGCGGCTACGGCTCAGCGCCCGCCAGCGCGAGGTGCTCGCGTTCGCGGCCCAGGCCTGTGACGACGCGACCGTGAGCGCGCGCGGCACGGCAGCCGGCAAGACCGGCCGCGTGAGCGGACCGCTGCGCCCGAAGGGCTGCTGAGTGAACTTCACCGAGGAGGTGCTCGAGCGCTTCCCGGCCTCGCGACCGGCCCTGGTCGCATACGGCGCGGACGGCGAGCGCCGGGTCTGGCACTTCGGCGAGCTGAGTGCGATGAGCGCCGGGCTCTCAGGCGCGCTCGCGGCGCGCGGAGTCGGCCGCGGGGACACGGTCATGACCCTGGTCGGCAACCGGCTCGAGTGGGTCCTGGCCCTGCTCGCGTGCTGGCGCATGGGCGCGGTGGCGCTGCCCTGCAGCACGCAGCTGCGCCGCGCCGACCTCGAGCTGCGGACCCGGATCGCGAGCCCATCGCTCTGCATCGGCGACGAGCCGCTGCTCGGCGAGCTTCCCGACGGGGTTGCGTACATGACGCTCGCGGAGCTGGCCGAGGCGCTCGACGAGGACCGCCCGCAGCAGCCGCCGGCCGCGGTCGCCGACCTCGATCCGAGCGACCCGGCGCTGGTCGTGTTCACCTCCGGGACCACCGGCGAGCCCCGGGCCGCGGTGCACACGCAGCGCTACCTCGGCGCCCAGCGACTCCAGGCCGAGCAGTGGCTCGGCGCCAGGTCGGGCGAGCTGGTCTGGTGCACGACCGCTACCGGGTGGTCGAAGTCGGCGCGCAACGTATTCGTCGCGCCGTGGCTCTGCGGCGCGGCGGCGATGCTCGTCGACGCGCGCTTCGACCCCGACCACCGGCTCGAGCTGATCGAGCGCGAGCGGGTCTCGGTCCTCTGCCAGGCGCCGACCGAGTACCGGGTGCTCGCCAAGCGCGCGCGACTGCGGCCGCTGCCCTCGGTGCGGCGGATGGTGTCCGCGGGCGAGGCGCTCGACCCCGCCGCGATCGGCGCCTGGTCCGAGGCGACCGGTCACTCGATCCACGACGGCTACGGACAGACCGAGACCGGCCATCTGACCGGCAGCCTGGTCGGCGACGAGGTCGAACCGGGGTCGATGGGACGCCCGTTGCCCGGGGTCGAGGTGCGGATCGTCGACTCGGAGCTTCAGGTCCGCGTCGCCAGCTGCCCGACCTTCTTCAGCCACTACGTCGACTCGGCGCCCTTCGAGGGCGAGTGGTGGGCGACCGGCGACGTCGTCCGCTCCGATTCGTCCGGCCGGCTCTTCTACGAGGGCCGCAACGACGACCTGATCCTCTCCGCCGGCTACCGGATCGGCCCCGCGGAGGTCGAGTCGGCGCTGCTCAGCCATCCGGCGGTCGCCGAGGCGGCGGCGGTCGCGGCGCCCGATCCCGAGCGCGGCTCGGTCGTGCGCGCGGTCGTCGTCCCCCGCGAGCGTGAGCCCACCGACGAGCTCGCCCGCGAGCTCCAGGAGCACGTGAAGGCGGTGACCGCCCCCTACAAGTACCCGCGGATCGTCGAGTTCGCCGACGAGCTGCCGAAGACGGCGACCGGCAAGCTCCGCCGCGCCGCGCTGCGCTGATGCCCAGCCCGCGCTCGGTTCAGCGCACGTACCTGCTGCTGATGCTGGGCAACACCCTCGCCGCCTCGTTCATCTGGGGCATCAACACGATCTTCCTCCTCGACGCCGGGCTCTCGAACACGGAGGCGTTCGCGGCGAACGCCTTCTTCACCGCCGGGATGGTGATCTTCGAGGTCCCGACCGGGATCGTCGCCGACACGATCGGGCGCCGGACCTCATATCTGCTCGGCACGGTCACGCTCACCGCTTCGACCATCCTCTACGTGCTCCTGTGGCAGGTCGAGGCGCCGTTCTGGCAATGGGCCGGCGCCTCGATCCTGCTCGGGCTCGGGTTCACGTTCTTCTCCGGCGCGGTCGAGGCCTGGCTCGTCGACGCGCTCGCGGCGACCGGCTTTGACGGCGACCTCGAGTCGGTCTTCGGCCGCGGGCAGATCGTCTCCGGCGCCGCGATGCTGACCGGCTCGGTCGCCGGCGGCCTGATCGCCCAGGCCACCGACCTCGGGGTGCCGTTCCTGGTCCGGGCCGCCGTCCTGGCGGTGATGTTCGTCGTCGCCTTCCGGCTCATGCACGACATCGGGTTCACACCCGAGAAGGGACAAAGGCCGGTGGCCGAGATGCGGAAGATCACCTCGGACTCGATCGACTACGGGTGGCGGGTGCCGGCGGTCAAGTGGCTGATGCTGAGCTCGCTGTTCACCGGCGGCGTCGGCATCTACGCCTTCTACGCCCTGCAGCCCTACCTGCTCGAGCTCTACGGCGACCCGGAGGCGTACACGGTCGCCGGCCTGGTCGCGGCGATCGTCGCCGGCGCGCAGATCCTCGGCGGGATCGCGGCGCCGCGCATCCGCCGGCTCTTCCATCGGCGGACGACGGCGCTGATCGGGATGTCGGCCGTCGGCGTCGGCGCGCTGGCGCTGATCGGCGTGATCGAGGCGTTCGCCGCCGTGATCGCGCTGATCGTCGTCTGGGGCCTGCTTGTTCGCCGCCGAGATGCCGATCCGCCAGGCCTACATCAACGGGATGATCCCCTCGCAGCAGCGGGCGACGATCCTCTCCTTCGACTCGCTGATGAGCTCCGCCGGCGGCGTCTGGTCCCAGCCGGTGCTCGGCAAGGCCGCGGACGTGTGGGGCTACGCGCCGTCCTACCTGCTCAGCGCCGGAATCTCGGCGCTCGCGCTGCCGCTGATCGCGCTCTCACGGCGCGAGAACCACCCCGCGGACACGCTCAGCGGAGCCCCCGACCCGCAGCCGTGCGCCGAGCCGGTGACGCCGACCACTCCTCCGCCCCCTCCCGCGCCCGCGTCCAGCTCGGCTAGCGCCTCCTGATCTTCTCGCAGCGCTTGGTGCGGTCGCCGCGACCGATCATGGCGCGGTCCTTGCCCGGCCCGCAGTCGATCCGGTCGGCGCGGCCGCGCGCGGCACGGACCAGATCGGCTCCGCCACCGCCCTTGATCCGGTCGGGCCCGCGCCCGCCCGCGAGCAGGTCGTCGCCGGCGCCGCCGCGCAGGCGGTCGCGGTCGCGGCCGCCGCGCAGGCAGTCGTCGCCGCCGCGGCCGTTGAGCCGGTCGCGGCCGCCGCGCCCGCGCAGCAGGTCGCCGGCGCCCGTGCCGGTGAGCTTGTCGGCGGCCTTGCTGCCGTTCTGGACCGCGCCGCAGCCGCCCGGCCCCTGGTCAGGGCCGCCGCCGTCGCCACCGCCGTCGCCGCCGGGCTCCTCTCCGCCGGGTCCCTCCGGGATCTCGGTCGGCGTCAGCGACGAGCTCACGGCGCTCGAGAACACCTGCAGCTCGGCCGCCCGCACGGTGGCGTCCGTGGGCGCGATCGTCGGCGGGTTGCCGAGCCGGCAGTCGGAGTTCGAGGCCGGGTCGGTGTCGAGCGAGTTGTCCTGAAACAGCGCCTTTCCGAGGCATTGGTTGGTGACGACGACGAAGCGCAGATGGGTCGCCTGCGTGTCGGGGACGTCGAAGCTGCGCAGGTTCATGTCCGGCGCCAGCGGACGCGGGACGTCGCCGGGGAACGCGTCGGCGGAGCTCGTGTAGAAGCTCGTGAACTCACCCGGCTCGTCGCAGTCGGCGGTCGCGCCGGTGCAGGCCTGAAGCTCGAACTGGCGCAGCGCCGTGAACCGGTTCTGGCTTCCGGGATCGTCCTGGTCGTCGCCGTCCTGGTCGGGATCGCGAAGCAGCGCGCTCACGTTGACGCGGTCGACGAGCTGCTCGCCCCCCGCCAGGTCGACGAGCACGTCGGCGCCCGCGGCGTCGGGATCGCGCTCGATCGCCGCCCAGTTCGTGACCTCGGTGTCGTCTGTGAGCGAGTCGGGGTTGACACCGTCGGGATCGCCGTCGGTGGTCACCGCGCCGCTCGCGTTCGAGGCCCGGTTGGTCGGCATCGCGACGTTCAGGTCGAGGGCCTGTCCGGCGCCGATCGTTTGCGAGAACTTCTGCGCACCGAAGCCGTCGCCGCGGGCGACGAACGAGTAGGTCCCGGGCAGGAGCGGAACCTGGGCGTCGCGCGCCGTCGCCGGGTCGGTGTCGGCGACCGGGGTCACGTTCGCCTCGTAGTCGCCGACATAGAGCTCGGCCTCGACCGGGACGCCGGTCTGATCGGCGGTCGGCGTGAACGTGAGCGTGGTCTCGTCGCTGCGCAGCGGCGAGCTGAAGCTCGCCACCGGCTGCGGATCGTCGGTGTCGCCACCGATGTCGCCCGCATCGCCGGAGTTGGTCGAGCTGGCGCCGCTGCCGAAGCCGCGGCGGGCGAACGCGTCCCAGAGCTCGGCCTGGTTGTCGCCGCCGAAGCGGAGCATGTCGGCGGCGAGCAGCGCGTCGCGAGCCTCGAGCATGCTGACCTCACCGTCGGGCGGCATCAGCAGGTAGGAGTCGAAGACGAGCTGCATCCAGCGGCGGTTTCCGGGGCACTCCGAGACCGCTGTCTGGCCCTCGGCGCAGGCGAGCTGCGAGGCGGCGTCGCCGGCGCCGTACTTGTCGATCATCGCCGCGCGGATGTCGAAGTTGACCGCGCTCCAGATCTCGCCGTCGTCGTGCGGGCTGCCGTTGCCGGAGCCGTCGTAGCCCTGCACGTTGGAGTAGTTGAGCGGGCTGTCGCCCATGTTGTAGTTGCGGATCCCCTTCTCGTTCGAGCCGGTGACGTAGGCGCCGACGGCGAACGGGTCCGCGTCGCCGTCCGGCGAGAGCCCGTACTCGTGCAGGAACTCGACCGCGGTCAGGTCCGAGAACGACTCGCCCATCGCCCGCGCCTGGCCGTCGGCGCTCGATGTGAGGCCGTTGTCGGGGCCGCCCACCATCCGGTTGGAGATCGCGTGCGTGTACTCGTGGCCGATCACGCTCATGTCGAAGTCCCCGTCCACGCACGGCGGATAGAAGGCGCCCGCGATCGGCTGCCAGAGGTACATGTTGGTGATCGGCGGGATCCCGTCCTGGAGCGTGATCTGGTTCGCGTTGTCGCGCCCGGTGTAGGTGGGAGCGCCGCCGGTGGTCGATCCCGCCTGCGCGTTGCCGATCTCAGGATCGCCCTCCTGGGCTTCCGGGCCCCCCTTGTCGAAGTTGTCGACCTGCATGTTGTAGTTCGCCTCGGTGAAGCCGAGGTTGTAGGACCAGTCGTGCATGTGGTTGTGATTGGCGAACAGTGAGATGATCGCCGCGTTGACGTCGTTGGCCTCGGTGCCGCCGAAGGTGTTCGGACCGGTGGCGGGCACGATCCCACCGGCGAAGTTGGCCGGGTTGCAGGTCGAGGTTCGCCACACGTTGGTGAACGGCGACAGGTACTCACGGGTCGGGCTCGAGGGCCGCACGCCGGTGCTCGGCGTCAGCGGGCTGAGCTGCGAGAGCGCCGTATCGGCGTTGTTTCCGGTCGTCGTCGTGCTCGGCATGGAGGCGCCCCCGATCACATCCCAGGGGGCGGGTGCCGCGGCCGCGGTCGAGCGCTCGTCGACCGTGCACGGAGCGGCGGGAGCGGCGCCGGCCGGAAAGCACCCGATCACCCGCGTGTCGGTGTCGGCGCCGTCGAGCGACGGGGAGCTCTGGAAGTACTGCCAGTTCGGCTGATCGGCGGCGTGGTCGAGCCGGCTCACGCGGCGCAGCGTCTCACCGGTCTCGGCATCGAGGTAGACGGTGTACGCCGCGGGCTCGTGGCCCGTTGTCGACGACGTTGACCTCGTAAACGGCGCGCGCAGGCCCGCCGGGGACCGGCAAGGCTGCCAGGCGCACCTGCTGCTCGGCGGCGAGCGGGCGGGCGTCCAGGACCGCGAAGCCCGCCGCCGATCCGCTTCGGTCGAGGCGCCGATCGGCCAGGTCGAGGCCGACCCCGGCGGCGGCGGCGTGCCACGCGGCACGAGCACCGAGCCGCGGTTCGCCGGCGACTCGCGAGCTCGGGCTGAGCGAGGAGGCGACCGAGGCGACGCGCCCGTCGTCGACGCCGACGACGACCATGCCGCCGCCGACGGCGGGCAGGCCGCCGAACCGCTGGGCGAAGAGGACGGCGTGGGCGTCGCTCGCCGCCAGCCGTCCGTCGTTGACGAGCTCGAGCCGATCGACCTCGGCGGCCGAGAGGCCGAGGCCCTCGGCGTTGCGGCGCAGGTACTCGCGCGCCGCGGCGACGTCGTCGCCGGGCAGCCCGGTGGCGATCCAGTCGCCGGCGCCGATCCGCAGCCGGTCTCCGCCGGGATCGGCGGGGGGCGCATCCAGCGGACGCGCATCCTCGCGTTCGTCGACCGCGATCACGGCATCCGCGCCCGAGGGCAGCAGGGCCCCGAGCAGTACTACGAGCACGAAAACCGCCTGGCGAACCGCGGCTGAGAAGGCCATCGAGCCGCCCCTTCTCCCCCTACGCCTTTATCCCGGCCGAGAACCTAGCGCGCCCGGTAGCTCGTGCGCAACCGGCAACCGGCGGGGCTACTCCTCCTCGCCCTCGCTCGCCCGCCGCTTGACCACCTCGTCGAGCTCCTTGACCACATCCGGGTCGCGGAGCGTGGTCACGTCGCCGAGCTCGTGTCCCTCGGCGATGTCGCGCAGCAGCCGGCGCATGATCTTGCCCGAGCGCGTCTTCGGCAGGTCGTGGGCCCAGACGACCCGCTTCGGGCGGGCGAACTTGCCGATCCGCTTCGCGACGTGCTCGCGGATCTCCGCGACCTGGTCGTCGGTGCCCTCGAGCTCGCCCTCGAGGGTGACGAAGGCGCAGATCGACTGGCCGGTGTGCTCGTCGGCCTGGCCGATGACCGCCGCCTCGGCGACCTTCGGATGCGAGACGATCGCCGACTCGACCTCGGCCGTCGAGAGCCGGTGGCCGGAGACGTTGATCACGTCGTCGACGCGACCGATGACCCAGAAGTAGCCGTCGGAGTCGCGGCGGGCGGCGTCGCCGACGAAGTAGGTCTCGGGACCGAACTTCGAGAAGTAGGTCTCGACGTAGCGGTCGTCGTCGCGATAGAGCGTCCGCAGCATCCCCGGCCAGGGGCGGCGCAGGGCGAGCAGGCCCTGCTCGTCGGAGACCTCGTTGCCGTCCTCGTCGACGACCTCCGCCTCGACTCCGGGCAGTGGCATCCCGGCTGAGCCGGGCTTCGCCGCCTGCGCGCCCGGAAGCGTGGTGATCATTATGTGCCCGGTCTCGGTCTGCCACCAGGTGTCGACGATCGGGCAGCGCTCGCCGCCGATCACCTTCCAGTACCAAAGCCACGCCTTCGGGTTGATCGGCTCGCCGACCGTCCCCAGCAGGCGCAGGGCCGAGAGGTCGTGGCGTTCGGGGTACTCCGCACCCCACTTGATGCAGGCGCGGATCGCGGTCGGCGCGGTGTAGAAGACCGTCACCCCGTAGCGCTCGCACAGCTCCCACCAGACGTCCTTGTCGGGGTAATCGGGAGCGCCCTCGTACATCACCGAGGTGACCCCGTTCATCAGCGGCCCGTAGACGATGTAGGAGTGGCCGGTGACCCAGCCGACGTCGGCCGAGCACCAGAACACGTCCGACTCGGGCTTCAGGTCGAAGACGTGGCGCGTGGTCCAGGCGACCCCGGTGAGATAGCCACCGGTCGTGTGCAGGATCCCCTTTGGCTTCGCGGTCGAGCCCGACGAGTAGAGGATGTAGAGCGGGTGCTCGGCATCGAGCTCGGCCGGCGGGCACTCGTCGTCGGCGGCCTCGATCGCCTCGTCGTAGAAGATGTCGCGGCCCTCGGTCATCTCGACCTCGTAGCCGTCGACGTGTGGATGGCGGACGACGACGACGGTCTCGATCGACGGGACCTGGCCGAGGAACTCGTCGACCGCGGGCTTGATCGGCGCGGTCTTGCCCTTGCGGCGGGCGGCATCGATGGTGATCAGCGCCTTCGCGTCCGAGAACTGCATCCGCTCCTTGACCGCCTCCGGCGAGAAACCGCCGAAGACGAGGTTGTGCGGGGCGCCGATCCGCGCGCAGGCGAGCATCGCGACCGCGACCTCGGGCACCATCGGGAGGTAGATCCCGACCACGTCGCCGGCCTCGACCCCGCGATCGGAGAGCACGTTCGCGAGCCGCTGGGTGTCGCGCAGCAGGTCGGAGTAGGTGACGTCGCGGGTCTCCCCATCCTCCCCGTGCCAGTGAAACGCCACCCGGTCGCCGTTGCCCGCCTCGACGTGCCGGTCGAGGCAGTTGACCGAGGCGTTGAGCTTGCCGTCGGCGAACCACTTGAAGAACGGCGGGTTCGAGTCGTCGAGAGTCTGCTCGGGCCGCTTGAACCACTCGAGCTCCGCGGCGAGCTTCGACCACCACGCCTGCGGGTCGCGCGCCGCCTCAGCGTGCAACGAGTCGTCGGCGACCAGCGCCTCGCCGGCGAAGTCCTTCGGCGGCTCGAACAGCTCGCGGTCGAGCAGCTCGCCGAGCTCCGCCTCGAGCCCGCCGGCGGCGCGGTTTTCGGTTGACGCTTCCATCGCCTGCCTTTCGCCGCGCGTCAGGCGCTGACCTTCTCGGCGTCGCGCTTCTCGCGCCGCGGTCGCGGCGAGATCCCGGCACCCTCGATCGGGACCTCGGCCCCGAGCCCGGTCTCCGCGCGCACGTGCAGCTCCTCGAACCCGCGCTCGGCGCGCGTCTCCTCGCGCGAGAGCATCGTGCCGAGGTAGCAGGCGAGGAAGCCAAGCGGCACCGAGAGGATCGCCGGCTGTGATAGAGGCACGCCCGGGATGATCTCTACCGGGTCGGTGGTCACGAGGCCTTGCTCGGGGGCGGCGGGGTCTGGACCGATCAGAACCAACCCGACCGAGGTCACGACACCGGTCACCACGCCGCATACCGCACCAGTGGTGTTGAACCGCTTCCAGGTCAGCGCCAGAAGCAGGGCCGGGAAGTTGGCGCTTGCCGCGACGGCGAATGCCAAGCCCACCATGTAGGAGACGTTCAGTGCCTCGCCGCCGATGATCGCGATCGCGATTGCGATCGCCCCGATGCCCACAGCGGCGATCCGGGCGACGTACACCTCCTCGTGCTCGGAGTCGCGGCCCTTGCGGATCACGTTCGACCACACGTCGTGCGCGACGGCACCCGAGGCCGAGATCACGAGTCCCGCGACCACCGCGAGGATGGTCGCGAAGGCGACCGCGGCGATGATCGCCAGGAAGGCGTCGCCGCCGATCGTCCCCACTCCGCCGCCGACCTCCTGGGCGAGCAGCGGCGCGGCCAGGTTGCCGGCGTCGTCGAGGCCGGCGGGGTCGCCACCGAGGATCGCCCGGGCGCCGAAGCCCAGGAACGTGGTCATCACGTAGAACGCGCCGATCAGGCCGACAGCCCAGACCACCGACGAGCGCGCCGCCTTGGCGTCGGGGACGGTGAAGAACCGCATCAGGATGTGCGGCAGCCCGGCGGTGCCGAGCAACAGCCCGAGCCCGAGCGAGATCGTGTCGATCGGCTCGCTGAAGCGCAGGCCGGGAGCCAGGTACGCGGCCCCGTCCTCCGACTGCGCCTGAGCGTCGTCGAAGATGTCGATCGGGTTCCAGCCGATCTCGCCGAGCACGAACAGCGACAGGACGATGGTCGCCGACATCAGCAGGACGGCCTTGATGATCTGGACCCAGGTGGTGGCGAGCATGCCGCCGAAGACGACATAACAGAGCATGAACGCGCCGGTCGTCAGCACGGCGATGCTGAAGTCGATCCCGACCAGTGCCTGGATCAGGACCCCCGCCCCCACCATCTGCGCGATCAGATAGAACGCGACCACGGTGAGCGTGCCCAGCGCCGCCGCGACCCGTGCCGGGCGCTCGTTGAGCCGGAACGAGAGCACGTCGGCGATCGTGAACTTGCCCGAGTTGCGCATCCGCTCGGCGAGCAGGTAGAGCACGATCAGGAACGCGACCAGGAAGCCGACCGAGTACAGGAAGCCGTCGAAGCCGAAGAGGAAGATCAGCCCGGCGATGCCCAGGAACGACGCCGCCGACATGTAGTCGCCGGCGATCGCGAACCCGTTCTGCACCCCGGTAATGCCTCGGCCCGCGGCCCAGAACGTGGTCGCGTCCTTGGTCCGCTTCGAGGCCCAGTAGGTGATCGCGAGGGTGATCCCGACGACGACCGCGAAGATCGCGACCGCCTCGGTGTTGACCTCGGCGATCGGAAGCGCGGCGATCATCGGCGCACCTCACCGGGGCCGTCGGTGGGTCCGTCGGCGTCGAAGCGCCGCGGGCGGATCCGGCCGTCGGGGTCGGTCCGCGGGCCGGTCGCCGCCGGGCTCGTCGCGGGACGCGCGTCCGCGAGGGCGCGCTCGGCGGCGCGCTTGGCGAGCGGGTCGAAGACCCGGTCGCTCTGGCGCAGGTAGAGCCAGCCGAGCACCCAGGTCATCACGAACTGGCTCAGGGCGATCGCGTAGCCGACCGTGAACCCGTCGATCAGCCGCTCGCCCATGAAGTCAGGGGCGTAGCCGGCGAGGGCGATGAAGCCGAAGTACCAGACGAAGACGAATGCCAGCACCGGGATCGTGAACGAGCGACGCCTGCGCGTCAGCTCCTGGAACTCGGGCGAGCGCGCCGCCGCGTCCCAGTCGATCTCCGGATGGTGAGTGGAGCCCCCGACTCCGCCCGCGACCGTATCAGCCATCTCTCAGCTCGCTTTCGGGGTCGTGACCCCGGCTGCGCCCCCCCGGTCGCCCGGAGTCCATCTCTCTCAATCCCCCCTGTCCCCACTCGCGCCATCGGCAAACCCGGCATGTGCGACGAGCCAACTTCCAGCTATTGATTGCATCGTGCGCGCCGCCGCCGACACCCAGAGCAGCTCCCGCGCGGCGTTCGCCGGGATCTTCGTCGTCACCGGCCTCGGTCTGCTCTCGGTCGGGGCGACGCTCCCGGTCCTGCCCCGCTACATCACCGGGGAGCTCGGTGGAGGCGAGCTCGAGGTCGGGATCGTCACCGGCGCCTTCGCGATCACCGGACTCGCCTGCCGTCCGCTCGCCGGCCACCTCGCCGACCGTCGCGGGCGCCGGCGCGTGGTCGTCTGGGGGGCGCTCTCGACCGCGATCTCGGGGTTGCTGCTGTTCGTCCCGGCGGGCGTCGCCGGCCTGATCGTCTCGCGGCTGTTCCTCGGCGCCGGCGAGGGAGCGGTCTACACCGCGGGCGCCGCGTGGATCGTCGATCTCGCGCCGCCCGCGCGCCGGGCGCGGATCATCGGCCTCTACGGGCTCGCGATCTGGGGCGGCCTGGCGCTCGGCCCACCGCTCGGCGAGCTCATCCTGCAGGCATCGAGCTTCGATGCGGTGTGGGCGTTCGCGACCGCGGCGCCGCTCGCCGGTGCCTTCGTCGCGACCCGGATCGGCGAGCGCTTCCGTCCGCAGGCCGGCCTCCCCCAGGCGAGGACGCTGCTCGCCCGCGAGGCGCTTCGTCCCGGGCTCGCGCTCTCGCTGGCGATCGTCGGCTACGCGGCGATGGCGGCGTTCATCGTCCTGCACCTCGACCAGCAGGGGATCGGTCACGGGGCCGCGGTGTTCACCGCCTTCGCGCTTACCGTCGTCGCCACCCGCGTGCTCGGCGGCTGGCTGCCGGACCGCTACGGCCCGATCCGCTGCGCGGCGGGCGCCGGCGCGGTCGAGGCGGCCGGCCTGGTGGCGATCGCCGCCTCCGAGAGCCTCCCGGTCGCGGTCGCCGGCGCCGTCGCGATGGGCGCCGGGTTCGCCCTGCTGTTTCCGTCCCTGGCGCTGCTGGTCGTCAACCGGGTGCCGATCGAGCGCCGCGGGGTCGCGATGGGCACCTTCACCGCGTTCTTCGACCTCGGCATGGGGATCGGCGGGCCGCTCACCGGTGCGGCGGCGGCACTCGGCGGCTACTCGGCCGCCTTCGTGCTCGCCGCCTGCTGCGCGCTCGCGGGAGCCGCGGTCGCGGTCTCGTTCAGAAGAGGCTGGGCTGGCGGACTCGCCGAGCCGGCTTCCCCCTGACCGCACCCGCGCCGGCGTCCCGTCCGGTGACGAATCGGCGCGGTCGCGGCGCCCGGCGGGTGAGCGCCGCCAGCCGCCGCCGCTCGTCCGGTGGCAGGTAGGCGCCGGCTCGGTAGAGCTCCTCGTAGCGCTCGACCAGGTCCGGGCGGTGCTGGCGCAGCCAGTCGAACCAGATCGCGCGCACCTCGCCGCGCAGATGGAGCCCGAGCCCGCCGACGTGGCGGGCACCGGCATCGGAGACGAGCGCGATCAGCTCCTCGACCTGCTTCGGGTCGTCATTGACGCCCGGGATCAGCGGCGCGATCAGGACGCTGGTCGGGATCCCGTTGCGGTTCAGCTCCGCGACCGCCTCGATCCGCTTGCGCGGGTGTGGCGTGTGCGGCTCGGTCGCCCGCCAGGCGCGCTCGTCGAGGGTCGGAATCGAGAGGTTGGCGACGAACTCGGTCCGCGCCGCGAGCTCGCGAAAGACGTCGAGGTCGCGGAGCAGCAGTGGCGACTTGGTCAGCACCGAGCACGGGTTTCGGTGATCACGCAGCGCTTCCCAGATCCCGCGCGTGAGCCGGTAGCGGCCCTCGACCCACTGATACGGGTCGGTGTTGGTCCCGAGCGCGACGTGCTCGCCGCGCCACGACGGCCGCCGCAGCTCCGCCCGCAGGAGCTCGGGCGCGTTGACCTTGACCACGATCTCGCGCTCGAAGTCCTCGCGCGCGTTCAGGTCGAGGTAGGTGTGCGTGGGCCGGGCGAAGCAGTAGATAAGACGCACGCATGGGTGCAGCCGCGGTAGGGGTTGATCGTCCAGCGAAACGGCATCCTCGATCGCTTCGGAACCGCGTTCAGCGCCGAGCGCGCCTCCACCTCGTGAAAGCGGATCCCGAGCGCCTCCGGAGCGTCGAAGGTGCGTATCGCTGTCTCACCCACACCGGGCAGCCGCGCCTGCGTGCTGCCTCCCTTCTCCAAGTTTTCCCAGCGCACGAACACATGTTCGCACATCCGGCGGACACCGTCCGAGCGCCCGAGCTCCGAGCGGACGCGATGTGAGAACGTGCGCTCGCCATCGACCCGCTCGCCCGCCCGATATTCGTCGTCGCCCCGCCGCAGAGCGGGACCCGGTTCCTGCACGAGGCGATCGGAGGTGTGCCCGGGGTGCGGGCGCTCGGACAGGCTGCGCGCAACCTGCTCGACGAGGACGAGGACATGGACCTCTCGGATCCGCGGCGCGACAGCCACCGGCGGACCGCGGCCGACGCCACGCCGGAGGTCTCGCAGCGGCTGCGCGAGCGGCTGCGCGAGCTGCTCGCGGTGGTCGCCGCGGCGCGCGGCTCCGAGGTCAGCCGGATCGTCGACGCGACGCCTCGCAACGCGCTCCGGGTCCCCTACCTGGACGCGATCTTCCCCGACTCGACCTTCGTCTACCTCTACCGCGAGCCCCGCGACACGCTCGCGAGCATGCTCGAGGCGTGGCATTCGGAGGAGTACACGACCTACCGCGAGCTTCCGGACTGGCCCGGCCCGGCCTGGTCGATGCTTCTCGTCCCCGGATGGCGCGAGCTCGCCGGCAGGCCGTTGCCCGAGATCGTCACCGAGCAGTGGATGACGACGACGCGCAAGCTGCTCGACGACCTTGGCGAGCTGCCGCCGGAGCGCTGGTGCGTGGTCGACTACGCGGCGCTCGAGGCGGATCCGGGCGCCGAGCTCGAACGGCTCGCGGCCTTCCTCGGCATCGAGCGACCGGAGACCTGGCCGCAGACGCTGACCGAGCTGGTCGAGGTCCCGCGCGGAAAGGCGGCGCTGATCCGATCCGAGGGGTTGCAGCCGCTCCTCCCCCGCACCACCGGGCTCGCCGAGCGCGCGCACGAGCTGATCGCCGACCCGGTGTCGCGGCGGCCGACCCCGACCCCGGACGCCCAGTCGCCGCTGCGGAGCGTCTACACGGGCAGCTTCGCGCGGATTCTCGAGCAACTTCGAGCCTCGCTGCTGGTCACCTCGCCCCCCGCCGGCAAGCTGATCGCGATCCGCCGCGACGGCCCGCGCGTCAACACCCACTTTCGCCAGCTCCAGAGCCCGAGCGGGCTCGCCCTCGACGCCGGACGGATGGCGGTCGCGTCGCCGACCGAGATCCACCTCTACCGCGATGCGCTCGAGGCCGCCGACCCGGGCGACGGCGATCACGACGCCCTCCTCGTCCCCGCCGGCCGCCGCTACACCGGCGCCGCGGGGATCGGCGAGCTCGCCTATGCGGGCGGTGAGCTCTGGCTTGCCTCGAGGAGGTTCTCGTGCCTCGCGACCCTCGACGACGAGCACAGCTTCGTGCCCCGCTGGCGGCCGGCGTTCGTGAGCGCGGTCGACGGCGAGGATCGCTGTCACACGAACGGGATCGCGATCGTCGGCGACGAGGCCGGCTACGTGACCGCGCTCGGTCGCAGTGATTCTCCCGAGGGCTGGCGCGAGGACCTCGACGACGGCTGCGTGATCTCGGTCGCGAGCGGCGAGGTGGTCGCCGACGGTCTCTCCCTGCCGCACTCGCCGCGGTGGCACGACGGCCGTCTCTGGCTACTCGAATCCGGCGAGGGGCGGCTGCTGACCGTGGATCCCGAGAGCGGAGCGACCGAGACCGTGATCGAGCTTCCAGGGTTCACGCGCGGGCTGGCGCTGAGCGGCGGACTCGCCTTCGTCGGTCTCTCGCGGCTCCGCGACCGGGACGCCTCGGGCCCCGAGCTCGGGGTCGCGAAGCGCTTCGAGGAGCGCTTCTGCGGCGTCTGGATCGTCAGCACCGAACGCGGCGACGTGCTCGGCTTCCTGCGCTTCGAGGCTCAGATCGACGAGATCTTCGACCTCGCCCTGCTCGAGGGCACGACCTTCCCCGAGATCGCCGATCCGGCGGGCCCGCGCGCCCGGGAGGTATTCACCCTCCCCGGCGGCTGAGGGGCTACCCGCCCTTCACCTTCACCGTCTCGCAGTTCGGCGAGACCTTGTCCTTGGCGTCGACCGTGGCCTTGTCCTTGTTGCCGCCGCCGCAGTTGACCTTGTCGCGCTTGCCGTCGGCGGCCTTGAGCTTGTCCGAGCCGCCGTTGCCCTTGAGCTTGTCCTTGCCCGGGCCGCCCGAGACCTTGTCCTTGCCGGCGCCGCCGGAGACCTTGTCCTTGCCGCCGCCGCCGTTTGCCTTGTCCTTGCCGCCGGCGCCCTTGAGCTTGTCCTTGCCGCCTTGGCCCTTGAGCTTGTCCTTTCCGGCCTGGCCCTTGACCAGGTCCTTGCCGCCGCCGCCGTTGGCGTTGTCCTTGCCGGCGTCGCCGTTGAGGCAGTCGTTGGCGCCGAGGCCGCCGAGGGCGTCGTCGCCGCCGGCGCCGAAGAGCGCGTCGGGGGCGTCGGTGCCGGTCAGCGTGTCGGGGCCCTCGGTGCCGGTCTTCGAGCCGACCACGGCGCCCTGGCAGGAGGCGTTGCCGGGCAGGTCGTTCTCGCCCGGCTGCAGCTCGACCGCGCCGATGTCGGTGCCGTCGGAGCCCGTCGTTGTTGGCGATCACGACCGCGTCGAAGGTGCGTGGCTGGCCGCGCTGGTCGGATGTGAGGCCGTTGGCGATCCCGGCGTCGAGCGCCGGGCTCGAGAGCGCCGGCAGGTGGGTCTCGGTCGGGCCGCCGTTGTCGGCCAGTGGGCCGAGCTCGGGATCGGTGCCGGTGATGTTGGAGCCGGCGGGGTCCTCGGTAGTTGTCGGCGTCGTCGAGGTCCTCGATCAGCCTGAAGCCGAGCTCGAACGACGAAGCCGTCGCGCGTCCTCGCTCCTCGCCGAGGTCGGTCCGAGTCGGCGGAGTTGTCGGCGACGATCGTCGACGAGATCTCGACCTCGTCGGCCGAATAGAGCGCCCGGCGCGCCGTCATAGACGGCGGCGCGGAGATCCCCCGCCGGCTCGGTCGGCGCTGTTGTCGACGACGGTCGAGTTGCGGACCCGTCGTCGGCGCCGTCACCGTCGGCGTCGAGGTAGAGCCCGCCGCCCTCGCCGTCGGCCGAGTTGCCCGACATCGTCGAGTTCTCGAGCGTGATCACCGCTTCGGTGTCGTCGATCGGATCGCCGCCGCCCTCGGTGGTCGGCGATGTTGTCGCTGAGATCGTGCTCGCGTCGATCGTCATCGGCGCGGCGTTGTCGCTGTCGACGTATATCCCGCCGCCGTCGTCGTCGAGGCGTCGTTGCCGGTGATCGTCGCTGCTCGCATCACGCTCGCGCCGTCGGTGCTGTCGATGTAGATCCCGCCGCCCTCGTCGTCGGGCGACTCGTTGTCGGCGAGTCGTCGAGCCCTCGATCACGACCTCGGTCGCCGCGCGCCGGCGGTGTCGTCGACGTAGATGCCGCCGCCCTCCTAGAGTGGCGTCATTGCCGGAGATCGTCGAGCCGCTGATCGTCGAGCGAGCCGTCGTCGGTGTAGACGCCGCCGCCCTCGTCGGTCGCCTCGTTGTCGGAGATCGTCGAGTCGGTGATCGTCAGCGGCGCCGGCATTGCTTTGAAGACCCCGCCGCCCTCGCTCGGCGGCCGAGTTGCCGCTGATCGTCGAGTTCAGTGATCGTGCGGTCGTCGCCGCTGTAGATCGCGATCCGCCGCCATCGCCGGTGCCGTCGGCGCCGGTGAGATGTGTGTCGGTGATCGTCAGGAGCCGTCCGAGGGTCGTCGACCCGCCGCGATCTCGCGGTGAAGGTGTCCGATCAGCACCGCATGAGCGCCGAGGTGGTCGCGCCGCCTCGGTCAGCGCGTCACCGCCGGAGCTCGCCCCGAGTCGTCACCGCCCGGCGGTAGAATCTGTAGATGTCGAAGATCCGGTCACGCCGTTGCCGTCGACCGTCGATCACGCGACGGCGCCGGGGCCCTGGATGTCGACGCTCGACAGTTACGCACGTTCATGTCGCTGGCGAGCGTTGATCGTGCCCGAGAGGCCCGACTGGAACACGATCGTGTCGGCCTCGGCCGTGCTCTTGGCGTCGATCGATCGCCTGGCGCAGGCTGCCGGCGCCGGAGTCGTTGAGGTTGGTGACCGTGAGCGTCGCGGCATCGGCCGGGGCCGCGAAGGCGACGCGCGCCGATCGCGCCGGCGGCCGCCGCTGCGTCGCCGCTTGCCGATCCGCTTCGCCCGGCGTTCGCTCCGCTCGCAGCTCGCGCCGGTTGGCCCTACGAATCGACCGTGCTGACATCTGCGTCGGCTCCCCTCGCTTGATCGGCCCGCCGGAACCGGGCCGGGTTCGAACCGACCCTATCCGCAGCGCCAGGCGGAAGTCAACCGCTCAGACCGCCGCGGTCAGCCGCCGCTCCTCGTCGCGTTCGGACTCCCTCGCGATCCTCCTCGCTCGTCGGCGCTCTCTCGCGCCTCCTGGGCTCTTCGCGGCGTTCGAGCTCGCGCAGCTGCTCGCGCGGCGGCTCGGGACTGTCGCGCTCGTCCTCGGGAATCCCAGCCCGGTCGTAGGCGCGATCGAGCTCGCGCTCGAGACTCTCCGCCGCCTGCCCCGAGTCGTCGCCGCTCGGCTCAGCGCGCTCTCCGCGATCCGGTGACTCGGTCTCGTCCCCGCCGGCGTCGGCCTGATCGCCGTTGTCCTCAGCGGTCGAAGACTCACCCTCGGACGGGCTCGGTGTGGGAGTCGTCGTCTCGACCGTCGCCGCCGGCTCGGTCTCCTCCGCGCTCTCCTCCTCCCCACCGCAGGAGGCCAGAGCCGAGCGTCGACCGCGAGCGCGGCGACGGACCTGTGCTTCGTGTGCGCCGATCCGGCAGGCGAGTCCCCGCCTTGCGCCACGCCGGGCGCGCTACCCCTTCACCTTCACCGTCTCGCAGTTGGGCGAGACCTTGTCCTTGGCGTCGACCGTGGCCTTGTCCTTGTTGCCGCCGCCGCAGTTGACCTTGTCGCGCTTTGCGTCAGCGGCCTTGAGCTTGTCCGAGCCGCCGTTGCCCTTGAGCTTGTCCTTGCCCGGGCCGCCCGAGACCTTGTCCTTGCCGGCGCCGCCGGAGACCTTGTCCTTGCCGCCGCCGCCGTTTGCCTTGTCCTTTCCTCCGGCGCCCTTGAGCTTGTCCTTGCCGCCGTGAGCCCTTGAGCTTGTCCTTGCCGGCCTGGCCCTTGACCAGGTCCTTGCCGCCGCCGCCGTTGGCGGTGTCGTTGCCGGCGTCGCCGTTGAGGCAGTCGTTGGCGCCGAGGCCGCTGAGGGCGTCGTCGCCGCCGGCGCCGAAGAGCGCGTCGGGGGCGTCGGTGCCGGTCAGCGTGTCGGGGCCCTCGGTGCCGGTCTTCGAGCCGACCACGGCGCCCTGGCACTAGGCGTTGCCGGGCAGGTCGTTCTCGCCCGGCTGCAGCTCGGCCGAACCGATGTCGGTGCCGTCGGAGCCGTCGTTGTTGGCGATCACCACCGCGTCGAAGGTGCGCGGCTGGCCGCGCTGGTCGGATGTGAGGCCGTTGGCGGTGCCGGCGTCGAGTGCCGGGCTCGAGAGCGCCGGCAGGTGGGTCTCGGTCGGGCCGCCGTTGTGCGGCCAGCGGGCCGAGCTCGGGGTCGATCCGGTGATGTTGGAGCCGGCGGGGTTCTCGGAGGTGCGCGGCGTTGCCGAGGTCCTCGATCAGGCTGAAGCCGAGCTCGAACTCGGAGTCGTCGTTGATCGCTTCCGAGTCGCTGAGGTCGGGTTCGCCGGCTGCCGTGTTGTTGGCGACGATCGTCGACGAGAGCTCGACGTCGCGACCGGAATAGACGCCGCCGCCGGCGTAGAAGCCCTCGCGGAAGATCCCGCCGCCGCCCTCGTCGGGAGAGTCGGCGTTGTTGCCGACGATCGTCGAGTTGCGGATCACGGCGGGGTCACCGTCGCCGTCTCCTCGCCATCCAGATACAGCGCCCCGCCCTCCTCGTCGACCGAGTTCCCCGACATCGTCGTGTTCTCGATCGTCGTCGCGATGTCGGTGTCGTCGATCGCGACCGCGCCGCCGTCGTAGTAGGCTGTGTTTCCGGTGAAGGTCGTGTCGCCGATCGTCAGCGGGCCGGTTGTCGCTGTCGAAGTAGATCCCGCCCGCCGTCGGCGCCTTCGTTGCCGGAGAAGGTGCTGCGCTCGACCACCGCCGCGCCGTCGATGCTGTCGAGGTAGATCCCCCCTCCCTCGGAGGAGGAGGTGTTGCCCGAGAACGTCGAGTCCTGGATCGTGACGTCGGTCTCCCCCGCCCCGGTGGTGTCGTCGACGTAGATCCCCCCGCCCTCCTCGTCGGACTCGTTGCCGGAGATCGTCGAACCGCTGATCTCGAGCGCGCTGGTGTCGACGAAGATCCCGCCCCCCTCGTAGGTGACCTGCGTTGCCGGAGATCGTCGAGTCGGTGATCGTCAGCATGCCAGTCTGATTCAAGATTCCGGCGCCGTCCCCGTCGATCGAGTTGCCGGTGATCTCCGAGTTGACGACCGTCAGGTTGGCACCCCCGTTGGAGTGGTCGATGCCGCGCTCGTTCCCCTCGATCACGACCGAGTCGAAGGTCGCATCCGCCGCGCTGCCGCCGAAGCTGCCGGAATAGACGGCGGGGGCGGCGCCGGTGAGCGTCAGCCCGGAGATGCCCACCGCCTGCCCGGCGGCGAAGCTGTACAGATCGAAGAGCGTCGAACCGTTAGCGTCGACCGTGACCACCGACGCGCCCGGGCCCTGGATGTCGACGCTGAAGTTGCGGACGTTGAGGTCGCTCGCGAGCTCGATCGTGCCCGAGAGGCCCGACTGGAACACGATCGTGTCGGCCTCGGCGGTGCCCTCGGCGTCGAGCAGGGCCTGACGCAGGCTGCCGGCGCCGGCGTTGTTGAGGTTGGTGACCGTCAGCGTCGCCGCCTCGGCCGCCGGGGCGAAGAGAAGCGTCGCGCCCAGGGCCGAGCCCGCGCCCGCCGCCAGCGTCGCCTTCGAGGACAGTCGGCGTTCGCGCCGCTCGATCCGCTGCAGCTCACGCTGCCTCGCCCGCTTGAACATCCGTGCCGACATGGTGACTCCCCTCGTTCGTGCGCTTCGAAGCGAACCTATCCGCACCATCGCGTTGGCGTCAACCCCCGTGGGACTGGCCCTCGGTGCGACCTTCTTCTACGCTCTCGCCATGAAGCTCGACACCGAGTTCATCAAGCTGCCGTTCGAGTTCGACGTCGAGCGGATGCAGGCGGAGGTGGCCGGCGATCCCCGAGTCCGACTGGCGCCCGCATCCGCAGGGGCACCCGGGCAACTCGGCGCTGCCGCTGATCGCCCTCGGCGGCGACCCGATGGACGACGGGGTCGCCGGGACGATGCTCCCGACCCCGCATCTGGAGAAGCTGCGAGTACCTGCGACAGGTGCTGGCGAGCTTCGAGACCGTCTTCGGGCGCTCGCGGCTGATGCGCCTCGAGGGCAAGTCGGAGGCGACCCTGCACGTCGACACCAACTACTACTGGGCCGACCGGGTGCGGATCCACGTTCCGATCATGACCAGCCCGGTGATCGAGTTCATCTGCAACGAGCGCTCGGTCCACATGGCCGCCGGCGAGTCGTGGATCTTCGACGCCTGGCGGCTGCACAACGTGCTCAACCCGACCGGCGACCAGCGCATCCACCTGGTCGCCGACACGGTCGGCTCGGCCGCGTTCTGGGACCTGGTCGGGCGCGGCGAGCGCCCGTTCGCCGAGAACGGCGCCAAGCCGGCGGCGGCGGAGCTCGTCCCCTACCGGCCCGGCGCCGAGGTCCGGCTCGAGACCGAGCACTCGAACTACCCGGTGGTCATGAGCCCCTGGGAGCAGGAGCACCTCGCGCGCTCGCTGGAGCAGGACCTGGGCGACGGCGACACCGCGGAGGCGGTCGCCTTCCGCTCGGCGCTGAGCTCGTTCTTGCGCGACTGGCGCGTCGCCTGGGCGCGCTACGGCGAGAGCCGCGAGGGCTGGGAGACCTACGAGCGTCTGCGCCAGAGCTTCGACTCGGCGCTGAAGCCGGTCGAACACAAGCTGGCGCTCGCCTTCAACAACGCCGACGCCGCCGAGATCGCACGCCAGATGCTGATCCGCCCGGCGCTCAACCCGCAGATGGCCGGGAACGGGAACGGCGCCCGGGCGACAGCGGTGCGCCGGCCGCGGCGCCGGCAGCGCCGGCGGCGGCGCCGAGGATCGCCGCGCAGCGCGGCGTCCAGCGCTCGCGCACGCTGCATCGCTTCCAGCGCCCGATCTTCATCGTCGCCCCGCCCCGTTCGGGCACGAGCCTGCTGTTCGAGACCCTCGCCCGCTCGGCCGACGTCTGGACCGTCGGCGGCGAGAGCCACGCGGTGATCGAGGCCCTGCCCGGCCTGCAACCGGCGAACCGCGGCTGGGACTCCAACCGCCTCACCCCCACCGACGCGACGCCGCGAGGCGGCCGAGCGGCTGCGAGCGGGCTTCCTCGCCCAGCTTCGCGACCGCGACTCGGACCCGCTCCCCGACGGCGGCGAGCCGGTGCGGATGCTCGAGAAGACACCGAAGAACTCGCTCCGCGTCCCGTTCCTGAACGCGGTCTTCCCGCGAGGCGCTGTTCGTCTACCTGTACCGCGACCCGCGCGAGAGCCTGAGCAGCATGATCACCGCCTGGGAGTCGGGGCGCTTCGTCACCTATCCCGACCTGCCGGGCTGGGAGGGCCCGCCATGGTCGCTGGTCCTGACCCCCGAGTGGCGAAAGCTGGCCGGCGCGTCGCTGGCCGAGATCGTCGCCGACCAGTGGCAGAAGGCGACCGCAGGCGCTGCTCGCCGACCTCGAGCGGCTGCCGGCGGAGCGCGTGCACGCGCTCGACTACGCGGCGCTGGTCGAGGACCCGCGAGCGCGAGCTCGCGGCGATCGGCGAGTTCGCCGGGCTCGAGCTCGACGCCGCGGTGAGGCGCCGCTGCCGCTCTCCCGCCACACCGTCGACGCACCCGCCCCGGACAAGTGGCGGCGCCACGAGGAGCAGCTCGCGCCGGTGCTGGCGGCGATCGAGCCCGCCGCCGAGCGCGGGCGCGACCTGCTCCAGCGTGCGCCCGCGGCGCCCACCACCGCCGATCAGGCGAGTGCCGCGCCGCGCGCCGCCGCGCCCAACGGCTCGCCGCTTCGCAGCGTCAGCACCGCGAGCTTTCCCGAGGCTGCTCGACCAGCTCCACGAGCTCGCTGCTGATCAGCACCTACCAGACCGGCAGCGCTGATCTGCGCCCGCCAGGCGGGCGACGGCCTCAACACGCACTTCCGCGGCTTCCAGACGCCGATGGGGCTCGCTGGCAGGGCCGGAGCTCGCGATCGGCACCCACTCGCAGGTCCGGGAGTACCAGAACATGCCCCAGGTCTGCGGAAGCTCGAGCCGGCGCCCGAGCAGCACGACGCGTGCTTGCATCCCGCGCCGCAGCCACTACACCGGCGACATCCGCATCCACGACGTCGCGTACGCCGGCGGCGAGCTGTGGATCGTCGCGACCCGCGTTCTCGTGCCTGGCCACGCTCGACGCGAGCACAGCTTCGTCCCGCGCTGGCGCCCGCCGTTCATCAGCGCGCTCGCCGCCGAGGACCGCTGCCACCTGAACGGCCTGGCGTCGTCGACGACGAGGTCCGCTACGTGACCGCGCTCGGCGAGACCGACCGGCCGGCGGCTGGCGCGAGCGCAAGGCGACGGCGGCGTCCTGTCGACGTCGAGTCGGGCGAGACGTGCTCCAGCGGGCTCTCGATGCCGCACTCGCCGCGCTGGTACGACGACAGGCTCTGGCTGCTGGAGTCCGGCCAGGGCTCGCTGGCGATGGCCGACCTCGACCGCGGCGACGTCGAGACGGTCGCCGAGCTGCCCGGCTTCACCCGCGGTCTGACCTTCGCCGGCCCGCTACGCCTTCGTCGGCCTGTCGCAGATCCGCGAGGCGACCCTTCGGCGGCCTGCCGATCACCGAGCGGCTCGAGGAGCGCCAGTGCGGCGTGTGGGTCGTCGACATCGAGCCGGCGACGTCGCCGCCTTCCTGCGCTTCGAGGACCTCGTGCAGGAGATCTTCGACGTCGCGCTGCTCCGGGGCTGAGGTTCCCCGAGATCGCCGAGCACGGCTCGGACGCGGTCAACCTCTCCTACGTCGTGCCCGACGAGGCGCTCGCCGCTACTGCCTGAGCCGCTGCGTTACTGGCGCTCGGTGTCCTTGCCGCCGCCGCCCTTGAGCTTGTCCTT
>CAVUCL010000001.1:0-1020583 GCA_963740055.1 uncultured Solirubrobacterales bacterium | reverse complement strand
TCGTGCGTCGTTGCGAGATCCAAACGTGGTCTATTTGAACCCGCGACCTCCGGGCTATGAGCCGTGAGCCGGCTTCAGGCGCCGATCGGCTCGACCGGCCCCGCCCGCCGTACGGCGCCGGGCGGTGATCCCACGACGCGCTTGAACGCGCGCGCGAACGCGGCCTCGGAGCGATAGCCGAAACGATCCGCGAGCGCGGCCACGGTTGCGCCCTCGTCCCGCAGCGCCACCGCGGCCAGGTGCATCCGCCACCGGGTCACGTAGCTCATCGCCGGCTCGCCGACGAGCTCGGTGAACCGCGCGGCGAACGCCGAGCGCGACATCGGGATCTGGTCGGCGAGCGAGGCGACGGTCCACGGGCGGCCGGGCTCGCGGTGGATGAGCGAGATCGCGCGGCCGATCTGCGGGTCTCGCAGCGCGCCGAGCCAGCCCGACTGTGCCGCCGGGTCACTCTCCAGCCAGGCCCGCAGCGCCTGCACGACGAGCACGTCGGAAAGGCGGGTGATCACCGTCTCGCCGCCGGGACGCAGGCCCTCCGCCTCTAGCGCCATCAGCCGCAGGGTGGAGCGCAACCACTCGAGCTGCGTCGGGCTCGTCGCCGGGTCGAACGCGAGGATCCGCGGTAACACGGCGAGCAGCCTGCGCGCGGCTGGATGGTCGAAGCGCACGGCTCCGCACACCATGTCGATGCGCTCTCCACCGCCTCCGTGGCGCAGGATCTCGTAGCGCTCGCCGAGCTGCTCGCGCTCGAGCTCGAAGATGCTGGGGGTCGGGGCGTCGGGCTCGCTGCGCAGCCGGTGGCCCTCGCCGTGCGGGACGAGCGCCAGCTCGCTTGCGGCCAGGCGCCGCGGCTGGGCCTGGGGGGCCTCCAGCCAGCAGCTTCCGGCGGTGATGGCGTGAAACCACAGATAGCCCTCGAACGGCGGCAGCTCGAGACCGAACGGGGCGGTGAACTCGGAGCGGCAGTAGAAGGCGCCGCGCAGTTCGAGGAAGTGCAGGGCCTCGCCGAGCGGATCGGCGGGAGAGGGCCAGGGATCGGGAGGCGTGGTCACGCGATCTAGCATGGCACGGTCGGCTTGACCATCCAACCTAGCAGGACGAATCAAGCATGAATCGCGGATGTTAGATCATTGTAAGTCCTGAATCTCGACCTCATACTGGATGAACTGGCAATTACGTTGACCCAGGAGGAACGAACAATGATCACCGTGATGGGAGCCACCGGAAACACCGGCCGCAAGATCACCGAGCTGCTGCTCGAAGACGGCCAGGAGGTGCGCGCGCTCGGGCGCTCGCCGGAGAAGCTCGCCGAGCTGGACGCGCTTGGGGCCGAGACCGTCGCCGGCGACGTCCGCGACGCCGACTACCTCGCGAGCACCTTCGCAGCCGCCGACGCGGTCTACACGCTGACCGCCTTCGACCCGACCCTGCCCGACTACCACGCCGATCAGGACAAGCGTGGCGAGGCGATCGCTTCGGCGATTCGCGAGAGCGGTGTGCCCCATGTGGTCGCCCTGAGCGCGATCGGCGCCGAGCTCGCGAGCGGCAACGGGTTCATCGCCAGCCTGCACCGACAGGAGCGGCGGCTGCGGGCGCTTGACCGCGTCAACCTCATGATCCTGCGCTCCGGCGCCTTCTTCGAGGGCTTCTACGCGGCGCTGGAGACGATCCGCCACGAACGCGTGGTCGCCGACTCGGTCGCGCCCGAAGCGAAGGTGCCGATGATCGCCACCGCCGACGTCGCCGCGGTCGCGGCCGGGGCGCTGCGCGAGCGGAACTGGAACGGCGTCGTGGTCCGCGAGCTGCTCGGCCCGCGTGACCTCACCTACTCCGAGGCCGCGGCGGCGATCGGCGCAGCGATCGGTGAGCCGGACCTCCCGTACATCCAGCTGCCCGACGCAGAGCTGATCGGGATCCTCACCGATGCCGCCGGGTTCTCGCCGGACTTCGCCGCCCTGTTCGTCGAGTTCAACCAGGCGCTGAGCGAAGGCAGGCTGCACTCGCTCGAGGGTCGCAACGAGAGCAACACGACCCCGACCGAGTTCGAGCAGTTCGCCGCTGAGCTGGCATACGCGTACGCGGCGGCGGCGTAACGCCGTCGACCCGGGGAGGCCGGTCCGACGCCGGCCTCCCCTATGCCGCGTCGACCTCCGCAGGGATCTCCCCTGCTTAGCTTCGTGCGTCGCAGCGAGATTCGATACGTGGCGGGATCTGAACCCACGACCTCCGGGTCATGAGCCGGCCAGAACCTGCCGCAATTTGGCCGCGAACGCGTCAGGCTCACCCTGCTGACCGAACTCGCCGCCAAGGAACCCGGCGTGGTGGCTGGGGAAGATGACGGCCTCCTTCCCGAGCCGATCCGCGACGGCGAGCGCAGCGCGGTGGGCCAGCTCGCCCTCTGATTCGGCGCCGGCCGCGAGCACGATCCGGGTTGACGCCGCGCGCAAGGCGTCGAAGTCGAGCTCATGGTGGGTGCCGGTGACGATGTTCTGGCCCAGCAGGGGATCGTCGCGCCTGCCGTCGTCCTCGGCCGGAAGCCCGAAATTGGCCGGATCGGGATTCGTGTCGGCGAAATCAGCCGGGACCGGACCCTTCAGCGTTACGAGGGTGATGAACCTCGCCATCGCCGGGCCGAAGCCGACTCGCTGATAGGTCTCGCGGATGTCCACTGCGGCGGCCAGCGCTTCCTCGCGGTCGGGCAGCACCTGCGCGGCCGGCGGTTCGTGCGCCACCAGCGCGCTGACCTGTTCCGGGTGCTTCGCGACCAGCACGAGGGCGTTGACCGCCCCGCCGCTGGTGGCGAAGATGTCGACAGGACCGCCGATCGCCGAGATCACGCGGTGCAGGTCATCCGCGTGCTCGTCGGGCGTCGACTCCGTGGAACTGTCGCGCTTCTCACTACGCCCGACGCCGCGCGGGTCGTAGGTCACCACCATTCGGTCCCTGAAATGTGCCGCCAAGGTCGTGAATCCGCTCGCGCCCATCGGCGAGCCGAACATGATCAGCGGCGGCGCGGCGCTCTTGCCGTCGGGCTCCCGGATGTCGTAGGCGAGCGTGGCGCTCCGGCCGTCCACGGTCCGGGTCTTCGGTTCGCTCTCGGTGCTCACATCGGTCATGGTCATCCTTTCTGAGGTCTGGTGATAGGACCGACGGGAGGGATCAAACTCACCGCTCGGCGGCGTCGATAGGGATCGTTTCCGGCATCCCGAATCGCTCGAAGCTGTCGAACGAGCGGAACGCAACCACGCCGGTGACCGACCCATTCGCCGCGACGTGGAGCACGTCGATGGCGATCGGCGCGTACGCAGGCGTCCCCCGCTCGAGCAGGTAGGTGCCCAGGGCGAGCTGACCGTTGACGCGACACGCCGAGTAGCGCAGCCTGGGACCGGGTCCACCCGGCATCAGCCAGGAGTCTGCGATCGCCTGCCGGCCCTTTCGCCATCCGGCGTACGGGGGCATCTGGAAGGTCGCGTCCTCGCTCAGCATCTGCAGAATCAGACCGACATCGCCGCGTTCAAAAGCGTCCGCGAACTGTTCGACGAGATGACGGATGCGTTCGTCTCCGAGCTCCCGCAGCGCGGCCTGCTGGCTGTGGGCGGGCAACCGCTCCTCGACCGCCTTCCGCGCCCTGAGCAGAGCACCGTTTACCGCCGCCGGCGTGGTCTCGAGTACTTCCGCTGCCTCTTTGGCCGAAAAGCCGAGCACGTCTCGGGCAATCAAGACAGCACGCTGTCGTGGTGGAAGGTGCTGCAACGCCGAGACGAAGGCCAGTTCGAGTGCTTCACGTTGCTCGTAACGCGCCGCCGGGGAAGCCGTCCCATCGGCGATTCCGAGCGCCTCATCGGGATAGGCCTCGATCCAGAGACCGTCAGAGGCCGGCGAGGTCGGATCCGCGGTTC
This sequence comes from uncultured Solirubrobacterales bacterium, assembly GCA_963740055.1. GTDB lineage: Bacteria > Actinomycetota > Thermoleophilia > Solirubrobacterales > 70-9 > WHSW01. Next base: position 1,016,684 of record CAVUCL010000001.1, on the reverse strand, counting down.
CAGCGGGGATCGGCGGTCCGAAGTCGATTGGCAGGACTCGCTTCGGCCGGCGCTCGATCGAATCGAGGCACACGTTGGTCGCGATCCGGTACAGCCAAGTGCGCACGGAGCTTCGTCCCTCGAACTTGGAGAATCCACGCCAGGCTTTGAGGAAGGTCTCCTGACAAGCATCGTCGGCGTCGTGCAGCGAGCCGAGCATCCGGTAGCAGTGCGCATGAATGCGGGCGCGCTCGGCCTCGACGACGGCTTCGAACTCGACCTCTGTCGCTTGCGTGAGCGTCATGTAGGTGTAGACCGCGAGCCAACACCAAATTCACCGCGCGGTGAATCGCGGCTGCGTAGCCGGTCCAAGTGGACATGATGGCGCGTGTCGTCCCCTGCCCGATGGTCCATCTCGAGCTCAGGACCGCAAACCTGGCGCGAGCCTGCGCGTTCCTCCACGAGATGTTCCGTTGGGAGGTGGATCAGGTTCGCACCGAGGCTGGGACCTACGTCGCGCTCGAGCTCCATCGGGCGCTTGAGGGCGGGGTCGTCGAGTCCGATCGGCGGGCTGCCGCCTGGGTCCCATACATAGAGGTCGACGAGATCGGCCAAGCGACTGAGCGGGCGCTGACGCTGGGCGCGGCGCTCGTCATGTCCCCGCGGGAGGGGCCGGCCGGATGGCGATCACTGATTGCCGCGCCCGAATGCGGCGAGCTGGCGCTCTGGCAGCCAAAGCGATGAGGCCGGTGAGAACCGCCGCGGCGGCACGTCTTTGGGAGAGGTGAGCATGCCCGATCTGGAGCCGATTGCGGTCGCGGTCGCGGCCCTGGCGGCGTTCGCGTTCAGCGGCGGCTGGTACGCGCTGGTGCCGGCGGAAACGGGCGACGATGAGCCGGCGGGAGCAGCCCCGCCGTGGTTGCCGGCGGCCGAGCTCGCCCGCAGCGCTGTGGTGGCGCTCGTGGTCGCCGGACTGACCGCCGAGATCGGGATCACTGATCTCGCCGGTGCTCTGCTCCTCGGCGCGGCGCTGTTTCTGGGGTTTCCGGTGGTCCTGTTCGCGGGGTCGATCCTCCACGAGGGTTACCCGAGCCGGCTCGCTGCGGTCCACCTGGGGGACTGGTTCTTCAAGCTGATCCTGGTCTCCGCAATCATCGCCGCCTTCGAGTGAGGAGCGAGACTTGAGCGACAGCAGCGACCCACGAGTTGACGACTACATCAACCGTCTGCCTGAGTGGCAGCAGAAGATCTGCCGGAAGGTCCGCAAGCTCGCGCATGCGGCGGACCCTGAGATCGAGGAGACGATCAAGTTCGGCGACCGGCCCTATTTCGTCTGTAAGGGCAACGTCTGCGCCCTGCTCGCCGCGAAACGGCACGTATGCGTATTCCTCTATGACGGCGCGATCGTGCCGATCCGGATCGGATCATCACCAGCGGCCACGGCAACGAGACGGCTCGTCAAATCTCGATCGTCGAGGGTGAGGAGGTCAAGGCCGAACCACTGCGCCGGATGCTCGCCCAGATCGCCGCCAACAATCGCGCCGGCGGTTGGCGGAAGCTCAAAAGGGACACGGATCAACCCGGATGATCCGACTGAGGACGGAAAAGGCCCGCATCAATGCGGGCCTTTCGAGTATCTCCTCACTCACCCCGCCCGCCGGTAGCGGATTTGCGTGGCTAGCGGAGAGTGGAGCACCTCGACCGGCTCGAACCCGAAGGACTCGACTCCGTCGAAGAGCCGCTCGCCGGACCCGAACAGGACGGGGGCCACGTCGAGCGTGAGTTCGTCGATCACTCCGGCGGCGAGCGCCTGACGGACGGTCGAGGCGCCGCCCGCGATGTCAACACCATCCTCGCCGCGCGCGCCTCACGCGCCTGCGCGTATGCGGTCTCGAAGCCGCTGCGTGACGAAGCGAAAGCTCGTGTCCGCCCTCCATCTCGATCGGCTCGCGGGCGTGGTGGGTGAGCACGAAGACCGGCGCGTGGTAGGGCGGCTCGGAGCCGCCCTACCACGCCATTCCAGTCCTCATCCCACTCGCCGCGGATCGGCCCGAACATGTTGCGGCCGAGCTTCCACTTCACGTAGGCCCCGCGCGGTCGCATAGCCAGCCGCTGGTCTGCCGTCGCGTCGGCGTCGTTCGCGCGCTCGTCGCCTGAGGTGCCAGCTCATGGACCTCCCTGCCGCGCTTTCGCGCTCACGCTCGACTGGCCCCCGGCTCTGGTCCGGCCCGGCGACGAAGCCATCCGAGCGAGATCGAGTCATGTGGCAGGTTGGTGTCCGGCACTAGCGTCCTCCAAGCATTTTGCGGTTAGCCAGCACTCCGGATCCCAGCCTAGCCAGGGCGTGGCCAGATAGCCGCCTTCCATGAAAGCGGTCCTGCTATCGACCCCTACCGGGTGCGCGCGACCTCGGCCGCGAACCAGACCGAGAGCCCGCCGGCGACGCTGCGCAGCGCCCGCGAGAACCGCGGGTCGACCTGGTCGGATGTGCTCGCCTGCGTAGCGGCAACCCAGGTCAGGCCCGCGCTCAGCCCGAGCGCCACCGCGCGTCCTGCGCGCACAACTTTCTGCTCGAGCCGAGCCGAGGTGAACTTGACCTCGAGCTGCCGCCCCGGCCGGCCGCCGACGAGCGTCGCCAGGCCGTCGGAGACCTGGCTTGCCCGGTAGCGCAGCCGCTCCACCTCGTAGATGACCTGCTGTGGATCCAGGCGCCCGGCCAGCCGCCGGGTGATGCTGCGCAGGAAGAAGCGCCGCGCCTCCTCGATCGGGTCGAGCTCCGGGGCGAGCTCCGAAACTGCGCCGTCGACCTGGGCCAGCGCCTTGCCGACCATCACGAACGCGGGCGGCAAGGGCACTCCGTGTCGAACCGAGATCGCCGTCAGCTGGTTGAGCAGCTCGACCAGGTTCAGATCTTGGAGCGGGCGACCGCGGATCTCGGCGACCACGGCCGCGATGTCGTTGCGGTAGGCCTCGACATCGACCTCGGTGGCGTCCGCCACAGCACCCAGATCGAGCGAGACATCGGCGAGCAGATCGACGTCGCCCTGTGCGAAGGCGAGCAGGACGAGGAACAGCTGGCGGCGGGTCTGGGCCTCCAGGCGGCCGACCATGCCCAGGTCGAGGAGCCAGATCCTGTTGTCGGCCCAGAGCATGTTGCCCGGGTGGGGGTCGGCATGGAAGAAGCCGTCCTCGAGGACCTGCTTGTAGTAGGCCTGGATCAGCTGACGCGCCGCCTCGGTGCGTTCCGGGCCCTCCGGGGCTTCGAGCAGCGGAACCGCGTCGACGATCTCGTCGATGACCAACAGGCGCGCGGTCGAGAGCTCCCGATGACAGCCCGGAACGCCGATGCGGTCATAGGCGGCGACGATCTCGGCCATGCGGACCGTGTTGCGCGCCTCCTGGCCGAAGTCGAGCTCGTCGCGAAGCGCGCTCGAGACCTGCTCGGCGAGCGACGGGATGTCGATGATCCGGTTCAGCCGCCGCGAGCGCGACGCAGGCCTGATGATCATCTCGAGCAGCGCGAGGTCGTTCTCGACCACCTCCTCGGCATCGGGGCGCTGAACTTTGACCACCACGCGGTGGCCGTCGGCCATCCGCGCCCGATGCACCTGGGCGATCGTCCCAGCGGCGAGCGGCTCGGGATCGATCCAGGAGAAGACGTCCTCCCAGGGAACGGCGAGCTCGCGCTCCATCATCGACACGACCTCCGCCTCGGACATCGGGGGAACGTCCGACTGCAGCGCCGCGAGCTCGGCGACGTACTCCTCGGCGATCAAGTCGGGACGGGTGGAGAGGACCTGGCCGAGCTTGCCGAAGGTCGGTCCCAGCTGCTCGAACGCCTCCCGTAGCCGCCGCGGTCCGTCCGGGTCCCCCTCGAGTCGCAGCAGCCGCCCGGAGAGTTGGCGGATCCCAACCGGGCCGAGGATGCGGCTGATCTCGCGGGCGCGCGCCTGCAGCCGACCGGCGTCGGGGGTCCGCTCGGACGCCGGCTCACCCGTGGTCGTGTTGACGACCACCACCGTGCAGCCGGCGAGATGGGTGACGCGGTTGGCGACATTGCCGAGCAGGAACTGCTTGCGACCGCGCATGCCGGAGCTGCCGACGACGACAACATCGGCATCGGCCTCTCCGGCCGCGGCGAGGATCACCGCGGCGACGTCCTCCCCCGACTCGACCACGGCCCGGGCGCGGATCCCATCGGTGGGCAGGGACCGCTCGAGCGCCGCGCGCACGCGCGCCTGCGCGACCTCATCCGGGGCCGGTCCGCCCGACCCCGACTCGGCCACGGGCGCGCCGTTCCCGGCACCCCTATCCAGGGCAACCGATTCGGGCTTCGACGCCGGCCTGATCACCTGGATCGCGAGCAGTTCCGCGCCCGCCGACCTCGCAAAGCTCGCCGCCCATTCGACCGCGAGCGTGGCCCCGGCGCTGCCGTCCGTAGCTACGGCGACCAGGTTCGTCTCCGCACCCATCGAAGCGAGCATAGGTCGGTGAAGAAGCGGACGCAATCATGGCGCGGGTTGAACTCACCGCGACCTTCGCCGAGGCGTTGCCGACGTCTTCGAGAACGCTAAGCCCTCCAAGCGGAGGGCTCCAGCGTGGTAGTGGGAGACATAGCGGGGGCCCGATTCGGTTCTCGCTACGACGCACGGATGGGGCGCCTTGACTAGTCGGTCGTGGGCCAGCCTCAGGCTGCCAGCCCGCGTGCGATGGCGCGGTCGATCACATGGGGAGCGAGGACGTGCTCGATGGCCATGATCGCCGCGCCGATCACGCCGGCTCGGTCGCCCAGGCCGCTGGGGACGATGCGCAGCGCCTCCGTCGCCAGAGGCAGCGAACGCCGGAAGGTCACCTCGCGGACACCGGCGAGCAGTTGCTCGGGGGCCTGCCCGAGGTCGCCGCCGATCACGATCACGCCGGGGTTGAAGAAGTTGACGCAGCCGGCGAGCACCTGGCCCAGATCTCGCCCAGCCTCGCGCACGAGCCGCATCGCGAGCGGGTCGCCCGAGCGCACAAGGCGAACGACATCCCGGCTGGTCGTCGCCTTGATGCCCTCCGCGGATAGCCGCTGCGCAAGCGCCCTCCCGCCCGAGACCGCCTCTAGGCAGCCGGTGTTGCCGCAGCGACAGAGAACGTCGTCGTGTTCAGCGAGCCGGATGTGCCCGATGTCGCCGGCGGCTCCGTTGGCGCCCCGGTGAATCGCTCCGTTGGCGACGATCCCGCAGCCGATACCGGTGCCGACCTTGATGAACATCAGGTGCTCGCGATCGCGCCAGTGGGTCCAGTGCTCGCCCAGCGCCATGATGTTGACGTCGTTGTCGACCAGCACCGGAGCGGCGTACTGATCGGCGAACCATCCCGGGATCGAGAATCGATCCCAGCCGGGCATGATCGGCGGGTTGGTCGGCTGGCCTATCTCGAAGGCGACGGGTCCGGGCACACCAACTCCGATGCCGCTGACGTCGCCGGCGCTTCGGCCGAGGCCGGCGAGCAACTCGGCGAAGCGCTCCTGGACCCAGCCGAGCACCTCGGTCGGACCGAGGGCGATGTCGAAGTCGTCTGAGAGCTCGCTGAGCGGCGCACCACCGAGATCGCACGCGGCAAGCCGTGAGTGGGTCGCTCCGAGGTCGGCACAGAGCACGATCCCGGATTCGTCGTTGAAGGCCAGTAGCCCGGGTGGCCGTCCGCCCGTCGAGGCCGTGTCGCCGGACTCATAGACGAGGCCGTGCTCGAGCAGCGCCTCGATCCGCTGGGTGACGGTCGATCGGGCAAGCCCAGTCTGGCGCGCGAGCTCTGCTCGCGTCATCCCTCCGCGCTCGCGGATTAATCTCAGGACGGACCCGGCGCTGCCGGGCTGGGGCGCGATTGATCCGGCGGCGACTGGGGGGCCTCCGTCAGCCATGTTTGGGGGAGTAAAGCAGACCTTTCGGCTGGTACCTGCCCAAAGGGCTGACGAAGCACGACCTAACTTTTGCTTGACATCGAGCATAAGTGTGAAAGGGTGCGAAGCATGGGCGGTGAGGCTCAGATTCGCGCCGGTATCGCAGGTGCGGGATTCATCGGTGCGGTGCACGCCCGCTCGGCCCACCTGGCCGGCGCCCGCGTCACCGGGGCGGCGGCCTCGTCGCCGGAGAGCGCCGAGGCGGCGGCCGACCGAATTGGCGCCGAGAATGCCTTCGAGTCGGCAGAGGCGCTGGTCGAGTCGGACGAAATCGACGTCGTCCATGTCTGCACGCCCAACCACCTCCACGTCTCGCTGACGCAGGCTGCGCTCGACGCCGGCAAGCACGTCATCTGCGAGAAGCCCCTGGCGCTCGATGTCGCCGGCGCGCGCTCGCTTGTCGAAGCCGCCGCCGCCGCCGACCTCCAGGCGGCGGTGCCGTTCGTCTACCGCTACTACCCGATGGTCCGCGAGGCCCGCGAGCGCGTAGCGCAGGGAGCGATCGGCCCGCTGCGCCTGTTGCACGGCACCTACCTACAGGACTGGCTCTCGCATCCCGACGACGACAACTGGCGCGTCGAGGAGCAGTTCGGCGGAGCCTCGCGCGCCTTCGCGGACATCGGGTCTCACTGGTGTGACCTGGTCGAATTCGTCTCGGGTCACCGGATCACGCGCCTGTCGGCGCGCACCACCACGGCGCTGCCTGAACGTCGGCGCGCCGACGGCCGGCCGGCTTTCGAGCGCGGAAACGGCGGAGGCGAGGCCAGGCCGGTCGACACGGAGGACGCCGCGCTTCTCCACTTCGAAACCGACCGCGGAGCGCTGGGCTCCGTCGTCGTAAGCCAGGTGTCGCCGGGGCGGCGGAATCGCCTGTGGATCGAGCTCGACGGCGCCGACGAGGCACTCGTCTTCGATCAGGAAAACCCCGAGCAGCTCTGGGCCGGTCGGCGCGACGGCGTGACGGTCTCCTACCGCGACCCCGGACAGCTGAGCACGCCCGCGGCCAGGCTGGCGACGCTGCCGGCGGGTCATCCGCAGGGCTATGCGGATTGCTTTGACGCGATGGTCGCCGACGTCTACGCCGCGATCCGGGGGGCGGCGCTCCCCGAGGGAACGCCGGTTTTCAGCGACGGCCTGCGCGCAACCGAGATCACCGCCGCGGTGCTCGAGTCGGCCCTCGACCAGACGTGGGTCGAGGTTCCGGCGCCCGGGGCCGTGCAGGTAGCGGGATGAAGCTCGGCTTCTTGACCGCCTGCATGCCGGATCGCCCGCTCGAGGAGATCGCCGCCTGGGCGGGTGGGCACGAATACGAGGCGCTCGAGCTTGCCGCCTGGCCAACGCTGGGCGATCGCCCGTTTACCGCCTCTCACATCGCCGCCGACAACTTCGACTCAACCGAAGCCGACCGCGTCCGCTCGGCGCTGGAGACGAGCGGGCTCACGCTCTCGGCCCTCGCCTACTACGACAACAACCTCCACCCGGAGGGCCCAGTGCGCGAGGCCATCAACGCTCACGTGCGCGCGTGCATCGACGCGGCCGCCGAGCTCGGGGGCGTTCCGGTCGGCACGTTCATCGGCCGCGACCCGGGCCGCAGCGTCGCAGAGAACCTGCGCGAGGCCGAGCGGGTGTTCGCGCCGCTCGTCGACTACGCCGGCGAGCGCGGTGTGAAGCTGATGATCGAGAACTGCGTGATGGAGGGCTGGCACCCGGACGGCTACCCCGGCAACCTCGCGTACTCGCCGGAGCTCTGGGAGTGGATGTTCGGGCTCGGCCTCTACCTCAACTTCGATCCCTCTCACCTGCTCTGGCTGGGAATCGACCCGGTGGAGGCGCTGCGCCCGCACGTGGGCCGCGTGATCCACGCCCACGCGAAGGACGCGGAGACGTTCCCCGTCGAGCGCAATCGCTACGGGTTCTTCGGCCGCACCGCCACCCGCGAGGAGAACCCGTGGGACATGGGCTGGTGGCGCTACCGGATTCCGGGGCTCGGCCAGGTCGATTTCCCCCAGTACGTGGATACTCTCTACGAGGGCGGCTTCGAGGGCGTGCTCTCAGTTGAGCACGAGGACCCGGTCTGGGGCGGCACCCCGGAGAAGGTCGAGCAGGGACTCGTGATCGCCCACAACAACCTGCGGCCGCTGGTGGTCGGGTGATGTCGCCGAAGCCGGACGCGAAGAAGATCCTCGAGGTCCGCGGGCTGACCAAGGAGTTCCCCGGAGTCAAGGCCCTGTCCGGGGTCGACTTCGACGTGCGCGAGCGCGAGGTCCACTGCCTGCTCGGGCCCAACGGCGCCGGCAAGTCGACCCTGATCAAATGCGTCTCGGGAGCGGTCGAGCCGACCTCTGGTGAGATCCTGCTCGCCGGCGAGCCGCTTCCCGCCGGCGACCCGGCCGGTTCCCTGCGCCGCGGGGTGGCCACGATCTACCAGGAGCTCGACCTGGTCGAGGACCTGACCGTCGCGCAGTCGATCTTCCTCGCCCACGAGCCCCGGCGCGGGCCGCTGCTCGACCTCGAGCGCATGCGCCGCGACTCCCAGGCGCTGCTCGAGCGACTCGGCCACGGCGCGATCTCGCCACGGGCACGGATTAAGGCTCTGCGCCCGGCGGCGCAGCAGATCGTCTCGATCGCGCGCGCCCTCTCGCACGACGTGCGTCTGCTGGTCATGGACGAGCCCTCCGCGATCCTCGACGAGGGCGAGATCGAGACCCTCTTCGGCGTCGTTCGCCGGCTCACCGACGAGGGCGTCGGCGTCGTCTACATCTCCCACCGCCTCGACGAGATCCGCCGCATCGGCGACCGCGTCACGGTGCTCACCGACGGGCGCACCGCGGCCACCGGGCTGCCGGCGACAACCTCGACCGACGATCTCGTCGAGCTGATGGTGGGCTACAAGGTCGAGCAGCTCTACCCGGCGCGCCCGGCAGGCAACGGCGAGGTCCTGCTCGACGCGCAGGGGATCCGCAGCCTGCCCGAGGTGCGGGATGTCTCATTCCAGGTCCATGCCGGGGAGGTACTCGGGATCGGCGGGTTGGTCGGCTCGGGGCGGTCCGAGCTCCTTCGCGCGATTTACGGCGTAGACCCCCTCGACGAGGGCGAGGTGCGGATCGAGGGCAAGCGCCTACCGCCCAACCGGCCCGACCGGGCGATCGCCGCAGGGCTCGGATTGGCCCCCGAGGACCGCAAGTCCCAGGGACTCCTGCTCGAGTGGAGCCTGACCAAGAACGTCAGCCTCGCCGACCTCGGCCGCTTCATGCACGGGATCCTCAACGTGCGCGAGGAGCGCACCGCCGCCAGCGAGCAGCTGCAAGCCCTCAAGACCGTTCCAGCCGACCCCGACCGCGATGCGGGGGAGCTCTCCGGCGGAAATCAGCAGAAGGTGGTCCTCGCACGGTGGCTGCTTCGCCACTGTCGCGTGCTCCTGCTCGACGAGCCCACCCGAGGCGTCGATGTTGCCACCAAAGCGGAGCTCTACCGGGTGATCTCCAAGCTCGCGGCAAACGGGATCGGGGTGGTGGTCGTCTCGTCGGAGCTCGGTGAGCTGGTCGGGATCGCGACCCGGATCCTGGTCATGCGCGAGGGCGAGATCGTCGCCGAGGTCGAGGGTGCGAAGGCGACGGAGCGCGAGCTCCTGCGCCATGCGGTCGCGCCCACGGAAACACCGGATCTGGTCGAGGAGGTTGTGTGAACAAGGCCACCGCATTGGGTCGCCTGCGCGGGCTGGAGCTGCAGGAGTGGGCGCTGTTCTTCGTCGTCATCGCGCTGATCGTCGTCGGCGCCATCCTCGAGCCCGGGTTCGCCGGCTGGGACAACATGCAGACCGTCCTGACCCAGGCGAGCGTGATCGGCGTGCTCGCGATCGGGATGACCTTCGTGATCGCGACCGCGGGCATCGACCTTTCGGTCGGCTCGATGGTCGCCGCAGCCGGAGTCGCGGGTGGCGTCCTCGTTGAGCCCGGCGGCGGCAGCCTCCTGTTCTTCGCGGGCGCGATCGGCTTCGCAACGCTGCTCGGGACGATCAACGCGACCGCGATCGCCTGGGGCCGGGTCGTGCCGTTCATCGCGACGCTGGCGATGTTCTCGATCGGCAAGGGCCTCGCCCTGCTGCTCAACGACAAGCTCCCGGTCAACCTGCAGAACCTCAACGGCGGCAACTTCGGCGACCCGGCCCCGTTCAGCCTGCGCTGGTTCGGCACCGGCGAGATCATCGGCATCCCGGTCTCGGTCTTCGTCTTCGTCGGGATCACGATCGCCGGCTGGATCCTGCTCAACCGCACGAGCTATGGCCGCTACGTAGTCGCCGTCGGCGGTAACCGCGAGGCCGCGCGGATCGCCGGCGTACCGGTGCGAAAGATCATCTTCAGCGTCTACGTCCTCTCCGGGGTGCTCGCGGGAATCGCGACGATCCTGCTCTGCGCACGGCTCGGCAGCGCCTCGCCGGTGAGCGGCAACCTCTACGAGCTCGACGCGATTGGCGCCGTCGTCATCGGCGGGACCAGCCTCGCCGGTGGCCGGGCGACGATCGTCGGCACCTTCCTCGGCGTCCTCACCTTCGCGCTCATCTTCAACTTGATGACGCAGATGAACCTCTCGACGGAGATCCAGCAGGTGACCAAGGGCGCGATCGTCCTCGGAGCCGTGCTCCTGCAAAGGCCGGAGGCGCGTCTGTGATCCCAAACTTTGATCAGAAACACCCGAATCGTCCAACCAGAGGAGGAGAGGTACATGTCGCCTAAGCGACTACTCATCATGGTCGGCGCCACGGCGCTGCTCGCGCTCGTGATCGCCGCCTGCGGTGGCGGTGAAGAGACCACCACCGTGACCGAGCAAGCCGGCACTGGGGCCGAAGGCACCGAGGCCGAAGGCACCGATGGCGGAACCGGCGAGACCGTCCGGATCGTCGCCAGCGTGCCGCCGACGGACCACGGCTGGCTGGGAGCGATCTCGAAGAACGCCCAGGAGGCGGCCGACCAGTACGACGACGTCGAGTTCGAACTCCTCGAGGCGGCCGACGCCGACTCGCAGGCTCAGCAGATCGAGCAGGTGATCGGGGACGAGCCCGATGCCCTCGTGGTGCTGCCCCAGGATGGCGAGGCGCTGACCCCCGTCGCCCAGGAGGCGGAGGAGGCCGGAATCCCGGTCATCAACGTCGATCGCCTGTTCACCGAGCCCGACGCCGCGACGGCGACCATCCTCGGCGACAACTACCAGATCGGCGTGCTCGCGGCCGAGTACATCACGGAGGAGCTCAACTGCGAGGGCAACGTCGTCGAGATCCAGGGCCTCGCCGGAATCTCGGTCACCAACGATCGGACTAAGGGCTTCGAGGACACCGTGAGGAAGCTCTGCCCGGATGGCGGGATCGAGATCGTCGCCCAGCAGCCGGGTGACTTCAACCCGGACACGGGTCTAGAGGTGATGGAGACGATCCTCAACGCCGAGGACGACATCGACGCCGTGTACACCCATGACGACGACATGGCCCAGGGCGTCGTCGCCGCGATCCAGAACGCCGGCCGCGAGGACGAGATGTTCCTCACCGGTGTCGGTGGCTCGCAGGCGGCGATGGACCAGATCAAGGAGGGCGGCCTCTACCGGGCGACCTTCCTTTACAACCCCGCAATGGCGGCGTCCGCCGTGAACATGGCGCGCCTGATCGCGATCGGGGAGGGCTTCCCGGAGCTCGTCCCGCCGGAGGTCCCGCGCCAGACCATCGTTCCCGCCGCCGTTGTCACGCAGGACAACGTCGACGACTACGAGCAGTACGCGTTCAACTAGATCTCCTCTCTCTCGGAGTGGCAGAGCCCGCCGGGTGCGAACTTCGCACCCGGCGGGCCTAGCCGTTGTCTCCCGCCCCATGTCAGTCGTGTAGCAGGCGTTGTTGCCGTGCCATAGGTACACGTTTCGGGCGAAGTGCCGCGAACATCCGCTCTACGCGCGAAAGCCCTCCAAACGGAGGGCTCCGGCGTGGTAGTGAGGGACATAGCGGGGGCCCGATTCGTTTCTCGCTACGACGCACGGATCGTCGAGCGAGTACGCCTAGCGGCCTGATCGCCGGCTATCGCTTTTCGTCCAAAGCGGCCTAGACCGCTAGTCGCCGAGCGAGAAGACCGTGACCGGGCGCGCGAAGCGCTCCAATAACTGATCCAACAGACCGCGCTCCTGCCAGCCGGCATGATCCGCTGAACGAAGGCCCACCAGGATGTGATCGGCCGGAAATCCCCGAAGCGCGTCCTCGAACGCAAGCATCGGGTCATCCGCTCCAACCTCACCATCGGCCTCAGCGCCTAGCTCTTCGATTTGGGTGAGAACCTCTCGAAGCCGCACATCCGCCTGCTCGCGTGCCTTGTCGGTAGCCGACGCGAGCCACTCGAAGCGAGTCGGTAGGGCCGGGGTGATAACGAGGACCTCATCTGCCGCCTCGATGAGTTCGGGGACTCCGAATGGCAGCGCGTCCGCTCTGTCAGCGGCCTCGCCGGCAGCTATCAGCAGGCGCTTAGGCATCCCCGACAGCTAATCACGCGCTTATGGATGTTGCGCTTTCCATGCAAATCGGTACTTCACCGTGCCTGGCCCGTGCGTCGTAGCGAGATCCAATACGTGACCCGATTCGTTTCTCGCTACGACGCACGAATCGTCGAGCGAATGCGCCTCTAATCGCCTTTGTCAGCAGCCCGCAGATCCGGCCTGAGCGAGCAGGTGCGCGGCGCCGGACTGCAGAATCGACTGATCGCCTCAGGCCTTCTGGACGTTCGCTGCGCGTGGTCCTTGTCGCTGTCCTCGGTGTCGGCGACCACGGAGGTCGAAACCGAGAATGAGGAAGCGCTGGCACGATTGGCTGGCCGCGGTGTCCACTAACTTGCGGAGCGCGCGGTAGCAACGAGCTGGTTCGAATTCTCCTGCTGCTCGCACTGCGCGGCCGATGGCCGCGTCGAGCTGGTGCCGCCGGGGATCGTCTCTCGGGCGGCCTCGCCGGGGGAGGCCGTGACGCCGCTAGTCTCGTGGCAACCGACCAAAGGAGACGGCATCGCCGCGAACGCCGATCTGACCTCAGCGCGACGGAACCCCGGGCCGTACGAAGCGGAGGCCGCTCTCAGGAGCGTAACCGCTGCCGATGAGGGCCTGGCGCCCGTTGAAGTCCCTCCTGAACCAACTGCCGCCGAGCGTCAGGTGGCCGACCTGATCCAGATTGAAACGGATCCGGAGACGGCGGGAGTCGTTCTGAAGCGCGTGCCGCTCTGGTTCCACACATTCTCCCTTAACGCGTCCAGAGGGCTCTACACGCGGGGCGTGGCCCGTGACCACCGCTACCGGATCCCGGCGCTGCCCGAGGATTTCAGCGGCATGAGCGTGCTCGACGTCGGCACCTTCGACGGCTTCTACGCGTTCCTCGCCGAGGCTCGCGGGGCGCGGCGGGTCGTCGCAGTCGACAACGAGCAGTACAAGGAGTGGATCAGCTCGCGCTGGGGCGTCGAGCTCAAGGGAGGCGAGGGGTTCGCCGCGATTCGGGAGCTGCTCGACTCCGAGGTCGACTATCGCCACCTCGACGCATTTGACCTGGACGAGCTCGGTGAGACGTTTGATCTCATCCTTTGCTTCGGGATCCTGCACCGGGTGGAGAATCCGCTGGGGCTGCTGAAGATCATTCGGCGACGCCTCGCGGGCGGCGGACAGGTGCTGCTCGAGACCCACGGGCCGGCGGATTGGGCTCTCGATTCCTCGGCGGCGGTTCACAGCTTCGCGGCAGGAGAGGTCTATGCCCGCGATGACTTCGTTTACTGGGGCTTCACCGCCGCAGGTTTGGACGCGATGGCCCGCGATGCGGGCTTCGAGGGCTTCGAGCTGATCGAGGCACCCGTGATCGACGGCCATCGGCGGGTGATCGGGGCGCTGCGCTCCGGCCCGTTCAACTGATCGTGGGCCCGCGGGGGCGGGTGTCGGTCGTTCACGCAAGCAAAACATCTGCTTTGCAGGGCCTTAACAGCTTCCGGAGGGGTTTCGTGATCCCCATCGGGTGGATCGGAGATCGCCTTGGCACTGCCCCCGCTATTTGCCCACCGGCTCGGTCGTCACTACGGTCCAGACTCCTCCGCGGCTGCGCTTCGGCACACTCTGACTGGCCGTGTGGAGGGTCTCGAGACCGATGTCTGTCTCACGGCGGACGGTGGCCTGGTCCTGCTTCACGACCCCCTGCTCATGCTCGGCACCACCATTGATGCCCGTCGGTCGGGTGCGATGGCGCTTATCAAGCGATGCAGGGTCGCTCGGATCATCTGAGATTCGCTCAGTTTGGTACCCCGTGGTACCCCGTTGGCGCCCCCGGTCCGATCCTCGATGCGACGGTTTTCGAGATCCGCGGCTGGTGAACGGGATCCGGCTCGACAAGCCACGTCAGAGCCCTCCGCCAAGCGGGCTGGTGGGTTCTCGAGGGCATTGGCGACCGCTTCGGAGACGGTTGCGGCGCAGGAGCTGCTGACGGGCTTATCCGGAGGGCGCGGGCTGTCCCTGAGGGCCGTGAGTCCGGATCGGCGCACGCAGAAGAGCGTCGGGCTAAGCACGCTTCGCGGTTGCCATGTGGACCGGCTCGTAGGCTCCTCGAGTGCGGATCGTGAGCTGGAATGTCGCGCGACTCAGGGAGCGCCTCGCCGAACAGGCTGTTGCGCTCGCGGGGCGCGAACCGGACGTGGTCGCGCTTCAGGAGGTCACCCGACGCACCCTCCCGTTGTGGAACGCCGCTCTCGCGAGGCTCGGACTAACCCACATTCGCGCCTCACTCGATGACGCCGACCCCGCCCGGCAGCCGGCAGCTCGGCGACGTACCGGGGTCCTCCTCGGCTCCCGTGCTCCGCTGACAGACGCCTCTACGACTCTGCCCGTCCCGTGGCCGGAGACTGCCCTCGCGGCGACCACGCTATCGGTGGCCACCGGTGTCGTGGAGCTCCATTGCGTTCACGTCCCAAATGCGGCCAATGGGTGGGTGAAGGTCCGGACTTTGGAGGCGATCCGGAGCGGGCTGGCCAGCGGCCCGCCAACTCCGCGGGTGCTCTGCGGGGATCTCAATACCCCGCGCCGCGAGCTACCTAGCGGTGAGGTGATTTCCTTCGCCCGCGACTCCCGGGGCCGCCTTCGTCCCGATCGCGGAACCGAATGGGATGGCGCTGAGCTGGGCGTCGTTCCGGGGTTGCGAGAAGTCGGCTACGAGGATGCCTTTCGAACCCTGCACGGCTACGCGAGCCAGGAGCCGAGTTGGACCTGGCGGCGCATAGCCGGCCATGGCGGCGGTTGGCGTCTGGATCATCTCTTCGCGTCGACGGAGCTTCGCCCCGTTTCGGCTCTTTATCACCACGAATGGCGCGAGCGCGGCCTCAGCGACCATTCGCCGCTCGAGGTCGACCTCCAGAAGTGAGGAGCAGACCGCCGAGTATTTAGCGCTGCCGGGCGCGGCCATTCTGTGTGTGTTCGGACCGGCGTCGGCTCGTACGGCGCCCTATCCGGTCGCCGCCACGGCTGGCGCGCCGGGCGCGCCCGCCTGCGGTGGGCTGCCGGACGCGACGTCGCCGTTTGCGCCGCCCGTCCGCGACTCGGTGAGACCGCTACGCACATCGTCGAGGCTCTTAGCGATCACGTCGTCAAGGTACTTGGCGACTGCAGAGGTAACGCCGAGCCGCTTCGCCCCGACGTAGGCCGCGCCCGCGAGCGCCGCGCCGACCGCGAGCCGCAGCGCGCTCGGCGCCCTGTGCCCATCTCGCGAGTCGTCGAGCCCGCTCGCGACCGTGTCGGCGACATCGCGGACACCTCGGGCCGTCTCGGCGATCCCTTCACGCACCTTGGTTAGGCGGTCGCGAGTCTGTTCGAGCCGCGGCGATCGCCGCGCGGCTACGGCCAAGGACGGATTGTCGGCACCGGGGGCCCCTCCCAGTCATCAGCCTAGCCCCGTCCGAGGCCTCACCCGTACGTAAGAGAGGCCCGGGATCCCCGGGCCTCTCCTCCATTCGACGCTTGGGACCGCTCTAACGGCGCGTGCGTCCCAGCGCCTCGGCACCCCGTCGCTCGAATCGATTCAGCTCTTGACGAGTGAGTCGAGTGTCGCTGTAGGTGCGAACGGTGTCCGTCACTCGGTCGCGCGCTTCCAGCGCGGCGCCGACGGGGATCAGAACAGCGCGCTCGGCCTGGTGGGCGACGGCCCCAAGGCGGGTCGTCTCCGCGTCGGCGCGCTGTGCGGTCGCGCGGGCGGCCTGCTTGGCGGTCGTGCTCGCGGCGTGCCCGGTCTGCTGCGCGGAACTCCTCGTCCGGCGAGCGGAAGCCTTGGCGGTCCCACCACGCTGTCTGGCGGAGTTTCGCCTACGTGTCGCGGCGGCCTTCTTCGCGGCTGCCTGGCGCTGGGTCTTTGTCTGTGCGGCCATGGGTCTATGTCCCTTCGATTGTTGACTCGTTACAAGAAAACCGGCCGAGGACCCCAGGAGAGGTCCCCGACCGGTTTGCATACGACGGCGCGCCGGCTGATCCGCCTGCGCCCCGCTTCGTCCTAGTGACGGCTCCCGTTGGAGTCGTCAAGGGTGTCCGTGTAGGGATCGCTTGATCCGGCCTTGGCCAGCCCGCGGCTGATCAGGTAGGCGCCGGCGACGATCGCGACGTAGAGCCACGCCTGGCGGGCGATGAACTCATCGGTTCCGCCGGTGTCTCCGCCGTTGATCGCAGCAGCGCTGACGAGAATCGCCACGATGACGCCGACCATGGCCCAAAACTCGGTGGTCTTGAAGGCCTGCTTGGTCTCCGTCGTCAGGCGACGGACGATGCCTGTGTGACGAACTGAATCGGTCCTGTTTGCACCTGAATCCCTGCGATTCGGGGCGACGGTGGTTCCTGCTTCCATCAGTTCCGCTTCTCCTGTCCTTTGTAGTCCCGCCCTGGGCCGTGCAGGGCGACTCGCAAGTCACGCCCGCCCATCTGCTCCCAGCCGGTTGGCAGGTTGCATCGCGTCTGGCGACGCAAAGCTGCCTGAACTAGTTGTACCCGAGCTGAACTCTCCCAAACAAGTGTTCGCCCATCGACACCTTCACGGAGCCAGAGTCGGGCCCGCCACTGCTGGCGACCGGTGGGCTCAGGTCGGCCGAGGTCGCAAGCCTGCGGCGAGCAGCCGGCTCCGGTTCCGCGCCGCGCCTATCGGTGCTCGTCGATCAGCAGCCGGGCCATCGATTTGGCTCGCGCCGCGGCGTCGAGGTCGCCCTCCACAGCCTGCACGATCGAACCCTTCATCAGTATGTGCCAAGAGTCGGCGAAAACGGATGGATCGCGAAGCCCGGCCTCCTCGGCAAGCCGACCAACCATCGCGCGAATGTTCTTGAGATGACGCACGCTTGCGCTTCCGACCGGGTGACGAGGACCCATCTCGAGCATGACGTTGATGAACGCGCAGCCTTCGAAGTCCTCGCGATGAAACCACTCATCGAAGAGGTCGAAGATCGCGAGCAACTGCTGCTCGGGCTCCGAACCGCGGCCTCTGGCCTCAGCCTCGACCCAATCCACGGTCCAGCGTCGCTCGCGCTCCTCGAGGAAGGCGACCACGAGGTCGTCCTTGGAGGGGAAATGCCGATAGAGCGTCGCCTTGGCTACGTCCGCGCGTTCAACGACCTCATCAACTCCGACGTCGCGAACTCCGCGGACCGAAAACATGGCGTAGGCCGTCTCGAGCAGGCGCTCGCGAGCGGGCAGGCGTCGGCCCTTCGTCGCGGTGCTTGGTTTTTGCGCGGGCATCGGTGTTCATCATAACGCTAGACAGACAGGTCTGTCTCATGTAAGCTCCGCGGACTGGAGGACATGAGCGCCGAGGCTGGGTCCGCACTCCGCAACCCGAGCTCTGCCGTTGACTTCCTCGTCTTTTACGCGACCTGAGGAGGTCACCGAATGTCCCCACCG
This sequence comes from uncultured Solirubrobacterales bacterium, assembly GCA_963740055.1. Lineage (GTDB taxonomy): Bacteria > Actinomycetota > Thermoleophilia > Solirubrobacterales > 70-9 > WHSW01. The sequence continues at coordinate 998,851 of CAVUCL010000001.1, read as the reverse complement.
CCCCCGTTTCTCAGGATCGATGCCGAGCATCAACGCGAGGCATGCGTCGTCAAGATCGTCGGGGAGCTCGACCTCTCGGGGTGCCCCGGCCTCGACGTTGCGCTCGCAGCTGCTGAGCAGACCGACGCCGGCCGAATCGTCATCGACCTCGAAGAGTTGACCTTCATCGACTCGATCGGCCTACGCACCCTGTTCCAGGCTAGTCGCCGCTCGGTGAGCAATGGAAGTCGCTTGCAGCTAACTCGCGGCACGGGACAACCGGCCAAGCTTTTCCGGCTCACGGGGCTCGACGAGGTGCTGCCCTTCACCGACTCCTCGCCGTGCCCCGCCGTCCACGACGCCGCCCGCGAGTCCGCGGGCAAAAGGCACGGCAGAGTAAGCGAAGGGGCTCGATGGGTCCCTGACGACGCAAACCGGCCACGCACCGGCGAGGCGGTCATTTGATCGAGGCGACGACGAGCGCACGGACCTCGCCTTGGAGCGCGGGACGAAGTGCGCACGATCTCGACGTTCTCCTTCAAGTCGACTGATCACGTCGGTTCGCAGTAGGCGTACGCGGTCAATGGCTCGCTCTGTGGCAGCGCGGTGGCGGCCCGGACGAGCCAGCCCCGCTTTCCGACTCGGTGCGATGCGAGCACCGACGCTTGCTCGCCGCTCGCCGGTGGGGTGTCAAAGCCACCGGAGATCGCCCTGCTCCCCCGCTTGCAACGTGCGACAACGTCGGTCACGGTGAACTCGCTGGACCCGCCGACGAGCTCGGTCGCCTTCGCTCGGTTCAGCGCATCGCCCTTGTGGCAATAGACAAATGAGCGCAGGCCGCCCGGATTGCCGCCAAGGTTGCCGACCGCGACCTCCCAGGAGCGTTTGCCCGCCCGGCGCGAGCGGTGCGCGATCACCTGGGTGGTCGCCCCGCCCCGGTTGAGCTCACCGTAGAAGCCGCCGGAGATCGGCTTGGTCCCGTTCGTGCACTTGGCGCCAAGGACCGCCTCCGGCGTCCCCCCTGCCACCGTCGTCTCCTCGAAGCTGAGCCTGATCTGCTCCGGGCGGCAGTAGGCGAACACGTCCAGGGTGCCGCCCGTGGCACCACGGTTCAGGCTCGTCAGGTACCAGACGCGCCCGCTGCGACGCGATCCGGCGATCGCGATGCGGGCGCCGGACGGGTCGCCCGGATCGAAGCCGGCTGCGAACCCTCCGCTGACCGCGGTCGTGCCGGCCTTGCAGACTGCCCTCGGACTTCCGAAATCGCCTGCCGAGACCGTGGTCGAGCTCGACTCGGTACTCAGCCGAGCGCCGAACGCCGCCCCGGCAGCAAGGGTGGCCACCGTGGCACCGACGGCGACGAGCGCGACACGGCGCGTTGTCGTCGAGCGCGGCGCGCGAGCTGGCCTTCTTGCCTTCACCGCCATCTGCTCTCGGGCTCAGTATCGCCGAACACGGATGCCCTCGTGTCCCACCTGCCGCGACGGGCGCCAATGCCGGTTCAGGCGGTCCGAGAGCCGACATAGCCAAGGGGCGTCGCTGTGCCGCCTGAGGGTCGGAAAGAACAGAGCGCCCTATAGCTAGGGCGCTCTGGCACGACAGGTGAGTTTGCGCTTAGGCGCTTGCCTGAGCCCCCTCGGGCAGACCCATCGAGATCTCCGCGTCGACCTCGAAGTAGGTGTTTTCGGCGGAATCCCCGGTGAGCCCGTCCATGTACTCGCGGAGGTTCTCAACGGAATCCGCCTCCCAGAGGCAGACGGCTGCCGTCCGGTCCTGGCTGACGACGAACTGTCGGCCTCGTACCCCAGGCGGCCCGCCGCTCGCAACCTCCTCAGGGTCGCCGGCGAAAAACTGCTCCGGATCCTTGATCCGGTGCTGGATCACGACGTGCATGAATCCACCTCCCAGTGGGTTGCCGCCCGACCCTAGCCCTTGTGTGCCGGCGGCGCAAGGGCCTCGCCGAGCCAGAGATGCAAAAGGCCCGCCGGAGCGGGCCTTTCGTCTATAGCGGGGGTGGGATTTGAACCCACGACCTCCGGGTTATGAGCCCGGCGAGCTACCTGACTGCTCCACCCCGCGGTGTGGGTCCAAGTTAGCAGCCTGGGAGCCGAATTTCGCCCTCGCGGGCGGGATGAATCTAGTCCCAGAAGCCGTCGTCGGGGCAGCCGCCGCCCACGGGCGCACACTCGAGCAGCCGGGTGCCGTCGGGGCGTCGCTCGATCGAGAACCTCGCACCGGTGGTCGAATCGGCGGCGAGCTCATAGCTCGCGTCCCCGGCCGCGACTACGGTCAGATCGGCGTCGGTGAGGGTGTCCTCGATCGCGACCAGGTCGGGGACGTCGGCGCCGCTGTAGGAGTACGAGCTGCCCTCGGTGGCGAAGGTCTCGATCGCGGTCGCCGCCGTCCACACGGCGCTCTTCGCCGAGGCGTCGTAGGCCTTATTTCGCTGGTCGAAGAAGGCAGGGATCGCGAGCGCGGCGAGCATCCCGAGGATGACGACGACGACCAGGAGCTCGACCAGGGTGAAACCGCGCTCGTCGCGCAGCCGTCGGCGACAGCGCCCCCTGGCGGTGGTTGTTGAGGTATGGCTCGACATCTGGCGTCCTTGCCGGCGACGTCGATCCGCCGCCTGCCTCATCTATCGGCCCGAGGGCGCGATTTCTGTAGTCGATTCGGTCAGGCGGCCGGGCGCAGCCGGCGGCGGCGCACGGTGCGCGAGGCGATCAGCTCCTCCCAGTCGTCGGCGTCGAGCCGGTAGGGCTCGGTCGTGGCAAGGAAGTCGCGCAGCACCGCAGCGAGCCCGACCGGGTCCTCGAGGTGGGGGAAGTGCGCCGCGCGCGGCAGCGTCTCGAACCGGCTGTGCGGGATCGCCTCGTGCGCGGCGCGGCCGTGCTCGAGCGGGATCGTGCGGTCGCGCTCGCCCCAGACGATCATCGTCGGGCACGGGCCGAGCAGGTAGAGGCGGTCGACCGCGCTCACCCGCTGGCCGCGGACGTCGATCACGGCGCGCAGGGTCTGCAGGAACGCGCGCCGCTCGCCCGCGCCCTGCAGCGGGCGCAGCGCCCGCACGACCGCGTCCAGGTAGATGCCGCGGCTCGAGCCGCGACGCTCGAGCTCGCCGGCGAGGCGCGCGAGCGCGCCCAGCACCCGCGGCCGCGAGGCGAGGGCGACCGCGGTCGACGCACCGGGCATCGCCGCGACCCGCAGCAACGGGCTCACCTTCGGGCCGAGGCCGCCGCTGGAGACCAGCACCAGCCGCTCGACCCACTCGGGGAACTGCCAGAAGAACTGCATCGCGACACCGCCGCCGAGCGAGTGGCCGACGACGGTCGCGCTGCGGACCCCGAGCGCGGCGAGCAGGTCGCGGATCGCCGCGGCGTGGGCGCCGAGCGAGTAGTCGCCGCGCGGCGTCGCCGAGTCGCCGTGGCCGATCAGGTCGGGCGCGATCACGGTGTGGTCGCGGGCGAGCTCGAGCGCGAGCTCGCGCCAGTGGCGCGACGAGTTGATCATCCCGTGGATCAGCAGCACCGCCGGCCCGCTGCCGACCGTGCGGTAGATCACCTCGTGGCCGTGAAGGTCGGCCTCCCAGGCCTCGAAGCCGTGCTCGTCGCTGCCTCCCGCCGCCACAGCCGCGCACCTTAGGCGCTGCGGTTCCCAGATACGCTGGCCCGCGTGCCCGCCGCCCTCGTCACCGGAAGCTCGACCCGGATCGACCGGCTGATCGCGCGCGAGCTCGGCGGCTAGCGACGATGCAGGTCGCGGTCGTCGACATGGGGACGAACTCGACCCGGCTGCTGGTCGCCGCGGTCGAGGGCGGCCGGGTGCGCGAGCTCGACCGGCGCTCGACCGTGACCCGGCTCGGGCGCGGAGTCGACACCTCGGGCCAGCTCTCGGCGGAGGCGATCGAGGACGTCTGCGCCGCCGTCGCCGGCTACATCGACGTCTACGAGGAGCTCGGCGCCGAGCACGTGGTCGCGATCGCCACCAGCGCCGTCCGCGACGCCTCGAACTCGCAGATGTTCCTCGCCGAGCTGCGCGAGCGCTTCGCCCTCGACGCGCGCATCCTCGACGGCGGCGAGGAGGCGCGGCTGACCTACTTCGGCGCCAACGCCGAGCGCCCGCCCGGCGATCGCACCCTCGTCTTCGACATCGGCGGCGGCTCGACCGAGCTCGTCGTCGGCGACGCGGCGGGGGTCGGCTTCTACGCCTCGCTGCAGGCGGGCACCGTGCGCCACACCGAGCGCCACCTGAGCTCCGACCCGCCGGGCGCGAGCGAGCTCGAGGAGCTCGCCGGCGACGTCCGCACGCTGATCGCCGATTCGCTCGAGGGCGAGGCCGCTTGCGCGCGCGAAGCAGGGGATCGGGGTCGCCGGCACGCCGACCTCGCTCGCGGCGATCGACCAGCGCCTGGTGCCATACGACCCCGAGCGCGTCCACGGCTACCGGCTCTCGCTCGGGGCGATTCAGCGGATGTACTCGGAGCTGGCGGCGAAGCCGCTCGCCGAGCGGCTCGAGGTCCCCGGCCTGCACGCCGGGCGGGCGCCGACGATCGTCGCCGGCGTCGTCATCCTGATCCAGGTGATGCGCGCCTTCGGGCTCTCGGAGATCGAGGTCTCCGAGCACGACATCCTCTGGGGCGCGGCGCTCCAGGCGGCCGCCGCCGGCTGAGCGAACCGCCTGGCTAGCAGCCGGCGCGGGTGTGGCCGCGCATCGTGACGATGTCGCAGAACGCCGGCTTCGGATTCAGGTTCTGGCTCACGACGCCGAAGCCCGCCTCGCGGCCGCCGAGGCCCGGGTCCTCGACGAAGCGGTGCACGATCGCGACGTCGACCTTATGCACGTGGCGGAGCAGGTCGTGGATCTCGGCCAGGGCGCGACCCTGGTGGTCGGGGTCGAACGCCTGCGGCCCCGCGGTCGAAACGCCGTACTCGGTCGCCCACATCGGCGTCGCCGAGTCGCCGTACTTGGCGATCACGTTCTGGATCTTGCCGAGGTAGACGCGCACGTCGCCGATGTAGTCCTGCGCCGGCCCGACCCCGGGATAGGGGTGGATCCCGATCGCGTCCGCCTGCTGGGCGGCGCCGTGCTTGTAGAGCGCCTCGAGGAAGTTGCTGAAGCCGATCGCGTTGTTGTCGCTGTCGGCATGCGGCGAGAGACCGCCGGAGACGACCGGCATCCCGGGGGCCTGCGAGTGCAGCGCCCCGGCGACCGTCTTCAGCATCTTCGCGTAGTCATCGGGCTGCGGCCAGCCGCCCCAGAAGGTCGGATAGTTGGGCTCGTTCCAGACCTCGATCCCGAGCGAGTCCGGGTAGCGCTTCGCGACCTTGACCGCGAACTCCGCCATCTCGTCGTAGTACTGCGGCGACGGGCGCAGCTTGCTGTTGCCCGCGGCGCAGCCTCCGGGGTCGGGCTGCGCCCAGCAGGGGGCGTCGATGATCACCCAGAGCGGCTCCATCCCGCGCGCCTGGAGCTTCTCGTAGAGCGCGTCGGTCCCCCACCAGTTGTACTGGCCGCGGTTCGCCTCGATCCCGCGCCAGGCGAGGCTCGTGCGCGCGACCTGGCCGCCCGCCTCGTTGGAGAGGTCGAGCGCCTGGTTGCCGTGGAAGATCCAGTTGTCGTTGAAGCCGAAGATCGGTGCCGGGTTCGGCGAGTCGAGCAGCGGCGCCATCGGCTGCATGATGTTGTTGCAGCCGTCGACCCGCCAGCGGCGCTTCTTGCGCTTGTAGACCGCCTTGCCCGCGCAGTGGTAAGGCACGTCGCCGGCGTAGCTGCCCTCCGCGCGCCACTCGCAGACCCACTTCGAGTAGCTGGGCTTGCCGCCCTTCTTCTTCTTCGGCCCGCAGCGACTGATCTTGATCACGTCGATCCCGTTGCGCTCCTCGACCACCTGCTCGGCCTTCTTCGCCAGCTTCTTGCGGTTGACGCCGTGCTCGGTGTCGCCGGGCTTGCTCGCGGTCGCGGGAACCGCGCCGACGGCGAAGGCGGCGAGGGCGATCGGGACGAGTGTCTTCATGCGTGCGCCGGGCATGCTGGGTCTGTCATCGGACGCCGAAGCCGATCCCTGAAGCGGATTGGCCGTGACTCGCCGCGCTAGGCTGACCGGGTGTCGGCGGACGCGGTCCATCACCGCACCTGTCCGTTCTGCGAGGCGACCTGCGGCCTCGAGGTGACGATGCGCGGCGACGAGGTCGTCTCGGTCCGCGGCGACGACGCCGACGTCTTCAGCCGCGGCTTTCTCTGCCCCAAGTCGCAGGGGCTGATCCAGCTTCACGACGACCCCGACCGGCTGACGAAGCCGCTAGTGCGCCGCGACGGCGAGCTGCGCGAGGCGAGCTGGGAGGAGGCGTTCGCCGCCGTCGACGAGGGCCTCGGGCGGGTGCTCGACGCCGGCGGGCGCGACGCGGTCGCCGTCTATCTCGGCAACCCCGCGGCCCACAGCCTCGGCCCGACCCTCTACGGCACCCCGCTGCTGAAGGCGATCGGGAGCAAGAACATCTACTCGGCCTCGACCGTCGACCAGATGCCGAAGCAGGTCAGCTCGGGGCTGATGTTCGGCGCCGGGCTCAGCGTCCCGGTGCCCGACGTCGACCGCACCGACCACCTGCTGATCCTCGGCGCCAACCCGCTGGTCTCGAACGGCTCGCTGCTGACCGCGCCGGACATGCGCGGGCGGATCCGCGCGATCCGCGAGCGCGGCGGCAAGGTCGTGGTCATCGACCCGCGCCGCACGCGGACCGCGCGCGAGGCCTCCGAGCATCACTTCATCCGCCCCGGCACCGACGCGCAGCTGCTGTTCGCGCTCGTCCACGTGCTGCTCGCCGACGGGCTCGCGGACCCGGGCGAGCTCGCCGCCCACGCCAACGGCGCCGAGCGGATCCAAGCGCTGGCGGAGCCGTTCACGCCCGAGGCCGCCGCGGCCGTCTGCGGGATCGAGGCGGGCGAGATCAGGCGCCTGGCGCGCGAGCTCGCCGCCGCCGAGCGGGCGGCCGTCTACGCGCGGATCGGGACCACGACGCAGCGCTTCGGCACGCTCGCGAGCTGGCTCGTCGACGTCCTCAACTACCTCACCGGCAACCTCGATCGCGAGGGCGGGGCGATGTTCCCGCTCGCCGCGGCCGGACAGCGAAACGCCGCCGGGCGCGGACCGGTCGGCAAGGGGTTCACGGTCGGGCGCTGGGCGAGCCGGGTCAGCGGCCGCCCGGAGGTCTTCGGCGAGCTGCCGGTCGTCTGCCTCGCCGAGGAGATCTCGACCCCCGGCGAGGGCCAGGTGCGGGCGCTGATCACGATCGCCGGCAACCCGCTCGTCTCGACCCCCGACTCCACCGCGCTCGTGGAGGCGGTCGAGACGCTCGACTTCATGGTCTGCGGTCGACATCTACGTCAACGAGACCACCCGCCATGCCGACGTCATCCTGCCCGCGCCCGAGCCGCTGGCAAAGGCGCACTACGACACCGCGCTCTACCAGCTCGCGATCCGCAGCGTCGCCAACTACTCACCGCCGATCGTCGCCGCCGCCCCCGACCAGCCGCAGGAGTGGGAGACGCTGCTGCGGCTCGCGGCGATCGCCGCCGGCCAGGGCCCCGAGGCCGACATCGAGGCCTGGGACGAGCTCGTGATCCAGACCCTGATCGGGCGCGAGGTCGCGCTCCCCGGATCGCCGATCGAGGGCCGCGCGCCGGAGGAGATCGCCGCCGAGCTCGCCGACCGCCGCGGCCCCGAGCGGATCCTCGACTTCCTGCTTCGGGTCGGGCCGTTCGGCGACGGCTTCGGCGCCGATCCCGACGGGCTCACGCTGAGCGCGGTCGAGGCGGCGCCGCACGGGGTCGACCTCGGCCCGATGCGCCCGCGGATCCCCGACGTGTTGCGGACCCCGAGCGGCAGGATCGAGCTCGTCCCCGATCAGATCGTCGCCGACGTGCCGCGGCTCGAGGCCGAGCTCGCCGCGGGCTCGCAGTCGAACGGGCACATGGTCCTGATCGGCCGCCGCCAGCTGCGCTCGAACAACTCCTGGATGCACAACCTGCCGGCGCTGGTCAAGGGCAAGGACCGCTGCACCGCCCAGCTTCATCCCGACGACGCGGCGCGCCTCGGGCTCGCCGACGGCGCCGGCGCGTTGATCCGCTCGAGCGCCGGCGAGCTCATCGCCCCGGTCGAGGTCACCGACGAGATCATGCCCGGCGTGGTCTCGATCCCGCACGGCTGGGGACACGACGCGCCCGGGATCCGGATGGGCGTCGCCAGCGAGCATCCCGGGGTGAACTCGAACCTGCTCGCGCCGGTCGAGGTCGACGTCCCCTCGGGCAACGCGGTCCTGAACGGGATCCCGGTCGAGGTCAGCGCCGCCGACCGCGCCGCCGCTCCGGCCGCGGCCGCGGCGAGCTAGAGCTCGAGCTCGTACTCGAGCAGGGTCTCGGCGGTGGCGCCGACCCGGTCGTAGACGGCGTGGGCGCGCTTGTTGTCGGGCATCGTGAACCAGCTCACGATCGGCGCCTGGTGGCGGCGGGCGACCTCGGCGACCGCCTCGATCAGGGCGTCGGCGTGACCCTGGCCGCGGGCGCTCTCGGCGACGTAGAGGTCGTCCATGACCACCGCCCGGGCGCCGCGCAGGCTCGACCACTTCCACTGGTTGAGCGCGAAACCGACCACGACGCCGTCATCGTCGGTGGCGACGAGCAAAAACGCCGCGTCCTCGGGCGCCGCAATCGCGTAACGCGCCATCTGCTCGAGCCCCTCGTCGGTCGGGTTCGACTCGTAGAAGTCGCAGTAGGCACGCAGCAGCGGCGCGATCGCTTCCAGGTCCTCCGCGGTCGCCTCGCGAATCGCGCTCATCCCGAGTCGTCCAATCGCTCGAGCGCCTCGGTGTCGAGGTTGAGCAGGACGCCGCGCTCGAAGATCTCGTCGACGTGGTCGGCGGTCACCAGGCGCTCGCCGCCGGGCAGCCGGCTGCGGTCGACGACCAGCCCGTCGAAGATGTCGGCGCCCTCGTCGGCGCGGACCTCGCTCACCCTGCCGACCCGCTCGCCGTCGCTCGCGTACACGGGCGAGCCGGTCTCGAGCACGAGGTAGGAGATCGGAGCGCCGAGGTCTTCCATCGGCGCCAGCCTACGCGCTCGCGCGCCGCTACTCCTCCTTGACCTTCTTCGGCTTCGGCCCCTTGCCGGGCTTGTCCTCCGGCGCGATCCCGGCGTCGGCGTAGGCGGCGTCGAGCTCCTGCTGGACGACCTCGGTCTGGTCCGGGTAGTCGAGCCGCTGCTGGAGCACCGGGATCGCGTCCTCGGGGCGACCGGCCTGGCGGTAGGCGCTGCCGAGGTTGAAGAGGGCGTAGTTGTAGGTGAGCTCGTCGCCCGAGCCCTCGAGCGCCGCGACCGCGTCCTCGAGCAGCGGGATCGCGCCCTCGGGATCGCCCGCCTGAAGCAGGGCGAAGCCCTCGTCGTTGAGAGTCGGCGCCGTCGGTGGTCTCCGCCGCCGGCTCATCGGTCGCGGGCGCGGTCTCCTCGGGCGTCGTCTCCTCGGGCGTCGTCGTCGCGTCCGTCGGCGGGCGCCGCCTCCTCCCCGCCGCCCTGGGCCTGCGCGTTCTCGCCCCGCTCGCGCACGTCGACGCCGGAGCCGTCGTCGCCGCCGGCGCCGAGCACGAGCCCGACGATCAGCGCCGCACCGACCGCGGCCAGGGCGAGCACGGCGAGCGCCCGGCGCCGGCGCGGGTCGTGGGTGGCCCCGGTCGGGCTCGGGTCGAAGGAACGGTTCGCGATCGGCACCGTCTCGGTCGGCTCGTCGGGCGGGCCGACCGCGTAGGGCTGGGTCGGCTCGCCGAGCGCGCCCGGGGTGCGCTCGAGCTCGGCGAGCGCGGCCGCCGCCGAGCGCGGGCGCCGCTGCGGCTCGGGGTCGCGGAGGCGATCGGTCAACTCCCAGAGCGAGGCGCCGGCGCCCTCGCGGGCGATGTCGGCGAGCACGACGCCGAGCGCGAACAGGTCCGAGCGCTCGCTCGCGGGGTCGCCGGCCATCACCTCCGGCGCGAGGTAGCTCTCGGTCCCGATCACCTGGCCGGTGCGGGTGAGCGAGGTCGCGTCGCGGGGCTGGGCGATGCCGAAGTCGGTCAGCCGAGCGTGGCCGGCGCCGTCGATGAGCACGTTCTGAGGCTTGATGTCGCGATGCAGGACCCCGGCGGCGTGGATGCTGCGCAGCGCCGAGAGCAGCTCTCGTGCGAGCTGCTCGGGATCGGGCACGTCGCCCGCCTGGGATCGGGCGGCGAGGTCGCCGCCGGGCACGTACTCCATCACCAGGTACGGGCGCGCGCCGGCGTCGTAGTCGTAGACCGGGACCACGTTCGGGTGCTGGACCCCGGCGGCGACATGCGCCTCGCGGCGAAAGCGGCCGATGTACTCGTCGTCGTGGGCGAGCGCGTCGGAGAGCACCTTGACCGCGACCTGGCGCTCGAGCCGCTCGTCGGTCGCCAGCCAGACGGCCGCCATCCCGCCGTGACCGAGCGGGCGATCGAGCCGGTAGCGCTCGCCGAGCAGCCGACCGGAGGCGATCAGCGGCGGATCGGCCACCGCGGTCGCGCGCTCGTCCGGGGAGCCTCGCCCCCCGGGAGCGTCCAATTCATCGGTCGGTCGGTCCTCGGTCCCCACGACCCACTAAGAGTTCCCGCTCGGGCGCGGAACTAACCCTCGCCGGGCGCGCTCAGTCGGCGGCCGGCGGCTCGATCTCGCGCTTGAGGATCTTCCCGGTCGGCCCCTTGGGGAGCTCGTCGACGAACCAGATCCGGCGCGGGTACTTGTAGGCGGCGACCTGCTCCTTGCAGTGCTCGCGCAGCTCGTCCTCGGTGCAGTCCTCGCCCTCCTTGAGCGCCACCGCGGCCCCGACCTCCTCGCCGAGGTCGTCGTGCGGGACGCCGACCACCGCCGCCTCGCGGACCGCCGAGTGCTCGTAGATGACCTCCTCGATCTCGCGCGGGTAGACGTTGTAACCGCCGCGGATGATCAGGTCCTTCTTCCGGTCGACGATGAAGAAGTAGCCCTCCTCGTCGACGGTCGCCATGTCGCCGGTCTTGAACCAGCCCTCGCCGTCGATCGACTCCTCGGTCTCCTCGGGGCGGTTCCAGTAGCCCTTCATCACGTTGTGGCCTCGGATCACGATCTCGCCCGGCTCGCCCTGGTCGACCTCGTTGCCGTCGTCGTCGACGACCTTCATCTCGACTCCCTCGATCGGGGTCCCGATCGAGCCCGGCTTGCGCTCGCGGTCGGGGTGGTTGAACGAGGCGACCGGCGAGGTCTCCGAGAGCCCGTAGCCCTCGAGCACCTTGGCGTCGAACGCCTGCTCGAAGTCCTTCATCACCTCGACCGGCATCGCCGAGCCGCCCGACGCGCAGAGCTCCAGCGACGAGGTGTCGAACGAGTCGCGGTCGGGGTGATGGAGCATCGCCGCGTACATCGTCGGCACGCCCTCGAACACGTTCACCTTGTCGCGGTCGATGATCTCGAGCGCCTTCCCCGGGTCGAAGCGCGGGATCAGCGTCAGGCAGCCGCCGGCGCGGATCGTCGCGTTCAGGCCGCAGGTCTGGCCGAAGGAATGAAACAGCGGCAGCGCGCCGAGGATCACCGCGTCGTGGTCGAGGTCGGTGAAGCGGGTGAAGGCCTCGACGTTGCCGGCGAGGTTGGCGTGCGTGAGCTCGGCGCCCTTGGGCTTGCCGGTGGTCCCCGAGGTGTAGAGGATGACCGCGGTGTCGTCGTCGTCGCGGTCGGCGACCTCGGTGATCGCCTCGGCCGCGCCGACGAGCTCCTCGAACTCGCCGGGGGCGACGAGCACGAGCTCGGTGCCGGCCTCCTCCGCTCCCGCCTCGGCGGCCTCGGCGAAGTCGTGCCACGCGAACAGCAGCTTCGCCTCCGGGTCGGAGAGGTAGAAGCCGACCTCGCGCTTCTTCAGCAGCACGTTCATCGGCACTACGACCGCCCCGTAACGCAGGATCCCGTAGTAGACGACCGGGAAGTAGGGCACGTTGGGAAGCATCACGCCGACCCGGTCGCCCGGCTCGACGCCCTTCTCCTTCAGCATCCCGGCGAGGTGCGCGGAGGCGCCGTCGAGCTGCGCGTAGGTGAGCTCGGCGTCGTCGAGCTTGATCGCCACCGCGTCCGGGCGCTCGGCCGCCGAGCGCGTCAGGTTCTCCGCCAGGTTCATCTCGCTCCTCCCGATCGCTTCGCGAGCAGCGAGTCTATGTCCTGGGAGCGGGCCTACTCGACGGTCGCGGGCTCCTCGACCTCGGCGTTGGTCTGGTCGACGAGCTGGCGTGCCGCGAACGGCTGCGGGCCCGGGTCCTGGCGCGGGGCCTTGACCTTGACCACGACCTTGTCGCCGGCGACGACGTCGGCGAGGTCGGCGCTGCCGTCCCCGTTCGTGTCCGCGACCCGGATCTTGGCGGCGCTGAAGTCGAACTGGACCGCACCGAGGAGGTCGTTCTTGCGCACGCGGCTGTTGCCCTTCGCGACGTCGACCGTGGTCGCGTCGACGTAGGTGCCCTTGAAGACGTAGCTGGCGCCCTTCGCCTGACCGTTGCCGTGCGGCTTGTCGGGCTTCGGCGGCTTATCGGGCTTGGCGGCGGCGACCGGCGCCGCGAGCAGCGCGATCGTCGCGCCGGCGGTGAGGATCCGAGACCTCGTGTTCACTGTTCCTGCCTCCTGGCGTTCGGGGGTGTCTTTCCCCGATCGGCGAGCGCGCGAGCGCCTTGAGGCGCAGCGGTGGTGAGTGGACGTTTGACCGGCACCGGGCTGCGGCGACGCGGCTAGGCTGGCGCGGCCGATGAGCACCGCGACCGTTCCCAGGCCGCTGACCGAGCGCTCCGCGACCGCGCTCGCGGCCGCGATTCGCGACGGCGAGCTGAGCTCGCGCGAGGTCGTCGACGCCCACATCGAGCGGGTCGAGCGCCTCAACCCGCGCCTGAACGCGGTCGTCGCCGAGCGCTTCGAGCGCGCTCGCGCCGAGGCAGAGGCGGCCGACGAGCGGGTCGCCGGCTCGACCGGCCGCGACGAGCTGCCGCCGCTGCTCGGCGTCCCGTGCACGATCAAGGAGTCGTTCGCCGTCGCCGGGCTGCCGAACTCCGCCGGGCTCCACCACCGTCGCGGGCGGCTCGCCACCGAGCACGCGACCGTGGTCGCCCGGCTCGTCGACGCGGGCGCGATCCCGCTCGGGGTCACCAACGTCTCCGAGCTGACGCTGTGGATCGAGTCGACCAACCGCGTCTACGGCCGGACCGAGAACGCCTACGACCGGCGCCGCACCGCCGGCGGGTCCTCGGGCGGCGAGGGCGCCGCGATCGGCTCCGGTCTCGCCCCGTTCGGCCTCGGGACCGACTTCGGCGGCTCGATCCGGATCCCGGCCTTCTTCAACGGCGTCTTCGGCCACAAGCCGAGCGCGCACCTGGTCGCCAGCAGCGGCCACTTCCCCGCCGCGACGACCGAGGTCGGAGCGCGGATGCTCGGCATCGGCCCGCTCGCGCGCCGGGCGGAGGACCTGTGGCCGGTGCTGCAGGCGATCGCGGGCCCCGACGGCATCGACCCGAGCGTCGAGGCGATCGAGCTCGGCGATCCCGAGGCGGTCGAGATCGAGGGTCTGGAGGTCGCGATCGCCGACGACGCCACCTTCCTCCCCGCCTCGGTCGACCTGCGCAACGCCCGCCTTCACGCCGCGCGGGCGCTCGCCGAGCGCGGCGCCCGGGTGCGCCGGGTCTCGCTGCGCTGCCTGCGAGGCGCGATCCAGCCCTACCTCGAGGCGGCGCGCCAGTCGGGGAGCATCGCCGAGCTGCTCGAGCAGGACGGCTATCGGTTCCCACCGCTTCGGCGCCTGGTCGCCGACGGCGCCCGGCGGCGCTCGGTGCACACCTCGGCGCTGGTGATCTCGCAGCTCGCCGAGCGCGCCTCCGCGCACCTGCCGGCGGCGCTCGAGCGGCGTGCGGCCGCGGCCACGGCGCAGCTCGAGGCCGAGGTCGCCGACGCGATCGGCGACGGGGTCCTGCTGCACGTGCCGTTCGCCCGCGTCGCGCCCCGCCACGGCGCGACCGTCGGCCGTCCCTGGATCCTCGGGCCGATGGCGGTCTTCAACCTGCTCGGGCTACCGGCTACCGAGGTGCCGATGGGCCTCGACGCGCGCGGACTGCCGCTCGGGGTCCAGGTCGCCGCCGGCCACGGCCGCGACCACCTCTCGGTCGCGGTCGCGGTCGAGCTCGAGCGCGCCTTCGGCGGCTGGGTGCCTCCGGGGGCTACTCGACCGTGAGCTCGCCCTCCATGCCGAGGTCCTTGTGGCCGTCGATCGTGCAGTAGAGCTCGTAGGTGCCGGCCTCGAGGTCCACGGTCAGCGTGTCGGACGCGCCCGCGTCGATCGTGTCGGTGACCTCCTCGACCCCGTCGCCCTCGACCTCGAGATCGTGAGGCTGGGTGCCGTCGTTGGTGACCTCGAAGCTGACCTCGCCGGCGGCCACAGTCGGGTCGGCGGGATCGAGCTCGTACTCGGTCTCGCTGATCGCGACCGTCTCGCCGCCACCGCCGCCACCGCCGCCCGAAGCCGCGTCGTCCTCGGTCGTGGTCGTTTCGCTGGTCGTCGTCTCGCTCGCCGCCGTGGTCTCGTCGTCCTCGTCGTCGCCGCAGGCGGCGAAGCCGATCGCGAGCGCGATCGCCGCCGTCGCTGCCATCGATCTCATCCTCACCGGGTGCCTCCTCGTCGCGATTTCGGGTTCACTTCCTCATCGGTCGATACGGGCGAGCCCGGCCACGGGATTGGCCGGCGCGCAATCCCGCCGCCCGCGGCCTTCGTAGAACCGGATGTGGTCACTTACAGATGAGGCGCTGGTCGCCGGCCTCGCGGCAGGGGATCGCGACGCGGCGGCGAGCTTCGTCCGCCGCTTCCAGCCGCGGGTCTTCGGGCTCGCGCTGACGATGGTCGGCGACCGCGCGATCGCCGAGGAGATCGCCCAGGAGGCGTTCACCCGCGCCTGGCGCCACGCCGGCGCCTACGACGCCCGCCGCGGCCGGGTCGCGACCTGGCTGCTCTCGATCACCCGCAACCTCGCGATCGACCACCTGCGCGCGAAGCGCTCCGACCCGGTCGACCCGGCGACGCTGGGCGAGGCCGAGCGGGCGCTGTGGTCGCCGCCGCGGCGCGCCGACGCGCCCGGCAACGAGGCCACCGAGCTGCGCGAGACGCTCGCCGAGCTGCCGTCCGAGCAGCGCCGCGCGCTGCTGCTCGCGACGCTCTACGGCTACACCGCGAGCGAGATCGGCACGATCGAGGGGATCCCGCTCGGGACCGCGAAGACCCGGATCCGCAGCGCGCTGCAGAAGGTCGCCCGCGTCGACGCGTCCGAGCCCGGGGAGCTGCGATGAGCGCCGGCTGCGAGCAGGTGCGCGAGCTCGCCGCCGAGCTCGCGCTCGGGATCGCCGACGGCGAGCAGCGCGCCCGCGCGCTCGAGCACCTCGCCCATTGCCCCGAGTGCCGGACGCTGCTCGCGCGGCTCACGGCGACCGCCGACGAGCTCACCCTGCTCGCGCCCGCCGCCGAGCCGCCGCCCGGGTTCGAGGGCCGGGTGGTCGAGGGGCTCGCGCCGGCGCCGCGTTCGCGCCGGCGCTGGGCGCCGGTGGCGGCGGTGACGGCCGCGTGCGCGCTCGCGCTCGGCGCCGGCGCCGTCTGGCTGGCGCTCTCCGACGACCGCGAGCTCGCCGACTCCTACCGCGAGACGCTCGCGGTCGCCGACGGCGAGTACTTCGACGCCGCCCGGCTCGCAGTCCCGGGCGGCGGCGACGCCGGCTACGTCTACGGCTATCAGGGCCGCGCCTCGTGGGTGCTGGCGGTGGTCTACGACGGCGTCGCCGACGGCGCCTACCGGCTCGAGCTCGTGACCGCCGGCGGAGAGCGCCGCGCGCTGCGCGGGCTGCGGGTTCGCGACGGCCGCGGCAGCGCCGGGGCGGTGACCCCGTTCGACTACTCGGAGCTGACCGAGGTGCGGCTGCTCGACCGGCGCGGACGCGAGGTCGCGGACTCGAAGCTGGGCCAGTAGGCCTGCCCGCGGTTGGATTGACCGCGCCGCGATCCGGGTATCGGAGCGGCGATGTCGACCCTGGCGATCATCCTGATCGTGCTCGCGGCGCTGATCGCGGTCGCCGCGATTGCGGTGCTCATGCGCCGGCGCGCGGCCGAGCGCGAGATCGAGCGCGAGCGCCTCGGGACCGAGGCCTCGGCGCACCGCGAGCAGGCCGACGCCAACATCGCTCGGGCCCGCGACCTCGGCGGCGAGGCCGAGCGCCATCGCCGCGAGGCGGCCGAGCACGCGGCCAAGGCCGACGAGCACAGCGCCCGCGCCGCCGAGCACTCGGAGCAGGCGGCGGCGATCGAGGACCGCGTTCGCACCGCCGGCAAGGCGGCCGCACGTCACGACGAGCAGGCCGCCGAGCGCGAGCAGAAGCTTCCCTGAGCCCCGACGCGGCGGTTGCCAGCGCCGCGGATCGACGTTATGTTGGCGCCGCGGTCACGGATGCCGCGACGACCACGAAAAGGGGGCATCGATGCGTCACACCTACCCAGGGACCGGGGTTCGCCGGCGAGCGACGGCGATCACGCTCGCCCTCGTGCTCGCGGTGACCGGCGCCGGGGCGGCCGAGGGCTCGGCGACGGCGGCGAAGAAGGGCAAGATCCGCGCCTGCGTCGCGAAGAAGGGCAAGGACAAGGGACTGATGCGCTACTCGCGCGGCAAATGCAAGCGGGGGAGAAGTCGGTGAAGTGGAACAAGAAGGGCAAGCGGGGCCGACCCGGGCCGGCCGGTACGGGGGCCACGGGCCCCGGCGGCGAGGATCTGCTGACGACCATCCAGAAGCAGCAGGCGGCGATCGACGCGCTCAGCTCGCAGGTCGACGCGCTCTGCGCCCAGGTCCCCGACCTGACCGAGCAGTCGAACGCGCTGCTGAGCGCGGCCGGCGCCGTGAACGGGATCATCGACTCGCTGCCGGGCACGAACCCGACCCTGCCAGCGCCGCTCGGTGACTTCGCCTGCCCGGGCGGGTAGTGGGTCGCGAGATGGACGTCCTCGTCGCCGGTGGGCACGGCAAGATCGCGCTGCGGCTGCTGCGGCTGCTCGCCGAGCGCGGTGACCGCGCCCGCGGACTGATCCGCAACCCCGACCACGGCGGCGACGTCGAGCGCGCCGGCGCCGAGGCCGTGATCGGCGACCTCGAGGCCGACGACGGGCTCGAGGCCGCGGTCACGGGAGCCGACGCGGTCGTCTTCGCCGCCGGCGCCGGGCCCGGCAGCGGCCCGGAGCGCAAGCGGACCGTCGACCTCGGCGGGGCGCTGAAGCTGATCGAGGCCTGCGAGGCGACCGGGGTCTCGCGCTACTTGATGGTGAGCGCGATCGGCGCCGATCGCGACGACTACCCGGCCGAGATGGAGCCCTACTACGCCGCCAAGCGCGAGGCCGACGAGGCGCTGCGCGCCTCCGCGCTCGCCTACACGATCCTCCGCCCCGGCGGGCTTACCGACGGGCCCGGGAGCGGCTCGATCGCGGTCGGCTCGCCGCTCGCCGAATCCGGCCAGATCCCCCGCGACGACGTCGCCGCCGCGCTCGCTCGCGGTCCTCGACGAGCCGCGCACCGCGGGGCTCACCTTCGACCTGATCGCCGGCGACGTCCCAATCAGCGAAGCGATTCGCTCGCTGCTGAGCTGACGCTGGCGCCCGCCCCGGGCGCGAAGCTCGCGCAGAGCGTGCTCAGCAGGCGCTCGAAGTCGCACTCGGACCCGGCGAGCTCGCGCTGGCGCTCGTCGGCCGGCGACTCGAGCAGCGGCCCGATCGCCTCGAGCTCGGCGGCGCAGCCGAGCTCGCGCGCGTGCGGGCGGCAGAGCTCGAGCAGCTCGCCGACCTGCTCGCGCACCGGGACCAGCGAGCGCTTGATCACGTCGAGGAGCTCGGCGCGGATCCCGTCGCGGGCGGCGAGGAAGCGGTTCTCGGCCAGGACCTCGTCGGCGTCGACGAGCTCGTCGGGCACGTTGAGCTCGAGCAGCTCGAGCCGCACGAGCGCCTGCGCGAAGGCGACCAGGGCGGCGGTCCGCTCGCTGTCGGTCTGCGTGTCCATGACCCGGATCTCGAGCGTGCCGAAGCGGGGCTGCGGGCGCAGGTCCCACCAGACGAAGGTCGGCTCGGGAAAGGCGCCGCAGTCGATCAGCGTTTCGAGCGTCCGCGCCCAGTGGTCGTAGTCGTCGAAGCGCCGCGGGATCCCGACCCGCGGGAACGCCTGGAAGATCGAGGTCCGCGACGAGGCCATGTCCGTGTCGCGGCCCTGCCAGAAGGGCGAGTTGGCCGAGAGCGCGAGCAACAGCGGCAGGTGGACGCGCATCCGGTTCGCGGCGACGATCGCCTCGGCCGGGTCGGGGATCGCGATGTGGACGTGGAGCGCGTAGGTCGGCTCGCGGCGGGCGAGCTCGCGCATCGTCTCGTGGACGTAGCGGTGTCGCCGACCCTCCGAGACCTCGGTCTCGCGCCAGGTGACCGAGGGATGGGTCCCCGAGCCGGCGGCGGCGAGGCCGTGCTCGGCGAGCTCGCGCGTGAGCCGCTCGCGCAGCTCGACCAGGTCGGCGATCGCGTCCGCGACCGTGGTGTGCGGAGTGGTCGCGAGCTCGACCGCGGCTCCGTGGGTCTCGGGGGTGAGCCGCTCGGCGAGCTCGGGGCTGAGCGAGGGGCGGACGTCGTCGAAGCCCTGGTCGAGCGACCAGTCGCCGGTGTCGAGCAGCATCACCTCCTCCTCGATCCCGACCGAGAACGGCTCGGCGGAGTTCCTCCATTCCGCCCACTGTGGCTGTCGTCCTTGCGCCAACTCCCCCACCAGCTACCCGCATGCCCCTCCCCTTCCACGCGGGCGAACCAGTTTGCGCGATCTTTCGACGCGCGTACAGGGGCCGAGAGGCCGTCGAGGCGTAGGCTTCGCGACCGAGATTCATACGCTGACCGAGCGCCGCCCCCGGGGCCGGCGCCAAGGAGGAAGACCAGAGGATGACGACGAGGCTTCGTCAGAAGAACGTGACCGCGGCCCGCTGGAGCGCCAACGGCGGCGCCCTCGAGACCGTCGACCTGACCGAGGAGAAGAACAACCCGTTCGGCCAGAACGTGTTCTCCGCGGCGGTGCAGCAGGAGCGGCTCTCCAAGGACACGTTCAAGCAGCTCAAGTCGACGCTCGAGCACGGCGAGGCGCTCGACCCGGCGCTCGCCGGCGAGGTCGCCGAGGCGATGAAGGAGTGGGCGCTGGAGCGCGGCGCGACCCACTACACCCACGTCTTCCAGCCGCTCACCGGGCTCACCGCCGAGAAGCACGACTCGTTCTTCGAGCCCGACGGCGAGGGCGGCGCGATCGCCGACTTCTCGGGCACCGAGCTGATCCAGGGCGAGCCCGACGCGTCGTCGTTTCCGACCGGCGGCGTGCGCGCGACCTTCGAGGCGCGCGGCTACACCGCCTGGGATCCGACCAGCCCGGCGTTCCTGCTCGAGAACCCGAACGGCGCCCTGCTCTGCATCCCGACCGCGTTCACGTCCTGGACCGGTGAGGCGCTGGACGCGAAGATCCCGCTCCTGCGCTCGATGGACGCCCTCTCCAGGTCGGCGATCCGGGCGCTCGGGATCCTCGGCGACCGCGAGGCGAAGCGCGTCTTCACCACCGTCGGCCCCGAGCAGGAGTACTTCCTCATCGACGAGCAGTACTTCTTCGAGCGTCCCGACCTGGTGACCACCGGGCGGACCCTGTTCGGGACCAAGCCGCCGAAGGGCCACGAGCTCGACGACCACTACTTCGGCTCGATCCCCGAGCGGATCCTCGCCTGCATGCTCGACACCGAGACCGAGCTGCGCAAGCTCGGCGTCCCGGTGAAGACGCGCCACAACGAGGTCGCCCCGGGCCAGTACGAGATCGCGCCGATCTTCGAGAACTCGAACGTCGGCTCCGACCACCAGCAGCTGACGATGCAGGTGATGCAGAACGTCGCCCGCAAGTACGGGCTCGTCTGCCTGCTGCACGAGAAGCCGTTCGAGGGCGTCAACGGCTCCGGCAAGCACAACAACTGGTCGATGAGCACCGACACCGGCGTCAACCTGATCGACCCCGGCGACACCCCGGCGCAGAACACCAACTTCCTCTTCTTCTGCACCGCGGTGATCCAGGCGGTCAACAAGCACCAGGGGCTGCTTCGGGCCTCGGTCGCCAACATCGCCCAGGACCACCGCCTGGCGCCAACGAGGCGCCGCCGGCGATCATCTCGATCTTCCTCGGCGCCGAGCTCGAGAAGGCGTTCGAGTCGATCGAGTCCGGCGAGGGCGACGGCATGACCCCGGACTCGACGCTGGCGCTCGGGACCCCGGTGCTGCCGCGGCTGCCGATGCACGGCGGCGATCGCAACCGGACCTCGCCGTTCGCGTTCACCGGCAACAAGTTCGAGTTCCGCGCGCTCGGGTCGAGCATGTCGCTGGCGTTCCCGAACACGGTCCTGAACACGATCGTCGCCGAGGCGATCGACGAGCTCGCCGACCTGGTCCAGGAGCGGGTCAACAAGGGCGACGCGGTCACCGACGCGGTCACCGCGGTGGTCAAGGACTCCTACTCGGCGAACAAGCAGATCCTGTTCAGCGGCGACAACTACGACGAGGAGTGGCACTCCGAGGCGGAGCGGCGCGGGCTCAAGAACCTGCGCACGACCCCGGACGCGCTACCGGAGGTGCTCGCGCCGGCGACGGTGAAGGCGTTCGGCGAGTACGACGTGCTCTCCGAGCGCGAGCTCGAGTCGCGCTACGAGGTCTGGCTCGAGCAGTACATCGTCCGCGCCAACATCGAGGCCGAGACCGCGGAGACGATCGCGACCACGATGATCGTCCCGGCGGCGCTGCGCCAGCTGGCGCTGATCGACGCGGCCGAGGTCGGCGAGCTCGGCGCCGAGACCAAGGGGCTGCTCGAGGAGCTGCTCGCCGCGATCAAGACGCTCGACGACGCGAACGTCTACCCGGACGGGGTCGAGGGCCTCGAGCTCGCCAAGCACGCCCGCGACCGGCAGCTGGTCGCGATGGCGGCGGTGCGCGAGGCGGCCGACAAGCTCGAGCGCGTGGTCGCCGACGACCTCTGGCCGCTGCCGAAGTACTCGGAGATCCTCTTCGTCAGGTAGCCGGGGCGACCCGGCGGGCGCTTACTTGGCCTCGGCCTCGAGGCGCCGGCGCGCCTTGAGCACCGCCGGGACCGAGCAGCGCACGACCTTCGCGATCTCGCCGTTGGGCCGGTCGGGATCGCGACGGATCTCGAACTCGATCAGCGCCTCCGCGCGCAGCTTCGCCCGCTCCTCGCGGGTCGCGCCCGCGGGGGCGGTGTCGTTCGCGGCCTCGGCCGCGATCGCGCGCCGGCACTGCAGGCAGTGCGCCTTGTCGCCGCGCCTCGTCCACCCCGCCGGCGGCCCCTTGCTCTCGAAGCCGGGCATCCAGTGGATCTTGACCTCGCAGCGATCACAGGACCAGCCGCGGGCGTTGTTTCGAGTGGCGGTGGCAGACATCGAGGTGCGGTGCTCCTTGGGTAAGCGCTGTTCGGGAGAGGTCCTGCGACCCCGCATGCGCTCACGAGGGCGCGCGGTGGTAGGAAACTCTTCGGGCGCCAGCCAGGCAACCCGACTCAGTCAGGATAGCAAATCGCGAACTTTGTAACGTTTGTGTTTATCTCCGGCGCAGGACGCCCTCGCTACTGACGCCGGCGCCCGAGAACGAGTACTCGAGCGTGTCGTCGTCGAGCGGGACGAGCTCGACCGTGCCGGTGCCCTTGCACTGACCGCCGGCGCCGCTGTCGATCGTCTCGCGAAAGCGGTACGCGGTCGCGTCGGCGCCGAGGAAGTCCCAGCTCCCCGAGCAGTCGATGCCGCTGTAGCGGACCGTGTTCTGCTTCGAGCGCTCGAGCGAGTCGATCGTCGCCCGCACGGTGAACGGCTTCAGCCCCTGCTGGGTCAGCCGGCCCTCCCACTCGCCGGTGATCTCGAACTGGCCCGCGGCGTTCGCGGTCGTGATCTCGGGCTCCTCGCGCTCGCCGCAGGCGCCCAGGGCGAGCGCGGCGAGCAGCGCTGCGGCGGTGATCAGGGCGAGGCGGCGCACGCCGTGATCTAAGCAAGTCGCGGCCGCTCGTTGGGTCATCCTGGTCGGCGGATGAAGCTGATCAGCTGGAACGTCGCCGGGCGAAGCGGGGTCCTCGACGCCCAGGCGGCGGCGCTCGAGCGCCAGCGGGCGGACCTGATCTGCCTCCAGGAGGTGCGCTCGACCTCGCTTCCGCGCTGGCGTACGGCGCTCGAGCGGATCGGGCTGGGGTCGATCGAGGACTCGAGCGCGTTCATCGGCTCGCGCCGCTACTTCAACCTCACCGCGTCGCGGTGGCCGCTGCGCCAGCTCGGCCCGATCGGCGCGCCGCAGCCCGAGCGGGTGCTCTCGACCGTGGTCGAGGCGCCGACCGGGGCGCTCGAGCTCCACAACGCCCACGTGCCGCCGGCGCAGAGCGCCGGGCTGGTCAAGGTCGAGACCTGCGAGGCGCTGCACCTGGCGCTCGCCCGCGACTCGCAGCGGGCACGGATCCTCTGCGGCGACCTCAACACCCCGCGCGCCGAGACCAGCGCCGGCGAGGTGATCACCTTCGCGCCGGCGGACCCGGAGCTGGCGGTGCGCTGGGACGCGGCCGAGCGCTCGCTGCTCACCGGCCTCGCGCCCTGGGGATCGCCGACGTGTTTCGCTCCCTGCACGGCTACGAGCGCCAGGACGCGAGCTGGGTGTTCAACACGCGCGCGGTGCGCAAGTCCGCCCACCGCCTCGACCACGTGCTCGCGGCGAGCGCGCTGAACCCCGTCTGGTGCGACTATCAACACGGCTGGCGGGAAGCGGGACTCAGCGACCACTCGGCGATCGAGGCGATCTTCGAGCCCGACGACGACCAAGGAGAGACGAGATGACGACGAAGGCGGAGTTCAACGCGCAGGAGTGGCAGACGATCGTCGAGGGCCCGGCGATCGCGGGAATGATCGTGGTCACCGCCCAGCGCGGCGGCACGATCCGCGAGTCGCTCGGGATGGCGAAGGCCTACACCGAGGCCCGCCGGGCCGACGGCGAACCCGAGCTGCTGTCCGAGGTCGTGGCGAAGCCGCCGAGCGTCGAGCCGCGCCAGTTCGAGGACGCGGCGACGCTGCGCAGCGAGGGCCTTCAGCGGCTGCGCGACGCGGTCGCGCTGCTCGAGGGCCGCGCGAGCGCCGAGGAGGTGGAGGCGTTCAAGCGCTTCGCGCTCGCGGTCGCCGAGCGCGCCGCGGAGGCGACCAAGTCCGGCGGCGTGCTCGGGATCGGCGGCGAACGGGTCAGCGAAGCCGAGAGCGCGGCGCTGGACGAGATCGCGACCGCGCTCGGCACCGAGCGCGTCGACTGAGCCGAGCGCTCAGGGCAGCCAGCGGCGGCTCAGCGGGCTCGCCGTGACTCCGTGGACGACGATCGAGACGCAGACGCAGGCGATCGCGGTCCAGGCCACGAGCTCCGCCTCGCCGGCGGCGAGCACGCCCGAGCCGACCGCGACCGCCGCGTAGTAGAGCGAGCCGATCCCGCGGACCCCGAACCAGGCGATGAACGCCTTCTCGCCCGCGGGCAGCTTCGAGCCCGCGAGCGCGACCAGCACCGAGAGCGGCCGGATCGCGAGCAGCAGCGCCGGCACCAGCAGCCACCCGGCGACCCCCGGCGCGCCGAGGCCGGCGAGCGAGAGCATCGTCCCGAGCAGCAGGATCACGATCAGCTCACCGAGCTTCTCGACCACCTCGGCGCCATCGTGGACGGCGAGGTTGCGCTCGTGGGTGTGCTCGTAGCGCCGGAACGCGACCCCGCCGACGAAGGCGGCGACGAACCCGTAGGCGCCCGCGATCTCGGCGACCCCGTAGATCGCGAGCACGCTCGGGATCGCGAGCCAGGCGTCGAAGCGGGTCGCGAGCAGGCGCCGGTCGCGCAACCGGACCGCGATCCCGCCGACGCCGTAGCCGATCCCGGCCCCGATCGCGACCGCGACCGCGACCGCGTAGACGACGTCGGCCAGGAACCACTCGCCCAGCCACCCGCCCCCGCCCTCCTCGATCGCGAACAGGCCCGCGAACAGGAACGGCAGCGCGAGGCCGTCGTTGAGCCCGGCCTCGCCGGTGACCGAGAAGTTCGGCTCGCCCTCCTCCTCGTCGCCGGGCGGGCCGACGCCGATGTCGCCGGCGAGCACCGGGTCGGTCGGCGCCAGGATCGCGCCGAGAACCAGCGCCGCTCCGAACGAGAGCCCGATCAGCGCGGTGCCGAAGACGACCACCCCGGCGATCGTCAGCGGCATCGCGATCCCGAGCAGCCGCGCGACGCCCGACCACGAGCCCACGCGAGCGGGCGCTCGAGCTTGAGCCCGGTGCCGAACAGGGCGATGATCACCGCGAGCTCGCTCAGGCGCTCGATCAGCTCCGCGTCGGCGATCGGATCGACCCAGGCGATCCCGAAGACCTGGATCACGACCGCCGCTCCGGCGCCGAGACCGAGGTAGATGATGCTCGCCGAGAACGCGCGCTCGCCCTCGTGCGAGAGCGCGCCGATCGCCGCGAACACGGCCAGCCCGCAGAGCAGCAGGCCGATCACGTGCGGGTCGGCGAACGAGAACCCGCGCTCGGCGGCGAGGGGCGGCAACGGCATCAGAGGCTTGTACCCGGATCGGGACTAGGCTGCAGCGCCGATGGCGAGTCGGGGTGCACAGGGATCGAACGCGGTCGCTCTACCGGGCGACGACCCGGGCCCGCTGCGAAAGATCGGCCGCCGGCTTGCGGTCGCGCTCGCCTTGATCGTGCTCGTCGCGATGGTCACCTACCTCGGCCGCGACGGCTACTACGACCCCGAGCAGGACGGGGTCAGCCTGCTCGACTCGTTCTACTACTCGACCGTCACCATCACCACGACCGGGTACGGCGACGTGCGCCCGGTCTCCGACGAGGCGCGGCTGCTGACGACGCTGCTCGTCACCCCGGCCCGGGTGCTGTTCCTGATCCTGCTCGTCGGGACGACGTTGGAGATACTCGCGGAGCGAAGTCGCCATGCCTACCGCGTCAGCCGCTGGAGGAAGCGCTTGAACAACCACGTGATCGTCTGCGGATTCGGGACCAAGGGAGAGGCCGCCGTGCGGACTCTGCTCGGCAAGGGAACGGCGGCGAGCGAGATCGTCGTCATCGACCACAGCGCCGCCGCCCGCGCCCGCGCGACCGCGGACGGGCTCGCGGCGGTCGACGGCGATGCCTCGGCGCGCGAGGCGCTCGAGCAGGCGGGGATCGCGAGCGCGCGCTCGGTGATCGTCGCCGTCGACCGCGATGACGCCGCGGTGCTGGTGACGCTGACCGCGCGCGAGCTCAACCCGAGCGCGGTCGTCGTCGCCGCGGTCCGCGAGCAGGAGAACGTCCACCTCCTGCACCAGAGCGGCGCCAGCGGGGTGGTGACCTCGTCGGCGGCCGCCGGGCGGCTGCTCGGGCTCTCGAGCGAGACGCCGCAGGTGACCGAGGTGCTCGAGGACATGCTCACGCTCGGCGAGGGGCTCGACATCGTCGAGCGCGAGGTCGGCGCCGAGGAGGCCGGCGAGTTGCCGCCGCGCCTGCACGAGGGCGTGCTGCTGGGGATCGTCCGCGACGGCGAGCTGCTGCGCTTCGACGACCCGCGCGCGGGCGAGCTGCGCACCGGCGACCGGCTGGTCGAGCTCGTCGGGCGGCGCGACTAGAAGCCTCCAGGGTCTGAGAGGATCACAGGGTGGGATACCTCGACCTCGCCGATCGGACCTGGCCGCTGCTGAATCGGGCGATGGGCCTGCACACGCACGCCTACCGGCTCACCCGGGGCGCGATCGGCCACCGGATCCCAGGGATCAAGGCGCCGATGCTGCTGCTCGACCACGTCGGGGCGAAAAGCGGCGTCCACCGCACCTCGCCGCTGCTCTACATCTCCGACGGCGACAACGTCGCGATCATCGCCTCCAAGGGCGGCTACCCGAAGAACCCGGCCTGGTTCTACAACCTGCGCGCCAACCCCGAGACCACGGTCCAGGTCGGCGCCGAGAAGCGGCCGGTGCGCGCCCGCGAGGCGACCGCCGCGGAGCGGGAGCGGATCTGGGCCCGCGCGACCGAGCTCTGGCCCCAGTACGAGGCCTATCAGGCCCGCACCGAGCGCCAGATCCCGATCGTCGTGCTCGAGCGCCGCTAGCGCTGACTAACGCCGGCGCCGGCGCCGGCCGCCGCCGCCGGAACGGCCGCGCTCCGGGCGCGGAGCGCGCTCGGCGACCGCGCTCGCGGCGAACTCCGGGCGCCTGTGGTCGAACTCCGAGCCGAGCCCGAGGCTGACCGCGATCTGGCGCATCTCGGCGTCCTGGTCCGGAAGGACGAAGCTGACCCCGGCGCCGTCGCGCCCGGCGCGTCCGGAGCGCCCGACGCGGTGCACGTAGGCGTCGCGATCGCCGGGGGCGTCGTAGTTGATCACGTGGGTGATCTCCTCGACGTCGATCCCGCGGGCGGCGACGTCGGTCGCGATCAGGGTGTCGATCTCGCCGGCCGCGAAGCGGGCGAGCGCGCGCTGGCGCTGGTTCTGCGACTTGTCGCCGTGCATCGCCACCGACTCGACTCCGCGCTGGCGCAGGCGCTTGACGAGGCGATCGGCGCCGCGCTTGGTGCGCACGAAGACGAGCGTGCGGCCGCGCTCGGTGGTGTTGAGCTCGTCGACGAGCGCCGCGACCTTGGCCGTGTGCTCGAGGTGGACGAAGCGGTGCTCGACCTCGCCCCGGTCGGCCTCGACCGGCTCGTGGACGTGGCGGCGAGGGTCGCTGGTGTAGGCGCGGGCGACCTTGCCCGGGGCGGCCTCGAGCGTCGCCGAGAAGAACAGGGTCTGGCGGTTGACCGGGGTCAGCGCCACGATCCGGTCGACGGCGGGCTTGAAGCCCATGTCGAGCATCCGGTCGGCCTCGTCGATGACCAGGATCCGGACGTGGTCGAGGCTGAACGCGCGCCGCGCGAGCAGGTCCTCGAGACGTCCCGGGGTGGCGACGACGA
This sequence comes from uncultured Solirubrobacterales bacterium, assembly GCA_963740055.1. GTDB lineage: Bacteria > Actinomycetota > Thermoleophilia > Solirubrobacterales > 70-9 > WHSW01. The sequence goes on along the minus strand of CAVUCL010000001.1, from coordinate 971,775 downwards.
TGTGGGCGCGGGCCGCGCGCTTGGCCTGCTTCTCGAGTCCGACGCCGCCGTAGACGGGGGCGACCGAGAGCGCCCGGGCGGCGGCGATCTCGCGCAGCTCGTCGACGATCTGGAGCGCGAGCTCGCGGGTCGGGGCGAGGACGAGCGCCGCCGGGCGGCGGTCTGAGGCCTCGATCAGATCGACCAGCGGGATGCCGAAGGCGAGCGTCTTGCCCGACCCGGTCGGCGACTGGACGAGGACGTCGCGGCCGTCGAGCACGTCTTCGACGACGAGCTTCTGGACCGCGAACGGCGCGGTTATCCCGCGCTTGTTGAGCGCGCCCGTAACCGGACGCGAAACGCCGAGATCGGCGAATGACATTGTGGTGCAACTCCTTATGAGTGGTGGGAATCCTGAGACCCGGACGCACTCTGAAGTGCACGGAAGAAACGGAACTCCTCGGGCGCGAGGTTCGCACCCGACCCGATCACGGTAGCAGCATCGCTGCAAATCGCGTATAAATCGCTCGTTGCGGTTGCAGCTAGACGCTCGTTTCGTTTGGCGCAATCGCCGAGGGGGTACATCGGTCGCGTTCGGCCCACGGAAGGGGAACACCGATGGAGGGATCCACATGTACCACCCGCTGAGTCGCGTCCTGTATCGCCGGCTGGCGCCACTGCTTCGCGACGATCCGCGCCAGGGTGGAGTCTCGCGCCAGCGCCGCGTGCTGCTCGACGCCTGCGAGACGACCGCCAAGCGCCTCGCCACCGACCCGGACTACTTCGCCAACCCGGCGCGCTTCCTGTTCGGCGAGGTCCGCTGCCTGTTCGCGCTCGACGTGCAGCTGCGGGTGCGGATGATCGTCGACCTCGAGGTGAGCTCGGTGATGCCGGTGCTCGAGCGGCTGCGCTCGTTCGAGCGCCGCAGCTGCGACGCCTTCAGCCGCGCCGGCACCCCCTGTCGGCGCGAGGCGGCGCGGGGAGCGCGCTACTGCCCCTCGCATCGCCACCTCGAGGAAGTGCTGGCGCCGGCTCAGCGCACGGGCGCACCCGCCACCGCGCTCAGCGCCGCCTGAGCTACCCGGCGGGCCCGTCCGCGGGCACGTTCTCGGTCGCCGCGGGCTTGCCGCCCGGGCTCCCGTTGCTCGCGCCGCCGCGTCGCCGTTCGTCGCCGCCTCGGTGTCGGTCCCGCGGTAGGGGCCCGGCTTCGGCCGCGGCTTGCCGCCGGGGAAGGCGAGGCGCAGGATCGTGCGCTGCACCGATCCCCACTGCTTCGAGAACGGGCCCGTGTTGTAGGGCAGCCCGTAGCGCTTGCAGACGTCGCGCACCTTGGGCGCGATCTCGCGCGTAGCGGGTCGAGGGCATGTCCGGGTAGAGGTGATGCTCGACCTGGTAGCTGAGGTTGCCCGAGGCGACGTGGAAGAACGGGCTGCCGTCGATGTTGGCGGCGCCGACGAGCTGGCGCACGTACCAGGCGCCCTTGCTCTCGTCCTCGACCTCCTCCTGGCTGAAGGTGTAGGTCTGATCGGGGAAGTGACCGCAGAAGATGATCGCGTTGGACCAGAAGTTGCGGACCACGTTCGCGGCCACGTCCGCCCATAGGGTCGACCTGTAGGAGCGCTTGAACTCGCGCCGGGCCTCGGGCACGCGAGCGGGTCGCGACTTGCCGCGTCGATCCCGCCCATGATCAGGCCCGAGAGCGCCGGGAAGGCGATGTAGTCCTTGACGATCTGGGCCCGCGCCTTGCCCGCGATCCCCTTCAGCTCCTCGCGCACCTGCGTCATCGGCTTCTCGCCCGAGCGGATCGCGTCGAAGTCGAGGTCGTGGACCGCGACCCCCCACTCGAACAGCGCCATCAGCAGCACGTTGTAGAACGGCTGCAGCAGGTAGACCGGGTGCCAGGGCTGGTGCGGGTCGATCCGCATGATCTCGTAGCCGAGGTCCTTGTCCTTGCCGCGGATGTTGGTGTAGGTGTGGTGGACGTAGTTGTGGGAGTGCTTCCAGGCCTCCTTGGTCGAGGCGGTGTCCCAGTCCCAGGTCGAGGAGTGGATCTCGGGGTTGTTCATCCAGTCCCACTGGCCGTGCATGACGTTGTGGCCGATCTCCATGTTCTCGAGGATCTTCGCCGCCGAGAGGCTCGCGGTTCCGAAGACCCACGCCGGCCACAGGCGCGAGGGGACGAGCGCCGCGCGGCCCATCAGCGCCAGCCGCCGGTGCAGCTCGATCATCGAGCGGATGTACTTCGCGTCGCGCTCGCCGAGGTCGTCGAAGACCTCGTCGTGGATCGCGTCGAACTCCCTGCCGAGCTCCTCGATCTGCTCCTCGCTCAGGTGCGCGAGCGGGCTTTCGATCGTCTCCGTGGTCATCCGTTCTCCTCGTTTCTGGGGTTGTTCAAAGTTCGATCTCGACCGGGCCCTCGGGGGCATTGACGCAGATTCGCACCATCGTCCCCTCCTCGCCGTGCACCTCGCCGCTGCGCATGTCGCGCAGCCGGCCCGAGCACAGCTTGCCGACGCAGGTGTGGCAGATCCCCATCCGGCAGCCGTGCTCGAGCTCGAGCCCGGCCTCCTCGCCGGCGACCAGGATCGGCTGGCTGCCGTCGCTCTCGGCCTCGACCTCGGAGCGCAGGAACTTGATCGTCCCGCCCTCCCCCTCGCCCTCGCCCTCGCCGCCGATCACCGGCTGGAAGCGCTCCATGTGCAGGCGCTCGCCGAGGTCCTCGTCCTCCCACTTGGGCTCGAAGTCGTCGAGCATCTCCGCCGGCCCGCAGAGGAAGGTCTCGCGCTCGCGCCAGTCCGGGCACAGCTCGTCGAGCTTCGCCGGCGAGATCCGCCCGCCCTCGCGCGTGTGCTGGACGTGCAGGCGCAGGCCGTCGTTGGCGCGGTCGAGCTCGCGCATCCGGTCGCCGAAGATGACGTCGTCGGGCGTCGGCGCCGAGTGCAGGTGGACGACGTCGTTGAGCGCGTGCTCGCGCTCGAGGCAGCGCAGCATCGCCATGATCGGCGTGATCCCGCTGCCGGCGGAGATGAACAGGATCCGCTCCGGGCGCGGCTCGGGGAGCACGAACTGGCCCTCGACGTCGGAGAGCGAGACGATCGCCCCGGGCCGCAGCTTCGCGGTTGACGATACGGCGAGACCTTGCCCTCGTCGACCAGCTTCGGGGTGATCGAGATGAAGCCGTCGGGGCGTCCCGGGTCGGAGGTGATCGAGTAGGCGCGCCAGTGGCGGACCCCGTCGACGTCGAAGCCGATCCGCAGGTACTGGCCCGGCTCGTGACCGGGCCAGGTGTGGCCCGGGGCGGATCAGGACCGTGGTCGCGTCGCCGGCCTCGCGGTTGAGCTCCTCGACCCGGCCGCGAACCTCGCGCGTCGACCACAGCGGGTTGATCATCTCGAGGTAGTCGTCGGGCAGCAGCGGCGAGGTGAAGGCGCTGATCGCCTGCAGCGCTCGCGCGCGCAGCGGGTGCACGTTGGGCTTCGCTCCTCGTTCGGCCACGCGCGAACCATACGCACTCTTGAGAACGTGTGTCACACTGCCGTTCTCATGGCCGTCGACGCCCGACCCCGCTGCGCCAGGTTCGCGAGCGCGAGCTCGTCGCCGCCACCCGCAAGCTCTTCGACGAGCGCGGGATGCAGGAGGCGCCGATCGAGGAGATCGCGCGCGAGGTCGGGATCGCCCGCGGGCTCGTCTACCGGGCCTTCTCCTCGAAGGAGGAGCTGTTCGTGCTCACGGTCACCGACTACCTCGACGAGCTCGCCGAGCTGCTCGCGACCGCGGTCGACGCCGGCGGCTCGCCCGAGCGCCAGCTCGAGCGCGTCGCCGACGCCTACGCCGGCTTCTGCGGGCGCTACCCCGCCTTCCTCGACAGCAGCCTGGCGCTGATGCAGCGGCCGGCGCGCGAGCTCAACGAGATCGTCTCCGAGTCGGTCTGGCTGCGCCTCGGCCAGGGGATGGCGAGCTGCATCGGCCGGCTCGCCGACGTCCTGCGCGCGGGCACCGAGGCCGGCGCCTTCGAGCTCGACGACCCCGACTACACCGCGAACGTGCTCTGGACCCAGACCCTGGGCGCGATGCACCTCGCCCGGATCGGCGTCGGCGTGCGCGAGCTCGCCCCCGGCGTGCCCGACATCTTCACCGTCACCCCGCAGCAGGTGGTCGCGAGCTGCGTCGCGGGGGCGATGGCATCGGTGCGAAGCGGCGAGCCCGAGTAGACTCGGTCACCTCAGCCGGCTGGGACCTTTCCACCTTCTCCTCTGCCCTTTGCCAGGCCGGACTTTCGCCGAGGGGCAGGGAAAGGGGTTGCGATGAGCGACCCGAACGACCAGCGGTCCACCCCGATCGAGGCGGCGCCCGAGCTCAGCGAGCAGCTCGCTCGCTCGCTCAACTCGATCTGGGAGCGCCACGCGTCCGCCCGGCCGGGCTCCTCGAACGTCGAGCTCTCCGGCGACGTGGTCCGGTTCAAGCTCACCGGCGCGGTCGGCCTCCCGGATCCCGAGCCGAACGCCGACGGCGCCGATGCCGACGCCGACGACGGGCCCGCGCGCTCGCCGGACTCGGCCAGCTACCGCAACGAGGCGACCGCGGCGGTCGCGAAGATCACCCACCGGCGCGTGCGCGGGTTCATCCCGAGCCGCAACGGCGACACGCACGAGGCCTCGGACACCTACATCCTCGAGCCGCGCGCGGTCCGCCGCTAGCAGCGCCGCGTTCGCGGCGGGCGAACGGGGGCCTGCCACACTCAGCGGCCGCCATGGCCCTGCGCGAAGACCTCCGCAACATCGCGATCGTCGCCCACGTCGATCACGGCAAGACGACCCTGGTCGACGCGATGCTGTGGCAGTCGGGGGCCTTTCGCGAGGGCGCCGACGTCGCCGAGCGGGTGCTCGACTCGATGGACCTCGAGCGCGAGAAGGGGATCACGATCCTGGCCAAGAACACCGCCGTCCAGCACGGCGAGGTGAAGCTCAACATCGTCGACACCCCCGGCCACGCGGACTTCGGCGGCGAGGTCGAGCGCGCGCTGACGATGGTCGACGGCGTGCTGCTGTTGGTCGACGCCTCCGAGGGCCCGATGCCGCAGACGCGCTTCGTCCTTCGCAAGGCGCTCGAGTCGAGGCTGCCGGTGATCCTGGTCGTGAACAAGGTCGACCGCCCGGACGCGCGCATCGGCGCCGTCGTCGACGAGGTCTACGAGCTCTTCCTCGACCTCGACGCGACCGACGACCAGGTCGAGTTCCCGATCGTCTACGCGAACGCGAAGGCGGGCTGGGCCGCGCTCGCCGAGGGCGAGCCCGGCAGCGACCTGCGCCCGCTGCTCGACCTGATGGTCGCCGAGATCCCGGCGCCCGCCTACGACGAGGGCGCGCCGCTGCAGGCCCACGTCACCAACCTCGACGCCTCGCCCTACGTCGGCCGGCTGGCGCTCTGTCGGGTCCGCAACGGGACGATCCGCCAGGGGGCGCCGATCGCCTGGTGTCGCGCCGACGGCACGATCGGCGCCGCGACCGTCGCCCACCTCTACGTCACCGAGGCGCTCGAGCGGATCGAGACCGATCAGGCGGGTCCGGGCGAGATCATCGCCGTCGGCGGGATCGACGAGGTGACGATCGGCGAGACGCTCGCCGACCCCGACGACCCGCGCCCGCTGCCGGTGATCACCGTCGACGAGCCGTCGCTCTCGATCGTGATCGGGATCAACGACGGGCCGCTCGCCGGCCGCGACGGCTCGCGGCTGACCGCGCGCCAGATCCGCGACCGCCTCGACCGCGAGCTGGTCGGCAACGTCTCGATCCGCGTCCGCGACACCGAGCGTCCCGACGCCTGGGAGGTCCACGGGCGCGGCGAGCTGCAGCTCGTCGTCCTGCTCGAGCTGATGCGCCGCGAGGGCTTCGAGGTCGTCGCGAGCCAGCCCCGGGTGCTGACCCGCGAGCTCGACGGCAAGCTCTGCGAGCCGGTCGAGCGGCTCGCGATCGACGTCCCCGAGGAGTACGTCGGCGTCGTCACCCAGATGCTCGCCCTGCGCAAGGGCCGGATGGAGCAGATGATCAACCACTCGACCGGCTGGGTGCGACTCGACTACCTCGCCCCCGCCCGCGGGCTGATCGGCTTTCGGACCGAGTTTCTGACCGAGACCCGCGGCACCGGGATCCTCCACCACGTCTTCGAGGGCTGGGAGCCGTGGGCGGGCGATCTGCGCACGCGCCCGACCGGCGCCCTGGTCTCCGACCGCGCCGGGCAGACGGCGAGCTTCGCCCTGCACTCACTCCAGGATCGCGGCAGCCTCTTCGTCGGCCCCGGCGAGGACGTCTACGAGGGCATGATCGTGGGCGAGAACTCGCGCGCCGACGACCTCGACGTGAACGCGACCAAGCAGAAGCACCAGACCAACGTCCGCGCGGCGAGCGCCGACGTGCTCGTGCGCCTGATCCCGCCGCGGGCGCTGTCGCTCGAGAACGCGCTCGAGTTCCTGCGCGAGGACGAGTGCGTCGAGATCACCCCGGCGAGCCTGCGGCTGCGCAAGGCGGCGCTCTCGAGGACCGAGCGGGTGAAGGCGGCGCGGCGGGCGCGTCCGCCCCGCGATTCCGGGTAGAACACCGGCGATGGACGTCAACCGCATCAGCCGCTTCGGGATCGTCAACACCTACCTGGTCGCCGAGCCCGAGGGCCTGACCGTGATCGACACGATGCTCCCGGGCTCGGCGAAGTCGATCCTCGCCGCTGCCGAGGACCTCGGCCAGCCGATCGTCCGGATCCTGCTCACCCACGCCCACCAGGACCACGTCGGCTCGGCCGACGCGCTCGCCGCCGAGCTTCCCAACGCCGAGCTGATCATCGGCGAGCGCGAGTCGCGGCTGCTGCGCAAGGACAAGAGCCTCGATCCGGGCGAGCCGGTGGACAAGGTGCGCGGCGGCTACCCGGGCGTCGAACGCAAGCCCGACCGGCTGATCAACCCCGGCGACCGGGTCGGCTCGCTCGAGGCGATCGCCGCCCCCGGGCACACGCCGGGCCAGCTCGCCTTCGTCGACACCCGCGACCGGACGCTCTACTGCGCCGACGCGTTCTCGAGCCTCGGCGGCGTCGCCACCTGCGCCAAGGTCAACCCGCGCTTTCCGCTGCCCGCGCTCGCGACCTGGCATCGCCCGACCGCGCTCGAGACCGCGCGCGCGCTGCGGGCGCTCGAGCCGCCGCGGCTGGCGCCCGGCCACGGCAAGGTGATCGAGGACCCGGGCGCGGCGATGGACCGCGCGATCGCGAAGGCGAGCTAGCCGCCGCGACGGCGGGCGCGGTTCGCCCGATCGTCGTCGGTCTCGGGCCAGGCGCGCGACTCGAGCAGGCCCCCGTCGACCGGCAGCGCGACCGCGGTGATCGTGCGGGCGGCGTCGGAGGCGAGCCAGACGACGGCGTCGGTCACCTCGCCCGGCTCGATCAGCCGGTCGATCATCGTCATCCCCGTGAATGCGTCCAGCTCCTCACTCGCCGCCGCGCCCGCGTCGTCGGCGGACACGTCGAACATCGGCGTGCGGATCCAGCCCGGGCAGACCGCGTTCACGTTCACGCCGTCGTACCGCAGCTCGTGCGCAAGCGTGCGCATCAGGCCGATCACCCCGTGCTTGGACGCGTTGTAGGCCCCGTAGCCCGACGAGGCGGTCAACCCGCAGATCGACGAGATCAGGATCATCGAGCCGCCGCCCGTCTCGCGCAGCTGCGGGATCGCCGCCTTCGCCGTATGGAACGCGCCGGTGAGGTTGACGTCGACCACCCGCCGCCACGCGGCGGGGTCGAGATCGGCGATGTGCTCGCCGCTCAGCAGGATGCCGGCGTTCGCGACCACCACGTCGGCGGGTCCCAGCGCCTCGCGCAGCTGCGCGGCGCCGGCCTCCATCGCGTCCCAGTCGGTGACGTCGGCCACGACGGCCTCCGCTCTACCACCTGCCTCGCGGATGTCCTCGACGACGGCGGCGAGCTCCTCCTCGTGGACGTCCCAGCAGCCCACCCGGTCGCCGAGGGAGGCGAACCGCCGCGCGTGCGAGGCGCCCATCCCGCTCGCGGCCCCGGTGACCCAGACGGTGCGCGGATCGCTCATCGCTCGATCAACTCCACCGTCACCCCGTCGGGATCGCTGGCATAGAAGCACCGCACCCCGTCCCACGCACCCCCGTCGGAGATCGTCACCGGCGCGCCGCGGACGCTCACCCCCGCGTCGCTAAGCCGCGCGTAGACCTCGTCCACGTCCCCGACCCGCAGGGAGACGTGGGTGGCGCCGGGGTCGTTGGGGCTCGGCCTGCTGGGCTTGCCGCGAGGGGTGACGTACTCGATCAGCTCGACGACCTGCCCGTGCGCCAGCTCGAGGTCCGCCCAGCGGGCGCTCGCGCCGGCGACCCCCGTGATCGCGAGCTCGTCCGGCCCGAGGTCGTCGCCGCGCGCGCGCAGCTTCAGCCCGAGCAGGTCGCGGTAAAAGGCGAGCGACCGGTCGAGGTCGCCGCTCGTCACCGACACGTGGTCGAGCCCGGTGGCCCGCCAGCCGCCCTGCTCCGCGGCCGGGCGCAGGTGGTCGGGGATCAGGTCGCGCGCGAAGACGTCATCGATCGTCTCGTGTCGGCGGATGAGCTCCGCCCGGTCCGCCGAGACCAACACCGTCCCCGGCCGCCCCAGGGCGTTGAAGTTGCTGGCGCCGGCGTCCTGGTACGCGCCGGTGTCGAGGAACGCGAGCACATCGCCGCGCTCGACCTCGGGGAGCTCGGCGTCGGGCACGATCACGTCGAGAGCGCAGGTGCGACCCGTGACGTCGGCGACGACGCTTGGCGACGCGTCCGCGTCGGCGGCGGCGAGACAGGTCCAGCGGTTGAACTCGAGGTTGACGTCGGGAAGGTAGGCGTCGGAGGAGTCGGTCTCGACCCAGGTCAGCGGCGTCGGCTCGCGCTGGCGCTTGACGTTGCCCACGGTCGCGAGGTGCACGCCCGCGTCGGCGTAAGCGCGCGTCCGGGCTCGAGCTCGAGCTGGACCGCGCCCGCCGCGACACCGAGGCGCTCGAGCTGCGCCCGGAGCGCGGCGCAGATCGCCTCGGCGTACACATCGACCGCCGGCGACGTCGCCGGAGCGTCGGCGCGCTGCGGGAGCAGCCTGCCGAAGGGGTCGCGCGGTGCCGGAAAGCCTCCGCCGAGGTCGAGCTCGCGGGGCACCCAGCCGCCCCAGGCGGAGCCGAGCCGCTCGAGCAGGTCGCCGAGCGCCCCGATCGCCGTCTCCCACATCGCCGGGTCGGCGCTGTGGCGACCGAGGTGGAGCATCAGGCCGGCGAGGTCGAGGTTCGGGTCGAGCGCCTCGGCCTCGTCGATCGCAAGCAGGTCCTCGGTCGGGATCCCTGCCTTGTAGCGGTCGAGCGCAGCTCGGACCGAGGCGCCGCCCGGCGACATCTCCGACGGCTCGTCCATGCCGACCAGGTCGGGGCGGCATCGCAACCGCACGTGGGCACGCACCCCGAGCCGGGCCGCCACCGCCGCCGTGCGCTCGAGCTCGGCGCGGCTGTCGAGCGTGAGCTTCGCGCCCGCGCCGATCGCGCGCTCGAGCAGCGCCTCGCCCTTCATCGGGCCGTTGAGCGAGATCAGCGCCGGCTCGGTGCCGCTGCGAAGCGCCGCCTCGAGCTCGTTGGGACCGAACGCATCGCAGCCGGCGCCCTCGTCGGTGAGGATGCGCCGCAACGCGAGGGCGGAGTTCGCCTTGATCGACGGCAAGACGACGACCCGGCCCGGCCAGCGCGAGGCGAACGCTTCCGCGTAGCGCCGGGCGTTGCGGCGCAGCTGGTCCTCCGAGATCACGTACAGCGGCGTGCCGAACGACTCCGCGAGCTCGGTCGCCGAGCGGCCCTCGACATAGAGCCGGCCGTCGCGGATCGAGAGGCACTCGTCGAGCCGGCGGGCCTCGTTCATCGACGGCCCCCCGCCGGCTGGAGCTCGGGCGCCGCGACCTCGGCCGCGAGGCGGGCGAGGCGCTCGCCGGTCTCGGGCGCGAACTGAAACCCGTGACCGCTGCAGGCGCTGCCGACGACGATCCGGCCGTGACGCTCGAGCACGAACCGCTCCCCCGGCGCGTTCGTGTACATGCACGTATCGGCGGCCGGCTTGGTGGACGCGGTGCCCGGGTAGCTCGCCGCCAGCCAGCGGGTCACGCGCTCCACCACGGCGGCATCGGGTTGGCCGCCGGTGCCATCCGTCCCCGGCTCGACCGCGGGGCCGAGGGCGTGAAACGCGGCCTTCAGGCCCCGCGCAGGATCCCAGCAGGCGTAGGGCTCGTCGCCCTCGTAGTCGATCAACGCCACGGGCGGCGCGGCACGGTCGGCGAGCTCGAAGTAGGCGACCGTCTGCAGCGACACCTCCAGAGGGCATTCGATCCCCGCGCCCGCGAGTAGGCCGCGGGCCCACGGCCCGGCGGTCACGATCGCGGCCGCGCACGCCCAGCGGGCGCGGTCGGTCCGGATCGCCACGGAGTCGGCCCCGGGGGCCAACTCGAGCACTTGCTCGCCGTCGCGCAGGTCCGCCCCGGCGGCCCGGGCCGCGGCGAGCAGCGCGGCTCGCGCGCGGTCGGCGCGGATGACCCCCGCATCCGGCTGGTGGACGAGCGGGGCGTCGCCGGCCGGCTCGACGCCGAAGCGCCGCCGCGCCTCCCGGGCGGACACCGCCTGCGCCTCGGCGCCGGCCGCCCGCAACGCCTCGAGCTGACGCTCGGCGAAGGCGCCGCGGTGCAGGGCGCCCGTCGGCCAGAGCAGCCGCTGGCCGCTCGCCGCCTCGAGCGCGCGCCAGCTCTCGAGTGCGCGCAGCGCCGCCTCCAGATAGGCGTTGTCCGGGTAGGCCGCCGGCGCATAGATCCGCGCGGTGCCCTTGCTCGAGCCGCCCGCGGCCGCGAACGGCGAGCGTTCGAGCAGCGCCACCCGCAGGCCCGACCGCGCGACGGCGAGCGCCGCGGCCGCGCCGACCACGCCGCCGCCGATCACGACGACGTCGGTTCGCTCGTGTCGACACAGCTCCGACAGGATGTGTACGATCGTACAGTACGAATGTACAGAGGAGCCACAGCGTCCGTCGCCGGCAAGCGCAGGCCCGCCAACGATCGTCGCCTGCTGCTGTTGGACGCCACCCTGCAGCTGATCGCGAGCGGTGGCCCCGACGCCGTCAGCCACCGCGCGGTGGCTGAGCTCGCCGACGTCTCGCTCGGTTCGACCACCTACTGGTTCGCCTCCCGCCAGGACATGATGCGAGAGGCGCTCGAGCACTTCGCGCTGGTCGAGATGGAGTCGTTGCGCGAGCGCCTCGCCGGGGTCCTCGGGCGGCGCCTCTCGCGACGAGCGCTGGTCGACCAGTTCACGGCGCACCTCGTCTCCCAGCTCGGCGAGTCGCGATGGCGGACGGCGGCGCAGTACGCGCTGCTCACCGAGGCGGCGCGCGACCCCGAGCTCGAGCGCGTCTGCCGCGAGTGGACGGCCGCCTGGGAGCTGGCACTCACCGAGGTCTTCACCTCGCTTCGCACCCGCTCGCCCGAGCTCGAGGCGCGGATGTTCCTCGCGATGCTCGACGGGCTCCTGATCAACGAGCTGGCAACGCCGACCGAGGACGTTGAGCGTGCCGTGATCCGGCCGGCGCTGGAGGCCTGGTTCGCCCGGGTCCCGACAACCGACCCTGAATCGAAGGAGACCAAGTGACCGCCACCCCGAAACGACGCATTGGACTCGCGCTCCTACTCGCGACGGTGGCGCTCACCGCCTGCGGCGGCGATGACGGGATCGAGGGCGAGAACGAGGCGGCAGACGTCCAGGTCGCCGAGGCCGAGGGAGAGCCGAGCGGGGAGCTCGTGATCTCGAACTGGGCGCTCTACATCGACCAGCAGACGATCCCGGACTTCGAGGACGAGACGGGCGTCTCGGTCAAGTACGTCGAGGACATCAACAGCTACTACGAGTTCTACGGCAAGATGCGCCCGCTGCTGGAGCAGGGCCAGTCCGGCGGCCGGTCACTGTTGGTGGCAGGCGACTGGCTCGCGAAGCGCATGTACGACCTCGGCTACATCCAGCGGCTCGACCAGGATGCGATCGCGCCGGCGCTCGAGAACCTGAGCCCGGAGGTCAAGGCGCCAAGCACCGATCCGAATTGGGAGTTCTCGATTCCCTGGCAGGGCGGGATGACCGGCCTGATCGTCAACAAGGAGGAGGCGCCCGACATCCGCTCGGTCAACGACCTCTTCGACCCGCAGTACAAGGGCAAGGTCGAGCTGCTCACCGAGCTGCGCGAGACGATCCCGATGCTGATGAAGGCTGACGGCATCGACCCCGAGACCGCCACCGAGGAGGACTGGATGGCGGCGATCGACCGCCTGCGGGAGGGGGTCGAGTCCGGGCAGATCCGCCGCCTCACCGGCGGTGACTACGCCAAGGACCTGGTCACGGGAGACGCGGTCGCGGTGATCGGCTGGGCCGCCGACGCGATCCAGCTCCAGGCCGACAACCCGCAGCTCCAGTGGCAGATGCCGACCGAGGGCTGCATGGTCTGGTGGGACCACTGGGTGGTCCCGGTCGGAGCGCCGAACCCGACTGCGGCCTACGAGTTCATCAACTACGCATACGAGCCGGAGAACCAGGCCCAGATCGTCGAGTGGACGAGCTCGGTGACGCCGGTCGACGGGGTCCAGGAGATCTTCGAGAAGACCAACCCTGAGGCGGCGAAGAGCGAGCTCATCTTCCCGACCGCCGAGTACACCGAGAACTGCTCGACGCCGATCAGCCCGCCCGGCGGGCCGGAGGCCGAGCAGCGCGTGGAGGAGGCGTTCGAGTCGGCGACCGGAAAGTGATGCCGGTCAGCCGGCCGTTGCCTCGGGCTTGACCAGGATCGAGAAGTGGCCGTAGTCGGCGCCCACCACGGGCTCGCCGAAGAGGCCGGGAGCCGGCGATAGCTCGGCCTCGCCGGCGGCTACCTCCTCGGCGGCATCGGCCAGCTCGGTGAGGAACCCCGGCGGCACCGACGGGCGCAGGGAGTGAGCGCAGTAGACGATCCGGATCGAGCCGATCAGCTCGTCAGCCAGTCGACGCGCGGAGCGCGCGAATGCGAGCGGGTCGGAGGTCGCCTCGTAGACCAGGTGCGGCCCGTAGTAGACCTGGTCCTGGGCGAAGAGGATCCCGGCCCGCTCGTCGACGAGGCAGATGTGCTCGGCGGCATGACCCGGTGTGTGCAGCACGCGCAGCTGCCGGTCGCCGAGGTCGACCACGTCGCCGTCGCTCAACATCCCGCTGGGCGGCGGCGGCTCGATTCGCCAGCCGAGCTCTGAGATCCGCTCGGCGGGCCAGGGTCGCATCGTCTCCTCGGGTCCGATCAAAAACCAGTCCACGCGGTCGGCGTCGCGAAGGCGCACCCAGTCGTCGTACATCCCGGCGGCGAGCTCGCCGTAGGCGAGCAGCTGGTCGTCGCTGGAGCCCGCCGCGATCAGGTCGGGCGCGAGCTCGTGCATCTCGACCCGGTCGAAGAGCTCGTTGCCGCCGACGTGGTCGAAGTGAGTGTGCGAGTTGACGACGCTCACCGGCGCGCCGGCGACGGGCGCAACGGCGGCGGCGATGTCCGCGATGCCGAGCCCGGTGTCCAGGAGCACGCAACGCTCCGAGCCGGCAATCAGCCACGAGAACACGTGTCCGGGCTCCGCGACGATGTGCAGGCCGGGCTCGATCGGCGCCACGTGAAACCACGCGGATGCGTCGGCGGCGAAGTCGCGCGCGGGCGGCTTCGCCTCGCCGCTCAAGACGAGATCGCGTCCGCCGTGCGCTCGGCTTCGGCGAGGCGGCGCTCGACCAGGTCGAGGCCCGCGCTCCAAAAGCCCGGGTCGGTGAGGTCGACGCCGACGATCGCGCCGAGCTCCTCCGGCGGCAGCGAGCCGCCGGCTCGCAGGAGATCGAGGTAGGCGCCGACGAACTCCTCGCCCTGCTCCTCGTAGCGGCGGTAGACCGAGAGCGCGAGCAGGTGTCCGTAGGCGTAGGCGTAGACGTAGCCGGGCGTGCCGATGAAATGCGGCACGTAGGACCACCAGGAGCCGTAGTCGGGCGTGACCTCGACCGAGTCGCCGAGCAGCTCCGACTGGGTGTCGAGCCAGGCGGCCGAGAAAGCGTCGACCGAGAGCTCGCCCGACTCGCGGCGCTCGCTGTGCACGCGGTGCTCGAAGCGGTTCATCGCCACCTGGCGAAAGACGGCGGCGACGGCGCCGTCGAGCGACTCGGCGAGCAGTGAGAGCCGCGCCGCCGCGTCGGGCGCCTCGGCCAGCAGGCGCCCGAGGACGATCGTCTCGCCGAAGATCGACGCGGTCTCGGCGACGGTGAGCGGGGTCGCGAACTCGAACACGCCCCGTGGCCGCGCGAGCGCCGCGTGCACGCCGTGACCGAGCTCGTGCGCCATCACCAGCACGTCGCCGGGGCGCGAGGTGTAGTTGAGCATCACGTAGGGGTGCTCGGAGGGCACCGCGTAGGAGCAGAAGGCGCCGCCGCGCTTGCCCGGCGCCGGCGGCGCGTCGATCCGCGCGCCGGTGAAGAACGCCTCCGCCGCGGCGCCGAGCTCGGGCGAGAACGCCCGGTAGCAGTCGAGCACCAGCTCGCGCGCCTCCTCGTAGGGGATCCGGCGATCGGTCTCGGCGACGGGCGCCATCCGGTCGTAGTGGGCGAGCCGCTCGAGGCCGAGCAGCTTCGCCTTCAGCCGATACCAGCGGCGGGCGAGCTCGTAGCGCGAGGCGACCGCCTCGACCAGCGCCGCGACCGACTCGTCGGAGGCCTCGTTGGCGAGGTTTCGCGAGGCGAGCCAGTGCTCGTAGGAGCGCAGCCGGTCGCGGGTCGACTTGTCGGCGAGCAGGGTGTTGAAGATGAACGCACGGGTGCGGATCTCGGGGGCGAGTGCGGCGCTGACCGCGTCCGCGGCGGCGGCGCGGCGCTCGCGGTCGGGGCCCTGGAGCAGGCTCAGCGCCTCCATCAGCTGCAGCGGCTCGGGCTCGCCCGCGACCTCGACCGTGATCGCCGAGACCTGCTCGGTGAACAGCCGCGAGAACGCCGAGCGCCCGGTGACGTCGGCCTCGGTCAGGATCCGCTCCTCGGGCTCGGAGAGCTGGTGCGGGCGGTAACGGCGCAGGTTGGTCAGGTAGTGGCGCCAGCGCTCGAGCTCGGCGGCGGCGAGCAGCTCTGCGGCGCGGTCGTCGTCGAGCTGGTTCCACTCGAGCTCGAAGAAGACCAGGGTGGTCTCGAGCGCCGCCGAGCGCTCCTGGACACGCTGCAGCAGGGCACCGATCTCGGGCGAGCTGGTGTCGACGCTGAACGCGAGCGAGGCGTAGGTCCCGGCGCGCCCGGCGTCCTCGGCGATTTGCTCGAGCGCGGTCATCGCCGCGGCGATGCCGGCGGGGTCGAGCTCGGCGACGCGGCCGCGATGGCGCTCGGCGAGCTCCTCGGCGGCGGTCTGGGCCCGGTCGAGCAGCGCCACGACGCCGTCGGCGCCCTCGCCGCCGACCAGCGGCTCGAGGTCCCAGCGCGCGGCGGCGAGCGCCTCGTCGGGCTGCGGCGGGGTCGCGGTCTCAGCCATCGGACCACGATACGAAATGGGTGATCTCGCCCTTGTGTGACCGATCTCCGTTTCGACGCCCGGCGACGGGGAAGCCTTAGAGCGAGGGGGCCATAGCGGGCTAGGGGACGAATCCAGGAGTAGTTGGGAAGATGTTGGCTCTCACGCAGGACGCAGTGGACGCGGTCGAGACGATCGTGACCCAGGCCGAGGCCTCCGACGAGGCCGTGCTCCGGGTCTCGGTCGCCGAGTCCACCGGCAACGGCTCGGGGCCGGTGCGCGAGCTCCAGCTCGCGCTCGCCGACGAGCCCGAGGCCGACGACGTGGTCATGGACGAGGTCCCGCTCGCGGTCGAGCCGCAGACCCTGCCGCTGCTCGACGACAAGGTGCTCGACGCCGAGGTCGCCGGCGGCGACGTCGAGTTCAGCCTCTACATGCAGCCGGTGCCGGGCTCGTCGAACGGCCACGGGCCGGCGAACGGCAACGGCTCGCTGAACTAGCCCTCAGTCCGCGTCGCGCTCGGCCCGCTCGCGTTCGGCGAGCTTCTCTTCCAGATACGCGGCCTTGTCGGCGCGGCGGCGGTGCTGGCGCTCCTCGTCGGGCAGCGGCGCCTCGGCGGCCGCGTCGCGCTCGGCGGCCTTGCGCTCGCCCTGATCGCGGCGCAGCTCGCGGGTCGAGGTGTCCTCGGGCTTTCGCTCCTCGTCGCTCATCGCCGGCGACGATACCGCCGCGCCGACCCCTAGGTTGGCGGCGATGCGCTACCTGGTGGCAGGGATCGACCTCCGCGCCGAGATGGAGCGCCTGCGCGCGCTGGCGGTCTTCGCCGGCGGCCCGCTCGCCGCCCGCGCGCCGGCGCTCAAGGTCCGGCGCGCGAGCCGGCGCCCGAACCGGGTCGGGTTCGCGGTCCCGGGCGAGTGGCGGCTCTCGGTCACCGACTATCCGGGGATCCGCCCGGGCGACGCGCTCGAGACCTTGCTGCACGAGCTCGTCCACCTGCACGTCGGCCGCCAGCCCGGCGCCCACGCCTGGCACGGGCGCACCTTCAAGGCGACGCTCGCCGCGGCGATGGCCGAGGCCTATGGGGTCGCGCCGCGGCCGCGAAACGCCCTCCACGGCGCCTACGCGGAGGCGATCGAGCGCCTGCGCGAGCGCGGCAACCAGCTCGAGCTCGAGCTCGCGAGCTGAGCGGCTGGACACGGGTCGCGGGCCGGGATAGGGTCGGCTCGATGGGGGATCGACGGCGATCCGGCGGAGCTGGCCTCGCGATCGCGATCTGTGCTCTCTGGCTCGCCGCGCCCGCGCCCGCGGCCCAGAACGCATACCTCTCCAATTACGACGGTGGCGGCATCGCCGCTGCTGGGGTCGAGGCCGACGGCGGACTGGTACCGCTGCCCGACTCGCCGTTCGGGGGGACCGAGTCGACCCAGAGCGAAGGCGTGGGGATCACGCCCGACGCGCGCTACCTCTACTCCCCCGACTTCATCGAGAACGAGCTCGACGGCTTCCAGATCCAGCCCGACGGCGCGCTCACCTCCGTTCCCGGGTCCCCGTTTGAGACCGACGACTTCCCGATCGGGGTCGCGCCCACGGCCGACCGCGAGTACGTCTACGTCTCGAACCAGGGCAGCAGCGGAGGATCGGTGTCCGCGTTCTCGATCGGCCTCGGCGGGGAGCTGACCGAGCTCTCCGGGTCGCCGTTCCCGGTCGCGCAGGCGACCGGGCTCGCGCTTGCGCCCGACGGCGAGCACCTCTACGTTGCCAGCGACGCCGGCGACGGCCGGGTGAGCGTGTTCGCGATCTCGGCCGACGGCTCGCTCGAGGAGATCGGCCCCTCTCCCTACGACACCAACGGCGAGCCCTACAGCCTCGCGATCACCCCCGGCGGGGAGCACCTCTACATGCCCTCGCGCGAGGACGACACCCTGCTGCGCTTCGAGCTCGATCCGAGCACCGGCGGGCTGGTCTTCACCTCCGACCCGCCACCCCAGACCGAATCGAACCCGTTCGGGACCACGATCAGCCCCGACGGGCGCTTCGTCTACGTCGCAAACTTCGGCGGACAATCGGTCAGCGCCTTCGCGATCGGCGCTGACGGGGAGTTGACCGAGCTCGCCGACTCGCCCTACGCGCTGGGGGAGGACGCAGCGGCGGTGACCACCGACGCGGCCGGCGCGCACCTCTACGTCTCGAGCGGATCCGGGACCGAGGCCTTCGTGTTCGCAATCGGGACCGGCGGCAACCTCGACCAGATCTCCGGCTCACCGTTCGAGGTAGGGGTGAGCGGCGACTTCCAGTCGGTCGCGCTGACCCCGAACCAGGCGCCGGTCGCCGCCTTCGCCACGGCGGCCGCAGGCAAGCAGACCCAGTTCGACGCTTCGTCGTCCGCCGATCCCGACGGGGAGATCGCCGGCTACGACTGGGACTTCGGCGACGGGACGACGCTCGCCGACGGCGGCCCGACCGTGACTCATGCCTACGGAAAGGGCGTCTTCACCGCGACCCTGACCCTGACCGACGCCGAGGGCTGCTCGACCGCCGACATCGGCGTCGGCCAGACCCTGTTCTGCAACGGCTCCGGGGCCGCGGTCGCGAGCGCGGTCATCGACAAGAAGCCGCCGAAGCTGAAGCTCTCGGCGAAGAAGCGCCAGCCGCTGGGCAAGAAGGTGAAGCTGAAGGCGCGCTGCGACGAGGCCTGCACGGTGAAGCCGAAGGCGAAGCTGAAGCTCGAGGGCGACTCCTACAAGCTCAAGGGCAAGCGCAAGAAGCTGAAGCCGAACAAGACCAAGAAGCTGAAGCTGAAGCTGAGCAAGCCGGCGAAACGCGCCGCCGCCGACGCCTCGAAGGGCAAGGTCAAGGTCAAGGCGACGGCCAAGGACGAGGCCGGCAACAAGTCGAAGCCGAAGCGCAAGAAGGTGAAGCTGAACTGAGCCGCGGGCGGCGGCTCGGCTCGCCGGCCTAGGCGCCCTCGGGCTCGAACGCGACCTGCCCCCCGCCGCGGCGCTTCGCCTCGTACATCGCCTTGTCGGCGACCGCGAGCGCGTCGTCGGGGGTCTGGAAGCGGCGGCGAAGCTCGCAGACGCCGATGCTGGCGCCGGTGCTCTCGAGCCCGAACAGGCGGGCGCGGCCGCGGATGTCGCCGACCAGCGCCTCGGCGATCTCGATCGCCTCCGGCGCCTTGGCGCCGCGCAGCAGGACCGCGAACTCGTCGCCACCGAGGCGGGCGACGGTGTCGGTCTCGCGCAGGCGCGCGGTCAGCAGCGCCGCGGTCGCGCGCAGGAGCTCGTCGCCCTGTTGGTGGCCGAGCGAGTCGTTGACGCGCTTGAGCTCGTCGAGGTCGACCATCAACACGCAGACCGGCTGTGAGTGGCGGCGCAGCCGCTTGATCTCGAGCTCGAGCTCGGCGAGGAATCGGCGCCGGTTTCGCAGCCCGGTGAGCGGGTCGTGGTCGGCGAAGAACTGCAGCCGCGACTCGAGCGTCTTGCGGTCGGTGACGTCCATCAGCAGCCCGTCGTAGTGCGGGGTGCCGTCGTCGCCGTAGCGCAGCACCGCCTCGTCGCGGACCCAGATGATCCGGCCGTCGCGGGCGACCATCCGGTACTCGCTCGCGACCGTGCCCGCCGCGGCGCCGCCGTCCTCGCGCTCCTCGTCGAGCACCCGGGCGAGGTCGTCGGGGTGCACCCGGCTCGCCCACAGGCCCGGGTCGTCGACCCACTGCTGGGCGCTGAAGCCGAGCATCTGCTCGATCTGCGGCGAGATGTAGTGCCAGCGGCCGTGCGGCCCGGGCTCGGCGACGTAGACGACCGCGGGCAGGCGCTCGATCAGCTCGGCCTGCTGGGCGGTCGGGGTCGGGCCCGCCTGCGGCTCGGCCGGCGGCGCCGCCGAGCGCGCGGCCGGCTCGGCGAGTTCGTGGGCGGTGATCACGACGCCCTCGATCTGCTCGCCGGCGTCGCGAAGCGGGGTCGCGTCGATGCGCATGTGGGCGTAGCTGCCGTCGCGGCGGCGGATCAGCAGCTTGCGGCGCAGGTGCGGTCGGCCCTCGCGGGCGACGCGGAAGGCGGCGAGCGCCTCGGAGGCGAGGCCGGGCGCGACGAGGCCGGCGAAGTGGCGGCCGACGAGGCCCTCGGGGCTGTGTCCGAGCAGGTTGCGCGAGGCCCCGTTGACGTAGACGACGTTGCCCTCGAGGTCGAGCAGCGCGACGAGCACCTCGGTCGAGGCGTCGAGGATGCGCGCGAGCTGATGCTCAGCCGGCGGGCTCTGCCTGATTCCCGCTCTGTGGACTTCGAGATCGATCCCTGATCACCCGCTCGCGCATCGTGCTTGGCCCCCCAAATACTTGCTACCCAGTATGACGACCGCTACCCCGGGAAAAGCGGCGGTGTAGAACTGGGATCGGTGAACGGCACCCGAAGCCCCCAATCTGCGCGTTTCTCGGTTCTCGACCTGGCGATCGTCGGCGAGGGGTCGAGCCATCAGGAGGCGCTCGCCAACTCGGTCGAGCTCGCGCGCGCGGCGGAGCGGCTCGGCTACCGGCGCCACTGGGTCGCCGAGCACCACAACATGCCCGGGATCGCGAGCTCGGCGCCGGGCGTGCTCGCCGCGACCCTGGCCGCGAGCACGCGCACGATCCGGGTCGGCTCCGGCGGGGTGATGCTGCCCAACCACGTGCCGCTGGTGGTCGCCGAGCAGTTCGGGATGCTCGAGGCGCTGCACCCGGGGCGGATCGACCTCGGGATCGGGCGCGCGCCGGGCACCGACCAGATCACCGCCGCGGCGCTGCGGCGCTCGCTCGAGCCGCTCTCCGACGACGAGTTCCCGCGCCAGCTCGCCGAGCTGATCGGCTTCTTCAAGGGCGAGTTCCCCGCCGGCCACCCCTACAACCACGTCACCGCGGTCCCCGGCGCCGGCGACATGCCCGAGATCTGGCTGCTCGGCTCCTCGGGCTACTCGGCCCAGCTCGCCGGGATGCTCGGGCTGCCGTTCTCCTTCGCCCACCACTTCATGCCCCGCAACACCGACGCCGCGCTCGAGCTCTACCGCTCCAGCTTCCGGCCCTCGGAGTACCTCGCCGAGCCCTACGCGATGGTCGCCGTGGCGGCGATCTGCGCCGCCGACGACGAGCGCGCGCGCTGGCTCTCGAACCCGGCGCGGCTGGCGATGGCGCGGCTTCGCGCCGGGCGCCCGACCCGCTTTCCGACCAACGAGGAGGCCGCCGCGCACGAGTTCTCGGCCGCCGAGAACGAGAGCGTCAAGGCGCTCTCGGGCTCGGCGATGATCGGCGGCCCGGAGACGGTGCGCGAGAAGCTCGACGCGTTCCTCGAGCGCACCGCCGCCGACGAGCTGATGGTGACGACGATGGTCCACGACCACGCCGACCGGATCCGAAGCTACGAGCGGATCGCGGAGCTCTACGGCCTCGCCCCTGCGACGCCGGCGCCGGCGCCGCCGCTGCGCTCCGGGGCGCTCGCCTGATGGCCGACTCGCCCGGGCCCGCCGAGGCCGAGCCGCTGAACCCGATCGCGTTCGGCGAGCTGCGCGAGCGCGCCGGCGAGGGCCCGGTGGTGATGCTCAACCTGCTCGACTTCAAGCCCGCCGGCGGCGCCGAGCGCTACGCCGAGTACGGCGCCGCGGTCGCGCCGCTGCTCGAGCGCGCCGGCGGCCGGGTCCTCTACGCCGGCGCCGCGACCGCGCCGCTGATCGGCCCGAGCAAGTGGGACCTGGTGTTGCTGGTCGAGTACCCGACCCGCCAGGCGTTCCTCGAGATGATCGGCTCCGACGAGTACGCGCAGATCGCCCACCTGCGCACCGAGGCGCTCGAGCGCGGCGAGCTGCATCCGCTCGAGGCGGCGGACGTCGGCGGGCTAAGCGCGCAGCTTGTAGCCGCGGCTGAACAGGCGCAGGTTGACCGCGAACAGGGCCGCGGTGGCGGCGGTGAGCGCGATCAGCGAGAGCGCGACGCTCGCCTCCGCGTAGCCGAGGAAGCCGTAGCGGACCAGGGCGATCATGTAGTAGACGGGGTTGAAGTGGGTCAGGGTCTCGAACGGCTCCGGCAGCAGCGTCGCCGAGTAGAAGACCCCGCCGAGGAAGATCAGCGGCTGGAGGACGAAGGTCTGGGCGATCGCGACGTCGTCGAACTGCTCCGCGCGGACGCCGATCAGGACCCCGAGCTGGGCGAAGAAGAAGCCGACCAGAAACAGCGACGGGACGAGGACGAGGATGTGCTCGACCGGGAGGTCGACCAGCAGCGAGGCGGCGACGAAGGTGAGCACCGCGACCGAGAGCCCGCGGGTGAAGCCGCCGAGCGAGAACGCGGTCAGCAGCTCGAGCGGCGAGGCGGGCGAGGAGAGCTGGTCCTGGATCGCGCCCTGGAACTTCTGCTGCAGGATCGAGGAGGCGTTGTTGGAGAACGAGTTCATCGCCCAGGCCATCATGATCAGCCCGGGGATGACGAAGATCACGTAGTCGAACCCGTTCAGGGTGTCGATCCGGGTCCCGAGCGCGGCGCCGAAGACCGAGATGTAGAGGAAGGTCTCGAGCAGCGGCGCGCCGATCGTCTGCTTCTTGATCTTCAGGAAGCGGTTGAGCTCGCGCCGCCAGAGGGTGAAGAAGCGGATCTGGGTCGCGGTCATCTCAGACCAGCTCCTCGGTGATCTCGACCCGCGAGCGCGAGAGCTCCTTGCGCCCGACCAGCTCCAGGTAGGCGTCCTCGAGGTTGGCGACGCCGTAGGTCGACGAGAGCTCGGCCGAGGAGCCCTGGGCGACGATCCGGCCCTCGTTGATGAACGCGATCCGGTCGCAGAGCTGCTCCGCCTCCTCGAGGTAGTGCGTGGTGAGCAGGATCGTCGTGCCCTCGGAGTTGATCTGCTGCACGTAGTGCCAGAGCTCGAGCCGCAGCTCGATGTCGACCCCGGCGGTCGGCTCGTCGAGGATCAGCAGGCGCGGGCGGTGCATGAGCGCGCGGGCGAGGATCAGCCGGCGCTTCATCCCGCCCGAGAGCGTGCGCGTGCGCTCCTTTCGCTTGTCGTAGAGCGAGAAGGTCTCGAGCAGCTCGGCGGCGCGCTCGCGGCGCTCGCGCTTCGGCATCCCGAAGTAGCCGCCGTGGTAGTCGAGCGTCTCCTCCAGGGTCAGGAACCAGTCGAGGTTGAGCTCCTGCGGCGCGAGCCCGACCGCCTGGCGCGCGGGGCCGTAGTCGGCGACCGCGTCGTGGCCGAAGACGAGGATCTCGCCCGCGGTCGGCTGCGCGAGCCCGGTCGCGCAGTGGATCAGGGTCGACTTCCCGGCCCCGTTCGGCCCCAGGAGGCCGTAGAACTCCCCGTCCTCGATCTCCAGCGACGCCTCGCGCAGCGCCTCGACCCCGGTCGAGTACGTCTTCACCAGGCCCTCGATGTCGAGGGCCTTGGGCGCCGCGGCGCCGTCGTGGTTTGAGTTCTCGGAGCTCATCGGCCGGCGATGATGAAGGTTCAAGCGCGCTCGAAGTCAAGCGCGAGGGCGTGGCCAATGAATGTAGTGGGCGGGGTTTCGGACGCCCGCGCATCTGCCTCCGGTTCGGTCGGGTCGGGGATGGGGCGTGCGCGGGATCTGAGCCGCGACCTCCGGGTTATGAGCCGGGAGGACCGGACCAGACTGCATTCCCGCGGCCGGGCTAGCTCAGTCGAACTGATCCATCAGCTGCCCGATCGTGTCCATCATCGGCTCGTCGCCCGGAGCGTTGTAGGTGACGATCCGGGAGTCGGGGTTCTTCGGCTTCTTCTGGCACTCGGGGAAGAAGATCGGGTAGCCGAAGCGGAAGTTGTATTGGGCCTGCTGGTTCGCGCGGCGGTTGACGTAGGCCTGGCGCTTAGCGGTATTGAGCTCGCGGATGAACTGACAGCCAGAGCTGGTGATGAAGCCCGGGCTGTTGCCGAGATGGAAGTGGACCTGGAGCTTCTGGGCCAGTTCTCGGACCGCGTCGAGGTCGATTCGGAAGTCCGTGTCCTGGACCTCGATGAAGTCCGTACCGGCCGGGATCCGCGGGTTCTTGGCGATCCCGAAAGCATTGCCGCCGATCCACTCACCGTTCGCGTGGGCGTTGGCGATCGAGGCCTTGACGACCTTGGCCTTCTTCTTCGCAGCGGTCGTATAGAAGTCGAACATCCAGCCGTCATTGTCGAAGGCGGCGCGGACCTTGGCCATCATCGCGTTCAGCTTCGCGATGTTCGGATACTCGAGCGAGTTGAGCTCGATCGCAAACTCGGCCTGCGGACTGACGTCGAGCACGGCCTGACGGATCGTGTTCCAGGCTTGGACCTGGTCGCCTGTGATCTTCTCGCCGGCCCGCAACCGGACCAGGCTGGTGACGTAGGTCGGCTTGAGCTGCGCGAGCGCGGCGCCGACCGACTCAGGCGTCTCGCCCGGCGCAGTCCAGCGGCCGTGCTGGTAAATGCGGACCCAGGCGATCCGCGAGCCATCGGGCGGGCCCGCGGTCGCGCCACGGGCGCTCGACATGCCGGCGTTGCCGTCCGGACTCTGCCAAAGAGCGAGCGCGAGCACGGCGAGGAGCACACCGACCGCGATCCTGAGACCGCCACGATCCCGAACACAGCTCACACGCTCCCATCGGCCGCCCGCGCCGAGAGCATGAGCCGCGCAAAGCGGCCCGATTCCTACGCCAGCACAGCCTTCCGCGGATACACCACCTCAGGATCCGTCAGCACATTCACCAGCGCCGGCTTCCCGCTCGCAAACGCCCGCTCCAGCGCCGGCTGCAGCTCGCTCGGATGCCGCACCAGCTCCCCGTGCCCGCCGAGCGCCTTGACGACCTCGTCGTAGCGCGTCGCCGGCCGCAGCGACGCCGCCGACCTCGTACCCGTAGAGGAACCGCATCGGGTGGTACTCGAGCGCCCAGATCCCGTTGTTGCCGATGATCCCGACGACCGGGAGGTCGTGGCGGACCATCGTGTCGAACTCGAGGCCGGAGAAGCCGAAGGCGCCGTCGCCGAGCAGGCAGACGACCTGGCGGTCGGGGAAGGCGGTCTTGGCGCCGATCGCCTGGCCGGGGCCGGCGCCGAGGCAGCCGTAGGGGCCGGGGTCCATCCAGCAGCCGGGCTCGTAGGTGTTGACGACGCGGCCGGCGTAGGAGACGAAGTCGCCGCCGTCGCCGATCACGATCGCGTCGCGGTCGAGCATCTGGGCGAGCTCGCCGTAGATCCGCAGCGGGTGCAGCGGGGCGCGGTCGTCGGTGAGCTCGTCGGCCTCGCCGGCGCGCTTCTCGTCCTCGGTCGCGCGCAGCGACGTCGACCCACGAGCGGGTCCGGTCGCGCGAGCGCGCCGGCGCTGACCGCCGCGATCCGCAGCGCCGCCAGCGTCACCCCGATCCCGCCGACGAGCTCGAAGCTCGGGCTTGCGGTTCGCGGTCAGCTCGTTCTCGCGACTCGTCGAGCCAGATCAGCTTCGTCTCCTCGCCGAACGAGCCGCCGAAGCCGAGCCGGAAGTCGAGCGGCACGCCGATCGACGAGCGCGACGTCGGCCTCCTTCAGCCCCTGGCCGCGGGCGCGGCGAGAAGCAGAGCTCGTGGTCGGCGGGCAGGCAGCCGCGGCCCATGCCGTTGAGGAAGACCGGGATCCCGAGCTCCTCGGCGAGCTGCTGCAGCTCGCCCTCGCCGTGCGACCAGTAGACGCCGGTGCCGGCCATGATCACCGGGCGCTCGGCGGCGGCGAGCAGCCGCGGCGGCCTCCTCGCACCCCGGCGGCCTCGGCGCGGCGCGAAGGTCGGCTTCGGCTCGGCTCGCCCTCGCCCTCCATGAAGACGACGTCGAGCGGATAGTCGACGTAGGTCGGGCCGGTGGGCCGCGCGAGCGCGGTGTCGATCGCGCGCGCGGTCGCGGCGGCGATCAGTCGCCGGTCGCCTTCACCGTCTCGGCCGACTTGGTCAGCGGCGAGACGAACGGCAGGTGGTCGATCTCCTGGAGCGAGCCCGAGCCCCAGCGCATCTCCGGCGCCCGGCCGCCGAGCACGACCAGCGGCGAGCGGTTGAACTTCGCCCCGGCCATCGCGCTCATCCCGTTGGTCACCCCGGGGCCGGCGGTCAGCGCCGCGACGCCGGGCTTGCGGGTCGCCTTCGCGTAGCCCTCGGCCGCCCAGGCCGCCGCCTGCTCGTGGCGGGTGTCGATGATGTCGATCCCCTCGGCGACGCAGCCGTCGTAGATCGAGAACAGGTGGCCGCCGGAGAGCGTGAAGAGCTTCGAGACGCCGCGGTCGGCGAGCGCGCGGGCGACGAGCTTGCCGCCGTGGACGGGGCCGTCTCCTCGGCGTCGTCGCCGCCCTCGGCGCGGGCGCTCTCCTCGGTCGTCGCCATCGCGGCGAGCCTATCGGGCGCGCGGGCACGCCTACGCGGTCCTCCTACCCCCGCCGGCCGCCGGACTTCCAGTTCGACATCGCGAGCGCGAGCTTCTCGTTGCTGAGCGCGCGGCCGGGGAGCGGGGTCGGCGCGTCGCGCTCGGCGCGCAGGCCGTCGAGGACGACCTGGAGCTGGCGGCGCCAGACCTCCGGGTCGGCCTCGGCGGTGTAGTCCAGGACCGCGGTCAGCATCATCATCATCAGCGGCATGTCGAGCGCCTCGAGGTCGGCGCGCAGCGAGCCCTCGGCCTTCGCCCGCTCGACCAGGCGCCCGATCCGCGGCCGCATCTGCGCCCGCCCGCGGTCGACCCACTCGCGGCCCTGCTGGTGGCCGAAGAGGAGCTCGCGCAGGGCGCGGTTCTCGTGATGAAGGCGGGCGGCGCGCTCGAGGAAGAAGGCGATCCCGTCCCAGGCGCGCTCGTGGGCGAGCGCCTGGTCGGCGAGCTCGACGATCAGCCCCATCCGCTGGACGAAGAGCGCGTCGATGAGCTGGTCGCGGTCGGGGAAGCGGCGGTAGACGGTGCCGACCCCGACCCCGGCGCGGGCGGCGATCTCGTCCATCGAGACGGTGAGCCCGCGCTCGGCGAAGAGCTCGTTCGCGGCCTCGAGGATGCGCTCGCGGTTGCGCTCGGCGTCGGAGCGCAGCGAGCGCTCGGCGGGCTTTGACTCGGCCTCGGTGCTCATGTGACCGTGATCATAGTTCTAAGCGGAGACATCTGCTCCACTTCTGTGCTACGGTGAATCATAAGTTGAGGTTAGCCCTCCGCTTACGACGGAAGAGAGCGACAGTGAGGAGCAGCGGATGACCCGGAGACTGAGAGCAATCCCCGAGCAGAGCAAGCGCTGGTGGATCCTGGGAGTGATCGGGCTCGCGCAGCTGATGGTCGTCCTCGACGTGACGATCGTCAACATCGCCCTCCCCTCCGCCCAGGCCGACCTCGGCTTCTCCGACCAGGACCGCCAGTGGGTGGTCACCGCCTACGCGCTCGCGTTCGGCTCGCTGCTTTTGCTCGGCGGGCGGATCGGCGACCTCTACGGCCGCAAGCGGCTGTTCGTGATCGGCCTGATCGGCTTCGCCACCGTCTCGGCGATCGGCGGCGCCGCGCAGAGCTTCGAAATGCTGGTCGCCGCCCGCGCGCTCCAGGGCGTCTTCGCGGCAATGCTCGCGCCGGCCGCGCTCGGGATGCTGACCACGACCTTCACCGACCCGGCCGAGCGCGGCAAGGCGTTCGGCGTCTTCGGCGCGATCGCCGGCGGCGGCGCCGCGGTCGGCCTGCTGCTCGGCGGGATCCTGACCGAGTACCTGAGCTGGCGCTGGACGATGTTCGTCAACCTCGGCTTCGCGCTCCCGGCCGCGATCGGCGCCCTGGCGCTGTTCGCAGACCACGCCCGCGACGCGGCGGTGAAGGTCGACATCCCGGGCGCGATCGTCGCCACCCTCGGCCTCTTCGGGCTCGTCTACGGGTTCGCGAGCGCCGAGTCCGACGGCTGGGGCGCGACGATCACGATCGTCAGCCTCGCCGCCGGGGTCGCGCTGCTCGTCGCCTTCGTCGCGATCGAGCGCCGGGTCGCGCGCCCGCTGCTGCCGCTGCGGGTGGTCACCGACCGCACCCGCGCCGGCTCCTACACGGCGATCGCGGTCGCCGGCGCCGGGATGTTCGGCGTCTTTCTCTTCCTCACCTACTACCTGCAGCAAACGCTGGGCTTCTCGCCGGTCGAGTCGGGACTCGCCTTCCTGCCGATGGTCGTCTGCATCGTCGCCACCGCGACCACGGTCACCGCCAAGGTCCTGCCCCGCACCGGCCCGCGGCCGATCGTCCCGACCGGGATGGCGCTCGCGGCGCTGGCGCTCGTCTATCTGACCGGGGTCGAGGTCGACTCCTCCTACGCCTCGGCGGTGCTCCCGGCGCTGCTGGTGATGGGGGTCGGCTTCGGGCTGATCATGGCGCCGTCGATCGCCAGCGCCACCGCCCGGGTCGCGGGCGCCGACGCCGGCGTCGCCTCGGCGATGGTGAACACGAGCCAGCAGGTCGGCGGCTCGATCGGGACCGCGCTTCTGAGCACGATCGCGGTCAGCGCGACGACCTCGTTCGTCGCCGAGCGGGCGCCGAGCCCGGAGGTGCTCGCCGAGGCCGCGGTGCACGGCTACACGACCGCGTTCTGGTGGTCGGCGGCGATCTTCACCTTCGGCGCGATCGTCTGCGCGCTGCTGCTCGAGAGCGGCGCCCCGGCGACCGACCCGCACGCACAGCCGGCGCTCGCGCACTGAGCGCCGGCGCGGGCGGGCCGCGGCCGCTCAGCCCGAGCCGACGGTCTCGCGGGCGCGCTCGTCGAGCGCCGCGTGGACCTGGCTGACGACGACCGAGCCCTCGCCGACCGCCGAGGCGACCCGCTTGACCGCGCCGTCGCGGGCGTCGCCGACCGCGAACACGCGCGGGACCGAGCTCTCGTAGGGAAGCGGCTCGCGCTCGAGCGGCCAGCGCTCGCGGTCGAGGCCGGCGCCGGTGCGCACGTAGCCGCGCTCGTCGCGGGCGACGGCGTCGCCGAGCCACTCGGTGTGCGGGGTGGCGCCGATGAGGACGAAGAGCGCGTCGGCGTCGACCTCGGTCTCGGCGCCGGCGGCGAGGTCGCGCAGGGTGAGCCGCTCGAGCCGTCCCGAGCCGTGCGCGGCGGCGACCTCGACCTCGAGCCGGACCTCGACCTTGGCGGCCGCCTCGATCTCGGCGATCAGATAGCGCGACATGTCGGCGCCGAGGTCGTCGTCGCGGACCAGGACGACGACCCGCGCGGCGTTGCGGGCGAGGTGAAGCGCCGCCTGCCCGGCGGAGTTGCCGCCGCCGACGACGTAGACGGTGCGCCCGGCGAAGCTCTGGGCCTCGGCGAGCGGGGCGCCGTAGAAGACGCCGGCGCCGGTGAGCCGCTCGAGCGAGGCGATCTCCATCCGCCGGTAGGCGACCCCGGTCGCGAGCACCACCGCCCCGGCCTCGACCTCGCCGCCCCCGGCGAGCTCGATCCGCAGCTCGGGGCCCGCGGTCTCGAGCGCGCTCACCTCGCGCATCAGCAGCAGGTCGGCGCCGAACACCCACGCCTGCTGGTAGGCGCGCTGGGCGAGCTCGGCCCCGGTGAGCCCGCGCGGGAAGCCGAGGTAGTTGCGGATCAGCGAGCTCGAGCCCGCCTGGCCGCCGATCGCCTCGCGCTCGACGACCAGGGTCGAGAGCCCCTCCGAGGCGCCGTAGACGGCGGCGGCGAGGCCGGCCGGCCCGGCGCCGATCACGACCAGGTCGTAGGCGCGGCGCTCGCCGAGCTCGGTCCGCACCCCCCAGGCCTGCCCGAGCTCGGTGTTGGTCGGGTCGATCAGCACCTGCTCGTCGAACAGCAGCACGACCGGCGTCTCGGGGTCGGTGACCCCGACCTCGAGCCGGGCGCGCTCGCCGGCGGGCGACTCGGCGGCGAGGAACTGGTGCGGGACGCCGGTGCGGGTGAGCAGGCTGCGCAGCTCGTGGGTGCGCGACGACCACGGCTCGCCGATCAGGGTCACCGCGCGCGGCTGCGACTGGCCCTTCGACCACTCGTGCACGAGCTCGGCGATCGTGCGGTGAAAGAGCTCGTCGGGCGAGCGGATCGGCTTCAGCGCGTAGTAGTCGATCCGCGCCGTCCCCATCCCGCCGACGATCGCCGCCCTGGTCACCGGGTCGCCCCAGGCGCCCCAGTCGATCATCAGCACCGACTTGGCGAGCGGGTGCAGCTCGCGCACGTGGGCGAGGAAATCGATCCCGCAGCCCTCGGTCACCGACTGCGCGGAGAGCGCGAGCGCCACCGCCTCGCCCTGCTCGCGCGCCTCGGCGAGCGCCGCGACCGCGGCGATCGGGTCGTCGTTGCAGAGCACCCGGTAGTCGGCGCCGTAGCGGCGCTCGAGCTCGGCCCGGGTTCGGGCGAGGGCGGTCCGGTCCTCGTCGAGGACGAGGATGATCGGTCCTGTTCCTGCTTCCGTGCGGGAGTCCGTGCGCCGATGCTATCTGCATCCGGCGGGCGATCTAGGGTGCGCGGCGATGGACGACTTCCTGCTCTTCGTGCACGTCCTCGCGGCCTTCTTCCTGATGATCACGGTGGTCATGTACTCGGCCTACGCGCTCGGCGCGCCGGCGACCAGGCCGGCGCTCAGCCTCGCCGGCTGGCTCTGGGACATCGGCGGCATCGGGACGCTCGTCTTCGGCGTCTGGATCGCCCTCGACCGGCCCGAGTACGGGATCTTCGACGGCTGGATCCTGGGCGCGCTGGTGCTCTGGATCGCCGCCACCGCGACCGGGATGCGCGCCCGGGTCGCGATCGCCGGACCGCCGGGCGGCGAGATGCCGGCCGTCCCCGACCGCTCGCTGGCGGCCGCGCACTGGCTTCGGGTCGCGGTCACGCTCGCGATCCTGGTCCTGATGGTCTGGAAGCCGGGGGCCTGAGGTGGAGCTGCTCGCCGCGATCCGCCCCGACGACTGGAACCTGGCGCTGTTCGTCCACATCCTCGGCGCGATGGTCGCCACCGGCGGGCTCGTGCTCGCGATCACCTACCTGGTCGGCGCCGCGCGCGGCGGTGGCGCCGACTCGCTGCGGCTCGGCTTTCGCTCGCTGCTGTGGGCGGCGATCCCGGGCTACATCGTGCTCCGCGGGAGCGCCGAGTGGATCTACGCGGAAGAGAGCCTCGACGAGCTCGAGACCGACCCGGCCTGGATCGGGATCGGCTACATCATCACCGACGCCGGGCTGCTGTTCCTGATCGTCGCCACCGTGCTCACCGGGCTCGCGGCGAAGGGCGCGCGCAACGCCGGCGACGCGGTCGAGGGCGGCGCGCGAGGCGGTCGCCGACGGCGGCACCAAGGCCAAGGTCGCGACCTGGCTCCTCGGCCTGATCGTCGCCGCCTACGTGGTCGCGATCTGGGCGATGACGACGAAGCCGGTCTAGCGGCGGTCAGGCGCAGCGGCCGCTGCCCGACGGGCGGCCCACTCGTGCTCGAGCACCGACATCACCAGCATCGACTCGAACTCGCCGTGGCTCCACAGCGACTCGCGCATGATCCCCTCCTCGACGAAGCCGAGCGCGCGGTAGGAGCGCTTCGCGCGCTCGTTGTCGGGCTTCAGGTCGAGCCAGACGCGGTGCGCGCCGTGGACCTCGAAGGCGCGGTCGACCGCGAGCTCGAGCGCGCGGCGGCCGACGCCCTCGCCGCGGCGGGTGACCGCGATCCGGCGCACTTCGAGGTTGCGATGCTCGGAGTCGAGGTCGGCGATCACCGCGATCCCGACCCGCTCGCCGTCGAGCTCGACGATCCGGTGGTCGAAGGCGGGGTCGGCGAGCGCGGCGCGGTGGCGGTCGCGGTCCCACTCGAGGATGTAGGGCGAGACGTCGGGGTCGGCCTCGAGCTCGACCACGAAGTCGAGGTCGGCGCGCGCCGTCTCGCGCAGGCGGATGCTCCACGCCGGTGGAAGCTAGCTGCGGCGGCCGGCGCTCGGGAGCGCGAGCTTGAACCCGAAGTGCTCGGGCTTGACGCTGCTGACGATCGGGACCCCGAGCCGGCGGCCGATCCGGTACGCCCACGCCCACGGAAACGGGATCGGGATCGCGGGCTGGAAGCACTCGGTGTGGCCGTCGGCGGCCTCGACCTCGATCGTGATCGTCGACGCGGGGATGATCCAGCCCTGCGGATGATCGACGCTGAGCACGCGGACGAGGCGCGGGCCGCCGCCGCCGAGCACGCGGCGCAGGTCGCGCACCGCGGCGCGGATGAAGAATGGATTCAGGTAGCGGAGCCGCTTCATCGCCCGCGTACCGTACCCACTCGGCGCCCGCGCCAACCCCCTGTGGCCGTCCAGGCACGCCGCTCGTCCGAGCGACCCCCGCATCGCTCGTCTGATCGCATGAAATCGGGCTCATCCTGGTTTCGCTCGGGCGCGGCGCAGGTACTTGCCGAGCGTCGGCCTCCCCACAGGCCAACCCCATGCCTGACCCCACAGGCGCGGCGGCTCGGGCGGGCAGGGATTGCCCGCCCGGGTCCGCCCCCCCTTTCTCCGCAGCGTCGCGCCGCTTCTAACGCCGGCCCGGCAGCTGCAGGCGGCGCCGCAGCGCCCCGGCGAGCCCGTCGCCGCCGGCCTCGACCTCGGCCACCTCCTCGGCGGTGACCTCCTGGCCCGCGACGCGCGGCGCGTAGAGCGGGATCGGCTCGGCGAGCCCGCGAAGCTCGAACCGACCGCGGTTCTCGGCCCCGAACTCGTGCGAGAGCCGGGTCCAGGTCTCGCCGGTCATCAGGATGCTGTCGTCGGTCTCGCGGGTCTCGTGCTCGACCCGGGCGGCGAGGTTGACGGCGCCGCCGATGACCGAGAAGTTGAGCCGCCCGGCGCCGCCGATCGCGCCCGCGATCACGGTCCCCGAGTTGATCCCGATCCCGACCCGGATCGCGCCCGCGCCGGCGTGGTCGTTGACCGCGCTGCCGATCTGGCAGGCGGCGCGCACGGCGCGGTCGGCGTGGTCGGGGAACGGCTCCGGGGCGCCGAAGACGGCGAGCAGGCCGTCGCCCTCGAACTTGTCGATGTGGCCGCCCTGGCGGGCGATGATCGGGACCACGACCTCGAACAGGCGGTTGAGCGCGGCGACGACCTCGGTCGGCGTCGCGTCGGCGGCGAAGGCGGTGAAGTCGCGCACGTCGCAGAACATCACCGTGACCTCGACCTCCACCCCCTCCTCGCTGAAGCCGTCGCTGAGGATGTACTCGGCGACCTCCTCGTCGAGGTAGGTGCCGAACGCCTCGCGGATCTTGTCGCGCTCGGCGAGCCCCTCGACCATCTGGTTGAAGCTCGCCGCGAGCTCGCCGAGCTCGTCGCCGGTGGTCACCGGCACGCCGACGTCGAAGGTGCCCGCGGTCACCCGCGCGACCGCGCGCTCGACGTCGCGCAGCGGGCGCAGGATCGACTTCGAGAGCAGCACCGTGAGCTCGAGCGAGATCGTGGTCGCGACCAGGAGCGCGATCAGCACGTCGAGCCCGAGGTTGGCGCCGCCGCCGCCGTCCGAGGTCAGCGCGGCGACGACGAGCCCGGTGATCAGGTTGATCAGCGGCAGCGCGACGAGCAGCCGCGTGCGCAGCGGCACCGCCCAGAACTCCGACGCGGTCAGCCGCGGCGAGAGGCTCGAGTTGATCTCGAGCAGCAGCGGGCGCATCCCCGCCTCGACGACGAGGTAGTGCAGCATCGCCGAGTAGCCGAGCGCGACCGCGGCGCCGGCGAGCAGCGGGAAGATCGCCAGCCACTCGAGGTCGAGGATCGCGACCCCGGCGATGCAGATCGGCAGCACCGAGATCGCGACCGGCAGCGGCAGGTCGCGCTTGATCAGATAGAGCGGCAGGCTGACCGCCGCCGACCACGCCGCCTGGCTCGCCTTCTCGTCGCGGTCGCCGTCGATCCAGGCGCTCAGCGGGCGCAGCAGCGGACGGACCCGCAAGAGCGCGGTGATGATCGCGATCTCGGTCAGCACCAGCGCGATCGCGAGCACGAGCATGTACTCGTCGATGCTGCCCTCGAAGTAGAAGGTGAACAGGGCGAGCGTCCCGGCGACGATCACGAGCGCGGTCTGCAGCTCGACGGCGAGGAAGGCGAACGGATAGCGCCCGCCCAGACGCCGATAGAAGTACGACACGACCCCGGCGGTCATGCGGCCAATGATCGCAGTCGTGGTGGTCGCCCGAGCCAGCCGCCGGTTCGTCGCCTAGCGTTGCGCCTCGCAGGCCTCAAGGTCTCTCCTGCGCACTCCGATGAGGAACCAGTGGAGCGTTTGCTGCTGCCCGATATCGAGTTCAACGGGGGATTCCCCTACCGCCCGCCAGTGTCCCGGTGCGGGTGATCGCCGCGCGCCATGCCGCCTGCGGCGCCGCGACCCGGGTGCGCCTGCCGCAGGCGCTGCCGAGCCGCGCCGTGCGCCGGGTGCGCTGCTCGAGCTGCTCGCAGGCGTTCGAGGCCGAGCACGTCGACGAGATTCGCGCGTCGCGCCTACCGAGCCTGCCGACTCTGCCCGCAATGCCCGCGCTGCGGATGCCGGCGCTTCCCTCCCTTTCGCTGCCCGCGGCGCCCTCGCTGCCGCGGCTCGACCCCGAGAGCCGCGGCTGGAAGCTCGGCAGCGTCGCGGTCGCCGGCGTCGCGGTGCTCGGCGGCCTGCTGCTGATCCAGGGCGAGGACGAGCCCGCCCCGGTGCCCCTCGCCCCCGCCGCGCTCGAGAGCCCGGCGAGCTCCGCCAACCCGCCGCCGTTCAACGACGGCAGCAAGGGCGCGCAAGGCGAAGGCGAACAGCGAGCTCGTCAGCGCGAGCAGCTTCGAGCTCGCGCTGCCCGCGGGCTGGCGGCGCATCGACCCCTCCGGCGGCGCCACCTTCGCCGCGGTCGCCGCCGACGGCAGCGCCGACGCGACGCTCTGGGTCGAGGAGGACCCGAAGCTCGACTTCCCCACCTTCGTCAGCCAGTCGCTGCGCCAGCTCGAGGGCCTCGCGGGCTCGGCGCGGATCGTCGAGCGCGTGCCGGCGCCGACCGCGGACGCGACCGTCGTCCGGCTCGCCGCCGACGCGCCCCCCGGCCAGCCCTCCTACGAGGTCACGCTGCGCGCCGCCGGCGACTATCGCTACTACCTCGCGACCAGCGTCGCCGCCGACGCGCCGCGCGAGTCGGTCGAGGGCGTCG
Organism: uncultured Solirubrobacterales bacterium; assembly: GCA_963740055.1. Taxonomy (GTDB): domain Bacteria; phylum Actinomycetota; class Thermoleophilia; order Solirubrobacterales; family 70-9; genus WHSW01. Next base: position 937,167 of record CAVUCL010000001.1, on the reverse strand, counting down.
AGCTGATCGCAGGGTCGTTCGCCCCGAAGGCGAAGGGGTGAGCGGATGTTCCGCCGCCGCCCGATCCTGCTCGCCGCGCTTGCGCTCGCCGCGCCGCTGCCCGCGCTCGCTGCCTCCGAGGGCGGACTGACCCCGGTCCCGGGGCCGGTCGCGCTCTCGGTCTCGACCTCGCTCGGCTCCTGCGGGGTGCTCGAGTCGGAGATCGTCTGCGAGCTCAGCGTCTCCTACAACACGCTCGAGGCGGCGAGCTCCTACAGCGCCACCGTCACCCGCCCCGACGGCTCGGTGGTCGACTACGGCGACGTCGGCGCCGGCGGGGCCACGATCTGGGTCCCCTACGTCGGCTCGGGCAACTACAGCGTCCGGATCACCGCCTACGGCACGCCCCCCGAGCCCGAGGGTGAGCCCGAGGTGATCGCGACCGACGTCTCGACCTCGCCCGAGGCCGAGGCGGGGCGCGACGGCGAGCCCGAGGCCACGACCGAGACGATCGAGCCCGAGGCCGCGCCGCGCGGCGACGCCGCCGGCGCCCGCCGCCGACGGCCCCGCCGCCAGCGCCGAGGCCGAGCCCAGCTGCGCGACCACCGGGCGCGCGCCGGTCGCCCCCGCGCCCGAGCCGCTGCCCGAGGAGCCGCCGGCCGACACCGATCCCGAGGACCTCGACGAGGACGCCGACGGGATCGAGGACGAGGCCGAGCGCGTCGCCTACGACGCCGCGGTCGCCGCGCAGGAGGCCGCCGAGGCCGCCGCCGAGGCGCCCGCTCCGGCCGGCTGCTGAGCGCGCCGAGCCCGCCGACGACAGCTACGATCACGCCGATGGCGACCGCCACGGCCGATCAGCTCTCCGACGCCGCCCGCGGCTTCGTCGACTCGGCGCCGCTGGCGCTGCTGATCGGCGGCGAGCGCCCCGCCGCCGCCGACGGGCGCACCTTCGAGTCGATCGACCCGGCGACCGGCGAGCCGATCTGCGCCGTCGCCCACGCCGGGGCCGAGGACGTCGAGCGCGCGGTCGGCGCCGCCCGCGCCGCCCTCGACGGCCCGCTGCGCAAGGTCTCGCCCGTCGAAGCGCGCCGGGCTTCATCTACACGCTCGCGGAGCTGATCAAGGCGAACGGCGCCGAGCTCGCCGAGCTCGAGTCGCTCGACAACGGCAAGCCGCTGGCGGCGGCGAAGGGCGACATCGCCGCCTCGGTCGCCCACCTGCGCTACTACGCCGGCTGGCCGACCAAGATCGAGGGCGAGACGATCCCGGTCTCCGCCCGCGACCTGCTCTGTTACACGCTGCGCGAGCCGGTCGGCGTCTGCGCCCAGATCGTGCCCTGGAACTACCCGCTGCTGATGGCGATCTGGAAGGTCGCCCCGGCGCTCGCGGCGGGCTGTCCGATCGTGCTCAAGCCCGCCGAGCAGACGCCGCTGACCGCGCTTCGCCTCGGCGAGCTCGCGCTCGAGGCGGGCTTTCCCGAGGGCACCCTGAACGTGCTCACCGGCGACGGCGAGACCGGCGCCGCGCTCGTCGACCACCCGGGCGTCGACAAGGTCGCGTTCACCGGCTCGACCGCGGTCGGGCGCGAGATCGGCGCCAAGTGCGGGCGGGCGCTGAAGCGGGTCACGCTCGAGCTCGGCGGCAAGAGCCCGAACATCATCCTTCCCGACGCCGACCTCGAGGCCGCCGCGAAGGGCTCGTTCCTCGGCCTCTACTTCGAACTCGGGCCAGTCCTGCAACGCGGCCTCGCGGCTGTTCGTCGACGCGAGCGTCTTCGACGAGGTGATCTCGAAGCTGGCCGAGTTCGCCTCCGGCTCGACCGTCGGCCCAGGGCTCGACCCGAGCTCCGAGTTCGGCCCGCTGATCAGCGAGGAGCAGTTCGGGCGGGTCAGCGGCTACATCGACTCGGGGCTCTCGGAGGGCGCCGAGGCGGTCGTCGGCGGCACGCCCGAACGGCGAGCGCGACGGCGGCTACTTCGTCGACCCGACCCTGTTCACCGGGGTCTCGGACGAGATGCGGATCGCGCGCGAGGAGATCTTCGGCCCGGTGCTGGTCGCGCAGCCGTTCGAGGACCTGGAGGAGGTCGCCCGGCGCGCCAACGACACCGAGTACGGGCTCGCCGCCGGGCTCTGGACCCGCGACATCTCGAAGGCCCACAAGCTCGCCGCGCTGCTGCGCGCGGGCTCGGTCTACATCAACACCTGGGGCGCCGGAGACCCCGCAGCCCCGTTCGGGGGCTACAAGGCCTCCGGCATCGGCCGCGAGAAGGGGCGTCACAACCTCGACGCCTATCTCGAGACCAAGTCGGTCTTCGTCCAGCTCTAGCCCTGCTCCAGGGGCGGGAAGGTGAGCCCGTGCTCGGCGGCGATCCGCGCGGTCGCCTCCATGTCGAACTCGATCCCGTAGCGGGTGCTGAGGTCGGCCATCAGCTCATCGGACGGCGGGCCGTCGAGGGCGGCGCTGCCGAGCTCCTCGAAGAAGTGCTCGAAGCCGCCGGGCGCGATGATCTCCAGGATCCGGCAGGGCTCGTCGCCGGCGTTCCAGAACGTGTGCCACTGGTCGCGGGGCTTGAACGCGAGGTCGCCGGCCTCGGCGTAGACCACCTCGTCGCCGAGCAGGGCGCCCATCCGGCCCTCGAGCACGAAGCTGTACTCGTCCTCGCGGCTGTGGCGGTGCAAGCGGCGCGCACAGGTAGCGCGGCTTGATCGGGTGCTCGACCAGCGAGAAGCCGCCGCCGGACTCCTCGGTCCAGATCATGAACCGGACGCCGACGCCCGGGAGGTCGACGTAGCCGCCCTCGTCGGGGCCGAGCTTGCGGGGCCCCTGCGAGGCGTCGAAGCGGGTCAGGGCGGTGGCGATGTCTGACGGAGTCATTGGGTCCGATTCCTTTCTGTTGAACAGTAGTGTTCAGCGAACCTACCACACCGCCGCGGGATCTGTCAATATTGATTGGACACAGATGTCTACTCAAACCAAGAAGCGCGTCTACCGCAAGCGAGCCCGGGCCGAGTCGGAGGAGGAGACCCGCCTGCGGATCACCGAGGCGATCATGAATCTGCACGAGAAGGTCGGCCCGGCGCGGACCACCGTGAGCGCGATCGCCGACCTCGCCGGCGTGCAGCGGGCGACCGTCTACCGCCACTTCCCCGACGTCGAGACGCAGGTCGACGCGTGCAGCGGCCACTGGCTGTCCCTGAACGCGCCGCCCGATCCCTCCGCGTGGGCGCAGATCGCGCGATCCCGAGGAGCGGCTTCGCGTCGCGCTCGATCGGTTGTACGAGTGGTACGCGCGGACCGAGACGATGGTCGAGAAGCTCTACCGCGACGCGCCCCTGATGCCGGAGATCGCGGTCCGGATCGAGGCCCGCGAGGCGCTGATGGGAGGGCTCGCCGAGCAGCTCGCGCAGGGCCGCTCGGCCCGCGGAGACCGCCGTCGGCGGATCCGAGCCGCGATCGGGCACGCGCTCGACTTCCGCACCTGGCGCTCGCTCGCCCGCGGCCAGGGCCTCTCCAGAGGCCAGGCGGTCGAGCTGATGGCGCGGATGGTCGCCGCGGCCGGCGCCTAGACGTCGAGGCGGCGCTTGATCACCGCGAGGCTCTCCTTGCACGCCCTCGCGGGCGCGGCGCACGTCGTCCATCGGGTCGGTGCCGAGCTGCTCGTGCTCGAGCGCGCGCTCGAGCAGCATGTCGGTCGCGAACAGGGTGTTGCGGAGCTCGTGCGCGAGCAGGCGCAGGTTCTCGCTCTCCTCGGCACCCTCGCCCGCTCCCATGGGCGCGATTGTAGGCCGGGCTCGAGTACCGGGGGAGGGACTCGAACCCTCACGTCCTCTCGGACAGCCGAGCTTAAATCGGCCGCGTCTAGCCAATTCCGCCACCCCGGCGGGACGACTTTACCTGCGCTGAATGCGCTCAACCCACAATCAATGGAAGCGCAACCCGGCCGCTGTTACGGTGTTTCGAGGGGAAAGCGCGCGCGTCTTTGGATGGAGGCCTCGACCCTCACACCCGCGAGCACCAGAGCCGGCCTGCTCGGCCGCCGCTCGCCGCTGCTCAAGCTCGCCGGCGACGAGAAGCTCGTCGCGCTGATCCGCGACGGCCACGACCACGCCTTCGACGTGCTCTTCGACCGCTACCACTCGCGGCTGCTCGCCTTCTGCCGCCACATGCTGCGCTCGAACGAGGACGCCGAGGACGTGCTCCAGGAGGTCTTCGTCAAGGCGCACGCGGCGATGCTCGCCGACGACCGCGCGATCAACGTGCGCCCGTGGCTGTACCGGATCGCGCGCAACCGCTGCCTCAACCACCTCCGCCGCCCGGTCCCCGAGGGCCAGGACTCGATGGACGTGATGGTCGGCGAGGGCGGGGTCACGACCGCCGACCGGGTGCAGAGCCGCGAGGACTTCCGCGCCCTGGTCGCCGACGTCCAGGACCTCGCCGAGACCCAGCGCACGGCGCTGCTGCTGCGCGAGATCGACGCGCTCTCCTACGAGGAGATCGCCGAGACGATGGACACGACCGTGCCCGCGGTCAAGTCGCTGCTCGTGCGGGCGCGGATGTCGCTCGCCGAGGCGACCCAGTCGCGCCAGCTCACCTGCGGCGAGGTCCAGCTCGAGCTCGCCGAGGCGGCCGAGGGCCTGTGCAAGGCCTCCGGCCCGGTGCGCCACCACGTCAAGCGCTGCGACCCGTGCCGCGAGTTCCGCGGCGAGCTGCGCTCGAACAGCAAGGCGCTCGCGGCGCTCGCCCCGCTCGGACCGCTGGCGCTCCTGCACCAGCTGATCGTGAGCAAGCTCGGCGGGATCGGCGGCTCGGGCTCCGCGGCCGGCGGCTCGGCGGCGAGCGGCGGCAGCGCCGTCACCGGCGCGAGCGCGGCCGGCGCGGGCGCCGCGGCCGGCGCCGGCAGCGTCGCGGTCAGCGCCGGCGGGGCGGCGGGCGGCGGCGCTGCGTTCGGCGGCGCCGCGGCGGGCGGCATCGGCGGCGCGATCGGCGCCAAGGCGGCGGCGACGGCGGCGACCGCCGCGCTGCTGACCGCCGGCGCGGTCGAGGTCCGCCAGATCTACTCCGACAAGCCCGAGGCCCAGACCCAGGTCGCGGCCGCCGTCGCGGGCCCGGCCGAGCGCGGTCACGGGATGGCCGCACCGGCGGCGGCCCACATCGAGCCGGCGACCGCGACCGCGACCCTGGACAAGCCTTCGCCCCCCGACCCCGCCCCGGCCGCCGAGGACGACGCTCCGCCGGCGACCGAGCCGCCGGCCGAGCAGGCCGACGCCCCGGCTCCGCCGATCACCGACCAGCTCGAGGACGGCGCCGTCGGCCCCGCGGCGGGCGGCGCGGGTGAGGCGAGCGCCAGCGGCACCGGCACGACCACGGTCGCCGACACCGGCCACAGCGCCCCCTCGGAGCCGCAGACGACGGCGCCCGCGGGCCCGCCGCCGGCGAGCGAGGGACCGGTCGAGGTCGAGCCGGCGCCGGCGACGCCGCCGGCACCCGCGGAGCCGGCCGAGCCGGCGCCGCCGAGCGAGCCGGAGCCCGCGCCGGCGCCCTAGCCGGCGACCGCTTCCAGCGGCAGCCGGGCGCGGACGACGGTGCCGCGCGACGAGCTCTCGAGCGTGAACGTGCCGCCGGCGGTCTGCACCCGCTGGGTCGCCGAGGCGAGTCCGATGTGGCCCTGGGCGAGCGCGTTCTCGCGCCGGCCGGGCTCCATCCCGCGGCCGTCGTCGGCGACCTCGAGCTCGAGCGCGTAGGCCGAGCGCCCGAGGTGGACCCGGACCCGGTCGGCCTCGGCGTGGCGGGCGGCGTTGGTGAGCAACTCGCGGGCGACGGCGAGGACGAGCTCGTCGGCGAGGTCGACCGCGTTCGGATCGATCTCGAGATCGACCTCGAACCCTCCCTGGCGCGCGGCCTGGCGGGCGACGGCGCCGAGCGCCTGCTCGAGCCCGCCCTGCTCGAGGGTGACCGGGTGCAGCGCCTCGAGCGCCTCGCGCAGGCGCTTGATCGCGGCCGAGACGACCTCGTGCGCGCGCTGGACCTGCTCGCGCCCGGGCGCCGCCTCGATCAGCTCCTGGTTCGCGGCGAGCAGCGTCTGCAGCGAGTCGTCGTGGATCAGCTGCGCGATCCGCCGGCGGCCCTGGTCCTCGGCCTCGGCGACGCGGGCGACGAGCTGGCGATAGGTGGAGAGCTCGGCGCGCAGCTCCTCGAGCTCGGCGCGCATGCGGTCGTTCTCGGCCCGCAGGGCCTGGAGCTCGTCGCCGGGCACTTACTCAAGCAGGCCGCTTCGCATCGCCTCGGCGACCGCGGCGGCGCGGTCGGAGACGCCGAGCTTCTCGTAGAGCGAGTGCAGATGGCTCTTGACCGTGGTCGTCGAGAGGTGGATCTCCTTGCCGATCTCGGGGGCCGAGAAGCCCTTCGAGACCAGGTCGAGCACCTGCTGCTCGCGCTCGGTCAGCTTCGGCGGCCCGCCGGTGCGCTCGCGCTCCTGGATCTCGCGCGCAAGGCCGGCCTGCGCTTCGGCGGCGAGTGCGGTGCCGCCGCGGGCGATGGTCACGATCGCGTCGCAGACCTCCTGGCGCGAGGACTCCTTCGAGAGGTAGCCGCGGGCGCCGGAGGCGACGGTGCGGTAGGCGAGCTCGGGCTCCATGAAGGCGGAGAGGAAGAGGACCTCGGTCTCGAGCCCGTCACGGCGCATCGCCGAGAGCACCTGGGTGCCGTCGAAGCCCGGCATGCGGATGTCGAGCACGGCGACGTGCGGCGCGTGCTCGCGAATCAGCTCGAGCGCCTCGCGCCCGTCGGCGGCCTCGCCGATCAGCTCCAGGTCCGGGCGCTCGTTGATCGCCCGCACGATCCCCTCCCGGTAGATCGGATGGTCGTCGGCGACCAGCACTCGGACCCGGTCGGAGTTCGTGCTCACGGCGTCCGCAGTCTACGCCCGGCGTGCCGGGCGAGGGCGCGGCGGCGCGGCGGCGCACACAGGCGCCCAGCGTCCCAGTCCGAGGCCCTCCGTGACCTCGGACTGAGACTTACTGGGAACGGGTCCAGGAACCGGTGGGGCCGGAACCTGGTACGCCTACAAGAGCTTCCAGGGCCTCGCGCAACGCCGCCGGGCGATCCATGCCCGAGCTTCTTGCGTCTGCGGTGTGGAGCGTGACGTCCATCTCTCTCCCATGTGAGGCCCCTTCGACTCCCGCGGCGTGGGGGTTAGGGGGGACATCAATACTGGGACAGGCGTGCGAGCTAGTTCTACCTACGCTCGGACCGACTTCCGGGTGAAATTCACCTCCATCGATCGGATGACCGATCGGAGGATCGATCGCGGTAGGTTTTCGTAGTTTTCGGTAAGCGAATGCGGATCAGCTCGCAAGACCGATGACCTTCAGCCGCCTGGTCAGGCACTGAGCGGCGAACGCCTGCGTCTCGGCCATCGAGACGCCGAAGAGCTCGAACTCCTCGTTCGGGTCGTCGGGAGCGAACGGTGGGCGGAGCACGCCCTCGGCGACCGGCAGCGACTCGACCAGGGTGCGCTGGATCGCCTCGCGGTAGCGCTCGTCGAGCGCCGCCATGTCGGTCAGGAACTTGGCTCCGAAGGCGACGTGGCGATGTTCGTCGCGGGCGACCTTCTTGAACCCTTCGACGAACCCGGGCAGCGTCCCCTGATCCTCGTTGTAGCCGATGATGAAGTGCTGGCCGGTGAGCGCGAGCACGCCCTCGATCACCATGTGGTAGAGCGTGATCGCCTCGACCAGCGCCTCGGTGTCGTCGGGGTCGGCGGCACAGCGGTCGACGCGCTGCTTGAGCATCTCGTCGAACAGCCGGCCGAAGTCGTCGTTGAGATCGCTCTCCACCGCCTCCAGGCGCTGCGCCAGGTCGTCGGTGCCCGCGAGGATCCCGACCTCGGAGTAGAAGCGCTCGAAGAAACGCACGTGGCGCGCCTCGTCGGCGATCTGGGTCGAGAGGAAGATCCGCATCTCCTCGGTCGGCGCGGCGCGCATCAGCGGCCCGAGCTCGTCGGTGACCCGCTGCTCGCCGGTGAAGAAGGCGGCGAGCCCGTACATGCGCTCGAAGCGCTCCTCGGGCGAGATGCGCTCGTGCCAGTCGACCCGGTCGCGGCTGAAGTCGATGTCCTGGGTCGCCCAGTGCTGGCGTTCCCAGAGCTCGTAGAGCTCGGTGTAGCCGAGCAGCTTGAAGTTGCCGTGGTCCGCCTCCTCCGACAGCGCCGGGTCGCCGGTCGCGAGGAAGTCACCGCGCGAGGCGATCCCGCTCAACGTGTCCGTGGCTGCCTCCATGCGAGCCGGGCAAGCCTATACGTGAGCAGCTCGCGCTCGAGCTCGCGTGTGGGTCGCACCGCGTAGACGAGCAGCACCCGCCGGGTGGGGAGCAGTTCGCAGCCAGCGAGGTGCCCTGCGGCGGTGATCACTCGAAGGGTGCGCTGAGGCCCGGCTGTCAGGTGGCGGGAGTGGACTGCGAGCGCGTTGATCAGCATCCCGCGCGGGCGGGAGCCGAGCGCACCGAGCTCTTGGCCGGCGCGGTTGCCAAAGCGGACCTCCCAGCCCGGGCCCGACCTCAACTCCATCGAGCGCGCCATGACTCGAGCTCCGAGGCGATCCCGCGCTCCAGATCCTCGCGCGCCTCTCGGCGGAGAAGCACAAACCGTTCGGCGCCCGCGAGCATCAGATCGATCCCGTGGCCGCAGCCCACGAGCACGGCCACGGGTCGCCCCTCGCGCGTCACGATCACGCGCTCGCCGGCTTCGGCCGCGTCGATCGCCGCCGATGGGTTGCGGCCGAGTCGGGTGACCGAGATCTCACGGATGGGCTGCTCATCGGAGATCACCTCGTCGCCTGCGGGTAGTGGTGCCGGCCTCCTCCGTGAATCGACGTAGCGGCTACGGAGATTGAGGGAGGGCGGTGCATGCAGCCACCGTCGCAGCGCCGCGCGCGCCGGGGGCGCGCGGACCGTGGCGCAACTGCAACGCTTCCCCTACCTGACCGTTTCTTGAAATCCGCCCGGGCCTAGGGGTCCGGGGACACGCCGAGCTCGCGCGCGAGCGCCCAGCCGACGGCGACGCCGACCATCATCCCCATCCGCGCCTCCTCGGCGAGCAGGGTCCGCACCGCGGCTTCGCGCTCGGAAGCGGCGTCGAGCTCAAGCGCCTTGCGCAGCTCCGCCTCGTGCGACTCGGCGAACCACCCCCCGGCCTCGAGCGCCTGGACGAGGATCCGCTGCAGCTGCGGCGCCGCCTTGGCGACGACGGCCTCGGCCTCACGGAAGCGCTCGGGGTCGGCGAGCGCGTCGACGGCCGCCTCGAGCTCGGCCTCGGAGTACTCGCCGCCGTGGTCGCGCTCGCGGTCGGTCATCGCTGGCGCCGGCGCTCGTACATGTGCATCCGAAAGCAGCGCTCGTAGCCGAGCGCGGCGTAGACCGGCTCGCCCAGCGCCGAGGCCTGCAGCGACGAGGTCTCACAGCCGCGCTCGCTGGCGCCGGTGAGCGCGGCGTCCATGAGACCGCTCGCGAGCCCGCGGCCGCGGTGCTCGGGGTCGGTGGCGACGAAGTAGATCCCGCAGTCGGGGCCGCCGGCACCCTCGACCGGCTCGTGGTCGATCGTCGCCATCACGGCGACCGGCTCGCCGTCGACGCGGGCCTGGGAGAGGCGAACCTCGACCCGCTCGGGGCTGCGGGCGAACATCGCGCCCATGCCCGCACCGGGCGCGAAGCCGTAGGCGGCGTCGTTGATCCGTCCCAGGGTCGGCATCTCGCCGCCGGTCTCGAGCTCGACGTCCGCCTCGCGCCGCGCCCGCGCGGCTGCATCGGGCGGCCGGTAGCGATCGAGCTCGAGCACCATCGCCATCGGCTGGCCGTCGAAGCTGTGGCCGGCGCGCTCGAGCAGCGTGATCGTCTCGCGGTCGAGCTCCGGCACCCAGACGGTCCACGCGAACACGCCCGCCTCCTCGTAGGCGACCGCGAGCTCGTCGAGCGCCGCCTCGAGCTCGGCGCTGGCGCCGTAGGTGACCGAGTTCGAGATCGAGCGCTCGGGGACCGCGGGCACGACCGCCGCGGCGACCCCGGCGGGCTCGAGCAGACGGGAATCGGGCGCCGAATCGCCGACCATCGCGATCCAGTCGCGCATCGCCCGCTTCTGGATCGCAAGCGCGCGCTCGCGATCGATCATTGCTTGCGCGCGAGCATCAGGCCGTCGGCGATCGACACCATCGCGGTGTCGACGCGCTCGTCGGCGGCGACGAGCTCGTTGGTGCGCTCGATCGCCGCGATCGACTCGCGGCTGAAGTCGTCCAGCGAATCGGCGTCGGGGTCCGCGATCCGGCCCCCGGCGAGGACGTTGTCGATGCAGATCAGGCCGCCCGCCCTGGTCCTCGCGAGCAGCTCCTCGTAGTAGTCGGGGTAGCCGGTCTTGTCGGCGTCGATGAAGGCGAAGTCGAAGACCTCGCGCTCGGGCAGCGCGCGCACGGTCTCGATCGCAGGCCCGATCCGGACCTCGATCCGCTCGGCGACCCCCGCCTGCTCGAAGTTGCGCGCCGCGATCTCCGCGTACTCCTCGGAGAGCTCGCAGGCGACGAGCCGGCCACCGGACTCGAGCCCGCGCGCGATGCAGATCGCCGAGTAGCCGGTGAAGGTGCCGAGCTCGATCGCCTCGCGAGCTCCGATCAGGCGGCAGAGCATGGTCATGAACGCGCCCTGGTCGGGGCCGATCTGCATCACCGAGATCTCCCCCATCGCCTCGGTCTCGCGCTGGATCCGCGCCAGGACCTCGTCCTGGCGCGCGCCGTGTGCGACGACGTAGTCGTGCAGCTCCTCGGTCAGCGGGGTGAACTTGGTCACGCGCTCAGGACCGGCTCGTGCGACCGCCGAGCGCCGCCGCGAGCCCGCAGGAGGCGCCGATCAGGCCGCCGACCAGCCCCGCCCAGACGGCGGCCGTGTCCTCGACCGCGGGCAGCAGCAGGAGCACGATCGCCGCGACCGCGACCGCGATCCGGTCGTAGGCCTCGGTCGGGTCGGCGCGGCGCTCGGCGTCGCGAAGGACGACGTAGGCGGCGAGCGCTCCGAGCGCGATCCCGTTGCCGCCCGCGGCGACGACGATGCCGTCGCCGAACGAGGAGTCGAGCCCGTCGGTGGCGAGCATCCCGAGCGCACCGCAGCCGAGCACCAGCAGCAGGGTGGCGAACGAGCCCATTCGGCGCTCGAGCGGCGGGAGGAAGATCGCGAACGCGATCCCGCAGGCGAACAGGTAGCCGATGTCGTCGTAGACGAACGGCGCCGCCAGGTAGCGCCACCACTCGTCGCCGACCGGGCCGACGATCGCGCCGAGGTCGTAGATGCTCAGGTTCGAGGCGCGCTCGACGATCAGCAGAATCGCCGGCGCGAGCAGCGCCACGGCGGTGACCACCGGCCGCGCCGCCAGGTCGAGGCTCGCCTCGCGGCGCTGGGCGAATCGATCGCGCCGCTCGGCGGCCTTGCGCCGGCGGCGGTCGGTCCGCTCCTCGCGGACGCGGACCTCGTCACCGACCCGCTCGAGCTTCGGCGCCCGCTTTCGCAGCCTGGTGCCGCAGTAGGGGCACTCGGTCACGTACGGGCTCACCTCGGAGCCACAGCTCTTGCAGACGACGGTCAGCTCGGGCCCGGCCACCCCACAAGTATTGCCTACGGGCGGCTGCGCTCGACGATCTCGGCGACGATCGCGCGCAGGTCGCCGGTCTGCTCGAACATCGCCAGCTGGCGGTGGGCTCCGGTGCCGTTGGTGAGCAGGTCCTCGACCTGGTCGAGCCCCTTGCGGCAGTCGAGCGCGTCGGCGTGGTCGGCGAGCAGCTCGACCAGGTCGCGCGCCATCTCCGGCGCGGCGATCTGCTCGCCGCGGCGAAAGTCGATCAGGCGGCCGTCGATCCCGCGCACCGCGGCGCGGATCTTGTTGTCGTCGATGAGCTCGGTCGGGTACTCGACCATCGGCTCGCCGGCGTCGTAGAGCTCGCAGAGGCGGTGCGCGAGCGAGGCGACCAGCGAGGCGAGCGCGACCGTGTGCTCGACCCGCGTCTGCTGGTCGAGGCAGCGGACCTCGACCGTGCCCAGCTTCGGGTGCGCGCGCACGTCCCACCACAGGAACGTGTAGTCCTCGATCGCCCCGGCGCGCATCATCAGCTCGACCCGGTTCGAGTAGATCTCCCAGGTCCCGTAGTGGGGCGGGATCCCCTCGCGCGGGAAGGCGCGGAAGACCGGCACCCGAGACGACATCATCCCCGTGTTCTCGCCCTCCCAGAAGGGCGAGTTCGCCGACAGCGCGAGCAGCAGCGGCAGGTAGCGGCGGATCCCGTCGGCGACGTAGATCGCGCGGTCGGGGCCGTCGATCGCGACGTGGACGTGGGTGCCGAAGATGATCTCGCGCTTGGCGATGTAGCCGAGCTGCTCGATCAGCTCGCGGTAGCGGGGGCGGTCGACGATCTTCTGGTCCGCACAGAGCGCGAACGGGTGCGTGGCGGCGGCCCCGACCAGCAGCCCGAGGCCCGCGGCGGTGTCGATCACCACCTGGCGCAGGCTCGCGAGCTCGGCGCCGGCGTCGGCGACCGTGGCGCAGGGACGGGTCGCGATCTCGAGCACCGCCTGCATCAGCTCGGGCTTCACCTGGCCCGAGACCTCCTCCGGCACCGCCTCGAGGAAGCGGTCGATTTCCTGCGCGAGGTCGAGGCTGTCGCCGTCGAGGAGCATCAGCTCCTCCTCGATCCCGACCGTGAACGGCGGGCCCTTGAAGTTGTGCTCGAGCAAGGTGCCGAGCCTATACTCAGCCGCAGTCAACGACTTAGAAAAGGACTGAGAACCGACAATGGAAGTCAGCACCTCGACCGAGCAGAAGTCCCTCCTCGCCACCCTCAGCCCGGGCAAGCGCACCCGCCTGCGCCGGCTGCTGTTCGAGTTCGGGCCGGGGAGCGGGACGCTGCTGCTGCTGCCGATCGACCAGGGGATCGAGCACGGTCCGCGCGACTTCTTCCCCAACCCGGCCTCGAAGGACCCCGAGTATCAGTTCCGGCTCGCGGCCGAGGCCGGCTACTCGGCGATCGCCTGCCAGATCGGCCTCGCCGAGAAGTACTACCCCGACTACGCCGGCCAGGTGCCGCTGCTGCTCAAGGTCAACGGCAAGACCGACCTACCGCCCTCCGACGAGGCGTTCTCGACCACCAACGCCTCGGTCGAGGACGCCGTCCGCCTCGGCGCCGACGCGGTCGGCTACACGCTCTACGTCGGCTCGCCGCGCCAGGACCAGGACCTGCGCCAGCTGCAGACGGTGCGCGAGGACTGCGACCGCTTCGGGATGCCGCTCGTGATCTGGGCCTACCCGCGCGGCTCGGCCGTCTCCGCCAAGGGCGGCCAGAACTCGTTCTACGCGATCGACTACGCGGCGCGGATGGCGATGGAGATGGGCGCCGACGTGGTCAAGCTCAACATGCCGAAGCTCGACCCCGAGAACGACAAGGACGCGCCCGCCCCCTACGACGAGCTCGAGGTCTCCCAGGAGGAGGCGGTGCGCCAGGTGGTCGAGTCCGCCGGGCGCTCGCTGGTCGTGCTCTCGGGCGGCTCGAAGATCGACGACGACCAGCTCCTCGGGCAGACCCGCTCGATCATGGAGGCGGGCGGCTCGGGCGTGATCTACGGCCGCAACGTGTGGCAGCGCGAGTGGTCGGCCGCGGTCGAGGTCATCGAGCAGATCAAGGAGATCATGCTCTCGTCCGTGCGCCGGATTCCGTAACGCCGAGCGACTAGCGCGCCTCCCGCGGGGTAGATGGGAAACCCCAGCTACAGGGAGGAATGATGGACAAGTACGGCAAGTACGGGACGGTTCGCCAGCGCGAGGAGTACGGGGGCGTGAACATCGGCGCCTCGTTCTTCGGCTGGCTGGTCGCGATCGGAATCGGCGCGCTGCTGACCGCGCTTCTGAGCGCGGCGGGTACCGCGATCGCGATCTCGGAGATCGACGGTGACGAGGCCGCCTCGGCGGTCGACACGGTCGGGATCGTCGGCGGAATCCTGATTCTGGCGGTCGCCCTGATCGCCTATTTCGCCGGCGGCTACGTCGCCGGGCGGATGTCGCGCTTCGACGGCGCGCGCCAGGGCGTCGGCGTCTGGGCCTGGAGCATCGTCGTGACCGCTGCTCCTGGCGCTGATCGGCGTCATCGCCGGCAGCGAGTACAACCTGTTCGCGGGCCTCGACCTGCCGCGGATCCCGATCGACGAGGGCAGTCTCACCGCCGGGCGGCGCGATCGTGCTCGCGATCGTCCTGATCGGAACCCTGCTCGCCGCGATGGCCGGCGGCAAGGCCGGCGAGCGCTATCACCGCAAGGTCGACGAGCTCGGCACCGATCCGCTCGGCGAGCGTGAGCGGCGACCCCGCCGTGAGCGGGTCGCGGCGACGCACGATCGCGATGGCGACGGCGTCGACGACCGGCGCGAGGTTGGGCCGACCGCGGGCCGGCGCGATCGCCGCGACACGCGCGAGGTGCAGAGCTAGCGCGTCCGGCGCGGGCTGCGAGAGCGTCGCTGCGCCAGACTGGCGCGGTGACGCTCTCGCGCCTGCCCAGCCTCGGCTCGCTGGCGCTGCTGGCGATCCTCGTCTACGTCCTCGTCGCCGGCGGGGACGATGGCGGCGGCGAGAACGGCGAGAGCGACCCAGCCGGCGACGGGCCGGGTGGTCTCAGCGGCATACCGCTCGAGGTCGAGGTCGTCGACGTCGTCGACGGCGACACGATCGAGGTCCTGATCGACGGCACCGAGGAGGACGTGCGCTACATCGGCGTCGACACCCCCGAGTCGGTGAAGCCGGGCGCGCCGGTCGAGTGCTTCGGCCCCGAGGCGAGCGCCTTCAACGAGCGCCTGGTCGGCGGCGAGCGGGTCGGACTCGTCTTCGACGCCGAGCGCCGCGACGACTACGGTCGGCTGCTCGCCTACGTCTACCGGGGCGAGACGTTCGTCAACGCCGAGCTCGTTCGCCGCGGCTACGCGACGACGCTGACGATCGCCCCCAACGACGGCTACGCCGGGTCTCTTCGACCGGCTCGAGCAGGAGGCCGGCAACGACGGGCGCGGGCTCTGGAGTGAGTGCTGAGCGCGACCGGGGCGGCCGTTAGGCCATCAGCCAGGCGAGCGTCTCGAACATAATCACGGTGACGACGATGACCGTGAACGTGAGCGCGACGAGCAGGAATCCGAAGCCGACGTTGCCGCGCTTCTCGGTGCTGTGGATGCGGCGGGCGCGCGAGCGGTCGACCGCGCGCTGGCGCAGCTGCTGGCGCCGGCGACGCTCGAGCGCCGCCTCCTGTTCGAATGCGACCTCGAACTGATCGATGCTCTGGCGCATCCTGAGATCGGTGCTGAGGTCGGTGGCCACGGCGCGGGTGAGGGTATCAAGCATCGACGATGCGTACGAGTGTTCGCCTAAAGAATGGTGAGCAACTACTTGCGCTTGAGCTCGTCGAGCGCCTCGCCGACGTCCTCGGTCGAGCTCGTGCCGTCGCCGTTGGCCTCCCCCTGGATCGTCAGGTAGACCTCCTTGCGGAACACGGGGACCTCGCGCGGAGCGGTGATCCCGAGGCGGATCTTGTCTCGCGAAACCGCGAGCACCGAGACCTCGATGTCGTCACCGATCATGATGCTCTGATTGGTTTTGCGCGTCAGGACCAGCATCTCGCCTCCATTCGAGAGTCCGGCCGAAAGCCACCCCCCGGTTAGCCCTCACCCGTTCAATTGACCGCAACCCAGGTTACCGGGTGCTCCTGCGGCCAACGCCAGTCGACGGTCCGCCTCCCCCCGGTTGGCTAAGATCGCCCGCTGACCGGGGGGATCCGCGAACAACCAGATGGCGAAACCACTTCGATCACAGCTAAATCAGGTCCGTGCCTGGGTCCGCCAGGGGCGTACCGACGCCTGGATCGCGCATCAGCTCGAGGTCTCGACCAGCGAGCTGCGCGAGTTCCGCCGCCGCCACGAGCTCGACTCCGACGAGGAGGAGACGGGCGAGGTCGACCTTCGCGACGAGATCGAGGCCGAGATCGAGGCCGCGACCCGCGAGGAGGAGCTCGCCGCCGAGCTCGACTCCGACGAGGACGAGGAGGAGGCGGACGACGACGAGGACGGAGACGAGTCCGACGAGGCCGACGACGAGGGCGACCGCGACACCCGCGCCGCCGCCCGCGATCGCGAGGACGCCGACGACAGCGGCGACCGTCCCCGCCGCCGCCGGCGCCGGCGCCGCGGAGGCCGCGGCCGGCGCGCCGGTGCCGGGATGCAGGCGACCTTCGACCACGGCGAGGACGACGGCTACGGCCTCTGGCTCGACCCCGCGATCAAGGACGACCCGGTCTACTCCGAGCACTGGGCGGGCAAGCGCAAGGTCGAGGTCACGATCGAGCCCGACCGGATCGTGATCCGGCGCTCGGACGCGGCCAACGGCGACGGCTCGCGCTAGCGACGTCCGCCGGCGCTGAGCGCGCCGGCTAGGCGCTCTCGCTGCGCTCGCGGCGCAGCTCGCGACGGCGCTGGAGCCGCCGGCGCCGCTCGGCGCCCGGCCAGCGGCGCCCGTCCTCGGACGCCCGCTGGCCCTCCCAGCCCTCGTCGGGGACGCGGGCGAGGTCGCTGACGATGTCCTCGAGCGCGCGCAGGTCGTTGGAGTCGGCGCCGGCGGAGAGCAGCCTCCGCATGCTCGCGTTGCGAACCGCGGTCGAGGCGTCCTCGAAGAGGAAGATCGCGATCTCGGGATCGTTGGGCGACGAGTCGGCGAGCGGGATCCCGCCGCGCGAGCCGACCCGGCGCACCGAGGCGACGAGCTGCGCGCCCTCGTCGGAGAGCTTCGGGTCGAGCCGCTGCGGCGGCAGGCCGGCGATCGTCGCCAGCCGCAGCCGCTCGCGCTCGTCGGGGGCGAGCGCGCGCAGGCCGCGGCGCGGCCGGAACGTCGCCGGCGTCCCGCGGCCGAGCGAGCGCACCGTGTGCAGGAGCGGGCGCCGGTGCTCGGCGGGGATCACGCCAAGCGGGACCAGGGCGACCACGAACAGCGCCAGCAGCCCGGCCGCGAGCGCGAGCTCGACCCACGGCCCGAGCTCGAGCAGCTCGAACGCGGCCGCGATCACGACCGCGAGCGCGAGCGCCGTCAGCACCGCGCGGTAGGGGAACTCGATCCGCTGCGCGCGCAGCTGGTTGCGCCCGAACATGAGCGCCGACGGGATCCCGAATCCGGCGAGCATCCCGATCGGCGCCGCGTAGGCGTCGATCTCGGGCGCCAGCAACAGGGTCGTGACCGTGAACAGGCTCGCGGCGCCGACGCAGCCGGCGATGAACAGAGCCCGCTTGTGGGCCAGGTTGACGTTCTGGTTCACGGTCCGGTACACGGACGGCATCACCGCGGCGGCCGCGGTGAACGGGATCAGGCCGGCGGCGGCGGCGTACGAGGACGGCGCCAGGTCGACGAGCACGGCGCCGCCGAGCACCATCGCCAGGACCGAGAAGATGCAGAGGACGACGAAGTAGCCGAGCAGCTGGCCCTGGACCGTCGCCTTGCCGTACTGGTCGCGGACCGCCTGGAAGACGGCCGCCTTGCGCAGCGGGCGCATCGCGACCCGGAAGCCCTGGGGCAGGAACGAGACCACGAACCCGAGCCGCGAGGCGAGCGCGTAGATGCCGAGGTCGGTGTCGCTGATCACCCGCGAGAGCAGGAACACGTCGGCGTTCTGGACGAACCAGAACGAGATCACGATCGGCGCCCGGTAGCCGCCGCGGAGCACGATCTGCTTCACCTCGGCGAGGTCGAACGAGGGCTCGTAGCTGCCGCGCAGCAGCAGCAGCGAGACCGCCGCCGCGATCGCGGTCCCGATCGCGGTCCCGATGATCGCCCCGTCGACGCCCATGCCGCCCGCGAGCAGCGCGGTCAGGGCGACGAGGCCGAGCACCGGCCGCGCGGTGTCGGCGATCATGAAGGCGCCCGGGCGGCGCTCGAGCCAGAGCGTGATGTCGGCGATCTTGAACACGAGCCAGAAGCCGGCGAGCACGCCCGACCAGACGATCAGGTCGGCGTCCTCGGGGTCGCCGAGCAGGACGTCGGCGATCGGCTCGCGAAGCAGGACGACGAGGCCGGTGCCGAGCGCCCCGAGGACAAGCGCCCAGGCGAGCCCGGTGCCGAGCGTCCGCGGGGGCGAGCTCGAGACGACCTCGTCGTCATCGTCATCGTCGTCCTCCTCGTCGCCGCCGCCGAACGTGCGCCGGATCGTCCCCGGCTTGACCAGCAGCGAGAGCAGCTGGGTGACGAGCCCGGCGAGGAAGAGCAGGAGCGCGAAGCGCCCCATCTCGGCGGGGCCGAGGAAGCCGGCGACGACGAGAATGGAGACGAGCTGGATCAGGTTCGCGATCACCAGGGTCGAGCCCTGGACGCCCGAGTAGCGCATCACCCGCACCCCGAGCACCGCCCCGGAGCCGCCCGGGTGGTCGTGCTGCTGCGCTTCGCCTCTGTCGCGGCCCGGGGCCATCAGGCCGCCCGGCGCGAGCTCACGCGTCCCAGATCTTCCAGTTCGAGAAGTCGCGGCCGGTGAGCTCGCGCAGGCGCTCGGCGTCGGCGCGCAGCTCGGCCAGGGTCTCGGCCGAGAGCGCGGCGCGGACGTCGGGGCGCTTGATCGTGCGCCGCAACGGCAGGCGGTCGTCGAGCACGAGCCAGAAGTTCGGCGGGATCCGGGTCCCGCGCCGGCTGCGGCCCATCTTCTCGAGCCGCACGGCGAGCCTGGTCGCCCGGGTCTTGCCCGAGGTCTGGTGGCGCTCCTGCTCGAACCGCGGGTGGGTGAAGTCGGGGTCGATCTCGAGGAACTCGAACACCGTCCGCAGGGTCTCGGTCCGCTGGTAACGAAGCTCGGACTGCTGGAAGACGAGCACCCGCTCCTTCGGATAGTGAGCGAGGAAGCGCTCGAGCTGCATCGCGTACTTCGAGCGGGTGACGTAGGAGGTGTTCGGGTGCGCCAGCGTCTCCGCCAGGCTGCCCTTCTCGCGCCGCTTGGCGTAGTTGTGGACCCAGTGCGCGGCGATCCGCTCGAGCGGGTCGCGGATCATGTAGATCAGCTTCGCGTCGGGGACGACCTCGTGCATGCGCTCGGGGACGCCCTGGTGCTGGGGGAAGGCGCTGTAGTTGGGCGACGCCTCGCCGCGGACGTGGGCGTCGGGATCGAACTGCGCCCGATACCAGTCGAGGCCCCGCGGCCAGCTGCGCTCCTCGATGAAGAAGTTGAGCTCCTTCGGCTTCGACATCGAGACCTCGGGGTGCAGGCCGAGGTAGTAGTGAAGGACGCTGGTGCCGCACTTCTGGGCCCCGATCACGATCAGGTTCGGAAGCGCGCCGCGGGCGCCGCTATCCGCTTGTTCAAGCGGTTTCTGGGGCGTGGATACCTCCATGAGGAGTGCTCAGGGTAGCGGAGCCTCGCGACCCGCAACCAGGACCTCGCGCGGCTCGGGGCGCTCGGCGCGGATCAGCTCGAGGCGCGCTTCGACGAACCCGTCGTAGTCGCCGCCGGCGAGCTCCGCCTGGCGCTCGCCGGGCCCGGGGACGTGCTCGACCCCGACCCCGAGCGCGCGCAGCTCGCCGAGCGCGGCGAGCGAGTCGGTGACCACGAGCGCCCGCGCCGGGTCCTCCCCGCTCTCGGCGAGCGCCCTGCCGACCGCGCCGGCGACCTCGTCGTCGCCGAGACCGAGGGCGAGGATCAGCGTCCGCGCCCGCGGCTTGGTCAGCTGCTGGCGGCTCAGCCGCCAGGCGGTCCGTGGGGCGCTGGCGAAGAAGCTGCCCCAGCGGCGGCGAAACTCGCGCCCGGCGGACCCCCGGGTGCCGGGGGCGCTGCTCTCACCAGCGCCCTCCCCGATCTCCCGGGACTTCGGGGAGGCCTCGAGCCAGCTCGCGGCCTCGGCGGCGCCGGCGGGCTCGGCGAGCGCGGCGAGGCGCTCGGCGACCGCGCCGCGGGCGGCGTCGTCGAGCAGCCGGTCGAGCTCGGCCTCGAGCCGCGAATCGGCCGGATCGGCGACCGCGAACCCGAGCCCGCGCTGCTCGGCGTAGCGGGCTCGCGCGGGCTGGTCGTCGGTGTGGCGGAACATCGGCACGAACAGCGACGGGACCCCGAGCGCGATCAGCTCGTGGTAGGCGTTGTAGCCCGCCGCGGCGACGGCGCCGTCGAAGGCGGCGAAGTAGCGGCTCATCGGGTAGGTCGCGCGCAGCTGCACGACCCCGTCGGGGACCGAGTCGACCGCGGCGAGCGCCGAGGAGAGCGCCGCGACCTGGACGCCGTCGCGGCCGGCGAGGCGGTCGAGCGTGCGCCGGTTCGCCTCTCGCACCTCCGCCCCCTGGCCGAGGCTGACGAGGACGTTGGTGCGCCCCGGCTCGAGCCCGAGCTCGGCCTCGGCGTCGGCTCGCGAGAGCATCTCCTCGCGTCCGAGGAGGACGATCGGCTCGACGCGGTGGGCGCGGTCGCGGACCGCGACCGTCGGGCCGCGGTCCTCGGACTGCGCCAGCTCGCCGGGCTCGAGCACCGCGTCGAAGGCGCCGGCGCGCCGCAGCGGCACCCGGCTCGAGCCCGCCTTCCACAGCGGTCGCCGACACCAGACGCAGAGCGCGTCGTCGGGCAGCGCCCCGAGCAACGCCTCGTAGGGGTGGGTGCCGTCGAAGACGACGATCCGCGGAGCGATCTCGGCGATCGCCGCCCGCAGCCGGCCGCGCAGGCGCCGCGACCAGCGGTAGTCGTTGCCCGAGCCCGGGGTCGCGTACGAGGCCACGTACTCGACCGGGAACCCCATCCCGCGCACCACCGGGGCCGCGGCGGAGAGGGTGAGGAAGAGCGGCTCGAGCCCGGGGCCGAGCCGGCGCGCGATCGCCATCGAGCGGGTCAGGTGGCCGAGCCCGGTGCCGTTCGAGGTCGTGAACAGGATCCGCCCGGGGTTCGCGCCCGGCCCGCCGGCGCTCAAGCGCCCTGGCCCGCCATCGCCCGCTCGCGCTCATACGAGCGGCGCAGGACCGCGGCGCAGTGGTAGCCCTCGTCCTCGAGCCGCGCGAGCTCGGCCTCATAGCGGCTCACGATCGCCGCCTGCTCGGGCTCGGAGAGCCCCTTGCGCCAGCGCTCGCGATGCGCGGCGTCGGCATTCATCTCGGCCTCGAAGAAGCGTCGCATCGCGGGCTCGTCGTCGACGCCGAGGAACTCGCAGAGCCCGGCGTAGGCGGGCTCGCGGTCCGACCAGACGAGCTCGTCGAGGCTGACCACGTGCAGGCGGCGGCGGTCGGCCTGCGAGAGCCCGCGCACGCCGCGCTCGGCCTGGCGCAGGCGGTCGGCCCAGAACTCGATCCCCGAGACGATGTCGGTCGGGTGATGGGGCTTCTCGCGCAGCGAGACCTTCGACGAGCCCGAGTCGCGCCCGTCGCGCACCGAGTGCACGAACCGCGCCTCGGGGAAGATCTGCGCGAGCCCGTCGGCGGCGGCGATCGTGAAGCAGCTCATCTCGACCAGGACCGGCTTGCCGGCCTTCTCGGCGCCCGGGCCCAGCAGGTCGTAGAACAGGGTTCGCGACGCCGCCAGCAGGTCGTCGCCGTGGGTCGACTCGAAGCGGGCGACCGCCTCGTCGAAGCGCTCCGGCGCGATCACCGTGTGCAGGCCGCGCACACGGCCCCGGCCGAGTGCTCGCCACTTCGCCTTCACGTAGGCGCGGTCGCCGACCCGGACCCGGTGCCACCAGTAGCCGCGCAGCTTGGTGAGGAAGTCGTCGGGCTCGGTGCGGCCCATGACCACGTCGGCGAGCCCCTTCGGGTTGCAGTGGAAGCGACACTCGATCGGGACGCTGTGAAAGCGCGAGTGGCGGTCGAGCAGGTAGGAGACGATGTGGGTCCCGCTGCGTCCGGTGCCGCCGACGAAGACCAGCTCGGCCGGTCCGCGGCTGTCGTTCTCGGCGCTCATCAGGATCCTCGATCGTAGACGTAGACGAGCGGGTCGAGATCGTCTGCAGGGCGCTCGAGGCCGCGCCGCAGCAGCGGGGCGCAGCGGGCGCCCGCGGCGTCGAGGCGGTCGAGCGCCTCCGCGTACCGGGCCTCGATCCGGCGCGCCTTCGAGGCCGAGATCCCGCGGCGCCAGCGCTCGGCGTTCGCCTCCTCGCGGGTCATGCGCCGGTTGAAGTAGCGCCGCGTGCGCTTGGTCGGCGGGACGCCGAGGAAGCGGAACATCGGCCGCAGCGCGGCGCGGGCGCGCGGCATCAGCAGCAGCTCGTCGAGGCTCATCGTCAGCAGCCGATCGGCCGGGATCGCCTCCGCCCCGGCCTCGATCGCGCGCACGCGCTCCTCCCACCACTCGATCCCCTGGACCCGGGTCCGCGGGCGGACCAGGCCGCGGGTCTGCGCCACCCGCGAGGCGGAGGCGTCGCGGCCGTCGCGGACGACGTGGATGAAGCGCGCCTCGGGGAACAGGCGGGCCAGGGTCGGCGCGGCGGCGACGTTGTCGGTGCTCTGCTCGACCAGCCCCTCGCCCTGTTCGGCCTTCTCGCCCTCGGTCACGCGAAACCACAGCAGGTCGAAGAACAGCCGCCGGCAGGCCTGCTCGAGCCCGGCCTCGTGCGTCGCCTCGAAGCGCTCGACCGCCTCGTCGAAGCGCGCGCGGTCGACGAACCGGTACATGCCGCGCATCCGGCTGGTCTGAAAGCCGCGCCACCAGAAGCCGCGCAGGCGGCGGACGAAGCGCTCGGCGCTGACCTCGCCGGCGAGCAGTCCCGGGAAGCCGTCGGGATCGGTGTGGAAGCGGACCTCGACCGGGACGAGCGCGAAGCTCGCGTGGCGGGAGAGCAGCTGCCCGAGCACGTGGGTGCCACTGCGCCCGGTGCCGCCGACGAAGACGATCGGGGCGACCTCGGGCGCGCGCTCGATCTCGACCGCGCCGAGCACCGGCGACGGTGCCTCGGCGGGGCTCGGGTGCTCGGGCTTCACCGGCCGCCCCCGCCGCCGCGCGCGAGCGCGACCCGGTCGACGTACTCGCCGCAGGCGGCGCGGATCGGGATCGCCTCCGGGACCGCGATCGGGCTCGCGGCGAGGTCGCCGAGCCAGACCCGGCGCTCGTCGCCGAGCGCGCCCTCGAGCCCGTCCGGCTCCAGCGCCCGGACGGTGACCGTGACCGAGCTCGGCGGGTCCTCGACCTCGCCCGCGGGCCAGAAGGCCCCGCGGCCGGCGGCGCTGATGTACATGCCGTCGAGCGACGGCGGCAGGGTCGCGACCAGCTCGCCGTCGACGAGCACCTCGAGACGCGCCTGGGAGTGGTACTGCAGCGAGAGCTCGTAGTCGTCGCGGACCGGGAGCTCGAGCTGGGCGCGCGCTTCGCCGGGAGCGGCGAAGCCGCGCTCCTGGCCGCCGGCGGCGGGCTCGACCGGGGCCGGCAGGTCCCACTCGGTGAACGGCACCAGGGTCGGCTCGGCGAGCACGACGGCGAGCCCGCCACGCTCAACGAACCGCGCCCCGTCGCCGCTCTCGCAGTCGAGCAGCGCGCCCGGGTTGCCGCCCTCGTCGGCGAGCACCCGCGCCCGCGGGGTGTCGGTCTCGCGGCGCCAGAGCACGTAGTCGCGCGAGCGCCGCACGGGCTTGAAGTTCGGCGGCGGGCTCGAGCCGTACGCGGCGGCGGTCGTGATCGCGAACCGGAACTTGTCGAGCTTGCCCGGCTCGAGCGTGTCGAAGTCGGCGGCGAGCCCCTGCTGCCACTGCTTCTCCGGCCGCCCCTCGATCTCCTCGGGGACGTAGCCGGCGGGGGCGCGCATCAGCGTCCCGCGCAGGTAGTAGCCGGAGAAGCGATCGACGCCGAGGAAGGCGACCGAGGCGCCGTCGACCTTCTCGGCGAGGCGCTCGAGTCCGGCCTGGCGCGCGTCGTAGCCGACCGGCGCCGCCCGCAGCGCCAGCACCGTCGACGCGAACGCCGCCACCAACACCACAAAGCCAAGACCCTGACGGAGCGCACTCGGCCACCCACCCCTCCCCGCTCCCCGCTCCCCGCTCCCCGCTCCCCCCAGCAACCCGCGCAGCGCCACCAGCAGCGCCAGCGGCGCGATCACCGCGAGCGCCTTCGCCTCGACATGGATCTCGGCGAACAGCCGCGCGCCGACGTAGACGACGCCGCCGGCGACGAGCATCACCGGCAGCGCGAGCTCGCGCCGGCGCACGGCGACGACCAGGCCCCAGCCGAGCGCCAGCGCCCCGAGCGCGAGCGCGAGCAGCGAGCCCGAGACCTCGCCGCGGACGATCCGGAAGTCGCCCTCGGGCCAGATCCCGAACGCCTCGCCCCAGAAGACGGGCGAGCCGAGGCGCCCGGCCGAGGCCTGGACGTCGTCGATCTTCTCGACGAAGCCGATCGCGGGGCCGATCGCGATCGCGGCGATCGCGAGCAGGGCGACCGCGATCGCGGCGGTGATCGCGCGATGGCCGCCGACCGCGGCGCCGAGACCGCGCCAGTCGACCGGGCTGCGGCCGGCGAGCGCCTCGGCGGCGAGCCAGAGCGGGACCGCGAGCGCGAACCAGGCGAGCCCGGGGATCGAGAACGTGAACACGCTCGCCGCCGCGAGCAGCAGCCCGAGCCCGCCGACCGCCCGCCAGGGCACGCGCGGCAGCGACGCCAGCGCGAGCGCGAAGGCGAGCACGAAGAGCGCCATCGCGGTCTCCTTGAAGGCGCTCTGCGCCAGGAACGAGGCGCCGAGGTATGGCAGGCCGCAGATCGCGGCGACCGCGATCCGCCGGCCCGGCGCCAGCGAGCCGAGCGCCGCGAGGGCCGCGAGCGCGGTCAGCGCCGGGATCGCGAGCAGGAGGCCGTTGAAGGCGTCGACCAGCGACGACCCGGTCGCCTCGGCGGCGATCACCGCGACCGCCTGCGGCCCGACCGGATAGCCGAAGCTGACCGCGTTCGGCTCCGGCCCGAAGCCGTTTCGAAGCCAGTCCGACCAGTAGAGCTGGGCGGCGTGGTCGTTGGTGTAGATCCCTTCACCGAGGACGCCGAGGCCGTCGTTGAACAGGAACGGCAGGGTGGCGAGCGTGACCGCGATCGCCGTCACCGCGCCGCCGAGCAGCAGGCTCTCCCCCGCGCCGCCCCGGTCGCGCCGGCGCCAGAGCACGAGCGCGGCGAGCGCGCAGGCGATGCCGACGACGACCGCAGCGGTCAGCGCCCTGCCCGGGAGCCGGACGAGGAAGGGCGAGACGACGACGAGCGCGGCGAGGCCGGCGGCGCCCGAGAGCCAGACCGGCCGCGGCCAGCCGAGGAGGCCGAGAATCGCGCGGCCGAGCAGCAGCGAGGCGGCGAGGATCAGGGCGGCGGTGGCGTAGGTGGCGAGCACGGTCTTCGGTCAGGGCTGGTTCGCGGTCGGCTCGGCGTTGACCGAGTCGCCGTTGAGCTCGGCCGGGCTCAGGGCGGGGAGGTCGCCGCATGCCTCCGGGTCGGGAGCGCCCTCGAGCTCGAACACGCTCACCGGCCCGTCGCGAAGTATCTCCCGCGCCGCCGGATCCTCGCGCGTCCACAGCGCCTCCTTGGTGTCGGTGAGCTCGCCGGGCAGGAACGGGTCGTAGGTGGTGACGACGTGGGTGTAGGAGCCGTCGGCGAGCGCCCGGCGCCAGGTCGCGCAGTCGGAGATCCGCACATAGGCGCCGTCGGGGCCCTCCTCGCCCAGCCACTGGACCTCGTTCGAGAGGTCGGTGCCGTAGAACGGATACTGGTTGAAGACGCCGCGCACCCCGGAGACGGCGACCCGGGCGTCGCGCAGGTCGCGACCCCAGCGCGCCGCCTCGGCGAGTCGCAGCTGCGGGCTCAGGTTCTCGTAGCGGCGCTCGAGGTAGTGGTCCTGCTCCCACCAGCCGGCGCCGAGGGCGCCGACGGCGACGATCCCCGCGAGCGCGATCGACCAGCGCCGCGGGGCGCCGGTACCGATCCGCCCGCTCGCCAGCAGCCAGCGCAGTACGGCGAAGGCGGCGAGCACGCCGACCCCGGCCGCGACCGCCCCCTTGACGTGCCCCTGCTGCCACTGCACGAGCGAGATCACGGTCGCCGCGAGCAGCAGCGAGAGCCCGGCGAGGGTGACGTTGCGGGCGCGCTCGCCATCGCGGGCGAACGGGAGGCAGGGCAGCAGCGCGAGCCCGACCGCCGCCGCCGGGGCGACGTAGCGGACGTTCCACTCGAAGGCGATCGGCCGGCCCTCCTCGCCCGCCGCGGTCAGCGGGGTGAAGACGTAGGCGAGAGCGGTGAACAGGACGACGGCGCCGAGCACCCGCACGAGCGGCTCCGAGCCGCGCCAGAGCGCGTAGGCGCCGGCGCCGAGGAAGGCGAGCACGGTGAGCGGCCAGAGGAAGCCGAACGACGCATCGAGGCCGGGGAAGAACCAGTCGGCCCAGACCTCGGGGTCGCCGATGTAGTGGAAGACGGAGAACCCCGGCCGCAGCTCGAACCCGCGCTCGGGCGTCGGCAGGCCGAGCGGCCCGAAGCTCGAGTACGGGATCGGGTTGCCGACCGCGAACAGGTTGCGCACGAACCAGTAGCCGCCGGCGGCGAAGGCGGCGAGGCCGAAGATCGCGCCGGCGCGAACGCGGGCGCCACGCCCGGCGATCACGACGACGCCGACGAACAGGGCGATTACGGGGGCGAGGAAGCTGAGCTTGGTCCCGGCCGCGAGGCCGGCAGCGATCCCGGCGACGGCGAGCGCCGCCGCCCCGATCGCCCTCGTCCCCCGGGGTTGGTCGAGTTTCGGGTCATATGACGACTCAAGTCGACCAACCCCGGCGGGGAGCGCAGCCCGGGCGTTGACGAGCACCGCGACCGCGGCGAGGACGAAGGCGACGCCGACGATGTCGTTGAGAGCCTCGCCGGCCTGGAACTCGATCAGCATCTGGGAGCCGAGGGCGATCGAGCCGCCGATCAGGCTCTGCGGCCCAAGGCCCCAGGGGCGGCCGATGCAATAGGAGGCGAGCAGTCCGAGCGCGAGGAAGCCGAGGTTGAGCAGCGGCGAGAGGATGTCGCGGTCTAACGCGAGCAGCGGGATCGAGTGCACGACCTCCGAGTTCGCCGGGTAATAGGAGGCGAAGAAGATCGGGTCGAAGTAGTCGATCGCCGCGAGGTCGCCACCGGAGGCGAAGCGCACCGATTGCGGCATGTGGTACCAGAGCGTGTCGGCGCGGTCCATGCCCCCGGCGAGGCTGCCCAGGGTCGGCACCATCCAGGCGGCGGCGAGCGCCGCACAGGCGATCGCGGCGAGCCAGATCGCGGCCGGCGACGCCGGCGGCGCCGGCAGCACCCCCGCCGCGCCGGGAGCCGTCGAACGGCGGCGGCGCAAGGCGAAGCAGGAGCCGGCGAGGACCAGGCAGGCGGCGATCATCGTCGCCTCGCCGTAGGCGGAGAAGGTCCCGAGCGCCTCGGCGAGCCAGATCGCCGCCGCGATCGCGAGCACCGCCTCCGCCAGCCGGGCGGGAGCGCCGGTCCAGCCTCCGAGCAGCAACGTCCGCACCGCCCACGCCGAGTAGCCGAGCGCGGCGACGATCAGCGCCAGCTCGAGCGCCCCGACCAGGTAGGCGCCGGCGTCGAGCGTGCGCTCGGAGGCCGGGGCGATGGTGAAGGCGGGGCTCACCGGGGGGCGAGGTCCGCGAGCGCGCGGCCGGTCGAGGGCTTGGGCTCTAGGGGTTCAGGCCGCGGACGTAGTAGGCCGCCTCGCCGGGGCCGACCATCCCCTGCTGGCGGGCGCTGCGCTCCGCGGCGGCCTCGCCGCCGAGCGTCTGCAGCCGCTCGTGCAGCTTCTGGTTCTCCTGGCGCAGCTCGGCGAGCGAGCTGTGCTCGGAGCGCGAGTCGCGCCAGGCGTCGATGAAGTTGAGCGCCGGGCTGACGTAGGAGACGAGCACCGCGGCGAGGACGAGGACCAGGGTCACCCGGCCGACCTTGTCCCAGTGGATCCGGCTCTTCCCCCCGGCGCGCCGGCGCGACCGGGGGGCCGGCCGCATGCGGTAGCCCCGGGCCGGCTGTGCGCGTGCGCTCATCGCTCACGGTTTCGGCACCGACGCGTTCTTACCTGCCGCTGAAAGCCGCGAGCCCGGGGTACTCGGCTCGCTCTCCCAGCTCCCCCTCGATCCGCAGCAGCTGGTTGTACTTGGCGACCCGATCGGAGCGGGACGGGGCGCCGGTCTTGATCTGGCCCGCCGCGGTGCCGACCGCGAGGTCGGCGATCGTCGTGTCCTCGGTCTCGCCGGAGCGGTGCGAGATCACGGTCGAGTAGCCGGCCTCGCGGGCGATCGCGATCGCCTCCAGGGTCTCGGTCAGGGTCCCGATCTGGTTCACCTTGATCAGGATCGAGTTCCCGACCCCGGCCTCGATCCCGCGGCGCAGGCGCTCGGGGCTGGTGACGAAGAGGTCGTCGCCGACGAGCTGGCAACGGTCGCCGAGCCGCTCCGAGAGCAGCTTCCAGCCGTCCCAGTCCTCCTCGCTCATCCCGTCCTCGATCGAGATCACCGGGTAGCGCTCGACGATCGAGCTCCACAACGCCACCATCTCCTCGGCCGAGAGCGCGCGATCCTCGTGCTCGAGCACGTACATGCCGTCGACCTCGCGATGGAGCTCGCTGGTCGCCGGGTCGAGGGCGATGTAGACGTCCTCGCCGGGCTCGTAGCCGGCCGCCTCGATCCCGGCGACGAGGATCTCGAGCGCCGCCTCGTTCGACTCGAGGTCGGGGGCAAACCCGCCCTCGTCGCCGACCGTCGTCCCGAGCCCGCGCTCCGAGAGCGTCGACTTGAGCGCGTGGAAGACCTCGGCCCCGGTCCGGATCGCCTCACCGAAGCTGGGCGCGGCGGCGGGCACGATCATGAACTCCTGCAGGTCGACGGCATTGTCGGCGTGGGCGCCGCCGTTGAGCACGTTCATCATCGGCACCGGGAGCACGTTCGCGCGCTCGCGCTCGAGCCCGTGCAGCTCGGCGACATAGACGTAGAGCGGAACCTCGGCCTCGGCGGCGGCGGCGCGGGCGGTCGCGAGCGAGACCCCGAGGATCGCGTTCGCGCCGAGGCGCGACTTGTTCGGGGTCCCGTCGAGCTCGCGCAGGGTCTCGTCGATCGCGGCCTGGTCGGTCGCGCGGGCGCCGACGAGCGCCTTCGCGATCGCGTCGTTGACGTTCTCGACCGCGCGCCCGACGCCCTTGCCGTTCCAGGCGTCGCCGCCGTCGCGAAGCTCGGTCGCCTCGAACTCCCCGGTCGAGGCGCCCGAGGGAACCGCGGCGCGACCGAGCGCGCCGGAGCCGAGCCGGACGTCGACCTCGACCGTCGGATTGCCGCGCGAGTCGAGGATCTGTCGCGCCTGGATGTGCTTGATCGCGCCCATTCCGGACGCGGGAGGCTAGCGTTCGGCGTCGCGAAGCCGGTGCGCGGCGGCGCGCAGGGCGAGCTCGGGATCGACGCCCAGCGAGCGCGCCCGGCGCACGATCTCGAGCAGCTCGTCGCCGATCCGCCGCTCGTCCGTGTCGCGCGTCTCACGGTCGGCCGCGGCGCCGGCCTCCGGGTCGGCGCGGCGCAGGATCTTGCGCGCGTAGAGCAGCGCCGGCAGGTTCTCGGGCACGTCGGCGAACGGGTCGCCGGCGCCGCGCCCCTCGACCTCGCGCTTGATCCGGTCCCAGTTGCGAAGCACTTCGCCCGCGGTCTCGGCCTCGGCCTCGCCGAAGACGTGCGGGTGGCGGCGGATCAGCTTCGCGCTCATCCCCTCGGCGACCAGCGCGAGCGAGCCCGCGTCACGCTCCTCGAGCAGCAGCGCGAGGAAGAGGACCTGGAAGAGGACGTCGCCGAGCTCGTCGGTGAGCTTCTCGTCGTCGCCGGCGCCGGCCGCGTCGGCGAGCTCGTAGGCCTCCTCGACCGTGTGGGTGACGATCGAGCGCTCGTCCTGCTCGCGATCCCAGGGACACTCGACTCGCAGCCGCCGGGTGATCGCGTCGAGGTGTTCGAGCGCGGCGGCGGCGTCGGCGTGCGCGCCGGGGCCGGGGTCGCCGCTCACCGGGGCTCGGTCAGCCGCCGGGCGGGACCGTCGGCGGCGCGCCCTGCGGCGGAACGGTGCCCGGCGGTGCGGCGCCGGGTGGCGCGGCCCCGCCAGGGAGCGGGGTCAGGCCCGGCGGCAGTCCGCCGGGTGCGGCCGCGGGGGCGGGGAGCTGCGGGCCCTGCGGCTTGCCCTCCGGCGCCGGCGCGCCAAAGACGCCCGGCGTCCCCGGCTCGACCGGGCGGATCGAGGGCACCGGCGCGTCGCAACCCTGGGTCTCGGCGACGTCCTCGGTGCAGGCGCTCGGCGGCGGCTCGGCGTTCGAGCAGCGGTCGATCCGGTAGCCGTCAGCGCAGAACGTGCGCGCGACCCACTTGGTCTGGAAATCGTCCTGGAAGCTGGTCGCGATTTCCTGCTGGCGGGCGGCGATCAGGGTCTGGCGGATCTGCTCGGTCGCGTCCTCGAGCGAGGTCGTCTGCGCGGGCGTGATCGACTCGACCTCGATCACGTAGAAGCCCGAGTCGCCCTCGAACGGGCCCACCAGCTCGCCCTCGGTGGCGCTGAAGATCTGCTCGTCGAGCGCCGGCTCGGACTGGCCGGCGACGACCGCCTCGCGCAACCCGCCGGTCGCCTCGGTCGCCTCGTCGATCGTGAACTCGCGCGTCACCTGCTCCCAGGTCTTCGCCGAAGGATCGGTCCCGAGCGCGTCGAGCGCCTCGTTCGCCTCCTCCTCGGTGCGGGTCAGCACGACGCGGACGTTGCGCGTTTCGGGCTGCTCGAACTGGGTCGCGTTGGCGTCGTAGTAGGCCTCGATCTCGGAGTCGTCGACCGTGGGCTCGGTGTCGGTCGGCAGGATCGCCTCCTGGATCCGGTTCGAGATCACCTGGAGCTCGATTCGCTGGCGGGCCTCCTCGAGCGTGAACGCGGACTGCTCGAGGAAGCGCTGGAACTCCTTCTCGGTGCCGAACTGCTGCTGCTTGACCGTGTCGAGCTCCTCGTCGATCTCGCGATCGGTGACCTCGATCCCGCGCTCCTCGGCCTCACCGAGGACCCAGCGCGAGAGCAGCAGGTCGGAGACGGCCGCCTCGGAGAGCACCTCGTACTGGGGATCGCTCTCGGGCGGCACCTCGCGCAGCTGCTGGCGGGCCGCGGTCTGCTCGAGCGCGCGGTCGAAGTCCTCCTGGGTGATCGTCCCGTCGGGTGCGTCCTCGACCACGGCGATCGCGCCGTCGGGGACGCTGGTCCCGCCGACGCCCTGGGCGAGCGCGACGACGACGAACGAGCCGACGACGAAGACGGCGAAGACGAGCGCCGCGAGGCGCTTGTGGCCGGCGCTAAGGCCGGTGCGCGCGGGCGCGGCCGGGTTGCCCTTTCTTCCCTGCGGACTCACGAGGCGGGCAGCATAAACAACGGCCGGCGAAATCCTCAGCTTCCGCTTCCGGTTTCGTCGGGTCAGCTCAGGCTTCGATGGCGACGTCGCTCAATTGTTCGATCGCTTCGCCAAGCGCCTTGGTCAGGGCCAGGATCGCGGCGAGGCGCTGATCGGGGTCGTCGGGGACGCGGACCGAGAGCGTCTGCGAGCGCGACTCGAACATCGCCTCGGGGATCGCCTCGCGCAGGCGCCCGACGGTCGCCGCGTCGAGGTCGAGCGGGGTGACCGAGAGCCGTCCGCCGCGGACCTCGGCGGTGCGCGCGCCCGCGGCGCCGAGCTCGAGCCGGGCGCGCTGGAGCGCGAACAGGTTCTCGACCGGCTCCGGCACCGGGCCGAAGCGGTCGCGCAGCTCGTCGCGGATCGCCCGCAGCTCGCCGGCGCGGCGCGCCCCGGCGACCCGGCGGTGGACGTCGATCTTCGCCGCCTCGAACGGGATGTAGTCGGCCGGCAGGTAGGCGTCGACCTCGATCTCCAGTCGCACCGGGCCCTCGTCGGCCCCCGGCTCGCCCGCCGCGCGCAGCGCCTCGACCGCGTCGTCGAGCAGCGCCACGTAGAGCTCGAACCCGACCGCGGCGACGTGGCCGGACTGCTCGTCGCCGAGCAGGTCGCCGGCGCCGCGCAGCTCGAGGTCGCGCATCGCGATCGCGAAGCCCGAGCCGAGCTCGGTGTGGTCGGAGAGCGTCGCCAGCCGGGCGCCGGCCTCGCGCGAGATCCCCTCCTCGGAGGGGTAGAGCATGTAGGCGAAGGCGCGCTCGCGAGAGCGCCCGACGCGGCCGCGGATCTGGTAGGCCTGGGCGAGCCCGAGCTGGTCGGCGCGCTCGACGATCAGCGTGTTGGCCTGCGGGATGTCGAGGCCCGACTCGATGATCGTCGTCGCCACGAGGCAGTCCGCATCGCCGCGCAGGAAGCCGAGCATCGTCGTCTCGAGCCGCTCCTCCTCCATCTGCCCGTGCGCCTCGGCGACGCGGACACCGGGGACCAGCGCCCGCAGCCGCTCGGCGACGTCGGGCAGCGTGTCGATCCGGTTGTGGAGGAAGAAGACCTGGCCCTCGCGCTCGGTCTCGCGCCGGATCGCACGCCTGACCAGCTCCTCGTCGAAGGGCCCGACGTAGGTGCGCACCGGCCGCCGGCCCTCGGGCGGGGTCTCGATCACCGAGATGTCGCGCAGCCCGGCGAGGCTCATCTGCAGCGTGCGCGGGATCGGGGTCGCCGAGAGCGAGAGCACGTCGACCTTGAGCTTGAGCTGGCGCAGCAGCTCCTTCTGTTTGACCCCGAAGCGCTGCTCCTCGTCGACGATCACCAGCCCGAGGTCCTGCGCGCGCACGTCGCGTGAGAGCAGCCGGTGGGTGCCGATCAGGACGTCGACCTTGCCGGCGGCGAAGCCGGCGAGGGCGGCGCGCACCTCGGCCGGCTTGCGCAGGCGGGAGACCATCTCGATCTCGAGCGGGAACTCGGCCAGCCGCTCTCTGAACGTGCCCAGGTGCTGGGTGGCGAGGATCGTCGTCGGGACCAGCATCATCACCTGCTTGCCCTCGGCGGCCGCCTTGTGCGCGGCGCGCAGCGCGACCTCGGTCTTGCCGTAGCCGACGTCGCCGCAGATCAGGCGGTCCATCGGCCGCTCCGACTCCATGTCGGCCTTGACCGCCTCGATCGCGTCGATCTGGTCGGCGGTCTCCCGGTAGGGGAACGAGCGCTCGAGCTCGAGCTGCCACTCGCCGTCGGCGCTGAAGGCGTGCCCGCGGCGGGCCTGGCGCTCGGCGTAGAGGTTGAGCAGCTCGCCGGCGAGCTGGCGCGCGGCCCGGCGGGCACGGGCCTTGACCCCCTCCCAGCGCTTCGAGCCCAGCGCCGAGAGCTGCGGCGCGTCGCCGCCGGCGCCGACGTAGCGGGTGATCTTCGCGAGCTGATCGGTCGGGGCGAAGACCCTGTCCTCGCCCCGGTACTCGAGCTCGAGGTAGTCGCGGGTGACGCCGGCGAGGGTCTTGGTCTCGAAGCCGGCGAAGCGGGCGATGCCGTGGTCCTCGTGGACGACGTAGTCGCCGACGCGCAGGTCGGCGAAGCTGACCAGCCGGCCGCGTGCCGGCGCCGGCGCCGCCGCCCGGCGGCGATGGACGAGGCGCCGGAACGGGATCACGGCGAGTCGCAGGTCGGGCGAGACGAACCCGTCGGCGAGCTCCGCCTCGGCGAAGTGAAGGCCGGCGTCGGGCGGCAGCGGGCCGTCGAGGAAGCGGACGTCGACCCGCTCGAGCGCGTAGCGGGCGCGCTCGGCCTCACCGCGACTCGGGAAGGTGACCACGACCCGGTAGCCGTTGCGAAGCTCCTTGCGCAGCTCCGACTCGGCCTCGGCCAGGCTGCGAGCAGCCGAGGTCGGCGCCTGGGCGCGGAACGACGCCCGCGCCTCATCGTCGTCCGTGCCGTAAAGGCTGAGCAGCGCGCGCTCGCTCAGCGGCTCCGCGACGTCCACGTACAGGTGGCGCGCGTCGGCGTCGTGCATCGCCGTGGTCACGTCCTCCCAGTGGTCGTGAAGCGCCGGGCCGATCTCCTCCGCGGCCGCGAGCACGACCGCTGCCTCGTCGCCGATCAGCTCGAGCGGCGCTCTGAACGAGTCCACGGGCAAGAGCTCGGCGAGCTCCGGCTTGTCATCCCCCGAAGCGAGCTCCGCCAGCTCGCGATGCTCGAGCGCGAGCTCGGCGGCGGGGTCGAGCTCGAGCCGCTCCGCCTCGCCGAGCGAGCGCTGGGTGAAGGTCGAGAACCAGCGGATCGACTCGATCTCGTCGCCGAAGAGCTCGAGTCGGGCGGCGCGGTCCTCGGTCGCGCCGAAGACGTCGAGGATCCCGCCGCGGACCGCGAACTGACCGCGCTCGACGACCTGGTCGGTGCGCTCGTAGCCGGCCTGGACCAGGAGCTCGGTGACGTCGCCGAGGTCGACCTCCTCGCCGCGGTGGAGGACGAAGCCGTCGGGGCGCATCGAGGCGTCGGGGATCGCCTCGGCGAGCGCGATCGCGCTCGCGACGACGATCGGCTGCTCGTCGCTCGTCGCTTCGCGCTCGGCCGCGGCCTCGAGTGAATCGAGGGCGGCGATGCGGAGCCCGACGAGGTGCGGCGGGGGCGCGAGGTGGGACTCGTACCCGGTCCCCCGCGACGGGTAGTACCGGACCCGCCGCGGGGCGAGGTAGGCGCCGAGCGCGCGCGCGAGGTCGCGGGCGCCGATGTCGTCGGCGGCGACGACGAGCGCCGGCCGCGCGGCGAGACCGTCGTCGGCGTCGAGCAGCGAGGCGAGCAGGAACGGCCGGATCGAGGCGGATGCGCGCAGCTCGACCGCCTCGCCGGACCGAAGCGCGGTCGCGAGGGGTGCGATTCGCTCGTCGTCGAGCGCTATGTCGAGCAGTTGCCGGAGCAGTTCTCGACCCGATCCTACGAGAGCGCGAATAGCGGCCCCGCGGCCCGGGTAGCTGACGGCCCGATGCCCGGCGAGGAGGAGCTGCTCGACGAGGGCGCCGCGATCGAGGCGCTGAACGCCGCCCTGCGGCTCCAGTACCGCTCCGCGCTTCAGTACTCGCTCACCTCATCGAGCCTGACCGGGATCCCGGCGCAGTCCATCGCCGGGCTGCTGATCGGCTACGGCGACGAGGAGCTCGCCGACGCCCGGGCGCTGATCGAGAAGATCGTTTCCTTCGGCGGCGAGGCGACGACCGAGATCGCCGAGTTGCGCTCCCCGGGACGAGCTCGAGCAGGCGCTCGACTGGCTGATCGAGACCGAGGGCGAGGTGATCGAGGCGCTCCAGCAGGCGATCGAGCCCACCGGCCGCGAGGGGCGGTCGGAGGCGCTCGAGCACATGCTCGAGCACATGATCATGCGCAAGCAGCGCCAGGTCGACCTGCTGCTGCGGGCGCGCACGCGAGCGCTGAGCGACCTTCGCCGACGACTAGGCTGCGCCCATGAGCGCGCGGTCGCGATCGATTGCGGCGTCGGTGCTGGCCGTGCTCGCGGTGGTCGCGCTCCTGGCCGCGGCGCTGAGCGGCTACTTCGCCCACGCGATCCTCGACGCGGACCAGTTCTCCGATCGAGCCGCCTCGGCCCTCGCCAGCGACGCGGTCAGCGAGGAGCTCGGCAGCGAGGTCGCCGACGAGCTGGTCAGCGGCAACCCCGACCTGATCGCGGTTCGCCCGGTGATCGAGCAGGTGATCGCCGGAGCCGTCCGCACCCGTGCCTTTCAGGACGTGTTCGGCGCCGCGGTCCGCGACCTGCACCGGAGCCTGTTCGAGCGCGACGCGAACACCGTCGCCCTGACGCTCGCCGACATCGGCGCCACCGCGCGCGGGGTGCTGGAGGCGTTCAACCCGAAGCTCGCGCGCCAGATCCCCGGCGCCGAGGACGCCGAGGTGCTGAGCGCCGAGCTCCCGGCGGTGGTCGAGGCGGCGGTCGAAGCCGCCGACGGGTTCCGGGCACTCCCCTGGGTGCTGCTGGCGCTGGCGATCCTGCTCGGCGGCGCCGGATACTGGCTCTCGCACGACCGCCGGCGCACGGTGATCGTGCTCGGGGTCTCGACCATGGTCGCGGCGGTGGTCGCGGTCGT
This sequence comes from uncultured Solirubrobacterales bacterium, assembly GCA_963740055.1. GTDB lineage: Bacteria > Actinomycetota > Thermoleophilia > Solirubrobacterales > 70-9 > WHSW01. The sequence goes on along the minus strand of CAVUCL010000001.1, from coordinate 901,193 downwards.
CGGCCTGCGGGTGATCGAGGTGGTCGTGCTCGAGCGGCTCGAGCCCGGTCAGAGCCGCGACGCCGTCGGCGCGATCTGGTCGGCGTTCTTCGGCGACCTGCGGATCGGATTGCTGCTGCTCGCCGCCGCCGGCGCGGTGGTGACCGCGGCCGCTTCGTCGCTGCTGCGGCCGCTCGACCTGTTCGCGCCGCTCGAGCGCGGCGCGCAGCTGCTCGCGCGGGTGCCCGAGAGCCGTCGCGGCCGCGTCGTGCGCGGCCTGGCGCTGGTCGCGGTCGGGGTCCTGATCGTCGTCCGCCACGAGGCGTTCGTCGAGCTGGTCGCGATCCTGGTCGGCCTCTACGTCGCCTACGCCGGTGCGTCGGAGCTGATGCGGCTCACGGTCCCGGACGCGCCCGGCGAGGCGGAGGCGGCTCGCGGTGGCCGGGCGGCGCTGGTCACGGCCACGATCACCGCCGGCCTGATCCTCGTCGCCGGGCTGATCTTCGTCCGCGCCGGCGGCGCGGAGGAGGATCCGCTCGCGATCGAGACGGTCGGCTGCAACGGGTCGGAGGCGCTCTGCGAGGCGACGGTCGACGAGGTCACCTTCCCGGCGACGCACAACTCGATGTCGGCGGCGACGAACCCGGACTGGCTCTTCGCCCAGCAGGAGGACGGCTTCCCGGCGCAGCTGCGCGAGGGGGTCCGGGGCCTGCTGATCGACGCCCACTACGGACAGCCGACGGAGAGCGGCGTGGTCGAGACCGACCTCTCGGGGGTCTCCGGCGGCGAGCGCAACAAGCTCGAGCGCGAGATCGGCACCGAGGCGTTCGAGGCGGCGCTGCGGCTCCGCGACCAGGTCGTCAACTCGCCGCCGTCCGGCGACCGCGGCGTCTACCTCTGTCACGGCTTCTGCGAGCTCGGCGCGCTGCCGATCGACAAGGGACTCGCCCAGATCCGCGACTTCCTCGCCGCCAACCCCGACGAGGTGCTGGTGATCGTGATCGAGGACTACGTCGAGCCCACCGAGATCGCCGACGCGGTCGAGCGGACCGGCCTGATCGACTACGTCTACACCGGCGAGCTCGGCCCGCCGTGGCCGACGCTGGGCGAGATGGCGCGCTCGGGCGAGCGGGTGCTGATCTTCGCCGAGAACGACGCCGGCGGCGGCACGATCCCCTGGTATCACCTCGCCTACGACCGCGCGATGCAGGAGACGCCGTACTCGTACGGCTCGCCGGACGAGCTCACCGACGAGCGCACCCTGGCCCGCACCTGCGAGCCCAACCGCGGCCCCGCCGACGCCTCGCTGTTCCTGATCAACCACTGGGTCGACACGTCGCCGGCGCCGAAGCCCTCGAACGCGCGCAAGGTGAACGCGAAGCCGGCACTGCTGCGGAGGGTGGACCTGTGCGAGAGCGAGCGCGACCTGGTCGCGAACCTGATCGCGGTCGACTTCTATCGCGAGGGCGACCTGTTCGAGGTCGCCGCGAAGCTCAACGACGCTACCGCTTCTTCACCCTGAACTTGAACTTCGCCGGCGACCCATCCGTGTTGCCGGCGGCGTCGGTCGCCCGGACGCGGAACTTGTGCTTGGCGACCTTGACCTTCTTCTTGAACGGCGAGCTGCACGGCTTGTAGGGCTTGCGGTCGAGCTTGCACTCGAAGCTCGAGCCGGCCTCCGAGGACTCGAACTTGAACTTCGCCCTGCGCTTGGTCGACTTCTTCTTCGGGTGCTTGGTGATCGTGGTCTCGGGCGCGGTGAGGTCGTCGGTCGTGCCTCCGCCGCCACCGCCGCCGCCACCGCCGCCGCTGGTCGGCTGAGCCACCCTCAGCTCGGAGGTCCCGCCGTCGGTCTGGGTCGCACCGACGAACGCGGGCGTGGGCGAGTAGGCGATCGCCCTGAGGGCATTCGTGATCGCGAGTCGCGGATCGTTACGTTGTCGGCGTTGACCGTGAACACGTTGTCGCCAACGCCTCCCGGCGAGTCGACGCCCGCGCAGGGGGCGGTCGAGACCTGACAGGCGATCGTGACCGGCTGCGAGATCGGCGGCAGCGCGCTGGCGAGGTCGATCGTGTCGTTTGCCACCTCGCCGTTGAAGGGGCTGGTCTGAAAGGTGATCGTGTCCGCCGTGGCGGTCGCGTTTGACTCCTGCAACGCCGCCCTGAGAGTGCAGGCCACGCCGATCCCAGCGTCGGCGTCACAGATCCCGTCGGTCGATACGTCCACGCCCTCCCCCGTGCTGTCGACCGGGAAGTCCGTCGCGGCCGCCGGGGCGGCGCCGATCGCCAGCGCGGCAAGTGCCGTCGCCAGCGCTCCCCACAGCGTTCCCCTGCTCACGTTCATCGCGCCGACCGTAACCCGGCGGAGCTCCGGAGGCAAGTCATTCGTAGTTACTCCGCCGACGGCAGGCCGGGGCCGGAGCGCTGCCACTCGACCTGGCCCTCGCCCTCGGCGCGCGAGCGGCCCTCGACGTCGTCCCACTCGTGCAGCATCCGCTTCAGCTTCGCGACCGCCTCCGGCGGGTGCTCGGCGACCGCGGCCGCGAGTTGGATCGCCGCCTCCTCGGTCCGCGCCGCCGGCGCGACCCTGTGCACGAGGCCCCAGCGGTGGGCGTCGTCGACCGCGATCTCCTTCGACGTCAGCAGCAGGTACTTGGCGACCGAGAGCCCGCAGAGGGTGACCAGGCGCGCGGGGCCGACCGGGACCCCGAGCGCGGCGCCGGGGAAGCGCAGGCGCAGGTTCGAGCCGCCGACCCGCAGGTCGCAGGCGACCGCGATCTCGGCGCCGCCGCCGACGCAGGCTCCATGGCATGCGGCCACGGTCGGCTTCGGGTAGGCGGTGAGCTCGTCGTAGAGCTCGGCGAAGAGCGCCATCCGCCGCACGCGGCCCTCCTCGTCGAGCTGCTCGCGGACGTCGGCGCCCGCAGAGAGCGCCATGTGGTCGGTCGAGGAGAGCACCAGGGCGCGCACCGCCTCGTCGTCGCGCGCGGTCCGCAGGTGCTCGAGCAGCTGCTCGAGCATCGCGGTGTCGATCGCGTTGCGCGCCGCGGGCCGGTCGAGCTGCAGCAGCGCGACTCCGTCGCCGGCGTCGGAGAGCGTCGCGACGCTCATCCCATCACCTCGCCGATCGGGTCCTCGTCGTCGTCGTGGATGCGCTCGACCAGGCGCTCGGTCTCGTCGGCGGCCTCGGCGATCAGCCGGCGAACGCTCTCGTCGTCCTCGGCGAAGCGGCCGAGGACGTGGGCGGAGACGATCTCGGGGTCGGTCGAGTCGGGACGCCCGACACCGACCCGGATGCGCCAGAAGTCGGTCGAGCCGAGGCCCTGGCGCAGGCTCTTGAGCCCGTTGTGCCCGGCGACGCCGCCGCCGAGCTTCGCCCGCACCTCGCCGAACGGGAGGTCGATCTCGTCGTGGACGGCGATCACGTTCTCGAGCGGGACGCGGAGCTCGCCGCGGGCGGGGCCGGCGGAGTCGCCGGACTCGTTCATGTACGTCTGCGGCAGCAGCACCGCCACTCGCGGCCCGCCGGGGCGCGGGCGCCCGTCGGCGATCAGGCCGCGGTAGCGCTGCTTCGCCTTCGGCAGCTCCCAGCGGCGCGAGAGCTCGGCGCCGACCTCGAAGCCGACGTTGTGGCGGGTGCGCGCGTAGCGGCTGCCCGGATTGCCGAGCCCGATCACGAGGATCGAATCGGAGAGCTCGCCCTCCCTCGGAGGGTCCGCCTCAGCGCCGGCTTCGCCCCCGCGGCGCCCGCGACGGCGCAGGAACGACAGCGCTACTCCTCGTCGCCGGAGTCGCCCGAATCGCCCGGCTCGCCGGGCTCCTCGTCGCCGGCCTCGCCCTCCTCGGCGCCCTCCTCCGGCTCGATCGGCTCGCCGTCCTCGCCGATCAGCACGGCCTCCTCCTCGAGCTCGGGCTCCGGCTCCTCCTCGACCCGGGGCGGGTTCAGGGTGGCGATCGTGATCTCGTCGGCGCTCTGGTCCTCGCCGAGGACGAACTCGACGCCCTCGGGCGCGAGCACGGACTCGAGCTGCAGCGTGTCGCCGATCACCATGCCGGAGACGTCGGCGGGGATGCTCTCGGGGATCTCGGTCGGCAGGGCGGAGATCGTGACCTCGTGGGTGACGTGCTCGAGCACGCCGCCCTCCTTGACGCCCGGCGCGTCCTCGGTGCCCAGCAGCTCGATCGCGACCTCGGCCTCGATCTTCTCGTCGAGCTTGACCTCGAGCAGGTCGAGGTGGATCAGGTCGCCGCGCACCGGGTCGCGCTGCTGCTCCTTGATCACCGCCGGGACCGCCTTCTGGCCCTCGATCTCGACGTCGATCAGCGCCCCGCCGTGGACGAGCACGTTGCGCGCCTCGCGCTCGGCGACCTGGAACGGGCGCGCGTCGGAGCCGGCGCCGTAGACGACGCCGGGGACGAAGCCCGCCCGGCGCAGCCGCCGGGTGGTCCGCGAGCCGAACTCGGTCCGCTCGGCGGCGTTCAACTTTGCGCGATCGGATGCCATGCGGCGCCTGAGGATAGAGAACCGCTGCCAACCGGGTTCGCGGACGGCGCACGCAGCTACCCTGGCGCCGATGGCGGGCGACGAGCGCAAGATCCCCCAGGGCCGGGTGCGCCGGTCGGCGAAGCTCGGCACCGCGCTCGGCGGCCAGGCGGCGCGCTACGCGGGCACCCGGGCGGCGAGCGTCGGGCGCAGCGAGGAGGTCGCGCAGTCGAAGCTCGAGCAGCGCCACCTCGAGACGGCGCTGAAGATGGTCTCGATCCTCGGCGAGATGAAGGGGGCGGCGATGAAGCTCGGCCAGCTCGCGTCGTTCATCGACACCGAGCTGCTGCCGCCCGAGTACGCGGAGATCTACCAGGCGGAGCTGGCGAAGCTGCGCACCTCGGCGCCGCCGATGCCGTGGAGCGAGGTGACGAAGGTGCTCGAGGAGGAGTATCGAGAGCCGATCTCCGAGCACTTCGCCGAGTTCGAGCCCGAGGCGTTCGCCGCCGCCTCGATCGGCCAGGTGCACCGGGCGGTGCTGCTCGACGGGCGCGAGGTCGCGGTCAAGATCCAGTACCCGGGGATCGCCGAGGCGCTCGAGTCGGACATGCGAAACGCCGGCATGCTGGTCCGGCTCGCGCGCACGCCTCGCCCCCGGCCTCGACGCGAAGGCGGTCGCCGAGGAGCTGCGCGCGCGGGTGCTCGAGGAGCTCGACTACGAATACGAGGCGCAGAACCAGCGCAGCTTCTCGCGCGCCTACCGCGACCACCCCTTCATCTACGTCCCCGACGTGATCACCCGCCTCTCGCGGCGCCGGGTGCTGGTCACCGAGCTCGTCGCCGGACGCCAGTTCGACGAGGTCAAGGAGCTCGACGCCGAGCAGCGCAGCCGCTTCGGGGAGATCGTCTTCCGCTTCTGCTTCGGCTCGATCTACCACCTGCAGCACTTCAACGCCGACTCGCATCCCGGCAACTACATCCTGATGGCCGACGGCCGCGTCGCCTTCCTCGACTTCGGGATGACGAAGAAGCTCGACGTCGAGCAGATCGAGCTCGAGCAGCGGGCGATCGACGCCGCGGTGCGCAAGGACCCCGAGGCGCTGCGCCTGGCGCTGCACGACCTCGGCTTCGTCCGCAAGCCGTCGAAGCTCGACGCCGAGCGGCTGCTCGACCACGTGATGCTGGTCGGCGGCTGGTACATGGAGGACCGCACCTACGAGGTCTCGGCGCGCCGGGTGGCGAAGATCATCGAGTCGACCTCCGACCCGCGCTCGGAGTACTACGACCTGATCCGTCGCGAGAGCCTGCCCGCCGACGAGCTCATGGGCCGCCGGATGGAGACCGGCGTGGTCGCGGTCCTCGCGCAGCTGCGCGCGCGGCGAAACTGGCACCGGATCATGCGCGAGTGGGTCTACGGCGACGAGCCCGCGACCGAGCTCGGCGCCCAGGAGTGGGAGTACTTCGAGCGCCGCGGGGTCAGGCGGGTTCCGGGGATTGCGGCTCGGGCCTGACGCCGGCGATCGCGATCACCAACCCGATCAGGGCAATCGCCCCGACGACCCGGAAGCTGAGCTGGACCCCGGCGACGAACGACTCCTCGACCACGTCGAGGAGCTTGTCCGCGGTCGAGGTGCCGAAGTCCGAGAACACCTTCTCGCCCGCCTCGGTCCCGGCGAGCACGCCGTGGATGACCTCCGACTGCTGCTCGCCGAGGCTGAGCCCGATCGACGCCGCGTCGCCGGTCACCTCGTCCTCGGAGCGCAGGGTGAAGATCGTCGTCGTCAGCCCGAGCCCGATCGCGCCGCCGGCGACCTGGAACATGTAGGTGATCCCGCCGGCGAGGCTCGACTGCGACTCGTCGAGCAGGCCGACGGCCGCGGTGGTGATCGTCGGGTAGAAGAGCCCCGCCCCGACTCCGGTCAGCAGCAGTCCCGGGCAGGAGGACGGCGTAGCCGGAATCGACGCCGAACAGCGACAGCGCCAGCGGCCCGACCGCGAGCATCGCGGTGCCGGCGACGATCACCGCCCGCATCCCGACCCGGGCGACGATTCGATCGGAGGCGAAGGCGACGGCGCCGAACGTGCCCAGCATCGGCAGCATCCCGAGGCCGGCCTCGAGCGCGCTGTAGCCGAGGATCTTCTCCATCAGCTGCGGCCCGTAGAGGATCGCGGAGAAGAACACCGCCGAGAGGCAGAGCACGGTCAGGCAGGCGGCGGTGAAGCGCCGGTTCGCGATCACGTCGCTGGGGACGAGCGCGGCGGTGCCCATCCGCGGCTCGATCAGCGCGAAGGCGGCGAACGAGGCGAGCGAGACGGCGACCATCGCCAGCACCCGCGAGTCGCCCCAGCCCCATTCGGCCGACTGGTCGAGGGCCAGCAGCAGGAGCACGAGCCCGAGCGAGAGCGAGACGATCCCGGCGTAGTCGATCCGCTCGCGGGCGGAATCGTCGTGGGGCTGGTGGAGCTTGGCCGCGGTCACCGCGACGGCGAAGGCGGCGATCGGGAGGTTGAGGAAGAAGATCGCCCGCCAGCTGAGCTCGTCGGTGAGCAGGCCGCCGATCAGCGGCCCGAGCGCGTTGCCGAGCCCGGCGACGCCGAGGATCATGCCGCCCGCGAACGCGGCCCGCGAGGCCGGCACCGCGGCGAAGGTCATCCCGAGGATCGCCGGCCACATCAGCCCACCGCCGATCCCCATCCCGACCCGCATCGCGATCAGCTGCTCGGCGTTCTGGGCGAAGCCGCCGAGGAGCGAGAAGAAGGCGAAGATCGCGGTGCCGATGAAGAACACCTTGCGGCGCCCGAACATGTCGGCCAGCCGGCCTCCGGTCACCAGCACCATCCCGAAGGTGAGCGCGTAGGCGTTGATCGTCCACTGGATCGTGCCGACGTCGACTCCGAAGTCCTCCTCGATCGCCGGCAGGGCGACGTTGAGGGCGGTGAAGTCGTTCGCGATCACCAGCACCCCCAGCCCCATCGCGAACAGCGCCATCCCGGTGCCCCGCTGCATCGCGCCAAGCCTCTCATGTGCGGCCGGACGGCCAGATACCGTTGCCGGGCAACCGACGGAAGGGGATGCGATGAGCAGGGTGCGCCAGGGCTGGGAGCTGACGAAGAAGAGCTGGGGGCTGCTGCGGGCGAACCGGCAGCTGTTCCGGTTCCCGATCTATGGCGCGCTCGCCTCGATCGTCGTCGTCGTGATCGCGATCGCTCCCGGCCTCTATCTGATCGAGGACGGCAACGAGATCGTCGGCGGCGCGATCGCCGCGATCGGGATCTACGTCTCGACCCTGATCGGCACCTACTTCGCGGTCGGGCTCGCGGCGACCGCGGACGCGATCTTCCACGGTCGCGACGCGACCTTCGGCGACGGCATGGCGGTCGCCCGGAGCCGGATCGGCGCGATCTCGGGCTGGGCCGCGCTCTCGGCCGTGGTCGGCACCCTGATGGCGCTGCTGCGCGGGGGCGGCGGCGTCGGCGAGGCGATCATCGGCACCCTCGGCGCCGCCGCCTGGTCGCTGATCACCTTCCTCGCGGTGCCGGTGATCGCGATCGAGGGCACCGGGCCGATCGAGACGCTGAAGCGCTCGACCGCCCTGTTCCGGCAGCGCTGGGCGGGGCAGGTGAGCGGCAACGTCGCGATCGGCGGGATCGTGATCCTGGTCGGGGTGCTGCCCGCGATCGCGCTGATCGCGCTCGGCGTCTACCTCTGGGTCGCCGACGACGGTGGCACCGAGCTCGCCGCCGGGGCGGCGATCGCCCTCGCCGGGTTGGTCCTGCTCCTGCTCTCGATGCTGGTCATCCAGGCGATGCGGGGGATCTTCGGGATCGCGCTGTACCGGTTCGCGAGCGACGGCGAGGTCAACTCGGGGTTCACCGAGGCCGAGCTCGAGTCCGCGGTCCGCACGCGCGGCGCGCAGAGCGCGTAGAGGACTGACTAGACCGCGGCGAGCAGACGGGGGTCGTTGCTGCAGATGCCGTCGACGCCGAGCGCCGCGAGCCGCCCCGCGCGCTCGCCCTCGTCGACGGTCCAGGCGATCACCGCGACGCCGATCCCGTGCGCGGTCTCGACCAGCTTGCGCGTGATCAGCGGGTGGTAGACCCAGACCGCCCAGGCGCCGAGCTCGGGCGCTCCGCGGCGGACGATCGCCGGCAGCCGCGCGCGCAGCGAAGCCGAGCCGGCGACGAACACCGGCCGCAGCAGGCGGCTCGAGGACCAGTCGCGGCTCACCTTCGGCAGCGTCCAGCCGCGATCGAGCTCGGCCGCGTGCTCGCGCAGCCAGCGCAGCGACTCCGCCTCCATCGTCGAGACCATCCCCCGTTCGATCAGGTCGCGCTCGCGAAGCGCGGCGACGATCTCGTCCTCGCGGCCGGCGACCTTGAGGTCGAGGTCGAGGCGCAGGCGCTCGAGCGGCGGGCGGGTGAACGCGTCGAGGGCCTGCTCGAGCGTCAGCGGCTCGCGCCGGCGGGCGTCGGCCCAGTCGTGGGCGACCACCAGCGGGCTCGCCCCCTCGGCCGGCCCGGCACCGGCGCGGCGCCAGTCCTCGCCGGCGGCGAAGTCGGCCCGCGGCCGCAGGACGTCGAACTCGATCACGTCGACCCCCGCCTCGGCCGCCGCCGCGAAGCTCTCCAGCGTGTTGCCCGGCGCCAGCGCGTCGGCTCCCTTGTGGCCGATTCGCAGCACCGGCGGCAATCTAGACGGTGGGCGCGGCCGGCCGACCTCCGCGAGCCCGGATAGGGTCGCGCCATGAGCGATGTCGTTCGCCGCCGGGTCGCCGCCGTCCTGCTCGTGCTCGCGATCGCGATCGCGGCGCTGGCGATCACCGACACCGGGCCCTTCGACGACCCACCGACCGAGGAGGAGCGCGCCCAGGCGGCAGTCGAGGAGTTCTTCGCCGCCGCCGCCGAGGGCGACTCGAAGACGTTCTGCGGCCTGCTCACAAAGCAGGCGCGCGAGATGCTGCGGGTGAACACGGCCCAGCAGCTGCGCACCGACGAGCTCCCCGGCTGTGGCGAGATCCTCGACGCGCTCGCGGAGCTGTTCAAGGGCTCGACCGTCAGCGTCCGCTTCGTCAACGTGAGCGGCAACCGCGCCCGCGCCGAGACCCGCTACAAGCTCGCCGGCGCCGGCGCCCAGCCGCGCACCGTGCTGCTGCTCTCCGAGGACGGCGAGTGGCACATCTCCGACCCCGACGGCTGAGCGGGCCGGGAGAGAATCAGCTCAAAAGAGCTAGGACGCGCGTGCCGGTCAGTGAGTGAGGCGCGGTACTGCGCTGGTGGTGCTCAGTGTCGGATCAAGCTCAGTTCAAGTGAGGAGATACTGATTTGCGTAGCCGTTGGATGACAGTCGCTCTGGCGCGCGCCGGTCGCTTTAAGAGTGGGCCGGTCGACGCCCTCTAAGAATCCGGTGGCGGCCTAGTGGTCGAGCGGTTCGGGCCGGTCCTCGGGCCGGTCCATGTAGCCCGCCACCAGAACCTCGCCCCAGTGCTCGTCGATCGCCTTGAGGTCAGCGTGAAGAGCATGGCCGGCCGCCTCGCGGTCCTCGAAGTCGAGGTAATCGGTGCGCCACCACGAGCCGCCGAGGTATTCGACCTGCCGCTGCTCGGAGAGCTTGTCCACGATGGCTTTCGCGCGTTCGTCGTCGGCGCTCGGCGACTTGATCGCCAGGTGCAGCTCGTAGACGCTCCCCACGCTCCGGAGCCTAGTTGTTCGCCTGCCCGGCCGCCGCCGTCGCGGTCGGGTCGTCGGCCAGGCCCACGAGTTTGTAGCGGTTGCCCGGGTCGATCCGCGCCCAGACGCCCATCATCGTCGTGTTCGGGATCGGCGCGGCCGAACGACCCGCCAGGTCGTCTTCGCTCGATACGGCCGCGTCTGCCGGCGATGCGGGTCGCCCGCCACCGAAATCGCCGACGGCGGCAGCGATGCGCTGGCGAACCTGCGGCCCGCTACGGCTGTTCGGACGAGCCCTGATCGTTTCCCCCCAGCAGCCGGGCAACCGCCCTCGCCATGCCTTCGGTTGGCCACCACGTCTTCATGAACAGCCCACCGGAGGCTTTCCGCCCCTCGGCCCACCAACCGACGTGGCGCCCACGACGAACCGTCACGTTGCGCGAACCCATACCCCGCTCATACCCGTTCACGGACAGATGGCGCGCGCCGGTCGGTGTCCCGACTGGCGCTGAGCGTTTGCCTTGGCCGCGGCCGGATGTGAGAGGGTTTCGTCATGCTGCCCGTCGCCCTCGGCTGGTTCGCGACTGCCGGAATCGGCGTGCTCGGCGTGGTCATCCTGATCCTGTGGGCCATTGGGCTGATCGACGTGGCGAGGCGCCCGGACTTCGACCGCCGCAAGAAGGCCGCATGGGTCCTGATCATCGTCCTGCTTCCGATCGTCGGCACGATCGCGTACTTCGTGATGCGACCGACGCTGCCGGAGGAGCGGGAGAAGATCATCGCCGCGCAAGTACGGCGGCAGGGATACGGCGAATGATCAGCGTGTCGCCGTTCAGGGGCTTGGCGCGCGCCGGTCGGTGTAAGAGTGTCCGGGGTGGCAGCCGTTAAGAAAGTGCCGCCGCGATGAAGAAGGTCATGGCCCCCCTTATCGGTGCCGTCGCACTGGCGGGTATCTGCGCGCCACCTGCAAGCGCGGCGGCGACGCTCGGGCAAACGTTCGATCCCGAACCTTGCAACGCCAACTTCACGCGCCTTCAGTCGGTATCCCCGGGCGCGCCGTTTCATCAATACGAGGCCCCCTCTGCTGGGGTGATCACGAGCTGGAGGTTTCAAGCGGACGCCTCGCCGCCACAGCTCAAGTTCAAGGTCGGCCGCCCTGCTGTCGGGGCCGACTTCACTACGGCGGCTAACTTCACCGTGATCGGGGAAAGCGCCCTCGTGACTCCGGTTGCGAGCAGTCTGAACATTTACGCCGCCCAGATCCCGGTCCTGGCCGGCGATGTGATCGGGCTCCACACCCTCACCGCTGGCAATTGCCGTAGGTTCGACACCAGTTACACGCAGCACGACAGCTCGGGCGATGTACTGCCGCCGACGATGGGGACCTTCGCCAGAACGCCGGACCTCCAGCTCAACGTCTCGGCCATCCTCGAGCCCGACGCCGACGGCGACGGATTCGGTGACGAGACCCAGGATCAATGCCCGACTGATGCCTCGACGCAAGGGCCATGTTCGGTGCCCGACGGCGATGGTGACGGCGTCCCTGATGCAAGCGACGAGTGCCCGAGCGTTAGCGGGCCAGCCAGCAATCAGGGCTGCCCGGTAGAGACGGACGACATCGACCCGCCCAAGACGACGATCACCAAGGGCGCTCCAAACCGGATCAAGAGGTCGAAGGTCAAGTTCAAGTTCGAATCGAACGAAGCCGGCTCGACCTTCGAGTGCAAGGTGGATAAGAAGCCGTTCAAGCCGTGCGAGTCGCCGAAGAAGGTCAAGCGCCTCGACCAGGGCAAGCACAAGTTCAAGGTCCGCGCGACGGACCCGGCCGGCAACGTCGACCCGACGCCGGACAAGGACAAGTTCAAGGTCGTGGGCTGAGTCCCGCACAGGCGAGATACTGCGCGGGCGATGTCGCAGGAGAACGTCGAGATCGTCCGCAGCCTGTACGAGATCGGAGCAGGGGACTGGTTCAACGTTGCTCCCGATGAGTTCGACCGGGCCTTCCGCGAGTCCATCGACGAGCAGTTCGAGGCATGGTTGCCGTCGGACTATCCCGAGGGCGAACCGGTGTTTCGTGGACGCGAGGGGTTCGATGAGATGATGGCCATGCTCGGTGACACGTGGGGCAAATGGCGGATCGAACCGGAGCGTTTCTTCGACGCTCGTGACCGCGTCGTCGTGTTCGTGCGAATACTCGCTGAGGGTGGGGCCAGCGGTGTGCCGATCGAGATCGAGACAGCGCACGTCTGGACCATTCGCGGCGCTCGCGCCACCGCCATGCATGCGTATCGGGACCGGTCCGAGGCCCTCGAAGCCGCTGGGCTGTCGGAGTAGCCGATGTCGCGGGAGAACGTCGAGCGCTACCGCCAGGGCATAGATGCCTTCAACCGACGCGACCTGGACGCGTTCCTCGCACTCTCCGGCCCCGCAGTGGTCGGGGTTTCCCGCGTTCTCGCCATCCAGGGTGGCACTTGGGAAGGCCACGATGGCACCACGGCGTGGTGGAACGACCTGCTCGGGGTCTTTCCGGACTTCAAGATCGAGATCGTCTGGGTGCGCGACGCGGGGAACCTGACGGTCGCCGAGCTGCGCAATCAGGCCCACGGCGAAGGAAGCGCCGCCCCTCTTGACGAGCAGGTGTGGCAGGTCACTGAGTGGCGCGACGGACTGGTGGTGCGGTGGCAGATCCACGCAACCCAGCACGACGCCCTCGAAGCCGCCGGGCTGGCGGAGTAGGCGATGTCGAAGGAGAACGTGGAGATCGTGCGCGCCGCATATGACGCGTTCAACCGGCGGGACCTGGATGCTGCGTTGGAACACGCGGCTCCGGACGCCGAACTCGACTGGTCGCGGAGTCTTGGCCCGAACGCGGGCGTCTACAAGCTCGATCAGATGCGGTCGTTCCTTGCCGACTTCACGGATACCTTCGAGTCGGTTCGCGTCGAACCGGACGAGTTCATCGAGGCGGGCGACCACGTGGTGGTGCCCCAGACGGGCTACATACGCGGACGCGAGGGAGTCGAGGCGACAGCGCGCGGGAGTCTGGTGTGGACATGCCGTGATGGTGCCATCGTCCGGATTTGCCTCTATCGACAGAAGCGGGAAGCCCTCGAAGCCGCCGGGCTGTCGGGGTAGGCCCGGTTTTTCGGAGTTTCTTTACACCGAGCTACTCGGCGGTCTCCGCGGTTGCGCGTCATAGCCGTGGGACCGTCCCCCTCCCCCGGTTGAGGTCCCCCCCGGTGCTCGTTTGACCGCTGGGCCGCGACGTAGGCTCGAAGGGATGGCCCGCTACCAGGTCGGCTTCGACGGTAAGTGGCAGGAGGCCTTCGACGATGAGGCGACCGCGACCGAGTGGGCGAAGACGGTCGGCGATACAGGGCGGCTCGTCTACGTCGCCAGGCGGCGCTATGGATGGCGAAGTCTGATCGCCGTATTCCCGGAGGATCGGTTCGCCGAGGGGAAGGCGAACTGGGGCTGGCGTGGCGGTGGGGACGGGCTGGGCGGCCCGTTCGCCTGAGGCTCGCCGATGATCCGCCACCACGTCGGAGGTTCGGGCCACGGTGTTGCGCAACGACCGTGCCGGTGAGCCGGCGCGAGATACTGCGTAGGCGATGTCGCAGGAGAACGTGGAGATCGTGCGCAGGATCTGGGAGGCCGACCAGCGGCGCGACGTGGAGGCCGTACACGCCGCGTATGCGCCGGACATCGAGTGGCAGGACAACACCGGCATGTGGGGAGATTGGGGCGTCGCGCACGGCCTGGAAGGCATCCGGCAAGCCTGGAGCCGATGGTACGAGGCGTTCGAGGATGTCCAGATTGAGTTCGGTGAAGTTGCCGAGGTCGGCGACAACGTAGTCGTCACCTACCCCCTCTATGCGCGAGGGCGGGCCAGTGGAGCGGAGGTCAATCAGCCATTTACGCTGGTTTGGACCTTGCGCGGGGGGAAGGTTATCCGGGTCCGCAGTTACTCGGACCGTGCCGAGGCCCTCGAAGCCGCCGGGCTGTCGGAGTAGGCGATGTCGGAGGAGAACATGGAGGTCGTCCGGAAGGTCTCCGACGCCATGGCGCGGGACGACCTTGACGAGGTGCTCCGCTGCTGCGATCCAGACGTCGTCTACAAGCCCGCCCAGGAAGCGGCGACGTGTGGCCACCAGGACCTCCGCAAGGCCTTGGAACGGTGGGGAAGCGACATCGAGCGGCTCGAGCTGGTCACCGAGGAGTTCCTTTTTGCCGGAGATCGCGCAGTCCTGACGATCTTTCTTCGTGGCCGAGGGCGCAGCAGCGGGATCGAGATCGCCACGCGCTTCTACGAGGTCTTCAAGCTGCGCGACGGCGCGATCTTGCGCTGGGAGGAGTTCACCGATCGTGCTCCGGCCCTCGAAGCCGCCGGGTTGCGGGAGTAGGCGATGTCGCAGGAGAACGTCGGACTCACCTATCAAGTGCATGAAGCCTTCAACGGACGCGACCTCGACGCCTTCCTCGCGTTCGTTGACCCCAACACCGAGTGGACTCCGTACGAGGTTTGGGTCCAGGGCGGCAGCCCGTACCGCGGCCATGACGGTATTCGGCGCTGGTGGAAGGACTCTTTCGAGGTCCTCCCAGATTTGAAGGTAGAGCTGTACGAGGTACGAGACCTCGGGAGCGCGGTGTTGGTTCACGGTCACCTTCGCGGACACGGCGCAGGCAGCGGCGCGCCCTTTGAGCGCACGTTGTGGGAGGTCTTGGAATGGCGCGACAAGAGGCAGGTCTGGGGAGTCGCTGTCGGGAGCGAGGCCGAGGCCCTCGAAGCCGCCGGACTGCGGGAGTAGGCGATGTCGGAGGAGAACGTGGAGCTGGTTCGACGGGGCTTCGAGGCGTTCAACCTCGGGGGAAGCGAGGCTCGCGCTTCGGACGCAATGCTCGCCCCGGACATCGTGTAGGGAGGTGGCAATCGGGGTTGCCGATTTCGATGGCGTCTACCACGGGCGCAAGGGCGTTCGCCACTTCTGGCGGACGTTCTTCGCCGACCTGGCCGACCTACAACTCAATGTCGAGGAGTTGATCGACGGGGGTGAACACGTCTTCAGTGCCACCCGCGTCGTCGGGCGTGGGCGCCACAGCGGCGCGGTGGGCGCCGCGCAGATGGTCTACCCGGTCTTCACCCTACGCGACGGGCTCATCGTGCGCTACCAGCTGTTCGCCGACCGACAATGGGCCCTCGAAGCCGCCGGGCTGTCGGAGTAGACGATGTCGCAGGAGAACGTCGAGAACGCAGCGGCAGGCCGCCTGCTCTGCGCCATCGGTAATGCGAGCGCCCACATCTGGGCCCTCAAGGGCTCCGATGTGTTCCTCTACGAACAAGGCATCGCAGCGATCAGGGTCACAGCGAAAGAGACGTACAAGGCGTTCGGCAAGAAACACGCAACGACGCTCGGACCTAGGCCCGGACTGGCGGACCGCGGGTCGGCACCCATCCAGGCGCTGGTTGAGGGCGATCCCGCAAACCGCTTCATCGCGCGCAGCGAGATCGCAGACGCGCGCCTAGGGCACGGGATGATCGTGAGCAGGCTTGCGCTGACGCTGTCTGACGGGACAACGCTGCGTTGGTTCTGGCTAGGCCAACCGTCTCGCAAGACCGTGCGATGGGCGCTTGACCAAATGAGGCCTGGTTAGCAAGCGGGCCGCAAACCCGCATGGGGACTAGGGAACGCTAGAAGAGCTGATTCTCTCCTGCGAAGATCTCGGAGACCGAGTCGTCGGCGAAGATCCGGCGGATCGAGTCGGCGAGGGTCTGCGCCGCCGAGATCACCTTGATGTTCTCGGGCTGGCCGGGGCGCAGCGGGATCGTGTCGGTGACCACGATCCGCTCGATCCCGGAGCTCGCCTCGGCGAGCCGCTCGTAGGCGGGGCCGGAGAAGACGCCGTGGGTGGCGCAGGCGATCACCCGCGCCGCGCCCTCGTCGAGCACCGTGTTCGCCGCCGCGGTCAGCGTCCCGGCGGTATCGATCATGTCGTCGACGAGGACCGCGGTCTTGCCGCGCACGTCGCCGACGACGTAGCCGATCTCCGCGACCTGCTGCGCCGGGCGCTCCTTCTCCATCACCGCCCAGTGGACCCCGACCTTGCGGGCGAAGTTGCGAGCCACCTTGACCCGGCCCGCGTCCGGGGAGACGATCACGAGCTCGTCGTCCCAGACCTGGTCCATGAAGTACTGGGTCAGCATCGGCATCGCGGTCATGTGGTCGACCGGCTTCGAGAAGAAGCCCTGCACCTGTCCGGAGTGCAGGTCCATGGTCAGGACCCGGTCGACGCCGACCGCCTCCAGGCATTGGGCGACGACGCGGGCGGTGATCGGCTCGCGCGGGGCCGACTTCTTGTCCTGGCGCGAGTAGCCGTACCAGGGCATCACGGCGACGATCCGGTGCGCGGAGGCGCCCTTGGCGGCGTCGATCATCGCCAGCAGCTCCATCAGCGAGTCGTTCGGGGTCATCCCCTGCGCCGCGTTGGCGGCCGTCGACTGGACGAGGAAGACGTCGGCGCCGCGGATCGACTCCTGGTAGCGGCAGTAGACCTCGCCGTCGGCGAACGTTCGCAGGTCGACCTGGCCCAGGTCGACGTCGAGCTTGCCGGCGATCTTCGCCGCCAGCTCCATCGAGGCGCGGCCGCCGAAGACCATCAGGTGCTTGGTGTAGTCCTGGGGGATCGAGCGGACCACCTGGGGGCTCTCCTCGAGGATGCTCATCAGTCGCTGTCCCCGGTCTCCTCGGCTGCCTTGCGCTCCGTGTAGCCCTCGATGTTTCTCTGCTCGTTGCCCGAGACCCCGAGCGCGCCGTCGGGCACGTCCTCGCGAATCACCGCGCCGGCGCCAGTGTAAGCGCGATCGCCGACGCGAACCGGCGCGACGAGCATCGTGTCGACGCCGATCCGCGCACCTTCCCCGATCTTCGTCCGGTGCTTGGCGCGACCGTCGTAGTTGGCGGTGATCGACCCCGCGCCGACGTTGGCGCCGGCTCCTACGTCGGCGTCGCCGACGTAGGAGAGGTGCGGGACCTTGGCGCTCTCGCCGAGGCGCGAGTTCTTGATCTCGACGAAGCTGCCCGCCTTCGAGTCGGGCCCGAGCGCGGCGTCGGGGCGCAGGTAGGCGAACGGGCCGACGCTGGCGCCGTCGCCGACCTCGGCCTCGAGCACATAGGAGTGCAGGATCCGCGCGCCGGCGCCGATCCTCGAGTCGAGCACGGTCGAATGCGGTCCGACGATCGAATCGGACCCGATCGAGGTCCGGCCGCGCAGCGTCGTCGCCGGCTCGATCGTCGCGTCGGGCCCGATCTCGACGTCGGCGTCGATCCAGGTCGACTCGGGGTCGACGATCGTCACCCCGGCGCGCATGTGGCGCTCGAGGATCTGGCGGCGCGCCTCGGCGCTGACCAGCGCGAGGTCGGCGCGGTCGTTGACGCCGAGGTTGACGTTCGGGTCGTCGGCGCGGTGGGCGACGACGCGCAGGCCCTGCTCGCGCATCATCGGCAGCACGTCGCCGAGGTAGTACTCACCCGACGAGTTGTCGCTCTCGAGCCGGTCGAGGCACTCGACCAGCGGGGCGGCATCGAAGACGTAGGTGCCGGTGTTGATCTCGTGGATCGCCAGCACCTCGGCCTCGACCTCCTCGGGGTGCTTGGTCTCGACGATCCGCTCGACGTCACCGGCTTCGTCGCGGACGATCCGCCCGTAGGCGGCCGGGTCGTCGAGCTCGACCGACATCACCGTCGCCCCGGCCTCGGCGGCGCGGTGGGTCTCGAGCAGCGCGGCGACGATCTCGGCGGTGATCAGCGGATGGTCGCCGGAGAGCACGACCACGGTCTCCGAGTCGCGGACGAGGTCGTGGGCGGCTCGCACCGCGCCGCCGGTGCCGTCGGCCTGCTCCTGGAGCACGGTCTCGGTCCCGTCGGGGAGCCCGGAGGCGAGGTCACGGTCGGGCGAGACGATGACCGCGATCCGCGCGGCGCCGGCGGCGCGCGCGGCGAGCACCGGCCAGGCGACCATCGGCCGCCCGCAGACGGGGTGCAGGACCTTGGGCAGCGACGAGCGCATCCGCGTGCCCTCGCCCGCAGCCATGATCAGGACGGTCGGGCCGTCCGCGCCTCTCCCAGCACCGCTCACCGGCAGATCGTAGAGCGGTCAGCCGGCCCGATGACAGACGGCCTCGACGTTGTTGCCGTCGGGATCGAGGACGAAGGCGCCGTAGTAGTTCTCGTGATAGATCGGCCGCGGCCCCGCCGGGCCGTTGTCGGTGCCCCCCGCGGCGAGCGCCGCCTCGTGGAAGGCGTCGACCAGCTCGCGGTCGTCGACGCCGAAGGCGACGTGGACGCCGCTCGACACCGGCCGTCCGGCGACGATCCAGAAAAACGGCTTGCCGTCGCGCCCGAACCCCCCGGCGCCCGGCACGGGCTCCATCAGCAGCTCGATCCCGAGCGGCGCCAGCGCCCGCTCGTAGAACGCCTTGCTCGTCTCGTAGTCGGAGACGCCGAACCCGGCATGGTCGATCATCCGCAGCCCCTCTCGGTCATGGTCGCGACCACCTTACGCCGCCACACCCGGTCGAGCGGTGGATAGTCCGCGTATGACAAGGGAAATCCACCGCTCGGCGGCAGGGCGCGGGCGGACTTAGACTCGGCGCACGTTCCGGGGTGGTGTAGCTGGCCAGCACGTCAGGTTTTGGTCCTGGAGGCGAGGGTTCAAGTCCTTCCCCCGGAGCTTTCATACGGGCCTACTCGCCCTGGCGGCGCACCTTCGCCCGGCCGGCGGAGGTGCCGGGCTCGAGCGCGGGTCCGCCCGGGGGTGCGATCCCGAGCACCCGCATCGCCTTCAGCCCGAGGCCGAGCTTCTCGCGGCCCTCGGTCGAGGTGATGTCGTGGCCGCAGAGGTCGCGGGCGCGCTCGAGCCGGTAGCGGATCGTGTGCCGGTGGGTGAACAGCTGCTTCGCGGTCGGGGTGACGTTGCCGTCGTTGTCCAGGTAGGCCTCGATCGTGCGCACGAGCTCGGTCTCGTACTGCTCGTCGTAGGCCGAGAGCGGCGCGACCGTCTCCGCGTAGAAGCGCTCGAGCTCGCCCGCCTCCTCGCTCATCGCCGGCAGCAGCAGTCGGTAGGAGCCGGTGTCCTCGAACGCGAGCACGTCGGTGCCGTCCGCCTCGGCGACGTTGGCGGCCAGCAGCGCCTCCTTGCCGGCGCGGTAGAGGTCGGCCGGGTCGGCGACCCAGCGGCTGTGGGCGACGGTGACGTGAAAGCCGGGCAGCGAGGCCTCGAGCTCGCGGGCGAGCGCGAGCGCCGCGCGCGCGAGCTGCTCGGGCTCGGCCCCGGGGACGATCGCGTTCACCTCGGCGCGCTCGCCCTGCTCGCCGAGCTCCGCGATCGAGCCGGCGCCGGCGGCGCGCAGCGAGCGCAGCGAGACGACCAGGACCCGGGCGCGCCAGTCGCCGGTCTGCGCCGCGCGCGGAGCGGCGCGGGCGACGATCACCCCGGCGCCCGAGGCGACGTCGGCGGCGAGCTCGCCGGCGCGGGCGACGATGTCGCCCCGATCGGTCACCCGGCGGTCGAGGACCGCGCGCACGAACGCCCCGGCGGCCTCGTCGCTGGCCCACTCCGGCGCCCGCGAGCGCTCGAGCTCGAGCGCGAGCAGGGTCGAGACCATCCGCGTCAGCGCCGGGGAGGGATCGCCGCCGCGACCGCGGTAGCGCAGCTCGCCGACGACGGCGTCCGCGACCCGGAGCTCGAGCGTCTCCACGTCGCCGGCACCCGCGAGCAGCTTCGACTCCTCCGCCGAGGAGCTCGCGGCGACGGCGAGCACGGCGCTCGAGCGGTCGATCAGCGCGACGCTGCCGCCGAGCGCCGCGCCCGCGGCGCGAGCCACCGCGGGCAGCCCGGCGCCGGACTCGATCGCCTCCGAGAGCGCGTCGAGCGGGCTCGTCTCACGGTCTTTTGCAGCGGTTTTCGCCGCCGGCTGCTTCGCGGGCACCGGGGGATTCTAGAGCCGCGCTGCGGCTTCCCCGGCTCCCCCACTCGCCGACCGCGTCGCCGAGCTCAGCCGCCGAAGACCTCGATGATGTCGTCCCAGAAGTAGACGATCGCGACCCCGAGCGCGACCCCGAGCGCGAGCAGCGCGGCGAGGACGAAGACCGAGAGCACGACCGCGGTCGCCTTCTCCCAGGTGCGCCCGAACGAGCCGATCGCGGGAACCACGATCAGCGCCGTGAACGCGAGCAGGCTCAGCAGCCCGGCGCCGCCGAACAGGAAGATCTCGGTTCCGATCGCTGTGGGCAGGGTCACGCAGTCGTCCTCCGGCGCTGATTCTGCCGCAAGTGCGCGACGACCATCGAGGTCGCCGCGCAGCCCGAGAACGCCGCGACGCCGAGCGCCCAGCCACCGCTGACGTCGCTCAGGTAGTGGACGTCGAGGTAGACGCGGCTGAGCCCGACCGCGACCGTGGTCGCGACGCCGACCGCGATCAGCGCCGCGGCATGGGTCAGCCCCGGTCGCAGCCGGACCGCGACCATGAGCACGAGCCAGCTGTAGATCACCGAGTAGGCGGCGTGACCGCTCGGGTAGCTGTCGCCGCTCACGTCCACGAGCCCGCCCTCGGGCCGCGGCCGATCGATCGCCTCCTTGAGCACCGGCACCGCGATGTGGCAGATCACCACCGCGGCGAGCAGCACCGCGAGCTCGTCGAGGTGGCGCCGGTAGCCGAGCACGGCGCCGGCGATCGCGGCGACCGCGAGCGTCACCGGGGCGGAGCCGAGCACGGTGACGACCTTGGCGAGGTCGGTCAGCCACTGGCTCTGGATCCTGGCGGCGAGGTCGATCGCCTCGGCGTCGCCCGGGGTCGGCCCGGGGTCCCCGGAGACGACGACCGCGAAGCCGACGAGGACGAACATCGAGACCGCGAGCCCCGCCATCAGGGTCGTGAACTCGAGCCCGAGCCCGCCCGGCGTCACCCGGTGCCAGAAGAACCGCACCTGGGGCTCGATCCGGCGCCCGAGCGCGACCAACGGCCGCAGCGCCGGGACGCCCTCCATCCTGCGCGCGAGCCGGATCCGGTTCGCGCGCACGCGCAGGAAGCGAACCGCGACCACGATCGCGATCAGGACCGCGACCACGGTGCCGAAGACCAGGATCCCCCTGCTCGCGAGCTCGGTCGCCTCGTTGATGTTCTCGGAGATGAAGTAGCCGAGCAGGGTGAAGGTCGCCGCCCAGAGCCCGGTCCCGAGCACGCTGTAGGGGAGGAAGGCCCGATAGGCCATCCCGGAGCTGCCGGCGATGAACGGGGCGAGCGCGCGCACGAGGCCGATGAAGCGGCCGATCAGGATCGTCTTGCCGCCGTGGCGCTGGAAGTACTCCTCGACCTGGGCGAAGCGCTCGTGGGTGATCCTCACCTTGGGGCCGTGCTCGAGCACGAAGCCGCGGCCGAGCCGCTTGCCGAGCAGGAAGCTGACCGAGTCGCCGCCCCAGGCGCAGAACCAGACCACGGCGAGCATCAGGACGACCGAGTTCTCGCCCTGGCCGGCGAGCGCGCCGCCGATGATGACCGCGGTCTCGCCCGGGAACACGAGCCCGATGAAGGCACCGGTCTCGGCAAAGGCGAGGAACCCGACCAGCAGGTAGGTGAGGTCGCCGAGGTCCTCGGCGAGGCCCTCGAGCCAGCCCTCGATGTCGAGGCTGGGCGCGAGCTGCTGAAAGGCGAAGAAGCCGCCCGCGAACAGCGCCAGCAGCGCGGCGAGGCGGATCGTCTCCTTGCGCCCGCCCTGGCTGTCGCCTCCCAGCCGCACCGGTCGATTATCCGAGCCGTTGCGGCGTCGTGACGATCGCGTTCGCGTAGCGAGGCGGAAGCGCCGCCGCGGCGGCGTCGGCGGCGACGATGTCGTCGAAGATCCCGAACGCGGTCGGCCCCGCGCCGGTTACCAGGGCGCGCGCCGCGCCCGCCTCCTCGAGCGCCGCGAGCGCCTCCGCGATCGGCGGGTGCAGCGAGATCGCCGCCTGCTCGAGGTCGTTGACGAGCAGGTCGAGGTAGTCCAGCGGCGAGGCGCCCGGCGCCGCCTCGCGCAGCCGTCCGGTGATCGCCTCGAGCTGCTCGCGGTCGCGGCCGAGGCCGAGCGCGTCGGCCTCGGCGTAGACCGCGGCGGTGTCGAGCCCGCGCTCGGCGCCGATCAGCACGAGCGCGAACTCGCCGGGATCGCCCAGCGGCTCGACCTCCTCGCCCGCCCCGGAGACCAGCGCGAACGCGGGATCGAGCTGCGAGGGGACGTCGGCGCCGAGGCCGGCGGCGAGCGCCGCCGGATCGCCGAGCTCGTCCCCGGCGAGGCGCAGCAGGGCCGCGGCGTCGGCGCTGCCACCGCCGAGGCCGGCGGCGACCGGGATCCGCTTCTCGATCTCAACCCGGAGCGGCGGCCGGTGCCAGCCCCGCGCGCGCATCGCCTCGAGCGCGACGCCGACCAGATTCGGGCCGGCGACGCCCTCGCAGACGACCTCGTCCGAGCCCGCGGCGAGCTCGGTGACCTCGATCCGGTCGGAGAGCACGAGCGGGCAGAACAGCGAGCGCAACTCGTGCAGCCCGTCCTCGCGGTGGGCCCCGAGATAGAGGCAGAGGTTGAGCTTCGCCGGCGCGCGCAGGATCATCCGCTCGGCGCCTCCGTGGCGAGTGCCTCGGCGAGAGCGACGAACTGCAGCGGAGCGAGCTGCTCGGCGCGCGCGTCGGGACGCTCGCCGATCCGCTCGAGCGCCGCCCGGGCCCGGTCGCGGACGCCGGGGCGGGCGTGGTCGAGCGAGCGCGCCAGCGACTTGCGCCGGTGGGCGAAGCACTCGCGCACCAGCCGCGCGACCTCGGGCGCCGGCGCCGGGCCGGTGCGCACGAGGCCGAGCAGGGCCGAATCGACCCGCGGTCGGGGGCGAAAGACCGCGCGGTCGACCGAGCGCAGCAGCCGCACCGTGCAGCTGAGCTGGACGAGCACGCTCGGCGAGCCGTAGACGCGGCTCCCGGGAGCGGCGCGCAGCCGGTCGGCGATCTCGCGCTGGACCATCAGGGTCCAGCGCTGCACTCGCCCGAGCTCGGCGATCGTACGCAGGATCAGCGGCGTCGCGATCGAGTAGGGCAGGTTGGCGACGATCCGGTCGGGCTCGGGGCGCAGCGCGCCGAGGTCGAGCCTGAGCGCGTCGCCGAAGTGCAGCTCGACGTTCGGGTGCTCGGCGGCGAGCGCCTCGAGCCCGGCTCGCAGCCTGCGGTCGAGCTCGACCACGTGCACGTGACCGGCCAGCGGCGCGAGCTCGGCGGTCAGCGCCCCCTCCCCGCCACCGACCTCGAGCACGACGTCGTCCGGGCCGAGCTCGGCCTCGCGGACGATCGCCGCGAGCAGGTTCGTATCCGCGAGGAAGTTCTGACCCAGCCTCACCATCCGAACACGCGCGCGGCGTTGGCGTCGAGGACGCTCGCAAGCTCCGGGTAGCCGACCGCGCGGACCTCGGCGAGGCGCTCGGCCGTGGCGACGACGTTGGCGGGCTCGTTCGGGCGCCCGCGCGCCGGCTGCGGCGAGAGGAACGGGGCATCGGTCTCGACCAGCAGCAGCTCGTCGGGGACGACGGCCGCCGCCTCGCGCAGCGACTCGGCGCTCGGGTAGGTGAGGTTGCCCGCGAACGAGCAGTACCAGCCCCGCTCCACAGCCTCCGACGCCCGCGCGGCGGGGGCGGAGAAGCAGTGCAGGATCACGGTCACCCCGGCCGCCTCGGCGCGCAGGAGCTCGAACGCCTCCGCGAGCGCCTCCCCGTCGGTGACCTGGCCACCGTCGCGCAGGTGGATCACGAGCGGCTTGGAGACCCGGCGCGCGATCTCGATCTGAGCGCGGAAGGCGCGGCGCTGGTCGGCTCGCGGGGCTCCGTCGCGGTAGTAGTCGAGCCCGGTCTCGCCGACCGCGGCCACGTGCGGGTCGCGCGCCAGCTCCTCGATCCGGCTCGCGTCCTCGTCGTCGAAGCCGGCGGCGCCGTTCGGATGGCGCCCGACGCAGGCGCGGACCTCCTCGTGGGCGGCGGCGGTCGCGATCGCCTCCTCGCCGGCGGCCTCGTCGATGCCGACGCTGAGCATCCTCACGACCCCGACCCGGCGAGCCGCCGCGACCAGCTCCGCCGCGTCCGGCTTGCAGAGCCCGAGATGGCAGTGCGAGTCGACCACCGGCGCCCCGCCCTCCTCATCTCTAGTCGAGCTTCGGGAACAGGGGCGGGATCCGCTCGACCCGCTGGCCACCGCCGCGCGAGCCGAAAGGGACGACGCCGCGCTCGGGCTCGGCGAGCGCGTCGAGCAGGTCGGCGCTCGACTGCGGCATGTAGGCGCAGAGCAGCAGCGCCAGCACCCGGATCCCCTCGGCCAAGGAATACAGGGTTCGGTCGAGTCGTTCGGCCTGCGCGGGGTCCTTCGCCAGCTCCCACGGCGCCGACTCCTCGACGTAGCGGTTCAGCCGCCGCACCCGGGCCCAGATCGCCTCCAGCGCCTGGGTCAGCTCGGCGCGGTCGAGCAGCTCGCTGACCTCCTCCGCGACCCCGGCGAGCGCGTCCTCGCCCTCGCACAGCGCCGGGTCGACCTCCGCCTCGGGGACGAGGCCGTCGCGGTAGCGCTCGATCATCGCCAGCGTGCGGCTGGCGAGGTTGCCCCAGTCGTTGGCGAGCTCGGTCTCGTACCGAGCCTCGAACCCGGCCGCCGAGACGCTGCCGTCCTGGCCGAAGGAGACCTCGCGGTTGCAGTAGAAGCGCAGCGCGTCGGCGCCGAAGCGGTCGATGACCTCGTTCGGGTCGAGGACGTTGCCGAGCGACTTCGACATCTTGCGCTCGCCCATCAGCAGGTAGCCGTGGATGACCATCCCGCGCGGTGGCTCGAGCCCGGCGGCGAGCAGCAGCGCCGGCCAGATCACGGCGTGGAACTTGAGGATGTCCTTGGCGAGGACGTGCAGGGTCGCGGGCCAGAAGCGCTCGGTCAGGTCCTCGCCGTCGCGGGCGAAGGAGAGCGCGGTGTAGTAGTTGAGCAGCGCGTCGAACCAGACGTACATGCGCTGGCTCTGGTCCCAGGGCAGCTTCATCCCCCACTTCAGCTTCGGCCGCGAGAGCGAGACGTCCTCGAGCCCGCGCTCGATGAACGAGAGCGCCTCGTTGCGGCGGAAGTCCGGGACGACGAAGTCGGGCTGCTCGGCGTAGAGGCGCTCGAGCTCGCCCTGGAAGGCGCTCAGGCGGAAGAACCAGTTCTCCTCCCGCTCGCGCTCGAGCGGGATCTCGTGGATCGGGCAGGTGTTGCCGGGCCCGAGCTCGCGCTCGGTCTTGAAGTCGGCGCAGCGCGGGCAGTACCAGCCCTCGTAGACGCCCTCGTAGACGTGGCCGTTGTCGTAGACGCGCTGGATCACCTCGGCGACCTTCGCTCGGCGTGGCGCGGGTCGGAGGTGCGGATGAAGAAGTCGTTCGAGGCGCCGACCAGCTCGCGCCATCGCCTCGAACGTGGGCGCGTTTCGGTCGGCGAGCTCCTGCGGGGTGACGCCCTCGCTCTCGGCGGCGAGCGCGACCGGCTCGCCGTGCTCGTCGGTGCCGGTGAGGAAGAAGACGTCGTCGCCGCGCTGGCGGTGGTGGCGGGCGAGCACGTCGGCGGCGATCGTCGAGTACGCGTGGCCGAGATGAGGCTCGGCGTTGACGTAGTAGATCGGCGTGGTGACGTAGAAGCTCACGGCCCGCGTGAGCATAGTCAGGGCCCGGCGGCGCACCTCAGAGCAGCGTCTCCTGGCCCTTGGCGCCGCGGCGCTTGCGCGGGATGCCCGCGGCCTCGGCGAGCGCCGCCTCGATGTCGGCGAGGATCGCGCGCTCGGATCGCGACGCGACCAGGGGCTCGGAGAGCCCCTCGACATGGACGTAGGTGCGCCGGCCGTCGCCGCGGTCGGCGGCGTCGAGCGGGACCAGGGCGAAGACGCGATCCGCCCGGACGAGCTTGCCGTAGCCGAGCGAGACCAGCCGTGGCTCGCGCTTGGTCGCCATCGCCGAAAGCCTACGCCCGCCGACGGCCGACCGCTACTCCGTCGACCGCTACTCGGCGGGCTCGGGATCGAGCCGGTTGAGCTTCTTCTCCGCGACCTCGCCGCACTCGGGGTTGAACGGGGGCAGGCCCTCGACCCCGGCGTTGCCCTCGCGGCTCGCGATCACGAGCCCGAACTCGTCGCGGTCGGCGGCCTCCTCGACCTCGGTCGCGTCGTTGAGGAGCTTGCGGTCGACCTCGCAGAACGGGTCGCCGTCGATCTCATAGGCCTTGCCGTCGGCGGACTCCTTCAGGTTCAGGCGCTCGACGATCTTCGCGTCGTTGAAGCGCGTCTCCTCGCCGCCGCCGCAACCGCCGATCGCCAGCACCGCGACGGCGACCGACAGGAGTGCTCCCCACCTGTCGCAAGATCGTCGCAACCTACCGGACCATGCGGCCCGAACGGAAAAGAAAGGGCGGCCCGAAGGCCGCCCTTTCCTCAACTGGCGTCAAGCGCCGAAGAACGAACCTAGTTCCCCTTGCGCTTGCACTTCTGGCTCAGCTCGACCGTCTCCTTGGTGCCATCGTCGTAGGTGACGGTGCGCTTCCAGAGGAACTTCTTCGCCTTGCAGCGGCCGCTGACCACCTTGCTCGACTTGCTGATCGTGGAGTCGAACAGCGTCAGCATGAACGCGTCCTCGCCCAGGTCCGGGGCGTCCGGAACCGAGAGCGCCTGGCCGTACTTGCCGCCCGAGGGCGCCTTGACGATCAGCCCGTCGACCACCTGGGTGGCGCCGGAACCGAGCGTCGGGCTCCACGCGTGCAGACGCAGCTGATTCGGTCCAGGACCGTTGAACGCGGTCACGATCACATCGTCGACCTGCTGCGGACCCTGGCCGAGATCGGCGTTGGCCTGGCCCTTGCCGATCACGGAGCCGTTACCGCCGACCTCCGCCGCGCACGCGGCCTCGGCCTGCTCGGTCGTCGTCCCGTTGAGCGGCACGGAGCAGAACGGCGCCTTCTTGTTCTGGAACTTGATGTTCTTGCCGAACTCGAGCATCTCCGACTCAGGGTTCTGCTGCCCCGGGACGCTGGACGTGGTCGTGGTCGCGACGCCCGTATAGAACTTGACCGGCTTGAACTTCTTCTTGTCGAGCTTCTTCGGCGACACCTTGCCGAGAACCTTCGGATCGTTCTCCGACGTACCGTCGGCGAAGGCGATGCCCGCGACGCCGAGCGCGAGCACCAGCCCGAGCGCGACGATCAAGCGTGACTTACGAATCACTTCTCCTCCTATGTGTGAGATACCGCGAGGCGCGCGGCCGGCGCGGTGTTTGTCGATCTCCGTTGACCCTTGCAAGTCCTGGCCGGGACTCTCCCGGCCGCATCGGTCCTAACCCGTGCGGGGCCAGGAAGTTGCTCTCTTGTATCACGGCTGCGGATAGACGTGCAGGTAATCGCTCTGCTCCGCGGGGGTGCCGATCGAGTCGAACGGACCCTGCTCGACGCACGGCGGCGCGCCGATCGTGTCCGTGGAGAGCTGGTTCACGAACGCGAACTCGAGGATCCGGTCGAAGTAGTCCTGGGCATCCTCGACGTCGCCCCCGGTGCGGACGTTGAAGTCGGGGTCCTCGGGGGTGGCGGGGTCGAGCGTCGCGCTGACGCCGCTCGCGCACTGGCGGGTCTCGAACGACTCGAGGCCGGTGGCCAGGTTCGCGTAGCCCTTCGGCTTCAGGTACGGGTTCGTGCGCTGGATCTCGAGCCGGCGCGGATAGGAGGCGAGCACCTCGGGGGTGAGCGGGGCTTCGGTGCGCAGATAATGGACCGGGAGCCCGGTCTGGGTGTCGATCTCGAGGTAGCCCTGGGTCGCCGCGGCCGCGTTGCCGAGGAAGGCGGTGATCTCGTGGCGGTAGAGGCGCAGCCCCTCGAGGATCGAGTTGAACGAGGCCAGGAACGGGTCGAGGCGGCCGAGCAGCGGCGGCAGGTCCTGGTCGAGCAGGCGGCGCAGCGCCGGGAAGCCCTTGCCGGAGCGGTCGATCGTCGTCCGCAGGGCGGTAAAGAACGGGTCGAGCTGGCCCGAGAGCTTGCCGAGCGCGGCGAAGGTCGGCTCGATCTCGCGCGCTCCCGGTCGCAGCGCCTGGACGACCGGGTCCGAGTCGACCGCGAACTGCTCGAGCCGGGTCAGCGTCGCCCGCGACTCGCGCAGGAAGGTGGGGAAGATCGTGAACGCCGTCGCCAGCTCCTCGTTTCGGCGCGCAGTGGTCTCGAAGACCTCGTTCGAGTTCACGATCAGGCCGCGGAGCTGGCCCTGGCGCTCGGAGAGGGCCTCGAAGACCTCGCCGCTCGAGCGGAAGAAGCCGCTGAGCGCGTTCGACTGCGAGTCGAGCAGGCGCAGGGCGCGGTCGGCCTCCTCGGCGAACGGGTCGAGGCTCGCGATCGCGACCGAGAGGTCGTCGCCGCGGCCGCGCAGCGCCGCGGCCTGGCCCTGCATCCAGGCCTGGAAGTTGGCGCGGGTCTCATCGTCGAAGGTGCGGAAGATCTCGTCGAGCTGGACCGCATCGGAGACCTGGGCCTGGGGCAGGCTGCCGTCCTCGGGCAGCGGCTCGGACTCCTCCGAGCCCTGGCTGAGCTCGACGTACGTCTCCCCGAGCAGCGTCTTCTGGCGCAGGATCGCGTTCGTGTCCGCCGGGATCGGCGCGTAGCGCGCGTCGAGCTCGACCGTCGCCTCGGCGAAGCCCTCGTCGTCGAGGTCGATTCGCTTCACCTTGCCGACCGAGACCCCCGAGATCCGCACGTCGGACTCGACCGCGAGCTGGGTCGCCTCCTCGAACGGGACCGTGAACCGGTAGCCCTCCGGCTTCAGCGGGATCGCGCCACCGAAGGCGAGCCAGAGGAAGAGCGCGAGCGCGAAGCACGAGATCGCGAACCCGACGGCGATCAGGATGCGGCCGAATGTCGGTGGCTTGGTCTCCATCAGGCGCTCACGGCGTCGGCTCGGGGTCGGTTTCTGGCTCGTCGAGGATCGTCCCGTCGAGCGGGCAGATCAGATCGGCCGGGGTCACGTTGGTGACCTGCTGCAGGGTGCGCAGGAACGGCCGTGCGGAGGCGAGCGTCTCGGCGTTGATCGCCGTCTGGCAGGTCTGGAGCACGATCCCGCGCGCGCAGCGGGCCGTCGGCGGTCTGGGTCAGGAACATGTTGTTGGTGTTGTGGTTCAGCCACGCGAGCCAGAACAGGTAGCCCTCCTCGGCGCCGGGCGGGTTGTAGGCGAGCGCGTTGAAGAGCCGGTTCAGGTCGGTGAGCGAGCGAGCGAGGCCCTTGGTCGTCGCCGCCGAGCGGCTTCGAGGCCTGCTTCAGGTGGCGAACCGGCGTCTGGACCTCGCGCGAGAACGGTCGGATCTGGTCGCGGATCGGCCCCGTCGTCTTGGTGAAGAAGCGCTGCGCCGATTCCTGCGCGGGGGCGAACGCCTGCGCCGCCGGGATCAGGGCCTCCGATGCCGGGCCGAGCTCGAGCGCGAGCTCGTTGCCGCTCTCGAGCGCCGCCCGTGTCTCGGAGAGAGCCGGCGGCAGCTCGCGCAGCGTCTCGCGGATCGCGGCCTCCTGGTTGGCGAAGGCGCCGATCGCCGAGTTCTGCGACGAGACCCACTCCGAGAGGCGGGTGTCGGTGCTCGCGAGCTCCTCGGTCAGCGAGCGGAAGCTGGTGATCGACGCGGGCGATGTTGCGGCGGCGCTCGGAGAGCGCGTCGCCGATCGCGGGCGAGGTAGCGGCCCAGCGGCTCGAACCGGCGCAGGCCGGCGGAGAGCTCCTTGCCGCGGCCGCCGAGGCCCTCGGCGCCGCCCTGGATCAGGAGCTGGAGGTAGTCGCGCGTGTCGCCGTCGAGCGAGGCGAGGATCTGGTCCGGCTGCACGTTGGGCTCGGTCTGCGCGAGCGGGATCGTCGCCCCCTCCTCGAGCGGCTCCCCCTTCGCCCCGGGGTCGACCTCGAGCGTCATGTCCTGAAGCCCCGTGCGCGGGCGCAGGAGCACGGTCGCGTCGTCGTGGATCAGCGGCGCGTACTCCTGCTCGACCAGCATCGTGACCACGGCCTGGCCGTCGACGAGCTCGACGTCGGAGATGTCGCCGGCCTTGACCCCGGCGATGTTGACCGTCTGGCCCTGGCCCGGGGTGACCGCCTGCGCGGTCGAGAGCTCGGCCTTGAGCTCGAAGCGCTCGTCGCCGAGGATCGGCACCCACTACGGGATAGGGCTGCTGCTGCTGGGAGAGGATGTAGCCGGTGACCGCGAGCCCGGCGAGGAACAGCGCTCCGATCGCGATGAAGTCGCGCAGGTGCTCGCGGATCGCGCGCCTCACGGGCTCACCGCCGTCAGGTCGGGCGGTCCCGGCGGCCGCCGAGGGCCCGTTGATCTGCGGCACCGCCTGGCGCTTGCAGGGGACGTCCATGCGGAACGGCGGGCCGGCGTCCGGGAGCGCCGGCTGGATCCCCTGCGGGGCCTCGATCCCGTTGCCGAATGCCTTCGAGGTGCCCTCCGGGAAGCGTCCGCCGGTGCCCGGCGTGCCGCCCGGGTTCGTGCCCTCGCAGCAGCTGCGGGCCGCCGCCGGACTGGAAGCGGACGTAGGGGCCGTTGCCGTCGAAGCCCTGCGACTCGCCGGCGAGCTGGACGGCGGAGTAGAAGAACTCGCGGTAGTTGGGCTGCCCGGTCGAGAACTCGTCGTTGATGACGATGTCGCCGGCGGGAACGAGCACGTTCGAGGTGCAGCGCGCGAGGTTGGTCTGCTCGTCGAACAGCGTCTTCGTCGCCCCCGCGGTCTCGGCGAGCCCGGGGCTCGCGTTGCGGAGCAGGCGCGCGAGGCCGCCGAGCTCGGACGAGCGCAGCAGCGCCCGGGTCTGGTTCAGCCACGGGTTCGCGGCCGAGATCGTCGTCGGCAGCTCCTGGATCCCCGGCCGCGACTCGATCGCCAGCGCGCGCACCGCGGGCAGCGCCTCGTTCAGGTTCGCGAGCGACGGCTCGGCCTCCTCGAGCGTCGGTGCGAGCTCGCTCGAACGTCCGCGAGAGGTTCTCCGACTCGGCGGCGAGGGCGCCGGCGAAGGTGTTGAAGTTGGTGATCAGATCGGAGAGCTCCTGCTCGCGGTCGGCGAGCTTCGCGAACGTGACTGCCGGCGCTGTCGATGAAGCCGGAGAGGTCGTGCGGGTTCTCGCCCAGCAGCGCCTCGTTGACGATCGCGGTGCCGCGCCCGGCGCGCCCGCCGTAGCGGAAGGCGTCGTTGAGCGACTCGGCGGCGCTCTCGCCCTGGACCGACGGGTCCTGGCCGATGTCGTCGGCCTCGGTCGGCTCGTAGGTGAGCGCGGTCCCGTAGCCCGAGAGCAGCTTCTGCAGGCCCGCGGCGCTGCGGCTCCTGGAGCGCCGTCGAGGACCTCGTCGAGCTGGACCGCGGTCGCGGTCTGGGTCACCGGGATCGTCGCCGCCCGAGTCGAGCTCCGGCGCGCTCGGGCTGCCCGGGGTCAGGTCGAGGAAGAAGTTGCCCTCGAGGAAGAGCCGCGGGCGGATCTCGACCTCGGCGTCGTCGTGGATCGGCTGCCCGTCCTCGTCGACGGTGAAGGTGACCTTGGCGAGCTCGCCGTCGGGCTCGATCGAGGTCACCTTGCCGACGTTGACGCCGGCGATCCGCACCGGCGACGTCTCGCGCAGGGTGGCGGCGTTCTCGAACGTCGCCGTGAGCTCGTAGCCCTTGCCGGTGAACGGGAGGTCCTTCGCGAACGCGAGGTAGATCCCGATCGAGAGCAGGCCGACGACCAGCAGGCCGAAGATCCACGGCGCCGGACCGCGGTAGTTGCGGCCCCAGACGCGCTCGTCCGCCGCCGGCCTGCTCGGGTCGCGCGGCGTGTGCGTCCGCTTCGCGAACGGGCGCCTCACGGCGTCTCCTCCTCGGTGTCGCCGCCGGGCTGGGCGTCGGTGAGCGTGCCCTGGTTGCCGGGCACGTTGCCGATCACCGGTCTGGCCGACGAGGTAGTCCTCGTTGCCGGCCTCGCACTCGAAGGTCTGGCCCGGCGCGGCCGTGTTCGGATACGGGTTGTAGTGGAGGAAGTTCCCGATCGTCGCCGCCGCCGCTCGCCGGCGCCGCCGCGGGGCTGCCCTCGCTGTTGGGCCCGTTCGGCGGGTCGGAAGACGGTGAACCGCTGCCAGCGGCCGCCGTCGGCGCCCTTCGAGAACAGGCTCGCGGTGTTGCGGAACAGCAGCGTGCCGTAGTTGCAGACGGTCTGCGCCGGGGTGACGAAGCGGGCCAGCGGACCGAGGATGTCGGTGGTCTGCTCGAGGCGGGTGAGGCCGTCGCGGACGACGATGTTGTCGTTGAAGTCGAGCAGCGACTGCGCGGTCGGCGCGAGCTGGCGGTTGAGCTGCGGCGAGTCGCGCAGCACCGGGGTCCCGATCTCGAGCGTGTCGGCGATCTGCGGCGCGTTGTCGGAGATCGCCGCGACCCCGGGCTGCAGGTCGGCGAACAGGGCCGCGCTGTTGTCGAGGAACGGCCGGATCACCGGCAGCGACCGCTCGGCGACCGTCGAACGTCGGCGGCGTCTCGGAGATCGTCTCCTGGATGAACGGCCGGGCGACGTCGGCGAGCGCGGTGAAGGTGGTGTCGAGGTTGACGAACAGCTCGCGCCTGCACCTCGGCGACCGGCGCGACCTCGGCCGCGGCCTGCGGCGCTCGCGGTGATGAAGCGCTCGAGCTGGGTCTCGGGCGAGGAGAGGTTCCTCATCACCGGCTCGAGGTAGCGCAGCACGCCGCGGCAGCCGGCCGAGCGCGGCGTTGAGGTCGGGGCCGCGGCCGGCGAGCGCGTTGCCGAACTCGACCAGGTTCTCCTGGATCGCGACCCGGGTCGGCTCGTCGAAGGTGCTCAGCACCTCGTCGATCTCGACCGGCTCCGGGCTGCGCGGCGTAGAGCGGGATCGACCGCCCCCGCCGCGTAGCCCTCGTCCGAGGTCCCGCGCGTCGATCTCCAGGTACTTGAGCCCGAGCGCCGAGCGGGCGCGGACGATCATCGTCGAGTCGTCGGGCAGCGGCTCGACGTCGGCGTCGAGCTTCAGGTCGAGGCGCGCGGTCGCGGTGCCGTCCTCGTTCTGCGACCGGCTCGATGTCCTCGACCAGCCCGACCCGCACGCCGCCGATCCGGACCTCGTTGCCGGGCACCAGCGAGTTCGGCGTTCGGGACCTCGGCCGAGACCCGGTAGGAGGGCACGAACGGCAGGCCGTTGTTCGCGTTGTAGGCGAGGAAGACGGCGAGGATCGACGATCATCACCGTCACCGCGCCGACCATCGTCGGGCTCGCCGCCAGCGATCCGGCGAAGCCGCCGCGCCTCATCGCTTCGCCTCCCGGCCGCGCTCGCCGATCAGGAAGTCGAGCAGGTCGCGTGCCGCGCGCATCCGCTGCGCCGAGCTCGCGGCCTGGGTGCTCGGGCTCGCCTCGGGCGTGACCTCGTCGGACTCGGGTGCCGCCGGGTCAGCCGGCGCCGGCTCGACCTCGAGCGACGGGGCGGGCTCGTCGGCGGCCGCGTCGGGCGCCTCGCGGCGCAGCTGCGGGGCCTGCTCGTCGGCGGCGGAGTCGAGCCCGAACGCGGCGCCGAGGCTGCGGGGGCGGAACGCGCGCGGGAACACGGCGCCGGTGCGGGTGAGGTCGAAGTTCGCGCTGCAGCCGCCCTCGGGGACGACCTCGTAGCCGACGCAGTTGTTGAACGGCAGGTAGGCGCGCAGGAAGTGCCCGTACGAGTCGAAGCCGTTGACCGCGCCGCCGGAGTTGAAGATGAAGTCGGTCAGGTACTCGTAGCCGCCGGTCTTGCGCAGGCTGGCGAGCAGCTTCGCCAGGTTCTTCGTCGCCGGCTGCCCGACCTGGCCAGCGCAGCGAACCTGGCGGATCACCGGGTCGGCGGCGACGAGCAGCGGCCCGGCCTCCTCGGCGGCGTTGCCGAGGCTGGTCAGCGCCCGGGTGCCGGCGTCCGAGAACGGCCCCAGTGCCTCCGAGGCGCGGGTCAGCGACGGCGCCGCGTCGCCGAGGTCGGAGAAGACCGGGGTCGCGGTGTCGGAGAACGCGTCGCAGCTCGGTCCATCGTCGAGCGCAGCTCGCGGAGGAAGCTCGGGAAGCTGCGCGAACGCCTGCCTCGAGGTCGGCGCTGCGCTCGGCGGTCGCCGCCGCGGTCGTCGTCCGACGTCGTTGATGAAGCCGGCGATGCTCTCGCGCTCGGCGGCCAGCGCGCCCGATCACGGCGTCGGAATCGCTCGCCAGGTTGGCGAGGGCTGCGGTTCTGGCGCGCGAGGATCGCGAGCACCTCGTTGGTCTCGCGCAGGGCCGGGTTCGCGCGCTCGATGATCTCGGCGAGCTCCTCGCCGCGGGCGGCGAGGCCGGCGCCGAGGTCGTTGAGGATGAGCCGGAACCGGTCCGGATAGGGCTCCTTCATGATGTTGTTGACCAGGTCGAGGTCGACCGCCTTGCCGTTGCGCTCGAGCGGCAGCAGGTGCTGGCCCTCCCCCGGCTCGCCCTCGGGGATCTCGGCTCGAGCGGCGGCGGCGGCTCGGTCGCCGCGGCGCGCGCGGCTGGGTCGGCTCGCACTCGACGAACTTCTCGCCGATCAGCGACTGCGGGCGGATCGAGGCAGCGACGCGTCCTCGCGGAAGTCCTGGAAGCCCGGGTCGTCGATCCGCAGCACGACCACGGCCTTGCCCGGGTCCGGGCTGCCGTCGGCGCGGGCCGGCTCCTCGGCGGTGGTCACGTCGACGTCGGAGATCGACGCCGACCTTGGCGCCCGCGACCCGGACCTCCTCGCCCGTCGACCAGGAAGCCGGCGTTGTCGAAGATCGCCCGCACCTCGTAGTCGCCGTCGTCGCCGCCGGCGGCGCTTCCGGTCGCGAGGATCGACGACCGAGCCGATCAGCAGCAGGCGCTATGGCGGCGATCCGCCTCATGGTCCCGGGGGCACGTCGTTGGGGTCGCAATCGCCGGCGAGCGAGCCGCCGCCGAGGAACGGGTGGTCGGTCGGGTGCGGGCCAGCCGGCGTTCGGCTGGGTCGAGCCGCCCGGACAGCGCGTGAACGGGCCGAGCCCGAGGGTTCGCGAAGCGCGTCGAACTGCTCCGCGGGCGGGATCGGCTCGAGCTCGCTCGGTGGTCTCGTTCTAGTCGAACAGGTTCGCCGAGGCGGGCAGGACGCGCGCGTAGTGGCCGTTCGCGTCGTAGTAGGCGGTGACCTGGCCGAACTTGCCGATCAGGCCGATCAGCTCGGGCGTGTAGGGGACGGCGAACTCGACCACGTGCTGCGCGTCGTCGAGCGCCTCGATCGTCGGCGCGACCGACCGGCGCGCCGCGCGCTCGCCGCCGGGGAGCGCCCGGAGCGAGTCGGTGAGGTCGTTGTTGGCGCCGTCGCGCGAGAGCGAGAGCCGCAGGTCGCGGAACACCGGCCCGGCGGGCTCGGCGGTCGCGGTCGTCTTGCGCAGGAACGGCGCCAGGTCGGGGCGCGACCTCGCCGAGGTCGGCGATCAGCGGGTCGAGGTCGTCGAGCGCGGCGCGC
This sequence comes from uncultured Solirubrobacterales bacterium, assembly GCA_963740055.1. Taxonomy (GTDB): domain Bacteria; phylum Actinomycetota; class Thermoleophilia; order Solirubrobacterales; family 70-9; genus WHSW01. The sequence continues at coordinate 865,519 of CAVUCL010000001.1, read as the reverse complement.
AGGTTGACGAAGGTGGTGTTCGCCTGGCGCATCGCCGGCGGCAGCGCGACCAGGGTCCGGTCGAGCTCGACGTTCTCGCTCGGCGATCGCGCCCAGCGCCTCGTTCGCGTTCGAGGTCAGCGCGGCGAGGTCGTCGCGGCGCTCGGCGATCGCGCCGAGCGCGGTCGAGCCCTCGACCAGGAAGCGGCTCAGCGAGCGCCTGGTCGCGGGTCAGCTCGGCGAGCAGGCGCTCGGTCGACTGCAGCCCGGGAGCGAAGTACTTGTAGGTCTCGCGCGCCTGCTCGGTGTTGCCGGTGTAGATCGTCGCCTGGCCCTGGATCACCTTCTGCAGGCTCGCTCGGGTGCGCTCGTCGAGCGTGTTGAAGAGCTGGTCGAGGTCGACCGGCGAGGTGGTCGCGTCGGCGGTGATCAGGCCGCCGTCGGGGATCTCGGGCTCGCTGTTGGCGCCGGGTGAGATCGAGATGTAGCGGTTCGCGACGCCGGAGAGCGAGGTCGCGCGGACGATCGCGGTCGTGCCCTCGTGCAGCGGCTCGTCGACGGTGATCTCGACCTCGGCCTGGGCGTCGTCGGTGAGCGTGATGTCGTCGATCGTGCCGATCGGCTGGCCGCCGACGAGGACCTCGTTGCCGGGAACGAGCTGGCCCCCGGTCTCGAAGAGCAGCTTGTAGCGGTGACCCTCGTCGCCGCCGAAGAGCACGATCGCGACCAGCACCCCCGCGACGACAAGCGCTCCGATTCCCGCGACCCGTGCGACTACCCGACCCATTTATGCGCTATCCGGCTGCGGTCCCTGCAACTCCGGGGCGTTCGCCTTGCTCCTCTCTCACATGGCCTCCTTGCGCGATACGAGGGAGGTCATTTTCTGGCTCCCCACGCTCCCGGCTGTGCCCGGAATTCGTACCCGGTGGGCATCCTAGTCCCTGAACGCGGGCGCGGGCGGGAAATCGCGGTCTTAACCGAGCCTTAGAACAGCGGTCATTCGCGCGGATCGCGACCGGTGAGCCCGCGGTAGAGGTCGTTCGCGCGGGTCCCGGTGAGCGCGGCGACGACGCCGGCGGCGGCCCGCGGACGGGCGCCCGACTGGACCAGGCGGCGCAGCGCGTCGACCGCGAAGGCGACGTCGGGCTCGTCGCCAACCGCGGCCCGAGGCGCGCGATCACGACCACGATCTCGCCCTTGGCGTCGTCGCGAAACCGGCGCGCGAGCTCGCCGAGCGTGCCCCGCGCGACCTCCTCGTGAAGCTTGGTCAGCTCGCGGCAGACCGCCGCCGGGCGGTTCGGGGCGAGCGCGGCGAGCGCCGCCAGCGACTCGGGCAGCCGTCGCGGCGACTCGAACGCGACCACGGTCTCGGGCGCGCCGAGCACGCGCTCGAGCTCGCCCGCGCGCCGCGGCAGAAAGCCCTCGAAGCGCCAGCGGTCGGCGGGCAGGCCCGAGGCGACGAGCGCGGTCGTCACCGCCGACGGCCCCGGGAGCACCTCGACCTCGAGGTCGCGATCGAGGCAGGCGCGGATCAGCCGGTAGCCGGGATCGGAGATCACCGGCGTGCCGGCGTCGGAGATCAGCACGACCCGGGCGCCGCGCTCGATCTGCTGCGCGAGCTGGCGGGCACGATCGTTCTCGTTCGCGTCGTAGTTGGAGACCAGGCGCGGGTGCGGGAGCTCGAGCCGCTCGTACAGCCGCCCCGCCCGCCGCGTGTCCTCGCAGGCGACGAGGTCCGCGTCGCGCAGCGCCCGCATCGCGCGCGGGCTCAGGTCCTCGAGGTTGCCGATCGGGGTCGGGCACACGGTCAGCCGCCCGGGCATCAGCCGGCCTCCTCGAGCGCGATCTCGGCGGCGCCGATCATCCCCGCCTCGGCGCCGAGCGCCGCGACGCGAACCGGGACCTCGTTCATCGGCCGCAGCGCGCGCGCCCGCAGCTGCTCGCGAGCCGGTGCCAGCAGCAGCTCGCCGGCGGCCGCGACCCCACCGCCGATCACGATCACGTCGGGATCGAAGATGTTGGCGAGGCTCGAGAGCGCGACCCCGAGCCGGCGTCCGATCGTCGCCACCGCCTCGACCGCGATCCCGTCGCCGCCGATCGCCGCCTCGGTGACCAGCCGGCCGCTGACCTCGTCGCCGGCCGCCAGGTGGCGCCCGAGCGCCGACGAGGGGTGGCTCTCGGCGGCGATCCGCCCCTCGCGCCCGAGCGCGGTCCCCGAGGCGAGCACCTCGACGCAGCCGTGGTTGGGGCAGTTGCCCTGGCACGGCGGCCCCGCGTGGTCGATGACCACGTGCCCGAGCTCCGCTCCGGCGCCGGTCGAGCCGCGATAGAGCTCGCCGTCGAGGATGAGCCCGCCGCCGATCCCGGTCCCGATCGTGAGCATGACCGCGTTCCGGGCCCCGGCCGCGGCGCCGAAGCGGTGCTCGGCGAGCGCCGCGGCGTTGGCGTCGTTGTCGAGGAAGGTCGGCAGACCGAGGCGCTCGGCGATCAGCTCGCGGATCGGCAGGTCGGCGATCGGCAGGTTGACCGAGCTGATCGCCGCGCCGCGGGCGCGCTCGATCGTCGACGGGATCCCGAGCCCGATCGCGATCGCCTGCGGACAGGCCTCGTGAGCGGCCCGCAGCTCGGCCTCGAGCGTCTCGAGCAGCTCGTCGATCGGGCGATCGCGGGAGCGCTGCGAGGCGCGGTAGAGGACCTGGTGATCGGAGTCCACGACCCCGATCGCCATCTTCGTTCCTCCGAGGTCGACCCCTATCGCCGCGCTCACGAGCCGGTGCGCGGGCAGGAGTTCGCTCGGGGCATGAGGTATTGATAGCTGATGGCCGCAGACCCACCCCCGGAGCGCCCGGAGAAGCCCGACTACACCGTCTACAAGTCGCGTCCCCGGCTGCTCGACCGGATCCGCAAGCCGAGCCTCGGCGGCCTCGGCGACCGCTTCAAGCGCGGCGAGGGCCCCGAGAAGGAGCCCGGGCGCATCCGCGAGCCGGGCGAGCGCTCGACCGGGCGCAAGGTGGCGAAGTGGGTCGGGATCGCGGCCCTGGCCTGGCTCGCGCTCAGCTTCGCCGCCTTCGCGGTCTCGGCTCAGATCCAGAAGTGGAAGCTCGCCGACGGGGTCACCGACACCCTCGACGGCAACCCGTTCATGCTCGGAATCCCGCAGACGATCCTCGTCCTCGGCACCGACGTGCGCTCGGGCGCCTTCGCGGGGCCCGAGGAGGCCGAGCCCGAGGACTGCATCGAGGCGATCACGAGCGGACGGCCGAAGGACGGCAGCTGCAAGAACCCGCCCTACCGCTCGGACACGATCATGCTGATCCGCGCCGGCCGGGGCACCTTCCGCAAGCTCTCGATCCCGCGCGACACGCTCGCCGAGGTCCCCGGGCAGGGACCGCAGAAGATCAACTCGGCCTACGCGTCGGGCGGCGCGAAGCTCGCGATCCGCACGGTCGAGGGGCTGCTCGGAATCGACGTCGACCAGGTCGCGATCATCGACTTCGACGGGTTTCGCAGCTTCATCGACACGATCGGCGGGATCGACGTCGAGCTCCCGACCGACGTCTGCACGAGCGTTTCCGACGGGGCGTTCAACCTCGAGCTCGAGGAGGGCGAGAACCACCTCGACGGCTTCCAGGCGATCACGCTCGCCAGGACGCGGATCAACGAGTGCCCCTCGGAGGGATTCGCGGGCGGCGACGTCGAGCGAGCCCAGTTCCAGCAGCTGATCCTCGACGGGATCAAGGGCAAGCTGACCAGCATCACCGCGCTGCCCTCGAACTTCATCAAGGGCCCGCTGATCGGCTGGAACGCGCCGAAGGCGATGGTCTCCTCGATGGGGGCGCTGACGATGCCGCAGCTGGTGATCTCGGCGGCGATCGGCGGCGGCGGCACCGACGTGCTGACGCCGGCGTCGACGACCGCATCCGGCAACCTGGTCGTCGCGCCGCAGGAATGCGAGCGCGCCGCGGAGGAGCTGCTCGGCTCGGAGCCGCCGCGAAAGCCGAACTGCCCGCAGAGCTGAGGCGCCCGCGCGGGCGCCCACCTAGTCCTTCTTGCTCTCGGCCTTCTTCGCCGGCTTCTTCTCCGTGCCGGAGCCCGAGTCCGGCTTCGTCTCGCCACCGCCCTTCGAGTCCGAGCCGCCGCTGTTGGCGGAGCTCTTCTGCTTGTAGTCGGTGGTGTAGAAGCCCGAGCCCTTGAAGTGCACCGCGACCGGGTGAAAGACGCGCTCGACCGGCGCCCCGCACTCCTCGCAGCTGGTCACCGGGTCGTCGGCCATCGACTGGAAGACCTCGAACAGGTGGCCGTTGCGGCAGCGGTACTCGTAGATCGGCATCGGGTTGCAAGTATGCCGACCGTGCCCCCGGCTCCCGACACCGCCGCCGACCCGACCCTCGACGAGGTGGTCGCGCTGTGCAAGCGCCGCGGCTTCATCTTCCCCTCGTCGGAGATCTACGGCGGCGTCGGATCGACCTACGACTACGGCCACTACGGCGTCCTGCTGAAGAACAACGTCAAGGCGGAGTGGTGGCGGGCGATGCTCACCGACCGCGACGACATCGTCGCGATCGACTCGGCGATCATCCAGCACCCCCGGGTCTGGGAGGCCTCGGGGCACCTGGCCGGGTTCACCGACCCGATGGTCGACTGCAAGGCCTGCAAGCTGCGCTTTCGCGCCGACAAGCTCGACGACGAGCAGTGCCCGCGCAAGCCGTCCAAGCGCCCGGGCGAGGGCCCCGAGTGCGAGCTCACCGAGGCGCGCGAGTTCAACCTCATGTTCGAGACCACGGTCGGCCCGGTCAAGGACTCGGGCTCGACCGCCTACCTGCGCCCGGAGACCGCGCAGGGGATCTTCATCAACTTCAAGAACGTGCTCCAGTTCGCGCGCAAGCGGCCGCCGTTCGGGATCGCGCAGATCGGGAAGTCGTTTCGAAACGAGATCACGCCCGGCAACTTCGTCTTCCGCACCCGCGAGTTCGAGCAGATGGAGATGGAGTTCTTCTGCCCGCCCGACGAGACCTCTCGCTGGCACGCGCATTGGATGGAGGAGCGGATGCGCTGGTACACGGAGCTCGGCATCCGCCCCGACCACCTGACGCTGCGCGAGCACGGGGCCGACGAGCTCTCGCACTACTCGTCGGCGACCTCCGACATCGAGTACCTGTTCCCGATGGGCTGGTCCGAGCTCGAGGGGATCGCCGACCGCGGCGACTTCGACCTCACCCAGCACGCTCGCCACTCGGGTGAGAAGCTCGAGTACTTCGACCAGCAGACGAAGGAGAGCTACGTCCCGCACGTGATCGAGCCCGCCGCCGGCGTCGACCGCGCGATGCTCGCCTTCGTCGTCGACTCCTACGACGTCGAGGAGGTCGAGGGACGCAAGCGGACGGTGCTTCGCCTGCACCCGAGGCTGGCGCCGGTGAAGGTGGCGGTGCTGCCGCTGGTCTCCAAGGACGGCATGCCCGAGCGCGCCCGCGAGATCTTCGACGCGATCCGGCGCCGGATCCCGGCCGAGTACGACGAGGGCGGCTCGATCGGCAAGCGCTACCGGCGCCAGGACGAGATCGGCACCCCGTGGGGGGTCACCGTCGACGGCCAGACCGCCGAGGACGGGACCGTCACCCTGCGCGACCGCGACACGCTCGAGCAGACCCGGGTGCCCGCGGGCGAGCTCGCCGAGCAGCTCGGCGCCCGCCTCGCCGAGCCCTGGAGCTCGCCGAAGCTGACCTGAGCCCGCGCGGCGGGGTCGAATCACTGATCTAGGCTGTCGTCATGCAGACGGCCGGCGCCGAGCGGGCCCCCGATCGAGGCCGCGAGTGGTGGCTGGCGGCGAGCGCCGCGGTCGCGCTCCCGGCGGCGGGGTTCGCGCTCCTGATCGCCTCGCCGGGCGCCGACGTGCGCTGGGAGCACCATCCGTCTCACTTCTGGCTCGTCGTCCTCGCCGCGGTGACGACGGCCGCGCTCGCGTTCAGCACCGGCGACTCCGCCGACCGGCGCGACGACGAGCGCCTGTTCTGGGTCTCGACCTGCTTCCTCGCCGCCGGCGGCTTCCTCGGTCTGCACGCCCTGGCGACCCCCGGGGTGCTGCTCGAGGCGCCCAACCTCGGGTTCCAGATCGCGGTCCCGGTCGGGCTCGTGATCGCGTCGGCGTTCGCGGCGCTCTCGGCGAGCGGCCGCGGCGACGTCGCCGGGACCCGCGCTCGCCGGCGGGTGCGGGCCGGCCTGCTCGCGTTCATGGTCGCCTGGGCGGTGCTCAGCATCGCCGAGATCGGACCCCTCGACCGGGTGACCGAGGTCGAGCGGGCCTCGGGCGCGATCACCGTCCCGGCGCTGGCCGGGGCGGCGCTGTTCGGGTTCTCGGCCTGGCGCTACGCCGCACTCGCCCGCGAGCGGCGGGCGCTGCTCCCGCTCGCGGTCGCGACCGGGTTCGTCCTCCTCGCCGAGGCGATCCTGGCGACCGCGTTCGCGCGCAGCTGGCACGCGAGCTGGTGGGAGTGGCACCTGCTGATCCTGCTCGCCTTCGCCGCCGTCGCCTGGGCGGCGCGCAGCGAGTGGCGCGAGGAGCGCTTCGCCTCGCTCTACACCGATCAGACCGCGCGTGGGCGGCGCGAGGTCTCGATCCTGTTCGCCGACCTGGCCGGGTTCACCCGGTTCGCCGAGGGCCGTGACCCGCGCGAGGTGAGCGCGATGCTGAACGCCTACTTCGAGGTCGCGATCCCGCCGGTGGTGAAGCAGTTCGACGGGGTCGTCGACCAGCTGATCGGCGACGCGATCCTGGCCACGTTCAGCGGTTCGAGCGGCGGCGACGACCACGCCCTGAGAGCCGCCCGGGCGGCGCTCGCGATCCGCGACCGGACCGCGGAGCTCGCGGCGCGCAACCCGCGGTGGCCGCGGTTTCGGATCGCGATCAACACCGGCGAGGCGATGGTCGGCGTCGTCGGCGCGGGCGGCGGGCGCAGCTACACGGTGATCGGCGACGCCGTCAACGCCGCCTCGCGGCTCCAGGGCGAGACGCCGGTCGGCGAGGTGGCGGTCTCGGCGGCGACGATGCACCGCCTGCCCGGCGCCTCCGTGCGCGGCCTCGGCGAGCTCGCGGTGAAGGGCAAGCGCGAGCCGATCGAGGCCTTCGTGCTGATCGCACTCGAGCCGCCTGCCGAGCGCTGAGCGGCGCCCGGGCTCAGCCGCCCAGCCGGCGCACGGCGTCTCCGGGACGGATCGCGCCCGGCTCGACCACGCGCGCGTTGAGGCCGCGCAGCCGCAGCGCGCGGCCGGTCTCCGAGTTGACGAACTTGAGCGCCTCGACGCCGAAGCGCCGGGCGAACTTGCCGCAGCCGGTGTGCGGGAGCGCGCTCACCTCGAGCATCGCCTCGCCGACCGCGATCCGCGCACCCGGCGGCACGTTCCGCTCGCTCAGGTCGAGGTCGACGTAGAGCTGGGCGCCGGCCGGAGCCCAGCGCCCGGGCTCGGCTGAAGCGGCGACGAGCGCGGCGGCGCGAGCGCTCATCATGGTCACCTGGGCGTCGGCGTCGGGGCCGCCATCGTCGCTCGACGAGCTCGGCTTGCTCGACCAGCGGTCGCCGACGAGGCCGCGGCGCGGGTCGAGCCGCGCCTCGTCGAGGAGCTCGCGGCGGTCCTCGGCCGGGCGTCGGACGACCGCGACCAGGGTGCCGACGTCGCCCGGGGCCTCGCGGACGGCGCCGAGCCCCGCGTCGAGCTGCTCGCGGCTCGCGGCTGCGATCTGCGTGTCCGCCCTGTTCGCCAACCCGGGCACGTCCCTGCGAACCTATCGACCAGGCGAATGTGAGGTTGCTCACACTCGGGTTGCGAGCGCCGCGGTCGACGGATTAAGCTCGACATCGAACGGTGTAACGGTCGGCGAGGAGGAGCGAGATGAGCGTCGCGCAGAAGGATGGGATCCGAGCGGCCGACGGGATCAGCTACGACGACCTCTACCGGCGCTGGGAGCAGGGCAACTGGTCGGCGAGCTCGATCGACTTCAGCGCCGACCGCGACGGCTGGAGCGCGCTCAGCGAGATCCAGCGCAAGTCGGCGCTGTGGATCTACTCGATGTTCTTCTACGGCGAGGACTCGGTCACCGACAACCTCTCCCCCTACATCGATGCGGCGCCGAAGCTGGAGCAGAAGTACTTCCTCGCCACGCAGCAGGTCGACGAGGCCCGCCACGCGGTCTTCTTCCACCGCTTCTTCAAGGACGTGATCGGCGCCGGCGAGTCGATCTCCTCGACCCTCGCCTACACCGAGGCCCAGCTCGGCTGGGGCTATCGCAACGTCTTCGCCCGCCTCGACCGGATGGCCGACGACCTGCGCCGTGACCGCTCGCTGCCCAACTTCGCCCGCGCGATCGCGCTCTACCACATGGTCGTCGAGGCGACCCTGGCCCAGCCGGGCCAGCACTACATCGAGGACTACTTCGCCAAGGCGGGGACGATGCCGGGCTTCAACGAGGGGATGGCGAACGTCTCACGCGACGAGCAGCGCCACATCGGCTTCGGGGTCAAGGTGCTCTCGGAGTGCTTCGCCGAGTCGGACGAGTGCAAGCAGGCGGTGCGCGAGCTCCTGCTCGAGGTGATGCCGTACTCGCTCGCGGTCTTCACGCCGCCGAACTGGGACCTCGACTACACCCGCGCCTACGGCTTCGAGCTCGAGGACATCTACGCCTTCGGGCTGCGCTCGGTGCGCACCAAGTGGCGGGCGACCGGCTATCCGCTCGAGGAGATGCCCGGGGTGCTGCCGATCGACCCCGAGCTCGATCCCGAGGAGATCGCCAGGCGCCAGATCACGCTGCTCAAGGCGGGCGTGATGGGCGAGCCGAACGGGCGCCCGGACTCCTCGGCGGCGACCCAGCGCCTCTACTTCGACCTCGTCTCGCGGGTCGCCCGCGCCGACGCCGCCGGCGGGCGACCGATGACGATCCAATGGCGCTTCGACGACGCCGACCCCTGGCACCTGCGGATCGACAACGGCTCGACCACCGCCCTGCCGGGCCTCGCCGGCGACGCCGACCTGACGATCGACTCGAGCTGGGGCGACTGGATCGGGATCTCGACCAAGGGCGAGGACCCCCGCCGGGCCCTGCTTCGCCGCCGGGTGCGCCCGCGTGGTTCATTGCGCAACTTGCGCAAACTTCAGCGAGTCTTCCCGCCGCGCCCGAACCGTCTCGGCTGACCCACGCCAAACCGTTTAGATCTCTCACCGATCTGCGGGCTTTTCGTTAGCCGATCGGTAGTAGGCGAGGTTGTAAAGGCTCCCCCGCGTGGCACCATCGATTTGCGGCCGCCGACAGGCATGGGACCTGTGGGATTGGAGTCAGTACTCCGGCGGTCCAGGAATCGAAAACATCCAATGAACAGAACTTCGTTGGGGGGAAGGAGTAAGGACTCAATTATGCGACTCGGACGACTCACGGTCGTCGTGGTGGCAGTCGTTGCACTCGCTTCGGTCTATGCACCCGGAGCTTTCGCGCAGAACTCTTCTCTGGGCGGTTATCTAGGCAACGGGGGCGCCACGCAGGCCAATCTCAGCTCAGGCGGCGGTGGTTCAAACGGATCCGAGCCCGCGGCGCAGACCGCGAGCGCGAACACCAGCAGCGGCTCGCTGCCGTTCACCGGACTCGACATCGGGCTCGCCATCGGCGGCGGCCTCCTCCTGCTCGGTGCGGGCGCCGCGATCACGGTGCTCGGCCCGCGGCGCGAGGCGCAGGGACACCGCAACTAAGACGGTTCGACTGGCGGCGCGGGCGCATCAGCGTCCCGCGCCCCGGCCGGTCCTCCATAGCGCGTTAGCGGCCGGCGCACCACCAGCGCCGGCCTCGACGTGCCGGCGATCGAGGTGCCGATCGCAGGCCCGATGAGATCGCTCACCGAGCGAGCAGCGAACGCCCGCCGGTAGCCTGCCCGGCGTGGAGCGGGTACGGAGGATGGGCGTCGGCCCCGAGCTGATCCCGGGGCTGGCGGCGGTGGTGCTGTTCCTGGTCTGGTCGGCGTCGGGCGGCGGCTTCGAGGAGACGACCTGGTATCCGGGCGCGCTGCTCGTCCTCGCCCTGCTCGGCCTCGGCCTGGTGATGACCCGCGGCTCGCGGCGGCCGCACCCACTCGCGCTCGCCGCGCTCGCCCTGCTCGGGTGCTTCGTCGTCTGGAGCTTCGCCTCGATCGGCTGGGCCGAGGTCAAGGGCGACGCCTGGGACGGCGCGAACAGGAGCCTGCTCTACCTGACCGTGTTCGCCCTGTTCGCGCTTCCGGCCTGGCGCCCGGCGAGCGCCGCGATCGTGCTCGGCGCTTTCGCGCTCGGCGTCGCGGTGCTCGGTGGCGCGACGCTGATCCAGATCGCGAGCGCGAGCGAGCCGGCGCTCGCCTTCCTCAAGGGCGCGCTGATCGATCCGACCGGGTATCACAACTCGACCGCGGCGCTGTTTCCCCCGGCCGCGATCCTCTGCATTCACTTCGGCTCACGGCGCGAGACGCCGTGGCCGCTGCGGGGCCTGTTCCTCGGCGGCGCGGTGATCTGCGCCGAGCTCACGATCCTCGCCCAGAGCCGCGGCGCCGCGATCGTCGTCCCGCTCGCCCTGATCGCCTACTTCGCGCTCGTGCCGGGCCGGGTGCGAGCGCTGTTCGCCTTCTTCCTCGTCGCCGCGGCGACCGGGCTCGCGGCGGGGCCACTGCTCGACGTCTACCCGGCGGCGAAGGACGGCATCGGGCTCGCGGGAGCGATCGACGACGCGATCTCGAGTGTCTGGCTCGGGGTGCTGGTCGTGGTCGCGCTGGGGACGGCGATCGGGGTCGTCGACCGCCTGGTCGAGGTCCCCGCCCGGGTCGCGCGCGGGGCCGCGGTCGGTTGCGCGGTGCTGACCCTCGCCGGCCTCGTCGTCGGCACCGTGATCGCGCTTGACGCGACCGGCGATCCGGTCGAGTGGGCGGAGGATCGCTGGGACGACTTCAAGGCCGGCTATGACGACGACCTCGGCGCGAACCGCTTCAGCGGCTCGCTCGGCAGCAACCGCTACGACTTCTGGCGCGTCGGGATGGAGGAGTTCGCCGACCGGCCGGTGGCGGGCAACGGGATCGACAACTTCTCGGTCGCCTACCTCCAGCGCCGCGACAGCACCGAGGAGCCGCTGCATCCGCACAGCCTGGTCGTGCGCCTGCTCTCGCAGACGGGCATCATCGGGACCGCCCTGTTCGCCGGCTTCCTCGCCTGCGCGCTCGCCGCCGGGATCCGCGGGCTGCGGCGCGGCGACCGCTTCGCACGCGGGCTCGCCGCCGCGTCGCTGGGGGCGTTCGCGTACTGGTTCGGGCACGCCTCCGGGGACTGGCTGTGGGCGTTCCCCGGCCTCAGCGCGCCGGCGTTCGCCTGGCTCGCCCTCGCCGGCGCGATCGAGGAGCGACCGGCTCCGGTCGCGGCCGAGGCCGGCGAGCGCGAGCGGGTGGGGGCCGATTACGACCCGAAACGCCGCGAGCTGCCGCGGCCCGCGATCGCCGCGATCGCCGTCGCGATCGCCGTCCTCTTCGTCGGCGCCGCGGTCTCCTACGTCCGTCCGCTGGCCGCCGCCGAGGACGTCGCCAAGGCGACCGAGGTATGGCGCGCGAACCCGGAGGTGGCGTTCGAGCGACTCGATCGCGCCGCGGACTGGGACCCGCTCAGCGACGAGCCGTATGTGTACGCGGGGGCGATCGCCGAGCGGCGCGGCGACCTCGACCGGATGCGGACCTCGTTCGAGCAGGCGATCGACCGCAACCCGCACAACTGGTACAGCCTGCTCGAGCTCGGGGCGCTGGAGACGGTCGAGGGCAACCGGGCGGCGGCCGTCGACCTGCTCCGCGACGCCGCCGAGCTGAACCCCGACGACACGCTCGTGAGCGAGGTGCTCGCGACCGCTCGCAGGGGCGGCGAGGTACAGCTGCGCGAGCTCGACCGGGTGCTGCTGGGGCGCGTCTGCAGCCGTTTCGGCCGCACGCGCGAGACCGAGTTCTGCCGCTAGCGGATCCCGTCGCTCAGCGGGTGGCGCGCCGGCGCAGGTGCGTGTGCAGCGGACCCGCGGTCAGCTCGGTGAGCCGGCGCTGCCAGCCCGGGAGCTCTCGGCGCCAGCGCTCGTCGAGACGCAGCTCGGCGAACTGAAAACGCGAGGAGTTGCCGGCGATCAGGTGGAACTCGCCCTCGAACGGCGGGAACTGGCGCTCAGGCTCGAGCTCGAGCCCGGCGAAGTCGGAGAGGCGCTCGAGTGTTGCGGTCGGTTCGCCGACCAGCTGCTCGTAGGTGACGACCGTAGATTGCGGGCGGCGGCGGCCGGCGTAGGCGGAGACGAGCCCGTTCTGCACCGTCCAGTCGGCGAGCGCGGAGGCGAGGCTTTGGCTCTCCGTCGAGCCGATCGTCCCCGACGCGGTCGGCACTGCCTTCGATCGCGTTCGACTGAGCACGAAGCCGCGCGGATCGCGGATCAGGTGGATCAGGCGCAGGTCGCGGCCCTGCGCCGCGGTCGGCGAGTCGGGCGAAGCGCAGCAGGCTCTTCGAGGAGTCGATCAGCGTCGTCGCGCCGCCGATCTCCGCGAGCCGGTCGTAGAGGCTCCAGGTGGCGTCGACCGACGCCGGGTCGGCCTCGCGGGGCGCGCGGCCTCGGATCGCCGGCAGGATCGAGAGCGTCTTCGCGACCTGGCCCTCGACGTTGAGCGGCTCCGGCGGCCGCTGGTCGGCGAGCGCCGGGCCCCAGACCGGGCACTCGCCGAGCGGGCGGCCGCAGGTACAGAACTGGTCGCCGGCGGCCCAGCGCGCGAGCTCGTCGACCTGGCCGAGCCCGAGGGCGCGCGAGTTCGCGCCCAGCATCATGTCGAGGATGGTTGAACCGCTGCGACCGGAGCCGGTGATGTAGACGACGGTCGGCGGTCGCTTCCCCGGCGCGTTCACGAGCGGGCCGGGGCGGGCGGCGCGGCGGCGGGCGGCGCGGCGCAGCAGGGCGGCGAGCCAGCCGGCACCGAGCTGCACGATCCAGCGCTGCGAGCGCGGCAGCTCGGTCCGCCAGCGCACGTCGGGTCGCAGCTCGGTGAACACGAGCCGGGCGGCGTTGCCGCCGATCAGGTGGAACTCCCCCTCGAGCGGCGGCAGCTGAAGCTCGGGCTCGAAATCGAGGCCGAGGAAGGCGCAGATCCGCTCCAGCGTCGCCGCGGGCTCGGCGACCAGGTCCTCGTAGGCGACCACCATGTAGCGCCCGCGCCGCCGGAGCCGGCCATAGACGGCGACGAAGACGTTCTGCACGACCCAGTCGACGAACGCGAACGCCGAGTGCTGCTGGCGCGTGCGTCCCGGTTCGCCGCGCGAGGTCGGGACCGCGCGCGACTTGCTCCGACTGAGCACGAACCCGCGCGGGTCGCGGACCAGGTGGATCATCCGCATGTCGCGCTCGGGTCGTAGAGCCGCCATGCGCGCAAATCGCATCAGCGTCTTCGAGGAGTCGATCAGGACCTCGGCGCCGGTGACGCGCTCGACCTCGTCCATCAACCGCCAGTTGAGCTCGATCTCGTCGACCGGCATCGAGCTCGGTCGCCCGCGGACGATCGCCGGCACGATCGCGAGCGCCTTGCGCACCTGCCCCTGGACGTTCAGCGACGGCGGCACCGACGGGCCCCCGCGGGCGTCGGCACCCAGGGCCGCGCCCCAGACCGGGCAGTCGGCGAGCGAGCGCCTGCAGGTGCAGAAGTTGTCGGTCTCGACGAACTGGTCGATGACGTCAACCGAGCCGGTGCTGAAGGCGCGGGGATGGGCGCCGAGCATCATGTCGAGGATCGTCGAGCCGCTGCGGCCGGAGCCGATAATGTGGGCGATCTGGGCAGGCATTGGCGATCCGGAACCTTACGGACCGCGGCAGTTCGCCAACCCGGCACCGGTTAAGGAGCGGGGCGCGGCCGGAGCGCCCGCAGCCGCCTCGCGATCCCGCGGCGCTCACGCGCATCGATCGCCGTGAACGCGTAGACGACGACGTAGGCGGCGATGATCGCCGTCGCCGCCCCGGCGACCTCGAGCAACCCCTCGATCCCGCTCGCTTCGAGCGCGAGCCCGACGCCGAGCGCGGCCGCGGTAGGCGGCAAATGGGCGACGAGCAGGCGGCGGACGAACGGCCACAGCGGCATCTCGAACTTGCGGCACATGTAGGGAAAGAACGCGATCAGGCTCGTCGTCAGCGCCGCGATCAGGGTCCCGAGCGCGACCCCGGCGAGCCCGATCAGATGCGCGAAGACGACGCTGAGCACGAGGTTGACCAGCGCCTCCGTGCCGTAGACGAGTGCCGGACCCTTCGCCAGCCCCATCCCCTGGAGCATCTGCAGCCCGGTCTGGTTGAGCGCCGCCACGATCACGCCGCCGGAGAGCAGGACGACCACGGTCGCGGCGTCCGCGTACTCGGGACCCACCCAGAGATCGAGGATCGGGGCGGCGAGCACCGCCAGCGTCACAACCAGTGGCAGCGCGACGCCGAGCAGGAAACGCGTCCCGGTGACCAGCGTCCGGCGCAGGCCCTCGGCCTCGCCGCGCGCAGCGAGCTCGGACGAGAACGGGAAAAAGACGCGCGAGATCGGCGCCACGAGCTGACTGATCGCGGTCGCCAGCTTGGCTCCCACCGCGTAGACGGCGGCCGGCCCGACGCCGAGCACGAGGCCGACCACGATCGTGTCGATCTTGGTCAGCAGGATGTTCGAGACGTCGATGACCGCGAACCATGCGGACAGCTTCGCGAACGGGCGGATCAGCTCCCGGTCGATGTGGCGCGGCCCGATTTTGAGGCCGGGGATGTGACGGCGGATGATCACGTATCGCCACAGCTGACCGAGCAGGTTGGGCACGGCGACGACGATCCCGAGGACGACGAGTCCGCCGCCGGCGACCATTGCCGCGATCATCCCCACGACTTGGACCAGGAGCACCGCGATCAGGGTCCAGTTGAGGATGTCGAAGCGCTGGAGGCCGATCAGGGTGCCGCCGAAGGCGTCGCAGGGCATCGAGAGCGCGACGTTGACGGTGACGATCAGGACCACGCCCTGGGCCGCGGTCGCGAGCGTGCCCTCGAGGTCGAACAGGCTCGGGAACACGGCCGCGAGCACGGTGCCGGCCACGAGCGCGACCAGGCCCGGGACAGCGAGGATCCAGAACGAGGTCGCTATTGCGGCGCGCACGCGCTCGTGGCGGCCGGTCGCCAGGTACTCGGCGACGTACTTCGGCGTCGCCTTGGCGAAGCCGAGCTGGAGGATCTCGCGGTAGGCGGCGAACGTGTCGACGATCACCCAGACGCCGTACGCCTGCTTGCCGAGCCCGTTGGCGAGCACCGGGATCGTCACCAGCGAGGTCAGCGACGCGATCACGGTGCGGGCGTAGCCGCTGATCACGTTGAGTCGGAACCGCGCCGGGAGCCTGGGCGGCCTCCGTTCCTCGGGCGCCTCGGCCGGGCGCTCCGGCGGGGGGGTCGGCTCGTTCATCTCGCTCGGCTGTATACCGGTGGGCGCGGCCGGGCCGGGGGGGCCGGGCCGCGCTCAGGGGCGCGGCGGTGCGCCGCTCAGCTGATCCGGAAGCGCCGGTAGCGCGAGGTCGACGGCTTCGCCTCGGCCGAGCCCAGGTAGTGCGCCTGGAGCCGATAGGAGCCGTGCTTGAGCCGCTTGCCGCGGATGAAGCGCAGGCTCTTCGCGAACTTGCCGCGCCCGCCGACACGGTCGTGGCCGACGGCGACCCGACGCCAGCTGCCCTTGCGACGGTGCTCGAGCCGCAGCTCGACCTTGCCCCGCGAGCCGTTGCGGACGTGGCCGGTGACCTGGCTCGTCTTCGGCTTGCCGTTGCCCTTCGGCGGCTTGACCACGGTCGTGGTGCCGTTGCCGGGCGGCGGCTCGGTCGCCGGGACGCTCGCCCCGGTGCCGAACAGCTCGCGGAACTTCGCCGCGCCCTGCGGGAACGCGGTGTTGCCGGTCAGGGTGTGGAGGATTCCGTCCGCGCCGTTGAACTCGAAGTAGTTGTGGAAGGCGACGTTATTGGCGGAGATCCACTCGTACATCTTCTCGATGAAGTACGTGTTGTCACCGCCGCCGTGCCCGTCGGGACGGATCGCCAGGCCCCACTCGGGGTAGGTCAGCGGCTTGTTGTGGGCGGCGGCGAAGCTGCGGCCCCATTGGAGGCCGTAGGGGCGGGTGAGGTAGTCCTGCCAGCGCGCCTGCGGGTCCTTGTAGTTGGGGATCCAGCTTTGGTCGTAGATGTCCTGGCCGATGTAGTCGACGTAGGCGTCGCCTGGGTAGGCGAGGTCGGGAGCGACCGCGCCCTTGGCCGCGGTCGGGCACCAGTCGAACTTGAACGCCTGCCCGGGGACGCTGCGCATCGTGTTCACGATCTGGCGCCAGTAGGCGGCGAACGCCGCCGGGTCGTCCTTTGCGCTCCACTTGAACCAGGCGCCGTTGAACTCCCAGCCGAGCCGCAGCGTTGCGTCGCCCTGGCCGCCGGCGACCAGCGACTTCGCGAGATTGACGAAGTGCTGGTTGTACTCCCCCGCGGCGCCCGCCTGCAGCGTCCCACCCGTGCTCGGGATCATCGGCACCGAGTACTCGACCGGGTGCTCGGTCGAGCCCCAGCCCGAAACCCACCAGTTCGGGTTGTCGATCTTGCTCCAGTCCGTCTTCGGCAGGAAGTCGAGGACGTTGCCGACCGGCTTGCCGACCCAGGTCTCGAAGTCGCTGACCCCGGACAGGTCGCGGGCGCCCGTGTAGAGGCCCATCGTCGCCGTCGGCGACGCGGCGGAGGCGGTACCGGCGGCGGCCGTCAGGGTGAGGATCGAGATCGCGGCCAGAGCGGAGGCGAGGATGCGAGCCGGGCGCGCGTGCGTACGGAGCATGGGTCCCTCCTCGGTTGACCGGTGTCGGTAGCCCGGCGCGGTCGCGAACGACCTCCGTGGCTTTGCGTCCCCGCCTCACGACGGGTTTGCCTTGTCGGTTCCGGTCCCCGTTGTCGGGACCGTGTGCGATGGTGATCGGCTCGCGGCCGGGCCTCTGCACCGGCCGAGCGCGGCCGCTGGACGAATGTCCGAGCCGCCGATGCTGTATATGCCCGCAACCCGGGGATGAGCGCTTGAAAGATCGAACAGACGGCCAGCAGGAGGGCGCCGAAGGGCGCTCGCTCGGCGTCGCCGAGGTCGAGGAGCTGCGGCGCAGCCGCCGCCATCCGCGCCGGACGCAGTTCGACTACCTGCACCTGCGCTACCTGAACTCCGACCTGGAACGTGAGCTTCGCGCTCTCGACGGCTCCGCGACCGACGTCCTCGACGTCTTCTGCGGGTCGCGTCCCTACGACGACCTGATGCCGGCCGGGGCCCGCTGCGTCGGCTTCGACATCGACGACTCCTACGGGACCGCGGACGTGGTCAGCTCCGAGTTCCTGCCCTTCGAGGACGCCTCCTTCGACCTCGTGACCTGCATCGAGGGGTTCTACTTCGTCCCCGACCCCGAGCACGGCGTCGCCGAGATCCATAGGGTGCTGCGCCCGGGCGGGATCGTGATCCTGACCGTGCCACTGGTCTGGGAGTACGACCCGCGGATCCTCGAGCATCGGTTCACCGCTCCGGAGCTCGAGGCCCTGTTCGCCGGCTGGGATGAGGTCCGGGTAAGTGAGAACGGCGGCAGGGGCGTGGCTTGGGCGACCCTCACCGGTCACATGCTCAAGGGCGCCGAGCGGTCGCTCGGACGCCGCTGGACCCGGCGGGCCTTCTCCGCCGCGTACGCCGGCTTGAACGCGCTCGGCGAGCGGATCGAGCGCGCCGAGCAGCGCCGCGGCTCGCCCTACCGCCTGCCGATGAACCTGATGCTGGTCGCGCGGCGCCCGCCCGACTAGGCGGCGCCAGCGAGCTCGCGTAGGACGCGGTCGAGCTCAGCGCCGATCGGTGGCCAGTCGAAGCGCTCCTCTGCCGTCCGCCGGCCATTGGCCGAGAGCCGGTGCCAGAGCTCGTCGTCGGCGAGCAGCCGGTCGATCGCGCGCGCGAACGAGACGGAATCGTCGGCGAGGAGGACGTCCTCGCCGTCGACGAGCCCGAGTCCCTCGGCGCCGAGACCGGTGCTGATCACCGGAACCCCTCGGGCGAGCGCCTCGAGGATCTTCAGCCGGGTCCCGCCGCCGAAGCGCAGCGGGGCCACCATCGCGCGGGCCGCGGCGAAGCACGGCGCCGTGTCGGGCACCCGCCCGGCGAACCCCAACGGGATCGCCGACTCGCCCTGGAGCGCGAGCAGGTCGCTCGCCGCGCCGCCGCCGACCGCGTTCACGGTCACGCCCTCGCTGCGGACCGCGGGCAGGATGTCGCGCACCAGGTGAACGAGGGCGTCGGCGTTGGCGCTGTAGTCGAGGCTGCCGAGGAAGAGCAGGTCGCGACCGGGACCCGACACCGGCGCGATCCGCTCGCAGTCGACCCCGTTCGGGATCAGCTTCACCCTTCGCGGGGCGAGGCGCTCGAAGTACTCGCGCTCGGGCTCCGAGACGGCGAGCACCCTTGCGACCTCGCCGGCGGCCCGGCGCTCGTATCGGCCCACGGGCCCGATCTGAAGCCGTGCCACCAGGGCCCGCGGGCCGCCGCTCTCGGCTTCCGCCATCGACCGTATCCGTGCCAGCTCGGAGTTGTGGCAGTCGAGAGCTGCGCGGTCCAGCGCCGCCGCGGGGATGTAGGGATGCATGTAGAGCTGCGAGCAGAGCACCGCGTCGAAGCGCTCCGCGGCGAGCAGCCGCTCGACCTCCCGCCGGCCGGCGGACGAGTAGAAGTAGGTGCGCTGGAACGGGCGCCCGGTCGCGATCCCCCCCGCGACGCGGAGCAGGTTGGCGGCCGAGCGCTGGCGATGGGGGCGCAGGACCACGGGCGAGCAGAGCTCGCGCAGCTGCGCGAGCTCTGGTGCGCCGGGCGGCTCCGCGCCGGTGACGGCGAACAGCGCCGGGCTCCAGCCGCGGGCGTGGAGCTGGCGGATCAGGTTCCAGTCGCGTACCCTGCCGCCGCTGACCGCGGGCAGCGGCGGCTCGTGGGTCAGGACCAGCACTCGCGCTGACGCCGCCATGACCGATATCCCTATCGGTTGTCCAGGACGAGGATCGACGCCATCACCAGCCCGCAGCATCTCGCCCAGCCGTCCGACCGCCCGCTCGAGCCCGGGTCTGCGCCCGCCTTCTCGATCATGATCGCGGCCTACGACGCGGAGGAGACGATCGCCGAGACGATCGACTCGGCGCTCGACCAGACCACGCCGGCGCGCGAGGTGATCGTCTGCGACGACGGATCCACCGATGAAACGGCGGCGATCATCGAACGTCGATTCGGCGATCGCGTGACGTTGATCCGCCAGTCGAACCGGGGCCAGGGCCGGCACGCAACGTCGCCGCGGCGCGGCGAGCGGCGACTTCATCGCGATCCTCGACTCCGACGACCTCTACGCGCCCGGCCGGCTGGCCGCGCCCGGCGAGCTCGCCGTCGAACGGCCGGACCTTGACATGCTGGTCGCCGACGCGTACATGGAGCGCGACGGCGAGATCGTGGGCCGCTATTACCGCGACCGGCGAGATTCGTGACCGACGACCAGCGGCACGGGATCATCCGGCGCAACTTCGTCTTCATCCAGACCGCCCTGCGGCCGCGCTCGCATGCTCGCGCTCGGCGGGTTCGACGAGTCGATCGGCGGCGGCGCAGAGGACATCAACCTCTGGATGCGGATGATCCTCAGCGGCAGCCGCGCCGGTCTCGTCGATGAGCCGCTCGGGACCTACCGGCTGCGCGCGGGAAGCCCGAGCGACCGTTACGTCGATCACTTGCGCTGGACGGTGACCTCGATCGAAGCGGCGACCGCGCCGATCCGCGATCAGCTCAGCCGGGACGAGCGCGAGACGCTCGACTGGCGGCTCGGCGTGCTACGGCACGACGCGGCGCTTGCCGGGCTCGAGCAGGCGCTGCTCTCCAACGGGCCGCGCAGGCGCCGGCGGGCGGCCTCGGTCGCCATCGGCCGGGGGTTCTCGGCGCGCACGCGAGCGCGGGCGCTCGCGGCCGCCGCGGCCCCGGCGTTGCCGCGCGGGCGGTCCGACGCCGCAACCTCGATCGGGGCCGGTCGCGACTCGCCGGCCGATGCCGCGACTCTAGGCCCGGCGCCTGTGCACCGCCCGGACCGCCAGCTCGAGCCCGAGCCGCTCGGCCGAGCCGAACTCCGGGTAGATGCGATCGAGGAGCATCGGATCGTCGCCTGACATCGACCGCCCGGCCGCGCGCGTCGTGAACCCGTGCTCGAAGCCGGCGGCCGCGGCTGTCAGCGCGACACGGGAGTCGGCCTCGCCGTGCGGATAGGCGATGCACGACACCGGCTGCCCGGCGGCTCGCTCGACCTCGCCGCGGCCGTCGGTCATCGCCAGCGAGAGCGCCCGGTCGTCGAGCGCGGGCAGCACGTCGTGGCCGACGGTGTGAAAGCCGATCTCGAATCCACCGTCGGCCAGGGCCCGGACGTCGGCCGACCGCAGTCCCGACTCGGTCCGGTCGGGACCGGCGAGCCGCTCGAGCTCGGCCGAGACCTCCGCCCGTCGTCTCGCCGGGAGCCGCCGCATCGACTCGGCGAGCCCGCGGATCTCGCTCATCGTCCCGGGCGCCACCGCGAGTCCCGGGCGTCGGTCCAGGCGCGGTCGATGAGCCCGGCGTCCCAGGCCCGCTGGAGTCGCTCGAACCACAGTTCGTGCGGCCCGTCGAGCGACGCCCCGTTGACGAAGAAGGTGGCGGTCGCGCCGGCCCGGGTGAGGATCGGCGCGGCGTCGGTGACGTGGGTCGGCAGGTCGTCGTCGAAGGTGATCGCGAGCGGCAGCGGCTGTCCGCGCCGTCGCGAGCCGGCCGCGCGACGAGCTCGGACGCCCGGACGAGGCGGTAGCGTCCCGCCAGGTGGCGGACCTGAGCCTCGAACTCCGACGTTCCCAGCGCCGGCACCAACTCCGTCGCCTTGTCCCCGGCGGGGTCGCTGACGCGGTGGTAGCAGAGCGCGATCGCGACCGGGCGCCGCGACCAACGGCAGCGGCGGTCGACGAGCCCACGCCAGGGCGCGCGCCAGGGGTGCGGGCAGCGACCGCGCCAGCCGCTTGAGCACGGCGAAGGGACTCACAGCGGGCGCAGTCTGGCATGCCGCCCAGCCCGATGATCGACCTGCTCGCTCCCTCGCCGGAGCCGGCCGAGCCGGGGCCGCCACCATCGTTCGCGGTCGTGATCGCCGTTCACGACGCCGAGGCATCGATCGCTGCCGGGCGGTCGAATCGGCGCTCGCGCAGACGCGCCCGCCGCTCGAGATCGTCGTCTGCGACGACGGGTCGACGGACGGGACCGGGACGGCGATCGAGCGGTTCGGCGACGCCGTCCAGCTCGTGCGCCAGGACAACCGCGGAGCCGCCGCCGCTCGCAACGCGGCGATCGCGCGGGCCTCGGCCGACTTCGTAGCCCTGCTCGACGCCGACGACCTCTACCTCCCCGGGCGCCTCGAGGCGCTGGCCGAGCTCGGCGCGGCGCGGCCCGACCTCGACATCCTCGCCACCAACGCCTACCTCGAGGTCGAGGGCGAGCGCCGCGGGCACCTTCAACGACGCCGCAGCACCCGTTTGCGGTCGCCGATCAGCCGGCGGCGATCCTCGAGCGCAGCTTCCTGCTCGGCAACTCGGCCGCGCGCCGCGAGCGGGTGCTCGAGGTCGGCGGCTTCGACGAGGATCTGGTGACCGCCGAGGACTGGGACCTGTGGATCCGGCTGATCCTGTCCGGCTCGCGCGCCGGGACGGTCGACGAGCCGCTCGCCGTCTACCGGATGACGCCGGCGAGCCTCACCGCCGACCGGGCGCCGGCGCTGCGCGATCGGGTGCGGGCGCTCGAGAAGGTCGCGCACCGCCCGGACCTCGACCTTCGGCTGCGCCCGGTCCTCGACCGCTCGCTGGCCGCCCACCGAGCGCGGGCCGACCTCGCCGCAGCGGAGGCGGCGCTGCGCGATGGCGCCCCTGACGCGCGCCGGCGGGCGCTCGCGGTCGCGGTCGGCGACGGCCACGCAGCGCGGACGCGAATCAAGGCGGCGCTGGCGGCGCTGGCGCCGAGGTTGACCGGCCGGGTGCTCGGCCGGCGCGCGCGGGGCGGCCGCGCTTCGAGCCGGCTCGCGCGCCCGGGCGAGCGCCGGGGGCGGGCGTGAGACCGACGCTGGCCCCGCTCGCCCAGTCACCGGCGTCGCCGCTCGAGCGGCCGCCGAGCTTCTCGATCGTGATCGCCGCCTACAACGCCGCCGCGTCGATCGCCGAGACGGTCGACTCGGCGCTCACCCAGACGCTCGCGCCGGCGGAGGTGATCGTCTGCGACGACGGCTCCAGCGACGGGACCGCCGCGGCGCTGGCACCGTTCGGCGACCGGGTGACGGTCCTGAGCTCAGCCCAACCGCGGCGAGGCGGGTGCCAAGAACACCGCCACGCGGGCGGCCTCGGGGGAGTTCGTCGCGATCCTCGATGCCGACGACGTCTACCTGCCGGAGCGTCTCGAGGCGCTCGGCGAGCTCGCCGCCGCCCGCCCGGACCTCGACATCCTGACCACCGACGCGACCCTGGTCGTCGACGGCCGGCCGGTCCGCAACGTCTACGACGAGACCTGGACCTTCGAGGTCGCCGACCAGCGGCGCGCGATCCTCGAGCGCAACTTCATCTTCGGCCACGTCGCCGTTCGCCGCGAGGCGCTGCTCGCCGCCGGAGGCTTCGACGAGACGATCCGCTGGACGACCGACTGGGACTGCTGGCTGCGGATGATCTACGGCGGCTCGCGGGCCGGCCTCGTCGACGAGCGGCTCGCCGAGTACCGGGTCCACGACGGAGCGCTCTCCAGCGACCGGGGGCGGATGCTCTCGGGAATGGTGATGACGCTGAAGAAGGCGCGCGACCATGCCGCCGAGCTCGGGCTCGACGCGGGCGAGCGCCGGATCCTCGACGCGTCGCTCGAGCGCCGCCGCCGCGCCGCCGCGCTCGCGGTTGCCCGCGACGCCCTGCGAGCCGGCGACCCCGCCGCGCGCCGGCTCTCGCTCGCGGTCGCCCGGGACCGCGGGCAGGACCCGCGGACCCGGCTCAAGTCGGTCGCGGTCGCGGTCGCGCCGGGGCTCGCGCGGCGCCTGAACGCGCGCCGCGAGCGCGGCGGGTTCACCGGCGCCTCGGGGATCAGGGTGCCGGGGGCGAACCGCGCTGAGGGCTAGCGCCTCCAGCGATCCCAGCCCGGGCCGAGCGCCGGGTCGGAGATCCAGACCTCGGCGATGCCCTGAAACTGGGTCTCGATCGAGGCGACGCCGGGCGCGAACGCCGCCACCGCGTCGCCCCGGGCGAGGTGCGAGACCCCGTGGTGTAGCCAGCACAGCGTGACCAGGGGGCCGACCGCGTCCGGCTCGAGGTCGAGCGCGGAGACGAGTCGGCGGATCCAGGAAAAGAGCGTCTCCGAGGAGGCCGTCTCGCCGCGGTACAACCGCCGCGCGTGCTCTGGCCGTGCGGCGAGCTCGGGGACGCCGTCGAGGTGGGCGAGGGCGTCGGTGAGGAAGTAGACGAGGTCCCAGAGCGGGAACCCGCGCTCGCATGACGACTCCCAGTCGACCGCGGCGAAGCCGGCGCCGCCGGCGATCAGGTTCCAGCTGCCGAGGTCGCGGTGCTCGAAGACCGCCGGCACCGCACCGAGCCGGGCGAGCGGCGCGGCGGTCGCGGCGCGCTCGCCCCAGCGCGCCAGCACCTCGCGCTCGAGTCGCTCGCGCTCCGGGTCGAGCGCGCTCGGCTCGGCCGCGGTCGCCGTGGCGACCGCCACCAGCCAGGCGCAGATCTCGCCGATCAGCCGTCGCGCCGTCGCCCCCGAGCCCGGGGCGTCGATCAGGTCGGAGAGGCGGCGGCCGGCGATCGCGGTCTCCAGCGACGCCGCCAGGCCCTCGACCTCGAACCGCTCGATCAGCCGCGGCGCGTGCTCGGCGAGCGGCGCTCCGGCGGCGGCGACGCGCCGCAGGCCGCGCTCATCGCGCTCGAACGGCGCCGTGTAGCCGGGCACGCGGGCGAACTTCAACACCCATCGCGGCTCGGTGCCGCCGGGCTCGAAGAGGTGGAAGACGCCACGGGTGAGCGCGTCCCCCTCGCCGAGGCTGAGGAACCAGTCCGGGGCGCGCTCGAGCTCGAGCCGGCGCTGCGCCGCGGCGACCGCGAACGGCGGCCCCGGAGGATCGGAGGCGACGATGACCTGGCCCGGGATCGGCGGCAGCGCCCGGTGGCGCGCCAGCCTCGCGATCAGTGCGTTGCGCGCCAGCTTCCAGCGCCGGGTCGGCACGGTGAACTCGCGCAGCGCGAAGCCGAGCGCCCGCGGCTGGCCCAGGGGCAGGATCACCTCGGGCGCGCGGCGGTCCGGCAGCGGCAGGAAGGCACTCGCCGCGTAGCCGGCGGCGGCGAGCTCGCGCCGCGGCGCCCGGCCCTCGATCACGAGCGCGGGCGCGGCCGTCGCCGGCGCCAGCTTCGCCGCCGTCAACCCGGCGACCGCCATGTCCGCGGGCCCCGATTCGACCACCTCGACGCCGGCCTCGGCGAGCGCCTCGGCCCACTCGTCGCCCGCCTCGAGCAAACGCGCGGTGCGCGGCGGGCTGGGAAGGAGGAAGCGGGCGTCGGCGCGCCGCAGGCTCAACCCGTGACCTCGTCGTAGAGGCGCTCGTAGGCGGCGACCATCGCCCGCGGTGCGAACCGCTCGCGCGCCCGCTCGCGCCCCGCGGCGCCCATCCGCTCGCGGAGCTCGGCGTCGTCGAGCAGGCGTGCGACCGCGGCAACCAGCGCCTCCAGATCGCCGGCGGGCACGAGGACTCCGGTCTCGCCGTCGACGACCGCCTCGCCGACGCTGCCGACGTCCGTGGCGACGACGGCGAGGCCGGCGAGCATCGCCTCGACGATCGCGTGCGGGAGCCCCTCGAAGTCCGAGGGCAGGACGAAGAGGTCGAACGCGCCGAGCCAGGGCAGCGGCTCGTCGGTCCAGCCGGTGATCAGCAGCCTCTCGGCGACCCCGAGCTCGGCCGCCAGCGACTCGAGCCGCGCCCGCTCCTCGCCGTCGCCGACGATCACCGCGGTCGCGTCGGGGAGGCGCTCGAGCCCGCGCACGATCAGGTCGAGGCGCTTCTCGGGGGCGAGCCGGGCGAGGGTGCCGATCACCGGCCCGGCGGCGGGACGCTCGTGTGCCTCGACCTCTCGCTCCGCGACCGAGTTGTGGATCGAGCCGATCGCCCCCCGCGGCAGTCCCACCTCGCCCTCGATCTCGCGTGCGAGTCGCTCGCCGACCGCGACGTGGCCGTCGAGGAAGGTCGAGGTCGCGAGCTTCAGCCGCCGTTGGAGCGCCGAGGTCGTCGGTGTGATCAGCTGCTCGACGGCGATCACCGCGCCGGTGCGCGCCCAGAGGGCGGCGGCGAGCCCATACTGGTCCGCCCACGGGATCCGCAGGTTGGCGTGGAAGACGTCGGGCGCGAGGCGGCGGATCGCGCGCAGGTGGGCGAGGATCGGGAGCAGGTCCCACTTCCCGCGCACCGGCGGCACGAGCTCGAGTCGGGCGTCGGCCCGGCGGGAGCAGATCCAGCGCCCGACGGCTTCGTCGCTGGCCATCACCGTCACCCGGTGGCGCTCGGACAGTCCGGCGAGCAGGGTGGCGAGCCCGAGCTCCGCGCCGCCGGTCTCGGTCGCGTCGGTGTAGGCGACCAAGGCGCGGCTGCGCGCACCACCCGAGCGGGCAGCGCCCATACTGCCGCGCCGATGCAGCACCCGTTCGTAGACGGCGCGGCGCGCGTCGCCCGGCGCCGCTTGCGCCTGTGGGCCCGGCGGCGGATCCGGCAGCTCCCCGGTCACCGCATCGGCCCAGAGTGCGGGCTCGCGCGCGAGCACCCGTCCGCCCCCGCGCGCCGCGATCGCCTCGGCCAGCGCCGGGACGTCGGAGGCGATCACCGGCACCCCCAGCGCTCCGGCCATGTCCAGCAGGCCGCTGTCGCTCGCCTGGAGGTGCGGAAGCAGGATCGCGTCGGCCGCGCAGTAGGCGAGTCGAAGCTCGTCGTCGGAGGCGAAGCCGAGCCGGACCTCCGCTCGGCCGCTGCGGGCGAGACGATCGACCGCCTCGCGCTCGCGCTCGTCGACGAGCTCGCCGACGACCAGCAACAGCGGCGCCCGCGAGCCGAGCCGCTCCCAGGTATCGGCGAGCAGCGAGTAGCCCTTGTAGGAGCGGATGAATCCGGGCGCCACGACGATCCGCTCGGCGGCCGGCAGCCCGAGCGACCGCCGCGCCTGAGCGGACTCGGTGCGGACGAGGCCGGTCGGTCCGATCAGTTCCAGGACCGTCGGTTCGACCCCCGCCAGCGCCTCGATCTGGGCCGCCGCCTGCGAGCTATGGGCGACGACCGCATCGGCGGCGCGATAGATCGCCGCGTATCCCTCGCGCTCGGCCTGCGAGCCGTCGAGCGGAACCGGGTCGTGCGCGGTCCAGACCACCGGCCGCTGCCGGCTCAGGTGCGCGACGAGGCGGCCATCGAGGCGCGGGTTTAGTGGCGCCTGGAAGTCGACCAGCGAGGGGCGCCGGGCGCGCACCGCAAGCTCGGTCGCGGCCGCGGAGCCCAGCCATTCGACCAGGCGCCGCGGATAGCGACCGAGGGCCCCCAGCGGCGCCGCCCGAGCGGGCGCCCCGGGCCCAGTCGGTCGCCGGCAGCCAGCGCCAGATCGGATATGCTCTCTCCCGCGTCGGGGAGCAGGCGGCTAGCGAGCAGCTCGGCCGGGACGTCGGCCTCGCGCAGCGCCGCGGCGGTGAGATCGGTATGCGCCGCAATTCCTCCGCGGGCGGAGGGATCGACGAGCAGGACCCGCTTCATCGGCGAGTTGATATCGGCAGAGGCGGACCCATCGGCAGCAGCAGGCATGATCCCGCGGATGGCGAGTTGGCGAGATCCCGGCTCCGCGCCGGCCAAGCGACGCGGGCTCCGGCGCGCGGTCGCGACCCTGGCCGTGCTCGCCGCTGTCACCGGCCCTGTATCCGGTCTGGCTCGCGCTCGAGGGGCGCCGCCGGAGCGCGCCCAGCGCACCCGCTCCGGCCGAATGGCCCGCGATCAGCGTCGTCGTTCCCGCCTACCGCGAGGAGGCCGTGATCGCGGCAAAGATCGCGGATACGCGCGCCGACGGATATCCGGGCGAGCTCGAGATGATCGTCGTCGCCGACGATTCCGCCACCGCCGAAGCCGCCGCCGACGCGGGGGCGACCGTGATCGCCCCCGGCGTGCGCCGTGGTAAGGCGACCGCCGTCAACCTCGGCGTCGAGCGGGCGACCGGCGCCGTGGTCGTGCTCTCGGACGCCGACGCGAGCCTGGCGCCTGGGTCGCTGGCCGCCCTCGTGCGCTGGTTCGAGGACCCGTCGGTCGACGCCGTCGCCGGCGAGAAGCGCGTTAGCGAGTCCGACCAGGGCCTGTACTGGACGATCGAGTCGCTGATCAAGCGCGCCGAGTCCCGGCGGCGGACGACGATCGGGGTGGTCGGCGAACTGGTCGCGATCCGACGCTCCGCCTTCCGGGCGCTGCCCGCGGATGTCGCCGTCGACGACCTCTGGATGGGGCTCGACATGATCGAGGCCGGAGGCGTGATCCGCTACGAGCCCGAAGCGGTAACCGTCGAAGCCGAGACCCCGTCGATGAGCGTCGAGTGGGAGCGCCGCACCCGCACCCAGGCCGGCCTGCTCGATCTGCTCCACAGACGGCGCCACCTGCTCGCGCCCGGGAGTCCGGTGGCGGCCGAGCTCTGGGGCCACAAGCTACTGCGTACGGTCGTCGGCCCGCTCGCCCACCTGAGCCTGATCGCGATCTCGCTGCTCTCGCTGCACCGCAGCCGGCTCGCGCGCGGCTTCGCCCTCCTGCACCTGCTCGGCGCGGCAGCGGTCCGGCGGCGCTGGCACGAGCTGCCGTTGCCGCGCGTCGCTCGCCTCGCCGCGCAGGTGATCTTCCTGCAGGCGACGGCGATCGGTGCGATCTGGCGGTTCGCCCGCCGCGAGTCGCTTGCCGCGTGGCCAAAGCGCGGGCGCGGCGCGGCCTCGCTCGCCGCTTTCGAGACGGATCCGGTCCCGCCGCCACCGAGCGATCGGCGCTGAGGATGGACGTGCAGACGCTCGACCAGCGCCCCGTGGTGGCACTGATCTCCGAGAGCGAGGAGGTCGGCGGCGCCGAGCTCTCGATCGCGACCCTGGCGGCGGGCCTGGCGCCGAGCTACGACGTGATCGGTGTGCTCGCCGAGGATTCGGCGCCCGAGACACGGCGGCGCTTCGCCGAGGCCTCGGCGCAGATCCGCACCGTGCGCGGGCTGCGGCGCTACTGCACCCCGGCGGGGTTCGCGCGGCTGGCCCGCACGCTGCGGTCGATCGGACCCGACCTGGTCCACATCAGCTGCACGGACCAAGGCGGAGCCACCGGTCCGCTCGTCGCGTCGAGTTGATCCGGCGCCGTCGCTTGCAACCCTGCACCTGGTCTCGCCGGGGCGGCGGCGTTGGCGCGAGCGGGTCAGCGGCGTCACCCTCGGGCTCGCCGACGAGCGGATCGCGGTCTCGGAGTCCGTCGGCGAGTACCTCGCCGGCCACGGCCTGGGCTCGACCGTGGTCCTCAACGGGGTCGCCCCGCCACCGCTGAAGCCCGACGCGCGGGGCGCTCGGCATCCGGCCGGGCGCGACCCCGGTGGTCGGCGGGATCGGTCGACTGCACGAGCAGAAGGGATGGGACGTGCTCTGCGCAGCGGCGGATGAGGTGCTGGCGCTCGCCCCGGATGCTCAGTTCGTGATCGTCGGCGACGGCCCCGAGCGCGCCGCGCTCGAGGCGACCGAGGCTCCGACCATGTGCAGCTCGCGGGCGCGATCGAAGACGCGGCGGGACTGGTCTCGGCCTTCGACGTTTTCGTCGTCCCCTCGCGCTGGGAGGGGTTCGGGCGGGTCGCGGTCGAGGCGATGCTCGCCGGGGTACCGGTGATCGCCTCCGACGTCGGCGGCTTGCCGGAGGTGCTCGGCGACGCGGGCATCCTCGCCCCGGTCGACGACGAGCGCGCGCTCGCGGCGGCGATCGCGAGGCTCGCGGCGAGCCCGCCGCTGCGCGCGGACCTCGGTGAACGGGGACGCAGGCGGGCGCAACTTCTGTTCGACAACGAGCGCATGGTGCAGGAAGTCGAGGCCGTGTACCAAAGAATGACCAGCGGGCGTGCCAAGCTCATGGACAGAGCGCGCTCAACCGATGAATAAGCACCCAAAGCCGGGCGCTCTGCCAGAATCCGACGCTGCGCGGTACCGAGGACAGCTAGAGATGATGAGAACACCAGGCGCGTCGCCTCCGAACCCGGGGGCGGCCGGATGACGATCCGCGAGCTGATCTCCGCTTTGAGGCGATTCTGGCCGCTGTCGCTGGCGATCTTCATCGTCGTCTTCGCCCTCGGCGCCGCCGCGGCGCTGATCCCCGCGGACCGCTATCGCTCGACCGAGACCCTGCTGCTCGAGCCGCGGGCGTCCTCAGCCGCGGTCCAGCTCGCGACCCAGGTCGACGTCCTGGCGCCGCCGGTGATCGAGCAGGTCGGGTCGAGCGACTTCCAGGAGGGGGTCGAGAGCCAGCTTCCGCTCGGCAGCGCCTCGTTCGAGCTCAGCGCCGACAACGAGCCGGGCACCGGGATCGTCTTCGTGCACGCGGAGAGCGCCGACGCCGACATCACCCAGCCGGCCGCGGAGACCGCGGCGGAGGAGGTCCAGGAAAACCCGCCGACCGAACTCATCGAGGTCTCCGTGCTCACCCCGGCGACGGAGCCGGAGTCGGTCTCCGGCGGGCGCCGGGCGGTGCTCCTGTTCGGAAGCTTCGCCCTCGGGCTAATCGGCGCGGTGTTCGCCGCCGCCGCGGCCCAGTGGCTGCGCCCGCGGCCGTCGAGCTCGGCCTATATCCGCGACCGCTACGGGATCCAGGTGATCGGCGAGGTTCCGCAGCGCCGCCGCCTGCGCCCCGCCGGCCAGCAGTCCAACGGCCACGGCGGGATGTCGCAGGAGATCTTCGAGGCGTTCCAGAAGCTGGCCGTCAACCTCGAGATCCTGACCCCGGCGAACTCGGTCCTCGCGACCACCTCGTGGGCGCAGGGCGAGGGCAAGACCGTCGTCACCGCGCAGCTCGGCTGGGCGCTCGCCTCGCTCCAGCACAAGGTGACGGTGATCGACTGCGACCTGCGGCGCCCGACCGTGCACGACCAGTTGCGCGCCAACCTGCACCCGGGGGTCGCCGAGATCGCCGCCGGCGAGTCAGTCGAGGTCTGCCGCCAGCCGACCGCGATGGCGAACCTCGACGTTATCGCCGCCGGGGCCGCGGGCAACAACCATCCCTCGAAGGTCGTCGCCGACGCGCTGCCGACCATCCTCGGCGAGCTCGAGGATCGCTTTGTCCTCATCGACACGCCGCCGCTGTTCAGCGCCGAGACCTCGATGATCGCCACCCGCGTCGACGGCGTCCTGCTGGTCGTCGACGCCCGGCGCACCCATCCGCACGAGCTCCGCGACGCGCTGCGCGACCTCGAGCTCTCGGAGTCGAAAGTGCTCGGGGCGATCCTCAATCGCGCGTTCCGGCCCTCGCGGCGACGCGGCTCGGACTACTACTACAAGGCGCGTCCGCTCACCCGGTCGCCCTTCTGAGCTGAGACGCTTTGTCGGCGCTCCTGGTCGCGGCGCTCGTCCTCCCCGCCTGGCTCTGGTTTCAGGACCTCGAGCGGCGAGGCCAGAGCGCGACCGTGGTCATGGTCGTCTTCTGCGTCCTGCTCGCGGAGACAGCGTTCTACCCGAACCAGAACACGATCCCGCCGGGACTCTTTCACCCGGCGCTCGGCGGTGGGTTCTCGTTCCGGCTCTTCGACGTCCTGCTCCTGGTCGCCGTCGGCGCGCGGGTGACGACCCGCGGCGTCGGGCGCTTCGGGTGGACCGGCCTGCTGTGGACGGCGTTCATCGCCTGGCTCGGGGTGGCGGCGGTGATCGGATTCACCGGTGGCAACGCGCTCGACAAGCTCACCTTCGAGGCGAAGGCGATGATCTACATGGCCGCGATCTTCCTCACCGCGACGGTGCCGGTGCGCGAGTACGTCGACATCTACTTCCTGCGACGGCTGCTCGGCGGTGCCGCGATCCTCGCCTCGATCCTGATCTTGACCAGCGTCACCGGGCTGACCCTGCAGATCGGGGCCCGGGCGCCCGACTCGACGGCGACCGGAGCCGACGAGCTCGTCGACCCGCTGGGGACGATGGGGCCGGATCTGGCGACGATCCTGATCGCGCTCGGGGGATCGCGCTGGCGCTGGCGCTGTACGCACCTCGGGCCTCGGACCGCGCCCGGCTCGCGCTCTGCGCCGCCCCGCTGCTGGCGAGCACGATCATTCCCTCGCAGCGGGCGGCGGTGCTCGGGCTATCGGTCATGGTCTTCGTCCTGATCGCGGGGGCGCGCTCGGCGGTCGCAGGATCCGCGCGACGCCGACCGAGGTCGGCCTCGCGATCGCCGCGGTGGTCGCCTTCAGCCTTGGGCCGACGCTGGTCGCAACCGCCCGCGGCGACGAGGTCGCCGATTCGGCGATCGGCGCCGACCTCGCCTACAGCTTCACCAGCCGCACCGAGCAGCTGACGACCCAGGACCGGCTCAATCAGTGGGACCAGGTCGACGACCTGGTCGCCGAGCGCCCGGTGTTCGGCTGGGGTCTGGGCAAGGAGTACGAGTACTACGAGCCGGGACGCCACGAGTTCCTACAGGTGGACATCACCCACAACATCGGCTTCGACCTGCTGATGCGCTCGGGGCTGATCGGGTTCGGCTTCTTCCTCGCTGCGCTCACGCTGACCCTGATCAAGGGCTGGGCGGCCTTTCTGCGGATCGAGGACGAGCGGCTCGCCGCGCTCAGCCTGGGCCTGATGGCCGCGATCTCAGGCCTGCTGGCGAAGGGGATGGTCGAATCGATCTTCGAGAAGTACCGGCTCGCGATCACCCTCGCGCTGCTGATCGGGATGGCGCTCAGCGTCGCCGCCGAGCTCGGGCGCGAGACCGAGGAGGCGCCGGCGGGAGCGCTGCGCCGGTGGCCGCCTGAGTACTGTGCCCTACTCGGAGTGCCTGAAGACGGCGAGCACGGTGCCGACGACGATCTTCAGGTCGAGCCAGGGCGACCAGTTCTCGATGTAGTAGTTGTCCCACTCGACCCGGTCGGCGAGCGAGGTCTTGCCCGCGCAGGCCGTGGACCTGGGCCCAGCCCGTGATCCCCGACTTGACCCGGTGGCGGTCGCCGTAGCGGTGAACCTGTCCGTCGAACGCTCGACGAACTCGGGCCGCTCGGGGCGGGGCCCGACCATCGACATGTCGCCGCGCAGGACGTTGATCAGCTGCGGCAGCTCGTCGATCGAGGTCCGGCGGAGGAACGCGCCGAACGGCGTGCGCCGGTCCGCGCCCTCGACCCCGCCGGGCGCGAGTCCCCGGGCGAGCGGCTCCACTCGCCGCGCGTCGCCGTGCTCCCCGGTCGGCGCGCATCGTGCGGAACTTGAGCATGTCGAACTCGCGGCCGTCGAGCCCGACCCGGGGCTGGCGGAAGAGGACCGGCCGCCCGAGGGTCAGCGCGGTGCCGATCGCGGCGACCGACCAGCACGCGGCGACGAGAGCACGAGCGCGACCGCGGCGAGGACGCGGTCGAGCGCGTACTTGACCTCGAACTGCCATCCGCGCGGATCGCCTGGGATGGACGGAGATCAGCGGGATGCCGCCGATTCGCTCGAGCCGGTCTGGTCGGGCACGCCCTCGAACAGGCGCGGGATCAGCAGCACCGAGACGTCATGCTCGAGACAGCGGCGGACCAGATCGAGCTCCTCCTCGTGGCTGGCGAGCGAGAACGTGAGGATCGCATGCCGGACGTCGAGCTCCTGATCGCACGCTCGAGCCGCTCCGCATCGAGCCGTCTCCGTTGCCTCGTCTCCCCCGATGACCGGCAGCGGGGGTCGCGTGTCGAGCTCGAGCGGGTCCTAATCGAAGAACGCGACCGGCCGAGTCCGAACTCGTGTCGCTCGGCGAGCCGCGCGGCCACCTGACGGCCGACCCGGCCGGCGCCGACGATCAGGGTCGGCTCCGCCCACTGTCCCCTGGCGCCGCCGGCGCGCCTGGATCAGCGGTGCCCGGCGCGAGCGGCGGTCAGGTAGGTGGCGGCGAAGAGCCAGGCACGCACCATCTGTCCGGCGGTGCCGACCCCGGTGCCGATGATCACCCTGGCGAAGGTGATCGACATCGCCACCATCGCCGTCGAGCCGACGATCGCCCGCACGTCGTCCATGAACTGCACGTTCACGCGCGGGCGATACACCCCGGTGAAGGCGAGCGTCGCGACCGTGGCGAGGACGAAGACGACCGACCAGCCGAACGGGGGCGGCTCGACCTCGCTGAGGTTGGCGCTCACCGACGTCGCCACCATCGCGACCGTCACCACCAGCGCGTCGAAGAGCGCCGGGCGGGCCCGGGGCCGGCCGAGCGAGCGCTGCACGCGCGGCGGACGGCGCGGTGGTGCGCCGGTCGCGTGCGGCCCGGGGGCCCCCGCAGGCGCCCGGTTCGAGGTCATGGCCTGGCGCGACATCGGGGTTCGATCTCTCTTCGGCATTGTTGCGCCAGTCCTCCACCTCTGCCGGGTGAATCGCGCCCATAGCGCGCGCTCGGGATCCGAGCGCGCTCCGATCCGCCAAACTGTGCACGCACGGTGCGGGTGACCTATTACACGGACTCCACCGCGATCGGGGGCGCCGAGCTCAGCTTCGCTCGCCTGGTTGCCGAGCTCGACGGTAACGACGTCGAGGTCGTCGGGATCGACGAGTCGGTGGTCGAGCTCGTCGCCGCCGGGCGTCCCGGATGCGGGCGTACGGTGATCAGGCGGGTGCGGAGCAAGTGGGACCTGCCGCAGATCGCGGCGCACACGCGGACCCTGCGGGAGCTCGAGCCGGAGCTACTGCACGTCAACCTGCGCAACGCGTGGTCGTGCCAGTACGCGATCCTGGCCGGCCTGCTCAGCCGCTCTACCGCCTGCGTCGGCACCCTGCATTCGATCCTGCCGCCCGACAATCGTCGCCAGGGGCTCTTCAACCGGGTCACGCTCTCGCGGCTCGACAGCCTGATCGCGGTCTCCGGCACCGCCGCCCGAGCGATCGAGTTTCACGTCGGCCTCGACCCGGGGCTGATCCGGGTGATCGAGAACGGCGTCCCGCCACCGACCTCGGAGAGATCCGCCCCGAGCTCGCCGGCGTCGTCGCGGTCGCCGTCGGCAGGCTGGCGCCGGAGAAGCGCGTCGACGTGCTCGTCGACGCGCTCGCGCAGGCCCCGGGGCTCGGGCTCGTCCTCGTCGGCGACGGACCCGATCGTCCGGTGCTCGAGCGCCGGGTCGCCGACCTCGGCCTCCAGCAGCGGGTCGTGTTCGCCGGCTGGCAGGAGGACCCCGGCGCCTGGGTTCGCGGCGGCGACCTGTTCGTGTTCGCGTCCGAGCGCGAGGCGGCGCCGCTCGTCGTCTCCGAGGCGATGCTCGCCGGCCGACCGGTGGTCGTCAGCGAGATCCCGGCGACGGTCGAGCTCGTCGGTCTCGAGAACGGCGAGTTCTTCCCCGCCGGGGACTCCGCGGCGCTGGCTTCGATGCTGGCGGGCGCTCGCGTCCGACTCCGAGCGCCGCGACGGAACTCGGCCGCCGGGCGCTGGCGCGAGCGAGGGGTCGGTTCGAGCTCGCCGCGATGGCGAGCGCCTACGAGGACGTCTACAGAGAGGTCACCGGGCGCGGCCGTTGGGTCGCGACCCCCGGATAGGCTGAGCCGGCATGCCGGCTCACAGTCGCAGCCCGCGAGCAGCCGCGCGAGGATTCGCCAGGCGGGCGTTGGCCTCGGCCATGAACGTGCGCGCCCGACTAAGCACCCGCCGGATCGGCGGCGCGCTCGTCTATCACCGCCTCGATCCAGGCGCGCCGTCGTGGAACGAGACCGCGCCAAACCTCTCGCTGGGGGTCGAGCATTTCGAGCGCCACCTGCGCGAGCTGACCCGTGGTTACCACGTCGTGCCCGCCTCGGAGCTGCTCGCGGCGGCGGGCGCCCGACGCCGCGGCGGCCGGATCCCGGTCGCGGTCACCTTCGACGACGACTATCGCTCGCATCTCGAGCGGGCAGCGCCGGCTCTCGCCCGTCGCGGGCTGCCGGCGGCCTTCTTCGTCTGCGGCGCCTCGTTCGCGGGCCCGCACCAGTTCTGGTGGCAGCGGCTCGAGCGCGCCCTCGAGACGGGGGCGATCGGCGTCGAGCGGCTGCGGGCGCGGATCCCGGCGCGCGACCAGCAGTCCGTCGACACGCGCACGCTGAGCCAGATCGGCGCCGACATCGAGTGGATGGAGCTTGCCGACCGGGAGCAGTTCAGCGCCGAGCTGGCCGACCTGGTGGGGCCCGATCCACCCGCCGCCGGGCTCGATTCCCGCCAGGTCGGAGAGCTCGCCGACGCCGGGTTCGAGATCGGGTTCCACACCCGCAAGCACCCGAACCTGTCCACCCTCTCCGGGTCGGAGGTGCGCGAGGCGCTGCGCGACGGGCGCGACGAGGTCGAGCGGGCGGCCGGCGGGAGGCCGATCTCTCAGTTCGCTTATCCCGGCGGCAAGGCGAGCGCCGAGGTGATCGCCGCGACCCGCGAGGCGGGCTATGCGACCGGCTTCCTCACCGACGCCAGGCATCCGGCCGGCGCCGACACCGACCCGCTGGCGATCAAGCGGCTCGACCCCGCCTGGTGCCGGGAACCGGGCCAGCTCGCACTGGCGCTTGCACGGATGATGGTCCGCCGGCCCGGCTGACGGCGGCGACCAGGGACGCTACTCGGTCGCGGCGGGAGCGGGCGCGGGAGTCGTGGTCGAGGTGTACTCGAACTCCTCCTCGGCGCCGAAGAGCTTGTCGAGCAGGCCCTTGCGCAGGTCCTCGCTGAGCACGAGCGCGAGCACGGCGCCGGCGACGACGATCAGGAAGAGCCGGCCCCAGCGACGCTGCTTCTCCTGCCCGCGGATCCGGTTCGAGGCCTCACGCAGGTTCTCGGCGGCCGACTTCAGGTCCTTGTGGAGCTTTTTGTCGTCGATCGCGGTGTCGATCACGCTGCCGTTCGAGGACAGGCGCTCGTAGGCGTCGCGCGCCGCGTCGAAGGCGTCGCGGACGCTGTCGCGCAGATCCTCGTCCTCGATCAGCCGCCGCAGATAGGGGTTGTCGCCGGCCGATCCGACCGCGTCTCGCGCCCGCTGGGTCCTGGTGCTCTTCGCCATCGGTTTCCCTCTCCCTAAGTGTCGTCCTTGTCGGCGTGCTGAGGATATACCCGCGCGGGCCACGGCTACGCCCCGGCTAGATGGCCGCCTCGAGCGCCTTCTCGATCCGGTCGACGTAGACGAACTCGAGCTCGGCGCGCTCGTGCTCGGGGATCTCGAGGATCTCGCCCTGGTTGCGGTCGGGGACGATCACCCGCTTGATCCCCGCGCGCTGGGCGGCGAGCGACTTCTCCTTCAGCCCGCCGACGGGCAGCACCTGGCCGGTGAGCGTGACCTCGCCGGTCATCGCGACGTCGCTGGAGACGGGCCTGCCGCCGACCAGCGAGGCGAGCGCGGTGGTCATCGCCACCCCGGCCGAGGGACCGTCCTTGGGCACCGCGCCGGCCGGGACGTGGACGTGGATGTCGTGGGTCGCGAACCAGTCCTCGGGAAGCTCGGGGGCGACGGCGGCGGTGTGGCCGCGGACCCAGGAGAGCGCCGCCTGCGCCGACTCGCGCATCACGTCGCCGAGCTGCCCGGTGATCGTCAGACGCCCGGTGCCGCTCATCGCCGTCGCCTCGATGAACAGGACCTCGCCACCGACCGGCGTCCAGGCGAGCCCGGTCGCGACGCCAGGGTCCTTGGTCCGCCGCTTGCTCTCCGAGAACACGCGGCGACGGCCGAGCAGCTCGCGGGCGCGCTTCGCGGACACGGTCTGCTTGCCCTTCGCCCCGTTCGAGCTCGGGCGGCGGCGCTCGGCGATCTCGCGCGCGAGCTTGCGGCATACGTTCCCGATCTCACGCTCGAGGTTGCGGACCCCGGCCTCGCGCGTGTACTCGTCGATGATCGCCCGCAGGGCAGCGTCGGCGAACGCCACCTGCGAGCGCTTGAGCCCGTTCGCCTCGAGCTGGCGGCCGACCAGGTAGCGCTTTGCGATGTGGAGCTTCTCGTCGGAGGTGTAGCCGGCGAGCTGGATCACCTCCATCCGGTCGAGCAGCGGGCCCGGGATCGTGTCGAGGTTGTTGGCGGTGGCGATGAAGACGACCTCGGAGAGGTCGAAGGGCACGTCGAGGTAGTGGTCGCGGAAGGAGTCGTTCTGGGCCGGGTCGAGGACCTCGAGCATCGCGCTCGAGGGATCGCCGCGGAAGTCGGCGCCCATCTTGTCGATCTCGTCGATCATGAACACGGGGTTGCGGGTGCCGGCGTCGCGCAGTGCGCGCACGATCGTTCCGGGCATCGCGCCGATGTAGGTGCGCCGGTGGCCTCGGATCTCGGCCTCGTCGCGCACGCCCCCGACCGAGATCCGCTCGAACTTCCGCCCGAGCGCTCGCGCGATCGACTGCCCGAGACTGGTCTTGCCGACCCCGGGCGGCCCGACGAAACACAAGATCACGGCCGGTCGGCTCCTCCGCTCCGCGTCCGGGGCCGACCGGGTCTGCCGCGGGACCGCCTGTTCATGGAGCGAGCGCACCGCGAGGTACTCGAGGATTCGCTCCTTGACCTTCTCGAGGTCGTAGTGGTCGGCGTCGAGGACCTCGCGCGCGTGAGCGATCTCGAGGTTGTCGGTCGTCGTCACCGACCACGGCAGCTCGACCAGCCACTCGAGATAGGTGCGGATGACCCCGTACTCGGCGGCGGCCGGAGGCAGGCGCTCGAGTCGTCCGAGCTCGCGGTCGGCCGCCTTGCGCGCGTGCTCGGGTAGCTCGGCCGCCTCGAGGCGCTCGCGCAGCTCGTTGACCTCCGCCTGGGTCTCGTCCTCCTCGCCGAGCTCCCGCTGGATCGCCTTCAGCTGCTCGCGCAGGTAGTACTCGCGCTGGCCCTTCTCGATCCCCGACTCGACCTCCGACTGGATCTGCGAGCCGAGCTGGATCACCTCGAGCTCGCGAGCGAGCAGCTCCGAGAGCCGGCGCAGGCGCTTGCCGACGTCGGGCTCCTCGAGCAGCTCCTGCTTCTCGGGGACGGAGATCCGCAGCGCCCCGGCGATCAGGTGCGAGAGCGCGGACGGATCGTCGATGTTGGTGACCGCGAGCTGAAGCTCCTCCGGCAGGTACGGGATCTCCTCGATGATCTCGGTGAACGAGCGCTGCACGTTGCGGGTCAGCGCCTCGAGCTCCGCCGACTGCTCGACCTCGTCCTCGATCTCGGTGATCCTGCCGACCAGATAAGGGGTCTCGGTGACGTAGTCGTCGATCCGCACCCGCTTGGTCGCCTGGACGAGGACCCGGATCGTGCCGTCGGGGATCTTCAGCATCCGCGCGACGACGCCGACGACACCGACGTCGTAGAGCTGCTCGGGCCCCGGCTCGTCGACCTCGGAGTCGCGGGAGGCGACGAGCACCAGCGTGCGCTCGCCCGAGAGCACGTCGTCGATCAGCTTCACCGAGCGCTCTCGGCCGACGGCGAGCGGGGTCAGCGTGTCGGGATAGGCGACGATCTCCTTCAGCGGCAGCACAGGCAGCGCCGCCGGCAGCGGCTGCCCGTCGCGCTCGCGGACCGCCTGCTCGATGTCGGCGGTCTCGATCACCTGGATCTCGTCCGACATCTCAGTCCCCTGAGTCGATCGGGACCCGGCGGGTGACCTGACCGGCGAGCGGCAGCTCGACTCGGAGCACGCCGTCGTCGTAGTCAGCGCGGGCGCGCTCGGCGACGACGTCCGCGCCGAGCTCGACCACGCGGCGGAAGGGACCGGTCTCGATCTCGACCTGCTGATAGACGCGGCCCTCGGTCTCCTGCACGGGCCGCTCGCCCGTGATCACGAGCTCGCGGCCGGCGACCTCGAGCGTCACCGAGTCGATGTCGACTCCGGGCAGCTCGGCCTTGACGATCGCCCGCGGGGAGTCGCCGCAGTAGTAGACGTCGACCCGGGGCGCGAATGCCGCCCGCCGCCGCGCCGACCGCGGTCGCTGCTCGAACGGCTGGCCGAGCATCTCGTCCATCTCGCGCCACATGCGCTCGAAGTTGACCAGCAGATCTCGCTGTCGGGACATGGGGCTGAATCTAGCGCGAGTGGCTCAGACCTCGAACACGTCGCCGGCGCTCGCGACAACCACCTCGCCGCCGTACGCCGCGGCGCCCTGCTCGCGCGCCCACTCGGCGTCGAGCTCGTCGGAGATGTGGGTGAGCACGACCCGCTTCGCGCCCGCGCGGCGGGCATGGTCGCCGGCCTCGGCGGGCGTGAGGTGGCCGCGGATCCCGGTGCGCTCAGGGCGCGGCAGGGTGGCCTCGACGAAGAGCAGGTCGGTGTCGCGCGCCGCCTCGACCAGCTCGTCGCAGGGTCGGCAGTCGGCGCCGAACGTGAACCGGCCGCCGCCGCCGTCGGCGCGGCGGAGGTCGACCGCGTGCGTGAGCACGTAGTGCGGCACCTCGGCGAAGGTCGCGGCGAGCGGCCCGATCTCGACCGTCGAGGTGACGTCGTACTCCTCGATCCGGAACGCCTGCTCGATCAGCTCCTCATCGCCCCAGCAACCGACCACGCCGCGCAGCATCTGCGCGGCGCCGGGAGGCGCGACCAGCCGCGGGCGCGCCGGATCGTCGGTGCCCGGGTGGCCGGCGACCGGCACCGGCTGCTGGCGCGGGGTCAGCAGCAGCGCGTAGGCGTAGGGGATCAGGTCGATGAAGTGGTCGGCGTGCAGGTGCGAGATCACGACCGCGTCGACGCGCGTGTAGTCGACCCGCTCGCGCAGCTTTCCGAACACGCCGTTGCCGCAGTCGAGCAGGACGGTGGTCTCGCCCTCCTCGACGAGATACCCGCTGCATGCTCCCCCCGCGTCCTGCCACGCCGGTGACTTGCCGAGCACCGTGATCCTCATTTCGCCGACAACTCTAGATCGCGCCGCCACCGGTTGGCCGCAAACCGCGGAAACATGGTCTGACCCCGGCAAGCGAAGTTGCGGCGATTTGCGTGAATCGGCCCTGCGCGACCGCGGCCGCGGTGCGATCATCGCCGAGTCGAAGAGGACCGGACGAGGGAGGGGCAGAAGCGTGATCGAAGTGGAGCAGGCGACCGAGATCGCCGAGGCGTTGGGACTGCGGCGGAAGGGAGCCGCCAAGCGCCGGCGGAAGAACGGCCGCAGCTGCGAGGACTGCTTCTTTCATCGCAACCTGCTCTGCGCGCTCGACCTCGACGCTCCATGCTCGACCTTCCGGCCCGACGCGCCCGGTGGCCTCGTACCTCCGCGCCAGCCCGCGCTGCTGCTGCGCGAGAGCGAGCCGGTCTCAAGCGCCTAGGAACGCCTGGGCGGGCGTCGCCGACGCTAGAATCGGCGCCATGGCCCAGGAGCGAACCGCATTGCTGAGCGCGTCACCGCCGCTGTTCAAGAGCCGTTTCCTCGACTTCTTCTCGCGCATCCACCCGGCGGTGCCGGCGCTGATCTACGTCCCGGTGATCGTCGTCCTGGTCGCGCTCGCCGCCGGCGACGGGCTCGGTGCGTTCGTGATCGCGGGCCTGCTGCTCGCCGGATTCCTGCTCTGGACGCTGGCCGAGTACTGGCTTCACCGCAAGGTCTTCCACTGGGACCCCGATCACCCGATCGGCCACCGTCTGCACTTCATCATCCACGGCGTCCACCACGACCATCCCAACGACCGGATGCGACTGGTGATGCCGCCCGGGGCGAGCATCCCGTTGGCGCTGCTGTTCTTCGGCGTCTTCTGGCTCATCTTCGGCCTGCCGACGGCGCTGCCGCTGTTCGCCGGCTTCCTGGTCGGCTACCTGGCGTATGACTACATGCATTACTACCTGCATCATTTCGTCCCCAAGTCGGAGCTCGGCAAACGGCTTCGCGAACAGCACATGCGCCATCACTTCCAGGATCACCGTTACGGCTATGGCGTCTCTTCCCCGCTCTGGGATGCGGTCTTCGGCACCCTGCCGCGCACGCGGCGGGACTGACTGTCTGCGATTCACACTGTTACAGTCGCGTGTGTGACTCCATTCAGTCACCTATGACAGTCAACTGCTCAGGATCGTTCGTGTAAACCGCTGAGCTCGGAAGGGACCTCACACCATGGCAACGACTTCGAAGACCGTCGACGAGGCGGCCGGACTGATCCGCGAGCGCATCCGCGAGCTCGACGCCGAACGGGCGCAGCTCGACCGCGCGCTGGCGAGCCTCACCGGCGGGCGCCAGAGGCGCCGCGGGCCGGGGCGACCGCCGGGCTCGGCCCGCAGCACCGGCGGCAAGCGCCGTCGCCGTCGCCGCGGCGGCACGCGCGCCGATCAGGCGGTGAAGCTCGTCGGCGAGACGCCGGGCATCTCGGCCTCCGAGATCGCGACGAAGATGAAGATCAAGCCCAACTACCTCTACCGCGTGCTCGCGGAGCTGGAGAAGGAGGGCCGGGTGCGCAAGGACGGGCGGGCCTACCACCCGGCCTAACCGGGGCCGCTCAGACCAGCCCGAGCCCGGCGACCGCGTCGCGCTCCTCGCGCAGCTCGGCGACGCTGGCGTCGATCCGCTCGCGCGAGAAGTCCGAGATCTCGAGCCCCTCGACGACCGAGTAGTCGCCATCGGCGCACTTGCACGGCAGGCCGCAGATGATCCCCTCGGCGATCTCGTAGGAGCCGTCGCTGGGAACGGCCATCGAGACCCAGCTGTCGCGCGGCGTCCCCTGGACCCAGTCGCGGACGTGATCGATCGCCGCCGAGGCCGCCGACGCCGCGCTCGACGAGCCGCGCGCCTCGATGATCGCCGCCCCGCGCTTGCCGACCGTGGGGATGAACTCGTCCGCGATCCAGGCCTCGTCGTCGATCGCCGCCCAGGCGGACTCGCCGCTGACCCGCGCGTTGACCAGGTCGGGGTACTGGGTCGGCGAGTGGTTGCCCC
Source organism: uncultured Solirubrobacterales bacterium (assembly GCA_963740055.1). Lineage (GTDB taxonomy): Bacteria > Actinomycetota > Thermoleophilia > Solirubrobacterales > 70-9 > WHSW01. Next base: position 823,421 of record CAVUCL010000001.1, on the reverse strand, counting down.
AGACGGTCATCCGGCTGACCTCGGCGACCGGCCGCCCGAGCTTGTTCGCGAGCTGCGCGATCGCCCGGTTGTGGTCGAGCCGCATCATCGCGGTGAAGCGCTCGCGCGGGACGTCAGGGGCGTTCGACATCGCGATCAGGGCGTTGGTGTTCGCCGGGTTGCCGACCACGAGCACGCGGATGTCGTCGGCGGCGCCGGCGTTGATCGCCTCCCCCTGCGGCTTGAAGATGCCGCCGTTGGCCTCGAGCAGGTCGGCGCGCTCCATCCCCTTCGAGCGCGGCCGGGCGCCGACGAGCAGGCCGACGTTGGCGCCCTCGAAGGCGAGCTTCGGGTCATCGGTGATCTCGATCCCCGCGAGCAGCGGGAAGGCGCAGTCGTCGAGCTCCATCGCGGTGCCCTCGGCGGCCGTGAGCGCGTCCGGGATCTCGAGCAGGCGCAGCTCGACCGGCTGCTCGGGCCCGAGCATCTGGCCGGCTGCGATCCGGAACAGCAGCGCGTAGCCGATCTGGCCGGCGGCGCCGGTCACGGTCACTTTCACGGGGGCGCTCATCTAATTCCTCCAATCGCGCTTCGCACCACAACCATTCGATTCTGCTCCGCGCTCAATGCATTGCCTCCTGCAGGTTGTCGTCGATCGAGGCGAGGAACTCCTGCGTGGTCTGGAACTCCTGCCCGGCGCCGACCAGCAGCGCGAGGTCCTTGGTCATCTTCCCGCTCTCCACCGTCTCGACGCAGACGCGCTCGAGCGTCTCGGCGAACTCGGAGACCTGCGGCGTCTCGTCCATCCGCCCGCGCGCGGCGAGAGCGCGAGTCCAGGCGAAGATCGAGGCGATCGGATTGGTCGAGGTCGGCTTGCCCTGCTGGTGCTGGCGGAAGTGGCGGGTGACGGTCCCGTGCGCGGCCTCGGCCTCGACGGTCTTGCCGTCGGGCGTCATCAGCACGCTCGTCATCAGCCCGAGCGAGCCGAAGCCCTGGGCGACGGTGTCGGACTGGACGTCGCCGTCGTAGTTCTTGCACGCCCAGACGTAGCCCCCCTCCCACTTCAGCGCCGCGGCGACCATGTCGTCGATCAATCGGTGCTCGTAGGTGATCTCCGCGGACTCGAACTCCTGCTTGAACTCGGAGTCGTAGATCTCCTGGAAGAGGTCCTTGAAGCGGCCGTCGTAGCGCTTCAGGATCGTGTTCTTGGTCGACATGTAGACCGGGTAGCCACGCTCGAGCCCGTAGCGCATCGAGGCGCGCGCGAAGTCGCGAATCGAGTCATCGAGGTTGTACATGCCCATCGCGATCCCGCTGGAAGGGAAGTCGAAGACGTCGATCTCGATCGGCTCGCCCTGACTCGAGTCCTTGGGCGTCCAGGTCAGGGTCAGCTTGCCCTCGCCCGGGATCAGCGTGTCCTCGGCGCGGTACTGGTCGCCGAACGCGTGACGGCCGATGATGATCGGCTTCGTCCACCCCGGGACCAGCCTGGGGATGTTTGAGATCACGATCGGCTCGCGGAAGATCACGCCGCCGAGGATGTTGCGGATCGTCCCGTTCGGCGACCGGTACATCTCCTTCAACCCGAACTCCTCGACCCGTGCCTCGTCGGGCGTGATCGTCGCGCACTTGACCCCCACTCCGTGCTCCTTGATCGCGTTCGCGGCATCGACCGTGACCTGGTCGGAGCTCGCGTCGCGGCTCTCGATCCCGAGGTCGTAATAGAGGAGCTCGAGCTCGAGGTAGGGCAGGATCAGCTGCTCCTTGATGAACGACCAGATGATCCGGGTCATCTCGTCGCCGTCGAGCTCGACGATCGGGTTTCGGACTTCGATCTTCGCCATGCGGGTCGGCGATGCTATCGGGCGCGTCTGCCCGGAGGAGCTCGTCGAGCTCCTCCGGGAATGCGACAATCCGCCTGATGGCAACCGCCGAACGACCCCGCAGCAGCGCCGCGACCCACGAGGTTGCGAACCAGGCATCCGCGCTTGAGGGCTACAACAGCTTCGAGTCCGACCGGGTCCTGGTCGAGTCGCTGCGTCGCGAGGGCGGCGATTGGGCCGCGGATCGGGTCAGCGAGGCGGGGGCGTTCGCCGGCTCGGCGCAGGCGATCCGCTGGGGCTTCGAGGCGAACGAGAACCCGCCGCGGCTCCGAACCCACGATCGCTTCGGCAACCGCATCGACGAGGTCGACTTCCATCCCTCCTGGCACGCGCTGCTCGGCGCCGGGGTCGGCTTCGGCTCGCACGCGCTCCCATGGCGCGAGCCGCAGCCGGGCGCCCACGTCGCCCGGGCGGCGATGTTCGTCGCCTCGCAGGCGGAGGCGGGCGTCGGCTGCCCGCTGTCGATGACCTACTCCGCGATTCCGGCGTTGCGAAAGCAGCCCGAGATCGCCGCCGAGTGGGAGCCCCGGTTCACCTCGCTGCACTACGACGGCGAGCTCCGCCCCGCGGCGGAGAAGCCGGGCGCACTCTGCGGCATGGGGATGACCGAGAAGCAGGGCGGCTCGGACGTGCGCGCGAACACCACGGTCGCGGTGCCGGCCAACGGCGGCGGGCCCGGCGGCGAGTACGCCCTCACCGGCCACAAGTGGTTCATGTCGGCGCCGATGTGCGACGCCTTCCTCGTCCTCGCCCAGGCCGACGGCGGCCTTTCCTGCTTCTTGATGCCGCGCTTCACCCCCGACGGCGAGCGCAACGCGATCCTGATCCAGCGGCTCAAGGACAAGCTCGGCAACCGCTCCAACGCCTCGAGCGAGGTCGAGTTTCGCGGCGCCTGGGCGCGGATGGTCGGCGACGAGGGGCGCGGCGTGCCGACAATCATCGAGATGGTCAACCACACCCGGCTCGACTGCTGCCTCGGAGCCGCGGCCGGGATGCGCGCGGGGGTCGCGGCGGCGATCCACCACGCCTCGGGGCGGGCCGCGTTCGGCAAGACGCTGATCGACCAACCGCTGATGCTCAACGTGCTCGCCGACCTCGCGATCGAGTCCGAGGCCGCAACGGTTGCAGCGATGCGGCTGGCGCGCGCGTACGACGAATCGATCGGCGGCGACGACCGGGCGACCCAGTTCAAGCGGATCGCCAACGCGGTGCTCAAGTACTGGCTCTGCAAGCGCGCGGTGCCCCACTCGGGCGAGGCGCTCGAGTGCTTCGGCGGCAACGGCTACGTCGAGGAGTCGGGGATGCCGCGCCTGTATCGCGAGTCGCCCTTGAACTCGATCTGGGAGGGGTCGGGCAACGTCCAGTGCCTCGACGTGCTGCGGGCGATGGTCCGCGGCCCCGAGGCGCTGGAGGCGTTCTTCGGCGAGCTCGCCGAGGCCGAGGGAGCCGAGCCGCGGCTCGACCGGGCCGCCGCCGCGCTGCGCGAGGAGCTCGCCGACCTCGAGCAGATCGAGTCGCGAGCGCGCCGGGTGGTCGAGCGGATGGCGCTCGTGCTCCAGGGCTCGCTGCTGGTGCGCTTCGGCGACCCGGCGGTCGCCGACGCCTTCTGCGCCTCACGCCTCGGCGGCGACTGGGGCCGCGCCTTCGGAACCCTCCCCGGCGGGACCGACTTCACCCGGATCGTCGACCGCCACGCGGTCGACGCCTGATAGCTACAACCAGCGCTCGTCGAGGCGCCGGATCGCCGCCTCGCAGAGGCGGATCGCGTCGGCGAGCGTCGAGTAGTCGACGTTCTCGGCGGTGTCGGTCGGCCAGTGGTAGTTGGCGGGCTGCTTGAGCTCGGTGACCGAGCACACGGTCGCGGTCGGATAGCCGGCGGCGAGCGGCTCGAGCCCGTCGGTCCCGTTTCGCAGGCGCAGGTTCGGGACCAGCTCGATCCCGAGCTCGGCGGCGAGGCCGTCGAGGAGCGCGAGCGCGTTCGGCGTGTACTCGTGCATCTTCAGAAAGCCCTCCCCGCGGAGCACGTTCAGCGTCGGCGAGCCGAGCGTGTCGATGCAGAGAAAGAAGGTGCTCTCGCGCGGGAGCTCGGCGAAGTGGCGCTCGCCGAACGCCTTCATCCCCTCGCTGAACGACTCCTCGGCGCCGGCGGAGAGCAGGATCACCCGGGTCGAGCTGGTCGGCTCGGCGAGCAGCCCCCGGGCGAGCGCGAGCAGCGCGACGACCGCGGTCGCGTTGTCGTTGGCGCCGGGGACGACCGGGCGCGAGCCGATCTCGGCCATCGACGCCGCGTAGCCGGCGCCGAGCGCGAGCCCGAGGCGGGCGGCCGCGCGCCCGGCGCCGAGCGCCGAGGCGAGCGCGAGCAGCGGCGAGGCGGCCAGCGGCCACATCAGCGGCGGGCTGGTGTCGAAGCGCTCGATCGGAAGCCCGAGGCGGTCGAACAGCGTCTTCGGGATCGCCGGGTTGAAGATCCAGCCGGAGTGTGCGGCGTCGTGGTGGGCGACGACGACGATCGTGCGCTCGGCGTCGGCGGGTCCGAGCTCGCAGACGACGTTGCTGGTCCGCGACTGCGGCAGCCGGGCGCGCAGCCGGCGCTTGCCGGGCGGGAACTCGTCGGCGATCGCGGCCGTCGCCGCGGCCCCGAGTGCCGCCGCGGCGAGCCTGCGCCCGCGCAGCGCCAGCAGCGAGGCCAGGGCGCCGGCGCCGGCGCCGATCCCGAGCGGCCACCAGTAGGTGCCGTGCGCGGGCTCGACCTCGATCCGCGCCTCCGCCCCGAGCTCCTCGAAGCGTGCCCGCAGCCACTCCGCGGCCTCGCGCTCGCCCGCCGACGCCGAGGGCCGCTCGATCGAGGCGAGCTCGCCGACCGACGCCCGCAGCCACTCGTGCCCGGTGCCGGGGCGCTCCGCCGTCTGCTCGAGCCGCTCGCTCATCGGCCGCGAAAGCTACCCCGCAGGCGCGCCCGCGCGGCCGCCGGGGGTTGGCGTGCGCCTACGATGGACCGATGCCGGTGCGAGGCCAGCTCACCCTGCTCCACGTCCGCGGGATCCGGATCGCGGTCGACTACTCGTGGTTCCTGGTCCTCTTCCTGCTCATCCTCTGGCTCTCGGGCTTCTTCCGCGGCGTGCTCGACGCGGATCAGTCGGACCTCGAGCCCTACGTGCTCGCGGTCGCGAGCGCGCTCGCGTTCTTCGCCTCGATCCTCCTGCACGAGCTCGGCCACGCCGTGGTCGCGGTTCGCAACGGGATCCCGATCTCGGAGATCACCCTGTGGCTGTTCGGAGGCGTCGCGCGGATGACCCGCGACACCGACTCGCCCGGGACCGAGTTCCGGATCGCCGCCGCCGGGCCGGTGGTGACCCTGGCGATCGCGATCGGCTGCGCCGCGGTCGGGATCGCGTTCGCCGGAGCGGACGAGTTCTGGCAGGCGATGCGGGTCTCCGAGGGCGCCGACATCTCGGGCGCGCTCGCATTGCTGGCCTGGCTCGCGAGCATCAACGTGCTCGTGCTCGTCTTCAACCTGATCCCCGCGTTCCCGCTCGACGGCGGACGGATCGCCCGGGCGCTCGCCTGGAGGGTGACCGGCGACCGAAACCGCGCGACCCGGTTCGCGGCGACGATCGGCCAGGGCTTCTCCTACGGCTTCATCGCGCTCGGGATCCTGCTCCTGGTCAGCGGGGTCGACTGGGTGACCGGGATCTGGCTCGCGCTGATCGGCTTCATCCTCGCCCAGTCGGCGCGCGGGCACGTGATGCAGTCGCGCCTGGGGAGCCGGATCGAGGGGATCAGCGTCGCCGACGTGATGGACTCGGAACCGGTCGCGATCCCGGAGACGGCGAGCATCGAGCGCGCGATCGACGAGTACTTCCTCCGCTACCGCTGGCCGTGGTTTCCGGTCGTCGACGGCGGCGAGCGGTTTCGCGGCCTGCTCGTCCGCGAGGCGGCCGACGCGGTCCCGGAGCCGAGCCGCTCCTCGCAGACCGTGGGCGAGGTCTACGAGACCGACGCCGCCGAGACCCTGCGGGTGCGCGCCGACGCACCGCTCGAGACGCTGCTCGGAAACGACGCTCTGCGTCGGCTCGGCGGCCTCGCCGCGGTCGACGCCGACGGCCGCCTGCGCGGCGTGGTCACCGCCGACCAGGTCGGTCGCGCGCTGCGAGATGCAGTCAGCGGCGCGTGATCGATCTATAGGATCGCTCCCTGTGCCACGCCATGACGTACTGGTGATCGGGGCCGGGCTCGCCGGCCAGCGCGCCGCGCTCGCCGCCGCCGAGCACGGCGTGTCCGTCGGCATCGTCTCCAAGGTGCACCCGGTCCGCTCGCACTCGAACGCGGCCCAGGGCGGGATCAACGCCGCGCTCAACCCCGAGGACTCGTGGGAGTCGCACGCCTTCGACACGGTCAAGGGCTCGGACTACCTCGGCGACCAGGACGCGATCTCGATCATGTGCCGCGAGGCGCCGGAGGAGATCCTCCACCTCGAGCACCTCGGAGTCCCCTTCCATCGCAACGAGGAGGGCAAGCTCGGCACCCGCGCCTTCGGCGGCGCCTCGCAGGCGCGCACCTACTACGTCGCCGACATCACCGGGCAGGCGATCATGCACGTCCTCTACGAGCAGCTGATGAAGCACGCCGACGCGGTCGACCGCTATGAGGAGTACTTCACCACCGCGCTCGCGCTCGACGACGACGGCAACTGCGTCGGCGCGGTGGTCCGCGACGTCCGCGACGGCTCGATGGAGCTGTTCGAGGCCAAGAACGTGATCCTCGCCACCGGCGGCAACGGCCAGGCCTGGCAGCCGACCACGAACGCGCTCATCTGCACCGGGGACGGGATCGCGATGGCCTACCGCGTCGGAGCGCCGCTGATGGACATGGAGATGATCCAGTACCACCCGACGACGCTGGCGCGAAAGGGCTTTCTGATCACCGAGGGCGCCCGCGGCGAGGGCGCGCACCTGCTGAACGCGAAGGGCGAGCGGTTCATGGAGACCTACGCGCCGAACAAGATGGAGCTCGCCTCGCGCGACGTCGTCTCGCGCGCCGAGCAGACCGAGATCAACGAGGGCCGCGGCTTCCCCGACGGCACCGTTGCGCTCGACATCACCGTGGTGCCGAAGAAGCGCATCCACGAGGCGCTGCGCGAGATCGTGCTCGTCGGGCGCGATTTCGCCGGGGTCGACATCACCAGCGAGCCGATCCACATCAAGCCCGGCAACCACTACACGATGGGCGGGATCAAGACCGACTCCGACGGTGCGACCGAGATCGCCGGTCTCTACGCGGCCGGCGAATGCGCCTGCGTCTCGGTCCACGGCGGCAACCGGCTCGGCGCCAACTCGCTGCTCGACACGCTGATCTTCGGCCGGCGCGCCGGCCTGCACGCGGCCAACCGCGCGAAGCAGATCGACGTCGGCAGGCCGTCGGCCGCCACCTTCGCCGACGAGCAGGCGCAGATCGACTCGATCATCGCCCGCGAGCGCGGCTCGGGCCGGCGGGTCTCGGAGATCCGCAAGGAGCTCGGCGAGACCATGGACCGCTACGTCGCCGTGTTCCGCGACCAGGGCGGGGTCGAGGACGCGGCCGAGATCGTCAAGCGGTTGAAGGAGGAGGCGCAGACCGCCTACATCGACGACCGCGGCTCGATCTTCAACCAGGACGTCCTCGGCGCGCTCGAGCTCGGCTACATGCTCGACAACGCCGAGTGCGCGTGCGTCGGAGCGCTGCACCGGACCGAGAGCCGCGGCGCCCAGTACCGGACCGACTTCCCCGAGCGCAACGACGACGATTGGCTCAAGCACATCGACCTGCGCCGCAACGGCGACGGGCCCGAGATCGACTACTCCGACGTGACGATCACCGAATGGCAGCCGATGGAGAGGACCTATTGAGCATGGAGCAGGGAGCAGCGAGCACGGAGACAGCTGGGCAGGCCGCCCCCGAGCAGTACACGCTGCGGGTACGGCGGTTCAAGCCCGAGTCGGGCGCCGGCGCCTACTGGGAGGACTTCGAGGTCGAGCTCGACCCGACGCTCTCGGTCCTCGATGGCCTCCTGCAGGCCAAGGACCGCGACGACGGCTCGCTCTCGGTGCGCTGCTCGTGCCGGGCGGCGATCTGCGGCTCGTGCGGGGTCAAGATCAACGGCCAGTCGACGCTCGCCTGCCTGACCCAGATCGGCGAGGCGGCCGAGTTCGCGAATCGATCCAACGGCGCCGAGAAGCCGATCGTCGTCGAGCCGATGGGGAACATGCCGGTGATCAAGGACCTGGTCACCGACATGGAGTCGACCCACTGGGAGAAGATCCGCCGGGTGACGCCGTGGCTGCTCGACGACGGCAACCCGCCCGAGCGCGAGCGCATCGTCGAGCCCGAGTCGATGGTCGACATCACGCAGACGATCGCCTGCATCCAGTGCGGCGCCTGCGTCTCGGCGTGCCTCTCGATGGAGGCCGACCCCGACTTCATCGGCCCGGCGGCGCTGGCGAAGGCCTACCGCTTCGTCGGCGACCCCCGCGATGACGAGCGCCGCGAACGTCTCTACGACCTCGCCCAGGACCCGCACGGGATCTACGACTGCACGCACTGCTTCTCCTGCGTCGACGCCTGTCCGAAGGGGGTCGCGCCGATGGACCAGATCATGCGCCTGCGCCGGCTCGCGACCCACGAGGAGGAGATCAGCGACCGCAACAACGGCCACAGCCACGAGCAGGCGTTCGTGAAGATCATCGAGAAGAAGGGCACCCTCGACGAGTCGCTGCTGTTGCAGGAGTCCTACGCCCCCGGCGTCAAGGGCAAGCTGATCCCGAAGCCGTCCGCGATCAAGGGCCTGATCGGCTCGATCCCGACCGCGATCCGCGGCATCCGCTCGGGCAAGATGCGCTCGCTGCCGAAGCTGATCCCCGGCGTGCACCCGAAGCTGCCCGAGGACGCCCAGCAGCACGTGCAGCGGATCTACGAGCACGCCGAGGAACACCACACCCAGATCAACCTCTACATCCAGGGCGAGGAGGACGTCGTCCCCGAGCCCGACGAGGAGGAGCTCAGCCAACCCGAGGTGTCGAGCGGACCGAAGGAGAACGAATAGTGAAGCTCGCCTACTGGCCCGGCTGCGTCTCGCGCGGCTTCACCACCGAGCTGCACGGCTCGATGGCGCTCGTCGCCGAGCGGCTCGAGATCGAGCTGGTGACCCTCGACCGCGCCAACTGCTGCGGCGCCGGCGTAATCGCCGAGCACAACCAGGAGCTCGCCGACACCCTCAACGCCCGCACCTTCGCGCTCGCTCAGCAGACCGGCCTGGCGATGATGAACATCTGCTCGACCTGCCAGGGCGCGCAGTCGGAGTGCCAGCAGCGCCTCGACGCCGACTCGGCCTACCGCGCCCACGTCAACGAGGCGCTCGCCGACGAGGGGATCGAGTACGTCAAGGGCAAGGAGGGGTTCGAGAACAAGAACTTCCTCTGGGTCCTGGTCGAGGACTACGGCCTCGACCGGCTCAAGACCCTGGTCCGCCGGCCGCTCGCCGGGCTGCGGGTCGGGCCCTTTTACGGCTGCTACGTGATCCGGCCCAAGCACCGGCTCGGCTACGAGGAGCACCCGGAGCGCGACCTCTACCTCGAGCAGGTGATCACCGCGCTCGGCGGCGAGGTGGTCGAGTACGACGGAGCGCGTAAATGCTGCGGGTTCCCGGTCGTGACGATGAACCGCGAGACGTCGCTGCGCCAGGCGGGCACCCACGTCGCCGACGCCCTCGACCAGGGCGCCGACTGCCTGGTGACCCCCTGTCCGCTGTGCCACCTGAACCTCGACATGCAGCAGCCCGAGGCGGCGAAGCTCGTCAACCGCGACCTCGACCTCGCCGTCCTGCACCTACCGCAGCTGGTCGGCCTCGCGCTCGGCTTCGAGCCCAAGGAGCTGGGTATGAACCGCCACATCGCCTCGACCGAGTGGGTCGGCGAGCGGCTCGCCGGGATGCCGGCCTGATGAGCGACGCGCACGAGGCGCACGGCGCGCCGAAGCCGCCGCCGGAGGTCGAGCAGGCGGCCCTGCTCGGCCACATCGACGACGCGGTCAACCTCTACGTCAAGTTCACCGGCGTCGATCCGGAGACCGCCCGCCAGGTGGTCGAGAAGCTCGCCGACGGCTGAGGCCGACGCGGGCGCCGGGTCAGGCGAGCCCTCGCCGGCCGGTGGCCGGGGCGTCGGCGCCGGCGGTCCGCCACATGAACCAGTTCGCGACCCCGAGCACCGTCGCCTCGTCGACGACCTCGAAGCCGAAGCGCCGTAGAGCGCCACGTTCTCGGGCTTGTCGGTCTCCAGGTAGGAGTCCTCGCCGGCGGCGTCGAGGCGGCGCGTGTACTCGCTCATCACCAGGCTGCCGATCCCGCGGCCCTGGAGCTCGGGCTCGACCCCGAACGGCCCGTAGTGGGCGTGCGGGCGGTCTGGGTCGCGACCGCCCCAGTCGGCGAGCCAGCGCGCGGCGCGCCAGGCGATCCCGGGGCCGGAGGCGAGCAGCGCCGGGCGCGATCCGCAGCTTGTCGACCGGTCCCGCGCGGCAGGCGCCGGCGACCAGGTCGTTGGTCGAGGCGATCACGCGGCCCTCGAGCGCGCGACCAGCGGCCGCTGGTGCGCGGCGACGTCGTAGAGCCGGGTGAAGAGCCGGGTCAGGTGATGGCGGCAGCGCTCGGGATCGGGGCCGATGACCGCGCGCGACATCGGGCTCGTGCTCATCGCCCGCGCGACGACCGCGACCGCGTCGGCCACCTCCTCGGGGCGCGTGTCGCCGACCTCGACTCGCTCGAGGTCGAAAGATCGGAGGACGGGCTCGGCGCTCGAGGGGGCAAGCGCCGGAGTCTATGACGGGTTCGCAGGTATGCTTGCCGCGGAGCGCCGGGAAGTCTGGTCGGCATTGATATGAGGCCCGACCCTGCCCGCCCAGCCCCCGAGCCCGCGCCGCAACCGCCGATGGCGATAGCGGTCGCCACCTTCCTGATCGCGCTCGCGCTGATCGCGAGCGAGCGCGTGCACCGGACCAAGGTCGCGCTGCTCGGCGCCGCGATCGTCGTCCTCTTCGTCGGCGGCTTCGACCAGGAGCAGGCGATCGAGTCGGTCGACTTCAACACGATCGGCCTGCTCGCCGGGATGATGATCCTCGTCTACCTGACTCAGCAGACCGGGGTCTACGACTACATCGCGATCCGCGCCGGCCAGCTCTCGCGCGGGCGACCGCTCCGGGTCGTGCTCAGCCTCGCGGCGACGACGGCGCTGCTCTCCGCGTTCCTCGACAACCTGACCACGATCCTGCTCGTCGTCCCGGTCACGTTCCTGCTCGCCGACGCGCTCGACATCGATCCCGATCCCGCTGGTGATCATCGAGGTGATCGCCTCCAACATCGGCGGCACCGCGACGCTGATCGGCGACCCGCCGAACATCATCATCGCCGGGGCCACCGACCTCTCCTTCAACGACTTCATCGTCAACCTCGCGCCGGTCGTCGTCGTCACGTTCGCGGTCGTGATCGGCGTCCTCTACCTCTTCTACCGCCGCCGGCTGCAGATCGAGCCGCGAAGAACCGCGAGCTGGTGATGGAGCTCGACGCCGCCGCCTCGATCCGCGACCCGGCCGAGCTTCGCCGCACCGGTGCCGGTGCTGTTGCGTCACGGTGCTCGCCTTCTTCGCCCACCAGGCGCTGCACATCGAGCCGGCGACGGTGGCGCTCACCGGCGCCGCCGTCGGGCTGCTGATCACCCGGATCTCGCTCGAGGAGGCGCTCTCGAAGATCGAGTGGCCGACGCTGTTCTTCTTCGTCGCCCTGTTCGTGATGGTCGGGGCGCTGGAGGCGACGGGCGCGATCGGCGAAGTCGCCGAGGCGGTCAAGGATGCTGACCGGCGGCAACCGCACCGCCGAGCTGCTCGGGATCCTCTGGCACCGGCGCTGTCGGCTCCGCGATCGTCGACAACATCCCGTTCACGACGGCGATGATCCCGGTGGTCAACGAGCTGCTTGAGGGACGGCACCGACGACGCCTACTGGTGGGCGCTCTCGCTCGGGGCCTGCTTCGGCGGCAACGCGACGATCATCGCCGCCGCGGCGAACGTGGCCGCAGCGGGGTTGACCGAGCGCGCGGGCACTCCGATCGGCTTCATCGCCGTTCATGCGCATCGGCATCCCGGTCACGCTGATCTCGCTGCTGATCGCGAGCGCCTACGTGGGGCTCCGCTACGTTGTGATCTAGGAGCCGATGCCGACGGGAGCTAGCCAAGTCGATCCTACGCGAGGTCGAGCCGCTCGTCGGCCGACGAGCCGGTCGGCCCGGCGGCGCGTCAAGGTGGTCGCCAGCGAGCTCCCCGGCCTTCCCGCGGTCGAGGACGACGGCAGCTTCGCCGGGATCTTCGGCGAGCGCGAGTTCATGGCGGCGCTGTTTCCCGGCTACGTGCGCGAGCTCGCCTCCTCGGCGATGATCAAGCGCTCGATCGACGAGGCGATCGACCGCCGCCTGGGCTGCTGGTCCGAACCGATCCGCAAGTACCTGACCACCGACCACGTCGCGGTCGAGGACGAGTACTCCGACACCCAGCTGGCCGAGCTCTTTCTGCACCACCGGGTGCTCGTGATCCCGATCGACGACCGCGGGCAAGGTCCACGCGGTCGTGACCCGCAACGATTTCTTCGCTGCGCTGGTGGGCAGGCTCGAGGGCCGCCACGACGAGAACTGACTCAGCGCCGGTACCAGTCGACGTAGTCGTCGCAACTTCCTCCGGCGCGGTTGCCGCCGGCGGCGGTCGCCGCGATCGGCGCCCAGGTGGGCGACCGAGTCGGCGCCGAGCAGGCGGCCGGCGAGTGGCGGATCGTCGACCGTCGCGGTGATCGGCACCGGGCCATTGTCGGTGATCCGGATCGTTCCCGCCGCCCAGAACGGCGCCGTCCCCCGGTAGTCGAGGTTCGCGGGGAGCTCCGCCTCGAGCCCCGGCGCGGCGATCGTCAACGGCCGGGTCGAGTCGTAGCGCAGCGAGAGCTCCCAGCTTCCGCGCCCGAGCTCGAGCTCGATCGTCGAGGTCGCGCCACCCTCGAGCGTCGGCGCGCTCCACGTCCATCTCGGCGGCCAGCACGGGCTCGCGCGCGAAGCTGGCGAGCTCGCGCGGCTCGCGCTCACAGCCGCCGACCCTGCCGGGGGCGGCGTCGGTCTCGCCGGGCTCGCGGCCGGCGGGCGTCGCGCCGCCGCGCTCCCAGAGCACGTAGCTCGCGGTCTCGGCGACCGGCTCGTAGCCCGGCGGCGGCCCGCTCGCGTACGCCGCTCGGGTCGTGAGCACGAAGTCGAAGCGCGCCAGGGTCTCGGCGGTCACCGAGTCGAAGTCGAACTTCGCGCCCACGTCGGCGAGCTCGAAGTTGGGCTCGACGAAGTAGGGGTCGTAGAAGTTGCGCACGTGGGTGAACGGCTTCGAGCCGCGGAGCTCGTGGAGGACGAAGTTGTCGCGCCCGAGGAACAGCAGCTTCTCGCCCTCCACCAGCGGGCGGATCTCGGCCAGCTCCTCGGCGTGCGCGGTCGGCCCGACCGGAGCCTGGCGCAGGATCAGGAAGCTCGAGGCGGCGGCGGCGAGGGCGAAGGCGATCCCGACCACCGCCAGCGGAGCGGTCCCGGTCCGCCCGCGGTCGCGGGCGAGCAGACCGCCGAGGACGATCAGCGCGATCAGCGGCGCGGCGATCGCGAGCGCCTTCGCCGAGGTGTAGACGGTGCCGAGGGCCCGGGCGATCAGATAGAGGACGGCGGCGGTGACGAGCGCGGCCGGAATCGCCGGGCCGTGGCGGCGCAGCCAGCGCGGCAGGGCGAGACAGAGGCAGACGAAGGCGAACAGCCCGCCGGCGTAGAAGATCGCCGCCGGCAGGTCGGCGGCGCTCGCCGAGAGCCGGAACTCGCTCGTCGGCCAGATCCCGAGCGCCTCCAGCGGCGAGAGCTGCCCCGGGAGATTGCCGAGCCCGCCCTCGTTGGCGCGGTCGGGATCGAGGGCGCGGAAGTCGGCGAAGTCGCGCAGCCGCTCGAGGTCGGGCACGACCAGGACCGCGAGCACGACGGCGGCCGCCAGCAGGCCGGGCCACCAACGCCCCAGGCGCCGGTCGCGGACGAGCACGAGCGCTCCCCAGACGAGCGCCATCCCGGCGAGCCAGGCGAGCCCGGGAAACGAGTAGACGTAGACCGTGCCCGCGCCGAGCACGCCGAGGGCGATCGCGTCGCGCCAGTCACGCGCGGCCGCGAGCAGGAGCGCGAAGGCGAGCAGGAAGAGCGCGATCAGCGGCTCCTTGAACGCCTCCTGGGCGAGGTAGGCGGCGGCCATGTAGGGCAGCGCGGTCAGCGCGGCCGCGCCGACGCGGGCGACCGGGCGCAGCCCGTCGAGCAGCGAGTGGGCGACGAGCGCGGTCAGCGCCGGGATCGCGAGCACGAGCCCGGCGAAGACGTCGACCGAGTCGGCGCCGATCAGCTCGCCGATCCCGGCGACGAGCGCGTGCGGGCCGAGCGGGTAGCCCTGGTCGACCAGCACCGGCTCCGGGCGAAAGCCCTCGCGCAGCCAGTCGGCGAGCAGCAGGTGCGAGGCCATGTCGTCGTTGACGAGCCCGACTCCGAGGATCCCGACCTGGCCTGCGGCGATGAACGGCAACGCGGCGAACAGCGCCGCCAGCAGGGCGGCTAGGAGTGGACCGAGGTACGAGCTGGGGCGATGGACCGGGTGATCGGTGGCACCCCGATTCCCGGGTCTCGAGCTCCGGCTCTCCTCCCCCACCCAGCCGTTGTACGAGCAGCGCTGCGACGGCGAGGGCGGTGAGGAGGCAGAGGAGGAGGGCGAGGGCGGTGGGCGAGGCGTCGAGCGCGGTGGCGACGCCGGCGGCGGCGAGCAGCAGCGCGAGCCCGACCGGGCCGGCGAGGGCGGTCGGCGCGCGGCGGCCGCAGAGGGCGAGCAGCGCCTGGCCGACGACGAGCGAGGCGGCGACGATCAGGGCCGCCGAGGCGATCGCGGCGATCAAGCGATCCCGTCTACGCGGAGAAGGAGGCGCCCGCCGGGACCCGGACCAGGTCCCGATCGACGAGCAGCTCGGCGACCTGGACCGCGTTCGTCGCCGCGCCCTTGCGCAGGTTGTCGCCGACGACCCAGAGGTTGAGGCAGCGCTCGTGCGAGGGGTCGCGCCGGATCCGCCCGACCAGCACCTCGTCGCGTCCGGCGACGTCGGCGGCGAGCGGGTAGACGCCCTCGGCCGGGGCGTCGGCGACGAGCACCCCCGGCGCTCCGGCGAGCAGCTCGCGGCACTCGGCCGGCGAGAGCGGTTCGCGGGTCTGGATGTTGACCGACTCCGAGTGGCCGACGAAGACCGGGACCCGGGCGCAGGTCGCCGAGATCCCCATCTCCTCCTCCGAGGCGCCGAGGATCTTGCGCGTCTCGGCCATCATCTTGCGCTCCTCGGTCGTGTAGTCGTCGCCGTCGGCGAACGACTCGACCTGGGGCACGACGTTGAACGCGATCACGTGCGGATAGACCGCCGCCACCGGCTGCTCGCCGTCGAGGATCGCGCGGGTCTGCTCGCGGAGCTCGTCGGAGGCGCTCTGGCCGGTGCCCGAGACCGACTGGTAGGTGGAGAACACGATCCGCTCGATCCCGACCGCGCGCTGGATCGGCGCCAGGGCCACCATCGCCTGCATCGTCGAGCAGTTCGGGTTCGCGACCAGGCCGTTGTGGTCCGCTGCCGCCTCCGGGTTCACCTCGGCGACGACCAGCGGGACCTCGGCGTGCATGCGCCAGAAGCTCGTGTTGTCGACGACCACCGCTCCCGCCTCGACGAAGCGCGGCGCCCACTCGGCGCTGATCGCGCCGCCGGCCGAGGAGAGGACGAGGTCCAGACCGCCGATCGTCTCCGCCGCCAGCGGCCGGCACTCGATCTCGCCGTCGCCGAAAGCCAGCCGGCGCCCGGACGAGCGCTCGGACGCGAACGGCACCACCTCGGCGGCCGGGAAGTCGCGCTCGGCGAGCACCTGGAGGATGGTCGAGCCGACGGCGCCGGTGGCGCCGACGACTCCGACGTTCAGGCGTCGATCGGTCATCGCTAGGAGGTGACCCGCGGGCGGTGCTCGCCCGACGGATCCTCCTCGCGGACCGCGTCGGCCCCGAGGTCGAAGGCGGTATGGATCGCCTTCACCGCCTCGGGCACCTGCTCGGCGCCGATCACGCACGAGATCTTGATCGGCGAGGTGGAGATCATCTCGATGTTGATCTCCGCCGCGCCGAGGACCTCGAACACCTTCGCCGCGACGCCCGGGTGGCTGCGCATCCCGGCGCCGACGATCGAGACCTTGCCGACGCTCGCGTCGGTCTCGATCCCGTCGCTGTCGTTGAGCGATCCGAGCACGTCGGTCGCCGCCTGCAGGTCGTCGGTGGCGACGGTGAACGAGAGGTCCGCCTTGCGGTCGCCGGAGACGGGCTCGTTCTGGATGATCATGTCGACGTTGACGTTCGCCGCGGCGAGGGCGCTGAACACGCGCCCGGCGACCCCGGGCTCGTCGCGGAGGCCGGTCAGGGTGACCCGCGCCTCGTACGCGTGGGTGACGGCTGTGACCATCGGGCGTTCCATCGTCTCGTCCTCGGCGAGCACGAGCGTACCGGGGCCGTCCTCGAACGAGCTGCGGCAATGGATGCGGACGCCGTGGTTGCGCGCGTACTCGACCGCGCGCAGCTGCAGCACGCCGGCGCCCGACGACGACATCTCGAGCATCTCGTCGAAGGAGACGCTGGTCAGCTTGCGGGCTTTGGGCACGAGGCGCGGGTCGGCGCTGAAGACGCCGGCGACGTCGGTGTAGATCTCGCACAGGTCGGCGCCGAGCGCCGCCGCGATCGCGACCGCGGTCGTGTCCGAGCCGCCGCGGCCGAGCGTGGTCACGTCGCGACTGTCGCCCGAGACCCCCTGGAAGCCGGCGACGAGGACGATCCGGTCCTCGGCGAGCCCGTCGCGGATGCGGTCGGCGCGGACCTCGAGGATGCGCGCCTTGGTGTGCGACGAGTCGGTGACGATCCCCGCCTGCGAGCCGGTGAGCGAGATCGCGTTGTGGCCCATGTCGTGGATCGCCATCGCGCAGAGCGCGCACGAGATCCGCTCCCCGGTCGAGAGCAGCATGTCCATCTCGCGGGCCAGCGGGCTCTCGGAGATCTCGTAGGCCGCGGCGACGAGGTCGTCGGTGGTCTTGCCGCGCGCGGAGAGCACCGCGACGACCTGGTTGCCGCGCTCGCGCGCGGCGACGATCCGGCGCGCGGCGCGCTTGATGTCCTCGGGCGAAGCGACCGAGGTGCCGCCGAACTTCATCACCACCGTCTCGGGCATCTGCGGCTGAGAATACGATCGCCGGCCTGATGGAGCTTCCACGGCGGCCGACGCTGGCCAAGCACCGACGGCGGCGCGCGGCTGCGCTCGCCCTGATCGCGGTGCTCGCCGTCGGCGCATGGCTGCTGTTCGCCCGCGACGCCGGCGACGACGAGCAGGAGGGCGGGGACGCGGCCGCCGGCGAGCGGGCGCCGGTCACCGGCCCCGCCGCCGGGCTCGACGACGAGCAGCTGGTCGACCAGGTCCTGCTGCTCGGCTTCGACGGCACCGGCACCGAGAGCGAGGTCTTCGACGAGCTCGCCGAGCGCGAGCTCGGCGGAGTCCTCGTCGCCGCGGCCAACTGGCCCGACGCGGCGACCGGGACCGCGCTGGTCGAGCGCCTGGCGCGCGCGGGCCGAGCCGACGGGCGCGTGCCGCCGCTGATCGCGACCTCGCAGGAGGGTGGCGCCTACCGGGAGCTCGCCGACCTGCCGCCGGAGCAGACCGAGCTCGAGATCGGCGACGGCGGCTCTCCCGCGGCGGCCGTGGAGTGGGCGCTGGCCACCGCACAGGCGCTCGCGGGCGCGGGGTTCGACCTCAACCTGGCCCCGGTCGCCGACGTCGCCACCCTCGACAGCCCGGTCGCCGACCGAGCCTTCTCCGACGATGCCCAGGTCGCGGCCGAGATGACCGCGGCGGCGGTGCGGGGCTGCCGCCAGGGCGAGATCGCCTGCGCCGCCGCGCACTTCCCCGGGCTCGGTGCCGCCTCGCAGGACACCAGCCTCGGCCCGGCGACGGTCAGCCTCGACGCCGCCGGGCTCGCCAGCCGCGACCTGGTCCCGTTCGAGGCCGCGTTCGCCGAGCGGGCGCCGGCGGTCGTTCTCTCGCTCGCCGCCTACGTGGCCTACGACCCGGTGACCCCGGCGGCGATGGCCGAGCCCGTCGCGACCGGGCTCCTGCGCGACGAGCTCGGCTTCGATGGCGTCGCGATCACCGACGACCTCGGCGCCGGCGCGGTGCGCGCCGGCTACCGGGTCCCCGAGGCTGCCGTGACCGCGCTCGCCGCCGGCGCCGACCTGGTCCAGATCGGCTCGGTCGCCGACCAGCGGCAGGTGCGCGAACGGATCCTCGCCGCGCTCGAGTCCGGCGAGCTCTCGCGCGCCCGGCTCGGCGAGGCCGCGGGGCGGGTGCTCGCGCTCAAGCGCGATCTCGGCCTGAGCGCCGCAGAGTGACGGCTATCACGGATAGATATATCTGACGGATATATGTTGCGCGGCGATGGAGCTCTCGCCCACCGCCCACGTGATCCTCGGGATGCTCGGCTTCCGGCCGATGTCGGGCTATGAGATCAAGGCCTTCGTCGACCACTCGACCCGCTTCTTCTGGGCGGCGAGCTACGGCCAGATCTATCCCGAGCTTCGCCGGCTCGCGGAGGCGGGCCTGATCGAGGGCGCCGCCGAGCCCCAGGGCGCCCGTCCGAAGACCGTCTACCGGCTCACCGAGGCGGGGCGCGAGGCGCTCGCCGGCTGGCTCGGCGATCCGGCGGCGATCCAGGAGATGCGCGACGAGAGCCTGCTCAAGGTCTTCTTCTCCGAGAGCCTCGGGCCGGAGGCGACGGTCGCGGCGCTCGAGGCGAAGCGCGCCCACCACCTCGACCTCGGCGCCCGCCTGCGCGAGATCGAGGCCGGCAAACCCGACCGCAGCGACGCGAGCTCGACCTACGTCGCGCTGCGCTTTGGGATCGCCCTCAACGACTTCACCGCCGAGTGGTGCGAGCGCGAGGCCGAGGCCCTGCGCTCCGCCACGGCACCGAACACGACCGCAGGGAGGACCCGATGATCTTCGAACGACTGGCCGGGCTCGCCCAGCGCCGCGGCAAGCGCGTCGTGATCGGCGCCGTGATCGCGTCGATCGTCGCCGGGGCGGCCGGCGCCGGCGTCGCCGACCGACTCGACCCCTACGGTGCCGACGACCCCGACACCGAGAGCGTGATCGCCGACGAGCGGCTCGAGCGCGCCGGCTACCGCGAGACCGGCGTCGTCGTCCTGATCGAGGACGCCGAGGTCGAGAGCGCGGCCGGTCGCCAGCGGGTCGAGGCGCTCGCCGACCGCGTCGCCGGCGACCCGGACGTCGCCGCGGTCGAGAGCTTCGCGAGCACGGGCGCGAAGGCGTTCGTCTCCGCCGACGGCGAGACCACCTACCTCGCGGTCGCGCTCGAGCCCACCGACGACGACCTGACCCAGGAGGCGGCGGAGCGGATCGCCGACTCGCTCGCGGATGAGCCCGGGGTCACGGTCGGCGGCGGAGCGCTCGCCCAGGCGCAGGTCAACGAGCAGGTCGAGAGCGACCTGCGGACCGCCGAGCTCTACGCCTTCCCGCTCCTCTTCCTGCTCTCGCTGCTCTTCTTCCGCAGCCTCGTCGCCGCGATGCTGCCGCTGCTGGTCGGCGGGCTGGCGATCGTCGGCACGTTCGTCATGCTGCGGATCGCGAGCGAGTTCGGATCGGTCTCGATCTTCGCCCTCAACCTCGTCACCGGGCTCGGCCTCGGGCTCGCGATCGACTACAGCCTGTTCATCGTCTCGCGCTACCGCGAGGAGATCGCCCGCACCGGGCCCGGGCTCGAGGCGATGCGGCGGACGATGGCGACCGCCGGGCGCACGGTCCTGTTCTGCTCGCTCACCGTCGCCGGCGCCCTCGCCTCGCTGCTCGTCTTCCCGCAGCGCTTCCTCTACTCGATGGGCCTCGGCGGCTCGCTGGTGGCGCTGATCGCGGCGGCGATCGCGCTGATCGTCCTGCCGGCGATCCTCGCCCTGCTCGGCAACCGCGTCAACGCGCTCTCCCCCGCCTTCCTCCAGCGCCGCGCCGAGGCCGACTCGCGCCCGGCGACGAGCGGCTTCTGGTACCGGCTCTCGCGCGTCGTGATGCGGGTCCCGGGCCGGATCGCGGTCGCCAGCGCGGCGCTGCTGATCGCGCTCGGGATCCCGTTCCTCTCGGATCGAGTTCACCTCGGTCGACGCGCAGGTGCTGCCCAAGGACACGAGCGCGCGCCAGGTCGACGACGTCCTGCGCGCCGAGTTCCCGCCCTATCCGCGACAGCCGATCACGCTCGAGCTCGGCGACGCCGACCGGGCCGACGCGGCTCGGGTCGCCGCCCGGGTCGAGCGCGTCGAGGGCGTCGCCGGCGGTCAACCCGCCGGTCGCGCTCGAGCGCGGCGACGTTCGCGATCGAGGCGGTCGAGCGACTCGCCACCCCTGAGCGGGCGCAGCCAGGACCTGGTCGAGTCGATCCGCGCCGACGTCGGACGGCGTCCGCGTCGCCGGCTTCACCGCCTCCTACGTCGACCTCCAGCAGAGCCTCGTCGACCACCTGCCGCTGGTGCTGGCGATCGTCGTCGGGGTCACCTTCGTCGTCCTCTTCCTGATGACCGGCTCGGTGGTCCTGCCGCTGAAGCAGATCCTGATGAACGCGCTCGGCCTCAGCGCGGCGTTCGGGATCCTGGTCCTGATCTTCCAGGACGGCCGCTTCGAGGGCCTGCTCGGCTACACGAGCCAGGGCGGGCTCGAGTCGACCCAGCCGCTGCTGCTGTTCGCGGTCGCCTTCGGGCTCTCGACCGACTACGGGGTCTTCCTGCTCTCGCGGATCAAGGAGGCCCGCGACGGCGGTCTCTCCGACTCCGAGGCGGTCGCCGTCGGCCTCGAGCGCACCGGACGGATCGTCACCGCGGCGGCGCTGCTGTTCTCGATCGCGATCGGCGCCTTCGTCACCTCCGAGATCGTCTTCATCAAGGAGGTCGGGCTCGGAACGGCGATCGCGGTCCTGATCGACGCGACGATCATCCGCGCGCTGCTGGTGCCGTCGCTGATGGAGCTGCTCGGGCGCTGGAACTGGTGGGCGCCGGCGCCCCTGCGACGCCTGCACGAGCGGATCGGCCTGAGCGAGGCCTAGAGGCTGAGCGTTGGCGCTCAGCCGACCGCGCGGCGGCCGGCGAATGCGCGCCCGAGGGTGACCTCGTCGGCGTGCTCGAGGTCGGCGCCGACCGGGAGGCCGCTGGCGAGCCGGGTGATCGCGACCTCGGCCGCGCAGGAGCTCGGCGATGTGATGCGCGGTCGCCTCGCCGGTCGTCGTCGGGTTGGTCGCGAGCACGACCTCGGTCACCTCGCCGTCGTCGGCGCGCTCGACCAGCTCGGCGATCTTCAGGTCCTCGGGGTCGATCCCGTCGATCGGCGAGAGCGCGCCGCCGAGCACGTGGTAGAGGCCGCGGTACTCGTGCGTGCGCTCGATCGGGATCACGTCCGCCGGCTCCTCGACGACGCAGATCAGCGAGCCGTCGCGGCGCGCGTCGGCGCAGACCTCGGCATCGCGGGCCCTCGGCGAGGTTGAAGCAGACCTCGCAGAGGCCGACCTTCTCCTTCACCTCGCGGATCGCGTCGGCGAGCGCGAACGCGTCGGCGTCCTCGGCGCGCAGGACGTGGAAGGCGAGGCGCTGCGCGGTCCGCTGCCCGATCCCGGGGAGCTTCGCGAGCTCGTGCGATCGAGCCGCTCGATCGGCTGCGGATACATGCTCGGCAAGCTAGCGGGCGCCCCGGCGCCCGCCGGTCGTCTAGAGGCCGGGGAGGCCGAGGCCGCCGGCGCCGGCGATCCCGCCCATCCGGCTCGAGGCGAGCTCCTGCGCCGAGCGCAGCGCCTCGTTGACCGCGGCGAGGACCATGTCCTGGAGCAGCTCGGGGTCCTCCGGGTCGATCGCCTCGGGGTCGATCGCGAGCTCGAGCAGGCGCAGGTCGCCGCTCATCTTCACCTTCACCATGCCGCCGCCGGCGCTCGCGTCGACGACCTCGTCCTTGAGCTTCTCCTGCGCCTCGGTCATCTCGGCCTGCATCTGCTGGACCTGCTTCATCATCGAGTTCAGGTCGAAGCCGCCGGCGCCGCCCTGGGGTAGCCGTGTCATCCCTTCATCTCCTTCGGTTCGGCCTCGCCCTCGGGCTCGGCTACGTACTTCCTCGGCGTCGAACTCGGTCTCGATCAGCTCGATCAGCTCGTCCTCGGTCAGCTTCTCCTCGGCCGCGACACCTCGTCGTCGGCGTCGAGCAGCACGTAGACGGGCCGCAGGCGCTCGCCGACGATCGTCTTCACCGCCTCGGCGAACCGGTCGCGCGCCTCGCTCGCCTCGGCCTTGCGCTTGTTGAACGCGGCCGAGGGCGGGAAGCCGACCTCGAGCACCGCCTCCTCGATGTCGACCGCAACCGGGCGCGCGGTCGCGAGCACGTGCGAGAGCAGCTCCGAGCCACCCTGGCGCAGCTGGTCGATCACCGCCGGCCAGAGGCTCATCAGCTGGTCGAGCTCGATCGCGGTCGGCGCTCGCGTCGTCGGCGGGCGGCTCGGGTGCCTCGGGCGGCTCGGGTGCCTCGGGCGCCTCGGCTGGTTCGGGCGGCGCCTCGCTCGCCGGCGGCTGCGCCGGCGCCGGCGCCGGCGAGTCGGCGACGCCCGCGCCGCGCTCGAGCCGCTCGAGCCGCTCCGCCAGCGCCTCGCGCGAGGGATCGAGCTGTGGGCGGGCGCAGCGAAGCAGCGCCAGCTCGACCGTCATCCGCGGCTCGTCGCCCTCGCGGATCGCCGCCAGCGCCGCCGAGAGCACGTCGATCGAGCGCCCGAGCCCGGGGTCGGTCATCGCCGCGGCCTGAGCGCGCAGGCGCTCGGGGTCGGCGGCGGTGACGCGTGAACGCGTCGGGAAGCTCGCCGGCGGTGCGGATCACGATCAGCTGGCGCAGGTGGGCGAGCAGGTCGCGGGCGAACTGGCTCACGTCGCGGCCCGAGCGCGAGAGCTGCTCGCTGACCTCGAGCGCCGCCCGCCCGTCGCCGGCGGCGATCGCGTCGGCCGCGGCGAGGATCAGCTCGGCGTCGGCGACCCCGAGCACGGCGAGCACGTCGTCGGTGTGCGACCTCGGGACCGCCGTAGGAGACGAGCTGGTCGAGGGTCCCGAGCGCGTCGCGAAAGCTGCCCGCCGCCGAGCGGGCGATCGCGGCGACGGCGCCGTCGGCGATCTCGATCGCCTCGGCGGCGCAGACCCGGCGTGATCACCTCGGCGATCTGCTCCAGCGACGGGCGCTGGAAGTCGAAGCGCTGGCAGCGGTCGACGATCGTCGCCATCACCTTGTGCGGCTCGGTCGTCGCGAGGACGAAGACGGTGTTCGGCGGCGGCTCCTCGAGCGTCTTCAGGAACGCGTTCCAGGCCTCGCGGGTGAGCATGTGCGCCTCGTCGAGGATGTAGACCTTCCAGCGCCCGGCGGCGGGCGCGTAGCCGACCCGCTCGCGCAGGTCGCGGATGTCGTCGACCGAGCGGTTCGAGGCGGCGTCCATCTCGATCACGTCGAGCGAGGTGCCGGCGGCGATCGTGACGCAGGACTCGCACTCGCCGCACGGGGTCAGGGTCGGGCCGTCGACGCAGTTGAGCGAGCGGGCGAGGATCTTCGCCAGCGAGGTCTTGCCGGTGCCGCGCGAGCCGACGAACAGGTAGGCGTGGTGGACGCGGTCGCGCTCGACCGCGTTGCTGAGCGTGCGCACGACGTGCTCCTGGCCGACCACCTGGTCGAACGTCTGCGGGCGGTGGCGGCGGTAGAGGGAGGTCTCCGCGGTCACCGCGCCGATACTAGCGCCGCGTCCAGAGCGCCCACGAGGCCTACCGCAAGCCGGTGATCTTTCCGCGGAGAACCGGCGTATTTCCCACGATAGGTGGGTATGTTGGCCTCACGGTCGGGGGGGCAATGCCCCGTGACGTACGGATGCGGAGAGAGAGAAGAGTGGCACGGAAGGCTTTGCTCACGGTGGCGCTGGCGGTGATCTCGGCGATCATCGCGTCAGGCACTGTGAGCGCCCAGGTCGGAGACATCATCGGCGGTGACTCCGGCGACAACGACATAGAGCTTCCCGGCGGCGCCGGAGTCGACCTCCCCGACGAGGACGGCGGTGGCGGCCTCGACCTGCCCGGCGGCGGCGGCGTCGACCTGCCCGGCGGCGACAACGGCGGCGGCGGAGTCGACCTGCCCGGCGGCGGCGGCAGCGTCGACCTTCCCGAGGAGGAAGAGCCCGCTCCGACCGAGCCCACCGAGCCGGTGCCGACCGAGCCGCCCACCGATGGCGGCGGCGGGGGTGGAGGTGGCGGCGCCAGCGCCGGCCCCGGCGGCAACGGCGGGCGCGGCGACGGAGGCGGCGGCGGGGCGCGACCGCGACCGCAGCGAGCAGGAGTCGTCGGCGAACGAGCCCGGCCCGGTCGAGCCGGCGCCGCTTCGCCAGGCCGACGGCGCCCCGACGCTCACCAACCCCGGGCTCACGATCGCCGACTTCGGCGCCGCCCCGATCGGCGTCCCCAACTTTGTCATCGACCAGTTCACGATCCCGCCGTTCCTGCTCCCGATCTACCAGGCCTGCGGAACGCAGTACGGGATCCCCTGGCAGGTGCTCGCCTCGATCAACCGGATCGAGACCGCGTTCGGCACGAACCTCAACGTCTCGACCGCGGGGGCGCAGGGATGGATGCAGTTCATCCCCTCGACCTGGGAGATGTACGGGACCGACGCCAACAACGACGGCCGCAAGGATCCCTACAACCCGGTCGACGCGATCTGCGCCGCGGCCCGCTACCTGAACGCCGCCGGCGGCGAGGAGGACCTGCGGACCGCGATCTTCGCCTACAACCACGCCGACTGGTACGTCGACGAGGTGCTCCTGTACGCGAACCAGTACTCGAAGCTTCCCGACGACCTGATCGGCTCCCTCACCGGGCTCACCGAGGGCGCCCGCTTCCCGGTCGCCGCCGACTCGCGCTACGCCGACGACATCTCCGAGCGCCAGGCGGTCGAGCGCGCGAAGCCCGGCCAGGGCGGGATCGGCAACGTCTCCGACACGGTGACCAGCTCGCCGACCCGGCGCGGCGTCGACATCTTCGCCGACCCCGGCGCGCCGGTGATCGCGGTCAACGACGGTGTCATCCGCGACATCGGCCAGTCGAAGGAGCTCGGCAAGTACGTCGTCCTCCAGGACACCTACGGCAACCGCTTCACCTACGCCGGGCTCGGCCACCTCGCGAAGGCCTATCCGGCGGCGAAGGAGCGCAAGCCGACGGCCAAGGACTACGCGCTCGGCGCGCCCCACTACGAGGGCGCCGGCGACGAGCCCGCACCGGAGGAGTCAAAGGACGAGCAGGGCGCGAAGAAGGATGCCGAGGACGGGAAGGGATCGGCTGCCCCCGCCGACGACGCGAGCACCGCCCCGGTCTCGACCGAGGACGCGCGCGAGCGCATCTTCGCGCTCCCCGAGCGCCAGCGCTCGACCACCTACTCAGACGACGCCCCGAGCCTCGAGGACGACCTCTTCAACGACTTCCCGAACTTCGAGCGCTACCGCGCCTACTCGAGCGGGATCCTGAAGTTCAACCGCAAGACGATGGAGCTGCGCGAGCTCGAGAAGGGCTCGAAGGTCGTCGCCGGGACGCTACTCGGCCGCGTCGGCGAGACCGACGAGCTCGCCTCGCGGGTCAACTTCTCGATCCGCCCCGCGGGCCGCGGCGCACCCTCGATCGACCCGAAGCCGATCCTCGACGGCTGGAAGCTGCTCGAGGCGACGGCGCTCTACCGGGTCGCGAACAAGGACCCGTTCGAGGCTAACGAAGCGTCGATCGGGCAGATCCTGCTGATGTCGAAGGAGCAGCTCGCCCGGCGTGTGCTCGCGAACCCGAAGCTCGAGATCTACGAGTGCGGGCGCCAGGACGTGCAGACCGGGGTCATCGACCGCCGCCTGCTGGCGCTGTTCGAGTACCTGACCGCGAGCGGCTTCCGGCTCACGATCACCTCGCTTCAGTGCGGCCACAGCATCATGACCGCGTCCGGCAGCGTGAGCCAGCACTCGACCGGCAGCGCCGTCGACATCGCGATGATCAACGGCATCAACGTGCTCGGTAACCAGGGCCAGGGGTCGATCACCGAGGCCCTGATCGAGCAGATACTGAGGCTGCAGGGGTCGATGACCCCCGACCAGGTGATCTCGCTGATGGAGATGGGCGGGCCGACGTTCGCGATGAGCGACCACGCCGACCACGTCCACGTCGGCTACGCGCCCCAGTACGGGCCGGTGACCGGCTCGACCAGCGGCGGGCCCCAGTTCACCCAGGTGCTCAAGCCCGAGCAGTGGGAGCGGCTGATCGACCGGATCGGCGAGATCGACAACCCGACGGTGCCGACCTCGCCCTCCGACGCCGCCCTGCCGGCGAAGCAGAAGCAGAAGGGCAAGGGCAAACCCGCCTCGCACGCGCACCGCGGCGAGTAGCCCGCGCGCCGGCGCTCGCCGGCGACGCTTGGGAAGTAATGACCGTGCGGGCCCGATTCGAGAGTGGTCTGCGGGCGTGCCCGCCGTGGCTAGCTCGGGCCAGGCTTGTCCGCGGCACTTGTGCGCTGTCGCTTAAGGCTGCTTCCTTCCGGACCTGACCTGATTCGCGGACGCACATCGCGCGGGACCTGGCCGTCGACACCGCCTGCGGCGTACTGGCCCCGTAGGCCACAACCCTCAGTCGGGCGTTCGGCCCCGCTAGAGCGGATTGCGGGTACAGGGCACCGCTAATTCCCCGCCTAGCACGGTCGGCAACCATGCTACCCGCGATCAAGGAATCGGGCGCGGCGACCGATGGGGGGAGGCGATGGGACTCCGCCCCGACAACGTGTCGGGGAGCAAGCCGCGACGGGGGGGCGGCTCGCTCCTCGGCACCCTGATCGCCGCCGCGCTCTGCCTCGGCCTGCTCGGCGCGTCCGCCCTCGCCGACGGCCTGCGCCCGAACCCCGCCAACCACCGCAGCCTGGTCGGCAAGCCGATCGAGGAGAGCCGCTACGACAGCGCCAGCCACTGCCGCAAGGACCCGACCGCCGGCGCGCGGGCGCTGGTCCGCTGGCTCGATCGCACCGTGCGCGGCCAGAGCTGGGGCATCAACCGCTGCGAGCGGCTCAGGGGCGGTGAGCTCGAACGCGCCGGCAACTTCAGCGTCCACTCCGAGGGCCGGGCGGTCGACTGGCGTCTCGACGCCGGGGTGGCGAAGGAGCGGCGCTCGGCGATGCGCCTGATCCGCACCCTGATCGCCACCGACAGCGACGGCAACCCGAGCGCGCTCGCGCGGCGGATGGGAGTGCAGGGGCTGATCTACGACTGCCGCGACTGGTGGGCGGGGATGACGAAGCTGAGCCGCTACGACTACTGCTACCGCGGCGACGGCAAGCTCCGCGACGGCCTCGACCGCACCCAGGCGCACCGCGACCACGTCCACATCGAGCTCAACTGGCCCGGGGCGCGCAAGCGGACCAGCTTCTGGCGCAGCCCGGTGTCGCGATGAGGGCGCTCGCCGACAGGCGCCGGATCGGGCTCGCGCTCGCCGCGACCCTGAGCCTCACGCTCGCCGTCTGCGGCCTCGCCGCGGCGGCGATGCAGAGCACGAAGCT
Source organism: uncultured Solirubrobacterales bacterium (assembly GCA_963740055.1). Classification (GTDB taxonomy): domain Bacteria; phylum Actinomycetota; class Thermoleophilia; order Solirubrobacterales; family 70-9; genus WHSW01. The sequence goes on along the minus strand of CAVUCL010000001.1, from coordinate 795,763 downwards.
CGAGCGCGGGCTCTGCGAGACGACCGGCGGCGGGCGCTTCGTCGACATCCCCAAGTTCCCGGGCGAGATGATCGACCGCCGGCTGCTGCGCGACGTCCGCATGCTCGCGCGCCGCTACAAGATCTTCGTCACCGACGGCTACGCGATGAGTGGCCACGCGGAGAACGGCGAACACCCCGTCGGCCTCGCACTCGACATCGTCCCGAACAAGGCCAAGGGCGGGCGCTGGTCGGACATCGACCGGCTCGCGCGCTGGGCCGAGCCGCGCCAGGGCCGCCCGCGCGCGCCGTTTCGCTGGGTCGGCTACGACGGCGACGCCGGCCACGGCCGTGGCCATCACCTGCACCTCTCCTGGAGCCACTCGGAGACCAGGCCCGGCCGCCCGGCGAGGACCGTCTACTCGGTCCGCTGCCCGCAGGCGAAGCCGAAGCCCGGCGACGGCACCGAGATCGGTGGCGGCGAGCTCGAGGGCGACGGCCCGCTCGAGGGCGGCACCGAGGTCGGCGACATCGAGGTCGGCGGCCCGAGCGGCAGCGGTGGCATCGGCAGCAGCGCCCGGGTCAAGCTGGCCCCGGTGGTGGCGGAGACCGGCGAGTAGCGGCGCGCCGCTCGCGGGCCTCCGCGCGGGACGACCGCGCATATCATCCCCACCGAGGGCGCGTAGCTCAGTGGGAGAGCGCTCGCTTCACACGCGAGAGGTCGCTGGTTCGAAACCAGCCGCGCCCATGCGATAGGCATGTCGGGCTTCTTGGATGAGGTCCGGAAGTATCGCCGCGCTGTGGCGCGGCGGTTGCTCGACTGCTTCGAGAAGTCCGAGGGGCGCCCAGCGACAGACAGGGACGACCGGGGCCCGGCGTCATGCCCGCGCTCGGCAAGTCGCCGCGCTGAGCTCAGCCCGCGGCGACGGTCTCCGGATCCGACTCGTCGCCCTTGAGGGAGGGCGCATCGCCGATGCTCGAACGGAGGACGCGCAGCGCGTCCGCGGGTAGGTGGAGCTGCACCGGGGTGCCCTGCTCGTAGGGGATTCCGCCGCCGGTGTTCTGAACGAGGGCCTGGAGCGCTTCCCCGGTGGCGCCCCGGACGATCACCTGGATCGCCGAGCCCACGTAGATGACGCGCTCCACCATGGCGGGGATGCGGTTCGGTCCCGGCGGAGACCCGTGCTCTTCGAGCTCGATGCGCTCCGGTCGGATTACGATCTTCGCCTCCCCGGTGACGTCGCGGTCCGTTCCGCGCGTCTCGAGGTCGTACCCGTCCAGCGCGACGCGGCAGGCGTTCGTGCCGGCACTGACGATGGTGGCCTGCATGAGGTTCGACACGCCGAGGAAGTTGGCGACGAAGAGCGTCTCGGGATCCTCGTAGACGTCCTGAGGCGCCCCGACCTGCTCGATGTGCCCGCCGTTCATGACCGCGAGGCGGTCGCTCATCGTGAGCGCCTCCTCCTGATCGTGGGTGACGTAGAGGAACGTGATGCCGACCTCCTGCTGGAGCGACTTGAGCTCGATCTGGAGGGCCTTGCGCAGCTTCGCATCGAGGGCGCCGAGCGGCTCGTCCAGAAGGAGCACGGCCGGGTTGAGGACGAGAGCGCGCGCTAAGGCAACGCGCTGCTGCTGCCCGCCCGAGAGCTCGGACGACTTGCGCCTCTCGTAGCCCGGAAGCTGGACGAGCTCAAGCGCCTCGCCGACGCGCTCGCGGATCTCGGCTGTCGGCCGCTTCGCCCGCTTCAGCCCGAAGGCGATGTTGTCGTGGACGTTCAGGTGCGGGAAGAGCGCGTAGTTCTGGAACACGGTGTTGACGTTGCGGTGGTGAGCCGGTGTGTAGGCAACGTCTGTGCCGTCCAGGAGGATCTCACCGGCAGTCGGTTGCTCGAAGCCGGCGATCATTCGCAGAGTGGTCGTCTTCCCGCAGCCGGAAGGCCCCAGGAGCGAGAAGAATTCACCACCCGGGATGTTGAGATCGATGCCGTCCACCGCGGTCACCTCGACAAACTGTTTGGTCAGCTTGCGCAATTCGATTTCGCCGCGTGCCATTGGTCTCCCGAAATTAGTTGAGGTTGAAGGCGCCGCCCACGTCCTCCGCCGCTGTGCCCGTCCGACGCTCTCCGCGAGTGAGGAAACGCCAGGTGAGGAAGCCGACCGTGACAATGAGGAGAGTTGACACCATCATGATCGTTGCGATCGCGTTCACAGACGGTAACGGCGCGGCGCGCGTCGCTGCGTAGATCTGGATCGGGACGGTGTCCGTGGATCCGCCGCTTGACAGCCACTGGCTGATGACGAAGTCGTCGGCCGAGATCGCGAACACCACGGCGGCCGAGGCGACGATCGCCGGGGCGAGCAAGGGCAGGAGGACGCGCGTCAACGCGACGAATGGCGAGGCCCCGAGGTCGGCGGCGGCCTCCTCGTACTGCCTGCCGATCGAGAACAGCCGACCGCGCACGATCACGACCACGAAGGAGATCGAGAAGGTCACGTGGCCGAGGATCTGGGCGACCGTTCCCGTCTCCACGAACGTGAAGACGTGGCTGAAGACGAGGAGGAGCGACACGCCCATGACGATCTCGGGCGTGACCAACGGAAAAAGCATGATGAAGTTGGAGGTCCCGGAGCCGCGACCGCGCCAGCGGGCGAGACCGAGGGCGAGCAAAACCCCGATCGGGACAGCGATGAGAACGGTCGCGCCCGCCAGCTTGAAGCTCTGGAACAGAGCATGCCGAAGGCTCTCGTCGTGCAAGACCGAGTCCACTGGATCCCCCCAGTACCAACGTGTCGAGAAGGAGTCCCAGACCGTGCGCGAGCGGGTCGCATTGAACGAGAACTGCACCGCGATGAGCACCGGCACGATCGACCACAGGATGTAGGCCCAGGTGAAGACGGCCAGGAAGCGCGGCTTTCCCCATGGGTTGCGGAACCAGCCGCGCAAGCGGGTCAAGGTCGAGCGCCGCGGCCTCGCTCGCGGCTCGGCGACGGACGTCACAGCGCCCCCACCGCCCCGGCTTCGCGTTGGGCGCGATGGATGCTCCGCAGGTAGTAGAGCATCAGGATCGTCAGGAAGGCCGCGAGGACGATCGTCAGCGCGGCGCCGATCGTGGGCTGCGGCCCGCCGTGGAAGTAGAGGTCGATCTGGTTGCCGATCATCGAGGTGCTCGGCGCACCGGAGACGATGTTCGGCGTGTAGTAGTCGCCGAACATCGGCAGGGTGATGAGGACTGCGCCGCCGAGAATGCCCGTCTTCGAGAGCGGGAGCGTCACCGTGCGGAACGCTGACCACCGGCTTGCGCCGAGGTCACGTGCCGCTTCGAGGTGGCTTCGGTCGATGCGGTCGAGGGAGGCGAAGAGCGGCAGGATCAGATACGGGATATAGCCGTAGACGAGGGCGAGAATGACCGTCGACGCGCTCCCGCCGAGCCAGTCCCGTGGCTGGCTCAGGACGTGGGTGAACATGAGGAAGTCGTTGACGTAGCCGTCCGTCTGGAGGAGATTCACCCAGGCAAGCATCCGCATCATGTAGCTGATCCAGAGGGGCAGGATGATCAGGATGAGAATGACGCCTTTCCACCGCCCCGCGTGCCGAGCCGTGAAGTAGGCGACCGGATAACCGATCAGCAGGCAGAGGGCCAGGGCGACAAGGACGTAGATGATCGTCCTGGTCCCGACGTCGAACCAGATCCCTCCCGGCGCGAGGCGGCCGAGGACCTCGTTGAGCCAACCGACGTTCCACTCAAGCGGGTTCCAGATCGGGACCGGCTGGAAGAGGATCGGGTCGACCGTTCCGAACGCGACCGCGAGGACCGCGTAGAACGGAACGACGAAGAGGAGAACGAGCCAGAGAACGCCCGGGAGCGCAAAGCTGGGCCACAACCAGCGCCGGTACACGACGCCCTACCGCTCGCGCCTCATCGCCGTCAGCTGCCGCCTCCGGCGAGGAAGTTCGAGTAGCCGTCCTGCCAAAGCTGCTGTCCCTGAGACGTGAGCGTCCCGTACTGGAGCGAGTCGGTCCCGAGGTCCTCGTTCGTCAGGACGCTGTTCTCCAGGTTCTCGGGCACGACTCCCTTCTGCACCAGGGTGCTCGGGTCGATCTCGTTCAGCGGTGGCTGGTACCCGTTGAAGTCGACGAAGTTCTCATAGGCGACGCCGTTGTCGAGCAGGTAGTTGAGGAAGAGGTGCGAGAGCACCGGCTTCTCCGTCGTCGCGCAGATCGCGAAGCAGTCGTTCTGGACAGGCACCTTTCCGTGCGGCGCTTTCCAATATGCAAGCGCCGAGGCCGGGGTGTCCTTCGGTAGGTAGTAGATGTAGCCCGCGATCATGTCCCCCGACCACGCCTGGTGGAGCCAACTCGACCCCTCCGGGACCGTCCGGTACTGAATGTCGTCCACTTTGATGTTGCAGACGTCGTAGAGCTCCTTGAGGTCGGAAACCGCCTCGTTAACGAGCGCCGGGTCCTCGGTGTTGATGTCCGTGATCCCCTTGCGCAGGAGCGCCATGCCGATCGTCTCCCGGTTCTCGGAGAGCAGCCCCACTTTGCCCTCGTAGGCCTCGGACTCCCAGAAGATGTCCCACGGCTGCTCCATGCTGGCAATCTCCTCTTTGATCTTGTCCGCGCGCCACGCGATGCCGGTCGCATAGCACGTGTAGGGCACGGTGTAGCGCGACTCGCCGTCGTAGAAGGGGTCGACGAGCTCCGGCCAGATGTTCTTCTGCAGGTTCGGGATGTAGTCGAGGTTGAGCGGCTTGATCAGCTCGCCGGCGACGCCGATATCGAGCGTGTCCGGCGTGATCTCCATCACGTCCGGTGTGACCGCCCCGGAGGCAAGCCGCTGGATTCCGGAGTTGACGTTCTCAAACGGCGTGTACTGGACTTCGACGTCGTACTTGGCCCCGAACTCCGTGAGGAGCTTCCTGTAGAGGTAGGCGGGATAGTTGAACACGGTGAACGTCCCGCCTGTCTCCGGCTCGAGCCCCGACTCGATGGGATCCTCCCAACGCGGCAGGGTCACGCGCCTGTCGGGCCTCGCGAGTGGCAGGCCTCCCGGCCCGGCGTCGCCGGTGCCGGTGACGTCCGTCGTGTCGCCGCAGGCGGCGAGCAGGGGGCCAGCACCGGACAAGGCCGCGGCGGCACCTGCGCTTCGTAGCAGGAAACCGCGCCTGCTCAGGGAGTACGGCACTTCCTTCGGGTGGTGCGTCATTCGAGTCTCCTCCTGAGTTCGGTGTCCGCGAGGTGGGGCACGGTCTCACGGACAGCGTATTTTGCTGCCCCCGATCCATCCTCCGCCGCGGTCTCGTAGGCCGCCGCCCCCAACTCACAGTCGAGGAGCGATTCGGCGATCTCGAGCGCACAGCGAAGCATCCGGTCGCGAGCTACATCGGGGTCATGGAGCGTCGCCTGGACGGCGAGTCCGTCGAGGAGCGAGCTGAGCAGCAGAGCCACCTCGTCGGCATCAGCGTCACCGAACTCACCCGCGCCCTGACCGGCTCGGATCACGGCCGCGATCTCCTCGCGCCAGCGATTGTCCAGTCGCTGACGAGCTTCTCGCGACGCGGGATCACGAAGAGCGCGGGCCCAAAGCTCGATCCACAGGGTCCAGTCGTACTCCTCGGCTGAAGCCTCGATCATGAACCGCAACTGCTCGCGCGGGTGCTCCAACACCTGAATGCGCTCGCGCATCTCGACGTAGAAGCGCTCCTCGTCGACCGTCAGCGCCTCGGCGAGCAACTCGTCCTTCGACCGGAACCAATAGAGCACCGCTGGAGCGCTGGTGCCGGCTCGCTCGGCGACGTCCGCGATCCGCGTCGACGAAAGGCCGCGTTCGACGATCACGTCTGCTGCGGCCCTGAGCAACTGCGGTCTACGAATATGGTCGATCTGCGGACGCGGGCTCACACCGGTCTCTCCTCGCACGAACGTTGAACCGCCGTTCAAACTATCACCGCTCAGCAGTATGTTGGTCTCGACAACCGCCGTCGATTCATGCAGGGGAGCGCTTCATGCCGACCGTAATCGCGTATCACGAGATCGATGACAAGGACCACTGGCTTGCGTCCGATAATCGCGAGAAGTTCTTCGGACCGCTGGGCGTCACCGGCATCCGCGAGTTCGTGGATCCGGAGAACCCGGAGCGCGCCGCCGTGCTGATGGAGATCCCTGACATGGACCGTGTCATGGCCGCGCTCCAGAGCGAGGAGGCCGCCACCGCCATGTCGGAGGACGGGGTCCGGGGCGACACCCTTGTAATGCTCGTCGCCGCGACCTAGGCGTCGCCGGAGTCAGGGCGAAACGGCGCTGCCGAGCGATTGGGCTGCGAGGAACTTGGGCGCGCCATCCTCGTAGAAGACGTCGAGCTCGGTGATCTCGAACCCGGCTTCGCGGAGCAGGTCGGGGATCTCGCGGGTCAGGTGACAGCCTCCGAAGACCCGCTTCTGCATCGGCTCGAGGCGATGCTGCCAGCGGCGCACGCCCTCGTCGGGCGCCAAGCCGTGCTCGACGAAGCGCAGAGTGCCGCCGGGCTTGAGCACGCGCCGAAGTTCGCCCAGCGCCTGCTCGATATCGGGGATCGTGCACATCGTCCAGGTCGAGAGCGCGGTGTCGAAGCTGTCGCTCTCGAACGGCAGCGACTGCCCGTCGAGGCCCGATCGTTCGACCGGGGTGCTCGCGGCCCGTAGGCGTTTGGCGGCCAGCTTCCAGCCGACGTCGGCCGGCTCCACCGCTGCGACGCGGCTCACCGATGCCGGGTAGAACGGGGTGTTGAGCCCCGAGCCGAACCCGATCTCGACCACCTCGCCCTCGAGCCCGTCGCAGACGCGCTCGCGCAGGGGATCGCTCGACTTCATCCCGCAGGCGACGTTGATGATTCGGGGCAGGACGTGATCGCCGTAGAAACCCATTTCAGCCCACAGTGTCGTCGATCGCGCCTTCGCGGGGCGATACGGTCACATCGACGCCTGGACGCCAAGAGCAAGGAGGCTGCGAGATGGAACTCGAGGAGTGGAGCCTGATTGCGAGTGTCGTCTTCACCGGGCTCTGGTCGGGCCTGTTCGCGATGCTGAACACGGTCCTGCACCCGGTGATGCGCGGAATGTCGGGGCCGCAGTACCGGGAGTTCATGGGAGCGTTCCTGCCGGTCGCGCGGCGGGCGCCGTTCAACTACATCGAGGTCGCCGGGATGGTGATCGCGCCGACCGTCGCGCTGATCGCCTTCGACGGCTCGACCGAGGGCACAGTCGTCGCGCTGACCGCGATCGGGCTCGGGCTCACGATCGCCGGCCCGCTGCTGGTCTCGAATCGCCTTGCCGAGCCCAACTACGACGTCATCCTCGGGTGGGATCCCGACGCACCGCCGGCCGGGTGGGAGCAGGTCCGGGAACGCTACTTCACCCTGAACTGGATCCGGGCGGCCGCCACCTGGGCCGCCTTCGGCCTGTTACTCGCGGCGCTGGTCGAGCAGCTGTGATCGCGAGTTGTCGCCGGCGCTCAGGTGTCGATCTGGAACTTCACCTCGCAGAGGTCGACCGAGGCCCGCGAGCCCATGTCGCCGGTCGGCGGGGTCATCGTGTTCAGCGTCTCGTCGCCCTTGCGCATGTCCTCCTCGGTCTCGAAGAAGCCGATCGCGATCACCGTGCCGTTGGCCTCGTCGGCGAGCAGCCGGAAACCGACGGCGGGCACTCCCTCCGGCGGGCCGCTGCCGGCCCGCTCGCGAATCCCGGCGACGTTCTGCTCGATCGACTCGCGGCTGGCGCCGGTGAACCTTGCGACGCGTGCGTACATCTGTCCTCCTTGATCGCGAAACGCCCGCCTCGAACCGACCCTAGTCGCCGGCCGGGGCGATCGCAACCGCCGCGATCGCGGGGATAGACTCGAGCCGATGGACTTCAAGCTCGAGCTGATCCCGGTGCCGGTCGCCGACGTCGACCGGGCGAAGGACTTCTACGCCAAGGCAGGCTTCGCCGTCGATAACGACGTCACGGTCGAGGAGGGCCTGCGCTTCGTCCAGCTCACCCCGCCGGGCTCGGGCTGCTCGATTTCGATCGGCGAGGGGATCACCGAGATGGAGCCGGGCTCGCTCGAGGGGCTGCAGCTCGTCGTCGAGGAGATCGAGGCGGCGCGCGACGAGCTCGCCGGCCGCGGGGTCGAGGTCTCCGAGATCCAAGACTTCCCCTGGGGCCGGTTCGTCTTCTTCGCCGACCCCGACGGCAACGGCTGGGCGGTACAGCAGATCCCCGACTACGGCGAGGGCCGCACACAGCCCGAGGGCGTATAGCGGCGACCGCGTTGCCCGAGTCGGTGACGATCCCCCGCCGCTTCAACGGCCCGCTCGAGAGCGGCAACGGCGGCTACAGCTCGGGCGCAGTCGCCCAGTACGTCGACGGGACCGCGGAGGTAAGCCTGCGACGGCCGGTGCCACTCGACACCCCGCTCGCGATCAGCCGCGAGGCGGACGGGTCGGTGCGGCTGCTCGACGGCGAGGAGACGGTCGCCGAGGCCCGCGCCGTGGGGACGATCGAGGCCGAGGTCCCCGACCCGGTGAGCGTCGCCGAGGCACGCGACGCGGCGACCCGCTATCGCGGCCTCGCCGACGGGCTCTTCAGCCGCTGCTTCGTCTGCGGGCGGGCGCGGGAGGACGCGTTCGAGGTGTTCGCCGGCGAGGTCGAGGGTCGCGAGCTGGTCGCCTCGCCGTGGACGCCGCAGCCGTGGACCGCCGACGCCTCCGGCGCGGTCGAGCCCGAGTTCGTCTGGGCGGTCCTCGACTGCCCGACCTTCTTCGCCGCCTACCTCGGCCGCGAGCTGGGAATGGGGGTGCTCGCCCGGATGGCGGCGCGGATCGACGCCCCGGTGATCGCCGGCGAGGAGCAGGTCGTGATCGCGTGGCCGATCGAGGCCGACGGGCGCAAGCTCCACGCCGGCGCCGCGGTGCTCTCCGCCGCCGGCGAGCCGCTCGCCGTCGCGCGAGGGCTGCTGATCGAGCCGCGCACCGGCTGACGAGCGCACCCTCGGCCTATCCGTCCAACCCTCTTGCGCCGCGCCCGGACCCCGCGGATGATCGGCGCGAAGGGGACATCGCGCAGACTGGAGGCGGACGATCAAAGCGCTTTGGTGGACAGGTATGTGGGCGGTCACCGGCGGCAGCCCGTTCATGTGGACGACGACGGTCAACGGGGTCGGCGGCCAGACGGTGAGCGCCGAGGTCTCGATCGCGAAGTACGCGAGCTCGTGGGGCGACCCGCGACACGTGAAGACGGCGGTCTGGGCGGCCAGCTACATAGGCGGCCCGATGAGCGGGATGAGCCAGAACTGGGGCATCAACGGAGCCCCGATCCGGTTCCTCGCCAACTGCGCGACGGTCACGTTCGCGGTCGAGGTCCAGCGAGCGTTCGCGGACGTCAACTGCAAGGTCTACTTCCACTAGGACGTCGAGAAAGGGAACCCGTGAGCGAGAAGCCACAGAGAACGGAGTACCAGGAGGGCGTCCAGACCCACGCCTTCCTCATCTACGACGGGGAGAGCGGCGAGGTGGTCCATGGCCACAAGGAGGTCTTCCTCCCCGACGCCGAGGTCCCCGACCACAAACAGATGGCCGAGCAGGCGCTCGGGGTCGCCGCCGAGGCGACCGGCCGCAAGGACGGCCTGCGTGCGCTCTCGGTCGCCGAAGAGGAGCTCGAACCGGGCGTCGCCTACCGCGTCGACCCGAAGTCCGAGCGACTCGAGCCACTCGGCGACGCCGCCGCCTGAGACAGCCCCCGGGGCGGCACCGGCGCCGCCCCGGGACCAACCGGCGCGTCGGGCTCGCGCGGCTCCTAGATTTCGCCGGGCGATGCGACCGGCGCCACGGCGATCCCTCCTCGGTGCGGTGCTCGCCGCCGGGACGCTGGCGCTCGCCGGCCCCGCGCCGGCGTCCGCGGGCCTCGAGGCGGGCGCCGGGCGCGCCGACATCACCCCGCCGACCGGCTACTACCTGATGGGCTGGGTGCGTTCCGACGCCCAGGCGGCCGGTCAGTTCACGCGCTTGTTCGCGCGCGCGCTGGTACTCGAGCAGGGCCGCCACAAGGTCGCGCTGGTCGCCGCCGACCTCGGCTTCGTCCCCGCCGGGCTGGTCGCCGACGTCGCCGAGCGCCTCGGCCGGCGGGGCTTCGGCGAGGACAACATCGTCATCTCCGCCTCCCATACCCACTCGGCGCCCGCCGGCTACGCCAACTACCCGGCGTTCAACACGGTCGCGCCGACGTCGACGACCCCGACCGAGTTCGAGGTCGGCACCCCCGCCGACGAGCAGCTCTACACGTTCCTGGTCAAGCGACTGGCGAAGGCGATCGCGCGCGCCGACCGCGACCGCGACCGGGCCGTCGCAGGCTGGGGGCAGACGAAGCTCTGGGGGGTGACCGAGAACCGCTCGGTCGAGGCCCACCTCGCGAACCACGAGCTCGAGCGCGAGTACGGGCAGGGGGCCGCCGCCGAGGACCCCGAGGGCGCCCGCCACACGATCGATCCCGAGGTCAACGTGCTCCGGGTCGACAAGCTCGCTCGAGGCCGGCGAGTGCCGATCGGGATCTGGTCCACGTTCGCGAACCACGGCACCGTGGTCAAGCCCGACTTCCCCTACTACAACGCCGACCACCACGCGGCGGCCGCGCGCCTCGCCGAGGCCACGATCCGCCGCCGCGGGCGCGTCCCGCGCGGCCAGGAGGTCGTCAACGCGTACGGCAACTCCGACGAGGGCGACATGACCGCAGGGCTGCGCTGGAGCGGCCCCGCGGGCGCCACCGACGTCGGCCGGCGCGAGTCGCGCGCCTTCCTGCGGGCGTGGCGGCGCGCCGGTAAGCGGATGGCGCGGCGGGCGCAGGTGCGGACCCGCTGGACCGTCTCCTGCTTCTGCGGGCGCGAGACCGCGGACGGGCCGGTCGACGACCGCGCGGTCGTCGGCCTGCCCTTCATCACCGGCTCCGAGGAGAACCGCGGTCCGCTCTATGACGAGACCGGGGTCCCGTTCGAGGGCTACCGCCAACCCGACAGCGGCGGCCCGCAGGGGGTGAAGATCCAGGCGGTCGCCGACACCGAGGGCACCTTTCCCGACTCGGTGCCGCTGACCACGGTCCGGATCGCCGACCGGGCGATCATCACCGTGCCGGGCGAGATGAGCGCCGGCATGGGCAGCCGGCTGAAGGCGACCGCGCGCGACGCCGTCGCCGGCTCGGGCGTGCGCCGGATCGTGATCTCCGGGCTCGCCAACGACTTCATCCAGTACCTGGTCACGCCGCAGGAGTACGACCGCCAGCACTACGAGGGCGGCTCGACGCTGTTCGGCCGCGCGACCTCCGTCTTCGTCGAGGAGCGCCTGGTCGAGCTGCTGCGGGCGATGGTCAGCGGCGACCCCGCCCCGGCCCCGGACCCGCACGACTTCCGCAACGGCGTCTCCGACGACGCGGGTCCGTTCCCGGGCGGGGCGGGCAGCGCCACCGCGCTCTCCCAGCCGCGCGGGGTACGACGGATGGAGCGGGCGTCGTTTCGCTGGAGCGGGGCGCCGCGAGGCGCCGACCGCCCGCTCGACCGCGCCTTCGTGCGGATCCAGCGCCGTGGCGACGGCGGCTGGCGCACGATCGACTCCGATCTCGGCCTGCAGACGCTGTGGACCGTGGACGACGAGGGTGGCTACGAGGCGCTCTGGGAGCCGACGTTTCGCCAGCGCCTCGGGCGCCACCGCTTCCTGATCACCGGCCGCCGGTACAGGCTGCGCTCGAGGCCGTTCGCGGTCCGGCGCTCGCGGGCGCTGCGGGTCGCCGCCGGCGGCCTGCGCTACCCGGCGGCGATCGAGAACCGCGACCTGACCTGGCGCCCGGCGCGGGCGCCGCTCGACCCCGCGGCCAAGCGCGCTGACGCGGGCCCGGTCGCCGATCGCTTCGGCAACCGGGCCGCGGCGCGCTGAGCGTTACTCGACGTCGAACTCCTGGAGCTGGCCGAGGTCGTAGTGGGCCTCGCCGTCCTTGGTCTGCAGCGGGCAGAGCATCGCGTAGGAACCCGCGCCGAGCGTGTCCTTGATCGCGACCTTCTCGGTGGCGCCCGGCGCCGCCTCGCTCTGACCGACGATCTCGGCGGAGCCCTTCTCGCCCTCGAGCTTGATCGCGTCCTCGGTGGTGAAGCCCTCGTTGATCTTGGCGAAGATCAGCACGTGCGGCTCCTCGCCATCGTTCTGGAAGCTGACCGTCTTCGTGTCGGCGGTCGGGGTGTCGGAGAGCTCGAACTCGTACTCGGTCGCGGTCAGGGTCACCTCGTCGACCGGCGCCGCGGCCTCCTCGGTCGAGGCCTCGTCGGAATCGTCGTCGTCGCCGCAGGCGGCGATCCCGAGCGTCAGTCCGCTTGCCGCCAGAAGAACGACGAGCAGGCGCCGGGTGCGGGTGAGGGGTCTGTTTTCAGGCACTGTCTGGGCTCCGTTTCTGAGAGGGGGTCCGGCGACCCTAACCGCTGCCGGCGGACGCGACGACGGTTGTGCCGGTGGTCGTGCGAGACTCGGCGGCGAGCCGGATGTCCGCCTGCCGCAGCCAAGCGCTGATCGCCGCTCCCCCGTCGCGAATCTGGGAGCTGGTCGGCGATCCGCAGCGCCATCCGGAGTGGTGGCCGCGGGTGGTCGAGGTCCGCGGCGAGTCGTTCGACCAGGGCGACAACTACGCCCAGGTGACGCGCAGCGCCACGGGCGAGCACACGACGACCATGCGAATCGAGGGGATCGAGGACTTGCACCGGATCGACATGCGCTGCGAGACCACCGGCACCTACGCCCGCTGGCTGCTGACCGAGGCCCGGGGCGACACCTTCGTCGAGGTCGAGTTCGGGATGGACCCGGTCGGGACCTCGAACCGGATCCTCGACGCGACCATCGGCCGGCTCTACTTCCGGCGCTGGCTCGAGCAGTCGCTGGCCGCGCTCGAGCGCATCGCCTAGCGGGAAACCACCGCGTCGCGGTTCGGACTTGATCCCGGCGGCCTCGCTGCCGATAGAGGTCTCATGAGTGAACTTCAGATCGAGCCTGCCCAAAACGGGCACGCTCCCGGTCACGTCCCGGCGGCGCCCGCCGCGGCGACCACGAAGCGCCGGCTCGGCGACGTCGTCACCGAGCTCGGGCACGCGACCCGCGAGCAGGTCGAGGTCGCGGTCGCCTACTCGCGCGAGCGCAGGGTGCGGATCGGCGAGGCCCTGATCGAGACCGGGGTGATCGACTCGAACCAGCTCGCCGAGGCCCTCGCCCAGCGCAACGGGCTCGACTATGTCGACCTGAGCCGGTACGCGATCGACCACGGCGCCGCCAACCTCGTGAACGCGAACGAGGCACGGCGCTACTGCGCGATCCCGATCGCGTTCGTCAACGAGCAGACGATCCTCGTCGCGACCGCCGACCCCTCGAACGTAATCGGGCTCGACGACATCGCCCTGAGGACCGGCTACGAGGTCCGCCAGGCGATCTCCTCGCCCGAGGACATCGATGGCCTGATCGGCCAGCTCACCCGGCTCGACCAGTCAATCGCCGAGGACGAGCTCGAGCCCGAGGAGGAAGAGGTCCCGGACATCGCCGACCTGCGCGACTCGGCCGCCGACGCGCCGGTCGTCAAGCTCGTCCGCTCGGTGATCGCCGACGCGGTCCAGCGCGGCGCCTCGGACATCCACTTCGAGCCCAACGGGGGCGAGATCCGCGTCCGGATGCGGATCGACGGTGTCGTCATCGACTCGACCACCGTCCCCCGCCGGCTCGCGCCCGGCCTGATCTCGAGGATCAAGATCATGGCCGAGCTCGACATCGCCGAGCGCCGGCTGCCTCAGGACGGCCGCCTCGGGATCACCATCGACGACCGTCACGTCGACATCCGCGTCGCGACGCTGCCGGTGCGCGGCGGCGAGTCGGTGGTGATGAGGATTCTCGACAAGAGCCGCGTCGTGATGACGCTCGGCGAGCTCGGGCTCGAGGACGCCGACCGCGACCTGCTTCGCCGCAGCCTGAGCCGGATCCACGGCGCGGTGCTGGTCACCGGGCCGACCGGAGCCGGGAAGTCGACGACGCTGTACGCGGCGCTGAACGAGGTCAACAACCCCGAGCGGACGCTGATCAGCATCGAGGACCCGGCCGAGTACGAGCTCGACGGCGTGAAGCAGGTTCAGGTCAACGTCAAAGCCGGGCTCTCCTTCGCCGCGGGCCTGCGCTCGATGATCCGTTGCGACCCCGACGTGCTCATGGTCGGCGAGGTGCGCGACAGCGAGACCGCGCGGACCGCGATCGAGCTCGCGCTGACCGGGCACCTGGTGCTCACCACCCTGCACACCAACAGCGCCCCGATGGCGCCCGCGCGCCTGATCGAGATGGGGATCGAGCCGTTCCTGGTCGCCTCCGGAATCGAGTGCATCGTCGCCCAGCGCCTCGTGCGCAGGCTCTGCGACGAGTGCCGCCGCCCGATCGAGATCAGCCCCGAGCAGGTGGCGATGAACGGGTTCGCGCCTACCACCACCGGCTTCGTCGCCTACGAGCCGGGCGGCTGCGTGCGTTGCAAGGACAGCGGCTACCGCGGCCGGATCGGGCTCTACGAGGTGCTCGCGTTCGACGACCAGATCCGCTCGTTGATCCTGCGCAAGGGCACCGCCGACGAGATCGGCGCCGCCGCCCGCGCCGCCGGGATGAGCACCCTGCGCGACGACGGACTCGAGAAGGTCCGCCGCGGGGTCACCTCGATCGCCGAGGTGCTGCGCGTCTGCGGCACCTGACCCGGTCGGGCGCGAACGGCGCCGGCCGCTAGCGTTGAGGGCGATGGACGTTCGGGGGGAGAGGGTGATCCGCGAGGCCTATGCGGCCTTCGCCCGGCGCGATCTCGAGCGCCTGGTCGAGCTCGCCGAGGAGGGGATCGAGGTCTCGACCGTGACCGGCATGCTCTCTGGCCGCACCGAGCCCTACCGCGGCCACGCCGGGCTCGCCGAGTACATGAGCGACCTCGCCTCGACCTGGAAGCGGATCGAGCTCCAGCCGCAGCAGTTCGCGCCGATCGACGACGAGCGGGTGCTCGTCTTCGGGCGCGTTCGCGCCTGGCACGAGCGCGGCTTCCTCGACTCCTCGAACGCGTGGCTGTGGACGCTGCGCGACAACAAGGTGGTCGCGGTCCGCGTCTTCGCCGATCCCGGCGAGGCGCGGCGCGCGTTCGCCGAGCCTGACTGAACACACCTCTAGTCGGGGCGCAGGGCCTCGGTGGCCGCCTTGCGCCGCAGGACCTCGAGCCGCTCGCGCTGGTCGCGGGCGCGGGCGGCGAGCGCCGCGAAGTCGAGCTCGCCGAGACGCTCGCCCAGGGCCGCGCGCAGCGACTCCCAGAGCGCGAGCTTCGCGGTCACGCCGATCACCAGGCCTTCG
The DNA here is from genome assembly GCA_963740055.1 of uncultured Solirubrobacterales bacterium. GTDB lineage: Bacteria > Actinomycetota > Thermoleophilia > Solirubrobacterales > 70-9 > WHSW01. Next base: position 780,399 of record CAVUCL010000001.1, on the reverse strand, counting down.
AGCTCGACCACCCGCGAGAGCGGCGAGTAGCTGAGCAGGCTGTTGTTCGGCTTCAGCCGACCGAGCTTCTCCGCCGTCCAGCCGCCGACGTCCTTGAGCTTCGACGGCTTCACGCCGAGCCGCTCCATGACCGCGTCCAGCGACTCCCGGTCGGCCTCGATCTCGGCCGCGATCGAGGCGAGCTCGGCGCCGTAGGGGCCGCCCTCGTTCGCGCCCGCGGTCCGGCGCGCGAGCTCCACCCCCGCGGTCGCGCCGGCGTGGTGGTCCTGGAGGTAGGTGCCCAGCATCTCCGACATCGGCTGCCGACAGGGTGCCACGCGCACCGCCGAGGTGCGCCCTCGCCGGCGGCTTGCCGGTAGCGTGCCGGGGATGGACAACCGCACCGAGAGGATCGTGCTCGAGACGGCCCGCCACCGGATCTCCGGTGAGCTGACGCTCCCGCGCGAGGGCTATCGCAGCAGGGTCAGCGACTACCTGAACAGCTCCGACCTGGTCTTCGTCTCCCTGGTCAAGGTCGAGATGCGGCCGCTCGACGGCGCGGGCGAGCCGCAACGGCTCGACTTCCTCGCGGTCGGACGCGACCACATCGAGCTCGCCTACGTCGACGAGTAGGGCTCGGCGCTCAGGCGATCCGGTCGCCGACCGCGGCCTCGCGGTCCGGGCGCAGGAGGACGACGCCGAGATCGTCGTCGAGAGCGCCGAGCACCAGCACCTCGGAGACGAACGGGCCGATCTGCTTCGGGGGGAAGTTGGTCACCGCGACGACCAGGGTCCCCTCGAGCTCGGCACGCTCATAGCTCGTGATCTGCGCCGAGGATTGCTTGCGGCCGATCTCGGAACCGAAGTCGATCTCGAGCTTCCATGCCGGCACCCGCGCCTGCGGGAACTCGTCGACCGAGACGATCCGCCCGACGCGCATCTCGACCGCCTCGAACTGCTCCCAGTCGATCTCGGCCGGGCGTCCGGTCACGGGGTGAGCACGATCTTCAGCGCCTCGCGGCGGTCGTAGACGTCGTAGGCCTCGGCGGCGTCGTCAAGCCGCATGTGGTGGGTGACCAGCGGGCTCGGGTCGAGCTCGCCGGCGGTGAGCGCCTCGAGCACCGGGTCGACGTACTTGATCACGTTCGCGTGCCCCGCCTTCAATGTCAGCGCCTTGATCCAGACGATCCCCATGTGGAGCTCGATCCGCTCCGCGTAGACCCCGGTCGCCGAGACGATCCCCGCCTTGCGGGTCAGCCGGCAGGCGAGCTCGAGCGCGTCCGGGTGGCCGACCGCGTCGATCGTCGCATCCGTGCCGCGGCCCTCGGTCGCCGCCTTGACCGCCGCCCGCGGGTCCTCCTCGGTCAGGTGCACGGCCTCGGCGCCGAACGAGCGCGCCATCTCGAGCCGCTCGGCGACGGTGTCGACCGCGATTACCCGCTCGGCGCCGGCGGCGAACGCGGTCTGGATCGCGCACAGGCCCACGGGCCCGAGCCCGAGCACGGCGACCGACGAGCCCGGGCCGATCCCGGTCTCGGCGACGGCATGCCAGCCGGTGCCGAGCACGTCGCCGGCGAACAGGGCGACGTCGTCGCTGATCTGCGGCGGGACCCGGCGCAGGGTCAGGTCCGCGTGCGGGACCAGCAGCAGCTCTGCCTGGGCGCCGGCGAGCGAGCCGAGCGTGGCGCCGTGGCCGAAGGTGCGGCCGTGGTCGCACTTGTGAAAGTCGCCGCGGGCGCAGAAGAAGCAGTCCCCGCAGGCGGTGCAGTAGGTCCCGAGCACCCGGTCGCCGACCGCGACCGCGCCGACGGCGTCGCCGGCGGCGATCACCGTGCCGACGTACTCGTGGCCGATCACGAACCCGGGCTCGATCGCGACCCGCCCGTGGTAGATGTGCAGGTCCGAGCCGCAGACCCCGCTCGCCTCGACCCGGATGATCGCCTCGTCGGGGGCCGAGATCTCGGGCTCGGGGACGTCCTCGACCCGCACCTCGCCCGGTCCCTGGAACGTCACCGCCCTCATCGCGCTGGACTCTACGCTCTTCAGCCGATCCACACGAGGAGAAAGAAATGAGCGCGGACCCGGGCGCGGTGCTGATCAGCGGCTGTTCCTCGGGCATCGGGCGGGCGACCGCGACCCGGCTCGCCGGTCGTGGCTGGACCGTGTACGCGACCGCGCGGCGCCCCGAGCAGATCGCCGACCTCGCCGAGGCGGGCTGTCGCACGCTGGCGCTCGACGTCACCGACGAGGCCTCGATGGCGGCCGCGGTGCGGGCGGTCGAATCCGAGCACGGAGCGGTCGGCGCGCTGATCAACAACGCCGGCTACAGCCAGTCGGGAGCGCTGGAGACGCTGCCGGTCGAGAAGGTCCGAGCGCAGTTCGAGACCAACGTCTTCGGGCTCCTGCGGATGTGCCAGCTGGCGCTGCCGGGGATGCGCGGCGCCGGCCGCGGGACGATCGTCAACCTGAGCTCGATGGGCGGCAGGCTCACGTTTCCCGGCGGCGGCGCCTACCACGCGAGCAAGTACGCGGTCGAGGCGCTCTCCGACGCGCTGCGCTGGGAGGTGCGCGGGTTCGGCGTCAGGGTGGTGATCGTCGAGCCCGGCCTGATCACGACCTCGTTCGGCGAGACCGCTGCCGGCTCCCTTGCCGCGACCGGCGAACCGGCCGGCGAGGCAGCCGCGGACGACCCCTACGCGGAGTTCAACGCGGCGGTCGGCTCGGCGACCGTGGGCGCCTACGAGGGGCCGATGGCGCGCCTCGGCGGCGGCCCGGACGTGGTCGCGAAGGTGATCGAGCGGGCGATCGCGAGCTCGAGCCCGCGCCCGCGCTACAAGGTCACCGCCTCGGCCCGGCTGGCGATCGCCCAGCGGCGGCTGTTCGGCGATCGCGCCTGGGACGCGATGCTGCGCAGCCAGTTCCCGACCCCCGGAAGCGGCGCCTGAGCCGTTGCGGAGGCGTCGCGTTCGATCGACGGCGAGCGCGGCCTGCGCACTCGCGCTCGGCCTGCTCGCGGGCCTCTCCGGCTGCGGCGGCGCGGAGTCCGAGCCGACCAAGGTGACGATCGGGGCCGCGGCGGTCCCCGAGCTCGACCCGGCGCTGGCCGGCGACCCGGCCTCGCTCGAGGCGCTGTGGCTCGTCCACACCCCCCTGCTCACCTACCGCCACGGGGACGCCGGGGCCGCACCCGAGCTCGTCCCCGGCCTCGCCGAGGAGCTGCCCGAGATCTCGGCCGACGGGCGCACCTACGCGCTCCAGCTGCGCGACGGGCTCTCCTACTCGGACGGCAGCCCGGTCCGGGCCTCGGACTTCGAGCGGGCGGTCGAGCGGGTCGAGGGGCTCGCGGCCCCGGTCGCGACGCTCTACGAGCCGATCATCGCGATCGAGGCCGACGACGAGAGCGGCGAGATCGAGATCGAGATCGAGGCGCCGGACGCATCGTTCGCGGACGTCCTCGCGCTCGTCTCGTCGGCGCCGGTCCCCGCCGACACGCCGCTCGCGCCGGCGACCGATCCGCCGCCTGGCGTCGGGCCGTACGAGATCGCCGACGCCGACTCCGAGACCGTCGTCATGCGCCGCAGCGAGCGGTTCGCGGAGCTCGGGATCGCCCAGGTCCCGGAGCCGGAGATCGCCGAGATCACGATCAAGGCGGGCGGCAGCCCGACGACTCGCGCCCAGGCGGTCCTCGACGGCAAGCTCGACTCGATGCAGGACTCGCCCCCGCGCGAGCTGCGACCGACGATTCTCGAGCAGGCGAGCGAGCGGTTCGCCGAGCACCGGCCGACCACCACCCTCTACTTCACCCTCGACGACTCCTCGCCGCCCTTCGACGACCCGCTCGTGCGCGAGGCGGTCAACCGGGCGCTCGCCAAGCCGGCCCTGGTCCGCTCGGCGGGCGAGCAGCTCGCGGGCGGCTGCGCGCTGCTCGCGCCCGCCCTGCCCGGCTACGACGAGACGCTCGACCTCGGCGGCTGCCCGTACGGCAACCCAAGCGGGCCGCCGCGCCTGCGGCCCGCGCGCGACCTGATCGCGCAGGCGAAGGCGCGCCGTGCTCGGGTCGCGGTCGCGGCCGGCGAGGGCCCGTACGCCGAGCGGCTCGCCGGCGCGTATGCGCGGATGCTCGACCGGATCGGCCTCGACGCCGAGGCCGGAGCGACGGCCGAGGGCGCGCAGACGGTCCTCTCGCGGACCCCGGCCGCGTTCCCGAGCCCGAATGGGCCATTCGCGATCCTGCGTGCCGAGCAGGGGCTCGACGACCCCCTGGTCGCGGCCGAGACCGAGCGCCTGGCGGCGAGCGACGCCGAGGCCGTCGCCGCGGACTGGGCCGAGCTCGACCGCTACCTGGTCAGCCCGCCGCAGAGCTACCTCGCGGTCGTCGGCCATGAGCGCGCGACGACCTTCCTCTCCGAGCGCATCGACCCCGGCCTGGCGCGCTTCAACCCCGTCTACGGCAACGATTACTCGAGCTGGAGGCTGAAGGAGGGCGAGTAGCCGGGGCGCGCCCGCCGGCCCCGCCACGCCGCGCCCGGATGGCCGCTGCTCTAGTGTGGAAGCGGGCTTTGATGGGTACCGGGGGGTGCATCGAAGCCTGAGGAGAGACCATTCGCGACCCGACCGATCGCACGTGAGCGAGGCGAGACGAGCCTCGGGCGACCGGACCCCGTTGCGGCCAACGGATTGAGACGAGGAGCGCTTGGACGCCAGCGAGTTTCGCGAGGAGAGAGCCGCGCCCGTGGGCGGCTCCGCCGAGCTGACCGAGATCGACCCGACCGCGCTCGGCCCGCGCACTCCGTGGCAGCTGTTCTGGCGGCGCTTTCGCGACGACCGGCTGGCGCTGGCGTCGCTCGGGTTCATCGCCTTCCTGATCCTGGTCGCGATCTTCGCCCCGCAGGTCACCTCGCTGCTCGGCGCGCCGGGCCCCGACGAGCGCGACACGGGCGCGCTCGACCCGCTGTTCTCGACCCCGACCGGGCCCAGCTCCGAGCACCTCTTCGGCGTCGACCAGATCGGCCGCGACGTGCTCGCGCGAACCGTCTACGGCGCCCGGGTCTCGCTGATCGTCGCCTTCGTCGCGACCGCGCTCGCTACCGTCGCCGGGATCGTCGCCGGGCTGCTCGCCGGCTACTTCCGCGGCTGGACCGACACCGTGATCTCGCGCAGCGTCGACGTGCTGCTGGCGATCCCCTACCTGCTGCTCGCGGTCGGGCTCGCCTCCGCGTGCACGGTCGGCGGCACCGCGGACTCGGGCTCCGGGGGCTGCCTCGGCGGCCTGATCCAACCCGGCCTCGGGGTCGTGATCTTCGTCATCTCGGTGACCAGCTGGACCTACATGGCCCGGATCATCCGCGGCCAGGTGCTCTCGCTGCGCGAGAAGGAGTTCATCGAGGCCTCGCGCTCGATGGGCGCCTCGAACACGCGGATCATCTTCCGCGAGCTGCTTCCGAACCTGACCGCGCCGATCATCGTCTACGCCTCGATCCTGATCCCGCAGGTGATCCTCTACGAGGCGGCGCTCTCGTTCCTCGGCGTCGGGGTCACCGACCAGCCGAGCTGGGGCCAGATGATCTCCGACGCGACCCCGATCTTCAGCGACGCCTGGTGGTACATGCTGTTCCCGGGCATCGCCCTGCTGCTGACCGTGCTGGCCTTCAACCTCGTGGGTGACGCGATGCAGGATGCGCTCAACCCGCGATCGAAGCGAAATCGATGAACCGAAAACCGATGACCGAGCTCATCGAAAACAGGAGGTAAGAGAGAGGATGCGATCGAAGATGCGGTGGCCGTTCCTGATCGGGATGGTCGTCGTCCTGGCGCTGGCGATGTCGGCGTGCGGGGACGAAGACGATGAGGGGGACACGGAGTCCGCCAGCGGCGGCTCCGGGATCCCGGAGGAGTTCGCGGCGCCGACCGAGGCGCCGGAGGGCGCGCAATCCGGCGGTGAGCTGAACGTGCTCGCGTCCGACGACATCGACTACATGGACCCGGGCGCGGCCTACTACCAGTTCACCTACATGGTGACCAGCGCCGGACACCGGCCGCTGCTCTCGTGGGCCCCGACCGACACCGAGGAGCCGACGCCCGACCTCGCCGAGGCGGCGCCGGAGCTCTCCGAGGACGGCAAGACGATCACCTTCACGATCCGCGAGGGCGTGCGCTTCAGCCCGCCCGTCGATCGCGAGGTCGTCGCGGCCGACGTCGAGTACGCGATCGAGCGTGCGGTTCTGCCCGGGGTGGGCAACGGCTACGTCGGCGCCTACCTGGTCGACGTGACCGGCTTCGAGGACGCGCTCAAGGAGGCGGAGGACAACCCGACCGGAGGCGCGCCCGACATCTCGGGCGTTACCGCCCCGGACGACCGGACGCTGGAGATCGAGCTCGATCGAACGAGCTCGCTCGCCGTGATCCAGGCCCTGTCGCTGCCGATCAGCGCCCCGGTCCCCGAGGAGTACGCGAAGGAGTTCGACGCCGAGAACCCGTCCACATACGGGCAGAACGTCGCCTTCACCGGTCCGTACATGGTCGAGAACGACTCCTCCGGCGAGCTCACGGGCTACACGCCGGGCAAGGAGATCAAGATGATCCGCAACCCGAACTGGGACGGCGAGGCGACGGGCGACTTCCGCCCCGCGTACCTCGACTCGATCCAGATCGACGAGGGCTTTGCCGACACCGCCTCGGCGTCGCGCAAGATCCTCAACGGGTCGGCAACGGTCAACGGCGACATCACGCCGCCGCCGACCGTGACCCAGGAAGCGGCCGAGGAAGGCGAGCCCGGGCAGCTCAACGCGACTCCCAGCGGTGGTAACCGCTACATCGCGCTGAACACCCAGGCGCCGCCGTTCGACGACATCAACGTCCGCAAGGCAGTGATCGCGGCGTCGAACCGGACCGCGTTGCGAAACACCAGGGGCGGCGAGCTCGTCGGCCCGGTTGCGTCGCACTTCATCCCGCCGCTGTTCCCCGGCTTCGAGGAGGCCGGCGGCGTCGAGGGCGAGGGCCAGGACTATCTGGCCAACCCCGACGGCGACATGGCGGTCGCGGAGAAGTACATGCAGGAAGCGGGTTACGACAGCGGCAAGTGCGAGGGCGACTGTCAGGTCACCCTGGTCGGCGACGGCGCCTCCCCGGACAAGGAGACGACCGAGGTCTTCGCCGGCACGCTCGAGGATCTCGGCTTCGAGCCGGAGGTCCGCAACGTCGCTCGCGACGTCATGTACACGCGGTTCTGCGGCGTGCCCGAGACGGCACCGAACGTCTGTCCGAGCGTTGGTTGGTTGAAGGACTTCAACGACGCTCAGTCGATGCTCGACCCGACGTTCAACGGCGAGAACATCATTCCCGCCAACAACGTCAACTGGCCGCAGCTCGACGATCAGGCGATCAACGAGGCGATGAGCGAGGCGGCGATCCTCGACGATGCCGACGAGCGCGCCCAGGCCTGGGGCGACGTCGACACGTCGATCACCGATCAGGCGCCGGCTGTCCCCTACGTCTGGGACAACCAGCTCAACATCCAGTCGACCGACGTGGCCGGAGTGATCAACCTGTTCAACGCGAACTGGGATCTCTCGTTCACGTCGCTGGAGGAGTAAGGGCGGCGAGCTGACCGCCTGACGGCCGAGGCCCACCGCCCCGCGATTCGGCGGGGCGGTGGGCCGAAGGCCTCGACCCTGAATCGACCGAATGCTTCGCTACATCACGAGACGCCTCGTCTGGGCGGTCTTCCTGCTGGTGATCGTGACCGCGGTCGTCTTCGTGATGTTCAACGTCCTCCCGACCGCCGACGCGGCGACCCTGCGCGCGGGACGCAACGCCTCCCCCGAGCAGATCGAGAACATCCGCCAGACGCTCGGGCTCGACGACCCGATCTACGAGCGCTTCGCGCGCTACGTCGCCGGGGTCTTCACCCCGCTCGAGGGCGGGCCGCTCAACTTCGGGACCAGCATCTTCCAGAACAACGAGCCGGTCCTCGACATCATCCTCGACCGGCTCCCGGCGACGATCTTCCTCGTCTCGGGAGCGGTCGTGCTCTGGATCGGGATCGCGATCCCGGTCGGGATCATCTCCGCGGTCAAGAGCCGCTCGGCGCTCGACCGGACGACGATGATCACCACGCTCGCGTTCATCTCGGCGCCGGTGTTCTGGCTCGGGCTGGTCGCGCTCTACCTCTTCGCCCAGGATGTCGGCGTGATCCCGATCTTCCCCGGGATCGGCAGCTACTCCGACGCGAGCAGCTTCCTCGGCCGCGCCTGGTCGCTGGTGCTGCCGTGGATCGTGCTCGCGCTCGCGACCGCGGCGATCTACGCCCGCTACATCCGCTCGCAGATGATCGACGTGATGGGCGAGGACTACATCCGCACCGCGCGCGCGAAGGGCCTGCCCGAGCAGCAGGTGATCATGCGCCACGGGCTGCGCAGCGCATTGACCCCGATCGTCACCCTGCTCGGCCTCGACATCGGGATCCTGCTCGCCGGCAACGCGATCCTGACCGAGTCCGTGTTCAACATCCCCGGCGTCGGCAAGGAGCTGGTGACCGCGATCGGGCAGTCCGACTACGAGCTGATCCAGGGGATCGTGCTCTTCGGCGCCTTCTTTATCGTCATCTTCAACCTGATCGTGGACATCGCCTACGCCTACCTCGATCCGCGGGTGCGCTACTGATGGCGGAGAAGCTGCTCCGGGTCGAGGACCTCAAGGTCCATTTCGACACCGACGAGGGCGTCGTCAAGGCGGTCGACGGGCTCACGTTCGAGCTCGAGCGCGGGCAGATGCTCGGGATCGTCGGCGAGTCCGGCTCCGGCAAGAGCGTCGCCTCGATGACCATCCTCGGCCTGACCAGGGCCGAGAACGCGACGATCTCCGGCCGGATCATGTTCGAGGGCCGCGACCTGATCGAGCTCGAGGGCGAGCAGCTGCGCGACGTGCGCGGCAACAGCATCTCGATGATCTTCCAGGACCCGCTCTCGTCGCTGCACCCCTTCTATAAGGTCGGGCGCCAGCTGGTCGAGGCGATCCAGGTGCACCAGGACGTCTCCGACGGTGACGCGCGGAAGCGCTCGGTCGAGCTCCTCGGGCTGGTCGGGATCCCGGACGCAGGGCGGCGCGCGAACGAGTACCCGCACGAGTTCTCCGGCGGCATGCGCCAGCGCGTGATGATCGCGATGGCGCTCACCAACGAGCCCCAGGTGCTGATCGCCGACGAGCCCTCGACCGCGCTCGACGTCACCACCCAGGCGCAGATCCTGCGCCTGCTCGAGCGCCTCCGGAAGGAATTCGGGATGGCGGTGATCATGATCACCCACGACCTCGGCGTGGTCGCCGAGGTCGCCGACGACGTGATGGTGATGTATGCGGGCCGCGCGGTCGAGGCCGGGACCCTGGACCAGATCTTCTACGACCCCCAGCACCCCTACACCTGGGGCCTGCTGGGCTCGCTGACTCGGATCGACCGCCCGCGGACCGGCCGCCTGGCGCAGATCGCCGGCCAGCCGCCGTCGCTGATCTCGCTGCCCGAGGGCTGTGCGTTCCGGTCCCGCTGCCCGCACGCGTTCAGCCGCTGCACGCAGACGCCCGAGCTCGAGCGGCGCGTGAACGAGCCCGGCCACACCGATCGCTGCTGGCTCGAGCCGGAGCGAAAGCAGAAGCTGCGGGTGATCGAGTCGGGCGAGATCGGGCTCGGGGAGGCGATGTGACCGGCGAGGCTCCGCAGCACGACCTCGCGCGGGCCGCCGAGGTTGCGCGCTCGGCCGACTCCGAGGACCGCGAGGGCGACGTCGCCGCACCGTCGGCGGTCGAGATCGAGGCGACACGGCGCGGGGGCTCGGAGGAGCCGCTGCTCGCCGTCGACCACCTGGTCAAGCACTTCCCGATCAAGGCCGGGATCCTCTTCGACCGCCAGATCGGTCAGGTCCGCGCCGTCGACGATGTCTCGTTCAGCGTCCGCCGCGGCGAGACGCTCGGGCTGGTCGGCGAGTCGGGCTGCGGCAAGTCGACCCTGAGCCGGACGATCCTGCAGCTGATCGAGCCGACCTCGGGCTCGGTGCGCTTCGAGGGCGAAGAGATCGCCGGCCTCTCGGGGCGGCGGCTGCAGCCGCTGCGGCGCGAGATGCAGATGATCTTCCAGGACCCGTACGCGTCGCTGAACCCGCGCAAGCGAGTCGCGCAGACGATCGGCGAGCCGATGCGCCTGCACGGGACCGTCCCCGCCGACCAGATCCGCGACGAGGTCCAGTCGTTGCTCGAGCGGGTCGGGCTCAACCCCGAGCACTACAACCGCTACCCGCACGAGTTCTCCGGCGGCCAGCGCCAGCGGATCGGGATCGCCCGCGCGCTCTCGCTGAGGCCGAAGCTGATCGTCGCTGACGAGCCGGTCTCGGCGCTCGACGTCTCGATCCAGGCGCAGATCATCAACCTGCTCGACGACCTCCAGGACGACTTCGACCTCACCTACATGTTCGTCGCCCACGACCTCGGCGTCGTCCGCCACGTCGCCGACCGGATCGCGGTCATGTACCTGGGCAAGATCGTCGAGATCGGCCCCGCCGACTCGGTCTACTCGAACCCGATCCACCCCTACACCGTGTCGCTGCTCTCGGCGGTGCCGATCCCGGACCCGCGCGCCAACCGCGCCCGCGAGCACGTGATCCTCGAGGGCGACGTGCCGAGCCCGGCGAACCCGCCGTCGGCGTGTCGCTTCCACACCCGCTGCCCGCGGGCGACCGAGATCTGCGCCGAGGTCGAGCCGCCGCTGGTCGACTACGGCGGCGGCCACTGGGCCGCCTGCCACCACCCCGTCGATCGCCCCGCGCCCGCGGCCACCGCCTGACCCGCCGCGTTGGCGGTTCGCGATCGCCGCGGTTTGGGTAACGTCCGCAACGATGAGGGGCAAACCCGCACCCCGCAGGTGCGGAGCACGAGAGGAAGAACCAGTTGATCTCACGTAAGGGAACGGTCCTGGCCGCGATCGCGACCACCGCCACGCTTTCGTTCGGGCTCGCCGCCTGCGGCGACGAGAGCTCCGACAGCGGCAGCAGCGACGGCTCGACGCTGATTCACGGGACCACCGACCAGCCGGTCTCCTACGACCCGGCCGGCTCGTACGACCTGCCGTCCTACAACGTCATCTTCAACACCTACCAGAACCTGATGCAGGTTCCCCCGGGCGGCCAAAAGCCCGAGCCGGAGGCGGCGGAGTCGTGCGACTTCTCCGACGAGAAGGGCACCGTGTATGAGTGCACGCTCCAGGACGGGCTCAAGTTCTCCGACGGCTCCGACCTCACCTCCGAGGACGTCAAGGCCTCGTTCGAGCGCAACCTGAAGATCGCCGACCCGCAGGGCGCGTCCTCGCTGTATCTGAACCTGAAGAACGTCGAGACCCCCGACGACCAGACGGTGATCTTCAACCTGAAGGCGCCGGACGCGACCTGGCCCTTCCTGCTGACCACCGGCGGCGCGGCGATCGCGCCGGCCGAGTACCCGGCCGACAAGGTCCAGCCCTCCGACCAGGTGATCGGCTCCGGCCGTTACCAGGTGGTCGAGTACGAGCCCGGCCAGCAGACCGTGCTCGAGGCGAATCCCGAGTACACCGGCGACGACCCGGCCCAGGTCGATCGCGTGATCATCCAGTACTACGACAAGTCATCGACCCTGAAGGGCGCGGTCGAGCAGGGTGAGGTCGACCTCGCCTACCGCTCGCTGAGCCCGACCGACGTCGACGACCTGCAGGGCGCCGAGGGCGTCAACGTCGAGGAGGGGGCCGGCGGCGAGATCCGCTACCTCAACTTCAACCTCGACCTGCAGGAGGGCAGCGACGAGCAGAAGACCGCGGTCCGCCAGGCGGTTGCGCAGGTGATCGACCGCGACTCGATCGCCGAGAACGTCTACAACGGCACCGCCGAGCCGCTCTACTCGATGGTCCCGTCGGCGCTGCAGTTCCACACCGAGGCGTTCGCGGACGAGTACGGCACCGCGGCGGACACGGACGCCGCGACGCAGACGCTCGAGGACGCCGGGGTCAAGACCCCGGTTCCGCTCGAGGTCTGGTGGACCCCGTCGCACTACGGGCCCGCGTCGGGCGACGAGTACGCCGAGATCAAGCGCCAGCTCGACGAGAGCGGCCTGTTCGAGACGACGCTCAAGTCGACCGAGTGGAACCAGTACTCGGAGGCGGCGTTCACCGACAAGTACCCCGTCTACCAGCTCGGCTGGTTCCCGGACTACCCGGACGCCGACAACTACACGAGCTCGTTCTACTCCAAGGACAGCTTCCTCAACATCCACTACGAGAACCCGGAGATGGAGAAGCTGCTCGCCGAGGAGAAGGCGAGCACCGACGACGCGACCCGCGAGCAGGCGTTCGCGGAGATCCAGCGGATCGGCGCCGAGGACGCGCCGACGGTGCCCTACATCGAGCTCTCGCAGGTGGCGGTCGCCGGCGATGCGGTCGGGGGCGTGGCGGAGACGCTCGACCCGTCGTACATCTTCCGCTACTGGCTCGTCACCAAGGACTAAACCGGCGTCTGGCCGTCGCCCGCCGCGCTTCGATGAGGCGCGGTCGGGCGCGGCCACGACCGGGTAGGGAGCGATAGGTGCACAAGCACGGAACCTCCCTACGCGCATACGTGCTCACGCGTCTCGGGCTCGCGATCCCGACGATGCTGATCCTGCTCACGATCGTCTTCCTGCTGATGCGGGTGGCTCCGGGCGACCCGATCTCGGCCGCGCTCGGCGGCCGCGTCTCGGCGGAGGAGCTCGAACAGCGCCGCGAGGCGGCCGGGCTCGACAAGCCGCTGCCCGAGCAGTACGTCGAGTACCTCGGCAACACGCTCACGCTCGACCTGGGGACGACGATCAACGACGACCGCGCGGTGACCTCGATCATCGTCGAGAACGGGTCGGCGACGCTCGAGCTGACGATCGCCGCGTTCCTGGTCGCGCTCGTCGTCGGGATCCCGATCGGCCTCGCCGCGGGGCGCTTTCGCGACACCTCGATCGACGTCGGCGGGCGATTGTTCGGGATCGTCGTCTACGCGGCGCCGGTCTTCTTCACCGGCTTTCTCGCCCAGCTGATCTTCAGCCACGAGCTCGGCTGGCTGCCAGCTCTCGGGACGAGCCAGCCCGGTGGTCGAGTTCGAGCTCGACAAGATCACCCACTTCTATCTGCTCGACACGCTCTTCACCGCCAACTGGTCGGCGTTCTGGGACGTGCTCCAGCACCTGATCCTGCCGGCGGTCACCCTCGGGCTGCTGGTCAGCGGCGTCCTGATCCGGCTCGTGCGGGTGAACCTGCTGCAGACGATGCAGGGCGACTACGTCGAGTCGGCCCGTGCCCGCGGCGTCCCCGAGCGCCGGGTCGTGCTCAGCCACGCCTTCCGTAACGCGCTCGTGCCGGTGGTCACGGTCGCCGGGCTGCAGTTCGCGATCCTGCTCGGCGGCGCGGTGTTGACCGAGCAGACCTTCAACTGGCCCGGGATCGGCGCCGAGCTGATCCGCTATCTGAACGAGCGCGACTACATCGCCGTCCAGGGGATCATCACGATCTTCGCCCTCGCCGTCGTCCTGGTCTCGCTCGTGATCGACCTGATCAACGCCGCGATCGACCCGAGGGTGCGTTACTGACGATGCGCCTCCCCCGCTCGCTGCGATCGATCGCCGACGCCCGCGGCACCCCGCGCTGGCTCCTTTACTCGGGGGTCGCGATCGTGGTCGCGTTCGTGATCCTGGCGATCTTCGCGCCGCTGATCGCCCCCTACGACTTCGACCAGGTGAGCGCCGACGGCGTCCGCTTCGCGAAGCAGGCGGCACCTGATTCCGAGCACCTATTCGGGACCACGGTCCAGTCGACCGACGTGCTCTCGCGGGTGATCTGGGGCTCGCGCACGGCGATCGAGGTCGTCGTGCTCGCGGTCGTGCTCTCACTCGGGATCGGCGTCCCGCTCGGGCTCATCTCCGGCTACGTCGGCGGGCGGCTCGACCGCGCCCTGGTCCTGGTCATGGACGCGCTGTTCGCGTTCCCCTACCTGCTGCTCGCGATCGTGATCGCGTTCCTGCTCTCCGAGAGCATCGGCCAGGGGGTGTTCACGGCCGCGGCGGCGATCACCGTCGTCTACATCCCGCAGTACTTCCGCGTCGTCCGCAACCACGTGATCAGCATTCGCGAGGAGTCCTACGTCGAGGCCGCGAAGGCGCTCGGCGCCCCACGGCGAACGATCATCAAGCGCTACGTGCTCTCGAACGTGATCCAGAACGTGCCCCCGATCGCGACCCTGAACGCCGCCGACGCGATCCTCACCCTCGCCGCGCTCGGCTTCCTCGGCTACGGGATCCAGCCGACCGAGGCGGCCGAGTGGGGCTACGACCTGCAGCGCGCGATCGACGACGCCGGCGCCGGGATCTGGTGGACCGGGCTGTTCCCGGGGCTCGCGATCGTGCTCCTGGTGACCGGCTTCACCCTCGTCGGCGAGGGCCTCAACGACGTCCTCAACCCGCTGATCCGAAAGCGCCGGGTGGAGAAGCCGCGGATCCCGGTCGAGCCCGAGCCGGCGACGGCGCCGGCGAGCGAGACCGCCGCCGGCGACCCGAGCTCCGGCTCGACGGAGGCCCGCCGTGAGTGAGCCGGTCCTCGCCACCAGCGGCCTGCGGGTCTGGTACGGGACCGGCGGCGACCCGGTTCGCGCCGTCGACGGCGTCTCGTTCGAGATCGCCGCCGGCGAGACGCTCGGACTCGTCGGCGAGTCGGGCTGCGGCAAGTCGTCGCTCGGCCGCGGCGTGCTCGGGCTGCTGCCCGACAACGCCGCCGTCGGCGGCCAGGTCCTCTACCGCGGCCGCGACCTGACCGAGCTCGAGCCGCGCGCGCTGCGGGCGATGCGCGGGCCCGAGCTCGGCCTGATCTTCCAGGAGCCGATGACCCGGCTCGACCCGCTGGTGACGATCGAGGACCACTTCCTGGAGACGATCCGCGCGCACGAGCCGGAGCTCAAGAAGGAGGAGATGCGGGCGCGCTCGCTGGAGACGCTGGCGCGGATGGGGATCCCGCCGACCCGGTTCAAGCAGTACCCGCACGAGTTCTCCGGCGGCATGCGCCAGCGGATCATGATCGCGCTCGCGCTCGTGCTGCGGCCGAGCCTGCTGATCGCCGACGAGCCGACGACGGCGCTCGACGTGATCGTCGAGGCCCAGATCCTCGGCATCCTCGCCGACCTGCGGGCGAACTTCGACACCGCGCTGCTGCTGATCACCCACAACCTCGGGATCATCGCCGAGGCCTGCGACCGGGTCGCGGTCATGTACGCGGGCAAGGTGGTCGAGGAGGGCGGCGCGCGCCAGGTGTTCGCCGATCCCGCCCATCCCTACACCCGAGAGCTCCTGCGCTCGACGATCTCGCTGCGCACGACCGAGCTCAACTACATCCCCGGGGCGCCGCCGAACCTGATCGACCCGCCGCCGGCGTGTCGCTTTCACCCGCGCTGCCCGAACGCGATGCGGGTCTGCGCCGAGCTCGACCCGGTCGAGGTCCGGGCCACCGGCGGGCAGCGGGTGAGCTGCTGGCTGCACGGGCCGCAGGAGCGGATTCCGGAGCGCGGCACCGAGCCGCTCGGGCCCGCGGAGATCGCGATCGCGGAGGAGGCGTGATGGCAGCGCCCGATCAGCCGCTGCTCGAGGTCCGCGACCTGACCACGCGGTTCTCGGTCCGGGGCTCGTTCGCCGACCGGTTGCGCGGCCGCGAAAGCGGCGCCGTGCACGCGGTCGACGGGGTCAGTTTCGACCTCCGCCGCGGCGAGGTGCTGGGCGTGGTCGGCGAGTCGGGCTCGGGCAAGACGACGCTCGGGCGCACCCTGCTCGGACTCGCGCACGCGACCTCGGGGTCGGTGAAGCTCGAGGGCTCGGAGATCACCGGGCTCTCGGATTCGGAGATGCGCCCGCTGCGGAAGCGGCTCCAGATTGTGTTCCAGGACCCGCACGCGTCTCTGAACCCGGCGATGACGATCGGGACATCGGTCGGCGATCCGCTGCGCTTCCACGGGCTCGCCCCCGATCGGGACGAGCGCGAGCGCCTGGTCGGCGAGGCGCTGGAGCGGGTCGGCCTGCAGCCGGCCGCGCAGTTCACCGGCAAGTATCCCGGCGACCTCTCGGGCGGGCAGAAGCAACGGGCCGTGCTCGCGCGGGCGATCATCCTCGGCCCCGACGTGCTGGTCGCCGACGAGCCGGTCTCGATGCTCGACATGAGCGTGCGCGCGAAGATCCTCGAGCTGATGATCGAGCTCAAGGACGAGCTCGACCTGACCTACGTCTACATCACCCACGATCTCGCGACGGCGAAGTTCTTCTGCGACCGGATCGCGATCATGTACCTGGGCAAGATCGTCGAGATCGGGCCGGCGCGGGAGATCTACGCCGATCCCAAGCACCCCTACACGGCGGCGCTGCTGCGGGCGATCCCCGAGCCCGACCCCGCGCGGACGATCCCGCGCGACCTGCCCCGGGGCGAGGTCCCCGATGCGGTCTCGCCGCCGCTGGGCTGTCGCTTCCATCCCCGCTGCCCGAAGGCGTTCGAGGTCTGCGGCTGGGAGAGCCGCGACCTGCGGACGCTGCTCGAGGCGCGCTGGACTCAGCTGTCCGAGCCCGAGTACGAGGCCGAGCGCGACCTGATCGGCGACCTCGACGAGCTCGACGAGCCGGCGCTGGAGGCGGTCCTACCCGCCGCCGGCGAGGCGCAGGAGGCCGAGGAGGTGCTCGCCGCGATGCGCGAGGGGGCCCCCGAGGATCCGCTGTGGAAGGGCGTCGCCGAGATCGGGCCGGACCGGCGCGGAGCGCGGGTGCGGTTCAACGAGGCGCGCGAGCCGCGCGAGCTCGAGCACGGCGAGACCCGGGTCCAGTGCCACCTGCACGACCCGGAGGCGCTCGCCGCCGCGGAACAGATCCGCGACGGGCGAACGACCTGACCGAGCGCGTCTGGTTAGACCCGGCGGGTACTCGTCGTGCCGCCGCGAATCCGCGGCCACAGCAAGAGCACGAGCCCGATCAGGATGACCGCGATCCCGAGCGCGTAATGCACCAGCAGCGCAAGCACGATCCCGATCACGATCAGCAGTAGTGATAGTTCCATGCGGCGTCCCGTACCCCGCTCGTGGCCGCGGAAACGAGCGGCACACCCCCGTAACCCTCCGGGCGGCTTGTTCGCTTCAGTTGCTGGGGGGTAAAGGGACGCAGGGATCCCGTTTGGGACGAACACGAGAACTGGAGGAAGAATGTCGAAGTCGAAGCCGATCGCGAATCGGACGCTGGTGGCGGCGCTGCCGCTGGTGGGTGCGCTGATGCTCGCCCCGGGCGTGCTCCCGGCCAACGCGCGCGGGCCCGTGCCGGGCGACGTGGATCTCTCGATCGACAAGTCCGACAACGCCGATCCGATCGCGGAGACGGCGCAGATCACCTACACGCTCGAGGTCGCCAACGGTGGTCCCGACACCGCGAACGGGGTCACGGTCACCGACAACCTCCCGAACGACCTCGACTTCGTCTCCGTCGAGTCGTCGCAGGGCAACTGCACGAACCAGAACCGCAAGGTGACCTGCGAGCTCGGTGCGATCGAGAGCGGCGCAAGCGCGACCGTGACAATCGCCGCGACGCCGAAGCGCGACGGCCAGATCTCGAACACCGCCACGGTCGAGACGACCGACAACGACACCGCGGCGGGCAACAACTCGGACACCGAGACGACGACCGTGACCCCCGCTGCGGCGGCGGCGATGTGTGGCGGGCGTGAGGCGACGATCGTCGGCTCGCCGACCGACGACGTGCTCACCGGGACGAAGAAGGCCGACGTGATCGACGCCGGCACCGGCTCCGACCGGATCCTCGGCGCCGAGGGCAACGACGTGATCTGCGCCCGTGGCGGCAACGACTTCGCCAAGGGCCAGGAGGGCGGCGACACGGTCCGCGGCGGCGGCGGCGAGGACCGCGTCCGCGGCAACGCAGACAACGACAACCTGCGTGGTGGCGGCGGCAACGACGCGATTGGCGGCGGACCCGGCAACGACGCGATGAACGGCGGTGCCGGTAACGACGTCTGCCGCGGCGGCCCCGGCTCCGACACGAAGAAGAAGTGCTGACGCACCCGCGCTGAGCGCGGACGTCAAGTCTGCTCGGCCCGCTCGGGGGAAGGCGCCGGGTGGCCCTACGGCCACCCGGCGCGGCTCCCGTGGTGCGGCGCCTGCTCAGCGACTGAGCCCGCCCCGGCAGCCCGTCGGCCTAGCCCGGGAAGCTCTCGTCGAAGCGGGGGAGCCCGTCGTCGGGGATCGGCTCCCAGACCGCCGCGTAGGCGACGAATTGGCGGCCCTGCATCCGGATCCCGGGGTCGCCATCGATGACCCCCATGCGCACGAGCGAGAGCTCGTCGCTGTCCGGCGCCCGACCGAAGAGCGCCGAGCCGCAGGCGCTGCAGAAGATCTTCGAGAACCCGTCCGGCGGATCCCAGCTCGCGAGCAGCTCCTCGCCGGCGACGATCCGCAGCGAGCCCGATGCCATCCGCGCCGTGGCCGAGGCCGCGCCGCCGGTGCGCCGCTGACAGCGGGTGCAGTGGCAGTAGCCGGCGGCTTCGAGCGGCTCGTCGATCTCGAATCGGACGCCGCCGCACCCGCAGTGACCGGTGAGCGCCGGGGAGGAGGTCATTCCGGGCAGCGTATCCATCCGCCTTGCCAGCCCGTCCGACGCTCCAGCGGAGGGGGAGGGATTCGAACCCTCGATGGACGAGAAAACGCCCATAACGGTTTTCGAGACCGCCGCATTCAACCGCTCTGCCACCCCTCCGGGTGCAGGGCCGAAAGGCTAGCGAGGCGGCGGGCCGCCGGGGGCGGCGTGGGCGCGGGGCGGCGGGACCCGAACTACGCGCGGACGCCGGGCCCGGCGATCGCGTAGCGCAGGATCTCGACCACCTGCTCGGGGGTCTCGGCGGTCGCCATCGCGGCGCGGTCGACCTCCTTCAGCGCGTGGGTGAGCTCGGCGTCGTGGAGGGTGACGATCGGCTTCCCGAGCGCGGCGGCGTAGCCGGCCTCGAAGGCCGCGTTCCACTGCCGGTACTTGTCGCCGAAGCGAACGACGACGACGTCCGCCCGGCGCAGCAGCGTCTGCGTGCGGACGGCGTTCACCCCGGCCCCCTTGTGGTCCTTCCAGAAGCCCTCGTCCTCGGCCCCGAGGATCTCGACTCCGACGTCGTCGGAGGCGCCGTGGTCGGTGACCGGCGCCAGCAGCTCGACCGGGAGCCCCGCCTCGCGCACCCCGTCGGCGATCCGCTCGCGCCAGTCGGAGTGGATCTCGCCGGAGAGGTAGACGCTCCAGCTCCCGTTCGCGCGTTCGCCGTTCGTGCTCATCTGCGTCGATGCTACCCGGCGGCACCAGCATAGAATCGCGCTGCCACCACTCGAGAGGAGAGCACGTGAGCGCCAGCGAGCAGACGAGCTTCCAGCTGCCCGAGTCGGAGATCCCGACCCACTGGGTGAACCTGATCGGCGACCTGCCCGGCGAGCCGCTGCCGCCGCTTCACCCGGGCACCGGCGAACCGCTCGGGCCCGAGGACCTCGCGCCGCTGTTTCCGATGGCGCTGATCGAGCAGGAGGTCTCCGCCGAGCCCGAGATCGAGATCCCCGACGAGGTGCGCGAGATCTACAAGCTCTGGCGCCCGACGCCGCTGCTGCGCGCTCGCCGGCTCGAGCGTGCGCTCGAGACGCCGGCGCACATCTACTACAAGTACGAGGGCGTCTCCCCCGCCGGGTCGCACAAGCCGAACACCTCGATCGCCCAGGCCTACTACAACCGCGAGGCCGGGATCCGCAAGCTCGCGACCGAGACCGGCGCCGGGCAGTGGGGTTCGGCGCTCGCGCTCGCCTGCCAGATGTTCGGGCTCGAATGCGAGGTGTTCATGGTCGGCGTCTCCTACGACCAGAAGCCGTTCCGCCGCTCGATGATCGAGGCCTGGGGCGGGACCGTGCACCGCAGCCCCTCGGAGCTGACCGACGCCGGGCGGTCGCAGGCCGAGCACTCCTCGGGCAGCCTCGGGATCGCGATCTCCGAGGCGGTCGAGGTCGCGGCGAAGTCGGAGGACACCAACTACTCGCTCGGCTCGGTGCTCAACCACGTCTGCATGCACCAGACCGTGATCGGCCAGGAGGCGATCGCCCAGCTCGAGCTCGCCGGCGAGTACCCGGACGTCGTCGTCGGCTGCGTCGGCGGCGGCTCCAACTTCGCCGGAGTCGCGTTCCCGTTCATCCGCGCGAACCTGCGCGAGGGTCGCGAGACCCGCTTCATCGGCGCCGAGCCCGCAGCCTGCCCGACCCTCACCCGCGGCGTCTATCGCTACGACTTCGGCGACACCGTCGGGCTCACGCCGCTGATGCCGATGTACACGCTCGGCCACGACTTCGTCCCCGCGCCGGTGCACGCCGGCGGGCTGCGCTACCACGGCGACGCGCCCAGCGTCAGCGCCCTGGTCAAGGAGGGCATCGTCGAGGCGCGCGCGATCCGCCAGACGGCGGCGTTCGAGGCGGCGGTCCGCTTCGCCCGCGCCGAGGGGATCATCCCGGCGCCCGAGCCCTCGCACGCCCTGCGCGCGGTCTTCGACGAGGCGGAGGAGGCGAAGCAAGCGGGCGACGAGCGGGTGATCCTGGTCAACCTCTGCGGCCACGGCCACTTCGACATGTCCGCCTACGACGCCTACCTGAACGGCGAGCTCGCAGACCTCGAGTTCTCCGAGGCGGAGATGGAGTCGGCGCTCGAACGGCTGCCCGACGCTCCGGTCCCTGGCTGACCCGGCGCTCGCGACGCCCCCGCGCACGGCGCCGCTATCTTCAGGCCGCCCCGGAGAGGTGACCGAGTGGCTTAAGGTGCGCGACTGGAAATCGTGTGGGCGGTGAAAGCTGCCTCGTGGGTTCGAATCCCACCCTCTCCGCCTCGAACGCCCGCTCAGACGCGCTCGTCCGCGTTCGGATCGCCCCCGGGCGGGACCCGGCGGCGCGCGGCGAAGAACTCCCGCAGCAGCGCCGTCGACTGATCGCCGAGCAGGCCCGATTCGACCACCGGGCGATGGTTGAGCGCCGCCTCGCCGAGCACGTCGAGGACGCTGCCGGCGGCGCCGGCCTTCGGATCGGCGGCGGCGAAGACGACCCGCGGCACCCGCGCGAGGACGATCGCCCCGGCGCACATCGCGCACGGCTCCAGCGTCACGTAGAGGGTCGCGCCCGGCAGGCGCCAGCCGCCGGCGGCCTCGGCCGCCGCGCGCAGGGCGAGGATCTCGGCGTGCGCGGTCGGGTCGGCGCGCCGCTCGCGCTCGTTGCCGGCCGCCGCGACGACCTCGCCCTCGCGGACGACGACCGCGCCCACAGGGGTCTCGCCGCGCTCGCCCGCGCGCGCCGCCTCGGCGAGCGCCAGGCGCATGAAGCGCTCGTCGTCCACCGACGAAGTATCGCGCGCGCTGACGCCGCCTAGGTGGTGCGGACGATGTAGACGCCGCAGGGGGCGTGGTGGCTGATCTTGTTCGGGACGCTGCCGAGCAGGAAGCGCCGCGCCCCGGTCATCCCCTTGTTGCCGACCACGACCAGGTCGGCCTCGAGCTCCTCGGCGACATCGAGGATCGCGTCGGCCGGGTCGCCCTCGCGCGGGTGGGTGACGACCTCGATCCCGCCCTCCTTCGCCGGTCCAGCCGCCGCCGCGAGGATCACGTTGACGTCCTCACGCGGCCCGACCTCGTGGGCGACGTCGCCCGGGACCTCGCCGGACTCCTCGCGCAGGCGATGTTGGGGAACCGGGTTGTAGGCGGTGACGATGTCGAGCGTCGCGCCCGTGAGCCGGGCGAGCTCGGATGCCTGGCGCACCGCCTCCGCGGCCGTCTCCGACCCGTCGGTGCCGACAACGATCCGCTTGAACATCGAGGCCTCCCTCATCCCGTTTGCGCGCGCATACTATCCCCGCGGCGAGCGCGGCTCGCCGATCACCATGCCCCGGAGCTGGACCTACATGATGGCCGTGCTGGTCGCCTGCCTGATCGCCTCGATGGTGATCGCGGTGATCCGCCTGCTCTAGGACCGCGCGCCGCATAGACTGCGCCGCGCGATGGCCACGATCGAGACCGTCACCGGGCCGATCGACGCCGGCGACCTCGGCGAGACGCTGATCCACGAGCACCTGCGCACCCACGACGAGGCCGTGCACGCCCAGTGGCCCGACGCGCCGAGCAGCGGGGGCATCCCCGAGCGCGAGATCGGCCCCGGCGGCGACCGCGAGGCGGCGGTCGAGGCGGCGAGCGCGGCGGTCGAGCTCGGGGTGCGCTCGATCTGCGACCCGACCGCGATGTTCCTCGGGCGCGACGTCGAGTTCATGCGCTCGGTCGCGGTCGAGACCGGGCTCCAGGTCGTCCCCTGCACCGGCATCTACACCTACGACCACCTGCCGGCGTTCTTCGCCAGCCGCGACCCCGACCAGATCGCCGAGATGTTCGCCGCCGACATCGAGCGCGGGATCCAGGGGACCGAGATCAAGGCGGCGTTCATCAAGTGCGCCGCCGACGAGCCCGGGCTGACCGAGAACGTGGAGAAGGTCCACCGCGCCGCCGCGCGGGCCTGCCTGCGCACCGGGGCGCCGATCATGGCCCACTCGCACCCCGCGAGCGGGACCGGGCCGCTTCAGGTCGAGCTCTTCGTCGAGGAGGGCGTCGACCCGGCGCAGGTGCAGATCGCGCACACCGGCGACACCGACGGACCTCGACTACATCGAGCGCCTGCTCGAGACCGGGGTCCGGATCGGGATGGACCGCTACGGGCTCGAGCTCTACCAGCCGTATCGAGAGCCGCAACGAGACCGTGCTGGCGCTGCTCGAGCGCGGCTACGCCGAGCGGATGTTCATCTCCGCCGACTCGTGCGCGACGCTCGACTGGTTCCCGCACCCGGTGGTCGAGCAGATGCTCGCCGCCGGGATGGCCAAGGACTGGGACATCCGGATCGTCCACCAGCGCGTGATCCCCGACCTCGAGCGCGGCGGGATGACCGCCGATCAGCGCGAGACGATGATGGTCCGCAACCCGGTGGCCTGGCTCACTTCGACCTGAGGTCAGGCCTACGGGCGAGCGATCGACGATGCGCCGGTTGTGGGCGCCGCCCGCCACTCGACCGGGAACGCGAGATGCGTGCCGGCGAGACCCTTGAGCTCGAGCGCGCGCCCGGCGCCGAAGACGAGCTCGCCGTCGTCCCCCGACGCGCGCTCGCGCAGCGCCTCGGAGACGAGCACCTCGCCCCCGGTCGCCTGGGCCGCGATCCGCGCGGCGACGATCACGCTGCGACCGAAGAAGTCGCCCTCCTCGCGGATCGCCTCGCCGGCGTGCATGCCCATCCGCACCGAGAGCCGCTCCCCCGCGACCGCCTCCTCGGCCGCGAGCGCGCGCTGGAGCTCGATCGCGCACTCGAGCGCCGCCCGGGCGTCGGCGAAGACCAGCATGAAGCCGTCGCCCTGGTTCTTGACCTCGACCCCGCCGTGCGCCGGGACGATGCGGCGAAAGACCGCGTTGTGAGCGCGCAGCACCTCGAGCCAGCGGCGGTCGCCGAGCCGTTCGGTGATCCGGGTCGAGTCCTCGATGTCGGAGAACAGGATCGTCACCTGCCCGTCGGGCGCCGCATAGGCGGCGATGTCGGGGCGCTCCGAGGAGACCGCCTCGATCATGAAGTCGATCGACGTGGTGGTGTCGAGCGAGGTCAGTCCCTGCGCCTCGAGCCGCGCCTCGAGCGCGTCGCGGGTGAGGCCGACCATGCCGATCTCCTGGGCGCCGTCGAGCGCCGCCCCGAGCAGCTCGAGCGCGCGCTCGCGGTCGCCGGTCGCCTCGCGGGCGAGCAGCAGGCCCGCGAGCTGGTGACGGGCGAGGGCGCCGAACGGGCGATCCCCCATCCGCTCGCTCGCCAAGAGCGCCTCGGTGAAGTGGCGCTCGGCGTCGTCGAGTCGCCCGATCGCCCGGGCGATCACGCCCAGCACCCGCGCCACGGGGCCCTGGGCGACGGCGGCCCGGCCGGCGACGACGATCAGCCCGTCGAACGGGAGCAGGAGCTCGTACAGGCGCTCCGCCCGCGGCCGGTCGCCGAGCAGGGCGGCGGTCTCGCCGAGCAGCGCGAGCGAGATCAGCCACTGGCCGTCGACGGGCAGGTCGGAGAAGCCCGCGGCGGCGAGCGGCTCGAATACGGCCCGCGCCTCGCCCCGGTTGCCGAGGTCGGCGTGGGTCGCGGCGAGCGAGCAGCGCCACGCCGGGATCGCCGGGTAGCGCTCGGCGAGGCCCTCGAGGACGGCGATCGAATCGGTGAGCGCGGCGAGGTCCTCCGGGCGCCGGCGCAGCCGGTGCAGCTGCGACGCCTGGGTCGCGTGGAACATCGCCGAGACCGGCTCCTCGGCCCGCTCCCCCGCCGCGCGCGCCTCGCCCGAGAGCAGCTCGGCGTCGTCGAAGCGCCCGTCGATCAGCGCTCGCATCGCGCGCAGCAGCGGCACGTGCCACGCGTACTGCGGCTGGCGCAGCTCGGCCGCGATCCGCTCGAACGCCCGCAGCTCGGCGTCGACGCCGCGGATGTTGCCGAGCTCGAGCTGGTTTCGCAGCCGGTAGACGTGGGCGCGGATCTCGAGCTCGAGGTCGCCGAGGCGCTTTGCGAGGTCGTGCAGCTCGCTGCTCTCGTCGAGGCGCCACTCGGTCTCGTCGGGCCCGATCAGGCCGGTGAACTGGCGCCGGATCAGCGCCAGGGCGAGCGACTGCGGATCGTCGATCCGCCGCGCCATCTCGAGCGCCTCGAGCGCGAGCTCCGCCGAGCGGCCGGCCGGATCGAGCCAGAGCAGCTCGGCGGCGAGCCCGCTGAGCAGCTGCGAGCGAAGCGCCGAGTCGCCGGGCGCGATCGCCCCGAGCGCCTCGGTGAGCAGCTCGATCAGCGGCTCGTCGACGACCCCGGCCTCGGAGAGCATGCAGATCCCGAGCGCCGCGGCCCCGAGGTCCTCGGGGCGGTCGAGCTCGCGGGCGATCTCCGCGGCTCGCTCGAGCGAGGTCCGCGCCGCCCCCGCCTTCGCCGCCCGCGTCTGCGAGGCGCCGAGCTCGAGCAGCAGCTCGAGTCGCCGCGGGCGATCGACGGGCTGCTCGAGCTCGAGCGCCCCGAGCGCGCGCTGCGTACAGGCCCGCCGCGTCCTCGTGGGCGAGCCGGGCCGTGGCGCGGGCGGCGGCGCGGGTCGCGTAGTCGACCGCGCGCGCGGTGTCGCCCGCCTGCCCGGCCTCGAGATAGTGGTGGGCGAGCTCGCCGAGGTGGTCGTCGATGCTGTCGGCGTAGGCCTGCTCGAGCGCGACCGCGATCTCGCGGTTGATCGCGGCGAGGCGGGCGGCGGGGACCTCGGCACGCAGGGTCTCGCGAACGAGCGCGTGGGCGAAGGCGAAGCGCCCGGGCTCGCGCGGCGACTCGGCGATCAGGCGCGCGTCCGCCGCCTCGGCGAGCGCCGCCGCGATCGGCTCGAGCTCGTGGGCGCTGACCCGGACCAGGACCTCGAGGTCGAACTCGCGCCCGCAGACGGCGGCCAGCCGCAGGACCTCGTTCGCCGTCCGCGAGAGGTGGTCGAGGCGCCGGCCGACGACCTCGCGCACGCCCTGGGGGATCGATACCTCGCGGCGCCCGGCGGCCTCGCCGAGGTTGCCCTCGGAGGCGAGCAGGCGCACGACCTCGCCGATGAAGAACGGGTTGCCGCCGGTCTGGGTGTGGATCGCGGCCGCGAGGTCGGGCGGCGGGCGCTCGACCCCGGCGGTGAGCTCGATGTAGCTCGCGATCCCCTCCGGCTCGAGGCCGCGCAGCGAGATCCGCCGCGTCGCCTCGATCGCGCTCAGGTCGGCGAGCGTGGCGGCGAGCGGGTGGTGGCGGCCGAGCTCGATGTCGCGGTAGGTGCCGACGACGAGCAGCCCGGTGCCGCCGAGGCGCCGGGTGAGGAACCGCAGCAGCAGCAGCGAGGGCTCGTCGGCCCAGTGCAGGTCGTCGAGCGCGAGCACCAGCGGGCGGGTGCGCGAGGCTCCGGCGAGGAAGTCGGCGACGGCGTCGAAGAGCCGGAAGCGCCCCTGCTCGCCCTCCATCGGCGGCGCCTCGCCGACTCCCCCGAGGCGCTGGTCGAGCTCGGGGACGATCTGGGCGATCTCCGCCGCGCGGGCGCCGAGCTGCCAGCGCAGGCCGACGGGGTCGGCGTCGCGGACGTAGGAGCGGATCGCCTCCGACCAGGGCCAGTAGGGCGGGGCCCCCTCGGACTCGTGGCAGCGGCCCCAATGCACGTTCGCGCCCCGCGACCCGCGCGTAGGTCGCGAGCTGCTCCGCGGTCCTGGTCTTGCCGATCCCCGGGTCGCCGCTGAGCAGCAGCAGCCGGCCCTGGCCCGCGAGCGCGTCCTCGAGCACGCCGCGCATCTCGTCGAGCTCGCGCTCGCGACCGACGAAGACTCCCCCGGCGAGCTGGTCGAGCGGGTTCTCGCCCGGGTCGGGAGGCCCGGACGCCGCGCCGCTCGCGAGCGCCTCGAGCTGGCGCCGCGCGGCCGCCGCCGTCTCCGGCCGGTCGTCGGGGTCCTTGGCGAGCAGGCTCAAGATCAGCCGGTCGAGCTCGCCTGAGATCTCCGGGCGGTGTCGCGACGGCGCCACCGGGTCGGCGCTCAGATGCTGGCCGATGATCGTGACCGCGTCCTCGCCCGGGAACGGCGGCTCGCCGGTGAGCAGCTCGTAGAGCATCGCGCCGAGCGAGTAGAGGTCGGCGCGCGCGTCTGAGCTGCGCCCGAGGGCCTGCTCGGGCGGCAGGTAGGCGACGGTGCCGACGAGCATGCCCTCGACCGCCGCGCGCGAGCGGCGGTCGGTGGCGGCGAGGCCGAAGTCGCCGAGCCGAGCGGAGCCGTCGTCGCCGAGCCAGACGTTGGCGGGCTTCAGGTCGCGGTGCACGATCCCGCGCGAGTGCGCGTGCTCGAGCGCCCGGCAGACGTCGACCGCGATCGCGATCGCGCGCTCGATCTCGAGCCGGCGTCCCTCGCAGGCCTCGAGCGTTCCCGCGAGGTCACCGCCGCCGACGTACTCGCTGACGATGTAGGGCACCCGTCCCTCCTCGCCCGAGTCGAGGACGCCGACCACGTGCGGGTGGTCGCCGAGCTTCGCCATCGCCTGCGCCTCGCGCCGCGCCCGGGCGAGCACCGTCTCCTCGATCCCCTCGGTCTCGAACACGGCGACCGCGACCTCGCGCTCGGACGCCTCGAGGTCGCGGGCGCGATAGACGCGCTTGCGCCCGCCGCGGCCGAGGAAGTCGACGACCGCGTAGCGGCCCGCGATCAGCTCCGGCGCGCGCTCAGGCCGCTCGGGAGCGGTCTGCGGCGGGCGCTCGCCGGTCGCCGTGGCGGGCGCGGCGGCGAGCTCGCTCCCGCACGAGTCGCAGAAGCGAGCCTCGGCACGGTTGAGGTTGCCGCATGACGGGCAGCGCATCTGAGTCCTGAGCATAGGCGCCCCCGCTATCGTGGCCGACCATGTCTACAGCCACGCTTCACACCAACGCAGGGCCGATCACGGTCGAGTTCTTCGACGACGACGCGCCGCGGACGGTCGAGAACTTCCGCAAGCTCGCCGCCGACGGCTTCTACGACGGGCTCACCTTCCACCGCGTGATCAGCGACTTCATGATCCAGGGCGGCTGCCCGGAGGGGACCGGGACCGGTGGCCCCGGCTACACGTTCGAGGACGAGTTCAACCAGAACAAGGTCGTCCGTGGGGCGCTCGCGATGGCGAACGCGGGGCCGGACACGAACGGCTCGCAGTTCTTCATCGTCACCACCGGCGAGGCGCCGTGGCTCGACGGCAAGCACACGGTCTTCGGCCGGGTCAGCGACGGCATGGAGACGGTCGATGCGATCGAGGGGACGCCGACGGGCGGCGGCGACCAGCCGGTCGAGCCGCAGGTGATCGAGCGGGTCGAGCTCTCCGACTGAGGGCGGCTAGCCGCCCGGCCGGTCGATTCTGAAATCGACCTCCGAGCCCGCGGCGTCGTGGTCGATCCCGCGCCCGGGCGAGGGCGTCGAGGATCTCCTTCTGCATCTCGCCGTAGGCGGACGCGTCGACGCCGCGCGCGGTCGCCGACTCGGCGTCGATCCCGTGGCGGGCCATGATCTCGCGGATCTGGTCGCCGAGCTCGGTCCCGCGCATGTCGATCGACCGCGGCTCGCCGATCGAGACCTGGGCGTTGCCCTCAACCATCGCCTTCTGGATCATCGGCCCGAGCTGGGCGAGCATCGCGAGCCCGTCGAGCCCGCTCAGACCCTCGATCCCCGCGACCTGGCCGCCGCCGACCTGGCTGCCGACCACCGGCTGACCCTCCGCCGAGGCGAACGAGCCGAGCGGTCCGCCGGCGGCCTCGAGCTCGTCCTCGGGAATCGCTGACTCGCGCTTGCGCCGGCGGCTGAACAGGCCCATGCGGCGATCGTAACGCCGGGCGCGCGCCGTGGCTAGGGGCTAGATCTCGTCGACCGAGAACGTGTCGCAGGCGGCCGGGTCGCCGGACTCGTAGCCGTTCTCGAACCAGGTCCGGCGCTGCTCCGAGGTCCCGTGGGTGAAGCTGTCGGGGTTGACGCGGCCGCCGGCCTGCCGCTGCAGGCGGTCGTCGCCGATCGCCTCGGCGGCGGTGAACGCCTCGTCGAGGTCGTTGGCCTCGAGCTCACCGGCCGCGAACACGGTCGCCGCCCCAGACGCCCGCGTAGCAGTCGGCCTGGAGCTCGAGCCGAACCGAGAGCTCGTTCGCGCGCCCGGGGTCGTCGCCCTCGAGGCGCGCGACGTCGTCGTTGGTCCCGGTCAGGTTCTGCACGTGGTGGCCGAGCTCGTGCGCGATCACGTAGGCCCAGGCGAAGTCGCCGGGCGCGCCGAGCTGGCGGCGCATGTCCTCGAAGAAGCTCAGATCGAGGTAGACGCGCTCGTCGGCCGGGCAGTAGAACGGTCCGACCGCCGAGGTGGCGCCGCCGCAGCCCTCGGTCTGGACCGCGCCGTCGTAGAGCACGAGCTCGGCGCGGTCGTAGGCGTCGCCGCCGGCACGAAAGGTCCCGGTCCAGGTGTCCTGGGCGTCGGTGAAGACGTAGCTGGAGAAGTCGCTGCAGGTCCGCCTGCGGGTCCTGCTCGGGCGGGATCGGCGACTCGTCGTCGGCGCCGGGCGCCTCGATCCCGCTGCCGAAGGCGGGTCCGAGGTCGAAGCCGCCGCTCTCCGTCGCCGCCGAGAAGCTGGATCGCGACGACCACGATCACGACCACGAGCCCGGCGCCGCCGCCGAGCCCGGCGAGCCCGCCCGGGATCGAGAGCCCGCCCGAGCCGCCGCCACCACCGCCGCCGGTCGAGGCGCCGCGGATGTCGATCACGTCGCGGCCCTTGCGGCCCTTCGATCGCTTCCACTTCACCGCCGCGCAGTCTAGCGTCGGCGCCGGTAGCCTGGGCGATGGGACTGCGCGATCGGTTGCGGGGGATCTGGGGCGTCGCCGGGGGCGAGCTGCATCCCGACGGGCTCGACGAGCTCCAGGTCGGCGACGCCTCCTACGACGATTGGGACGTCGTCCGCGACTTCGCCGAGCTCGAGACCGCGCGCGCCTTTCGCCAGGCGCTCACCGATCGCGGCGATCAGGCCGTCCTGACCGCCGACTGGCCCCTGGACGAGTTCGGCCGCGGCGACATCGCGCTGCGCGTGCCGCCGGGGCGCGGGATCGAGGCCGAGGAGATGCTCGACCCCGATTGACCCGCCTGCCCGCCGCCGAGCCGGCGGCGTACTCGTTGCGGCGTTACCCGGGCGCGGCGGTTCGTGACCGCTCGCGCGGCTGCGTCCGGTCGGCGGCGAGCTGGCCGCAGGCGGCGGCGATGTCGCGGCCGCGGGTGAGCCGCACGGTCGCCGGGACCCCGCGCTCGCGCAGCGCGGCGCGGAAGCCGTCGATCGCGGCGCGACCGGAGCCCTTAAAGCGCCCGCCGGTCGGGTTGTAGGGGATCAGGTTCACCTTGAACGCCTCCTGCGGGCGCAGCAGCTCGGGCGAGCGCGCGCGCCTGCTCGGGGCGATCGTTGACCCCGGCGAGCATCAGGTACTCGATGTAGACGCGCCGGCGCCGCTCCGCCCGCCATCGGCGGCAGGCCTCGAGCACCTCGCCGAGCCCGAAGCGGTCGTTGACCGGCATCAGCTCCGAGCGCAGGGCGTCGTCGGGGGCGTGCAGCGAGAGCGCCAGCCGCACCCGCGGGCCCTCGGTCGCGAGCCGCTCGATCCCCGGCAGCCAGCCGACGGTCGAGATCGTCGTGTGCGAGGTCGCGACCCCGACGTCGGGCAGCCGCTCGCACGCCGCGAGCACCGAGTCGAGGTTCATCAGCGGCTCGCCCATGCCCATGAAGACGGCCTGGTTGACGGGCTCGCCGCGGCGGAAGTGAAGCGCCTGGTCGAGGATCTCCGAGCCGCTCAGGTTGCGCCCGAAGCGCATCGCCCCGGTGGCGCAGAAGGTGCAGGTCAGCGGACAGCCCGACTGGCTCGAGAGGCAGAGCGAGCGCCGGCCGTCGCGATAGCGCATCAGCACCGCCTCCACCGGGCGCCCGTCGGCGGTCGCGAACAGCGCCTTCTCGGTCCCGTCGACCGAGGTCGCGGTCCGCTCCAGCGCCAGGGTCGAGAACGGGACCTCGCGCTCGAGCTCGTCGCGCAGCTCGAGCGGCAGGTTCGTCATCTCCGCGTACGAGCCGGCTCCGCGCGGCCGCCCACTCCCACACCTGGCGGGCGCGAAACGGCCGCTCGCCGCGCGCCGCGAGGCGCTGGTCGAGCAGGGTCAGATCCATGGACCGAGTGTGACAGCGTGTCGGCGATGGCCCGTTGCTTCGTCACCCGCGAGCTGCCCGGCGACGAGCTCGTCCGGCTGCGGGCGGCGCACGAGGTCGAGACCTGGGGCGAGCGCCTGCCGCCGCCGCGAGCCGAGCTCGAGCGCGGCGCCGCCGAGGCCGAGGGACTGCTCTGCCTGCTCACCGACCCCGTCGACGCCGAGCTGATCGCCGCCTGCCCGCGGCTGGTCGCGATCTCCAACCTCGCGGTCGGCGTCGACAACGTCGACGTCGCCGCCGCGACCGCGCGCGCGATCCCGGTCGGCAACACCCCGGACGTGCTCACCGAGTCGACCGCCGACCTGGCGCTGGCGCTGATGCTCTCGATCGCCCGCCGCCTTTCCGAGGGCGAGCGCGCCGTGCGCGCCGGCGAGTGGCTGACCTGGGAACCCGGGTGGATGCTGGGCCGCGACCTGCACTCGGCGACGGTCGGGATCGTCGGCGCCGGGCGGATCGGGAGCGCGGTCGCGCGGCGGCTCGAGGGGTTCGGGTGCCGGGTGCTGACCGCGGGGCGCGAGAGCGGCGGGCTCGAGCCGCTGCTCGCCGAGGCGGACTTCGTCACCCTGCACTGCCCGCTGACCGAGCACACCCGCGGCCTGATCGGCGAGCGCGCGCTGCGGGCGATGAAGCCGACCGCCTACCTCGTCAACACCGCCCGCGGCCCGATCGTCGACGGGCGAGCGCTGACGCGGGCGCTCGCCGGCGGCTGGATCGCCGGCGCCGCGCTCGACGTCACCGACCCCGAGCCGCTGCCGGCCGACGACCCGCTGCTCGAGGCCCCGAACCTGCTCGTCGTCCCGCACCTCGGCTCGGCGACGCACGCGACCCGCGCCGCGATGGCGCGAATCGCGGTCGACAACCTGCTCGCCGCGCTCGCGGGCGAGCCGATGCCCCACTGCGTCAACCCGGAGGTCTACGAGCGCGGCTGACGCGGACCGAGGCCCTTCTCGCGCAGCTCGCGCTCGGCCTCCTCGGTCTTGGAGAGGCCCTCGAGCCCGATCCCGGCGAGCACGTCCGCGGTCTTCGAGAACTGGATCCGCCCGTACTCGACCACCTGGACGCGGTTGCCCCAGGGATCGCGAAAGTCGAGCCCGCGACCCGGGAGCACCTCGGCCCCGGCCTCGGCGAGCGCGGCGCGCGCCCGCTCGAGGTCGTCGACGACGAGGCCGAAGTGGCGGCGTCGTCGGCCGGCTGCGAGCGGCCCTCGGAGAGCGCCAGGAACTGGTCGCCCATGTCGAGGAACGCCATCCCCGGCACCCGGCCGCGGAGCTCGAACTCGAATACGCGCCCGTAGAACTCGAGCGCCGCCTCGAGGTCGCCGACCTCGAGCGCGACGTGGTTGATTCCGACCAGCCTCACCCGCGCCATCGGACCAGCCTAGCCGCGCCCCGGACGGACCGGGTCGCGCCCGCGCCGATACGGTGGCCCGATGGCGAACCCGCTCCTGGTCGTCGACACGCCGTCGATGCTCTACCGCGCCTTCTACGCGCTCCCCGACTCGATCAAGGGAACCGACGGCAAGCCGGTGAACGCGCTGCTCGGGGCGACGCAACCTGATCCTGCGCGAGGTCGAGCGCCATCGGCCGCGCGCGGTCGTGCTCTGCTTCGGCCCCGACGCCGCCGTCTACCGGGTCGAGCTCTACGCGGGCTATCACGCCGAGCGCCCGGAGATGCCGGAGGGCCTGCGCGGGCAGTGGGCGGACGCGGACGAGTTCTTCTCCGCCTTCGGCTGGACCGTCGCCCACCACGACTCGCTCGAGGCGGACGACCTGCTCGGCTCCTACGCGAAGCTCGAGGAGCGAAAGGGCGAGCGCACCCTGCTGATGACCGGCGACCGCGACCTGTTCCAGTGCGCGAGCGAGCTGACAACGGTGCTCTACGTGAGCACCGGCGGCAAGCAGGGCGGCGAGGAGGTCGGCCCGAAGGAGGTCGAGCAGCGCTACGGCATCGCGCCGGGCCTGGTGCCCGACTTCATCGCCCTGCGCGGCGACCCCTCCGACGGGATCCCCGGCGCGAAGGGAGTCGGCGAGAAGACCGCGGCCGAGCTCCTGCGCGAGCACGGCTCGCTCGAGGCTGTGCTCGAGCAGGCGATCCGCGAGCGGCGCCCGGCGCTGCGCGCGACCCTGCTCGAGTCCGGCGATCAGCTGCTCGCCTACAAGGACATCGCCACCCTGCGCGACGCCGGCGTCGGGCGCCCGCGCTCGAAGCGCACCGACTACCGCTCGGCGGCGCGCGCCGCCGAGCGCCGCGGCATGGGACGGCTCGCCGAGCGCCTCGCGGGCTCGCCTCCGGCTGAGTGCCGGTGGAGGCGTTAGGGTGGGCAACGGATGAGCGAGGGGGGCAAGGTGAGACCCGAGGGACGCCGAGCGCTGCCGATGGTGCTCGTCGTGATCGCGTCGCTGCTGCTGGTCGCTCTCCGTGTTCGCCGTCTGGGCGAAGCGCCAGCTGCTCGAGACCGACACCTGGGTCGAGACCAGCACCGAGCTGCTCGCCGACGAGTCGATCCAGGACGCGCTCTCCAACTTCCTGGTCACCGAGCTGTACGCGAACGTCGACGTCGAGGCGGAGCTCGCCGAGCAGCTGCCGGAGCAGCTGGCGCCGCTCGCCGGGCCGATCTCCGGCGGCCTGCGCCAGGTCGCCGGCGACGTCTCGATGCGGGCGCTGGCCGAGCCGCGGGTCCAGGACCTGTGGGAGAACGCGAACCGGGCCGCGCACGAGCGCCTGCTCGCCGTCGTCGACGACGAGGGCGACCGCTCGTCTCGACCGCGGACGGGAACGTGACCCTCGATCTCGGCACCGTGCTCGAGGCGATCACGACCCAGCTCGGGATCAGCGCCGACCTCGCCTCGAAGCTGCCGCCCGACGCGGCCCAGATCGAGATCATGCGCTCGGACGAGCTCGAGGCGGTGCAGGGCGGCGTCGACCTGCTGCGCACCCTCGCCTGGGTTCTGCTCGCGCTCGCGCTGGTCCTCTAGGCGCTCGCGATCTACCTCGCCGGCGCGCGCCGGCGCGAGACCCTGCGCGCCGGTCGGGATCAGCTTCATCGTCGTCGGCGCCCTGATCTTCGTCCTCCACGGGATCGCGGGCGACGCCGTCGTCGGCGCGCTCTCCGATGCGGCGAGCGCCGACGACGCGATCGAGGCGACCTGGACGATCGGGACCACGCAGCTGACCGAGATCGCGAACGCGCTCGATCCTCTACGGCATCTTCATCGTGATCGCCGCCTGGCTCGCCGGGCCGACCTCGTTCGCGACCTCGATTCGCTCCGCGATCGCCCCGTGGTACGCCAGCCGCGCTGGGCCTACGGCGGGCTCGCGGTCGCCCTGCGTACTGCTGTTCTGGTGGGACCCGACCGCGGGCACCCACCGGCTGGTCCCGTCGCTGCTGTTGATCGTCCTGCTCGCGCTCGGGGTCGAGATGCTTCGCCGCCGCGTGATCGCCGAGTTTCCCGACCGCGTCGCGACCGGGTCCTCGGAAGGGCTCGCGCACGCGCTCGCGACCCGAATGCGCGAGGCGCGCGAGCGCCGGGTCGGCACCGGCGAGCGCAGCGCCGGCGGCGGGCGGCGACCCGCGTATCGCGGAGCTCGAGCGGCTCGCTGCGCTGCGCGACTCGACGTCCTCTCCGAGGACGAGTTCGCCGCCGAGAAGCAGCGCTCCTGCTCGAGGGCTCGGCTACCTAGCCGGCTAGCTGCCGGCGGGCGCCGGGGCGACCGCCGGGGCGCGGGTGAGCGCGCGCGCCTCGGCCCAGGTGAGCAGCCGGCCGCTGTCGGGGTCGATCAGCTTCAGCCGCGGGCAGCGCATGCTGTCGCGCAGCGTCAGCACGGGGACGTCGGCGAAGACCTCGTTCTCGTCGTGGGCGGCCTGGAGGTTGTAGTTGGGGACCCGGGCGTTGAGGTGGTGCACGTGGTGGAGGCCGATGTTGCCGGAGAAGAACTGCAGCACCTTCGGCAGCTTCAGGTACGAGCTGCCCGCGAGCGCGGCATCGGCGTAGGTCCAGCGCTCGCCGCTCTCCCAGTAGACGTCCTCGAACTGGTGCTGGACGTAGAACAGCCAGACCCCCGCAATGCCGGCGAGGAAGGCCGGGTAGAGCTGGACGAGCAGGAACTCGGGATCCCGAATGCGGCGCAGAGCCCGACCACGATCGCGCCGACGCCGATGTTGGTGAGGATGACGCTGTTGCGAAGCCGCGGGCGCTTGTCGAGCGCGCTGAACCGCGGGCCGATCATCAGCGACCACAGCGGGCCGATCCCGAACATCACCAGCGGGTTGCGAAACAGGCGGTAGGCGAGCCGCTGATGCCAGGGGCGCGAGTAGTACTCCTCGACGGTCCAGGTCGGGACGTCGCCCTGGCCGCGGCGGTCGAGGTCGCCGGCGGTCCCGTGGTGGACGGCGTGGTCGTGGCGCCAGTTCGCGTACGGCTGCCAGACGAGCAGCGCGGTGAAGCGCCCGACCCATCTGTTGGCGCGCTTGCTCGGCATGAACGAGCCGTGGCCGCAGTCGTGGAAGACGATGAAGGTGCGCAGCAGGAAGCCGGAGGCGAGCAGCCCGAGGCCGAGCGTGAGCCAGATCGAGGCGCCGAGGGTCGCGTACATCGCGGCGGTGAGCGCGAGATAGGGGGCGACCGAGGTCGCGAGGTCGAGCAGGCTGCGGCCGAGCCGGGGGCGCGCGTAGGCCTCGAGGTCGTGGTCTGTGGCAGCGTCAGTCATCGTCGTGGCGTCTCTCCGGTCGTCATCGGCCCGCGCGCGCCGATCGCGGCGGGTTGCCGAAATCGTAGGGCAAGAGCGAGGCTCCGTGTTAGGGGAGCCTACTTCCGGCCCCG
Organism: uncultured Solirubrobacterales bacterium; assembly: GCA_963740055.1. Lineage (GTDB taxonomy): Bacteria > Actinomycetota > Thermoleophilia > Solirubrobacterales > 70-9 > WHSW01. The sequence goes on along the minus strand of CAVUCL010000001.1, from coordinate 744,728 downwards.
GGGCCCGATCTGGTCGAGGAACTCGACCACGGTCTTCAGGAACTCGTTGCCCTTCGGCGCCGCGAGCAGCGGATCGAGATGGCTCTGCTGCGGGGCGCCGTTGACGAGCATCGAGTCGCGCTTGCCGGTCCGCGCGCGCTTGACCAGCCTGCGCGCGCCGCGCAGCACGTCACCGTCGGTGAGGTCGGTCTGGAAGGCGTAGATCGGGACGTCGATCCTGCGCGCGTGCTCGAGGCGCAGGCCGAGGAACTCGGCGACGTCGTTCTGCTTCAGCTCGTCGGCGCCGTTGACGTCGATCGTGAGCCGCTTCGGGAAGTACCACTCGACCGCGTTCGTGGGCTCCTGGGCGAAGCCGTCGATCAGGCGACTTACCGGCGTCACGCCCCCGTCCTCCCAGTCGCGGGGATCGCCCGCGGCGGCGAGCGCGCCGGCGTTCACGTGCAGGATGCCGAGCTCGGGCGGCGAGGTGTCGCGATCGAAGCCATGGCCGATCACCCCCCGGTTGGTCGCCGGGACCGGCGGGCGCAGCGACTCCGGCAGCAGCGGGAAGTCCTCGATCACCGACGGCGCACTCGGCTCGAGCAGCGCCGCGACGGCCGCGACCTCGGCGAACAGCCCGGCGGCCTCGGGGATGCCGGTCTCGAGCAGGTCGACGAACGGGTTCGAGCCCTCGAGCTCGGCGATCTGCTCCTGCGCCTGGGCGAGGTTGTAGGCGTCGAAGCTGCCGAGCAGGCCGCCGTCGATCAGCACCAGCCCCTCGACGTCGCGAAAGCCGGGCTTGCCGTTGAAGTCCCAGGCGCCGTAGGCGGCGGTTAGCGAGGCGCCGAGCGAGTGGCCGCCGAGGATCACCTCGCGGCCCTTGCGGCTCGCCGCGCGGACGACCTTGCGCGCGTCGGCGAGCGCCGTCGCCATCCCCCATTCGCGCGCGAACGGGACCGACTCGGCGTCGAGGAAGTCGAAATGGTCCTCCGGCGTGCCGCCGTTGGCGAGCCAGCCGAGGTAGTAGTCGAAGACCTCCTGGGCGCTGCGTTCGCCGGCGAGCGCCTCGGCGAACACCGAGGTGTCCTCGAGCGGCTGCGTGCGGCGATCGACGGCCCAGACCTGAAGCCCGTCGACGCGCTTGACCAGGTCGCGGGCGATCAGCGTGAAATCGCCGGCGCCAGCCTGGAAGCCGGACATCAGCACGAGCACGCGATCCGCCTTGCGGGGTCCGATCTGGTGCGCGTAGACGCGGTCGAAGGCCTCGGGGCCCGGGCCCTCGGAGTTGAAGCTCGCGACCCTGTCGACCGCATCGGCGGGGGCGGCGGATGCCGCGAGCAGCCCGAGCGCGGCGAGCGCCGCCGCCAGCGCGCGCCTCACCGACGACCCCCTGTTGCACCCCTGCTCAGAACGTCGCCAGCCTACAACGCCCCGGCGCCGGCCGACCGGCAGCCGCCGCTCCCCTCGAGGCGCGGGCTGCCGGCCGGCGGAGCGCGGTGATCAGGCGGTCGGACCGGCCTGACAGTCGGTGCCGAGCCCGAGCCCGTCGGCCTCCGCGTTGACGGTCTCGAACGTCGCCGAGTCGAAGGCGGCGTTCGCGTCGTCCTTGACCGTGTCGCGCGCCGCGGTCGAGTCGGCGATCCAGGTATCCCAGTCACCGACGAGGTCCTCGGGCGGCTCGAGCGCGTCCTGGCGCCCGATCCAGGCGCTGTACTGGGGGAGGACGTAGTCCTTGACCAGCGTCCGGACCTCGACCGGGGTCGGCTCGCCGTCGATCCCCTCCTCCTTGAATCCGGCGTCGATCGCCTTGTTGTGCTCGGCGCAGATCGTCTCCGCCTCGGCCACGAGGTCGGCCTCCGAGAGCGCCGCCGCCTCGCTGCTCGACTCCTCCGCTTCGTCGTCGCCGCACGCGGCGAGCCCGCCCACGGCGAGCGCCCCGACTACGGCCAACGTGGCCCAACGTTCGAACTTCAATGTCATTCCTCACTTTGTTGGTGGATAAAGTCAGGAAGTTACCACGGGCATGTGGATAGGGTGGCGGGCGATGGCGATCGAGGGATCAGCGACGGCCGAGATCGAGGCCCCGATCGACGAGGTCTACGCGGCCGCGGCCGACGTCGAGGGCTCGCCGCGCTGGCAGCCGGAGATCAAGCTCGCCGAGTGCGTCGAGCATGACGGCTCCGAGCAGGTCCTGGTGCGGACCGAGACCGACGCCAAGGTGCGGCGCCTCTCCTCCACCCTGCGGTTCAGCTACGAGGCTCCGACCCGGATCGCCTGGGAGCAGGAGGAGGGCGACCTGAAGTCGGTCTCGGGCAGCTGGGAGCTCGAGGACCTCGGCGACGGGCGCACCCGGGCGACCTACTCGATGACCGTCGACCTCGGCCGGATGCTCGGGATGGTGATCCGCGGGCCCCTGGTCGGGGTCCTGCGCGGGCAGCTGGTCGAGAGCATGCCCGGCAAGCTGAAGCGCTTCGTCGAGGACTGAGCGACGGCGCTCAGGCGTCCGGGAGGCGGTCCCACTCCTCCCAGGAGATCTCGCGACCGGGCCAACGCACGGCCTCGAACGGCCACTCGCCGGCGATCCACTCCCGGACCGCGGCCTCGAGCTCGCCCTCGAGCCCGCCGCCCTCCTCGTCGGCCCGCACCCAAAGGCTGACCTCGGCGTCGGCGCCCCGCTTCTCGGGCGGGTCGACGTAGACGCAGCCGAGCAGCCGCTCGCCGGCGGGATCGACGACCGCGTAGTTGAACGAGCGCCGCAGCTCGGCCTCCTTCTGATGCCAGCCGAGGTCGACCAGGTCCTGCTCGAGGGTCATCGAGTCGTCGGGCCAGCCCCAGAGCGGGAAGCGCTCGCGCAGCCGCTCGGCGCTCGACATCACCGCGTCGTAGTCGCGGACGACGTCGTTGACGGTGATCGGTCGCAGGCGAAAGCGGGGATGCTCGATGCCGGGCGGGATCGGGTGCGAGTGCGGAATCAGCCTCTGCATCGACGCCACCCTAGCCAGCATCGCCGGCGAGCCGCCAGCGGCGCGGGTCGGCGCCCTCGAGCTCGACCAGCTCGCCGGCCAGGGTGAGGTGGTCGAGGTAGGCGAGCGCGAGCTGGAGCCCCCAGGCCGCGGTCGCCTCGCTGACGTTCTCCTCGCCGATCAGCGCCCCGACCAGCTCGAACGCGGTCCGCGGTTCGCCGTCGGCGAGCGCGAGTCGGATCCGCTCCAGGTGGCCGTCGAGCTCGACCCGGTTGGCCTCGATCTTCGCCGGCACGTCGCGGAAGGTGCGTCCGTGTCCGGCGAGGCAGAGCCCGGTCTCGAGCCGGGCGACGGTCTCGAGCCCGCCGATGAACTCGGCGACCGGGTCCGGGGTGTGGCCGTGGTCGAAGAAGAGCGAGATCCGGCCGAGGATGTGGTCGCCGGAGATCAGCATCCCGCTGCGGGGCTCGTGCAGGACGACGTGCGAGGGCGCGTGCCCGGGTGTCTCGTGGACCCGCCAGGCTCCGTGATCGGTCTCGACCTCGACCCCGTCGACGAGCTCGACGTCGGGCTCGACCGCGCGCGCGATCCCGGTCGCGCCACCGCGGCGGGCGCGCTCGTAATGCTTCAGCGCCGCCGCCGGGACGCCGCTCTGGCGCGCGACCTCGACCCGCCGGTCGAAGGCGCGGTCGGGGTCCTCGGCGAGCGTGCGCACGTGCTCCCAGGCGGGGTGCATCCAGAGCTCGCAACCGGCGGCGTCGACGATCGGCCCGGCGAGGCCGTAGTGGTCGGTGTGCGCGTGGGTGCAGACGAGCAGCGAGACGTCGGTGAGCGCGAGCCCGACCTGGCCGAGCGCGAGCTCGAGCGGACGGGTGCCTTCCTCGCCCGCGTAACCGGTGTCGAAGAGGACGACCCCGGAGCCCGCGCGGACCGCCCAGGCGTTGACGTGCGGGACCCCGGGCCAGGGAAGCGGCAGCCGCAACCGCCAGATCCCCGGCACGACCCGCTCGCCGCGGGCGAGCTCGCGTCGTCTTCGGGTCGCGGCCATCGCCGGATGCTCGCAGGAGGTCTCGATCGCCGCCTGCTAAGACAGTGGGCGAGACCGAGCGATGAATTCGTCCGTCCACCCCGGTCTCAACTACCGCCCCCGAAACCCCGAGACGAAGGATCGGATGACGACACAAACGGCACTGGCGATCGAGGCCAACGGCCTCGTCAAGAGCTTCGGCGAGACGCGCGCCGTCGACGGCGTCGACCTCGCCGTGCGCACGGGCTCGGTCTACGGCGTGCTCGGCCCCAACGGCGCCGGCAAGACGACGACGATCAGGATGCTCGCGACCCTGATCCAGCCCGACGCCGGCAGTGCCCGCGTCCTCGGCCACGACGTCGTCAGCGAGTCGGACGCCGTCCGCGGGGCGGTCAGCCTCACCGGCCAGCTCGCCTCCGTGGACGAGGACCTCACCGGGCGCGAGAACCTGGTCCTGATCGGCCGCCTGCTCGGCCTCAAGCGAGCTCCGGCCAAGGACCGCGCGAACGAGCTCCTGGCGGCGTTCGGGCTCTCCGACGCGGCCACCCGCCTGGTCAAGAACTACTCCGGCGGGATGCGGCGGCGACTCGACATCGCCGCCAGCATCGTCGTCACCCCCGAGCTGATGTTCCTCGACGAGCCGACCACCGGGCTCGACCCGCGGTCGCGGAACCAGGTCTGGGACATCATTCGCGCGCTGGTCGCGGAGGGGACGACGATCCTGCTCTGCACCCAGTACCTGGAGGAGGCCGACCAGCTCGCCGACGGGATCGCGGTGATCGACCACGGCAAGGTGATCGCCGAGGGAACGCCGGGGCAGCTCAAGGCCTCGATCGGGACCGGCGCGCTGCACGTGCGCCTGCTCGACCCCGAGCAGCGCCCCGAGGCCGAGCGGGTGCTCGACCGCGAGCTCGGCTCGGTCGCGCTCGAGCCCGATCCGGCGGCGCTCGCGGCCTCGTGCGCAGACGCCGACCGCGCCGCCGAGGCCGTCGCCGAGCTCGCCCGCGCCGGAATCAACATCGCCGACTTCTCGCTCGGCCAGCCGAGCCTCGACGAGGTCTTCCTCGCGCTCACCGGACACCCGGCCGAGGAGGACGCCGGCGACGAACCGAACCCGATCTCCGAGGAGCAGCCCGCGTGAGCGCCAACCCGACCACCCAGACCGGCTCGGCGACCGGCGCCGACGAGGCGGCCGTCCGCAAGGCGATCTCCTCGATCTCACGCCCGCCGCGCGCGGGCGCGGCCTCCGCCGCGCTCACCTTCGGCTGGCGCGGGATGCTGAAGGTCAAGCACGTCCCGGAGCAGCTGCTCGACGTGACCATCACCCCGGTGATGTTCGTGCTCATGTTCACCTACCTGTTCGGCGGCGCGATCGCGGGCTCGACCGGCGAGTACCTCGACTACATCCTCCCCGGGATCCTGGTGATGTCGGTCCTGTTCACGACCGTCTACTCGGGGGTCGCGCTCAACACCGACCTCACCCGCGGGGTCGTCGACCGCTTCCGCTCGCTGCCGATCTGGAAGCCCGCGCCCCTGGTCGGGTCGCTGCTCGGCGACAGCGTTCGCTACGTGCTCGCCGGGACCGTGATCATCGTCCTCGGGGTGATCCTCGGCTACCGCCCGGGCGCCGGCTTCGGGGGCGCGGTCGCCGCGCTCGCGCTCGTCGTCCTGTTCGCGTTCGGGCTCTCCTGGGTGTTCACCACCCTCGGGCTCCTGCTGCGCTCGCCGAACGCGGTCATGAACGCCGGCTTCATGGCGATCTTCCCGCTCACCTTCCTCTCGAACGTGTTCGTCGACCCCGACACCCTGCCGGCGGGCCTCGAGGCGTTCGTCAACGCGAACCCGATCTCGATCCTGGCGACGGCCTCGCGCGGGCTGATGGAGGGCAACGCCGAGGCCTCGGACATCGCGATCGTGCTCGCGGTCGCCGCGGCGCTGACCGCGGTCTTCGCACCGCTGACGACGCGGCTCTACCGCCGCGGCTGAGCTCAGCCGGCGGGGCTGAACCGCAGCAGCACCTCGGTGCCGCCGTTGGGCGCGCGCAGGCGGAGGTCGTCGGCGACCCGTCCCATGATCGAGAGCCCCATCCCGAGCCCCTCGGAGCGTGGGTTCGGCTGCATGCCGACGCCGTTGTCGGTCACCCGCACGACCAGGTCCCCGTCGACGACCTCGGCCGCGAGCTCGATCTCGCCCTCGCCTCCATCGCGAAAGCCGTGCACGATCGCGTTCGTGACCGCCTCCGAGACGGCGAGCTGGACCGAGAGGGCGGTGACGTCGAGGCGGGCGGCGAAGTCGGCGACCGCGCGGCGCGCGCGACCGACGCTGGCAGCGTCGACCGGAAGCGTCAGCTTCATCGCGTCCCCCACGAACGCTTCACCCGAACCCACGTGCTTACTGTTCCCCGAATCGCCTCCGCCTAATCCGGCAACCGTCCCACCGTGCGTTGGAGCGGCGGGTAGGGTGCGCGGTGACCCTGCGCCGACGAGGAGGCTCGCATGACCGCAGAACAGACGCGACTCGACGATGTGCTCGTCGGCGACCTCGAGCACTGGGAGCAGGGACCGCCACACGAGCTGTTCAAGCGGATGCGCTCCGAGTGCCCGGTGCACTGGACCTCGCAGATCTCCCAGTTCCCCCAGGAGGCCGGGTTCTGGTCGGTGACCAGGCCCGACGACCTGCACGCCGTCAGCCACGACTGGCAGACCTTCTCCTCCGAGCGCGGCGGGGTCACCGCGCTGACCGACTCGATCATGCCGCTGGAGCTGACCCGGGCGATGTTCATCGGCATGGACCCGCCCAAGCACGACCGGCTCAAGCAGCTGTTCCAGCGCGGGTTCACGCCGCGGCGGATCGCCGAGCACGAGCCCGCGATCCGCGAGATCGTGACCCGGGTCCTCGACCGCCTCGGCGATCGCGAGACCTGCGACCTGGTCACCGACGTCGCCCAGCCGGTCGTCTCGCGGGTGATCGGCAGCTTCATGGGCATCCCGCCCGCCGACGACGAGATCTGGGCGCGGCTGATGAACAACTCGCTCGGCGCCGGCGACCGCGAGCAGGTCGAGAGCGCGAGTCGGATCATGGAGGAGGACGTGCCCGAGATCTTCGAGCGCTGCAAGGCGCTGATCGACGAGCGGCGCGCGAACCCGACCGAGGACCTGACCAGCGTCCTCGTCCACGCCGAGCTCGACGGCGAAGGGCTCGCCGAGCACGAGATCGTGATGGGCTTCTTCCTGCTCATGGCCGCCGGCAACGACTCGACCAAGGCGACCTACTGCAGCGGCATCCGGGCGCTGCTCGAGCACCCCGACCAGTGGCAGCTGCTGCTCGACGACCGCTCGCTGGTGCCGGGCGCGGTCGAGGAGTCGCTGCGGATGTTCCCGGCCTTCGCCCACTTCCGGCGCACCGCGACCCGCGACACCGAGATCGGCGGCCAGCCGATCAAGGAGGGCGACAAGGTGGTGATGTGGTACGTGTCGTCGAACCGCGACGAGGAACGCTTCGAGGACCCGGACGCGCTTCGACGTCAGGCGCGAGGAAGACCACCAGGCGTTCGGCGCCGGCGGGCGCCACTTCTGCCTCGGGACCGCGCTCGCACGACTCGAGCTCCGGATCATGCTCGAGGAGACGCTCGACCGGTTCCCGGAGATGCAGCTCGACGGGACGCCGGAGTACGTCGTCTCGCCGTTCATCAACCAGCTGCGCACGCTGCCGGTGCGCCTGCGCTGAGCACGCGGCTCGAGTTCGCCCTCAGGCAGCGACCCCGGTCGGCCCGGCGACGATCCCGTCGTCGTGCAGGCGCCCGATCTCGGTCTCGCTCAGGCCCAGGTCGGCGGCGAGGATCTCGTCCGTGTGCTCGCCGAGCGCCGGCGCGGGCGTCGGCGGCAGGCGCCCGTGCTCGGAGAAGTTCAGCGGCGAGCCGGCCATCAGGTAGCTGCCGATCTCCGGCTGCTCGACCTGCTCGAACATCGGGTTCTCGGTCGAGCAGCGAGGGTCCTCGTCGACCATCTGCATGAACGTCTGGTAGGGACCCCAGCAGACGCCGTGGCGGTCGAAGATCTCGCCGATCTCGGCCAGCGTGTGGGTGATCGTCCACGGCTTCAGGATCGCCCCGAGCACCTCGCGCGCGGCGAACCGGTCGCCCTCCTTCGAGAGGTCGACGCCCATCGCCTCCTCGACCAGCTCGAAGGCGGCGTGCAGGCCGGTCGCCTCGACCAGCGCCTTCCACTGGTGCGGGGTCAGCGCGACCACCATCACCCGGCGGCCGTCGGCGGTGAGGAAGTCACGGCCGAAGGCGCCGTAGAGGTAGTTGCCCTCCTTCTGGCGCTCGCGGCGGCAGAGCTGCGCCTCGGCGATCTTGCCGAGGTTGCCGACCATCGCGAAGGCGACGTCGGAGAGCGCGACCGTGACGTGCTGGCCCTCGCCGGTGCGGCGGCGATGGCGCTCGGCGGCCAGCACCCCCGCCGCGGCCAGGGTGCCGGTGATCGCGTCCCAGGCCGGCAGCAGGTGGTTGAACGGGACGCCGAGGTTGCGCGGGCCGGTGGCCCAGGGAAAGCCGGTCGCGGGGTTGACCGTGTAGTCGACCGCCGAGCTGCCGTCGTGGTTGCCGGTGATCGAGGCCATGATCAGGTCCTCGCGATGGGAGCGCAGGTCCTCGTATGAGAGCCAGCCGCGGACCGGGAAGTTGGTCAGCAGGATCCCCGCGTCCTCGCCCGGAGCGGCGATCAGCTCGGTGAGCAGCTCCTTGCCCGCGGTCGGAGCGCAGGTCGACCTGGATCGAGCGCTTGCCCTTGTTGAGCCCGGCCCAGAACAGGCTCGCGCCGTCGTCGGTCACCGGCCAGCGGTTGCGGTCGAGGCCGCCGCCGAGCTGGTCGAAGCGGATCACGTCGGCGCCGAGCTGGGCCAGAGTCATGCCGCCGAGCGGCGCGGCGACGTAGGCCGAGCCCTCGATCACGCGCAGGCCTTCGAGGATTCCGGGCATCGTCTCTCCAATCAGGCGAGGACGCCGGCGAACGCCCAGTCGAGCACCTGCTCGGGCGGGTCGCCGGTTCCTCGGTCGGCGTGGACGGTGGCGCGCAGATCGGCGAGCACCGCCTCGCCGCGCCGCGAGCGGCGAGGCCGCGACCACGGCCACCTCGGTGCTGAGCACATCGCCCTCGAACACGGGCGCCGAGTGCTCGCAGCTGCGCCAGGCGACGATCGTCGCCAGCGAGGGGAAGGCGTAGGACGCATGGGCGGCGGCGATCGAGATCGTCTGGCCGCCGTAGACGAGGCGCCTGCCGTGGGCGCCGGCGCCGCCGTCGCGGTGCGTCATCGCCACGTTCAGCGTCAGCCGCGCGAGCTCGGGGGCGCTGGTGACCGTCTCGCGACCCTCGATCGCGTGCACCCTCCCGGGCTCGAGCCCTGACGCGACGCCGACCCGCTCGCGCAGCGCCGCGTAGTCCCAGCCCGGGATCGCGTCGCGCACCCGGACCGGGTCGAGCTGCTTCGAGATCTCGTCGAACCCGTCGGCGTGGCCGGTCGTGGCGCCGGGGTCGCCGAGCGGGATCATCGGGCAGCGATAGAAGTCGAGCACCGGCTCGTCGCGCTGGTTTCGGGTCTCGATCCGCAGCACCGCCAGCCCCGAGGCGCTGCCGTCCGGCCGCGGTCGGTTCTGCTTCAGCGCCACCACCTCGGTCCGGGTGCGCAGGGTGTCGCCGGCGAACACCGGGCGCAGGAGGACGAGGCCGCGGTAGAAGAGGTTGCCGAGCACCCGCTGGGTGGGCACGGTCGACTGCCCGATCGCGACGTCGCAGACGAGGTTCGGGTGGATCAGCGGCTGCTCGGACCCGGTCACCGCGCGGCTCAGCGGCGCGTCGAGGGCGAGCGCCAGGCGATCGCCGGCGACCGCCTGGTGGATCGCGGCGTGGCCGGCGGTCAATGTCAGCGCCGGCGCGTCGAACACCTGGCCGTGCTCCAGGTCCTCGAAATAGGGGCCGCCGACGACGACCCGTGCCCCCTCTTTCACAGCGCCTCCTCCGGCGATCGCAGGCGAATGAGACTAGCTCAGGACGTATGCTCGTCGGCGGATGAGGGCCCGGCGCTGCTGCCTTTCAGTACCTGCCCGCCCGGCCCGCAAGCTCGAGAAGGCGCCCGGGTTGGCCGTCGACGAGGTCGTCGTCGACCTCGAGGACTCGGTGCCGGCGGCGCTCAAGGCCGAGGCGCGCGCGGCGCTCGCCGCTGCGCTCGCCGAGGGTGGCTGGGCGGCCGGCGCGGTCAGCGTCCGCGTCAACGGCACCGCGACACCCTGGTTCGAGGACGACGTGCGCGCGGTCGCGAGCGCCGGCGAGCTGCTCGACTCCGTGATCGTGCCCAAGGTCGAGGACCCGGCCGAGCTCGAGCGCACCGCGGCGCTGCTCGACCAGGCCGCCCCGCGGCGCGAGCGCCCGATCGGGCTCCAGGCGCTGATCGAGTCGGCGCGCGGCCTCCGCGACGTGAACGAGATCGCCGCCCGGTCCGAGCGGCTCGAGGCGCTGATCCTCGGACCCGCGGACATGAGCGTCTCGCTCGGCTTTCCGAGCCCCGAGGAGGGACCGCGCTGGGACTTCGTCCGCGGAGCGGTGCTGGTCGCCGCGCGGGCGGCCGGGATCCAGGCGATCGACGGCCCGTACCTGCAGATCGGCGACGACGAGGGCCTCGCCGCGTCGGCGGCGCGGGCGCGGGCGCTCGGCTTCGACGGCAAGTGGGCGCTGCACCCGAAGCAGGTCGAGCCGCTCGAGCGCGCGTTCGCGCCGCAGGCGGAGGAGGTCGCCGAGGCGCGGGCGATCCTCGAGGCGCTCGCCCGCGCCGAAGACGGGGCCGCGCTGCTCGGCGGCGAGATGGTCGACGAGGCCTCCCGCAAGCGCGCCGAGGCGGTGCTCGCGCGCGCCGGCGCCGCGCACGGAGGCACGCGATGAGGTGGATCCGCGCCTTCGCCGAGGGCTCGCGCGACCAGCGCGAGCTGCTCGGCGGCAAGGGCGCCGGGGTCGCGGAGATGACCCGGGTGCTCGGCGCGGACCGGGTCCCGGCCGGGTTCACGATCACCACCGAGGCCTGCGTCGCCTACATGGAGGGCGGTCACCAGCTGCCGGCGGGTCTCGCCGACGAGGTCGACGAGGCGCTCGCCGCGCTCGAGCAAGGGACCGGCAAGCGCCTCGACGATCCGGGCGACCCGCTGCTGGTCTCGGTGCGCTCCGGCGCCCGGGTGTCGATGCCGGGGATGCTCGACACGGTGCTCAACCTGGGGCTCAACGACGATGCGGTCGCCGGGCTCGCGAAGCGCACCGGCGACGAGCGCTTCGCCTGGGACTCCTACCGGCGCCTGGTGCAGATGTTCGGCAACGTCGTCCGCGGAATCGAGGGGTCGAGGTTCGAGGACGCGATCGCGGCCGCCAGGGACGGCGCCGGGGTCGCCACCGACGCCGAGCTCGGGCCCGCCGAGCTGCGCGAGCTGACGGCGCGGTTCGCGCGCCTCTACGAGGACGCGACCGGCGAGCCCTTCCCCCAGCAACCGCGCGAGCAGCTCGCGCAGGCGATCACCGCCGTGTTCGACTCCTGGGACGGGCGCGCGCGCGGTCGCCTACCGGCGGATCAACGGGATCCCCGACGACTGGGGCACCGCGGTCAACGTGCAGCAGATGGTGTTCGGCAACCGCGGCGCCACCTCGGGCTCGGGCGTCGCCTTCAGCCGCGACGAGCGCACCGGCGCCCCGCCGCCGTCGGGCGACTTCCTCGCCAACGCCCAGGGAGAGGACGTGGTCGCCGGCACCCGCGACCCGGAGGACCTCGCCGCGCTCGCGGAGCGGATCCCCGAGGCGCACGCGCAGCTGCTCGACGACCTCGCCCGGCTCGAGGCGCACTACGAGGACATGCAGGACGTCGAGTTCACGATCGAGGAGGGTCGCCTGTTCCTGCTCCAGACCCGGGCCGCCAAACGACCCGCCCAGGCGGCGGTGCGATTCGCGGTCGACGCGGTCGCCGAGGGGCTGCTGACCCGCGAGCAGGCGCTGGCGACGATCGACGCCGACGCGCTCGACGCGCTCCTGCACCCCGTCTTCGACCCCGGGTGCGAGTTCGAGGTCCTGACCACCGGCGTCGCCGCCGCCCCCGGGGCGGCGAAGGGGGCGATCGTGCTCAGCGCCACGGAGGCCGTTCGCCGCGCCGCCGACGGCGACGACGTGATCCTGGTGCGCCCGTTCACCGAGGCCGACGACGTCGCCGGGTTCCACGCCGCGCGGGGGATCCTGACCGCGCAGGGCGGCAAGGCCTCGCACGCGGCGCTCGTCGCCCGCGGGATGGGCCGGCCCTGCGTCGCCGGCGCCTCCGAGGTCCGCGTCGACGCCGAGGCCGGCGTGGTGCGGATCGGCGAGGTCGAGCTCGCCGAGGGCGACCCGATCGCGATCGAGGGCACGACCGGCAAGGTGACCGCCGACGACGTCCCCCTGGTCGAGCCCGAGATCAGCGGCGAGTTCGACCAGGTGCTCGCCTGGTCGGACGAGCTCCGCCGGCTCGGCGTCCGCGCGAACGCGGACACGGCGGCGGACGCCGTCGAAGGCGCGCTCGTTCGGCGCCGAGGGCATCGGCCTCTGTCGCACCGAGCACATGTTCTTCGGCGAGGACCGGGGCGAGCTCGTGCGCGGGATGTTCGTCGCCGCCGCGCGCTGGCGCCGGGCGGAGGTGCAGGCCGCCGCCGACGACGGTCCACCGTCGCCGGAGCTCGACGAAGCGCGGTCGGAGTTCCATCGCTCGCTCGACGAGCTCGAGCAGCTCCAGCGCTCCGACTTCGCCTCGATCCTGCACGAGATGCGCGGGCTGCCGGTGACCGTGCGCCTGCTCGACCCGCCGCTGCACGAGTTCCTCCCGCTCGAGCACTTCGAGGCCGAGGTCCGCCGGCTCGAGGCCGCCGCCGACGACCGGCTCACGGATGCCCGCGAGGCGGCCGAGATCGTCCGCGACCTGCAGGAGGCGAACCCGATGCTGGGTACCCGCGGGGTCCGGCTCGCCTTCCTCTACCCGCAGATCTACGAGATGCAGGTCCGGGCGGTGATCGGAGCCGCCGCCGAGGCGGCGGAGGCCGGCGACGCGCCGCATGTGGAGATCATGATCCCGCTGGTCGCCTACGAGACCGAGCTGCGCCAACTGCGCGAGCACGTCGTCAACGTCGCCGAGGAGACGCGGCGCGAGCGCAGCGCGGTCCCCTACTCGGTCGGGACGATGATCGAGCTGCCCCGCGCCTGCCTGATCGCGGGCCACATCGCCCGCCACGCCGACTTCTTCTCCTTCGGCACCAACGACCTCACCCAGACCACGATCGGGCTCTCGCGCGACGACGTCGAGGGCAGCTTCATGCCGTCCTACCTCGCCGGGCGGATCATCGACCGGAGCCCGTTCGAGGTCATCGACGGCCCCGGCGTCGGCGAGCTGGTGCGGATCGGGGCCGAGCGCGGCCGCGCCGCCAACCCCGAGCTCAAGCTCGGTATCTGCGGCGAGCACGGCGGCGACCCGGCGAGCATCCGGTTCTTCGACTCGATCGGCCTCGACTACGTCAGCTGCTCGCCGTTTCGAACGCCGGTCGCGCGGGTCGCGGCCGCGCAGGCCGCGATCGCCGCCCGCGCCTGAGCGCGCCCGGGCTCAGTCCGGCTTCGGCGGCGGCTGCAGGCCGATGTAGGTGAGCAGGCTGCCGCGGTCGAAGGCCGCGAACAGCAGTCCGGGCTCGGCGCCCGTCGGCGCCGTGAGCTCGGCGCGGGCGACTCGCAGGCCGTCGTACTCGTAGCCGTCGACCTCGGCGCTCGCCACCAGGTCGCCGATCGGCTCGCCGCTGACCCCGTCGCGGGCGCCGGGCTCGAACGCTGTCCGTAGCGCCTGCTCGGCGAACTCGACCGGCTCCGCCGGCTCGCCGAGCGCGCAGAGCACCTCGCGCGGCGGACCGGGGCCGGGCGGGTGGACGCCGAAGGCGAGCAGCTCCGGGCCCGAGTTCGGCAGGTGGGTGTGGTTGTCGAGCACCAGCCGGGCGGCGACCACGTCGCCGAGGCAGTCGGCCGCGGCGGCCACCCGGCTCGCCTCGATCGCCGGCGACGAGGACGCAAGCGCCTTCTCGCGGGCGAGGGTCGAACGGGCGAGGAGAATCGACCGCGGCTTGGTCGCGGCGCGCGCGGCGAGCGACCCGAGCGGCTCCAGCGGCGTGCCGAGCGGGATCGTCCAATCGGGCCCGAGGTCGAAGGTCGCCCACTCGCCGGCCCGGCCACGTTTCGCGCCGGCGGCGGTGAACGCGGCCTCGGCTCGATCGGGGTCGACGCCGTCCAGGCGCAGCGCCAGGGTGTAGGAGGTGACGACGGAGAGCAGCCCGTCGGCCGCGAACGGATCGATCCCGGTCGGGCCGAGCGATCGCGCGCGCTCGAGCACATCGCGCCCGCCGGGGCCGAGCGCGCCGGCCGCCCGGGCGATCTCCGCGTCGCCGCCGCCCAGCTCGCGGAGCCGCGCCGAATCGATCCAGCCGAAGCCGGTTCCGAGCGGCTCCACGTCGGAGACGGTTGCGAGCGCCGCCGCGAACCCGGTCTCGGGCGGGGCCGGCTCGTCCTCGCCACCGCCGCAGGCGCCGAGCGCGAGCGCGACGGCAAGCGAGAGCAGCACCGCGATTCGTCGTCGCCTGAGGCGCCCGCCGACCGCGATCAGCCGCGCAGCCGTTCGCGCTCGCGTCGCGACAGCCCGGCGACGACGAGGTCATAGCTGTCCTCGATCAGCGCCGCGATCGTCGCGTCGGGAAGTGAGCCGTCGAGGGTGATCGTGTTCCAGTGGCGCTTGTTGAGGTGATAGCCGGGCCGCACGGCGGGATAGGTCGCACGCAGGTCGGCGGCGATCTCGGGCGAGCACTTGAGGCTGACGGTCAGCGGCGAGGCGTCGAGCGGGCTGATCGCGAAGATCTTTCCCGCGACCTTGAACACCGAGGTCTCGGGGTTGAACGGGAACTCCTCCACCGCGCCGGCGAAAGCGAGGCAGCGCCGTTTGAGATCGCGACCGGTCACCGACTCTCACCCTACGGTTAGCTGCGATGCCCGACCAGGCCCGAGCGGTGAGCGCGGTTCGCACCAGGCCGCTGCGGCGCGCCGTCCTGCGCCCGCATCAGACCGTCGCCGATCTAGCCGCCGAGGAGCGACCGGGCACCTTCTTCGCCGGCGTCGAGCGCGACGGCGAGCTGATCGCGGTCGGCTGGGTGCGCCCCGAGGGGCCGCCGGGATCGTGGCGGGTCGGCGGGATGGCGACCGCGCCCGAGGCTCGCCGAGGCGGACTCGGCCGCATGGTCCTCGTGGCGCTGGTCGAGTACGCCCGCGGGCAGGGCGCGAGCCGCCTCTGGTGTCACGCTCGCGCCGGTGCGCGGGCGTTCTATGAGTCCGAGGGCTGGCGGGTCGAGTCGGAGGAGTACGTGATCGAGCCGATCGGCCCGCACTTCACCATGGCCCGCCCGGTCGGCTGAGCCGGGCGCCTAACCCGGCGGGGGGCTGACCCGCTCGACCTCGCCCGCCTCGAGGTCGATCATCAGCTCGCGCGGCGCGAGCAGCTCCGGCGACTCGCCGCCGATGCACCCGAGCACGATCCGAAACGTGTTCACCGCGAGCTCGGCGCCGGGCCCGTCCGGCGCACAGCGGGCCGGCAGCCGCTGCGCGTTGAGGATCGCGAAGCGGGCGTCGAGCTGCTGCGCAGACCACTCGCTCAAAGGGCGGTGGAAGTCGATCCCGAACTTCGGCCCGTGATCGCCCTGGATGACGACGATCGCGCCCGGGTCGCGGGCCTCGATCCGCTCGATCGCGCGCAGAAGGCTGCGGTTCAGGCATTCGACCGCCCGGCTGTAGCCCGCGCCCCCCTCGCCCGCCGCCTCCCCCCAGTAGTCGATCTCGGGATCGGTCAGATCCTCGCGCAGCGCGCAGCCCTCGAGGTAGCGATAGGGCGGATGCGGGGTGAGCAGGTGGGCGTAGGTGAACAGCGGCTCACCGGCGCGCTCGCTCATCACCTCGCGGACGACGTCGTCGGGCGAGAGGTAGCCGCTCAGCGGGACTCAGGTGGACCCCGAGCGCCGGGAGCACGGTCGAGAACGGGGTCGCGCCGAGGATCGCGACCTCGCGCTCGCCGCCGACGCCCTCGAGCTCGTCGGACTCCGGCTCGATGCAGAGGTCGACCTGCGCGCCGCACTCAAACGACGAGTAGTCGGTGGCGAAGGCGAACTCGTAGCCGAGCTGCTCGAACGCGTCGACGACCTCGTTCTCGCCGCCGACCGCGTCGAAGAACGGGGTGTGGTCCGAGAGCTCGCCGGGCTCGGCCGGATAGCCCATCGAGAGGGTCGACGCGAGCGAGAGGAAGGTGACCGGGTAGGCGGCGGTCGCATCGGCGTGGACCTCGAACCGTCGTCGCCTCAGGTCCTCGAGGAAGGCGGAGTTGTCGAAGCCGACCGTGCGCTCGAGCTGGTCGGCGCGACCGTAGCCGTCGAGGAGGAAGAAGTAGACGTCGGGCCGTTTCGCGGGCGGGCTCGAGACCTCGACCCCGACCTCGGCGGCGAGGTCGGACTCCGGCGCCGTGAGCTTGAAGCTCGCGTACTGGACGACCGGCAGCGCGAGCAGCAGCGCGCCGGCGACCGCGGCGTAGTTCCAGCTCAGCGCGTTGTGCGAGACGCGGACGGCGAGCACCAGCGCGAGCGCGAGCAGCGCCAGCCAGATCGCGACGGCAGCCGCGTCGCCGCCGAGGCCGAAGAGGTCGGCGATCGACTCCGCGACGCGGAACTGAAAGAGGACGAACGCCGCCGCGGCGAAGACGACCGCCGCGCGCTCGCGGGCGACGGGACCGCGGAGGCGATCGGCGACGACGACCACGGCGAGGCCAGGGACCAAGAGGACGAGCGCGTAGAGGCCGAGGACCGCCTCGGGGTCGAGGTCGGCGCGATTGGTGTTGGCGAAGACGGCGAACGGCAGCAGCGAGAACAGCGCCACCGTGAGCACGGGGCGCCACCAGGTGGCGTTCACCGTGGGCGCGCCTCGAACAGGACGCGGGTGCCGTGCCGCTCGCGGCGACCGATGCTGAAGCGGCGTTCGAGCAGCGCCTCGAACTGCTCGAGCCCGTAGTCCGGGTGTGCGTGCTCGCGCTTTCGGTCGAGCAGGCGGGCGACCATCGGGTCCTCGCGGGCCGGGAACTCGACCACCAGCGCCGCGCCGAGCTCGGCCAGCCAGTCGACCACCGCCGCGAGCGGGACGTTGGCGGAGATCACCAGGTGGTGGACGAGGGCCAGGGCGAGGACGAGGTCGGGCCGCTCGCGCTGCTCGAGCCGCGGGCGCTCGCTCCCGCGCCAGCCCATGTCCGGCGAGGAGTCGACGAGGTCGAGCGCCAGCGGCAGGATCCGCTCGGCGCCCTCGCCACGGAGCTCGCGATAGAGGCGGTCGACCGCGAGCTCGTCGCCGTCGACCGCGACCACGTAGGCGCCGGCCGCGGCGGCGATCCGGCTGAAGCGCCCGTCGTTGCAGCCGAGGTCCCAGACCAGCTTCGGCGCCGCCGCGGCGACCGCGGAGGCGACGAACTCCTCCTTCGCGCGCAGCTCGCCCTCCTCATAGCCGGAGGTCTCGCGGTACTCGGACCACTCCGAGCCGCCGGGGCTCCAGTCGAGCTTGCGCACCAGCCGCTTCAGGCGACCGACGTTGGCCTTGATCAGCTCGGGCTTGAACCCGGCCCGCTTGAGCTCACCGCGGGCGGCGCTCGCGCTGCGCTGTGAGTGGCCGCGCTCGAGCCGCGCGTGGAGGACGACGTTGGTGAGCACCCCGCGGCGAAAGCGGTCGCGCAGCCGCAGCAGCCTGCGCATCTGCTCGGGCTCGATCCCGTCGAGTCGGCCGCGAAGCAGCGGCCGGTAGGCGACCCCGCGATAGCTCTCGAGCATCAGCGGATAGAGGAACTGCATGCAGAACTGGCGGTAGCCGAACCAGGGCTCGCCCTCGCGCAGGCGCTCGAACGAACCGACGTCGATGAACACCGGCTCGACGCCGCGCCACTGGACGTTGTAAGGGGTGCCGTCCTTGAGGATCAGCCCCTCGTCGAGGGCGTCATCGAGCAGCTCGAGGGTGAGCAGCGCGGCGTCCTTGAGCATCGAGAACGGCCACTCGAACGGCCAGGAGACGAACGGGATCCGCTCGTGGCGAAGGACGGCGGCGAGCCCCGCGGGCGGCTCGCAGTCCGGCGGCGGGACGACGCCGGTCGCGAGCTCGGTGCGCACGATCGTCCCCGACTCCTGGGCGGCGGCGAAGAAGCGCGAGGCCGCGAGGACCTCGTAGTCGGCGAGCGCCACCGGGCTCAGGCTGCGCAGGATCTCGTCGCCGGCGCTGAAGACGCGGCTGTCGTCGTCGCGAAACGAGCCGCTGACCCAGCTCGCCTCTGTGCCGGAGGGGTCGGACACGCGCTGCGCCGAGTCGCCTCGGCCCCGAAGCGTCCCTACCGCGCGGGCCCGGACTCGGGTCGCTCGGCCTCGGGCGCCGCCTCGCCGCGCGTTCCGCGGCGGAAGATCGAGGTGACCCGGTGCCACCACAGCTTCGCCGTCACCGCGAGTGCGGCGACCCCACCGAGGATCGCCTGGAGGATCACACTCCCGGTGCCTGGGTCCAGATAGCCGATCACGATCCGTGACATCGGAGCCTCTCTCGTCGTGCCCGGCTAGTCCTGCCCCCGGGCGTCCGGCGAGGATAACGGCACGGAGAGCAGACCGAGCGACCGCCAGAGCTCCTGGGTGTCCCCCACCACCCAGGCCTGCTCGATTCAGGTCGCCGCGCCTCGACCGTGCCGCGATCCGGATAGGCTCGCGGCCTGGACGACCTCCCGCGGGGTTGCAGGGGGTGGCAACGAAGACAGGAGGAAGTGTGGAGCGGCAGCTGCTGGACAAGGACGTGCTCAATGGCGACTTCTCGGGGACGGTCGTGTCGCCCGGCGACGATGGCTGGGACGAGGCGCGGATGGCGTGGAACCTCGCCGCCGATCAGAACCCGGCCGCCGTCGCCTTTCCGGAGAGCGCCGAAGACGTCGCCACCGTGGTCCGGTCCGCGCGCGCGAACGGACTCGGCGTCGCCGCGCAGGGCACCGGCCACGGCGCCGGCTCGCGCGGGCCGCTCGACGGGTCGATCCTGGTCAAGACCGAGCGCATGAAGGGGATCGAGATCGACGCCGAGAGCGGCGTCGGACGCTACGAGGCCGGGGTGCTCTGGATGGAGGCCAATCCAGCGGCGGGCGAGCACGGCCTCGCCAACCTC
Source organism: uncultured Solirubrobacterales bacterium (assembly GCA_963740055.1). Classification (GTDB taxonomy): domain Bacteria; phylum Actinomycetota; class Thermoleophilia; order Solirubrobacterales; family 70-9; genus WHSW01. Next base: position 725,478 of record CAVUCL010000001.1, on the reverse strand, counting down.
TCCGGCTCGGCACCCGACATCGGGGTCGTCGGCTACACCACCGGCGGCGGCTTCGGCTGGTGCGCACGCCGCTACGGGCTCGCATGCAACAGCGTGCGGGCGATCGAGCTCGTGACCGCCGACGGCGAGCAGCGGCGGGTCGATGCGGACAATGATCCCGACCTGTTCTGGGCGCTGCGCGGCGGCGGCGGAAGCTTTGGCGTCGTCACCGCGATCGAGTTCGACCTCGTCGAGCTGCCCGAGGTCTTCGCCGGCAGCGTCATCTACCCGGCCGACGAGGGCACGAGCGAGATCGTCAACCGCTACTTCGAGTGGGCGGCGGGCCTGCCCGACGAGGTCACCTCGATCGTCCGCTTCCTGCAGCTGCCGCCACTGCCGCAGATCCCCGAGCCGCTGCGCGAGCGGCCCCTGCTCACGATCGGGGCCTGCTACGCGGGGCCGGAGTCCGAGGGCGCCGAGCTGGTCCAGCCGATGCGAGAGCTCGGCGAGCCGGTGATGGACACGTTCCAGACCATGCCGCCCTCGGGGCTGCCGGCGGTGCACATGGAGCCCGAGGAGCCGGTCCCCGGGCTCGTCTACACGACCTCGCTGCGCGAGGCGACGCAGGGTGCGATCGACGCCTTCGTCGAGACCGCGGGGCCGAATTCGGGCTCACCGCTGCTCGCCGCCGAGCTGCGCCAGTGCGGAGGCGCGGTCGGCACGGCGGCGGAGGGAGGCGGGGCGCTCTCGCACCTCGACGCCGATTACGTGTTCGCCGGCATCGGCCTGCCGATGAGCCCGGAGATGGGCAAGGCGATCGACGAGCGCCTCGACATCGTCTGCGAGGCGCTCGAGCCGTGGTCGACGGGGAGCTGCTACTTCAACTTCGCCGACCGCCCGACCGAGCTCGAGGCGATCTTCGCCCCCGAGACGCTCGAGCGGCTGCGCGACGTGAAGCGCCGCTACGACCCCGACGGCCTGATCAGCGGCAACCACAACATCTCGCTCGCTTAGGGCGATGTCGGCCGGAGTGCAGTACCTCGCCCTCCTGCGCGGGATCAACGTCGGCGGCAAGAACCTGGTCAAGATGGCCGACCTGCGAGCGGCCCTCGAGGGGATGGAGTTCGCCGATGTCGCGACCTACATCCAGAGCGGCAACGCACTGTTTCGAGCGCCGCGGCAGAAGCGCGCCGAGCTTGCGGCTCGGATCGAGTCGGAGCTGAGCCGGCGCTTCGCGATCGAGCTCAAGGTGGTGCTGCTGACCGAGGCGGAGCTCAGGGGCGTGGTCGAGGCGGCCCCGCGCGGTTTCGGCGCCGACACCCACCGCTGCGACGTGATCTTTCTGCGCAAGCCACTGACCGCGAAGCGCGCGTTCGGCGTCGTCGAGACCAAGGACGGCGTCGACGACGCCTGGGCGGGGAAGGGGGTCCTCTACTACTCGCGCCTCGCCGAGAGAGCCTCGAGCAGCCGGCTGTCGAGGGTCGTCGCGCTGCCCGAGTACCAGGAGATGACGATCCGCAGCTGGAGCACGACGACGAAGCTGCTCGCGCTGATGGACTCGCGCGCAGGCGCCGGCGAATGACGAATTAGACCCGTTCTATACCGCCCTCTCGGAGTCTCCCTGGCGACCAACGGCACCGGGCCTCGGCAGGTCCGCCGCCATGACGACAAGGAGGCCCAAGAATGAGGGCAAACACCATCACCACCATGTCCCGCCGGATGCGGCAGCGGCGCCGTCGCGCGCTGGCCCTGGCGGCCGGCGTCTGCGCCCTCGTGGTCCCGGCGACCGCGAGCGCCGAGCCGATCGGCTCGACGCCGTTCCCGGACGACACGCAGGCCACCGGCGGCTCGTACTCGTCGGTCAACTCGATCGCCCCGCCGACGAGCGAGCCGAGCGGCTCGGCGGCCTCGAGCGCCGGCTCCGGCTACGCGTCGCTGAACTCGATCACGGGCGCGCCCGCCGCGCACCTCGACGCCCGTCTCGAGCTCGCCGAGCAGCTCGGACGACGGGTTCGACTGGGCGAGCGCCGTGGTCGGTGCGGGGGCGTCGCTGGCGCTCGCCGCGCTCGCCGGTGCCGCGCTGCTCAGCGTGCGCAGGCGCAGCACGGTCACGCCGTCTCCCTCGACCGGCTGACGGCAAACGCGCCCTCGACCTGGGTGATGGGCACGGAGGATGAGCGATGAGCTCCCTCCGTGCCCATCGCCGCGCGTTTGACCCCCCGGAGGCCCGGATGTACGGTCGCAACGAGATAGCTCAGATGGCGATCGAAATCCGCGTGCTCGGCCGGGTCGATGCCGTCGCCGACGGCCGCGCGCTGCCGCTCAAGGGAAGCAAGCAGCGGGCGGTGCTGGCGATGCTCGCGCTGCGGGCGAACCGGACCGTGAGCGCGGACGACCTGATCGACGGCGTCTGGGGGGAGGACCCGCCGGCGAGCGCCGCCAAGAACCTCCAGCTCTACGTCTCCGAGCTGCGCAAGGTGCTCGACGCGGGCGCCGGAGCGAGCATCGTCACCCACGGCCGCGGCTACGAGCTCCGGCTCCCGGAGGACGCCGTCGACGCGACCCGGTTCGAGCGCCTGATCGAGGAGGCAGCGCGCGAGCCGGAGGCGGAGGGGCGAACGGCGCCGCCAGCGCCGCGCTCGAGCTCTGGCGCGGGGCGCCGCTCGCCGACGTCGCCTCGCAGCCGTTCGCCGCCCCCGAGATCGGCAGGCTCGAGGAGCTTCGCCTGCGCGCGATCGAGCTCGAGATCGACGCCGAGCTCGCCGCCGGGCGCCATGACGAGGTGATCGCCCGGCTCGAGGAGCTGGTTGCGGCCGAGCCGCTGCGCGAGCGCCTCCAGGCGCAGCGAATCCTCGCCCTCTACCGCGCCGGGCGCCAGTCCGACGCGTTGGACGCCTACCGCCGGGCGCGCGAGGCGCTGGTCGAGCAGGTCGGGGTCGAGCCGGGGCCCGAGCTGCAGCGCCTTCAGGCCGCCGTGCTGGCTCAGGACCCGAGCCTCGACCCGCCGCCGCCGGTCGTCGAGCTGCCGGTCCAGCTCGAGGGCGGCTCGCCGCTGCTCGCCGGGCGCGAGCGCGAGCTGAGCTGGCTGCGCCGGCGCTGGAAGGAGGCGGGCGCCGGACGAGTCGTCTGCGCGCTCGTCTGGGGGCCTCCCGGGATCGGGAAGACGCGGCTCGTGGCCGAGCTCGCGGCCGAGGTCAAGGCCGCGGGAGCGGCGGTGCTCTACGCGAGCGGCGGGCAGGTCGCAGAGACCGCCCTGGCGACGATCGCCGAGGCCGGTCACGGCCGACGGCCCAAGCTCCTGGTGCTCGACTACGCCGACGACGCAGCCCCGGCGGTGCTCGAGGCCGCTGCCGGCCTCGCACGCGAGCCCGAACGAGACACCGCTCCTGATCTGCGTCCTTCTCCACGACGAGCAGGGCCCGCCGGCCTTCGCCGGCCTGCTCGAGACCGGGGCCGCCGAGCGCCTGCACCTCGATCCCCTCGACGAGGACGCGACTGCGGAGATCGCCGCCCTCTACGCCCCCGCCGAGGGCGTCGCGATGCCGCTGCGGACGCTGATCGCGGAGAGCGAGGGCGTGCCGCTTCGGGTCCACCGCGCGGCCGGCGAGTGGGCTCGCGCCGAGGCCGCCGAGCGCCTCGCCGCGACCGCGGGCGCTGCCGCCGGCGATCGCGCCGGATTGCGCGCCACGCAGGCGGCGATCGCAGGTGGCGTCATCGACCTGCAGAGCGCCACCGAGCGGACGCGGCTCTACGCGGTCGAGGAAGCGCCCGCTCCCTTGGAACCAGAGATCTGCCCGTTCCGCGGTCTGGCGCCATTCGACGCCGCGCACGCGGACTACTTCTTCGGCCGCGAGCGCCTCGTCGCCGAGCTCGTCGCCCGGATGATCGGCTCGACCCTGATCGCCGTGGTCGGCCCCTCGGGCAGTGGCAAGTCCTCGGCGGTGCGCGCGGGACTCCTGCCGGCGCTGGCCGGTGGGGTCGTGCCCGGCTCGGAGCGCTGGCGCCAGGCGGTGATGCGCCCGGGCGAACGCCCGCTCGCCGAGCTCTCGCGGACGCTCGCGCGAGCGGTGCCGGAGGCTGAAGACGCCGCGCCTTGGATCGCCGACGCGCTCGAGGCACTCCCCGCGGGCGAGCGCCTGGTGCTGGTCATCGACCAGTTCGAGGAGCTGTTCGTCGCCTGCCGCGACACGGCCGAGCGAGAGGCATTCCTCGATGCGCTGGTCGACGCCTGTGCCGACCCGGACGAGCGCGTGGTCGTCGCGCTCGCGATCCGGGCCGACTTCTACGGCCGTTGCGCCGAGCACGCCGACCTCTCGACGCTCGTCAGCGCGAACCAGATCCTGGTCGGGCCGATGCGCCGCGACGAGCTGCGTCGCGCGATCGAGCTCCCGGCCCGTCGAGCGGGCCTGCGGGTCGAGCCTCGCCTGGTCTCGGCGCTGGTCGGCGACGTCGCCGGCGAGCCCGGCGGCCTGCCGCTGCTCTCCGCCGCCCTGCTCGAGCTCTGGCAGCTGCGCAGCGGTCGCATCCTGCGACGCTCGGACTACGAGCGGACCGGCGGCGTCGAGGGTGCGGTCGCGCGGCTCGCCGAGGACGCGTATCAGCGCCTGGACGCGGACGAGCGCAGCCGGGTGCGGCCGATGCTGCTGCGGCTCGCCGGCGACGACGAGGAGGCGGAGGCGCTCGTCCGCCGCCGCGTCGCTCTCGACGAGCTCGAGCTGGACCGCGACGAACCCGCCGCGCGGGCGCTCGCCGTGCTCACCGAGAGCCGGCTGCTGACCGTCGACGAGGGCGCGGTCGAGGTCGCGCACGAGGCGCTGCTGCGCGAATGGCCGCGCCTGCGGGAGTGGCTCGAGACCGACGCCGAGGGGCGCCGCCTCCATCACCACCTGATCGCCGCCTCGCAAGGCTGGCGGGACGCCGGGCGCGATCCCGCCGAGCTCTACCGCGGGACCCGGCTCGCGGCGGCCCTCGACTGGGCCACCGAGCACGACCCCGAGCTGAACGAGCTCGAGCGCGAGTTCCTCGAGGCGAGCCGGGCGGCGAGCGAGCGCGAGGCCGAGCGCCAGCGCCAGACCAACCGCCGGCTGCGGATGCTGCTCGCCGGAGTCGGGATCCTGCTCAGCGTCGCCGTGGTCGCGGGGGCGCTCGCCGTCTCCGGGCGCCAGGAGGCCAGCGAGACGGCAAGAGTCGCCGACGCCGAGCGCCTCGGCGCCGAGGCGCTGAACCAGGATCGCCTCGCCGACGCGCTGCAGCTCGCGAACGCGGGCGTCGCCCTCGACGACTCGGTCGAGACCCGCTCCAACCTGCTCTCGGCCCTCCTGGGCAGCCCGGCGGCGATCGGATCGCTGAATACCGCCGTTGAGCCCACGACGAGCGCCCTCAGTCCCGACGGGGACACGCTTGCGGTGGCACACAGAGACGGGAGCGTGCTGCTGTTCGACACCGAGACACGAGAGCTGCTCGGCGAGCACGACGCCCCGGGCCCGGTCTGGTCGGTCGGCTTCGATCCCAGCGGCGAGTCGCTCGCGATCGCCGGGAGCGAGGACGCGGAGCTCTTCAACGGATCCCTCGCGATCCTCGACGCGGCCACCGCGCAGCCGCGCGCCTCGACGTCGATCGGCACCCACCCCGCCGCGCCCGGGCCGGGGTTGCAGTACTTCCCGGCCGCGAACTATGCACCGGACGGGCGGAGCGTGGTCGTGACCTACTCCGGCGGCGACGTCAACAGGTTGCTGCCGCTGTTCATGCGCCGCTACGACGCCGGCAGCGCCGAGCCGCTCGGAAAGGCCGTCGAGGTCGCGAGCCGCTCGGTCAGCATTCGTCCGCTGATGAGCCCGGACGGCCGCTTGCTCGTTTCGACGGATCGGGCCAGCTACGCGATCGACGCGCAGACGCTGCGCCTCGTGCGTCGCTACCCGATGGACGTGGACTCCTCGGCAATCAGCGCCGACGGCGACACGCTCGCGCTCGAAGGCAGCGACGGCGGCCTGCGACTGCTCGATCTCGGCTCGGGACGGCTGCGGACCCTGGCGGCTCCCAGGGACCCGGAATCCGGCCAGGAGGTCGGGAGCTTCAGCGCCGACGGGCGGACCCTGTCGACCTGGGGCGAGAACGAGACGGTGGTCTTGTGGGACGTGCGCCGGGGGGTCGAGATCGAGACCCTCGCCGGGCACGCGGGCAGCGGCTCGAGCCAGGTCTTCAGCCCCGACGGCAGCACCCTCTACACGGTGGCCGGCGACGCGACCGTGATCATCTGGGACGTCGCCGGCGAGCGCCGTCTCGGCAGCCCGTTCCGCACCGGCCTCCGCAGGATTCAAGAGGACGCGTACCCGCCCGCGTTCGCCCTCAGCCCGGACGGGCGGACGCTGGCGCTGGCGCGGCTCGACGGCAGGGTCGATCTGCTCGATGCCGAGACCTTGCAGCGCCGGACGAGCTTCGAGGCGTTTGCGGACACCCCCGCGCCGGCGATCGCCTACGCGCCCGACGGGGAGCGGTTGGCGGTCGGCGGCGCTCGTGGCCTGCTCGGGATCTGGGACGCGCAGTCGGGACGGCGCATCGGCCCGTTGCTTGACGCGCCGGCTGGGCCCTGCGCCGATCCGGGCTCAACCTTCACGATCCCGCGCTGCTACGAAGGCACGATCCAGGGGGCGCTCGAGTTCGGCCCCGGGAATCTGCTCGCCAGCGCGAGCATCGGCGGGGAGCTGCGGATCTGGGATCTCGATACGAGGGAGCTGATCCGCCCGCCGCTCAGCCTGCCGCCGTTCGTGATCGGGCTTGCGTTCAGCCCCGATGGGTCGCAGCTCGCGATCCCGTTCGGCTACAACAACCCGGGGCCGGACGGCGTCGAGGTCATCGACGTACAGAGCGGCGAGCGGATCAGCAGGCTGCGCGCCGAGGCCGAGGTCCGCTCGGTCGCATTCTCCCCGGACGGCAGCCTTGTGGCCGTTCCCCAGGTCGACGGCAACACCGTCCTCTGGGCGACCGACGACTGGCAGCCGATCGGCGGACCGCTGACCCGCGATCGTGGGTTCGTGCTCGGGGCCGATTTCTCCCCCGACGGTCGCGCGCTCGCCACATCCCACTTCGACGGCACGGTCGCGCTCTGGGACGTGGAGTCCCAGGAGCCGATCGGCACGCCCCTGGCCGGCCCGCTCGATACCTGGGTGACCGCTCGCTTCACCCCCGACGGCAGTCGCCTGTTCACGCTCTACGAGAACGGCGAGGCGTTCCGCTGGGAGGGCGACCCGGCGGCCTGGCGAAGCCGCGCCTGCGCGATCACCGGTGGCGGCCTCACGCCCGAGCAATGGGAGGAGATCGTGCCGGACCAGGACTACGTGTCGGCCTGCCCGTCCGGCTGACCAGCGGCCATCATCTAGCCGCGAGATGCCCGGATGGACGAAGAAGAACTTCGGCGAGCTTCGCGACGTCAGCCCTGAGGACGTCTCGATCGAGTGGCGGTTCGCGCGCGAGGCCCTCGGATCCCCGAGCTCGGCCTGAGCCGGTTCACCTATGAGCCAGGCGCCCGGATGCCCTGGGGACACCGCCATCGCGAACAGGAGGAGGCCTACGTCGTGGTCGCCGGGTCCGGTCGCGCGAAGCTCGATCACGAGATCGTCGCGCTCTCAACGTGGGACGTGCTCCGCGTCGCTCCCTCGGTGATCCGCTCGTTCGAGGCCGGCCCCGAGGGCCTGGACTTGATCTGCATCGGTGGTCGCAAGCCGAAGGGAGGCGACAGCGAGCGGTTCGAGGACTTCTGGGACTGATCGGCTCGAGATCGGGGAGAATCGGCGGATCGCCACCGAGAGCTCGCAGTCACAAAAGGGAGAGGCGTTTCGCGACCTGCACGAGGGAAGGCCGTTCGTAATCCCGAACCCCTGGGACGCCGGCTCGGCAAAGGTCTTCGCCGCCCTTGGCTTCGAGGCGCTGGCGACGACGAGCGCCGGCTTCGCGTTCACGCTCGGACGCCAGGACGGCGAGGTGACACTCGACGAGGTCGTCAAGCACACCCGGGTGCTCGCCGCGGCCACCGACCTCCCGGTCTCGGTCGACCTCGAGAACGGCTACGGACCGGAGCCCGAGGATGCCGCCCGGGCGATCAGCTCGGCGGCGGAGGCCGGAGCCGTCGGCGGCTCGATCGAGGACTATGACCTGGATCGCGGCTTCTACGAGATCGAGCACGCGACCGAGCGGGTCGCCGCCGCAGTGGAAGCGGCCAACCGGCTCGACTTTCCGTTCACGGTCACCGCCCGGGCCGAGAACTACGTCCGCGACAACCCCGACCTCGACGACACGATCGCCCGCCTGCAAGCCTACGAGCGAGCCGGCGCGCAGGTGCTCTACGCGCCGAGGCTGCCGAGCGCCGGCGAGATCCGCGCGATCCGCGAGGCGACCTCGAAGCCGCTCAACGTGCTCGCCGGTCCTGGCCTCTCGATGGCGGAGATCGTCGAGGCGGGCGGCCAGCGGATCAGCGTCGGTGGCCGCCTCGCCTGGGTCGCGATCAACTCGATGGCGGCCGCAGCGGAGGAGCTTCGGGACGGCGGCGACCTGCCCTCGCTCGCCGACCCGACTCAGGTCATCGACTGGCTCTCGGACTAGCGAAGTACGTGGTGGTGTCATTTGCCGCCGTCTCCGCCGCGGCGCGCGCGGCGGCGCAGGTCGAGGCCGTCCGGGACGATCCGGCTGGCCGCATGGCACTGATGAGCGCGGCCTACCGAGGCCCGTACGGCGACGCATCGCGGCACCTGCCGTTTCGACGAGCGGCTCTGTCGTTCATGCGCTGGCAGCTGCAACGCGGGGTCTTGAACCCGATGGACGGCAACCCTCCGGGAAGCCCGTGGTGGAGGGCGGTGAGCGAGCGACTGCTGCGCGACACATGCGAGGCGGTCGCGCGCAGCGGCGGCCTCGGCGGCGACCCGTCTGCGGCGACGATCGAGCTCGGCACCGAGTTCATCGCCGAGCCGACGGCGCGCAACTGGTATCGCGCGCACAACGCCAGCGTCGTCGCCGCCTACCTCGAGCGCCGCGAGCTCGCCGAGTCCGAGAATGAGGTCGAGCGCTTCTTCCTGAACGTCGTCCTCCTGCGGGTCCTCTATGCGCACGCGCTCGCTGCCGCTCCCCGTCTGGCGCTCGGGCGATTCGCGCCGTTGGGGATGGTGCTGGGCGACCCGCGCCTCGGGATGGCCGGCGCGTTCCTGTCGCTCAGGCGGGTGCTGCCGGACCACTACCCGGCCACAGGCACGATCCGCAGCTACATCGAGCGGGAACGCGGCCTCGGCCGGCTACTCGACTACGGCGTGATCGGTCCGCGGCTACAGCTCCTCTACGAGTGGGCGGCCAATGAGCTCCGCCAGCCGGGCCTGATGGAGCTGATCCGGTCCGACTCCCCGGTCTACGCCTGGCCCTATGCCGAACGCTGGGTGTGGCGACCGCCGTGGCGGTCGCGGGCGGTGCGAGCGCTTCGTCAGCTGACATCGCCGCGCTGACGCTCGCCGCCTGAGCTCGGGGTCAGAGGTCTCGGCGCGAGAACGCCGCCACCGCGAGCGCGAGCACGCCCGCGACGTAGGCAAAGGAGAACAGGACGAGCGCGGCGCTTCCCTCCTCGGACCCGCCGAAAGGCCCGAGCTCGATCGCGGTCTGCGTGAACCCGGTCTCGTCGCTCGCGATCAGGTGCAAGCCGGACTGGTAGAGCGCCTCGAACGGAAGCGCGGTCGAGACAGCGTCGGCGATGCTCTCGAGCCGCGGCGAGCCCAGCGCCTCGCCGATCTGGCCCAGAAGGCCGCCGACGAGACCCGCGCCGAAGATCATGAACACCGTGATCCCCTGCGCCGACGCGGCGAGGAAGACCGACGCCAGGACCGAGATCGCGCCCACGATCGCAACCGCCAGTGCGAGCGCCAGGGCCGGCGCGACGACGCTTGCAGGCGTCCAGTCACCGGCCGCGCTCGTGATCGCGACCGCGAGCAGGTAGACGACGATCACATAGACGGTGCTGGCCGCGGCCGCCCCGGCCCAGCGCGCGACGAGCAGCGTCCCCCGACCGAGAGGCCGGACCACGAGCGGCTGCAGCAGGCCGGCGTCCGCGTCCCCTCGGACCACGCCGTTGGTGAGGAAGATGGCGAGCACGCTCCCGAGGAAGAGGACGGCGAACATCGCGAGGCCGAGGATCGTTCCGCCCACGAGCGCCTGCTCGTCGACCAGATCGGCGCCGATGAGGCCGCTGCTCTCGACCTCGTCGAACGCGAAGTGAGCACCCAGTGCATAGAGGACGAGAAACGCGAACGTGAGCGCAGCCACCACCGCGACCACCTTCCTCCGCAGGCTCTCGGCCACGGCATAGCCGACGATGATCCGCGCGTCCGCGAAGCGCCTCACGTCGGCTCCTCCCCCACGGCTTCGAGATACGCGTCCTCGAGGGTCGAGGAGAGGACCTCGACCCCATAGACGCGCTCGCCGCTCGCCACCAGATCGGCCACGATCCGCGGGGCGTCGTCGCGCCCGGAGCCTTCGAACAGCCGCTTGCCGGCCGTGGTCTCGACCTGGACCCCGCGCGCTTTCTGCAACTCGGCCGCGGTCCCGCGCTCGACCACCTCGCCCCTGACGAGGATCGCGACGTGATCGCAGACCAGCTCGACCTCGGAGAGCAGGTGCGACGAGAGGAGTACCGAGACGCCTCGCCCGCGAACCTCGTCGAGAAGGCTGCGCACGACCTTGCGCCCGGCCGGGTCGAGGGCGCTGGTGGGCTCGTCGAGGAGAAGCAGACTCGGGCTGCCGACGAGGGCTTGAGCAATGCCCAAGCGCTGCTGCATCCCCTTCGACATCTTCGCGGTCCGGGTCCCCGCCGCGTCGGACAAGCCGACCAAAGCCAAGAGCTCGTTGCGCTCCGCGCGCCCGCCGGTCGAGGCGGCAAGCCGTTGGTGAAGCAGCAGGATCTCGTTCGCCGTCGCCCAGCCCGGAAAGCGAAAGAGCTCCGCCAGGTAGCCGATGCGCGCCCGGGCCGCCTCGCTTCCGGCGCGGTGACCTGCAACCTCGGCGCTGCCGCCAGTCTGGCGGACGAGGCCGCAGGCGATCTTCGCCAGGGTCGACTTGCCGGCGCCGTTGGGGCCGAGCAGACCGACCACCTCGCCCTCGCCGACCTCGAGCGAGACGCCCCGAAGCGCCTCGGCCGTGTCGTAGCGCTTTCGCAGATCGTGGGCGACGAAGGCCGGGGGCATCCGGCGCGAGGCTACGACAGCCCGGCGGCTTCGCGAGCTTCATCGATGCTCATGTAGCCGTGCGCGTAAACGAGCTTGCCGTCGCGGATCACCCAAAGGGCGGCCCAGAGCAGGTCGATGTCGAAGTGCATCTCCTTCGACTGACCCGTGGAGCGCAGGGCCATGACGACGGTCTCGTCGTCCGGAGCCTGGATGACGTCCTCGATGGCGACGTGGTGGTCCTCGATCACGTCGAAGACCTCGCCGGCCCAGTGGCGCACTCCGTCATGGCCGCGATAGATACCCGTGAGCGGAAACTCGTCCGGAAGTTGGACCTCGACCTGCTCATCACAGAGCTCAAGCGGTGGAAGCCCGTCCTGATTGAATCCCGTCCACCACCGGCGCACGATCTCGACCTTGTCCTGCGACATTGCCGCAAGCTCCCGAGGGGTTCGGGTTCAGCCGGTAGCTGCCGCCTCCGCCCGCTTGGCCATCTCATCCTCCGAGACGTCCTCCACGTGCGTCGCCACATGCCAATGGTGGCCGAATGGATCCTCGAAGCTCCCTGAGCGGTCGCCGTAGAACTTGTCCTCGACCGGCCGCTGGGCTTCGGCCCCGGCTTCGATCGCGCGCTCGAAGACGCTGTCCGCGTCCTCGACGTAGACGTGCAGGGAGACCGGGGTGCCGCCGACGGTCTTCGGACCACGAGCGTCCATCTCAGGGTCCTCGTCGGCGAGCATGATCACCGAGTCGCCGATCTCGAGCTCCGCATGACCGATCTTGTCGTCGGGTCCTCCCATGCGCATCCGCTCGGTCGCGCCGAGCACCGATGTGTAGAAGTCGATCGCGGCGGCAGCGCCGTCGACGATCAGATACGGAGTGACGCGCGGGTAGCCATCCGGGATTGGGTTGACCATCGCTTGCACCTCCTGGGGTGGGGTAGCCGCACTGGGCTGGGCGTAGGAGGAAGTTAATCCAAGCTGGCCGATTTGTGCACCTGCGACCGGTTCTCGTCCAAAGCAACTCTTTCATCGACGGCCCGTAAGGAAGACGACGGTCAGCGGGTCGGCTCCCTCAGTGCCCTATCCGCCAGGTGACGGACACCTGAGGTTGGTGATCGCGCGTGTGATTGACTACAAGATCAGGATGGCGTCCGGAGACAGCGAGCGGAGAGCGCGACCGGGTCGGTCGCGTGCGCTCTCGGTGGCCTTGGTCGTGGCCCTGTTCGCGCTCGCCGGGTGCAGCCTGGGAGGGGAGGAGGAAGAGCCCGACGCCACAGCCGCGTCCGTTGACGAGGTGCGGCTCGACGTGCTCGTCTTCAACGTCGAGTACGGCGGCGGCCCGGAGACCGACGCGGTCATCCGCCAGCTCGACGCCGACGTCGTCGGCGTCCTGGAGTCCTACGAGCGCCTGCCGGAGATCGCCAGGAGGACCGGCTACCCCCACTTCAACACCTCCCTCCAGCTGCTCTCGAAGTACCCGATTCTCGAGCCGTCGGGCGGTGACGGCCTGTACGCCCTGATCGAGGTCGAGCCCGGCTACGTCGTCCCGTTCTTCAACGTGCATCTCGACTACGTCGCGTGGGGCCCGCGGCTGCTGCGAAACGGCCACCCGGTCGAGGACGTCATCGAGAGCGAGAACGAGGTGCGGACCTCGGCGATGGAGCAGCCGTTCGCCGCGATGTCCGGGCTGCTCGACGACGGCTATCCGATCTTCCTCACCGGCGACTTCAACCAACCCTCGAGCCTCGACTACGTCGAGGAGACGGTCGGCACCCGCCCGGAGATCCCCGAGCCGGTCCCCTGGCCCGTCAGCGAGCAAGCTATTCGAGCTCGGGTTTCGCGACGCATACCGCGAGAGCCACCCCGACCCGGTGAAAGACCCGGGCATTACGCAGAAGCGGTCGGGTGAGCGCATCGACTACGTGTACGCAGCCGGTCCGTCGACCACGCTCGATGCCCAGCTGGTCGGCGAGCGCGGCGGCGAGGACGTGGAGATCGTTGGTGCGGCCGATTGGACGTCGGATCACCGTGCGGTGCTCTCGGCCTTCGAGGTGACGCCGGCGCCGATGCCGACGCTCGTCGCGGTGGACGCACGCCTGGGGATGGTCGGCGACGAGATCGAGGTCACCTACAACTCGCCCGAAGCGAACAAGGCGATCGACGTCGTCCCCGAGGGAGGCGAACCGGGAGACGCACTCGAGACATTGGATGCCCCGGGTGACCGCTCAACGACGAGCTTCGACACCGCGGGTTGGGATCCCGGCGGCTATGACGTCGTGCTCTCCGAGGAAGACGGCGCTGAGACCGCCCGGATCTCGTTCTACCTCCGCGATCCGGAGGCGGGGCTCGAGCTCTCGGCCAACCGCCGGACCTACGCGCGTGGGGAGCCGATCGACGTCTCCTGGACGCGGGCCCCAGCGAATCGCTGGGACTGGCTCGGCGTCTACAAAGCTTCCGCGGCCGATCCGCAGCGCGACGACTACCTGATCTGGACATATGCCGCTGGCCATGCCGCCGGAACGCTTCCGCCGACGACCGACGGCGGCGTCACCCTCGGACCCGACAGCCAGAACGAGCCATGGCCGCTACCGGACGGCGACTACATGATCCATTATCTGCTTGCGGACCAGTACGAATCCGCCGGCACGGCGGAGTTCAGGGTCCGAGGGACAGACTAGGCGGCCCCCCCGGCCTACTCCGACAGCCCGGCTGCTTCGAGTGCCGACCGATGATCGGCATAAAAGCAACCGCGCACCACGTCGCCATCGCGAATCGTGTACGTCCAGGCGTAGGGCGGAAGCTCAGTCTCGACCTTGCTGTGTCGCCCCCACTGGCGCTGATTGCTGATCAGCACGACGACGTGCTCGCCGGCATCTCGGAGCTCGTAGTCGAACACGAGGTCCTCCCACGGCGAGAGCCAGCCTCGCCAGAGCTCCCTCGTGCCTTCGGCGCCACGAAAGATCCCCGCCAGGTCGGGAATCAGACCTGCCATGCGAGTGGTGTCCCATTCGACCTCGGCATGGAGGGGTTCGGAGGCGGCGGTGGTGTCGCGCCGCTTGAACGCCTCGACCATCACCCGGACCATCTCGACGTTCTCCTCTGACATCGTCCGCCCAGTATCTCGCAGGCCTGGGCGCTCGGCGACCGGGTTCAGGTCAGCGCCCTGTACTTGAGATGGGCGACGCCGGGCGCCTCGACGGCCCGGACCTGCTCGAGCTTCACCTCGGCGCCCCCGAGGTTGTCGAAGAGCCGAGCACCGTCGCCGAGCACCACCGGGACGACGTGGAGCTCGAGTTCGTCCAGCAGCCCCGCCGCCAGGTACTGCCCAGCGACGTCGGCGCCACCCCAAAGCCTGACGTCCTTGCCGCCGGCGGCCTCCCTTGCCTGTTCGAGCGCGGACTCGACTCCGTCGGTGACGAAGTGAAACGTCGTCCCTCCCTCCATCTCAACGGGATCACGCGGGTGATGGGTGAGAACGAAGACGGAGTGGTGGTAGGGAGGGTCGTCGCCCCACCAGCCCTTCCACTGCTCGTCGCCCCAGGGGCCGCCGCCGATCGGCCCGAACATGTTTCGGCCCATCACGCTGGCGCCGACGTTCTCGGCGGCTTCCTCGAATATCGGTGTGCTCTCGTTCACCTCGCCGCCCTGCTTGTCCTGGTATTCGCGCCAGCCGGCCAGCGGCACCACCCAGTCGTGAAGCCGCTCGCCGCCCTCGCCGAGCGGGCTCTCCTCGCTCTGGTTCGGGCCGGCGACGCACCCGTCGACGGAGATCGAGATATGACACCTCAGCTTGCTCATCACGCCTCCTCAGGTCGACTTGGCTTGCGAGGAAGTGGCTGAGGCGGCTGGATCCTGGTCCTTGAGATCGATCCGGACCGTGATCAGATCCGTCTGCAGCAGGCGTACGGTCGCCGCGCTCAGTCTCGTGATCGGCCGCCTCGAGCCGATGTACCGCAGTCGCTCTCGCGGATCATCGTCGGGGAGCAGCCGGGCGCTGCCCTCTTGCCAGCGGCGGCCGATGCGAACGCGAACGCGAGGGTTCGCCTCGATATTCCTGACGTAGTTCGCCCGGCGCCCGTGCTCGGCGACGATCCAGAAGGTTCCGTCGTCGAGACCGTTGGTGACCGGGTTGCGTCTCGGCTCCCCGGACTTGCGACCGATGGTCTCCAGGATCGCCGTCCCGGGGGCCGGGAGCCCGAGGCGAAACAGACCACGGACGATCGGATTGACCACGTACTTCGCTGTCCCACTCGCAAGCCTTCGCTTCAGCTCATGGTCAGTCGGTGTCTCAGTGCGATGTGGCACCCGTGCCAACCTACCGCCCCGACCGCACAACCCCTCACAGCCTCGGGCATGGGGGATGACAGTTCCCTCGGGTCGTCTCGGCGCTGGGCCATCGTGTATTGGGCCGACTTGCGATCCCACGCTACAAGCGCCTCAGAAAAGGGATCGCGAGGTCGAGGCTCGACGCCTGCGAGCGGGCGCTTGCGATGAACTGATTCGGCGAGTCACGCATCTTCGGACACGGAAGGGGGCCCAAATCGCGCGTTTCGCGAAAGAGCCGAAAACCGCTGGGCCACGCGGTTTCTGAGGGAGACACGGAACGGGCCCGACAGGATTCGAACCTGTGACCTTCGGTTTCGTAGAGATGCAGTCGGTCACTTTGAGAAGGCTCCATCTAAGACAACGCTCGAGTACCGCCATGACGTGACCGAGACTTCTGCGTTCACGCGAAATCAGAAGCCCTGGGGTGCCGACAGGATTACTCCGACGCGGAGAACGCGCGGTCGCGCTCGCTGAAGATGCGCCAACGCCGCTCGTTGTCGTGCACTCGGGAGGCGGACTCCACGGCCAAGTCGACGGCGCGATCGAGCAGCTCTGAAGCTGAGTAGAGATAGGCGCGCAGAGCGGCGCTCGCCGCCGAGATCATCACGTAGCGCGGCGGGCGAGAAATCGACACGGGCGATGATCTCAAGGGCGCGCCGAAGCAAGCGGGAGATGAGGCTCCGGTCGGCGGCCGCCTGCCAATCGTTCGCGATGATCCGATGTCGCTCACCAAGCAGATCGGCCGGTTCCGGATACTCGACGAGTGACCCCGCGCTCTCCCAATGATCGAGACCAGCCAGTGCCTGCCCGCCACCGCTGGAGCAATCAGCTCGCATGGTTCGTCGGTGGCGCACTGGCAGCGTTCCTGGTCCCGCTCATCTTCTCGGTTCCGATGCTCGCTACCGCCAACCCGAACGGGTCAGTCCTCGATCACATGCCATGCACGTGACGGCGGTGATCCATGAGTACGAAGACGACGTTCGGTTGCTGTCCACGACGACCGCCGACTAGCTCATCGCACGTGTAAAAGGAAAGATCTGCCCCAGGTGCAAGGCCTTTCAGAGAAGTAGAGGGCGAACGCCCTGATGGAAGAAGCAACTGTCTTTCGGTGCGGCGTGGCGGCAGCCGCATTGCATGTCACGGCTGACGCCCTCCTCGCGCTGGAGCCCGGGGCGTCCGCCGGAGACCATTGGTCCGCGGTTGCACTGCCACTGGCGATCCTGCTCGTGGCCGGTTGGGCTTACCCGGGCATGAAGCCGGGGCTGCGGGCCGGGTTGGGACTTTCGCTCGGTGTCCTCATGCTGGTCGCCGCCGGCGTTGCCGTGGCGGTGGCGAGCGAGGAGGGAGCGGACATCGACGAGGCCACGGGCTTTCTGTTGTTCCCCGCCGGGCTCGCCATGCTCGCGCTGGGCGCTTTCGTCCTCTGGCGTTCGAGGAGACCGCAGGGCTGTGTCTACCTGCGCCGGGCGCTGAAGGTGGTCGGAGCACTGGTTGTCGCCTACTGGGTTGTGGTCCCCATCGGCTTTGCCTGGGTCGCCACGCATCGCCCGGCGAGCGCGCCGGAGGCCGCCGAGCTCGGCAGGGCATACGAGGAGATCCGGCTCCAGACTTCCGATGGGCTCGAGCTAGCCGCGTGGTACGTGCCGTCCGAGAACGGCGCAGCAGTCATCACGTATCCGTCGCGCGAGGGAAGCGTGGCGGAGGCGGCGATGTTGGCGTCACACGGCTTTGGTGTATTGGCGCTGGATGCTCGGGGCTACGGTGAGAGCGAAGGCGACCCCAACGCGTTCGGCTGGGGTGGGACGCCCGACATAGACGCAGCGGCCGCGTACCTAGAGTCGCGGCCGGATGTCGACGCCGCCATCGGCGGGCTCGGACTTTCGGTGGGAGGCGAGCAGATGCTTGAGGCGGCGGCCGAGAACCCGGACCTCCGAGCGGTGGTCTCCGAGGGAGCCGGCGAACGCTCCATCCGCGAAACGCTCCTCTTCGGCCCGGCAGCTTCCCTGACGATTCCGCATCAGGCGGTCCTAACGACCGCTGTGGCCGTCTTTTCCGGGGATGAGCCTCCGCCGGCCCTGGACGATGCGGCGTCGGGGATTGCGCCCGGCGCGACCTTTCTCATCTACGGAGAGCAGGGCCAACCCGGCGAGGAGCTCAACAGCGACTACTTCGAGGCGGCCCAGGAGCCGAAGGACCTCTGGGAAGTGCCCGGGGCCGGGCACACCGGCGGCCTGGATGCCCAGCCTGCCGAGTACGAGCGCCGGGTCATCTCGTTCTTCGAGCGACACCTGACCGACTCAGGTCGCCGAGCGCGGACCTCCGCTCCCTGAGATCCTCTCGCTGGCCATGTCGCCGCTCGAGACAGCCGCCGCGACCGGTACCGGGCTGGTGCTCATCACACTCGCGGTGGTCGACATCTTCGAGACCCTGCTTCGCGCCGACGGTCGCGGGCCCCTCTCCCGCCGCATTACCGTGGGCATCTGGCGCGTAATTCGCGCGCCGGGTCGTCGCCGCCTCATTCTCTTCGCCGGCCCGTTGGCCCTGCTCGGCGCAGTGGGGCTATGGGCTTCCCTGCTCGTGCTGGGCTGGGCGTTGGTTCTCTGGCCGCATCTCGAAGACGGCTTCACCGGTGCGACGGCTTCTCCGGGCTTCGTCGATGCCCTCCATGTCTCCCTCGCCACGATCACCACGCTCGGCTTCACCGACCTGGTTCCAGACGCGGAGTGGCTCCAGATCATCACGCCGCTGGAGGCGCTCGTCGGCTTCGGCCTGCTGAGCGCGAGCATCTCCTATCTGCTCCTCATCTATCCGGTCCTGGCCCGGCGACGCACGTTCGCCTACGAGCTCTTCCTTCTCCGTGAGTCGGAGGCTCGATCCGGCGTACGAGTCGAGGACCGGCCCGGCGGTGCTCCGGAGCGACTGTACGCCGAGCTGACCCTCAGGCTCACGGCGATCGAGCGCGACCTCATCGACTTTCCGGTGACGTACTACTTCGCCGATAGAGATAGACGGTTCTCGCTCGCGGCGACGGCGCCGTACCTCTTGCAGCTGGTTCGGCGCTGCGCCAAGTCCGAGGTGTCGGACGCCGGTCGCTTGCGTGCCGAGCTACTCGCCAACGCCCTCGACGAACTCGCCGCGACGCTCCGAGAGCGTTTTCCCCATATCCGAGCCGACTCGACCGACGGCGTCCTCGCCGCCTACGCCCAGGATCACCTCCTCGAGCGCGACGGCCTAGCGCTTCATCGGACGAAGCCGAACTCCTCGAGATAGGAGCGGGCGGCCTGTCTCGGCGTCTCGCCGCCGATGTCGACGCGTGCGTTCAGCTCCTGCATGCGCTCGAGCGAGAGCTCCGACTGCACTCGCTCGATGACCTCGCCGAGGTCCTCTCCCGCCTCGTCCGCGGCCTCCTTGCGCACGACGAAGAGGACGTTGCCCGGCGGCAGCGCGCCGAGGTCGTCCTCGAGGATCACGTAGTTGTCCGAGACGAAGAGCTGGGGATCTGTGGTGAAGAGGATGGAGAGCTCGGCCCCGCCGGTCTCCAGCACCTCGTACCGGAGGCTGATCGGGACCTCCCTGAAGCGGCCGAACTCCAACCCGTACTCATCCTGCAGGCCGACGAGACAGTCGGCCCGCCTCCGGCACTCCGACGAGCCCGCCAGCGTGAGCTGCGGGGCGTTGTCCCCGAGCTCGGAGATCGCGCTGACGCCGAGTTGCTCGGCACGCTCGGTCAGCAGGCCGACGGCGTTGGCGCTCGAGAACGGAGTCGGGGGAAAGGCAGCGAGGCCACGCTCGTCCAGCTCCGGCAGCGCCGCCTCATATGCCTGTCCGGGTTCGGATGGTACGTCCGCGGCGGGCACGCCGAAGAGGGATGTCAGGGCGGTCGACGTGTACTCGGGATAGGCGTCGATCGTTCCGTCCCTCAGCGCGCGCAAGGCCACCCGCTCCGGGCCCAGGTCGAGACGCTTCGCAACGTCGTAACCCGCAGCCGTGAGCGCCTGCGCGTAGATCTCGGCCAGTACGAACTGCTCGGTGAAGTTCTTCGAACCGATGGTGAGCCGTACACCCGAATTCTCGGGGTTCTCTTCGATCAGGTTGGGGCGAAGAACCTCGACGTCCTCGTCCGTCTCCTCGCCGCAGGCCAAGAGTCCGATGCTCGCCCCAACCGCTGCCAGAATCGCGACGACGTATCGCGGCAGCGCGGCCCTCATGACGTCCGCTCCGGCGCGGAGCGCTGTAGCTCCTGCACATCATGCTCGTCGGCCATCCCGATACGGGGCAGCCACTCAAGCCAGCGCGGCAGGTACCAGTTCCAGTCGCCGAGCAGCGTCATCGTGGCGGGAAGCAGCACGCTCCGCACGATCGTCGCGTCGATCAGCACCGCTACTGCAAGCCCTACACCGAACTGCTTGAAGACCACGGACGAGAGGGTGGCGAAGATCGCGAAGACGGCGACCATCACGGCAGCCGCGGCAGTGACCACGGAGGCGGTCCCCTTGATCCCGGTTCGAACTGCCTCAGCAGTGGACATGCCTCGGTCGAAGGCCTCGCGCACGCGGCTGAGGATGAACACGTGGTAGTCCATCGACAGCCCGAACAGGAGCACGAACAGAAATAGCGGCAGCCACGAGACGATCGCGCCGGTCGACTCGAAGCCCAGCAGGGACTCGAGATGGCCCTCCTGGAAGATCCACACCACGATCCCGTACGCAGCTGCGACCGACAGGAGGTTGAGCGCGATCGCCTTGATCGGAATGACGATGGACCGGAAGGTCGCGAGCAGAAGCAGGAACGCCAGCCCGAGGACGAACGCGAACACCACGGGAACCCGTGCGCCCATCAGGTCGTTGAAGTCCTTCGAGCCGGCGGTGTAGCCCGTGACTTGAGCCTGCAGGCCGGGCACCTGGCCCACGGTTGCCGGGACGAGCTCGTCGCGCACCTCGGCGAGTGCCGCGTAAGAGGCATCGTCGGTCCCGTCGCCGGCGATCGGCACGTCCAAAACGGCCACGCTGTGGTCGGCGCTGAACTGGACCGTGACCGGCGGCTGGACGGAATCGCTGCTCTCGGCCGCCTCACGCATGTTGTGCACTCCGATGGTGAACTCCACATTCGAGGCCGTGCCCCTCTCGATGACCACCTCGGCGGGGATCTGGTTGCCCGGGAACGCCTCCTGAATGTCGTCGTACGTCTGGATCACCGCGAGGTCCTGAGGCAGGGTCTCGAAGCCCGGCACCGCGAGCTTCATCCCCAGGACCGGGAGGGCGAGCAACAGGAGGACGCCCGTGGCGATGACGGTCGCGACCACGGGCCTGCGCAGGACTCGGTCGAGGATCGCCGACCACACGCGGGACTCCGAGGTGCCGAGGCGATCACGCCGGGAGATGAACGGGATGCGGCCCCGGTTCACGCCATCACCGAGCCGCGAGAGAATCGCCGGCAGGACGGTCAGCGAACCGAGTACGGCGATCACCACCACAGCGATGGTGCCCACCGCAAACGAGGTGAACGTCGATGCACCGGCGACGAACATGCCGGCCATCGCGATCGCCACAATCACGCCGGAGAAAAGCACCGCGCGCCCCGACGTCGCAGCCGCCACCTGCAGTGCCCCCGGGGTCTCCCGGCCCATTGCGCGCTCCTCGCGCACGCGCCGCAGATAGAACATCGAGTAGTCGACACCCACGGCCAGTCCGACGAGCAACACGACCGAGGTCACGGACTGGTCCACCGGCCACACTTGGCTCAGGGGCCCCAGCAGCCCGATCGCCGCGGCCACGGCTGTGACCGCGAGCAGAAGCGGTATGAGCGCCGCGACGAGGGCGCCGAACGCCAACAGCAGGATCACCAGGGTGATCGGGAGTGAAGTGACCTCGGCACGGCGGAAGTCCTCCTCGATCGCCTCGGTCACCTGAAGGTTGGCGCTCGCGTCGCCGAACTCGTCGATCCGGTAGCCCGGGTTCGCGGCCTCGGCCTCCTCGAGGGTCGCGAGGGGAGCCTCCACGAGATCCTCGGGCGTCACCTCGCTGTCCTCCCCCGGATCCGGGATCTCGAAGGTGAGGAGAGCCGAGTGGCCGTCCTGCGAGATCGCGCCCTCACTGCCCGCGAGGTAGGGGCTGTGGACGTCGATCACGTTGGGGGTCGCGGCAAGGCGCTCGGTGACGTCCTTGACCACGCGCTGGAACTCGGGCTCGTCCGCGGTCGTCCCCTCGCCGCTCTGGATCAGGACCGTCTCCTGGGTGTTCTCGGGGAAGGCGTCGGCCACGATCCGGTCGGCGGTCCGTGACTCTCCGACGCTCAGCTCCTCGTCCTCGAGCTCGTTCGTCTTCACCGATCCCCCGAGTGCGACCGCGAGGACGACGAAGAGGAGCCAGCCGACGGTCGCCTGCCAACGGTGGCGAGAGCTCCAGCCTCCCGCGCGTGCCGCAACGTTTCTCGGTTGTGGCACTTGCTCGGGCACGGTCGGATCCTAGGCGCCCAGGGCCAGTACGGCAGCGAAATACACAGCGACCGACAAGAGGTCCTGCGCCACGGTCGCGAGTGGTCCCGACCCGAATGCCGGATCTTGGCCAGCCCACACGAAGATGGCGGGAAGCAAGAGTGCGAGCGCGGCCGCCGCAGCACAGCTCGCAAACAGCGCCAAGGCCACGGCGGCGGCCAACTGCGAGTCGCCCCAACCGATGAGCACGAAGAGACCGAACGTCGTGCCGATCATGACTCCAAGAACCGTGCCTGTCGAGATCTCGCGGCGGACCATCGACTTGATTGAGACGCCCGCGGCTATTGCCCTGATGAGCACGGTCTGTGTCTGTGCGCCGACGGCCGCCGCGATATAGACGACCGCCGGAGCGCCGATCCGAGCAATCCTGAGATGAGGCCGAAGGCAACCAGCACCACCAGGCCCCACACGGCCAGCATTCGACGCGGCCGTGCGACGGCGATTGCGGCGAGCCGTCGCGGGCTCAAGCTAGGCCCTTCACGAATGCGGGTTTCAGGACGTCATCCCCGACCTGGCCACCCTAACCGGACTAGGGCGCCACGTGTGAACAGCGAGGCGGGCTCGAGTGCCTCCATCTAGGGTTGGCGCCGGTCCCCTTGCCGAACAGCGAGCCGCTAGATTCGTCGATGTGACAAGCGACAGCTCGGTCGGTACCGAGGGGGTCGACGTCCTCGTCATCGGCGGGGGGCAGGCCGGGCTGGCGATGGGCTACCACCTCGCCGAGCGCGGGCTCTCGTTTGTGATCGCGGACGCCAACCCCGAGGTCGGGGCATATGTGGCGCTCGCGGTGGCACTCACTGAAGCTGTTCACCGCGGGCCAGTACAACGACTTGCCGGGGCATGCGCTTCCCGGCCGAGCCGCGACACCTATCCGGGCAAGGACGAGGTCGCCGATTTCCTTCGAGGCCTACGCGGCCAAGTTCGAGCTGCCGGTGCGGCTGAACACGGCGGTGACTCGCCTCAGCAAGGGCGACGGCGGTCGTTACGTCGCCGAGACGACCACCGGGCCGATCGAGGCCGAGCAGGTCGTGGTCGCTACCGGACCGTTCCAGGTTCCGTTCACGCCCGACGTCAGCCGACGACCTCGACCCGAGCTGTAAGCAGCTCCACAGCGCCGACTACCAGAGACCCGGCGGACCTGCCGGAGGGTCGGATTCTCGTGGTCGGCGCGGCCAACTCGGGCCAGCAGATCGCGCTTGAGCTCGCCCAGGCTCGCGCCGCGACGTCGACATCTCGGTCGGCCAGAAGCTGCCGACCCTGCCGCAGCGCCGCTCGGGCGCGATCTCTGGTGGTGGCTGACGACGCTGCGAGTCGCCAGTGTCCCGGTCTCGTCCCGGCTCGGCCAGCGCCTGTCCCAGCGCGATGTCGTCATCGGCGGCGGCTTGCGCGAGCTGCGCCGGCATGGCGTCGGCGTCCGGCCGCGGGTCACCGGAGCGAGCGGACGCACGATCAGCTTCGAGGGCGGCGAGTCAGCCGACTACGACGGCGTCGTCTGGGCGACCGGTTTCCGGATCGATCACTCGTGGATCGACATCCCCGAGGTCAAGAACGAGCGCGGCGAGGTTCAGCATGTCCGCGGCGTCACCGATTCACCCGGCCTGTACCTGCTCGGGATGACCTGGCAGTACACCAGGACCTCGGCGCTGCTCGGCTGGGTCGGCATCGACGCCGCCTACCTTGCCGACCGGATCGAAGCCACCAAGCAGACACCGGCCGGCAGTGAGAAGCTGGCCGCGACAACTTCGTAATCCAAGGAGGAGACGATGCACACCCATCACGAGGTCAACTTCAGCACCGACGTCGAAGGCCTGGACGAGGCCACGAGCCCCGAGGTCATTCGCCTCGCGCGACGGCGAGACCCACGAGATCGACGATCAAGCCGGTCCGCAAGCGCATCGGCGACGCCGAGGTGCGGATGCTGGGCTACAACGGCTCGATCCCCGGGCCCGACGCTGCATGTCGACCAGGACAGCGAGGTCGACGATCGAGGCGACCAACCTCGGCGACGTCGACGCGACGCTGCACTGGCACGGCCTGCGGCTCGAGAACCGCTTCGACGGCGTCCCCGAGGAGACCCAGGCGCCGATCGCGCACGGCGGCAAGTTCACCTATCGGCTGCAGTTCCCCGACCCCGGCTTTTACTGGTACCACCCGCACATCCGCGAGGACTTCGCCCAGGAGATGGGCCTGTATGCCGGGATCATCGTCGAGCCCTCCGACCCCGACTACTGGCCGCCGGTGGACCGTGAGCTGGCGATCACGCTCGACGACATCCTGATCGAGGACGGCCAGATCGCGCCGTTCGAGCGCTCCGGGCCGACCTTCACGGCGATGGGCCGCTTCGGCAACGTGATGCTGACCAACGGCGAGACCGACTACCGGGCCGAGGCCAAGGTCGGCGAGGTCGTCCGCCTGCACCTCGTCGACACGGCCAACACGCGAATCTTCAACTTCGGCGATCAGCGGCGCGCGGATGAAGCTGGTCGGCGGCGACAGCGGCCGGGTCGAGCGCGAGGAGTTCATCGACGAGGTCCTGCTGTCGCCTTCCGAGCGCGCGATCGTCGACGTCCTGTTCGACCAGCCCGGCGAGGTCATCCTCGAAAACCGGACCCCCGACCACACCTACGAGCTCGGTCGGATCATCGTCGCATGGCGAAGCCGCCGGCGAGGCGGCCGCGGCCTTCGACGAGCTGCGGGTCGATCCCGAGCTCTCAGCCGAGCGCGAGCGCATCCAGGCGGACCTGGAGCGCGAGCCGGACAAGACCCTGGCCTTCGTCTCGCAGATGCCGATCCTCTACGGCTCGGAGAGGCCGAGGAGGCCTCTGCGCTACGTCTGCCCGATGCACCCCGAGGTCACCGACACCGAGGCCTCGAGCTGTCCGAAGTGCGGGATGAAGCTGGTCCCGGACCAGTCGGCGCCGACCTCCTACGTCTGCCCGATGCATCCCGAGGTGACGGCGTCCGAACAGGCCGACCTGCCCGAAGTGCGGGATGAAGCTGGTGCCGGCGGCTGAGTCCGAGCCGACCTCCTATGCGTGCCCGATGCATCCCGAGGTCACCGACACCGAAGCGTCGAGCTGCCCCAAGTGCGGGATGAAGCTGGTCCCGGCCGACAAGGTCCCAGGCGCCGGCGAGCGAGTGAGCACGGCGGCACGAGGGCCACGAGCACGCGTCATGACCACGCTGACGGGCTCGAGTGGGAAGACCTGATGCCCGAGATCAACCGCCAGACCAACACGAGCAACATGATCTGGCAGCTGATCGACAGAGAGACCGGCGCCGAGAACGCCGGCATCACCTGGGCCTTCCGCGTTGGCGACCGGATCAAGATCCGCCTGGCCAACGAGATGGACCAGGACCATCCGATGCACCACCCGTTCCACATCCACGGCGCCGGGCGGTTCTTGGTCCTCAGCCCGCGACGGCGAGCCCGAGGAGAACTTCGTCTGGAAGGACACCGTCCTTCTGCGCGCCGACCAGACGATCGACATCCTGCTCGACGTCACCAACCCGGGACTGTGGATGGCCCACTGCCATATCGCCGAGCACACCGAGAGCGGGATGATGTTCAGCTTCGACGTCGCTCCGGCTACAGACCCTGGCGAGTGACCCAGCCGGCACGTGGATGGCTCATGACGTTGTTCGAGCGCCATTGGCGCGCGATCCTCGTCGGCTTTGTCGGCGCTGCCTTGGGTGTACTAGCGAGCCTTGGCCTTGACGATTCCAGCTCGACGATTTTTGCCGGCGCCGCCTTGGCGGCGGTCGGTGGCGTCTACCTTGGCTTTGCCGTTGCCGATGGGCGGACCTCGGCGATCGCGATCCAGGCCGTCTCGGTGCTCGCTTTCGCCACTCTCGCCTACATCGGCATCG
Organism: uncultured Solirubrobacterales bacterium; assembly: GCA_963740055.1. Taxonomy (GTDB): domain Bacteria; phylum Actinomycetota; class Thermoleophilia; order Solirubrobacterales; family 70-9; genus WHSW01. The sequence goes on along the minus strand of CAVUCL010000001.1, from coordinate 699,619 downwards.
AGGAGGGTTCGAAGGCGGTCATCGGTGCCGGCTGGGTGGCGCACGGCTTCTGGGATGCGCTTCATCACGAGCACCACGGACCGACCGAGGTCAAGACGTGGTATCCGCCCTTCTGCGCGACCGCCGACCTGGTCGTCGGTATTCCCCTGATCGTTGGTCTGACCTAGATGAGCCCCGTTCAGGCCCTCGCCGATCCTGGTCAGAGCACTACGGCCGCAGCTGGAACGGCGGGTAGCGGTCCGTGACGAGAGCGAAGGCGTAACCGACCACTCGGTTGTGCCAGCGCAGGACTCCCTCGATGTAGTCGAAGAGGCCTCGCGGATAGCGACCTGTGAACAGGATCGCGAACCAGGCGATGATCGCGGCGAAGAACACACCTATGTGAAGGAAGAGCAAGACCACGTAGTGCGGAATCGCCAAGAACCACTTGACGAGGGGCATTCCTCGGCCGAGCTGGCGCTCCGCCTGGGGATAGACGTAGTCAAGCTGCACGCCCTGGCGCTCGTCGGTCGACGGATAGCGGTCGTCCATCAACAGCGCGTAGACACCGACGCGGTTGGTGAAGCGCTGTAGCTCGAGGTTCCAGTCAAACCACCAGCGCGGATACTTCTTGCGAAACAGGAGCATCAGCAGTACCGGCACGAAGAGCACACCGATGCCGCCGACCACGATCGTCGTCGTGGTGTCGCCCACACCGCCGTAGGACGTCGAGAAGCCAGTGATCGTGCCGAGCACAATCGCGATCGGGATCAGCGTGAAGATGCGGAAGAGGCTGCTGAGCCGGTTTAGCTGGCGATCGGGGTACTTGACCGCGAAAGTCACGGGGTAGTCGCTCATATCATTCTCCTTTGAGTGGGTGTTGGGACAGCGGACGGGCGTCGTCCTAATGCCTGGTTCTGGTCCAAAGCGGTGCTTTTCGGCGCTTCAGGCGAGGAGGGCCACACCCGCAACGACGAGCCAGCCTGACCACGCTACGTACGCAATAGGCGTCAACGCCGCGGCCAGTTTCCATCCCGTCGCTTCGTGTCGCCCGACGAGCTCCAGCGATCCGATCAACAGGCATGCACCGACTGCGATCCCGGGCACGCCGACCCAGGACGAAACGGCGTCCGTCTGGGTCAGCGCGATTCCCGCCAGCACGCTCCATGCTCCGGTGAGGGCATAACCGAGGTGCTCGCCTACGCCGACTCCCAGGTAGCGATTGAACGACTGAAACACGACGTCGATCGACTCTTGTCGTGCCGAGCCCGGCGCGGCGTCGTTCGCCTCGCGAGCGAGATAAGGAACCAAGAATGCCAGCGAATCAGGCCCAAGAACTGGACCAGTGCGGCGAGCGCTCCAATCGTCGTCGCGAGGGCAGCAACGTCCCGTCGGCATCTTTGATCGCCGCGGAGAGCAAGACGACGAGCGGCGCGAAGAGTACGGCTGTGAGCGCGAAGGACAACCAGATCAGTACGAGTTCGGTCCCGCCCGACGAAAGCGCTCTAGGACCTCGCCCGTGGGTTCGCGCAAGATGTCTGGATAGTCGAACCGACTGGCGAGCAGCCCGAACAGGACGTTGAACGCGACCGGCATCGTGATCAACACGATGCCGGCCACGGGCTGTGTGGTCAGACGGCAGCCTTCGTAACCCGGGAGGAGAACCTCGCCAGGACGAAACCGCTCAGGAGCGTGAAGACAATCGCGCCCGCGGCACCAAAGACGGTGAACTGTTCATCGACATCGACGCCAATCGCGGTTGAGGCAGCCCAGCCAAGAGCGAGTAGAACCGGCATCGCAGCTCCCCAGGCAAGGGCGAACTGCCTGCGGCCCTGTTGGACCAACCTGAGACCTTGTCCCACGCCGAGAAACAGGCCGCTGATCGCTCCCATCGCAACGAGCGAGCCCAGGTCCGTGTTGTAGCCAACCGCCGCGGCAGCGACGAGTAGCCCAGCGCCATAGGCGACCGCACTCGTGGTGATCCACGCTGGAGCATCGCCGAACGCGTCTTTCGCCGCCCACCACTGTGCGGCTCCGAGGCCAGCACCTGTGATTAGACCGCCGATCAGCGCGGCAAGGGGAGCGTCTACCGGACCACTCACCGTCCAGCCGATGAGGCCCGCGACCGGAAACGCGAGGGCCACTGCGACCCAGCGCCATCCTGGGAAAAGCGAAGTTGAGGCAGCTTGCTGCCGAGTTTGGTCAGTCATCCGAAACCTTCGATCTCGTCCTTCCCCGGAAGGGCCGCGCGATCAAGAGGGAGGAACGAAAGCGACTCGAAGGGCGGTGTGTCCTAACAAAGGATACTCGCCGGGGTAACAACTGCGAGTAGAAGTTTCGCTTTCCATGCAAGAGCGGCGCTTTGCTTTGCGCGACGACGAGCAGCGAGCACGCGCTCCGTTCGCTGCGGTGCTCCCGAAGCGGCGCTAGCGAGTTCGGCCCAGAGTGGGAGACTCACGACGATGCCCGCCACGCCACCGCGCCAGATGCTCGAATTGATGGCGAACCTCGCCGAGACACACCACGAGCACGAGAAGTTCTATTCGCAGTCGCCGCTCCGCCTGGCGGCGGAGACGCAGACGGCCTCACGGATCCTCAAGGCCCTCGCCGCGCATTGGTCTGAGGCGGTTCCGACTGACCACCCGGCCGGTAACCCCTACGCGGGCGCACGGGATCTGAATGCCCCCGGGCTGACGGGCGAGACCGGGGTCCTTTTCATGGAGGGCGAGGAGGAGCCGACCGAGATTCTCCAGCTCAAACGGGACCTGGAGACGACGGCGAATGACATGGAGGGAGCGTCGGAGTGGCTGGCTCGAGCAATGGAACAGTCGTGGGGCATCGCCGGCGCGGCGGCCGCGTTCCCTGCTCTTGCTGACCTCCTCGGTGAGCGGCACCGGATCATCGCGAACGATTGGCAGGCGGCGGAGCTGCAGGGGCTGATCGCGCGTCTCCTTCGTCGTTCTCTTGACCTTCTGAACGCGGTTGATCTCTGTCCGGACGCTTTGCGTTTGGACCTCGCCCGTGACCGGACGGCGCCGGGCTATCTCTTCTCCGCTTCGGAGCTGATCGATCGCGCGACAGATCTGATGGCCGAGTCGGCGATCCTTGTCCACGACAACGAACGCCGGTGGCGAGTCTTCGCTGAGCGAGTACTAGGGCTGCTGGCCGAGCAAGGCGCTACCGACAACCCCTAGCTGTTCCGCCGTGTACGACCGGCAGTAGCTGGGCGCTCCGCGGAGCGGCTTCTCCTCCGCGAAAGGCGGTAGCAGGTGAGCGGCCACCGCCTCAGGCGACGCGGGTGTCCTGGTGAGGTGGCCGGATTCGGGGGATAGCCTTTCCGTGTGACAAGACCACCGCTGGACCCCGCGCGAGGTGCGGAAGTGGCCAAGGAGCTCAGACGCTTGGGCGTCAAGGGGATCCTCATCACGGCTGCGGAGCAGGGCTACATCACAGATGTGAAGTGCGGGATACGAAAGTGCCGCTGTCGCGAAGAGCTGGGTGGTGCGTCGTACTTCGTACCGGTCACCGAATACAGCGACTGGAATCCCACCCACGAGCATGCTCCACGCCCACGCGAGATGGCGGCCAAAGAACCGTCGACAACTCAGTCCTTGCGCACCGGCTCTGCAACAGGATCGACTTCTCGGAGTCCGATGGGCGGTCACACGAGAGAGACCTCGAGCGAATCAGAAAAGCTCGCGAGGCGGCCGTCGAAGCTCAGGAACGTTTCACTTGGCGTAAGGGTGATGCGAATTACGCCCCGCCACCACAGGATGACGGTGAGGAAGTACCTGCCGAATCCAACGAGGAGGAATAGACCCGGATCGTCTCACCTCAGCCTACGTACGAGCTCTCGCCTAGCGCGAGGAGCAAGAGCGCTCAGGCGTATTCAGCTCGCGCAGGCCGACCATGGTTTCGCCTTGTATGGCGAAGGCTCCGTGGAGGCTCTGCGCGATAGTCCGATCGAGCAGCGGGCCGAGGAACGGCTTGTCAATCGAGGATCTGCGCGATGGTTGCGCGATGGTCTTTCGTCGCCTACGGGCGTATTCGCGCTGCGTCACGCAATTATCCCGATCAATGCCGCGAGCCTAGAAACGGCTTGATCAAGCGGGGTTTTCGGCGACAAACGGAGCGGGCCCGACAGGATTCGAACCTGTGACCTTCGGTTTCGTAGAGATGCAGTCACTCTTGTTGACCGAAGGGACGGCTAGGCACTCCCCCAAGGAGTGCTGCTTTGCATGGAAAGCGAGCGACTTCGGGTTCCATGCTGAAGTTTGTTCCGTCGGCAGACATCCTTAGGGTTACCGAACTCGGTGACTCGCAGGGCGGCAGAACATGGCTGACGACCAGAGGCAGGCTCGACTCTTCGGAGTCCTGTTCATCATCACCTTTCTGACGTCGATCCCTGCGGCGCTTCTCTACCAGCCGCTTCTCGACGACCCGGCTGGATTCATCGCGGGGGACGGGAGCGAGGGCCAGGTCTATCTCGGCGCGTTCCTGGAGTTCCTCCTCATCCTCGCGAACGTCGGGACGGCGGTCGTGCTCTACCCGATCGCGAAGCGGCAGAACAAGACCCTCGCGATCGGCTACGTAGCCGCTCGAATCATCGAAAGCGTCTTCATTGCGGCGGGGATCATCTTCGTGCTCGGCGTCGTAAGCCTGCGCCAGGACATTCCTGACGCGGGCGACCTCGCCGTCACCCTCGCGGCGCTCAAGGATTGGACCTTCCTGTTCGGCCCCGGCCTCGTCGTCCCCGTTGGCAACGGGCTGATCCTCGGTTATCTGATGTACCGATCCGGCCTCGTTCCGCGCTGGATGCCATTGCTGGGTCTGATCGGGGGTCCACTCCTTCTCGTTGCGAATCTTGGCGAGCTCTTCGAGTGGTGGGATACGTCAAGCGCGATCGGCCTTGCCGTAGCCCCCGAGTTCGTCTGGGAGCTGTCGCTGGGGATCTACGCGGCAGTCTGGGGATTCCGGCGCACCGCGCCCATCCTCTCGGCGCGCGAACCTTGACCCCACGACCCGAGCGGGCTGCTGGCCCTATCTGGCATCGCGTTCGCGGTGCTCTTGGTTGTCGGCTTCCTCATCAGCGGGTGGCGACACACCGGAGTACGGCACAGTAATTCTGCTTCGCAGAGAGTCAGGGCCGCTACGGCTGCTGGTCAATGCCTGGACCTGTGATGCGCACGATGCCATCCGGCGTATTGACGAACACCTGCCAGCTGTGGAAAGCGACGTAGGCGTTGCGATCGCGTCGAATGCGACGCGTGTACCGAAGCACTGCGTCGACGTACTCCCGCGAGGGGTTGTATGCATAGAGGGCACGTCGGTAGTCCTTCGGCGCCCCGGAGGCGTGTAAGTAGTTCGCGGCGCCCATGATCGCGTCGTGGGGATCGGCGATGTCGCCGCCCATCCCGTAGGCCTCCCATGTCGACGGGATGAACTGCATCGGGCCCTGCGCTCCGGCTGTGCTCCTATTGCGCAGCTTGTTGAAGGCGGTTTCGACGAAGTTGACCGCGGCGAGCACCTTCCAGGACACGTTGAATCGGCGTTCGGCCTTGTGGTAGTACCGCAGCAGCGTTCCGGGAGCCAGCGCCCTTCCAGTGCGAAAGCGACGCTGCGGCACGGGTGTCGAAAGCGAGCTCAACGCGCGTCGCGCCGCGAGGATGTCGCGCGCTTCCGGGGCGAGGGGTCCGCCCAACCGCCGCACGACGGCTCTGGTGAGCTTCCTTCGTGGAGTCAGCAGGACGTAAACGCGCTGCTGGTAAAGGGAGTAGAGGGTTAGATCGCGCGGCGTTCGCCCTTGCAGGCCGTCATCCGAGCGCCACCGCTGGATTGCCCGATCGACTGCATCGCTTGTGTCGGTCAGGCGCTCCGCCAGGAGACCCGGCTTCAGCGGGATCCCCTCGTCGGGACGTGGCGGTGTTGCCCTCGCAACCGGTGCGTCGTCCGTCGGGTTCGGTGCGGCCCCTCCCGGCAACGCGGCGCAGCCGAGCACGGGCAACACCGCGAACAACGCAAGTAGGGATCGATTCGCCGGCATTCTGAATCGCGAAGGTATCCGAGAAGTCTGCGCGCCATTGGGTCTGCCACGGGGCGAGCGTCGTCGACGCCGACCCGGGCTGCGCGATGGCCCGGGCCGACCCGCAGAGCTCTAGACGCCTTCAGCATTGACATCCGCGCGATGGTCTGCGCGGTGGTTTCGCCAGGCACGGATGCTGATATGCGTCGAAACGCTCTCTCGAGCGGTTCACCGAGAACCGATGAACTCCCCTTGTTCAAGCCTTACTGCGGGGGAAGGAAGCGGGCCCGACAGGATTCGAACCTGTGACCTTCGGTTTCGTAGACCGACGCTCTATCCGGCTGAGCTACGGGCCCGGGGGCAAGCGATTGTAGGAGCTGTCCTGCGGGCCTGCCCGGGCGCCGCGATCAGCGGCTCTCCGCGGCGAGCGCCTTCGAGAGCGGCGAGGGGAACCGGGGCAGGACGCGGGTGCCGTCGAACCACTCGGTCAGTCGCGCGGCCTCGGCCTCGAGCGCCCGGAGCGCCTCGGCGCCGACGTCCTCGAGCAGCTGCAGCTCGACCTCGCCGCTCTCGCGCTGGCGCCAGCCGCCGACGATCCGCCCGTCCCACCACGCGGTCGGCCCGGCGTTGCCGCTGGTGTCGAAGAGCTCGGCCTTGTAGGGGCCGAGGTACCACTCGCGCTCGAACCAGCCCATCGTCGTCGGGTCGAGCGGCGGCAGCAGCGCCGGCCAGGGCGCGACCGGCGCGCTCGGCTCGAGGTCGTCGGGGAGCAGGTAGCCGGTCTCGCCGTCGAGGTCGACCTCGATCGCCTCGAGCTCGGCGAGCGCCTTGCGGACCGCGCGCAGGGTCGAGCCGAGCCACCACTTGATGTCCGCCTCCGTCCCCGGACCGAACGCGCGCAGCCAGCGCTCGACCAGCGCCGCGACGCCCTCCGCCTCGGAAACCGCCCCGATCTCCTCGCCTAGCCAGGTGGTCATCGAGGCCCACCGCGGGCGCGAGACGCCCCAGCCGCCGTCGTTAGAGGCCCTGACGATCTGACCCGATGCCGAGAGGATCGTCAGCACTCGCGGCCCGACCGGCACCTGCCCGCCCCACGACTTGCCGACGCCGTAGGTGATCGAGCCCTCGAGCAACGGGAGCTCGGCGCGAAGCTCCGACGAGCTCGCCTCCCTCCCACCCTCGAGCGCCGCGATCACCGCCTTCTCCGCAGCCCCGAGCCAGCGCTCGCCGTCGCGGTGAAGCCCTTCGGCCTCGACCTCCTTGATCAACCGCCGGCGCTCGGCGCCCGCGGTGCGCTCGCCGGCTCCCGCCACGGCGGCGCCGACCCCGTCGCGCGGGAACACGAACAACGTCCTTCGCATCGCCAGCACCTTGACCAGCGAGCGCTCGCGATAGAGCTCACGCTCGAGGTCGGCGACGGTCATCCCGTCGACACGGGCACGGGCTGAGAGGTAGACGGTCGCCGGGTCGGTGCCGTGCAGGCAGACGATGCTCCGGGTCGCCTCGACCACGTCGCCGGCGCGCTCGCCGGGCGCGAGCCGGTGGCGGCGGGCGAGCCGCGCGCGGCGCTCGGCGATCTCGATCGTCTGCACGCGCCGGATCCTCGCAGGCCGGCGCCGCGGGATACGATCGCTCCGTGGCCTCGGACCCGGCGGCGAACGCCGCCCTGATCGACCGCTTCTACACCGCATTCGCGGCGCGCGACCATGCGGCGATGGCCGCCTGCTACGGCCCCGACCCGAGCTTCAGCGACCCGGTGTTCCAGGACCTGCGCGGGGACGAGGTCACCGCGATGTGGCGGATGCTCTGCACCCGCGGCACCGACCTCGAGCTCGAGCACTCGGACGTCCGCACGGACGGCGACCGCGGCTCGGCGCACTGGGACGCCCACTACACGTTCAGCGCCACCGGTCGCCACGTGCACAACTCGATCGACGCCGGCTTCGTCTTCGCCGACGGGCTGATCGCCGAGCACCGCGACCGCTTCAGCCTCTGGCGCTGGAGCCGCCAGGCACTCGGCCCGGTCGGGCTTGCGCTCGGCTGGTCGCCGCCGGTCCAGAACAAGGTCCGCGCCCAGGCGCGCGAGAGCCTGCGCGAGTTCATGGCCGACAGCCCCGCGGCCGCGAGCTGAGCCCGCGGGGGCCGGCGTGAACGAGCGCCTCTCGGCCTCCGACATGTCGTCGCTGCTCGCCGAGCGCGGGCCGATCCACGTCCACGTCGGGGCGACGATCGTGGTCGAGGGCGAGCCGCCCGACTTCGAGCGGCTGCTCGAGCACGTCGACACGCGGCTCGGGCTCGTCCCCCGCTTTCGCCAGCGGGTGACCAAGGTCGCGCTCAACCTCTCGAACCCGGTCTGGACCGACGACCCGCGCTTCGACCTGCGCTGGCACGTGCGCCGGGCGGCGCTCCCGGCGCCGGGCGGCGAGGCGGAGCTGCGCGAGCTCGCGGCGCGGATCATGTCCGAGCCGCTCGACTTCACCCGGCCGCTGTGGCAGCTCTATCTGGTCGAGGGCCTCGCGGGCGGGCGCCACGCCTACGTCAACAAGACCCACCATGCGCTCGTCGACGGCGTCGCCGCGGTCGACGTCGGCACCGTGATCCTCGACCCGACCCCGGAGGGGATCGAGATCGAGATCCCGGCGGAGGCGCCCGAGCCCGACGAGCCGAGCCCGGAGATGCTCTTCGTCCGCGCCGCCTCCGAGCGGATCCGCAACCCGCTGCGCGCGGCGCGCAAGGCCGCGCACGGCGCGATCACGATGCCGCGCTCGACCGCGACCCGGGTGATGCGAACCGCCGAGTCGTTCGCCCAGCTCGCCGCCAGCGGCCCGACCGCGCCCCGGACCTCGCTCAACGTCGAGATCGGGCGCGACCGCCGTCTCGCCTACGTCGACGCCCGCCTCGACCAGCTCAAGGCGGCGCGCGGTGAGGGCGGGGCGACCGTCAACGACGTCATCCTCTCGGTCGCGGCCGGCGGCCTGCGCCGCTTTCTCGAACGTCGCGAGCCCGAGGTCCCGGACCAGATCGTCGCCCTGGTTCCGATGAGCGTCCGCCGCCCCGACGAGGAGCTCGAGCTCGGCAACCGGATCGCCACCCTGCTCGTCGCGCTGCCGATCGGCGAGCCGGACGCGCGCACGCGGCTCGAGCGCGTGCACGCCGAGACCGCGCGGCTGAAGGCGTCCGAGCAGGCGCGCGCCGCGTCGCTGATCATCGAGGCGACCGGCTGGACGCCGCCGACGATCAACCGGGTACTCGCCGACGTGATCTCGCGCCCTCTGTCGTGGAACCTGGTCGTCTCCAACGTCCCCGGCCCGCAGGTGCCCTTCTACCTGCTCGGGCGGAGGATCGAGGCGATCTACCCGTTCGTGCCGCTCTCGCCGCAGAACCACGCGCTCTCGATCGGCGTCCTCTCCTACGACGGCGGCGTCTTCTTCGGCCTCGCCGCCGACCGCGACGCCGTCGCCGACCTCGACCAGCTCGCCGCCGACCTCGAGGCGGCGCTCGCCGAGCAGCTCGCCGCGGCCTGAGACCGAGCTCCGCTCAGGCGCGGATGAAGACCGGCGAGCCGAGCGGCACCCGCTTGACCAGCTCCGAGACCTCGCGGTCGGGGGCCCGGACGCAGCCGTGCGAGGCGGCGACGCCGAGCGGTCCCGAGGTGCCGTGGATCGCGATCCGCCGACCGCCGAGCCAGCCCGAGGGCAGGTTCGGCTGGGTCGCCGTGACCGCGACCGCGCAGCAGCCGTAAGCGGGGTTGAGGTCGCCGCGGAAGGTGTCGGTGACCGTGAACCGGCCGGTCGGCGTGTCGGCGCCGGGCATGCCGACGGTGACCGAGAACTCGCGCGCGACCTCGCCCGCCTCGAGCAGCTGAGCGCGGCGCTCGGAGACGTCGACCACGACCGAGACCCGGGTCCAGCCGGCGCGCAGGCGCTCGGGGTCGAGCCTGATCCAGCCGAGGGTGTTGTTGGGAAGCGACGGCGGTCGTCACCGCAACCCAGTCGCCCTCGCGGTGGTCGACGCCGAACACGGTCGGCGAGCCGAACTCGGTTCGGTGCCCGACCCGCTCGACCAGCTCGCCGCCGCCGGGCTCGGTCCGGATCTCGACCTCTTCGCCGCGGCGGACCTCGATCACCGACCAGCCGTCGGCGGGGTGCGAGAGCGCCATCGTCGGGGTCGGCGTCGGCTCCGGCCCGACCGCGGGCTTGAGCTCTCGGACTCCGCCGCGGCGAGCGGCGCCACCGCCGTTGCCGGCCGGCGGCGGCTGCGCGGGCGCGGCCGGGACCGCGGCGACCTCGCCGGCGGGCGCCGCGTCCTCGATCACCAGGCGCCAGGCGGCGAACGCGCCGACCGCGATCGCGAGCGCCGCGAGCGTGATCACGATCAGATTTCCTCGCCCTGGCACCACCCCTCCGATGTGACTGGCTACGCGTGGGCAGCGGAGAGGGCGGGATTCGAACCCGCGAGAGAGCTTGCGCCCCCTACTCGCTTAGCAGGCGAGTGCCTTCAGCCACTCGGCCACCTCTCCTGGGGACACGGTGATTCTAGATACGCTCGCCCGCGCCGTGAGCCCGTCGTCCGACACGATCGACCGCGAGGCGCTGAAGGCCCGCTACGACTCCGTGCTCGCCTCGGCGACGCCGCCGTTCGCCTTCGTCGACCTCGAGGCGATGCGCCGCAACGCGCGCACGATGCTCGACCAGGCGGGCGGGCTGCCGATCCGCGTCGCCTCGAAGTCGGTGCGCTCGACCGCGCTCCTGCGCCGGATCCTCGACCTCGACCCGGGCTTTCGCGGGGTGCTGGCGTTCACCGCGCCGGAGGCGCTTCACCTCGCCGAGCAGGGGTTCGAGGACGTCGTCGTCGCCTACCCGACCGCCGACCGCGCCGCGGTCGCGCGGGTCGGACGGCTCGCCGCCGAGGCGCCCGAGCGCGCGCCGGTGCTGATGGTCGACGACCGCCCGCACCTCGACCTGATCGAGGGCGCGATCGGCGGCGGGCCGTCGCAGGTGCGCGTCTGCCTCGACGTCGACGTCGGCTGGTGGCCGCTGGGCGGGCGGATGGCGCGGATCGGGCCGAAGCGCTCGCCGGTGCACGACGCCGGGCGCGCGCGGCGGATGGCGGCCGAGATCGAGGACCGCCCCGGGACCCGGCTCGCCGGGCTGATGGCCTACGAGGGTCAGATCGCCGGGGTCGGCGACTCGATCGCCGGCAAGCCGCTGCGAAGCGCCGCGATCCGGCGCATGCAGTCCGCCTCGCAGCGCGAGATCTCCGATCGCCTGCCGGGGATCGTCGCCGCGGTGCGCTCGGAGCTCGCCGAGCGCGAGCGCGAGCTCGAGTTCGTCAACGGCGGCGGCACCGGCAGCCTCGCGCGCACCGCCGCCGCCGGGATCGTCGACGAGCTCAGCGCCGGCTCGGGGTTCTACGCGCCGGCGCTCTTCGACGCCTACCGCTCGCTCGCGCTCGAGCCGGCCGCGTTCTTCTGCCTGCCGGTCGTCCGCCGCCCGGTCGGCGGGGTCGCGACGGTGCTCGGCGGCGGCTACGTCGCCTCCGGGGTCCCGGCGCGCGATCGCCTCCCGGAGCCCTACCTGCCCGGCGGGCTTCGCTACGACGGCCAGGAGGCCGCGGGCGAGGTGCAGACGCCGCTGCTCGGCGCCGCCGCCTATCGGCTGCGGGTCGGCGACCGCGTCTACATGCGCCACGCGAAGGCGGGCGAGCTCTGCGAGCGCTTCGGCTCGCTCTATCTCGTCGACGGCGAGCGGATCGTCGACGAGGTCCCCACCTACCGCGGCGAGGGCCACGCCTTCCTCTGAGCCGCTCACCTCAGCCGAGCACGCGCTCGGTGTATGCGTTCGCGAACCGGCGCTCGGGGTCGAGGCGGTCGCGAAGCGCGATGAACTCGGCCCAGCGCGGGTAGCGCGGCGCCAGCGACTCGGCGTCCTGGAAGTGGCGCTTACCCCAGTGCGGGCGCCCGCCGTAGGTGTTCATGATCTCCTCGACGCCGCGAAAGTACGGCTCCCAGTCGAGGTGGCGGTCCTGGTGCACGGCGACGTAGCAGGTGTCGCGCGCGTGCGAACCGCTGAGCACGGCGTCGTCGGCGGCGACGAAGCGGACCTCGATCGGCCAGGCGACGCCGAGCTCGGGCCGCGCCGCGTGGTGGAGCACCCGGCGCACCGCCTCGGTCGCGTGCTCGCGCGGGATCCCGTACTCCATCTCGGTGAACCGGATCCGCCGCTCGCTGGCGAAGACGCGATGCGAGCGGTCGACCTTGCGCGAGCGCCCGAGGCCGGCGGCGGCGAGACGGGAGAGCCGCGGCGCCTGCGAGGGAAACCGCCGCCCGGCGAGCGCGAACGCCTGCCCGACCCAGTTCTCGAGCATCACCTCGCGGGCGTAGACCGAGGCGCGCGAGCGCGGGCGCGGCGGCTCGCTCGTACGCCGGCTCTCGCGGCAGAGCGCGGTCTCGGTGTTCGGGAAGACGTAGAACTCGAAGTGGTCGTTGGTCGCGCAGAGCTCGTCGAGGCGGGCGAGCGTCTCGTCGAGCGGCTTCGGGCTGTCGAGGCGGTCGAGGGTGAACGCGGGCACGGTGCGGATCGTGACCGCGTAGACGATCCCGAGCGCTCCGAGGCCGATCCGCGCCGCCGCCAGCGCCGCCGGGTCGGAGCCGTCGATCTCGAGCGCCGACCCGTCGGCGAGCACCAGCTCGAGCGCCTCGACCTGGGCCGAGACGCTGCGAAACCGCGCCCCGGTGCCATGGGTGCCGGTCGCGATCGAGCCGGCGAGGCTCTGGCGGTCGATGTCGCCGAGGTTCTCGAACGCGAGCCCGAGCTCGTCGAGGCGCTGGTTGAGCTCGCCGAGCACGATCCCGCCCTCGACCTTGACCAGCCCGGCATCGCGATCGACGGCGAGGATGCGGTCGAGGCGGTCGCAGCGGACCATGACCCCGTCGGTGAGCGCGATGTCGGTGAACGAGTGCCCGGAGGCCGCGGCGCGCACCGGCTGCCCGCGCTCGCCCGCGCGGACGACGATCTCGGCCAGCTCCTCGCGAGTGCCCGGATGCTCGATCGCCGCCGGAGCGCAGCGCTGGTCGCCGGCCCAGTTGCGCCACTCCGCCATTGCGGGGAGGCTATTTGAGCCCGCCTGCCGTCAGACTTGCGGGCGCACCCGGAGGGGTGGCAGAGCGGTTGAATGCGGCGGCCTTGAAAGTCGTTGACCGGGGTCTCCTCGGTCCGTGGGTTCGAATCCCACCCCCTCCGTCTCGCGGCACCGACCTCCCGCCCACGTAATCCTGACGGCGGACCGCGCAACGGCCCGCCCGCGGCGCCACTTCGGCGTGGCTAGCGTGTTGCGGGTGCAGATGGCGGTGACGGCGAAATCGGTGGTGGCGGTGCTGACGGTTGCCTGCGCCGGGTTGGCGGCGCTCGCCCCGGGCGCCGGGGCGAAGACGTATGCGCCGCGCGACGGGGTCGCCTATCACGGCGTTTCCGACACCGGCCACGTCGCCGACTTCGAGCGCTTCTCAGAGCAGGTCGGCGCCCACCCGGCGGTGCTCCAGGACTTCTTTCACTGGCGGGTTCCGCTGACCACCGGTGCCCTCCATCGCTGGGGCGAGACCGACACCCGCGGCGTGCTCAGCCTCTCGACCGCGACCGGCGCCGGCGAGGAGGTGATCACCCCGCGGCAGATCGCCCGCGGCAAGGACGACCGCTACATGACCCGGATGGCGTCGACGATCGAGGAGACCGGGCAGACGGTCTACATCCGGCTGATGGCGGAGATGAACGGGCACTGGAACGCCTACTCGGCCTTCAACGCAGACGGCAGCGCCCGCCGTCACGGCCACTCGACCCGCTGGTACAAGCTCGCCTGGCGCCGGTTCGCGCTGATATTGCGCGGCGGCTCGCGCGACAAGATCAACCGCAAACTCATGCGCATGGGGCTGCCGCGGATCCTGCGCGCGAAGTCCCAGGACGACCCGGTCTACGAGGGCGGCCCCGAGGGGATCCCGCTGCCGATAGGCGAGCAGATGCCGCGGCCGCGGGTGGCGATGATGTGGGTGCCGCAGAGCTTCGGCTCGCCCAACATCGGCGGCAACCAGCCGGCCGACTACTGGCCCGGCGGCAAGTACGTCGACTGGGTCGGGATCGACATCTACGCCCGCTACCGCGCCGCCTTCGACGACGGCCAACGCTTCTTTCACCAGTACCGGCGCAAGCCGTTCGTGATCGGCGAGTACGGGCCCTGGGACAACGACCAGTCGGGCGCCTTCACCGGCGAGCTGCTGCGCTGGGCCGAGGCCCACGACCGGGTGAAGATGGTGATCTACTACCGCGGCGTCGACCCCGACAACTCCTACAACGTGCAGTACTACCCCGGAGCCCGTCAGGCGCTTCGTAACCACCTCGACAAGCCGCGCTGGGACCCGTTCGCGCCCGGCGTCCGCGCCCTCGACGACCCGCCGAAGCCGGCCCGGGTCGACCGCCCGCAGGCGCGGGCGTCGCGCTAGCTCCGCACGAGCCGGTACCAGCGCTCCTCGAAACGCATCAGCCTCGCGATCGCGTCAGGTTGCGCGTCGGCGACCTCGACGTCGGTGATCCGCCAGTCCCCGAACGCGCGCTCGACGTCGGCGCGGCTCGCCCCGCGCGGCAACGGCCCCCGGCGCCGAGGCGCGAAGCAGTCGAGGATCAGGGTCGCGTCGGCGGAGGCGATCGCGGTCACCTCGCGGCCCATCGCGATCCGCTGCTCGTCGGTGAGCCCGTGGAAGGTGCCCGTATCCAGCACCAGCCGATAGCCGGAGCCGACCGCGCCCCGCATCTCGGTGACGTCTCCGTCCACCAGCTCCATCTCGACCCCGGAATCGGCGATCCGCGAGCGGGCGCGCTCGAGCGCCGACTCGACCATCTCGATCCCGGTCACCTGCCACCCCCGCTCCGCGAGCCGAACGCCCCAGACGCCGCTGCCGCAGCCGAGGTCGAGCGCCCGGCCGTAGGGCGGCTCGCGACCCTCCTGCTCGCGGTCGAGCAGTGCCCCGAGGCTGTCGGCAAAAGGCGGATGCTCGGCCAGGTCCTCCCACGGGTGAAAGCCCACCCGGTACGCGAGCCCGTAGAAGCGTCTGGTCGCGTCCACCGTCGTCTCAGAGCGACCCTACTCCGACAGGCCAGCGACTTCGAGGGCTTCCTTAGGGTCGAGATACTCGCGGACCCGAATCACCTTGCCACCCTTGAACTCCACGATCCAAGCGAGCGCCGATTCGGTGATAGCGCCGCTCTCCTTGCCGCGTGCCCGGAGGTGACCGATGGCGACGACTCGCTCGCCAAGGTCCCGGACCTCTGATGGCGTTGCCTGGAGTTCAGAAAACGCTTCTTCCCCGTCTCGGATTCCCTCGTGGACGCCCTGGTGCCCCCGATACACGGTGGCTCCCCCGCCGAGCTGAACCTGCAACCAGGGGTGCCACTCGATCTCGGGGTGTAGCTCGGCCAGCATCGCTCCCACGTCGCGGCGGTTGTAGGCGTCCGCCACGCGCCGGACGATCTCCACGTTCTCCTGCGACATCGCCTACTCCGACAGCCCGGCGGCTTCGAGGGCCTCGGCCCGTTCCGAGTACACCTCCGTCCGGGCCTGCTTGCCGTCGCGGAAGGTCCAGACCTGGGCGAAGGACATTTCAACTGGCATTCCGCCCTCCTTCGACCTGCCGCGCTGGCGCATGAACGCGACCACCCTGTCGCCCGCGTCGTAGAGGGCTTCCAGCTCGAGCTCCCAGTCCTCCCACGCATCCATCCAGTCGCTGAGGAACGCTGCAGCTCCGTCGACGCCTTCGTAGACCTGCTGCTCGGGCCAGCCGTGGTAGTTCGACATATCCCACACGAAGTCGTCCGTGGCGAGGTCCGCCACGAATTCACCTGTGGCCGCTGAATCGCGCGTAGCCCTCTCGGACGATCTCCACGTTCTCCTGCGACATCGCCTACTGGCCCAGCCCGACTGCTTGCAGCGCCTGGGCGCGGTCGAGGTAGTAGTCGGCCTCGACGATCAGGCCGTCTCGCAGGCGGTGCACGACGGCGAATGACTGTGTGTATGGCGTATCGCTCGCCGCGCTTCCGACCATGCGCACACAGGCGACATAGCGGCCGTCCCCGACCTCGACCAGGTCATCGAGGCGGACCTCGATCGGTCCCACCAGCTCGATCAGGCTTTGCATCCGTGCGAGCGCAGCGGCACGGCCTCTGAAGACTCCGGCGTTAGGCCAGCCGGGTCCCTCGCGGTAAACGGCTTCCTCGGCCCAGAACTGATCCGTGACCGCCGCCGGACCCGCCTCGTTCCAGACCTCATAGGCCCGGCGGACTCTGTCGGCGTTCTCCTCCGACATCGATTACTCCGAGAGCCCCGCGGCCTCGAGAACCCGCTGCCAGCCGTTCTGCTCGACGAACCACTCCTGGCGGGCGATCTTGCCCCGCGAGGAGAGCTCCATCACCGTTCCGCCGGATGTCAGCTCGGTCTTCGCGCCGCTGCCGCGCCCGTAGCCGACGAAGTCGCCTCTCACCGCGAGCCGATCGCCGCCGTCGACCAGCCGGTCGATCGTCCACCCCCAGGGATCGAAGGCGTCGTCGATCTCGCGGTAGAGCGCCCGGACCCCCTCGCGTCCGCGAAAGCAGCCCCCCACGCCCACGCTGTCCATGCCGTGCATGAAGACCTCCGTGCCGGGCTCGTAGAGGAGCACGTTTACGTCCACGTCGCTGCGTGCCACCGCGCTAAAGCCCCGCTTGATCGCGTAGGGCATCAACAGTCTCCTGAGCGGCGAGCCGAGCTTGAGCCGGACGAGGCCCGCCGTGAACGCAGTTCCGACCGCGGGCGCCCGCAGCACCAGCGAATCGAGCAGGTCGCGCTTCTCCGCGGACATCGCCCGCCCAGTATCGCGCGCCGAGGTAGGGGTGGGGCGTGTGCCCGGCGGGCAGCATCGAGGATCGCCGAACCATAGGATCGACTGCAACCCGCCAGAAAGGTTGACCATGTCTCTGCTCGCCAAGCCGCCCTCGCCCTCCGTCGTGCTCGCGACGATTGCCTTGATCGCGGCGCTCGGAGGCGGCGTTGCGATTGGTGCATCGAAGATCCAGACCAGCGACATCGCCAAGCAGGCCGTGACGAACAAGAAGATCGCCAAGAAGACGATCAAGAGAAGCCGGGTGGCCGACAACACACTTCGCGGCAAGCAGATCGACGAGAGCAAGCTCGGCACCGTTCCCACGGCCGGGGTTGCGGGCACCGGTCGCTCGACGTTCAAGGACGGCGCGACGCAGATAACCGCTCCCTCCGCCGGCACAACCGTCCTCAGCCTCGACGTCCCGGCGGGCAGCTACCTCTTCATCGCCAAGGGCGCGCTCGCCAAGGCCGGTCTGACGCTGATCTCGTGCACCACGACCGCCGGCAACGACACCGACAGGTCGTCGTCGCACATCGACGCGTCGGCCAACAACACGATCGTGAACACGGTCGTGCACACGTTCGGCGCGGCGGGGACGGCGGAGTTCAGCTGCGACAACCCGTCGGGCAACCCGCTGTTCGTGACCAACGCCAAGCTCACCGCCGTCCCGTTCGCGGGCCTGGAGAACACGGCGGCGCCCTAGTCGAGGACGCAGCCGCGGCGCAAGAGCGACCTAACCGAGCGCCCGCAGCCTCGCCCGCCCCTCGGCGAGACAGCGGTTGACCTTGGTGTAGCTCCAGCCGCAGAGCTCGCAGATCTCGGCGTAGGAGTAGCCCTGGGCCTGGAGCACGATCGCGGTCCGCTCCGCCGGCTTCAGCGCCGCGAGCGCCCGGCGCGCCTCGGCCAGGCGCTCGCGCCGCGCGAAGCGCTCGGCGGGACCCGGCGAGTCGGTCGGCGCGCGGTCGAGCGGGTCGAGGTCGCGCCCGTCGGCGGCGCGCGGGTGGGCGGCGAGCTGGCGCTCGCGCTGGCGGCGGACGGCGATCGCCTCGCGCTTGGTGACCACCGTCATCCACGCGACCAGGCGGCCCGGCTCGAGCGGCGGTGCCTTGGTCAGCAGGATCAGCGCCGCGCGCTGGAGCGCGTCGTCGGCGTCCGCGGCGCAGATCGAGATCCGCCGCGCCACCCGGCGCAGACCTGGTTCGTGGGCGGCGAGCAGCCGCGCCGCGGCCACTGCGCGCGCCCGCTGGGCGTTTGCACGGTCCACACCGCGACCAAGCCCGAACCCGGGCCGCTCGCCCCCCGCTGGTCTATCCTCGCCCGGCGATGAGCACCTGCATCGTCACCGGTGGAGCCGGATTCCTGGGCTCGCACATGTGCGATCGCCTGCTCGCGGACGGCCACCGCGTGATCTGCGTCGACAACCTCGACACGGGCTCGCTGCAGAACGTCGAGCACATCCGCGACGACAGCTTCACCTTCGTCCAGCACGACCTGACCGAGCCGTTCTTCTGCGCCGAGCCGGTCGACCTCGTCTACCACCTCGCCTCGCCCGCGAGCCCGATCGACTACCTGCGCCTGCCGCTGCACACGCTCAAGGTCGGCTCCTACGGCACCCACCACATGCTCGGCCTGGCGAAGCTGAAGCGCGCCCGCTTCGTCCTCGCCTCGACCTCCGAGGTCTACGGCGACCCGCAGGTGCACCCGCAGCCGGAGAGCTACTGGGGCCACGTGAACCCGATCGGCCCGCGCGGCGTCTACGACGAGGCGAAGCGCTACGCGGAGGCGCTGACGATGGCCTACCACCGCCAG
This sequence comes from uncultured Solirubrobacterales bacterium, assembly GCA_963740055.1. Taxonomy (GTDB): domain Bacteria; phylum Actinomycetota; class Thermoleophilia; order Solirubrobacterales; family 70-9; genus WHSW01. The sequence goes on along the minus strand of CAVUCL010000001.1, from coordinate 680,909 downwards.
CAGGGCGTCGACACGGGCATCGTCAGGACCTTCAACACCTACGGCTCGCGGATGCGCCCCCACGACGGCCGCGCGATCCCGACCTTCCTCCGCCAGGCGCTCCAGGACAAGCCGCTGACGGTGTTCGGCGACGGCAGCCAGACGCGCAGCTTCTGCTTCGTCGACGACCAGATCAACGGCTACGTCGCGATGGCGGGCTCCGACGTCCACGAGCCGGTCAACATCGGCAACCCGGACGAGTTCACCCTGCTCGAGCTCGCCGAGGCGGTGATCGAGGTGACCGAGTCGCGCTCGGAGATCGTCTTCGAGGCGCTGCCGACCGACGACCCGCAGGTGCGCCAGCCCGACATCACCCGCGCCAAGCAGCTGCTCGGCTGGGAGCCCGAGGTCGACCTGCGCGAGGGGCTGCGACTGACGATCGAGCAGACCGGGGTCGAACGGCTCGTCGGCAGCGGCGATTAGCGCCGCGGCGCCGGGCGCCGGGAGCGCCCCAGGCTTGCGCATCGCCCACCTGACAGCGACCTTCCCGCCCTATCGCGGCGGCGCCGGCAACACCGCCTTCCGCTTCGCCCGCGAGCAGGCCGACCGCGGCCACGAGGTCGAGGTCTTCACCGCCCCGGCGCCGGGCGAGCCGCCCGACCCCGGGGGCGCGATCGTGCACCGGATCGAGCCCGTGCTCGCGATCGGCAACGCGCCGCTGATCCCGAGCCTGGCGCGGGTCGAGGGCTTCGACGTCGTCCACCTGCACTACCCGTTCATCTTCGGCGCCGAGCTGACCCTGCTCGGCGCGGCTGCGCGCGCGCCGCCGGCGCCAGGCGCTGCTCGTCCACTACAAGAACCGCCTCGTCGAGCACGGCGTGCGCGGGGCGCTGTTCGAGGCCTACGAGCACACCGGTCGCGCCGGCGCTGATCCGCGCCGCCGACCGCGTCTGCGTGCTCTCGCCCGACCACGCCGACTCGGTCGCCTACCTGCGCCGCGCCCGCCGGGCCGATCCGGCGAAGCTGGTCGAGATGCCGAACGGAGTCGACGCGGAGCTGTTCAGCCCCGGCGCCGACGCGAGCGGCCTGCGCGAGCGGCTCGGGATCCCGCCCGACGCGGTCGTCGCCGCGTTCGTCGCCACCCTCGACCGCGCCCACCACTTCAAGCGCGTCGACGTCGCGATCGACGCGCTCGCGCGGCTCGACGACGAGCGCGTCCAGCTGGTCGTCGCCGGAGGCGGAGAGCTCGCCGACGGCTTCCGCGAGCACGCGCGGCGGGCCGGGCTCGCCGACCGCGTCCACTTCCTCGGCGCCGTCCCCCACCACGAGCTGCCGGAGGTCCTGCGCGCCGCCGACCTGTTCCTGCTCACGACCGAGCCGCCGGAGTCGTTCGGGATCGTCCTGATCGAGGCGATGGCCTGCGCGCTGCCGGCGATCGCGACCGACTACCCGGGCGTGCGCGCGGTCGTCGCCGAGGGCGAGACCGGCCTGCTCGCCGAGCGCGGCAACCCCGATTCGGTCGCGGCGGCGCTCGCCGAGCTGGTCGCCGCCGGGCCCGAGCGCCGGCGCGCGCTCGGCGAGGCGGGCCGGCGGCGGGCGCTCGCCGAGTGGAGCTGGCCGCGCCTGGTCGAGCGCATGGACGAGGCCTACGCGGGGGCGATCGCAGAGCGCCGCCGCAGGGAGGGCCGATGAAGCGCTCGATCCTGCTCGTCGCCTACTTCTACCCGCCCTGCCGCGACACCGGCGTCCTGCGCCCCGCGGCGATGGCGAAGTGGCTGCGGCGCCTCGGCCACGAGGTCACCGTCCTCACCACCTCGGCCTACGGGCCGAGCGCCGAGGACGGGGTCGTGCAGACCGCCGACGCGCAGCGCTGGCGCGCCCGCCTGCGCGGCGAGGACTCGATCGGGGCGATGTTCGACTCGGCCACCTACAGCGGTCGCCCGCACCCGCTGAGCCGGGTGCTCGTCCCCGAGCCCCTGGTCGCCGCCTGGACGCCGTTCGCGCGCCGCGCGGCACTGCGCCTGCATCGCGAGCGCGGCTTCGACTGCGTGATCACGACCTCGCCGCCGGAGTCCGCGCACGCGGTCGGCCGCGCGCTCCAGCGCCGCGGCGTCCCCTGGGTCGCCGACGTCCGCGACGCGTGGACGTTCGAGTCCCTGCGACCGACCTTCCCGACCGGCCTCCAGCGGCGCCTCGACCGCCGGCTCGAGCGACGCTGGCTCGGCGCCGCCGACGCCGTCGTCTGCGTCTCCGAGCCGGCGGCCGCGGACCTGCGCGCCCGCGGGATCGCCGACCCGCTGCTGATCCGAAACGGCTGGGACCCGGATGCCGGGCCTGCCGAGCCCGGCGCCGGCGGCGAGCTGCTCGACCGCGAGCGCGCCTCGCTCGTCTACACCGGCCGCTTCGGCAGCTACGGCCGCGACCCGGCGCCCCTGGTCGTGGCCCTCGGCGAGCTCGCGCGCTCGCGGCCCGGAGCTCGCGGCGAAGCTCGAGCTCGTGATCGCCGGCCCGCTCACCGACGCCGAGGCGAAGCTGTTCGCGACCGACGTCGACCCGGCGCGGATCGTCCACGCCGGCAGCCTCGAGCGCGGGCGCGCGCTCGCGCTCCAGCGCGAGGCCGACGCGCTCCTGCTCGTCGCCCAGCCGACTCGCTCGCAGCTGCTCAACATCAAGCTGTTCGAGTACCTCGCCGCCGAGCGGCCGATCCTCGCGCTCGCCGCCGGCACCGAGGCGGGCACGGTCGCGGGCGAGCTCGGCGCGACGGTGGCGCCGCGCCGACGACCCGGGCGCGATCGCCGCCGCGCTCGCCAGGGTCGCCGCCGGCGAGCTCGAGCCGCCGGCGCCCGACGCCGTCGCCGCCCACACCTACCCGGCCCCGGCCGAGGCGATGGCCGCCGCGGTCGAGGTCGCGATCGCCGCTCGAGGCTAGGCCTCGGCGCGGGCGATGACCGCGTCCGCGACCCGCGCCGTCGTCGCCGGCACCTGGTCGAGGTAGAAGTTGGGCTCGATCAGCTCGAGCTCGAGCAGGACTCGCTCGCCGTCGGCGCCCGGGATCGTGTCGACCCGGGCGTAGAGAGGCAGGTAGGCGAAGCGCTCGGCGATCTGGGCGACGAGCCCGCGCGCGTGCTCGAGCGCGGTCGGGTCCGGCTCCGCGGCGGTCACGAGACCGGGGTCGTACATGATCTCGGCGGCGCCGACCTCGTCGTCGCGGACCGGCGCGACCTCGTCCGGACGCAGCACCGCGCGCTTGATCAGCGAGTGCGCGGGCTCGCCGTCGACCACCACCACCGCCGTCTCCCCGACCTCGTCGACCGCCGGCTGGTAGGGCTGGACCATCGCCGTGCGCCCGCTCGCCTGGATCGCTGCGATCAGCTCCCGCGCCGCCCCGTGCGCCGCCGGGCCGAAGCGGCCGGTGTCGCGACCGGCGGCGGAGACGTTCGGCTTCACCACCACCTCGCCCTCGAGCGCGGGCGGGTCTTCGCCGGGCGCGACGTATCGGGTCTCGACCACCCGGTGCCCGGCGGCCGCGAGGTCGCCGAGATAGCGCTTGTCGCTGTTCCAGCGGATCAGCGCCGGCGAGTTGTGCAGGCGCTCGCCGATCCCCTCGGCCCAGGCGAGGAACTCGTCCCGGTGGCGGGCGTAGTTCCAGGTCGAGCGCACGACGACGAGGTCGAACGCCCGCCAGTCGACGTCGCCGTCGTCCCAGGACTCGACCGCGGCCTCAGCACCGCGCTCGCGCAGCGCCTCGGCGAGGCGCTCGTCGTCGCGGAACTGCGGTGGCACCCCCGAGAAGCTGGCGACCGCGATTCGCATCGCGGCATCGTAGTCACGGCCATCGCACCCGGACGGATCTAGACTGCGCGGGATGGCCGACGCCGAGACCGAGCGCGCGACCGACGAGGCCGAGGGCACCAGCGGGCTGCCCGCCGACGAGGGCGGCCTCGACCCGCGCACCGAGCAGGCGGTCGAGGCCGACCTGCACCGCTTCGTCGCGCCGGTGGTCGGCCCCGACGACGAGCGCGTGATCACCGACTCGGGGATCGAGGTCGACCGCCTCTACGAGGCCGGCGACGTCGAGCCGGGGCTCGACGAGCGGCTCGGCGAGCCGGGCGCCTATCCGTTCACGCGCGGGATCCACGAGGGCATGTACCGCGACCGGCTCTGGACGATGCGCCAGTACGCGGGCTTCGCCAGCCCCGAGGACACCAACGAGCGCTACCGCTACCTGATCGAGCACGGCTCGACCGGGCTCTCGATGGCGTTCGACCTCCCGACCCAGCTCGGGCGCGACTCCGACGACCCGCTCTGCGACGGCGAGGTCGGCCGCACGGGCGTCCCGATCGACACGATCGAGGACATGCGGATCTGCTTCGAGCAGATCCCGCTCGACCAGGTCTCGACCTCGATGACGATCAACGCCCCGGCGGCGGTGCTGCTGCTGCTCTACGAGCTAGTCGGCGAGGAGCAGGGCGTCGCCTCGGAGCAGCTGCGGGGAACGGTCCAAAACGACGTGCTCAAGGAGTACGTCGCGCGCGGCAACTACATCTACCCGCCGGAGCCGACGATGCGGCTGACCACCGACATCTTCGAGTACTGCGCCGAGAGGGTGCCGAAGTGGAACACGATCTCGATCTCCGGCTACCACATCCGCGAGAAGGGCTGCTCGGCCGTGCAGGAGGTCGCGTTCACGCTCTCGAACGCGATCGCCTACACCGAGGCGGCGCTCGAGCGCGGGCTCGCGATCGACGACTTCGCCCCGCGGCTGGCGTTCTTCTTCAACTGCCACAACAACGTCTTCCAGGAGGTGGCGAAGTTCCGCGCCGTGCGCCGGATGTGGGCGCGGATCGTGCGCGAGCGCTTCGGCTCGAGCAGCGAGCGCTCGCAGATGATCCGCTTCCACACCCAGACCGGCGGGGTCACCCTGCAGGCCCAGCAGCCCGAGGTCAACATCATCCGCGTCGCCCTGCAGGGATTCGCCGCGGTCTGCGGCGGGACCCAATCGCTGCACACGAACGGCTTCGACGAGGCGCTGGCGCTGCCCACCGAGCGCTCGGCGCGGATCGCGCTGCGCACCCAGCAGGTGATCGCGCATGAGTCCGGGGCCGCCGACTCGGTCGACCCGTTCGCGGGCTCATATCTGATCGAGTCGCTCACCGACGAGATCGAGCAGCGAAGTTGGGAGCTGATCGAGAAGGTCGCCGAGCTCGGCGGCTCGGTCGAGGCGCTCGAGTTCATCCAGCGCGAGATCGAGGAGTCGGCGCTCTCCTACCACGAGCGCTATCGCACCGGCCAGGACATCGTCGTCGGGGTGAACAAGTACGTCACCGACACGGTCGACGACGTCGACATCCTCAAGGTCGACCCGGAGTCCGAGCGCCGCCAGAAGGAGCGGCTGGCGAAGTTCAAGGCCGAGCGCGACCAGGCGGCCGTCGAGCAGCGGCTCGAGGCGCTGCGCGAGGCGGCCCGCGGCGAGGTCAACCTGCTCGGCCCGATCCGCGACGCGCTCGCCGACGACGCCTCGATCGGCGAGGTCTGCGGCGCGATGCGCGACGTGTTCGGCGAGTACCGTGGCGGCGCGTTCTTCTGAGCCAGAGTCGTTGCAAATCGCTGCTGCGGGGCAGGAGTCGGGCCCGGCGGGCGGAAGCCCGCGCTGATGGAAACGAAGACCAAGCGGACCCTGGTCAAGTCGGCGCCCGAGCTCTGGGAGCTCGCCGACGACCAGGACCGGATGCAGGCATGGATGGGCGGGCTGGTCGGCGCCGGCGGTCCGATCGAGATCGAGGTCGTCGACCGCGACGCCGAGCGGGCGCTCGTCTGGCGCTCGCTGGAGCGCGAGTCCGGCGGCCGGATCGCGATCGAGCTCGCCGGCAGCGGCTTCGGGACCGCGGTCTCGATCACCGCCGAGCACTCCCGACCCGACCCGGCGGAGGCGATCGCCGCACTCGAGGCGTTGCTCGATGAGCTCGGATCCCCCGACCGCCGTCCCTTCCCCGGGAGCTGAGAACCCCGACGCCGCGCGGGCGCTCGCGGCGCTGCTGCGAGCCCGTGGAGCGCCGCTGCTCGAGGCGCTGGACGCGCACCAGCGCGGTGCCGCGGAGCACGCCGAGGGCACGGCGTCGTTCGCGCTCGCCGCGGCCGCGGCGCTCGGGCTCGAGCCCGCCCGGCGCGAGGTGATCGCCGAGGCTGCGCGTCTACACGAGATCGGTCAGATCTACGTCGCCGCCGAGGTGCTCGCGAAGCGGCCCGGCGAGCGTGACGCCGCCGAGGCGAGCGCGTTCGAGGCGCACTTCGAGGCCGGCTACCGGCTCGCACGCGGGGCCGGGATTCCCGAGCCCGCCTGCGGCTGGCTGCTGCGCGCCCGCGAGCGCTACGACGGCTCGGGGCCCGAGAGCCTCGCCGGCGAGGCGATCGCGCTCGAGTCGCGGCTGATCGCCGCGGCCTGTGAGTGCCAGTCCGAGCTCGCGGCGGAATCGGGCGGTTCCGAGGCGCCCGTCCCGCGTGCGATCGCGGCGCTGGAGGCGGGCTCGGGCACGGCGCTCGACCCGCGGATCGCCACGGCCCTGGTCGCCGTGCTCGCGCGGATCGGCGCCGACGAGGCTCGATGAGCGCCCGAATCGCGGGGTTGTGGCTCGCCGCCGCGATGTCGGCGGCGCTGGCGCTGATGCTCTGGTTCGGGCGCGAGACGACCTTCTCGGTCGACGAGTTCGCCTGGTTCGCGACCAGCCCGGGGCTAGGGCTCGACGACGCCGTCGCCCCCCATGCGGGGCACCTGCTGCTGACCACCCGGGTCACCTACGCCGGCGTGCTCGAGGCGTTCGGCTCCGGCTACGAGCCGTTTCGCCTGCTCACCGGGCTCGCCGTGCTCGCCGCCGGCGGGCTCTTCTTCGTCTACGCGAGCAGACGGGTGGGGCGGGTCGCGGCGCTGGCGCCGACGCTGATCCTGCTCGTGTTCGGCTCCGACTCGCTACACGTCCTGGTCGGCAACGGGTTCACCACCGTGACCGCGCTCGCCTGCGGGATCGGCGCGCTGCTGTGCCTCGATCGCGCCGATCGCCGCGGCGACCTCGCCGCCTGCGCCCTGCTCTGCCTCGGGGTCGTCACCTACACGGTCGCGCTCGCGTTCGTCGTCGGCGCGGCGGTCCGCGTCCTGCTCGGGGCCGACCGACGGCGAAGGATCTGGATCGCGCTCGTCCCGCTCGCCCTGTACGCGGTCTGGTGGCTGTGGGCCCTCGGCCAACCCGACAACTCCGAGAGCCAGCTCGAGCTCGTCAACGTGCTCTCGATCCCGAGCTGGTCGTTCCAGGCGCTGGCGGCGGTGCTCGAGGCGCTCACCGGGCTCGGCGGCTTCGGCGAGGACGAGGGTGCGGCCGGCGCCGGAGCCGGCGCCGCGCTCGCGCTGGTGCTGGTCGGCGCGGTCGGCTGGCGCCTGTGGCGGGGTGCGGTGCCGGCGACGCTCTGGGCCGCGATCGCGATCGCGCTCACGCTCTGGGCGATGCAGGCGATCGCGCCGACGATCCTGCGGGCGCCCGACTCGGCGCGCTACCTGTTCCCGGGCGCCGTCGCGGTGCTCCTGGTTGCGGCGGAGCTCGGCGCCGGGATCCGCTGGACTCGCGCCGCGCTGATCGCCCTCTACGCGGTCTGCGCGGTCGGCGTCGCCACCAACGTGCTCGAGCTCCGCGACGAGGGCAACGAGCTTCGCGACACCGCCGCGGTCCAGGCGCGCACCGACCTCGGCGCGCTCGAGCTCACCGCGGGGCTCGCCGACCCCGCGTTCGACACCACCTCGGCCGAGCCGGCGTCGGCGCTCGGGCTCGCCTTCGGCAACCTGGCGCAGCGAGAGGACGAGCCCCTCGCCGCCTATCTCGAGGCGGCCGACGCCTACGGCGGGCTCGGCTACTCGCCGGAGCAGATCCAGGCGCAGAGCGAGGCGGACCGAAACCGGGCCGACGGGCTCATCGTCGCCGCGCTCGGGGTCGCGCTGCAACCGGCCGGGGACGCGGCGCCGAGGGGCTGTCGCACGATCGACGCCGCGACCGGGACGAGCGAGGTCGGCTTCGAGCTGCCTCCGCGAGGCGCGGTGCTCGAGTCGGCGGCGGCAACCGGGCCGGTCGAGGTCCGGCGCTTCGCGACCGTGGCCACGATCCCGCTCGCCGGGCTGGCGGCGGACGAGCCGGCGCTGCTCTCGATCCCCGCCGACGCCGCCCCGCAGCCGTGGCAGGTCTCCGTCCCGACCGCCAGCCTGCGAGTCTGCGGGGCCGAATGAGCGCCCCCTCCCCCGAGCTCTCGATCGTGATCCCGGCGCTGAACGAGCGCGAGGCGCTGCCCGGCCTGCTCGACGAGCTCGAATCGACGCTCGGCGCCCTCGGGCGCAGCTACGAGGCGATCGTGGTCGACGACGGCTCGACCGACGCGAGCTTCGCCCTGGTCGAGAGCGAGGCCGAGCGCCGGCCGTGGTTGCGGGGGGTGCGCCTGCGGCGCAACTTCGGCAAGTCGGCGGCGCTCGCGACCGGGATCGCGGCGAGCCGCGGGGAGACGATCGTCAGCATCGACGGCGACGGCCAGGACGATCCCGCCGACATCCCCGCCCTGCTCGCCGCGCTCGACCAGGGCGCCGACCTGGTCTCGGGCTGGAAGCGCGAGCGCCAGGACCCGGCCACGCGACGGCTCGCCTCGCGGTTCTTCAACCGGGTCACCTCGCGCTTCTCGGGGCTCGAGATGCACGATATGAACTGCGGGCTCAAGGCCTACCGGGGCGAGTGCGCGCGTTCGCTCGAGCTCTACGGCGAGATGCACCGCTTCGTCCCTGTGCTCGCCGCTCAGCAGGGCTGGCGGGTCGCCGAGCTGCCGGTCAACCACCGTCCGCGCGAGCACGGCGGCTCGCGCTTCGGCGCCGAGCGCTACCTGCGCGGGGGGCTCGACCTGCTCACGGTCACCTTCCTCGGGCGCTACCAGCACCGGCCCCTGCACCTGTTCGGCGGCGTCGGCCTCGCGCTGACCGTGGTCGGGCTCGTGATCTCGCTCTATCTGACCGTGCTCAGGCTCAGCGGCGAGTCGATCGGCCAGCGCCCGCTGCTCTTCCTCGGCGTGCTCCTGATCGTGGTCGGGATCCAGCTGCTCAGCATCGGCCTGCTCGGGCAGATGCTCGTCCTCGTGCGCCGCGACCGCGCCGGCCCCGGCGCCCGCGACGCACAGATCGAGCGCGTAACCGGACCGCGGTAGCGCGGCGATGATCCGCCGCCTGGCCGATCGCCTCGAGGCCGAGCCGCGACGCGCCTGCGCGGCGCTGCTGGCGGCGGCGATCGTCGTCGCCGTCGGGCTGGTCCTGTGGCTCGGCCGCGAGACCACCTTCAACGTCGACCAGATCCGCTTCTTCTACGCGGCGCCCGGCTACGACCTCGGCGGGCTGCTGGAGCCGCAGAACGGCAACCTGCTGCTGACCACGACCCTCGCATACGAGCTCGCGCTCGGCGCCTTCGGGCCGGAGATGCTCGCCTTCCGGCTGCTCCACGTCGCCGCGCTCGCGCTCGCGGCGATCCTCCTCTACGTGCTGCTCGACCGCCGGATCGGCGCCCTGGCGGCGCTCGCGCCGACCATCGTCCTGCTCTTCTTCGGCTCCGACTGGGGACACGTCGGCACCTCGCTCGGGTTCACCGTGCTCTCCAGCATCGCCGCCGGGCTCGGCGCCCTACTGCTGCTGGAGCGCCACGATCGCGGCGGCGACCTCGGCGCCTGCGCGCTGCTCGTGGTCTCGGTCGCGAGCTTCAGCATCGGGCTCGCCTTCTGCGCCGGCGTCGCCGTCTCGGTGCTGGCGCGACCGGACCGCCTCCGACGCGCCTGGGTGTTCGCGATCCCGATCGTCGTCTACGCGGCCTGGTGGCTGTGGGCGCGCGGCGTCGACGCCGGCTCCCAGGACGTCGAGCTCGCGAACCTGCTCTTGATCCCCTCCTTCGCCTTCACCTCGGTCGCCGCGGTGCTCGCCTCGCTGGTCGGGCTCAACTACGACGTCGCCGCCCAGTCGCCGCCCGAGATCGCGCTCGGCCCGGGCCCGGCGCTGACGATCGTCGCGCTGGCGCTGCTCGCCTACGCGATCGCGCGCCGGCGGCTCTCGCCCGCCGCCTGGGCGGCGATCGCGATCGCGCTCGCCTACTGGGCGCTGCTCGCGGTCGCGGAGTCGGACTTTCGCGAGCCGACGAAGACCCGCTACATGTATCCCGGCGCGGTCATGGTCCTCCTGGTCGCGTCCGCCGCGCTCGCCGGTCGGCGGCCCTCGCGAAAGGCCCTGGTCGCGCTCTACGCGGTGGCCGCGGTCTCGCTGGCGACCAACCTGCTCCTGCTGCGCAACGGAACCGAGTGGTTTCGCGACCAGTACTCGACCGCGGCCAAAGCCCAGTTCGCGATCCTCGACCTCGCTGGCGAGCCGACGGACCCCAACTACGACCCGCGCTACTTCGTCCCCGACGACTCGGTGGTCAGCACTCCCGCGCGCGAGTACTTCCCCGCCGTCGCCGCGTCCGGCTCGCCCGGCTTCACCCTGGCCGAGCTCGAGGCCGAGCCGGAGTCGGTGCGCGCGATCGCCGACCGGATCCTGGTCAGCGCGCTCGGGCTCGCGCTCGGCCCGCCCGGGGCGGCGCCGGCGGACGAATGCCTGCGTGCGCAGGCCGACGCGGGCGGGGCGGTCGAGCTCGAGCTCGCGGCCGGCGGGGCAGCGGTCGGGCTCCGCTCCGCCACCGGGGGCGAGGTCGCGCTCGGGCGCTTCGCGAGCGCGCCATCGGCGGAGCTCGGGGCGCTGACGCCGGGCGTCGAGAGCTCCCTCACGCTGCCCGCCGACGCGAGCTCGAGGCCGTGGCGCCTGCGGGTCGCGCCGGCGACCGTCATCCGCGTCTGCGGCGACGCGACGCTCGGCTGACCCCGGCTCAGCTCGCCGCGCCGGGTGCGGCGTCGCGCGGCCGGCAGAGCGCGACCAACCAGGGAAACGAGCCGCCGAGGTCGAGGACCTCGAAGCGGGGCTCGAGCAGCGCCCGCAGGCTCGCGGGCCGGTAGTGGTTGAGGTGCTCGGGGTGGTTGCCGAGGCTGCGCACGTACTTGCCGCGCAGCAGGCTGCCGGAGCGAAACCAGGGTTCGTGCGGGACCGAGATCACGACTGCCTCGCGCGCCACCCGGGCGAGCTCGGCGAGCGCCGACTCGGGCCGCTCGAGGTGCTCGAGCACCTCGAGACAGACGACGAGGTCGAACGAGCGCTCGTCGAAGGGAAGCTCGAGCACGCTCGCGCGCCGGACCTCGACCCCGGGGAAGCGGTTTGCGGTGAAGGCGACCGCCTCCGGGCTCAGGTCGACGGCCGCGACCTGCGACGGCAACAGCCCGCCGAGGCGCGCCAGCGTCTCCCCCTCGCCGCAGCCGGCGTCGAGCAGCGAACCCGGGTGTAGCGGCTCGACCAGTGCCAGCACCCGCTCGTAGAAGCGGTCGATCAGCCGCCGCACGACCGGGTTCGCGGTCTGGAACTTGGCGTAGTTGGTGCTCTGGGGAGTGGCCACCGAGGGGCGGTCAGTCTAGGGCGGCTCGCCACCCGGCCGCGAGCACTCGAGCACGTAGGCCATCACCAGCTCTTCGCCGCGCAGCGGCCTGGTCACGTTGTCGCGCTCGGCGCAGTAGCGGGGTGGCTGGCCGTCGGCGCGCATCCGACCGACCACCCACCGCGCGCCCGGTGAAGCCGTCGCCGTCGCCTCGGCGCCGACCTCGTCCGTGTACGGGGCGAGGTTGGCCCCGCAGGCCTCGATCACCGGAAGGTGCGTCTCACCGCGGCGGGCGATCAGCCAGCCGGAGCACAGCGGCTCGACCGACGCCGGGACGCGCTCGAACGCCTCGCGCGCGGCGAGGAACTGATACTCGGTCTCCCAGCGCCCCTCGACCCCGCCGATCCCGGCGACCGGGTTGAGGTAGACGTAGTTGTAGGGATAAAGCCGCGACTGCTCGACGCCCGGGATCACGAGCGCCAGGCAGAGCAACAGGGGCACGACCCAGCCGGCGAACCGACGTCCGCCCGCGCCCGCCCGGGGCAGCCGCAGCAGCCGCGCGGCGCCGAGCCCGGCGAGGATCGCAATCGGCGGCAGCACGTAGAGATGCTGGCGCAGGCCGCTGGAGCTGGCGGAGCCGAGCACGAGCGCCCCGGCGGGCAGCAGCAGGAGTTGCACCGCGACCAGCAGGGTCCCGCCGCCGACGGCGACCGAGGCGCTTTCGCCTGCGGCGGCAGCCGGGCGCAGGCGGGCGAGGTCGCGGCCGGCGGTCAGCGCCCCGATCGCGGCGATCGCGGTGATCAGGACCGGGACGACCGCGAGCGTCCATACGGGCAGATACCACGGCGGCGGGAACTCGTCCAGGAACTGGCCGGCGGTGAGCGTAAATACGCCCTCGCGTCCGTACTCGCTCGAGTCGGTGACCGAGTTGACCAGCCAGTCGACCGGCTGGGAAGCGGTGCGAGGGTGCAGCGCCGCGATCACCGCGACCGCGACGAGGAAGCCGATCGCGGCGGGCGCGAGCGCCCGGAGGGCGGCCGCCCGCGACCGCGTCGAGAGCCAGACGAGCGCGGTGAAGACCCCGATCGAGAGCAGGAAGGGCAACCACATCGCCGATCGCGTGCCGACCCCGATGAAGGCGCCGAGCGCGATCAGCGCCGCGATCGCGACCGGTCGGCGCCGGGAGCGCCGCTCGCCCGCGCCCGCCCACGAGAGCCCGAGCACGAGCGCGAACGTGACCGTGGTGAATCCGACCGCAACCGGGACGTCCTTGTTCGAGAACATCGAGTAGCCGGTCCACGCCGGGATCGCCAGCAGCGCCGCCGCCCCCCAGACGGCGGCGATCCGGTCGCGGGTCAGCTTCCAGACCGTGCCGCCGACGCAGAGCACGCCCGCGAGGCCGATCACGGCGCCGACCAGGTGGCGAACCGCGTACGCGTCGGCCTCGGTCGAGATGTCGCCGATCGGCTCGTTTCCGGCGACGACGTTGACCAGGTGCGCGACGACGCTGAAGGCGGCGCCGTAGACGAACGGCGTCGACTGGCCGTTGATCGACTCGGGTTCGCCGCCGGCAAGCAGGGACGAGGGCACGTACCAGCCCGAGCGCAGCCATTCGTCGAAGCGCAGCGCGTGGAAATAGTCGTCGACCCCGATCCCGATCGCGCCCGCCCCGAGCAGGGCCTGGCCGCCGAGCAGGACGACGGCCGCGACCGCGACGGCGAGCACCACCGCGCCCGCCGGGCCGAATCGCACCGCGGAACGGGAGCCGAGGCGAGCCGAGTTCATCGGCGGGTGAATGTACGAGATACATACAATCCGCGCCCCGATGCGTGAGCGCAACCCCGTCACCCAGGAAGAGAAGCTCGCCTACCTCCGCGACCTGCGCGAGCAGGCCCTGCACTCGGCCTCGGCGGAGGCGGTCGAAAAGCAGCACGGCAAGGGCAAGCTGACCGCGCGCGAGCGGATCGAAAAGCTGCTCGACCCGGGGTCGTTCGAGGAGCTCGACACGTTCGTTCGCCACCGCACCCACGACTTCGAGATGGGCCGCAAGCGCCCCTACGGGGACGCGGTGGTGACCGGCCACGGGACGATCGACGGGCGGCCGATGTTCGTCTTCAGCCAGGACTTCACCGTCTTCGGCGGCTCGCTCGGCGAGGTGATGGCGGAGAAGATGTGCAAGGTGATGGACCTGGCGGCGAAGGTCGGGGCGCCGGTTATCGGCCTCAACGACTCCGGCGGGGCGCGGATCCAGGAGGGTGTGGTGTCGCTCGGCGCCTACGGCGACGTCTTCGTCCGCAACGTCCAGTGCTCCGGGGTGATCCCGCAGATCTCGGCGATCATGGGCCCGTGCGCGGGCGGCGCCGTGTACTCGCCGGCGATGACCGACTTCATCTTCATGGTCAAGGAGACCTCGCACATGTTCATCACCGGTCCCGAGGTGATCAAGACGGTGACCGGCGAGGAGGTCGAGTTCGAGGAGCTCGGCGGCGCGATGACCCACAACTCGAAGTCGGGGGTCGCGCATTTCGCCGCCGATGACGAGGAGCAGTGCCTCTCCGACATCCGCTACCTGATCAGCTTCCTGCCGCTCAACAACCTCGAGTTGCCGCCCCGGGTCGAGCCCTACGACGATCCCGAGCGCATGGACGAGGCGCTCGACACGATCGTTCCCCCGGACCCGCAGAAGCCCTACGACATGCGCGACGTGGTCTCGCTCGTGGTCGACGACGGTGAGTTCTTCGAGGTCCAGGAGCACTTCGCCCAGAACATCGTCGTCGGCTTCTCGCGCCTCGACGGCTATCCGGTCGGGATCGTCGGCAACCAGCCCAAGCACCTCGCCGGGGTGCTCGACATCGAGGCCTCGGAGAAGGCGGCGCGCTTCGTCCGCTTCTGCGACGCCTTCAACGTGCCGCTGCTCACCTTCACCGACGTGCCCGGGTTCCTGCCCGGGACGGCGCAGGAATGGAACGGGATCATCCGCCACGGCGCGAAGCTGCTGTACGCGTTCACCGAGGCGACCGTGCCGAAGCTGACCGTGGTCACCCGCAAGGCCTACGGCGGCGCCTACGACGTCATGAACTCGAAGCACATGCTCGCCGACTTCAACTTCGCCTGGCCGCAGGCCGAGGTCGCGGTGATGGGTCCGGAGGGCGCGGTCAACATCATCTACCGCAAGGACATCAGCCAGTCGCCGACCCCCGACGAGCGCCGCCAGAGGCTGATCGACGACTACAAGGCTCACTTCGCCAACCCCTACGCGGCGGCCGAGCGCGGCTACATCGACGACGTGATCGAGCCGCGCGAGACCCGGCCGAAGCTGATCCGGGCGCTTCGTGCGCTGCAGACCAAGCGGGTCGAGCAGCCGAAGCGAAAGCACGGCAACATCCCGCTCTGAGCAACCGGCGCGCGGCCGCGCGAGTCGGAGTACGGTCGGCGGCGGGCAGAGGATGTCGGACCGGGGCACAACGCGGGCGCCACGGGCGCGCAGCAGGGCGGCGATCGCGGCGCTGACCGCGCTCGCGATGCTGACGATCCCGGCGGCGGCGATCGCGGCGCTGGGCGAGACGACCGCCGAGCAGCGGATCGTGCCCGACTCGGCCGAGGGATTTCGCAACCTGACCACCGGCCCGGGCGAGGGCTACGTGGTCCGCACCGAGGAGATCGGCGCGGCGAAGCAGGGGCGCGGGAAGCGCCGCCGCTCGCTGCTCTACGTCGGTCAGCTCTCCGACTTCCAGCTCGCCGACGAGGAGTCGCCGGCGCGGGTCGAGTTCATCGACACGGGTCCGTTCAGCGCCGCCTGGCGGCCGTGGGAGGCGCTCAACCCGCAGATCGACGACGCGATGGTCCGCCAGCTGAACTCGTTCGCGGCTACCAGCCCGATCGTCGGCGCGGGCGGCGAGCGGCGACCGATGGACTTCGCGATCAACACCGGCGACGCCGCCGACAGCCAGCAGCTGAACGAGACCGAGTGGGTGCGGACGCTGCTCGAGGGCGGCGAGCTCGACCCCGGGAGCGGGATCGACCCGGCGACCTCCGAGGACCCGTTCTGCGCCGGCGCCAAGCCGCTGATCGCCGACGGCGAGAACCCCGCCGCCTACACCGGGGTCCAGGACTTCGACGACTACGCCGAGGGCGCCAACCCGCAGTTCTACGACCCCGACTCGCCGCAAGCGGCGTTCGCCGACTGGCCGCAGTACACGGACCTGCTCGACCGCGCGCAGCAGTCGTTCACCGCCGCCGGTCTCGAGGTCCCCTCCTACGTCACCTTCGGCAACCACGACGCGCTCGTGCAGGGAAACGCGGCGGCGACCTCCGCCTACGAGTCGGTCGCGACCGGCTGCGTGAAGCCGATGTCGCCCGCGGTCACCGACGGCGACACGCTCGCCGACGGGCTCGCGGCACTCGATCCGGCCGGCCTGCTCGGCGTGCTGGCGACCGACCCCGACTCGCTCGCGCTCGTCCCGCCCGACCCGCGGCGGCGGTTCGTCTCCAAGCCCGAGTACAAGGACGTCTTCCGCGAGGGCGCCCAGGCCGACGGGCACGGGTTCGGCTTCGTCGACCCCGAGCAGGAGGCGGCCTCGGGCGGGTCCGCGGGCTATTACTCGTGGAGCCCGCGGCCGGGCTTTCGCTTCATCTCGCTCGACACCGTCAGCGAGGGGGGCGTGGTCGGGCCGTCGGCGGACGGCAACATCGACGACCCGCAGTTCCAATGGCTCGAGGCCGAGCTCGACCAGGCCAAGGCCGCGGACGAGCTCGTCGTCCTGTTCAGCCATCACGCGATCCCGAGCCTGACCTCCGAGGTCCCCGACGAGGCGGCACCACCGTGCTCGGGCCCGGACTCCCACGGCCACGACCAGAACCCGGGCTGCGACCTCGACCCGCGCGACTCGCAGCCCCTGCACCTCGGGGCCGACCTCGAGCAGCTGCTGCTCTCGCGCCGCAACGTGATCGCCTGGATCGCGGGGCACTCGCACGTGAACAGCATCGAGCCGCACGCGCGCCCGAACGGCGGCGGCTTCTGGAGCATCCGGGTCGCCGCGGAGGCGGACTGGCCCCAGCAGACGCGGCTGATCGAGTTCTTCGACAACCGCGACGGCACGCTCTCGATCTTCGGCACGATCGTCGACCACGCCAGCGCCGCGACCGCGCCGGCGCCCGGGGCGGCGGGCGGCTTCAGCCCGGAGGCGATGGCGTCCGTCGGTCGCACCCTCTCCTACAACGACCCGCAGTCGGGCGCCCGCGCGTGCGATCCCGCCTGCGGTGAGGGCGAGGCCGAGGACCGCAACGTCGAGCTGCTGATCGCCGACCCGCGGCGCGGCGGCGGCGGGCTCGGGCGCTGCGCCAACAAGCTCAGGGGGACGAAGAAGCGCGACCGGCTGCGCGGCACCCGCGGCGGCGACCGGATCCGCGGGCGCGCCGGCGCCGACCGGATCAACGGGCGCCGCGGCGCCGACTGCGTCCAGGGTGGCCGCGGGCGCGACCGGGTCAAGGGCGGCAAGGGGCGCGACAAGCTCGCCGGCGGCGGCGGGCGCGACCGGATCACGGCGCGCGACCGCAAGCGCGACAAGGTCCGCTGCGGCGCCGGTCGAGACCGGGTCAAGGCCGACCGCCGCGACCGGGTCGCGAAGAGCTGCGAGCGCGTGCGACGGAAGCGGCGCTAGGCGGTCGCTAGGCGGGGACCAGGACGCCGACCCGCGCGGTGGGGCGCTCGGGCGCGCGCTCGGCGACGATCCCGTCGAGCCACTCGGAGCTCATCTCGCGCAGGACGAGCTCGACCCGCGCCTCCGCGGCGACCCAGTGCGAGGTCGCGGTCGCGACCTCGCCCGGCGAGACGTCCGCGAAGCGCTCGATCAGCATCACCACCGAGCGATCGAAGACCTGCTCGAGCGCGTACAGGTGCGAGATCTCGCGCCCGTGCGCGCGGCGCAGCCGGGCGACCGACTTGCGCGCGCGCCGGCCCCAGACCAGGCGCCGGCCGCGATAGCGCGGGTGCAGCACCCGCAGGGTGACGCCGACGGCGCAGCCGCCCCGGTCGCCGGCGAACAGGCGCCCCGGCGTGATCACGTCGGCCTGCTCGAGGCCCTCGATCAGAGCCGAGAGGAAGGTGTCGGGCAGGCGTCGCAGGACCCGGTGCAGCGACTGGTTTCGCTCGGCGCGAAACGCACGCTCAATCTGGTCGGGTCCGAAGGCGGTGGACGGGGCGGCGGCCATGCCCCTCTTTCGGCGCCGGGCGCGTCCGGCTTGAACGCCGGGCGCCGCGGCCTGCGCGGCCGATCAGAGCCGGATCTCGGGTGCGGCGATCCGGCCGCCGCGCCAGGCGTCGACGACGGCGGCGGCGATCGCGAGGTCCTGGATCGCGAGCCCGGTCGAGTCGAAGAGGGTGATCTCCTCGGCGGCCGCGCGCCCCGGCTCGCGGCCGCTCAGCACCGCGCCGAGCTCCGTCACCCGCTCGCGCCCGAGCTTCCCGGCGGCGACCGCCCCGGCGAGCTCACCGCCCTTGGAAGCCTGGTCCCACTCGTCGCAGAACACGCGGCAGCGAGCGAGCGCGGCGAGCTCGACCTCGGCCTTGCCGGCGGCGTCGGCGCCGAGCACCGCGAGGTGCTGACCGGGCCGCAGGTCGGCGGCCTCGATCACGGTCGCCTCCGCCGGGGTCACGGTGACGACGACGTCCTGGGCGGCGGCATCGGCCCGCCCGCCTGCCCGCCAGCCGAGCTCGGAGGCGAGTGCGGCGGCGCTCTGCTCGCGGGTGTCGGCGCAGACCCCGGGTCCGTAGCCGGCCGCGGCGAGACAGCGGGCGGCCCAGGCCCCGTTGACCCCGCAACCGATCACGCCGACGCTGGCGGCGTCCTCGCGGGCGAGCACCCGCGCCGAGACCGCGGCCGCCGCTCCGGTGCGCAGCGAGGTGACCGCGGCGCAGTCGAGGATCGCGACCAGCTCGCCGGTCGACGCGCTGGAGACGAGCAGCGCACCGGTGACCACGGGAAGGCCGCGCTCCGGGTTGTGCGGGAACGAGGTCACCCACTTCAGCGTCGCGAGGCCGTCGCCGCGCGCCGGCATCGCCCTGAAGTCGCCGTCGGGTGGGGCGTCGAGGTAGACCTTCGCCGGCATCTCCCACTCGCCCGCGGCGTGGCGCTCGAACGCGACCCGGGTCCGCTCGATCGCCTCGGTGGCGCCGACCGCGGCGAGGATCGCCTCGGAGTCGAAGACGGGGATCGGGTGGCTCATCGCAGTGCAGGTTAGATTTCGCGGCGATGAGTGCGACCAACGGGGAGCGCAGGCCCCCGCGCCCGCGGATCGAGCTGCTGACCCCGGCGAGCGCGTCCGAGGCGGCGGCGATCGTCGCCGCGCTCGAGCAGTTCCTCGCCGACACGGCGCCCGCGGCGGCGCCGGCACGCGGGCAGAGCCCGTGGCAGCGGGCGGCGCTCGAGGACGGGATCGCCGCGCGCCAGGTCAGCGGCGCGGTCTGGGGCCACGCACCCGCGCACCCGCGGCGGACGCAATAGGGATAGAACACCTCCATACCGCGACGGGATCCGTCCCGAGCAAGGAGGAGAAGTGGCCGTAGTCAAGATCATCGAGCTCGTCGGGAGCTCGAAGACATCCACCGACGACGCCGCGAAGCAGGCGCTCACCCAGGCGCAGTCCTCGCTTCGCAACATCCGGGCCGTCGACATCGTCTCGACCGGGATCCGAGGCGAGAACCTGGACGAGTACCGGGCGCACGTCCGGGTCGCGTTCCTGATCGAGAACACCGACATCGACTGACGCGCAGGCGCGGGCGAGTTGAGCCGCGATCGTGCGGCTCGACTCCTCGCGCAGGCACGCCCCGGCGCGCCTAAATACCTAAATCCCAATCGGGATTTGTGTATTATGCCGCGCCATGGAACCGACCTCCGCCCCGGAGGCGACCGTCGAGGAGCGGGTCGCCGCCGAGCACAAGCTCGACGTCAGCCACGGCAAATCCCAGCACGGCAAGGGGCCGGTGGGCTCGCTCGCCAACCCCGAGGTCTACGAGGACGTCCCCGGGCACGTGATCCCGATCCTCGAGCAGGAGTTCGAGGACTTCGACGGCGAGGCCGACAAGTTCCTCGACGGGCAGACGCCCGAGGACCAGTTCATCGGCTTCCGCCTCAAGCAGGGCGTCTACGGCCAGCGCCAGCCCGACGTGCAGATGGTGCGCGTGAAGCTGCCGATGGGCGGCGTCACCCCGGAGCAGATGGACGCGTTCGCGTCCGTGGTCGAGCAGTTCGCGCCGCTCGACAAGGGGCACATCACGACCCGCCAGAACATCCAGATCCACCACGTCCCGCTGACCGAGATGAAGGAGCTGATCCGCGAGATCTCGGCGGTCGGTCTCTCCTCGCGCGAGGGCTGCGGGAACACGGTCCGCAACGTCACCGGGGACCCGTTCGCCGGAGTCGCTCACGCCGAGCTCTTCGACATCACCCCCTACGCCGGCGCCTACGTCCGCTACTTCGTCCGCCATCCGACGACCCAGCTGATGCCGCGCAAGATCAAGACCGCGTTCACGGCCACCGACGAGGACGTCGCGATCACCCGCATCCACGACATCGGCTTCATCCCGAAGCAGCGCGACGGCGTCCGCGGGGTCGAGATGGTCGTCGGCGGCGGCACCTCGATCATGCCCCGCGTCGCGCCGACCCTGTACGAGTTCGTCGAGCTCGACAACGGCGACTACCTCAAGGTCACCGAGGCCTGCCTGCGGATCTTCGACCGCCAGGAGTGGCTGCGCGTCAACCGCGCCCGCGCCCGGATCAAGGTCCTCGTCGACAAGATCGGGATCGACGCCTTCCGCGACCTGGTCGAGGCCGAGCTCGAGGGCGACTGGGTCGATGAGCGCGACTTCTCGATCGAGCGGCTGCTGCTCGAACACGACGAGGAGGCCAATGCGCCGGCGCCGCCGGCGGCGATCGCGAGCCCGAACGGCGACAGCTCCGAGTTCGAGCGCTTCCGGTCCGCAAACGTCGCCCCCCAGCGCCAGCAGGGCTTCGCCACGGTGACGGTCAAGGTCACCCGCGGCGACCTGACCCCGGCCCAGTTCCGCGGCCTGGCGCAGATCATGCGCGAGTTCACCGGCGGCTACGCGCGCACCACCGTGCAGCAGAACCTGGTGCTGCGCTGGGTGCGCGACGAGGCCGTCTACGAGGTCTGGCGCCGGCTCGGCGAACTCGGGCTCGCGGGCGCCGGGGCGCTGCAGATCGACGACGTCGTCTCCTGCCCGGGCACCGACAGCTGCAAGCTCGGGATCACCAGCTCGATGGGCCTCAACGCCGCGATCCAGCAGCGGATCGAGGAGATGGGGATCACCGACCCGCTCACCCGCCGGATCCAGATCAAGATGTCGGGCTGCCCGAATGGGTGCGGCCAGCACCACATCGGAAACATCGGCTTCTACGGCGCCTCGATCAAGGCCGGCGCGCGAACGATGCCCGCCTACATCCCGCACGTCGGCGGCAACTTCACCAACGGCGACGTCGTCTTCGGACACCGGCTCAAGGTGCGCCTGCCGGCGAAGCGCGTCCCGGAGGCGGTCGAGCGCTGGATCCGCCACTACGAGGCCGAGCGCGCCGAGGGCGAGATCTTCAACGCCTTCGTCGAGCGGGTCGGCACCGAGACGTTCGAGGGGCTGATCGGAGACCTGGCGCTGCCGGCCGAGTTCAACCTCGAGACGATGAGCCAGTTCATCGACTGGAACCGCTCCGAGCCCTACAAGGTCGAGCGCGGCGAAGGCGAGTGCGCGATCTAGATGGGTGACTCGTTGCTCGTCACTCGGTCCTCGCCCGCACGCCCGCGGCCGTTCCACGACGATTCGGAGATCGACGGGAACGGAAATGGGAACGGCAACGGCCATCGGCGGCTGCCGGCGATCGGTGGCGAGCTCGTCGACCCGGCGGAGGTCGCGGCCGAGGTCGAGCAGCTGACCGCGCCGGAGGCGATCGCATGGGCGATCGAGCGCTTCCACCCGGCGCTTCGCTTCGCCGCCTCGTTTCAGAAGACGAGCTCGGTGATCGTCGACATCGCCCACGAGGTCGAGCCCTCGGCAAGCTTCTTCTATCTCGACACGGATCTGCTGTTCGCGGAGACGTACACGACCCGCGACCGGCTCGCCGAGCGCTACGGAATCGAGTTCGAACGTTTCTCGGGTATGTCACTCGAAATGCAAGAGAAGGAGCACGGCGCTAACCTCTGGCGCCGTCATCCAGACGCCTGCTGCGGGATTCGCAAGGTCGAGCCGATGCGGGCGGCGCTTTCGGAAGCCGAGTGCTGGGTATCCGGGATCCGCAGAGTGGATTCCGAGAGCCGAGCCGGTGCAGCCAAGTTCGGCTGGGACAAGCGCTTCGGGCTGTGGAAGCTGAATCCACTCGCGGACTGGACCGACGAGCAAGTGTGGAACCACATCCGGGAGAAGAAAGTGCCTTACAACGAACTTCACGATCAGGGTTACCCGTCGGTCGGGTGCACCCACTGCACCGTCCGCCCCGGCGCGGACGCGGACACGCGCGCCGGCCGCTGGGCCGGGCTCGACAAGAACGAGTGCGGCATCAATGGGTAGCGCCGAGACGGCCCTGGCGCTGACGCTGACCGCGCGCCAGGCCTCCGACTTCGAGCTGCTCGCCAACGGGGGCTTCGCCCCGCTGACCGGGTTTCTCGGCTCCGAGGACCACAAGTCGGTGTGCGAGGACATGCGTCTCGGCTCGGGCGAGATCTGGCCGATCCCGATCACGCTCGCGACCGATCTCGAATGCTCGGTCGGCGACGTGGTCGAGCTCAGCGCCCCGAACGGCAAGGCGCTCGGCCGGATCACGGTCGAGGAGGTCTACGAGAAGGACGTCGAGCTCGAGGCCGAGCAGGTCTATCGCACGACCGACGACGAGCATCCGGGGGTCGCCGCGATCCGCGAGGAGGGGGCCCGCTGCCTCGCCGGCCCGATCGAGGCCGACGCGCTGCCGGACCATGACGAGGCCTTCATGCGCCGCTACCAGACGACCGAGGAGTCGAAGCAGGCGTTCGCCGACCGGGGCTGGAAGCGGATCGTCGCGTTCCAGACCCGGAACCCGATCCACCGCGCGCACGAGTACCTGACCAAGGCCGCGCTCGAGATCTGCGACGGGCTCTACATCCACCCGTTGATCGGCGAGACGAAGAAGGGCGACATCCCGGCGGATGTGCGGATGCGCTGCTACGAGGTCCTGATGGACAACTACTACCACCCGGACCACGTCATGCTCGGGGTCAACCCCGGCAAGATGCACTACGCCGGCCCGCGCGAGGCGGTCCTGCACGCGATCATCCGCCGCAACTACGGCTGCACGCACTTCATCGTCGGCCGCGACCACGCGGGGGTCGGTGACTACTACGGCACCTACGACGCGCAGCGGATCTTCGACGACATCGACACCGCGGAGCTCGGGATCACGCCGCTGTTCTTCGAGCACACGTTCTGGTGTCACGAATGCGAGGGAATGGGCTCGGCGAAGACCTGCCCGCACCCCCAGGAGTCGCACCTGTTCCTCTCCGGAACCAAGGTGCGCGAGATGCTCGAGGCGGGCGAGAAGCCGCCGCACGAGTTCTCCAGAGAAGAGGTTGCCGACATCCTCATCGATGCCTACAAGGAGGACGCCGACAATGGCTGACACGACCGACAGGGGTTTCTGCCTCTGGTTCACCGGGCTCTCGGGCTCGGGCAAGTCCACGATCACGACCCACCTGGTGAAGGAACTGCGCAAGCGCGGCTCGCAGCTCGAGGTGCTCGACGGCGACGTCGTGCGCGAGAACCTCTCCAAGGGGCTCGGTTTCTCGAAGGAGGATCGCGACACCAACATCCGCCGGATCGCCTTCGTCGCCAACCTGCTCTCGCGCAACGGCGTCCCGGTGATCACCGCCGCGATCTCGCCCTACCGCGACATCCGCGACGAGGCGCGCCAGATGATGGGCGAGCGCTTCGTCGAGGCCTACGTCAAGGCCTCGGTCGAGGTCTGCGAGGAGCGCGACGTGAAGGGCCTGTACGCGAAGGCGCGCTCCGGTGAGATCAAGGAGTTCACCGGCGTCTCGGACCCGTATGAGCCGCCGGAGAACCCCGAGCTCGTGATCGAGACCGAGCAGCAGTCCGCGGAGGAGTCGGCGCAGCAGATCCTCAGCTACCTCGAGGAGCGCGAGCTGATTCCGGCGGCCGTCGCCGCCTGAGGCGGCTGCCGCTCAACTGGTTAGTACCCCGCGCCGGCGAGTCCGGCGCGGCGGTCGCGCGCCGGTCGCGGCTGGTCCTCTTCTGCCTCCTGAGCGCCGCCAACCTGCTCGGGGCGGTGGTCGTGTTCGCGATCTCGGCCTGGGCGCTGCCGGCGCCGGAGCTCGCCGACGCGGGCGATGTCCGGCTCGTGAACCTCGTCGCCGCCGCCGTCTACGTCGTCGTCGCGACCCTCGTCGGCACGATCTGGTCGGCGCGCCGCCTGCGCCCGACCTACGACTGGCTCACCTCCGAGCGCGAGCCGACCGCGGCCGACTGCGAGGCGGTGCTGCGGGCGCCGCGCGCGATGGTCCGCATCCACGGCTTGTTCTGGGCGCTGGCGGCGATCGCCTTCGGGCTGCTCAACCTCACCTATGACGGCGAGCTCGGGCGCCGCGTCGCGCTCACCGTCGCGCTCGGCGGGGTCACCACCTGCGCGATCGTCTACCTGTTCACCGAGCGCGGCTTGCGCGGAGCTGCGGCGCGGGCGCTGAGCTCGGCCCCGGGCGACCACCCCAGGACCCCGGGGGTGCGGGCGCGGGCG
This sequence comes from uncultured Solirubrobacterales bacterium, assembly GCA_963740055.1. GTDB lineage: Bacteria > Actinomycetota > Thermoleophilia > Solirubrobacterales > 70-9 > WHSW01. Next base: position 656,635 of record CAVUCL010000001.1, on the reverse strand, counting down.
CTGCTCGGCTGGTCGCTGGGCACCGGGGTGCCGGTGCTCGGCCTGATCATCGCCGCTACCTCGGCGCTCGCCGACGACGACTTCGACCTCGATCAGCTCGCGGTCACGGTGCTCGCGCTCGGCGCGGTCGCGCTGGTCGCCGGCCTCTACGTCTCGATGCTCGCCGCGCGCTCGGTCGCCGATCCGATCGGCGCCGTGCGCAAGGCCCAGGCGCGGGTCGAGCGCGGCGAGCTCGAGGTCGAGGTGCCGGTCTACGACGGCAGCGAGGTCGGCGAGCTGCAGGCCGGGTTCAACCGGATGGTCGCCGGGCTGCGCGAGCGCGAGCGGATCCAGGACCTGTTCGGCCGCCACGTCGGCGAGGACGTCGCCCGCGAGGCGCTCGACCAGGGAGTCGAGCTCGGCGGGGAGCGGCGCGAGGTCGCGGTCCTGTTCACCGACGTGATCGGCTCGACCGCGCTCGCCGCCGAGCGCCCACCGGAACAGGTGGTCGAGCTGCTGAACGAGTTCTTCTCGATCGTGGTCGAGGTCGTCGACCACCACGGCGGCTCGGTGAACAAATTCGAGGGCGACGCGGTGCTGGCGATCTTCGGCGCCCCGACCCGGCTCGACGACGCGGCCGACCGCGCCCTGGCGGCGGCGCGCGACCTCGCCAAGCGGCTGCCGCGAGAGGTGGAGGGCTTCGCAGCGGCGATCGGCGTCTCCGCCGGCGAGGTGGTCGCCGGCAACATCGGCGGCGAGAGCCGCTTCGAGTACACGGTGATCGGCGATCCCGTGAACGAGGCGGCGCGGCTGACCGAGCTCGCCAAGGAGCGCTCGGAACTGGTCCTCGCAAGCGAAGCGCTGCTCGAGCGAGCCACCGGCGCCGAGCGCGGGCGCTGGCGGCTCGGCGACGAGGCGGAGCTGCGCGGGCGCAGCGAGCCGACCCGCCTCGCGGTCCCGAGCGCCTGAGCCAGGCTATGGATGAGTCATCAGGGGCGCTCGGGCACCCGTGGCTCGCCGAGCCCGTAGGTGTCGTAGGCGCCCCAGCGGCTGAAGGTCTTGTGGGTCGGGCCGTGGAAGTCCGAGGAGGCGGTCGGGACGAGCCCGAACTCCTCGCAGAGCTCGAGGCAGTGCCCGGTCTGCTCGGCGGTGTGCGGCGGGTAGAAGGTCTCGATCCCGTCGAGGCCGACGTCGCGGACGAGGCTCTCGACCAGGTCGCGCACTTGCTCGGGCTCGGAGACGTCCCAGTAGGGATGGGCGACGACGGCGACCCCGCCCGCGTCGTGGATCAGCTCGACCGCCTGCTCGGCCGTCGGCCACTTGCGCGAGACGAACGCCTTCGCGCCCGGAACCAGGTACTCCTCGAAGAACGGGCCGAGGTCCGGGCCGGCGCCGGCGGCCTTGGCGATGTGCGGGCGACCGATCGCGTCGGCGGCCCCCGCCTGGGCGACGGCGTCCTCGAAGCTGACCTCGACCCCGTGCGAGTTGAGCCGCGAGATGATCTCCTTCGCGCGGTCGACGCGCTCCTGCTGGGCACGCTGGCAGGCGGGCAGGATGCGCTCGACGTCGACCCAGTAGCCGCAGATGTGCAGGTCCTCGGAGTAGCGGTGCACGCACGACATCTCGACCGCCGGGACGTTCTCGATCCCGGCCTCCTCGGCGGCCGCGGTCGCCTCGGCGACCCCGGCGACCCCGTCGTGGTCGGTGAGCGCCATCACCGTGATCCCGGCCTCGGCGGCGGCGCGCGCGACCGCCGCCGGCTCGAGCTGGCCGTCGGAGACGACGGAGTGCGATTGCAGGTCGATCATCGGCGGCGGATCGTAGCCGCCCGAAGCTCGCGGCCCCATTCCTGACTCAGCTTGCGACAATCGGGGGGTGAGGATCTCAGCGAAGGCCGACTACGCGGTGCGCGCGGCGCTCGAGCTCGCCGCGAGCCCCGACGGCACGCCGGTGAAGGGCGAGCGGCTCGCCGAGGCGCAGGGGATCCCGCTGCAGTTCCTCGAGCACATCCTGCTCGAGCTCAAGCATGCGCGCCTGATCCAGGCGCGGCGGGGGGCGAAGGGCGGCTACTGGCTCGCCCGCGACCCGGCCGAGATCACCGTCGCCGACGTGATCAGGGCGGTCGAGGGCCCGCTCGCCAACATCCACGAGAACGCGCCCGAGGACCTGCACTACGCCGGGGCCGCGGAGCGCCTGCGAGACGTCTGGGTCGGAGTCCGCGCGGCGCTGCGCTCGGTGCTCGAGAACGTGACCCTGGCCGAGGTCAGCCGCGGCGACCTGCCGTGGCGGATCGAGGCCGTGCTCAACGACCCCGAGGCCTGGCTCAAGCGCTGAGCGCGAGCGTTTCGCGGCCGGTCTCGAAAGCGGGCTTTTCGGCGGGGCTGCTGCTAGGATTGCGCCTCCCTTTTAGGACTAAGTCGGTCCACAAAGGGCACTAACCCCGCACGGGCCTCACTCTCCCTCCCCAGCCCGCTCAGATGGATCCAGTCGTCAACATCTTCGGACTCGGCATCGACCCGGCGATCATCGTCTTCGGGTTCGGGATCGGCCTGCTCGTCGGGATGACCGGGATGGGGGGCGCGTCGCTGATGACGCCGCTCTTGATCCTCGTCTTCTCGATCAGCCCGGTGACCGCGATCGGCACCGACATCTTCTACGCGGCGGTGACCAAGACCGTCGGCGGCTGGAAGCACCTGAAGCTCGGCACCGTGCACAAGGGGATCGCCTTCTGGATGGCGGCCGGGAGCGTGCCCTCGGCCCTGCTCGGCGTCTGGGTGATCGAGCTCTTACAGAGCCGCTACGGCGACGACCTCGACGCGGTCGTGCTCGGGATGCTCGGCGGCGCGCTGCTGGTGGTCGGGATCGCGACCCTGCTGCGCTCGCTGTTCCTCGCCGGCGTGATCCAGGAACGCTCGGCGATGCACCTCTACCGCCGTCACATCATCGCCGCGATCGTGACCGGGATCGTGACCGGGTTCGTGATCGGGCTCACCTCGGCCGGCAGCGGGACGCTGATCGCGATCGCGCTGATCGCGATCTTCCGGCTCACGCCGCAGCGGGTCGTCGGCACCGACGTCTTTCACGCCGCGGTCCTGCTCTGGGCCGCCGGGATCGCGCACTGGGTCGGCGGCAACATCGACTTCCTGCTCGCGGGGACGATCCTCGTCGGCTCCGTGCCCGGGGTGATCTTCGGCACCAACCTCTCGGTCAAGGCGCCGCAGAAGCTGCTCCGCTACGCGCTCGCCATCGTCCTGATCGCCTCCGGGATCACGCTGATCGCCAAGGAGGGCTCGGCCGGAGTGGTCGTGCCGGCGATCGCGATCGCCTCGGTGATGATCGGCGTCCTGTTCGGCGCCCAGGCGATCTCGCGCAGCCGCGGCAAGAGCGGCGGCACGGCCGCCGGCGCGGCGGCGAGCTGACGCGCTTCGCAGCTAGCCTGCGGCGGGCGAGATGATCGCCTTCGCCTCCGCCATCACCAAGCCCGAGGTCTACGAGCGCTGCGCCGCGAAGGGGTTCGCGCTCGCCGCCGAGCCCGACTCGGTCGTGATCCCGCTCGGCGCCACCGGATCGATCTTCCGCAGCTACAACCTGCTCCTCGACCAGGCGCGCGAGCTCGACGACCTCGAGTGCCTGGTGCTCGTCCACCAGGACGCCGAGATCACCGATCCCGAGTTCTGCGCGAAGCTGCGCGCCGCACTCGCCGACCCCGAGGTCGCGATCGCGGGCTGTGCGGGCGGGACCGGACAGCACAGCATCGCCTGGTGGGAGGGCGCCGTCGTCTGGGCGTCGTTCGCGCACCGCTACGACGAGCTCGGGGGCGGTGAGATCCCAGCGATCACCTTTCCCGGCGGCGACGCGCCGAGCTTCGCCCGCACCGGCGAGGTCGACGGCATCGACGGCGTCCTGATCGCGATGACGCCGTGGGCGATCCGCGAGCTGCGCTTCGACGAGGACCTCGGTGGCCTCCTGCACGGATACGACTTCGACCTCTGCGCGCAGGCGCGCGCGGCGGGCAAGAAGGTCGTGACCGCGGACCTGCAGCTGATCCACCACCACTCGATCGACCTGATCGACGACATCGACGCCTGGATCGACGCCTACATCCGGGTCGGCGCGAAGTGGGACGGCGACCGCCCCGGCGGCGTCGACCCTGTCGACCGGGTCCGCCGGGCGGAGGCGGACGCGGCGGCGGCGCGGCTGCTCGGCGGGATGTCCGACCTCGTCCGCCAGGCGCAGGAGCGCCAGCAGGCCGAGCACGTCGCCGAGCTCGAGCGCGAGCTCGAGCTCATGCGCTCGAGCCTGAGCTGGCGGCTGACCGCGCCGCTGCGCGCGCTCGGGCGGCGGCGGCGCGACCGATGACCGCGCCCGCACGGGAGCAGATCGCCCGGATCCGGGCGCGGCATCCGGGCTTCGCCGAGGCGGTGCTCGCGGACGCGAGAATCACCGCCGCGCATCGCGGTGAGCGGTTCGAGTTTCGCTCCCGGCTCGACGCCGCGCTCCAGATCGTCCGCCTCGCGTGGCAGGCGGACGCGTTCGGAGCGCAGATGATCTACCGGCTCAAGGCGCGGCTACAGGCGCTCGGGGTCCCGCTGGTGCCACGGCTGCTGCACCGGATGGCGATCAGCACCGGTCAGATCCAGATCGGCGACCCGGTGGTGGTCCAGCCCGGCGTCTACCTGGTCCACGGCCAGGTGGTGATCGACGGCCTGGCCGAGATCGGCACCGGCGCGGTGATCTCGCCGTTCACGACGATCGGCCTGCTCCAGGGGCGCTTCGAGGGGCCGCGGCTTGACGAAGACGTCTTCGTCGGCACCGGGGCGAAGGTCCTCGGCGCCGTCCGGGTCGGCGCCGGGGCGCGGATCGGGGCCAACGCCGTCGTCGTCGACGACGTCGCCGCCGGCGAGACCGTCGTCGGCGCCCCGGCGCGGCCGGCTCGCCGCGGCCGGGAGCCCGGGGTGCACGCCGGGCCGCTCGAGCACGGCTTCGCGGAGTTCTTCGCCGGCCTGCGCCAGACGCGCTCGCAGCGCTACGCGTCGTGGTCGCCGGGGACCGGCTCGCAGCGACGCCGCGCGGTGCTGACGATGGTCCACGACGAGCCGGTCTTCCTGCCGATCTGGCTCGGCTACTACCGGCGCTTCTACGCCGCCGAGGACATCTACGTGCTCGACAACGAGACCGCCGACGGCTCGACCTCGGGCGACGGATTCGTCCGGATCGCGGTCGAGCACGACCGCGTCGACCACGAGTGGATGGTGAGCACGATCGAGGACCACCAGCACGAGCTGCTCGAGCGCTACGACTCGGTACTGACCACCGACGTCGACGAGATCGTCGCCCCGGATCCGAGCTGGGGCGATCTCGGCGACTACCTCGACCGCTTCGACGAGGAGTTCGTCAACTGCCTCGGCTACGAGCTGCTCCACCTGCCCGACCGCGAGCCGCCGTTCGACCCGCAGCGGCCGGTGCTCTCCCAGCGCGCCCACTGGTTCGCCAGCACCGGCTACGACAAGCCGGCGCTGGCCTCGGCGCCGTCGCGGTGGCGGCCGGGCTTTCACGCGCTCGAGGACGGGCGCATCAACCTCGATCCCGACCTGCGGATGATCCACCTGCACCGCATGGACCTCGAGATCTGCCGCCAGCGCCACGCGCACCGCAGCGAGCGGCGCTGGAACGAGCGCGACCGCGAGGCCGGCTGGGCCGATCACAACCGGCTCTTCGAAGCGGGCTTCGAGCGCTGGTTCTTCGAGGGCAGCTGCTTCGGCGACGACGAGGCCGAGATCCGGGTCGAGCTCATCCCCCCGCACTGGCGCGGGCTGTTCTGATGGGCCATCGCCTCGATCGGCTGCTCGCCGGCCCCCGCGAGCTGCGCTCGGCGCTGGCGCGGAGGATCAACGCCGAGGCGGGCTCGGCGACCGAGCAGTGGCAGCGCGTCGTCCTCAACGACGCGGTCGCGCGCCACCTCGAGTCGCTCGGGCCGGCGAGCCTGAGCGCGGCCGAGATCAGCGGCGACACCCACGCCGGACGAGGCTGGAGCGCGTTCACGAGCCTCGACTACCCGGCGTTCGACCTTCGCGCGCCGGTCCCCGAGTCGCTGCGCTTCGACGTCGTCATCTGCGAGCAGGTGCTCGAGCACGTCGACGACCCGTTCGGCGCCGCGGCGAACCTGCGCGCGCTCTGCGAGCCGGGCGGCCACGTGGTCGTCTCGACCCCGTTCTTGATCAAGGTCCACGAGCTGCCCGAGTACGGGATGCGCGATTACTGGCGCTTCACGCCACGCGGCCTGCGGACCCTGCTCGAGGCGGCCGGGCTCACGGTCGAGCAGGTCGGCGAGTGGGGCAACCGCGACTGCGTGATCGGCAATCTCGAGCGCTGGCCCGCCTACCGGCGCCGGCACTCGCTGCGAAACGAGCCCGAGATCCCGGTCCAGGTCTGGGCCTTCGCCCGCCGGCCCCACCGATGAACGGCTGCTAGGTTCCGCGTCCGATGGTCTTTCGCTCACGCAAGCGCGGCGAAGGTGCTGCGGCGACCGTGGCGCCCGAGACGACCGGGGCGCTGCTGGAGGAGATCGACGCGCTCGCGAGCGAGAACCGCGCTCGCCGCGACCCCGAGCTCGAGCGGCGAATGCTCGCGCTCCGACACCGCGCCGGCTCCGAGCTCGCCGACCCGACCGCCGCTCGCCCCGCCCAGGTCGAGCCCGACTTCGACCGCCTCCCCGAGGGGCCGGCGCCGCCCGACGTGCGCCCCGAGGAGCTGACCCCGGGGCTGCTTGCGCGCCGGGATCCTGCGCGACGGTTGCGTGCTCGTCCGCGGCCTGGTCGACCGCGAGCAGGCGCTGGCGATGGCGGCCGACATCGACCGCGCCTTCGAGGCCTTCGAGCGCGTCCAGGCGGGCGAGCCCGGCGACGGCAGCGGCGCGTATGAGGAGTTCGAGCCGGCACCGCCGTTCGACCTGCGCGCCGAGCGCGGCTGGGTCACCGGCGGCGGTGGGCTCTGGATCGCCGACTCGCCGAAGCTGCTCTTCGACGTCCTCGACACCTTCGAGCGCTCCGGCCTGCAGCGGGTGATCAGCGACTACCTCGGCGAACGGCCCGCGCTATCGGTCAACAAGTGCACCCTGCGCCGGGTCCGGCCCGACATCTTCGCCGGCCACACGGCGAGCGCCTGGCACCAGGACGGGGCCTTCCTCGGCGACGTGCGCGCGGTCAACGTCTGGCTCTCGCTCTCGCGCTGCGGCGACCTCGCTCCGGGCATGGACATCGTCCCGCGCCGGCTCGACGAGATCGCGCCGACGGGGACCGAGGGCGCGACCTTCGACTGGTCGGTCTCGCGGTCGGTGGCCGAGCAGGTCGCGGGCGAGGCGGGGATCGTGCGGCCGGTGTTCGAGCCCGGCGACGTGCTCCTCTTCGACGAGATGTTCCTGCACTCGACCGCCGCCGACGAGACGATGCCGAACACCCGCTACGCGGTCGAGTCGTGGTTCTTCGGCCCCTCCGGGTTCCCGAGCGAGTACGCGCCGCTCGCGTTCTAGCGATGGACTTCGACCTCAGCCCGCGGGTCTCGGAGCTGCGCGACCGGGTCCGTGAGTTCCTCGCCGAGCACGTCTACCCGGTCGAGGCCGAGGCGCTGCGGGCGCTCGACGAGGAGGTCACGGTCGAGTCGGGGCGCGCCTACCCCGAGATCCTGGTCGAGATCCGCGCGCGGGCCCGCGCCGAGGGACTGTGGAACATGTTCCTTCCCGACGAGGAGCACGGCGCCGGCCTGACCAACTGGGAGTACGGCGTCCTCTGCGAGGAGATGGGGCGCAGCCCGGCGATCGCGCCGATGGCGTTCAACTGCGCCGCCCCCGACACCGGCAACTCCGAGATCCTCGCCGAGCACGGCACCGACGCCCAGAAGGAGCGCTGGCTGCAGCCGCTGCTCGACGGCGAGATCCGCTCCTGCTTCTCGATGACCGAGCCCGAGGTCTCCGGCTCGGACCCGCGCACGCTCCAGACCCGCGCCGAGCTCGTCGACGGCGAGTGGGTGATCAACGGCCACAAGTGGTTCACCTCCGGCGCGGTCGGCGCCTCGCTCGCGATCGCGATGGTGGTCACCGACCCCGACGCGCACCCCTACGGGCGCGCCTCGATGATCTGCGTGCCCACCGACAACCCGGGCTTCGACCTCGTGCGCCCGGTCCCGGTGATGGGCCACGACGGCGGGCCCGGCCACTGCGAGATCCGCTACACCGACTGCCGCGTGCCGGAGGCGAACCTGCTCGGCCCGCGCCAGGCGGGGTTCGTGATCGCTCAGGACCGGCTCGGGCCCGGGCGCATCCACCACTGCATGCGCGCGATCGGGACCTGCGAGCGGGCGATCGAGATGATGTGCAGGCGCGCGAACGAGCGCGAGGCGTTCGGCGGCAAGCTGGCCGAGAAGCAGTTCGTCCAGGACTTCGTCGCCACGCTCGCGGATCGAGACCGAGCAGGCGCGCCTGCTGACGCTGAACGCCGCCTGGCGTATGGACACCTACGGCAAGAAGGAGGCGCGGCGCGAGATCTCGATGATCAAGGTCGTCGCCGCGAACGTGGTCATGGACGTGCTCGATCGCGCGATCCAGGTGCACGGCGCGCTCGGGATGTCCGACGACACCCCGCTCGCCGGGATGTGGCGCTTCAGCCGCATGCTCAAGGTCGCCGACGGCCCCGACGAGGTCCACAAGATGGTCGTCGCCCGCCGCGAGCTCAACCATTGGGCGAAGCAGGCCGAGGGCGCCGGCGAACCGGCGCGCGCGACCGCCTGACCGCGGCCGGCGCGGCGACGACCGGATCGCCGCCCTCGCCGGCGCCGACGAGCTGCGCGGCGGTCGCGGCCGCGATCGGCTCCGCGCCGGCCCCGCGCGCCGCGACGCCGCGCTGCGGTCCGCGCGACCGGATCGACGCTGACCCGCGCCGACCCGCGTTGTCAGCGGCGCACGGCGCGGAAGCGTGCGAGAAGGTCCGCCGGCGCTAGCCGCTCAGCCGGCGCCGGCGGCCTCGAGCGCCGACTCGCGCCGGCGGAGGTTTTGCAGCCGGACGACGCGGTCGCCGCGGAAGCTCCAGACCTGGAAGTAGCTGAACTCGGTCACCGCGCCGCTGCCCGCGCCCGCCCCGCGCTGGCTCACGGTCGCGAGCACATGATCGCCGAACTCCTCGATCGCCTCCATCGTGATCGTGAGCTGCACCCAGGGCTCGAGAAAGCCGCGCATGTAGGCGGCGACCTCCTCGCGCCCGCGGTACTCGCCCGAGTCCGGAAACCCCGGCGAGAGGGTGAAGACGACGTCGGGATCGAAGAGGTCGATGCCGGCCCGAAAGTCGCCTTCCGCCCAGCGCTCGTAGACAGCGCGGACCGTGTCCGCGTGCGCCCCCACGGCTACAACCGGCGCTCGGCCTCGTCGGCCGCCTCGGCGAGGCGCTCGACCGTGTTCGCGAACTCGGCGAACGTGTCGTCGGCCTGGCCGTACTGGCCCGCCGCGTAGCGCGCGTAGACGCCCTCGAGGATGATCGCCAGCTTCCAGAGCCCGAGCGCGACGTAGTAGTCGATCCCCGCGAGGTCGCGGCCCGAGCGCGCGGCGTAGCGGTCGGCGACCTGGTCGCGCAGCGGAAACCCCGGCGCGATCGTCGCCGGCTCCATCAGCGGCATCACCGGGTCGCCCTCCTCGCCCCAGTAGACGAGCAGCATGCCGACGTCGGCGAGCGGGTCGCCGAGCGTGCACAGCTCCCAGTCGACGACCGCGGCGACCTCGCCGGCGTCGCTGAGGATCATGTTGTCGAGCCGGTAGTCGCCGTGGACGATCGTCGCCGGGCCCTGCTCGGGGATCCGCGCCGCGAGCCGCGCATGCACGTCGTCGACGAGCGGCACCTCGCGCTGCTTCGACTTCTCCCACTGGCCCTGCCAGCGGTGCAGCTGGCGGGCGACGTAGTCGTTCTTGCGGCCGAGCTCGCCGAGCCCGACCGCGTCCGGGTCGAGCGCGTGGATCGCGACCAGCGTGTCGACGACGCGCTCGCCGATCGCGCGGCGGTCGTCGTGGTCGGGAAAGCGCTCGGCCTCGGCCTTCGAGCGCAGGATCGGGCCGTCGACGAAGTCCATCACGTAGAAGGGCGCGCCGTTGACGGACTCGTCCTCGCAGAGCCCGGCGACCGGCGGCACCGGCACCTCGGTGGCGCTGATCGCCGAGATGATCCGGTGCTCGCGGCCCATGTCGTGGGCGGAGGCGAGGCGCTTGCCCAGCGGCGGCCGGCGCAGCGCCCAGCGGTGTCCGGCCGCGTCGCTGACGCCGAAGGTCAAATTCGAGCGTCCGCCCGAGATCCGCTCGAAGCGCAGCGGCGGCCGGGCGTCCTCGATCTCGGCGGCGAACCAGCGCTCGACCCGCTCGGTGTCGATCCCCTCGATCTCGGAACCCATAGCCTGCTCACCCATGGCGCGCAAGCATATGGCCCTGCTGGTCGACTTCGGCGGCGTGCTGACGACCAGCGTCTGGCCGGCGTTCGAGGCCTTCTGCGAGGGCGAGGGGCTGGCGCCGGAGACCGTCCGCGAGCTGTTTCGCGGCGACGCCGAGGCGCTGACGCTGCTGCGCGGGCTCGAGACCGGCACGATCGACGAGCGCGAGTTCGAGCGCGGCTTCGGCGCGCTGCTCGGGACGAGCGATCACGAGGGCCTGATCGAGCGCCTGTTCGCCGGGCTGCGCCCGGACGAAGCGATGATCGGCGCGGTTCGCGAGCTGCGACGGGCGGGGGTCCCCATCGGCCTGATCTCGAACTCGTGGGGACTCGGGATCTACGACCGCGCCCCGGTCGACCTCTTCGACGCGATCGTGCTCTCGGGCGAGGTCGGTCTGCACAAGCCGCAGCCCGAGATCTACCGGCTCGCCTGCGAGCGGCTCGGGGTCGAGCCTGCGGACGCGATCTTCGTCGACGACCTGCGCGAGAACTGCGCCGGCGCCGAGGCGGTCGGGATCACCGCGCTCCTGCACCGCGACTCCGCCGAGACCGTGGCGAGCCTCGAGCGGCTGTTCGAGCTCGAGCTCACGGACCGACTCATGATCGAGGCCGATTGACGCTGCGGGTGGTCGGCGCCGGTCTCGGGCGGACGGGCACGTACTCAGTGCAGCTCGCGCTCGAGCGACTGCTGGGTGCTCCCTGCTACTACATGCTCGATCTATTCCGCCGGCCCGAGCACGTGGAGCTCTGGAACCGCGCGCTCGACGGCGACCCCGACTGGGAGCAGCTCCTCGGCGGCTACGGCGCCAGCGTCGACTGGACCGGTGCCGCCTTCTATCGCGAGCTCGCCGCGGCCTATCCCGACGCGCTCGTCCTGCTCTCGGTCCGGGACGTCGACTCGTGGTGGCGAAGCTTCGACGCGACGGTGCGAGCCGCGCTCGACCGGGCGCCGCGCGACGACGACCCTCTGGGAGCGGTGAGGCGGCTCACGTTGCGGCTGCTCGAGGAGCGCTTCACCGCCGAGTGGCGCCACGAGCGCTCGGCGCGCGAGGCCTATGTTCGCCACAACGACGAGGTCAGGGAGGCGATCGCGTCCGACCGCCTGGTGGAGTGGAGCCCGGGAGACGGCTGGCGGCCGCTGTGCGAGCCGCTCGGAGTCGAGATCCCCAGCGAGCCGTTCCCACACCTCAACACCGCCACAGAGTTCCGCGCCTGGGCCGGACTCCCACCCTGATGCCGAGCGGTGGATTTTCCCTGTATGGCAAGACTTATCCACCGCTCGGCGGCGGGGTGACGCGGTAGAGGCGCCAGGCGGCGCCGTCCCAAACCGGCTCCAGGTAGTCGAGGCCGGTGTCGATCAACGCGACCTCGTCCTCGGCGAGGTAGTCGAGGTCGGCGTCGGCGACCGCGACGTAGTCGACCCCGTGGTCGGCGAGCCAGGTCCGGTAGGCGCCGGCGTCGAGGCTGCCGTCGGTGAACAGGTCGAAGTCGTCGGACTCGAGCTGGCGCAGCCAGCCGCGGGCGATCGGATGCTCGGCCGCGACGTAGGCGGCCTCCCAGCGGTTCTCGGTCGGCGGAATCTGGACCCGCTCGGGGTCGAGCCGGTCGAGCTCGGCGATCAGGGGGGTGAAGAACTCGCGCTCGGTCGCCGGGTCGCCGGCCGCCTTGCGCACGTCGCGCACCGGCGCGATCAGCTGCCAGTACAGCAGCGGTAGCGAGACGGCGACGACGACGAGCGCCCCGCGCCGCCAGAGCGCCATCGCCAGCACCGGCCCGGCGAGCAGCGCCCCAAGCCGGGTCACGTTGCCGCCGAGCGGGTTCGGGATCACGAACACCGCGAGCGCGAGCAGCGCGTAGAGCGCGATCCCGATCCGCAGCGCCCGCTGCTCGGCGGGCAGCAGCCAGAGGGCGACCGCGGCCATCAGCGGGACGGCGACGAAGGCGGAGAACACGAACGGCTCGACCCCGCCGACCGGCGAGACGATGCTGAGGACGGCGATCGGCACGACCGCGCCGAGCGCGAGCGCGGCGCCCTCCTCGCGCCTCCCGGCGAGCCAGCCGGCGGCGCCGGCGAGCCCGGCGAACAGCCCCGCGACCGGGCTCGCGAGCGAGCAGAGCGCGGCGAGCGTGCCGGCGAGCCACGGTCGCCTCGCGTCCGCCGCCAGCACCGCCCCGATCCCGAACGGGACCGCGAGCAGGAACGGCATCCGGCCGGTGAACAGCCAGCTCGCGACCCCGGCCGCGAACCACAACGAGCCGAGCGTCGCCGCCGCGGCGAAGCGGCGCTTGGCGAGCGCGGCGAAGAGCGCCGCCGCGGCGACGACCGCGAGCGCCCCCACCTCGCGCACCCCCAGCAGCGCCGCGAGCGGCGGGTAGAGGACGCTGTAGGAGAGCACCTGGTGGCCCGAGTACCAGGCCTGGTTGAGGTCGGTGAAGCCCTCGCGCTCGAACAGCCCGGCGCGGAAGGTGGCGGCCGCCAGGTCCTGGCTCGGCGGCCCGACGGCAAGGTACACCGCCGCGATCCCCGCGGCCAGCGTCGCCGCGGCGAGGACCGCGCGCGACATCAGTCCTTCGCGTACTCGACCCGGATCTGCTTGCCCTCGAGCTTGGTGCCGTCGAGGCGCTCGAGCGCCAGCTTCGCCTGCTCGTCGGGCAGCTCGACGAACGAGAAGCGCTCGAGGACGCGGATCGACGCCGATCTCGTCGCCGGGGATCACCGCCCCCTCGGTCAGCGCCCAGCGCAGGTTCTCCTCGTCGATCCCGCTGCGGGTGCCGCGGTTGACGAACAGCTTCACGTTGCCGTCGCCGGCGCGGCGCCTGCTCGCGCTCGCGCCGCCGCGGCTGCCTCGGAGCCGTGATCGCGCCGGCGCGGGCGCGGCGCGTGCTCGATCCGCTCCTCCGGCGGCTCCCACTCGCCGATCGCGGTCTTCGCCTCGCGCTCGATCCGCGGGATCTCGTCGCGCTGCTTGTGGGTGACGAAGGTGATCGCCCGCCCGGTGCGCCCGACGCGCCCGGTGCGCCCGATCCGGTGCACGTAGATCTCGGTGTTGTTGGGCAGGTCGTAGTTGATCACGTGGGTGACGTGCTCGATGTCGAGCCCGCGGGCGGCGACGTCGGTCGCGACCAGGAGCGGCATCCCGCGCTCCTTGAACTGGATCATCACCCCGTCGCGCTGGCCCTGGCTCATGTCGCCGTGCAGTGCCTTGACCCGCAGGCCGCGGTCGGCGAGCTCGCGATCGAGCCGCGCGGCGCCGATCTTCGTCCGGCAGAAGATGATCGCCTGCTCGGGCTCCTCGGCGCGCAGCACCTCGATCAGCCGCTCGGTCTTGTTGCGCGGCTCGACCTCGACGTAGGCCTGCTCGATCGCGTCGACGGTGAGCTGCTTCGGGGTCACCTTGATCGTCACCGGCTCGTACATGTAGGCCTCGGCGAGGCGCGCGATCGGCGCCGGCATCGTCGCCGAGAAGAGCGCCGTCTGGCGCCCGGACGGGCACATCCGCAGGATCTTCTCGACGTCCTCGATGAAGCCGAGGTCGAGCATCTCGTCGGCCTCGTCGAGGACGACGTAGCGGGCCGAGGTGAGGACCAGCGAGCGGCGCGAGATCAGGTCCATCATCCGCCCGACGGTGGCGACGACGACGTGGGCGCCGCGGCGCAGCCGCGACTGCTGGGTCGCGATCGGCGCGCCGCCGAAGACGGCGACGACCTCGATGTCGAGGTGCTCGGCGTAGGCGCGCAGCGCCTGGGTCACCTGGATGCAGAGCTCGCGGGTCGGCGTCAGCACGATCGCCTGCGTCTCCTGCGACGACGGGTCGAGGTACTGCAGCAGCGGCAGGCCGAAGGCCGCGGTCTTGCCGGTCCCGGTCTGCGCCTGGCCGATCACGTCGTGGCCGGCGAGCAGCTCGGGGATCGCCTGCTCCTGGATCGGGGTCGGCTCGGTGTAGCCGAGCTCGTCGAGCGCGAGCTGGATCGGCTCGTTGAGTCCGAGCTCGCTGAACTTCGTCATCGCGCTCGCGCTCATCTGGCCGGGTCGAGCAGCAGCTTGCCCGGGTGGCGCGCCCGGCGAGGTCCTCGTGCGCGCGCCGCGCCTCCGAGAGCGGGTAGACGCCGCCGACGACGACCTCGAGCTCGCCCGCGGCGACGGCGGCGAACAGGTCGCCGATCATCGCCGCGACCTCGTCGCGCCGCGGGATCAGGTGCATGAGCCAGAAGCCGATCACGGCGCGGGAGTGGCGCAGCAGATGGCCGGTCGCGACCTCGTTCTGCTCGCGGGAGGCGATCCCGAAGACCACGTGCGCCCGAACGGGGCCAGCGTGCGCAGGCACGCCTCGAAGGTCGGCCGCCGGTCATCTCGAGCACGGCGTCGACCCGCTCGCCGTCGTTCGCCTCCAGGATCGCCTGCTTGAGGTCCTCGGCGCGCGAGTCGACGGTCGCGTCGGCGCCGAGGCGAGCGGCGAGCTCGCGCTTCTCGGCGGTCGATGCGAGCGCGATCACGCGCCCGCCGGCGCGCTTCGCGAGCTGCACCGCGAGCGTCCCGGTGCCGCCACCGGCGGCCTGCACGACGACGGTCTCGCCCGGCTCGAGCCGCGCGCAGCGGTGCACGAGCGCGTGCGCGGTCAGTCCCTGCAGCAGGAGCGCGGCGGCCGACGTCGTCGGAGACCTCGTCGGCGACCGGCACCAGCCACGACTCCGGCACCGCGACCTTCGACGCATAGCCGCCGGTGGCGAGGATCGCCGCCACCCGCCGGCCGTCGGCGGTGCGGCCCGAGACCTCGCCGCCCGGGATCAGCGGCAGGCTCTGCTCGGCGAGATAGTCGTTGCGGGTCGCGTGCGTGTCGGCGAAGTTGATCCCGGCCCGCGCGACGTCGACCACGACCTCACCGTCGGCGGGCTCGGGGTCGGGCAGCTCGACCAGCTCCATCACCTCGGGGCCGCCGAACTCGCTCGATCCGGATCGCTCGCATTCATCTAGTCTGCCGCACCCGTGGCCCTGACCGTCGTCGGCTCGATCGCGTTCGACAGCGTGCGCACCCCGTTCGGGGAGCGCGAGCGCATGCTCGGCGGCTCGGCCGTCCACTTCGCGCTCGCCGCCAGCTTCTTCACCGAGGTCAGGGTCGTCGGGCCGGTCGGCGACGACTTCGGCGACGACGAGCTCGCGCGTGCTCGCCGGGCGCGGCATCGACACCGCCGACATCGAGCACGTCGCCGGCGGCAAGACCTTCTTCTGGCGCGGCCACTACGACCACGACATGAACGTCGCCCACACCGACGACACGCAGCTGAACGTGTTCGCCGACTTCGAGCCGAAGCTCTCGCCGGACTCGTGCGAGGCGCAGATGCTCTTCCTCGGCAACATCCAGCCCGACCTGCAGCGCGACGTGCGCGCGCCAGTCCGTCGGCGAGCTTCGCCGCGCTCGACTCGATGAACCTGTGGATCGACACCGCGCGCGACTCGCTGCTCGCGGCGATCGCCGAGGTCGACTGCCTGCTGCTCAACGACGCCGAGCTGCGGATGCTGACCGGCGAGCCCGAACCTGGTCGGCGCGGCGCGCGACGGCGATGGCGATCGGGCCCGAGCGTGGTGGTCGCCAAGCGGGGCGAGTACGGCGCGGCGCTGTTCACCGCCGAGGGCTCGTTCGCGATCCCCGGCCTGCCGCTCGAGGACGTCGCGCGACCCGACCGGCGCCGGCGACAGCTTCGCCGGCGGCTTCCTCGGCTACCTCGACGCGGTCCGGGTCGGCGGCGAGCACGACGACCGCGCGCTGCGCCGGGCGATGGCCTACGGCTCGGTGATGGCCTCGTTCAACGTCGAGGACTTCGGCACCGCGCGGGTCGCGGCGCTGACGCGAGGCCGAGATCGCCGACCGCCTCGCGGAGTTCAAGCGCCTGACCGCACTTCGACGAGGCGCCGATCCGCCGCTGAGCCCGATTCGCGCCGCGGCCCGCTGCCCGTGGCGCCTTAGCAATGCGAGAATTCCCGAACAGGAGATCGACCGAGGAGAGCGCGATGGCTGAGCGACGAGACCGTAGCTCCGAGGACGGCGGCGGCGTGGCGACCGCCGAGCAGCGGCGACGACGCTCACGGTCACCGACAACCGCACCGGCGAGACCTACGAGCTCGAGATCACCGACGGCACGATCCGGGCGATGGACCTGCGCCAGATCAAGGTCTCCGAGGACGACTTCGGGATGATGTCCTACGACCCGGCGTTCCTGAACACGGCCTCCTGCCGCTCGGCGATCACCTACATCGACGGCGACGAGGGCGATCCTCCAGCACCGCGGGATCCCGATCGAGCAGCTGTGCGAGAAGTCGACCTACCTCGAGGTCGCCTTCCTGCTCGTCTACGGCGAGCTGCCGACCCAGGCGCAGCTCGAGCGCTGGGTCTTCGACATCACCCACCACACCTTCGTCCACGAGGACATCAAGCAGTTCCTGCAGGGCTTCCGCTACGACGCCCACCCGATGGGCATGCTGCTCGCCGGCGTCGGCGCGCTCTCGACCTTCTACCCGGACGCGAAGCACATCGACGACCCGGAGGAGCGCTACATGGCGGCGATCCGGCTGATCGCCAAGGTGCCGACGCTGGCCGCGTTCGCCTACCGCCACAACATGGGCCTCCCCTACGTCTATCCCGACAACGACCTCTCCTACTCCGAGAACTTCCTCTCGATGATGTTCAAGAAGACCGAGGTCAAGTACGAGCCCGACCCGCGGCTGGCGAAGGCGCTCGACGTGCTCTTCATCCTCCACGCCGACCACGAGCAGAACTGCTCCACGAACGCGGTGCGCGCGGTCGGCTCGTCGCAGGTCGACCCCTACTCGGCGGTCGCCGCCGGAGTCGCGGCGCTCTACGGGCCGCTGCACGGCGGCGCCAACGAGGCGGTGCTGCGGATGCTGCGCCGGATCGAGAAGACCGAGAACATCCCCGACTTCCTCGAGGGCGTGAAGAACCGCGAGGAGAAGCTGATGGGCTTCGGCCACCGCGTCTACAAGAACTACGACCCGCGGGCGCGGATCATCAAGAAGCACGTCGACGAGGTGCTCGAGGCGACCGAGTACAACCCGCTGATCGAGATCGCGACCGAGCTCGAGAAGCAGGCGCTCGACGACGACTTCTTCACCGAGCGCAAGCTCTACCCGAACGTCGACTTCTACTCCGGCCTGATCTACGAGGCGCTCGAGCTGCCGACCGAGATGTTCACGGTCATGTTCGCGATCCCGCGCACCTCCGGGCTGGGTCGCCCAGTGGCTGGAGATGGTCGACGACTCGGAGCAGAAGATCGCCCGGCCGCGCCAGATCTACACCGGCCCGCGCGACGTCGACTACGTCGCCGATCGACCGAACGCGAGGGCCCGGAGAAGATCACCAACGAAGCCCTGCGCCGGCCGGTGCGCAAGCGCCGCGGCGCCTGACGGACTGGCCTACAAGCTCACAGTCCGCCACGGCCCGCGGGTCGAGCGCGAGTCAGTTCGACGACCTGCGCGACGCGGTCGCGGCGATGGAGCGCCGCGCCGGCGAGGTTCGCTCCGCACGGCCGCCTCGACGGCGGTCGCGATGCTGCGCGACTTCGAGCCCGGCGAGCGGGTCGCGGCGCGGCTCGAGCTCTCGACCGGCGGCCTGCTCCGCGGCCGGGCGGCGGGCGTCGACGTGATGGGCGACGGCTCGCTCGTCGCCGTTCGCGGCGGCGTGCGGCGCGCGGCCGCTGGAGCCGCGGGGAGGCCAGTCGCCGTTTCGACGCGGTCCGGCGCGAGCTCGAGCGCTGAGTACGCTGCGCGGATGAAGGCGCAGGAGGCCGAGGTCCCGAAGGGCAGCTACGCCGCCGGACGCCGGGTGCCGCCTGCCGCGCGGCGCCGAGCCGCCGATCAGAGTCACGTGAACGGCGTCGCGCAGACCGAGGGCGTCGACTACGAGCTCCGCCGCGGCGAGGTCGTCTTCGCCCGGCCGATCGTCAAGGAGACGGTCACCGCTGGGCGCTGGATGGCGATGTACCTGGGCCTGTTCGGCACCTACCGCAAGAACGAGACAGTCGACATCGAGTACACGCTCCGGGGCGAGACCAAGCTCGCCGCCGACGCCGAGATCCTCCCCTAGCGCGATTCGGCGACGTCGGACTCGGCGGCGACCTGGTCCTCGAGGCCGCGGACGCGGCGCAGCTTCGTCCCGGTTCGGCGGCGCTCGCGGATCTCGAGCCGGCGCGAGAGGCGCGAGAGCGAGAAGTTGACGATTACGAACATGAACCCGACGACGAGGTACACCTGCAGCACCGGGGCCGGGACGCCGCCGAAGAACGCCGACGAGCTGGTGATGTTCCCGGCCCGCCCGATCACCTCCTGGATCGCGATGATGCTGACCAGGGTCGTGTCCTTGTTCAGCGTGATCAACTGCGAAACGGTCGCCGGGACCATCCGCCGCAGGCCCTGGGGCAGGATCACGAAACGCATCTGCTGGGTGTAGGTGAGGCCGAGCGACGCGGCGGCCTCGTGCTGTCCACGGTCGAGCGAGAGGATGCCCGAGCGCATGATCTCGCAGAGCACCGCGGAGTTGTAGAGCACGAGCCCGAGCAGGGCCCCGAGCACGAGCTCGTCCTGGAGCGCATCGGGGAAGAAGCCCGGGATCAGCTCGGCGTACGCCTCGCGCCACGAGGTCGGGACCGCGAGCGCGAGGTAGAGGATGATCAGGATCAGCGGCAGGTTTCGCCACACGTCGACCCAGATCCCCGCCGGGACGCTGATCAGGGGGGTCCTCGAGATCCGCATCAGGGCGAGCAGGAGCCCGAAGATGAGCGAGAACACGATCCCGATCAGCGCGAGCTGAAGGTTGACGAGGAAGCCCTCGATCAGGAAGCGCAGGTTGTTGCCGCTCCACAGCCATTCCCAGTTCGCCGGGTCGAAGAGGTAGGTCATCGCCGCGACCTCATCGCCGGATCGAGTAGCGGCGCTCGAGGTAGCGGAAGGCGAGCGTCGCGGTGACGGTCAGCAGCAGGTAGCCGACCGCGCCCCAGAAGTAGACCTCGTCGGTCTGGAAGGTGTCCGACTGGACCTCGCGGGTCTGCTTGAGCAGGTCCGGGAGCGCGACCAGCGAGCCGCCGACGATCGCCGAGTTCTTGATCATCGCGATCACGAGGCTGCCGAGCGCCGGGATCACGGTCCGAAACGCCTGCGGGAGGACGATCCGCCGCAGCGTCCGCTGGTAGGTGAGGCCGAGCGAGAGCGCCGCCTCGACCTGCCCGCGACCGACCGCGAACACGCCCGATCGCAGCGCCTCGGCGATGTAGGCCGCGGTGTAGAGGCCGAGGCAGGCCATCCCGGCCACCCATTGCGAGATCCCGATCCCCGCGCGCGGGAACCCCGAGAAGGCGATGATCAGCAGCACGAGCAGGGGCACGTTCCGAAATACCTCGACGTAGACGCCGCCGAGGCGATTGAGCCAGCGCACGGGCGCCACCCGGGCGGCGGCGACGAGGGTGCCGACGACCATCGCGATCACGAACGCGATCGCGACCAGTCGCACCGTGACCCAGAGGCCCGAGCTGAACTCCGGGAGGTGCTCGGTGAGCACCTCCCAGAGCTCGTTCACACTCCTCTCCTGCTCGAGTCGGTCAGGCCGTCCCGCCTAGCCCTCGAGCGGGAACAGCTTCAGCGCCTCGTTCAGGGTGATGTCCGGTGGGCCCTGCTGCTGGTCCTCGGGCACGTACTGGCCGACCCACTCGTCGTAGGACTCCTGCCAGGCGCCCGAGCTGATGTACTCGGCGATCGCGTCGTCGACGAACTGCTTGAACTCCGCGTCGCCATCGGGGATTCCGGCCCCGTAGGGCTCGGTCGTGTAGTCGAGGTCGAGGATCTCGAGCGTGTCGTCCTGGATCACCATCCCGGTCAGGATCACGTTGTCGGTCGACACCGCGTCGACCTGACCCGTCTGGACCTGGTCGAAGCACTCCGAGTAGAGGTCGACCAGCCGCAGCTCCGCGTCCGGCGCCTCCTTCTTGATCGTGTCCTGGTAGGTGGAGCCGAGCGCCGTGCACACGGTGCTCCCGTTCAGGTCATCGAGCGACTGGATGTCGGAGTCCCCGGGCACGAGCACATCGCCGTTGGCGACGTAGTACGGCTCCGAGAAGTCGATCTCCAGGTCTCGTTCCTCTGTGATCGTCATCGTCGAGAGGATCAGGTCGATCGTCCCGTCGACGAGCAGCGGGATCCGGTTGTCGGAGGTCGCCTCGCGGAAGGTCGGCTCGACCCCGAGCCGGTCGGCGATGTAGTTGCCGAGGTCGACGTCGAAGCCCTCGACCTCACCCGTGTCGGGATTGTTGAGCCCGAACGGCGGCACGTCGTACTTCACCCCGATCGTGATCTCGCCCGCCTCCTGGAGCTTGCCCATCGTCGTGTCGGCGGGAAACTGCTCGACCTCGGCCGCGGGCTCCGAGCTCGACTCCTCGTCGTCGTCGTCGCCACAGGCGACGAGGACGGCGGAGACGAGCACGAGCATCGCGATCGCGATCAACCGCCAGCGCGTCCTCTGCATGTCCTCTCCTCGTTCCTCCCCCACTCTGATTCCGTGGATCCGGGCCCCCTCAGTGATGAATGATCTTGTCGACGAACTCCTTTGCTCGCTCGCTGCGGGTGTGGTTGAAGAACTCGTCCGGCGTTCCCTGCTCGACGATCCGGCCCTCGTCGATGAACACGATCCGGTCGCAGACCTCGCGCGCGAAGCCCATCTCGTGGGTGACGACGATCATCGTCATCCCTTCGTGCGCAAGGTCGCGCATCACGTCGAGGACCTCGCGGATCATCTCCGGGTCGAGTGCCGAGGTCGGCTCGTCGAAGAGCATCAGCTTCGGCTCGACCGCCAGCGCCCGGGCGATCGCGACCCGTTGCTGCTGGCCGCCGGAGAGGTCGGCGGGATAGGCGTCCGCCTTGTCGGGGATCCCAACCCGCTCGAGCAGCCGCAGCGCGCGCTCGCGGCCCTCGCCGCGGCCGATCCCCGCGACCTCGAGTGGCCCGAGGGTGATGTTCTGGACCACGTTCATGTGCGGGAACAGGTTGAACTGCTGGAACACCATCCCGATCTCGGCCCGGATCGCGTAGATCTCGCGCCCGCCGGTGCGCACCGGGGCGCCGTCGAAGCTGATCGCCCCCGAGTCGATCGGCTCGAGGCCGTTGATGCAGCGCAGCATCGTCGACTTCCCCGAGCCGGAGGGTCCGGCGACGACCACGGCGCTGCCGCGCTCGATCTCGAGGTCGACGTCGTCGATGACCAGGTTGTCGCCGAAGCTCTTGCGGACCTGGTCGAGCACGACCAGCGCTCCGCTCCCGTCCCCGGCGGGCGCCGGGGTCGCGGTTGCAGCGGGCGGCGTCGGTTCAGGCGCGCTCGGCGGTTGTTCGGCCAACTCGCCTGGGCCGTACCCCGATCCACTCGGCTGCCAAACTTCGCCGCCATGGGCGAGCGCTCGACGTCCGGGGGATGCCTCTGCGGCGCGGTCCGCTTCGAGCTCACCGAGCCTGCGCCGGCCGCCGGCTACTGCCACTGCACCCGCTGCCAGAAGCGGACCGGCTCGGCGTCCAGCGCGCAGGCTCGGATCGACGGTCGCACGTTCGAGCTCCTCCGTGGCGAGGAGCGGCTGCGGGCGTGGCGCCATCCCTCTGGCGGGTTCGAGAAGTGCTTCTGCGGCGAGTGCGGGTCGCACCTGTTCAGCCGCGATCCCGACGACCCGACGCAGATGAGCGTGCGGATGTCGGCGTTCGACGGCGACCCGGGCGTGCGCCCGAGCTGGCGCGCCTTCGTCGCCTACGCCGCGCCCTGGGAGCCGATCCCCGACGACGGGCTCGAGCGCTTCGCCGAGGCCAAGCCGCGCGACTGAGGCTCCCCAAGCCGCCGAACGTCCCGCGTTACCCTCTCTGGCAGGCAGTGCGGGACGTTCGGCGAGTCAGGCGGCGAGGAAGTCCAGCAGGAGCCGGTCGAACTCGCGCGGGCGCTCGATGCTCGGCACGTGGGCCGTGGCCGCGATCCGCGCCCCGCGGGCGCCGGGGATCTCGGCCTCGAGCCGGCTCGCGATCGCGTGCATGTCGGCGCAGTCGAGCTCGCCGACGAGGACCAGGGCCGGGACCGCGATCTCGCCCAGGCGGCGGCCGAGGTCGGGGCTGAGCAGTTCGTCGCGGGCCGTTTCGGAGGCCTCGAGCTGGAGCTCGAACGCGCGCCGCTGCATCTCGCCGACCCTCCGGCGCAGCTCGGGGTCGACCTCGCCGGGATCGCGATGCGGCCCGTCGACCCACATCCGCAGGTTGAGCTCGACCGCGGCGTCGAGGTCGCCCCGCTCGAGCGCCTCGTGCTCGGCCCGGTCGAAGCTCTGCATCTCGGCTGAGAACTCGTGGTCGTTGAGCGCCGAGGCGACGAGCACGAGCGAGGAGACGAGCTCCGGCCGCGCCAGTGTCAGGTCGAGCGCCACCAGCCCCCCGAACGAGACCCCGACCACCGCCGCCGGCCCGACGCCGAGGCTCTCGACGAGCTCGGCGACGTCGGCGGCGTGCGAGAACGGCTCCGGCGGGATCGGGCTCTCGCCGAAGCCGCGCAGGTCGAGGCGCAGGGTGCGGTGCGCGGGCGGGAACGTCTCCCACTGCGGCTCCCACATCCGCCGGTCGCAAATCCCCTCGTGGATCAGCACCACCGGCGGACCGTCGCCGGCGATCTCGTGCGCGAGCCGCACCGCGGCTCAGACCGCAGCCGGGCTCAGCTCTCCGAGCCCGGCGAGCGCGGCGACACGGGCGCGATGCTCTCGCGCGGTCCCCATCAGCTGGGCGGAGACACGGGCGCGCTTGAGCAGGAAGTGGATGTCGTGCTCCCAGGTGAAGCCGATCCCGCCCAGGGTCTGGATCGCCTCGTGGGTGGCCTTGGTCGCGGCGTCGGAGGCGCGCGCCTTCGCCATCGACGCGGCGAGTGCCAGCTCCTCGGGCTCGGCGTCGGCGACCCAGGCCGCGTAGTAGGTCAGCGAGCGCGCCTCCTCGACGTCCCAGAGCATCTCGGCGAGCCGGTGCGAGACCGCCTGGTAGGCGCCGATCGGGCGCCCGAACTGCTCGCGCTCCTTGGCGTATTCGACCCCGATGTCGAGCGCCCGCTGGGCGACCCCGACGAGCTCGGCGGCGAGCGCGACCGTGCCCCTGTCCGCGGCCGCCTCGATCGCGCCCGGGAGCGGATCGCCGCCCTCGGCGCGGACCCGATAGTAGGCGCGGGTGGTGTCGATCAGCTCGAGTCGCTCCAGGGTCGCGTCCGCGGGCTCGACGATCCGCGCCCGGGTGCCGTCGTCGTCGGCGAGCACCAGCACCGCGGCACCGCCGGCGGCGCCGACCACGGGCTCGGGATCGCAGGTCAGCTCCGCCGCACCGCGGGCCTCGCCCGAAGCGATCCCGGGCAGCCAGCGCTGCCGCTGTGAGTCCGAGCCGGCGGCCTCGATGATCACCCCGGCGTAGGCGTTCGCGATCGTCGGCGTCGGTGCGCAGGCGTAGCCGAGCTCCTCCTGCAGGATCACGAGCTCGACCGTCCCTAGCCCGAGCCCTCCGTACTCCTCGGCGACGGCGATCCCGGGCCAGCCGAGCTCGCAGATCTGCTGCCAGAGAGCGTCGTCGTAGGGCTCCCCGGACTCGGCGAGCTCGCGCACCTTCTCGGGCTTGAAGCGGCTGGCGAGGAAATCGCGCGCGGTCGACTTGATCTCGCGCTGCTCGTCTGAGAAGTCGAACTCCACCGGTGCTCCTAGCGCAGCTTCGGCAGGCCGAGCACGCGCTCGGCAACGATGTTCTTGAGCACGTCCGAGGTGCCGCCCTCGATCGAGTTCGCGCGCGAGCGCAGGAACCGATAGGCCCACAGGTCCGAGCGGCTCAGCGACTCGAGCCCGCCGACCTCGAGCGCGAGCTCGGTCAGCGCCTGGTTCGTCGACGACCACTGCAGCTTCGCGATCGAGCCCTCGGGGCCCGGCGTCCCGACCTTCATCGTCGAGGTCAACGCCCGCAGCGCCCCGAGCCGCAACCCCTCGATCCCGATCTTCAGCCGCGCGACCTTGTCGCGGACGATTGGGTCGTCGGCGAGCCCGCGCTCGCGGGCGAGCTCGACCAGCTCGTCGAGCGCGTGCGCGAGCCCGAACGCGGCCGAGGCGCCGAGCCCGGCGCGCTCGTTCATCAGCGTTGTGATCGCGACCATCCAGCCGTTGCCGACCCCGCCGACGACGTTCTCGTCGGGGACGTAGGCGCCCTCGAGGAAGAGCTCGTTGAACTCGGCCTCACCGGTGATCTGGCGCAGCGGGCGAACCTCGACCTCGCCCTGCTCCATGTCCATGAGGAAGTAGGTGAGCCCCTTGTGCTTCGCGACATTCGCATCGGTGCGGGCGACGAGCATGCACCACTTCGCCTCATGGGCGAAGGTGGTCCACACCTTCTGGCCGGTGACCCGCCAGCCGCCGTCGTCCTTCACCGCCTTCGTCTTCAGCGAGGCGAGGTCGGAGCCGGACTCTGGCTCGGAGAAGCCCTGGCACCAGATCTCCTCGGCGGAGAGGATCGGCTCGAGGAAGCGCTCCTTCTGCTCCTCGGTCCCGTGGGCGATCACCACCGGGCCGCCCATCACGAGGCCGAGGACGTTCGCGGGGCGCGGGGCCTTCTGGCGCGCCAACTCCTCGCCGAAGATCGACTGCTCGATCAGGGTCGCGCCCCTGCCGCCGTACTCCTTCGGCCACGAGACGCCGGCCCAGCCCCCCTCGTGCAGCCGCCGCTGCCACTCGCGCTCGAACTCGTACTGAACCTGATCGCCGCCCTGCGGCGACGGGCCGGGATGGTTTCGCTCGAGCCAGTCGCGGAACTCGTCGCGGAAGGCCTGCTCTTCGGGGGTCAGGGTCAGGTCCACGGGCAGCGCACCCTACTACGCGCCGGGAGCCCCCAGAGCCTCTAGTCGAAGACGTAGAGGGCGAGGAAGGCGGCGGCGAGCCAGCTCAACCCGGCGAAGATCATCCCCGGGTCCTCGGCCAGGATCGCGGCGGTCGAGCGCGTGTCGCGACGGTCGTAGATCAGGTAGAGGTAGCGGAAGATGCCGTAGAGGACCGAGGGCGCCGTCGCCAGCATCTTCGACCCGACGAGCGGCGAGTTGACCGCGTAGATGACGTAGCTGATGATCGCCGAAGCGGTCACCATCGCCACCATCTGATCGAGGAACGGGATCGAGTAATGCTCGAGCACCGGCCTGGAAACACCTGACGTTCCGAGCTCCAGGGCCGCCTCTTGGCGGCGCTTGGTGAAGCCGAGGAAGAGGGCGAGGAAGCCGGTGCAGACGAGCAGGAACTCCGACGCCTGGGCGCCGACGGCGACGGCGCCGGCGACGACCCGGAGGATGAACAGCGACCCGATCGTCATCACGTCGATGATCACGACGCGCTTGAGCACCAACGAGTACGCGGTCGTGATCACGCCATAGAGCGCGACGATCCCGGCGACCTCGGTGTTGCCGGTGGCGAAGCCGAGTCCGAGCGCGACCGCCGCGAGCACGAGCGCGACGGCCGCCGCCGCCCCGGGGGCGACGGCACCGCTGGCAATCGGGCGGTTGCGCTTCTCCGGGTGACTGCGATCGTGCTCGCGGTCGCGCAGGTCGTTGACCAGGTAGCCGGCGCTCGAGATCGCGCAGAAGGCGACGAAGGTCAGGGTCGCGTCACCGAGTGCCCCGGCCTCGTCGAAGCGCCCCGAGAACAGCACCCCGGCGAACACGAGCAGGTTCTTGATCCACTCCTGCGGGCGCAGGGCTACGAGCAGCGGCATTGGCGCGGAGAGGTTAGGGGACGTTCGGCGCGGCCGGATCGATGAGCACGCCCGGGTTCAGGATCGCGGCGGGGTCGAGCTCGCGCTTCGCGGCCCGCAGCGCGGCGGCGAACGCCTCCGGCCGCTGGCGGTCGTACCAGGGGCGGTGGTCGCGGCCGACCGCGTGATGGTGGGTGATCGTGCCCCCGGCGCCGATCAGCGCCTCGGAGACGGCGAGCTTGACCTCGTCCCACTGCGCGACCTCGTCGCCGCGCCGGGCCGGGGCGAGGATCGTGAAGTAGGGGGCGGGGCCGTCGGGATAGACGTGGCTGAACCGGCAGAGCACCTTCGGCGCCCCGTCGCCCTCGGCCGGCGCTGCGGATGCCTCGGCCGCCGCGCGCCGCGCGGCCCCGATCACGGTCGCGTGGAACTCCTCGAACCGGTCCCAGGTGATCGAGGTCTCGAAGGTCTCGCTCAGCACCCCGCACGCAACCAGCGTGTCGCGCAGATACGGCGCGGCGAGGAACGCGTGCCGCCAGGCACCGACCGCATCCGAGCCCTCCCCGCTCCCCGCTCCCTGCTCGCGCACGGCCTCGCCACCATGGTCGCGAACCAGCTCCAGCGCCTGATCCATCTGCGCGTCGACCGGAAGCGAGCCGGACTCGAACCCGAGCACCAGGGTCGCGCGCCCGTCGTCGGATGCGTGCGTGAGCTCCGCCTCGGCCTCGTCGAGCAGCCTGCAGTTGGCCGGGTTGAGCCCGGACTGGGCCAGCGCCCGCACCGCCTCGGCGCCGGCGGCGAAGCTCTCGAACGCGACCCCGGCCGAGCGCTTGTGAGCGGGCCGGCCGTGCACTCGCACCCAGGCCTCTGTGATCACGCCGAGGATCCCCTCGGAGCCGATCAGCATCCGGTCGGGGCTCGGCCCGGCGCCGGACCCGGGCAACCGCCGGCTCTCCCAGGCGCCCGCCGGAGTGATCGCCCGCACCGACTCGACCAGGTCGTCGATGTGGGTCCAGACGGTGGCGAAGTGGCCGCCGGCCCGGGTCGCGATCCAGCCGCCGAGGGTCGAGTACTCGAACGACTGCGGGAAGTGGCGCAGGGTGAGGTCGTGCTCGGCGAGCTGATCGTTGAGCGCCGGCCCGAGCACCCCGGCCTGGATCCGCGCGGCACGCGAGACCGGGTCGACGTCGAGCACCCGGTCGAGCGCGGAGAGGTCGACGCTGACCGCGGCCGCGTAACGGTCGCCGATCCGGGGCTCGATCCCGCCGCAGACGCTGGTCCCGCCGCCGTATGGGATCGCCGCCGCACCGGCATCGGCGCACCAGCCGAGCACCGCCTCGACCTCCGCCTCGTCGCGTGGCCGGGCGACGAGGTCGGGCGGATGCTCGACCTGGCCCCGAAATCCGCGGACGACGTCGCGGTACGCCTTGCCGAGCGCGTGGACCACGCGCTCGCGGTGGTCGTCGGTGACGATCGCCGCGAGCGCGGCCGGGGCGGAGATCCGCGCCGCCGGCAGCTCGATCGCCTCGAGCTCGACCGGCGCCTCGGCCTCACCGCCGAAGCCGAGCCGAGCGCGGACCTCGCCCGCCGACGCGCGCAGGTCGGCGATCGAGGGCTGCTGATCGGCGTATCCCCAGCCCCAGTGCTTGCGCGCGCGCACCGGCGCTCAGCGGCTCGCTACCAATGGACGCCGCGCATCAGGTTCGCGAACAGGACCTGCTGGTTCGAGGCCTCGCCCTCGGCGACCGCGGGCCCGGCGCCGTCGGCGGGCGCCGACTTCTTCTCCCCCTTCGCCGCGCTCGAGTCCGGGAACAGGTGGTAGGCGCTGTTGAGGATGTAGTCGATCGACTTCGGGTTGATCGCGTAGAGGAGCTGGCCCAGGGTCCCGAGCGGGGTCGCGATCCGCTTCGGCTTGTGGATGATCGCCTCGCAGATCATGTCCGCCGCCTCCTCCGGCGTGATCGTCGGGAAGCGGTCGTACATCTTCGTCGGCGCGATCATCGGCGTGCGCACGAGCGGCATGTGGATCGTGGTGATGTGGACGTTGTCGTCGATGATCTCGGAGGCGATCGAGCGCGAGAACGCGTCCAGCGCCGACTTCGAGGCGACGTAGGCCGAGAACCGCGGCGTGTTCGTCTGCACGCCGATCGAGCTCACGTTGATGATCTGGCCCGACTTGCGCCGCCGCATCACCGGCAGCAGCTTCAGGATCAGCCGCACCGACCCGAGGTAGTTGAGCTGGATCGTGCGCTCGAAGTCGTGCGGACGGTCATAGGAGAGCGCGATCGAGCGCCGGATCGAGCGCCCGGCGTTGTTGACGAGGACGTCGACGTGACCGTGCTCGGCGAGCGCCTCCTCGGCCATCCGGTCGATGTCCTCGACGTCGGAGAGGTCGCAGCGGTGCACGTGGGCGACCCCGCCCCCGGCCTCGATCTGCTCCCTGGTCGCCTCGAGCTTCTCCGGCGTGCGCGCGACCAGCAGTACGGTGCCGCCGGCGTCGGCGATCTTCAGCGCCGCGGACTTGCCGATTCCCGAGGACGCCCCGGTGACCATCACCACCCGGCCGCGAACCGCGCCCTCGAGCGAGACGTTGCCCTGCAGGCGGCGCCCGAGTCGCATCAGCTCGTCGGGGATCTGCTGCTCGAGCACCTTCGCCGCGCCGCCGATCAGCCCCATCCGCCCGCGGGCGGCGCCCATCAGGGTCTGGTCGCGAAACAGGTCCGGGTCGAGGTGGCGCTCCCAGTAGTCCCAGAGCTTGCCCGCGTATGCCTCGAGCGGCGGCACCGCGATATCGGTCCCGGCGAGCGCCGCCTGGGTCTGGCGCGAGTCGAAGCGGGTCGGGTAGTTGACGTAGATCAGCACCGACCGCGGGATCCCGAAGTCGGCGAGGACGGTGTTCAGCGCCGCGTCCGCGAACGGCGTTTTCGAGACGGCGATCGCGAGCAGCGGCTGCACCGTCTCCGTCGCCGCGGCGGGCACCCTGACCGACGACTCGGGCGCGTGCGCGGCGCGAGCGAAGACGTCGATCACCCTGCCGGCCGTGAGCGGGTTCGGATCGGTGAGGCTGAAGGTGCGCCCGTCGAGGCCCTCGGTGTGCGCGATGTGGTCCATCGCGCGGACGACGAAGTCGACCGGGACGATGTTGATCTCGCGGCCCTCGATGCTCGGCATCGGCATCCACTGGGGCACCGTGCTGCGGATCCGCCGGATCAGCTTGAAGAAGTAGTAGGGCCCGTCGACCTTGTCCATCTCGCCGGTCTCCGAGTGACCGACGACGATCCCCGGCCGGTAGACGCGCCAGGGGCGCTCGCACTCCTCGCGGACGACGCGCTCGGACTCGTGCTTGGTGCGGAAGTAAGGATGCGTGTCGAGCTCCTGGGCCTCCTCGAACATGTCCTCGCGCCAGGTGCCCCGGTAGAGGCCGGCGGCGGCGATCGAGCTCACCATGTGCACGTGCCCGGCGTCGATCGCGTGCGCGAACTCGACCATGTGGCGGGTGCCCTCGACGTTGGCGACACGCTGCGACTCGGCGTCGGCGGTCATGTCGTAGATCGCGGCGAGGTGGAACAGGTGCTCGATCTCGCCCTTGAGCCGCGCGACGTCGGCGGCGGAGATCCCGAGCCCGGGCTCGGAGAGGTCGCCGACGATCCCGACCACGCGCTCCGGGTCGGCTCCCCAGCGGTTCTGCAGCTCCTCGAGCCGCCCCTTCGAGCCCTCGCGGACGAGGACGTAGATCGTCCCCTCGCGCTCGAGCAGCTGCTCGACCAGGTTGCGACCGATGAAGCCGGTTGCGCCGGTGACGAAGTAGCTCACTCTGACTCCTCCAATCGCGGTGGCTGCCTCGCCCGTGACCCTACTATCTGGGGGATGGGATTCGAGCTCGCTCCCGACCACGGCGACCGCGGCGAGCCCGACGTCAAGCTCGGGCGCACCGGCGGCTCCGCGGTCGGCGAGGACCCGCGCCTGGTCCGCGACGGGCGCCAGGTGCTCGCCCGCGGGGCGCTCGCCTGCCCGGCATGCGCGCTGCCGCTGCTGCCGGCGCCGCGCGTCCACCCGCGGACCGAGCTGAGCTGCGGCTACTGCGACCACCGGGCACCGGCGCTCGACTTCCTCGACCGCGACGCGGGCGCCGCGCCGGCCAACGACGTCGTCGTGGTCGCGCGCCTTCACCCGGCGTGAGCGCGGCGGCGGACGGGCGCAGCGAGCGCCTGCTCCGGGGCCTGCTGCGGGTCGTCGGGCTGGTGGCGGTCCTCACCGGCCTGTTCGCGATCCTCACCGGCGCCGCCGGGATGCCGGGGGAGGTCGACGCCGACCCGTCGGCCGAGAGCGAGCTGCGTTACTTCGCCGCTTTCTGGGTCGCCTACGGGGTGGTCGCGCTGCTGACGGCCCCGCGCGTCGCGACGGCGACCGCGGCGGTCCGCGGCCTGGCGCTGGCGATGTTCGTCGGCGGTCTCGG
This sequence comes from uncultured Solirubrobacterales bacterium, assembly GCA_963740055.1. Taxonomy (GTDB): domain Bacteria; phylum Actinomycetota; class Thermoleophilia; order Solirubrobacterales; family 70-9; genus WHSW01. Next base: position 625,980 of record CAVUCL010000001.1, on the reverse strand, counting down.
CAGGGCGATCGCCTGGATCGCGGTCGGCCGTCCCCACGGGCTGTTCGTCGCCCTGATGGCGATCGAGCTCGCCGGGCCGCCGCTGATCGTCTACTGGCAGTCCCAGGTCGCCCGCGCCCGGGCGATCAAGTCGCCTGCGGCCGGGTAGGTTCCGGCCATGGCCGCAGGCGGGACCTCCGGCATCGTCTGGTTTCGTCGCGATCTCCGGGTCCGCGACCACCCGGCGCTGCGGGCGGCGCTCGAGCTGCACGAGCGGGTGGTCTGCGTCTTCTGCCTCGACGACGCGCTGCTCCACGGTCGCCACGCCTCCGGCCCGCGGACGCAGTTCCTGCTCGAGTGCCTGGCCGACCTCGACCGCGAGCTGCGCGACCGCGGCTCGGGGCTGGTGATCCGCCACGGGCCGCCGGAGCGCGAGCTCGGCACCCTCGCCCGCGAGGTCGGCGCCACGGCGATCCACGCGAGCCGCGATGTGAGCCCCTTCGCACGCCGCCGCGGCGACCGCGTCCGGGCGGCGATGGTGGAGGCGGGCGTCGAGCGACACCTCCACCAGGGCGTGAACGCGGTCGACGTCGCGGCGATCGAGACCAAGGCCGGCCGCCCGTACACGGTGTTCAGCCCCTTTCACCGGACCTGGCTCGAGACCGCGCGGCGACCGGTGCTCGAGGCGCCGCGCGAGCTCCCCCCGCTGCCGGCGAAGCTGCGCCGGGGCCGCATCCCCGCGCTCGCCTCGCTCGGGCTCTCCCAGGAGGTCAGCGACCCTGCTCGCGGCGGCGAGCGCGAGGCGCGGCGAGCGCTCGAGCGCTTCCTCGACCGCCGGGTGCACGAGTACACCGACAACCACGACGCGCTCGGCCGCGACCGGACCTCGCGCCTGTCGCCCTACCTGCACTTCGGCTGCCTCGGGGCACGCCAGATCGAGGAGCAGCTGCCGAGCGGCGAGGGCCCGGACGCGTTTCGCCGCCAGCTCTGTTGGCGCGACTTCTACCACCACGTGCTCGTCCACTTCCCGCGCAACGCGCGCTCGGAGTTCCAGGACCGCTACCGCGGGAAGATCCGCTGGAGCTACGCCGAGCGGCCGTTCGAGGCGTGGAAGCAGGGCCGCACCGGCTACCCGCTCGTCGACGCCGGGATGCGCCAGCTCCGACGCGAGGGCTGGATGCACAACCGCGCCCGGCTGGTCGTCGGCTCGTTCTTGACCAAGGACCTGGGGATCGACTGGCGCTGGGGCGAGCGCTGGTTCATGCGCCTGCTGATCGACGGCGACGAGGCGAACAACAACGGCAACTGGCAGTGGATCGCCTCGGTCGGCACCGACCCGCAGCCGGCGTTCAGGCGGATCTACAACCCGGCCCGCCACCAGGAGCGCTTCGACCCCGACAACCACTACGTGCGCCGCTACCTGCCCGAGCTCGAGCGGGTTCCCGACCGCTACATGCGCGAGCCCTGGACGATGCCGGAGGCGGTCCAGCGCGAGTGCGGCTGCGTGATCGGCGAGGACTATCCGGAGCCGATCGTCGACCACAGGCGCGCCCGCGAGGAGGCGCTCGATCGCTACCGGGTGGGGGCATCCTGACCGCGATCGTCGACAACCTGCGGAAGATCCCGTTCGCAAGCGGCAAACCCCGACACCCTCGAGGGTCGAGGTCATAGACTCAAAGCAATGGCGGAGACGGCCCTGATCGAAGTCCAGATGCCGCAGATGGGCGAGTCGGTGACCGAGGGAACGGTGCTCGAGTGGCACGTCGGCGAGGGCGACTCGGTCGCCGAGGGCGACACGGTGGTCGAGGTCTCGACCGACAAGGTCGACGCCGAGGTCCCGGCCCCGGCGGCGGGCGTGATCGCGAAGATCCTCGCCCAGCCCGACGACACGGTCGAGGTCGGTCAGGTGCTGGCGCAGATCGACACCAACGGCGCCGCCGCGGGCGGCGACGACTCGGCCGCCGACGGCGCCGGCGACGCCGACCCCTCCCCGCTCAGCGACACCGACGGCCTGGTCATGGGCGGCGGCGAGGGCGACGAGGACCTCGGCGACGAGGACGTCGCCTCGACTTCATCGCAACCGGGCCAACTGAATACGAACGTTCCGCCCGCCTCCTCCCAGGGAGCGCCAGCGACCGATGATCCCGGCGAAGCCGGGATTCGTCCGGGGGCGGCCGGGTCAGCCGAGGGAGCGACGAGCGCCGAGGAGCAGACCGCGCAGCCCGGCGAAGCCGTCGTCGTTTCGATGCCGGAGATGGGCGAGTCGGTGACCGAGGGGACCGTGCTCGAGCTGCACGTGAGCGAGGGCGACACCGTCGCCGAGGGCGACACCGTGGTCGAGGTCTCGACCGACAAGGTCGACGCCGAGGTCCCGGCCCCGGCGGCGGGAACGATCACGAAGGTCCTGGTCGCCGCCGACGACACGGTGCAGGTCGGGCAGGCGCTGGTGGAGATGGCAGCAGGCGAGACCGCGGACCGCAGACCGCAGACCACGGCGACGGACGGGGCCGAAACGCGAGGCGCCGAGCCGGTGGCCGACGCCGGCAACGGGCGCGCGTCGCCGGTGGCGCGCCGGGTCGCGGCGGCGAAGGGAATCGACATCGGCGCGATCGACGGCTCCGGCCCGGGCGGCAAGGTGACCAAGGAGGACGTGCTCGCGGCGGCCGGGAACGGCGCCGCAGCCGCTGCCACCGAGGCCGCCCCGACCGGCAAGCCGTTGCGGGGCCCCGCGGGGATGCTCGCCTCGGCGATGAACGAGAGCCTCTCGGTGCCGACCGCGACCTCGTTCCGCACCCTCGCGGTCGACACGCTCGACGCGAAGCGCAAGGCGATCAACGAGGCGCTCAAGGAGCGCGGGATGAAGGTCTCGTTCACGCATCTGATCGCCTGGGCGATCGTCGAGGCCGCGCGCGAGTGGCCGGTGATGGGCCGCAGCTACTCGGAGCGCGACGGCAAGCCGTTCGTGGTCGAGGCCGAGCACGTCAACCTCGGGATCGCCGTCGACGTCGAGCGCAAGGACGGCTCGCGGAGCCTGATGGTCCCCTGCGTGAAGGCGGCCGAGACGCTCGACTTCGCCCGCTTCCACTCCTCCTATGAGGAGCTGATCACGAAGACGCGCGAGAACAAGCTCACCGCCGACGACTTCCAGGGCACCACGATCACGCTCACCAACCCGGGCGGCCTCGGCACCGTCGCCTCGGTGCCGCGGCTGCTCAGCGGCCAGGGCACGATCGTCGCCTGCGGCTCGCTCGCCTACCCGGTCGAGTGGGCCCACGCGCCGGCCGACAAGGTCCGGGCGCTCGGGGTCTCGAAGGTGATGACGACGACCTCGACCTACGACCACCGGATCATCCAGGGCGCCGAGTCGGGCTCGTTCCTGCGCCGGATCGACCAGCTGCTCCAGGGTGAGGACTCGTTCTACGAGCAGGTCGCCGAGGCGCTGCGGGTCCCGGCCAACGTGGTCACGAACGCGCATCCCGCCTCGGCGTCGGCGCCGCCGCTCGCCAGCGGCACGGCGGCGGTCCCCGCGACCACGGTCACCGGGGTCGAGCCCGACCGCGAGCTGCTGCAGGCGGTGCAGGCCGCGACCTCGCTGCTCAAGGCCTACCGGACCCACGGCCACCTCGCCGCGAACGTGAACCCGCTCGGCGGCCCGCCCAAGGGCGACCCCGCGCTCGAGCCCGAGAACCTGAACCTGACCCCGGAGCTGATGTCGCGGATCCCGGCCTCGATCCTGCGGATCGGAGTCGAGGGCGAGACCCTGCTCGACGCGCTGCCGCGGATGCGCCAGTCCTACTGCAGCACGATCGCCTACCAGATCGAGCACCTCTCCTCCCACCAGCAGCGGATGTGGCTGCGGGAGATGATCGAGACCGGCTGGCACCGCACGCCGCTGTCGAAGGACGAGAAGCGCGCCCTGCTCTCGCGCCTGACCGAGGTGTTCCAGTTCGAGCGCTTCCTGCAGAAGGCCTACCTGGGCCAGAAGATGTTCTCGATCGAGGGCCTCGACGTCACCGTGCCGATGATCGACGAGATCGCCACCCTCGCCCGTCAGAACGGCGCCGAGGAGGTCGTGATCGGGATGGCGCATCGCGGTCGGCTCAGCGTCCTCGCCCACAACCTCGGGCGCTCGGTCGAGTCGATCCTGGCCGAGTTCGAGGGCGCGAAGGCGCTCGACCGGGTGAAGGCGATCGCCGCGCTGCCGCACTCGGGCACCGGCGACGTCAAGTACCACCACGGCGCCGAGGGGCTGTTCACGACCCGTGACTCGGAGGAGATCAAGATCCGGATGTACCCGAACCCGAGCCACCTCGAGTTCGTCGACCCGGTCGTCACCGGCGGCGCTCGCGCGGCGCAGACCGAGCACTCGGGTCCGAAGCTGAAGCACAACCCGCACGTCGCGGTGCCGCTGCTGCTGCACGGCGACGCGGCCTTCCCGGGGCAGGGCGTCGTCGCCGAGACCCTCAACCTGCAGTCGCTGAGCGGCTACTCGACCGGCGGCACCGTGCACCTGATCACCGACAACCAGGTCGGCTTCACCACCGACCCCGCCGAGGGTCGCTCGACCCCCTATGCGGGCGACATGGCGAAGGGCTTCAACTGCCCGATCATCCACGTCAACGCCGACGACGTCGAGGCCTGCATCGCCGCCGTCCGGCTCGCGATGGCCTACCGCGAGCAGTGGGGCCGCGACGTCGTCATCGACCTGATCGGCTACCGCCGCTACGGCCACAACGAGACCGACGAGCCGGCCTACACGCAGCCGAAGATGGCGCTGCAGATCAAGGAGCACCCCTCGGTCTCGGAGCTCTACGCGCGCAGGCTGGTCGAGGAGGGCGTCGTCGACGGCGACGAGTACGAGGCCGGCGGCAAGCAGCATCTCGCCGAGCTCCAGCGCATGCTCAAGGAGCTGCGCGGGAAGATGGAGGCGGGCGATTACGAGGACCCGAGCTCGACCGCGATCGGGACCGGGGAGCTCGACCGGACGAAGAGCCCCGAGGTCGAGACCGCCGTCTCCGAGAAGCGCCTGCGCTCGCTCAACGAGGAGCTGCTGCGGGTGCCCGACAGCTTCACCATCCACCGCAAGCTGCGCAAGCCGCTGCTCTCGCGGACCGAGAAGCTCGACCAGGGCGAGATCGAGTTCGGCCACGCCGAGAGCCTCGCGTTCGCCTCGCTGCTCACCGAGGGAACCCACATCCGGCTCACCGGCCAGGACACCGAGCGCGGGACCTTCTCGCACCGCCACCTCGCCCTGCACGACGAGAAGACCGGCCTGCGCTACGTGCCGATCCAGAACCTGAGCGGGGCGCTGGCGCCGTTCGAGCTTCACAACAGCCCGCTGTCGGAGGCCGCCTGCCTCGGGTTCGAGTACGGCTACTCGGCGGCGTCGCCGGAGAGCCTGATGCTCTGGGAGGCGCAGTTCGGCGACTTCGCCAACTCCGCTCAGGTGATCATCGACAGCTTCATCGTCGCCGGCGAGTCGAAGTGGGGGCAGACGACGCGGCTGACGCTGCTGCTGCCGCACGGATACGAGGGCGCCGGCCCCGAGCACTCGAGCGCCCGGATCGAGCGCTTCATCCAGCTCGGCTCCGAGGGCAACATCCGGCTCGCGAACCCGACCACCGCGGCTCAGTACTTCCACCTCCTGCGGCGCCAGGCGCGGATCGCGAAGCCGCGGCCGCTGATCGTGTTCACGCCCAAGGGCCTGCTGCGGCTGCGCGCCGCGGCCTCGTCGCTCGAGCAGCTGACCGCGGGCCAGTTCCATTTCGTGCTCGACGACGAGCGCGCGCCCGAGGACCGCGACTCGGTCGAGCGCCTCGTCCTCTGCAGCGGCAAGGTCTTCTACGACATCGACCAGCACGAGCGCCGCGAGCAGTCGAGCTCGGTCGCGATCGCGCGGGTCGAGCTCCTGTACCCGTTCGCGCGCAACGAGCTCGCGCGGCTGATCGACTCCTACCCGAAGCTGAAGAAGGTCGTCTGGGCGCAGGAGGAGCCGAAGAACATGGGCGCCTGGAGTGTGATGGCGCGACGCCTGCCCGAGCTGCTCCCGGACGGGGTCGAGTTCACCTACGTCGGGCGCCCGCAGCGCTCGAGCCCGAGCGAGGGCTACCCGGCCGCGCACCGCCTCGAGCAGGAGCGGATCGTGCTCACCGCGCTCGAGGGCTGAGGCTCTCACAGCCGCGCTCGCGGTCGCGCCCGCCGCCCCCGCGGCAGCGATCGCGCCCCGGCCCGCCGGAGATTCGGTCGGCCCCTCCGCCGCCGCAGATCCGATCCGCGCCGCCGCCGCCCCGGATGCGGTCGCGTCCCGGCGTGCCGAGGACGACGTCGGCTCCGCGCCCACCGTCGAACCGGCGCGTCGCCGAGACCAGCTCCGCCGCCCGGCCGGCGCAGCGCGGCGGCTTCGCCGGTGGCGGGCAGGCGCCCGCCGGCTTGCCCTCGAGCCTGTAGACGGGGCCGACGATCGAAGCCAGGTAGACGCGTCCGCAGGAGTCCTCGCCGAACGAGACCGGCGCATCGACGTCGAGCGACCCTTCGCGGCGCACGCGCAGCGCGTCGGGCTGGGCCGGAATCAGCGACCAGACCCGGCTCGTCGGCAGGTCGGCGTACAGGTAGCGGCCCCAGAGGTTGCCGAGCGCCGGGTCGCGGACGACGTAGCCGCCGGTGATCGCGGCGCCCTCCTGGAACGAGTTCGCGTACTCGGCGATCGGGTCGGTGAGCGCGCTCGGCGACGGGCATGGCGCCGACTGCAGGTCGTCGAAGTCGTGGCGGCCCTCGCGGCAGTCCCAGCCGAAGTTGAGGCCGCGACCGGCGCGGGGCGCGGGCGCGAAGTCGATCTCCTCCCACGACTCCTGGCCGACGTCGGCAAGCAGCAGGTCGCCGGTGACCCGGTCGAAGGAGAACCGCCACGGGCTCCGCAGGCCAAGGCTCCAGATCTCGTCGAGCGCGGCGTCCGGCCCGGCGAACGGGTTACCGGGCGGGATCGAGTAGGAGGCGGTCGCGGACGCCCGCGGGTCGATCCGCAGGACCTTTCCGTGCGGGGACTCGAGCGACTGGGCGTTCTCGGGCGAATCGGCGAGCGCGTCGGCGTCGCCGGTCGAGATGTAGAGGTAGCCGTCGTGCCCGAACTGGAGCTGCCCGCCGTAGTGGATCTGGACCGGGTGCTCGATCGAGAGCACCGGGCGCCGGCTCGAGAGCGAGGCGCCGGTCGGCCCGACGGTGAACTCGTCCACCTGAAGCGCGCCGTCCCCGGCCGACCCGGGCGCGTCCTCGGCGGCCGAATAGAAGACGTAGAGGTGTCGGCTGGTGGCGAAGTCCGGCGCCAGAGCGATCGAGAACAGACCGCGATCGCCCGGGCTGCCCTGGATCAATCCGGCGCCGGCGAGGTCGAGGAAGGTGCGCTGCTCGCCGTCCTCTGAGAGCACGATTCGCCCGTCGCGCTCGGCGACCAGCAGCCGGTCGGGGTCGGGCAGCGAGGTGACGTGGAGCGGCTCGTCGAAGACCCCCACCTGCTCGAGCGAGGCCGCGGACGCGCCCGCGGCCGAAAGCAACGCCGCGACGATTCCCCCCACCAGGAAGACCCCGGCCCGCACGCCCGGCATTCAACCACGCTTCTTGGCCGAGAGGGTCGCCCGGGTCGGCCCGGCGGCGCTTGCTAACAATCGCCCGGGTGAGCTCCGAGTCGGCAGAGGTGCTGCGCAGCCCGGTCCCGGGGGCGCTGTACCCGTGGGTGAAGCGGGCCTCGTGGATCGAGCTCGGCCTGTTCGCCGGCCTGCTCGTGGTCTGGCTCGCCCCCGGACTCGAGCATCCGACGTTCTACTTCGGCCTCGCCCACGGGCTTGGCTTCATCGCGCTCGCGCTGCTCGTCTGGGCGGCGGTGCTGCGCCACGAGGTCCCGTACACGCTGCTCGCCGCGACCCTGACCCCGGTCGGGCCGGTCGGCTCGGTGATCGCGATCCATCACCTCGAGCGCAACCCGCCGGGCAAGATTTAGGTGGGGCGGGACCGCGAAGGGGGTCACGCGGCCCGCCCCATGCTGCAACCCCCCCTTGCCTAACCCCTCTGCAGGGCCCCCTACCCGGGCGCCGGTCGGTTAACGCGAGCGCCCGTTCAAGGTTGCGGGTTTCCCGCAACTCGTGGCGATGATTACGAGCGTTCCAGGGGTAGTTGGCGGGGCGGGGCCGCGGGAGGCAGGGGGTCCACACGGCCCGCGCCACCGCCAGCGCGTCGGTAGCCAGGGAGGGATGCCGACGCGATCGCCCCCGGAGGCGGGACTGGCCGGGGACGAGTTTCGGAAAATGTCCCTAGCGCGGGATGGGTTGATTCTGACCGATCGCGAGTCGCGGTGTCAACCGCTGCGCGGCAATCGCTCAGGATTCGCGCAGATCGCGCAGCACCCGATGGAGGATGCCGCCGTTCTGGAAGTAGCGGATCTCGTTCGGTGTGTCGAGCCGCACCCGGGCCTCGAATACGGACGTTCCGCCCGCCTCCTCCGCTTCGCGTCCGGGGGCGGCCGGGTCAGCCGCCGGTCGATGGGCGGTGACTTCGACAGTCTTCGCCTCGCCGTCCTGGAGCTCGCCGACGTCGATCGTCTCCTCGCCGTTGAGCCCGAGCGACTCGACGGTCTCGCCGTCGGGGAGCTGGAGCGGTAGCACTCCCATCCCGATCAGGTTTGAGCGATGGATGCGCTCGAAGCTCTCCGCGATTACCGCGCGGACGCCGAGCAGCGCGGTTCCCTTCGCCGCCCAGTCGCGCGACGACCCGGAGCCGTACTCCTTGCCGGCCAGCACGACCAGCGGAACGCCCTCGTCGGCGTAGGCCATCGCCGCCTCGTAGATCGTCGTCTCCTCGCCGCCGGGGAAGCGGCGGGTGAAGCCGCCCTCGCGCTCGACCAGCTTGTTGCGCAGGCGGACGTTGGCGAAGGTGCCGCGGATCATCACCTCGTGGTTGCCGCGGCGCGAGCCGTAGGAGTTGAAGTCGCGCGGCTCGACCCCGTTCTCGATCAGCCACCGCCCCGCCGGGCTCTCGCGCTTGATCGCTCCCGCCGGCGAGATGTGGTCGGTGGTGACGCTGTCGCCGAGCAGCGCCAGCACCCGCGCCCCGCCGATCGGCTCGATCGGCGCCGGCTCGGAGTCCATCCCCTCGAAGAACGACGGCTTGCGCACGTAGGTCGAGTCGGGCCAGGTGTAGCGGTCGCCCTCGGGCGTCTCGAGCTCGCGCCAGCGCTCGTCGCCGGTGAACACGTCGGCGTAGCTGCGCTCGAACATCTCCTGGCGCACGGCGTCGGAGATCGTCTCCTTGATCTCGTCGGAGGTCGGCCAGATGTCGGCCAGGTGCACCGGGTTGCCGTCGGCGTCCTCGCCGAGGGCGTCGTTGAGGAGGTCGACGTCCATGCGCCCAGCGAGCGCGTAGGCGACGCACAGGGGCGGCGAGGCGAGGTAGTTGTTGCGCACGTCCTGGTTGATGCGGCCCTCGAAGTTGCGGTTGCCCGAGAGCACCGCGCAGACGACGAGGTCGTTCTCGTTGACCGCGGAGGAGATCTCCTCGGGCAGCGGGCCCGAGTTGCCGATGCAGGTCGTGCAGCCGTAGCCGACGAGGTTGAAGCCGAGCCGGTCCAGGTACTCGTCCAGCCCCGCGCGCTCGAGGTACTCGGTGACCACGGTCGAGCCCGGCGCGAGCGAGGTCTTCACCCACGGGCGGCGCTCGAGCCCGCGCTCGACCGCCTTGCGCGCCAGCAGCCCGGCTCCGATCATCACCGAGGGGTTGGAGGTGTTGGTGCAGCTCGTGATCGCCGCGATCACCACCCGGCCGTGATCGAGCTCGACCTCCTCGCCGCTCTCGAGCTTCACGATCACCGGGCTCGCCTCGTGCTCGGCGATCGCCGCCAGGCTCTCGCCCTCGCGGCTGGGCTCGAACACGCGCGGGCGCCCGGCGTCGCCGTCGTGGTCCTCGGCCGGCGGATCGGAGGCCGGGAAGGACTCCTCGATCGCCTCGTCGCGCCCGTTGCCGAGCGCCTCGGCGGCATCGGGGTCGAACTCGGCCAGCGACTGGATGAACGCGGGCTTCGCGTTCGCGAGCGCGATCCGGTCCTGGGGGCGCTTCGGGCCCGCGATCGAGGGCTCGACCGTGGACAGGTCGAGCTCGAGCGTGTCGGTGAAGGTCGGGTCCTCGGACTGCTCGTCGTGGAACATCCCCTGCTCGCGCGCGTAGGCGTCGACGAGCTCGATCGTCTCGGTCGGGCGCCCGGTGAACTCCAGGTAGCGCAGCGTCTCGCGGTCGACCGGGAAGATCGCGCAGGTGGAGCCGAACTCCGGCGACATGTTGCCGATCGTCGCCCGGTCGGCGAGCCCGAGGGTGTGCAGGCCGGGGCCGAAGAACTCGACGAACTTCGAGACCACGCCGCGCTCGCGCAGCATCTCGGTCACCGTGAGCACCAGGTCCGTTGCGGTCGCCCCCTCCGGCAGCTCGCCTTCGAGCCGGAAGCCGATCACCTGCGGGAGCAGCATCGAGATCGGCTGTCCGAGCATCGCCGCCTCCGCCTCGATCCCGCCGACGCCCCAGCCGAGCACCCCGAGGCCGTTGACCATCGTCGTATGCGAGTCGGTGCCGACGAGCGTGTCCGGGTAGGCCTGCGTGACGCCGTCGCGCTCGCGGGTGAACACGACCTCGCTCAGGTACTCGAGGTTGACCTGGTGGCAGATCCCGGTCGCCGGCGGGACGACGCGGAAGTTGTCGAACGCCTGCTGGCCCCAGCGCAGGAATGCGTAGCGCTCGCGGTTGCGCTCGTAGTCGCGGTCGGCGTTGATGTCGAAGGCGCGGGCGTTGCCGAACGCGTCGACCTGGACCGAGTGGTCGATCACCAGGTCGACCGGCACCAGCGGATTGATCCGCGCTGGATCCGATCCGAGCTCGTCGATCGCGTCGCGCATCGCCGCCAGGTCGACGATCGCGGGCACGCCGGTGAAGTCCTGCATCAGCACCCGTGCGGGCTGGTAGGGGATCTCGTCGCTGGGCTCGGCGCTCGCGTCCCAGGAGGCGATCGCCTCGGCGTCGTCGGCGGTCACCGACTCGGAGTCCTCGAGCCGCAGCGCGTTCTCGAGCAGGACCTTGAGCGAGTAGGGCAGCCGCGCGACGTCGAACCTCTCCTGCAGCGCGTCGAGCCGGAAGATCTCGTAGTCGCGGCCGGCGACCGAGAGCGTGTCGCGAGCGGAGAAGCTGTCGCTCATGGGTTCAGTATTCCCGATCGGGACCGAGATCTACCGTCGCCCGGAGGCGTCGCGGCGCTGGCCCTCGACGACCTCGTCGGCGGCCCTGGCGGCGCTGCCGCGCGTGACCCGGGCTGCAAGCCGCGGGCGCCGGTGCGCGATCGCGGCACCGAGGCGCTGAAGCGCCGGCGCGACCTGGACCTCGGCGCGATCGTGCTCGATCGCATCGGCGACGCCCTCGCCCACCTCCTCCGGCGAGGAGGTACCGAGGCCCGCCGGGGGCTTCGCTCCGGAGTCGGCGAAGATGCCCGCGTCGCGGATGAAGCCGGGCAGCACGACCGAGACGCCGACGCCCGCCTCGCGCGCGTCCTCGCGCAACGAGAGCGCGAAGCCCCGAAGGCCGAACTTGGTCGCCGAGTAGACCGAGCTGCGCGGCAGCGCCGCCTTCGACTGCAGCGAGCCAACGAAGGCGAGATGACCCTGGCGCCGCGCGACCAGCTCCGGCAGCAGGGCCCGCGCCATCCGCATCGGTGCCTCGAGGTTGACTCGCACGGCGGTCGTCAGCTCGTCCTCGGTGAAGCGCTCGAGCCGCCCGCCGGCGGCGAGCCCTGCGTTCGCGACCAACCCGTCGACCGCGCCGGCCCGCTCGACGAGCGCCTCGGCCGCCCCTTCCTCGGCGAGGTCGGCGACGACAAACGTGTGTCCGCCGCCGGCGAGCGAGCCCGCTAGCCGCTCGAGCTCGTCCGGCTTGCGCGAGCTGAGCACGAGCCGGGCGCCGCGCCCGGCGAGCGCGCCGGCGATCGCGACGCCGAGGCCCCCGGTCGCTCCCGTCAGCAGGACGGTCTTGCCGGCAAGCTCCACGATCGCACCGTATAGGCTGGGCCGCCGATGAAGCTCTACATCTGCTGGGGGACCTTTCAGACGCTGCGCCCGGGCGGCCATCCCTGCGCCAATGCCCACAAGGCGCTGCGCGCCGCCGGTCACGACCCGGAGCTGGTCAAGGTGCACGGGCTCGGGGTCGGCCCCGGTTTCCTCCAGGTGAAGACCGAGGGCCGCGCCGAGGTCGAGGAGCTGACCGGGAGCACGACCGTGCCGGTCCTGGTCACCGACTCCGGCGAGACGATCACCGATTCGAAGCGGATCGTCGCCTGGGCCGAGGCGAACCCGGCCTGACCGGCCTCGCAACCCTCGCCTGCAAGATCCGCTGCTAGTGCGTAACGGCACTTGTTCGTTAGCAGGTCTTTGCAGTTCGCTGTCGAATTGTGTAGGCTGCCGCAACTCGATAGCCGGTAATGCCGAATCCTGAACGCCCCGGATCACAAATGAAGGGGGGCCTCGGGAGCGGGGGAACCACGATTTGGGGCTAACCCGTCGCGCGAGCGACGGGGGCGCAGGCTCTTTCAGCGCCAGCCCGTCAGCTAACCCCGTAGGCCGACGAAAGGGACTGGTCCGTTGACCTACACACGAAACGCGAGACCGAACAGGATCCGCGCCGCGCTCGGCCTCGCCACAGTTGTTGCGGCGCTGATCGCGATTCCATCCTCCCCCGCGCTGGGCGCCGGAAGCGGCGGCGTCGGCTCGATCGGAGGCGACGATGACGCCCCCACAGGTCAGACGACCTCGGGCGGCAAGGCGAAGCTGAAGAACGGCTACGCGATCCCGCCCGCGAGCGCGCCGCGCAAGGTCGTGCGCGCGATCGAGGCGGCGAACGAGATCGCCAAGGGCAAGAGCTACTGCCTCGGCGGCGGGCACTCGAAGTGGCGCTCGCGCTGCTACGACTGCTCGGGCTCGATCTCCTACGTGCTCGGCAAGTACGGCGCCCGCGTCCTCGACGCGCCGATGCCCTCCGGTTCCTTCGTGGACTGGGAGAAGGGCGGCAAGGGCGCCTGGATCACGACCTACGCCAACTCGGGCCACATGTACGCGGTGATCGCGGGCCTGCGGTTCGACACCTCGATGACCGTCGGCGACGGTCCCGGTTGGAGCAAGGAGATGCGCTCCGGCGGCGGCTACGTCAAGCGCCACCCGCGCGGCCTCTAACGGTCAATTGAGTGCGGCTTCTGGCCGCACAAGACAACCGAATAGCTCACCTTCACACGGCCCGCCACAATGGCGGGCCGTGTCGTCGTCGGGCAGGGAAAGCGATCGCAGCGAGCGCATCCGCGAAGGTGTGCGGCTGGGGCTGCCCTACGCGATCGCCGCGCTGCTGCTCGCGATCTCGTTCGGGGTGCTGGCCGAGCCGCTGATGGGCCCGGTGGCGCCGATCGTGATGTCGGCGCTGCTGTTCGCGGGCTCGGCGCAGTTCGCGGCCACGGCGGTGCTCACCGCCGGCGGCGGCGCCGCGGCGGCGATCGCCGCCGGCTTCCTGCTCAACCTGCGCTACCTGCCGATGGGGATCGCGCTCGCCCCCTCTGTCCGCGGAGGCACCGCCCGAAGGGCGGCGATCGGGCAGGCGATGATCGACTTCTCGTGGGCCGCCGCGAGCCGCGGCGGCGGGCGCTTCGACCCGGCGTTCATGGTCGGGGCGACCGCGCCGTCGTACCCGCTCTGGGTCGGCGGGACCGCGATCGGCGTCTTCGCCGGCGACCTGATCGGCGACCCCGGCGCGCTCGGGCTCGACGCGCTCTTTCCCGCGTTCTTCCTCTGCCTGCTGGTCGAGGGTGAGCTGCGCCCGGGCCTCCCGACGCTGGTGGCCGGGCTCGGCGGCCTGATTGCGCTCGCCCTGATCCCGTTCACGCCGGCCGGGGTGCCGGTGATTGCGGCGACCGCCGCGGCGCTGCTCGGGCTCCTGGGGCCGCGCCGATGACCGAGGTCTGGATCACGATCGGGGTGCTCGCCGTGACGACCGCGGCGACCCGGGCGGCCGGGCCGGTGCTGCTCGGCGGGCGCCAGGTTCCGGAGCGCCTGCGGGCGGTGATCGCGCTCGTCGCTCCGGCGCTGCTCGCGGCGCTGGTCGTTATCCAGACCGTCGGCGCGCCCGAGGGCGGCGCGCTCGAGATCGACGCGCGGCTCCCCGGGGTGCTCGCCGCCGCGGCCGGGCTTGCGATCGGGATCTCGACCCTGCCGGTGGTCGCGCTCGCGATGATCGTCACCGCAGCGGGGCGCGCGATCGGCTGAGCCGTGTATCCGCCGGGTGGGACGAACCGGCGCACGCGGGCGGCGATCTTTGGCCGCCGCGCAAGTGGCGCCGGTAGGACGGTTCGGATACCGTCGTCACGCTTGACCACAGTCACCAGTTGTACGCAGTGGAGCAATTGAGCGCGCCGGCCTCGGCGGCCGGCGCGGGGGACCCCGCACCCGACATCCGCCTGGTCGGCGTGCGCAAGGCCTACGGCGAGGTGGTCGCCGTCGCCGGGATCGACCTCGAGGTCGCGCACGGCGAGTTCTTCACCATGCTCGGGCCGTCGGGCTCGGGGAAGACGACGACGCTGCGGATGATCGCCGGCTTCGAGCTCCCGGACTCGGGCACGGTCGAGCTCGGCGGGCACGACGTAGTCGACCTGCCGCCCTATGACCGCGAGGTGAACACGGTCTTTCAGGACTACGCGCTGTTCCCGCACATGACCGTCGGCGAGAACGTCGAGTACGGGATGCGGGTCCGCGGCGAGCCCAAGGACGAGCGCGCCCGCCGCCGCGAGGAGGCGCTCGAGATGGTCCGCCTCGGTGGCTACGCCGACCGCAAGCCCTCGGAGCTCTCCGGCGGGCAGCGCCAGCGCGTCGCGCTCGCGCGCTCGATCGTCAACCGCCCCCGGGTGCTGCTGCTCGACGAGCCGCTCGGCGCCCTCGACCTGAAGCTGCGCGAGCAGATGCAGCTCGAGCTGAAGCAGATCCAGAGGGAGGTCGGAATCACGTTCGTCTACGTCACCCACGACCAGGATGAGGCGTTGACGATGTCGGACCGGGTCGCGGTCTTCAACGAGGGCCGGATCGAGCAGATCGGCACCCCGGCAGAGATCTATGAACGGCCGGCGAACCGGTTCGTCTCCGGGTTCGTCGGAGTCTCGAACGTGCTCGAGCGCGACGGGCGCCAGTTCACGGTGCGCCCGGAGAAGGTGCGCATGTTCGAGAACGGCGAGCCGACCGACGGCATGCACGCCGAGGGCGGCCGTGTCCGCGCGGTCGCCTACGCGGGAATGATCACCCGCTATCTGGTCGCGCTCGACGCCGGGGGAGAGCTTCAAGTCGTCCGCCAGAACCTCGAGTCCTCCTCGGCGGAGGAGCTCGAGCGAGTCGGACGGGAGGTGGTCGTCGCATGGCGACCGGAACACACTGTCGCGGTCTCCGCGACCGAGAGAGGAGAAGGATGATGCGCACAAGAGGGGGAAGTCCCGCCCGGGCCGCCTGGCTCGTGATCGTCGGACTGCTCGTATTCATGGTCGCGTTCGCGGCCGGCTGCGGCGACGACGACGACGAGAGCAGCGATTCGGGGGGCGAGGCCCTGACCGAGCTCGGCGAGGGCGAGGGCGAGGTCAACCTCGTCGCCTGGGCCGGCTATGTCGAGGACGGGTCCACCGACCCGAAGGTCGATTGGGTCAGCGACTTCGAGAAGCAGACCGGTTGTGAGGTCAACGTCAAGATCGGCAACACCTCCGACGAGATGGTGCAGCTGATGCGACAGGGCGGCTATGACGGCGTCTCCGCATCGGGCGACGCGACCACGCGCCTGATCGAGGGCGGCGACGTCTCGCCCGTCAACACCGACCTGATCTCGAACTACGCGGACGTATACGACGCGCTCAAGGACCAGCCGTTCAACAGCGTTGACGGGCAGATGTACGGGGTCCCGCACGGGCGCGGCTCGAACCTGCTCATGTACGACCCGGCAGAGGTCAAGCCGGCGCCCGACTCCTGGGACGTGGTGTTCGACAACGCCTCGGAGTACTCGGGCTCGGTGACGGCCTACGACAACCCGATCTACATCGCCGACGCGGCTCTGTACCTGCGCGAGCATCAACCGGATCTCGGGATCACCGACCCGTACGAGCTCGACCAGGAGCAGTTCGACGCCGCGATCGAGCTCCTGAAGCAGCAGAGGGAGCACGTCGGCGAGTACTGGTCCGACTACACGAAGGAGATCCAGGCGTTCGCGAACGGCGATTCGTCGGTCGGGACGACCTGGCAGGTGATCGTGAACCTGCTCAACGCGGACGGCAGCAAGGAAGAGGTCGTCCTCCCCGAGGAGGGTGCGACCGGTTGGTCGGACACGTGGATGATCAGCTCCGAGGCCGAGCATCCGAACTGCATGTACGAGTGGATGAACCACATCATCAGTCCGGAGGCGAACGCCGCGGTCGCCGAGTGGTTCGGCGAGGCGCCCTCGAACGAGAAGGCGTGCGCGCTGACCGCCGACAAGGAGCACTGCGACATCTACCACGCGAACGACGAGGAGTTCTTCGACCAGATCGAGTTCTGGAAGACCCCCGTCTCCGACTGTGGTGACGACCGCGGTGACGTCTGCAAGACCTACGACGAGTGGGTCCAGGGATGGAACGAGGTGAAGGGCTGATCGAACGGTGGAAGCGGGCGTAACCACGCCCGCACCCGAGAGGAGGTCGGTGGGCCGAAGGCTCGCCGACCTCCTCCACGGTCGTCCCCGTCTTCAGGCCGGTGCCCTGCTCGCCGGGCCGGTCGGCTGGCTGGTCGTCGGCTACCTCGGCTCGCTCGCGGTCCTGCTCGCGACCAGCTTCTGGACCTTGGGCGAGCTCAGCGGCGAGGTCGAGCAGACGTTCACGCTCGACAACTTCGACGACGTCGTCTCGAACGAGGTCTACCGCTCGGTCACCGCCCGTACGGTCGGCATCGCCGCCCTGGTCACGATCACCGACGCGCTGCTCGCCTTCCCGCTCGCGTTCTACATGGCGAAGGTCGCGCGCCCGCGCGCCCGCGGGCTGCTGGTGGTCGCGGTCCTGATCCCGCTCTGGTCCGCCTACCTGGTCAAGGTCTTCGCCTGGCGCGGGATCCTGAGCCAGGAGGGCGTCCTCAACTGGTTCCTCGACCCGCTCGGGATCGAGGGCCCCGGCTACGGGATAGTCGCCGTCTGGCTGGTGATGAGCTACATCTGGCTGCCGTACATGGTGATCCCGATCTACGCCGGGCTCGAGCGGATCCCCGACACCCTGCTGAGTGCGTCCGAGGACATGGGCGCGAAGCCGGGCACGACCTTCCGGCGGGTGATCCTGCCGCTTGCGTTCCCGGCCGTCGTCGCCGGATCGATCTTCACCTTCTCGCTCACCCTCGGCGACTTCATCGCCCCGACCCTGGTCGGCTCCGGCGAGCAGTTCATCGGCACCGTTGTCCGCGACAACTTCACCGCCGACCTCCCGTTCGCGGCTGCGTTCGCGATGGTCCCGGTCGTGGTCATGATCGTCTACCTGCTGATCGCCCGCCGCCTGGGCGCCTTCGAGCACGTCTAGCGATGCGCCTCTCGGGACCCTCGCAACTGCTGCTCCGCCTCGGCACCGGGTTCACACTCGCGTTCATCTACGTGCCGCTCGTCGTGATCGTGATCTACGCGTTCAGTGAATCGCGGACGTTCGAGTGGCCGCCGCCGGGCCTCACGCTCGACTGGTTCGAGCGCGCGGTCGACAACCCGGGCGCCCGCGACGCGTTCCTGTACTCGTTGCGCGCCGGTCTGCTCGCGACCGCGATCGCGCTCGTGCTCGGCACCCTCGCCTCGCTGGCGGTCGCCCGCCACCGCTTCTTCGGCCGCGAGACGATCTCGTTCCTCGTCATCCTCCCGATCGCCCTGCCCGGGATCGTCACCGGAATCGCGCTCAACTCGACCTTCACCCAGGTGCTCGGGATCGACCTGAGCCTGTTCACGATCGTCGTCGCCCACGCGACCTTCTGCATCGTCGTCGTCTACAACAACGTCGTCGCCCGGCTCCGGCGCCTGAGCGGCTCGTTCGAAGAGGCCTCCGCGGACCTCGGCGCGAGCCCGTGGCAGACCTTCCGCCTCGTCACCCTGCCGAACCTGCGCACCGCTCTCGTCGCCGGGGCGCTGCTCGCCTTCGCGCTCTCCTTCGACGAGATCATCGTCACCACGTTCACCGTCGGCGCCGGCGACCAGACCCTGCCGATCTGGATCCTGACCAACTTCTCGCGCCCGAACCAGCTCCCGATCGTCAACGCGGTGGCCGTGATCGTGATCCTGATCTCGATCATCCCCGTCTACCTCGCCCATCGCCTGACCCAGGACGAGTCGACGGAGGCCGCGGGAGGGGTGACGGGGACAGCCGGCGTCGGCGGCGCGCCCTAGCCGCGCGCCGGCTCCAGCGCCGCGAGCTCGACCCCGGTCGCCGCGCTCGCCCAGGCGATCAGGATCCGCTCCGCGGCGCTGCCATCGACGCCCGGGTGGCCGAGCACGACCTGGAGCCCGAGCCCGTCCTCGAGCGCGACCATCCCGCGGGCGAGGGTGAGCGCGTCGGCGGTGAGGCGGAACGCGCCCTCGTCGGCACCGCGCTCGAAGATGCGCTCATAGAGCATCGCCTGGCGATCGAAGAAGCTCTCGGTCAGGGTCGCGAACAGGGGGCTGGCGCCGGTGAGCGCGTCGAGCTCGTAGAGCAGCCGGCTCTCCTCGTCGGCGGGCCCGGTCGGCACCCCGAGCGCGATCGCGAGCCGCAGCTGGTCGAGCGGGTCGGCGAGCGCCCGCACGGCTTCGGCGCGGCCCTCCGCGTAGCGGCTCATCGCCTCGCGACAGACGTCGACCAGCAGGTCGTCGAGGTTCGGGTAGTAGTAGAGGACCGAGCTCGAGGAGATGCCGGCGCGCTCGGCGACGTCCTTGACCCGCAGGCCGACCGCCCCGCGCTCGAGCAGCACCGCGCGCGCGGCGGTCGCCAGCTGGGCCCGACGCGCCGTTTGGTTCTTTCGCCGCATCAGATTCGAAGAATACCGCCGTACGATGCGGATCTTTCGCTTGACAGCGGCGGAGCGGATGGCTTATTCTTGAAATGTGATTCAAAGTATGCGCCCGCTCGTTGCCCTGCTCGCGCTCCTGGCAATGCTCGCGCTCGCCTCCTGCGGCGGTGACGACGGTGGGCTCGAGGGCGGGGCCGACGAGGCGGACGCCGAGACGGTGCCCGCGGGCGAGCCGGGGGACGCGCTGACGATCTCGCAGTGGCCGCTCTACATCGACCCGGGCAAGCGCGGGACGGTGGCCGAGTTCGAGGACGAGACCGGGATCGACGTCACCTACATCGAGGACATCAACGACAACGTCCAGTTCTACGGCAAGCTGCGCCCGCAGCTCGCCCAGGGCGAGTCCGGCGACCGCGACCTGATCACGGTCAGCGACTGGCTCGCGGCGAAGATGTACGAGCAGGGCTATCTCTACGAGCTCGACTACTCGAAGCTCCCGAACGTCGAGCAGAACCTGATCCCGAACCTGCGCGGCGCCGCCGCCGACCCCGAGCGCAAGTTCACGGTCCCGTGGCAGAGCGGGATGACCGGGCTCATCGTCCGCACCGACCTCGCCCCCGACGTGAGCTCGATCTGCGACCTGTTCGATCCGCGCTACGAGGGCAAGGTCTCGATGCTGAGCGAGCTTCGCGACTCGGTCCCGATGACGCTCAAATGCATGGGCATCGACCCCGACACCGCCTCCACCGAGCAGTGGCTCGAGGCGGTCGAGAAGATCGAGGTGGCGGCCGACTCGGGCCAGATCCGCGACTTCACCGGCAACGACTACATCCGCGACCTGGTCACCGGCGACATCGCGATCGCCCTCGGCTGGTCCGGCGACGCGGTCCAGCTGCAGAAGGACAACCCGAACATCGAGTTCGTGATGCCCGACGAGGGCTGCATGCTGTGGTCGACGAGCATGGAGATCCCGGTCGGCGCCCCCGAGCCCCAGGCGGCGCTCGAGTTCATCAACTTCGTCTACGACCCCGAGGTCCAGGCCGACATCGCCGAGTACGTCAACTACGTCACCCCGGTCGCCGGGGTGAAGGAGATCCTGCGCGAGCGCGATCCCGAGCTCGCCGCGAACCAGCTCATCTTCCCGAGCAAGCAGTACACGTCGAAGTGCACCTTCGAGCCCACGCTCGGTGGCGAGCAGGGCGAGGTGGTGACCGAGGCCTTCGAACGCGTCCTGGCGGGCTGAGCTTGCGAACGCTCTCGGTCGCCGCGCTGCAGACGGCGCCGGTCGCCGGCGATCCGGACGCCACCCTGGCGCAACTCGCGCAGCGCGCCGCCGCACTGCGGAGCACCGTCCCCCACGTCCAGCTCCTGCTGCTGCCCGAGCTGCATCTCGCCGCCCCGCCGCAGCCACTGGACGGGCCCGGCCATCCGGCCGAGGTCGCGGTCGAGATCCCGGGTCCGCTCACCGAGCGGCTCGGCGAGATCGCCTCCGCGAACGACCTCTGGCTCGTCCCCGGATCGATCTACGAGCGCAGCGGCGCCCGGATCCACAACACCGCCGTCGTGCTCTCGCCCGAGGGCGAGCTCGTCGCGACCTACCGCAAGGCGTTTCCCTGGCAGCCGCACGAGACGACCGACCCCGGCGACCGCTTCGTCACCTTCGAGATCCCCGGGATCGGCCGGATCGGGCTCGCGATCTGCTACGACGGCTTCTTCCCCGAGACCTTCCGCCAGCTCGCGTGGCTCGGCGCCGAGGTCGTGCTCCATCCGACGCTGACGACCACCAGCGACCGCGGCGCCGAGCTGATCACCGCGCGCGCGAACGCGATCTTCAACCAGCTCTACGTCGTCAACGTCAACGCGGCCTCGCCCGCCGCCTTCGGGCGCAGCCTGATCGTCGACCCCGAGGGCCTCGTCCGCCAGGCGGCGGGTTCGGGCGAGGAGCTGATCACCGACGTGCTCGACCTCGACGCCGTCGAACGTGTGCGCCGCTTCGGCACCGCCGGCGTCTCGCGCATGTGGGCGCAGCTCGACGCCGGCGCCGCCAGCGAGCTCGAGCTGCCGATGTACGGCTCGAGCGGGATCCGCCCGCGGTCCGCGGCGGATCCCGGTTAGCCGATCGCGAGCAGTCGCCGCGCCGCGGCACGTCCGCTCGCGATCGCGCCCTCCATCAGGCCGCTGAACTCGCCGCCGAGGTGCTCGCCGGCGAACACGAGCCGGCCCACGGCCTCGGCGAGCGCGGCGGCGATGGCGGGGTCGGGCGAGACCGAATAGGCCGCCGCGACCCACGGGTCGTCATCCCAGGTCGAGAGCAGCGCCCCCGCCGGCTCGAGCGCGAGCTCGGGCCGAAGCGCCGCCAGGGACTCGAGCCAGCGCCCGGGGCCGGCGCCGAGCTCGAGCCGCTCGAGCGCCGCCGGCGAGCCGGCGAAGCAGCTCACCACCGGCATCGGCTCGGGGCCGGGGCCGGTCGCGGTCCAGCACCAGTAGCGCTCGGCGACGTTCATCACCGCGCCCACGGGCGCCGGCTCGCCGAGCGGGACGAAGAGCTTCGCCGCATGGCCGTAGCGAAGCGCCGCGGTCGCTGCCCGCGCCGGCGCGGGCAGCTCCGGCGTGAACTCGATCCGCCCGAGCACCGTCGCGGGGACGGCGACCACGACGGCGTCGGCGCTCGCGACGTGGCCGGACGCGGTCTCGGCGCGGACCCCGCCGGCGTCGCTCGCGACCGCGACGACGGGGTCGCCGAGCCTGACCGCGTCGCCGAGCCGTCCGGCGAGGCCGAGCGCGAGTCCCTGGTTACCGCCGCCGACGCTGGGCGCCGGCTCGTCGTCGACGTGGGCGAGACCGGTCATGTCGGTCGCCGGGATCTCGTCCGCCGAGCTCGCCGACGAGATCTCGGCGCGAGCGAGGATCGCCTCGCGCGCCCCGGCCGCGATCGCGAGCGAGTCGAGCAGCTCGCGCACCGAGACCCGGTCGTCCTCGAGCGCGGCGACCGCGCGGTCGACCTCGCCCACCGCCCGCGCGAGCTCCTCGGCGTCGGTCCCGATCCCGCCGCGCGGCTCGCGACGCCCGTAGCGCATGCCCTTGTCCCAGAGCCCGAGCCCGAGCTCGGCGGCGAGCGCGGTGACGCGATCGTTGCCAGGGAGCACGAACTCAGCGCCCATCTCGACCAGGGCGCCGTTGGCGAGCCGCCGCGACCAGGTCCGCCCGCCGACCCGCTCGCGCGCCTCCAGCACCTCGACCTCGAGTCCCGCTCGCGCGAGCTCGGCGGCCGCGCTAAGGCCGGCGAGGCCGGCGCCGACGACAACCGCGCGACTGCTCAGCGCAGGACCCCGTCCGGGAGCGGCGCGGCGACGCTGAGCCCGTTCACCGCGAAGCCGCGTCCGGGGCAAGCGGATCTGAGCCGGTGGAGAGCGCTGCGGGCTCGACCCCGAGCTCGGCGGCCAAGTGCTCGGCGATCAGGGTGCGAGCGCGATCGACGCTCATCTGCGGGTCGCGGATCACAGCCCGGATCCCGACCCCGTCGACGAGCGCGACGGCGAAGTCGGCGAGCTCGGCGGCGCTGCGGGTCGACTCGAACGCGCCGCTCTCGAGCCCGGCCGCGATGAAGCCGGCGAACCACTCGCGATAGCGGTCGTAGAGGTCGGCGGCGAGCCGGCGCAGCTCGGGGTCGCGAGCGGCCCGCAGCCAGAGCTCGACCCACAGCACCCAGTCGCGCTCCTGGGCGCCGGGCAGCGGCAGGCAGGCCTCGATCGCCCGTCCGAGCCCGGCGGCCGGGCTGAGCTCGGCGCCGGCCTCGGCGGCGAAGCGCTCCTCCCCCGCGGTCTCGAACGAGTGGCGCAGCGCCTGCTCGAGCAGCTCCTCGCGGGTCGAGAAGTAGTGGTGGACGAGCGCGGTCGAGGACCGTGCGCGGGTCGCGACGCGCGCGATCCGCACGTCGTCGATGCCCTCCGACGCGATCAGGTCGCAGGCTGCCTCGAGGATCCGCTCGCGCGCGTTCGCCGCCACTCGGCGAGACTAGCCGGGCGTCCGGCGCGGCCTAGGGGTCGAGCACGACCGCGTCCATGCGCGCGAGCCCGGCAAGCTCGAACGTCCTGCGCACGTGCTCGCCCGCGCCTCGAAGCCGCAGCGTGCGCTCCTGCTCCTTCAGCTTCCAGGCGGTGCCGGCGAGGACCGCGACCCCGGTCGAGTCGATGAAGCCGCAGGCGCGCAGGTCGACCTCGACCGGTCCCTCGGCGTCGAGCGCGCGCTCGAGCTGTTGCTTCAGCCCCGACGCGGTGGCGACGTCGAGCTCGCCGTAGATGGTGATCACGACGCCGTCGCCCGCGGGCGAGTCGGCGAGGCTGATCGAGAAGTCGTTCGCGCTCGACGATTCCATGTCAGATCACTCCCTTGCTTGGGTCAACGCGCCGGGACGTCACGGCGCGATGCCCACCGCCTACCCGGCCGCGGCGCTCTTGTACCCACCCGCGAGAGCGACGCCGGAGTCGGCGAGCACGGCGGCGGCGGCGTTGCGTCCGTTGAGCGCGATCACGCTCCCGGCGGGGTGGGTGGCGGCGCCGCACATGTAGAGGCCCTCGACCGGGGTCCGGGCGGCGAACCGGCCCTCCCACATCTGGTCCGGGGTCACCTCGCCCTGGAAGATGTTGCCGCCGGTGAGCCCGATCCGCGACTCGATGTCCGGTGGCCCGAGGACCTCGTGGTCGGCGAGGCACTCGGGGAGGTCGGGCGCGAAGCGCGAGATCAGGTCGATGAACTGGCGCCCGACCCCGTCGCGCGCCGAGTCCCAGTCGCCATCGGCGATCTCATACGGCGCGTACTGGCCGAAGACGCTCAGCAGATGCTTGCCCTCGGGCGCCGGGCTCGGGTCGTAGCCGGTCTGGATGTAGATCTCGCCGAAGGCGACCGCAGGCTCGCCGGCCGCGCAGCGCTCGAACGCCGCCTGCGCCTCGGCCATCGTCCCGGTCGCGTCGATCGTCGCCCGCGCGGGCCACTGCGCCCCGGGCGCCGCGGTCCAGCTCGGCAACCGCTCGAGCGAGGCGTTGAACTTGACCACCGGGCTGCGGATCTTCCACGCCTCGAGCCGCTCGGCGAAGTCGCCGTCGATCTCGCTCCCGGCGAGCATCGAGCGCATCCGCTTCGGGTCCGCGTTGCAGATCACCGTCGGCGCGCGGAGCGCGGTCCCGTCGTCGAGCGTGACGCCCTCGCCGGGGACGATCTCGGCGACCTCGAGGCCGCAGGCGAGCACCGCGCCCGCCTCGGCCGCCGCGTCGGCGATCGCGAACGAGCACATCCCCATCCCGCCCTCGACGTAGCCCCAGACCGGGCCTTGGCCGTCGAGGTCGCCCTGGTAGTGCATGAGCTTGATCGACGCGGTCCCGGGCTCGTAAGGGCCGCCCCAGGTGCCGATGATCCCCTGCCCGAAGAGCGCCGTCTTCAGCCGCTCGTCGGAGAGGTAGGCGTCGAGCACGTCGGCGATCGAGGCCTCGAAGACGAGGTCGATCATCTCCTGCGAGCCGAGCATCGCCTCGATCTCGTCGCGGGTCGGCGTGTCGCCGACCCAGGTGTCGCGCTCGCCCTTGCGGAGCCGCTTTCGGGCCTCGTCGAAGAGCTCCTCGTAGGCCCAGTAGCCGGCGATGTCGGCCTTCGAGACCCCGAGCTCGACCAGGCCGGCCTGCGTCTTCGAGTCGTCGAGCCACTGCCCGAACGCGGTCCCGTCCTCGAACGGGACCCAGAGGTTCGGGTCGGCGACCCAGTAGCGCAGCCCGCGGCGCTCGAGCTCGAGCTCGTCGATCACGAGCTGGTCGAGCAGGCCGACGACGTAGGCGCAGGGGCTGACCACGAAGCGCTCGTCGGCGAACGGGCGCTCGAGCGTCGCCGCGCCGCCGAGGCGCTCACGGCGCTCGCAGACCAACACCGACTTGCCGGCGCGGGCGAGATAGGCGGCGGCGGTGAGACCGTTGTGACCGCCGCCGACGACGATCGCGTCCCACTCGCGCCCGGCGAGGTCGGTAACCGGGGCCGGGAGCCCGACCTCGCCCAGCCGCTCGGCGACCACGTTCACGCCGGCACCTCCGAGCGCGCCCGCAGCGCCTCCATGTAGCGCCCGGCGACCATCAGGTCGAACGCGTGCACGTCGACCTCCTCGGCCGAGTAGCGCCCGGCCGTATAGCCACGTGTGCGCACCCCCTTCTGCGTCAGCTCGCACACGTACCAGTCCTGGCGGTTGACGGTGTCCCAGAAGTCGATCGCGTCGGCCGGGTCGAAGCCCTCGCGCGCGATCGTCTCGGGCTCGAAGTACCACTCGCAGACGATGTCGGTGCGACCCGCGGCCCGCGGCCACAGGGTGTGCAGCATCACGTAGTCGGGATGCAGCGAGACGAGCGCGTTCGGGAACAGGGCGAAGTAGAGGACCGAGTTCACGTCGGCGTCCGAGAGCCCGGCGATCGGCGGCCGGCCGTTGGAGTGGCCCGCGCTCGCGAACGCCATCGTCGTCGTCCCCTCGCGCAGGGTCATCGAGCCGCCGCACCAGCTCCCCGGCCCGCTGACCTCCTCGCCGCTCATGTAGTCGCTGAGGGCGTTGAGCTCCGGGTGCACGCCGGGGCAGTGCAGGCACTCGTTGTAGTTCTCGGCGATCCCCTTCCAGTTCGCGTCGACCTCGTAGTGGCGCTCGCCGGCGCGCTCGAGCCGCTCGAGGCGGTAGCGCTCCAGGTGGGCGAGCAGCTCGCCGACGTGCTCGTCGATCTCGGGTGCCTCGCCGGAGAGGTCGATCATCACCAGGCCGCCGCGGACCGCGAGGCGGACCGGGATCAGGCCCCAGCAGGAATGCTCGAAGTCCTCGACCCCGTCCATGTGCGGGGCGGCGCGCAGCGAGCCGTCGAGCCCGTAGGACCAGGAGTGATACGGGCAGCGCAGGCGCTTGCGCACCCGGCCCTCGGTCTCCTCGACGATCCGCGCGCCGCGATGGCGGCAGACGTTGAGGAAGGCGCGCGGGCGCCCGTCCTCGGCGCCGATGACGACGACGCTGTCGGGCCCGAGCTCGCGCATCACGAACTTGCCCGGCTCGTCGACCGCGGAGACGTGACCGACGCAGACCCAGCCGCGGAAGATCGTCTCCAGCTCCCAGTCGAGGACGCCCGGATCGGCGAACGCGGCCGGTGGCAGCATCGTCGCGCGCTCGACCGGGGCCAGCGTCCTCTCGACCTCGCGCGGGGTCGAGATCGAGCGTCGGGATGTCGTGCGCGTGCGTGCTCACTGCCTGCCTCCTGGGCTGTATTGACCTTGTAGTCAATCGCATGTTAGTCTGGTCCACCCATGGACGTCAAGTCTCCGGTGAACACGAACGTGCCGCCCGCCTCCTCAGCTTCGCTTCCGGGGGCGGGCGGGTCAGGTGAGGGACGCCGGCGCTGACCGACGGCGCGCTGGCCTCAGCGCCGCCAGAGCTTCGTCGAGGACGTGCTGATGCCGCTCGAGGAGGAGGCCGAGCGGCGCGGGGGCCGGCTCGAGCCGGAGACGATCGCCGAGGTCAAGCGCGCCGCGGTCGACGCCGGGCTGGCGGGCGGCATGCACGCCCGCGAGCACGGCGGCCAGGGCTGGACGCGGGTCGAGTGGGCGCTGGTGGAAGAGCAGTACGGACGGACTACGAACGCGATCCACTGGCACGTGCCGCAGGCCTACAACGTCTGGGCGCACGCGAGTCCCGAGCACATCGACCGTTACCTGCGCCCGGCGCTGCGCGGCGAGCTCAAGGACGCCTACGCGGTCACCGAGCGCGACGCCGGCTCCGACCCGTCGGGGATCGCGGCGACCGCCGAGCGCACCGACGCGGGCTTCCGGCTCAACGGCGAGAAGTGGTTCGTCACCGGCGGCGACCACGCCGCCGTCTACGTCGTGATGGCGAACCTGATCGAGGCCGGCGAGCGGCTGCCGACCCTGTTCGTCGTCGACGCCGGCCTCGACGGGATCGAGGTCGTCGACGATCCCGCCTTCACCCACAACTATCCCGACGGCCATCCGACGATCCGCTTCACGCGACGTCGAGGTCGCCGAGTCCGAGGTGATCGGCGGCGATCGGCGGCGGCGACGAGCTGCAGCGCTCGTGGTTCACCGAGGAGCGGCTCGGGATCGCCGCGCGCTGCGTCGGCGCGATGTGGCGCCTGCTCGACGAGACCGTCGGCCTGGGCGACGGCACGCGAACAGGGCGGGGCGCGCGTCTTCGACCACCAGGGGGTCTCGTTCCCGCTCGCCGACTCGGCCGCCGACGCGGCGGCCGGCCGGCTGCTCACCTTCACGGTCGCCGAGCTCGCCGACGCGGGCGCCGACCCGAAGCTCGTCCACCACAAGGCCTCGATGGCGAAGCTGTTCACGAGCGAGGCGGCCTGCCGTTGCGCCGACCGCTGCGTGCAGGCCTTCGGCGGGCGCGGCTACCTGCGCTCGAACGTCGCCGAGCGCCTC
Source organism: uncultured Solirubrobacterales bacterium (assembly GCA_963740055.1). Lineage (GTDB taxonomy): Bacteria > Actinomycetota > Thermoleophilia > Solirubrobacterales > 70-9 > WHSW01. Next base: position 598,492 of record CAVUCL010000001.1, on the reverse strand, counting down.
CTGCGCGAGCTGCGCGTCGACCGGATCTGGGAGGGCACGAGCGAGATCCAGCGGCTGATCGTCGCCCGGGGGCTGGAGCGTCGTGGGGTCGAGCGCATCCTCCACTAGCGCCGCACCCGGCGCTCGCGCGGCGGCGGGCGCGATCGACCTGGGCCCGCTCCTGGAGCCGCGCTCGATCGCCGTCGTCGGCGCCAACGACCGCCCGGGCTCCTACGCCGACACGGTGCTCCGCAACCTCGCGCGGGCGGGCTTCGCCGGGACCGTCTGGGGCGTCAACCCGAAGCGCGAGTCGCGTTCACGGTCAGCCCGTGCGTGCCCTCGATCGCCGAGCTGCCAGAGCCGGTGGACGCGGTCGTGGTCGCGATCCCGGCGCCCGGGGTGCCGGCGGTGGTCGCCGAGGCGGCCGCGCGCGGCTGCGGCGGCGCGGTCGTCTTCGCCGCCGGGTTCGCCGAGGTCGCCGCAGGGTCGCGAGCTCGAGCGCGAGCTGCGCGAGATCGCGCTCGCCACCGGGCTGCCCGTCTGCGGGCCGAACGGCAACGGGATCGTCGCCGTCGGCGCACGGGCGCCGCTCTGGGGCGACTCGGTCCCGGCGCTGCGCCCGGGGCGGGTGGCGATGATCTCGCAGAGCGGCAACGTCGCCGTGAACGCGATCGGCGTCGCGGCGCGGGATCGACTTCCACACCCTGGTCTCGACCGGCAACCAGACCGTCCTCGACGCCAGCCGATTGGCTCGAGGCGCTCGCCGCCAGGCGACGGCCTCGGCTCGGTGGCGCTGTTCTGCGAGTCCGACGGCGACGGCGAGCGGCTCGCGCTCGCGCTCGCCTCCTGCGCCGAGCGCGGGGTCGGCGTCGCGGTGCTCAAGGTCGGCGCATCGGCCGCCGGCGCGCGGGCGGCGGCGGCGCACACCGGCGCCCTCGCCGGCGACCAGCGGGTCTTTCGCGCCCTGGTCGAGGAGGCCGGCGCCGCCTGGGCGGCCGACCCCCACGAGCTGCTCGAGCTCGCCCGGGCGCTGGCCGAGCCGCGCGCGCGACCGCGCGGCCACCGGCGGGCTCGCGGTGCTCACCTGCTCCGGCGGCGACTCCGGGCTCGCCGGCGACGAGGCGCAGCGCGCCGGGGTCGAGCTGCCCCCGCTCGCCGCGCCAACCGCGCGCCGAGCTCGCCGAGCTGCTGCCCGAGGCGGCGACGGTCGCGCAACCCGCTCGACTACACCTCGCTGATCTGGGCCGAGCACCGATCGCCTGCGGCGAATCGCCGCCGCGGTCGGCGACGACCCGGCGATCGACCAGCTGCTGCTCTGCTACGACCATCCGCGCGGCCTCGCACCCGAGCACGAGGTCGAGTGGGCCGCGGTGCGCGAGGGGCTGGCCGCGGGCGCGCTCGAGTCCGGGGCGGCGGCGATCTTCGCCTCCACCCTTCCCGACCTGCTCGACGACGACGCGGCGCGTCGAGCTCGCCGGGCACGGGGCGTGCCGGCGGTCGCCGGCCTGCGGACCGCGATCGGCTGCGCGCGCGCGCTCGCGCGGGCGCCGGGCGACCCGGGGCGCCTGCGCGAGATCGCCGCCGTCGCCGGCGCCGCGGGCGAGCGTCGGCGAGGGCGGCTTGGCTCGACGAGGCGGCGGCCAAGGACCTGCTGCGCGAGGGCGGGATCGCGGTCCCCGCCGGCGGCGCGGCCGACGGCCTCGAGGGCTGCCTGGCGCTCGCCGGGGCGATCGGCTGGCCGGTGGCGCTGAAGCTCTCGGCGCCCGAGCTGCGCCACAAGAGCGATGCCGGCGCGATCGAGCTCGGGCTCGGCGACGAGCGCGAGCTGCGCGCCGCCCACGCGCCGGCTCGCGGCGCTCGCCGGTGCCGGGCGCCCGGTTCCTGGTCGAGGAGATGGTCAGCGCCGGACGCGGAGCTGTTCGTCGCCGCGCACGGCGACGGAGTCGTCCCGGCGCTCGTCGCTCGGGCTCGGCGGGATCTGGACCGAGGCGCTCGACGACGTCGCCGTGCTCCCGCTCCCGGTCAGCGCGGCGCGCGCCGAGCGGGCGCTGCGGGCGCTGCGCGGCTCGGGAGCGCTGACCGGCGCCCGCGGCGGCAGGTCGCTCGACCTCGAGGCGGCGGCGGGGCTCGCTTCGCGGGTCGGCGAGCTGCTGATCGAGCAGCGGCTCGGGCTGCTCGAGCTGAACCCGGTCGCGCTCACGGACCGCGGCGCGATCGCGCTCGACGCCGTCGCGCGCCGGGACGGTACGAGCCGCTGATTGACCTTGTAGTCAATCGGACTATCTGCTAGGTTCCCGCGCATGGAGCCGACCACCAGCACCACCGCCCCGCCCGCCGACCTCTCGACCAACGGAGCGCCCGGGCCGAGGGCCGCGCTCCTACGACGCGATCGTCGTCGGCGGCGGCCACAACGGCCTCACGACGACCGCCTACCTCGCCCGCGCCGGGCTGCGGGTGATCTGCCTCGAGCGGCGCGACATCCTCGGCGGCGCCTGCGTCACCGAGGAGCTCTGGCCGGGCGCCCGCGTCTCGCGCTGCTCCTACGTCGTCTCGATGCTGCAGCCGAAGATCGTCTCCGACCTGCGCCTCGCCGACTTCGGCTACCAGGGCGATCCCGCTCGACCCCGCCTACGTCTCGCTCACCGAGGAGGGGCCGATCTTCTTCTTCAACGAGGTCGACGAGACCGCCGCCTCGATCGCGCGCTACTCGCGCAGTGACGCCGAGGCCTACCCGAAGTTCGAGGCGCTGATGGACCGTGCCGCGCGCTTCGTCAAGCCGATGATGCTGCGCGAGCCGCCGGCGCTGGGCTCGAAGGCGCCCGGCGACCTGGCGGCGCTCCTGCGCGAGGCCGGCCGGATGGCGGGCTTCTCAGAAGCGCGACATCCACGAGCTCGTCCGCGTGTTCACGATGTCGGTCGGCGACCTGCTCGACGACTACTTCGAGCTCGACGGGCTCAAGGGCTCGACCGCGTCGAGCGGCGTGGTCGGCGTCTGGGCCGGGCCGCGGACCCCGGGGACCGCCTACAACCTGCTCCACCACGCGCTCGGCGAGTGCGGCGGGATCGAGGGCGCCTGGGGACAGGTGATCGGCGGCATGGGCGCGATCAGCCAGGCGATCGCGCGCTCGGCCGAGAGCGCCGGGGCCGAGATCCTGACCGGCGCCGAGGTCGCCTCGATCGACGTCCGCGACGGTTCCGCGGTCGGCGTCACGCTCGCCGACGGGACCGAGCTGCGCGCTCCGATCGTCGCCTCCGGCGCCCATCCGAAGACCACGGTGCTCGAGCTCGCCGGGGCCGAGCACTTCCCGGCCGAGATCGGCGAGGACATGGGCCGCTACCGGACCCGCGGCGGCTCGGTCAAGGTCAACCTGCTGCTCTCCGAGCCGCCGGTCTACGAGGGCGTCTCCGAGGCCGAGCAGCAGCTGATGCGGACCGCCGGGGTCAACATCTGCCCCTCGATCGACTACCTCGAGCGCGCCTGGCAGGACGCGACCCTCGGCAAGCCGGCCGAGCACCCCTACGTCGAGGCCGAGCTGCCGTCCGCGGTCGACACCAGCCTCACCGACGACGGGCGCTGGGTGATGACGATGTTCACCCAGTACGGGCCGCCCGAGGAGGGCGACTGGAAGCCCGGCGACCGCGAGCGCTACGGCGACGCCTGCGTCGAGCAGCTGGCGCAGTTCGCGCCCAACCTGCCCGGACGCGGTGCTCGAGCGCGAGGTGCTCGCGCCGCCGGACCTCGAGCGCATCTTCGGCCTCCAGGGCGGCTCGATCTTCCAGGGCGAGCAGGGCCTCGACCAGATGGCGTTCATGCGCCCGCATCCGGAGATGGCCCAGTACGCGACCCCGGTCGACGGGCTCTACCTCTGCGGCGCCGGGACCCACCCCGGCGGCGGGGTCACCGGCTGCTCGGGCCACAACGCGGCCCACCGGATCCTCAAGGACCGCAGGCGCGCGCGGCGCCCCTGGCGCCGCGCTCGGACCGCGGCCTAGGCCCGCTCGGGTCGAACGTCGCGCACTACCCCCAGAGCCGGCGAACGCGCGACGTTCGGCGGGGTGCGGCGCCCCGTTATCGTCCCGCGCCCGGTGAGCTTCGACGACGAGACGGCGCTGAGCCCGGCCGGCGACGGGGTCTGGGAGGGCGCGATCGCCGCCGGCTGGAGCACGCCCCGGGGTCCGCTCGGCGGCTACGTGATGGCGATCGTGATCCGGGCGCTCGAGCTCGCCGTCGCCGACCCGCAGCGCAGCGCCCGCTCGGTGACGATGCACTTCCTCCGCGTCCCGCAGGAGGGCCCGGTGCAGGTCCGGGCTCAGGTCGAGCGCGCGGGACGCTCGCTGACCTCGGTCAGCGGCCGGCTCGAGCAGGACGGGAAGCTGCTCGGGCTCGCGCTCGGGGCGTGGTCGAAGCCGTGGGCCGGCCCCACCTTCGACGAGGCGCCGATGCCCGACGTCGACCCGCCGCAGGCGCGCCGGCCGCTCGAGCGCGAGTTCCCGCGCGAGAACCCGCCCGCGTTCACCGAACGGCTCTCGATGCAGCACCGCTTCGGCGACCCGCCGTTCTCGGGCTCCGAGAGCGGCCTCGTCGGCGGCTGGCTCGGGCTGCTCGAGCAGCGCCCGGTCGACGCGCTCACGATCGCGGTCTGCGCCGACGCCTGGTTCCCGGCGCCCTGGCCGCGGCTCGACGAGCTCGCCCCGGCGCCGACGATCGACCTCACGATCCACTTCCGCGTCGCCCTGCCGCTGGCCGACTCGCTGCTCTTGGGCAGGTTTCGAAACCGGGTCGTCGGCGACGGCTTCTTCGACGAGGACGGCGAGCTCTGGGCGCCCGACGGCACCCTGGTCGCCCAGTCGCGCCAGCTCGGGCTGCTGCTCGGGGCGCCGGCCTAGGCGACCGCCGGCAAAGACAGAGCGGGCCGGGTCCTCAAGACCCGGCCCGCTGTCCGCGATTCGTAGGTACCCCCGCGCCTACTCCTCGAGGTTGACCATCACGTGCTTGACCTCGGTGTAGTCCTCGACCGAGTACATCGACATGTCCTTGCCGTAGCCGGACTGCTTGTAGCCGCCGTGCGGCATCTCCGAGGCCATCGTGATGTGGTTGTTGATCCAGACCGCGCCGAAGCGGAGCGCCTTCGCGACCCGCATCGCGCGGCCGACGTCGCGCGTCCAGACCGAGGAGGCGAGCCCGTACTTGGTCCCGTTCGCCCACTCGATCGCCTTCGCCTCGTCGTCGAAGCGCTGCACCGTCATCACCGGGCCGAAGATCTCGTCCTGGATCATCTCGTCGCCCTGGTCGAGGTTCGCGACCACGGTCGCTTCGTAGTAGAAGCCGGGCCGGTCGGGGCGCTTGCCGCCGGTGACGACCTCGGCGTGGTCGGGCTTGCGATCGATGAACCCGCTCACCCGCTCGCGCTGGCGCTCGGAGATCACCGGCCCGAGCGTCGTCTCGGGATCGTCGAGATCGCCGATCTTGTAGCCGTTGGCCTCCTCGGCGAGCCCGCTGACGACGTTGTCGTAGACGCCCGGGGCGGCCATGATCCGGGTCGCCGCGGTGCAGTCCTGGCCCGCGTTGAAGAGCGCCGTCGCGGCGATGAACTCGAGCGCGGTCTCGAGGTCGGCGTCGTCGAAGACGATCACCGGCGCCTTGCCGCCGAGCTCGAGGTGGACGCGCTTGAGCGTGTCCGACGCCGCCTTCGCGATCCACTTGCCGGTGTCGATCGAGCCGGTCAGCGAGACCATGTCGACCTCCTCGTGGGTGACCAGCGCGGCTCCGGCGGGATCGCCGTGGCCACCGACCACGTTGAGCACGCCCGGGGGCAGGATCTCGCCCGCGACCTCGGCCAGCTTGAAGGTCGAGAGCGGGGTGTTCTCCGCCGGCTTGAGCACGCTCGTGCAGCCCGCCGCCAGCGACGGCCCGATCTTCCAGATCGCCATCATCAGCGGGTAGTTCCAGGGCGTGATCTGGGCCGCGACGCCGACCGCCTCGCGGCGAACCATCGAGGTGAAGCCCTCGACGTACTCGCCGGTCGCCTTGCCCTCCATGTTGCGCGCCGCGCCGGCGAAGAAGCGCAGGTTGTCGGCGCACATCTCGAGCTCCTCGTCGACGAACGCCTGGCGCGGCTTGCCCGCGTCGGCGGACTCGAGGTCGGCGAACTCGTCGCCGTGCTCGAGGATCGCGTCGGCGAGCTTCAGCAGCGCCTCCGAGCGCGCCCGCGGGGTCGTCACCGACCAGGTCTCGAACGCCTTGCGCGCCGCGCGCACCGCGCGGTCGACGTCCTCGGCGCTCGAGGTCGGCGCCTCGGCGATCACCTCGCCGGTCGACGGGTTGAGCACCTCCTCGACCCCGCCGCTCGAGTCGACGAACTCGCCGTTGATGAAGTTCTGAAGCTTGCTCCCGGTGACGGTCGCCACGTCTCTCCTCTCGATCTGCGGTCTGCGGTCTTTCTCAGTGTGCGTTGTGAACAGCGTGCGAGGCGGTCGCCCCGGCTCCGTCGGAGCCGGGCTCGCCGCGCTCGGGCTCGCCGATCCCGAGCAGCCCGTCCGGCGCGACGTAGTCCATCCCGACCCCCTCGGCGACCGCGGGATGGGTGACCTGGCCGTCGGCGACGTTGATCCCGAGCTTCAGCCCCGGGTCGCGCCGCGCGGCCTCCGCGACGCCGTGGTCGGCGAGCGCGAGGACGTAGGGCAGGGTCGCGTTGGTGAGCGCGTAGGTCGAGGTGATCGGCACCGCCCCCGGCATGTTGGTGACGCAGTAGTGGATGATCCCGTCGACCTCGTAGGTCGGATCGCCGTGGGTCGTCGGCTTCGAGGTCTCGAAGCAGCCGCCCTGGTCGATCGCGACGTCGACGAGCACCGCGTGGCGCTTCATCAGCCCGAGCTGGCGACGGGTGATCACGTGCGGCGCCCGCGCTCCGTGCACGAGGACGCCGCCGATCACCAGGTCCATCTCCGGCAGCCGCTCCTCGATCGAGAGGGTCGAGCTGAACACGGTCGAGGCGCGCCCGCCGAAGGCGACGTCGAGCTCCCGGAGCTTGTCGAGGGAGACGTCGTAGACAAACACGTCGGCCTCCATCCCGATCGCGATGAAGGCGGCGTGCATGCCGACGGCGCCGCCGCCGATGATCATCACGTTCGCGGGCGGGACGCCGGGAACGCCGCCGAGCAGGATCCCGCGGCCGCCGAGCGGCCGCTCGAGCATGAACGCCCCCGCCTGGGTCGCGATCTTGCCGGCGACTTCCGACATCGGCGCCAGCAGCGGCAGCAGCCCATGGCGGTCCTCGACCGTCTCGTAGGCGACGCAGGTGGCTCCCGACTCGCACAGTCCCCGGGTGAGCTCGGGGGCGGGCGCCAGGTGCAGGTAGGTGAACAGGGTCTGACCGGGCCGCAGCAGGGCGACCTCGTCCGGCTGCGGCTCCTTCACCCCGAGCACCATCTCGGCCTCGGCGAACACGGCATCGGGCCCGTCGAGGATCCGCGCCCCCTGCGCCTCGTAGTCGGAATCGGAGATCGCGCTCCCCTCACCCGCGCCGCGCTCGATCAGGACCTCGTGGCCGTGCTCGGCCAGCTCGCGGACGCCGATCGGGGTGATCGCGACGCGGTACTCGTCGGGCTTGATCTCGGTGGGTACGCCGACCTTCACTTGGTCTCCGATCGCTGTTGGATTGACGCCCCGCTCATCGGACCAGCTCCCGCGCCCGGAGCGCGAGCCAGAGCTCGATCCGGTCCGTCGCCCGGCTCAGGTCGCGCCCGGTGAGCTCCTCGATCTTGCGGATCCGGTAGCGGAGCGTGTGGCGGTGGCAGTAGAGCTGGCGCGCCGCGCGCTCCCAGTTGCCGTTGTTCTCGATGAAGGTCTCGAGCGAGCGCAGGAGCTCGCCGCCGTACTCGCCCTCGGTGCGCTCGATCGGGTCGAGCAGCCCGTCGCTGTAGAGCCGCAGCGCGTCGTCGTCCTGGAGCGCGAGCAGCAGGGTGAACGCCCCCAGGTCGCGATGCGAGGCGACCTCGGGCGCGTCGCCCTCGACCAGCGAGGTCGCCTCGAGCGCGCACCGGGCCTCGTGGAACGCGCGCCGCAGCGAGCCCACCGATGCCGGCCTGCTGGCCGCGGCGCGGACGCCGTTTCGGCCCGGCCGCCGCTGAGCTCGCGGCGCGCGGCGCGCGCGGCGCCGACCGGCTCCGCGTCGCCGGTGTCGACCACCGCGCAGAGCAGCGGGCGCCCCGCCGCGGCCGTGGTCGCGACCAGCGCCGGCACCCCGGCGTCGGCGAGCGCGCGCTCGAGCCTGCCCTCGGCCGCGGGCGGGTCGTCGAGCTCGAACACCAGCACCGCCGCCTCGCCGCCGATCCCGAACGGGCGCAGGCGACCGCGCAGCTCCTCGGCGTCGAGACGCTCGCCGAGCGCGTCGGAGAGCAGGTCGCCGGCGAGCCGGCGCTCGGTCTCGCGCACGACCCGCTCGCGCATCAGCTCGAGGCCGACGACCATCGCCGCCTGGCGCGCGATCAGGCGCTCGAACTCGCCCAGCGGCGCGTCGTCGGAGATCACCGTCAGCCAGGCGACCGGGGCGCCGCTCGGAGGACCGGGGACCGGGACGCAGAGCGCGCGCTCGGCGAGCGCCTCGACCGCGGGCGCGAACGGAGCCGGGGCGCCGTTCGAGGAGTGCTCGGCGATCTCCGTCGCCAGCGCCGCGGAGGCCTTCGCGTCGAGTCCGCCGCGCCGCGGGTGGCGGGCGAGCTCGTGCCCGCTGCCGTCCTGGACCAGCGAGACGCCGGCGACCGCGCCGGCGGTCGAGATCACGATCTCGTCGAGCCCGTCGCCCTCGATCACCAGCCGCTCGAGCTGCTCGTGCACCTGGACGCCGCGCTCGAGCACGTCGTAGTGCTCGTTGACGAGGTGCGCCGCCGCGCGCTCGTTGATCGCGATGAAGGGCATCTCGTAGGGGACCTCGAACAGGGCCAGCCGGTGCTCTCGCGCGCCCTCGACGATCGCCTTCGGGATCCGCTTGTGGTCGAAGCCGACGCCGAAGCCGAGCCCGGCGAGCCCCTTGCCGGCGAGCAGCTCGACGTAGCGGCGCTGCTTCGCCGCGGTGCCGAGGTTGTAGCCGGTGGTCAGCAGCAGCTCGCCGCCCGACAGCCACGGGGTCGGGTCCTCGTGCTCGGAGATGTGCACCCAGCGGACCGGCTCCTCGGCGCCGTCGGGCCCGCCCGCCACGAGCTCGAGCCCGCATTCGGAGAGAAGGCTGCCGACGGTGAGCACGCTCGGCCTCAGCCTCGGCGCTGGAGCTCGTCCCAGGCCTCGGTCAGCACCGGGCGCAGCACGCTCTCGATCTCCTCGAACTGCTCGGTGTCGCAGATCAGCGGCGGCGAGAGCTGGATCACGGGGTCGCCACGGTCGTCGGCGCGGCAGATCAGCCCACGGCTGTAGAGCTCGCCGGAGAGGAAGCCGCGCAGCAGCCACTCGGACTGCTCGTCGTCGAAGCTCTCCTTGGTCTCCTGGTCGCGAACCAGCTCGATCGCGTGGAAGAAGCCGTCGCCGCGGACGTCGCCGACGATCGGGATGTCGCGCAGCCCGTCGAGCATGCCGCGGAACTCGTCCTGCTTGCGCAACACGTGGCCGCAGAGGTCCTCGCGCTCGAACACGTCGAGGTTGGCGAGCGCGATCGCGGCCGAGACCGGGTGGCCGGCGAACGTGAACCCGTGCGTGAACGACTCCTTGCCGTTCGCGAACGGCTCGTAGACGCGGTCGGTGGCGATCATCGCGCCCATCGGCGCATAGGCCGACGTGAGCGCCTTCGCCGTGGTCACGATGTCGGGCTGGTAGCCGTAGCGGTCGGAGCCGAAGTAGTGGCCGAGGCGGCCCCAGGCGCAGATCACCTCGTCGGAGATCAGCAGCACTTCGTGGCGATCGCAGATCTCGCGCACGCGGTCGAAGTAACCGTCCTGCGGGGGGATGCAGCCGCCGGCGTTCTGGAGCGGCTCGAGGATCACGGCGGCGACCGTCTCCGGGCCCTCGAAGATGATCTTCTCCTCGATCTGGTCCGCGGCCCAGAGCGGGTCGCGGCCCTCGGGCCAGTGGTAGCTGTTCGTGTTCGGCGCCTTGAACCCGCCCGGGACCAGGGGCTCGAAGTCGGAGCGCAGCTCGGTGATCCCGGTCGCCTGCAGGGCGCCGAGGGTCGTCCCGTGGTAGGCGATCTCGCGGCTCAGGAACTTGATCTTGCGCGGGTTGCCGGTGCGCTGGTGGTAGGCGCGGGCGAGCTTGATCGCCGACTCGACCGCCTCCGAGCCTCCCGAGGTGAAGAAGACGCGGTTGAGGTCGCCCGGCGCCAGGGCCGCGATCCGCTCGGCGAGCTCGATCGCGCGCGGGTGCGCGTAGCTCCAGATCACGTAGAAGTCGAGCTCCGCGATCTGGCGCGCGGCGGCCTCACCGAGCTCGGTGCGCCCATGACCGGCGTTGACGCAGAACAGCGCCGAGAGTCCGTCGAGGTAGCGCTTGCCGTGCTCGTCGTAGACGTAGGGGCCCTCGCCGCGGGTGATGATCGGGACCTCGTGGTCGGCGAACGAGCCCATCCTGGTGAAGTGCATCCACAGGTGGCGCTTCGCCATCTCCTGCAGGGTCCCGGTCGCCGGGCTGATCGTCTCCGTGCTCGCCATCTGCTCAGTCTCTCCTTTGCGACTTTCCCCTGTGTCTCGCCGTTCCGTACAAACGGTAACGGCCGGATTGCGGTAAGGCAACCCGGGATTCGGCTCAATTTACCCCATCGGTCTTATCCGAACCGTATAAGCATGGTTGGACGTTTTGGGACTTTCGCCACTTGCAACAACGGTGCTCGCGCCGTTAGCCTGACCGGCGTCAGTGGGCGGAGATGAGGTGCACGAAGGGATCGACGGCACGCCGAGCGTGAGGCTCGAGGGCGTCAGCAAGTCGTTCGGCGAGTTCATCGGCGGTGCGCGACGTCGACCTCGACATCGCCCAGGGGGAGTTCTTCACCATGCTCGGCCCCTCGGGCTGCGGCAAGACGACGACCCTGCGGATGATCGCCGGCTTCGAGCAGCCGACGGCGGGCGCGGTGCAGATCGAGGGCACCGACGTCGCCGGCCTGCCCCCGCACCAGCGGCCGACCAACACCGTCTTTCAGAGCTACGCCCTGTTCCCGCACATGAGCGTCGCCGACAACGTCCGCTACGGGCTCAAGCGCAAGAAGGTCGAGAAGTCCGAGATCCGCGATCGCGTCGACTCCGAGCTCGAGCGGGTCGGCCTCGCCGAGCGCGCGAACCAGAAGCCGGCGCAGCTCTCGGGCGGGATGCAGCAGCGGGTCGCGCTCGCCCGGGCGCTGGTCAACCTGCCGAAGGTGCTGTTGCTCGACGAGCCGCTCGGGGCGCTCGACCTGAAGCTGCGCAAGGGACTGCAGCTGGAGCTGAAGAAGATCCAGCGCGACGTCGGGATCACGTTCGTCTACGTCACGCACGACCAGGAGGAAGCGCTGACGATGTCGGACCGGATCGCGGTCATGAACCACGGCCGGATCGAGCAATGCGACACCCCGGAGGCCGTCTACGAGCGGCCCGCGACCACCTTCGTCGCCGGCTTCATCGGCGTCTCCAACCTGATGCCGGGCGAGGTCGTGTCCGCGAACGGCGCCGGCTCGCGGGTGCGCCTCGACGCCGGGGTCGAGATCGAGGCGCCCGTCGACGGGATCGGCGCCGGCGAGCGCTGCCACGCGGTCGTTCGACCCGAGAAGCTTCACCTCACCCCCGCCGGCTCCTCCGGACCCGGCGCCGGGTCGGAGGCTCCGGCCGGCTGGCCGAGCGTCGAGGGCATGGTCGAGAGCTCGGTCTACCTCGGCACCTCGACCCAGATCGTCGTCAAGCTCGCCGGCGACGTCCCGATCACCGTCCTCGTCCCGAACGCGGACGAGGCCGAGCGGGGACGTCTGCCCGGGGGCGGCGCCTCCGTACGCCTATCGTGGGCGCCAGAGCACATCCATGTCGTCAGGGAGTCGGACGCACCCGCGCCCGAGCCAAGCCAAGGAGGCAGTTGAGCTGATGTTGAAGAAGTTGATCGCCGCGCTCGCGGTACTGGTCGGGACGCTCGGGCTCGCCGCCTGCGGCGGCGACGGGGGCCTCGAGAGCTCGGGCGAGGACGTCGAGGTGCAGACGGCCGAGGGCGGTGAGGCCTCCGGCGAGCTGGTGATCTCGAACTGGCCGCTCTACATCGACAAGGCGACCATCCCCGCCTTCGAGGAGGAGACCGGCGTCAGCGTCAAGTACGTCGAGGACATCAACGACAACACCGAGTTCTTCGGCAAGCTGCGCCCGCAGCTCGCCCAGGGCGAGTCGGGCGACCGCTCGATCATCACGCCCACCGACTGGATGGCGGCGAAGATGTACGACCTCGGCTACATCCAGAACCTCGACAAGTCGGCGATCCCGAACGTCGAGGAGAACCTGCTGCCGAGCCTCGAGAGCCCGGGCTTCGACCCCGAGCGCAGCTTCTCGGTGCCGTGGCAGAGCGGGATGACGGGGATCATCGTCCGCAAGGACCTCGCCGACGACGTGACCTCGATCAAGGACCTGCTCGAGAACCCCAAGTACAAGGGCAAGGTCACCTTCCTCTCCGAGATGCGCGACACCGTGCCGCTGGTGATGAAGGCGAACGGGGTCGACCCGGCAGAGGCGACCGATCAGGACTGGCTCGACGCGATCGACCAGCTCCAGCAGGCGTCCGACTCGGGGCAGATCCGCGACTTCACCGGCAACGACTACGCCGACGACCTCACCCGAGGCGACGTGGTCGCGGCGGTCGGCTGGTCGGGCGACGCGGTCCAGCTGCAGGCCGACAACCCGAACATCGAGTGGCGGATGCCCGACGAGGGCTGCATCCTGTGGTCGGACAACATGATCATCCCGGTCGGGGCGCCGAACACGGCCGCCGCGCTCGAGTTCATGAACTACGTCTACGAGCCCGAGGTCGCGGCCGACATCGCCGAGTACGTCAACTACGTGAGCCCGGTCAGCGGCGTCAAGGAGATCCTCGAGAAGCGGGATCCGAAGCTGGCCGAGAACCAGCTCATCTTCCCCGACGACCAGTTCACCGCCGACTGCACGATCCAGCCGTCGCCGGAGGACGAGCAGGCCGTGACCGAGGCGTTCGAGTCGGTGCTCAGCGGCTAGGCGGATAAACGGGCGGCGGCGAGCCAGGAGTCGGGTGAGAGACCCCAAATGACCTCGGTTCGCCGTCGCCTGATTCCCTACGGCCTGCTCGCCCCGGGGCTGCTGTGGCTGGTCCTGTTCTTCGTCGTGCCGATGTACTTCATGGCGCGGATTTCGCTCTTCGAGGGCAGCTCGACCACCGGCTACGAGTTCGCCTGGAACTTCAGCAACTTCTCCGACGCGCTCTCGGAGTTCGACACCCAGTTCCTGCGCTCGTTCTTCTACTCGGGCGTGGCGACGCTGATCGCGCTGCTGATCGCCTACCCACTCGCCTACGCGATCGCGTTCCGGGGAGGCCGCTACAAGAACCTGCTCCTGTTCGCGGTCATCGCCCCGTTCTTCACCACCTACCTGATCCGGACCCTGGCCTGGCAGACGATCCTCTCCGACCAGAGCTTCCTCGTCGACGGGCTGCGCACGGTCGGGCTCGTCGCCGACGACGGCCGCGTGCTCGACACGCCCGTCTCGGTGATCGCCGGGCTCACCTACAACTTCCTCCCGTTCATGATCCTGCCGATCTACGCCAGCCTGGAACGGCTGGACACGAGCCTGATCGAGGCGGCGAAGGACCTCTACTCGTCGGCGAGCACCGCGTTTCGCAAGGTGACCCTGCCGCTCACCGGGCCGGGGATCGTCGCCGGGGTCCTGCTCACCTTCATCCCCGCGTCGGGCGACTACATCAACGCCGAGTTCCTCGGCTCGCAGAACCAGGCGATGATCGGCAACGTGATCCAGAGTAAGTACCTGGTCGTGCTCGACGAGCCGACCGCCGCCGCGCTCTCGTTCGTGCTCATGGCGATCATCCTGATCCTGGTGATCCTCTACATCCGCTTCGCCGGCAGCCAGGCGTTGATGGGCGAGGAGGCAGAGAAGGCCTGATGAAGTGGCTACGCGACCACGCGCTCAACATCTTCGCCGGCCTCGCCGTCGCCTACATGCTGATCCCGATCGTGATCATCGCGGTGTTCTCGTTCAACGATCCCGCCGGGCGCTACAACTTCACCTGGGAGGGGTTCACCCTCGATCACTGGAAGGACCCGTTCGCGATCGAGGAGCTCACCGACGCGCTGGTCACCAGCCTCGAGCTGGCCGCGGTCGCGACCCTGATCTCGACCGCGCTCGGGACCCTGATCGCGCTGGCGCTGGTCCGCTACGAGTTCTTCGGCCGCAAGACCACCAACCTGCTGATCGTGATCCCGACCGCGACCCCCGAGGTCGTGATCGGCGCCGCGCTGCTCTCGATGTTCCTGCTGCCGCCGTTCGTCGACATCATCAGCCTCGGCTTCCCGAGCCTGGTCGTCGCCCACGTGATGTTCTCGATCTCGTTCGTGGTCATCGTCGTGCGCTCGCGCCTGATCGGCTTCGACCGCTCGCTCGAGGAGGCGGCGCGCGACCTCGGCGCGGGCGCCTTCACCACCTTCCGCACCGTCACCCTGCCGCTGCTGATGCCGGGCGTCGTCGCCGCGGCGCTGCTCGCGTTCGCGCTCTCGATCGACGACTTCGTGATCTCGAACTTCAACTCCGGGACCACGGTCACCTTCCCGCTCTACATCTACGGCGCCTCCCAGCGCGGGATCCCGGTCGAGGTCAACGTGATCGCGACCCTGCTGTTCGTGGTCACCGCGCGTGGCGATGGGCTTCACCGTCTGGCAGCAGCGGCGGGCGGAGAAGCTGGCCGCGATGCGCTCCGACGACGACGAGGACGTCGCGTCCGTCCCGCCGGCCGGCTCGTCCAGCGCCCGCCCGGCGACCACCTGAGCCGCCCGGCGATCGTTTGCCGGCCCGCGGGAGCGGGAACTCCCCGAGACAGCGATGCCGGATGCTCGCGAACTCTCCCCGCTGTCCCGCGCCGTGCTCCTCGCCTTCGGCCTGCTGGTCGGCGCGCTGCTGTTTCGCGAGCTGCTCACGCTGCTGGTCGCGATCCTGATCACGGTCCTGCTCGCGATCCCGATCGCGGCGACGGCCGACCGGCTCGAGCGCGAGCGGGTCCCGCGCTGGATCGGCGCGCTGGTCGCGGTCCTGATCGGGCTCGGCACCCTCGTGATCCTGCTCGCGCTCGTGATCCCGACCTTCGCCGACGAGACCGAGGCGTTCGTCGACCAGGTCCCGGCCCTGGTCGAGTCACTGCAGGAGCGGCTCAACGACATCGGCGGCCCGGGGACCGGCGCCGAGGCGCAGCAGTTCCTCGAGCGCTACACCTCGGACCCCGAGCAGTTCGTCGGCCCGCTGGCCTCGATCGGCCTCAGCCTCGCCGGGATCCTCGGCGCGATCGCCGTGATCCTGATCACCGCCTACTACATGGCGGTCAGCCCACGACCGCTGATCGACGGCGCGCTCGCGCTGCTGCCGCCGCGGCGGCGCGAGTGGGCGCGCGGGGTGATGGACCGGGTGCGGACCGCGTGGATCGGCTGGATGCAGGGGGTGCTGGTCGACATGCTCGTCACCGGCGTCCTGCTGTACATCGGGCTCGAGCTCGTCGGCCTCGAGCTGACCCTGTTCTTCGCCGTGTTCTCGGCGATCCTGGTCATCGTCCCCTACTTCGGCGCGATCGTCGGCGCGATCCCGCCGCTCTTGTTCGCGATCGCCGAGGGCCCCGAGACCGCGCTGCTGACGCTCGCCGTCTACGTGCTCGTACAGCAGGTGGAGAGCAACGTGACGATCCCGCTGGTAATGGCGAACCGGGTCAAGCTGCATCCCGCGCTGGTCGCGATCGGGGTCGTGGTCGTCGGCCAGCTGCTCGGCTTCGTCGGCCTCTTCGTCGCCGTGCCGGTCCTGGCGCTGATCGTGATCGCGGTCGACGAGCTCTGGGTCAAGCCGCAGGAGGCGCGCGCCGGCCTGCAAACCCCCGGCGAGGGCGAGATCGCGATCCCGGCACAAACCTAGGCGATCAGTCGTCGTCGCCGAACTCGCGCACGAACGGCGCCACGAACCAGAACCAGGCGAAGAAGACCGCGAAGGCGGTGACCACGACCGCGGTCAGGGTGCTGTCGTAGACGAAGTGAGTGATCAGCATCAGCACGCCGCAGATCGCGCCCGCGAGCAGCACGAGCCCGGCGATCGCGAGCCGGTTCGAGGTCTCGACGATCCAGCGCTTGTCGAGCTCGCGGAATCGCATCCGGTGGCGCGCGGTCGGCGCGATCAGGCAGATCGACGAGCTCGCGGTCAGCAGCAGGGTGACGTAATAGACCGTCTTCTCGAACTCGGTCACCTGGGCGAAGCCCTGCTGGAACGGGAGGATGAGCAGGAACGCGAACAGCACCTGGATCCCCGGGATCGCCACCCGGAGCTCCTGGAGCATCTCCATCAGGTTGCGGTCGAGGCGCTCCTCCTCGCTCTCGTTGCGGCGCTCGGCGTGCTCGGAGCGCTCCGAGCCCGAGCCGCGCTTGGGATCCGAATCGGACAAAGCACGCCATTCATACCCGATCAACCGCTCTCAGCGCGGGCGCTAGCCTAGGCGCGTGGCGGCGGAGACCGAGACCAGGCTGCTGATCGGCGGCGAGCAGGTCGCCCCTGACGGCGACGCGCTCGCGGTGGAGAACCCGGCCACCGAGGAGACGGTGGCGACCACCGGCGCCGCCTCGGCCGAGCAGCTCGATGCGGCGATCGCGGCCGCCGCCGGCGCCCAGCGCGACTGGGAGCGGACGCCGGCGCTCGAGCGCGGGGAGATGCTGCACGAGGTCGCCACCCGGCTGCGGGCGCGCACCGAGGAGCTCGCTGAGCTGATGACGCTCGAGGGCGGCAAGCCGAAGCTCGAGAACGTCGACGAGATCGGCTGGACCGCGGCCGCCTTCGACTACTACGCGGAGATCGGCCGCGACTCGGCCGGGCGCGTGATCCCGCCGATCGAGTCGAGCCAGCTCGCGCTCGTGGTCAAGGACCCGGTCGGTCCGGTCGCCTGCATCGTGCCCTGGAACTATCCGCTGCTGCTCCTGGCGTGGAAGCTCGCGCCGGCGCTTGCCGCCGGCAACGCGACCGTCTCGAAGCCGTCCGAGCTGACGCCGCTGTCGACCCTCGCGCTCGCCTCCTGCTTCGAGCACCTGCCCGCCGGGGTGGTCAACATCCTCGCCGGCGCCGGTGAGGTCGGCGCCGCTTTGGTCGCCGACGAGCGGATCGAATGCGTCGCCTTCACCGGCTCGGTCGGGACCGGGAAGCGGATCGCCGGCGTCTGCGCCGAGCGGGTCGCGCGGGTCAACCTGGAGATGGGCGGCAAGGACCCGTTCATCGTCTGCTCCGACGTCGCCGGCCGGATCGACGTCGCGGCCCGCGGCGGCGCCTGGGCGGCGTTCCTGAACGCGGGCCAGGTCTGCACCTCGGCGGAGCGCTTCTACGTCCTCGACGACGTCTACGAGGACTACCTGCAGGCGTTCTCCGACCACACCCGCTCGCTCGTGATCGGCGACCCGATGGACGCGGCGACCGACATCGGGCCGATGGTCTCGGCGCCGCAGCGAGCCAAGGTCGCCGAGCAGGTCGAGGCCGCGGTTTCCTCCGGGGCCGAGCTCGTGCTCGGCGGCGACGGCGCCGGCCACGAGCGCGGGCACTTCTTCGCCCCCGCGGTGGTCACCGGTGCCGGCGCCGAGACCGCGCTGCTCTCCGAGGAGACCTTCGGCCCGGTTGCGCCGCTGGTCCGGGTCGGCTCGATCGACGAGGCGATCGAGCTCGCGAACTCGACCCGATTCGGGCTCGGCGCCAACGTCTACACCCAGGACCTGCCGACGATGCTGCGCTGCGTGCGCGAGCTGAAGGCGGGGACGGTCTGGTTCAACGACCCGCTGACCGACAACGACGCCGGCCCGTTCGGGGGCTTTCGCCAGTCCGGGCTCGGACGCGAGCTCGGACGCGAGGGGCTCGAGGCATTCCAGGAGACCAAGCACGTGCACATCGAAACCGAGATCGAAGCCAAGGATTGGTGGTACCCGTATGGCGACTGAGACACAGACGCGAACGCTCCGCAACTACATCGGCGGCGGCTGGGTGGAGGCGGCCGGCGAGGGATCGCTCGAGGACCGCGACCCGGCGAGCGGCGAGCTCGCCGCCCTGGTGCCGCTCTCCGGCGCCGCCGACGTCGAGGCCGCCGCGCGCGCCGCGCGCGAGGCGCAGCCGGCCTGGCGCGCGCTGGCGCCGCAGAAGCGCGCCCGCGCCGTGCTCGCCCTGCGCGAGGCCCTCTGGGAGCACCACGAGGAGATCGCCCGCCTGGTCACCGCCGACATGGGCAAGACCCTCGACGACGCGCGCGGCGAGGTCCTGCGCGGGATCGAGTCGGTCGAGGCGGCCTGCGGGATCCCGCACCTGCTCAAGGGCGAGAACCTCGAGGGCGTCGCCCGCGGGGTCGACGTCGAGCTCGTCCGCCAGCCGGTCGGCGTCGTCGCCGCGATCACGCCGTTCAACTTCCCGGCGATGATCCCGCTCTGGTTCCTGCCCTACGCGATCGCCTGCGGCAACACGTTCATCCTCAAGCCGTCCGAGCGCGACCCGCGCCCGTCGGAGCTGATCTTCGAGCTCATCGACGGGGTCGACGAGATCCCTGCCGGGGTGCTCAACCTCGTCCACGGTGCCCGCGATGCGGTCAACGGGCTGCTCGACGACCCGCGCATCGACGCGATCTCGTTCGTCGGCCAGGCATCGACCGCGCGCTACATCGCCGAGCGCTCGTCGGCCAACGGCAAGCGCTTCCAGGCGCTCGGCGGGGCCAAGAACTCGCTCATCGTGATGCCCGACGCGGACCTCGAGGTGACCGTGCCGGCGATCATGTCGTCGGCCTTCGGCGCCGGCGGCCAGCGCTGCCTCGCCGGCTCGGTAGCGGTCCTGGTCGGCACCCGCGAGCAGCAGGATCGCTCGCTCGACGCACTCGCCGCCGCGGCGGCGAACCTCGGCGTCGGCCCCGGCGACCAGGACGGGGTCGAGGTCTGCCCGCTGGTCGCCCCGGAGGCGCGCGAGCGGATCGAGGGCGCGGTCGAGGCGGCGGTCGCGGGCGACGACGAGGTGGTCCTCGACGGGCGCCGCGACCCGGGTCCGGGCGGGACCCTGATCGGGCCCTCGATCGTTGCCACCTCCGACCACGAGTCCGACCTCGCCCGCGAGGAGCTGTTCGGGCCGCTGCTGGCGGTGGTGCGCGCCGACGACCTCGACGCGGCACTCGAGTTCTCCAACGGCTCGCGCTACGGCAACGCCGGCTCGATCTTCACCACCTCGGGCGGCGCCGCGCGCGCCTACCGCTACGGCGCCGAGGCCGGGATGCTGGGGGTCAACGTCGGGGTCGCCGCGCCGGTGGCCTGGTTCCCGTTCAGCGGCTGGAAGGACTCGATCGACGGCGACCTGCACGCCAACGGCACCGACGCGGTCGAGTTCTACACCCGCAAGAAGGTGGTCACGAGCCGCTGGTGAGCGACGCCGAGCGAGCGAAGCGGCGCAACTACCGGATCGTCGGCGCGATCGGCGGCTTCGTCTTCCCGATCGCGGGCGCGATCGGGGCCGGGCTCTTCTACGCCAACGGCGACCGCGACCTCGGGCTCAGCACCGCGATCGCCGCCGCTGCGGGAGCGGTGGTGTACGCGGTGGCGTTCCTGGCGGCGTCGTAGCTAGCCGGGCGTCAGCACCGAGAGGATGTTCCCGGCCGGGTCCTTGAACCAGGCGATGTCGGGCCCGGGGCCGTGGGCGATCCCCTTCTCGTCCTGGTCGAAGCCCTCGTAGCGCTCGAACTCGACCCCGCGCGAGCTGAGCTCGTCGACCGCGGCCTCGACGTCGTCGGCCGGGAAGTTGAGGATCGTGTAGGTCGCCGGGACGAAATCGCCCTTCAGGTAGACGAGCGTCGGCCGCTCGCCCGCGAAGTTGAGCTGCATCAGCCCGTTGTCGCGGTCGAGCACCTCGACGTCGAGCCCGAGGGTCTCGCCGTAGAACTTCTCCGCCGTGCCGAGATCGTCGACGGCGAAGCCGCTGAACGCCTTCGTGTCCTTGAACATCTGGCTCCTCCTCCGGAGGTCGTTGTCTGCTTGCTCAGTACCCGTTGAGACCGGCACCGGCGCCCGGACTCATCGCTCGCGTCGCTACTCGAGCCGGTCCGGCAAGTCGAAGCGCTCGAAGAAGTCGCGCATCCGCTCCGGGTCCGCGGGCTGCTCGGGCATCCGCGCGATCACCTCGCGGTCGGCGACCTCGGTCGAGCCGCGGGCGATGAACGCGGTCACGTCGCTGATCTCGGTCCCGCGCAGGGTGAGCACGTTGAGCGCGAACGGCAGATAGGCGCCGGCGGGCTCGTCCCAGGCGTAGAAGGCGAGCGCCGGCTGTCCGTTTGCCCGCACCGACAGCGGCCGCCAGCGGAAGTCCCCGGAGAGCGGCGAGCGGGCGAGGAAGTCGCCGACCTGCTCGCGCCCGTCGAACCAGCTCGCGAGCGGCGGCATCGCGAAGGTGACGTCCTCGCTCAGCATCTCGACCACCGCGTCGACGTCGTTGCGCTCCCAGGCCTCGATGTAGCGGTCGACGATCTCGCGCAGCTCGTCGTCGCCGAGCGCCCGCACCGTCTCCTGCTGGCTGCGCTCCGGGGTCCGCTCGTCGACGGCCTTGCGGGCACGCTGGAGAGCGCTGTTGACTGAGGCGACCGTGGTCTCGAGCAGCTCCGCCGTCTCCGCCGCCGAGAACCCGAGCACCGCGCGCAGGACGAGCACCGCGCGCTGGTTCGCGGGCAGGTGCTGAAGCGCCGCGACGAAGGCGAGCTCGACCGCCTCGCGCTGCTCGTAGCTCGACTCCGGGGTCACGTAGCCGTCCTCGAGCGCCAGCGTCTCGTCGGGGAACGGCTCGATCCAGACCGACTCGACCACCGGCTCGCCGGGCCCGGTGGCGGGATCGGTCGCCGGGCCGTAGTCGACCGGCAGCACCCGCTTGGGCCGCTTGGCGATCGCGTCGAGGCTCGCGTTGGTGGCGATCTTGTACAGCCACGAGCGCACCGGACTGCGCGCCTCGAACCGCGGCAGCCCGCGCCAGGCGCGGGTGAGCGCCTCCTGGACCGCGTCCTCGGCCTCGTGGACGGAACCCAGCATCCGGTAACAGTGGGCGTGGAGCTCGCCGCGGTGGGGCTCGATCAACCCGGCGTAGGCGCCCTCATCGCCCTCGCGCGCGGCCTCGAGCAGCTGCAGCTCGTGCGGGTTGGGAGCGGACGCGGTCGTCATCGCTTCCAGGGTAACGGCCGACCGGCTCAGGCCGAGAGCAGCGAGAGCGGCTCGGGCTCCGCGGCGGCGCCGCCCTCGTCCGCGGCCGCGAACGCGGCCACGCGGACTCCGAGCAGCCGCACCGGCCGCGGCGGCGCGTAGGCGCGCAGGAGGCCGAGCGCGGTCGTCCGGATGCGCTCGGCGTCGGCGGTCGGCTCGGCGACCGTCTGCACCCGGGTGACCGTGGTCCAGTCGTCGAGGCGGACCTTGATCCCGATCGTGCGGCCGCGGATCCCGCGCTCGACGAGCTCAGCCGCGAGCCGCGCCGACTGCTCGGCGAGGATCCGCTCGAGCCGGTCGGGATCGGCGATGTCGCGGTCGAAGGTCGTCTCGACCGAGCGCGACTTCGCCTCCCGGCGGGCGACCGGCGACTGGTCGCGAAAGTGCGCGCGCTCGTGCAGGCCGTAGCCGTGGCTGTCGCCGAACCGAGCGACCAGCTCGTCCACGGCCTTCGCCTGCAGCTCGCCGATCGTGCGCACCCCGAGCGCCTCCAGCCGCTCGGCGGTCTTCGGGCCCACCCCCGGCAGCAGCCGCGGCGCCTCGGCCGCGAACCGGCGCGCCGCCTGCTCGCGCGTGAGGACGCAGAACCCGTTCGGCTTCTCGGCGTCGGAGGCGACCTTGGCGACGAGCTTGTTCGGGCCGATGCCGACCGACGCGTCGAGGTGCAGGCGCTCGCGGATCGCCCGCACCAGCTCGCTCATCCGCGCCACCGGGTCCGGGATCGCGGAGAGGTCGAGGTAGGCCTCGTCGAGCGAGACCGGCTGGCTCGGGCACTCGAGCGCGCCGACGAGCTCCATCACCGCGCGCGAGCGCTCGCGGTAGTGGGCCATGTCGACCGGCAGGTGGACGAGGTCGGGGCAGCGGCGTTTCGCGACCGCGACCGGGATCGCCGACCCGACCCCGTACGGGCGCGCCGCATAGGACGCGGTCGTGACCACGGCGCGCGGCCCGGAGCCGGCGACGATCACCGGCTTCCCCCGCAGCTCCGGCCGCCGCAGGAGCTCGACCGCGACGTAGAACGCGTCCATGTCGAGGTGGGCGATCGTCCGCCGCAGCGCCATCGCATCATCGTAGGCGCGGGGTCGGCGGCGCCCTCCCCGCCGTCAGGTTGGCGCGAGCGCCGGGGCGCCGACGGCGTGGAAGCCGCCGTCGGCGTGCACGATCTCGCCGCTGATCGCGCGCGCGAGATCGGAGAGCAGGAACAGGGTCGCGTCGGCGACCGCACCCGCGTCGGAGCGATCCCAGCCCAGCGGTGCCGCCCCCGTCCAGGCGTCGGCGAGCTGCTCGAACCCGGGGATGCCCGACGCCGCCGGGGTCGAGAGCGGGCCGGCGGAGACCAGGTTGACGCGGATCCCGCGCGGGCCGAGGTCGCGGGCGAGGTAGCGCGAGATCGACTCGAGCGCCGCCTTCGCGACCCCCATCCAGTCGTAGGCGGGCCAGGCGACGGAGGCGTCGAAATCGAGCGCGACGACGCTGCCGCGGGCCGGCCGGTCGCCGTTTCGGGACTCCATCAGCGGCGCCAGCGCCTCGGCGATCGCCTTCAGCGAGTAGGCGCTGGTCTCGAACGCCCGCTTCGCGCTTGCCCGCGGGGCGCCGACGAAGTTGCCGCCGAGCGCGTCCGGGGGGGCGTGCGCGATCGCGTGCACGACGCCGTCGACGCGCCCCCAGCGCTCGTCGAGCTCGGCCGCGAGCGCCGCCAGGTCGTCGTCGGAGTCGACGTCGAGCTCGAGCACGTCGCAGGGCTCGGGCAGGCGCCGGGCGGCGCGCTCGGTCATCCGCCGCACCCGCCCGAAGCTGGTCAGCAGCACCTCGGCCCCCTCGCGCTGCGCGCCGGCGGCGATCGCGTGCGCGATCGAGTGGCGGTTGACGACCCCGGTGACGAGGATCCGCTTGCGCTCGAGGATCACAGCAGCACCCGATCGCCGTAGAGGTCGAGCGCGCTCTCGGCCGCGTGCGCGGCAGCGCCGTTGCCGTTGCCGGCGCCGTTCGAGCGCTCGACCCGCCACAGCGCCTCGACCCGCGCCCGGGCGACCGCGCGCCCGTCCTGGTTCAGGATCCGCCACGCGAGCGTGACCAGCGCGACGCCGGGCTCGAGCTCGCGCACCGAGTCGACCCGTGAACGCACCCGGATCGTGTCGCCGATCCGGACCGGGCGCTTGAAGCGCACCGACTCGAGACCGCGCAGGGCGACGACCCGCTCGGGATCGAACGGCATCAGCCCGACCGCGTAGGAGAGGACGAGCATCCCGTGCGCGACGCGCTCGCCGAAGCGACCCGCCGCCGCCCACTCGGCGTCGGCGTGCTGGGGGTGCCAGTCGCCGGTCAGCGAGGCGAACGAGACCAGGTCGGCCTCGGTGATCGTGCGCCCGGGCGAGGTCAGCTCGGCGCCGGGCACCGGGGCGTCATTCGGATTCATCGGTTCCTCCTCGGTGGTCGATCTCGATTCCATAGCTGCGCTCGAGCAGGGCGGCGAAGCCGCGGGCCGCCTGGCGGTGGCCGCGCGGCGACGGATGCAGCCCGTCGGCGCTGAAGTTCCGGGCCTCGCAGAGGCCCGGATGGCCCGCGACCTCGAGCCAGGGGACGCCGTAGGTGTCCGCGACCCCGCGCGTCGCGCGGTTGAAGCGGTCGATCGCCCGCTCGACCCGATCCCTCGTCCGCGGCCCGAGCTCGAGAAAGCTCCACTCGTCGGGGGCGGTCGCGGTCGCGATCCGGACCCCCGGTACCGCCCGGCGCAAACGGGTGAAGATCGCCGCCAGCCGGCGGGCGTAGGCGGCCGCGTCCGGTCGCGTGCTGCTGAGCACGTCGTTGGCGCCACAGACGACGGTGACCAGGTCGGGCTCGAGCTCGATCGCCTCCGGGAGCTGCTCGAGCACCGCGGCGCTGGTCGCCCCGTGGACGGCGAGGTTGCGCAGCTCGGGACCGAAGGGAACCGCGATCGCCGCCGCGAGCCGCTCCGGCCAGGCCTCGCCCGGGCCGCAGCCGGTACCGGCGGTGAAGCTGTCGCCGAGCGCGACATAGAGGGTCATCCGGCGCGCGCGGGCGGCCGGCGAGAGCTCGGCGGCGAGGCGGGCGAGTGGGTCGGTGGCGGTCATCGCCGCTCTAGCGCCCCGAGCGCCCACGCGAGCCGCGCCCGGGTCGAGATCGGCTCGATCACCTCGTCGACGTAGCCGGACGCCGCGGCGCGGTCGGCGCTCAGGTGCTCCTCCGCGTAGCCGTCGGCGAGCTCGTCACGCGCGGCCGGGCGCTCGGACTCGAGCTCGCGGCGGTGGACGATCTCGACCGCCTGGCGCGCCGCCATGATCCCGATCTCGGCTCCGGGCCAGGCGAAGACCAGGTCGGCGCCGAGGTCGCGCGAGTTCATCGTGATCGCGGCGCCGCCGTACGCCTTGCGCAGGACCACGGTCAGCTTCGGCACCCGGGCGGCGGCGAACGCGCGCAGCAGCGAGGCGCCGTGGCGGATCACGCCGCCGCGCTCCTGGCGCCGGCCGGGCATGAAGCCCGGGGTGTCGACGAGGACCACCAGCGGCAGCCCGAAGCGATCGCAGGAGGAGACGAACAGCGCCGCCTTCTCGGCCGCCGCGGCGTCGATCACGCCCCCGAGGCGGCGCGGCTGGTTCGCGATCACGCCGACCGAGCGGCCGTCGATCCGCGCCAGTCCGGTGAACATGTTGCGCGCCCAGTCGCGCGAGAGCTCGAGCAGCTCGCCGCCGTCGACAATCGCGCGGGCGACCTCGCGCACGTCGTAGACGCGGCGTGGGTCGGCGGGCACCGACGCCGCCGGGGTCGCCTCGATCGCCGGGTCCGGACGGATCGCTGCGTCGGCATCGAGCGCCCGCGGCGGGGGCGCCCCGAGGCGCGCGGGCAGCAGGCCGATCAGCTCGCGGGCAAGGCGCGCGGCCTCGGCGTCCGAGTCGGCGACGAGCTGGCAGACGCCGTTGCGAGAGTGCACCCGCGGTCCGCCGAGCTCCTCCATCGAGACCTCCTCGCCGAGCGCCGCGCGCACGATCCGCGGGCCGGTGAGGAACATGCGCGCCGAGTCGGTCATGACGACGAAGTCGGTGAGCGCGGGCGAGTAGGCGCCGCCGCCGGCCGAGACCCCGGTGACGACCGAGATCTGCGGCACGCGGTCGGCGAGCTCGACGCTGGCGCGAAAGACGCGGCCGTAGCCGGCGAGCGCCGCGTGGCCCTCCTGCAGGCGCGCGCCGCCCGACTCGACGAAGCCGACCACCGGCGCCCCCGCCTCGCCGGCGAGTCGCATCACGCGGACGATCGAGTCCGCGTGGGCCGCCCCGAGCGAGCCACCCATGAAGGCGGGATCCTGCGCGTAGCAGAACACCGGCCGGCCGCCGACGGTCCCGGCCCCGGCGGCGACGCCGTCGCCCGGCCCCGCGCGACCACCGAGCGCCCCGGAGACGACCCCGCTGCGAAGCGGCGCGAAGCTGCCGGGATCGCAGAGCAGCTCGAGCCGCTCCAGCGGCAGGCTCGGCCGCTCGGCGCCGGCATGCGCGCGCGGCTCGGTGGTCGCGAGCGCGCTCATCGCGCCAGGCAGAGGACCGCGTTGTGACCGCCGAAGCCGAACGAGTTCGAGATCGCCACCAGGGGCTCGTCGCCGGACCCGTTCGAGCGCCGCTCGAGCGGGCGCGCCTCGCCGGGGACGTAGTCGAGGTCGAGCTCGGGGTCGCGCTCGGCCCAGCCCACGGTCGGCGGCGCCAGCTCGCGGTCGAGCGCGCCCACGGTCGCGATCGCCTCGACCGCACCGGCGGCGCCGAGCAGGTGGCCGATCGCCGACTTGGTCGAGGAGACCGGCAGGCCCGAGGCGCGGTCGCCGAGCGCGAGCTTCAGCGCCTCGGTCTCCGAGCGATCGTTGAGCGGGGTCGAGGTCCCGTGCGCGTTGACGTAGTCGACCCGCTCGGGCTCGATCCCGGCGTCGGCGAGCGCGAGCTCGATCGCCCGCGCCGCGTCGCGCCCCGAGGGCGCCGGCGCGGTCAGATGGTGAGCATCGGAGCTGGCGCCGTAGCCGAGCACCCGCGCCCGCTCGTCGGCACCGCGCGCCGCGGCCGCCTCGGCCTCCTCGAGCACGAGGATGCCGCCGCCCTCGCCGATCACGAACCCGTCCCGGCGAGCGTCGAAGGGGCGCGAGATCCCGCTCGGCGACGTCGCCCCCATCGCGGCGAAGGCCGCCGTCGCGACCCCGGTGATCGCCGCCTCCGAGCCGCCGGTGACGACGGCGTCGGCCTCGCCCGACTCGATCATCCGGGTCGCCTGGCCGATCGCGTGCGCGCCCGCGGCGCAGGCCGACATGACCCCGAACGACTGCCCGTGGAAGTCGTGGCGCATCGCCACCGCCGCCGCGGCCGCGTTGCCCATCAGCAGCGGCACCGCGAGCGGCGAGACGGCCTGGGCGCCCTTCTCCCAGAGCACTCCCTGCTGCTGCTCGAGCGAGCCGAGCCCGCCGATCCCGGTCCCGATCACGCACCCGACCCGCTCCGGGTCGTACGGTGGCTCGCCGTCCCATCCGGCGGCGGCCAGCGCCTCGTCGGCGGCGACGACCGCGAACTGGGTGAAGCGGTCCTGGCGGCGCGCCTCCTTGCGGCTCAGATGGTCGGTGGGCTCGAAGTCGTCGCAGCGCCCGGCACCGTCGGCGATCCCGCACTCGCCGGCGGCCCAGCGCTCGATCAGCGCCGTCGCGCCGACGCCGAGCGGGCTCACCGCGCCGACGCCGGTGACGACGACGCGGCGGCCCTTGGCTTTGGCGGCGGCGCTCATCGCGCCCGCGCGACCACCAGGTCGACCACGTCGCCGACCGTGCGCACGTCCTTGACCGAGTCGCCGTCGAGCTCGACCCCGAACTCGTCCTCGACGATCTGCGCGAGCTCGACCAGGTCGAGCGAGTCGACGTCGAGTCCCTCGAGCGTCGCGTCGCGGTTGATCTCGCCCTCTGCGCCGACCTCCTCGAGGCCGTCGAAGATCACCTTCTCGACCGCATCGTTCGAAACCTGGGTTGGCATTGGTTCTCCTCTCGTTGTCATTCGCGGGCCGGCGCGCTCAGGCGCTCAGCCCTCCGTCCACGGTCAGCACCGACCCGGTCACGTAGGCGGCCTCGTCGGAGACGAGGAAGCGCACGCAGGCGGCGACCTCCTCCGGAGTGCCGCGGCGGCGGGCGGGGATCGAGTCGGCGAGCTCGTCGCCGATCCCCTCGGTGAGCTTGGTCTCGACCAGCCCCGGCGCGACCGCGTTCACGGTCACGCCGCGGCGCGCGACCTCGACCGCGACCGTCTTCGTGAACCCGATCAGGCCCGCCTTCGAGGCCGCGTAGTTGGCCTGCCCGGCGTTCGCGCGCGGGCCGACGATCGAGGCGACGTTGACGATCCGGCCAAAGCGCTTGCGAAGCATCGGGCGCAGCGCCCGGCGGGTGGTATGAAAGGCGCCGGAGAGGTTGGTCTCGAGCACCGAGGTCCAGTCGTCGGTACCTAGCTGCGGCGCGAGGCCGTCGGCGCGCGTGCCCGCGTTGTTGACCAGGACCAGGACCGGGCCGAGCTCTGCCTCGGCGCGCTCGAACATCTCCGCGACCCGGTCGGGGCTGGCGACGTCGGCGCCGACCGCGATCGCGCGCCCGCCGTCGTCGCCGATCCTGGCGACGAGCGACTCCGCGCGCTCGCGGTCGGAGCGGTAGTTGATGACCAGCGGCCAGCCCTCGGCGGCGAGGGCCGACGCGGCGGCGGCGCCGATGCCGCGCGCGGAGCCGGTGACAAGGGCGCATCCCTCGGAGGTCATCGCCCCTCCTCGGCCGGGCCGGCGCCCGCGGACTCCCACTCGACCACGGTCGCGGCCCAGGTGAGACCGCCGCCGAACGCCGCAAGCAGGATCGAGTCCCCCGGCCGCAGGCGGCCCGCCTCGCGAGCGTCGGCGAGCGCAAGCGGGATCGTCGCCGCCGATGTGTTGGCGTGCTCGGCGATCGAGTCCAGCACGCGCTCGCGGTCGAGGTCGAGGCGCTCGGCGACCGCCGCGAGGATGCGGCCGTTGGCCTGGTGGTAGGCGAACAGGTCGATCTCGTCGAGCCCGCGCCCGGCGGCCGCGGCGGCGGCGCGGGTCGCCTCGGCGAGCCGGTCGACCGCGTGGCGGAAGGTGTCGTGGCCCTTCATCCGCAGGATGCCCTCGGCGCGCCCGGCCGCGACCAGGTCGCCGCGGGCGCCGTCGGAGCCGAGCACGCTGGGTCCGATCGCGGCGCGCTCAGCACCGCCGACGACGACCGCGCCGGCGCCGTCGCCGAACAGCGCCGCGGTGGCGCGATCGGCACCGTCGGTGAGCCGGCTCATCAGGTCGGCGCCGACGACGACGACGTTGCGCGCCCGCCCGGCCTCGACCTGACCGGCGGCGAGCGCGAGCGCGGAGACGAAGCCCGAGCAGGCGGCGCCGACGTCGATCGCCGCCGCCCCGGCGGCCCCGATCCGGGTCGCGACCAGCGGTGCCGCGGTCGGCGAGAGCTGCTCGTGGGTCATCGTCGCGACGAGCACCAGATCGACCTCGGCCGGGTCGAGGCCGGCGCCCGCGAGGGCGCGGCGCGCCGCCTCAGCCGCGTAGTCGACCAGCGTTTCGCCGGCGGCGGCGACGCGGCGGCTGCGGACGCCCGTGCGCGCGACGATCCATTCCTCGTCGACCCCGAGGCGCTCGGCGATCGGGGCGTTGGCGAGCACGGTCGGCGGCAGCGCGACGCCGACCGAGCCGACGACGGCGCCGGCTCGGCGGCGGGGAGCGGCGAGGGCGGGAGCCGAGACGGCGGCGAGCTCAGGCATGGGCCGGCCACCCGCGCGCGAGCAGGCTCGCCTCGACGTCGGAGTACGCGCGCCGAACGATCGCGCTCAGCGCGTTGCCGGGCCCGGTCTCGATGAAGCAACGGACGCCGAGCGCGCGCAGCTCCTCGAGCGTCTCGCGCCAGCGCACCGGGCGCACGAGCGCCGCCGCGAGCTGGTCGCGGATCCCGTCGGCGCGGGCGCCGAACGGCTGCGCCGTGCTGCTCGAGAAGACCGGCACCGCGGGCGGCTCGATCGCGACCCTCCCGAGCGCCGTCCGGAACGGGGCCACGGCGGAGTCGACCGCGGGGGTGTGGAAGGCGCCGCGGACGGCGAGCTCGATCGCCCGTACGCCGCGCCGCTTCGCCTCCGCCGCGGTCTCGCCGAGGGCCTCGCGGGGCCCGGCGACGACGACCTGGGTCGGAGCGTTGTCGTTTGCGATCGCGACTCCGGTCGCGGCCGCGGCGGCACGGGCCTCGTCGCCGTCGCCGAGCAGGGCCATCATCCCGCCGGGGGCGTCGCCGACCGCCTCCTGCATCAGGCGGCCGCGGAGGACCGCGAGCCGCACCGCGTCGTCGGGCGCGATCGAGCCGGCGGCCGCGAGCGCGCTCAGCTCGCCGAGCGAGTGCCCGGCGTGTACCGGAGCGAGCGGTCGCCCGGCGGCCGTCCAGGCGGCGAGGCTGGCGCAGAGGATTGCGGGCTGCGCGTAGGCGGTGCCCTCGCCGGCGAGCGCGAACGGGTCGGCGCCGACCTCGTCGATGGCGAGCTCGACCAGCTCGGGCTCGTGGCGATCGGCGAGCTCGCGCATGTCGGGCGTCTGGCTGCCCTGGCCGGGGAAGAGGAGCGCGGTGTGCATACGCCGATACTTCCCCGCGAACGTCCCGCCGTTAAGGGTTTCGGTGCGCCTACCCCCCGCCCGGGGGGAGCCTCGCGGACGCCCGGGGGGACGATCGCGACGAATCGCGACCTGCGACCCCCTGCTCCGGGCTCCTACGCCGATCAGGCCGAGCCGCTGCGCGTGCTGGACGGCCTCGGCACGGTTGCGGACCTCGAGCTTGCGGTAGATCGCGCTCGTGTGCTCCTTGACCGTGTGCGGCGAGAGGTAGAGGTGCTCGCCGATCTCGCGGTTGGTGGCCCCGGTCGCGATCTCCTCCAGCACCTCGCGCTCGCGGGCGGTGAGCGCCGGGCGAGCAGGCTCGCGCTGCGGCTCGAACACCTCCATCCCGAGCGCGACCATGCGGACCGCCTTGACCACGTCGGGCGCGCCCCAGTCCTTGGAGACGAACCCCGAGGCGCCGGCCGCGGTCGCGACCGCGCGCGAGACCGTCCCCGCGCCCGAGATCAGCAGCACCCGCGTCCGCGGCGACCGCGCCTTCAGCTCCTCGGTCAGCTCGGCCCCCGACTCGCCGCCGAGGAAGAGGTCGACCAGGGCGACGTCCGGGCGCAGCTCGGCGGCGAGCTCGAGCGCCTCGGTGGCGTTCGACGCCGCGGCGCAGCGCTCGACCCAGGGCTGGCGCTCGAGCAGCAGCCGAAACCCCCAGTGGACGACGTCGTGGTCGTCGACCACCAGCACCCGCAGGGAGAGCTCGCGCTCGCGGCCGCCGCCCGCGCTCACGCCGCGATCGCCGAGCCGACCATGCGCACGTGCCAGCGGGCCTGCGGCAGCGGACCGAACTCGACCAGCGCGTCCTGCTGCAGGGCCTCGAGCGACAGCAGCCGCAATCCGAGGCCCGCGGCGCCGCCGCGTTCCGGAGCTGCCGTCGTTGGTGATCTCGAGCTCGAAGGCGTCGTCGGGCGCCGCGACCCGGACCTCGATCCGGCGCGCCCGCGCGTGCTTGTCGCAGTTGCGAAGCGCCTCGAGGAAGACCGACTGGGCGAGCGACTCGAGGTGCTCGGGGACCCGCACCGGCTCGGGCCAGCTCACGACCAGCTCCGGCGTGCGCTCCGCCCGGCGGTCGACGAGCTCGCCGAGCGTCGTCCGCGACGGCCTCGCGTGGGCGGAGATCGGGCGCCCGAGCGCCGCGCGCAGCTCGCCGAGCGCCGCCTGCATCTCGTCCTCGCACGTGCGGCGCTCCGCGGCGCTCGAGCGGCTCGCCGGAGCCGAGCGCCAGCGTGAGCCCGAACAGGCGCTGGATCACCCGCTCGTGGATCTCCCGGGTGAGCTCGATCCGCTCGTTGAGCCGTCGCGCGCGCTCGTCCTGGCGGGTCGCGCGCTCGACGCTGGCGGCGAGCGCCGCGAGGCGCCCGAGGGTGAGCATCGTCTGGCGCTCGGAGGCGGAGGACTCGAACTCGCCGCCGCCGCGGTCGGCGAAGATCACCCCGAGCCAGCGCCCGCCGGCGACGACCGGACCGCAGGTGATCGTCGAGATCCCGGCGAAGCGGGCGTAGCGCGCCGGCAGGTGGCGCTCGAGGTCGTCCGACGCCTCGATCACCCGGTCCTCGGAGAGCGCCTGGCGCGCGATCGGTGCCTCGTCGAGGGTGGCCTCGACCTGGCCGAGCAGGGTCCGGTCGACCCCGTGCGACCCGACCGCTCGCACCGCCCGGGTCGCGGGGTCGTAGAGCAGCACCCCGGCCCGCCGCATCTCGGTCAGCCGGCAGAGCGCCTCGCAGACGTGGTCGTAGAAGACGCCCGAGCCGGTCGCGGAGTCGAGCTCGGCGATCAGCCCGGCGAGCACCTCGACGGTGTCCGGATGAGCTGGGGCGGTCCTTGCCTCGATGACTGCTGGTACCCGCTCGGCCCGCCGGAGTTACCCGCGCCACCCCCCGATCGGGGGGTCAGCGCCCGACGTGGATCCCGATCCGCTCGGGGATCCCGGCGACCAGCCGGGTCAGCGCGCCGGGATGCCCGCCCGACTCCTCGATCGTCTCCTTGCGCAGGATCGCGCGCCGGATCACCGTGCCGCCGAGCCAGCGCAGGGGCTCGGGCGGCACCCGCAGCGGCGGCGGCGCGACGTAGGCGAGCGCGGCGGCCGCGTCGCGACGGTCGAGCGCCAGCGAGGCGAGCGAGCGGGCGACCATGTGCGAGGGGGCAACCCCATGGCCGGTGAAGCCGTAGGCGCAGTGGATCGAGGGCTCGATCTCGTCGATCACGGGCAGGTGGCTGGGCGAGACGTCGATCGGGCCGCCCCACGCGGCGGCGATCCGCCGGCCCTCGAGCGCGGGGAAGAAGCGCACCAGGTGGCGCTCGATCGCGGCGATCACCGAGGGATCGACCTCGGCGCGGCCGTCCGTGCGGGCGCCGCGAACCACGCGGCCGCCGCCCCACCCGAACGCGATCCGCCCGTCGGGGGTGGTGCGGAAGTAGTGGATCATCGCCCGCAGGTCGGTGATCGACTCGCCGCCGGTCCAGCCGATCTGCTCGAGCACGTCGGGGACCGGCTCGGTGATCACCATGTGGCTCGAGGTCACGGTCAGCCGCCGGCGCAGCCGTGGCAGGCCGGCGAGCGCGCCGCCGGTGGCGATGACCGCCGCCCGCGCCCGCACCGCTCCGCGCCTCCGTCTCGGCGACGACGTCACCGCCCTCGCGGCGCCGGACCGAGCGCACCCGGGTGCGCTCGAAGAGCTCGACCCCGGCGGCGAGCACGCGCTCGCGCAGACCGCGCGCGAGCCGCGCCGGCTGCACCGTCGCGCCGCCCGCATAGAAGGCCCCGGCGCGAAACACGGGCGACTCACAGCGCGCCGCGACCGCGGCGCGATCGAGCGCGACGCACGCCTCGGGATGCCCGATCGCGGCGCAGGCGTCGATCGCGCGCTCGCGAACGTCGTCCCAGGCCGGGGCGGTCGAGACCTGCATGAAGCCGCCGGGAGTGAACCAGGCGTCGACTCCCTCGCGCTCGCAGAACTCGCCGATCGCGCCGACCGACGCCTGCGAGGCGAGCGCGATCGCCTCCGCCGCCGGGTCGCCGAAGCGGTCGCGCATCGCCGCCAGCCCGAACCAGAGCCCGTTGCAGAAGCCGCCGTTGCGCCCGCTCGGGCCGCTGCCGGCGAGCTCCGCCTCGATCACCGCCACCCGCGCCTCGGGCTCGAGCTGCTTCAGGTGCCAGGCGGTCCACAGGCCCGTGTAGCCGCCGCCGACCACGACCACGTCCGCGCGCAGATCGCCGGCCACGGCGGGGGCCGCGTCGACCGGGCCGGCCTGATCGAGCCAGTAGCCGTGGGCGGTGTGGCGCTCAGCCAAGCTCGGAGACCGCGGGGACCTCGATCTTGGCTCCCGAGGCGGCCTTCGCCTCGTGATCGGAGATCAGCTCGCGCTGGAGGTTGCGCGGCTCGCCGTCGGGGCTGCGACGGGTCCACTCTCCATCGTCGCGAAGCTCCCAGGCGTTGGTGTTGTCGGCGAAGGCGCGATCGAGCACCCCGGTGAGCTCGTCGCGCAGCTTCGGCTCCCGCACCGGCGTCACCAGCTCGACCCGGTTGTAGAGGTTGCGCTGCATCAGGTCGGCGGAGCCGATGTAGACGCGCGGCGTCCTCGCCCGAGCGCTCGAACGAGTAGATCCGCGAGTGCTCGAGGAAGCGGTCGACGATCGAGACCACCTCGATCCGCTCCGAGACCCCGGCGACGCCCGGGTGCAGGGCGCAGATGCCGCGCACGTTGAGCTTCACCTCGACGCCCGCCTGCGAGGCGCGGTACAGGGCCCTGATCATGGTCGGGTCGAGCAGCGAGTTCATCTTCATCCGGATCCTCGCCGGATTCTCGGGCGAGTGCGCGGCGATCGTCCGCTCGACCTGCTCGAGGATCCCCGTCTGGAGGTTGAACGGGGCGACGAGCACGGTCCGGTAGCGGCGCGGGCGCGCGTAGCCGGTGAGCGAGTTGAACATCTCGGCGATGTCGGCGCCGATCTCGGGATCGGCGGTGAACAGGCCGAGGTCGGTGTACAGCCGTGCCGTCTTCGGGTTGTAGTTGCCGGTCCCGATGTGGACGTAATGGCGCGCGGAGTCGCCCTCGCGGCGGACGACGAGCACGCATTTCACGTGCGTCTTCAGCCGCGGGATCCCGTAGACGACGTGGACGCCCGCCTCCTCCAGCTTCTTCGCCCAGCGGATGTTCGCGCGCTCGTCGAAGCGAGCCTTGAGCTCGACCAGGCAGACCGCCTGCTTGCCGCGCTCGGCGGCGTCGATCAAGCCCGGGACCAGCGGCGAGTCGGCGCTCGTGCGGTAGACGGTCTGCTTGATCGCGAGCACGTCGGGGTCGTTGACCGCCTGCTTCACGAACGCCTCGACCGAGGTCGCGAACGAGTCGTAGGGGTGGTGGACGAGGATGTCGCCGGCGCGGATCGCGGCGAACACGTCGCCCTCCTTGCCGTCCTCGCTGACCAGCAGGCGCGGCGGGGTCAGCGGCTTGAACGGCGGGTAGCGCAGGCCGTCGTGGCCGGGCACCGAGGCGACCTCGAACAAGGTCGGAGAGGTCGAGCAGGCCGTCGACGTCGTAGACCTGGTGCTCGTCGATCCCGAGCGCGGCGACGAGCAGCTCGCGCAGGCGCGGCTCCATCTGCGCGTCGACCTCGAGCCGCACCACCTCGCCGAAGCGGCGCCGGCGCAGCTCCTCCTCCATCGCCTGCATCAGGTCGTCGGCCTCGTCGGAGACGTCGTAGTCGGTGTCGCGGGTGACCCGGAACAGCGAGTGGTCGATCACCTCCATCCCGGGAAACAGCGCGCCGAGGTGGGAGGCGATCAGGCCGTCGAGCGGCACCAGGGTGTTCGAGTCGGCGCCGATCGTGAGCAGCCGCCCGAGCAGCTCGCCCGGGACCTTGACCCGGGCGAGGATCTCGCTCTCATGCTCGGGGTCGCGCAGGATCACGGCGAGCGAGAGCGAGAGGTTGGAGATGTACGGAAACGGCCGCCCGCGCCCGATCACCAACGGCGTGAGGACCGGGAACACCTGATTGAAGAACAGCCGGTCGAGCTCCTCGCGCTCGGACGCGTTCGCCGCCTCGGCGTCGATGATCCTGATCCGGCTCTCGGCGAGCGCCGGGCGCAGGGCGCGCTCGAAGCAGCTCCCGGCGCGCTCGCGCTGGGCGATCACCCGCTCGCGGATCGCGAGGATCTGCTCCATCGGCGCGATCCCGTCGGCCCCGCGGGCGTGGCCGCCGGCCTCGACCTGATCGTGCAGGTCGGCGACCCGGACCATGAAGAACTCGTCCAGGTTCGACTCCCAGATCGCCGCGAACTTCGCCCGCTCGAGCAGCGGCACCGACTCGTCCTCGGCGAGCTGGAGCACCCGGTCGTTGAACTCGAGCCAGGAGAGCTCGCGGTTGAAGTAGAGCCGCGGGTCCTCGAGGTCCGGTGCTTCGGCGGTGGCTGCGCTCGGCTCGGCCGGCGTCTGCTCGACGTCGGTAGGTGTGGCGATCTCGGTCTCGAGCGGGTCCACGGCGCTCACCGACAGGGTAGATGAGTGCCGGCGGCTGGCCGGTCGGCGACGCCGCCTGGGCTCGCGCTTGCGCCGGGCTGAGCCGCTCAGGGCTTGCCGGGCTTGCGCAGGTAGCGCTCGAACAGCGAGTCGAGCTGCTCCCCCGACTGCGCCTCGGCGAGCGCCTCGAACTGCTCGATCGTCGCGTTCGCGTAAGCGTGGTCGGCGACCCAGGCACGCAGGGTCGCGTAGAACGCCTCGTCGCCGATCCGCTGGCGCAGAGCCTCGAGCGCCATCCCGCCGCGGACGTAGACCGAGTTCGCGAACAGCTGCGCCGGACCGGGGATCGCTGCCGGCGGCGGGTTCCAGAACCGCTCCTCGCTCGCGGGTGTCCCCTCGAGCTGCTCGAGCACCTGCGCGGTGCTGCGGCCACCGCGCTCCTCGTCCCAGCGCCACTCCGCCCAGGTCGCGAAGCCCTCGTTGAGCCAGATCTGCGGCCAGCTCTCGCACGCTGACGCTGTTGCCGAACCACTGGTGGGCGAGCTCGTGGGCGACGGTGACCTCGCCGGGGACGCTCGTATAGACGGGACGGGTCTGGGTCTCGAGCGCGTAGCCGAGGAAGCCGGCGTCGTCGACGATCGCGCCGCTGTCGGCGAACGGATAGGGCCCGAACAGCGACGAGAACAGCTTCATGATCCGCCCCGGAGCGCCGCAGCGGCTTCGCGGCGCCGCGGATCCGCGGGTCGATCGCGACCACCGAGTCCGTTCCCGCGACCCGCGAGCGGTCGATCTCGAACCGGCCCGAGGTCACGGTCGCCAGGTAGCTCGCCATCGGCTCGCGCTCGGCCCAGCGCCAGGTCGCCCAGCGCCCGCGGCGGTCGCGGCCGACGAAGGAGCCGTTCGCGATCGCCTCGAGGCGGCGCGGAACGGTGATCGCGAACGAGTAGGTCGCCTTGTCGGTCGGGTGGTCGTTGCAGGGGAACCAGGTCGGCGAGCCCTGCGGCTCGGAGACCACGATCGCCCCGTCGCGGGTCGAGAGCCATCCCGCCCGCGAGCCGTCCGCGTCGCGCACCGGCCTCGGTCGGCCCCGATAGCGGACCACGGCGCTGAACTGCGTGCCGGCGGCGATCCCGCTCGCCGGGGTGACGACGAGCTCCTGGCCCGAGCGCTCGTAGGCGGCCTTCGCCCCGTCGACGCGGATCGCGGTGATCCGCGGTCCGCGGTAATCGAGGTTGAACGAGCTCAGGTCCTGCGAGGCGACGGCGACGATTCGAGCCCGCGCCCTGATCCGGTCGGCGCGCGGTCGAAAGCGCAGCTTGAGGTCGTACTTGGCGACGTCGTAACCGCCGTTGCCGGCGTTGGGGAAGAACGGATCGCCGACCCCGGCCGCGCCGGGAGAAAAGCCCGCCGCCGGCGCCGCCGCGAGCAGCGTCGCGCCCGCGGTCGCGATTCCCGCGACCGCCAGACGGCCACGCCCTGTCCGCTTCCCCACCACTCCACGAGAGTACCCACCCGCGGGTCGGGCAGCCCGGCTTCTAATCCTGATCTGCGGTCGACTGCGCCCGCCGCGCCTCGAGCAGCTCCTCGGCCGCGCGCCGCGACCGGTTCGCCGCCTCGCGCTCGGCGCGCTCGGCGTCGGCGAGCTCGTCGGCGGCCTCGCGGGCGCGCTCGGCGGCGGCGCGGCGCGCGGCGGTGAGCTCGAGCTTGGTCGCGATCGCGCGCTCGAGCTCATCCCAGACGCCGTCATCGTCAAGCCGGCTCCAGGTCTCGAGGAAGCGGTCGAAGAGCAGCGCCCGGCGGGCCTCGACATGCACCGTGAGCAGCTCGAGGCCGCGATAGGCGGTCCGGTGCGGCGCCCGTGCCGCCAGCGCCGGGTCGAGGTCGTCGGCGTCGCCGGCGAGCTCGCGGACCGCGGCGGCATCCTCGCCCCGCAGCCGATCGACCTGCTCGCTCACGCGCGGGCGCATCACGTCGCAGTCGTGCAGGTCGCCGAGCACCGACTGGAGCTCGCGGGCGCCGCGGCGAGCCCGGTCGGCCGGCGTGCCGAAGCAGAAGCCGGTCGCCTCGAGCACGTAGCGCAGCCGCTTGGCGGCGATCCGCAGATCGTGCTGCTCGGCGGCGCGCCCACGGTGCAGGGCGGCCGGGGGTGAAGCCGCGCATCTCGTCGAGGCGGACCCTGACCATGCCGCGCCGCGTTGTCGACCAGCGGCTCCTGCGGGTCGAGCTTTCGCACCCGCCCCGCCTTCATCCTGCCCTCCCGCCGGCGGCCGCCGGTCGCGCGGCGCTCGCCGCGCCGACGCCGGGTCGCTCGGCGCCTCGGGCACCGCCTGCGGGCCCGCGACCCTGGTCACCGGCGGTGCTGGGATCCCGCCGCGCACAGCCGCCACGGCGACCAGGGTCTCGAGCCGCTCGCAGAGCTCTTCGACCGCATCCGCCGAGACGCTCGGCGCCAGCGCCTCGTTCGCGTCCTCCTGCTCCTCGCCGAGGCGCTCGATCAGGCTCTCAACTCCGGGGCGGTCTTCCTCGCCGATCCCATCGGCGAACTCGCGCAGGGCGGCGATCGAGACGTCGCGGTCGCGGCGCTCGCCGAGCGCGTCGGCGAGCGACTTCACCGCCCGCAGCGCCCGCCGCCAGCGCTTGCGCGGAAAGCAGGGCTCGAACACCTCGAGCGCCGCCCGCAGACGTCGGGTCGCGACGCGCATGTCATGCAGCCGTTCGATCTGGCGCATGTCGAGGACGCCGCCGGCGTGCTGCGCGAGCTCGGAGGCGCGGACCGCGACCACGCGCGCGGCGGCGGCCGCGTAGACGTCCTCCTCCGAGAGCCCCGGAATCGGACGAGCCTTCGCCATCGAGCGAGGGTATCGCCGTTCCGGTTACGCCGCGAGCGCCGGTTCGTCGTCGGGGGCGTCGGCGAGCAGGTCGAGGATGATCCCCTCGCGCAGGCCCCCCTTGCCGATCTGCAGCGGCTGGCCGAGCAGCTCGGAGAGCTTCTCCAGGATCAGCACGCCCGCGGGGAGGATCCGCACTCGTCGCGGGTCGAGCTCGAACCGCTTCGCCACGTCGGCGATCGAGTCGGTGGCGAGGACGCGAACCGCGCGCTCGAGGGTCTCGTACTCGAGCACCGCGCCGACCAACGTCCGTAGGGAGGTGGCGCTGCCGCCGACGGCGACGGCCTGCGCCGGCTGCTCGACCTCGATCCCGTCGAAGAACTCGCCGAGGTAGTCGCGCAGTGCCCGGATCTCGGACGCCGAGGGCGGGTCGTTGGTGAGGAACTCCTCCGCGATCGCGCCCGACCCGATCTTGAACGAGCGCACCGCGCGCACGCCCTCCGCGACGGTGCCGATCACGATCTCGGACGAGCCGCCGCCGACGTCCACGACGCCGACGTCGCCCTCGACCGGGTGCCCGAGGGTCTTCGTCGCGCCGATGAACGCGAGCCTGCCCTCCTCCTCCTCGCTCAGGATCTCGACCGGGGCTCCGGCCGCCTCGGCGATCTCCTTCGCCACCGCGTCGGCGTTCTTCGCCTCGCGGATCGCGGCCGTGGCGACGATCCGGGTGGCCTCCGCGCCGAGCTCCTCGGCGAGGCGTACCTGGGTCGTGACCACGTCGGCGAGCTCGGCCACCTTCTCGGGCGTGATCTTCCCCTTGCGCTTCGCCGCCTTGTCGATCCGGGTGTAGGCGCGCTGCTCCATCACCTTTCGCAGCTGGCCGTCCTGTGGCTCGGCGACCAACACCCGGGTGGTGTTCGAGCCGATGTCGACCGCCGCGCAGAGCACGCGGCGATGATGGCAAACGGTCCGGCGAAGGGCGCCCGGCCGCTAGCGCCGGTACGAGAGCAGCTCCTCGCGGTCGCTGCCGCCGGAGACGCTGACCGCGAGCACGGGGCCGACGTCGCGGGCGTAGAACTTGAACTCGAGCACCTTCGGCTCGAGCGGGTTCGTGTCGCGGGTCATCAGCACGTCCTCGAAGTGCCCGAACGGAACCTCGGCCTGCTGGTCGAGGCTGACGATCTCGCCCTCGTCCTCGGCCTCGCCGGCGTAGTACTCCTGCCGGTAGGTCATGCCCGGCTCCGGGTCGGCGGGCAGGATGATCCCGGCCTCGGCGCCGTCGACCCCGGCCTCGAACGAGCCCTCCTTCGAGACCGGCTTGCCGTTCTCGTACTCGGTCGTGTCCTCGCCCAGGTACCAGACGTTGCCGTCGGCGTCCTGCGCGTACCAGTCGTCGGTGACCTCGACCGGCTCTCCGTCCTCGGTGACGACGTCGTGGACCACCGCGGCCTCGACGCCGTTGGCGATCCGCTTCGTGCGCTCGGTGACCGTGACCACGACCCGCTGCAGCGCCCCCTCGCTGTCGGTCTCGCGATAGACCCAGCGGCTCCCCGGCGTCATCGGCCAGTAGGGGTTGTCGATCTCGGTCGTGAACTCCCCCGGATCGAGCTCGACCTGCTCCGAGCCCTGAGGCAGCTCGGAGCCCGCGGCGGGCGCGGCCGCCTCGTCGTCGCCGCAGGCCGCGAGCGCGACCGCCAGCGCCGCGACCGCCAGGACCGCAGCCGTGTGCCTCAACCTCATGCTCGGCTCCTCTCGTCGGGTTCGGCGGGAGGTGTATGACGCGCCGATGAGAGCGGGATGAGAGGAAGGGTGATGCGCACGGCGGCGGGGGCGCGATCGCCGACCACCTCGACCGAGCCGCCGTGCGCGCGCGCGATCGCGCTCACGATCGCGAGCCCGAGGCCGGCGCCGGCGCCGGTGCGGCCCTCGTCGGCCCGGGTGAAGCGCTCGAACGCTCGGCCCTCGAACCCGGGCGGGAACCCGTCGCCGCCGTCGGCGACCTCGAGACCAACGGCGCCGTCGGACGCGTCCGCGAGCAGCCGGACCTCGCCGGCGCCGTGGCGGAGCGCGTTGTCGACCAGGTTGCCGAGCGCCTGCTCGATCCGGGTCGGGTCGAGGTCGGCGACGATCGGCTCCGAGGCCTCGACCGCGATCGACCTCCCGGCGGCGGCGGCCGGAGCGGCGAAGCGGGCGGCGACCCGCTCGAGCAGCTCGCGCACGTCGACCGGCTCAGGCTCGATCGGCAGCCGGCCCTGGTCGGTGCGCGCGATCACGAGCAGGTCGTCGGCGAGGCGCGAGAGCCGCTCGACCTCCTCCGCGGTCGAGCGCAGCGCGGCGCGCAGCGCGGCGGGATCGCGCTCCGGCCGGTCGGCGAGCTCGAGCTCCGCACGCAGGATCGCCAGCGGCGTGCGCAGCTCGTGGCTGGCGTCGGCGACGAAGACCCGCTCGCGCTCGAGCGCCGACTCGATCCGGTCGAGCATCGCGTTCAGGGTGGTCGCGAGGCGACGCAGCTCGTCGTCGGCGGGCGGCAGCGGCAGGCGCTCGCCGGCGCGGTCGAGGGTGATCGCCTCGGCACGTTCGCGCAGCGACTCGACCGGCGCCATCGCGCGCGCCGCGAGCAGGTAGCCGAGCAGGCCGGCGACCAGCAGCGCCAGCGGAGCGCCGATCGCGAACCCGGTGGCGATCTCGCCGAGGGCCTCGTCGCGGTCCTCGGTCGAGACGCCGACGACGACCACCGTCCCGGCCACCGAGCCGGCGAGGGTCCGCGCGCTCCCCTCGACCCCGGGCACCGTGACGCCGTCGATCATCTGCGGCGCGCCGCTGCCGACCGCCCCCGGCTCCACCGCCGCCGCGTCGAGCTCACCGGTCGACGAGGCGATCACCTCGCCGCCGGGGCCGATCAGCTGGGCGAACTCCTCCTCGCTCGGCCCGCCGACCATCGCCGCGTCGCCGTCGCGCGGGACTTCGCCCGCCTCGAGCGGGGCCGCGATCGCCTCGAAGCGGCCCTCGAGCCGGTCGTCGATCGCCTCGGTGAGCTGGCTCTCGGTGCGCACGTAGACGAAGGTGCCGGCGAGCGCGAGCACGATCGCGAGCGCGCCGACGAACGCGATCGTGAGCCGGGCGCGGATCGAGAGCCGAGCTGCCATCAGCCTGCCCGGAGGCGGTAGCCGACCCCGCGCACGGTCTCGATCCGGCTCTCTTCCGCGTCGGGGCGGTCGATCTTGCGGCGCAGGTAGCGGACGTAGACGTCGACCACGTTCGAGCGGTTCTCGTAGTCGTAGTCCCAGGCGTGCTCGAGCAGCGCGAAGCGCGAGAGCACCTCGCCGGGCCGGCGCATGAAGACCTCGAGCAGCGCGAACTCCTTCGCCGAGAGCGAGAGCTCGTCGTCGCCGCGGCGGACCCGGTGGGTCGCCGGGTCGAGGCGCAGGTCGCCGACCTCGAGCACGGTCGGGCGCTCGGCGCCGCCGCGACGGGCGAGCGCCCGCAGCCGGGCGAGCAGCTCCGCGAACGAGAACGGCTTCGTCAGGTAGTCGTCGGCGCCGTGGTCGAGGCCGGCGACCCGGTCGGCGACCGAGTCGCGCGCGGTCAGCATCAGCACCGGCGCCCAGACGCCGTCGTCGCGCAGCCGCCGGCAGGTCTCGAAGCCGTCGATCCCGGGCAGCATCAGGTCGAGCACGATCGCGTCGTAGGCGGTCGAGCCCGCCATCCAGAGCGCGTCCTCGCCGCGCTCGGCGACATCGGCCGCGATCCCGTCCTCGCGCAGACCGCGCTTGATCAGGGCGGCCATCTTCGGTTCGTCCTCGACCACCAGGATCCTCATCGGGCACAGCCTCTCGCTCGAAGATGAGAGCTGGATGAGAGGATCGCACGGCGCCGGCCGACGGACCGCGGGTGCAGGCGTCTCCGCCGCTAGCCCGGGATCGGCTCGCCGGGGTGCGACGCGTCCTGGAACTCGCGGAAGAGCCCGGTGACGATGAACGCGACCTGCTCGCCGATGTCGACCGAGTTGTCGCCGATCCGCTCGATCGCCCTCGCGACGAGGATCATCGTCATCGCCCACTCGCGCCGGTCGTGGTCGTCGCCGATCTCGAGCGCGATCCGGAAGATCTCCTTGTTGAGGTTGTCGACGACGTCGTCCTGGCGCACCAGGTCGTGCGCCATCTCGACGTCGCGGGCCTCGAACGCGCGCCGGCTCTGGGCGATCTGCGTCCGCACCTGCTTGCCCATCGTGACCAGGTCCTTGACGATCCGCTCGTCGGCGGGCGGCTGGTGGCCGGCGATCGGGATCAGCTTGGCGACGTTGACGCACTGGTCGCCCATCCGCTCGATCGCCTTCATCAGGTGCAGCAGGGCGGAGATCAGGCGCAGGTCGGTCGCAACCGGCGCCTGGGTCGCGAGCAGGGTCAGGATCGCCTGGTGGATCTCGAGGTAGCGGCCGTCGATCACGTCGTCGTTGGCGACCACCAGCTCGGCCAGCTCCATGTCCTGGTGCTCGACCGCCTCGACCGCGCGCTCGAGCTGGGCGGCAACCATGTCGAGCCCCTCGAGCGCTCGCGCCTCGAGCTTCTCCAGCTCCTCCTGGTATTGCACGCGCACGCCGTTGGCCATCAGCCGACCTTCCCGCTGACGTAGTCCTCGGTGCGCTTGTCCGAGGGGTTGGTGAAGATCCTCTCGGTCTCGTCGTACTCGACCAGGCGCCCCTGGCGGTGCCCTTCCTCCTCGTCGAGCTTGACGATCAGGAACGCGGTCATGTCCGAGACCCGCGCCGCCTGCTGCATGTTGTGGGTCACGATCACGATCGAGTAGCGCTCGCGCAGCTCGAGCATCAGGTCCTCGATCTTCCCGGTGGAGATCGGGTCGAGCGAGGAGCAGGGCTCGTCCATGAGGATCACGTCGGGGTCGACCGCGAGGCAGCGGGCGATGCAGAGACGCTGCTGCTGACCGCCCGACATCCCGAACGCGTTCTCGTCGAGGCGATCCTTGACCTCGTCCCAGAGCGCCCCCGAGCGCAGCGCGCGCTCGACGATCTCGTCCATGTCGCCCTCCATGCCGAGGATCCGCGGCCCGAAGGCGATGTTGTCGTAGATCGACTTCGGGAACGGGTTCGGCTTCTGGAACACCATCCCGATCCGCTTGCGGACCTCGACCGGGTCGACCTGGGGCGCGTAGATGTCCTCACCGTGGTAGGTGACGCTCCCCTCGACGCTCGCCGACGGGATCAGGTCGTTCATCCGGTTGAGGCAGCGGATCAAGGTCGACTTGCCGCAGCCGGACGGCCCGATGTAGGCGGTGATCGCGTTGCGGGAGATGTCCATCGTCACCTCGGACAGCGCCGGCTTGCCGCCGTATGCGACGCCCACGTTCTCGAGCCGGAAGACGTGCTCCCCGCTCAGCCGCCGCTTCGCCCCGTGCCGGGAGGCGGCCTCGTGCGCGGTCGCGCCGACATCGACGCCGACGGCCTGTGGGTCCCGGGTCTGCTCAGGTTCGGTCAACGTTCTCTCCAAGACTAATCACCTACCACTTCTTCTCATATTTATTGCGGAGCCAGATCGCGACTCCGTTCATCGCCAGCAGGATCGCCATCAGGACCAGGATTCCCGCCGCCGCGAGCGCCGCGTACTCGGGTCGCGGGTCGGAGATCCAGCCGAAGATCTGGATCGGCAGCGCGGTCACGTCGTCGAACGGGCTCGAGGGCGAGTTGGTGGCGAAGTAGGCGGCGCCGACGACGATCAGCGGCGCGGTCTCGCCGATCGCGCGCGAGAGCGCGAGGATGACTCCGGTCGAGATCCCCGGAAGCGCCGCGGGGAGCGTCTGCTTCCAGATCGTCTGCCACTTGGTCGCCCCGAGCGCCATCGAGCCCTCGCGGATCGACGGTGGCACGGCGCGGATCGCCTCGCGGCCGGCGACGATCACCACCGGGAGCACCAACAACCCGAGCGTCAGCCCGCCGGCGATCAGGATGTTGCCCATCCCCAGTGGCCCGCGAACGAGGAAGGCGAGGCCGAGAACGCCGTAGACGATCGAGGGCACCGCGGCGAGGTTCTGAATGTTGACCTCGATCAGTCGGTTGAGCCGGTTCTCGCGGTTCGCGTACTCCTCGAGGTAGATCGCGCTCGCGACCCCGACCGGGATCACGAACGCCGCGCAGACGACCATCAGCCACAGGGTCCCGGCGAGCGCCGGCCCGATGCCTGAGTCCTCGGGGATGATCCGTGACGGGGCTTCGCTGAGGAAGCTGAGGCTGAGCGAGCCGACGCCGTCGACGAGGATGTCGACGAGCAGCACCACGAGCACGGTGATCGCGAGCGCCAGGCAGGCGAGCAGGCTGAGCCGGAATCCGATCTCGAGCGCGCGCGAGTTGCGGCCGCTCGCGAACTGGGTGCGGACCGCGTCGCCGACGGCGTCGGAGGGGACGCTCATTCGTAGACCTCGCGGTACCTGCGCACGAACCGGATCGCGACCATGTTCATCACCAGGGTGAGGGCGAACAGGGTCAGGCCGCAGGCGAAGATCGACTCGTACCCGATCGTCCCGACCGGGTTGTCTCCCTTCGCCGTCGCGCCCATGAACGTGGTCACCGTGGCGTAGCCCTCGCTCGGGTTGACGCCGTAGTTGGGTGCGAGGCCGGCGGCGACGAGGACGATCA
Organism: uncultured Solirubrobacterales bacterium; assembly: GCA_963740055.1. Classification (GTDB taxonomy): domain Bacteria; phylum Actinomycetota; class Thermoleophilia; order Solirubrobacterales; family 70-9; genus WHSW01. The sequence continues at coordinate 553,514 of CAVUCL010000001.1, read as the reverse complement.
TCGTCTCACCGACCCCGCGCGAGATCCCGAGCACGATCGAGGCGACGACGCCCGAGATCGCGGCCGGAAACACGACCTTGGTCGCGACCTGGCGCTTCGTCGCCCCGAGCCCGTAGGCCCCCTCGCGCAGGCCCTGCGGGACCGCCCGCATCGAGTCCTCGGAGATCGAGGCGATCGTCGGCACGATCATGATCCCCATCACGAGCCCGGCGGCGAGGGCGTTGAAGATCGTCACGTTGAGGCTGAGGAAGTCCTGGAGGATCGTCGGGGTGACGAAGGTGAGCGCGAAGTAGCCGAAGACCACGGTCGGGACGCCGACCAGGACCTCGAGGAAGGGCTTGACCATCCGGCGCACCCGCGGGGTCGCGTACTCGGAGAGATAGACGGCCGACCCGAGGCCGATCGGGATCGCGACCAGGATCGCGATCCCGGTGATCAGGAAGGTGCCGTTGAGGAGCTGCCAGATCCCGAACGAGGGCGGGTTGAACAGTGGCGCCCAGTCGCTGAAGGAGAAGAAGTCAGCTCCGACCTCCTCGAAGAACGGCAGCGATTCCTCGACCAGGGCGAAGACGATCCCGACCGTGGTCAGAATCGAGATCGCGGCGGCGAGGAAGAGCAGCGCGCGGATCGCCTCCTCGCCCCAACGGCGGCGAGCGACGCCGAGGGGCCTGACCCCCGGCGTCGCCGCCGTCGTCTGTGTGCCGGCTTCCACCGTGCCCTCTCAGTGACCGGCCGTCCCGTTCCCCCGGGCTAGCTGCCGGTCGCCCCCTCGACCGCGGAGGTCGCGTCCGAGGCCTGCGTCTCGTCCATCGGCACGATCAGCGCCGCCTCGGCGATCTCGCTGTAGTTGTCGACCACGTACTCCATGAACCCGGAGACCTCGGGCTTGGCGATCGCCTCGGCCGACGGGTACATGAACAGCGGCCGCGCGAGCGGTGCGTAGGAGCCGTCCTGGATCGTCTCGCTGCTCGGCGCGACGCAACCGTCGCCGGCGTCGATCGAGACCAGGTTGAGCGCGTCGGCGTTCTGCTCGTAGTAGGAGAAGCCGAAGTAGCCGAGGCCTCCCTGGTCTCCCGAGACGCCCTGGACGAGCACGTTGTCGTCCTCGGAGGCCTGGTACTCCTTGCGGCTCACGCCCTCCTCACCGTTGATCTCGTCGGTGAAGTAGTCGAACGTGCCCGAGTCGGTGCCCGGCCCGTAGAGGCTGACGTCGACATCGGGGAGCGGCTCACCGGTGTCGGCGTCCTCGCCGAGCTCGGAGTAGTTGGTGATCGAGTCGTCCGTCCACAGCTCGGCGAGCTGGTCGGTGGTCAGGCAGCTGATCTCGAGCGCCGGGTTGGTGACCACGGAGATCCCGTCGTTGGCGACCTGGACCTCGGTGTAGGTGACCCCGCCGTCCTTGCAGAGCTTCTCCTCCTCGGGCTCGATCGAGCGCGAGGCGTCGGAGATGTCGGTCTCGCCGGCGCAGAACTTCTCGAACCCGCCGCTGGTGCCCGCGGCGCCGACGGTGATGCTCACATCGGGGTTGTCCTGGTTGAACAGCTCGGCGCCGGCCTCTGCGAACGGCTGCACCGTGCTCGAGCCGTCGATCGCGATCGAGCCCGAGAGGCCCGAGGCGCTGTCGCCGCTGTCGGAGGAGCTGTCGTCATCGTCGCCGCAGGCGACGATGCCGAACGCGAGGGCGCCGCCCGCGCAGGCGGCGAGGAACCACTGCTTGGTGATCACTGCTTCTTCTCTCCTGTCGATCGCTTGACGCGACCGAGGCTCTCAGCGCGACCGCGCGCGGTTGTTACGGGCGGGTGGCCGAGCTGTGAAAAGTCTGTGAAGGCGCAGGGGATCCGGTCTCCGCCTCGACCGGGGGCGGGAGCTCGGCATCGCCGGCGACCGCCTCCGCCTCGAACCGGTAGCCGATGCCGAAGTGGGTGTGGATGTAGGTCCAGCTCGGCGAGAGCTTGGCGAGCTTGGTGCGCAGCTTGCGCACGAACACGTCGACCGATCGATCGCCGTGCGGCATCGAGTAGCCCCAGACCCGCTGGTAGATGTCATCGCGCTCGATCACCCGCCCCCCGTCCTCGGCGAGCACCTGCAGGAGCTCGAACTCGCGCCGTGTGAGTGCGGCGCTGCGCCCGCCGGCAAACGCCTGGAACTGATCCGGCCGGATCTCGATCTCGCCCGCGACCAGCGGCCCCGCATCGCGCTGATGCATGCCACGCCGCCGGCGCCGGACAACCGCCTCCAGCCTCGCGATCACCTCCTCGGGATGGGACGGCTTCGCGATCCAGTCGTCGGCGCCGAGACGGAGCCCGCGCACCCGCTGCGCGACGGTGGCGTCCTGGGTGCAGACGACGACCCCGAGATCAGGCAGCACCCCGCAGACCCGCTCGAGAAAGTCCCACCCGCGCGGGCCGAGCAGCGTCAGGTCGACGAGCACTGCGTTGAGCTTCATCGAGGCGAGCTCCTCGACTGGAACGCTCGCCGAGTGGACGCGGTACTGCCACCCGGCGTCGTCCAGGCGACGGCCGAGGACGCGGAGGAAGCCGCTGTCGTTGTCGATCACGGCAACGCGGATTGTTCCGGCGTGAGAGCTCATCGCCCTGCCGCCATGGTACGGCCCCGAGCAGCCGCCGGCCCGGGGCGTTCACTGAAGTTTCACAGCGTTCTCCGCTTCTTCACGCGACCGCGCGGCGGAGCGGCCAGACTGCCGCCAACGAGATCCTCTCTCGTTCAGCGCGCGGCCTCACTCCTGCCCCGTGGCCGCGCGCTAACTATTTCTGCGATCAGGTCGCCGCCAGCGCGCCGGTCGCGACCAGGGCGAGGACGACGGTCCCGAGGCAGACGCGGTAGACGATGAACAGCGAGAAGCTGTGCCCGGCGATGAACCGCAGCAGCCAGGCGACCGCCGCGTAGGCGACGACGAAGCTGACCGCGAGCGCGACCAGGGTCGCGTCCCAGCCGACTCCGTCGGCGATGTTCTCGTACTCGGTCGCCGTCTGGAACACGGTCGCGGCACTGAGCGCGGGGATCGCGAGGAAGAACGAGAGCCGGGTGACGGTGACCCGGTCGAAGCCGCGCAGGAGCCCCGCCGACATCGTCGCGCCGGAGCGCGAGACGCCGGGGATCAGGGCCAGGCACTGGGTGATCCCGATGATGATCGTGTCGCGCTTGGCGACGTCATCCTCGCCGCGGGCCTGGGTCGCGCTGCGATCGGCGAACCACATCACCGCGCTCCAGGCGATCAGCGCCGAGCCGACGAACCAGAGGCTGCGCAGGGTGGTCTCGATCTGATCCTGGAACGCGAGCCCGACGACGCCGATCGGGATCGATCCGAGGAAGACCGCGAACGCGAACCGGAACTCGCGCCCCGAGCGGCGCGAGGGGTCGAACACGCCGGCGAAGAACGCGCGCAGCATCGCGGCGATGTCGCGACGGAAGTAGAGGATCGTCGCGAGCACGGCCCCGAACTGGATGATCGCGGTGAACGCGGTGATGTCGGGCGCGTCGATGTCGTAGCCGAGCGCCTTCTCGGCGATCGTCAGATGGCCGGTGCTCGAAACCGGAAGGAACTCGGTCAGCCCCTCGAGCGCCCCGAGCAGGATCGCGTCGAGGATCGACATGCGCGCGCACCCTAGCGCCTGCCGGGGCGCCGGCCGCCGATCCGCAGGCGATAGAGTTGCGGGCGTGAGCCGGGGCCGTCGACTGATCCTGCTGATCGCCACCTCGCTGCTGGCGCTGTGCGTGCTCGCCCCTGCGGCGATGGCCGCCGATGGGGTCGGGCTCTGGGGCCGCACCGACGACAAGGTCGTCACCTACTTCTCGTTCGCGGTGATGGCCTTCTTCGCGATCCTCGTCGTCGTCCTCTCGCTGATCCAGGGACGGCTCGAGAACCGGCGCGAGCGCGCCCGCGAGGAGCTCGAGCGCCTCCGCCGGCCGTAGTGGCCAAGGTCTCCTACGAGCGCCGGGGTCCGGCCGCGGTCCTGACGATCACCCGCCCGGAGCGGCGCAACGCCGTCGACGACGAGACCGCCGACCTGCTCGCGGACGGGTTTCGCCGCTTCGAGGCCGACGAGGACGCCCGCGCGCTGGTGCTCACCGGCGAGGGGCCCGAGGCGTTCTGCGCCGGCGCCGACCTGAAGGCGTTCGCCGAGCGGGCGGCTGAGTTCTCGGGCGACGACCCGCAGGGCGCGATCGACGCCTGGCTCGACCAGCGACCCGACGGCCCGCTCGGCTTCACCCGACTCGCGGCGTCGAAGCCGACGATCGCCGCGATCTCGGGATGGTGCCTCGCCGGCGGGCTCGAGCTCGCGCTCTGGTGCGACCTGCGGATCGCGACCGAGGACGCCAGGCTCGGGTTCACCGAGCGGCGCTTCGGGGTCCCGCTGATCGACGGCGGCACCCAGCGGTTGCCGCGGATCGTCGGCATCGGCCGGGCGCTGGATCTGATCCTGACCGGCCGCGTGGTCGAGGCGGGCGAGGCTCGAGATTGGGGGCTCGTGAACGAGGTCGTCGCGCCCGGGCGCCAGCTCGAGCGGGCGCTCGAGATCGCCACGGGGCTCGCCGGCTTCCCCCAGGAGACGATGCTCTCCGACCGCCGCGCGGCGCTCGAGGGAATCGGCCTGCCGTTCGCCGAGGGCCTCGCGCGCGAGGCCGAGCTCGGGCGCGCCTCGGTCGCGACCGGTGCCAGCGGCGCCGGGCGCTTCGCCGCCGGCGAGGGCCGCGGCGCGGCGGGCGCCGGCGTTTAAATCCGGAACTCGGTCAGCAGACGCTTCTCGGACTCGCCCTCGACCGTCGCCAGCACCTCGACCTGGCCTTCGAGCGGGGTGCCGCGGAGCTTGGTCGCGAGCAGGTCGTCGACCTGGAACACGCCGGCGGAGTTGTTCATCGCGATCTCGATCCGAACCGGGCGCTCGCTGCCGGCGGAGATCTCGATCTTGTCGATCGCCGCCGCCGAGATCGCGTGGATCCCCATCTCGCCAGCGTCGACCGGCAGCCGCGAGCGACCGTGGGCCATGTCGAGCGCGTCGGCCACCCGCACCACCCCGGCCTCGACCGTGTACGGCTGCCCGCGGCGGCGGTGGCCGATGATCGCATGCAGCGACTCGGCGGTCACGACGGCGCGCTCGGCCGGGTCGCGGTAGACGTCGGCGAGCAGCTCGCGCAGCTTGCGCTCGGCGAGAAACAGGCTGTAGGCCTCGTGGTCGGCGCGGTGGATCGACATCCCGACGTCGTGCAGCAGGGCGCCCGCCGCGACGACGACCTCGGCGTCGCGGTCGCGCATCGCGTGGTCGGAGACCATCGCCGGGCTCACCCCGCCCTTGACCAGCAGCCGCAGGACGCGCAGGGCGATGTTGAGCACCACCTGGACGTGGACCCACGAGTGGTCCGACATCCCGAGGCGCTCGGACTGCACCTGGGCCATGTGCCACCACGCCCGAACCTCGTCGTCGGAGTTGACCGCCTCGAGCAATGCCTCGAGCCGGCGGTTGCCCCGCGTCGGTACCGCGACCCGCGCCGCGTCGACCGCGTCGCGCGGGCCACGCCCGAGCTCACCCGGCCCGGCGGCGGGCGTCTCGGCGGCGAGGTGCTCACTGGGCTCCGGCACGTCGCCATCCTCGCACTTCCCGGCGATCGGTTTTTCCGCCGCCCGCTCGGCTTACCCTGCGCTCCGTGGCGACTGATGGGGCTGCGAGGCCGATCTGCCCCGACACGGGTCTGGCGGTGCCCGAGTGCAGCTGCAAGCGCTGCCTCGAGGCGATGCTGCGCGAGTTTCGCCCGACCCTGCTCGCGTCCGAGATCCGCGTCACCCGCACCCGCAGCGGCAGCGACGAGCCGCCGCAGCGGCGCCAGGCCGCCTAGCCGGCGAGCGCCCGCCTAGAATCGCCCCCGTGGGGTCACTGCTCTCGATCGAGCGGCGCGCGCAGGTCGCGGTCGTGACCCTGATGCGTCCCGAGAAGCGAAACGCGCTCTCGATCGAGCTGCGGACCGAGCTCGCCGAGGCGTTCGAGGCGCTTTCGGCCGACGAGCGGGTCGGCTGCGTCGTGCTCACCGGCAGCGGCAGCGCCTTCTGCTCGGGGATGGACACCGACCAGTTCGGCGGCGACCGCGCCAACCGGGAGGCGCTCGTGCGCACCTCGACCAGCTCGTTCGCCGCGGTCGGCGCCTGCACCCGCCCGGTGATCGCGGCGGTCAACGGACCGGCGCTCGCCGGCGGGTTCGCGCTCTCGCTGCTCTGCGACCTGCGGGTCGCGGCCCAGTCGGCGAGCTTCGGCTACCCGGAGCTGCCGCGCGGGATCCCGCCCAGCTACGCGGCGGCGCGCGCCGTGCTCCCTGCGACCGTCGCCCAGGAGCTCTGCCTCACGGGACGGATCGTCGCCGCGACCGAGGCGCAGCGGCTCGGAATCGTGCGCGAGGTCGTCTCCGGCAACGTCGTCGGACGCGCGCTCGAGCTCGCCGAGCGAATCGCCGGCCTGCCGCGCCGGGCGATCCTGGAGACGAAGCGAAAGACGCTGCTCGAACGCCGCCACCTCTGGGGCTTCTTGTTCGAGGAGGAGGAGCGGGTGTTCCGGCGCGCGCTGCTCGGCGAGGACGCCGGCGAGTCCGAGTCGGCGACCCGCGCCGCCTGACCGAGCTCAGGCGAGCGGCGAAACCCGCTCCAGCAACACCGGCCAGACGTAGGTCTCCCAGAGCGCCGACGCGACCAGGATCGGGATCGCGATCGCGACCGTGGCCACCGTCGCCGCGAGCAGGTCGTGCCATCCGTCGCGGCGGCTGGCGATCGTCCACGCGGCGAGCGGGAGGAAGAGCGCGACCAGCTCCGGGAGCGCATGCGGGAGCACGCTGAGGACGAGCGCCCCGGGCGAGATCGCGAGCTGGTTGGCGAGCTGCGCCCCGGTGAGCCCGAGCGCGTATGCCTGGGTGACGAGCGAGAAGCCGGTGACGAGGACGACCCACCCGAGCGCGACCGGGCGCGCCTTCTCGTGCACCCAACGCGAGTGGCCGCTGCGACGCTCGGCCGAGAGCACCAGCGAGCTGCCGGCGATGAACCCGGCGACGCAGGCGGTCGCGTGCAGCGCGAGGACGAGCGCGTTCAGCGACAGGACCCCGGCGACGTCGCCGGCGTCGGGCGCGGCGGTCACGCCGGGAATGAACAGCGGGGTGAGGTCGGGCGTAGTCAGCGAGGCGACGACCCAGACCGCGACCAGGAGCGCGGCGGCGACGGCGAGCGCGCCGCCGAACCACGCGCGCAGGATCGGCGCGGGATCGTCGTGCCAGCGCGCGAGCGCGCCGCGCGTGTCGCGCATCCCCTGCACGAGTGCGAAGTCGTCCGCGCTCACCCTCCTGCCATCGGCAGGCCGCGCTCCCGGGTTTAGACGCCGCAGACTGGCCAGGGGCTGGAGCCGGCCTGGCTGTAGAGCAGCGAGGCGCGGTAGTCCTGCTCGGCCTCGGAGGCCTCGGCGGGGTTGCCGCTGCCGCCGACCGACGCCCAGGTGCCGGTGTCGAACTGGTACTTGCCGTAGTAGCCGGCGGGGTTGACCGCGGTCGGGTCGCCGCCCGATTCGCAGGCGGCGATCGCGTTCAGCGTCGCCAGCGAGACGCCGCCGGCGAGGGCGAAGTCACCGCCGGTCGCACCCTCGGCGCGGGCCTCGCGCTCGGCCTTGCGGACCCGCTCGGAGAGCGCGTCGATGCCCGCGCGCAGCTGCTCGGCGGTGACGTCTGCGTCGTCGAGCAGGTGCTCGGCGGGCTCGGCGTCGAGCTTGCGCGCGTCGGCGAGCAGGCCGCGATAGCGCTGGTCGAGCTTGTGCGCCTCGATCGAGCGCTCGAAGCGATCGGCGGGCTGCTCGACGAGCTCGAGCTGCGGCTCGGCGGCCTGCGCGGCGGCGGCCACGCCGACCGCGGCGAGGCACGAAGCCGTGAAGATCCTGACCCTGCGATACACGTGATTTCCTCCGTTCGGGCGCGCCCGGGTGGCGAGTGGGTCTCGCCTGCTGACTTCGTCGAGGAGTCCGAGCGGCTCTGGGCCCCGGGGCGGCGCTAGGCTCGCGGCCGTAAGCGACCGGCGATCTGCCCGCGGGGCTGTCCGTGTGACGGCGCAGGGTTCCAGGAGAACGCCCGTTCATGTGTGATCGAGGTCACATTTGCAAGCAAACGCTCATAAACCACGCCTACGCGTGATCAGGCAGGGATTCGCGGACCGGCCCGCGTTCGGGACCGCGGTCTCCGAGGCGATCCTCTCCCGCGTCGCCGCGGGCGAGCTCGAGCCCACCTTTCGCCTCCACCGCCCCGCTCGCGAGCTCGCCTTCTCCAAGCACGACCGCGCCGCGGCCGGCTTCAGCGCCGCGGTCGACGCCGCGCGCGCGGTCGGGTTCGCGCCCGTGGTCCGGCTCGCCGGCGGTCGGGCGGCCGCCTTCCACGAGGGCACGCTCGCGTTCGCCTGGGCGACCCCGGCCGAGCGCCCGGTTGCCGGCACCCGCGAGCGGTTCGGCTGGCTCGCCGGGCTCGTCGCCGCGGCGCTCGGCCGGCTCGGCGTCGACGCCCGGGTCGGCGAGGTCCCCGGCGAGTACTGCCCCGGCGCCTGGAGCGTCAACGCGCGCGGGGAGACGAAGCTCGCCGGGATCGGCCAGCGACTGATCGCCGGTGGCGCCCACGCCGGCGCGGTGCTCGTGGTCAGCGACTCCGGCCTGCTGCGCTCGGCGCTCGAGCCGGTGTACGCGGCGCTCGAGCTCGACTGGGACCCGCGGACCACCGGGGCGGTCGCCGACGAGGTCGGCGGCGTCGGCCTCGAGCGGGCCGAGGAGGCGATCCTGGCCGAGCTCGCCGACTCGCACGAGCTGATCGAGGCGGAGATCGACGAGCGCACGCTCGAGCTCGCCGCCGAGCTCGAGCAGGGCCACTTGGCATGATCGGTCGGCGATGAGCGGCGAGCAGGAGACCCGGCCGATGGCGAGCGAGGCGGAGACGCGCCCGCTCGAGCTCGGAGGAGAGCCCGCGGAGGATGCCGACGAGTGGAGCGCGACCCCGCTCGAGCTCTTCTTCGACCTCGTCTTCGTCTTCGCCTTCACCCAGGTGACCGCGCTGATGTCGGCGAACCCGACCTGGGAGGGCCTCGGGCAGGGGATGCTGGTGCTGGCCGCCGTCTGGTGGGCGTGGGGCGGCTTCGCCTGGATGACCAACGCCCTGCACCGCGACGACTGGGTCGCGCGGCTGGGGCTGTTCGCGGCGATGGCGGCGATGCTGATCGCGGCGCTCGCGGTGCCGCAGGCGTTCGGCGACGACGCGGTCGTCTTCGGCCTCGCCTACTTCGCCGTGCGCGCGATCCACATCGCCGTCTACACCTACGGCGCTCCCGACGTCGACGTCCGCGACGCGATCGTCAACCTGGCGACCGGCCTGCTCATCGCCCCGGGGCTGATCGTCGTCGCCGGGTTCCTCGACGGCGGGGCGCAGGCCGGGCTCTGGATCGTCGCGCTGCTGATCGACTACGGCACCCCCTACCTTCGCGACGTCTCCGGGTTCCGGGTCGCAGCCTCGCACTTCGCCGAGCGCTTCGGCCTGATCGTGATCATCGCGCTCGGCGAGTCGATCGTCGCGGTCGGAACCGGGCTCGGCGACGACCCGCTCACCGGCGGGGTCGTGGTCGCGGCGCTCGCCGGGATCACGCTCGCCGCCGCGCAGTGGTGGCTGTACTTCGACGTCGTCGCGATCATCGCCTCGCGGAAGCTGAGCGAGGCGAAGGGGATCGCCCGCAACCGCCTCGCGCGCGACTCTTGGGGGGTCCTGCACGGGCTGCTGATCGCCGGGATCATCCTCACCGCCCTCGGGGTGAAGAAGACGATCGGCGACGTCGGCGAGCCGCTCGAGACCGTGCCGGCGGTCGCGCTCTGCGGAGGCGTCGCCGTCTACCTGCTCGGCCACGTGGCGATGCGCTTGCGCAGCGTCGGGTCGCTGAACCGCGAGCGCGCCTTCGTCGCCGTGCTCGCGCTGGCGCTGATCCCTTTCGCGGCCGCGGTCGACAGCCTCGCCGCGCTGCTGGTGATCGCAGCGCTCACCACCGGGCTCGCGGCCTACGAGGCGATGCACTTCCGCGAGCGGCGGGCGAAGCTGCGCTCGGCCGTCGCCTGAACGCGATACAAACCCGCCGTGCGCCTGCTCGCGTTCAGCGACCTGCACCGCGACCTCGGCCAGGCCGAGCGCCTGGTCGAGATGGCCGCCGACGCCGACCTCGTCGTCGGCGCCGGCGACTTCGCCTCCGTGCACGAGGGGCTCGCCGAGTCGATCGACGCCCTGGCGGCGATCGAGGCGCCGACCGTGCTCGTGCCCGGCAACAACGAGACCGACGCCGCCCTGCGCGAGACGGCGGCTGGCTGGGAGGCGGCGACGGTCCTCCACGGCGAGGGCGCCGAGCTCGGCGGGATCGAGTTCTTCGGCCTCGGGGCCGGTGTCCCGGTGACCCCGTGGGACTGGAGCTTCGACCTCTCCGAGGAGGAGGCGGCCGAGCGGCTCGCCGGCTGTCCCGACGGCGCGGTGCTCGTCGTCCACTCCCCGCCCGCGGGCCACGCCGACCGCTCGGGAGCCGGCGAGCATCTCGGCAGCGCGGCGATCCTGGAGACGATCGAACGCACCGCTCCGAGGCTCGCCGTCTGCGGCCACATCCACGAGAGCTGGGGTGAGCGCTCCGCGGTCGGCCCGACCGAGGTCGTCAACCTCGGCCCCGCCGGCACCTGGTTCGACCTCTAGCGGTAGACCGGCGATCTGGTGAGGATCGCGGCTCCGTAGTTTCCCGCAACGATCTGCGGGAGCTCCCCGTTGTCAGGCGGAGGCGTCGATGCGATCGTTGGGTTCGGCGCTTCGAGGTGAGCTTTGCTCGGCCCGCGGGCGCCCGGCGACGTCGCCACCGAAATGGGGGGTGCTCTGCGCCCACGTGAGGGTTTCGGTGGCGATTTCGCCATCCCGCGAAGCCGACCGGGTCAGGAGGCGCCGGCCGACTCGGGCCGGTGCCCACGAGCGCGGCCGACGCGGGCGAGCCCTCCGAGCGCGCCGCGCAGCAGCGGCTGCGGTCCGGCGAGCCGGAAGACGTCGTCGTACTCGGAGAGCAGCACCGCCATCGCCAGCGGAGTGGGCATCCCGTTGCGCCCGACCTTGCCCGCGGCGCGCAGGCTCCCGAGCTCGCGAAACCACTGCTCGGTGCGGCCGGCCGGGCTCGTCACCCAGCTCACCCGCGCCTCGGCCTCGCCGGGGTTCCACATCTGGTGCACCGCGCCGCGCTTGATCTCGACCTCGTCCCCGGTCTCGAGCCGGCGCTCGACGCCGTCGACCCGAACCGTCAGCGCCCCGGCGAGGACGCGAAAGCTCTCGTCCTGGTCGGGGTGGAAGTGCTTCGGCGGGGCCGAGCCTCCCGGTCCGTAGCGGGCCTCGACCTCGAGCGCCTCGGGCGCGCTGCGAACGATCGTCACCGACTCGGTCGGCGTCAGGTCGAAGGTCTCGCTCATCGGCGGCGAAGCCTAGGCGCTCGCGGCGGTCTTGCGGCGCACGAGCTCGTTCACGGCCCAGAGCACGACCCCGATCCCGACCAGGATCCCGGCGCGCGCGAGCGCTTCGCCCTCGACCTCGGTCAGGAGCGCGATCGAGACGCCGACGCCGAGCACCGGGAAGATGCTCGGGACCTGGAAGTGATCGTGGTCGACGCGGTCGCGGCGCAGGTAGAGGACGCTCGCGTTGACGATCGCGAACACGATCACCAGCAGGGCGACGGTCGTGTCGGCGAGCTTCTCCAGGTTCGCCTCGACGATCAGCCCTACGGCGATCGCTGTCGTGAACAGGATCGCGACCCAGGGCGTGCGCCGCGTCGCCCAGATCGTGCCGAGCTGGCGCGGGACGACATCCTCGCGCGCCATCCCGTAGAGCAGCCGCGAGGCCATGATCATGTTGATCAGGGCACCGTTCGCGAGCGCCAGCAGGCCGATCGCCGAGAAGACCTTCTCCGGGATCCCGAGCGGACCCTGCTTGACCACCTCGAGCAGCGGTCCGCTCGAGGCCGAGAGGTCGTCGGTGGGCACGACGACCGAGGCGCCCACGGTGACCAGGAAGTAGAGGACGCCGGCGATCGCGAGGCCGCCGAAGAGCACCTTGGGGTAGGTAGTCACCGGGTCCTTGGCCTCCTCGGCGACGTTGACCGAGTCCTCGAACCCGACCAGCGCGTAGAAGGCGAGCGCGGCGCCGGCGAGCATCGCCGCGAACACGCTCGAGCCCTCCTTGAACTCGAACGCGCGCCCGCCGTCGGCGTCGCCCTGGAGCAGGGCGACGACGGCGATCAGCACGATCAGCAGCAGGCCGCCGATCTCGACCAGGGTGAAGCCGACGTTGAGCTTCACCGACTCGGCGATGCCGCGCAGGTTGACGAGGGTGATCGCCGCGAGCAGCAGCAGGGCTCCGAACACGACCTTGATGTCGACGAACTCGGCCAGGTAGTCGCCGCCGAAGCCGCGCGCGAGCGCGCTCGCGGAGGTGATCCCCGACATGATCACCGCGAAGGCGACGATGAAGCTGATGAAGCGGTTCTTGAACGCCCGGTGGACGTAGAGTGCCGCGCCGCCCGCGTGCGGGTACTTCGAGACCAGCTCGGCGTAGGAGCCGGCGGTGAACGCCGCCATCACCAGCGCGAGCAGGAACGCCGACCAGATCGCGCCACCGGTCTCGGCGCCGACCTCGCCGACGAGCGCGTAGATGCCGCCGCCGAGGATGTCGCCGACGATGAACAGCAACAACAGCTTCGGCGTGATCGCGCGCGCGAGGCCCCCGGAATCGGGGCCCGCCGCCGGACCCTCGGTCGCCGGGCTCGCCGGCACCGGCACTCTGCCCCGTCGCGATGTTGCCATCGCGCCCTGCCCTACCCGGAGGGTGCGGTCGCTAAGCGGCGGCGCCCGAGCAGCGCCAGGGTGAGCGCGAACAGACCGGCGATCGTCGCGTACGCGAGCGCGTCCGAGCTCGCGTCGGCGACCGCGGTCAGCGCCGAGCCGCCGAGCACCTGGCCGCCGGCCCAGGCGAGGCTGACGAGCGCGGTGCCGAAGGCGAGGTCGAGCCCGACCTCCTCGGCGCGCTCGGATAGCAACGCCATCGCCGGCGTCCAGATCAGGCTCATCGCGAGCACGACCGCGACCACCGCGAGGCCGAGCAGCACGATCGCCCCCGGGGTCGCGATCACGAGCGCGCTCGCCAGCGAGGCGACGAGACCGGCGCGGATCGGGAACATGCGACCGCGCCGGTCCGAGAGCCGGCCGATCGCCGGGCTGACGACGGCCTCGACCGCGGCGGCGACGAGGAACACCGCGCCGACCGCGATCCCGCTCGCCCCGAGCTCGTCGAGGCGCAGCGGAGCGAGCACGTCGAGGGCGCCCGAGAGCACCGAGGGCAGGGCGACGAGCCAGAAGGCGACCAGGATCGGGGCCGTCAGGATCGCTCGCGCGACATCGCCGAGCGCGGCCGGCGGCGACGGCGCGACCCCGGGCGTGCGCAGCGTCCACGCCGCGAGGGCGGCGGCGAGCACCGCGACCCCCCCGAACACCACCTCCGGTCCGGCGACGGTGGCCACCGAGCCGAGCACCGGCCCGAGCAGCAGTCCGGTGATCGCCGCCGCGAGCGCCGACCCGATCAGCTCGCCGCGGCGCTCGCTCGGCGCCGCGCCGATCAGCCACGCGAGGCCCGCGGTCCAGGCGAGCGCGCCGCCGACCCCCTGGGCGAAGCGGGCGAGGTCGAGGACGACGACGTCGTCGCCGAAGGCGAAGGCGACGCTCGAGGTCCCGAGCAGCGCCAGCCCGGCGAGCATCGTCGGCCGGACCCCGATCCTCGCGGTCAGCCACCCCGCGGGCAACGACGCGAGCAGGGTCCCGGCCGCGTACGACGCACTCAGGATCCCGGCGGCGGACTTGGAGATCCCGAGCTCGTCGACGTAGGAGGGCAGCAGCGGCACGATCGCCGCGAGGAACATCGCGTCGACCAGGATGACCGTGGCGACGAGGGCGAACAGCCGGCGCATCCGCCGACGGTAGTGGTTAGCCGGGGCCGAAGATCGCGAGGTGCAGGAGGCCGGCCGCGAACCCGAGCACGGCGCCGTGCAACAGCAGCAGCCACTCGTCCTCGCGCATCGCCGAGCGCAGCAGCTCCTGGAAGTCGGACGATGGCAGCTCGCGCATCCGCTCGCCGATCAGCTCGCGCACCGACTCGCTCTGCTCGGCGTTGAAGCCGGGATCGGTGAGCGGGGTCATCGTGTACTCGACCGCCTCGGCGGCGAGCGACTCGCGAATCGCGTCGTAGCGCCGGGTCCCGACCGCGACCCGGACGGCGGGCTTGACCCGCCCGAGGCTGCGATCCACCGCCGGTCGCAGCCGCTCGGAGATCATCCACCGGGTGCGGTCGGACTGCGGCCCGTTGAGCAGCTCGTCGCCCATGTTCGAGAGCGTGACGATGTCGTCGGCGATGATCGCGGCGTAGACGTCGGCGACCTCGCGCTGGCGGCGCAGGAAGAGGCCGTGCAGCTTCAGCGGCCCGATCCGCCGCTCGTTGACCGGCTCGAAGATCATCCACAGCGCGACCCAGTTGGTCATCCAGCCGATCACCACGCCGCCGATCGGCAGCACCCACCAGTACGGGAACGCCTCGCTGATGAAGACCATCGGGAAGCCGAGCGCGGCGCCGAAGAAGAAGCCGAAGTTGATGATGAAGCGCAACTCCTTGCGCCCGACCTCGAGGAAGATCCGGTTCGCGAGCTCCGGCCGCTCCTCGATCCGGCGGATGACCATCAGCTTCACGTCCATCAGGTGCTCGATGTTGTTGCCGATGTCGTCGGTCATCTCGCGGACGAGATCGGGGAGCTCGGCCTGGACCCGCTCGTGAACGCGCTCGCGCACCGGCTCGGGCAGGTCACGCCAGAGGTTCGGGTGCTCGCGCTCGAGGATCCGCTCGACCAGCTCGCGGATGTCGTCTCCCGAGCTCGCGAGGATGTGCTCGGCGATCATCTCCGGGTCGAGCTGGTTGTAGAAGTCGCTCGGGCTGCCGAGCTTCGCGATCCCCTTGTCGACCGCGATCGAGCCCATCTTCGCCGCCCGCGAGGGGATGATCCCCTGCCAGCCGACCCCGCCGTGGACGAAACCGGGGATCTGCTGGATCCTGCGCGGGAGCACGCTCACCAGCGCCCTCAGCCCCGGGATCCGGATGCCTCGAAAGCTGAGCGGCTGAAACAGCATCCAGACGCCGCTCCAGTTGGTCAGATAGCCGATCGCGCCGGTGAACAGCGGGATCGAGATCAGGTTCACGGTGTGGTGGTCCACGGGCGAAACGTAGAGCCACCCCGCGGCCCGCGCGCCGGTGCGATGATGCGCCGGTGCGGCGCTTCAACATCGCCAACCCGGCGTTCTCCTACGACGACACCGACCCCGAGGGCTACCGCTCCGGCTACGTGCGTCCCGGGCCCGACCTCGGCGCGAAGATCTCAGGCGCCACCGTCTACGAGCTGCCTCCGGGCCAGTCGATCTGCCCTTACCACTACGAGTACGCGGAGGAGGAGTGGCTGCTGGTGCTGTCCGGAAACCCGGTCCTGCGCGATCCCGACGGCACCAGCGAGCTCGAGCCCTGGGACCTGGTCCACTTCCCGACCGGGCCCGAGGGCGCGCACAAGGTCACCAACCCCGGCGACGAGACGGTCCGGGTGCTGATGTTCTCGAACGTCGTCCACCCGGCGGTCACCGTCTATCCCGACAGCGACAAGCTCGGCGTCTTCACCGGCAAGCCGGACGAGAACGTGATCGTCGAGCGCTCGAGCCGGGTCGAGTACTTCCGCGGCGAGAGCTGAGCGCC
Organism: uncultured Solirubrobacterales bacterium; assembly: GCA_963740055.1. Taxonomy (GTDB): domain Bacteria; phylum Actinomycetota; class Thermoleophilia; order Solirubrobacterales; family 70-9; genus WHSW01. Next base: position 537,671 of record CAVUCL010000001.1, on the reverse strand, counting down.
CCGGCCGCGCTCAGGCGGCGGGGGTGACCGGCGCCGGCGCGGGCGGCGCGGGCTCCGCCCCGCCGCCGAGCTCGAAGAAGAGCACGCTCGAGACCAGGGCGGCGAACGGTGCCGCGAGCACGTTGGCGACGATCACGAACGCGATCGTGCCGCCGACCCCGGCGATCGCGGCGCCGAGCGCCGCGGCGATGATCCCGAAGCCGATCAGGATCAGGAACGCGACCACGATCGCCCCGAAGACGGTCCAGCCGTTGCCGCGGACGAGCTCGTGGCTGCGCCCGAAGGCCTCGACCGGCCCGCGCCGCTCGACCACGATCGAGGGCGCGGTAACGGCCCAGATCGTGAGCAGGAACAGGCCCGGGATGATCAGCAGGATGAAGCCGCAGAGGACCGCGATCCCGAGCATGATCCCGTTCAGGATCAGGGGGACGATCGCGTGGCTCGCGGAGCGCAGGAGCTCGCCGGCGCTGAAGTCGCGGCGCCCGTCGCGGACATCGGCGACCAGGCTGACGACGAAGCCCGTGTAGAGGGTCGAGGCGGCGACCGCGACGACCGAGCCGAGCAGGCTGAGCACGAAGCTGTCGGTCTCGTTGAGCACCCCCTGGATCACCCCGGAGACGACGAAGACGGCGATCGCGATCCAGAGCAGGGGCGCGGCGTTGGCGCCGTAGAGGTCGAACGCCTCGCGGATCACTCCGCCGACGGTCAGCGGCCGGCGCGCGGGGGGCGTGGTCGAGGCCTCCATCGCCGGGGACTCTACGCGGCCGCGCCGACGGACGCGGGCTCGCTGCCCGCGAGCGCTCGCATCGCGGCGATCCGGCCGTTGAGTCCGATCACCGAGCCGCCCGGATGGGTCGCTGCGCCGCAGAGGTAGAGGCCCGGCAGCGGGGTCTCGGCGGTCAGGCGGCGGTCCCACATCTGCTCGGGGAGCGCCTGACCCTGGAAGATGTGGCCGCCGCTGAGCCCGATCCGGCGCTCGATGTCGGGCGGCCCGAGCGCCTGCAGCTCCTCGATGCAGTCGTGGACGTCGGGCGCGTGGACCGCGATCGCGTCGAGCGCCATCGCCGCGATCTCGTCGCGGCGCGAATCCCAGTCGCCGTCGGCGAGCTCGTAGGGGACGTATTGGCAGAAGACGCTCATCACCTCGCGGCCGGGGGGTGCGACCGAGTCGTCGTAGGCGCTCTGGGAGTAGAGCTCGCAGAAGCCGATCGCGGGCTCGCCGCGGCGCGCCGACTCGACCGCGTCCTGGGCGGCGTCGAGCCCCGGGGTGATCGTCACCTGGGCTCGCTGCGGCTCGACCTCGCCGGCGGCGGTGAAGGTCGGGAAGCGCTTCAGCGCCAGGTTCAGCTTCAGCACCGGCGAGCGTACGTCCCAGCCCTCGAGCCGGGCGCGGTACTCGCCGGGCAGCGGCGCGGCGCCGGCCTCGAGCATCGACAGCATCCGCTTCGGGTCCGCGTTGCAGACCACCATCCGCGCCCGGATCAGCTCGCCCGAGGCGAGCTCGACCCCCTCGCCGGGCAGGATCGCCCCGACCTCGACCCCGCAGGCGAGCGTCGCGCCGCGCTCGAGCGCCGTCTGGGCGATCGCGAACGACACCCGTCCGAGGCCGCCGTCGACGTAGCCCCAGACCGAGCCCAGCCCGAGCAGGTTGCCCTGGTGGTGCATGAGCCGGACCGACGCGGTGCCGGGGTCGCGGGGGCCGGCGAAGGTGCCGATCGTCCCCTGGCAGCCGAGCGCGTCCTTGAGCCGCTGATCGTCGACGTAGCGGTCGAGCATCGCCGCCATCGACTCCTCGAACACGACCGAGACCAGCTCCGGGTCGTTGCCGAGCAGCTCCTCGACCTCCGCCCGGCCCGGGGACGGCCGCTGCCAGGTGTCGCCGCCGGCGCCGGCGCGAAGCAGGTCGCGACAGCGGTCGAAGACCGCGTTCAACTGCGCGAGCCCGGCGATGTCGCGCTCGGCGAAGCCCTGCTCGCGCAGATGGCGCGCGGTGCGCTCGGCGTCGATGAAGCCGGCGTAGGAGGTCCCGTCCTCGAACGGGCACCAGAGGTTCGGGTCCGCCGGGGTGACCCGGTAGCCCTGGCGCTCGAGCTCGAGCTCGGCGATCACCACCGGGTCGAGCAGGCCGACGACGTATGCGCAGGGGCTGATCACGTAGCGCTCGTCGGCGAACGGGCGCTCGAGCGTGCAGGCGCCGCCGAGCTGGTCGCGGCGCTCGAGCACGAGCACCGACCTGCCCGCCCCGGCGAGATAGGCGGCGGCGGTGAGCCCGTTGTGGCCGCCGCCGACGACGACCGCGTCCCAGTCGCGAGCGGCGAGCTCGGCGACCGGCCGCGGCAGCCCGACGCGACCGAGCACGGCGTTGACGTCGACGGAGCTCATCGAGCGCTGACACTACTGCGGCGCTTGCGCATAGGATTGGCCGGTCCCGCCATCGAGACCGAGGTCGCCATCGTGTCCAAGCTGCGCTTCCCGCCCCTGCTACTCGCCCTGGTCGCCCTGGCCGCGTTCGCCGGTTGCGGCGACGACGATTCCGACGACTCCGAGTCCGGCTCCGAGGCGACGGTCTCGCTCGATGACTGCACTCCCGACCAGCTCGAGACGAAGCAGTCGGGCACCCTGACCGTGGCCACCGACAGCCCCGCCTTCCCGCCCTACTTCGTCGACGACGACCCGACCAACGGCGAGGGCTTCGAGAGCGCCACCGCCTACGCGATCGCCGACCAGCTCGGCTTCGCCGCGGGCGACGTCGAGTGGGTGGTGGAGCCGTTCAACAGCTCCTACGCCCCGGGCCCGAAGGACTTCGACTTCGACGTCAACCAGATCTCGATCACGCCGAAGCGCGCCGAGGCGGTCGACTTCTCGAGCCCCTACTACGAGGCCGAGCAGGCGATCGTCGCGCTCAAGGACTCCGAGCTCGCGAAGGCGACCTCGCTCGCCGACTTCGCCGAGGCGGCGATCGGGGTCCAGATCGGGACCACGAGCCTCGACGCGGTCGAGGCCGAGATCGCCCCGAGCAACGAGCCCGAGGTCTTCGACACCTCGAACGACGTCGTCACCGCGCTCAAGAACGAGCAGGTCGACGCAGTCGTCGTCGACGTGCCGACCGCGTTCTTCCTCACCGCGGTGCAGATCCCGCAAGCGACCACGGTCGGGCAGTTCCCGGCGCCGGGCGGCGACGAGTGGGGCGCGCTGATGGAGAAGGGCTCGCCGATCGCCGACTGCGTCTCGGCGGCGGTCACGGAGCTCGACTCGAGCGGTGAGCTGGCCGAGATCGAGCAGCGCTGGATGAGCGACGTGACAAACGCGCCGGTGCTCGAGTAGCGGACGGCGAGCCGACAGGCGAGCGGCCGGGCGCCGGCGGCGACCGCCGGGCCGAGCGCGCCGCCGCGCGCCGGGCGCGGGCGCTTCGCGGGCAGTCGATCGCCGCGATCTCGACCGTGGTCGTGCTCGGCGGGCTCGCGCTGGTCGTCCTCACCAGCCCCGGATGGCCCGTCTTTCGGGACTCGTTCTTCGACCCCCAGGTCTTCGCCGACTCGTTTCCGGAGATCCTCGAGGCGTTCTGGCTCGACGTGCGGGTGTTCATGATCGTCGAGGCGGTCGTGCTCGTGCTCGGGCTCGCGGTCGCGCTGGTGCGCACGGTGAGGGCGCCGGCGCTGTTTCCGCTCAAACTGCTGGCGATCGTCTACACCGACGTCTTTCGCGGGATCCCGGTGATCCTGCTCGTCTACCTGATCGGCTTCGGGGTCCCGGCGATCGCGCTCGGCCAGGCCGAGGACGGCTCGCAGCCGCTCGACTGGCTGCCGACCGAGCCGGTCGTGCTCGGAGGCTTCGCGCTCGCGCTCTCCTACGGCGCCTACGTCGCCGAGGTCTACCGCGCCGGGATCAACTCGATCCACCGTGGCCAGCGCGACGCCGCGCTCGCGGTCGGGCTCACCGAGCGCCAGGCGCTGCGCCACGTGATCGTCCCCCAGGCGGTGCGCAGGATCGGCCCGCCGCTGCTCAACGACTTCATCGCGCTGCAGAAGGACGTCGCCCTGATCGCGATCATCGGCGTCACCGGCGAGGCGTTTCGGACCGCGCAGATCCAGACCGCCGCCGACTTCAACTACACGCCGCTGGTCGCCGCGGCGCTGCTCTACCTCTGCATCACGATCCCGCTCGCGCGGCTGCTCGACCGCTGGGAGCTCGGGGGACGGGCGCGCTGATGGCGGCGACGGTGCTCGAGTTCCGCGGGGTGACGAAGTCGTTCGGCGAGCTCGAGGTCCTGCACGGGGTCGACCTCGCGATCCGCGAGCACGAGGCGGTCGCCGTGATCGGCGCCTCCGGCTCGGGCAAGTCGACCCTGTTGCGATGCGCCGATCTGCTCGAGGAGATCGACGACGGCGACATCTTCCTCGACGGGGAGGTGATCACCGATCCGTCGGTCGACCCGGTGGCGGTCCGCCGGCGGCTCGGCTTCATCTTCCAGGCCTACAACCTGTTCCCGCACCTGACCGCGCTCGACAACGTCCTCCTCGGGATGGTCCAGGGCCACGGCGCGGATCGCGCCGAGGCGGAGGCGAAGGCGCGCGCGCTGCTCGATCGCTTCGGCATGGCCGGGCGCGAGCACGACCTCCCCGACCGGCTCTCGGGCGGTCAGCAGCAGCGGGTCGCGATCGCGCGCGCGTTCGCGCACCGTCCGCGCGCGATGCTGCTCGACGAGGTCACCAGCGCGCTCGACCCCGAGCTCGTCGGCGAGGTCCTGCGCGCCGTTCGCGACCTCAAGGCGGAGGGAGTGACGATGCTGATCGCGACCCACGAGATGAGCTTCGCCCGCGACGTCGCCGACACGGTCTGCTTCCTGCATGAGGGTCGCCTGCTCGAGGTCGGCCCGCCGGAGCGGGTGCTCGAGTCGCCGAGCGAGCCGGAGACGAAGCGCTTCCTGCGCCGGCTGCTCGAGGCCGGGCGGGCGTAGGCGCTACGCGCCGGAGGCCGAAGGGCGAGCTCCCCGGGACAGGGCGGGTAGGGGCGGGCGTGGCGGGTTAGTGGGCCACGGCCCAGTTAGCGCCAACCGCCATCGCACGTCCACCGACCGTGGAGTTTCTCGGCACCGGCCGGAGTAACTTCACGCTCGCCGAACAGCGCTCGCAACGACTCCCACCACCCCCTACCTGACGAGCGTCCCTGCGCGAGGAGCCGACGTAGCCGGCGGTTCCTAAACGGGTCGCGACGGCAGGGTCGCGCGGCCGGAGGCGACGAGCTGCTTCTCGGTCCGGGCGACGAGCTCGAACGAGGCCGTGTTGCGCCCCGCGCGCACGACCCGCGGAGTGACCGGGCGCGCCGCCCGGATCCCGGTCGCGACCGCCCGGTAGGCGACCTCGTGAAACGGCGTCCAGCGAAGGCCGAACAGCCGCCGCACGCGCGCCGGCAGGGTGCCGGCGAGGACGAGGTTGTGGACCTCGCGCGAGGGGTGCAGGTAGCGGGGCAGCGGGATCTCGAACGCGATCGCGAGCGCCACCTCCCGCGCCTCGTCGGTGAGCGCGAGCTCGCCCGAGGTCCAGATCCGCTCCCAGTACTCGCGAAAGCCCGCGTAGGTGGCCGGCGCGGCCTCGCGCGGCATCCCGAAGAGCTCGCCGAAGCGCACGTAGTCGGCCCACATGCGCTGCTTCTCGGACTCGGTGAGCGGCCGCACCAGCGCCTCGAAGAAGGCCTCCGCGGAGTCGGCGATCACCGCCACCGTCCACAGCATCAGCGGCGGGTCGAAGGCGCTGTAGGGCGTGCCGGCGGCGAACCGGCCGGCGGGCCGGTCGAGCTCGCCGCGGACTCGCTCGTGCAGGCGTTCGACGAACGCGAGCGCCCGGTCGGCTTCGGCGCGGCTGCCGAAGAAGACCGTCTCGAAGATCTTCGCGGTGTGCGCGAGGCGCAGGAACGGGCGCGAGCCGGAGCGCGTGTTCGCCTGCGTGCCGGCGAAGTTGACCGGGTGCGCGGCGCCGATCATCAGCGCCCGCTGACCGTAGTTGAGCCCGACCGCGCGCTGCGAGTGCACGCGCCGCAGGACCGAGCCGGGCGGGAAGTAGCCCGCCTCGGGCGCCGCTTGTTCGCCGACGGTGGTGGTCAGGGCAGGCCGATGATCGCAGGCGACGGCGTCGGATCGATCAGCGTCACCCGCGGCAGCCGCGCCTTCAGCACCTCGATCCGGAGCAGCTTGCCGGTCGCGCCCGGCGCGGCGATCTCGAGGCTGACCGCGGTTCCGGGGCGCAGCCGCCGCAATTCGAGCCGCGGGGCGAAATCGTGGCGCGCCCGAGCGCGATCGAAGCGACGCTCGAGCAGGCGCAGGGGACAGCCACGTGGCCGGCCGGCGTAACCGGGGCGATCGCGACAGCGAAGTCGCGCCTGCATCGCGGCCGGGATCTCGTCGACCGCGAGCACGTCGATCCGCGTCCCGCGTCCGTTGGTCTGCGACTGGAGCTCGAACGACGCGACGATCGCCGGCGGCGCGGCCGCCGCGGGGGCTCCGGGCGCCGCTAACGCGAGGCCGGCCAGGGTCACGATCGCGAACCGGCGGGCGCGGCGCACGTCAGCCCTCGCGCTCGAGGTTGAGGGCGGCCGCGGTCACCGCGAGCGCGACCTCGGCCCGCGTGCGCAGCGAGTCGGCGAGCACGAACTCGTCCGGGTGGTGCGCCTTGCCGCCGAGCGGGCCGAGTCCGTCGAGGGTGAGCTCGACGTGCGCGGCGAGGTGGCTCGCGTCGCTGGCGCCGCCGCGCTCGCTGACCGCGAGCGGCCGGCCGAGCAGGGCGGCGGCCGGGGCGACGATCCGCTCGGCGACCAGCGCCCGCGTGTCCATCCCGGGCCAGCGGCGCACGAGCTCGGCCTCGAGCTCGACCCCGCCGACGGTCGGCGGCAGCGCCTCGAGCACAGGCTCGAACGCGACCAGGGTGTCGGCGCGCAGGTCGCAGATCAGCTCCCCCTCGGCGGGGACGACGTTGAACGCGTCCCCCGCCCTGACCACGGTCGGGACCGCGGTCAGATGCTCGGGGCCGTGTCCGTCGGAGCGTGCGGCGACCAGGCGCGCGGCCTCGCCGAGCGCGAGCAGCGCGTTGCGCCCGGCGTCGGGGGCCGACCCCGAGTGCGCGGCGACGCCGCGCGCACGCACACGCAGCGTCCCCGCGGCCTTGCGCCGGGCGACGATCGCGTCCGCCCCGTCGGTCGTCTCGCCGCCCTCGAAGCAGAGGCAGGCGTCGAAGCCGGCGAACCGCGGCCCGTGGGCGAAGTCGCCGACGCGCCACTCCTCGTCGTTGACCGCGAGCAGGCAGAGCTCGGCGTAGGTCGCGGGCAGCGCGGCGAAGGCGCGCATCACGGCGACCGCGAGCGCGATTCCGCCCTTCATGTCGACCGTCCCCGAACCGATCAGGCGGTCACCGGCGCGCTCGAGCGGTCGGTGGGCCTCGTGGGCGATCACGGTGTCGAGGTGGCCGAGCAGCAGCACCCGGCCGGTGCCGGTGCCGGCGAGCGTCGCGAGCAGGTCCGAAGCGTGGCCGGCGGTCGAGCACTCGGGGCGCTCGATCGCCGCCTCCGCCGGCAGCAGGGCGGCGATCAGCGAGCACATCTCCTCGGCGCCACGGACGTCGCCCGAAGGTGACGAGATCGCCACCATCGCCTCGAGCTCGCGCTCGGCGTGCTCGGCCGCGGCATCGGTCGCCGCCGCGAGCCAGCCCGCGCCGAGGATCGCGCTCACGGCCGCGCCTCGCCCCCGCCGAGCTCCGGGATGTGGCGATCGACGTGCTCGGCGATCGTGCGCCGGACCCAGCGCCGGGTCTCGTCGTCGGCGATCCGGTAGCGGCCGAGGAGCAGCTTCTGGTCGTCGATCGGCAGCTCCGCGATCACCCAGCGCACCGCGAGGCGCTCGAACAGGGCCTCCTCGCGCCGCTGCCATGCGTCCTCGGTCGAGGCGGCCCGGGAGGAGGGCGACTCGGCGAGCTTCGCGATCGTCGCCGCGCTCAGCGAATCGCGGAGGGTGAGCACGTTGCCCTCGGCGTCGGCGTAGTCGTGGGTGGGAGCCGGTTCGCGTCGCTTCTGTCGCCGCCGTCGCTTCGCCATCGACCGATCCTCTCAGGCGAGCCGTCCGACCGCGCGGAGATAGTTCGACCCGACGCTGCAGGCGGACGAAGGGGCGACCATGGAGAGCGGAGTCGGAGCGGCCGAGGCGCGCGAAGCGGTCCGGGGCGTCTCGCGGCTGTGGTGGCTGTGGATCGCGTTCGGGATCTTCTGGATCGCGGTCGCCGTCGTGATCTTGCAGTTCGACCAGGCGTCGGTGACCACGGTCGGGGTGCTGATCGGGGCGATGTTCTTCGCCACCGGCGCCCAGTCCTTTTTGATCATGAGCCTCGCCGATCACGGTCGCTGGCTCTACGGCCTGTTCGGGGCCCTGTTCACGATCGCCGGGGTGCTGGCGCTGATCAGCCCCGAGAACACCTTCGCCGCGCTCGCCGACATGCTCGGCTTCCTGTTCTTGATCGTCGGCGTGTTCTGGATCATCCAGGCGTTCGCCGCCCGCGAGGTGAACGAGCTCTGGTGGCTCGGCCTGCTCTCGGGGATCCTGATGATCGTGCTCGCCTTCTGGACCGGCGGCCAGTTCTTCATCGAGAAGTCCTACGTCCTGCTCGTCTTCGCCGGCATCTGGGCGCTGATGCAGGGGATCACGGACATCGTCCGCGCGTTCCAGATCCGCAAGCTCGGCCAGCTCGTCTAGGCGCGCCGCCAGCGACAACGGGCTGGGTAGGCGCCGGCCCGGGGCCTGAAGCCCCGGGCCGATTGATGGAGACGGTGGGAATCGAACCCACGTCCGCGGTCGCGAACGAACGGCGTCTACAGGTTTAGCCGGCGCTTGAATCTCGCTCCGCGGGGTCCGCGCCGACGGGCACTACACGGAGCACAGCCCCCAAAGGTGTCCCCGGTCGGTGGAGGCGATGCCTTCCGGGCGAGCCCGTTGTTGACGCCGGAACCCCACCCCACGGGCGAGGGTGGGCCGACGCCTCATCACTTAGCTCTAACTAAGCGGCGAGGGCGAACTCATGGTCCGCAATTATGGTTTTTGCCGGTGTTTTACGAGGCCTCCGGCAACCTCGACCTGCAACCGTTCGCACGAGCAGACCACGTCGAAGCCTGTCGTCCCCGTGCTATGTACGCACCCAAGGATACCCCCTGAGCGTTGATTCTCCGCTTAGGGGCTCGCGTATCCTCGTAGGCATGAGCGAGCGCTCGTTCCCCCCGCCCGGCTATCCCGAGCCGGCTCCCTCGCCGGCGCCGCCGGAGCGCGAGTACGAGCCGATCCACCCGGGATCGGGGCGCAGCGGCTGGCGCGAGCGGCTGAAGCGCTTCGGCGGGCCGCTGCTGGCGGCGCTGATCCTGATCGCGACCAAGCTGAAGGCGGTCCTGCTGCTGCTGCCGAAGCTCAAGATCCTGACCACGTCGGGAACGATGCTGGTCTCGATCGGCGCCTACGCCCTGATCTGGGGCTGGCAGTTCGCGGTCGGCTTCGTGCTCCTGCTGCTGGTGCACGAGATGGGACACGTGATCCAGCTTCGCCGCGAGGGGATCGAGGCCTCGGCGCCGATGTTCATCCCCTTCCTCGGCGCGGTCGTCGCCGCCAAGTCGCTCGGCGACGACGCCGCTGCAGAGGCCCGGGTGGGCCTCGCCGGCCCGATCCTGGGCACGATCGCCACCCTCGTGCCGCTGGCGATCTGGCTCGCCACCGGCGAGGAGTTCTGGCAGGCGCTCGCCTACGTCGGCTTCTTCCTCAACCTCTTCAACCTGCTCCCTGTGCTTCCGCTCGACGGCGGCCGGGCGATGGCGGCGCTCTCGCCCTGGGTCTGGTTCGCCGGCTACGCGGGCCTGGTCGCGCTCACCTTCGCCTTCCCGAACCCGGTCCTGATCCTGGTCCTGCTGCTCGGCGGCTATGAGAGCTGGCGACGGTTCAAGAACCGAAACACGCCCGAGTCGCGCGCCTTCCACGCGATCCCGGCCCGCACCCGGGCGCTGGTCGCGGTCGTCTACCTCGGGCTCGCGGCGGCGCTCGCCGTCGGCGTCGCCGAGACCTTCCTCGAGAAGAGCTTCGACGACGTCTGAGCGCTATCCGGGCGCCGCGATCCGGCGCCAGTCGCGGCTGCGCCGGCCGGGGCGATAGCGGCTCGCGAGCCGTTTGGCGACGACCCCCGCCAACCCACGCTCGGCGGCCGCGGCGAGCACCGCCGTGCCGTCCCCCCGGTGGTAGGCGGGCGTCTGGAAGCTCGGTCCGTCGAGGGCGAGCGCCTCGAGCCGCTCGCGGCGGTCCTCGTAGCCGAGCGCGAGCAGGTTCTCGCGCCCCTGGTGCAGGAGGTCGAACGCGATCAGGGTCACCGGCCGCTCGCGCGAGCGACGGCGGATCTCTGACTCCGACGAACCCCTGAGCCGGCGCTCGAGCAAATCCGCCGAGGGCGCGCCGTCGTCGTCGAAGGCGACCAGGACGCCGTCGAGCGCGATCGGCTCGCCGGCGAGCTCGAGCGCGATCGCGCCGAGCTCGGGAAAGCGGGGGCGGAGATCCTCGCCCGCACCGTCGAGCAGGCTCACGTGGCCGGTGTCGCAGAGCGCGATCGCGCGCTCGCCCGACCAGGCGATCTCGAACCCCCAGCCGTCGTCGTCGCGCGGCAGGCGCCCGGGCGAGGCGAGCATCGGCTCGAGCGCTTCCGGCAGCGGCTCGCCCGGCTCGGGCGGGTCCATGCGGTGGATCATCCAGTCCCTGCCGCGGGTCTGAAACAGCGCGTAGCGTCCGCTGACCCGCTCGCCGTCGAAGCGGAGCACGACCTTGCCCTGCTCCCACTTCTCGAGCTCGTAGGTGCCGCGATCCCAGATCGCCATCGTCCCGCCGCCGTACTCGCCCTTCGGGATCTCGCCTGCGAACTCGAGGTAGGAGAGCGGATGGTCCTCCGTGTGCACGGCGAGCCGGTTTCGATCCGGGTCGCGAGGCACTCCTCGCGGCAGGGCCCAGGACGCGAGCACCCCGTCGTGCTCGAGCCGCAGGTCCCAGTGCAGGCGCCGAGCGTGATGCTCCTGAATCACGAACCGCGGTCCGTCCGCGGACGGCTCGGCCCGCTCGCCGCCGGGCTCGGGGGTGCGCGAGAACGAGCGCTTGTCGCGGTAGTCGCTGAGCTTGTCGGCGCCCTTCGCCACCCATCTGTCTTACCAAGCCGGGGCCCATCGGTAATGCTGGCGGCGTTGCCGAGACTGGAGCTGGGATGAGGGAGCGAGAGTTCGACGCGATCGTGATCGGCGCCGGCCCCGCGGGCGAGGTCGCCGCCGGGCGGCTCGCGGGGGGCGGGCTCGAGGTCGCCCTGGTCGAGCAGGAGCTGGTCGGGGGCGAATGCTCCTACTACGCCTGCATGCCCTCGAAGGCGCTCCTGCGCCCCGGCGAGCTGCTGGCCGAGATCGAGCGGGTGCCGGGCGTGCGCGAGATGCTCCGCGGCGAGCTCGACCCGGCGCTGGTCCTGAGTCGGCGTGACGAGGTGATCCACGACCGCGACGACTCGTCGCAGCTGCCATGGCTCGAGAGCCGCGGGATCGAGCTCATCCGTGGCCGCGCGACCTTCGCCGGCGAGCGCCGGCTGACCGTCGGCGCCGACCAGGTCAGCGCCCGCCGCGCGGTCGTCGTCGCCACCGGCACCGCAGCCGCGATGCCGCCGATCGAGGGCCTCGCCGAGGCAGCGCCGTGGACGAATCGCGAGGCGACGACCGCCGAGGCGGTGCCCGAGCGGCTGCTGATCCTCGGCGGCGGCGTAGTCGGAGTCGAGATGGCGCAGGCGTGGAGCAGCCTCGGGGCCAGCGTCGCTCTGGTCGAGGCGGCCGATCGCATCCTCGCCCAGGAGGAACCGTTCGTCAGCGAGGAGGTCGCATCCGGGCTCGAGCGCGGCGGAGTCGAGCTCCACCTCGGCTCGCAGGCGACGGCCGCGAGCCGAGGCGACTCCGGCCAGGTGACGCTGGCGCTCGCCGGCGGCACCGAGCTGCGCGGCGACGAGCTCCTGGTCGCGGTCGGGCGCCGGCCGCGCAGCGACGACCTCGGGCTCGAGACCGCGGGAGCGGAGGCGGGCGGATACATCGAGGTCGACGACCAGATGCGGGTCGGCGGGTCCACCTGGCTGTACGCGATCGGCGACGTCAACGGGCGCTCGCTGCTCACCCACATGGGCAAGTACCAGGCGCGAATCGCGGCCGATCACATCCTCGGCAAGGACGTTGCCGCGACCAGCGACCGCTCCGGCTCACCCCGGGTGGTGTTCACCGATCCGCAGGTGGCCGCGGTCGGGCTGACGCTCGCCGCCGCCGAGGAGGAGGGGATCGACGCCCGCGCAGTCGACGTCCAGACCGCGGCCAACGCCGGCGCGAGCTACATCGGGCGCAACGCCGCCGGCACCTCGCGGATCGTCGTCGACGAGGACCGCGGCGTGATCGTCGGCGCGACCTTCGTCGGCCCGGCGATCGCGGAGTCCCTGCACGCGGCGACGATCGCGGTCACCGCCGAGGTTCCGCTCGAGCGGCTCGCCCACGCGGTGCCGGCGTTCCCCACCCGCTCCGAGATCTGGCTCAACCTGCTCGAGGGATACGGCCTGTAGCTACAGGCGCAGGCGGTGCTTGAGGGTGTCGAGGAAGGTCTTCGGGAACCCCGGGATCTGATCGATCTCGTCGAGCGAGGTGAAGCCGCCGACGCGCTCGCGGTGGGCGATCAGGCGACCGGTCTGCGTGACCGAGAGGCCGAGGTCGCGAAGCTCCTCGTAGCTCGCCGAGTTGACCGAGACCGGGGGCCCGGCGGCGGGGGTGGGCTGCTCGGGCGTCGTCTCCGGCTCGTACGGGGAGGGCGGCTCGGGTTCGGGGACGATGCTGATCGCGGGCGGCGGCTCGGGCTCGGGAGCGGCGGGCGGCACGGCCGCGATCGATGGGACCTCGTCAGCTCGCCGGGGCGGGTCGGGCACGACCGAGGGCGGGGCCGGGTCGGGTGCGGGCGGGGTCGGTTCGGGAGTCGGCGGGGTCGGGTCGCGCCCGGGCGGCATCGGTTCGGGGTCGGGAGCCGGAGCGGGCGGCGCCGGGTCGGGAGCCGGAGCGGGCGGCTCCGGGTCGGGGGCGGGCGGGGTCGGCGCCGGCGGCGCGGGCTCGCCCGGTCCGACCAGGGACGAGGTGTCGACCTCGGGCAGCGGCTCGGCGATCTCGTCGACCGCGCGCCGGGCGCGCTGCTCGGCGGCCGTCGCGCGCTCCTCGGCCTCCGAGATCCGGTCGAGCATCTCGCGCAGGCGGACGGTGCGCTCGCGCTCCTGCGCCCGGATCGCGGCCAGCTTCTCGGCCCGTTCGGCGCGCTGCTCGGCCTCGGCGGCGCGCGCCTCGACCTCCTCGAGCCGCTGCGCGGCGCGCTCGAGCGCGGCGATCGTCTCCTGCTGGCGGCCGGTGACCCGGCTCTCGGTCGCCTCCAGCTCGCGGGCGAGGCGCTCCTCCTCAGGGCGATGGGACTCGAGCTCGCGCTCGGTCTGCTGCAGGTCGGCGAGCAGGGCAGCGCGGTCGGGCGTCGCGAGGCGTTCGCGCTCCTCGCCCTCCTGCTCGGGCCGCTTGCCGTTCGGCCTCCTCCGCGCGCCGGCGCTCGTCCTCGGCCGCGATCGCCTCGATCCGGTGGCGCTCGGCCTCCGCGCGCTCACGCTCGCGCGCCGCGCGCTCGGCGGCGTCGGCCTCCTCGCGAGCTCGCTGCTCGGCCTCGATCCGCGCGCGCTCGATCCGTGCCTCGGCCTCGACCTGCATCCGCTCGATCTCGCGCGCACGCGCCTGCGCTTCCTCGGCGGCGCGACGGGCCTCGTCCGACGGCTCGGCGGGAGGCTCGGGGACGGGCGGCGGCGGCTCGGCCGGCGGCGATGCTTCAGGCGGCTGCGCGGAGGGTGCGACAAACGGCGGCTCGGGCACCACCGGATCAGCCGGAGGCTCGGGCGCGGGCGGCTCGGGCGCGGGCGGCTCGGCGGCGGCCGGGGCCTCGGGGGTCGCGCCGCGGCGGCGGCCGCGGCGGCGGCGCCGATCGACGCGGCGGCAGCCTGGCGCGCGGCGGCCGACTCCGCAGCGGGCTGCGCGGCCTCGGGCGTCGGTGGCGCTTCGGGCGCGGGCGCTTCGCCGCTCGGGGCGAGCTTCGCCTCGCGCTTGGCCAATTTCTGCTGCTCGCGCTTCTGGCGCCGTTCGGCCACCGCGCGCTCGCGCTCGTCCTTAGCGGCCTGCTTCTGCGCCGCGCGTTCGGCCTTGCGTTCCTCGCGCTCGCGCCTGCGCCGCTCCAGCCATGACTCCTTTGCCGGCGCCGAGGTCTCCTCCGCGGGTGCGGTCGGGCTCACGCCGGGACCGGCGCCCTTCGCCTTGCGCGCCTTGCGCTCGGCGGCCTTTCGCTCGCGCTCGGCCTCCTTGGCGGCCTTCTGCTCGTTGCGCTCGCGCTCGCGGTCCTCCTTTTTCAGGCGTCGCTGCTCGCGGCGCGTCGGCTCGACAGCGGCGCCCGGGGTCGACGGGGTCGCGGCGGGATCGGGCGCGGGCGCGGAGGGCGGGCCCGGCGGTGGCACCGAGCCCGGCGCGGGGGCGGGGTCAGCCTCCGGGGTCGAAGTCGTGACCGCCTGGTCGGGCGGGGGCGGCGGCGCGGCCGCGGGGTCCTCGGGCTGCGGAGGCCCTTCCTCGCCTTCGGATCTGATCTGGTCCATCTGCTCCCTATCGTCTCACGCCGTCGAAGCGGCTCACCGGGTCTTCGCCGCCGGAAAGCGATCCCCTGCGCCGTGGCGGCCGCGGGCGCTCAGCGCAAGCGGTCGCGCATCTCGCGCTCGACCTCGCGCTGCACGTCGCGGTCGCGAATCTCGCGCCGCCGGTCGCGATGCTCCTTGCCGCGGGCGAGCGCGATCTCGACCTTTGCCCGCCCGCCCTTGAAGTAGACGCGGGTCGGGACCATCGTCAGTCCCTTGCGCTGCAGGCGCCCGATCAGGCGCTCGATCTCGTAGCGGTGCAGCAACAGCTTGCGCGGGCGCTCGGGCTCGTGGTTCTCGATGCTGGCCGGGCCGTACGGAGGGATGTGAGCGTTGCGGAGCCACATCTCGCCGTCCTCGATCGCGGCGTAGGCGTCGCCGATCTGGGTCTTGCCCTCGCGCAGCGACTTGACCTCTGACCCGCGCAGCTCGATCCCGGCCTCGAAGCGCTCGACCAGCTCGTAGCGGTGGCTGGCGCGGCGGTTCGTCGCCACGTCGCCCTCCGCCGCCTTGCGCTTGGGACGCTTGCTCATCGCCCCACCTCGCCCGCGGGAGCGAGATCGACGCGGCCGCGTGGCGCCTCGACCCCGTCGACGCGAACCGCGACCGGATCGCCGAGCCGCAGCCGACGCCCCGAGCGACGGCCGACGAGCGCGGTCTCGGACGGGTCGAGCTCGAAGCGCTCGCCGCGCATCCGCCGGGCCGGCAGGAAGCCCTCGTAGACGTCGGCGAGCTCGCCCCTGAAGCGGACGAAGGCGCCGGCGCCGATCACCCCGGACACCTCGCCCTCGAACGCCCGGCCCCAGCCGCCCTCGAACAGCTCGCGCTCGAGCAGGAACGCGGCACAGACGCCGTCCGCATCGCGCTCGATCGAGATCGCCTCGCGCTCGCGCTCCGAGCACCAGCTCGCCGCCTCGGCGGCCTCGGAACGCTCCGGCTCGAGCTCGCCGGCGCCGAGCGCGGCGAGCAGCGCCCGATGGCAGATCAGATCCGGATAGCGCCGGATCGGCGACGTGAAGTGGCAGTAGGCGGAGCTGCCGAGTCCGGCGTGGCCGAGGTTGCGGGCCGAGTAGAACGCCTGCTTGAGCGAGCGGAGCACGAGAGATGTATACGCGTCGCGGCCGTGTCCGCGGCGCTCGGCCTCGCGCGCGGCGAGGCGGCTCGCCGCGGCGGCGAGCTCGCCGGTCTCCGACGGCGAGATCCGCTCGACGTCCGGCAGCGGCGGGGTCGGGAGATCGAGCGCCGCGAGTTTCTCGTACAGAGTCGCGATCCGCCCCGGGTCGGGCGGCTCGTGGACCCGGTAGACGATCGCCGAGCCGCGGCGCTCGCAGAGCTCGGCGACGCGCTCGTTCGCGCAGATCATCAGCTGCTCGATCAGGCCGTGTGCCTCGGTCTGCTCGACCGCGCGCGCGCCGGCCACGTGGCCGTCGGCGTCGAGCTCGAACTCGGGCTCGGCGGTCGCGACCTCGAGCGCGGAGCCGCCCGCCCGGCGCTCGCGCAGCGCCGCGGCGGCTCGGCGGGCGAGCTCGAGCGGTCGCGCGACCTCGGCCGGAGGTTCCGCGCTGCCGGCGAAGACGGCGTCGAGCTGGTCGTAGTCGAGCCGCGAGTCGGAGCGGATCAGGGTCCGGTAGAAGCTCGCCGAGCGTGCCTCGCCGCCGGCGCCGACGACGATCTCGGCCGTGACCGCGAGGCGGTCGACCCCCGGTCCGAGGCTGCAGGCGTCCGCCGAGAGCGCCGCCGGCAGCATCGGCTCGACCGCGCCCGGGACGTAGACGCTGTTCGCGCGTCGCAGCGCCTCGCGGTCGAGCGCGCCGCCGGGACGCACGTGGGCGGCGACGTCGGCGATGTGGATCCAGAGGCGCACTCCGTCGCCCTCGACCTCGGCCGAGACGGCGTCGTCGAAGTCGCGCGCGCTCGCGGGGTCGACGGTGAAGGTCGCGAGCGCGCGCAGGTCGCGGCGCTCGAGCTCGAGCTCGCGCGCCGAGCGCGCCGCCTCGGAGGCCTGATCCTCGAGCGCGGCGCCGAAGCCGTGCTCGATCCCGCGCTCGGCGAGCAGCGCCCCGACGACGTCGGCCGCGCTCGCCGGATCGCCCAACGCCTCGATCGCCCTGGCGCCCGAGCCGTGGCGCTCGGCGAGCACCATCTCGCCCTCGCGGACGCGGATCGAGCCGCGGCCCAGGTTCGCCTGCGGCCCGCGCTCGAACAGCGGCTCGACGACGAGGAAGCGGCCGCGGCGGGCGACGACGCCGACGTAGGTGTCCATCGTCAGAGCTGCTCGGCGAGGACGGCGAGCGCGCGATCGAGGGCCTCGTCGGCGGACTCGGTCCGGGGGTCGTCGGCGACCCTGACGTCGGGCTTGATCCCCTCGCCCGCGATCGACGTCCCGTCGGCGGTCAGGTACTGGCCGATGGTCAGGTCGAGCGCGCCGCCGGCGGCGAGCGGGATCACCTCCTGGAAGGTGCCCTTGCCGAAGGTCCGGGTGCCGACGATCTCGCCGAGGTCGTAGGTCGCGATCGCCGCCGTCAGGATCTCGGCGGCCGACGCGGTGTCGCGATTGACCAGGACCACGGTCGGGCGCGGGTCGAGCGCGCCGCCGACCGCCGGGTAGTCGCGGTCGCCCTGGGTCCTGCTCTCGGTCGAGACCACGTTGCCGTCCTCGACGAAGACGCTCGACGAGAGCACCGCCTCGTTCAGCAGCCCGCCGCCGTTGCCGCGCAGGTCGAGGACCAGTCCCTCGGCGCCGTCGCGATAGAGGCGCTCGATCGTGTCGCGCAACTCGCCGTGTGCGCCCTCGCTGAAGGTCGCGAAGCGGACGTAGGCGAGCTTGCGGCCGTCGACCCGGCGGATCTCGCCGTCGACCGCGGGGATGCGCACGTCGGCGCGCTCCACCACGAGCATGCGGCTGCGACGGTTCGAGCCCGAGGCGACCTCGAGCTCGACCTCGGTCCCGCGCGGTCCCTTGATCCGCGCCGTCGAGACGTCGGCCGGCACGCCGGCGATCGACTTCCCGTCGACGGCGACGATCAGGTCGCCCTCCTCGATCCCGGCGCGCTCGGCGGGCGTATCGGGGTAGACGGTCGCCACCCGCAGCCCGGCGGGGACCTCGTTGACCGCGAGCCCGACGCCGGAGAAGCTGCCCGAGGTCGCCGCCTCGAAGTCCTCGAGCTGCTCCTTGGTGAAGTAGTGCGAGAAGCGATCGTCGTAGCGCTCGCGCAGCTCGCGGACCATGCCGTTGATCGAGCCCTCCTCGAGCCGCTCGCCGTCGACCGCCTCGAAGTAGTTGTCCTCGATCGTCTCGAACGCCTCGGCGACCGGGGTCTCGTCGTCGCCGGTGCCGAGCTCGCCGGTGAGCACGCCGACGAGTGCCGCGAGCACCAGCCCGGCGATCAGCCCGGCGACGAGACCGGGGCCGAAGCCGCTCCGGTCTGGACCGGGGCTCACACCCGCAGGAAGCGCCGCAAGGTGATGCCGCTGCCGAGCGCGGAGACGATCACCGCGGCCGCAACGAGCACCGCGACCAGCGGGACGAAGCCCATGGTCGAGAAGTTGTCGATCAAGTTGAAGTCCTCGGCGAGCGGGTCCACGATCGTGACCTTTCCGAGCAACAGTATGCCGACCGCGATTCCCGCTCCCGCGATGCCCACGATCACGCCCTCGATCATGAACGGCCAGCGGATGAACCAGTTGGTCGCGCCGACGAGCCGCATCACCTCGACCTCGCGCCGGCGAGCGTAGATCGAGAGCCGGATCGTGTTCGCGACCAGCAGCAGGGAGGCGATCAACAGCAGCGCGGCGATCACCGCGAGCACCACCTTGACCGCGCCCGTGACGTCGCGGATCTTCTCCGCGTTCTCGCGATCCTCGCCGATCGGCGGATCGATCGCGGCGCTGATCGGGGTCGGCTTGCCGGCCTGGTTCGGCGGCAGCAGCGACGAGCGCACCGCCTCGAGGTTGTCTGGGTCGTCGAGCGTGAGGTCGAACGACGGTGGCAGCGGGTTCGAGTTGAGCTCGTCGATCGAGTTCGCGAGATCGCCCTTGAGCTCGTTCCCGAGCTCCTGCTTCGCGCAGGTCGGCGAGCAGTACTCGACCCCGGTCACGTGCGGGACCGCGTTCAGCTTGCGCTCGAGCCCGTCGAGCTCGGCCCGGGTCGCGTCGCGGTAGAGGAAGACCTCGAGCCCGATCTGCTCGCGGACCTCGCTCGCCTTCGACTCGCTCGCCCGCAGGACGGGGACGAGCACGCCGAGCAGCAGCGTCGTGACCACGATCGTGACGATCGCGGCGATGCTCGGGGCGGCGCTGCGGCGCAGCGCGCGAAACGCCTCCGAGAGGAAGAAGACGATCCGGCCCATCTACCGGGTCCCGTTCGACTCGCCCTCGTCGCCGATGCCCATCTCCGCGCGGACGCGGGCCGCGAACTCGGTCGTCGACTCGTCGTGGTAGCCGCTCGCGTCCTCGTCGCGGATCAGGCGGCCCTCCTCGAGCGCGATCACGCGGCGGCGCATCTTGTCGACCATGTCGCGGTCGTGGGTGACGACCAGGACCGTGGTCCCGGTGCGGTTGATCCGGTAGAGCAGCTGCATGATCCCGATCGAGGTCACCGGGTCGAGGTTGCCGGTCGGCTCGTCGGCGAGCAGCAGCGGCGGGTGGTTGACGAACGCGCGCGCGATCGCGACGCGCTGCTGCTCCCCGCCGGAGAGCTCGTCCGGGTAGTTGTGGATTTTGGCCTGCAGGCCAACGAGCCGCAGGATCTCGGGCACCTTGCGGCGGATCTGCGACCGCGGCTCGCCGATCACCTGGAGCGCGTAGGCGACGTTGTCGTACACGGTCCGGTTCGGAAGCAGCTTGAAGTCCTGGAACACGGTCCCGATCCGGCGGCGCAGATACGGCGTGCGGTCGTGGTCGAGCTCGTTGATGTCCTTGCCGGCGATCCGCACCCGGCCCGCGGCCGGCTCGATGTCGCGGATCAGCGCCTTGATCAGGGTCGACTTGCCGCAGCCCGTCGGGCCGACGACGAAGGCGAACTCGCCGCGATCGATCTCGAGCGAGACGTGGTCGAGGGCGACGTGGCCGCCCGAGTAGACGACGGTTGCGTCGTTGACCTCGATGATCGGCGGCTGGCCCGAGCGGGGACGGGGACGCTGGGGCTGCGGGCGCCGGCGCAGATGGTCCGCGGCCTCGCGGCGGCGGGCGCGTTCGCGTCTGCGTGTCTTCAGCAATGGCATGCGGAGCCTCCTTTCTTCGGCGTCCGCACCACTCCTGCGTGGCTGGGTCGCGAGCGCCCCCTGCATCGAAAGCTGCGGGCCGAGTGCCCGATCTCGAGCGAGGAGGCTAGCGCAGAGTGTTAGCGGACGCTAAAGATCCGCCCGGCCCTGCAAGCACGCTCGCAGCCCGGCCGCCGGAGTCGATCTCACCCCGGTTGTCGTGATGTGAGAGGTTCCGGCCCCAGCTACCCGAATCCCGCGAGGAGGCGTGCATGCCAGACCCGATCGAGACGCAGGTGAGAGGAAGATGGATCACCGAGGGGGTGCCCGACCGCGAGTTTCCCGAGACCGCGATGGAGCCGCTGGCGGCGATGCGCCTGATCAGCGAGGAGTTGGTCCTCGACGGGATCCCGGAGCGCAACCTGGCGACGTTCGTGACCACGTGGATGGAGCCGGAGGCGCGACGGGTGATCGCCGAGAACCTGCACCGCAACTTCATCGATCACGCCGAGTATCCGCAGACCGCCGAGATCGAGCAGCGTTGCATCCGGATGCTCGCCGACCTCTTCAACGCTCCGGGCGAGACCACCGGCGCTCGGACGCAGGGATCGTCGGAGGCGATCATGCTCGGCGCCCTGTCGCTGAAGTGGAAGTGGCGCCAACGCCGCGAAGCGGCCGGGAAGTCGACCGACAAGCCCAACCTCGTCTTCGGCGGCGACGTGCACGTGGTCTGGGAGAAGTTCTGCCGCTACTTCGACGTCGAGCCGCGGATCGTCCCGCTGCAGCCCGACAAGTACACGATCGGCCCCGCCGACATCGAGCCGCATGTCGACGAGAACACGATCGGCGTCGCCGCGGTGCTCGGCACGACCTTCACCGGGCACGCCGACGACATCATCGGGATCAACGACTACCTCGTCGGGCTGCGCGACAAGGACGGCGTCGACGTCCCGCTGCACATCGACGGCGCCAGCGGCGGCTTCGTCTGGCCGTTCCTCTATCCCGACTACGAGTGGGACTTCCGGCTCGACCAGGTGCGCTCGATCAACGTCTCCGGCCACAAGTTCGGGCTCGTCTATCCAGGCATCGGCTGGCTGATCTTTCGCGAGCGGGCCGACCTCGCCGAGGACCTCGTCTTCTACGAGAACTATCTCGGCAAGACCGACGCGACCTTCACCCTCAACTTCTCGACCGGCTCCGCGATGGTCCTCGCGCAGTACTACAACCTGATCCGCCTCGGTCGCAACGGCTACGAGTTCGTCATGCAATCCCTGCAGGCCAATGCGCAGTTCCTCGCCGACCGGATCGGTGAGATCGGGCGCTTCGAGATCATCGGCGGCGGCGACGACCGCCTGCCGCTGGTCGCGTTCAACTTCGCCGATGACGCACCCTACGACGAGTTCGACATCGCCTGGCAGGTCGCGGCGGAGCGGGGTTGGATGCTGCCCGCCTACACGATGCCGCCGAACGCCGACAAGGTGAAGATGCTGCGGGCGCTGGTCAAGCTCAACCTCACGCACGCCCTCGTCGGCACGCTCGCGGACGACCTCGCGAACGCCTGCGAGACCCTGGACAAGAAGGGCGGGCTGAGTGAGTTCGAACGCGGGCGGGTGAAGACCAACGTCGGCTTCTAGTCACCCAGGCAGGCGCTGGCGGCGCGCCGACGCGGGGTGTAGGTTGGACTTGCCCGACGGCACGCGGCCGCCGGGAAACGAAATCAAGGAGGAACGAGGATGAGCACCTACGACACGGAGTCGCGTGGCGAGGGCTGGGTCCTGTTCGCCGGCGTGATGATCATGATCGCCGGCTTTCTCAACGTGATCTACGGGATCGCGGCGATCGACGGCTCGGCCTTCTTCACCGACGAGGGCCGCTACGTGATCTTCGACGACCTCAACGCCTGGGGCTGGTTCCTGCTGATCATCGGCCTGATGCAGCTGATCGGCGCGTTCTCGATCTGGAATCGCCACATGTACGGGCGCTTCATCGGGGTGCTGAGCGCAAGCCTCAGCGCGCTGGTGATCCTGTTCACGGTGAACGCGTTCCCGTTCGCGGCGTTCATGCTGTTCATCGTCGATCTGCTGGTGATCTACGGGCTCGTGGTCCACGGCGGCCGCCCCCAGACCAGAGCCTGACACTCGGCCGCTCAGCCGGCCATGAATAGAGAGGAAGGTCGAAGGACCGAGGTTCGCGAGGGCCTCACGAAGCTGCTCCGGATCTGACCGCTCATTCCGCCGGGTCCCGCAACAGCATCACGGCGCCGATCAGGAAGCAGAGCGCTCCGAGCGAGGTGGTGACGTTCGCCGCCGCGAGGGCGAGCACGTCGCCGGTCGACGGAACCACGTAACTCGCGATCGTCGAGAGCCCGAACAGGACGCAACCGGCGAGGTTGACGATCGCGATCTTCCACTCGAGCGTCCGCTCGGCGACTCGGACACCACCGTCGCCCAGCTCGAGGTAGGCGAGCAGTCCCGAGACCAGGAAGCAGATCGACCCGAGCGCCTCCGGGGCCCAGACGAGCCGGTCGACCTGCGCGGTGTCGAAGCTGTCCGTCATCGCCCGGAAGGTGTCGACGTTGAAGTAGACGGTCCCGACGAGCTGGATCAGCGTCGCCCACCAGTCGATTCGCCGGGGCTGGAACGTGAACACGCGAAACCGGCCGCGGCCGACGCCGCAGGACGCGCGGGCGGCGTTGGCCGAGACGAGGTGCTGGATCAGGGCCGCCGCGGTGAAGAACACCGAGCCGACGAAGAACACGACGCCGTCGACGGCCGAGCCGACCAGCTGTACGAACCCGGGCAGCGGGCCGAGGAAGAAGCACACCGATCCGATCGCGAACAGCAC
This sequence comes from uncultured Solirubrobacterales bacterium, assembly GCA_963740055.1. Taxonomy (GTDB): domain Bacteria; phylum Actinomycetota; class Thermoleophilia; order Solirubrobacterales; family 70-9; genus WHSW01. Next base: position 514,873 of record CAVUCL010000001.1, on the reverse strand, counting down.
CCCGATCCACCACGACCCGTGACGCGGGCGCCACCATCGGGATCGGGATCTGCGCCGAGCGGGAGAGATCCGCCGATTCAACCGGGCGACCGCGACCGGCGCATCCCCCCGAATGGAGATGACCGCCGCCCGAGCGCCCGGCTACAGTGGGCCGATGACGGATCCCGGGGGGAGGGTGGCTTCCAGCGTGGCCTTCGGCGGCGCTCCGCGATGGGAGCCGACGAAGCCCCGCCTGCGCCCGCTGTCGCTGCTCGTGTCGTGGCTGGTCGCCGCGGCCTCGGTGGGCGTCGCGGCCGGGATCGTGCCAGGCGTCGAGTTGAACGAGTTCGGCGGCTCGTTTCTCGTCGCCGCGCTGATCGCGGTCATCAACGCGCTGCTGCCGCCGCTGGTCGGGGCGCTGCGGTTGCCGTTCATGCTCCTGGTCGGCTTCGTCTCGGTGCTGCTGATCGACGCGGCGGCGCTGTTGATCGCCGACGAGGTGCTTCCGGAGGCGATCACGGTCGGATCGTTCGGCGACGCGCTGCTCGCCTCGCTGGTGATGGCCGCCGTCTCGATCGTGCTCCAGGTGATCACCGGCACCAACGAGGACGACGAGTACACGATGCGGGTGGTGAAGGCGATCGCGCGCCGGCAGGGTGCCACGACCTCGACCGCGGTCCCGGGCCTGATCTGCCTCGAGATCGACGGCCTCGCGCTGCCGGTGCTGCGCCGCGCGATGCGCGACGGCAGCGCCCCGAACCTCGCCCGCTGGATCGCCGAGGACGACTACCGCCTGGCGGAGTGGGAGACGGACCTCTCCTCGCAGACCGGCGCCAGCCAGGCCGGGATCCTGCTCGGCTCGAACGAGGACATCCCCGCGTTTCGCTGGGTCGAGAAGGAGACCGCGACGCTGATGAGCTGCTCGGCGCCGGAGGACTGCGCCGAGATCGAGCGGCGCCACGCCACCGGCGACGGCCTCCTCGTCGATGGCGGCGCCAGTCGCGGCAACCTGCTCTCGGGCGAGGCCGACGAGGTGATCCTGACCGTGAGCCGGATCGAGGCCGAGAAACGCGCCAACCCCGGCTATCGGGCGTTTCTCTCCAACGGCTTCAACGTCACCCGGGCACTGGTCCTGTTCGGATGGGAGGTGTTGTTGGAGTGGACGGCGGCGATCAGGGCGAAGCGCCGCGACGTGCGGCCGCGCGGGCATCGGGGCGGGATCTACCCGCTCTTGCGAGGCGCGATGTGCGTGATCGTCCGCGACCTGGTCATCTTCGGAGTGCTCACCGACATGATGCGCGGCCGCCCCGCCGTCTACGCGACCTTCGCCAGCTACGACGAGGTCGCTCACCACTCGGGCCTCGAGCGCGCGGACACGCTCGAGGCGCTGCGCAAGCTCGACCAGCAGTTCGGCCGCGTCGAGCGCGCCCGCGCCTACGCGACGCGCCCGTACGAGATCGTCGTCCTCTCCGACCATGGCCAAACGCAGGGGGCGACGTTCAAGCAGCGCAACGGTTATGGCCTCGACGAGCTGGTCGAGCGTTCGCTCGCCGAGGGCGAGGTCGCCGAGTTCGCGGGTGGCGACGAGCAGAGCGCGATGGTCGGCCACGCGCTCGGCGAGGCGACCGGCCGCGCGTCCGACAAGAAACCGCGCAACGACGTCTCCGATCAGCGGGTCGTGGTCCTCGGATCGGGCAACCTCGGCCTGATCTACCTGATGGAGGAGCGGCGGCGGCTGACGCTGGAGGAGATCGAGCAGCGCCACCCGAACCTGATCGAGGCGCTGCGCCGTCACCCGCACGTGGGCTGGCTCCTGGTCCGCTCCTCCGAGCGTGGCGCGCTCGTGCTCGGAGCGGGCGGCGAGCGCCGCCTCGCCGACGCGACGGTCGAGGGCGACGACCCGCTCGCGGGCTTCTCGCCGACAGCCGGCCGCCACCTGGCGCGCACCGACGGCTTCTCGAACGTCGCCGACATCATGGTCGGCAGCTTCTACGACCCCGACCTCGACGAGGGCTGCGCGTTCGAGGAGCTGATCTCCTTCCACGGCGGTCTCGGCGGCTCGCAGACGCGCGCCTTCATCCTCCATCCCGAGCACCTGCGGGTGCCCGACGAGCCGATCATCGGCGCGGCGGCGGTGCACGCCGTGCTCGCCGGCTGGCGGCGCGAGCTCGGGGGCGGTCGCGGGCCCGCGGTCTCTGCGGCCGCCGCGGCGCAGCCTAGGATCCGGGCGTGATCCGCGGTCGGCTGCATCGGCGCACGGACGCGCCCGAGGAGGGTGGCGACTACATCACGATCGCGCCCGGGGAGCTGAGCGGGATCTTCACCGTGCCCGACTGGCTTCGCAACGTCGGCCTGATGTCGTGGCTGCTGGTCGGGATCACGCTCCTGGTCGCGGGAGCGATCGCGCTCGCGGCGATGACCCAGGTGATCGTGATCCCGGTGCTGACCGCGGCGATCATCGCCGCGGTCGGCTCGCCGCTGGTCGCCTGGATGAAGCGCCACCACGTCCCCCGCGGACTCGGGGCGGCGTTGCTGATGCTCGCGATCGTCGCGGTCGGGGCCGGGGTCATGCTCACCGTCGTCCTCGGGATCACCGGCCAGGGCGACGCCGTCGGCGGCCACCTCTCGGACGCCAAGGACACGCTCAGCGGCTGGCTTCAGGACCTCGGCCTCTCCCCGGAGAAGGCCGAGCAGGCGAAGCAGAGCGCGAGCTCGGGAGCAAGCGACGGCGTCCAGGGGCTGCTCGACGGCGTCGTCGCCGGGATCTCGAAGCTCTCCTCGCTCGTCTTCTTCCTCGCGATGACCGCGCTCAGCCTCTTCTTCCTGCTCAAGGACGGGCCGACGATCCGCAGCTGGGCCGAGGACCACATGGGAGTCCCGAAGCCGGTCGCGCGGACGATCGCCCAGCGGGTGCTCGGCTCGCTGCGCGGCTACTTCCTCGGGGTGACGATCGTCGCCGCGTTCAACGCGGTCGTGGTCGTGGTCGGCGCCCTGATCCTCGGGGTGCCGCTGATCGGGACGATCGCGGCGGTCACCTTCCTCGGCGCCTACGTCCCCTACCTCGGCGCCTGGACGGCGGCCGCGTTCTCGGTCCTGATCGCGCTCGGCGGCGCCGGCACCGACGCGGCGGCGGGCATGATCGTCGTCCAGCTGCTCGCCAACAGCGTCCTCCAACAACTGGTCCAGCCGCTGGCGATGGGCGCCGCGCTCGGGATCCATCCGCTCGCGGTCCTGATCGTGACGATCGCCGGTGGCGCGATCTTCGGCACGATCGGGCTCATCCTCGCCGCGCCGATGACCTCGGCGGTGGTCCGCATCTCGGCCGATCTCGCGCGAGCGCGGGCGGAGGAGTCGGAGTCGGACGACCCGGGCCCGCAGGTCGCCGCGGCCCAAGCCTGATGTCGGTGAGCTCAGTCGTCGCGCGGGGGGCGCGCGATCTCCCTCCTCAGGGCCTCGAGCTCGGTGGCCAGCTGGTCGAGCTTGGCCATCATCGGGTCGTCCCCGCTCGCGCGTCGCTCGTCCTCGGCCCGGGTCACGAAGGCGCTCGTGATCGTCCCGGTCACGACGGCGAACAGCGACAGCCCGCCGACCATGAGCACGGTGGCGATCAGCTGGCCGTCGGCGTTGTGCGGGACTACGTCGCCGTAGCCCACCGTGGTCACGGTCTGGGTCGCCCACCACATCCCCAGCCAAATCGTGTCGAAGCTCTCCGGATCGACCAGGTGCTCGACGATTCCGAAGATGACGATCGCCGCGAGCCAGAGCACGGCGATGATCGACGCGGCCACGCGCGGCCTCCACCCCTTGCGCTCGATCCGGCGGTCGAGGTAGCGAACCCCGGGCGGCTTCTGAGCCCCTTCCTCCATCGACGCGGTCTTCGCCGTGTGCATTCGCGCCCCTGCCACCCGAGGGGTGGGCATGAACGGTAAATGGGGCGCCCTGATCGTTCTCTCGGCCGCCCAGTTCCTGATGGTCTTGGACCAGTCGGTGATGAACGTGTCGATCTCCCAGCTGGTCGCCGACTTCGACACGTCCGTGACCACGATCCAGGCCGTGATCACGCTCTACGCCCTGGTCATGGCGGCGCTGATGCTCACCGGCGCCAAGCTCGGGGACCTGTTCGGGCGGCGGCGGGTGTTCGTCATCGGTCTGATCATCTACGGCTTCGGTTCGGCATTGACCGCGGCTTCCTGGAGCGTCCCCACCCTGACGCTCGGCTGGTCGGTGTTGGAGGGGATCGGTGCCGCGATGGTGTTGCCGGCGCTGGTCGCGCTGGCGGCGGGCACCTATAGCGGACGCGACAGGGCGACCGTCTATGGAGTTCTCGGGGGGGTCGCCGGCGCGGGTATCGCGGTCGGTCCGATCCTCGGCGGCTGGCTGACGACGAATCTCACCTGGCGGCTCGTGTTCGCGGGCGAGGTGGTGATCGTTGTCGCGATCCTGATCTTCGCCCGGCTCTTGCACGAGGTCTCGCGCGAGGGCGAGCGCCCGGCGCTCGACTGGGTTGGCTCGGCGCTCTCGGCGCTCGGGCTCAGCCTGATCGTCTTCGGGGTCCTTCAGGCGAGCAACTGGGGGTGGCTGGAGCCGCGCGACTCACCCGTCGAACCGTTCGGGTTCGCGCTGACGCCGTTCGTGATCGCCGCCGGCGGCCTCGTACTCTGGGGCTTTCGCGCCTGGGAGCGCCATCGAGAGGAGGCCGGCGACGAGCCGCTCGTGCACTTCCGATTGCTGGGCATTCCGATCCTCCGCGGAGGGCTGGTAATGCTCCTTGCCCAGAACCTGATTCTGATGGGGGTCTTCTTCGCGGTCCCGCTCTATCTGCAGATCGTGCAGGGCTTCGACGCCTTCGAGACCGGTGTCCAGATGCTTCCGGTCTCGATCACGATGCTGCTCGCCGCGGCGAGTGGCTCGACGCTGGCCGCGCGCTGGGCGCCGCGCACGATCGTGCGCGGCGGGCTCGCCGTGCTGCTCCTGGCCATCGTGATGCTGCTCGCCACGATCGACCCGGAGATCGACACGACCTCGTTCGCGATCGCGATGGGCGTGCTCGGAGTCGGGCTCGGCCTGATCGCCTCACAGCTCGGCAACGTCGTTCAGTCCGCGATCGCTGATCCGGACCGAAGCGAGGCCGGCGGGCTTCAGTACACGGCGCAGCAGCTCGGGTCGTCGCTCGGCACGGCATTGATCGGCGCCATCGTGATCAGCGGGCTGCTCACGGCGTTCACGGACAGGGTCGCGGACAACCCGCAGATCTCCGACGAGGTCGCGCAGGAAGTCGGAATCCGAGTCCAGGGCGACGTGAGCTTCGTCGAGTCCGATCAGGTGCGCGCGACAGCCCTCGAGGAGGGTTTGGACGAACCGACGGTCGATGCCCTGGTCGAGGACTACGAGGAGGCTCAGTTGCAGGCGCTGAAGACGGGCCTGCTGATCGCCGGTCTGATCGTCGTCGCGTCGTTCGCGGGCACCCGAAGACTTCCCACCAGCCGCTTCGGAGAAGGGCCGGCGGCAGCATCGCGGCCGGTCACTGTAGAAACCTAGTCCGAAGATGAGTTTCCTGACAATCCTCCCGATGGCGTTCGTGATGATCGCGGGGCCGCAGATCCTGAGCGCGATCTTCCTCGCCACGAGCGAGAACTGGCGGGCCAACTCGGCCGCCTACGTGTTCGGGGCGGCGCTCTCGATCACGGCGATCGTCACGATCGCCTTCTTCATCGGCGCCGGAGCCAAGGACGGGGGCACCTCCGACACGACGATCTTCGTGGTCGTGCTCGTCCTCTTGGTCGCCGCGGCAATTCACGCCTACGTCACGCGCGAGCAGTCGCACCCGCCGAAGTGGATGGGCAAGCTGCAGGCGGCGACGCCGCGGCTCTCGTTCAAGCTCGGGTTCCTGCTCCTCGGCGTGTTCCCGACCGACATCCTGACCTCGTTCGCGGTCGGCTCCTATCTCGCCGGCCACGACGACCCCTGGTGGCACCTGCTCCCGTTCCTGGCCCTGACCGTGTTCCTCCTCGCGCTGCCGTCGCTGACGCTGCTCGTGTTCGGCGAGCGGGCGCAGAACTTCATGCCCAAGGCCCGTCAGTGGATGAACGACAACTCCTGGGTCGTCAACGAGATCGTGCTCGGTCTGTTCATCGCGCTGACGATCAGCGACATCGCCGGCTGAGTCAGGGCACGAACCCCTGGCGGCGGGGCGCGCGGCGCTCAGGTCCAGTGGGGGCCGAAGACCTGCGGGCGCGAGACGATCGGCTTCAGCATCAGCGCCTCCCGGGCCCGGTCGGCGATCCCGCGGGCGGTGAGCCCGAAGTGCTCCATGCAGGCCTCGCCGGTGCCCGAGATGCCGAACTCGTCGCTCATCCCGACGGCGAAGATCGGCACCGGGTGCTGCTCGGCGGCGACGTGGCGGACGGCGTCGGCGAGGCCGCCGGCGATCCGGTGCTCCTCCGCGGTCACCGCGACCCCGGTCTTCGAGATCGACTCGAGCACGGGCTCGGAGTGGATCGGCTTCACGATCGAGACGTTGAGGACCTCGGCCTCGACCCCGTCGTCGCGTTCGAGCGTCTCCGCCGCGTCGAGCGCGCGCCAGACCATGTGCCCGGTGGCGATCAGGCTGATGTCCTTGCCCTCGCGGACGACGTCGACGCCGCCGCCCAGGGTCTCGGGGATCTCGTCGTAGACCGCCGGGGTCGCGGGGCGGCCGAGGCGGATGTACATCGGGTCGTCGTTGGCCTCATAGCTGTCGATCACGGCGCGGTAGGCCTGGTTGTAGTCGGCGGGGACGACGACCTGCATCCGCGGCATCGCCCGCATCAGGGCGATGTCCTCGATCATCTGGTGTGAGGCTCCGTCCTCGCCGAGCGAGACGCCGCCGTGCGAGGCCCCGATCCGGACCTTGAGCTCGTTGTGGGCGATCCCGAGACGCACCTGGTCGTAGGCGCGCCCGGAGGCGAAGATCGCGAAGGTCGAGGCGTAGGGGACCTTGCCGCTCGCGGCCAGCCCACAGGCGATCGACATCATGTTCGCCTCGGCGGCGCCGCAGTTGAAGAAGCGCTCCGGGAACCGCTTGCCGAACTTGATCGACTGAGTCGAGACCGCGAGGTCGGCATCGAGCGCGACGACGTCGTCGTGCGCCTCGCCGAGCTCGACCAGGGCCTCACCGTAGGCGGCCCGGGTCGCGGTCGGCTCGGTCTTCGCCTCGGGCGCCATCAGCCGCCGTCGCCGTCGATCGCGCTCGTCTGCTGCTCGAGCCGCGCCTCGAGCTCCTCGAGCGCCTCGGCGGCGAACTCGGGGCTGACCGCGGCCTTGCCGTGGAAGCCGAACCGGCCCTCCATCGCCGAGACGCCCTTGCCCTTCTTCGTCTGACAGACGATCGCCGCCGGGCGGTCGAGCTCGCGGCTGCGCTCGAGCGCGTCGACCAGGGCGGCCATGTCGTGGCCGTCGATCTCGATCGCGTCCCAGCCGAAGGCCTCGAACTTCGCCCGCACGTCGCCGGTGTCCATCACCTCTTCGGTCGTGCCGTCGGTCTGCAGGTGGTTGTAGTCGACGATCGCGGTCAGGTTGGTGACCCCGTAGTGGGGCGCGGCGGTCGCCGCCTCCCAGGTCTGGCCCTCCTGGCAGTCGCCGTCGGAGAGCACGCCGAACACCTGTGCCGTCTGGTCGAGCCCGTCGAGGCGCAGCGCAAGGGCGATCCCGACGCACATCGAGAGGCCCTGCCCGAGCGAGCCGGTCGAGACCTCGACCCCGGGGGTCCGGTTCATGTCCGGGTGACCCTGGAGGTGGGCGCCGATCTGGCGCAGGCCCATCAGGTCCTCGAGCGGGAAGTAGCCGTGGTGGGCGAGGGCGGCGTACTGGATCGGCGCCGCGTGACCCTTGCAGAGCACGAACCGGTCGCGCTCGGGCCAGTCCGCGCGCGCCGGATCGTGGCGCAGGACGCGGTAATAGAGCGCGGTCAGGATGTCGGCCGCCGAGAGCGAGGAGTCGAGGTGGCCCGACTTCGCGACCGCGAGCATCCGCACGCACTCGATCCGCAGCACGGTCGCCCAGCGCTCGAGCTCGGCGATCGACGGTTGTGCCGCCTCGCCGGCCCCGGTGCGGGCCGGGGGCTTGGGGTCGGGCACCGGCCTCAGGTGCGTCACGGCGGCGAGATTAGCGGAGCTCACGGGATCGCAACCTATGCTTAGCCGCGGACGCGAACGGGGGCGCGGATCCGCCCAAAATGCAGCGACCGAAGACAGCGATCCTGCTCGCCGCGCTCGCCCTCGGCGCCGTGGCGCTGCCCGGCTGCGGCGACGACGAGGCGGCGACCACGACCGCGGCCGAGGCGCCCGCGGAGCCCGACCCCGGCGGCGCGCGCGCCGGCGGCGATCCCCCCGCGCCCGATCAGCCCGCGGACGAGCCCGCGCCGCCGCCGGCGGACAAGCCCTCGGGCCCGGCCGAGAACGCCGACGAGGACCCGCGCCCGACCGCGCTCGAGCGCGCCGCCGAGCGCACCGTGCGCTCCTACGTCGCCGCGCTCGACGCCGCCGGCGGCGCCCGCGTGTGCGCCCTGCTCGCCCCCGGCGCGCTCGAGCAGCTCGAGCTGCCGCGCGAACGCGGCAACTGCGCCGCCTCGCTCGACGCGTCGATCGGCTATCGCGATCCGCGCGGACTGCCGGTGTTCGCCGGGGTCCGGGTGAGCGCGGTGCAGTCGGTCGAGGTCGACGGCGACTCGGCGCGAGCGGTCGTCACCGTGACCACCGAGTTCGCCGACCGCGCCGAGCCCTCGATCGAGGACGACCTCGTCTTCCTCGTCCGCGACGGCGGCGATTGGCTGATCGCGAAGCCGAGCTCGATCCTCTACCGGGCGGTCGGGATCGCCGACGTCCCGCCCACCGTGCTCACGCCTCCGTAGCTCTCGCTAGCTTGCAGGCCCAGACGTCCGTCCCCCAGCCTGCGAAGGAGAATCGTGACCGCGCCGACGACCACCCCCAGCGTCTCGCCGATCGTCCATGCCGCCGACCTGGTCCGGGTCTTCGGCGAAGGAGAGGCCGCGGTGCGCGCCCTCGACGGTGTCAGCATCGACTTCCCCGAGGGACGGTTCACCGCGATCATGGGCCCCTCGGGCTCGGGCAAGTCGACCCTGATGCACATCCTCGCCGGGCTCGACCCGCCGACCGCGGGCGAGGTCAGCATCGACGGGGTCGAGCTCGCGGGCCTCGACGACGCGGAGCTGACCGAGCTTCGTCGCGACAAGGTCGGCTTCGTGTTCCAGTTCTTCAACCTGCTGCCGGTGCTGAGCGCGGAGGAGAACGTGCTCCTGCCGCTGAAGCTCGCCGGGCGTGAGCCCGATCCGCAACGGCTCGAGGCGCTGGTCGCCGCGGTCGGCCTCGGGGACCGGCTCTCGCACCGCCCGGCCGAGCTCTCCGGCGGTCAGCAGCAGCGGGTCGCGATCGCCCGCGCGCTGCTCGCCAAGCCCGCCGTCGTGTTCGCCGACGAGCCGACCGGCAACCTCGACTCGCATTCGAGCGAGGAGGTCCTGGCGTTGCTGCGGCGCGCGGTCGACGAGTTCGGCCAGACCGTGGTCATGGTCACCCACGACGCCGTCGCGGCGGCGACCGCCGACCGGGTCCTGGTGCTCGTCGACGGCAAGGTCGTCCGCGACGAGGAGGCGCAGAGCCCCGAGCAGGTGCTCGACCTGATGAAGCAGGTCGGCTGATGGGCCGGATCGCGCTCAGGAACCTCTGGGAGCGCAAGCTGCGCACCGCGCTGACCGCGCTCGCGATCGTGCTCGGGGTGATGATGGTCGCCGGCACCTACGTGCTCACCGACACGATCGACCGCTCGTTCGAGGACATCTTCACGCAGTCGAACGAGGGCGTCGACGCGGTCGTCACCACGCGCGAGGTGATCGAGGCCGAGGACGGCCAGGTGCCGCCATTCGACGCCCGCGAGCTCGAGGTCGTCGAGCGCACCGACGGGGTCGCCGCGGCGGCGGGCGGGATCAGCGACCCGCAGGTCTCGATCATCGGCGCCGACGGCGAGCCGCGGGGCGGCAACGGCGCCCCGAGCTTCGGGTTCTCGGTCGTCCCCGAGCGCTTCGACCCGCTCACCTACGTCGAGGGCGGCCCGCCGGCGACCGACGACGAGGTCGTGATCGACAAGGCGACGGCCGACGCGGAGGGCTTCGCCGTCGGCGACGAGATCGAGATCGCGGGCAAGGAGGCTGCGCGGACCTACACCGTCACCGGGATCTCGACCCTCGGCGACATCGACTCGTTCGGCGGCGCGACGCTGGCGCTGCTCACCCTGCCGGAGGCGCAGCGGATCACCGGCAAGCAGGGACAGCTCGACCAGATCCAGGTCGCCGCCGACGGGGACACGAGTCCGGAGGAGCTGGCCGCGAACCTGACCGCCGAGCTGCCGAACGGCGTCCAGGCAGAGACCGGGGCCGAGAACGTGCAGTCCCAGCGCGAGGACGTCGGCGAGTTCATCGACATCCTGCGGACCGCACTGCTGATCTTCGCCGGCGTCTCGCTGTTCGTCGCCGCGTTCCTGATCTTCAACACCTTCTCGATCACCGTCGCCCAGCGCACGCGCGAGTTCGCGATGCTGCGGACCCTGGGCGCGAACCGGCGCCAGATCCTCAGCTCGGTGGTCGCCGAGGCGTTCGTGATCGGTTTCCTCGCCGCGGCGCTCGGGGTCGTCGCCGGGATCGGCTTCGCCCCCGCAATCGGTGCCCTGTTCGACGCGATCGAGATCGACCTGCCGACCACCGGCACCGTGGTCACCACGAGGACGATCGTCGTCGGGATGGTGCTCGGGACCGGGCTCACCGTGGTCGCGGCGCTGATCCCGGCGCTGCGGGCGACCCGCGTTCCGCCGGTCACCGGCCTGCGCGAGGGCGCCGTGATCGCGACCCCGCGCGAGCGCCGCCTGCGCACGGCGGCCGCCCTCGTGCTCACCGGGCTCGGAATCGGCGCGATGCTGCTCGGGCTGTTCGGCGTCCTCAGCCCGGGCGAGGTCTGGGTCGGCGTCGGCGCCGCCGCCGTCTTCATCGGCGTCGCCCTGCTCAGCCCCCGCCTCGTCGCCCCGCTCGCCTCGCTGGTCGGGCGCCCGCTCGAGCGACTGCGCGGCGTGCCCGGCCGGATCGCGCGCGAGAACGCGGTCCGCAACCCGGGCCGCACCGCGTCGACCGCGGCGGCGCTGATGATCGGGCTGGCGCTGGTCTCGTTCGTCGCCGTCTTCGCCGCCGGGTTGCGCGGCTCGATCGACGAAGCGATCGACAAGACCCTGACCGGCGACCTGATCGTCTCCAACAACGACGGCTTCTCCGACATTCCGGTGGCGACGACCGAGGCGGTCGGCGCCGTCGACGGGGTCGAGCTCGCCTCGCCGCTGCGCTACACCCAGGACCGGGTCGAGGGAGTGGGTGACGGCTTCCTCACCCTGGTCGACCCGCGGTCCGCGGCCGAGGTGCTGACCCTCGACTGGCAGGACGGCTCGCAGGAGCTGCTCACCGGGCTCGAGCCGACCGACGCCGTGATCGACGAGAAGTGGGGCGAGGACAACGGCTTCGGCGTCGGCGACAGCTTCGACGCCCGCACGGCCTCGGGCGAGACGCTCACCTACACGGTCACCGGGACGTTCGAGGACACGACCGACTTCATCGGCGACTATGCCGCCTCCGACGCCAACGCCGCCGCATACGGCGAGGGCGAGAACGTCACCAACGTCCTCCTCAACCTCGCCGGCGACGCCGACACCGCGACCGTCCGGGCGGCGATCGACGACCGGCTCGAGCAGGACTTCCCGACCACGAAGTCGGAGAACCAGGAGGAGCTCAAGGACTCGATCGCCGAGGAGCTGAACACGCTGCTCGGGGTCGTCTACGCGCTCCTCTTCCTCGCCGTGATCGTGTCGCTGTTCGGGATCGTCAACACGCTGGCGCTCTCGATCCACGAGCGCACCCGCGAGCTCGGCCTGCTGCGCGCGGTCGGCACCTCGCGCCGTCAGGTGCGTCGGATCGTCCGCTACGAGGCCGTGATCACGGCCCTGATCGGCGCCGTGCTCGGGGCGATCCTCGGGGTCGTGTTCGCGGTCGTCGTCAGCCGCCCGCTCGCCGACGAGGGCTTCCTGCTCAAGATCCCGGTCGGGACCCTGATCGTTCTCCTGATCCTGGCGATGGTCGCCGGGGTGATCGCCGCGATCGGCCCGGCGCGGCGCGCCTCGCGCCTCGACGTGCTCAAGGCGCTCGCCTACGAGTAGGCCGCCGCGCGGTGGTCGACGGGCTCAGTCGAGCCCCCCGACCTCCTCCTGGTAGATCGCCATCTGCGCCGCGATGCCCTCGCCGAGGGCGGCGTCGACGACGCCCTGGCTCTCGACGATCAGGTCGGCGCGCGCGACGTGACGGATGAACTCCTCGTCGCCGCGCAAGGCGTTCATCTGCTCGGCGCTCCCGCGAAGCAGCCCGAAGCCGGCGAGATCGCCGCCGTGCGGGGTCAGGAAGACGACCTCGAAGTCCTCGATCTTGCCATCGCCCTGCAACCCGCCCCAGTAGGCGACGACCTCGTTGAAGACCTCGACCGCGCGCTGCTCGCGCCCGCGGACCACCTGCCCCCATCCGATGAACAGACCCGCATCAGCCATCAAGGCTCCTTCCGTCGCTTGCCCTACGACCCTAACCCGGGTTGTGCGCGCGGGCAAGCCGCGGGTCAGCGGCCGACCGAGAGGATCTTCTGGCGCGGCGCGGTGCCGTGGATCTGGGTGACGTAGGCGCGCTGCTCCGAGAGCGCGGTCGACCACAGCGTCCCCCCGCGACGTGAGAGCAGCGTCCGCCCCGGGCCGCGGCCGCCGATCGCGGCGATCTTGAGCCGGTCGGCGCGGCGGGTATGGCGCACGTAGAGCAGCGACTTCGCCGCGGATCGAGGGATTCGAGAGCCCGTCGGTTACCGAGCGGATCACGGTCGTCTTCGCCCGCTTCTTTCGCTTCGCGCCGAGCAGGCGCTTGACGATCGTGTTGCGGCGCGGGGTCGCGCGCGCGTAGACGAGCCGGTTGTCGTCGAGGCTCGGGCGCCCGAGCTGGCTCGCGCCGCCCGCCGAGCCGAGCGACTTCACCGGTCCCGGGCGGCCGGGGTCGGCGACGTTGCGGGCGCGGATGAAGTCGCGGCCGCGGCTGCGAGCGCGCCAGACCAGCCACCGGCGCGAGATCGCGACCGCGTCGGCATCGGCGGCGGGAACCCTCGCGGCCACCTCGAGATCGGCGGCCGAGAGGATCGCGATCTCGCCGCCGGAGATCACCGCCGCGCGGCCGGCGCCGAGCGCCGGGTCGCGGCCCGGCAGCGCCAGGTCGCGGCCGCCGCGACGGATGTAGCCGGAGCGATCGGGGCGCTGGAAGGCGAGGTCCTTGCCGCCGGCCGCCGGGTCGGCGGCGGGACGGGTCTCGACCCGCGAGGCGCTGGCGGGCACCGCGACCACGAGCGCCGCCGCGGCGGCGAGCAGCGCGAGCCCGTCTCCGACGCGAAAGCCGCGGTAGATCGCCGGGCGCTCCGCCATCAGCTCGGTCGCGCGAATCCCGAGCGGGCGGTCGGCGAGCGGCGCCAGCGCCGCGATCGGCAGCGCCCGGCCGATCCCGAACGCGAGCCCGGCAAGCAGCCCGACCGCGGGCTCACCGACCGCGAGCACGATCCCGGCGAGCGCGAAGACGCCGAAGGTGAGCACGAAGGTGGTGAAGCCGAGTCCGAGCAGGATCCCGTAGAGCCCCGCCGCGACCGGCATCGGCATCAGCCGCCGCCAATGCTCGGGGAGCTGGCGGCGGACCTGGGGCACGATCGCCGCCCCCCGGAGCTCGGCGATCGCGGCCGCGATCGCGATCGCAGCGGCGACGCCGTATGCGATCGCGTCGTCGGCGCCGTGGACGAGGCCGCCGATCGCGGCCAGCGCGCCGAAGGTGAGGACACCGCCGACGAGAGCGCCGATCGTGAACGTGAGGCAGGCGGCGAGGGTGGTCGGCCGGCCGCCGCTGTGGCCGACCGGGCCGATCGTCTCGATCATCGAGAAGCCGCACGGCGACCAGGTCCCGGTGAGCCCGAAGACGAGGGCGGCGGCGGCGACCGTGATCGCAAGCGCGTCCATGCTCAGCACGGGACCTTGGTCTGGAAGTACATGACGCAGAAGACCTTGCGGCCGCGATAGCAGTAGCCCTCGAGCGCCTGATCGCCGTTGATGCGCTTGTTCGAGTAGGCGCAGCAGTCGACGAGCTTGCGCACGTGCCCGTCGCAACAGCGATACCAGCCGCCGTCGACGGTGGTGTTGAAGCCGTAGATGCGGGCGGTCTCGTCGCAGACCTTGGTCCGCGGCGCCGGCGGCAGCGGCCTGCCGTCGGGGTCGCGGAGCGGCTCGCCGTCGTCGTTGACCGGCTCACCCCGGCGGTTCACCGGCCGGCCGAGGTTGTCGACGCGCTGGCCGTCGGAGGCGCGCAGCGGGTAGCCGCTGCCGTCGATCCGCGGGGTTCCGGTCGGGTGCGGGCACGACCCGGTGGTGAAGATGTGGCCACAGAAGTGAAAGGCGTCGGCCTCACCGGGCTTCACCGCCCGCGCGACCAGCCCGCCGGCGGTGATCGCGGTCATCGCCCCACCGAGGCGCGCCAGGAACCCGCGGCGCGACGTGTTGCCGGCGAGCGAGTCGAGCGCCCGCTCGATCCGCTCAGACACCAACGGCTCCCGCGATCCGGCGTTCCGCCGCGCGGCGCTCGGCGGCGGCGAGCACGGTCTCGAGCTGAGCGAGGTTGTTGAAGGTGCCTTTCGCCAGCACCGTGCCCTCGCGGTCGAGCGCGATCGCGAACGGGCTTCCTGGGATCGCGAGCTGGTCCCAGATCGCGCCCTCCGCGGCCTCCTCGAAGGTCTCAACCGCGACCAGGGGATCGCGCGCGAGCGCCGCGACCGCCGGCTCGAGCGAGCGGCAGACGCGACAGCCGTCGGAGCTGAAGACCGCGAGCGCGAAGCGCGCCTCCGGATCGAGCGCGAAGCGCTCGATCACCGCGGCCCGCGAGAAGAGCGGCGGGCCCTCCTCGGCGATCTCGAGCGCTCCCTCAGGGCCGAGACGCAGCCGCAGGAGCCCGACCTCGCGCGCGAGCGCGAGCACCGCGACCCCGAGCCCGGCACAGGCGAGCAGTGCAGTCGCGAGCCCGAGCCCGAGCCACTCGTCGGTGGAGAGCTCGCCGGTCGGCAGGAAGGTGAGGCCGGCGAAGGCGGCCGCCAGCACCACGTTGCGGGCGACGCCCGCCCAACCGACGGTCGAGCGGGCGCCGAAGCAGGCGCAGGGTGCGCCTGCGCGGCCGCGCAGGATCGCGCCGACCATGGTCGCGGCGAAGGTCGCCATCAGCGCCGCCGCCAGCCAGGCGGCGGTCGCCGAGCCGGCGATCACCCCGACCGCGAGCGCGAGCTCGGTCGCGATCAGCGCCGCCCAGGCGACGGCCTGCGGGCGGCGGCCGTCGATGCCGAAGGTCGCGAGCGCCGCCCGGCTCGAAGCCGGGCTCGCCAGCTTCGCCAGGCTCGCCCCCGCCAGGATCCCGCCGAGGACCAGTCGCGCCACAACCTCCGCCACGACTTCAGCCTATTGAAACCATCCGCTCGATCGGGACCCTGGCGCGCTCGGCGATCGCCGGCGGCACCTTGACCTCGAACTTCATCTCCCGCAGCGAGTCCCGCAACTTCGGCAGCGTGATCATCTTCATGTACTTGCAGAACGCCATCCGGTTGGCCTCGATCAGGTTCGCCTGCGGGGCGGCCTGCTGCAGCGGGTAGAGCATTCCGTTCTCGGTCGCGACGACGAATTCGCCCTCCGGATGCCGCTCGACGTGCTCGAGCATCCCCGAGGTCGAGAGCATGTGCACCCCCTCGGAGTCGATGTCGCCGGAGGCGACGTACTCGAGCGCCTGGGTCGAGCAGCCGCACTCGGGGTGGATCAGGAACTCGGCGCCCGGATGCTCGGCGCGGGTGCGAGCGATGTCGGCGGGGCGGATGCCGGCGTGCACGTGGCATTCCCCGTCCCAGACGTGGAAGCGCCGGTAGCGCTCGGGGTCGTCGACGAGCCCGGTCTCGCGAGCGACGAAGGACCCGAGCCACATGTCGGGCCCGAACAGGATCTCGGTCTCGGGGCCGTGCTCGGACCAGATGTGCTCGACCACGCTGACCGCGTTCGAGGAGGTGCAGCAGTAGTCGGTCTCGGCCTTGACCTCGGCCGACGTGTTCACGTACATGACCACCTTGGCGCCGGGGTGCTCCGCCTTCCAGGCGCGCAGCTGCTCGGCGTCGATCGACTCGGCGAGCGAGCAGCCGGCGTCGAGGTCGGGGATCAGCACGGTCTTTCGCGGCGAGAGGATCGACGCGGTCTCGGCCATGAAGTGGACGCCGCAGAAGACGATCACCTCGGCCTCGGTCGACGCGGCGAGGCGCGAGAGCCCGAGCGAGTCGCCCATGTGGTCGGCGACGTCCTGGATCTCGGGCACCTGGTAGTTGTGGGCGAGGATGACCGCGTTTCGCTCGGCCGCGAGCGCGCGGACCTCGTCGGACATGCGGGCGATCTCCTCGGCGGAGAGGTCGGGGGTTTGGCTCGGCTGAAGTGTCGGCAGCTGTTGCATGCTCGCCCTTCTTCCTCGTATGTTCGCCGGCCCGTGTTGGTCCGCTGACCAACCTCAAACCGGGCGAATGACCTGGGACCAGTTTACTGAGGGGAGTGCCCGAGCTGCCTGAAGTCGAGATCACCGCGCGCCGGCTCGGCGCCGCGCTCGCGGGTGCCGAGGTCGAGTCGACGCTGGCGCCGGGGATGGTCGCGGTGAAGACGGTCGACCCGATGCTCACGGCGCTCGAGGGGATGCTGGTCGAGGGCACGCGGCGGGTGGGCAAGATGCCGGTCGTGACCTTCGAGGGCGGCCTTGAGCTCCTCGTCCATTTGATGTCGGCGGGGCGGCTGCAGGTGTTCGACAAGCGCGCCTCGCTCAAGGACCGCGCCTCGCGAGTGCTGATCCGGCTCGCCGACGGCCGCGAGCTGCGACTGCGCGAGTTCGGGACCAGGCAGCGCGCCTGGGTGAAGCTTCATCGGCCCGGCGGGGTCGAGGAGGACGAGATGGTCGCGACCCTGGGGCCGGAGGCTTGGCCGGCGCCACCTCTGGAAGCGTTGGCGGCGGCCGTTGACCAGCCACGCCAGCTCCACCCGCTGCTTCGCGACCAGCGCTCGATCGCGGGGATCGGGCGCTCGTGGGTGGACGAGGTGCTCTGGGAGGCGAAGCTGGCGCCGTTTCGCAAGGGCGCGGAGCTCGATCGCGGCGAGGTCGAGCGCCTGCGCGCCGCCCTGCACGTGCTCGGCGACGCGATCGACCACTACGAGGAGGTGATCGGCGAGACCGTCCCCGACAAGCTGCCGATGCCGCTGCGCGTCCACCGCCGCGAGGGCGAACCGTGCCCACGCTGCGGGACGACGATCGAGGCGGTCTACTTCGCCGAGCACCAGACCAACTACTGCCCCGAATGCCAGACCGGCGGTCGCGTGCTCAAGGACCGCCGCCTCTCGCGGCTGCTGAAGTAGGGCGCAGCTAGCCGGGCGGGACCACCGCGACCACCCCCGCCGCCCAGCCTGTTCCGATCTCGGCGACCACGGGCGGGTAGGGTCGAGGCGATGAGCGGCCAGCGGGTGATCGCGCCGGGTGCCGGCGAGCTGGTCGGCGACTCGCCCGACCGGCGGGTCGAGATCCTCTGCGACGACGACCGGCTGCACGCGACCTGGTCGCGCTTCGGGCCCGGCCGCGAGGGCGCCGACCTGCACGTCCATCGACGCCACACCGACCTCTTCTACGTGCTCGAGGGGGAGCTCGCGGTCCGCCTCGGCCCCGAGGGCACGGAGGTGACGGTGGCGGCGGGAGCGCTGGCCCGGGTGCCGCCGCTTGTCGTGCACGGCTTTCGCAACGCCGGCGACACCGAGGTCAGCTATCTCAACCTGCACGCCCCCGGATCCGGGTTCGCCGACTTCATGCGCGCCCTGCGGGATGGGCGCACGCTTGCCTACGACCAGGAGCCGCCGCCGACCGACGGCGGGCGCCCGCCGACCGAGGCGGCGATCGAGACCGCCGACGCGCCGATCGTGTCGCGAAGCGGCGCCCAGGTCGCCGAGCTCGCCGAGCTCGAGCCGATCGCCGTCGCCGAGGTCCGTGCGGCGGCCGGGGAGGGTTGGGCGCCCGACGCTGCCCCGGGAGGCGATGACCTGCGGTGCCTCTACGTGCTCGAGGGAGAGATCGAGGTCGGGGGCGAGCGGGCGCCGGCCGGGGCCTGGGTGCGAATCGCCGACGGCGCCACGCCCGCGGTCACCGTGGCGAGCCCGCAGCCGGCGCGCCTCCTCGACCTGCGGGCGCCCGGGATCGCGATCAGGTGAACTCGGCGATCGCCGCCTCGCGATCGGTGAAGACCTGCATGCGGACGATCCGGTCGCCCTCGACGCGGATCAGGTGGGCGACCTCGATGCTGACCTCGGCGCCGCTGCCCTTGCCGCGCACGTGCGTAGTCGCGAGCACGAGCAGCTCGTCGTCGCGGCGGGTCGCCAGCACCTGGTCGGCCTCGGGGCGAAAGACGTCGAAGCTGTCGAAGTAGTCGCCCAGCGCCCGCCTGACGGCATCGTGACCGTGATGGGGGCCGGGGTCGGGTGCGTGCGGAGCCGACACCCACTCGACCTCCGGATCGACGAACTCCGCCAGCAGCACGTTGAGATCACCGCTCTCGCCCCACGCCGCGTAGGCACGGCGGACGAGCTCTACCGCCGGCCCCCGCGCCTCGGCGGTCAGCGGCCGAGCGTCCGGCGGGCCAGCGCCCGCCCGACGGTGATCGGGTGGTTGGCGACGGTCGCGAGGCGCCCGCGCAGCGAGAGCGGGTCGTGTGCGATCCCGAGCTGGCGCAGGATCGTCGCGGTGTCGAAGTAGACGCGCTCGCACACGAGCCGGTCGTCCTCGAAGACGAACAGGGCGCAGAAGCGCATCTCGAACGCGCGACCGGTCGGTGGCAACCCTCGGAAGGAGCCGAGGTGCGTGCCGAGCAGCAGTGCCTCGACGGTCACCGCGTCGTCGGCGTGGTGCATCGCGATCAGCTCGTTGCGCTGGTCGGGGAAGGCGGTCCGCGTCTCCTCGAAGTAGGCGGCGACGGCGGCCGCGCCGTCGTGCACCTCGCCGGTGGCGATCAGCTCGTAGCGGGGATGGTCGAAGGTCGCGAGCGTGACGTCGAAGGCGTGGCGGTTCTCGGACTCCATGTGCTCGACGACGATCGCCTCGCGCCGCTCGCGGATCGCCTTCGTCGCCGCCACGCTTCGACCCTACAGCCGTTCGCCCCCTGGGCCGATCAGCAGGCTCAGGTCGAGCGCCGGGGCCGAGTGCGTCAGCGCCCCGACCGAGATCAGCTCTACCCCGGTGGCGGCGATCTCGGCGACGGTCTCGAGCGAAACCCCGCCCGAGGCCTCGAGCTCGGCGGCCCCTCCGGCGCGGTCGCGGGCGGCGACCGCGGCGCGCAGCTCGGCTGCGTCCATGTTGTCGAGCAGCAGGCGCCCGGCGCCGGCGGCGAGCGCCTCGTCGACCTCGGCCAGGGTCGCGCACTCGACCTCGGCCTCGAGCCCGGGGTGGGCGGCGCGCGCCGCGGCAACCGCAGCGGTCAGGTCGCCGGCGAGCGCGATGTGGTTCTCCTTGATCAGGATCGCGTCGTCGAGCCCGAGCCGGTGGTTGCGACCGCCGCCCGCCGCGACGGCCGCCTTCTCCAGCCGGCGCAGTCCCGGGGTCGTCTTACGGGTGTCGAGGATCGCTGCACCGCTGCCCTCGACCGCGGCGACGAAGCGCGCCGTCAGCGTCGCCACCCCCGACAGGTGGCCGAGGAAGTTGAGCGCCGTGCGCTCGGCGGCGAGCAGCGCGCGCGCCGGGCCGGAGACCCGGGCGACGTCGACCGGGACGTCGTCGCGCCACTCGGCCTCGGGCGCGAGCGCCTCGAGCCCGCCGGCGCCGGCCTGCTCGAAGGCGAGCGCCGCGAGCTCGAGCCCGAACAGCACCCCGGGCTGTTTTTGGACCAGGCGCGCGCTGGCGGTCGCGCCGGCGCCGACGACCGCCTCCGCGGTCAGGTCGCCGGCGCCGACGTCCTCGGCGAGGGCGAGCGCGACGAGCTCCGCGTCCTCCATCAACCGCGGGGGATGACCGCGATCGTCGCGGTGAAGCCGTGGAGGAAGTTGCGCCCGCCCACCGGGCCGATCTCGCCGGCACAGAAGAAGCCGCCCGCCGGGGCGCCGAGCGCGTCGTCGAGGGCGGCGGCATCGTGATCGGGGACGTCGAACATGTGCGAACCACGTCCGTTGCAGGTGAACATCAGCGCCCCGGCGGCGCCAGTCTCGCCCAGCGCCGCCGCCTGGGCGCGAAGCGCGTCGCGCAGGTCCTCGTCCGCGGTCGCGCCGTCGCGGACGTGCATGCGGACCGTCTGGCCGACACGGACGCGCTCGCCGAGAGCCAGGGTCCCGGCAGCCGGGTCGGCGCCGATGATCGGGCGAACGAGGAAGTCGCCGCGCTCGTAGTCGGGCTGGTTCTCGTCGATCACCACGCCGAGCATCAGGCCCTCCGCGGCGAGCGCCTGCTCGCGTCCCGGGAGCTCGCCGATCGCCTCGCTCAGGCGCGCAATCGCCGGCCGCGAGGCGAGCTCGGAGATCTGGTTCCCCTCGGCCGCCGTGATCGTCATCTCGGGCCCGATCGGGGTCGCCCCCTGCGAGACGCACGGCACCAGCGAGAGCCCTTCGAGCGAGCAGGCGACCGCACCCGCGCCGAGCACCTCGCCGTCGCGAAACAGCGCCGCCGACCCGGCCGCGGTGGCGCTCGCCAGACCGCCGAGCACCGGCATCCCGGGCCGCTCCGTGTTCAGGTGCGCGAGCAGTGCCTCGGCGCTGAACGTGTAGGGGTCGGCGAGCACGACCAGGGCCTCGCCGAGGTCCTCCGCCTCGCCGACCCCGCGCAGCGCCACCCCGTGCTCGGCCGGCTCGACCTCGAAGTGATGGGTGGCGATTCGCGCCTCGGGAGCCGACAGCGCCCAAACGACCGCGCCCGGCCCCTCCTCGATCTCGCGCCCACCGCCGAGCACGCCGCCGGCGCCGCACCCGACCAGCGCCCGCGGCTCGAGCCGCTCGTGGACCTGGCCGAGGATCGTCTTCGCGTGCGCGAGGTGGGGCGCACCGGCGAAGATCAGCGCCAGGTCGCAGCGCTCGCCGAGTCCGTGAGCGGCCTCCTCGGCCGCCTCGCCGAACGCCCCGACCGGATCGAGCTCGTCCGAGACGCCGACCGCGACCCTGACCGCCATGCGCCAACGATAGTCGGGCGGTCGCCGAGCAGGGAGCGCTCAGGTGACCGCGAGGCTGACCCGCTCGCAGTTGCGAGCGACCTTGTCGCGCTCGTCGACCGCCGCCCGGTCCTTGCCACCACCGCAGTTGACGCGATCGCGCTTGCCGTCGTTCGCGCGCAGCTTGTCGCGACCGGCGCCGCCCTTGAGCTTGTCCTTGCCGCCGCCGCCCTTGAGCTTGTCCTTGCCGGCGTCGCCCTTGAGCTTGTCCTTGCCGCCGCCGCCCGCGACTCGATCCTTGCCGCCGCCGCCCTTGAGCTTGTCCTTGCCGTCGGCTCCCTTGACCTTGTCGCGCCCGGCACCGCCCCGGACGTTGTCGCGGCCGGCGCCGCCCTTGGCGACGTCCTTGCCCTGATCGCCGTTGACGCAGTCGGCGCCGGCGGCGCCATCGAGGTTGTCGGCGCCGCCGAGTCCGTTGATCAGGTCGGTCGCGGCGGTGCCGACGATCGTGTCGTTGCCGGCGCTGCCGTCCGTCTTCTCCACGGTCGCGCCGCGGCAGGTCCCCTGCTCGGCCGGCGGCGGGGCGGGCACCGGCTCGCGCGCGAAGTGCGAGACCGCGTCGTCGTCCTCGGCCGCTCCGTAGAGCGAGCTGTCGTCCGGGCTCAGCGCGATCGTCTCGAGGCCCCAGAGCCCTGATTCGATCCCGCCGGGCGTCGCGCTAGCGATCTCGTCGCAGGCTACGTCCGTGTCGCCGGTGATGCAGGAGTCGAGGCTGAGCGCGCCGGTGGACGGGTCGAGGTCGAAGTTCACAAGCGCCGAATCGAACTGCGCGGCGATGTAGAGCGAGACGCCGTCGGTGCTGGTCGCCATCGAGCGCATACCGTCGAAGCCGCTGCCGTCGCCGTTCACGGTCGAGTTCGGGAGCGCCGAGCACGCCCCGGTGCCGCCAGGGCCGCTGCCCTCGGCCGCGGTCAGGCAGGAGTCGAAGACGAGGCCGCCGGAGTCCGGATCGCGATCGAAGCTGAGCACCGCGGAGTCGTTCGAGCCCGTGCCGTAGGCGAACTCACCATCCGGGCTGAGCGCGAAGGCGCGCGGGTTGGCGAAGCCGGAGCCGTTGGCGGCGGGATTCGCCTCCGGAGCCTGGTCGCAGAACGTCAGGTCGCTGTCGCCGGTGACGCACTGCTCGAACGTCAGCGCCCCGCTGCTCGCGTTGCGGCTGAAGTGGACGAAGGTCGCGTCGCGGGCCGCTACCAAGTAGAGGTGGGCCCCGTCTGGGCTTAAGGTAAGCCAGCGGGGATCGGACAGGCCGGACCCCGCGCCGCCTGAGGTCGCGGTCGGGCCGGCGTCGCAATTGCCGCCGGCGATGATCGAGTCTCCGGTCAGGCAGGAAGCGAAGCTGAGCTCCCCGGTGCTCGTGCTGCGGTCGAAGGTCACAACCGAGTCGTCCTCGGCACCGACCGCGTAGACGAAGCGACCGTCGGGACTGACGACGGCCGCCTTCAGCTTCGGATCGTCAAAGCCGGTATCGGTCCCGTTCGAGTCCGGCGCCCCGATCGGATCGCAGGGCGGGACGCTCTGGTCCTCGGCCGAGTCGCAGCCGACGTAGCTGAGCGCCCCGGTGTCGAGGTCGCGGGCGAAGTGCGAGATCGCGTCGTCGAAGCGGCTGGTCACGTAGACCGAGCGCCCGTCCGGGCTCACCGCCACAGACTCGGGGTGATTGAGCCCGGAGTCGGTCCCGCCGGCGGTCGCCGACTCGATCGCGAAGCACCCGGAGTTGTTGAAGTCCCCGCTCAGGCACCCGGCGTAAGTGACCGCGCCGGTGGACGGGTCGCGGTCGAAGCTCGCGATCGCATCGTCCCACGACCCCGCGACCACGTAGACGGAGGCGCCGTCGGGGCTGACGGCGATCGACTCGAGCCGGTCGAGCCCGGAGTACTGACCGGAGAGCGTCCCGGCGGCGGCCGGTATCGCGGCGCAGGCATCGCTTCCGGAGGGCCCGACCTGCTCGTTACCGGTGATGCAGCCCTGGTAGTCGAGGTCGCCCGGTACCGCGCTCGCCGCCGCCGGAGCGACCAGCGCGGTCAGCGCCACCGTCGCCGCGATCGCTGCCCTGCCAACGTTCACGCGGCGAGCCTATCCCGTGTCCCCGTCACGGGCAAGCCCCGGCCCCTCGGCGCTTAGCCCGCCCGCGCGGCGCTCAGCAGGTACTCGCGGACGAAGCCGTCGAGGTCGCCGTCGAGGACCCGGTTCGCGTCCCCGACCTCGACCCCGGTGCGGTGGTCCTTGACCCGCGTCGTCGGGTGCAGCGTGTAGCTGCGGATCTGTGAGCCCCACTCCGCCGCCTTCTGCTCGCCGCGCTCGGCGGCGAGCTCCTCGGCGCGCTTGCGCTCCTCCTCCTCGAGCAGGCGCGCGCGCAGCATCCGCATCGCGGTCGCCTTGTTCTGGGTCTGCGAGCGCTCGTTCTGGCACTGGACCACGATCCCGGTCGGCTCGTGGGTGAGACGCACCGCGGAGTCGGTCTTGTTCACGTGCTGGCCGCCGGCGCCCGAGGCGCGGTAGGTGTCGACGCGGATCTGCTCCTCGTCGAGCTCGACCTCGACCGCGTCGTCGACCAGCGGCGCGACGTCGACCTGGGCAAAGGCGGTGTGGCGGCGCGACTGCGCGTCGAAGGGCGAGATCCGGACCAGCCGGTGAACCCCGCGCTCGGCGGCGAAGAGGCCGTAGGCGTTCTCGCCCTTGGCGATGAAGCTCGCCGACTTGATCCCCGCCTCCTCGCCCTCCGACGCCTCCGCCATCTCGACCTCGAACCCGCGCCGCTCGGCCCAGCGCAGGTACATCCGCAGCAGCATCTCGGCCCAGTCCTGAGAGTCGGTGCCGCCGGCGCCGGAGCGGATCGTGACCACGGCGTCGCCGGCGTCGTAGGCGCCGCTGAACAGCCGCGCCTCCTCGAGCTCGGCGAGCCGCGACTCGACCGAGTCGAGCTGCGAGCCGAGCTCGGCCGCGAGCTCGGCGTCCTCGTCGGCCATCTCGGCGAGCTCGGAGAGGTCGCCGGCATCGCGCTCGAGCTCGCGAAAGGTCGCCAGCCGCCGCTGCGCGCGCGCGTGCGCGGACGAGGTCTGGGCCGCACGCTCCTGGTCGTCCCAGAAGCCGGGCGCGCCCATCTCCGCCTCGAGCTCGCCTACCTTCGCCTCGAGTCCGGCCGGGTCAAAGGTAGTCCGCGAGCAGCGTCAGGCCCTGGCGGATCTCGGCGATCCGCTCGCTCACGGCCTCCTTCGAAGGTGCCTCGGCCATGGCCCGAGCGTACTCGCTCCGCGAGGCGGCCCGGATCGCGGTCAGCGCCGACGGCGCACCTTCCAGCGGTAGACGGCGGGCTTCGCCTCGACGTTGCCGGCGGCATCGGTGGCGCGCACCTTGAACCGGTGGCGCTTGCGCCCGACTCGCTTTCTAAACGGCGAGTCACAGGGCTTGAACGGGCGCCGGTCGAGCTTGCACGCGAACGTCGCCGCCTCGTCGGCGACGAACCTGAACCGCGCCCTGCGCTTGCCGCCGCGCTTCTTCGGGCGCTTGGTGATCGTCGTCTCGGGGGCGGCGGTGTCGGGCGGCGGCTCGCCGGTGATGTCGACGCCCGCGATCTCGAGCACCGCCGCCTCGAGCGCCGAGCGCATCGGATCGTCGGCGAGCCGGCCGTAGACGCCGGGGAAGCCGGGCAGGCCACAGCCGGTGCCGAAGCTCGTGTCGCCGACGAGACGGAATCCTCCGGCGGCCGCCGGAACCACGAGCGGCCCGCCGCTGTCGCCCTGGCAGCTGTCGCGGCCGCCCTCCGGATAGAGGCCCGCGCAGACCATCGTCTCGACGAAGAACGAGCCCCCGTAGGCGAACTCGCAGTCGCCGTCGGCGACGATCTCGACCTCGGCCTCCTGAAGGTCGTCCGGATAGGGCCCGAAGGCGGTCGCGATCGAGCCCCAGCCGGTGACGAAGGCCGGGTCGCCGGCCTCCCAGAGATCGCGCTCGCCGGCGCCCGCGATCTGGATCGGCGCCGCCGGCGCCGGGGCCGCCGAGTCGAGCTCGAGCAGGACGACGTCCCATTGCTCGGACTCCTCGGGGTCGTAGAGGGCGGGCCCGGCGGCCGGCTCGGTCTGCGACTGCGCCGCCGGGCCGCTCGCGGTCTCGACGAAGTAGAAGAGGTCGACGACCGGCGTCTCCGCCCCCTCGTCGGAGGAGAGCGTCGTCCGCCCGGAGATCACCGAGAACGCCTCGGGCGGCTGGAACTCGGACGCCTCGAAGTCATAGGCGCAGTGCGCGGCCGTGACCACCACGGTCGGGGCGACCAGCGAGCCGCCGCAGAATTGACGGTCGTATCCGTCCTCGCCCGGGGCCGGTGGATCGGCGATCGCGACCTGCCACGGCCACTCCGAGATCTCGGTCTGCTGCCCGCCGACGACCCGCGGCTCGGGGTCGCGCGCGCTCGCCGGCAGCGCGCCCGCGAGCACGGCGAGCAGGGTGGCGGTCGCGACCGCGGCGAGGGCTCGAGCGTTCATCTGCGACAGCCTTGCGAACCTCGGTCGACTTCGTCGCAGTTCACCGGTGCCGTGGGCGCGAGCCGCTCAACGGCGCGGGCGGCGCACCTTCCAGCGAAAGCCGTCGGGGGTCGGGTCGACGTTGCCGGCGAGATCGATCGCGCGGACCTCGAACCGGTGACGAGCGCGGCGCACCCGGCGGGTGAACGGCGACTCGCAGGCGGAGAACGGCTTGCCGTCGAGGCGGCACTCGAACGAGCCCGGCTCGGTGGCCGCGAACGTGAACCTGGCGCGGCGCTTCCGCGCCCGCTTGCGCGGATGGACGACGATCGAGGTATCGGGGGCGAGCGAGTCCACCACCGGGGGCTCAGGCTCGGGCCCGGGCGCGCTCGCGGGGGGCACGATCGCGGGCGCCGGCGCCGGGTCGGCCCCGGTTCCGATCACCGGGTCCGAGACCACGCCCCCGATCCCGTCGGCGAGCGCCGAGCGGATCGGGTCGGCGGCGAGCCTGCCGTAGACGCCGGGCTTCCCCGGCCGCGCGCAGCCCTGGCCGAAGCTGGTGTCTCCGACGAGGCGGAAGCCCGCGGTGGTCGGGACGACCAGGGGCCCGCCGCTATCGCCCTGGCAGGTGTCCTTGCCGCCCTCGGGGAGTATGCCCGCGCAGACCATCGTCTCGACGAAGAACTCGAACGGCGGGTCCGGGTAGGCGGTCGCGCAGTCGGCGTCGGAGATCATCTCGACCTGCGCGGCGCGGAGCTGGTTCGACGCTGACCCACCCTCGCTCGTGTCACCCCAGCCGGTCACGAACGCCGGTCTGTCCGGCTCCCAGGTGTCGGCCTCGCCGGCCCCCGCGATCCGGATCGGCGCCGCCGGCGCCGGCGCCGGCGAGTCGAGCTCGAGGAAGACCACGTCCCATTCGGAGGTGTCGTCGTCGTAGAGGAAGTTCTGGTCGTTCGCCGCCGCGGTCGCCGCCTCCGCCTCGGGCCCGGAGCCGTCGTCGACGAAGAAGTAGAGCTCCTCGAGCACGATCTCGTGCGGCGGCGCGGCGTCGGAGAGCTGCCGCAGCCCGGTGATCGCGGAGAAGTCGGTCGGGTCCTCGGGGAACTCGAACGCCGAACCCGAGCCCTCGAAGAAGCAGTGCGCCGCCGAGACCACGATCGTCGGCGCGACCAGGGTCCCGCCGCAGAACTGGCGCGCGAACCCGCCGCTGCCGTCAGGTGCGTCGGCGATCCCGACCGTGAACGGGAACTGCTCGATCGTCGCCTGCGAGCCGCCGACTACCCGCGGCGTCGGCCCCTGCCCCGAGGCCTGCGTTCCCCCGAGCGCGATTGCGACAAGCGCGAGGGCGACCGGCGCGGCGCGACGGCGAGCTCCGATCACACGATACCCGCCGCCACCAGCGCCCGCTCGCGCTCCGTGAACGGCTCCCATCGGGTGATCTTCCCATCGACGACGGTGAACAGCGCTGCCACCTCGCTGATCTCGACCGGCTCGCCCCCCTCCTCCTCCTCGGCCCAGCGCCAGACCTGCCGCATCAGGGCGACGACCTGATCGCCGTTTCGCTGCAGCTCCTCGAGCTCGAGCGTCTGCTGCACTCCGCCGGGTCGCTTGGTCGCCCAGGCGCGGGCCGCGTCGGGACCGCGGATCAGGCCGAGCTTCATCGTGTGCATCTCGACATCGTCGTCGAGCACCGACACGAACCGGTCGAGGTCCTGGGTGTTGAAGGCGTGGACGAACTCGCGGACCGCGCCCAGGTCCGCGTCGCTCACGAAGTCAGGCCCCGTGGCACTTCTTGTACTTCTTGCCCGAGCCGCACCAGCACGGGTCGTTGCGGCCGATCTTCTCCTGCTCGGTCTTGACCACCGTCGCCGGGTTGACCTCGCCCCCGTTCGCGGCCGGGGCCGGGGTGGCGGGAGCGGCGGCGGCCGCGGCGCCGCTCGAGCGCGCCTCGGCGATCGCCGACGGCTGCTCGGAGCCGTCGCCGCCGGAGTACTGCATCGCCGGCGAACGGCGCTCCTCCTCGCCGAACATCTGCTCCGCCTGCGCGGGCTCGATGTTGACCTCGACGTGGAAGATCACCCGCGTGAACTCCTCCCAGATCGAGTCCATGAGCTCGCGGAACATGGTGAAGCCCTCGTTCTTGTAGGCGACCAGCGGATCGATCTGGGCAAAGCCGCGCAGGTGGATGCCCTCGCGCAGGTAGTCCATCTCGTAGAGGTGCTCGCGCCAGCGGTTGTCGATGATCTGAAGCAGGATCTGGCGCTCGAGGTAGCGCATCAGCTCGTCGCCGAACTCGTCCTCGCGCCGCCCGTAAGCCGCGATCGCGTCCTCGGACAGGATCTCGGTGATCTGCTCGCGGGTCGACGTCTGCGGATCGAGGTCGGTGACCGAGGCGCCGAGGGGCCAGAGGCTGCCCGCGTGGCCCTCGAGCCCGCCGAGGTCCCAGTCCTCGAAGATCTCGCCCGGGGTGTAGGTCTCGACCAGGCGGCCGACCACGTCGGTGAGCTCCGAGTGCGCGACGTCGGACATGTCGCGACCCTCGAGGATCTCGCGCCGGTACTTGTAGACGACCCGCCGCTGCTCGTTCATCACGTCGTCGTACTCGAGCACCCGCTTACGGATCAGGAAGTTCTGCTGCTCGACCTTCTTCTGCGCGTTCTCGATCGTCCGCGTCAGCATCTTCGCCTCGAGCGGGTACTCCTCGCCCTCCTCGTCGACGGGACCGAGGCGGTCGAGGATCTTGTAGATCCGCTCGCCGGCGAAGAGCCGGATCAGGTCGTCCTCGGCGGAGAGGAAGAAGCGCGACTCGCCCGGGTCGCCCTGGCGCCCGGAACGGCCGCGAAGCTGGTTGTCGATCCGCCGCGACTCGTGGCGCTCGGTGCCGCAGATGTAGAGGCCACCGGCCTCGCGGACCTCGTCGCCCTCGGCCCTGGTCTGCTCCCGGAAGCGCTCGGTGTGCTCGGCGAGCTCGGACTCCCAGCTCTCGTCGCCGGGCTTGACCCCGAGCTTTCGCAGCTCGGCGACCGCGAGCTGCTCGGGGTCGCCGCCGAGCTTGATGTCGACGCCGCGGCCCGCCATGTTGGTCGCGATCGTGACCGCGCCGAGCCGACCCGCCTGGGCGACGGTCTCACCCTCGCGCTCGGCGAACTCGGGCTTCGCGTTGAGGACCGCGTGCTCGATCCCGGCGCGCTTGAGCTCGCCGGAGAGCATCTCCGAGATCTCGACCGAGATCGTGCCGACGAGGATCGGCTGGCCATCCTCATGGCGCTCGGCGACCTCATTCACGACCGCCTTCCACTTGCCGTCCTTGGTCTTGTAGATCTGGTCGTTGTGGTCGGCGCGGACCATCGGTCGGTGGGTCGGGATCTCGACCACGGCGACCTCGTAGATCTTCATGAACTCCTGCGCCTCGGTGAGCGCGGTCCCGGTCATCCCGGCGAGCTTGTCGTAGAGCCGGAAGTAGTTCTGCAGCGTGATCGTCGCCAGGGTCTGGTTCTCCTCGCGGATCCGCACCCCCTCCTTCGCCTCGACCGCCTGGTGCAGGCCGTCGGACCAGCGCCGCCCCTCGAGGATGCGGCCGGTGAACTCGTCGATGATCTTCACCTCGCCGTCGATCACCGCGTAGTCGGTGTCGCGCTTGAACAGCGACTCGGCCTTCAGCGACTGGATCAGGTGGTTGACCAGCGTCCCGTGCTCGGAGACGTAGAGGTTCTCGACCCCGAGGAACTGCTCCGCCTTCGCGACCCCGGCCTCGGTCGGGGCGACGGTCTTGTGCTTCTCGTCGAACTCGTAGT
The DNA here is from genome assembly GCA_963740055.1 of uncultured Solirubrobacterales bacterium. Lineage (GTDB taxonomy): Bacteria > Actinomycetota > Thermoleophilia > Solirubrobacterales > 70-9 > WHSW01. The sequence goes on along the minus strand of CAVUCL010000001.1, from coordinate 485,275 downwards.
CGTGCTCGGCCTCGGAGGTGTCGCGCGACTCGCCCAGCGACTTCAGCTTCGGCTTCATCTCCTCGCCGACCATCTGCTTCGCCAGGCGGGCGAAGGTGTAATAGGTGTCCGCCGCCTGCTCGGGGCGCCCGGAGATGATCAGCGGCGTGCGCGCCTCGTCGATGAGGATGTTGTCGACCTCGTCGACGATCGCGAACGCGTGCTCGCGCTGCACGCACTCCTCGAGCGAGCCCGCCATGTTGTCGCGCAGGTAGTCGAAGCCGAACTCGGAGTTGGTGCCGTAGGTGACGTCGCAGGCGTACTGGCGCCGGCGCTCGGCGGGCTCCATCTCCGACTGGATCACCCCGACCGAGACCCCGAGCAGCTCGTACACGGGCCCCATCCACTCGGCGTCGCGGCGGGCGAGGTAGTCGTTGACCGTGATCAGGTGGACCGGCGCGCCGTCGAGCGTGTTCAGGAACACCGCCGCTGTCGCGGTCAGCGTCTTGCCCTCGCCGGTGCGCATCTCGGCGATCGTGCCCGAGTCGAGCACCATGCCGCCGATCATCTGCACGTCGAAGTGACGCTGGCCGAGCGTCCGCTTGCCGGCCTCGCGACAGAGCGCGAAGGCCTCCGGCAGCAACTCGTCGGACGACTCGCCGTCGCGCGCCCGCTTGCGCAGCTCGTCGGCGCGCTCGCGGATCTCGGCGTCGTCGAGCAGCTCGAGCTCGGGCTCGAACCGGTTGATCGACTCGACCCGGCGCTCGTAGTCCTTGAACTTGCGCCCCTCGCCGAGCCGCAGCGCTCTGTCGATGATGCCCCGTGCCATCCCGATTCAGGGTACAGACCGCTTCTGGCTTCGGATCAGGCCTCGCGGCGACGCAGGCGGCCGATCGCCCGGCGGGTGCGCTCGCGCCCGCGGCGCTTCTCGCGGTGGCGCTTGACCTGGCGGCGGATGTCCTCGGCGAGCTCGTGGATCGAGTGCAGCATCTCCGGCGACGCCTCGCGGGCGCGCAGCGTGACGCCGCTTCAGGTGCAGGGTCGCCTCGGCGACGTAGCGGTCGGAGATCGACGGGTTGCGCTCCTCGATCAGCTCGACCTCGAGCCGGGCGAGCTCGGAGACCTGACGCCCGACCCTGGCGAAGCGCTTGTTGATCGCGTCGCGAAGCTCCTCGGTGACCTCGGTGTTTCGTCCCCTCACCTCGATCCTCACTGGCGGCTCCTTTCGCTGGCGCTCTTTCGGGCCACGGATCCTACGCCTCCAGATCCGCGGCGCCAAGCGCGCGAGCGAAGACCGCCGTGCGCAGCTCGGCACAGCCCGCGCGGCGCAGCGCCGCCGCACACGCGGCGAGGGTCGCGCCGGTGGTGAGCACGTCGTCGATCAGCAACACGCGGGCGGGAGAGGCGCCGAGCGCGCGCACGCGCGGCGGCGAGCGCAGGCGCTCGACCCGGCGGCGCCCGACCTGGCGCGGTCCGTGCGCGCGGGCGAGCGGGGCCTCGCGCTCGAGCTCGAGTCGCGCGGCGACGGCGCTCGCGATCTCGTCGGCGGGATCGAACCCGCGCATGCGCAGGCGCAGCGGAGACGGCGGGACCGCGACCGCCGCGAAGCCGTCGAGCGGCGCGCGAATCGCCGCCGCGATCGCCGCCGCGGCGACCCGGGCGAGGCCGAGGTTGGCGCCGAACTTGAGCGCCCCGACGAGCTCGCGCGCCGCACCACGATAGGGGAGCGCCGCGACCACCTCGCCGACCCCGGCGACCGCGACCGTCGCCGCGCGCCCGGACGCGAGCTCGCGCTCGCAGGGCGCGCAGATCGGCGCCGCGGGATCGGCCGGCGCCGCGCAGATCCCGCAGCGCGGCGGCGCCAGCAGGCTGGCGGCGAGGCGCAGCGAGGGCATGGCCATCGTCGCAGCGTCGATCGCCGCGGCGCGCGCGGGTCGCGCGCGAAGCGCGGAAACCGCGCCCGGTCAGTCGAAGACGACGCGCTCGACCGCGGCCAGGTCGGCGTCGCAGCCGATCACCGCCGGCGCCGTGCCGAGCGCCGTGTCGGGGTCCTTGAGCCCGTGGCCGGTGAGCACGCAGACGACGGTCTCGGGACTCGCGCCGCCGTCGGCGCCGGGCAGCCCGTGGGCGAGGATGCCGGCGACCGAGGCCGCCGAGGCGGGCTCGCAGAAGACGCCCTCGCGCGCCGCGAGCAGGCGGTAGGCGTCGAGGATCTGCTCGTCGCTGACGGTCTCGACCCGTCCGCGCGAGGAGGTGAAGGCGGCCATCGCCTCCTCCCAGCGCGCCGGGTTGCCGATCCGGATCGCCGAGGCGACGGTCTCCGGCTCGGCGACCGGCTCGCCGCGCACCAGCGGCGCCGCGCCCTCGGCCTGGAACCCGTAAAGCAGCGGCGCGGCATCGAGCTCGCCGAAGCCGCGCCACCAGGCGGTCACGTTGCCGGCGTTGCCGACCGGGATCGCGAGCGCGTCGGGCGCCGTGCCGAGCTCGTCGGCGACCTCGAACGCCGCCGTCTTCTGGCCCTCGATCCGGTAGGGGTTGACCGAGTTGACGAGCTCGACCGGGTGGCGCTCGGCGAGCGCACGGACGATCTCCAGCGCCTGGTCGAAGTTGCCGCGCAGGGCGATCACGCGAGCCCCGTGCATCAGCGCCTGGGCGAGCTTGCCGATCGCGATCTTGCCCTCGGGAACGATCACCGCGCCGCGCATCCCGGCGCGCGCGGCATAGGCGGCGGCGCTGGCGGCGGTGTTGCCGGTCGAGGCGCAGATCACCGCCTCCGCCCCGGCTCCCTTGGCCCGCGAGACCGCGACCGTCATCCCACGGTCCTTGAAGCTCCCGGTCGGGTTCGCCCCCTCGAGCTTGAGCAGCACCCGGGCGCCGACCCGCTCCGAGATCACCGGCGCCTCGACCAGCGGGGTCGAGCCCTCGTTCAGGGTCACGACCGGATCGCCCGGCTCGAGCGCCAGGCGCTCGCGCCAGCGCTCGATCAGCGGCAGCGGCATCTCACGCGAACACCTCCTCGACCACCCGGATCGCGCGCGGCGCCGCGCGCAGGAAGTCGAGCTCGGCGATCTTGCCCAGCGCCGCGTAGAAGTCGGCCTCGGGCGCCTCGTGGAGGACCATCACCAGGCGCGCGTCGTCGCCGAGGCCTCGCTGGACGACGCTCTCGACCGAGATCCCCTCGCCGCCGAGGACCTCGGCGATCCGCGCCAGCACCAGCGGCCGGTCGGCGACCTCGAGGTGCAGATAGAACGACGAGCTCACCTCGCGGACCACCTCGAGGCGCTCGCGCGGCTGGTCGACCGGGGCCTCGCCGGAGAGGATCGAGACCAGGTCGCCGAGCACCGCGGTCGCCGTCTGCACCCCACCGGCGCCGGGGCCCGACATCGTGATCTCGGTGATCGTCGGCGCCTCGACCATGACCGCGTTGAACGGGCCCTCGATCGGGGCCAGCGGGTGGTCGGCGTTGAGGAAGCAGGGGAAGACGCGGACGCTGATCGCGTCGGCGCGGCGCTCGGCGATCCCGAGCAGCTTCAGCGAGAGCCCGAGCTCCTTCGCGTAGGCGAGGTCGTCGGGCTGGATCTCGGTGATCCCCTCGTAGGTGACGTCCTCGAGCCTGACCGGGGTGTCGAACGCGAGCCGGGCGAGGATCGCCATCTTCGCGGCCGCGTCGGCGCCGCCGACGTCGGCGCTCGGGTCCGCCTCCGCGTAGCCGAGCTCCTGGGCGCGGGCCAGCACCTCGCCGTAGGCGGCGCCGGTTGCCGCCATCTCGGTGAGGATGAAGTTCGTCGTCCCGTTGACGATCCCGAGCACCTTCTCGATCCTGGTCGCGGCGAGGCTCTCCTGGATCACCCTGATCACCGGCACGACCCCGGCGACCGCGGCCTCGAAGCGAAGCTGGACCCCGGCGGCGCGCGCGGCATCGAACAGCTCGTCGCCGTGCTGCGCGACGAGCTGCTTGTTCGCGGTGATCACGTGCTTGCCGGCCTCGAGCGCGCGGAGGACGTACTCGCGCGCCGGCTCGGTGCCGCCGATCAGCTCGACGACGATCTCGGAGTCGGCGAGGATCGACTCGAACTCGCCCTCGGAGCGGCGCAGGACGCCGGCCAGCTCCGGGCGCCGGCCGCTGATCGCCTCGACCTGGAAGGCGCGCTCGCCGAGCTGCTCGGCGAACGCCGAGCCCACCGTGCCAAAGCCCAAGAGGCCGATACGCGCGTTCTCGCTCATCGATCCCTGGCGGTCAGGTCGTCGTAGGTCTCGCGGCGGACCACGATCCGCGCGTCGCCGTCGCGGCAGAAGATCACCGGCGGGCGCGGGACGCCGTTGTAGTTCGAGGCCATCGCGTAACCGTATGCGCCCGTCGCCGGGGTGACGAGCACGTCCCCGGGTCGCGGGTCGGCGAGCTCGACGTCGCGGACGATCACGTCCGAGGACTCGCAGTGCATCCCGGCCACGGTCGCCATCGTCGTCGCCGGGTCGGCGGCGCGGTCGGCGACGATCGCCTCGTAGCGCGAGCCGTAGAGCATCGGCCGCATGTTGTCGGACATGCCGCCGTCGACGGCGACGTAGGTCCGCACCCCGGGGATCTCCTTCACCGTGCCGACCGTGTAGGCGGTGACCCCGGCGTTGCCGACCAGCGACCGGCCCGGCTCGACCAGGATCCGCGGCGGGCGCTCGAACACCTCGCGCACCCCGTTGACCTTGACCTCGACGTAGTCGGCGATCGAGGGCGGCTGGTCGTCGTGGGTGTAGGCGATCCCGAGCCCGCCGCCGACGTTGAGCAGCCGACACCAGGCCGGGTCGGCGAGCCCGCCCAGCGCCTCGATCGCGCGCACGTAGGGCTCGAGCTCGAAGATCTGCGAGCCGATGTGCGCGTGCAGGCCGACGAGCTCGAGGTTGTCGGTCGCGAGCACCGCCTCGACCGCGCTCGCGGCGAGGCCGTCGGCGAGCCCGAGCCCGAACTTGGAGTCGAGCTGGCCGGTCTGGATGAAGGAGTGGGTGTCGGCCTTGACCCCGGGCGTGACCCGGATCAGGACCGGCTGGCGGCGCCCGGCCTCGGCGCAGATCGCGTCCAGGCGAGCGACCTCGGCGAGCGAGTCGCAGATCACGTGCCCGACCTCGGCGGCGACCGCGGCGCGCAGCTCGGCGTCGGACTTGTTGTTGCCGTGCATGTGAATTCGCCCCGGTGCGAACCCCGCGCGCAGCGCCATGTGCAGCTCGCCGCCCGAGGCGACGTCGACCGAGAGCCCCGCCTCGCGCAGGACGCGGTAGGCGGCGGTGAATGGCGCCGCCTTGCTTGCGTAGATGACCTCGAAGTCCTCGCTGCGGCTGGAAAAGGCATCGACGTAGGCGCGGGCGCGGGCGCGGATGTCGTCCTCGGCGTAGACGTAGGCCGGGGTGCCGAACTCGCGCGCGAGCTCGACCAGGTCGCAGCCGCCGACCTCGAGGTGGCCGCGTTCGTCGACCCGGCTGCCGATCGGGTACACGGCCGAGCCCTCGACCGGGTTCGCGGTCCGCGCTGTCTCGTTGGCGCTCATGCGGCGACGGATTGTGACGGCACGGAGCGCCGGCGCGTACCTGCAACTAGCGTTCGCAAGCCGATGAGCAGACGCCGGCTCGAAGCGCCGCGCCCGCCGACGCGAACCGGCGAGCACGCCGGGCGCCCCTATCTGCTCTGGCTGCCCGACTCGCCGCCGCCGTGGGCGGGGATGGTGATCTGCCACGGCGCCGGGTCGCGGAAGGAGAACCACGCCGACTTCGCCCGCGCCTGCGCCGGCTCGGGCTGGGCGGCGCTCAGCTACGACCAGCGCGGTCACGGCGAGTCGACCGACGAGATGACGCCGGAGGCGGTCGGCGACCTCCCCCGGATGGCGCGGATGCTGGCCGAGGTCGACGGCGTCGACCCGGCCCGGGTCTGCGCCCGCGGCTCGAGCATGGGCGGGTTCGTCGCGATCCACGGCGCCGCGACCTCGGACGCGATCGCCGGGGTGATCGCGATCTGCCCGGCGGGCGAGCGGCACCTGATCTCGAGCCTGCACGGCGGGACGCTCGAGATGCACGCCTCCGAGCGCGCCCGCGCCGAGCTCGAGGCGTGGCTCGGGGAGCACGATCTGCGCGAGGCGGTCGCGCTGCTCGGATCGAAGCCGCTGCTGCTGATCCACGCCGAGGGCGACGAGCGGATCCCGAGCGAGTTCTCGGCCGAGCTCCACGAGCACGCCGCGGAGCCGCGCAAGCTGATCCTGCTGCCGGGCGGGACCCATCGCTCCGCCCAGCACGACGCCGAGCTGCATGGCCTCGCGCTGCGCTGGCTCGCGCGGGCGCTGGCCTACTAGTCGATCCTCAGTCGCCGAGCAGGTTCCCGGAGAGCCCGCCGGTCGCGCCCTCGACCTCGGCGCCGAGGTCGGGCTGGCCGATCGCGCCGCCGACCTGGTCGAGGCCGGCCCCGATCACCTCGTCGACCGGGGCCGTGGCCCCGTCGGTCGCGTCGCCGATCGGAAGACCGGTCGAGTCGCCCGCGTCGTCGGCCACGCCGCCGAGCGTCCCGGGCTCCTCCACCGGTGCGGGAGCCGCGCCGGCACCCGGAGCCGACGGCGACCCGGCGACGGGTGTGTCGACGCCGGCGGGGGCGATCGCATCGCCACCACCCGGAGCGCTCGGGGCCACGGGCGGCGGCGCGACCGCGGTGCCTGCGGCCGCGCTCGCGGCCACGGCACCGGGGGCGCCGGCGAGTCCCGCGGCGGCCGCCTCGGGAGCGTCCGACCCGGCGCCGACGACGACCTCGCCGGAGCTCTCGGAACCGTCGCCGACCGGCAGTCCGCTGAAGGCGACGTAGGCGGCGAGCGAGCCGAAGACGACGATCGCGCCGACGACGAGGGCGACCGTCGCCGTGCCGCCGGCAAGCAGGCCGCGCAGGTTGAAGTTGCGGGTCGGTCGGGCTCGTGTCTGGGTCGCGGTGCTCATCCTGTGCTCGCGCAGGTACCCGTTCATGGGTGGTCTGGACACGTCGTCGACCAAAGGGTACGCGAGCTTGAGCGCCGGCGCCAAGGGGCGGCCGGGCGCGAGCGCTAGAGGTACCCGAGCGGGTCGACGGCGGCGCCGTTGACGCGGATCTCGAAGTGCAGGTGGTCGCCGAAGCAGCTGCCGGTGCAGCCGACGTACCCGAGCACCTCGCCCGTCGCGAGGCTGTCGCCGACGCCGACGGCATAGCTCGACTGGTGCGCGTAGCAGGAGGAGAGCCCGCCACCGTGGTCGACGCAGGTGTAGTTGCCGTAGCCGCTGGTCGGGGCGGCGAGGATCACGGTGCCCGCCTGCGCCGCGCGGATCGGGGTGCCCGAGGGCGCGGCGATGTCGATCCCCTCGTGCATCCGTCCCCAGCGCCATCCGAACGGCGAGGAGACGGTCCCGTTCACGGGCCAGACCCAGCCGCCGCTGCCACCCTGGATCGGGCCCGCCGGCAGCGGTTCGGTCGGGGTCGAGGAGGCGGCCTGGATCTGCGCCTGGATCTGGTCCTGGATGTCGGCGAGGTCGCCCTCGAGCCGCTCGATGTCGGAATGGACCTGATCCAGGGCCGCGGCCTTCTGATCGCGGACGGAGTCGAGTTCGGCCTCGCGCTGCTCGAGCTGCATCCGGGTTCGCTCGAGCTCAGCCTTCTTCGCCGCGATCTCGTCGCGGGCGGCTTCGATTCGCTCAACCGTGTTGCGCGAGATGTTGCGCAGGCCGCGCACCCGGCCGACGATGTCGGCGTCCTGCTCCTCGATCCGGCGCAGGTACTCGTAGCGCGAGACGAGATCGTCGAAGCCGTCAGCCTCGAGCATCACCGTGAGCACGTCCGGGCGATCGGAACGGTAGATCGAGACGAGCCGCTGGCGGAGCACGTTCAGCGACCGGCGAAGCTTGTGCTTGAGCTCCTCGAGCTGGGCCTTCTCGCGCCGCAACTCGGCCTTGACCCGATCGAGCTCCGCCTGGACGATCGCCTCCCGGTTGCGAAGCACGGCGACCTCCCCCGCGAGCTGGTCGAGCTGATCGTTGTAGCGTGAGAGCTCGCTCGAGAGCACCCCCTCGCGGTCCTCCTGCTGGTCGAGCTCGGACTGCTTGGAGTCGAGGCGGGACTGGAGGTCCTGGCCGGCGGCACCGCCGGCACCGAGGGCGGCGAACGCGAGCAGGGCGGCGAACGCGAGGGCGATCGCGGCGGTGCGTGCGTGGAAAGCTCGGTTGTCGGTGTGCATGCGGTTCGCCTACGGAGTTAGCTGACGGGCTCGCGCTCGCGCGCTAGGCGTTCGCGGATCGAAGCGATCCATGCCATTCGCCCCGGTGGGGATTGGTTCCCCCGCTCCGCCCGGACGAGCCGGGCGGACTCGGCGATTTGCTCGCGCAGGGTACCAGCCAGGATGCCGACCCCGAGACCGCTCGCGCGCCGCTCCATCCGGCGCTGCAACGCGGTTTTCAGTTCATGTCTGAGGCGTGGCCGCGACCGAGCCGCCAACCGCGGGCTCGATCGCCTCGGCCGCGATCGCGGCCGCCTCGAGCAGCGACTCGCGGTACTCGGCCACCTGCATCCGCGAGATCACCAGGCGCTGGATCTCGGCCGTGCCCTCGAACAGCTCGTAGATCTTCGCGTCGCGAAACCACTTCTCGAGCGGGCACTCGGCGGTCGCCGCGTAGGGGCCGACCAGGTCCATCAGCGTGCGCGTCGCCCAGACCGCGACCTGGCCGGACTTGAGCTTCGACATCGAGCCCTGACCGCCGGTGAGCGGGACCCCGTTCCGACCCATCCAGGCGGCGCGCTGGACGAGCAGCCGCGCGGCCTCGATCTCGGTCGCCACCTGGGCCAAGGTCTGCTGGTTGGCCTGGCGCTCGAGCGGCGGCCGGCCCGCGGTCGAGCTCTCGTCGAGCGCGGTCTCGAGCGGGTCCGCGGCGAGCGCCCCGTTGCCGAGGTAGCCGAGCGTCCACTCATAAGCGGCTTGCGCGATCCCGAGCGCCGACGCGCCGACCAGCGGTCGCGTGAGCTCGAAGGTGGCGAGGGCGTTCGAGGCCCGGCCGCTGGACTCGCCCGAGCGTGCGCGCTCGAGCCTTCGCTCCAGCTTCTCGATCCCGCCGAGCAGGTTCTCGACCGGGATCCGGCACTCCTCGAGCACGAGCTCGGCCGTGTGCGAGGCTCGGATCCCGATCTTGGTCTCCTTCTTTCCCTGCCGCAGGCCCGGGGTGCCCTTCTCGACGATGAACGAAGCCTGGCCGCGGTGGCCGAGCTCGGGGGCGACGTTGGCGACGACCACGTGCACGTCGGCGATCCCGCCGTTGGTGATGAAGACCTTGGTCCCGTCGAGCACCCACTCGTCGCCGTCACGCCTCGCGGTGGCGCGCAGGCTGCGGACGTCGGACCCTGCCTGCGGCTCGGTGACCGCGTAGGCGCCGAGCTTGATCTCGTCGCCGATCCCGAAGCACTCGGGCACCCAGCGGGCGATCTGCTCGGGCGTGCCGGAGGCGGCGACGCCGGCGGCGGCGAGCGACGAGCCCGAGACGGCGAGCGCGATCCCGGCGCAGCCCCAGTGCATCTCCTCGGAGTAGATGACGCCGAGCATCCCGTCGGGGTCCGACCCCATCAGCTGCAGGTGGTCGAGGCCGTGCAGCCCCTGCTCGCGGGCGGCCTTGATCACCTCCCAAGGCGTCGACTCGTCGGCGTCGTGGCGGGCGGCCACCGGCCGGATCACGTCGGCCGCGAACCGGCGGCACTTGGACTTGAACTCCTGCTGCTCGGCGCTGAGCGCGAAATCCACTCCTGCTTCCTCCTCGGTCGGACCTCGGAAATCACCCGATTGACTGGTCAGTCAATGCGGGGACAAAGCATAGACCGCCGGCTGGCGGCGCGCCGCAGCTACGCGGAGGCCGGTCCCCCGTCGGCTAGGTTTCGACGGCGATGCTCTCGCGAATTCGCCAGCCCTTCGCCGCGCTCGGACGCGCGATCGCCGCCCACAAGCTGCCCTCGGCGCTGATCGTGGTCGCGATCGCCGCCGCGGCCGTCGGCGGCTATGTGCTCGCCACCGGAGACGACGAGGAGCCGGCCGCCGAGGCGCCGGCGCCGGAGGTTTTCGTGCGCGAGATCGAGGCGCCCGAGGAGCCCGAGGAGCTCGGCTTCCCCGCGTTCGCGACCTCGAACACGACCCGGATCGCCGGCGCTGACTCGATCGCCAACGCCGCCGCCGTGGCGCTCGCCGTCCACCCCTCGACCGGCGGGGTGCCGGGGCCGGACGCAGTCAGCGTCGTCGACGCCGCCGACTGGCCGGCCGCGGTCGCCGCGGCGTCGCTGGTGGCGGAGCCGGTCGGCGCGCCGATCCTGCTCAGCGAGGAGGGCGAGCTCCCCGAGCTGACGGCAAGCGCCCTCGACGCCCTCGGCCCGAAGGGCTCGGCCGAGACCGCGGGGCGCCAGGCGTTCGTCGTCGGCGAGGCCGCGACGCCGGATGACCTCGAGTCGCTGGCGCTCGAGGGGGAGAGCGCCGCCGAGCTCGCGGTCGAGGTCGACCGGCTGCGCGAGCGGATCGCGGGCAAGCCCGAGCACATCGTGCTCGCGAGCTCCGCCGACCCAGCCTTCGCGATGCCCGCCGCCGCCTGGGCGGCGCGCTCGGGCGATCCGGTCCTGTTCGTTGGCCGTGACAGCGTCCCGGCGCCGACCCGTAAGGCGCTCGAGCGTTACGAGGACGTCGCCGTCTACGCGCTCGGCCCCGAGCGCGCGATCTCCGCCAAGGTGATCAAGGAGGTGGAGGATCTCGCGCCCGGCGCCCAGCGGATCGCCGGCGACGACCCGGTCGCGAACGCGATCGAGTTCGCTCGCTACTCGAGCGGCAGCTTCGGCTGGAACATCAACGACCCCGGGCACGGGTTCGTGATCGCCACCGCCGAGCGCCCGCTCGACGCCGCGGCCGCCGCGCCGCTCTCGGCGAGCGGGACCTGGGGACCGCTGCTGCTGACCGAGCGCGGCGGCTCGATCCCGCCCGCCCTGCGCGGCTACCTGCTCGACCTGAAGCCCGGGTACGAGGGCGACCCGACCCGGGCGCTCTACAACCACATCTGGCTGATCGGCGACCCGGAGGCGATCTCGGTCGGCTTCCAGGCCCAGGTAGACGAGATCGCCGAGGTCGCCCCGGTAACGTCCGGCTCCGGGGCCGAGACGCTGGTCCCCGGCCCGGGAACGGTCGAGTCCTCGCCCGACGAGCCCGAGCCGCAGGCAGACGACGGCGGCAAGCCGAACAGATGAGCGAGAGCGAACGACCCGACCGCCTATCCGGCCGCGAGATCACGGTCGAGGACGTGCGCGCGCTCGCCGGCCCCGCGACCCCGCATTTCGCGCTTCAGATCCGCAACCGGATCGAGCGCCTGATCGCCGGGCTCGCGCCCGAGAGCCCGGTCCGGCGCGAGGGCGAGCGCCAGATCGAGCGCCTGACCGCGCTCGCCGACCACTCCGGCGAGCCACGCGGCCCGGCGCTGTGAGCGCGGCGCCCGCGGCCACCTCGGCGCTCGAGCGCCTGCGACCGCTGCTCGACCACGAGGCCACGGCCCGCGCGGCCGAGGGCGGGCTGAACGAGTCCGGCTATCTCGATCTGCTCGACCGCGAGCTCGAGTCCACCGGCGCCACCCAGGACCTGATGATGAGCCGGCTGGTGCCGGCGATCTACGAGCGCTACTGGCGCCCGACGCTCGGGCGGCTGGTCAAGGGCCTGACCGGGCCGGGGATGGCCGAGGAGGCGCGGATCGCGCGCCTGCTGCTCGGCCTCGGCGAGGGCGACACGGTGCTCGACGTCGCCTGCGGGCCGGGCAACTTCACCCGCCAGTTCGCGCGCGCGGTCGGGCCCGAGGGGCTCGCGGTCGGGATCGACGCGTCGCCGACGATGCTCGAGCGCGGCGGCCAGGAGCTGCGCCGCGAGGACCCCGGCAACATCGTGCTCACCCGAGGCGACGCGAACCGGCTCCCGTTTCGCGACTCGAGCTTCGACGGCGCCTGTTGCTTCGCCGCGCTGCACCTGTTCGCGGACCCGTTCGGCGCCCTCGACGAGATCCGGCGCGTGCTCGTCCCGGGCGGGCGGATCGCGCTCCTGACCTCGGTCCGACGCGAGCTGACGGTGAAGCCGCTGAAGCCGGTGCTCGAGCGCGCCAGCGGGATGCGGATCTTCGAGGGCGACGAGATCGTCGCCGCGCTCGAGCAGCGCGGCTTCACCGGGATCCACCGCCGCCTCTCCGGCCTGGTCCAGTTCGTCGGCGCGCGCCTCGCCTAGCGCGCGTCGCGCCCGCCGAGCAGGCCGAGGGCGATCAGCGGGAAGGCGAGCACGGTGAGCAGCCCGGCGGCGATGAAGCCGGCCGAGGTCGCCGCGTCGAGCAGGCCGAGGTCCTGGCCGATCGCGGTTCTCGAACGAGATCCCCCACGCCGCATCAGTCGGCGCCGAGCGCGGTTCGTTACGCGCCGGGCGCGAAGGCCTCGACGATCCGCCGCTGGTACTCCCCGATCTGCTCTGGAGCGAGGAAGTACGTGGGCGGCATGAGCCAGATCCCGTCGGCGCGCTCGCCGACCGCCTCGACTCGCTCGCGGACCTTGTCGAGCGGGCCGGCGGCGGCGTAGGTGTCGACCATCTCGTCGGGCACGTGCGCCGCCATCCCGGCGAAGTCGCCGGAGCGAAAGGCCTCGCCCACCGCCACCGCCGCGTCGCCGAAGCCGTGCATCTCCCACAGCGGTGCGTAGGTGCGGACGGTCGAGTAGAAGGCCACGGTGCGCCGAGCGGCGTCGATCGCCGCCGCCTCGTCGTCGTCGATCGCGCAACAGACGGTGGGCAGGAAGTCGAAGCTCGAGCGCTCGCGCCCTGAGCGCTCGAGGCCGACCTCGAAGTTGGCGACCACGACCTCGTCGAGCCAGCGCATCGAGCACATCGGGTGGCCGATCACCCCGTCGGCGACGTCGCCGGCGACGCGCGCCATCCCCTCCTGGACGGCGGCGGTGTAGATCGGGATCGACTCGCGAACCTTCGGGTGCGGTCGCACCCAGCCCTTGATGTCGATGTCGTGGTAGTTGCCCTGGTAGCGGATCGGCTCGCCGCTGTCGCACTTCTCGACGATCAGGCGCACCGCCTCGACCGTCTCGCGCAGATGCGGCGCCGGGCGCCCGTACTCGGTCCCGTGCCAGGTCTCGTTCAGGCGCTTAACCCCGGCACCGAGCCCAAGTCGGAAGCGCCCACCGGATGCCTCGTCGATGTCGAGCGCCGAGAGCGCGAGGATCATCGGACTGCGGGTGAAGGCCCAAGCGATTCCCGTCCCGACCCCGATCCGCTCGGTCGCGGCGGCGAGCCACATCGCCTGGGTCAGCGAGCTGCGAAAGAGCTCGACCGCCCAGACGCCGTCGATCCCGGCGGCATCGGCGTCCCGCGCCTGCTTGGCGAGGTCGGCGGTGGAGTCGCCGAGCCCGGCGATCTGGAGGCGCTGGAGGGCGTCGGGCCGGCTCATCGCTGGCCGCAGAGCCTATGTCAGCGTACGCCGCACTGTTCGGAGCCGTACGCGCGAGCGAGCCGGCCCGCCTGCACCAATCCCGACGGCGGACCGTCGATCAGCCGCTCGGGGTCGGCCTCGATCTGCGCGATCCCGCGCTCGGTCGCGGCGAGGATCTGATCGACCTCGTCCTCGTCGCCCGCGGGCGCGCCGAGCGCGCCGATCGCCCGCACCTCGGCCTCGAGCGACGGGACGACGATCCCGAGCGCGAGCCGACGCACCTCCCCCGGCGGCGGCTCGCCGCCGCCGGCGACGAGCTCGTCGGCCGCGGCCTCGATCCGCGCGTCGCTGGAGAAGCAGATCCGGTCCGCCTCGCGCAGGAAGTCGACCTTCGACTGCGGCTGCGCGACGCCGGCCGGGAATACGTCGGCCTGTTCCTCGTCGTCGCCTCCACAACCGGCGCCCGCGATTGCGAGCGCGGCCAGCGCGGCCGCTAGACCCGCTCGATCAGAGTGCCCGTGCCGAGCCCGCCGCCGCAGCACATCGTCACCAGGCCCGTCTGCTTGTCGTCGCGCTCCATCTCGTGAAGCAGGGTCGTGATCAACCGCGCCCCGGTCGAGCCGAGCGGGTGGCCGATCGCGATCGCGCCGCCGTTGACGTTGACGCGATCGAAGTCCGGCTCGAGCTCGCGACGCCAGGCGGCGAGCACCGAGGCGAACGCCTCGTTGACCTCGAACAGGTCGATGTCGGCGATCGTCATCTGGTTGCGTTCGAGGATCTTGCGCGTCGCCGGGATCGGGCCGGTGAGCATGATCACCGGGTCGACGCCGACCGTGGTCTGGTCGACGATCCGCGCCCGCGGCGTGAGCCCGAGCGCCTCGGCCTTCTCGCGCGCCATCAGCAGGATCGCGGCGGCGCCGTCGGAGACCTGCGAGGAGTTGCCGGCGGTGACCTTGCCGTCCTCCTTGAACGCCGGCTTCAGCTGCGAGAGCGTTTCCAGGTTCGAGTCCGGGCGGATCCCCTGGTCGGTCGTGTAGGTGTCGCCGTTGACCTGCATCGGCACGATCTCGCGCTCGAAGCGGCCCTCCTCGGTCGCCTTCGCCGCTCGCTGATGCGAGCGCACGCCGATCTCGTCGAGCTCCGAGCGCGGGATCTCCCACTTGTCGGCGATCATCTCCGCGGAGATCCCCTGCGGGACGAGGTTGTAGCGCTCGAGCAGCTCCGGCGAGAAGGCGAAGCCGTGCTCCTTCTGGACCTCGATCGCGTCCGCGAACGAGATGTGGCCCATGTGCTCGACCCCGCCGCCGATGACGACGTCGTGGACCCCGGACGCGATCAGCGCGGCGGCGAAGTTGACCGCCTGCTGGGCCGAGCCGCACTGGCGGTCGACGGTGGTCGCGGGGGTCTCGATCGGCAGCCCGGCCTCGAGCCAGGCGTTGCGGCCGATGTTGATCGACTGCTCGCCGAACTGCTGCACGCAGCCGGCGACGACGTCGTCGACCTCGGCGGCGTCGATCCCGGTGCGGTCGATCAGCTCCGAGTACGTCCTCGCGAGCAGGTTCGAGGCGTGCAGGTCCTTGTAGTAGCCCTTCTCCGCGTGACCGCGGCCGACCGGGGTCCGGACCGCCTCGACGATCACGACCTCGCGACCGCCGAACCTCTGAGCGCCGTTGCTCGCCATCTTCAGTCCTCCTCGAAGGAAAAGTCGTTCGCCGGAGACGATACTCGACCGACTGATCGGTCAGTCAGCCGCGCGTCGCCTCCGATTCGGTGACCCCCTCGGGGGTCCACCCGGGGCCGCGGAAGGCGACGCCGAGCTTGTCGCGCCACGCGGGGCGCGCGCTTGATGTCGTGCCACATCGCGATGTACTCGTGGAACGCGACCCGGACCGGGCGGAAGGTGCGCAGCTGGGTCGTGAGCCCGTAGCGGACCCGCTCGCCCTCGGGCTCGTAGGTGCCGAAGAGGCGGTCCCAGATGATCAGGATGCCGCCGTAGTTGCGGTCCAGGTACTGCTCGTTGATGCCGTGGTGGACGCGGTGGTGGGAGGGCGTGTTGAGCACCGCCTCGAGCGGGCGCGGCAGCCTGCGGATGCGCTCGGTGTGGATCCAGAACTGATAGATCAGCGACCAGCTCTGGGCGAGCAGGACCATCCACGGCTCGAACCCGACCGCGGGCATCCAGATCCAGAACGGGAAGTAGGTCATCGGGACCCAGGTCTGGCGCAGCGCGGTCGAGAGGTTGTAGTGGCGGCTCGAGTGGTGGACGACGTGGCTCGCCCAGAAGAAGCGGCTCTCGTGCGAGATCCGGTGAAACCAGTAGTAGGAGAAGTCGTCGGCGAAGAACAGCGCCACCCACACCCACCAGTCGCCGGGGTCGAGGCGCAGCGGGGTGAGCTCGTAGACGGCGATGTAGGCGGCGAGGACTGCGAACTTCCAGACGAAGTTGATCGTCACGTTGCCGAGCCCCATCGTCAGGCTGGTGCGGGTGTCGCGCCCCTCGTAGCCGACCATCTCCGCGTGCTCGTCGCCGAGGTGGCGGAAGGCGAGGTACTCGAGCGCGAGAAGGAGGACGAAGAACGGGATCGCGTAGTAGAGGACCTCGGCCACGGCGCGGACGCTACAGCTCCGGCCGGGATGCGGCGCAGCGTGGCGAGCGTGATAGTAAGCATCGCCCGATGGGCGCTTCCGATCCATACGAGCGGCCGGCGATCGCCGGCTCCGGCACGATCGCCTGCGGGCTCGCGGCCTGCGCGAGCCGGGTCGGCGAGGTCGCGCTGCTGGCCCGCAGCGACGCCGCCGCATGGCGGGCGGAGGAGTCGGCTCAGGCGGCGGCGCGCAAGCTCGAGGAGGCGGCGCCGGATCGGATCAGGGTGACCACCGCCGCCGGCGACCTCGCCGATTGCGACCTCGTGGTCGAGGCGATCATCGAGGACGCCGAGGCGAAGGTGGAGCTGCTGAGCGCGCTCGCCGCTGCCTGCCCGCAGGCCGACCTCGCCTCGACCACGTCCTCGCTGCTGCTCGACGACCTGCGCGACCGCAGCGGCACGGGACGACGCTTCTTCGGCCTTCACGTGTTCAACCCGGTCCCGAAGATGGAGCTGGTCGAGCTCTGCATCCCCGACGACGCACACGACGGGCTGCGCGAGCGCGCGCACGCCTGGTGCGAGGCGCTCGGCAAGACCGCGGTCGAGGTCCCCGACCAGGCCGGCTTCGTCGTCAACCGGCTCCTGTTCCCGCTCCTGTTCGAGGCGGTGCGGATGGTCGAGGCGACCGGGATGGAGCCCGGCGACGTCGACGCCTGCATGCGGCTCGGAGCGGGGCACCCGATGGGGCCGCTGAAGCTGCTCGACTTCGTCGGCCTCGACGTCGCCGCGGCGATCGGCGCCTCGTTGCACGCGGACTCGGGGCGCGAGAGCGACGAGGTCCCGAAGCGGATCCACGAGCTGGTCGCGGCCGGGAAGCTCGGCCGCAAGACCGGCGCCGGCTTCTACACCTACGAGAGCTGACTCAGGCCGCGCGCCGCGCCGGCGCGTCGCCGTCGCCGGCCCGCGCGCGCCGCGGAGCCGCGGGCTCGGGATGGCGCCCGCAGATGTCCCAGACGACCTCGGCCTCGGAGACACCCTGGCGCCGCGCCTCGTCGGCAACGCTGCCCCAGGGCAGCTGCGCGTCGGGAAGCTCGTCCCAGCGCGCGAGCTCGAGCGCCTCGAGCGCACCCCGAAGCGCCGGCCCGAGATGCTCCTCCGAGCGAAGCATCGCCCTCAGGACCTCGCGCTGCTTGTCGGTAAGTCGCACGAGCCACATCAGACCCCGAAAACGCTAAGCCTCCCCACGGACGTAACCCGCCCGACCCGAAACACGCACGTAGCGGCCCCACCCCGCACGCCCCGCCCCTTAATCGGGGGCTGCAATCCGGTGTTCGGCGGTGACCGGATGGATGCGAACGGCGACGATCCGGTTCTCGCGCACCGACTCGACCCGTAGCTCGTAGCCGTTGGCGCGGATCTTGTCGCCGCGCTTCGGCAACCGGCCGAGCTCGGAGAACACGTAGCCGCCGATCGAGTTGAAGGCGTCGGAGGAGACCGGGAGCTCGATCCCGGCGTCCTCGAGGTCACCGAGCGGGACGTGGCCGCGCACGTACCAGTCGCCGTCGGCGAGCCGGCGAAGCTCGACCGAGCGCGGGTCGGTCTCGTCCTCGATCTCGCCGACGACCTCCTCGAGGATGTCCTCGACGGTCGCGATCCCGACCGTGCGGCCGTACTCGTCCGAGACGACCGCGATCGAGCTGCGCTGACGCTGAAGCTCGGCCAGCAGGTCGTCGAGCGGCTTCGTCTCCGGAAACACTGGGACCTGCCGGATCGCCGGCTCGAGCGAGGCGTCGCCGCCCGCGTTCATGTAGAGGCGAACGAGGCTGTTGTTGTGGACGATCCCGCGCACCTTGTCGAGGTTGTCGTGCTCGACGACGACGAGTCGCGTGTGACCTGAGCTGACGCAGCGGCGGAGCGCGTCCTCAACCGTCTCATCGGCGTTCACGGTGACCACGGCCGGGATCGGCGTCATCACCTCGCGCGCCTCCTGCTCGTGCAGGTGAAAGACGCCGCCGAGCATCACCGCCTCGCCGGGGTCGAGGTGCGCCGACCGCGCCGACCGCGAGATCAACAGCCGCAGCTCCTCGGGGCTGGTCTCCTCCTCGTCACCGGTCGGCTCGACCCGGAAGACGCGGCGCACGATCCAGAGCGCGGGCGGGTTGGTGATCAGGATCAGCGGGTGGAAGGCGCGGCGAAAGAACGAGAACGGGCGCGCGATCGCGAGCATCATCTGCTCGGCGCGAACGATCCCGAGCTGCTTCGGCGCCTGCTCGCCGAGGATCACGTGCAGCAAGGTCACGACGAAGTAGGCGAACGCGAACGAGATCCCGTAGGCGACCGCCTCGCCGACGACGCCCTCGACAACGGGCTCGATCAGGCTCGCGATCGCCGGCTCGCCGAGGAACCCGATGCCGATCGAGGCGAGCGTGATCCCGACCTGCGAGGTGGCCACGTACTCGTCGATGTGGTCCATCTGGTCGAGGGCGCGCGCGGCGCGCTTGTCGCCCTCGTTGGCGAGCTGCTCGATCCGCGAGCGGCGCGAGCGCACGATCGCGAACTCGGCGGCGACGAAGAAGCCGTTCACCAGCACGAGCAGGAAGACGAGGAAGAGCAGCAGGACGCTGCTCATCGGCGATTCCCCTGTGGCTCAGGGCGAGGCGATGCGGGCCCGGTACTTCGAGGTCGGTCGTCGTCCACGGGGACGGCCAGACGGTAGCAGCACGAGTGGCGGGCGGCCGCTCGCGGGGGCGCAGTAACTTGGCCGGGCCGTGGATCAGGACTCGACTCCCTACCTCGACGCTCTGGTCGCCTACGCCGACCGCGACCCGGGCCGCTTTCACGTCCCCGGCCACAAGGGCGGGCCCGGCGCCGACCCGGCGCTGGCGGCGTGCTTCGGCGAGCAGGTGCTGCGACTCGACATCCCGGCAGGGGTCGAGGGCATCGACGTCGGCCCGGATCCGGCCCGGGCGCCGTTTCAGCTCGCGCAGCGACTCGCCGCCGACGCCTGGGGCGCGAGGCGGAGCTGGTTTCTCGTCAACGGCGGCTCGGGCGGCAACCACGCCCTCTGCCTGGCGCTCGCGCACCGGGGCGAGCGGGTCGTCGTGCAGCGCAACGTCCACTCCTCGATCATCGACGGCCTCGTCCTCTCGGGACTGCGTCCGCACTTCGCCGCCGCCGAGGTCGACCCCGAGCTCGGGGTCGCCCACTGCCTGACCGCGGACTCGCTCGCGGCGGCGCTCGACCAGGCGCCGGACGCGGTCGCGGCGATGGTCGTCTCGCCGACCTACTTCGGTGCCGTCGCCGATGTCGCCGCGCTCGCCGAGGTCGCGCACTCACGCGGCGTCGCGCTCGTCGTCGACGAGGCCTGGGGCGCACACCTGCGGTTCTCCTCGGCGCTGCCGGCGAGCGCGCTCGAGTGCGGTGCCGACGCCGTCCTCTCCTCGATTCACAAGATCGTCGGCTCGATCACCCAATCGGCGATCCTGCACCTCGGCGACTGCGCCGAGCGCCTCGACGAGCAGATCCTCGATCGCGCGGTCACCCTGGTCGAGTCGACGAGCCCGAACGCCCTCTTGACCGCGTCGCTCGACGCCGCCCGCCGCCAAGCGGCAACCCGCGGCGGCGAGCTCCTCGGCGAGACCGTCGCCTCGCTCGCCGAGCTGCGCGAGCGGATCCGCTCCCTGCGCGGGCTCGACGTCCTCGACGAGCGCATCGTCGGGCGCTCGGGCGTCTACGCCTACGACCCGCTGCGGCTCGTCGTCGACGTGCGCGGGCTCGGCGCCACCGGCCACCGGGTCGCCCAGCTGATGCGCGAGAGCGACGACATCAACCTCGAGCTCTTCTCCGAGAACGTCGTCGTCGCCGTGTTCGGGATCGGCGAGCGAGCCGCCCGCACCGGGGAGCGCCTGGTCGAGGGGCTCGAGCACGCGAGCGAGCGCCTCGGCGAGCTCGAGCGCGAGCCGCTGCCGCCGTTCGCCGAGCCCCCGCCGTGGGGCGCGACCGAGCTCTCCCCGCGCGAGGCCTTCCTCGCCCCGCAAAGGGTGGTCGGCTTCGCCGAGGCCGAGGGACTGATCGCCGCCGAGTCGCTCGCCGCATACCCTCCCGGTGTGCCCAACGTGCTGCCCGGCGAGCGGCTCACCCGACCGACTCTCGAATACATCGCCGACAGCGTCGCCCACGGCGGGCTCGTCCGCGGCGCCTCGGACCGGACGCTGAAGACGATCAGGATCGTGGACGAGTGACCTGGGGAGTCGACTCGGAGTACGGGCGGCTGCACGACGTGCTGCTCGGGCCGCCGGAGCACTTCCGCTGGCTGGCGACGAGCGCGATCTCGAAGGCGACGCTGGCGAGCGGCGCCAGCTTCGACTCCGAGCTGGCCCGCTCTCAGCACCGCGAGCTGGTCGCCGCCTACGAGGCGGCCGGGGTGACCGTGCACCGGCTCGAGCCCGACCCGGCCCTCCCCTACCAGGTGTTCGCGCGCGACTCGAGCGTGATGACGCCGACCGGGGCGGTGGTCATGCAGCTGAAGCAGCAGTGGCGCCGCGGCGAGTACGCGCCGGTGATCCGCTTCTACACCGAGAACGAGATCCCGATCCGCGGCATGATCACCGCCGGCAGCATCGAGGGCGGCGACGTGACCATCATCGAGCCCGGGGTGATGCTGATCGGCAACGGCGAGGAGCGAACCGAGATCGAGGCCGCGCGACAGCTCGCCGGCTGGATCGAGGAGGACGGCTGGGAGGTTCGGATCGAGCCGATCCCGGGACAGTTCGTCCACATCGACGTGCTCGTCTCGATCGTCGCCCCGAAGCTCGCGGCGGTCTGCGTCGAGGCCGCATCCGGCGGGCTGGTCTCGTGGCTGCGGGCGAAGGGCTTCGAGATCCTCGAGGTCTCGGTCGCCGACGCGTTCAAGCTCGGGGTGAACGCGATCGCGCTCGGCGACGAGCGGGTGATCTCGACCGCCGGCTCGGCGCGGCTGAACGAGCGGATGCGCGCGCTCGGGCTCGAGGTGCTCGATCCCGACCTGTCGATGTTCACGGCCGGGGGCGGCGGAGCCCACTGCCTCGCGCAGGCGCTTCGGCGCGAGCTCGCCGCCTGAGTGTGACCGGGGCGCCCGCGATCGACGCGGCGCGCGTGATCGCCGACCTGCGCGAGCTCGCTCGCCGCACCTCCGACGAGCATGGCGCTCAGCGCGTCTGCTGGGGCGAGCAGTGGCGGGTGGCGCGGGCGCTGCTCGCCGAGCTCCTCGACGAGCTCGGGATCGAGGGCGAGCTCGACGAGGCCGGCAACCTCTGGGCGCGGCTCGAGGGCGCCGACCCCGCGGCGCCGGCGCTCGCGCTCGGCTCGCACCTGGACTCGGTGCCCGACGGCGGCTGGCTCGACGGAGCGCTCGGGGTGATGGCGGCGCTCGGGGTCCTGCGCACCTGGGCCTCGACCGGCGAGCCGCCTCCCCGCCCGCTGGCGCTGGTCGACTGGGCCGACGAGGAGGGGACGCGGTTCGGCCGCAGCCTCTTCGGCAGCTCGGCGTTCGCGGGCACGCTCGAGCCGGCCGAGCTCGAGGGGATGCGCGACGCTGACGGGCGCCCGGCCGTCGACGTCCTGGCCGAGAACGGGGTCGACCTGGCGCGCGCCCGCGAGTGCGGGTCGCGCCGCGACGATCTCGGCGCCTACCTCGAGCTGCACATCGAGCAGGGGCCGGTGTTGGAGCGCGAGGGCCTCGCCGCGGCGGCGGTCTCCGGCTGTGCCGGGGTCGAGCGGCTGCGGTTCGTCTTCGGCGGCCAGGCGGCTCACGCCGGGACCACGCCGATGGCCGACCGCCGCGACGCCGGGCTCGCGGCGGCGGCGACCGCGCTCGCGATCGAGCGCATCCCCGAGGCTGGCGGCGCGGGGGTCGCGACCACCGGCGCGCTCGAGCTCCGCCCCGGAATCCCGACCGCCGTCGCCGGCGAGGCGCGGCTTGCCTGCGACCTGCGCCACCCGGATCGCGGCGAGCTCGAGCGGATGCTCGCGGCCGCCCGCGAGGTCGCCGCCCGCGAGGCGGCTCAGCGCGGTTGCGAACTTGCGATCGAGCCGCTTTGGCGGATCGAGCCGATCGGCTTCGACCGGCGGCTGGTCGAGCTCGCGAGCGCCGCTGTCGCCGAGGCGGCCGGCCACGGGCGGGTGCTGGCGAGCGGCGCGCTCCACGACGCGGCCGAGGTCGCCAGGGTGCTGCCGGCGGCGATGGTCTTCTGCCGCTCCCGCGCCGGGATCAGCCACGCCCCCGAGGAGGACACGCCCGAGTCCGAGCTCGCGATTGCAGTACGCGTGTTTGGACTCTTGGCCGAATGGGAACTGAACCCGCCAAGCAAGTAGGACGGAACCGAAAGCGAAAGGGGTTTCTTTGCGTTCCTTAACGCATTCCTCACCGCACGAAGACTCCGTCGGGTAAATCCGTTACATTGCTCGGCGCCTAATCCCGAGGTCACGATGGCCACGGGAGCGGAGGACCCAAAAGAGGGGGCACCTTCCCGGGGGCGAATCGGTATCGGAGCGATGCCGTAGCGCGACTTCTTCCGCGCGAGCCCGTCAGCTAACTCCGCCGGCGCGAGAAGGAGCAGAAAGGGCCGCATGGACATGTATCTACGGACGTACTCGTTGACGCGAACGATCGCGCTCGTCGGAACCCTGGCGATCGCGCTCGCCGCGCTCGCCGCGATCACGACCTCGAGCGCCGACGCAAAGCTCGTCGCCCCGCGCGCGAAGTGCGCCGGGCAGAAGAACGCGAGCGCTCCCGAGGGGCGCCAGGAGCAGGCGATGCGCTGCCTGATCAACTTCGCCCGCAAGAACTCAGGGTCGGGGCGGATGAAGGCCGACCGCCGGCTCGAGCGGGCCGCCGGGCGCAAGTCTGGCGACGTGATGAACTGCGGCTTCAGCCACACCGCCTGCGGCAACCCCGCGGACCTCTACCCGCGCCGCTTCGGCTACGACAACGGCAGCTGGCAGTGGGGCGAGAACATCGCCTGGGGCGCGCGCCAGAAGGGCACCGCGCGGATGATCCTGAAGGCTTGGCTGAGCTCGCCGCCGCACCGCGAGACGCTGCTTCGAGGCTCGTTCGACGATCTCGGGCTCGGGCTCAAGCGCGGTCGCTTCGCCGGCCACAGCAAGGCCGGCGTCTGGGTCCTGCAGGTCGGCTGCAACGGCTGCTGAGCGCCGTGTAACGAAACCGGCCCCCGGCGCGACCTCCCTGGCAAGCCACCCGAGGAGGAAGCCAGATGGGCGAACGAGAGGTCCTCAACGAGCGACAGGCGCAGCTGTGCGAGGAGAACGAGACCGATTTCTCCGACCTGCGCGCGTACTTCATCAACTGCACCCTGAAGCGCAGCCCTGAGGTCTCCAACACCCAGGGCCTGATGGACATCTCGATCGAGATCATGCGCCGCAACGGGGTCGAGGTCGATTGCATCCGCGCGATCGACCACGAGATCGCGGCCGGCGTCTGGCCCGACATGACCGAGCACGGATGGGAGGCCGACGAATGGCCGGCGATCTTCGAGCGCCTGATCGGCGCCGACATCCTCGTGCTCGGAATGTCGATCTGGCTCGGCGAGAAGTCGTCGGTGTGCACGAAGGTGATCGAGCGGCTCTACGGCAACTCCCACCTGCTCAACGACGCCGGCCAGTACGCCTACTACGGCCGCGCCGGCGGCTGCCTGATCACCGGCAACGAGGACGGGGTCAAGCACTGCGCGATGAACACGCTGTACTCGCTCCAGCACCTCGGCTACACGATCCCGCCGCAGGCCGACGCGGGCTGGATCGGTGAGGCCGGGCCCGGACCGTCGTACCTCGACGAGGGATCGGGCGGACCCGAGAACGACTTCACCAACCGCAACACCACCTTCATGACCTGGAACCTGCTGCACGTCGCGCGCATGCTCAAGGACGCGGGCGGAATCCCTGCGCACGGCAACCAGCGCACCGCCTGGGACGCGGGCTGTCGCTTCGACTTCCCCAATCCCGAGCACCGTTAGCGTTCATCGAGCGCGCTTGCGCTTCCAGGAATAGGTCGCGGGCGTGGGATCGACGACCCCGGCGGGGCTGATCGCCCGGACCGCGAACCGGTGCTTGCCGCGCCTCACCTTCACCCGCTTCGGAGAGACGCACGGCCGGAAGGCCTGCTTGTCGAGCCTGCACTCGAAGCTCGCCCCGGATTGATCGGACCCGAAGGCGAACCTCGCCTTCCTCTTCGTCGTCCGCTTCTTCGGCCGCTTGATCACGCTGGTCTCGGGCGCGGGAGGTGCTGGAGCGCCGCCCGGAGGTTGGGGCGTCGAGGGCAACCCGGTCACGACCGAGACGTCATCGATGTCATACCGGGCGCAGTCATGGGTGGCGCCGTCGTTGTTGTAACACCAGGTCTCGAACGCGAGCGTGCCGCTGGATGCGAAGCCCGCGGGGATCGGCGTCGAGGACTGCTGGAAGCTGCCGGTGACGAGATCACCGTTCTCGAACGTCCTCACCAGCACACCGTCGTAGTAGACGTCCAGGTAGGTGTCCGTAGGACCGCTCGGCGGCTCATTTTCCACCCGCCGCACGCTCAGCGACAGGTTCGCGGGGCCCTCGGGCAGGCTGATCGGCTGGCTGATCGTGCCGAGGTCCTTGCGCGTCGTCCCGGGCAAGATCACATCGCCCGTCACCGGTCCGAGGGTGCCGTAGTAGACGCCGGTGGCGGGATCGAAGCCGCAGCCGGAGGTGCACCGCGTGCTGTTCGAATAAGACCACGGCGTCGCGCCGAGCTCGAATCCGCCGTTGTCGACCCGCTCCACCTGATCGCCGTGGGCAGTCGGCGCGAGTGTGAGCGCTAGCGCCACCAGCCCGCAACCAACGACGTGTCCTCGCCTCATCTCGCCTTCCCTGCCCTTCCCGTCGGTTTTGCGGCGGGACCCTACTCGCGGACCTCGGACGTGCGCAAGTCGCAGCGCCGCTAGTTTCCATTCTCGTGAGCGCCACCTACGACCGACTCGCCGAGTTGCCGATCGCGATCGAGAGCTACGAGCTCACCGGCCACGACCGCGAGTACGGCGACTTCACCCGGCCCTCGACCGTGGTCCACCTGCGCGGCGGTGGTGAGGAGGGGGTCGGCGAGGACGTCGTCTACACCGCCCTCGACCACATCGCCCACCGCGACGCCGGACCGGTGCACGAGCTCGGTGTCGCCACCACCCTGGGCGAGTTCTGCGACCTGGTCGGCGGGCTCGATTTGTTCTCCACCGCGGCGCCCGAGTACGAGGCCTCGCGCCACTACCGCCGCTGGGCCTATGAGTCGGCGGCGCTCGACCTGGCGCTGCGCCAGAGCGGACTCTCGCTCTGGGAGGCGGTCGAGCGCGATCCCGCGCCGCTTCGCTTCGTCTGCTCGACCCGCCTCGGAGGCTTCGACGACGACCAGGGCTCGTCGACCGAGGCGCTTCGCAAACGGCTCGCCAAGTACCCCGAGCTCGAGTTCAAGCTCGACCCGGAGAACGACTGGGACGCCGACCTGATCGCCGAGATCGCCGAGCTGGCGCCGGTGCGGGTGCTCGACCTGAAGGGCATGTACGTCGGCACCCCGGTCGACGTCGACACCGACCCGGAGCTCTACGCCGCCGTCGCCGAGGCGTTCCCCGACGCCTGGCTCGAGGACCCCGACATAAACGACGAGACCCGCGAGGTGCTCGAGCCGCACGCCGAGCGGATCACCTGGGACGCCCCCCTGCACTCGCTCGATGACGTCAAGGAGCGCGCCCGCAAGACGATCAACTCGAAGCCCTCGCGGTTCGGCTCGCTCGCCGAGCTGCTCGCGGTCTACGAGCACTGCGAGCGCGAGGGAATCGCGATCTACGGCGGCGGCCAGGGCGAGCTCGGTCCCGGCCGCGGGCAGATCCAGTACCTCGCCTCGCTCTTTCACCCCGACACCTCGAACGACGTCGCCCCCTCCGGCTACAACGACCCGGCGGTCCCGTCGGGCCTCGCCACGAGCCCGATCGATCCGGCGCACTCGGAGACCGGGTTCCGCTGGGGCTCCGAGTACGGTCGGGCGCATGGCTGATAGATCCTTTCCCGCCGCGCTCAACGCGCAGATCGCGAACGAGTTCGCCGCCTCGATGCAGTACCTCGGCGCCGCCGTCTTCTACGACGCGGCAACGCTGCCGCGGCTGGCGGCGTTCTTTTACCGCCAGGCCGCCGAGGAGCGCGAGCACGCGATGATGATGGTCCAGTACCTGCTCGACGTCGACGAGGCGGTCGCGATCCCCGAGGTCGGCGCCGCGCAATCGAGCTTCGACGACGGCGTCGCCCCGGTGCGGATGGCGCTCGAGCAGGAGCAGCGCGTCGGCGAGGAGATCTACAAGCTGTTCGAGCTCGCCCGCGAGACCCGCGACTACCGCGCCGAGCAGTTCATGCAGTGGTTCGTCAAGGAGCAGGTCGAGGAGGTCGCCCTGATGCAGAGCCTGCTCGACGTGGTCGAGCGCTCAGAGACGAACCTGCTCATGGTCGAGGACTTCATCGCCCGCGAGGCGCTCGGCGAGGACGGCGCCGCCGACCCGACCGCACCGCCACCGGCGGGCGCCTGAGCGCCCGCGGGGCGCCGGGCTTTGCCTCCTAGGCGAGCTGCCCGATCAACGTCAGTACCAAGGCCACGGCGACGATCAAGAACATCGTCCCGAACGCCATCCTGAAATCCTTGTCTCCTTGCTCCATCAAGCGCTCCTCGGGCTGGACTACAGGTGCAACATACCCGCTCGTAGGGCCGGGCCATGCGAGACACTCGCGGGCGATGTCGTCTGAGACGGGCACCCCGCGGCTGGGCATCCTCCTGGCGATGGCGATGTTCGTCTTCGTCATCGACACGTCGCTGATGAACGTCTCGATCTCCGCGGTGGTCAAGGACCTCGACACGACCGTGAGCGGGGTCCAGTCGGCGGTCGCCCTCGAGGCCCTGGTCTCGGCCGCCTTCATCCTGATCGGCAGCAAGATCGGCGACCTCTTCGGCCGCAAGCGGGCCTACGTCATCGGCCTGCTCCTCTACGCCTCGGGCGCCCTCGCGATGGTGTTCGCGCAGGGCCTGGCCGCCATCATCGTCTTCTGGGCGGTGATCGGGGGGCTCGGCGCCGCGCTCTACCTCCCGGCGATGCAGTCGCTCATCCACGGCAACTTCGAGGGGAAGATGCGGGCGAAGGTCTACGCGATGATCGGAGCCGCGGGCGCGATCGCCGCGGCGATCGGCCCCCTGATCGGCGGCTTCCTGACCACGCTGCTCTCGTGGCGTGTCGGCTTCATGCTCGAGGCGGTGATCATCGCCGGCGTGCTGCTGGGCAGCGGGCTGATCCGCGACGTGCCCTACACCGGCGACCGAAGCGTCGACGTCGTCGGGTCCGTGCTCTCGGTCCTGGGGATGTCCCTGCTGGTGCTCGGGGTTCTGGCGTGGCAGGAGGGCGGCGAGTCCGTGGGCGCTGCTGCTCGTTGCGGGGGCGGTGTGCTCGGTTGCGCTCGTTCGGTGGCTCCGTCGCCGCAAGCGCGAGGGCAAGGCCACGCTCTTCGACCCCGATCTCTTCGAGCTCCAAGCTCTTCAGCTTCGGGATCACCCAGAGCGTCCTGCAGAACATCGCGCTCGGCGGCCTGCTGATCGCGCTGCCGATCTACCTGCAGCTCGACCTCGGATACAACGCCCTGCAGGCCGGCCTCTCGCTCGCGCCGCTCTCGCTGACGATGTTCTTCATCGCGCTGCTCGCGGGCAGGCGAGCGGGGAGGCGGCGCCCGAGCAGCCTCATCCGAGCGGGCTTCGCGCTGCTCGGCCTGGGCGTCCTCGCCATGATCCCGATCGTCCCGCGGGTGGACACGAGCCTGTACCTCGTGATCCCCCTCATGCTCTGCGGAGCCGGACTGGGCCTGCTCGTCTCCCAGCTCAACAACTACACGCTGGCCCCGATCTCGGAGGAGCGGGTCGGCGAGGCCGCCGGGGTCAATTCGGCGATCTCCTCCTTCGGCCTCTCCGTGGGGCTGGCGTTCGCCGGCGCGATCCTGCTCGCGGCTCTCTCGATCGCGTTCACCAACAAGTCCGACGCGAGCGACGTCCTGCCGGCGGCCGAGAAGGAGCAGGTCGCGCAGGTCCTCGAGGACGACGCCGAGGTGATGAGCGACGCGAGGCTGGAGGAGCAGCTCGCCGGACAGCCACCGGATGTTCGAGCGGAGATCCTGCGCATCAACGAGGAAGCGAGACCGGAGGCCCTACAGGTCGCGTTGTTGGTTCCCCTGCTCGCGACGTTCGTTGGCCTCGTCCTCTCGTTCCGGATGATGCGGTTGCCCGATCCGGCGCCAACAACCGCCGCACAGGCTGCGGCAGTTGGCTGAGGTGGTGCCTGTCCAACGGCGAGGGTCAGAAAAACGGGAGCGACGGGACTCGAACCCGCGGCCTCCGGCGTGACAGGCCGGCGCTCTAACCAACTGAGCTACGCCCCCGGGATCCGCGACGAGCCCGGAGAGCCCGCGGCGGTGCAGTCTAGCGCCGGGTAGCCTGCCCGCCGTGCGGCTGGTGAGCTACTCGTCGGAGGGCGGACCGCGCGCCGGAGTGATCCGCGAGGGCGGCGTCCTCGACGCCTGGGACGCGCTCGGCGGCGGCGGTGAGGGGCTGCGCGAGCTGCTCGGCTCGGGCCGCCTCGGCGAGCTCGATCACGCCGAGGGCGACCTCGTTCCCGCTGACCGAGGTCGAGCTGCTGGCGCCGGTGCCCGACCCGGAGAAGATCATCGGCATCGGCCTCAACTACGGCGCCCACGCCGCCGAGGCGCGACTCGATCCGCCCTCGAGCCCGACCTTCTTCGCCAAGTTCGCCAACGCGCTGCGGCCCGACGGCGCCACGGTCGAGCTCCCGGCGTCCTCGGCGAAGGTCGACTACGAGGCCGAGGTCGCCTTCGTCGTCGGCCGCCGCGCCCGCGACGTCGCCGAGGCCGAGGCGATCGACCACCTCGCCGGGTACACGCTGCTCAACGACCTCTCCGCGCGCGACCTCCAGTTCGCGACCCCGCAATGGATGCCGGGCAAGGTCTTCGACGGCTCCGCGCCCTGCGGTCCCGCGATCGTCACCCCCGACGAAGCCGGGCCGCACGACGCGATCGGGATCGCGCTCGACCTCAACGGCGAGCGGATGCAGGAGTCGACCACCGCCGACCTGATCTTCTCGATCCCGCAGCTCGTCGCCGAGCTCTCGCGCCTGATGACGCTCGAGCCCGGCGACATCGTCTCCACCGGCACCCCCGCGGGTGTCGGCGGCGCCCGCGACCCGAGCGTCTGGCTCGCCGCCGGCGACGAGGTCGTCGTCAGCTCGCCGCAGCTCGGGCGCCTGGTCACGCGGATCGCCTGAGCCGCGACTGATCCATCCACCGTCCGCCCTCGTTAGGGGGTCGGGGCGGGTTCCCTCCGGGGAGCTCGTTCGCGTTCTCAGGCCCGCTCGCGCGCCGGTTCGACCCGCGCCTGGGCGGCGAACCCGGCGACGAGCGCGAACGGCAGGAACCAGACGACGTAGAAGTAGAACCAGTGCGAGGCGGTGAGCTGGACCGCGATCGTGACCGCGGCGGCGAGCGCCGCGATCTGGACCGGGTCCTTGAACCGCGGATAGAGCGCAACCCCGACCGCGAGCGCGACGACCGCGACCCGGACGATCGGCTGGAGGGAGTCGAGCCCGGGGGCCTGGCCCCAGACGCTGAACGGCGAGCTGCGCGCCGCCTGGTAGCCGAGCGTGCGGTCGTAGGCCTGATCGAGCGCGCCGGGGGCGACGAACGCCAGCGTCAGCGCGACGGCGACGACCGCGAACGCAATCGAGAACCCGATCGCGTCGCGCCAACGCCGCTCGCCGTCCGCGGTCGCGAACAGCGGCGCCAGCGCCGCGGAGCCGAACTTCGCCGCCGCCGCGAGCGCGACCAGCGCCCCGCGCGCCGGCGGCGAGCGCAGCGCGACCAGGGCGCCGATCGACAGCGCCGCGACAAGCGCGTCGTTGGCGTTCGCGTTCATCGCGTAGAGCGTCCACGGGCACGCCGCCCAGGCGAACCCGAGCGCCCAACCGAGCGCCCGGCCCTCGGCGCCCGTCCGCAGACGGCGGCCGAGGGCGACGAGGCCGGCGATGCAGAGCAGGTCGAAGGCGATCGCCGCCGCGTGCGCCGCGGGGACGTCGTCCCAGACGCCGTCCCAGCCGAAGGCGAGCTCGAACGGCAGGTAGGCGAGGTAGTTGGCGGGCCCGTAGACGTCGCCGCGCAGGTCGATCCCGGGCGAGAACGAGCCCTCGTACAGCGGCGCGCCGTCGGCGATCCGGTCGGCGCCGACGACCCCGGCGACGCCGATGTCGATCACCTGCGAATCGATCACGTTGAGCGCCGCCCGGGCCGCGACCAGGACGACGACGCCGACGGCGAGCCAGCGAATCGGGGCGAACGGGATCAGCGGGCCCGGGCGCTCGCGCGGCCACAGCCCGGCGACCAGCATGCGGACGAGGAAGTAGCCGAGCACCGGGTAGGTGAGCGCGACCGAGGCGGTGATCTCGGCGCGGTTGAAGCAATAGAGCGAGAGCCCGAGCCCGAGCAGCACGAGCAGGTCGAGGTGGACCATGCGCAGCGGCCGGCGCGGGTCGAAGAACGGCGCCACGAACAGGACGCAGAGCGGGAGCCAGATCCAGGGTGAGTTGACCGCGCCCGCGACCGCGCCCTCGTAGCCGCGAGCGAGGTCGGTCTCGACCTGGAAGTCGCGCCACGCCTCGACCACCGTCCCGTCGGCGCCGTCGACGATCACCTGCGCGACCTCGGCGCCGTCCTGGTCGAAGTAGCTCACCTGCCAGCGATCGCCGCGCACGAACGGGGTCGGCTCGGCGCCCGGGGAGTCGGCGGCCAGCTCCTCGGCGACGGCCTCGGTGCGGGCGGCGATCTCGATCGCCTCGCCGGCGCCGATCGCGAACCCCGGCGGCGGCGTCGCGCCCGACTCGGGCTCGACCAGCGGCGGCGGCTCGCTCGCCCCCGAACGGCGGTTGCGCCGAGGGATCCTCGGCCGCCTGCGCCGGCGCGACGAGAGCGATCGTCGCCAACGCCACCGCGGCCGCGAGCTTGATCGGGGCCCACACAGCGCGCGAGCGTAAGGCTTCCGGGATAGGGTCTGGGCGCAGACGACTTCCGACGAGGAGTGACGATGGGCTTCATGGACAGGTTCAAGGGCGCCGCGGAGCAGGCGCAGCAGGCGGCGAAGTCCGCCGGCGACTCGGTCGCGAGCATGGGCGGCATGGGCGGCGCCGCCGACACCGCGGCGAAGACGAACCGGATCGCCCAGCACGGCGTCAAGCACCCGGCGGTGCTGCGTGGGATGCGCGAGACGGGCAACGCCGACCCGCTCTCGGGCGGAACCGAGTTCGAGCTCGAGGTCGAGGTCAAGCCGACCGGCGGCGAGGCCTACACGGCGACCTTTACCCAGCAGCTGATCGAGCAGTCGATCGAGGGTTACAGGGAGAAGATCGGGGAAGAGATAGTCGTCAATGTCGACCCCGACGACCCGCAGTCGATGCTGCTCTGGGGCTGACCGGAGGCTGATCCGAACGCACGCTCGCCTCGTTAGAGGAGGCGTGCGTGATCACCGGCGCAAGATCGCGGTCGTCGGCACCGGCATCGCGGGGCTGACCGCCGCCCACCTGCTCGCCCGCGAAGGCCACGACCTGACCGTGTTCGAGGCCGACGCGAGGGTCGGCGGCCATACGAACACGGTCGCGGTCGACGACCCGCGCGGCAAGGTCTGGGTCGACACCGGCTTCATCGTCCACAACGACCGCAACTACCCCCACTTCCGCGCCCTGCTCGAGGAGCTCGGGGTGGCGACGCAGCCGTCGCAGATGGGGATGTCGATCGCCTCCGACGACGGTGGGTTCGAGTTCGCGAACACCCGCCGCGGGCTCTTCGCCCAGCGCTCGAACCTGCTCCGGCCGGCGTTCTGGCGCCTGATCGCCGACCAGCTGCGCTTCAACCGCGACGTCCGCCCGCTCGCGGGGCGCACCGACGCGCCCACCGTCGGCGAGTTCCTGCGCGACTCCGGCTACTCGCGCTGGTTCGTCGAGCGTGCGATCGCCCCGGAGGTCTCGGCGGTCTGGTCGGCCGGTGCCGAGGCCGTCTCCGACTTCCCGCTCGGCTTCCTCGCCGAGTTCCTCGAGAACCACGGGATGCTGCAGCTGCGCGGCAGGCCCCGCTGGCGCACGGTCACCGGCGGCTCGCGCGTCTACGTCGAGCGACTCACGCGCCGATTCGCCGATCGGATCCGCACCGGCTCCGCCGTGCGCGCGATCGAGCGCCGGGTCGACTCGGTCGCGATCAGCGCCGCCGGCTGCGAGACCGAGGACTTCGACGAGGTCGTCGTCGCCGCGCACTCCGACCAGGCGCTGGCGATGCTCGCCGACCCGACCCCGGCCGAGGCCGAGGTCCTGGGCGCGATCCGCTACCAGCCGAACGAGGCGGTCCTGCACACCGACCCGACCCTGATGCCGCGCCGGCGCCGCGCCTGGGCGAGCTGGAACTTCCACCTCGCCGAGGGCCCCGCGGCGCGCACCGCGGTCACCTACTGGATGAACAACCTGCAGCGCCTCGACGCCGAGCGCGACTACTTCGTCACCCTGAACCGCAGCGAGCGGATCGATCCGCAGAAGGTGATCGAGACGATCCCCTACGCGCACCCGCAGGTCACCCACGAGGCGGTCGCCGCCCAGCGCCGCTGGGACCAGATCAGCGGCGTCGACCGGGTCCACTACTGCGGCGCCTACTGGCGCTGGGGGTTTCACGAGGACGGCTGCTGGAGCGCGATCCGCGCCTGCGAGCGGCTGCTCGCACATGCCTTCGAGCCCGCCCGCGTGGCGGCGCTGGAGCTGGCGGCGTGAGCGCCTCGGCGCTCTATGAGGGCTCGGTGCACCATCGCCGGATCGAGCCGGTGGAGCACTCGTTTCGC
Organism: uncultured Solirubrobacterales bacterium; assembly: GCA_963740055.1. Classification (GTDB taxonomy): domain Bacteria; phylum Actinomycetota; class Thermoleophilia; order Solirubrobacterales; family 70-9; genus WHSW01. The sequence goes on along the minus strand of CAVUCL010000001.1, from coordinate 452,287 downwards.
TATCCGATCTTCATGGCATACCTCGACCTCGCGGAGCTCCCGCAGGTGCTCGACCCGCTGCGCGGCTGGTCGGCGCGACGCCCGGCGCCGGCCTGGTTTCGGCGCACCGACCACCTCGGCGACCCGCGCCAGGCGCTCGCGGACTCGGTCCGCGAGACGGTCGAGCGCGAGCTCGGCGAGCGCCCGGCCGGACCGATCCGGCTGCTGACCAATCTGCGCTACTTCGGCCACTGCTTCAACCCGGTCTCGTTCCACTTCTGCTTCGCGCCCGACGGCGAGCGGGTCGAGGCGGTGCTCGCCGACGTCTCGAACACCCCCTGGGGCGAGCGCCACGCCTACGCGATCCGCGCCGACGGCTCGCCGGTGATCAAGGCGCGGATCGAGAAGCGCTTCCACGTCTCCCCGCTGATGGGGATGGACCACGTCTACGAGTGGCGCACGACCGCCCCCGGCGACCGCCTGCAGGTCCAGATCGAGAGTCGCCGCGAGGGGCGGCGGGCGTTCGACGCGACGCTCTCGCTCGAGCGCCGCGAGCTCGCTCCCGACACCGCGCGGCGAATGTTGATTCGCTACCCGGCGATGACCGCCCAGGTGGTGGCGAGGATCTACTGGCAGGCGCTGCGCCTGCGGCTCAAGGGTGCCCCGTGGTTCGCCCATCCGGAACGCTCGCCGTGAGCTCGATCGCGCGCCGGGCGGCGCTGCGGGTGCTCTCGGGGATTCGCGGGGGCCGGGTCGAGCTGCGCTCCGACGACGGCCGCGAGCTCGCCTTCGGCGAGCCCGGCTCGACCCTGCGGGCACGGGTCGAGGTCCGCGACCCGCGCGCCTGGGCGGCGCTGCTGCGCGGCAGCACCGGCCTCGGCGAGAGCTACGTCGAGGGCTGGTGGACGACCGACGACCCGGTCGCGGTTGCGCGGATCGCCTGTCGCAGCCTGCCGCCGCTCGATCGGTGGCGAAACCGCGTCCAGCCGCTGATCGGGCCGCTCCAGCGCCTCGGCGGGCTCGTCCCGCGCAACACCCGCACCGCGGCGGCGGGCCACATCGCCGCGCACTACGACCTCGGCAACGAGCTCTTCGCCTCGTTCTTGGACGAGCGGCTCATGTACTCGGCGGCGCGCTTCGACGACCCCGGCGCGAGCCTCGAGCAGGCGCAGCTGGCGAAGCTCGAGCTGATCTGCGAGCGGCTCGAGGTCGGGTCCTCGGACCACCTGCTCGAGATCGGCACCGGCTGGGGCGGGCTTGCGATCCACGCCGCTCAGACCCGCGGCTGCCGAGTGACGACGACGACGATCTCGCGCGAGCAGCACGAGTTCGCGAGCGCGCGGGTGGCCGAGGCCGGGCTCGGCGACCGGGTCGAGGTCCTGCGCCGCGACTACCGCGACCTCGAGGGCCGCTACGACAAGCTCGCCTCGATCGAGATGATCGAGGCGGTCGGCTGGCAGTACTTCGGCGAGTTCTTCGCCAAGTGCGCCGAGCTGGTCGGCGGCCGCGGGGCGATGTTCCTGCAGGCGATCGTGATCGGCGACCACCTCTACGAGGCCGAGAAGGCGGCGCGAAGCTTCGCCAACCGGCACATCTTCCCCGGCGGCTGTCTGCCCTCCCAGCGGTTGATCACGACGCTCGCGGCGCACCACGGCATGCGGACCGAGTGGTCGCAGGACATCAGCGCCGACTACGCGCGCACGCTCGAGCTCTGGCGCGGGCGCTTCAACGACGCCTGGCCGCGGCTGCGCGGCAACGGCTACGACGAGCGCTTCCGGCGGCTGTGGAACTACTACCTCGCCTTCTCCGAGGGCGGCTTTCGCGAACGGCGGATCCGCGACCTGCAGCTCGTGCTCGCGAAGCCCGGCTGGCGCAGGGAGGAGGTGCGGTGGGACTCGCATACGAGCGAGCTGGCTCCGGCGAGCCGCTGATCCTGATCCACGGCCTCGGCGGCACGCGGCGGATCTGGGATCCGGTGCTCGACCGGCTCGCCTCCGAGCGCGACGTGATCACCGTCGACCTGCCCGGATTCGGCGACTCGCCGCCGCTGCGCGATCGGCCCGCGACCGCGGCCAACCTCGGGGTCGAGGTGAGCGCGCTTGCAGGCTTGCTCGGGCTCTCGCGCCCCCACCTCGGCGCCAACTCGCTCGGCGCCTGGGCGGCGCTCGAGATCGCGAAGGCGGGGGCGGCGGCGAGCGTCTGCGCGATCTCGCCCGCCGGGCTCTGGCGTCGCCCGCTCGGGCCGCGGAGCGTGAACACGCGCGCGCTCGGGCTCCGGCTGCGGCCACTGCTGGGGCCGCTGATGCGCTTTGCCGGCGTTCGCGAGCGGCTCCTGCGGACGACGGTCGCCCACCCCGAGCGGCTCACCCGCGTGCAGGCGACCGCCCTGGTTCGCGGCTGGCTCGACTCGAGCGGCTACGACGAGGCGAACGAGCAGATGCGCGCGCACGTATTCGAGCATCCGGAGCTGGTGCGCGTGCCGACGACGATCGCCTGGGGCACCGAGGACCGGTTGGTGGCGCCGCCGCGGCGCGAGCGGATGCCGCCGGGTGCGCGCTACGTCGTGCTCGAGGGCTGCGGTCACACCCCGACCTGGGACGACCCCGGGCGGGTCGCCGAGCTCCTGCTCGAGGCGAGCGCCGGCGAGCCGGAGGGCGCCGAGGTCGCCGCCGCGAGCTAGACCGTCGGCTCCGGCTCTTCCTCGCCCGGCCACTGGCCGGTGGCGGCGTAGAAGCTGCGCCGGAAGCCGTGATCGGCGATCCCGCGGGCGGCGCGGAAGATCGCGCCCTGGAGCGCGAGCGCGAGGATCAGCTTCGGCCAGCTCACCTCGCGGTGCTGGGCGTCGGGCGGCTCCTCGTCGTCGACGAGCCCCCAGATTGCCTCGAAGACCTTGGTCCCGAGCAGGCCGGCGAGGAAGCCGGCGGCGATGCTGAACGGGATGAAGAGGACCTTGCTCACCTACCACCCAGCCTACCCGTGGCCGCGCCGGCCTAACAGCGCGCCGGCGCCTCGATGGGCGGTGCCGGGCTCGAACCGGCGACCCCTTCCTTGTAAGGGAAGTGCTCTCCCAACTGAGCTAACCGCCCGCGGAAAGTCTAGGCCCGCGCCGCGTCGCGGCGGGCGCGTTCGAGCATCTCGAGCGCGGCGATCAGCCCGACTCGCGGCTACGCCGCGCGAGCGCGTCGATCGTCACCGCTGCGAGCAGGACCGCCCCGGTGATCATGAACTTGATGTCCGACTCGAGCCCGAGCAGGTCCATGCCGTTCGCGATCGAGCCGATGACGATCGCGCCGAGCAGGGCCGACCAGACCGAGCCGCGGCCGCCGAACAGACTCGTGCCTGCGATTACCGGCCCCGCGATCGCAAGCAGGAGCACGTCGCCGCTGCCCGACTGCTGGTTGACCGCGAGCAGCCGCGAGGCGGCGAGGATGCCGCCTGCGGCGGCGAGCGTCGACGCGAGCGCGAAGACGCTCACCTTGACCCGGTTGATCTGGATCCCGGCTCGGCGCGCGGCCTCCTCGTTCCCGCCGACCGCGAAGATGTGGCGTCCGTAACGGGTTCGCTCGGTGATGAAGGCGAAGATCGCGCACAGACCGACGACGATCAGCGCTGCCAGTGGCACGCCGCGATCGGCGTTCAGGATCAACACGGCGGCGACGATCGCGGCCGCGACGAGAACGATCCGGAGCGCCGTGGCGCGGACGGCCGGCGCCTCCAGCCCCGCTTTCAACCGGCGCTGTCGGGCGAGGATCAGGCTCCCGGCGTAAGCGGCGATCGCGGCGATCGCGAGGGTCCACCCGATCGCCGAGTCGAAGAAGGTCCCGGTGAGGTCGGTGATCACGCTCGGGGGGAGGTTGATCGAGCCCGTGTCACCGAGCACGAGCAGCTGCACCCCCTGCCAGCCGAGCAGCCCGGCGAGGGTGACGACGAACGACGGGACGCCGAAGAAGGTGACGAAGAACCCGTTGAAGAGGCCGATCATGGTGCCCACGAGCAGGCCGGCGACGATCGCGAGCCCCGGCGCCATGCCCTGCTTGACGCTGAGCACCGCCATCACCGCGGCGGCGAGGCCGCTCACCGCGCCGACCGAGAGGTCGATCTCGCCGAGCAGCAGCACCAGCACCACCCCGATCGAGATCGTCGCCACAGCGGCGATCTGAAGCGTCAGGTTGGAGAGGTTGACCGCGCTCAGGAAGCGATCGTTCGAGAGCTGGAAGATCGTCCAGATGACCGCGATCGCGATCAGCACTCGGACCGTGCCGAAGTCGGGCTGGGCGAGTCGCCGCAGTCCGCGACCGATCGAGAATCCCTGCTTCTCTTCCGCAGGCGCGGTCGCGGTCGTCATAGCGGGGTCTCCTCCGTGGGCCGTCCCTGCTCACCGAACTCGGCCCCGGTGATCGCCCCTACGACCTCCTCCTGGCTCACATCGCGAGTGTCGAGGCTCGCGACCATCCGACCGAGGCGCAGGACGGCGATCCGGTCCGCGACCTCGAACACGTTGGCGAGGTTGTGGCTGATCACGACCACGCCGAGGCCGCGCTCACGCAGACGATCGATCAACTTCAGGATCTGCGCGGTCTGCACGATGCCGAGCGCCGCCGTGGGCTCATCGAGGAGCACGACCTTCGGGTCGCCCAGCAACGAGCGCGCGATCGCGACCGCCTGGCGCTGGCCTCCCGAGAGCGATGCGACCTCGGAGCGCACGCTGCGCAGGGTCGTCACGCCCAGCGAGTCGAGCAGCTCGACGGACTTCTGCTCCATCGCGGTCTCGTCGAGGACAGGTACGCCCGGAACGGTGTTCGCGACCTCCTGACCCAGGAACAGGTTCGCGACGACGTCGAGGTTGTCGCACAGGGCGAGGTCCTGGTAGATGGTCGCGATCCCGAGCGCGGTTGCAGCCTGCGGCGTGTGGAGGTCCACGGGCCTGCCGTCGAACCGCGCCTCGCCGGCATCGGGCGGCTGCGCGCCGGCGATCGCCTTGATCAGGGTGGACTTCCCGGCGCCGTTGTCGCCGACCAGTCCGACCACCTCACCGGTGTGGAGCTCGAGGTCCACGTCCTTAATCGCCTCGACAGCCCCGAAGCTCTTGCTGAAGCCCTTCAGCGCGAGGAGAGGTTCCGAGAGAGATCGGCCCTCGGGGGCCGGAGTGCTCTTGCTCTGGGTCATCTCCGCCTCTCCTCGCGCGTCAGGCTATATCGCGGGCGTCCTACTGGATGCCGGCGTCCTTGCACGCCTGCGCGTACTGCTGCGTGCAGATCTCGTCGACCGACCAATAGTCGTCGGCGATGATCGTGTCCTGGATGTTGTCCACGAACACCGGGATCGTCTCGGTGATCGCCGACGGCACCTGCTCCATGCCGTTGTCCTCTTCGCCGTTGATGACGCCCTCGGGCACCTCCTCGCCGTTCGCGAGCGCGACGGCGATCTCGGCGGCCGAATCGGCCAGCGGCTTGATCGGCTTGTAGACGGTCATGTACTGCTCACCGGCGATGATCCGCTGGATCCCCGCCAGCTCTGCGTCCTGGCCGGTGACCGGGATCGTCTTCGGATCGATGCCCGCGCCCTTGAGCGCCGCGATCGCGCCGCCCGCGGTGCCATCGTTCGCCGCGAGGACTCCGTGGAAACCGTCCTTGCCGACCGCGGTGATCGCCTGCTCCATCTCACGCTGAGCGTTCTCGGGCAGCCAATCCGCCGTGTCGTACTCCTCGGCCACCTCGATGCCCTTCTCCTCGAAGACGGCGGCCGCGCCCTCCTTGAAGAGCTTCGCGTTGTTGTCCTTGGGGTCGCCGTTGATCTGGACGATCGGGCCCTTCGGATTGCCGTCCTCGGCGAGCTTCTCGGCCAGCGCCTCGCCCTGTTGCGTGCCGACCTCGGAGCTGTTGAACTCGGCGTAATAGTCGAGATCCGCGTCGAGGATCAGCCGGTCATAGCTGACGACCGGAATGTCGGACTGCTTCGCCCGGGTGACCAGGCCGGACGCCGCGGTCGAGTCGACCGGGTCGAGCACGAGCACGTCGACGCCCTCGGTCACCGCGGCCTCGACCTGCTGCTGCTGCTTCGCCGGATCCTGGTCGGCGTTCTGGTAGAAGATCTCGCAGTCGGGGCAGAGCTCCTCGACCTTCGCCTCGAACAGCGGCTTGTCCTGAGTTTCGTAGCGGGCCGTCTGGGTCTCCGGCAGCAGGAATCCGATCGTGCCGCTGCCGCCACCCGAGTCCCCGCTGTCGCCGCTGTCGTCGTCATCGCCGCAGGCGGCGATCCCGAACGCAGCGACGACACCGACGAGCACGGCGGCCAGTCGGTGCCGAGTCTTGCTCTCCTTCATCAGCTGCCTCCTCCGTTGGATCCTTGCATCACTGGTCCTTTCCGCTCTCGCGCTTCGCAATCCGTCGCGCTGTTGTTTTCTCTTGCAAGTTCACGCCGCCTGGGCCTCGAGCTCCGGAGCGAGGAAGCGCTCCGACTCCTGCATCACCAGCGCCAGGGCGCCGAGCAGCTCGGCGCGCTCGCCGAGCACCCCGGCGACGATCTCGAGATCGTCGACGGCGCTCGGGATCGCGTTGCGGCGCACGGTCTCGCGCAGGGGCTCGAGCAGGATGTCGCCAGCGCCGCTGAGATCACCGCCGACGATCACGCACTCGGGGTTGAGCAGGTTGCAGAGGTTGGCGACGGCGACGCCGATCGCTCGCCCGGCGTCGCCGATCAAGCGCTGGGCGGCGGCGTCGCCCGCGGCGCTCAGCTCGAGCAGCCGGCGGCCGGTGATCTCCTCGCCGCGGCTGGCGCTGAGCAGCTCGGCGATCGAACGCAGCGAGGCGAGCGTCTCGAGGCAGCCTCGGTTGCCGCATCGACAGACGGGGCCGCCCTCGGCGATCACGGTGTGGCCGATCTCGCCCGCGGTCCCGCCGACGCCGTGCTGGATGCGCCCGCGAGCGATCAGCCCGGCGCCGATCCCCGACGCGACCTTGATGTACGCGACCTCCGAACGGCCCTTGGCCGCGCCCGAGACGAGCTCCGCAAGCGCCCCCAGGTTGGCGTCGTTCTCGACCTGAACCGCGAGCCCGAACCGTCGCTCGGCCTCGGCCGCGGCGTCGAGGCCGACCCAGCCGGGAAGGATCGAGGCCGCCTGGACGGCGCCGGTGGACGATCGATCGGCGCCGGCAGGCCCATCCCGACCCCGATCACCCGATCGTGGTCCACCTCGGCCTCGTCGAGCACCTGCTCGACGAACTCCGCCGCGGTGTCGAGGCCGTGCTCGGCGGAGTGGTCGACGTTGAGCTCGCGCCAGGTCTCGGCGAGCACCCGGTGAGCGAGGTCGGCGACCGCCACCCGCAGATGACGATGGCCGAAGTCGATCCCGACCGCATACCCCGCCGACGGGTTCAGCGAGACCATCACCGGCGGGCGCCCCGCCTGCGACTCGCCGTCGGACTGGCCCTCGCGCTCGCCCGCGAGCCCGCTCTCGATCAGGTCGCCGACGATCGTCGACACGGTCGAGCGCGAGAGGCCGGTCATCCGGGCGACCTCGGCCCGGCTGGCGACCCCGCGCTCGCGCAGCGCGTCGATGACGCGCTTGCGATTGCCCTCCCGTAACGACGCGAGTGAGCCACTCCTCCTCCTCACAGCGCCCGGATTCGTTTCACACCTGAGCGAGTTTGTCAAGACTTTGGGCCAAATCAGGAGCGACTCGGCCTCTTATGTCCAAACCTCGGCGTATGCCGGGAAGGACATACGATCCCGCCAAGAGCGAAGGGGGAGGTTCGGATGAAGATGCGCGCCGCGGTGCTGGAGGAGTTCGGAGAGCCGCTGGTGGTTCAGGAGGTCGAGCTCGCCGAGCCGAAGGAGGGCGAGGCGCTGGTGCGGCTGGTCGCCTGCGGCGTCTGCCACACCGACCTCTACACGGCCTCGGGCGCCGACCCGTCCGGCTACTCGCCGGCGGTGCTCGGCCACGAGGGCGCGGGCGTGGTCGAGGCGGTCGGGCCGGGGGTCGAGTCGCTCGCGGTCGGCGATCACGTCGTCACCCTGTTCTCGCCCCAGTGCGGCGAGTGCGTGCACTGCGTCGACGAGCGCACCAACCTCTGCCTCGCGATCCGCGAGCAGCAGGGCAAGGGCTACCTACCCGACGGGACCACCCGCCTCGGTCGCGACGGCGAGGAGCTGCGCCACTTCATGGGCACCTCGACCTTCGCCGAGTACACCGTGATGCCCGAGATCGCGCTGGCGAAGGTCGATCCCGAGGCGCCGCTCGACCATGCCTGCCTGTTCGCCTGCGGCCTCTCGACCGGGCTCGGCGCGGCGATGAACACCGCCAAGGTGGCGGCGGGCTCGACCTGCGTCATCTTCGGCGCCGGCATGGTCGGCCTCGGCGCGGTCGCCGGCTGTCGCCTCCAGGGCGCCGAGCGGATCGTCTGCGTCGACCTCTCGGAGGATCGGCTCGAGCTCGCGCGCGGACAGGGGGCGACCGAGACGATGATCGGCGGGCCCGACACGGTCGAGCAGATCGTCGAGTCGACCGACGGCTTCGGCGCCGACTACACCTTCGAGGCGACCGGCAACGTCGCCGTCATGCGCCAGGCGGTCGAGGCGGCGCGCATGGGCTGGGGCCTGTGCACGGTCGCCGGCGTCGCCGGCAAGGGCGAGACCCTGGACGTCGTCCCGCGCTTCCTGATCACCGGGCGGCGGGTCGCGGGCTCCTCGTTCGGCGGGGTCAAGGGCCGCGACGGGGTGCCGAAGCTGGTCGACCGCTACCTGGCGGGCGAGATCGACGTGGCGCCGTTCGTCTCGCACCGGATCGGCCTCGACGACGTCAACCGCGGCTTCGAGCTGATGGAGGCCCAGGACGGGATCCGCAGCGTGATCGAGTTCAACTAGCCCGACGGGCGAGAGGAGAGAGGCGAGAGATGATCCTGCAGCGAGTCGAACAGGCCGAGTGGCTCTCGAACGCGTACCTGATCGTCGACGAGCCCGGCGGCAAGGGGGTGCTCGTCGACTCGAACACGGTCACCGACCCGCTCTGCGAGCGCGCCGAGCGCGAGGGCACCGAGATCACGCACCTGCTGCTCACCCACCACCACTACGACCACGTGGTCGGCGCGCGCAAGCTCGCGGACCGCTTCGGCGTCCCGATCCTCGCCCACGAGCTCGCCGACGAGCTGATCGACGACAAGGTCGACGAGACGATCGCCGAGGGCGACGTGATCGAGTCGGGTTCGCTGCGGATCGAGCCCCTGCACACGCCGGGCCACTGCGCCGATCACCTCGCGCTCGTCGTCGACGGCAGCGACTGCCTGACCGCCGACGTGCTCTTCAAGGGCACCGTGGGCGGCACCAGGGCGCCCGGCGCGACCGGGTTCGAGGACCTCAAGTCCTCGGTCATGGAGAAGCTGATGAAGCTGCCGCCGGAGACGAGGATCCATCCCGGCCACCGCGAGCCCTCGACGATCGCCGAGGAGTTCGACCGCAACCCGTTCGTGCGCATCTGGCGCGGCCTCGACGAGGAGGGCTCGGAGCCGTGCACGGTCGGCCCCGCCGACGCCGACGAGCGCGAGCAGGCGACGCTGGTGCTCTGGGCGCCCGACTACGACGGCGGCAACAAGGCGTGGGTCCGCTTCGCCGACGGCTCGGACGCGATCGTCGGCGGCTCGCAGGTCAAGCGCGGCGACTGATCCGCTCGTCCTAGCGCCCGCCGAGCGCGCCCGGTCGGCGCCTCAGCGGACCTCGACCGTCGCCTTCATGAACGGGTGGAAGCGGCAGTAGTAGGAGTACGTCCCCGGCTCGTCGAGGGTCACGGCGCCCTCGTCGTCGAGGTTGAGCGTCCCGGTGTCGAACGAGCCGTCGTCGGCGGTCGCGGTGTGCGCCGCCTGATCGCCGTTGGTCCAGGTCAGCTTCGTCCCGGCGTCGACGGCGGCCGTCTCCGGGTCGTACTTGAAGTCGGCGATCTCGACCGCGTCAGTCGCCGCGGTCTCGGCGGCGGTGGTGCTGGTCGCCGGCTCCTCCTCGTCGTCGCCGCATCCGCTCGCGCCCGCAGCGATCAGGGCGCAGGCGGCGAGCACGGCGGCGGCGCTCCGTCGACCGGAGCCACCGCCGCCATCTCGCCTCCCGAGTGGTCGCATCGCTCGCATCCTTGCCGCGATCTCGGGTCCGTCTCTACGAGGCGATGAACGGCTGGACGGCCTTCAGCACCTCGTCCTCGGTCAGCGTCGGGTCGAATGCCTCCGGGCTCGGGTCCTCGCCGGCAGCGAACCTGATCGCCGCCGCGTGGCGCGCCTCGACCTGGACGATGCCGCCCGCTGTCGCGAGCAGCTCCGTCGACTCGAGCATCGGCGCGGCGCCGTTGTAGGCGCTGACCCCGGTGTCCTCGAACGTGATCGCGAGCTCGGTGAACTTCTCCGGGCTCGAGAACGCGTCGCCGAAGTCGACCTTCGGCGCCTTCACCGGCTCGCCGCCGAGATCGGTGATCGTCGCGGTGAGCGCGTCGACGTGCTCCTGCTCCTCGGCGCCGAACGTCTTCACGTACTCGGACACCTCGCTGCTCAGGCCCTTGACCGCGGACGCCTCCTGATAGAAGGCCGCCTCGAGGTACTCGAGCGTGAGCGCGAAGTTGAGGATGTCGATGTCACCCATCGAGCTCTGCGCGAACGCCTTGCGGATGAACGGGCCAACGGCCGTGGCGCTGTAGAGCGCTCCCGCCGCCAGGGCCCCACGGACCAGCAGCTGGCTGCGGTTGAGGCTCTCGACCTCGATCGCCGCGAGCTCCGGTGCCGCTTGGACTCGATTCTGCATTGTTCTCACCTTTCTGCTTCGGCCGCCGTCAGGCGATGAAGGGCTGGACCTCGTCCAGCACGGTCTGCATGTCGGCGGGCTGCGCAAACGCCCCGTCGGGGGTCGGCGGCATGCCGACCAGGGTGTTGAGCACGGCCGCGTGGCGACCCTCGACCGAGTGGATCGAGAGCGCGGCGGCGAGGATCTCCGGATCCTCGATCATCCCCGCGGCGCCGAGGTATGCGGCGGCGCCGAGGTTCTCGACCGTCGCCGCGAGCTCGAGCACCGACTTCGCGTCGTCGAGCGGGAACTCGGCCTTCGGCTCGGCCGCGGGCTTGCCACCGAGCTGCTTCGCGGTCGCCGTGAGCGCGTCGACGTGCTCCTGCTCGGCCGCGCCGATCGACTCGATCAGCGCCTGGTCGTCGCCCTTGAACAGGCCGCTCTTCGCCACGTCGGCGTAGAAGGCCGCCTCGAGGAACTCGAGCGTGAGCGCGTAATTGACGATTCCGAGGTCGCCCTCACCGAACTGCGAGGTCATCTCCTCGTCGGTGGTCGAGGTCGTGCTCGACGCGGTCTCCTCGTCGTCATCTCCACACGCCGCCAACAGCGCGCCCGCGGCGGTGGTGCCGCCGGTGAGCGCGAGGAAGCGACGCCGCGACACCGGGTCGCGAGCGAGCCGAGAGACTGCGCTCTCCTTGCGGGAAGTGTTCATCTGTGATCTCCCATGGTTGGTCGGGGTCGAGGAGGCCGGTCCTCCCCTTTGCCCTTCCTACGCGCGCCCCGAAGGGACGGATCAGTGATTCCAGCGCGCGTACGCGGAGACCGAGTAGGCGTGCTTTCGCGCCTCCAGGATCGGATCGTCCGAGGGCTCGATCCCGTCGACGAGCCGGTTCGGGTCGAAGACGTCGATGTGGCCGTCGCGCTCGGGGTCGTCGACCGGCTCGGAGACCTCGAGCCGCCCCGCCCGGACGAGCTCGCGCTCGTCCGGCCAGACCGCGGTCGGGTCGTCGAGCGGGTCGTCGGCCGCCGGCGAGCTGCAGCCAGAGCTCGAAGCCGATCGGTCCGGCGGCGAGCCGCTCGGCGAGCTCGTCGTGCAGGTAATCGCGGCCGAGCTCGGCCGCCTCGTCGTCGGAGATCCGCCGCTCGCCGGTGTCGGGGAGCAGCCGGTAACGGATCCAGGTGCGCCCGCCGTCGGCGTCGAGGAGCGCGAACGCGTGCGGCGAGAAGTACGGGGCGGCGGCGAAGCTCGCGATCGGCTCCTTCATCAGCACCGCCTGCGCCGCCGGCACCATCTCCGGGTGCGCGGCCATGAACGCGCCCAGCTTCTCCATGTCCGGCGCGCCGGTCTCCGGGTCCGGGCGGCGCAGGAGCATGAGCTCGAGGAAGTCCTCGGGCGTGCGGGTGGCGAAGGTCGGCGAGGTGGTCACGAGCAGGTCGGTCTCGCCGCCCTCCCAGCGCAGCTTGATCGCGATCCCGCGCCCGTCGCGGGCGCTGTCGGAGGCGAGCGGGTCGCCACTCGCGTTCGAGAATCGGATCAGCGCCTCGACCGGCTCGCCCTGCAGGTGCGGGGCGCGGCTCAGTCGCGCCGCGTCGGGGGTTGCGGTGAAGACCCCGCGCGCCCAGCTGCCCTTCGCGTGCAGCGCGCGGTGGCCGGGGTGGGTGCCGTAGTTGGCGCGCGCCGCCTCGATGATCCGCTCGTACAGGTCCCCCTCGGCCATCGGCGCCAGCCTATCCCCTCGCCCGCCGCCGCCCGATAGCGTCACGTTGCATGGAGCTCGGGATCGAGGGACGGGTCGCGCTGGTGCTCGGCGCCAGCCGCGGGATCGGCAACGGAATCGCGACGGCGCTCGCGCGCGAGGGCGCTCGGGTCGCGCTTGCGAGCCGCTCGGCCGAGCGCCTCGCCGAGGCCGCGGAGGCGATCGAGGGCGAGACCAGGGTCTTCGCCGCCGACACCGCGGACCTCGAGCGGATCGCGGCGCTGCCGGGGGAGGTCGAGGCGGCCCTGGGCCCGGTCGAGATCCTGATCACCAACACCGGCGGACCGCCGCCCGGGCAGGCGCTCGACGCCGATCTCGACCAGTGGCGCGCTGCGTATGAATCGCTGCTGCTCGCGCCGAGGGTCCTGATCGAGGCGGTGCTGCCCGGGATGCGCGAGCGCGGCTGGGGCCGGATCGTCAACGTCGGCTCGAGCTCGACCGCGGAGCCGATCCCGGGGCTCACGCTCTCGAACTCACACCGGCCGGGACTGATCGGATTCTTCAAGACGCTCGCGCGTGAGGTCGCGGCCGACGGGGTCACGGTCAACGACGTCGCGACCGGGCGCTTCGCCACCGACCGGCTCGCCGCCAACTGGGGTGGGCGCGAGCAGATGCTTGCCCACGCCGCCGACGACGTGCCCGCGGGACGCCTGGGGACGCCGCAGGAGTACGGCGACCTGGTCGCCTTCCTCGCCTCCGAGCGCGCCGCATACATCACCGGGACCTCGATCCCGATCGACGGCGGCATGCTGCGCTCGGTCTAGCTCGTGGCCGGGGCGCCGGCGGCGGGTGGGGCGCGAAGCTCTCCCCGCCTGGCCTTGACCGCGAGCCAGATCCCTCCGGCGAGGATCATCGCGACGCTGAGCAGCTGGGCCTGGGTGAGTCCGAGCGCGACCTCCTCGTTTCGGCGCACGAACTCGACCAGCAGCCGCTCGGTCCCGGCGAGGACGAGGTAGAGGGCGAAGAGGAGCCCGGGGCGGAAGCGGAAGCGAAGCCGCCAGAGCACGAACGCGACCAGCCCCATCGCCAGCGTCTCGTAGATCGGGGTCGGGTGCACCTCGACCCCCGGTGGGGTCGGCTCTGTGCCGTCGGGGTAGCCCATCGCCCAGGGTCCATCCCAGGGGATGCCGTAGTCGCCGTCGCCCGAGAGCTGGCAGCCGATGCGCCCGACCGCGTAGCCGATCGCGAGCGCGGGCGCGCAGATGTCGAGCAGGGTCAGGTTCAGCATCCCGCGGAAGCGGGCCCAGAGGACGACGCCGATCGCGCCGCCGACCGCGCCGCCGAACCAGACCAGCCCGGCGCCGGAGAAGAGGTTGCCGAGCAGGTCGTCGGAGACCGAGTCGTAGTTCTGAAGCAGGAAATCGACCCGGGCGCCGACGAGCCCGCCGATCAGCGCCGCGAAGACGAGCTCGTAGGCCCAGTCGGGCGGCTTGCCGAGCTCCTTCAGCCGCCGGGCGACGAGCGCGCCCGCGGCGATGAACCCGAGCGCGAACATGATCCCGAACGTCTGCAGGGTGAGCGGGCCGAGCTCGATTTCGGGCTGCATGGGCGCAAGAGGTTAGGCGACCGCGATCGCCGCCCGGCGAGCGTGGAGTAACTGCTCCGGCAGCGGAGTAACTCCACGGTCGGCGGTCGGGCGGCGGTGCGAGTAGCCCCGGCGGGAGTCGAACCCGCGCTACCAGGTTGAAAACCTGACGTGCTGACCGTTACACCACGGGGCCGGGCCCGGTCAGTCTACGAGCAGCTCGAGCAGCGCCTTCTGGGCGTGGAGGCGGTTCTCGGCCTGGTCCCAGACCGCCGAGCGCTCGCCGTAGAGCACCTCCGCGGAGATCTCCTCACCGGGATGTGCGGGCAGGCAGTGCAGCGCGACGGCGCGCTCGGAGCCGAGCCCGAGCAGCTCGCCGTCGATCGCGTACGGCGCCAGCTCGGCGCGGCGGCGCTCCGCCTCGGGCTCGTCGCCCATGCTGACCCAGACGTCGGTGTAGAGCGCGTCGGCGCCGCGCGCCGCCTCGCGCGGGTCGTGGGTGTCGAGAGCCGCGAGCCCGGGCTCGAGCTCGTAGCCCGGCGGGGTCGCGACGCGGACCTCGACCCCGGCCGCGCGGCCGAGGATCGCGAGCGAGCGGGCGACGTTGTTGCCGTCGCCGACGTAGGCGACCGAGACGCCATCGAGGGCACCGAAGCGCTCGCGCAGCGTCTGCAGGTCGGCCAGCGCCTGACAGGGGTGATGAAGCGGGGTGAGCGCGTTGACGACCGGCACCTGGGCCGACTCGGCGAGCTCGGCCACGGTCTCGTGGGCGGCGGAGCGGATCACGATCGCGTGCAGGTAGCGCGACAGGACCCGGGCGGTGTCACCGATCGATTCGCCGCGGCCGAGCTGGAGCTCGTCGGCGCGCAGCGCGAGCGGGTTGCCGCCGAGCTCCGCGACCCCGACCTGGAACGAGACCCTGGTCCGAGTCGACGGGCGCTCGAAGTAGAGCGCCACCGTGCGCCCGGCAAGCGCCTCGCCGCCGACGCGGTCCAGCCTCCCGGCCTTGAGCTCCGCGGCGCGATCCAGCAGCGCCCCGAGCTCGGCGGCGGAGAGCTCCTCGCCGGTGAGCAGGTGTCGGGGCGGCCGCGTCAAGCGCGGCATTGTACGCCGCGATACTTCGCTCCGTGATCCGCGCCCTGAGCTGGAACCTCTTTCACGGCCGCGACCTGCCGCCCGACCCGGCGCTGATTACCGTGCGCTCGCGGCTGCTGCGAATCAAGGAGCGAAACGCGACCCATCGCCAGGTGAACCGCGACCTGCTGGCCGAGTTCTGCGGGGTGATCGCGGGCGCCGAGTGGGACGTCGCCCTGCTGCAGGAGTGCCCGCCGCGCTGGGCCGAGCCGCTCGCACGAGCCTGCCGCGCGGGCGCCCACCGCTCGCTCACCTCGCGCAACTCGCTCGCCGGCCTGCGCACCCTCGCGGCCCGTCTCAACCCCGACCTGATCGCCTCGAACGAGGGCGGCTCGAACCTGACCCTGGTCCGGGGCGAGATCACCGAGCGCCGCGAGCTCGAGCTCTGCCCGCCGGGCCGGCCCGAGCGCCGGACGATGGCGTTCACCGGCGCGCGGCTCGCCGGCGGCGGCACGCTGCGAGTCGCGAACCTGCACGCGAGCGCCGGGGCGCGGCTGCGCGCCCGCGCCGAGACCGAGGTCGTGCGGGGGGCCGCGGCGGCGGTCTCCTGGTCGGGCGGCGATCCGCTCGTCTTCGGCGGCGACCTGAACCTGCGCCCGCACGAGACCGACGTCTACGACCGGCTCGCGTCGCGGTTCGGGCTCGCGGCGCCGACCGCTCCGGGGAGCCTCGACCACCTGCTCGCGCGCGGGCTCGAGATCGCCGAGCCCGCGGCGGCCTGGGCGCCCGAGCGGCGCGAGGTGATCGAGGGCGGGCTCGCGATCCGACTCTCCGACCACGCTCCGGTCGCAGCGGCCTGGCGCTGAATGTTCGCGGCCGCGAGCGGCCGAACCGCAACGCGACGACCCCAGGGGTGAGATAGTCGGGCCCCCGTCAACTGAACACGCTTTCAAGGAGGAAGAGATGGCGACCACGTCCGGAGGCTCCAGGTCCGGAGGCTCGAAGTCCAAGCGCACCAAGGCCAAGGCCAAGGCCTCGACCAAGAAGGCTCGCTCGACGAAGAAGCCGGCGAGCTCTCGCGCCGCGAGCAGCAGGTCCGGCGGACGCAGCACCGGCACCCGCAAGCGGGCCGCGAGCACGGGCCGACGCAAGACCACGAGCTCGCGCCGCGCCCCGGCCGCCGGGCGATCGGACAAGAGCGTGCAGGCATTCCGCGATGCGCTCGAGCGCAGCCGCAACACGCTCGAGTCGAACGTCACCGTGTCGCGCGAGCGCCTGCAGGAGGTCGTCGACGACGCGGTCAAGCGCGGGCGGATGACCCGCGGCGATGCGAACGAGCTCGTCTCGAACCTCGTCGACCGCGGTCGCAAGGCGACCGACGACCTGATCCGCGACCTCGAGCGGCTGCTCGAGCAGGCCCGGAAGGAGGTCGACACGCGCACCGGTACCGCGCGTCGCCAGGCGACCCGGACCGCGGGCCGAGTCGGCCGCGGGGTCCGCGACGCCGCCGAGCGTCCGCTCGCCGAGGCCGACAAGCTGCGCCGCCGCGCCGGCGGCCCCGGGCCGCCGATCACCGGCTACGAGCAGCTCACCGCGGGCCAGGTCAAGTCGCGGCTCAAGGACCTCAACAAGGCCGAGCTGCGCAAGGTCCGCACCCAGGAGAAGCGCGGCAAGGCCCGCAAGGGGATCCTGGACGAGATCGAGACGCGCCTCTCCCGCTAACCGGACGGCTGCAACGATAGGGGCGTGGCCAGCGCCCCGGAGAAGACCCGCGCCGCGCGCCCGCGCCAGGGCTCCGAGCTCGAGCTGGAGATCGACTCGCTCGCCCAGGGCGGGCGCGGCGTCGCCCGCGCGGACGGCTACGTCGTCTTCGTCAGCGGCGCGCTGCCGGGCGACCGCGTTCGCGCCCTGATCACGCGCTCGAAGCGCGACTACGGCGAGGCGAAGGCGGTCGAGCTGCTGCGCCCGAGCGCCGACCGGGTCGCCGACCGCTGCCTGCACGGGGGCGAGCCGTGCCCGGGCGCGCCCTGGCAGGGGATGTCCTACGCCCACCAGCTCGCCGAGAAGACGGCCCAGGTCGACGACGCGCTGCGCAGGATCGGACGGCTCGAGGGCTATGAGCTCGAGCCGATCGAGCCCGCGGTCGCCGAGTGGCGTTACCGCAACAAGCTCGAGTACTCGTTCGGCGGCGCCGCGGGCTCCGACCTCGCGCTCGGCTTTCACCGCCGCGGCAGCTGGGCCGAGGTCGTCGACGTCGACGACTGCCTGCTCGCCCCGGAGTCCAACAACGCCGCTCGCAACGCGGTCCGCGACTGGTCCCGCGACGAGCAGCTCGAGCCATACGACCGCCGCGCCGAGCGCGGCCTGCTGCGCAACCTGGTCGTGCGCGAGGGCATCCGCACCGGCGAGCTCCAGACCCGCCTCGTGACCTCGGTCGGCGAGCTGCCGCGACCGCCGGTCGACCTGCACACGGTGATCGAGGGCGCCAGCGGCAGCACCGACGGGCCGACCGGCGTGCTCGGCGCCGAGTATCTGACCGAGCGCCTGTGCGGGCTTCGCTTCCGCGTATCGCATACCGCCTTCCTGCAGACCAACGCCGAGATGGCCGAGCGCCTGTACGGGATCGCGGCCGAGTTCGCCGGGCTCAGCGGCCGCGAGCGCCTCTTCGACCTCTTCTGCGGGATCGGCACGATCGGGCTCTCGCTCGCCGAGCGTGCGGGCGAGGTCTGGGGGCTCGAGGGCGTCGCCGAGGCGGTCGCCGACGCCGAGCACAACGCCGCCGCGAACGGGATCGAGAACGCTCGCTTCGTCGCCGCCGACGCCCGGCTCGGGATCCGGCCGCTGCTCGAGCAGGCCGGGAAGCCCGACGTCGTCGTCGTCGACCCGCCGCGCGCCGGCCTCTCGGCGAAGATCGTCCGCCGGGTGCTCGAGACCGGAGCGCCGCGGATCGTCTACGTCTCCTGCAACCCGACCACGCTGGCGCCGAACGCGGCTCAGATCGTCGAGGCCGGCTATACGCTGCGGCGCGTGAAGCCGGTCGACATGTTCCCGCAGACGCCGCATGTCGAGTGCGTCGCGGTGCTCGAGCGATGAGTGGACAGCGCGGGTACGGGGTCGCCGCGGGGCTCGACCAGGAGGTCGCGGGGCCGCTGGCGAGCCCGCTGCGCCGAGCTCGGCTACGACTCGCTCTGGTCCAACGACCATCCGGGGGCGCTCGGGCTCGAGACCCTGGCGGTGTTCGCCGAGGCCGCCCCCGAGCTCGAGCTCGGGGTCGCGGTGATCGCGCTCGATCGCCATTCGCCGAGCGAGATCGCCGCCGACATCGAGCGGCTCGGCCTCGATCGCGACCGGCTCTGGCTCGGGGTCGGCGCCGGCTTCTCGAAGCGGCCGCTGACCCGGATGACCGAGGCGCTGCCCGAGCTCCGCGAGGCTCTGCCGGGGATCCGGCTCGTGCTCGCGGCGATGGGGCCGCGGATGTGCCGGCTCGCCGGCTCGGCCTACGAGGGCGCGTTCTTCAACTGGATGACCCCCGAGTTCGCCGCCTCCGCGCGGCTCAACGTCGAGGCGGGCGCCGCCGACGTCCCCCGCGACCCGCCGCCGGTGTTCGGCTACGTGCGGGCGGCGGTCGGCGAGGACGCGGCCGCGCGCTTGACGAAGGAGGAGGCCTTCTACCGCGACCTCCACGACGGCTATCGCAACCACTTCGAGCGCCTCGACGAGCCCGAGGGTACGGTCGGGGTCGCGGCGGCCGACGCCGGAGCGGCCCAGTCGGCCCTGGCCGCCTACACGGCGCTCGACGTGACCGTCGTCCGCGGGCTCGCGAGCGCCAAGGTCGAGGCGATGACCGCGCTCGCCGAGGCAACCGCGCCCGGGGCCTAGTACGGCGGCAGCTCGGCGTACCAGTCGCCGAGCGCCCGGAACGCGGACCAGAACTCGCGCTTGGCGCCCTCGGCGTCGAGCGAGTCGTCGATGTCGGGGACGTAGAGGGCGTCCAGCGACGGGGTCAGCGCCTGGATCTCGCCCAGCCGCGGCTCGAGCTCTCCCGCGAGCGGGATCTCGATCTCGTTCAGGCTCTCGAGCGCGCGCTCGCCCATGACGACGATGCAGCGCGGCTGCACGATCGCGATCTCCTCGACCAACCGCTCGACGCACTCGCCGGCGGCGAACGAGGGATCGGAGACCGGGCACTTCACGCACAGGGTCCCGTAGACGGCGAGCGGGTCGATCCCGAGCCGCTTGAAGCTCTTCATCAGCGCGTTGCCGGCGCGCCCGTAGAAGGCGACCCCCTCCTCGACCTCGGCCGCGGTCGGCGCGTACTTGAGCAGCATCACGTCGGCCTGCGGGTGACCGGAGCCGAGCACCGGCATCAGGTTGCCGCGCGGACAGTGCGAGCACTCCTGGAGGCGATGGGTCAGCTGGTTGAGCTCGCGGATCGCGCGCTCGAGGTACTTCTCCTGGATCTCGTCGTCAGTGGTCGGCACGTTCGGGCCTCGTGGCCCGCTCACCGAGCCGTCGGCTTTCTTTGACGGCCTCGCTCGCCCTCCTGCCGGCTCGCGCGCCTGCATCAGCGCTTGCCTGAGCGGGCCTGGGCACGCGGCCGCGGGCCGCCGCGGGCCCGCTTGCCGCCGCGACCGCCCCCGGTCTGCAGCCACTTCAGCGTCTGCACGTAGACCAGGTTCTTGTGCTTGCGGACGATGTCGGCGTCGCGCATCGCCTCGAGGAACTCCGCCGGGCCGTCGAAGTCGTGCAGCCGGATCATCACGCTGCCGAGCCCCTGGGCGACGTGGCTGTCGGAACCGGCGCCGGGGACGATCCGGTACTTGGCGGCGAAGCGCTCGGCCTCGTCGTTGAACGCGGTCAGCGCCACCCTCGGGTTGAAGACCTCGAGGATGTCGATCTCCTCGACCATGTCGAGCAGGTGCTCGTAGTCGGGCACCGAGTGCAGGCGGTCGAAGGGGTGCGGCACGTAGACGAGCCCGCCCTGGCGGCGGATCTCGGCGATCGTCTCGCGCATCGTCATCCCGCGCTCGATCTTGCGCTCGAGGAAGAGCCCGATCACCTCGCCCTGCTCGGCGGTCTTCACCTCCTCGGCGACGATCACCTTGACCCCGAACTCGTCGGCGAGCTCGCGCGCGGCGAAGGCGCCGGAGACCTCGTTGTGGTCGGTGATCGCGATCGCCCCGAGTCCGCGCTCGCGCGCGGTCGCGAGCAGGGTCTCGACCGGCGTCGCGCAGTCCGAGGAGTGGTCGGTGTGCATGTGCAGGTCGACGTGGATCTCGCGCCGGCGGGCGATCCGCCGGCGCGCTGCCGCGTCGCCGCGCGGGTCGTGGCGGCGGGCGGCGATCCGGGTGTAGATCTCCTCGACCTGGTCGGTGACCGCCGCCCAGTCGCGGATCGCGCCCCGGCCCGCGGCGGCGAGCTCGTCGCGCAGCGGCGCGCTCGCGATCAGGCGCTCGAGCTGACCGGCGAGAGTGATCGCGTCCCCCGGCGGGAACAGCAGTCCGAGCTCGCCCTCGCGAACCAGCTCGCGGTAGACGTCGAGCTGCGAGACGACCGGGATCGCCCCGGAGGCGAGCGCGGTGCGCAGGATCGCCGGCGCGGCGCGGGGACCGCCGGAGGCGAGGCAGACGACGTCGGCTGCCGCGACGATCGCGTCCGGGGAGGCCTCGCGGCCGCGGACGACGGTCACCCGGCGGCGCATGCGCTCCGAGATCCGCGGCTCGGCGCCGTCGGCGATCCACACCGTCGCCTCCCACTCGTCGTCGAGCGAGAGCCGTCGCAGCGCGCGCAGGAAGAGCCGCAGCGCCCCGCGCTCCTCGCCGAGGCAGAACGCGATCCGCATCGGCCGGGATTCCCGGTCGTCCCCGCCGGGCCAGCGCGGGTTCGGATCGGGGTCGGCGCCCGGCTCGACGAGCTCGTATCGGCCCGGGAAGTAGCGTTCGATCAGCTCCTCGGTGACCCGGCAGCTGACCGTGCGCGCGTCGAGGCGGCCGAGGAAGATCTCGACCAGCGGCCGCGCCACCTGGGTCGAGAGGATGCGCTCGGTCGGCTCGTAGAAGCTGCCGACGTTGAGCGCCCGCGAGTAGCGCAGCGCCGCCGAGGAGAGGCTGGGGACGAACGGGTCGTGGACGTGGACGAGGTCGAGCTCCGCGCCGCCGAGCAGGCCCTCGAGCGCCCGGCTGACGTCGAGCGGCAGCGGCGCCGCCCGGGGGCGCGGCCCGCGCGGCAGCGGGATCCCGCTGCCGAGCGCGAGCACCGGCGGTCCATCGTCCCCGCCCGCCCGCGCGCCGCTCCAGGAGCCGTCGAGGAGCGCCGCCGGGTCGTCGCGGATCGCGCGTCGCGAGTCGCGCACCGCCCGGCGCGAGTCCGAGGGGGCGGCGACGACCACCCGGTGCCCTCGCCGGGCGAGCTCGGCCGAGACGCGGGCGACGAGGGTGTTGATCTCGTGGTCGGTGCCCCAGGAATGGGGAGTCACCTGCGCGATCGAGAGGCGCTCAGCCTGGGCCACGGGCCCAGCATACGGCGGGCGTTTGGAGAAGCGGCGCCGCTGGGGCGCCGGCGCTCAGCTCTTCGCCTTCGCCTTCGCCTTCGAGCGCTTGGCGACCTTGCGCGCGTGCTTGGCGATGAACTCCTCGGTCTTCTCGCGCGCGTCGGAGTCGGGGCGCTGGGTGTGGGGCGACTTCATCAGGTAGCTGGACGGGCCGTCGAGCTGCCCGGCGACGCCGTTTAAGAGCGCCAGCTTGATCAGCCGCACGGCGTCGATCACGACCCCGGCGGAGTTCGGCGAGTCCCAGACCTCGAGCTTCAGCTCGACGGTCAGCGGCACGTCGCCGAACGCCTTGCCCTCGAGCCGGATGTGCGCCCACTTGCGGTCGGTGAGCCAGGGCACGTAGTCGGAGGGGCCGACGTGGACGTCGCGCTCCGGGAGCTCGGTCCCCATCACCGAGGTGACCGCGTTCGTCTTCGAGATCTTCTTCGAGTCGAGGCGCTCGCGCTCGAGCATGTTGAAGAAGTCCATGTTGCCGCCGACGTTGAGCTGCGAGGTGTGCTCGAGCTGGACGCCGCGCTCGTGGAACAGGCGCGCGAGCTGGCGGTGGACGATCGTCGCCCCGACCTGCGACTTGATGTCGTCGCCGATGATCGGCAGTCCCGCCTCGGCGAAGCGGTTGTCCCAGTAGTCCTCGCGGGCGATGAACACCGGCAGGCAGTTGACGAAGCCGACCCCGGCCTCGAGCGCCTGCTCGACGTACCACTTGGTCGCCATCTCCGAGCCCACCGGCAGGTAGCAGACGAGCACGTCCGCCTTCGTCCGCTTGAGGATGCCGACGATGTCGGCGGTCTCGCCCGGCGCCTTGGTGATCTTCTGCTTCAGGTACTTGCCGAGCCCGTCGTGGGTCATCCCGCGCTCGACCTTGACCCCGAGCTCGGGGACGTCGGCGAACTTGATCGTGTCGTTCTGACCCGACCAGATCGCCTCCGAGAGGTCCTTGCCGACCTTCTCCGAGTCGATGTCGAAGGCGGCGACGAACTCGATGTCGCGGACGTGGTAGCCGCCGAGGTCGACGTGCATCAGGCCCGGGACCTGCTCGGCGGGGTCGGCGTCGCGGTAGTACTGGACGCCCTGGATGAAGCTGTTGGCGCAGTTGCCGACGCCGACGATCGCGACGCGGACCTTGCCGTCGTCGGAGCGGCGCCCGTTGCTGGCGGCGCCGTCGGCGCGGCCGTTGTGTATCACTCATGGAAAGCAGTCCTCCTGGCGGCGGGGTAGATCGCGAACTACCCGATTTCCGTCGTTTGGTTACACATCGGTCGCCTCTCGATCGGCCGTCTCGATCGCCTCGAGCTCGCCCTTCACGTGCCAGACGCGCTGGCCGACGGTGAAGGCCGTCAGGCCCGTCATCACGTAGATCGACGCCGGGAGCAGGTCGACGTCCGAGATCAGGTCCCCGGCGCCGAATACGAGGCCGATTGAAAGTATCACCACGCGAACCGGGCGGGTGGCGATCCCGACCTTGCACTCGACCCCGAGCGCCTCGGCGCGGGCGCGCGTGTAGGAGACCATCAGCGAGCCGAGCACGACCGCACGCAGAGCGCGGCCGCGACCGGGTCGCCGCGGTCGGCGAAGTACCAGGCGACCGCGGTCAGCACGACCCCCTCCTCGATCCGGTCCAGGGTCGAGTCGAGGAAGGCGCCGAACAGCGTGCCCTTGCCCGACATCCGCGAGTAGCGGCCGTCGAGGGTGTCCATCACCGAGCCGACGATGAACGCGAGGCCGGCGAGGAAGAAGAGCTGCTCGAGCACGAGGACGGCCGCGGCCAGGTTGAGGATCAGGCCG
The DNA here is from genome assembly GCA_963740055.1 of uncultured Solirubrobacterales bacterium. Taxonomy (GTDB): domain Bacteria; phylum Actinomycetota; class Thermoleophilia; order Solirubrobacterales; family 70-9; genus WHSW01. The sequence goes on along the minus strand of CAVUCL010000001.1, from coordinate 428,865 downwards.
GTGATCGAGATCGCGTTCGGGGTCAGGCGCGACTCGATCAGCCGATCGCGCGCGTACCCGCGCCACTGCGGCCGCCGTCCTCGGTTGTACGCGCTGATCGGCGATGCGCGGACGCTACACCGTGGCTTCGCGCCGCGGTTTCCGGCCACGCCCACACGGATGGACGCGCCCGGGCGAGGGCGCGGGCGGCGAGCGCGGCGAGGCAGGCGACCGCGGCGCCGGCGGCGGCGTCGAACCAGAAGTGGTTGCCGGTCGCGACGATCACGAACAGGACCGCCAGCGGATATGCCGACCACGCGGTGCGCGCCGCGGCATGGCGCGAGAGCGCCGCGGCCGGGACCGCGATCATCAGCGAGAAGGCGATGTGCATGCTCGGCACGGCGGCGTACTGGTTGACCAGCAGGCTCGCCGTCTCGGAGTCCTGGGCGACGCCGGTGAAGGTCGCGATCGTGTCGGTGAAGCCCTCGCCGGGGAACAGGCGCGGCGGCGCGGTCGGGTAGAGCGCGTAGCCGACCAGCGCCAGCACCATCGCGACCATGAACATGTTGCGGACGAAGTAGAAGTGCTGGTTGCGAAACAGATAGAGCCAGGCGAGGAAGCCGGTGGTGATCACGAAGTGCGAGTTCAGGTACATGAAGTTCGCCGCGTCGACCGTCCACGCCGCGTGGTCGAGCAGCGCCTGCTGGAAGCCGGGCTCGAAGTAGGAGCCGAGCGAGCGCTCGAGGTCGATCACCTGCTCGGCGTTCGCGAACGCGACCTCGCGGCCGCCGTCGGTGATCCCGCGCACCACCTGGTAGCCGTTGTAGGCGAGGAAGAAGAGCAGGAACTGCCAGCCGGCATCCACCCACCCCCGGGGAAGCAGACCGTTCACCGATGCCCCAACGCGCCGCACGACTGGGGCGAGAGTGTAAAGGCCCCGTAAACGAAACCGTGGTTCAGCGGGCGAGGAACTCGAGCACCCGGTCGACGACCTCCGGGCGCTCGATCCAGGGCCAGTGTCCGGCGCGCTCGAGCTCGAGCAGCTCGGCGTCGCCGAGCCGCTCGGCGTAGGCGCGCCCGAAGCGCGCCGGCAGGTAGGGGTCCTCGACTCCCCAGACCACCAGCGCCGGGCAGTGCAGGTCGCCGAGTCGCTCGCCGGCCGCGGCGAGGCGGTCCGGGTCGGCGGAGCGGTAGAGCTCGAGCACCGCGGGCCAGGTGCCGCGCGGGCGCCCGCGCCAGACGATCTCGACCAGCTCGTCGGGGAGCTCGGCACCCGGGGCGAGCGCCTGGCGCGAGAGCAGCCGCAGCCCGGCCTTGGTCGTCGTCGCGTTGGCGAGCTCGCCGAGCACCGGTACGCGCCAGAACCGGCGCGCGATCCAGTGCCAGCGATAGCCCGCCAGCAGCGGGACCGCGTTCACGATCACGAGCCGCCGGAGGCGCTCCGGCCGCCGCTGCGCGGCGATCAGCGCGACCGCGCCCCAGTCGTGGACGACGAGCGCGTGCTCGTCGATCCCGAGCCGGTCGAGGAAGCGCTCGAAGAAGCCGCCCAGGCCCTCGAGCGAGTAGTCGAAGCGGCGGCGATCCGGATGCTCGCTGAACCCCCACCCGGGCAGGTCGAGCGCGATCGCCGGCCCCTCGATCCGCTCCAGGAATCCGAGCCAGTCCTCGGAGTGCGTGGGGTTGCCGTGGACGAAGACCGCCGGCGGGCCGTCGCCGCGACGGCGGCGATAGAAGGTGCGCACCCCGTCGACCCAGATCACCGCCTCCTCGACCGCCGCCATCGGCACGGAAAATATCCTCCGGACGATGGCGGCGACGAAGTCCATGGCGAGCGGCTGGCGGCGACCCCGCCGCGAGCGCGTGCGCGCGATCCGCGACCGGCTGCGAACGATGTACGGGCGCCCGGTCAACCATCCGCATGGCCACCCGATCGCCGAGCTCGTGCGCACGGTGCTCTCTCAGAACACCAACGACCGCAATCGCGACGTCGCCTACGGGCGCCTGCGCGAGGCGCTGCCGACCTGGGTCGACGTCCGCGACGCGCCGGTGGCCGCGGTCGAGGCGGCGATCAAGCCCGGCGGCCTCGCTCAGACGAAGGCGCCGCGAATCCAGGAGGCCCTGCGCCGGCTGCCCGACGAGGACGGCGAGCCGACGCTCGACTGGCTCGCCGACGCCGATCGCGACCAGGCGCTCGAGTTCCTGGTCGGCCTGCCCGGAGTCGGGCGCAAGACCGCCGCCTGCGTGATGATCTTCGCCCTCGGGCGGCCCGAGGTCCCGGTCGACACCCACGTCTACCGCGTCGGCGGGCGCCTCGGCCTGTTTCGCGCCAACGCCTCCTTCGACGAGGCCCACGACGAGATGCTCGCGATCACCGACCCCGACGACGCCTACGAGCTCCACGTCAACCTGATCACGCACGGCCGCCGCATCTGTCGCCCGCGGCCGCGTTGCGAGCAGTGCGACCTGCGGAGGATGTGTCCGTACTTCCGCGCGCACCGGCCACCGACCTGAGCCGGTAGGTTTCCGCCGATGAGCAAGCGTCCGTTCGTGGTCTTCGGGATCTTCGCCGCCCTCTGCGTGCTCGTGATCCCGTTCGTCGCCCTCGGCAAGGAGGGCGAGGAGGAGGCCGGGACGGTCAAGGTCGCCGCCGCCGACGTCGAGTCCAAGGACCTGTTCAACAACAACTGCGGGCCCTGCCACACGCTCGCCGCCGCAGGCTCGGACGGCGTCGTCGGGCCTGACCTCGACCAGACCCTGATCCCGAGCGGGACCAACTCCGCCGAGTCCTATTCAGGCACCTCCACGCGGGTGATGCAGGCGGTGACCTGCGGCGTCTCCGGGCGGATGCCGAAGGCGATCCTGCTCGGCGATGAGGCGCAGGACGTCGCCGCCTTCGTCGCCGCCTACGCGGGGCAGATCGACAAGGGTCCCGTGGTCGATCTCGAGACGGCCGAGAAGCCGCCTCCGCCGGCCTGCAACTGAGCTCGAAGCGAGCCCGGCCCGCTGCCCGTCGCGCGCGGGGGAGCTCGGCCCTGCGCAAACACTTATCTGCTAGCTTCTGACTCAGATTTCTTGAACTTGAACTAGAAGGAGCTGGACGTGGCGAAGACGATCGGCATCGACCTGGGAACAACCAACTCGGCGATGGCCTTCCTCGAGGGAGGCGAGCCGGAGATCATCGAGAACGCGGAGGGCGGTCGCACGACCCCGTCCGTGGTCGGGTTCACCGACTCGGGCGAGCGCCTGGTCGGCACCGTGGCCAAGCGCCAGGCGGTGATGAACCCGGAGAACACGATCTTCTCGATCAAGCGCTTCATGGGCCGCAAGGAGGCCGAGGTCAAGGAGGAGGAGACGATCGTCCCCTACAAGGTCGAGGCCGGCCCGAACGGCGACGTCCGCGTCGACGTTCGCGGCGACCAGTACTCGCCGCCCGAGATCTCGGCGATGATCCTGCAGAAGCTGAAGGCCGACGCGGAGTCGAAGCTCGGCGACACGGTCGACTCGGCCGTGATCACCGTCCCCGCCTACTTCAACGACGATCAGCGCCAGGCGACCAAGGACGCCGGCAAGATCGCCGGGCTCGAGGTCAAGCGGATCATCAACGAGCCGACCGCGGCCGCGCTCGCATACGGGCTCGACAAGGAGGAGTCCGACCAGACGATCCTCGTCTTCGACCTCGGCGGCGGCACCTTCGACGTCTCCGTGCTCGAGATCGGCGACGGCGTGTTCGAGGTCAAGTCGACCGCCGGCGACAACCACCTCGGCGGCGACAACTGGGACAAGGCGATCGTCGAGTGGCTGGTCGCCGAGTTCAAGCGCGATCAGGGCGTCGACGTCTCGAACGACAAGCGCTCGCTGCAGCGTCTCTACGAGCAGGCCGAGAAGGCGAAGATCGAGCTCTCGACGACCCAGGACACGCAGATCAGCGTCCCGTTCATCACCGCGATCAACAACGAGCCCAAGCACCTGGAGATCAAGCTCACGCGGGCGAAGCTCGCCGAGCTCACCTCCGACCTGCTCGACCGCGTCGTCGCGCCGGTGAAGCAGGCGCTCGCCGACGCGGGCGGGTCGGGGATCGACCACGTCGTCCTCGTCGGCGGCATGACCCGGATGCCCGCGGTCCAGGAGCGGGTCCAGGAGCTGACCGGCAAGGAGCCGCACAAGGGCGTCAACCCGGACGAGGTGGTCGCGATCGGCGCCGCGATCCAGGCCGGCGTGCTCTCCGGCGACGTCAAGGACGTGCTCCTGCTCGACGTCACCCCGCTGACGCTCGGGATCGAGACCAAGGGCGGCGTGATGACGAAGCTGATCGATCGCAACACGACGATCCCGTCGAAGAAGTCGGAGACGTTCTCGACCGCCGACGACAACCAGCCGTCGGTCGAGATCCACGTGCTCCAGGGCGAGCGCGAGATGGCTGCCTACAACAAGTCGCTGGGCAAGTTCCAGCTCACCGGGATCCCGCCGGCGCCGCGCGGGATGCCGCAGATCGAGGTCACCTTCGACATCGACGCGAACGGCATCCTCAGCGTCTCGGCGAAGGACCTCGGGACCAGCAAGGAGCAGAAGATCGAGATCAAGGGCGGCTCCGGGCTCTCGGACTCCGAGGTCGAGCAGATGATCAAGGACGCCGAGTCGCACGCCGACGACGACCGCCGCCAGCGCGAGCTCGCCGAGGCGCGAAACGTGGCCGAGAACGCCGCCTACGGCGCCGAGAAGCAGCTCGGCGAGCTCGGCGACCAGGTCGACGAGGGGGCGAAGGCCGAGATCACCGAGGCGATCGCCGCCGTCCGCGGCACGCTCGAGTCCGAGGACGCCGACGAGATCAAGGCGAAGACCGACGCCCTGCAGGCCGCCTTCCACAAGGTCTCCGAGCAGATCTACCAGGCGGCCGCCGAGCAGCAGCCCGCCGACGGCGCCGACGCCTCCCCGAACGGCGCCGGCGAGGCCGAGGACGAGGTGGTCGACGCGGAGGTCGTCGATGACGACCGGGCGTAGCACTGAGGACGCAGCTGACCCCGACGCCCCCGGACGCGAAGCGGAGGAGGCGGCGGGCGTTGATTCGGGCGTCGAGGTCGCTCGCGACCTCGACGCCCTGCTGGCGGACGTAACGCGCGAACGCGATGAGTACCTCGAGCTCGCGCAGCGGGCGAAGGCCGACTTCGAGAACTACCGCAAGCGCAGCGCACGCGACGCCGCCGACGCCGAGCGTCGCGGCAAGGCGGTGCTCGCGCGCGAGCTCCTGCCCTCGATCGACAACCTCGAGCGAGCGCTGGCCGCGGCCGACGAGGGCTCGGAGGTCGCCCGCGGGGTCGAGCTCGTGCACGGCGAGCTGCAGGCGACCCTCGGTCGCGCCGGGGTCGAGTCCTACGACCCGGTCGGCGAGCGCTTCGACCCGAACCTGCACGAGGCGATCTCGACCCGCACCGACGAGGCCGAGGCCGGCGTCGTGGTCGAGACGCTCGAGCGCGGATACCGCCTCGACGGCGCCCTGCTGCGACCGGCGCGGGTGATCGTCAGCGAGTAGGACGAACGCGATGGCGAGGGACTTCTACGAATCGCTCGGGGTCGGGCGCGGCGCCTCGGCGGAGGAGGTCAAGAAGGCGTACCGCAAGCTCGCTCGCGAGTATCACCCGGACCGCAACCCCGACGACGCGGCAGCCGAGGAGCGCTTCAAGGAGGTCCAGCAGGCCTACGACACGCTCTCGGACCCCGAGAAGCGCAAGCAGTACGACGCCGGCGGCATGTTCAGCGGCTTCGGCGGGCGCGGCGACGCCCCGGGCGGACCGGGAGGGTTCACCGCGGACATCGGCGACATCTTCTCGACCCTGTTTCGCCGCGGCGGCCCCGGGCCCCAGCAGACCCGCGGGCGCGACCTCGAGACCGAGGTCCGGCTCAGCTTCAAGCAGGCGATGGACGGCACCGAGCTTCCGGTCACCGTCCCCAAGCAGGCGACCTGCAAGACGTGCAGCGGCACCGGCGCCAAGCCCGGCACCATGCCCGTGGTCTGCCCGCGCTGCGAGGGACGGGGAATCGACTCCGAGAGCCAGGGCTTCTTCTCGATCAGCCAGCCATGCCCGCGCTGCGGCGGCGCCGGACAGGTGATCGAGGACCCGTGCACCAGCTGTGGCGGCAGCGGCCTGACCCTGCAGCGAAAGCGCTACCGGGTGCGGATCCCGGCCGGGGTCCGCGACGGGAGCCGGATCCGCGTCCGCGGCAAGGGTGAGGACGGCCCGCGCGGAGCGCCGCCCGGCGACCTCTACGTCGTCACCCGGGTCACCGACTCGCCCGTATATCGCCGCCGCTCGGACGGCAACCTCGAGGTCACGCTCCCGATCACGATCGCCGAGGCGATTCAGGGCGCCACGGTCGAGGTCCCGACCCTGCACGGGACGAAGCGGATCCGGGTCCCCGCGGGAACTCAGCACGGAACCGTGCAGCGCCTGCGCGGCGAGGGTCCGCCGCAGCCCGGCGGCGGGCGCCGCGGCGACATCCTCTACCGGCTCGAGATCGAGATGCCGAGCGAGCTGACCGCCGAGCAGCGCAAGGCGCTCGACGTGTTCGCCGACTCGATCAACGACCACGACCCGCGCGAGCGGCTGCTGCGCGATGCGTCCGCTTCGTCGGCGAAGGTCCGGGAGACGGAATGACCGGTGACGGGCGCAGAGCGCAGCGCGGTCGCGGCGAGGCCGCCGGCCTCGATCGGCGTCGAGCCGTGTTCATGATCTCGGTCGCCGCGGAGCTCGCCGAGATGCACCCGCAGACGCTGCGGATGTATGAGGCGCGCGGGTTGATCACGCCGAAGCGCTCGCCGAAGAACACCCGCCTCTACTCCTACGCGGACGTCGAGCGGCTGCGGCGGATCCAGCGGATGACCGCCGAGGAGGGCCTCAACCTGGCCGGCGTCGAGACCGTGCTCCAGCTTGAGCGTGAGCTCGAGCGCGCCCGGGTCGAGGCGGCGAAGATGCGCGACCGGGCCGCCGAGGTCGAGCGCCAGATGGCGACCGAGCTCGAGCGCGTGCGGCGGTCGCTGCGGACGGAGATCGTTCCCTACGGGAAATACGAGAACGCTCCGCCCGGGTCAGGCGAGGGTCGGGTGTCTATCCCGATCCAGAAGAAGCGTCGCGCGGCCGGCTGAGCAGGCGCTCGGCGATCCCGCGCACGGTCTCGGTCGCGTAGGTGTGCGAGGGCTGGTCGTCGGTGAGGATCGCGATCGAGAGCTCGCGCCCGCCGGCTCGCTCGCGCAGCTCGGCGCCCTGGTGGGCGAGGGCGTGGTCGGGCAGCCAGCCGCCCTTGAACCGCACCGCCCAGCGCTCGCCGGCGGCCGCCGGGATCCCCCAGCTCTGGCTCTCGATCACCGAGCCGAGCAGGCCCTTGCCGTAGCGCCGGTGCTTGCGGACCAGTGCCCGGTCGAGATCGGCGAACAGGCGCGCCAGGTCGATCGCGGCGACCTGCGCGTTGCCCCAGTGTCCGGCGACCGTGAACCGCGGCATCCGCATCCGCTCGGCGACCGCGAACATGCCCTCGTCGCCGACTCGGGCGTGGATCGCGTCGGCGGCGTCGTTGTCGGAGGCGGTGATCATCTGAGTCAGCAATGAGTCGGTCTCGGAGTCGAGCGGCGCCCCGGCCTGCTTCAGCCGCCGCAGCTCGGCCGCGAGCAGCATCGCCTTGACCGTGCTCGCGGCGGAGTAGCGGCGCCGCTCCTCGCGCCCGCGAAGCTTCCCCTCGCTGTCGACGACGGCGATCGCGACCGAGCCGCCGCGCGCCTGCGCGTAGGCCCACGCCGACTTCAGCGCCGCCGCGCTCGGGACCTTGCGCCGCGGCTTCGCCGCCGGCTTGCGGGCGCCGCCGCGCTCGGGCGCCGGGCCGGCGACTGGCGGCGGCGGCTGGGGGGCCACCGCTGCGGGCGCGCTCGAGTCGGCGGCGGTCCCGGCGAGCGCGACCCCCACCCACGCCGTGACCGCGACCAGCACAGTCAGGGTCGCGGTTCGCATCGCCGACACGATGACGGATCGCGGCGAATACGCTGCCGCCGATGCAGCCGCGAGCCGAGCGCCCCGCAGACGACCCGCTGGTCGCGCCGCTCGCGATCGTTCTCGCCGCAGGCCGGCTCGCGATCGGCGCCGGTCTCTGGGTGGCGCCGGGGCCGAGCTCGCGGGCGCTCGGGTTCGCGGAGCTCGACTCGCGGGGGCTGGCGCTGGCGCGGATCGCCGCGACCCGCGACCTCGTCCTCGGCGCCTGGATCCTCGGTGCGCTCGGCGACCGGGCGCGCCTGCGCCGCGCGACGGGCGCGGTCGCGCTCACCGACGCCGGCGACGCGCTCACCTTCGCGCTCGCGGCGCGCTCCGGCGGCAACGCCGGGACCGCCGCACGGCGCGGGCTCGCCGGCGCGGTCCCGGCGGCGCTCGCCGGTGCCTGGCTCGCCGCGCGGTTGCGCCGCTAAGTCCACCCGCGAAGCACGATGCTTAGTCGTACTGACTTAGATTTCTTGATTTCTGCGCAATAGGTCCGTAGACTGTCGGTCTAATGCAGGCAGACAGGTTCACCGTCGCGTCCCAGGACGCGGTCCAGGCCGCCCAGCGGCTCGCGGTCCAGCACCGCAACAGCGAGGTTGCTCCCGAGCACCTCCTGCTCGCCCTGCTCGAGCAGGACGACGGCTTCGCCCCCGCGGCGCTGCGCAAGATCTCAGCCGACGTCGCCGCGATCGCCGACCGGACCCGCGACGCGGTCGGCACGCTGCCGAGCCTCAGCGGCACCGAGGCGGCCGAGCCGGGGATCTCGCAGGCGCTGCTCAAGGTCCTGCAACGAGCCGAGCAGGAGATGGCCGCTCGCGGCGACTCCTACATCTCGGTCGGCCATCTGCTGCTCGCCCTCGCGGAACGGGGGATCGCGACCGCCGAGATCCTTCCCGAGCGCGAGTCGCTCGCGCGCGCGGTCGACGAGACCCAGGGACCGAGCCGGGTCAGCTCGCCGAACGCCGAGGAGATGGCCGAGGCGCTGGAGCGGTTCGGCCGCGACCTGACCGCCGACGCGCGCACCTCGAAGCTCGACCCGGTGATCGGCCGCGACGAGGAGATCCGGCGCGTGATCCAGGTGCTCTCGCGACGGACGAAGAACAACCCGGTGCTGATCGGCGAGCCCGGGGTCGGCAAGACCGCGATCGTCGAGGGGCTCGCGCAGCGGGTCGTCGACGGGGACGTCCCCGAGTCGCTCCGCGGCCGCAGGGTGATCGCGCTCGACGTCGGCGCGCTGATCGCCGGCTCGAAGTACCGGGGCGAGTTCGAGGAGCGGCTCAAGGCCGTGCTCAAGGAGGTCCAGGACGCCGAGGGCCAGATCATCCTCTTCATCGACGAGCTGCACACGATCGTCGGCGCCGGCGCGAGCGAGGGCGCGATGGACGCCGCCAACCTGCTCAAGCCGATGCTCGCCCGCGGCGAGCTGCGCTGCATCGGCGCGACCACGCTCGACGAGTACCGCAAGCAGATCGAGAAGGACGCCGCGCTCGAGCGCCGCTTCCAGCCGGTGCTCGTGGGCGAGCCCGACGTCGGCGACACGATCGCGATCCTGCGCGGGCTGAAGGAGCGCTACGAGCTCCACCACGGTGTCCGGATCACCGATCCGGCGATCGTCGCCGCGGCGACGCTCTCCGAGCGCTACATCGCCGACCGCTTCCTGCCCGACAAGGCAATCGACCTGATCGACGAGTCCGCCTCGCGACTGAAGATGGAGATCGAGTCGTCCCCGGTCGAGATCGACGAGGTCGACCGGCGCATCCTCCAGCTCGAGATCGAGCGCGAGGCGCTCAAGGGCGAGAAGGACGAGGCCTCGAAGACGCGCCGGGCCGCGATCGAGGCCGAGCTCGCCGACCTGAACGAGACCGCCTCCGAGCTCAAGGCCCGCTGGCAGGCCGAAAAGCAGGCGATCGACGCCCGCAAGGCCGCCGTCGCGCAGCTCGACGAGGCGCGCGGCGAGCTCGAGCGCGCGCGGCGCGATAACGACCTCGAGCGCGCGGCGAAGCTCGAGTACGGGGAGATCCCCGAGCTCGAGCGGATCGTCGCCGAGCAGGAGCAGCGCAGCCGCGAGCTCGACGAGGCGGGCTCGCTGCTGACCGAGGAGGTGACCGAGGAGGACGTCGCCGAGGTCGTCGGCCGCTGGACCGGGATCCCGGTCTCGCGGCTGATGGAGGGCGAGGTCGAGAAGCTGGTGCGGATGGAGGACCGCCTGCACGACCGGGTGATCGGTCAGGACGAGGCGGTCGCGGCGGTCGCCAACGCGCTGCGACGCTCGCGCGCCGGCCTTTCGGACCCGAACCGCCCGATCGGCAGCTTCCTCTTCCTCGGCCCGACCGGCGTCGGCAAGACCGAGCTCGCGCGGGCGCTGGCCGAGTTCATGTTCGACTCCGAGCAGGCGATCGTCCGCCTCGACATGTCGGAGTACATGGAGAAGCACACGGTCGCCCGCCTGATCGGCGCGCCGCCCGGCTACGTCGGCTACGAGGAGGGTGGGCAGCTGACCGAGGCGGTCCGCCGCCGGCCGTACGCGGTCGTCCTCCTCGACGAGATCGAGAAGGCGCATCCCGACGTCTTCAACGTGCTGCTGCAGATCATGGACGAGGGGCGGCTCACCGACGGCCAGGGGCGCACGGTCGGGTTCACGAACACGATCCTGATCATGACCTCGAACGTGGGCTCCGATCGGATCACCGGCGACGTCGTCGACGAGGGGATCCGCGAGCGAATCGAGGAGGTGCTCGAGACGACGTTCAAGCCCGAGTTCCTGAACCGGATCGACGACACGGTGATCTTCCATCGCCTCAGCCGCGAGGACATCGGGCGGATCGTCGAGCTCCAGGTCGAGCTGCTCGCCCGGCGGGTGCGCGAGCGCGGGATCGAGATCGAGCTCACCGACGACGCCCGCACCCTGCTCGGCAACCTCGGATACGACCCGACCTACGGCGCCCGGCCGCTGAAGCGCGTGATCCAGCGCCAGCTCGTCGACAGGCTCGCGCTGCGATTGCTCGAGCGCGACTTCGCCGAGGGCGACCTCGTCCGCGTCGACGCCCGCGACGGCGAGCTCGCGTTCGAGAAGGCCGGGACCGCGGCCGAGGCCGCGACCGCCTGAGCCGCGTCCCGGGGGCCGCGCCCGCCGCGCCCGCGCCCGTACGCTTGCGCCGATGCGGGTCGGGATCTGCGCCTACTGGTTCAACCGCGGGCAGGGCGTTGTCGCCCGCCAGGTCCGCTCGGCGCTCGACTCGCTCGGCCACGAGACGTGCGTGCTCGCGCGCCCGACCCGCGCCGGCAACATCCGCCCCTCTTTCGTCGACGAGACCGGGGTCTGGGACCAGCCGCGCGTCACCCGGGCCTCCCGCTATGAGATCCCGGCCGGCGAGCTGGTCGCGTGGGGGCGCGAGAACGAGCTCGAGGTCGCCTTCTTCGACCAGAACTACGGCTTCGACGCGATCGCGGCGCTGCGCGAGAGCGGCGTGCGCACCGTCGGCCGCTACGTCTGGGAGCAGTTCGCCCCCGAGCACGTCGAGCCGGCGAAGCGCGCGCTCGACGTCCTCTACTCGCTCACCGCCTGCGAGCAGGAGCGCTATGGCGGCCTCGGCATCGAAAGTCCCCGCGTCCACTGGGGCATCCACCCCGAGCTTCTCGCGTTACGCCGTCCCGCGGCAGCACCTCCGCCGCCCCCGGACGCGAAGCGGAGCGAGGCGACGGGCGGTGTGCTTCTTCTATCCAGCTGGGTTCCTCTCGAAGCGCAAGCCGGTGCCGCAGGTGCTGAAGGCGTTTCGCAAGGTCCCGGGCGAGGCGCGGCTGATCGTCAAGGGCCAGGTCGAGCGCGAGCTCGAGACGCTCGAACGCGGCGCCGCCCGCGACCCGCGGGTCGAGGTGATCCTCGCCGACCTGCCCGCCGACGAGCACCTGCGCCTGTTCGCCTCGGCCGACGTCTGCGTCGCCCCGAGCCGCTGGGAGGGCCTCGGACTGCACCTGTACGAGTCGATGGCGCTCGGGCTTCCGGTGATCACCAACGACAACCCGCCGATGAACGAGGTGATCCGCGACGGCGAGAACGGGCTCCTGATCCCGGGGCGTCGTCGCGGCCGGGCGAAGTCCGGCATCCCCGCCTACCGACCGCCGGTGCGCCCGCTCGCCGCCGCGATGCGCGCCGCGCTCGACCCGATGACCCTCGGCCGGTTGCGCGCCGGCGTCGAGCGGGCTCGGGAGGAGCTGCGCTGGGAGCGCACTGTGACCGACTACGCGCGGCTGCTGGAACGCGTCGCGTGAGCGAGGAGATCCTGGAGCAGACCCAGCGTCTCGAGCTGCCGCTCGCCGAGACGTTCGAGCTCTTCGCCGACGCGCGCAACCTCGAGGCGATCACGCCGCCGTGGCTCGGCTTTCGCGTCGTCGGCCCGGCGCCGATCGAGATGCGCCCCGGCGCCCTGATCGACTACCGCCTGCGCCTGCGCGGGATCCCGATTCGCTGGCGGACCCGGATCGAGTCCTGGGAGCCGCCGCACCGCTTCGTCGATGCGCAGCTCTCGGGCCCCTACGCGCTCTGGCACCACACCCATACCTTCGACGCCGACGGCGAGGCGACGGTGATCGGAGACCGGGTCCGCTACCGGATCGGCTACGGGCCGCTGGGAGCGTTGGCGCTGCGCTTGTTCGTCCGCGGTGACCTCGAGCGGATCTTCGAGTACCGGCGCGACGCGATCCTCAGGCTGGTCGCGGAGCGCGGATCGGCGCGTCGCGACCCAGTTCGATGACCGGCCGGTCGAGGCGGCGGCGGATCTCTCCGACCGCGTCCTCTCCGATCGCGGGCTCGCGCACGAGCGCGACCTCGCGCGCGGCGAACCCGCGCAGCTCGTCCTCGACCGCCTGCACCGGGTCGCCGTCGCCGACCCTGCCCGAGACCTCGAACCCGGCCGCCGCGAGCGCCCCGAGCGAGACCGCGAGCGCTCGCTGGGCGGCGTCGCGGGCGGCGTCCAGGTCGGAGGCCCAGCGATCGAGCCGCGACGAGCGTGCCGGAACCACGACCCGAACCTCCGCCGGTGTGCCGGTCGCGCCCGCGCCCCCGCGTGCGGCGACGGCGACGATCTCGTCGACCAGTGCCGGGTCCCCGAGCGGCTGGGTCGCCACGACCAGCAGCCGGTAGCGGTCGTCCGGGCTCGCGGCAACCTCGATCTCCTCGTCGTAGCGCGCCCGGGCCGCGAGCGCGAGCACCGCGGCGACGGTGAGCGCGCCGACGGCGAGCCCGAGCTGCGGGCCGACGAACGCGAACGCCGCGACCGCGGGAGCGATCAGCGCGAGAACGACGAACGGCAACGCCCAGGAGCGCAGGACGAGCGGCAGCAGCCTCTCCATGCCCGGCGGTTACCCGTCCGGCGCGCTCACCGATCCTCGCCGCGAGGCGAACTTGCGCGCCGTCGCTCAAAATGAAAGAAAGGGGGATGCGGTCACGCGGCCGCCGAGCGCCGACCACGAGGAGGAGATACGCGATGCCGACCTACATCATGCTCACGCGGCTGACATCCGACGGGGTAAAGACGATCAAGGACAACCCGACCCGCGTCCAGGAGGTGACCAAGGAGGTCGAGCAGCTCGGGGTCAAGGTGCTGAACCAGTGGGCGACGCTGGGCGAGTACGACTTCGTCAGCGTCGTCGAGGCCCCCGACGAGACGACGATGGCGAAGCTCTCGATCGAGATGGGCTCGCGCGGGACGGTGATGAACGAGACCCTGACCGCTATCGACGTGGAGAAGTTCACCTCGGCACTGTGAGCGCGAGTCTGAGGGTCCTGGTCGTAGGCGGCGGCGGCCGCGAGCACGCGATCGTCCGCGCCCTGGCGCGCTCGGGACGGGCGCCGGAGCTCCTCTGCACGCCCGGCAACGCCGGGATCGCCGCCGACGCCCGCTGCGTCGAGTCCGGCGACGGGGTGGCGGGCGTGGTCGAGGCGGCGACGCGCGAGCGCTGCGATCTGGTCGTCGTCGGTCCCGAGGCGCCGCTGGTCGACGGGCTCGTCGACGCGCTCGAGGACGTGGGGATCGCCGCCTTCGGGCCGAGCGCCGAGGCGGCGAAGCTCGAGGGCTCGAAGGTGCACGCGAAGGCGCTGATGGCGGAGGCCGGCGTGCCGACCGCCGCGCACACGGTGCTGCGCAGCGCCGACGAGGCGATCGAGGAGCTGGCTCGGACGAGCTACCCCGCGGTGCTCAAGGCCGACGGGCTCGCCGCGGGCAAGGGGGTGATCATCTGCGCCGGCGAGGACGAGGCCCGCGCCGCGATCGAGACCTTCTTCGTCGAGCGTCGCTTCGGCGCGACCGAGGTGGTGCTGGAGGAGCACCTCGACGGCGACGAGCTCTCGCTGCTCGCGCTCTGCGACGGCGAGAACGTCGTCGCGCTCGCCCCGGCGCAGGACTACAAGCGGATCTTCGACGGCGACGAAGGCCCGAACACGGGCGGCATGGGCAGCTACTCGCCGGTGCCCGGGTTCGACCCCGCCCGGGTGGAGGAGATCGCCGACGCGGTCCACCGGCCGATCGTCGCGCTGATGCGCGAGCGCGGTACGCCCTTCCACGGTGTCCTCTACGCCGGGCTGATGCTGACCGCCGCGGGCCCGAAGGTGCTCGAGTTCAACACCCGCTTCGGCGACCCCGAGACGCAGGCGGTGCTGCCGCGGCTGGAGACCGACCTGCTCGATCTCTTCCTCGCCGCGCGCGAGCCGGGCGGGCTCGCCGGCACCGAGATCTCGTTCTCGCCCGAGTGGGCGGTGACCGTCGTGCTCGCCTCCGCCGGCTATCCCGAGAGCTCGTCGAAGGGCGACCTGATCAGCGGCCTCGACCGGGTGGGGCCGGGGATCGAGGTCACCCACGCCGGCACCGCCTCGACCGCGGCCGGGATCGTCACCGCCGGCGGCCGGGTGCTGAACGTGACCGCGCTCGGCGAGAGCCCCGGCGACGCTCGCGAGCGCGCCTACGCCGCCGCCGAGCTGATCCGGTTCGAGGGGCGCCAGATGCGCACCGACATTGCCGCGCGCGCGGCGGATAGGGTCGCGGCCGCGCCCTGAAGCACAGACCGAAGGAGACGAGTGGAGATCCAGGAGCCATCGCGCAGCACCGAGACCGACGTCGAGACGCCGGCGACCGCGCCTCCCGAGCCGATGCCCGAGGTCGAGGCGGCGTTCGAGGAGATCGAGGTCGACGCCCCGCGGGTCGGGATCATCATGGGCTCGAAGAACGACAAGCCGAAGATGCAGCCGGCCGGGGCGGCGCTGCAGGAGGCCGGGATTCGCTACGAGGTCCGGGTGATGAGCGCCCACCGCGACCCGGAGAAGGTGCGCGAGTACTGCCACGCGGCGCGGATGCGGGGCTTGCGGGTGATCATCGCCGGAGCCGGGATGTCGGCGGCGCTGCCCGGGGTCGCCGCCGCGCATACCGACCTGCCGGTGATCGGGGTGCCGATCCTCGGCAAGAGCCTCGGAGGCCTCGACGCGCTGCTCTCGGCGGTGCAGATGCCGCCCGGGGTGCCGGTCGGCTGCGTAGCGATCGACGGCGCCAAGAACGCCGGCCTGCTCGCGGTGCGGATAATCGGCGCGTGATCGCGCGCTACACCCGCGACGGGATGGGCGCGGTCTGGACCGCCGAGCGGCGGATGTCGGGCTGGCTCGAGGTCGAGCTCGCGGCGACCGAGGCGCTCGCCGACGCCGGACGGGTGCCCGCCGAGGCCGCGGCCGCGTGTCGCGAGCGGGCGGCGTTCACGGTCGAGGCGGTGCTCGAGCGCGAGCGGACCACCAACCACGACGTCGCCGCCTTCGTCGACATCGTCGCCGCCTCGATCGGCGACGAGGGGCGCTGGATCCACTACGGCCTCACCTCCTCCGACGTGCTCGACACCGCGCTCGCGCTCCAGCTCCGTGAGGCGGGCGAGCTCCTGATCGCCGGGGCGCGCGCCTATCGCGACGCCCTCGTCGCGCGCGCGCGCGAGCACGCGCAGACGCTCTGCGTCGGGCGCACCCACGGCGTCCACGCGGAGCCGACGACCTTCGGCCTTCGGCTTGCCGGCTTTGCGTTCGAAGCCGATCGCAACCTGGCGCGGCTGCGGGCCGCGTTCGATCAGGCCGCGGTCGGCAAGCTCTCGGGAGCGGTCGGCACCTACGCCTCGCTGCCGCCTGCGATCGAGGCGGCGGTGATGGAGCGGCTCGGCCTGCGCGCCGAGGACGCCTCGACCCAGGTCATCCCCCGCGATCGCCATGCCGAGGTGCTGGAGACGATCGCGCTCGCCGGCGCCGGGCTCGAACGCTTCGCGCAGGAGGTGCGAAACCTCCAGCGCACCGAGGTGCGCGAGGTCGAGGAGCCGTTTGCCTCCGGGGCCCAGAAGGGCTCCTCGGCGATGCCGCACAAGCGCAACCCGATCACCACCGAGCGCATCTGCGGCCTGGCGCGGGTGCTGCGCGGCTACTCGCAGACCGGACTCGAGAACGTCGCCCTATGGCACGAGCGCGACATCTCGCACTCGGGCGCCGAGCGGGTGGTGCT
This sequence comes from uncultured Solirubrobacterales bacterium, assembly GCA_963740055.1. Classification (GTDB taxonomy): domain Bacteria; phylum Actinomycetota; class Thermoleophilia; order Solirubrobacterales; family 70-9; genus WHSW01. The sequence continues at coordinate 412,355 of CAVUCL010000001.1, read as the reverse complement.
CCCGGACGCGACGATCCTGCTCGACTACATGCAGCACCTCGCGACCCGGGTGGTCGAGGGGATGACGGTGCACGCCGATCGCATGCGCTCGAACCTCGACCTCACCCACGGGGCGCTGTTCAGCCAGCGGGCGCTGACCGCGCTGATCGACTCCGGGATGAGCCGCGACGACGCCTACCGGCTCGTGCAGGAGGCGGCGCAGACGGCCTGGGACACGGCGACGCCCTTCCGCGACCTGCTCGCCGAGCGGGCGCCGGACCTGGACCTCGATGCGGTGCTCGACCCGAGCGCCTACCTCGAGCACGTCGACGAGCTGCTCGCGCGGCTCGAGCGGCTCGAGGGCTAGCGCGTTCCGCGCCTCGGGGCGCGAAACCGTCGGATAGCGACGGGAAGCGCCAACCCGGCCCGGGTTTGGTCCGCTCGCTTGACCTCGAATGCACCGGGTAGTCCTCGACGATGTTCGTGTTCTTCTCGAACCGCCTCGGCTGCCTGCCCTCGCTGGCGATCTCTGCCGTGATCACGTTGGGGCTGCTGCTGATCTTCGGAGTCGTTGACCTGTAGTCGAGTAGGCGATACGCCTCCGCTAGAGCGCTCTGGCGATCACCCGGACGCCGCGCGGGGGCGAGAGGGTGACGTTGCGGCGCGCCATCGGCTCGGGATCGGGGTCCGCGGCCTCGAGGCGGACCGAGCGCAGGATCGTGCGCAGCGCGACCCGCATCTCCAGCTGCGCGAAGGCGGCGCCGATGCAGCGCCGGGTGCCGCCCCCGAACGGGATCCACGAGTAGGTGTCCGGCGCCTGGTCGAGGAAGCGCTCGGGGCGGAACGCGAACGGGTCCTCGAACGCGTCCGGGTTCGTGTGCGCCATGTAGATCGCGGCGAGGACCACGGATCCGGGCCCGAGCTCATAGCCGCCGAGCTCGGCGCCCTCGTTCAGCAGCCGACCGGTCATCGGCACCACCGGGCGCACCCGCAGCGACTCGGTCGCGACCGCGTCGAGGTAGTCGTTCGAGTCGCCGTCGAGTTCGGCGAGGGTGCGCTCGAGCGCCGGCGGCGAGTGCAGGAGCAGGTCGAGGGTCCAGGCGAGTGCGGTCGCGGTCGTCTCGTGCCCGGCGAGCAGCAGGGTCATGAGCTGGTCGCGAAGCTCGGTGTCGCTCATCTTCGAGCCGTCGTCGAACTCGGCCGCGACCAGCATCGAGAGGATGTCGTCGCGCTCGGCGAGCTCGGGATCGGCGCGCCGCTCGGCGATCTCGTCCGCGAGCACCGCGTCGGTGCGCGCGACCTTGCGGGCGAAGCGCCGGTAGTGCGGGAGGCGCCGGATCCCGGGCATTGTCAGCCCGAGCGCCGCGGGCGACGCCGACTCGGAGAGCACCGCGACGAGCCCGTCGCGAAGCGCCTCGCGGCGGCCGGGATCGCTGACCCCGAAGACCGCTCGCATGATCACCTCGAGCGTGATCGCCTGCATGCTCGGATGGACCGCGAACGGCTGCTCGCGCGGCCACTCGGCGACCGCCACCTCGGTCGCCGCCTCGATCGTCTCCTCGTAGGCGCGCATGCGCTCGCCGTGAAACGGCGGCAGCATCAACCGCCGGCGCTTCAGGTGCTCGTCGCCCTCCTGGAGCAGAAGCGACTGCGGCCCGAGCAGCGGGCGGAGGACGATGTTGCGCCCGGGGGCGATCGTGTTCGCCCGATCGGCCGAGAACAGCCGCTTCATCGAGGCGGGGTCGGAGACGAAGACGACGTCGCCGGGGCCGACTAGACGGGCGGCGAAGGTCTCGCCGAGCTCGCGGCGCCAGCGCTCGAAGAACGGGATCGGACGGACCATGAATCGCGCCGTCTGCAGGGCGCGCGACAGCGGCACCGCCGGCGGCGAGCCGGCGGCCGAGGCGGAGGCGACGGGCCGGTCGGCGGTCGCGGCCTCCACGGCGTCCCTAGCGCGCCCGGGTGAAGCGCTCGACCGCGGCGAGCAGCTCGTCGACCTTCTCGTCGGCGTCGCTGCCGCCCGCGGCGACGGCGTCGCGGACGCAGTGGTTGGTGTGGTCGGCGAGCAGCTTCAGCGAGACGCCCTCGAGCGCCTTGCTCACCGCCGCGACCTGGGTCAGGACGTCGACGCAGTAGGCCTCGTCGGCGACCATGCGGCGGATCCCCCCGACCTGGCCCTCGATCCGCGCCAGCCGGCGCATCACCGCGTCCTTGTCCTCGACGTATCCGACCGTTTCCGTCATCTTCATCAGCATACCGCCTAGGGGTATGCGGGTCTCGCGGTCTCGCCGTCGATGGCGTTAGCATCGCCGCTCGATGACCGGCCGCCTCGATGACCTGAACCTCGTCGCCTCGGGCAAGGTGCGCGAGATGTACGAGGTCGACGGCGACCTGCTGATGGTCGCCTCCGATCGCATCTCCGCCTACGACGTGGTCCTGCCGACACCGATCCCCGACAAGGGCAGGGTGCTGACGCAGATGTCGGTGTTCTGGTTCGAGACCACGGGCCAGATCTGCCCGAACCACTATGTCTCCCAGGAGGTGCCGGCGGACGCCGAGGGCCGGGGGCTGCGAGTGCAAAAGCTCGACATGTACCCGGTCGAGTGCGTCGCCCGCGGCTATCTCTCCGGCTCGGGATGGAGGGAGTACCAGGCGAGCGGCGCGGTCTGCGGGATCGAGCTGCCCGAGGGGCTGCGCGAGTCCGATCAGCTCCCGGAGCCGATCTTCACCCCGGCGACGAAGGCCGAGGTCGGCGATCACGACGAGAACATCGACTTCGAGCGCGCGGTCGAGCTCGTCGGCGATCGGGCGCTGATGGAGGAGCTGCGGCGGGTGACGATCGAGCTCTACGAGCACGCCGCCGCGCATGCGCGCGAGCGCGGGATCATCATCGCCGACACGAAGTTCGAGTTCGGCTCCTCAGCCGGGCGCCGAGGTCGTGCTCGCCGACGAGGTCCTGACCCCGGACTCGTCGCGCTTCTGGCCCGCCGACCAGTACGAGCCCGGTCGCTCGCAGGCCTCGTTCGACAAGCAGTACGTGCGCGACTGGCTCGACGACTCCGGCTGGGACCACAGCCCGCCGGGCCCCGAGCTCCCGCCCGACGTCGTCGACGCCACCCGCGCCAAGTACGTCGAGGCCTACGAGCGGATCACCGGCCGCGAGCTCGGCTAGCGACGCTCGAGCCCTACCCTGGACCCATGAACCTGTTCGTCCTCGGGCTGCGCCGCTCGGGCACCACGATCCTCTACGACGCGCTGCGCGAGGACCCCGGCCTGCGCTGCTTCTACGAACCGCTGCGCGAGGACGCCGAGACGGTGGGCGGCGGCAGTGGCGCGCGCGACGAGGACGTCTTCGCCGAGACCCGGGAGCTGCGCGAGCGCTTTCGCGACGCCGAGTTCCCTGAGCTCCCGATCGAGCGCTTCAACTGGGGCGGGCCGCGGGCGCCGGAGCTCGAGCTCGACTCGGAGCTGCCCGAGCACTGCCGGGGCCTGCTCGCCCACCTGCTCTCCCAGGCGCCCGACGTGGCGATCAAGGAGACCCGCCTCCACCACAAGCTCGGCGCCCTGGCGGAGCTCGACCCGGAGGCGGCGGTCGTGCACCTGGTGCGCGATCCGCGCGCGGTCACCGCCTCGATGCTGCTCGGCCGCCGCGGACGCACCGACATCTACCCGGACGCCGACACCTTCTTCACCGCCCGGACCGGGCGGCGGCTGTGGTCGAGCCGCCGGATCTCGACCGAGGTCGCGACTCGACGGCGGTCGCTCGACCTGCGCTCCGACATCCCCGACTTCCTCCGGCCCCTGCTGGTCTGGAAGGCCGCGTTCGAGACCACCGCCGGGGACGGCGAGCGCCGCTTCGGCGAGCGCTACGCGCTCGTGCGACTCGAGGACCTGCGCGCCGACCCGCGCCGCGAGCTCGAGCGGATCTACGCGCTCACCGGCCGCCCGCTGCCGGAGGCGGTCGCCGACTGGGCGGCGGCCAACATCCGCCGCGACGCCGAGATCCGCTTCGCCGACGACCCGCGCTGGGCCCGGGCCGCACGCGTGATCGGAGCCGAGAACGAGCTCGAGCGCGCCGGCTACGGCGAGATCCTCGCCCTCGACCCCGACGGCGAACCGCTCGACCTGACGCCGCCGCCGGCTCGCTCGCGGCTCTCGGGCTTCATCGGCCGCGCCAAGCGCCGCCTCGCCTGACGCTAGATTCCAAGCGGTGAAGGCGCGCGTGCTGATCCGGCCCAAGGAGGGCATCCTCGACCCGCAGGGCAAGGCGGTCGAGCGAGCGTTGCCGGCACTCGGATTCGAGGGCGTCTCGCACGTCCGCGTCGGGCGCATGGTCGAGCTCGAGGCCGAAGACGGCGCCGACCTCGAGCGCCTCTGCGAGAAGCTGCTCGCGAACCCGCTGGTCGAGGACTACGAAATACTGCCCGCCGGCTCCTCGGCTTCGCCTCCGGGGCCGTCGGGGTCTGCTCAGGGATGAGGTTCGGCGTCCTACAGTTCCCGGGGTCGTGCGACGAGCGTGACGCGGTGCTCGCCTGCGAGCGGGTCGGCGAGGCGCGCCTGGTCTGGCACGGCGACTCCGATCTCTCGGGCTTCGACGCGATCGTCATCCCCGGCGGCTTCTCCTATGGCGATTACCTGCGCGCGGGCGCGATCGCCCGCTTCGCGCCCGCGATGGAGGCGGTGAGCGAGTTCGCCGCCGCGGGCGGGCCGGTGCTCGGGATCTGCAACGGCTTCCAGGTCCTCTGCGAGGCCGGCCTGCTGCCCGGAGCGCTGCTCCCGAACTCGGGCCTGCGCTTCGTCTGTCGCCAGGTCGAGATCGAGGTCGCGACGAAGGCGAGCGCCGCGACCGCGGCCTGCGAGCCGGGCGCCCCGCTCTCGGTGCCGGTCAAGCACATGAGCGGGCGCTGGTTCGCCCCGCCGGAGCTGCTCGCCGAGCTCGAGGCCGCGGACCGGATCGCGTTTCGCTACGCGCCGGGCCAGAACCCGAACGGCTCCACCGGCGACGTCGCCGGGGTGGCGAGCGAGCGCGGCAACGTCGTCGGGCTGATGCCGCACCCCGAGCACGCGGTCGACTCGCTGACCGGCTCGGCCGACGGGCTGGCGCTGTTCGAGTCGCTCGTCCGCAGCGCGGCTCCAGCCGCGGTGTGAGCCGGCTCGGTCGCGGGCGCGGGCGAGCCGCAGGACCGCCGGCGCCCTTCGTCGTCGGCGTCGGGCGCTCCGGCACGACCCTGCTGCGGCTGATGCTCGACGCCCACCCGAAGCTCACGATCCCGGCCGAGACCCACTTCGTTCCCGAGCTGATCGAGCTCGCGGCCGCCGGCGCCGGCGCCGACGCGCTCGCCGAGCGGATCGTCGCGGCGCGCGGCTGGCGCGACTTCGGCCTCGACCCCGACGAGCTCCGCGGCCGCGTCGCCGCGCTCGAGCGCCCGGGCGCGGCGGCGGTCCTGCGCGCCTTCTACGAGCTCTGCGCGGCGACCGCTTCGAAGCCGCGCTGGGGCGACAAGACGCCCGGATACGTGAAGTCGATGCGCGCGATCGGCGCCGAGCTGCCCGAGGCGCGCTTCGTGCACCTGATCCGCGACGGCCGCGACGTCGCGCTCTCGCGACGCGCGCGCGGGATGGGGACCGCGAAGCCGATCGGTGAGACCGCGCGGCTCTGGCGGCGGCGGATCGAGAGCGCCCGCGAGCAGGCGCGAAAGCTGCGGCGCCGGTACCTCGAGCTGCGCTTCGAGGACCTGGTCGCCGACCCCGAGCGGGCGCTGCGCCGCGTCTGCGAGCTGGTCGAGCTCGAGTTCGACCCGGCGATGCTCGCCCACCACGAGGGCGACGCGGCGAGCCGGATCGCGCAGCTCGGCGACCTGCCGCCCGAGGGCGAACGTCCGGACCGCAGCGGCGAGGAGCGGCGGGCCTCGCACGCGCTCGCCGCGGCGCCGCCGAACGACGCGCGGGTCGGCGCTTGGCGCGAGCGCATGGGCCCGGGAGAGCGGGCCGAGTTCGAGGCCGTCGCGGGCGAGCTGCTTCGCGAGCTCGGCTATGACGTGCCATCCTGACGGCCCCCCGATGGCCTTCGACTACTCGATCCGAATGCTGCGAAACCGGCGCCTGCGCGGGCGCTCGGAGCCGGCCGCCCACGCACCGTTCGTGGTCGGCGTCGGGCGCTCGGGCACGACCCTGCTGCGAATGATGCTCGACGCCCACCCGCAGCTCGCGATCCCGCCCGAGACCCACTTCGTCCTCCCGTTCATCCAGGCCTCGGGCAAGCTGCGCTTCAGTCCGCGGGTCGCGGCACGGACGATCGTCGACGACGAGCGGCGGCGCTGGAACGACTTCGGGCTCGACGCCGACGAGCTGATCGCGAGCTTCGAGGCGATCGAGCCGTTCAACACCACCGACGCCCTGCGCGCGTTCTACGAGCTCTACGCCGCCAAGCACGGCAAGCCGCGCTGGGGCGACAAGACCCCCGACTACGTGCGGAAGATGAAGAAGGTCCAGAAGACGCTCCCCGAGGCGCGCTTCATCCACGTGATCCGCGACGGGCGCGACGCCGGGCTGTCGCAGAACACGCGCATGATCAAGCGTGGCAAGGAGCCGATGCCGCCGCGCGAGATGGCGCGACGCTGGCGCAAGCGGATCCTGAAGTCGCGCGAGGACGGCGCCGAGATCAGCGACAGCGACTACATCGAGGTCCGCTACGAGGACCTGGTCACCGAGACCGAGACCGTCCTGCGACGGGTCTGCGAGCTCGCCGACCTCGACTTCGACCCGGTGATGCTGAGCTATCACGAACGCGCCTCCGAGCGCCTGCAGGAGATGGCCGGTGCGCTGCCGGCGAAGAAGGGCCGGCCCGAGCGCGAAGCGGGCGAGCGCGTCGCCGCGCACGCGATGACGACCAAACCCCCCGACAGCGAGCGGGTCGCGGTCTGGAAGCGCGAGATGAGCGAGTCCGAGAACGCCGAGTTCGAACAGGCCGCCGGCTACCTGCTCGACGAGCTCGGCTACGAGACCGCGACGCCGAAGGACACCTGGATCCCGCCCGAGGAGTGGGCGCAGTCCAAGGACCGTACCGAGCGTGGGGGCAGCTGAGCGATGGGGCTGCTGTCGAGGCTCAGAGGCCGCTCGGACGAACACCGCGACCCGGCGATCTTCGTCGTCGGCATGAACCGCTCCGGCACGACGCTGCTGCGGATGATGCTCGACGCGCACCCGCAGCTCACGATCCCGCCCGAGACCCACTTCGTCCCCGACCTGATCAAGGCCGCGCGCGAGGACGGCGCCACGCCCCGAGTCGGCGCTCGCGGCGATGAAGTCGGCCCGCGAATGGGGCGACTTCGGGTTCACCGACGAGGAGATGCTGACCCGCCTGCGGGCCCTCGACCGGATCAGGCCCGGGCCGGTGGTGCGCACCTTCTACGAGGCCTACATGGAGCAGCAGGGCAAGCCTCGCTGGGGCGAGAAGACGCCGACCTACGTGCAGAAGATGAAGCTGATCCAGCGCGCGCTGCCGGAGGCGCGCTTCGTGCACGTGATCCGCGACGGGCGCGACGTCGCGCTTTCGGTCCTCGACCGCACGGTGCGCGACCTGACCGCCGGCGACATCGCCAAGCGCTGGCAGAAGAAGATCACCAAGGCGCGCGAGGACTCGCCGAAGCTGCGCCACTACGTCGAGATCCGCTACGAGGACCTGATCCTCGACACCGAGCCGGTGCTGCGGCGGGTGGCCGAGTTCGCCGAGCTGCCCTGGGACGACGCGATGCTCGACTACCACGAGCGCTCCGGTGAGCGGTTGCAGGAGATGGCGCGGGCGCTGCCCGGCGACGGACGGGCGAAGGAGCTCAGCGTCGAGCGCCGGATGGCGACCCACGCGATGACGACCAAGCCTCCGAGCGCCGACCGCGTCGCCCGCTGGCGCACGCAGATGAGCGCCGAGCAGCGGGCCGAGTTCGAGGGCATTGCCGGCGGCCTGCTGGAGCAGCTCGACTACCCGACCGGGCCCGACGCGGCGGAGAAGGCGACCGCCAACATCGAGCAGGAACTCCGGTGAGATCCTCCGCTTCGCGTCCGGTCTCACCGGGCGAGGGTCCGGATCTCAAATCTCCGTAATGCGGATAGGCATCGTCACGAAGTGGTTCGCCTCGGGCCAGGCGGTGGTCTCGCGGCAGATCCGCTCGGCGCTCGACCAGCTCGGGCACGAGACTTTCGTCCTCGCCAAGCAGGGCAAGGGACCGCGCGCGCAGCAGGAGCGCGTCGCCGACCCGATCTGGGACCAGCCGGGCGTCACCCACAGCGGCGAGGCGGACATCCCGGAGGCCGAGTACCTCGCCTGGGCCGGCGAGCACGGGCTCGAGGTCGTGCTCACCGACCAGAACGATCAGTTCGCCGAGATCGAGGCGCTGCGCCGCAGCGGCGTGCGGACGATCGGGCGCTTCGTCTGGGAGAGCTTCGCGCCCGAGAACGCCGAGCCCGCGAAGCGCGCCTACGACGTGATCTACTCGTTCACGCGCGCCGAGCAGGAGCGCTACCGCGGCTTCGGGATCGAGAGCCCGCTGCTGGTCTGGGGGTGTCATCCCGAGCTGGTGGAGCTGGCCGACGAGGCAGCGACGAGCAGGGGGAGCGACGAGCTCGTCCGCTTCGTCGTCCCGGGCAGCTTCATGGGCAAGCGAAAGCCCTTCCCCGAGATCGTCGAGGCGTTCGTGCGCACCGAGGACCCGCGCCTGCGGCTGCTGATCCGCGGCCAGGTCGATCGCAAGGCGGGCAAGCTCGAGCGCGCCGCCGACGGCGACCCCCGGGTGGTGATCGAGCTCGAGGACCGGCCCACCGACGAGCACCTGCGCCAGTTCGCGAGCTGCGACGTCTGCCTCTCGCCATCGCGTTGGGAGGGCCTCGGGCTGCCGCTCTACGAGGCGGTCGCCTTCGGCATGCCCTCGATCACCAACGACTCGCCGCCGATGAACGAGGTCGTCCTCGACGACGTCAACGGGATCTGCGTCGACTCCGTCCCCTGGGGCGAGGCGGGCTCGGGGATCCCCGCCTTCGACCCCGACTTCGCCCAGCTCACCGCGGCGATCGAGCGGCTCGGCGACGACGGCGAGCGCGGCCCGGCTCGCCGAGGGGGCGCTGCGCCTGCGCGAGGGCGAGCGCAGCTGGCAGCGCACGGTCGAGGGCCTAACGGACTACTCCGGTGAGATCCTCTGCTTCGCGTCCGGTCTCACCGGGCGAGGGTCCAGATCTCAAATCTCCTTGATGCGCCTGGGTGTAGTCACCAAATGGTTCAACCGCGGGCAGCCGGTCGTCGGGCGGCAGACTCGCTCGGCGCTTGACGCGCTCGGGCATCGAGACGTTCGTCCTCGCGCGGCCGAAGAAGGAGCGCGGGCCGCGGCCGGGAGCGCTCGACCGCGACGACGTCTGGGACCAGCCCGGGGTGACCGAGGGCTCGGCCTACGACATCCCCGCGGACGAGTACGAGCGCTGGGTCGCCGAGAACGGGATCGAGGCCGTCTTCTGCGATCAGAACTACCAGTTCGCGGAGCTCGAGCGGCTGCGCGAGCGCGGCGTGCGGACGGTCGGGCGCTTCGTCTGGGAGCACTTCGCGGCCGAGCACGTCGACGGCGCCCGGGCGGCGTTCGACGTCGTCTTCTCCTTCACCCGCGCCGAGCAGAGCCGCTACGCGGAGATGGGGATCGAGAGCCCGTACGTGCAGTGGGGGTGTCACCCCGAGCTTCTAGCGGTCGCTGAGGCCGCAGACCACAGACCGCAGACCACAGACCGACCCGTGACCTTCGTCTTTCCCGGCGGCTTCCTCGGGCACCGGAAGCCGATCGAGCCGGTGCTCGAGGCGTTCGAGGCGACCGAGGACGAGCGCCTGCGCCTGCTGGTCACGGCGCAGGTCGAGCGCAAGCAGGTCCGCCCCGTCGCCGAGGCCGCCGGGCGCGATCCGCGGATCGAGCTGCGGCTCGCCGATCTGCCGACCGCCGAGCACCTGCGCGAGCTCGCCGCCTGCGACGTCTGCCTCGCCCCGGCTCGCTGGGAGGGCCTCGGTCTGCCGCTCTATGAGGCGATCGCATTCGGGATGCCGGCGATCACCAACGACGCGCCGCCGATGAACGAGGCGATCCACGACGGGGTCAACGGGCTGCTCGTCGACTCGCGGCCCAAGGGCACCGCGAAGTCCGGGATCCCGGCGCTCGACCCCGACGTCGGCGACCTGCGCGTGGCGATCGAGCGGCTCGCCGACGACTCGACCCGCGCCGAGCTCGCCGCGGGAGCGCTGCGGGTGCGCGACCGCGAGCGCCGCTGGGAGGACACGGTGCGGGGGTTCGGCGAACTGCTCGAACGGGTAGCTTGAACGCCCTCATGAGCCTCTCCGACCGAATCGGCAAGTACCGCCAGCGCGCCTCGATCGTGCTCGCCGGACCGCGCCTGCGCGGCCGCACTCCGCAACCGCCGCCGGCGCCGTTCGTCTGCGGCGTCACGCGCTCGGGGACGACGCTGCTGCGGCTGATGCTCGACTCGCACCCGGAGCTCGCGATCCCCGGCGAGACCCACTGGGTTCCGAAGCTGATCAAGTCGTTCGAGCGCTCGAAGCAGAGCCCCGAGGACACCGCCGACCTGGTCATCGACCACAAGCGCTGGGGCGACTTCCACCTCGACGCCGACGAGATGCGCCAGAGCGATCCGCGAGATCGAGCCGCTGACCGCAGCGGACGTGATCCGCAACTTCTATCTGACCTACGCCGAGCGCGAGGGCAAGGCCCGCTACGGCGACAAGACCCCCGGCTACGTGCGCGAGATGCGCCGGATCCAGCGGGTGCTGCCGGAGGCGCGCTTCGTCCACATCATCCGCGACGGCCGCGACGTCTCGCTCTCGCACATGCGGATGAACTGGGGGCCGGAGACCTACGCGCAATCCGCGCGCCTGTGGCGCAACCGGATCCGCAAGGCGCGCAAGATGGCCCCCGACGTCGAGCACTACATGGAGGTTCGCTTCGAGGAGCTCGTCGACGACACCGAGGGCGTGCTGCGCCGCGTGTGCGAGTTCGTCGAGCTCGACTTCGACCCGGTGATGCTCGACTATCACGAGCGCGCCGAAGGCCGCCTGGCGGAGAAGGCCCGCGAGCTGCCGCGCAAGAACCGCCCCAACCAGACGGCGGAGGCGCGGATGGACAGCCACCGGCTGGCGAAGGAGCCGCCGCGCTCGGACCGGGTCGGGATGTGGCGCGAGCGGATGACGCCGGAGGAGGTCGCCGAGTACGAGGCGGTCGCCGGCGACATGCTGGTCAGCTCGGCTACGAGCTCGCCAGCGAAGCGGGCGCCGAGCGGGCGCGCGAGAAGCGCGCCGCGGCGCCGGTCTGAGCGCCTACGGCGTCGTCGCCGGTGGGGTCGCCGGCACGTAGCGGCTGACCGAGAGGCCGGTGGTCGGCGAGACCTGCACCCGCTGGGCGCGCTTCACCTTCTGGTCGACGAGCAGCGGCTTCGCCGAGCTGACCAGGTTCACGTAGAGCGTCACCGGGACGCCCGTAGCCTCGTCGACGGCGTCGCGGGTGATCCGGATCGCGCCCGCCTTGGCGATCGTGCACGGGCTCGAGTAGCCACTCGGGCCCTGGGTGCAGTTGAAGCCGTTCGCCTCGGTGCCGTCGCCGCGGAACTGCGACGACCCGCGCGCCAACCCGCTCGACTCGGTCGCGGTCGGGCTCTCGGCGACGATCACCCGGGTGGAGATGAAGGTGTTGAAGGGAAGCTGGTCGACCGTCGCCAGCCAGCCGCCGTCGAAGCTGAGCACCTCGCCCTTGACCGCTCCGGGGATTCCGATCGAGTGGATCACCCGGCGCTTGACCTTCTTGCCCTCGGTCAGCGGCAGCGAGTCGTTGACCACCTCGCTGGTCGTCTGGGTGGTCGGCGCCGGCGCCTCCTCGCGTCGCTGGATCACGTTCAGGCGGCCCTTGTCGGCCACGACCCCGCCATCCGGACGGTCGGCGCCGAGCACGACCCGGGTGCCGCGGCGGGCCTTCGGGTGTGAGGCGCCGAGGACCATGTTCACGTAGCAAGCGTTCGGCGCGCAGGGGAGCGCGGCGGGGTCGCCGATCGCGAGGTCGGTGTTGGGGAAGGTGAGCGTGCAGTGGTGGTTTCGGTTCGGGCGCCGCTGCTTGCACAGCACCTGCTTGGTCTCGCGAGAGCGGCAGCGACGCGGCGCTCAGCTCCGCCGCCGGGGCGAGCACGATCCGGGCGTTGACCGTCGGGTTGAACTCGTAGCGGCGCCCGACGCAGCGCGGTCCGCGCGCGACGCAGGTGGTCGAGACCTGGACCTCGCCGCTGACCCGCATCGTTCGCCGCGCCTCGATCCGCTTCAGCTCCTCGGGCCCGAGCGACATCACGATCCGCTCCTTGGTCTGCGGCTCGCGCGCGATCGAGACGCTCTTGACCAGCTCGGAGTCGTTGCCGGTCGTCGCCAGCTCGGACTTCGGCGGGTCCTCCTCGGGCAGGACGCCGGCGCCGGCGCTCGCCGCGGCGGCGAGCGCAACCAGCGCGGTCAGGATCGCGGCAGCGCGGCGCATCTGGGGTCGGATACCCATCTCCCCGATCACAACACGGCCGGGCGCCGAACGTAGCGGCCGTTCGAGGCGCCTGAAAGACGACGTGCAGACCCGCGATACTGCGCGCCCGTGACCGTCTCCGAGGCCAAGCACCGCGAGCTCGGGCTCACCGACGCCGAGTACGAGCTGATCATCGACAAGCTCGGCCGGGAGCCCAACGACGTCGAGCTGGCGATGTTCAGCCTGCTGTGGTCCGAGCACTGCGCCTACAAGCACTCGCGCAAGCTGCTGCGGCGGCTGCCGACCGAGGGCGAGCGGGTGCTGATGGGCCCCGGGCGAGAACGCGGGCGCGGTCTCGATCGGCGACGGCTGGGCGGTCGCGTTCAAGGTCGAGTCGCACAACCACCCGAGCGCGGTCGAGCCGTTCCAGGGCGCCGCGACCGGGGTCGGGGGGATCCTGCGCGACGTGTTCGCGCTCGGCGCCCGGCCGATCGCGATCCTCGACTCGCTGCGCTTCGGCGAGCTCGACTCGGAGCGCTCGCGCTACCTGTTCGACCACGTCGTCGCCGGGATCGGCCACTACGGCAACTCGATCGGCGTCCCGACCGTCGGCGGCGAGGTCTACTTCGAGGCGCCGTACGAGCAGAACTGCCTCGTCAACGCGATGTGCGTGGGGCTCGCGCGGGCCGACGAGATGGTCCGCGCCGCGGCCGCCGGGGTCGGCAACGCGGTCGTGCTCATGGGCGCCTCGACCGGGCGCGACGGGATCGGCGGCGCCTCGGTGCTCGCCTCGGCCGAGCTCGAGGGCGGCGACGACTCGAAGCGCCCGACTGTGCAGATCGGCGACCCGTTCGAGGAGGCGAAGCTGCTCGAGTGCTGCCTCGAGCTGCTCGCCAACGGCCTGCTCGTCTCGCTTCAGGACCTCGGCGCCGCCGGGCTCACCTCCTCGGCGGCGGAGATGGCGTCCGCTGGCGAGACCGGGATCGACATCGACGTCGCCCGGGTGCCGCTGCGTGAGGCCGACATGGAGCCGTTCGAGATCATGGTCTCCGAGTCGCAGGAGCGGATGCTGGCCGTGGTCGAGCCGGCGCAGGGTCGAGCGAGGTGCTCGCCCTCTGCGAGCGCTGGGAGACCGGCGCCGCGGTCGATCGGCGAGATCACCGACTCCGGCAGCTTCCGCGTCCTGCGCGAGGGCGAGGTCGTCGGCGAGATGCCGGTCCGGCGCTGGTCGACGAGTGCCCTCTGTACGACCTCGACGCCGGCCGAGCCGGCGGAGTGGATCTACGGGAATACCGACGTTCCGCCCGGGTCAGGCGAGGGACAGCCCTTCGATGCTCCCACCGATCTGTTGCTCGCCGTCTTGGCGAGCCCTAGCGTCGCCAGCAAGGCGTGGGCGTTCGAGCAGTACGACTCGATCGTCGGCTCGCACACGGTGCGCCGACCCGAGCCCGCGGACGCGGCGGTCCTCCACCTCGCGGAGGCGGGGGCGACGATCGCGGTAGCGATCGACGGCAACGGCCGCCGGGTCGCCTGCGACCCGTACGCGGGCACGGTCGAGGCGGTGCTCGAGTGCGCTCAGAACCTCGCCTGCAGCGGCGCCGCGCCGCTCGGGCTCACCAACTGCCTCAACTTCGGCAACCCGGAGAAGCCGCACGTCGCCTGGCAGCTCGACCGCTCGACCCGGGCGCTGGCCGACGCCTGCGAGGCGCTCGAGGTGCCGGTCGTCGGCGGCAACGTCTCGCTCTACAACGAGACCGAGGCGGGGCCGATCTACCCGACCCCGGTCGTCGGCATGGTCGGCGAGCTCCCCGACCCCGAGCGTGCCGGCTCGATCGCGCTGCGCGCCGGCGACGCGATCGCGATCTGCGGACCGTTCTCGCCCTCGCTCGCCGGCTCGGAGCTGGCGAAGCTCCGCGGCGAGCTCGGGGCCGGGCTGCCCTCGCTGCCGATCGCCGACGTCCGCGCGGCGATCGAGCTCGTCCGCGACGCGGTGCGCGGCGGGCAGCTGGCCTCGGCGCACGACATCAGCGACGGCGGACTCGCCTGCGCGCTCGCCGAGATGGCGATCGCCGGCGGCGTCGGCCTGGAGGTCGACCTCGATCCGCTGGTCGAGCTCCGCGGCTGCTCGGGCGAGACCGGCCTCTTCGGCGAGGGGCCAGGCGGGTTCGTCCTCGCCGGCCCGCGGGACGCGCTCGAGGGCCTGGCCGCGGCCGGGGTCGACGTGATCGTCGTCGGCGAGGCCGGCGGCGAGCGGATCGCGATCTCGGCCGCCGAGGCGGAGGTCGAGGTCGCGGTCGCCGACGCGGAGCGCGCCTGGCGCTCGCTCGGCGAGCGCCTCGACGCCACCTAGCGCCTCGCGCGCGACGCCGCGTAACGGCCCGGGCGGTGTGGAGACGAAGGGGGCATGAGGCGGATTGCGATCGCGGCGGCGACCGGAGCGGTGCTCGGGATCCCGATGCTGATCCTGTAGCGCTCGGTCGCCGAGACCGGACGGGCTTTCGCGATGTCTCGGTGATGGAGGACGTCGCCGTCGCCGAGGCCCAGGCGTCGGGCGCCGAACGCGAGCGAGCGCTCGGCGGCAGCGGGCAGGCCGAGAGCCAGCCGAAGCCCGAGCGCGGCCCGGTCGAGCTCGCGCGCGGCTCGTTCGCCGGCGCCGACGGACACGCCGGCTCCGGCACCGCGACCGTGGTCGAGACCGCGAGCGGCGAGCGGGTGCTCACCTTCACCGACTTCGACGTCGATCCCGGGGTCGAGGTCGAGGTCTATCTGACGCCGCACCCGATGACGTCGCCGAGCGGGTCGAGCTCGGCGACCTGAAGGGCAACGTCGGCGACCAGCAGTACGAGATCCCGGCCTCCGCCGACCTGCGCCGGCACTCGAACGTGATCCTGTGGTGCACCCCGTTCACGGTTCGGATCGCGGTCGCCGAGCTCGACGTCTGAGCACCGATTCGGCGTCTGGCCGAATCCGGGGGCGTTGCTAGGCTGCTGATGCTCATGGATCTAGTCGAGGGGTCGATCCCCGACCGCGACGGACCGAGCGACGAGTGCGGCGTCTTCGGCGTCTACGCCCCGGGACGTGACCCGGCCCGACTCGCCTACTTCGCGCTCTACGCGCTCCAGCACCGCGGCCAGGAATCGGCCGGGATCGCGACCTGCGACGAGGGCGGCCACATCACCACCCTGCGCGAGACCGGGCTCGTCTCGCAGGTGTTCGACGAGCAGAAGCTGCACGCGCTCGACGGCGACATGGCGATCGGCCACGTGCGCTACTCGACCACCGGCGGCGGCTCCTGGGACAACGCGCAGCCGGTCTGGCGCGACGACGGCCGTGAGGTCGCGCTCGCCCACAACGGCAACCTGACCAACGCGGTCGAGCTCTACAACGAGCTGCGCGAGGCCGGGCTCTCCTTCCGCGGCACCTCGGACTCGGAGATCATCGCCGCGCTGCTCTCGGTCGAGGAGGCGCGGCCGATCGAGAACGCGGTCGCCGCGGTGATGCCGCGCCTGCGCGGCGCCTACTCGACCGTGGTCATGACCAAGCGCGCGGTCGTCGCCTTCCGCGACCCGCACGGCGTCCGGCCGCTCTCGCTGGGCAAGCTCGGCGATCGCTTCTGCGTCGCCTCGGAGAGCTGTGCCTTCGACATCATCGGCGCCGAGCTGATGCGCGAGGTCGAGCCGGGCGAGCTCGTCGCGCTCACCGAGCGCGGGCTCGAGACGCGCCAGATCGTGCCCGCCGACCGGCCCGCGCACTGCGTCTTCGAGCACATCTACTTCTCGCGCCCCGACTCGCGGCTCGAGGGCCGGGTGCTGCAGCAGGTCCGCGGGCGGATGGGCGAGATCCTCGCCGAGGAGGCCCCGGTCGACGCCGACCTGGTGATCTCGGTCCCCGACTCCGGCAACGCCGCCGCGAACGGCTACGCGCGGGCCTCGGGGCTGCCCAAGGACGACGGCCTGATCAAGAACCGCTACGTCGCGCGGACCTTCATCCAGCCCGGCCAGGAGCTGCGCAAGCACGGCCTGCGGATGAAGTTCAACCCGCTGCCCGAGATCGTCTCCGGCAAGCGGCTGGTCGTCGTCGACGACTCGATCGTGCGCGGCAACACCACTCGCCAGATCATCGGCATGCTCCGCGACGCCGGCGCGCTCGAGGTCCACCTGCGGATCTCGGCGCCGCCGATCCGCAACCCCTGCCACTACGGGGTCGACATGTCGACGCGCGAGGAGATGATCGCCCACGACCGCACGGTCGAGGAGGTCGCAGCCGAGATCGGCGCCGACTCGCTCGCCTATCTCTCGCTCGAAGGCGTCTACGAGGCGGTCGGGACGCCGCGCGAGGTTCACTGCGACGCCTGCTTCACCGGCGACTACCCGCTCGGCGACGGCGGCGAGGCGAACGGCAAGTACGCGCTCGAAGAGCTGCCGGTCGTCCAGGCTTGACCGACGCCTCGCTGACCGAAGCGCTCGCGCGTCACTTCGGCCACCCGGGATTCCGCCCCGGCCAGGAGGAGGCGTCGCGGCCGCGGTGGCGGGGCGCGACGTCCTGCTGGTGATGCCGACCGGCGCCGGGAAGTCCGTCTGCTATCAGCTCCCGGCGCTGATCTCCGAGCGGCTCGCGATCGTGGTCTCGCCGTTGGTCTCGCTGATGACCGACCAGGTCGAGAGCCTCGGCGACCGCGCCGAGCTGATCAACGCGCAGCGCGACGGCGCCGACAACCGGCGCGCGCTCGAGCGCGCGCTCGCCGGCGAGGTGCGGCTGCTCTACGTCGCGCCGGAGCGCTTCGCCACGCCCGGGTTCGTCGACCGGCTGGCGCCCGCGCGGGTGGGCATGTTCGTCGTCGACGAGGCCCATTGCGTGAGCCAGTGGGGCCACGACTTCCGGCCCGACTACTTCCGGCTCGGCGACGTCGCTCGGCGGCTCGAGGCGCACTCGATCTTCGCCGCGACCGCGACCGCGACCCCGCGGGTGGCGATCGACGTCCAGCGCCGGCTTGGGCTGCGCGAGCCGCTGCGGCTGACGACCGGATTCGACCGCCCGAACCTCTCCTACGACGTGGTCGCGGTCGGCTCGGCGCGGGCGAAGCAGCGCGCGACCCGGGCCCTGCTGAGCGCGCCGAACGCGCTCCCGGCGATCGTCTACGCGGGGACGCGAAAGAAGACCGACGAGACGGCCGCGCGTCTGAGCCGCGAGCTCGGAGTCGAGGTCCCCGCCTATCACGCCGGGATGGAGCGCGCGGCCCGCGCCGAGGCGCAGCGCGCGTTCATGGGCGGCGAGGCGCCGGTGGTCGTGGCGACGAACGCCTTCGGCATGGGCGTCGACAAGGCCGACGTGCGCACGGTCGTGCACGAGACGGTGCCGTCCTCGCTCGAGGCCTACTACCAGGAGGCGGGGCGCGCCGGGCGCGACGGGCTACCCTCGCGCTGCGTGCTGCTGGCGGAGAACCGCGACAAGGGCCTGCACGTCTTCTTCATCAACCAGATCGACGACCCCGAGGCGAAGCAGCACCGGTGGCGCCAGTACCGCGACGTCTGGGGGTTCGTCGAAGCGGACCGCTGCCGGCGCGCGGCGATCCTGAGTCACTTCGGCGATCGCAGCGCACCCGACGCCTCGCGGCGATGCTGCGACGTCTGCGACGGCCCGCTGCTCGTCCCGCGGGAGAGGAGCGCTGCGACGGACTCGGGCGTAGCGGGCGCAGCGGCGGGCGACGAGGAACGCGGAACGATCGAGCAGGCGATCCTGCGGGTGGTTCGCGAGGCGAGCCCGAGCGTCGGGCGCACGCGCGCGGTCGAGATCCTGCGCGGCGGGCGGAGCAAGGTCGTGGTCAAGTACGGCTACGACGAGCTCCCCGGCTACGGCGAGTTCGACGACTGGCGCGCCGACGACGTGCTGCGCGAGGTCGACGCGCTACTCGAAGGCGGCATGCTGCGCTCGACCGGCGGCCGCTACCCGAAGCTCGAGGTCGCCGCGTGAGCGCGTTTCGCCTCGGGGTGCTCGTCTCCGGCACGGGGACGAACCTGCAGGCGATCCTCGACCAGCTCCACGGCGAGGACGGGATCGAGGTCGTCGCCGTCGGCTCCGACCGCCCCGCGGCCCCGGCGCTCGCGCGCGCCGGCGACGCGGACGTCGCGACCGAGACCTTCCCGATCGAGCGCTTCACCGAGCGGCGCGAGCGCGACCTCGCGATCGCCGAGTGGTTCGAGGGCGAGCGAGTCGACCTCGTCGTCCTCGCCGGCTACATGCAGCTGCTCTCGGAGGACTTCATCGCCCGCTTCGCCGGGCGGGTGATCAACGTGCACCCGGCGCTGCTGCCCTCGTTTCCGGGCCTCGACGCCGTCGGGCAGGCGCTCGAGCACGGGGTCCGGATCACCGGGGTGACCGTGCACTTCGTCGACGAGGGCGTCGACACCGGTCCGATCGTGCTCCAGCGCCCGATCCCGGTGCCGCCCGACCGTGACCGCGCGGCGCTCGAGCAGGCGATCCACGCCACCGAGCACGCGCTCCTGCCGGAGGCGATCCGCCTGATCGCCGCGGGCCGGGTCCGCTTCGACGAGGCCAACCCGCGCCTGGTCGTGATCGAGCCCGGGAAATAGACTCGTCATCGTGAGCATCGAGGCCGCGATCGGGCAGGAGGGCGGGACGGCCCCGGCCGGGAGCCCGGTTCGGGTTCGGCGCGCGCTGGTCTCGGTCTCCGACAAGACCGGGGTGGTCGACTTCGCCCGCGGGCTGCGCGGGCTCGAGATCGAGATCCTCTCCACCGGCGGCACCGCGGCGGCGATTCGCGAGGCCGGGATCGAGGTCACCGACGTCTCCGAGTTCACCGGCGCCGAGGAGATCCTCGACGGGCGGGTGAAGACGCTGCACCCGCGGCTGCACGCCGCGATCCTCGCCCGCCGCGAGGATCGCGAGCACGCGGCGACGCTGGCCGCCGAGGGGATCGAGCCGATCGACCTCGTCTGCGTCAACCTCTACCCGTTCGAGCAGACCGTCGCCCGGGAAGGGGTGAGCGAGGAGGAGGCGGTCGAGAAGATCGACGTCGGCGGCCCGACGATGATCCGCGCCGCCGCCAAGAACCACCGCGACGTCGCGGTGATCGTGAAGCCGGAGAGCTACGACGCGGTCCTGGCGGAGCTCGAGGAGTCGGGCGGAGAGATCTCGGCCGAGACCCGCCACTGGCTCGCGAACGAGGCCTTCGCCCACACCGCCGCCTACGACTCCGCGATCAGCCGCTGGTTCGGGCTCCGCTACGAGGTCTTCCCCAACTACTTCGTCCAGGCCTACGAGAAGGTGCTCGACCTCTCCTACGGCGAGAACCCGCACCAGAAGGCGGCGCTTTACGCGGAGATCGCCGCGCGCGAGCACATCCTCACCGGGGTCGGCAAGCTGCACGGCAAGGACCTCTCGTTCAACAACGTCCTCGACCTCGACTCGGCGCGGCGGCTGCTCGACGAGTTCGACGACCCGGCCTGCGTGATCGTCAAGCACAACAACCCTTGCGGGGTGGCGATCGGTGAGACCGCGCTCGACGCCTACGAGCGGGCGTTCGCCTGCGACCCGGTCTCGGCCTTCGGCGGGGTGCTGGTCTTCAACCGGTCGATCGAGGCGGAGCTCGCCGAGCGGCTCTCGCAGCAGTTCGTCGAGGTCCTGCTGGCGCCGGGGTTCGACCCCGAGGCGCTGGCGACGCTGACCCGCAAGGAGGCGATCCGGATCCTCGAGGTGGAGACGATCGCCTACGAGCCGCGCGAGCGCGACATCAAGCGCGTCCGCGGCGGCCTGCTCGCCCAGGACGCCGACCGGATCACCGAGACCCGGGAGTCGATGGCGGTCGCGACGCGGACCGCTCCGAGCGAGCAGCAGTGGGACGACCTGATCTTCGCCTGGAAGGTGTGCCGCCACGTGCGCTCGAACGCGATCGTGTTCGCGAAGGGCGGGGCGACGATCGGGATCGGCGCCGGGCAGATGAGCCGGGTGGACTCGGTCCGGCTCGCGATCGAGAAGGCCGACGACGCGTTCGGCGAGCGCTCCGGCGAGGCGCTGGCGGCGTCCGTGGTCGCCTCCGACGCCTTCTTCCCGTTCGCCGACGGGCCCGAGTCGGCGATCCGCGCCGGGGCGACGGCGGTGATCCAGCCCGGGGGCTCGAAGCGCGACGACGAGGTGATCGCCGCCTGCGACGCCGCGGACGCGGCGATGGTGTTCACCGGCCGGCGCCACTTCCGGCATTAGAGCGCCCCGGTGGCCGGCGACGTCGAGTTGACCGTCCTGCGTGTGTTCACTGCCGCCGACGGGAGCGCCGGCAACCCGCTCGGCGTCTTCCTCGACGGGCCGGCGATCGCCGACGATCGTCGCCAGGCGGTCGCTCGCGAGCTCGGTTTCGCCGAGACGGTGTTCGTCGACGAGGCCGCGACCGGGACGCTGCGGATCTTCACCCCCGAGGTCGAGCTGCCGCTCGCGGGACACCCGCTCGTCGGCAGCGCCTGGCTGCTGCGCGAGACAGGGACCGCGCTCGACGCGCTCCACCCGCCCGCCGGCGAGGTGGCGGTGCGCTACGACGACGAGCTCACCTACGTCGCGGGCGACCCGGAGTGGGCGCCCCCGTTCGAGTTCGTCGAGCTCTCATCGCCCGCCGAGGTCGAGGCACTCGACGGCCCGCCGCCTGGTTACGGCTGGGTCGGCACCTGGGCGTGGGTCGACGAAGCGGCGGGCACGATCCGCGAGCGCGTCTTCGCGGTCGAGGCCGGGGTCGGCGAGGACGAGGCCACCGGCTCGGCCGCGATGCGCCTCGCCGCCGAGCTCGGTCGCGAGGTCGAGATCCGCCAGGGCGTCGGCTCGGCGATCCGCGCCCGTCCGCTCGACGACGGCCGGGTCGAGATCGGCGGCCGGGTGGTGCTCGACGAGGTGCGCGGATTCGACCTCGCCGCGAGCGTGTAGTTCCTGTGCCCCGAGGTCAGTAACTCCACGCTCACGACCAGATGCCCCCGGCAGGAGTCGAACCTGCGACGCCCGGAGTAAAAATCCGGCGCTCTGACCGCTGAGCTACGGGGGCCGGGGCCATCGTATTCTCGCCCCCGCGTAGAGTTGGCCGGGATGAGGGTCTCGGCGAAGGCGGACTACGCGGTTAGGGCGCTGGTCGAGCTCGCGAGCGCCGGGGCGACCGAGGCGGCGCCGGCGAAGGCCGAGACGCTCTCCTCGGCGCAGGAGATCCCGATGCGCTTCCTCGAGAACATCCTCGGCGAGCTGCGCGTTCACGGCCTCGTCCACAGCAAGCGTGGAGCCGAGGGCGGCTACTGGCTCGCCCGCGACGCCGACGACGTCACCCTCGCCGAGATCATCCGCGCGGTCGAGGGCCCGCTGGCGACCGTGCGCGGCGAGTCCGCCGAGGAGCTCGCGTACCCGGGGCGCTCGGAGGCCCTGCAGCCGGTCTGGCTCGCGCTGCGGGCGAACATCCGCCAGGTGCTCGAGTCGGTCACCCTCGCCGACGTCGTCGCGGGCGCGCTGCCGGAGCCGATCGGCACCCTCGCCGAGCACCCCGAGGCGGGCCAGGCGCGCGCGACGCGGTTCGACCGCGGACCGCGCCCGGTCTGACGGCGAGCTCGGCTACAGGTCGCGGTCCGCGGCCTCCCTCGCCTCGCCGTCGAGCTGGCGGAAGGTCGCGAAGAGGACGATCGCGAGCCAGCCGATCAGGACCGCGAACATGATCCAGGCGATCAGCTCGGCGAGGCTCATGAGGCGAGCGCGAACTCCTCGGTGCGCGGCGCCGTCCCGTTCGAGTCGAAGACGCGGGCCCGGCTCGGAAGCACGTAGACGATCTGGCCCTCGCGCAGCTCGAGCTCCTCGACCTGGGCCCTGGTCAGCTGCGCGGTGAGCGGATTGCCGTCGGCGAGCGTGAGCTCGATCCGCACCTCGAAGCCGAGGTTGACGATCCGGTCGATCATCGCCTCCTCGGCACCTGCGGCGCGAACGTGCGCGAGGCGGACGTCGTGCGGCCGCACGAGCGCGTCGCCGATCCGGTTCGCGGTGCCGACGAAGCTCATCACGAACTCGGTCTCCGGGTGGTCGTAGAGGTCGGTCGGCTTGCCGGCCTGCTCCACCCCGCCGTCGTTCATGACCACGATCTGCTCGGCGACGTCCATCGCCTCCTCCTGGTCGTGGGTGACGAAGATCGTCGTCACGTGGACCTCGTCATGGAGGCGGCGCAGCCACTGGCGCAGCTCGGCGCGCACCCGCGCGTCGAGCGCCCCGAAGGGCTCGTCGAGCAGCAGAACCTTGGGCTCGACCGCGAGCGCCCGGGCGAGCGCCATCCGCTGGCGCTGGCCGCCCGAGAGCTGGGACGGATAGCGGTGCGCGAAGCCGCCGAGCTGGACCAGCTCGAGCAGCTCGCGGACGCGGTCGGCGATCTCCTTCTTGCTCCGCTTGCGGATCTGGAGCCCGAAGGCGACGTTGTCGTGCACGGTCATGTGCTTGAACGCCGCGTAGTGCTGGAAGCAGAAGCCGACGTTTCGGTCCTGGACCGGCACCCGGGTCATCTCCTCACCCGAGATCACGATCCGCCCCGAGTCGGGCTGCTCGAGCCCGGCGATCACCCGCAGCAGGGTCGACTTCCCGCTTCCGGACGGGCCGAGCAGCGCGGTCAGCGATCCGTCACGGACCTCGAGCGAGACCTCGTCGAGAGCGACGAAGTCGCCGAACTGCTTGCGTACGTTCTCAACGGTGATGCCCATCAGCGGGCTCCTTCCTTGTCGTCTGGGACGTCGATGTGAGGAACCAAGGCGCCCGGCTCGGTGGCCACGCCCGGGCCGGCGAGGATCGCGCGGTCGCGGCGCTGGATGAAGTTCATCGCGAAGAGGACGGCGAGCGCCAGCAGCGCCAGCACCACCGCCGCCGCGTAGGCACCCGCAACGTTGAAGGTGTCGAACAGCCGCCGCAGGTAGAGCGGCAGCGTCTCGGTCGAGCCGGTGATCCGCCCGGAGACCACCGCGACGGCGCCGAACTCGCCCAGCGCCCGCGCGGTCGCGAGCACGACGCCGTAGGTGACGCCCCAGCGGATCGACGGCAGGGTGATCTTCCAGAACGTCTGCCAGGGGCTCGCTCCGAGGGTCGACGCCGCCTGCTCCTGGTCGTCGCCGATCTCCTGCAGCACCGGGATCACCTCGCGAACCACGAACGGCAGCGCGACGAACATCGTCGCCAGCGCCATCCCGACCGGGGTGAAGATGATCTCGATCCCCGCCGCGGCGAGGTCCTGGCCGAACCAGCCGTCGCGGCTGCCGTAGAGCAGCACCAGCGAGAGCCCGATGACGACCGGCGAGATCGCGAACGGCATGTCGATCGCGGCGTTGAGCAGCGCCCGGCCGCGGAACCGCTGGCGCACGATCACCAGCGCGCAGGCGATCCCGAACACGGTCGTGATCGGGATCGAGATCAGGACCATGACCACGGTCAGGTAGAGCGCGTGCTGCGCCTCCGGCGTGCTCACCGCCTCCCAGGCGACCGCGAAGCCGTCCTCGAAGGCCTTGAAGAAGATCAGCATCACCGGGATCACCAGCAGCAGCGCGAGATAGCCGAGCGCCATCGTGCGCAGGCCCCAGCGCGCGGCGGCGCCGCCCTCGACGATGTTGCGGTTGCCGCTGTCGGTGGCGCTAACGGCCATGGCGCATCGTCCAGCGTCCGAGCAGGTTGATCAGGAACAGCATCCCGACCGAGATCGCGAGCAGCACGACCGAGACCGCCGCGGCGCTCTCGGTGTTGCCCGACTCGATCTGGCCGAAGATGTAGACCGAGGAGACCTCGGTGTCGAAGGGGATGTTGCCCGAGATCAGCACCAGCGACCCGAACTCCCCGACCGCGCGCGCGAAGGCGAGCGCCGCGCCGGCGATGATCGCCGGGGCGAGGTTGGGAAGCACGACGCGGCGGAAGATCGTCAGCGGCCGGGCGCCGAGCGAGGCGGCCGCCTCCTCCATCTCGGTGTCGAGCTCGAGCAGGACCGGCTGCACGCTGCGGATCACGAACGGCAGGGTCACGAACAGCAGCGCCATCACGACGCCGACACGGGTGAACGACACACCCTCGATCCCGAGCACGCCGTTCTCGCCGTAGAGGGCGAGCAGGACGAGCCCGGCGACGATCGTCGGGAGCGCGAACGGCAGGTCGACGAGCGAGTTGACGAAGCGCTTGCCCGGGAACTGGTCGCGGACCAGCACCCACGCGATCGCGGTGCCGAAGACGACGTTGATCACGACCACGATCAGCGAAGCGAGCACGGTCAGCTTCAGCGCCGCGACGGCCTGGTCGGCGCTGACCGCGTCCCAGAAGGCGCCGATCCCGCCCTCGAGCGAGGCCGCGGCGACCGCGGCGATCGGCAGCAGCACGATCACGCTCAGGTAGCCGACGACCAGGCCCCGGGTGATGCCGGGGCCCCCGAGGCCGAGCCTGCGGCCCGGCCTCGGGGGTGCCTTCGCAGTGGCGACAGCCCCAGAACTCACTCTGTTGCCACCCCCAGGTTCCGCTCGATCTCGGCGACCGAGCCCTCAGCCGGATCGAAGAACTCGGTCGCGACCGTCTCCCAGCCGCCGAATTCCTCGATCGTGAACAGCTCCTTCGGCTCCGGGAACTCGTCCGAGAACTCGGCCAGGATCTTCTCGTTCACCGGCCGGTAGCCCGCCTCGCCCCACGCGCGCTGGCCATCGTCGGTGAGCTGATAGTCGAGGAACGCCTGCGCTGCCTCGGGGTCGTCGGCCTCCTCGGTCACCGCGGCCTTGGTCTCGATCAGGATCGTCTCGTCGGGGACGATGTACTCGAGCTCCTCGCCCGCGTTGATCGCCCCGATCGCCTCGTTCTCGTAGGACAGAAAGGCATCGCCCTTGCCGGCGATGAACGTCTGCAGCGAATCGCGCGCGCTCGCGTCCTGGACCGGGGTGTTCTCGAGCACCTGGGCGACGAAGTCGAGCGCCTCGTCCTCGGACTTGCCCTGGGCGATCTGGCTGCCGTAGGCGGCCATCAGGTTCCAGCGCGCGCCGCCGGAGGTGAACGGGTTCGGCGTGATCACCTCGACCTCGCCGGTGACCAAATCCTCCCAACCGTCGATGTTCTTCGGGTTGCCGGGCCGAACGCCGATCACAACGACGGAGTTCTGCGTGCCGCCGTCGTATTCGGTGTCCTCGTAGTCCTCGGCGACCAGGCCGGCCTCGACCAGCCGGGTCATGTCGGGCTCGAGCGGCAGGTGCACGAGGTCCGCGGGCAAACCCGCCTCGACCGCGCGCGACTGGTCGCCCGACGCGCCGAAGGAGTTCTTGAACGCCACGTCGGCACCCTCATCAGTCTCGTTGAAGCCAGGCTGAAGCTGCTCGACGTAAGCGGTCTCGGGGGTTGAGTACGCGACCAGGTCGATCGTCCCCCCTTCGCCGGAGCCACCCGAGTCGCTGGCGTCGTTGGATCCCCCGCACGCGGCGAGGCCGAAAGCGAGCGCGACGCTGAGCGCGCCCGCACCGAGCTTGCGAGCGTCGCCACGGGGCCGCGCGTCCGCGCGAACCGCGTCCGCGGCCCCGTCGCGACGAAGCTTCTGAAGGAAGCGAATCATCTTGTTGTCCTTCTCACCTTTCTTGATGGAGTTAGTGAAGAATACGCGACGCGGCAGATTAGCAGGTCGCGAATCGACCTGGGCGCAACTCGCATGGCAGGATCGGCGCCGTGATCGCCCACTTCCTCCGCCACGGCGAGTCGGCCTCGAACGCCGCGCCGGGCCGCGACCTCCCCGACCGCAGCGGCGACCGGCTCACCGAGCTCGGCCGGCGCCAGGCGCGGGAGGCGGCGGCCGGTCTCCGCCGCCTGCGGCTGACCCGCTTGTGGTCGAGCCCGATGCGCCGGGCGCTCGAGACCGCGGAGCCGATCGCGGCCGCGCTCGGGCTCGAGATCGAGGTGGTCTCAGAGCTCCACGAGCTGCGCCAGGCGGACGGCTTCGGCGAGCTCTCCGGCGAGGAGCAGCGGCTGCGGCGCTGGTCGACGGCGATGGCCGCCCATGCCGACGACCCGGGCTACGCGCCGCCCGGCGCGGAGTCGTTCGACGACCTGGGCGCCCGCGTGGCGACGGTCAAGCGGGCGCTCGAGCGCGCCGGCGACGAGCGGGTGCTCGCGGTCAGCCACGGGATCTTCCTCCGCTTCTTCGCCGTCTCCTCGTTCCTCGGCGACGAGTTTCGCCCGGCGATCGCGCCCCGGCTGTGGCAGCTGCGGACCGTCAACTGCGGCCTGAGCGCGTTCGAGCACCGCGACCCCGGCGATCCGCTCGACCCCGCAGCCGAGCCCTGGCGGGTGCTCAGCTGGATGGGGCGCCCGTGGGATCCGCCGTGACGATCATCGTCGGATCGTCGGGCGAGACCTGAGCCGGGTCGTTGATCTCCGCCCCCGGAGGTGCCGCGACCGGGCCCTCGAGCAGGGGATCGCCCCGCTCGACCATCCACCGCCGCAGGCGGGAGCGCAGCTCCTCGACCACGGTCTCGTTCGCCGGCTCGGTGGCCACGTTGCGGCCCTCGTTGGGGTCGAAGACGAGGTCGTAGAGCTGCTCGGTGGCGAGCTCCTGGTCGGCCCAGCCGTGGTCGACGAGCAGCTGCTTGCTGGCGCTGTCGTCGCAGTTCGCGAGCACCGGCCGGGTGCTCTCGTCGAAGCGGCGGATGTACTTCCAGCGCCGGGTCCGCACCGCACGCTGCGGCTGGTAGGCGGCGTGGTAGGTCATCTCGGAGAAGACCGCGTCGTGGATCGCGTCGACCTGGCCGCGGACCAGCGGCATCAGCGAGCGTCCCTCGAGCCACGCCGGATGCTCGATCCCGGCGAAGTCGCAGATCGTCGGATAGACGTCGAGGTGGGTGACCATCGCGTCGACGACCTTGCCCCCGGTGAAGCCGCGCGGCCCGCGCAGCAGCAGCATCACCCCGG
Source organism: uncultured Solirubrobacterales bacterium (assembly GCA_963740055.1). Taxonomy (GTDB): domain Bacteria; phylum Actinomycetota; class Thermoleophilia; order Solirubrobacterales; family 70-9; genus WHSW01. The sequence continues at coordinate 384,930 of CAVUCL010000001.1, read as the reverse complement.
TGCCGCGGTCGAACAGGGTCGCCTTCGCGCCCGGGAAGGCGAGCCCGTGGTCGGTGGTGCAGATGATCAGGGTGTCGTCGGCGAGGCCCTGCTGGTGCAGCGCGTTGAGGACCGCGCCGATCCCCTGGTCGAGCGAGCGGGCGCTCGCCTTGAACGCGGCCATGTCCTGGCGGGTGCGCGGCGCGTCGGGCAGGTTCGGCGGCGGCAGCGAGTAGAGCGTGTCGCGAACCGAGGTCGGGGCGGCGAAGTCGCGATGGGTCTCGAAGAAGCCGACCGAGAGGAAGAACGGTCGCGGTGCGGAGCCGAGCGTCTCGATCGCCGAGGGCGCGACCTCGTTCGCGTGGTTGCTGTCGACCGGGATCACGTCGTCGTAGCCGATCGCCCGCGGGTCGACCGAGATGTGCTGCTCGCCGATCAGCGCCGAGTAGTACCCCGCCCGGCGCAGGGTGTGGACGAGGTGGTGACGGTAGTCGTTCAGCTCCCAGCCACGGTGGGCGAGGCCGAGCATCCCGTTGCCGGGGCCTCCCTCGCCGGTGAGCAGGCAGGCGCGGCTGCCCGAGCAGGTCGGCATCGCGCAGAACGCCTCCCGAAACAGCACCCCCTGGTCGGCGAGCAGCTGGATGTTGGGGGTCGGCACCTGGTAGCCGTAGGGCTGCACGTAGCGCCCCGTGTCGTGCGAGTGGATGTAGAGGATGTTCGGCGGCGGTCCGGAGTCGGCGAACAGCGCGCTCATGCGGCCTCCGCCTCGCCGGCTCCGATCGCCGGGACCAGGTCGAACTCCGTCCCCAGCTTGAGGTCGGAGTAGCGCCGCGCCCAGTCGTCGTTGATGCCATCCGACTGCTTCTTCGTCCGCGGCGCCAGCTCGAGCCCGGGCGGTACCTCGATCCCGAGCCGCTCGAGCACCGCTCGGGTCGCGTTCTCGTAATCGGCGGCGAAGTTCTCGTACAGGACCAGGACCGGCTTGATCCGCGTGTGCTCGAAGAACGCGTCCCAGTGCGCCTCCTCGCTCAGGATCTGGTTCAGGAGGTGCTCGATCCCGCGGTAGTGGAAGCGCAGCTGCGGCCGGTGGTCGGAGAGGAAGCTCTTGTAGGGAGCGTCGCCGCCACCCTCGCCGGCGCCCTGCGCGCGATCCTCCTGGCTCCAGGTCGCCGTCTGCACCGCCTTCCACAGCGAGACCGCCTGGCGGACCTTGTTCGCCCGCACCACGCGGACGAAGGTGAGCTCGGGGAAGACCGCCGGCAGCAGCTCGGCGAGCGGCAGGTCGCGGTAGGCGGGAATGTTGCGCAGCAGGCTGACGAAGTCGCCGAAGTAGCCCCACATCAGCTTCGCCCCGAAGACACCGTTCGGGGTCGTCCCGCTCTCGATCGCCCACTCGAGGTAGCGGTCATACGCGGCGCGGCTCCACAGCGGCGAGCGCGGCCGCGGCTCGTCGCCGATCGAGCGCTCGCCGAGATGATCGAGGATCGAGCGATCCTCGACCCCGGCGAAGTACTCCTCCGGGCGCCGTGGACGCCCGCTGTTTCGCAGCGCCTCGAAGTACTCCTCCGGGCGCCCGGCGACCCCGGTCGCCGTCAGCGCCCTGCAGACCAGGGTGCTGCCGCTGCGCGGCGTCGCGCAGACCAGGTACGAGCGGTTCGCGGTCACGTCCATTTGTCTATCACTTTAGTCGACAAAGAGCCGCCCCGGCAGGCTCGGGGTCAGGTGAGCGAGCGCTCGAACGAGTGCTGGAGCTCGCGGTTGTCGGTCTCCGGGTCGCCGATCGTGCGATCGAGGCGGATCCGCCCGCTGCGCCCGTCGAAGAACAGGGTCGCGACCTGATTGTCGAAGAACGGCCCCTCGCAGAGGCGCCAGCGCACCGGCTCCGAGCCGACCCCGGCCGAGCGCGAGAGCGCCCGGCCGACGAGCTCGCCGAAGCGCGAGTTGCCGGCCGCGATCACCTTGCGTTCGCGGTCGTCGAGCGCGTTTCGAAACGGGGAGCAGACCGCCTGCCAGACGCTCGACTCGACCCCGGCGGAGCGCGGGTAGGCGACCTCGGAGAGGTAGGCGTGGTGGACGTCGCCCGAGAGCACGGTGATCGACGCGGGCGCCGTCCCGAACTCGCCGGCGCCGACCCGCCCGAGCAGCTTCGAGAGCCGCACGAACGAGGCGCCGAACGCCGCCCAGTGATCGAAGTCGAGCTCGCGGCGAAGCTTCTCCCCCCATTCGGCCCAGCGCTCGCCCCAGGCGCCGGCGCAGATCGCCTCGCCCCAGCGCTCGATGTGGTGCAGGCCCGGCGCCAGCAGCAGCGGGTCGGAGGTCCCGATCAGCAGGTGGTCGAAGTCGCCGTGCAGGTGCTGCTCGAGCCACTCCCACTCGTCCTCGTTCATCATCGAGCGCTCGCCCTCCTCGAGGATGCGCCCGCAGCGCGAGTCGAGGACGATCAGCCGCACGCCGCCGAGGTCGCGGCAGTAGCTCCACCGCGCCCCCTCGCGGATCCCGCGCTCGTTGGCGGCGAACCCGCACAGCACCTCCCAGCCGTCGTCGGCCGCGCGCACGTCGCCGAGCAGCTCGCTGTCGCGGATCAGCTCCGGGGAGAGGTTGGCGATGAACTGGTAGAGCCAGTAGGCGGCGATCGCGGCCCGCTCGCGCTTCGGCCACCACTCCTGCTCGCACATGTCGTCGACCCACGCCTGCGAGATGTTCCAGTCGTCGTTGACGTCGTGGTCGTCGACGACCATCGAGACGGAGACGGTCGAGAACAGCCAGCGGATCGCCGGGTCGGCCCACGCCTCGCGGTAGAGGCGCGTGTACTCCTCGAAGTCGGCGACCTCCTCCCCCGGCGGGTCGCGCATGTCGCGGCGCTTGCGCATGAAGGCGAGCGTCTCCGGCGAGACCTCGTCCGCATAGACCTGGTCGCCGAGCAGCATCAGCGCCTTCGGCCACTGCTCCGGCTCGCGCTCGCGCATCTCCTTGGTCAGCGTGTAGAGGGCGTCGAACTCGCGCCCGTCGTCGTGCTCTTCCTTCGGCAGCGTGTAGGGGGCGAAGTGCGGCAGCGAGACCCGGCAGGAGCCGAAGCAGAGCTGCAGCTCGTCGTCGCCGCCGAGCGTGCGGATGACGCTCGGAGGGAAGGCCGAGTCGGGCTCGGGCCAGCGGCTGCGGCCGTCGAGCGCGACCTCGTAGGCACGGGTCTCGCCCGGCTCGAGACCGTCGACGCAGACGATCGCGTAGTGGTGGCCGGCGACGCAGAAGGTCGGCTCGGTGGTCCCGAGGACCTCGACCTCGCACTCCTCGTCGGTCTCGACCCAGACGACCGCCTCGGTCTCGCCGACGTATCGCAGTAGGGGTCCGAGGACGAGCTTCGCCACGAGCCGCAACCTACCCGCCGCGAGCGAACGCGAATCGGCAGCGGCGCCCCGGGGTTATCCGAGGTCGGGAAGACCCTGGTCGGGCGTCGACGCCTCCGCGTGCAGGCGGCGGGCGATCCGGCCGGCGGCGCGGGCGGCGTGACCGGCCTCGACCGCCGCCCGCATCGCGGTCGCCATCAGGGCGGGGTCGGCGGCGCGCGAGACGGCGCTCGCGAGCAGGACACCGTCGCAGCCGAGCTCCATCGCCAGGGCGGCGTCCGAGGCGGTGCCGATGCCTGCGTCGCAGATCACCGGCACCTCGGCCTGCTCGACGATGATCCGCAGGTTGTACGGGTTGCGGATCCCGGCGCCGGAGCCGATCGGCGAGCCGAGCGGCATCACCGCCGCGCAGCCCGCCTGCTCGAGCCGCGCGGCGAGGATCGGATCGTCGTTGCTGTAGGGGAGCACGGTGAACCCCTCGTCGACGAGCGTCTCGGCCGCCGCGACCAGCTCGACCGCGTCCGGAAGCAGGGTGCGATCGTCGCCGATCACCTCGAGCTTGACCCACTCGGTCTCGAACGCCTCGCGCGCGAGCCGGGCCGTGCGGACCGCGTCGCGGGCGGTGTAGCAACCGGCCGTGTTCGGAAGCGCGAACAGCCCGAGGCGCTCGATCGCCTCGACGATCGAGCCCTGGGCCGAGGGATCGACCCGGCGCAGGGCGACGGTGACGATCTCGGTGCCCGAGGCGCTCAGGGCGGCCTCCATCTGCTCGAGCGAGCGAAAGCCGCCGGTGCCGACGATCAGCCGCGAGCCCCACCTCCTCCCGCCGAGCTCCCAGCCCGCAGCTCCAGTCTCCCTGCTCCCTGCCTGCTCCCTGCTCTCGGCCTCAGCCACCCTGGATCGCTCCCACGACCTCGATCCGCTGACCGTCGCGCAGGCCGGTGTGCTCCCAGGCGCTGCGCGGGACGACGTCGCCGTCGACCGCGACCGCGACCCCGCGCCCGTCGTCGCCGGCGCCCGCCCGCGCGACCGCGTCCGCGACCGTGGCCGAGTCGGCGAGGTCGACCCGCTCGCCGTTGAGCTCGACCGTCATCGTCGCGCCGCCTCGGCCGGGCGCGCCGCCGGCTCGCCGAGCAGCGCCGCGATTCGCTCGGCGGTCACCGGGGCGAGCAGGATCCCGTTGCGAAAGTGGCCGGTCGCGAGCGCCAGGCCGGGGATCTCGCCGGGTCCGATCAGGGGCGCGTTGTCGGGCGTCGCCGGGCGCAGGCCGGCGCTCGCCTCGATCAGCTCGAGCTCGGCGACTTCGGGGAGCACCCGGTAGGCCTCGCGCAGCAGCTCGTGGACGCCTCCGGCGGTGACCGTGGTCTCGAATCCGCGTTCCTCCGAGGTCGCGCCGACGATCAGCCGCCCGTCCCCGCGGGGGACGAGGTAGACGCGCTCGGTGACCACGATCCGCTCGCAGACCGGCGTCGACGCGGGGCCGCGGAGGGTCAGGATCTGGCCCTTGACCGGTCGGATCGGCGGCCGCGCGCGCTCCGGCAGCCAGCCGGCCCCGGACCAGGCGCCGGCGGCGAGGACCGTGGTCGTGGCGCGGAGCTCGCGCCCGTCCGCGGTCCGCACGCCGGTCAGCCGCTCGTCCTCGAACAACCCGCCGGTCACCTCGCCGGCGACGATCGCGCCGCCCGCCGACTCGAACGCCCCGGCGAGCGCCGGCAACAGGGCCCGCGGATCGACGGCGGCGTCGGCGGGCGCGAGCACCGCGGCGGTCGCCGCTCCGAGCCCGGGCTCGAGCTCGCGCGCCCGGCCCGCCCGCATCCACTCCGCGGCGAGGTCGCGGGCGCGCATGAGCTCGAACTGGCGCCGCAGCTCCGCCGCCTCGTCGCGATCGAGCGCGACGTGCAGCGCTCCGAGCTCGAGCAGGCCGACCTCGCGCCCGCTCGCCGCGGCGAGCTCGGCGGCGAACCCGGGCCAGAGCCGATGCGACTCGAGCGCGAGCTCGAGCAGCCGGTCCTCGCCCCAGCTCGCCTCGCCCACGGGAGCGAGCATCCCGGCGGCGACGTCGGAGGCGCCGGCGCCCGGCCGGTCGCGCTCGACCACGACGACTCGCAGCCCGCGGCTCGCGGCGCGCCAGGCGCAGGCGAGCCCGATCACGCCGGCGCCGACGATGATCGCGTCGAGTTGCTCTTCGTGTGTCGCGGTCACGGCTGCTCCTCTCGGGGCGGGCGGACCTCGGCCTCTCCCTGCGCCGGAATTACCCGGATCAGGTTCAGACGGTCGGCGGCCCGTCGCCGCCCTCTCAGCCCAACTTGGATCGGGCTCCCGTTCCACGTTCACGATACTCCCCCGATGGCCGACGAAGCCCGCCAGGCGACGAACCAACGGCCCGACGAGCTCCTCGAGACCCGCCGGCGCCGGCTCGCCGCCGCCCGCCTGTACTTCGTCTGCGAGGCCCAGCCGGGCGGCACCGACCCGGCGCCGCTGCTCGACGCGGCGCTGCGCGGCGGTGTCGACGTGATCCAGCTGCGCGAGAAGGCGCCTCGCTGCGCCGAGGAGCTGATCGCGTTCGCGGTCCCGTTCGCGCGCGCGGCTTCCGAGCACGGCGCGCTCTTCTTCCTCAACGACCGCCCGGACCTGGTCGAGGCCTGCGGCGCCGACGGGGTCCACGTCGGCCAGGACGACGGCACAGTCGCCGAGGCGCGCGCCGCCGCCGGTCCGGGCGCGCTGGTCGGGCGCTCGACCCACGACGCGGCGCAGTTCGACGCCACCGCCGGCGCACCCGCCGGCGAGCGCCCGGACCAGATCAGCGCCGGGCCGGTCTGGGAGACGCCGACGAAGCGCGGGCGCCCGGCGGCGGGACTGGAGCTGATCGCACACGCCGCGGGCGCGGGCACCGAGGTGCCGTGGTTCGCGATCGGCGGCATCGACGCCGCCAACCTCGGCCAGGTGACCGCTGCCGGCGCGCGCCGGATCGTCGTCGTGCGCGCGATCCGCGACGCCGCCGACCCCGAGGCGGCCGCGCGCGAGCTGCGCGCCGGGGTCGCGGAGTAGAGAAGTCCCTAGATTCAGCCCCGATGGCCGATCGCGAACGCAAGCGAGCCCAGCGCCAGAAGCGAAAGCAGCGCAGCAGCGAGCGGCGCGAGTCGCAGGCCGAGCGCCGGGCGGCGATGGCGGTGCGCAGCGAGGAGCGCAACCGGGCGGTTCGCGAGCGGCTCGAGCCGCTCGAGGCGGGTGAGCGCCCGCTCGTGGTCACGATCGGAGCGGTGATCGCGGCGGCGGTCGCGGTCTCGAGCGTGATCGGCTACGTGGCCGGGGTCGAGGTGACCAAGGTCGGCAGCGACGGGATCGAGCAGGGCTCCGACGAGGCGCCGCTCGCCTCGGTGCTCGCTGTGGTCGTGCTCATGGGGGTGATGGCCTGGGGGATGTGGCGGGCGCGGTACTGGGCGGTGCTCGGCTTCCAGGCGCTCTTGGTCTTCGTTCTCATCCTCGGCTCGCTCGGCCTGGTCACCGCGACCTCATGGGTCAGTGCGCTGGGAACCACAGTGCTCGTGGCCGGTGCCGGCGCCCTGTTCTATTTCATGATCAAGGCGATGGCGCGAATCCAGATGCCGCAGCGCCCCGGCGCCGGCTGAAGGCCGCCGCCGGCCGGCTGGCGCTCGCGAGCCGTTCTATAGAGTCGGGTGCATGGCGGATTCCTACGAGGTGATCGTGATCGGAGGCGGTCCCGGCGGCTACCACGCGGCGATTCGCGCCGCGCAGCTGGGGAAGAAGACCGCGGTCGTCGAGCGCGACAAGGCCGGCGGGCGCTGCCTCAACTACGCCTGCATCCCGGCGAAGACGATGCTGCACACGGCCGAGCTGCTCGATCACGCGCAGAACTCGGCCGAGCTCGGGCTCGCGGTCAAGGGCGCCGCGCTCGACTGGAAGGCGCTCGCCGAGCGCCGGGCGAAGGTCTCGGAGGGACTCTCGGGCGGGGTGAAGATGCTCTGGGACAAGAACAAGGTCACCGTGATCGAGGGCGAGGGTTCGCTGACCGCCGAGGGCGACGTCGCCGTCGGCGGCGAGACCTACGAGGCGGGCGCGGTCGTGCTCGCAACCGGCTCGGTCGCGATGGCGATCCCCGGGGTCGAGTTCTCGGACCGGGTCGTCGACACCTGGGGGGCGTGGTCGCTGCCCGAGCAGCCGAAGCGGATCGCCGTCGTCGGGGCCGGCGCCTCGGGTGCCGAGATCGCCTCCGCCTACGTCCGCTACGGGACCGAGGTGACCCTGATCGAGATGCTGGACCAGATCCTCCCCGCCGAGGACAAGGACGTCGCTCGCGTGGTCGAGCGGGTGTTCAAGAAGCAGGGCATGCAGATGATCACCGGGACCCCGATCTCCGACGTCGAGGCAGGCTCGAAGTCGGTCAAGGCGAAGGTCGGCGAGCAGGCGATCGAGGTCGACTACCTCTGCATCGCGGGCGGGCGCAAGCCCGACACCGAGGGGCTCGGGCTCGACGCGGCGAAGGTCGAGCTCGACGACTCCGGCCGGGTCGCGATCGACGAGTACCAGCGGACCTCGAACGAGAAGGTGTACGCGATCGGCGACCTCGTCCGCGGGCCCGCGCTCGCCCACAAGGCCCAGGAGGAGGGGATCGTGGTCGCGGAGACGATCGCCGGGGCGCCGACGCACCCGGTCGATCCCGAGCTCGTCCCCGGGGCGACCTTCTGCCATCCGCAGGTCGCCAGCGTCGGGATGACCGAGCAGCAGGCGAAGGACGCCGGCAAGGAGGTCAAGGTCGGGAAGATGAAGCTCGGCGGCGTCGGCGCCTCCGCCGTCTACGAAGACCGCGACGGGATCGTGAAGCTGGTCGTCGACGGCGAGTACGGCGAGATCCTCGGCGCTCACGTGGTCGGCAACCGCGCCTGCGACATGATCGCGGAGCTCGTCGACACGATCGCGCTCGAGGGCGGCTACCAGGAGCTGGCGCGGATCATCCACGCCCACCCGACGATCTCCGAGGCCGTGCTCGACGCCGCCCGCGCGGTCGACGGCTGGGCGATCCATCAGTAGGGACCGGCTCCGGGCTCGACCGATGAGCTCCGGTCCGGTCTTCTTCTACGACCTCGGCTCGCCCTACGCCTACCTCGCCGCGGAGCGCATCGACCGCGTCTTCACCGATGCCGGCGCCGCGACTCCCGAATGGCAGCCGATCCTGCTCGGCGGCCTGTTCCGGCGCTTCGGTCGCGACTCGTGGGCGCGGGGACCGGGCCGCGAACGCGGGATGCGCGAGGTCGAGCGCCGCGGTGCCGCCTACGGCCTGCCGCCGATCCGCTGGCCCGAGCCATGGCCCGGAGACGGGCTCGCGGCGATGCGCGCCGCCACCTTCGCGAAGGAGATCGGGCGCACGGTCTCGTTCTCGCTTGCGGCATTTCGCCAGGCGTTCGCCGCCGGCCGCGACCTGTCCGAGCTCGAGAACGTGTTCATCGCCGCGGCCGCGTCGGAGCTCCACCCGCGGTCGCTGGAGGCGGCGATCCGCCGCGACGCGATCAAGGCCCGCCTGCGCGAGGCGACCGAGCGCGCGGGCGACCTCGGGGTCAGCGGCGTCCCCGCCGTCGTCGTCGAGGGCGAGGTCTTCTGGGGCGACGACCGGCTCGAGGACGCCGCCGCCGCGGCCGCACGCTGATCGCGGCCTCGCCGGGGTCGCGAGACCATTGAGCTATGTTGCCAGCGGGTGCCAGAGGAGACGGTGAAGACGGCAGATGAGCGCTCGGCCGACGGCGTGCCGGCGACGCGCCGCCCGCTTCCCGAGCCCGAGGTCTGCCTCGAGCTGCTCGAGACGATGGCCCTGATCCGCCGCTTCGAGGAGGAGGCGGGGCGCCAGTACCAGCGTGCGAAGGCGGGCGGGTTCCTGCACCTCGCGATCGGCGAGGAGGCGACGATCGTCGGCACCGTCGCGGCGATGCGCCCGGGCGACTACCTGATCGGGACCTACCGCACCCACGGCCACGCGATCGCCCGCGGCACCGGCCCCGAGCGGGTGATGGCCGAGCTCTTCGGGCGCGTCGACGGGACCTCCGGCGGGCGCGGCGGGTCGATGCACGTGTTCGACCGCGAACGCCGGTTCATGGGCGGCTACGGGATCGTCGGCGGCAACCTGCCGCTCGCCGCCGGACTCGGTCTCGCCTCCGACTACACCGGCGCCGACGACGTCACCGTCTGCATGTTCGGCGACGGCGCCTCGAACACGGGCAACTTCGGCGAGACGATGAACCTCGCCGCGCTCTGGCGCCTGCCGGTGGTCTTCATCCTCGAGAACAACCTCTACGGGATGGGCACCGCGGTCGAGCGCCACTCCGCGGTCACCGACTTCTCGAAGAAGGCCGAGGGCCTCGGCGTGCCCGGGGTGCGGGCGGACGGGATGGACGTGCTCGCGATGCGCGAGACGGTCGCCGAGCACGTCCGCCTCGCGCGCGAGGAGCGGCGCCCGACGATGGTCGAGGCGTTCACCTACCGCTACCGCGGCCACTCGGCCGCCGACCCCGAGGTCTACCGGACCAAGGAGGAGGTCGAGGAGTGGCGCAAGAAGGACCCGATCGAGGCCTTCGCCGACCGGCTCGAGGCCGACGGGGTGCTCGCGGACGGTGCCCGCGACGAGATGCGCGAGCGGATCGAGGAGCGGATCCTCGCCGCGGTGGAGTTCGCCGACGCGTCCCCGGAGCCACCGCTCGACACCCTCTACGACAACCTCTACGTCGTCGGCGACCCGGGCTGGTACGCGGTCGACGAGCGGGCGCCGAGCCCGTTCCCGGGAGAGCGCGAGGGCGAGCGGCTCGAGGGCGAGGCGAAGAAGCTCGCCGAGGCCGGCGCCGCGTACGGCGGCCAGGCCGCCAGCGCGCCCGGTCCGAGCGACGTTGCCCAGGAGGACTCGGAGAACCGCGACATCCCCGGACGCGAAGCGGAGGAGACGGCGCGCGATGCTCTCGAGGATCGCGGCGAGGGCGAGCCGGGGGAGGACGAGTCCTGATGCCGCCCCTCCGAATGAGGGAGGCCCTGCGCGACGCGATGGCCGAGGAGATGCGCCGCGATGAGAACGTCTACGTGATGGGTGAGGACGTCGCCGTGTTCCAGGGCGCGTTCAAGGTCACCGAGGGCCTGCTCGACGAGTTCGGCGAGAAGCGGGTCCGCGACACCCCGATCTCCGAGAACACGATCGTCGGCATCGGCGTCGGCTCGGCGATGGGCGGCCTGCGCCCCGTGGTCGAGCTGATGACCGTCAACTTCTCGCTGCTCGCCTTCGATCAGATCATCAACCACGCCGCCGCGATCCCGTACATGTTCAACGGCCAGGCACGGGTGCCGATGGTGATCCGGATGCCGGGCGGCGGCGGCCATCAGCTCGGGCCGACGCACTCGCACAGCTTCGAGGCGATGTACCTGCAGATCCCGGGATTGCTGGTCGCCTGCCCGTCGACGCCCGCCGACGGCAAGGGCCTGCTGAAGGCCGCGATCCGCGACGACAACCCGGTGGTCTTCATCGAGCACGAGAGCCTCTACGGTGCCCGCGGCGACGTTCCCGCCGACGACGACCACGTGCTCGAGTTCGGCAAGGCCTCGATCCGCCGTGAGGGCGGCGACGTGACCGTGGTCGGGATCCTGCGGATGGCGCACATCGCCGAGCAGGCGGCGAAGACGCTCGCCAACGAGCACGGGATCGAGGCCGAGGTGATCGACCCGAGGACGCTGCGCCCGCTCGACCTCGACACGATCCTCGAATCGGTGCGCAAGACCAACCGGCTGGTGATCGTCGAGGAGGGCTGGCCACACGGGGGCGTCGGCGCCAACCTCGCCGCGCTCGTCACCGAGCAGGCCTTCGACCATCTCGACGCCCCGGTGCAGCGGGTCACCGGCGCCGACGTGCCGATGCCGTACTCGAAGCGCCTCGAACAGTCGGCGATCCCCCATGCCGAGCACGTCATCAGCGCCGCGCTCGCGAGCACCGAGGGAGCGCGCTGATGCCCGAGGAGATCGTGATGCCGCGGCTGTCCGACTCGATGGAGGAGGGGACGGTGCTGAAGTGGATGAAGGCGGTCGGCGACGAGGTCGCGCTCGGCGAGGAGCTGGTCGAGATCGAGACCGACAAGGCGAACATGGTGTTTGAGTCCGACGCCGCCGGGACCCTGATCGAGATCGTCGCCGGCGAGGGCGACACGCTGCCGATCGGCGAGGTGATCGCGCGCCTCGGGGAGCCAGGCGAGGTGAAGCAGGACGCAGGGGACGGCGCGCAGGGAGCAGGGAGCAGGGAGCAGGACGAGGCCGCGGACGAAACCGAGAAGCCCGAGCCCGAGGCCGCCGCGGCGCCCCCGGAGGCGGCGAACGTCGCCGAGTCCTCCCCTGAGGAGGGAACGCGCGACGTTGGGCAGGACGGGCGGGTGAAGGCGAGCCCGCTCGCGCGCCGGATCGCGCGCGAGCGGGGCGTCGACCTCGCCGCGCTCAGCGGCTCGGGGCCCGGTGGGCGGATCATCAAGGCCGACGTCGAGGGCGCCGAGCCCGGCGCCGAGCCCGAGGCACCCACCGCGGCGCCGGCACGGGCCTCGACGGCGCCGCCATCGCCGGCGACCGCGAAGGGAGCGGTACAGACGGTCGAGCTGACCAAGCTCCAGCAGACCGTGAGCCGGCGGATGGCGGAGTCGAAGGCGACCGCGCCGCACTTCTACCTCCAGGCCGAGGTCGACATGAGCGCCGCCTGGGACGGGCGCGCGCGGCTCAAGGCCGCGGCCGGCGAGGACGACGTGGTGCCGTCGTTCAACGACATGGTGGTCAAGGCGTGCGCGCTCGCGCTGCGCGATTTCCCGCGCGCCAACGGCGCCTATCGCGACGGTCGCTTCGAGCTCTACGAGCGCGTCAACGTCGGGATCGCCGTCGCCGGCCAGGACGCGCTCGTCGTCCCGACGATCTTCGACGCCGACCGCAAGGGGCTGGGGGCGATCGCGACCGAGTCGCGCGAGCTCGCGGCGAAGGTGCGCGAGGGCACGATCACCCCGCCCGAGCTCTCCGGGGGAACGTTCACCGTCTCGAACCTGGGCATGTACGGGGTCTCCAACTTCCACGCGGTGATCAACGCGCCGCAGGCGGCGATCCTCGCCGTCGGCGCGATCACCGAGGCACCGGTCGTCCGCGACGGCGAGCTGGTCGCCGGGAGGACGATGGGCGTCACCCTCGCCTGCGACCACCGGATCCTCTACGGCGCCGACGGCGCCGAGTTCCTCGCCCGGATCAGAGCGCTGCTCACCGAGCCGCTCGGACTGGCGCTCTGACGGGCGCGCTGTGAGCGCGGCGGGCTGAGCGAGCGCGGGCCTCCCCGGTCCGGATGATCGATCGCACTCATTCGCGACGGGGTGCCAGCCCCTAAGCCGAACGTCCGGCTATCGGGGCGCGAGAGATCGCTGCGCGCCTGCGTGCCGATGTAGGACCCATCGACGCTGCGCGCAGATGAACGGGATCGATCAGATCAGCGCCGGCAACGGCACCCTGCTGACCGGGACGCCGCTGACCAGGCCCCAGCGCCAGGAGCTGCTGCGCCTGTTGTACCTCGGGCGCGGTCTCGAGCGCGAGCTCGAGCGCTTGCGCGGCCCACGCCGCGCGGAGCGCCCGGGCGCCGGCGAGGCCGTGCTCGCCGCGATCGCCGCCGCCGCGGGACTGCAACCCGGCGACCGGTTGGTCGCCCCGCACGCGCTGCTCGCCGCGCACCTCGCGGGCGGCGTCGCGGTCGCCGACATCGCCAAGGCCCGCCTCGGCGATCGTCGGCGGCCGGCGGGTGCCGGGATGATCGCCGCGATCGGACCGCAGAGCCCTGCCGGGATCGCGGTCGGGGTCGCCCACGCGCTCGAATGCGCCGGCGCCCCTGACGCGCGCGGTGGCGCTCGTCGATCGCCGCTGGGCCGAGGAGCCGGATTGCCGCGGGGCGCTCGCGCTCGCGCGCGAGCTCCGCCTGCCGCTGGTCGTCGTCGCGATCGACAGCGGCGAGAGTGAGGAGGACGACTCGGCGGTGGTCGACCGCCGCGACTTCGAGGCGGTGCGGCTCGCGGTCGCGACCGCGATCGAGGCCGCCCACGGCGACCGCTGTCCGGCACTGGTCGTCTGCGCGCCGAGCGCCGCCGGCCACTCGCGCGCCGAGGGCCACGTCGCTCGCTTCCAGACCCGGGCCGGCGACCCGCTGACCGCCTACGAGCGCTCCCTGATGGTCAACGGGTTCGCGCGCGCGGAGCTCGACGCGATCCGCCACGACGCCGCCCGTGGGCTCGAGCGGGTGCTGACTCCGACGATCGCCGCGGCGGGACGAATCGCTTGAGCGCGGTCGTCGGCACGCGGCTCTCGTTCGACGACGCGATCGCCGAGGCGCTGCGCCTGGAGCTCAACCGCGACCCGTCCCTGGTCGTCTACACGGCTTCCGGCGACGGCGTCGCCGGGCAGCTCGCGCCGAGCTTCGGGCCCGAGCGGATCGTCGAGACGCACGTGGTCGGGGCGCCGATCGTGCTCGCGGCCTGCGGCGCGGCCGAGCAGGGCCGGCGTGCCGTCTGCGAGCTCGGGCCGGCGGAGGCCGGTCCCGGGGCCCTCGACCAGATCGCCGAGCTGGCCGCGATCCACGCCGCCAACCTCGACCTCGCCAGCCCGCTCACGGTCCGCCTTGCGTGGGGCGACCCGCTGACCGCGGGCGGCGCGGTGGCGGCCGACCCGCTCGCCTGGCTGGTCGGGGCCGAGGGCGTCAACCTGGTCTCCCCGGCGACCGCCGCCGACGCCAAGGGGCTGACCGCCGCGGCGCTGCGTCACGAGCACCCCGTCTGCGTGCTCGAGCACGCCGCCCTGCGCCGGACGGCGGACGCCGTCCCCGAGGGCGCGCACACGGTCGAGATCGGGCGCGCGCGGCTCGCGCGCGAGGGCGAGCGGCTCACCGTCGTCGCCCACGGCTCCGCGGTGCCGGTCGTCGACGCGGCGCTCGAGCAGCTCGACTGCGACGCGGACATGCTCGACCTCCGCACCCTGCAACCCCTCGACACCGATGCGGTGCTCGCCAGCGTCGCGAAGACGGGGCGGGTGCTCTTCGTCGAGCCCGACGCGGGCTCGCACCGGATCACCGCCGAGCTCGTGTCCGCGGTCTGGGAGCGCGCCTTCGAGCTCCTCGACGCTCCTCCGCGGAGGATCCGGCTCGACTGCGGGATCGCCTCGGTGATCGCGCTCGAGCGCGACGGGCTGCGCCGCGCCGATCTCGAGCCGATTCGCGGAGCCGTGGATGAGCTACTCGCTTACTGACGACGACGCGGGCACGGTCGAGGTGACGATGCCGGAGACCGGCTCCGAGCACCAGACGACGGTGATCGCCTGGCTCAAGCGACCCGGCGAACGGATCGAGGCCGAGGAGGCGATCTGCCTCGTCGCCTGCGGCGACCTCAGCGCCGAGGTCACCTCACCCGCCGCCGGGGTGGTGCGGATGCTCGCGGTCGCGACCGGCCGCCCGCGCGCGGATCGGAGCTCCGCTGGCGGTGATCGACGTCGGGCTCGGCGCGGGCGCCGGCGGTCGGCCCGACCCGCCGCGCGAGCGACTGCCGGTGCCCGAGCGGCTGCTGCGCGACGCGCCGGCGACGCTGCCACCGCCCGCCGAGCGCGCCGGCTTCCTCTCCCCCGCGGTCCGGCGGGTCGCCCGCGAGCGCGCGATCGACCCTCGGGAGATCCAGGGCAGCGGCCGCGACGGGCGCCTGACCCTGCGCGATCTTTCGTGCGGCGGTTGAAACATCTGCGATCGGGAATAGAATCGACGTAGCGATTCGCACCAACCAAGAGGCCGGGGCGGTCGCGACAGACATAGGGATCGAGGGAGGAACCGCTCGATCCCGTCGTCCATAGGCGTCGCGGAGGAGATCCCGAAGCGACGAAGACACGGTCGGACCGGAGGAGATCCCGAAGGGTCGACCAGACGCGAAGGGCGGAAAGATGAAGCCAGCCAATGGCGCGGTCGCGAGCGAGCGAGCGAGCGACGGAGCGAGCGCGCGCGCGAACGAGCTCGCCGGCGAGCACCTGAGCCGGGACGACCGGCTCAACCTGTTCCGGTACATGGCGATGATGCGCAGCGCCGAGGAGCGCGGCATCACCCTCTACCGGCAGGGCAAGATCCCCGGCAGCTTCTACGACGGCTGCGGCCAGGAGGCGATCTCCGTCGGCTCCGCCTACGTGCTCGGCCCGCGCGACCGGATGTGCATCCTGCACCGCGACCTCGGGGCGCACTTCGTCCGCGGCGTCACCCCGGACCGCTACCTCGCCAACTACATGGGCCGCAGCGACGGCCCGACCGGTGGCAGGGACGGCAACATGCACTTCGGCGACCGCGAGCTCGGCTGCGTCGGGATGGTCTCGATGCTCCCCGACATGGCGCTCGTCGCCACCGGGATGGCGCTCTCGTTCAAGCTCCGCCGCGAGCGCCGCGTCGCGATGACCTACTTCGGCGAGGGCTCGACCGCGAACGGGCAGTGGCACGAGGCGATGAACCTCGCCGGGATCCACGACCTGCCGGTCGTCTTCGTGCTCGAGAACAACGGCTTCGCGTACTCGACGCCGAACGAGCTCGAGTTCGCCGTCGACCCGGTCGAGCGCGCCGCCAGCTACGGGTTCCCCGGGCTCGCCGTCGACGGCAACGACGTCGAGGCCGTGTTCGAGGCCTCGCGCGCGGCCGCCGAGCGCGCCCGCTCGGGCGCCGGCCCGACCCTGATCGAGTGCCGGACGATGCGCATGCACGGTCACGGGGCCCATGACGACATGAGCTACGTGCCGCCGGAGATGTTCGAGGAGTGGGCGCGGCGCGACCCGATCGCGAGCTACGGCAAGCGCCTCGTCGCCGAGCACGGCTTCTCCGAGGACGAGATCGAGTCGATCCGCGCCGAGGTCAAGTCCTACGTCGACGAGTGCGCGAAGAAGGCGCTCGACTCGCCGATGCCGGACCCGGCGAGCGCCCAGTCCGGAGTCTTCGCCGACGCGCCGACGACGCTCGGCGACGGCCACGCGCCGTGGTCGCACTGGAGCTCTTCCGAGCTCGCCGAGGTCGCCTGATGGCCGAGCTCACATACCTCGAAGCGATCTCCGACGGCCTCCGCGAGGAGATGCGCCGCGACGACACGGTGCTCTGCCTCGGCGAGGACATCGGCGCCTTCGGCGGCGCGTTCAAGGTCACCGACGGGTTCATGGAGGAGTTCGGCGCCGAGCGCGTCTTTGACACTCCGCTGGCCGAGAACGCGATCATCGGCGCCGCTGTCGGCGCCGCGGTCGAGGGGCTGCGTCCGGTCTGCGAGATGCAGTTCGCGGACTTCATCTCCTGCGGCTTCGACCAGCTCGTCAACGTCGCCGGAAAGCTGCATTACCGCCAGGGCGTCGCGGTGCCGATGGTCGTCCGCCTGCCCTCGGGCGGCGGCTTCTCCGGCGGTCCCTTCCACTCGCAGAACCCCGAGGCCTGGTTCCTGCAGTCGCCCGGGCTCAAGGTGGTGGCGCCCGCGACCGCGGCCGACGCCAAGGGCCTGCTAACGGCGGCGATCCGCGATCCGAACCCGGTCTGCTTCCTCGAGCACAAGGGGCTCTACAGATACGTCAAGGGAGAGGTGCCGGAGGGCGAGCACGCGGTCGAGCTCGGGCAGGCGCGAATCGCGCGCGAGGGCGGCGAGCTCTCGGTGATCGCCTACGGATCGGCGGTCCACCTGGCGCTCGAGGCGGCGGAGGCGCTCGACGAGGACATCGAGGTGATCGACCTGCGCTCGCTGTGCCCGCTCGACACCGACGCGATCCTCGCCAGCGCGCGCAAGACCGGCAAGGTGCTGGTCGCGCACGAGGCGACGCAGTCGTGCGGGGTCGGCGCCGAGGTCGCGGCGCTGGTCGCGGCGGAGGCGTTCGAGGACCTCGACGCGCCGGTGCGGCGGCTCACCGCCCCCGACGTCCCGATCCCGTTCAGCCCCCCGCTCGAGCAGGCCGTCCTGCCCCAGCTCGACGACATGAAGGAGGCTTGCAATGAGCTCCTCGCCTACTAGCAGTCGTCCTTCGCCTGACCCGGCCGCCCCCGGAAGCGAAGCTGAGGAGGCGGCGACTTGTCTTCGAGGAGGCGGGCGGAACGTTGGTGCTCGTCGAGATGCCCAAGATGGGCATCTCGGTGAGCGAGGGGACGATCCTCGAGTGGCGCAAGCAGCCCGGCGACTGGATCGAGGCCGACGAGACGATCGCCGACGTGACCACGGACAAGGTCGACGTCGAGATCCCGTCCCCGGCCAGCGGCCGGTTGGCGCGGATCGTCGCCGAGCCCGGCGACAGCGTCCCCGTCGGCGAGCCGATCGCCGAGATCGACGCGGCTGCGACGCCCGGTCAGGCCCATCCCGACGAGGACGGTCCGAGCACGGAGCACGGAGAGGCGGAGGCGCCATCGAGCGCGGCCGACTCCGGGGCGGCGGAGCCGTCGCCCGCGGCCGAAGGCGAGCCCGATCGGTCGGGCTTCTACTCGCCGATCGTGCGGCGGATCGCCGACAAGCACGGGATCGACCTCGATCGGATCGAGGGCACCGGGATCGGCGGCCGGGTGCGAAAGAAGGACGTCCTCGCCCAGGTCGAGAACGGACACCCGGAGGCCGAGCCGGCGCCGAAGCGCCAGCCGGTGCTGCATTCGGAGTCCCCGTACAAGCCCGAACCCGCGCCCGAGCCGCAGGCCCCGGAACAGCCGGCGCCGGATCGCGAGCCAGTGACCGCCGACGGCGAGCGACGCGAGCCGATGACGCCGATGCGCCAGATGATCGCCAAGCACATGGTCGAGAGCCGGCGCACCGCCGCGCACTGCACGACCATCGTCGAGGTCGACATGTCGCGGGTCGCGGCACGGCGGCGCGAGCTGAAGCCGATGATGGAGCGGCGCGGCGTTCGGCTCACCTACCTCGCCTTCGTCGCCCAGGCGACGGTCGAGGCGCTCGCCCACCACCCGATCCTGAACGCGTCGGTCGACGGGGACGAGATCGTCCACCACGACGACGTCAACCTCGGGATCGCGGTCGCGCTCGAGCAGGGCCTGATCGTGCCGGTGATCCGGCGCGCGCAGCGGCTCAGCCTCGAGGGCATGGCGGCCGAGATCGCCGACGTCGCCGAGCGCGCGCGCTCGAAGCGGCTCGACCCCGATGAGGTCCACGGCGGCACGTTCACGATCACCAACCCGGGCCAGTTCGGCGCCGTGCTCGCGACGCCGATCATCAACCAGCCCCAGGTCGCGATCCTCGACCTCGAGGCGATCGTCAAGCGCCCCGTTGTTGTCGAGGACCCAGAGGGCGGCGACGGGATCGCGATCCGGCCGATGACCTACCTGCCGATGTCGTGGGACCACCGGGCACTCGACGGCGCCGAGGCGGCCCGCTTCCTGGCGCGGATCAAGCGCAGGCTCGAGGGATGGGAGGCCGAGTGATGGCGATCGCGGTCGGTCACAGCGGCAACGGAGCCACCGCCCCGGCGGCGCTCGAGCCGCTGGGCGTCGCCGAGTCGGCGATCCCGCCGGTGCCCTTCGACCACGAGGAGCTCGCGATCAGGCGCGGAGCGCGCTCCGGCGTCCACTGCGTCGTCGCGATCCACTCGACCGCGCTCGGGCCGGCGCTCGGCGGGCTGCGCGTATGGCACTACCCGACGCCCGAGGACGCGGCGCGCGACGCGCTTCGCCTCGCCTCCGGAATGACCTACAAGGCGGCCGCGGCCGGGCTCGACCTCGGCGGCGGCAAGGGCGTCATCTGCGCCCCCGCCGCGGGGCTCACCGGGGACCGCCGGCACGCGGCCCTGCTCGACTTCGGCGACCTGGTCGAGTCGCTCGACGGGCGCTACGTGACCGCGGAGGACGTCGGCGTCTCGCCCGGCGACCTGGTCGCGATCCGTGAGCGCACCGCCCACCTCACCGGCCTCCCCGCCGAGCGCGGTGGCAGCGGCGACCCGAGCCCGTTCACGGCGATCGGGGTCGAAGCGGCGATTCGCGCCTGCGCCCAGGCCCGTTACGGCAGCCGTGACCTCGCCGGCCACAGCGTCGCCGTGGTCGGCCTCGGACACGTCGGCGCGGTGCTCGCCGAGCGCCTCGCCGCCGCCGGCTGCGAGTTGATCGCCTCCGACATCGTCGCCGAACGTCGCGCTTTCGCCGACGCGCTCGGCGCGCGCTGGGTCGACCCCGCCGAAGCGCTCGAGGTCGAGTGCGACGTGCTCGCCCCGTGCGCGCTCGGCGGCGCGATCTCGGCCGCGAACGCGAGCCGGCTGCGCTGCGAGATCGTCTGCGGCTCGGCCAACAACCAGCTCGCCGAGGAGTCGCTCGCGGAGCTGCTCGCCGGGCGCGGGATCCTCTACGCCCCCGACTTCATCGCCAACGCCGGCGGGTTGATCCACGTCTACCGGGAGATCAAGGGCTACTCCGAGGAGCACGCCGTGGCGCTGGCCGAGGGGATCGAGCAGACGCTCGGCGCGGTGCTCGCGAGCGCCCGGGAGCGCGAGGTCTCGCCGCTGACCGCGGCGCGCGAGCGCGCCCGCGAGCGTCTCGACGCCGCTCTGCGAGACTGAGCCCGATGGACGAGCTCTGGGTCGTGCGCGCGGGCACCGTGCCGTATGACCGAGCGCGGGAGGTGCAGGAGGCGCTGGCGGCTGCCCGGCGCGCCGGCGAGGTCGAGGACCTGCTGCTGCTCCTCGAGCACCCGCCCGTCTACACCAAGGGCCGTCGCAGCGATCCCTCCGAGCTGCCGATGGGCGAGAGCTGGTACGAGATGCAGGGGATCGAGGTGACCGACACCGATCGCGGCGGGCGGGTCACCTACCACGGCCCCGGCCAGCTCGTCGCCTATCCGATCGTCGACCTCTCGGCGCTCGCGGACCGCGACGACGTGCGGGAGTTCGTCAGCGGGATGGAGGCGGCGATGATCGCCGCGCTCGGCGAGTGGGGGGTCGCAGCGCGGCTGTTCGACGGCCTCACCGGCGTCTGGGTCGGCGCCGAGCCGCCGCCCGGCGGCGACGCGCGCAAGATCGGCTCGATCGGGATCCACGTCAGCCGCGGGATCACCACCCACGGGCTCGCGATCAACGTCAACAACGACCTGCAGCCGTTCGAGTGGATCGTGCCCTGCGGGATCGAGGCGGTGCGGATGAGCTCGCTCACGCGCGAGCTCGGCGCCGAGCAGGAGCTGGACGCGTTCGCGACCACGCTCGCGAACGCCCTCGCCCGTGCCTACGGGCGCGATCCGGTCGAGCGCTCCTGGGAAGAGATCACCCGCCCGCTAGCTTTGGAGGCAGAGGTCGCATGAGCACGGTCGAACAACCACGGGTTCACGTCACCCGCTCGCGCGCGAATCCGGGTGGCGCGACCGGGATCGAGGGGCGCCCGTTTCGCGAGCGCAAGCCGCCCTGGCTCAAGGTCCCGGCTCCCGGCGGGCCGGCGTACCGGAAGCTGAAGAAGTCGATCGAGGCCGACAACCTGCACACGGTCTGCGAGGAGGCCAACTGCCCGAACGTCGGCGAGTGCTGGGAGCGCGGCACGGCGACGTTCATGATCCTCGGCGACGTCTGCACCCGACGCTGCGGCTTCTGCAACGTGCAGACGGGGGTGCCGACCTGGAACGACCCGCTCGAGCCGCTGCGCGTCGCGACCCAGGTGAAGAAGATGGGGCTTCGCCACGCGGTGATCACCTCGGTCGACCGCGATGACCTCCCCGACTACGGCGCCGGCGCATTCGTCGGCGTGATCCGCTCGATCCGGATCATGGCCCCCGGCTGCAAGGTCGAGGTCCTGACCCCCGACTTCCGCGGCCAGGAGATGCCGCTGGCGAAGGTGGTCCACGAGCGACCCGACGTCTTCAACCACAACGTCGAGACGGTCCCGCGCCTGTACCCGCGGGCGCGGCGCGGCTCCGACTTCATGCGCTCGGCGCGGGTGCTGCGGCTGGCGAAGGAGATGGGCGGCGAGGGCGTGGTCACGAAGTCGGGGTTGATGGTCGGCCTCGGCGAGGAGTTCGACGAGATGGTCGAGACGTTCGCGATCCTGCGCGAGCACGGGGTCCAGATCCTCACCGTCGGTCAGTACCTGAGACCGACTCGCGACCACCTGCCGGTGGTTCGCTACTGGCACCCGGACGAGTTCGACGCGCTTCGCGAGGCCGCCTACGAGCTCGGCTTCGAGTCGGTCGCCTCCGGGCCGCTGGTTCGCAGCTCGTATCACGCCGACGAGGCGGCGGCCGAGGTCGCCGAGCGCCGCGCGGCCTGATCGCGCACCGTCGGCGCGCCGATCCGACGCAGACTGTGTACTAGGGGCCGACTTGGACCCCGATCTGCGCACAGCCCTGCTGGTCTGCGGCCTGATCTTCGTCGGCCTGTTCGCCGCGATGACCGCCTCGGTCGCGATCTCGTCCGGCTTCGACGTGCTCACCGTCGCCGCGTTCGCGATCGTCGTGATGCTCGGCTCGGCGCTGCTGGGCGCGCTGCGCAACCCGCCCGGGGACTGACGGGCTCCGCACCTTGGCCCTGCCGCCCGGACCGCGCGCGCCGGCGACCGTGAACACGGCGCGGCTCGCCCGGCGTCCGCTCGAGACGCTGCTCGGATGGCAGCGGCGCTACGGCGACGTGTTCACTGTCCGCTACCTGGTCTTCGGCACCGGGGTCTACGTCGCGGACCCGGAGGCGATCCGCTCGATGTTCACCGGCGACCAGTCCGACCTGCACGCCGGGGAGGCGAACGCGCCGCTGGCGACGGTCCTCGGCGAGAGCTCGGTCTTGGTTCTGGACGGGGAACGTCATCTGCGCCAGCGGCGGTTGCTGCTGCCGCCGTTCCAGGGCTCGGCGGTGACCGGGTTTCGCGAGGTGATCCGCGAGGCGGCGGCGGCCGAGATCGCCACCTGGTCCGCCGGACGGGAGCTGGTCCTGCGCGAGCGGATGCGGGCGCTGACCTTCGAGGTCATCTGCCGGGCGGTCTTCGGCGTCACCGAGCCGGCGCGGGTGCAGCGGCTGCGCGCGGCGCTGCTGGCGCTGCTCGACTCGGGGTCGCTGCTGTTCCTCTCGCCGACGCTCGGTCGCGACCTCGGTCGGCTGTCCCCCGGCGGGCGCCTGCGGCGGCGGCTGGCGGTCGCCGACGCGCTGCTCTACGAGGAGATCGAGCGCCGGCGCGGGGCTGCGGACCTCGAGCAGCGCACCGACGTGCTCTCGCTGCTGCTGCGCGCTCGCGACGAGGACGGCGAGCCGCTCAGCGACGGCGAGCTGCGCGACGAGCTGATCACGATGCTGGCCGCCGGACACGAGACGACGGCGACCGGGCTCGCGTTCGCGTTCGACCTCCTGCTCCACGACCCGGCGACGCTCGCCAGGCTTCGCGACGAGCTCGACGGCGGGGACGGGGGCTACCTCGACGCGGTGGTGACCGAGACGCTGCGGCTGCGGCCGGTGATCGACGCCGCGGAGCGCACCCTGAAGGCGCCGCGGACGGTCGCCGGGTGGGAGCTGCCGGCGGGGATCCGGGTCTACCCGGCGATCGCGCTCGTCCACCGTCGCGAGGACCTGTATCCGCGCGCGGCGGAGTTCCGGCCCGAGCGCTTTCTCGACCGGGGAGCGGAGTCGTACTCCTGGCTGCCGTTCGGCGGCGGGATCCGGCGCTGCATCGGCGCCGCGCTGGCGCAGGCGGAGATGGCCGAGGTGATCCGGGCCGTGGTCACGCGGGTGGACCTCGAGCCGCTGCGGCCGGAGCTCGATCCGGTCGTCATCCGCGGGATCACGATGGTGCCCCGCCATGGGACGCCGGTCCGGGTGCGGTCGGTGAGCGCGCCCGCCGCGGCGGTGCCGGCGGTAGTCGCCTAGCCGACCTCGAGCACCTCGACCTGCTTCTCGCCGCGCGGGGTGGTGAGCGTCACCGTGTCGCCCGCGCGGGCGCCGAGCAGGCCCTGGGCGACCGGGCTCTCGACCGAGAGCTTGCCGGCGCCGAGGTCGGCCTCGAGCGGGTGCACGAGGGTCGCCTCGACCACCTTGTCGGCGGCGAGGTCGCGATAGCGGACGGTGGCGCCGGCGGCGACGCTGCCGTCGCCCGCCCGCTCGGAGACCTCGACCGAGGAGAGGTGATGCTCGAGCACCCGGATCCGGGCCTCGTTGTGGCTCTGCTCCTCGCGCGCGGCGTGGTACTCGGCGTTCTCCTTCAGGTCGCCGAACTCGCGCGCGGTCTTGATCGCCGCGACGATCTCCGGCCGGCGCTCCTCGCGCAGGTGCCGCAGCTCCTCCTCGGCCTTCGCCATCCCCTCGGCGCTGATCGTGTTGCGCTCCGCCATCGCGTGCACAGTACATATCGCCCGTACGGGCCTACAATCGGCCGCGAATGGGGCCATAGCTCAGTTGGGAGAGCGCGGCGTTTGCAACGCCGAGGTCGCGGGTTCGAGCCCCGCTGGCTCCATGGCTAGACCGCCTCGTACGCGACCCGGAACTGAGTGTCCACGAACGACACGCGCCTGAGTGGCGGAGAACGTCTCGAAGTCGCACCGACCTGCGCGTGGCCGGCATCGTGATTGTGGGAGGATCGATCGAACGGCGGACAAGGAGGAGCCAGATGGGCGAGACGGAGACGGGGACCGCGGTCGGCGAGCGCGAGCACCCGGACAAGTCGCCGCAGGCGGTCGAGGAGGCCCAGGGAAAGGCCGGACCCCCGGCGGGAGCGGCCGAGGTCTCGAATCTCGACATCGTCCGCCACTACTTCGACCTCGCCGCCGAGCGGCTCGAGCTGCCCGAGGACGTGCGGGTCGTCTTCTGGACCCCCTACCGCGAGGTCACGGTCCAGATCCCGGTCAAGCTCGCCGACGGCAAGACGCACGTCTACTCCGGCTACCGGATCCAGCACAACGGCGCCCGCGGACCGTACAAGGGCGGGATCCGCTTCCACCCCGAGGTCGACATCGACGAGGTGCGCGCGCTCGCCTCGCTGATGACCTGGAAGACCGCGGTCGTCAACGTGCCCTTCGGCGGTGCGAAAGGCGGCGTCAACTGTCCCGCCGGCGAGCTCGAGCAATCCGAGCTGCAGCGGATCGCGCGCTCGTTCATGGACAAGATCGAGAAGGTGCTCGGACCGACTCGCGACATCCCGGCGCCCGACGTGAACACGAACGCGCAGGTGATGGCCTGGTTCATGGACGAGTACGGAAAGCTGCACGGACACACCCCGGCGATCTGCACGGGCAAGCCGATCGCGCTCGAGGGCTCCTACGGGCGCGAGGCCGCGACCGGGCGCGGGTGCGTCTACATGTTCCGCGAGGCCGCGCCGCAGCTCGGGCTGAGCCCGGCGAACACCAGCTTCGTCGTCCAGGGATACGGCAACGTCGGCTCCTGGGCGGCGCGGATCATGCAGCAGCTCGGCGGCAAGATGGTCGCCGTCTCCGACGCCAACGGCGCGATCCGCTCCGACCAGGGAATCGATGCGACCGCGCTCCACGAGCACATCGCCGGCGGCGGCCTGATCACCGACTTCGACGGCGCCGACGAGATCGACGCCGAGGACCTGGTCGCTGTCCCCTGCGACGTCTTCATCCCGGCGGCGCTCGGCGGCATGATCCACGAGTCGAACGCCGACCGGATGGAATGCAAGATGCTGATCGAGGGCGCGAACAGCCCGACCACCCCGGCCGCCGACCGGATCCTGCGCGACAAGGGCGTCTACATCATCCCCGACGTGATGGCGAACGCCGGCGGCGTCGTCGTCTCCTACTTCGAGTGGGTGCAGAACCTGCAGCACTTCCGCTGGGAAGAGCGCGAGGTCAACGACAAGCTCGGCACGATCATGCGCCGCGCCTACCGCGAGGTCTCAGGACGGGCGAAGGAGGAGAGCGTCGACCTGCGCGAGGCCGCCTACCTGGTCGGGCTCGAGCGCGTCGTCGACGCCGCCCGCACCCGCGGCTACATCTAGAAGTCGAAGTCCTTGGGTTCGCCCTGCTCGAACCAGAGCTCGTCGTCCTCGGGCTGGTCGCGCAGGAACTCCGGGGTCTGGTCGAGCACGTCCTCGTCCTCGTCGTCCGAGCGCTCGACCTCGTCGGCGATCTCGCCCTCGACGATCTCGCCCTCGCCCGTGTCCTCGGGCGCCGGCGGCTCGGCGACCTCGGTCTCGCCGGTGTCGGGAAGCGCGCCGTCGAAGTGGTGCTCGACCGTGTCCAGCGACTCGATCGGCTGCCCCGCCTGCGGCAGCTCGCCTGAGTCCGGCTCCGCCGGCTCGAGCGGCGTCTCCAGCTCGGGCTCGGAGGGCGGCTCGGGCTCCGGCTCGGCGAGCTCCGGCGCGGCCTGCTCGGGCTCCTCGGTCGCGACCGAGTCGCCGCTCGCGACGCGCTCGCCGCTCTCCGGCTCGGCCTCGCCCTGCGGCTCGGGGAAGTCTGGATCGCCCGGTCGGCTCGGCGGCCCGAACGCCTCGTCCTCGAGTCGGGAGAGCTCGTCGTCGTCGGCGCCCTGGCGGCGCTTCAGATCGAGGTGTTGTCTGATC
This sequence comes from uncultured Solirubrobacterales bacterium, assembly GCA_963740055.1. Lineage (GTDB taxonomy): Bacteria > Actinomycetota > Thermoleophilia > Solirubrobacterales > 70-9 > WHSW01. The sequence goes on along the minus strand of CAVUCL010000001.1, from coordinate 359,121 downwards.
GCATCGTCGAGAATGCCCATGGGAAAAGAGCCCAGCGAAAGACTACTGCGAGCCTTAGGTTCGCCGTTCGGAAGCCGGTCCCTGCGCCGATCTCGGGCGCTGGGCGCGGCGGTCGGAGGGCAGTGGTGCGCCGTCGGCGGGCGCGACCCGAACGCGGTTCTTGCCGCCCCGCTTCGCCTCGTAGAGAGCCGCGTCGGCGGCGGCGATCAGGCTCCGTCCGTTCGCCCCGGCACCCGGCATCGTCGCCACCCCGACGCTCGCCGTGACCGCGAGCTCGCCGCCGCCGTCGAGCATCGGCACCGGGGCCCCCTCGATCGCGGCGCGGACCCGCTCGGCGAACTCCAGGGCCCCGTCCGGGTCGGTCTCCGGCAGCGCGACGGCGAACTCCTCGCCCCCGTAGCGCGCCGGGACGTCGATCCCGCGCGAGGCGTCGTCGAGGATCCGGCCCACGGTCCGCAGCACCTCGTCGCCCTGCAGGTGGCCGTGGGTGTCGTTGACCTGCTTGAAGTCGTCGAGGTCGCAGATCAGCAGCGAGAGATCGTGGCCGAAGCGCGCCGCGCGCGCGGCCTCCGTCTCGATCGCCTCGCGGAAGGCGCGCTTGTTCGCGAGCCCGGTGAGATCGTCGGTGACCGCCTGCTCGCTGACCATCTCGTGCAGGGCGACGTTCTCGACCGAGGTCGACGCCTGCGTCAGCAGGTAGAGGAAGACCTCGCGCTCGGTGCGCGTGAACGGACGCCCGGCGCGGGCGACCGTCATCGCGCCGACCGGCTTTTCCGCCGGCCCGATCCTGCCCATCGAGCTCGCGAGCGCGTAGGCGCCGTTGCGCTCGGTCTCGACCGGGCCGACCTCGCGCAGCGCCCGCTGCTCGGCTGCGAGCGCCGCCTCGTGGATCGCCTCGTCGGCCTTGCCGGCCTCCGCCTCGGCGCCGACCTGGCCGCTGAGCGCGACCAGCCCGTAGTCGGCGTCGCAGCTCCCGACCGCCGTCTCGACCAGGATCGCGAGCAGTCCCTGGCGATCGAGCCCGGAGGCGAACGCCTCGCCGATCCGGCGCACCGAGCTCTCGATCTCGACCCGCTGGCGCCGCAGCTGGTCCATCTGGTCTGAGAGCCGGTCGCTCATCCGGTTGAACTCGCTCGCCAGGCCCGCCATCTCGTCCTCGCCGGTGATCGGGACCGCGGCGTCGAAGTTGCCCTCGCCGATCCGCTGTGCGGCAGCGAGCATCTCGCGGATGTAGGACTGCAGCGAGCGAAACACCAACAGGACCGCGAGCAGGGCGACGGTGAAGAAGGCGACGAGCGCGAGCGCGACCTTCGGCCGCGAGGCGAAGAAGCCCTCGCTCGCGCCCGAGGCGACGAGCGCGACCCGCACCTGGTCGCTCCCCAGCGGCTCGGTCGCGGCGATCCGCAGGTCCTCGCCCTCGCGCTCGAGCTCGCCCGCCTCGCCACTCTCCGGCAGCGCGCCGGTCTCGATCTCGACCGTGCCCGTGATCGGGCCCCGTGGACCGACCAGGGCGCCGCTCTCGCCGGTCGCCACCTCGACCGAGTCGAGGAAGCGCGCCGAGGAGGTCGAAGCGACCCGCACCGTCCCCAGCGGCTCGCCCGTCGGCCCGACGAGCTCGACCGATGCGGTCGCGACCGCGCTCCTGGAGCCGGCGGCGGCGCGCTCGCCGGCGGCGCTCTCGAGCTCGAGCGCAGCGACCCCGGCGGAGTCGGCGAGGCGCTCGGCGAGCTCGGCGAGCTCCTCCTCGGTCCCGTCCTCGAGCGTCGCGACCGCGGCGTCGTCGCCGTCGATGGTCGAGGCGATCCGGCGCGCATCGGCGCGCGAGCGTCGCTCCTCCTGCTCGTAAAGGTTCGTCGCCGTCCGCAAGCCGGCGTCGAGGCGCGCGTCGGCCTTGCCGGCCGCCGAGTCGGCCGCGATCTCCGAGACCAGCACCGCGAGCACGACCATCGGCACGAAGACGATCAGAAAGAAGAACAGCGTCAGTCGCAGGCGAAAGCTCAAACCGGGGAGCTTAGATTCCCACCGGCGTCGATCCGGCACCGCGAAGCCGCCTTGCAAGCGCGCTCCGCAGCCTCGATCGCCCGGGACGACGAGCTATCCTGGGGGCTCGCGGTCGCGTGCCCGAGCGCGCGGCCGTGACCCGAGGGGCTATAGCTCAGTTGGGAGAGCGCCTGGTTCGCAATCAGGAGGTCGGCGGTTCGAGCCCGCCTAGCTCCATCGGAGAAGCCCCGCTGCTGGTGGGGCTTCTCATTACGGACGTTGCCGATCAGCTAGTCCTGATCAGCTAGTCGTCGGTCGCCCGGGCGTCTGCCGCCGCCTGCTTCCGTGCAGCCTTCTTCGCCTGCTTCTCTTGCCGACGCTCGAGCAGCCTACGCTCACGGTTGAGCTTCGCCATCGTGGTCTTCCGCTTGCTGCCTGAGGCCATGCCTCTTCTCTAGGCCAGGCGAATGTTGGCGGCGCGGGGGCCCTTGTCGCCGCTCTCGGCGTCGAAGCTGACCTTCGTTCCCTCGGCCAGGGTCTGCCCATCGGGCACGGCGCTCTGATGGACGAAGAGGTCGGCGGAGCCGTCCTCGGGCGTGATGAAGCCGAAGCCCTTCTCGTCGTTGAACCACTTCACGGTTCCGTCAGGCATATGAATTCCTCCACGTACGGTGCGGGCGGGCGCGGAGGATGCGGTGAGGCAACGACTGCGGCGCGGGCACTGTTTACGCCACACTCGAATGTGCGGCTACACCAGACGGTAGCAGCGCCCCGTCGTTCCCGCCGGCCGTGCGCGCTCACCGAGGCCAGAGGTCGCCGTCGGCGATCTCGATCAGGTTCGCGGCCGGATCGGCGAAGTAGATCGAGCGCCGATCGCGCTCCCAGGTGTGCTCGTGGGTGAGCTCGACCCCCGCCCGCGCGAGTTCGTCCTTCCAGGCCTCGTACTCCCCCGCCCCGGTCGCGACCAGGCAGGCGTGCCCCGGCCCGGCGCTGCCGTGGGCCGAGATCGGGCCCTTGCGGCCCTCGAGCTGCTCGCGGTCGAACAGCAACAGCACCCCCGAGCCGACCCGGAACGCGATCCCGCCAGGCCAGCGGGCGACCGCGCGCAGTCCGAGCAGCTCGCCGTAGAACCGCTCCATCTCGGCCGCCTCGGCGGCGTCGTGATAGAGGCAGGTCTCGAGCACGCCGGCGAGCGCCGGCGCCGGCTCGGCCTCGCTCACCGCGGCCCGCCCGGCGGGATCGCCCGCAGGCCGCGCAGTCGCCGGCGCAGGCCGCCGCCGGCGAGCGCGCGGCGCAGCGCCCGGCGCTCGTCGGGCCCCGGCGGCGGCGGCGGGTCGGGAGCGAAGCGGTGCGCGCGCAGGGCGGCCGCGTAACGCGCGATCGGGCGGTAGCGCGAGCTGCGAAAGCGCGCCTCGATCGCGAGCAGGGTGCCCTGTGGGGGCAGCTTCCAGCCGAGCCCGCCGATCGCCGCGCGCAGCTCCGCGAGCTGGGCGTCGACCCGGGTCCCGCTGACGAGCGCCCGGCGGCGGCGCCAGAACCCCGACGCCGCGAGCGCCCCGGCGACCACCGCGGCGCCGGCGAGCCCGAGCGCGATCGCGGCCCAGGGGCCGCCGCCGGACTCCGCCGCACCGCCGCCGCCGGCCGCGGCGGCGACGTCGTCGGCCGACCGCACGCGGGCGTCGTTCTCGGCCGCGACGGCTCCGCGGCCGCGGAAGAAGTCGCCGATCCCGAGGTTCTGCGTCCGCGACGCCGCCGGCGCGTCAGCCGGGGTCGGGTCGAAGGTGACCCAGCCGATGCCGCGGAAGTAGACCTCGACCCAGGAGTGGGCATCGGTGTCGCGGATCTCATAGAGCTCGCGCTCACCGTCGTAGCTGCCGGGCGCGAACCCGGAGGCGACCCGGCTCGGGATCCCGATCATGCGCAGCATCAGCGCCATCGAGCCGGCGAACTGCTGGCAGTAGCCGGCGCGGTCCTCGAACAGAAACGACGCCAGCGGGTAGGCGCGATCGGGGACCTCGGGCGAGTACTCGTAGCTGCTGCGCAGGTGGCGCTCGATCGCCTCGGCCGCGGCATAGGGCGTGTTCGCGTTCGCGGTCAGGCGGCGGGCGAGGCGGTAGACGTCGCCGTAGGGCGAGGCGAGCAGCTCGAGCCTGGTCAGCTCGTCGAGCGGCTCGCCCCAGAGCGGCATCGACTGGGCGCGCGTCGGCACCTCGTCGGTCGGGATCGCGACCAGGGTCGAGCGCTCGAAGCGCTCCGGATAGGTGCCCGGGGCGGCGCGCAGCTCGTCGGCGCTCGGTTGCGGCGAGTAGGAGACGACCGAGTACTCCTCGCCCGCCGCGAGCAGCGCCCCCTGGGCGTGCATGGTCCCGTCCGCGCTCAGGGTCACCCCCTCGATCCCCTGCACCACCTGCGCGGTGCCGGCTCCGATCACCAGCCCCGTGGTCAGCGCCTCGACCTCGAAGCTCGCCTGGGTGAGCCAGTCGCGGCGGCGGTTCGGGAGCTCGCCGCCGGGGGTGCGCCGGCGGGCGGCGAGCTCCGGCAGCGCCAGCGGGTCCTCCTCGCGCGCGCGCTCCCAGACGAAGCCGTCGAAGCGGTCGAGCACGCTCGCCTTCCAGTACAGCGGCTGAGTGCTGCGGACCTCGAGCATCGTCGTCCCCTCCCGCGGCCAGTCGAGCGGGCCGTAGGAGTGGTTCCAGTCGAAGGTCACCTCGCGGTCGCGGCCGAACCAGTCCCAGCTCTCGTAGTTCCACCACGGGCCCGCCGGGTCGAGGCGCCCGGCGAGCGGCAGCGCGAGCAGGCCGGCGGCGGCGGCGACCGCGAACGCCACCCCCCGCCGGCCCGGCGCCAGCGACGGCGCCCACAGCCACGCGGTCGCGAGCACGAGCAGCGCCGCCCCCCAGAGCAGCTCGCCCCCGGGGGAGTCGAGCGTGACCGCGATCCCGTAGAGGACGACGATCGCGGCCAGCGCGGCGACCCGCCACAGCGCTCGCCTGCGACTGGGCCAGAAGGCGAGCGCCGACGCGATCCCGAGCAGCAGCGGCGCCCCGCAGAGCAGCGTCAGGCGCAGCCAGTAGTCCTCGCCGCGGTAGGGAAGGTCCGTGTCCTCGACCCCGGCGAGGCCGAGGCTGAGGCCGTCGAGGAGCTCCGCCCAGTTGCTGAGCAGAAGCAACCGCGGCGGAAGCCCGACGGCCACGGTCGCCGCGGCGAGCGTCGCGAGCACGATCGCGACGCCGACGAGCCGAAAGTAGGGGATGCGGTCGCGCCGGCGCCCGACCAGTGCGAGCACGGCGCCGCCCGCGGTCACGATCGCGAGCACCGCGAGCAGCCGGCCCGCGGGAGCGTCGTCGACGAGTCGCGACCACTGGATCACGGCGAGCAGGCCGAGCGCGCCGAACAGGGCGAGCTCGAGCGCGAGGGTCGAGGCGGGACGGCGCGCCGGGAGCGCGACCCCGCGCGGGCGCGGCAGGGCGACGCCGGTCATGCGGCCACCGCGGCCGCGCCGCGCCGCGGGCGGGCACCGGCGAGCCGCCCCTCACAGCCCGAGACCGTGAACGCCGGACGGCCGGGCGCCCCGTGGTCGGCGGGAGCGACGACGTAGCGTCGTGCGCCGCCGCCTCGCAACGGCGCCGGCAGCGCCGGGCGCTCGGCCGCGGTGACCCAGAACACGGAGCCCGAGCGAACGGTGCGCGAGATCGCCGTCGCCGGCGAGCCGGCCTCGACCAGGGCCAGCCGCGCGTGCACCTGGGGCCAGCCGCGCAGATCGCGCTCGATCTCGGTCGGCCGCCGGTCGCCCGGCAGCAGCACCGCGCACCCACCCGTGGCGGAGAGATGGACGCAGAGCGAGGCGGCGGCGCGGACCGCCGCATCGAGGCGCTCGCGCTCGACCCCGCCGGTCGCGTCGAGCGCGACCAGGGGCGCGGCATCGGCGCCCGCGATCAGGCGGCGCTCGATCAGCTCGCCGGTGCGCGCCACCGCCGGCCAGTGAATCCGCGACGCCGGTGTCCCCTCGCGATAGGCGCGCAGGCCGTCGACCTCGAGCTCGATCGCGCGCGCGTCGAGGCGGCTGCTGGCGGCGCCGTCCTCGATCCCGGCGAGCCCGCCGGCGCGGGTGCCGCCGGCGCCACGCCCGGCGACGATCACCTCGTCGATCCGCGGCAGCACGAGCAGCTCGCCGGGATCGGCGCTCTCGACCGCCCGCACCCAGAGCCCGAGCGGGTCGCGAACCTCGACCCGGGCGGGTTCGATTCGCCGTCGCCCGCGCCCGTGAAGCGGCACGTCGGTCTCGAGCCGCCCGCGCCACGACGGCCCGATCGCGACCGGGTGCGCGAGAACGGCGTCGGTGAGACTGCCGGCGGGCGGCGGGACGCGCATCCCGCGGGCGTGGATCCGCAGCGGATACGGGTCGCCCTCGATCACCCGGCTCGGGCCGCGCTCGCGCTCGACCCGGCGCGGCCGCGAGAGCTCGACCCAGAGCACGGAAACCAGCGCGAGCCCGAGCAGGCCGCACCCGGGGACGAGCAGCGAGGGCGAGTCGAAGCCCGCCCCGGCGAGCAGCAGCGCGAGGCCGAGGATCGCCGCGGTCGGCGCGCCGGCCATCGCGGCTAGAGCGCCGCGACGCGGTCGAGCGCCTCGTCGATCACCGCCTCGGCGTCCCCGGCCGCCGCATCGGGGGCGAGCAGCAGGCGGTGCGCGAGCACCGAACGGGCGAGCGCCTGAACGTCGTCGGGGAGCGCGTGGTCGCGGCCGTCGAGCGCCGCGAGCGCCTTCGCGGCCCGGAACAGCATCAGCACCGCCCGCGGGCTGGCGCCGAGCTCGACCCGGGGGTCGGTGCGCGTGGCCTCGCCGAGCGCGACCGCGTAGCGGCGCAGGGCCTCGCTTCCGTGCACGTTCGCGACCGCCGCCTGGGCGGCGCGCACGGTGCCGACCTCGGTCACCGGCTCGAGGTCGTGGACGCGATCGTGGCGAGCGTGCTGCTCGAGCATCGCCGCCTCGGCGTCGGCGCTCGGGTAGCCGAGCGAGACGCGGACCGTGAACCGGTCGAGCTGCGCCTCCGGCAGCGGGTAGGTGCCCTCGTACTCGGCCGGGTTCTGGGTCGCGAGGACGACGAACGGCCGCGCGAGCTCGTGCTGATGGCCGTCGACGGTCACGTGGCGCTCCTGCATGCACTCGAGCAGGCCGGACTGGGTCTTCGGCGAGGTGCGGTTGATCTCGTCGACGAGGACGACGTTGGCGAACACCGGCCCGGGGTGGAACTCGAACCGGCCCTCGCGCTGGTTGAAGACGTTGGTGCCGACGATGTCGGCTGGCAGCAGGTCGGCGGTGCACTGCACGCGCGCGTACTCGGCGTCGAGCGAGCGCGCCAGCGCCCGCGCGAGCGCGGTCTTGCCGACCCCGGGGTAGTCCTCGATCAGCACGTGGCCCTCGGAGAACAGGGCGACGACCACGTCGCGCACGACCGCGTCGCGAACCTTGACCGCGCGCTGGATGTTCTCCCGCAGCCGAGACCCCACCTCGGCCACGGCGCCCGGATCGAGCTCAGGTACCGTCGCCACGCAAGCATCGTACGAGGCGGCGGCGCTCGGCGGTCCCCGAACGCCGCTTGCGCGGGAAGCGGGCGGGCTAGCGATGGCGTCTGCCGGGGTAACGCCACAGCGCCCGCTCCCCATCTGGGTGCGCCCCGGTCGCGCGACCCGTTGCGGCAGGCAACACGAGCCGGCGGCTATCGACGCCGCGTCGCGGACGGTAGAGCGGCGCCCGGACGACCCTGCGCGGCGCCGGCGGAGAAGGCGGGCAACGAAAAGCGGTCCGGGGGGACTCTCTCGGCCTGCCTCGCGCGTAGCCTACGCACGAACAAAGCTCTGCGAGTCACCTTAGAGAGGGCCTTGCGCTTGGCTTTCGCGCCGGTTTCCTCTCTCCCGAACCGCAGCCGCAACTTATGCGGGCGGTTGGCGGAATTCAAGAGGGTCGGCGAACCCGAGCCCGCAAACTGGGCAAAAACTCGCTCAGCGCCGCGGCGCCGACGGCTCCTTGCGCGAGAGCTCGCGCAGGTTGCGGGCGGCGCGTCCGGCCAGCAGCGCGATCATCGTCGCCGCGATCCCGAGCCCGATCAGGTCGAACACGGTCAGCTCGAGGTCGACGGCGACGAAGTCGAGGCCGGCCCCGAGCGCGACGGCGCTGTTGAGCGCGATCAGGATCAGCCGCACCTCGGTTGGGCCGACGAGGCCGTAGCCGATCGAGAAGCGGCCGAAGGCGAAGCTCTCGAGGTAGACGTTGATCGAGAGGATCAGGTAGGCGACGACGATCAGGGTCCCGATCGCGAGCAGCATCAGCGGCGAGAGCCCGAGGCCGATCCCGATCGCCGCTGTCGCGATCGCGTCGACGAGGTGGTCGAGGTAGTAGCCGTACGTCGGGCGCTCGATCCCCCGCACCCTGGCGAGGGTGCCGTCGAGCGAGTCGCCGAGCCATTGGACGACGAGCAGCCCGCTCGCGACCCAGAGCCAGTCGAGGCTCTCGTTCGAGAGCTGGTACGCGGCGCAGACGCCGAGTGCCGCGAGCACCCCGAGCGCGGTCATGTCGTCGGGCAGGATCCAGCGCGGCAGCCGGGCGGCGATCCAGCGCAGCAGCCGCTTCTCCGGGACCGCGAGCAGGAAGCTCGGCTCCCGCGTCGCCTCGACCGACCTCTCGAGCTCGTGCTCGGCCATCGTCTGCCCTTACCCGAAAGCGCGCCGGCGGTTTCGCGGCCGCTGTGCGAGCATCGGCGCATGAGCAGCGCTCCGATCGTCGTCGCCCCCGGGAAGGGCCACCGGATCGGCAACGTGGAGTTCCTCGCCCGGACCGCCGACACGCCCCGGTTCACGTTCGCGATCATCGAGATCGCCCCCGGGCGCGAGCTCGACGCCCACGTCCATCCTGACGAGGACGACGCGTTCTACATCGTCGACGGCGAGCTCAGCTTCGACTTCGCCGGTGAGGCGGTGACCGCGGGCGCCGGCACGTTCGTGCTCGTGCCGCCGGGCGTCGAGCACGCGTTCGCCAACCGGGGCGAGCGCGCGGTGCGAATGCTCAACATCCATGCCCCGGCGGGCTTCGACCGGCGGATCGGACTCGGTGACTGAGCCGGCGGGCGGGCGGGTCGTCCTCGTCACTGGCGCCTCGAGCGGGATCGGCGCGGCGACCGTGCGCGCGCTCGCCGCCGCCGGCTTCGCCACCGTCGCCGCGGCGCGACGGCTCGAGCGCTGCGAGGCGCTCGCCGCCGAGGTCGGCGGCCGGGCCCTGCGCCTCGACGTCGCCGACCCGGAATCGGTCGCCTCGCTCGCCGCCGAGCTCGACGCCGTCGACGTGATCGTCCACAGCGCCGGCGGGGCGCTCGGGCTCGACCGGGTCGCCGACGCCGACGAGGAGCGCTGGCGGGAGATGTGGGAGTCGAACGTCGCCGGGGTGACCCGGGTGACGAAGGCGCTCCTCCCGCTCCTGCGGGCGGGGCGCGAGCCGCAGATCGTGATCGTCGGCTCGGTCGCCGGGGTCGAGGTCTACGCGGGCGGCGGCGGCTACACCGCCGCCAAGCACGCGGCGCACGCGCTCGCCCGGACGCTGAGGCTGGAGCTGCTCGCCGACGAGATCCGGGTCACCGAGGTCGCCCCCGGGATGGTCGAGACCGAGTTCTCGCTGGTGCGCTTCGACGGCGACGCCGAGCGCGCCGCGGGCGTCTACGACGGGATCGAACCGTTGCGCGCCGAGGACGTCGCCGAGGCGATCGCCTTCTGCGTCACCCGCCCGGCCCACGTCGACGTCGACTACCTCGCGATCAAGCCGGCCCGCCAGGCGACCGCGACGGTCACCCACCGCGCCGAATAGCGCCGGTCTCGCGGCGACGCCGCTCTACCATCCGCGGTCGATGCGCATCGACGAGCTGCTCTCGAACCAGCGACCGGTGTTCTCGGTCGAGCTCTTCCCACCGAAGACGGAGGAGGGCGTCGCGCAGCTCTTCGACACGGTCGAGGCGCTGAAGCCGCTGGCGCCCGACTACGTCTCGGTCACCTACGGCGCCGGCGGGGCGACTCGCGACGGCACGGTCGAGATCTCGGAGCGGATCAGGTCCGAGCACGGGCTCGAGGTGATGGCGCACCTGAGCTGCGTCGGCGAGACCCGCGCCGGGCTGAGCGCGATCCTCGACCGCTTCGATGCGATCGGGATCGAGAACGTTCTTGCGCTGCGTGGCGATCCCCCTCGCGGCGAGACCGCCTTCACCGCGCCCGACGACGGGCTCGCGAGCGCCGCCGAGCTGACCGAGTTCATCACCGGCGACTACGCGTTCACGATCGGGGGCGCCTGCTTCCCCGAGGTGCACCCGGAGGCCGACGATCTCGCCTCCGACCTCGCCTACCTGAAGACCAAGGTCGAGGCGGGAGCGAGCTTCCTGATCACGCAGCTGTTCTTCGACAACAGCCACTACTTCGGCTTCGTCGACGCCGCCCGCGAGCGCGGGATCGAGGTGCCGATCATCCCCGGGGTGATCCCGATCACCAGCTTCGGCCAGGTGGCGAGGATCTGCGACCTCTGCGACGCCTCGATCCCCGACGACCTGGCGACCGCGATGGAGGCGCTCGGCGGCGACGCCGAGGCCGAGGCGCTGCTCGGGGTCGCCTTCGCCGCGCGTCAGTGCGAGGAGCTGCTCGCGGCCGGCGCCCCGGGGATCCACTTCTACGCGCTCAACCGGGCGCCGGGCACCCGCGCGGTGCTCGCCGCCCTGCGCGCCTCGCGACCCTGGGAACGGGCCCGGACCGGGCGTTAGATGATCATCTAGGCTGCGCTCGAGATGGCCGCGACCGAGGGCAGCTTCCGCTTCAACGGGCACCGGATCGCGTTCGCCGACTACGGCGAGGGCGACCGCACCCTGGTCCTCGCCCACGGACTGCTGATGAATCGCCACATGTACGACCAGCTCGCCCCCGAGATGGTCTCGCGCGGCTTCCGGGTGGTCACCGTCGACCTGCTCGGCCACGGCGATTCCGACAAGCCCTACGACATGCGCGCCTACGGGATGAGCCAGTTCGGCGACCAGATGGCGGCGCTGATCGACCATCTCGAGCTCGACCGCCCGGTCGTCGGCGGGACCTCGCTCGGAGCCAACGCGGCGCTCGAGATGGCGAGCCGCCATCCGCGCGCGGCGCGGGCGCTGTTCATCGAGATGCCGGTGCTCGACAACGCGCTCGTCGCCGCCGGGCTGATCTTCCTCCCGATCCTGATCAGCCTCCGGGTCGGGAAGCCGGTCCTGCGCGGGATCGCCGCGCTCACGACCCGGATCCCGCGCACGAACTTCCTCGTCGACATCATGCTCGACTGGACCAGACGCCCGCCCGAGGCCTCCGAGGCGGTGCTCCAGGGCATCCTCTTCGGACGCACCGCGCCGCCGCGCGAGGAGCGCGAGCTGATCGGCGTCCCGGCGCTCGTGATCGGCCATCCCGCCGACCCGCTGCACCCGTTCACCGACTCCGACATGCTGGTCGAGGAGTTGCCCCAGGCGCGTTTGGTGAACGCGGAATCGATCTTCGAGTGGCGCGTCAGCCCCGGCCGGCTGGACGACGAGCTGGCCGAGTTCATCGTCGACGCCTACGCCGCCGAGGAGGCCGCGGACGCCAGCGGCACGGTCGCCTGAGCGCGACCGTGAGCCTTCAGGTGCGCTGAAGCTTCTCCGCTACCCTGCTGCCCGCGATGACGACCCGGGAAGAGCGCGATCGTCGCCGCCAGGAGCGGCTCGAGGCCGAGCGACGCGAGGCCTCGGCCGAGCGCCGCCGCCTGATCCTGGGCTACGCGGTGGCCGGAGTGCTCGGGCTTGCGGTCGTGGTCGGGATCGTGATCGTGATCGCCGGCAGCGGCGGTGGCGACGCCGAGGTCACGGTCGACGGCAACGAGATCCCTGAGGCGGCCCACGTCGAGGTCCAGAGCGGCTCGGTCAACGGCTTCGCACCCGACGGGCGCACCGGGACGCCGCCGCCGCCGATTGAGCAGGGCGACCTCGAGACCGCCGCCCGCGAGGCCGGCTGCGAGCTCCGCCTCGACCTCACCGACGAGGGCAACACCCACATCGAGCCCCAGGAGCCCGAGCCCGCCTACAAGACCGACCCGCCGACCTCGGGCAACCACGTCGTCCCACCGCGCCAGCAGGCCGACGGCGCCTACAGCGAGTACCCGGACCCGATCTTCACCGTGCACTCGCTCGAGCACGGGCGGATCGACGTCCAGTACTCGCCCGACCTGTCCGAGGCCGACCAGCTCGAGCTCAAGGGGCTGTTCGACGAGGACTTCGACGGCATGCTGCTGTTCCCGAACCCCGAGATGCCCTACGAGGTCGCGGCGACGGCATGGACGCAGCTGCTCGGCTGCGAGACCTACGAGGGCCGCGCGACGCTGGACGCGATCCGCGCCTTCCGCGACACCTTCCGCGGCCAGGGGCCGGAGCCGGTCGCGATCGTGATCCCGGACTCCTAGCCCGGGCGAGCACGACGCAAAACCCCTGCAAACCTGCGACCGTGCGGCGCAGGGGCGCATCGCTGACCGGCGAAGCGTGTTCCGAGAGAGTGTGCGAGTGAAGCCCAGACATCTCGTCGCCGCGCTTGCCGTGGCGCTGTTCGTCTACGTCGCCGCGCCGGCGCTCTCGGCGCGTCCCTACATGCCCGAGGCGGTCGACTTCTCGCAGCCGCTGGGAGCGGTCGAGCCGCTCGAGCAAGCGGCGGGCGGCGCCCGCGCCGCGCACGCCGGCGAGGGTGCGGTCAGCTTCCGCTCGGCGCCGATCGCGGCGCCCGCGCGCTTCGACCTCGCCGGGCTCGCCGGTGAGCTGCGCGCGCTCGAGCTCCGCGCCCGCGCGGCCGGCGGCGAGTGGAGCGACTGGGTCGAGACCGCGAACGGCGACCCGGTCTACTTCGGCGGCGCGGAGGAGCTCCAGCTGCGGACCCGCGGCTGGCGCCCGCGCGGCACCCTGCACTACGTCAACGTCTCCGGGACGACGACGGCCGCCGGCGGCCTCCTCAACGGCGCCCGCGAGGCGATCAACGGCGCCTTCATCTCGGCCGCGGCGCTCGTCGACGCCGAGGCGGTGGCGACGCCGGCGCGGCCGGCGATCGTCTCGCGCGGCGCCTGGGGGGCGACCCGCGCCGAGGGCGGCTGCAAGCCGCGCGCCCGGGCGAGCTACGGCAGGGTGAAGGCCGCCGCGGTCCATCACACGGTGACCGCGAATCAGTACTCGGAGAAGGAGGCGCCTCAGGTGGTGCTCGGGATCTGTCGCTATCACCGCAACGCCAACGGCTGGAACGACATCGGCTACAACGCGCTCGTCGACCGCTTCGGCAACATCTACGCGGGCCGCTCCGGCGGGCTGCGGCGGGCGGTCGTCGGTGCCCACGCGCAGGGGTTCAACGCCCAAACCGCCGGGGTCGCTGCGATCGGCACCCACACCTCGGTCCCGATCACGCCGGCGACCAGGAACGGCCTGGTCGACTACCTCGCCTGGAAGCTCGCCGCGCACGAGCTGCGGGCGCGGGGGAAGACGACGATGACCTCGGCCGGCGGCGACGCGAGCCGTTACCCGTCGGGCCGGCGGGTGCGCACGAGCCGGATCGTCGGTCACCGCACCCTCGGGCTCACCGCCTGCCCCGGCGAGGCAATCGAGGCGCGGATGCCGAAGCTGCGCCGCCTGGTTCAGGAGCGGATCGACTCCTCCGGCGGCACCGAGCCCGAGCCGATCCCCGAGCCCGAGCCCGTGCCGCCCGAGGAGGGCGGCGTCGTCCCGAGGTAGTCAGGGCGCGCGGTAGGCGGGGAAGTGGTCGCCGCCCTCGCGACCGGCCGCGAGCCGGACGTAGGCGTCGCGGTCGCAGACGAGCTCATGGGTGCGAAACCGCAGCGTCGCGTTGGCGAAGCCGCGCTTGAAGCGCTCGAGCCCGTCGCCGGCGGCGACGCCGCCGCCGAGGTTGAGCGGCAGCGCGAGCCCGTCGGCGAGGTCGAGCATCGCCGCGACGACGTTCTTGAACGGCGAGGCCTCCCGAGCGGCGTCGGCGGTGCCGCCGAGGTAGTAGTGGAGGACGCCGTCGCTGACCGCGACGAGCGCCGCCGCGCCCGGCTCGCCGGAGCGCTCGGCGACCAGCAGCCAGCTGCGCTCGAACGAGAGCGCGGCGTCGAAGTACGAGCGGGCGAAGAAGTAGCGCTCGGCGGCGGCGGCGCGGCGCATCGTCTGCTCGTAGGCGCTCGCGAACGCGTCGCGGTCGGCGCCCGTGCTCGCCGGCCCCTGCTCGACCCGCACCGACCAGCCGTCGCGCTCGTTGGCGCGGATCTGCTCGCCGAGCCGCGGCCGGATCCGGCGCTCGCGCGCCGGGTCGTGGACGAGCACCTCCGAGCGCTCGGCCGGTCCGGCGATCCACGGCGCGCCGGAGAGCCGCTCGCGAGCGAAGACGCTGACGAGGCCGGTCGGCTCCCATTCCGCCTCGCCGGCCGGCTCGCCCTCGCCCTCGATCGTCGCGCCCGGGTAGCCGTAGGGCGAGATCGCGTCGCGCCGATCCGCGCCCTCGATCTCACGCACGATCAACGGCACCAGCGCGGTGCGACCGGGCGACTCGATCCGCAGCGTGTGGGTGACCCCCTCCGCGGCCAGGAACGCCGGCGAGCGGAAGAACTCGTCCGATCGCGCCGCCGCGCCGCCGTCGGCGAGCAGCTCGGCGGTCGCTACCACCCGGTGAAGTCCTCTGGCAGCAGGCCCCAGACCTGGTTGTCGATCCGCTCGTCCCCGCGGCGGATCGCGGCCCGCATCACGCCCTCGCGGTGGAAGCCGAGGAAGGTGACGACCTTCTGCGCGGCTTCGTTGGTGGCCGGGATCTCGGCGTGGATCCGGTGCGCGCCGTGAGTTCGAAACGCCTCGATGCAGGCCTGGCGCTCGGCCTCGCGAGCGACCCCCCTGCCCCAGGCCTGCGGCTCGCCGACGAGCACGGCGAGCTCCGGCCCGAGCTCGCGGTCGAGGCCGAAGAGGGCGACGAACCCGACCGCCTCGTCCTCGCCGTCGACCGTGATCGCCCACTTGCGGTCGGTGGTCGTGTCGATCGCCCGCTCGACCCACCCCGCGGCCGCGGTGAGGTCGAACGAGTCACGGCTGCCGACCAGGTCGGCGGTCACCCGCTCGTCGTTGAACCAGCGGTGCACGGCCTCGGCGTCGCCGGGTCGGAAATCGCGCAGGCTCACCGTCGCCCTCGTCATCGCGCGCAACTTACCCGTACAGGCCGCGCCCGGAGAGCAGCATCCCGGCGGTGCGGGCGAGGATCCGCAGGTCGAGCCCCAGCGAGCGGTGCTCGACGTACCAGACGTCGAGCTCGATCCGCTCCTCCCAGGGAATCCCGGCCCGGCCGTTGACCTGGGCCCAGCCGGTGAGGCCCGGGCGCACCTCGAGCCGGCGCCGCTGGTGCGGGGTGTAATCGGCCACCTGGGCGGCGAGCGTCGGGCGCGGCCCGACCACCGCCATCTCGCCGCGCAGCACGTTGACCAGGTTCGGGAGCTCGTCGAGCGAGAACCGGCGCAGCATGTGCCCCGGGCGGGTGACGCGCGGATCGCGTCCGAGCACCGGCGTGCCGACGCCGACCGGGTCGTTGCCGGGGTGCATCGTGCGCAGCTTCAGCAGCTCGAACTCGCGCCCGTCGCGACCGACGCGCCGCGCGCGGTAGACGACCGGCCCGCGCGAGCTGAGCTTGATCGCGAGCGCGGCGATCAGCAGCAGCGGCGAGGCGAGCACGAGCGCGATCGTCGCGATCGCGACGTCGGCCAGCCGCGGCATCAGCGCGTCCCCTCCGCCTTCTCCCATGCGCCCGGGGTGCCGAGCCGCACCCGGTCCCAGAGGCCGGCCGCGATCGAGGCGGTGACGAGGACGTAGTAGCGGGCGAGCCGCAGCGGCCGGATCGGGATCGCCCCGGCGAGCGCCGCCGCCGCCAGCAACGCCAGCTGGGCGCCGAGGGTGACCGCGTAGACCGGCGACTCGCCGAGCAACAGCAGGTTGGCGGCGAAGGCGGCCAGGTGCAGGAGCGGCGACGCGTAGCGCAGCACCCGGTGACTGGCGATCTGGAACCCGTAGGCGAGGCCGTAGCCCCGCGGGGAGAGCATCCCGTCGCCGATCACCTCGTCGTAGACGCCGCGCATCATCCGCCGCTTGCGCGCGAACTCGCCCTCGTTCGTGGCGACCATCTTCTCCTCGGCGATCGCCCGCGGCGCGTAGACGGCGCGCCAGCCGCGCTTGGTGAGCATGAACGGGAACGAGAGGTCGTGGCTCGAGGCGGACCGGAGCGGCAGGTACGCGGAGCGGCGAACGGCGTAGATCGCCCCGTTGCCCCCGGTCACCCCGGCGAGCCGCGACTCGCGCTCGCGGATCGCGAGCTCGTAGCGCCAGTAGGCGCCCTCCTGGTTCGAGCCGCCCTGGTCGAGGAAGCGGGCCTGGCCGCAGACGTAGCCGACCTGCGCGTCGGCGAACGGCGCGACCAGCTCGCGCAGCGCGTCCGCCGACCAGGTCGCGTTCGCGTCGCTGAACGCGACCAGCTCGCCCCGGGCGCGCTCGACCGCCGCGTTCTGGGCCTCGATCTTGCCGACCCGGCCGAGGTCGAGCACCCGATCCGCCCCCGCCGCGCGGGCGCGCTCGACGGTGGCGTCCGACGAGCCGTCGGAGGCGACGATGAGCTCGAGCCGGTCGCGCGGATAGTCGAGCGCGAGCGCGTTCGCGACCTTGGCCGCGATCACCCGCTGCTCGTCGTGGGCGGCGACGATCAGCGTGACGGTCGGCGGCTCGGCGGTCACCGGATAGGTGGCGGCCGCCCGGCGGCGGGCGAGCGCCGCGAGCGCGATCGGATAGCCGACGTGCGTGTAGGCGAGCAGGCCGGCGGCGAGCCAGAAGACGATCGCGATCGCGGTCATCGCGGTGGATTATCGGCGCCGAGCTCACGGTAGAGCGCCAGGGTCCGCTCGGCGACCGCGTCCCACGAGTACGGGCCGGCGGCGGCGCGGGCCGCGGCGGCAGCGAGCTGCGCGCGGGCACCGGCGTCGGCGAGCAGGCGCTCGAGCTCGGCGCCGAGCGCCGCCGGGTCGCCCGCCGGGACCAGGGCGAGCGCACCGTCTCGCTCGCCGACCTCGGTGAAGCCGCCGACGGAGCTGGCGACGATCGCGCTGCCGAAGGCGAGCGCCGTGTAGAGGACGCCCGACTGCTCGATCCGCCGGTACGGGAGCACGACCAGGTCGGCGCGCTCGAAGAACGCCGGGATCTCGACCTCGGTCACGAACCTGGGCACGAACCGCACCCGGGACCGGCAGCGGGCGGCGAGCCGCTCGAGCGGGCCCAGGTCCATGCGCGGCATGCCGACGATCCAGAGCTCGGCGCCCTCGAGCTCGCGAAATGCCTCGAGCAGGACGTCGATGCCCTTGTAGGGACGGATGAGCCCGAAGCAGAGGACGACCGGCCCCTCGACCTCGGCGAGCTCGGCGGGCAGCGGGCGCTGCGCCGGCTGGCGCGGGAGGTGGTCGAAGACCCCGTGTGGGATCCGGTGCACGCGAGCAGGGTCGGCGCCGAGCTCGCGCAGGCGAGCCGCGCCCGCCTCCGAGTGCGCGACGAGCGCGTCCATGCGCTCGAACAGGGCCCGCTCGGCGCGCCGGCGACGACCCGAGTCCGCCGGAGGGTCGTGGACGGTGAGCACCCGCGGGCGCGGCGGAAGCCAGAAGCGGTCGAGCGTCGGCAGCGCCAGCCACTGGAAGTGGACGACGTCGGCGCTCGCCGCACGGGCGCGCAGGCGGCGCATCCCGCCGGGGTGCTCGGCCGCCCGCAGCGCCCGGCGCGCGAGCGGCCCCGGATCGAGACGCGAGGCGCGCGGATAGAAGATCTCGTCGACCACATAGCCGTCCGCACGCGGCGCCGGCCCGTGGGCGAAGCGGGTCGTGAGCAGCTCGACCTCGGCCCCGGCGCGGGCGAGCGCCGCGCACAGGGCGTGGTCGTAGGGCGGCGTGTAGGCCGGGGGGTCGACCACCTGGACGCGCATCGGCAAGGATTCTCGCCTGTGGAGCTGACCTACTGCGTCGTCAACACCGACGGGCGGCGATATCTGCCCGCCTGTCTCGACGCGATCCGCGATACGACACCCGCCGGGCTCGACTTCGAGGTGCTGGTGCTCGACAACGCATCCGGCGACGACTCGGTCGCCGAGGTCGAGCGCTGGAACGCCGGCCCCGAGGGGTTCGGCAAGCGGCTGCGCCTGATCGCGCTCGAGCGCCGCTCGGGCAAGGCGGCCAACGACACGCTGCTCCTGCGCGAGGCCCGCGGCGAGCTCTGCCTGCTGCTGAACGAGGACTCGGAGCTGCGACCGGGCGCCGTCGAGGCGCTGCTCGGAGCGCTGCGATCGGAGCCGGAGGCGGTCGCCGCGGGCGCGAACCTGGTCGATCCCGAGGGCACGCCGCAGGCGAGCGCCTGGCGGCTGCCGGGACCGGTGACCACGCTCGCCACCGCCCTCTTCTTGCACCGGCTCGTCGTCACCCAGAGCACCGGCACCCACACGCGCGAGGTCGGCTGGGTGCAATCGTCGGCGATGCTGGTCCGCCGCGCCGCGGTCGCCGCGGTCGGCTACCTCGATCCGCAGTTCTTCGTCTACTCGGACGAGACCGACCTCTGCAGGCGCCTGCGCGACGCCGGCGGGAGCGTCCTCTGGGTGCCGTCGGCGGTCGCGGTCCATCACGAACAGCTCGCCACCGACCGCCGCGCGGGCGAGCGCCGGGTGGTCGAGTTCCACCGCAACCGCGACCGTTACATGCGAAAGCACCACGGGCCGGTCGCGGCGGCGGCCGCGCGGCTCGCCGGCGCCTGGGCCTACGGGCTGCGGGCGCTCGGTGCGTTGGTGCTGCCCGGCCACGACCCGGCCTGGTACGCGCTGCATGCCCGCCAGGCGCTGCGCCCCGGTCGCGGCGCCGGCCTGCGCGAGGCGGCCGAGGACTACAACCGGTCCTCGTCGCGGCGCACCGCCTCGTAGACCTCGGGCGCGTAGCCGTCGCCGGCGTGCCGCTCGGGCTCGCCGGCGGCCGTTCGCGCGGCGAGCTCGCGCAGGCGTGCTCGCAGCGCCGCCGGCCGCAGCAGCGCGCGCGCCGCGCGGCGCTCGGCGGCGCTCGGGAAGCCGCTGACCCAGAGCAGCGCCGGGAGCGCGAGCCAGAGCGCGAGCCGGCTGGCCCAGCCCTCGAGGCCGCCGGTCGGCAGCAGCAGCTCGCCCGCCGCGACAACCGCGGCGGTGACCGCGACCAGGAGCGCCAGGCGGCCCCACTCGTAGGCGACCGGAAACAGGCGCTGGGTGAGCGCGTACATGAGCGCGAGCACGACCGCGTACGAGGCGACCAGCGCCAGCCCGGCGCCGACGATCCCCAGCGGTCCGATCAGGACCAGGTTGAGGACGACGTTGACGGCGGTGCCCGCGATCGTCGCCGGGAGGTTGAACTCGGTGCGGCCGGTGCGGCCGAGCACCACCACCAGGACCAGGTAGAGCGAGTAGAGCGCGATCCCGGTCGCCAGCAGTCCGATCGCCTCGTGGGCCTCGAAGTACTCGGGCGCGGCGAGCAGCTCGACGAGCTGGCGCGAGAGCAGCCAGAGGCCGGCGACGCAGAAGGCGCAGACGGCGGCGAACCAGGTCACGATCAGGCTGTAGGCGCGGCGCGCCTCGTCGTCGTCGGCGATCGAGTACGCGAGCGGCGGAAACGCGAGCTGGAACCCGCGCGCGAGCACGTTCATACCCTGGGCGAACTTGATCGCGAGCGCGTACAGCCCCGCCTCCGCCAATCCGGCGAGGCGGACGATCAGGATCCGGTCGATGAAGTTGAGCGAGTAGAGCGAGAGCTCGGCCGGCATCGTCGGGAGCCCGAAGCGCACCATCCGGCGCAGCAGTGGACGGTCGAAGGCGAACGAGAGCCGCCGGCGCTCGACCCACAGGCGCCAGAGCAGGAACGCGGCGCCGGTGCCGAAGCTGCCGAGCAGGATCCCGGCGGCACCCTGATCCTCGACCACCACCAGCCAGACGGTGACCGGGATTGTCGCGAGCACGTTGAGGACGGTGAGCGTGAAGTAGGCGCGGGCGCGCTCGTCCAGGCGCAGCAGCGTGAGCACGTACTCCCACAGGGTCAGCACCCAGAGCCCGAGCACCGCGAGCCGGGCGAGCTCGGCGTCGGGGCGCTCGAGCAGCGCCTCCGAGATCGGCTCGGCGAAGGCGAGCCCGACCAGCGCCCCCGCGGTCGCCAGCCAGAACAGCGCCGCGAAGCTGGTCCGGACCACGGCACGGGGCTCCTCTCCGGACAGGTAGTAGTACCTGAGCAACGCCTCGATCAGGCCGAAGCGCACCAGGATCGAGGCGGCGACGAGCGAGGCGAGCATCACCTCGGCGGCCCCGTAGTCGGCCGGGCTCAGGTAGGCCGTGTAGACCGGCAGCAGGACGACCGCGACCAGCTTCGAGAGCACGCTCGAGGCCGTGTACGCGGCGCCCGTGGTCGCCAGCCGGCGCAGGTACTCGAACACCTAGATGATTGATTCCACGGGCTCGCGTGCGGGGGGCGCGCGGGACCGAGTCGGGCGTGGCCGGCGGGCGAAGCGCATGCCGGTGGGCATGTGCGAGTCCCGACGGGCGCGATCCGGCGACGGTATCCGTGCGTCATCCGCGGGCGTGATCTCGTGGGATCACTCATCTCTCAGCGGGGATGTTCGCCGTCGGATCGGCCGGATCGCGCCGGGTCGCGAGCGCGACCCCGAGCCCGAGCAGGGCCCAGGTGGCCGGGTCGATCGCGAATCCGGCGTAGCCGAGGCTGTGGATGAGCACGGCGACGAAGCACGCGGCGACCGCGGTGCGCGCCAGCGTCCGGCCCGCCCCGCCGGTGAGCAGGGTGACGAGCGCCGCCCCGATCAACCCGGCGTAGACGACGAGCCCGATCGCCCCCTGCTCGGCGGCGACGGTGATCGGCTCCGAGTGCGAGACGACCGAGCGCGCCTGGTTGTCGATCCGCTCGACGAACGCGGCGCCGAAGGAGCCTGAGCCGTAGCCGGTGAGGGGGCGCCCGGTCTCGGGCTCGCCGGCGTCCTCCTGCTGCAGCCCGGCGAGCACGAGGCCACCCTCGATCAGGTCGCTGCGGCCGCTGTCGATGCCGCGGTCGGTCTGGATGTCGCTGCCCGGAGTGCCGCCGGCGATCACCAGCGCGACCAGGCCGGCGGCGCCGAGGGCGGCGGCGGCGGCCGCACCGCGCCAGCCCCAATGCAGCAGCGCGACCATCCCGAGGCCGGCGAGCGCGGCGGCGAAGCTGGTGATCGAGAACGAGAACACGAGCCCGGTCAGCAGCAGCGCGCAGACGGCAAGCGCCGCGGCCGCGGTGCGGCGGTCCGAGCTCCAGGCGATACAGGCGCCGAGTGCCGTCAGGGCGAGCGCCAGGTAGCGCCCGAGGATGTTGGGGTCGAAGAAGACCGAGTTGGCGCGAAAGTAGACGTGGAGCTGGTTCGCGTCGAAGAGCTCCGGGTTGAGGAACAGGTCCCGGGCCAGCCACTGGTAGATCGCAACCGCGGCGCAGAGCCCGGCGACCGCGGCGACCGCGATCAGGACCCGCCGCAGGAGCGCGGTCGTCCACTCGACCTCGACCAGGAGCGCGTACATGACCGCGAACGGGACGAGGAAGAAGCCGATGTTCTCGATCGCGTTCGCGACGTCCTCCGAGTAGGCAGCCTGGACCGCGTACAGCACCAGCGTCAACGCGAGCAGCGACCGAAGCCACACCACAGCCCGATCTGCGGTCTGCGGTCCGCGGGCTGTGGTCTGCGGTCTGCGGTCTCCCAGCTGCGAAATCACCCCCGCCCCGATCACGAGGTAGAGCGGCACCAGCAGGTTCGCCGTCTCGCCGCCGATCTCGAGCGGGACCCGCAGCGGGACGACCGCGAACGCCGCGATCGCGAACACCGCCGGTCGGCGGCGAAAGATCGCCGCCAGCGCGGCGAGCGCGAGCCCGCCGACGATCACCGCAGCGCCGATCTGCGCCGGACTGCCGCGGAAATCCACCACCCGCGGCTCATCCCAGACGCTGCCGAGCACGAGTACCGGCGCCGCCGCCAGGGCGATCCCCATCGCGATCAGGCGGGCGCGCCCGGGCGCCGCCAGCACCGCCGCCGCGGCGGCCCCGGTCGCGACCAGCATCCCTGCGAGCTCGAGCGCGGTCGCGTTCACGAGCCCTCCGCGGAGCATGCCCGCGCCGTCGTCGGCACCTCGACGCTGACCCGACGCGGCCAGATCATCTCCCGGTCCTCGCCGGGCAGCGCGACGTAGAGCCGGTAGCGGCCGGCCCGGACCCGGCGACCGGCGTCGTCGCGACCGTCCCACACGTAGCTGACCTCCTCGCCCGCCGCGAGCGCGACGCCGCTATCGAGCGTGCGGACCAGGTCCTCGGAGCTGTCGACGATGCCGACCGTCGCGTCGTCGTCGGACTCGCGGACGAAGAAGGTCACCCGCGGACCGGGCGCCGGTCCGAGCCGGTCGCGGTCGATGCTGCACGGCAGCGTGTTCGAGGTCACCTCGAGCACGAGGTCGGGCGTGCGCGCGCGGACGACGAGCACCGCCGTGACCAGCGTCGCCGCGAGGAGGACGAAGAAGAGCGCCGCGCCCGCGGAGACGCGGCGGCTCAAGAGGCTCTGTCCTCGCCGGCGATCACGACCACGTCGGCTCCAGCCGCCAGGCGGCGGGTCTCGCCGTCCAGGGGCTCGACCGACCGCTTGTCGACGCCGAGGTCGCGAGCGACCTTCTGCGCCGCTCGCTTCTGGCCGTCGGCGTAGAGCACCGCGGTCTCGGCGAACCCCGGGGTGGTGCTGGTCACCGGGCCGAGCTCGTAGCCGCTCGACTCGACGTCGGAGCCGACCTTGCCGGCGAGCCCGTTGACCGAGGTCCCGTTTAGCACCGCGACGGTGACGTCGGCGCGATCGATCGCCTCCGCGCGCTGCGGCGCGTCGCCGCCGTCGTCCTTGAGCAGCTCCTCGGAGGCGAAGATGCCGACGATCCCGATCACCAGCACGACGATCCCGAGGCCGACCAGCACCCGGGTCTGCGTCGCGCGGGCGGTGAACCGCCGCCACCGCGGGTGCGGCTCGAGCGCCGCCCGCTCCATCGTGATCCGCTCGAGCGCGGGGCGTTCGTGCGTGACCCGCGTCGCGGCCGAGGGGGTCTGCGTCACCGCCGCGCCCTCGACCGTATCCGGCCGCAGTTCCTCGAGCTCGGTCTCGGCGCGGTCGAGCAGCGTCTCCGAGGCTGCGATGTCGGTGGCGGGGTGGCCGGGCTCGCGCTCCATCCAGGCACGCATGCGAACGACGTCGCGCCGCTGCGAGAGGTAGAGCGGCACCAGAAGCACGATCCCGACCAGCGCCGCGAGGCCGACGAAGGCGGCGGCGCTGTCGAAGATCTCACCGATCTGCATCGCGAGCTAGAACTGCGCGTCGTCGGCGCCGACGACGAGCGCCACCTGCGCGCCCGCGGCCAGGTCGCGCACCTCGCCGATGATCGGTGTCGTCGGCGTCTCGCCGAGCTGGTCGGCGACCTTCTCGGACAGCTCCTGCGCGTCCTCCTCGGCGCCGGGCTCGAACATGATCGTCGTCTCGTCGAAGCCGGACGCGGCGGTCTCCTCGGCGCCGGGCTTGAACCCGGCGGGCTTGACGACCTCGTCGGCCACCCTCCCGGCGAGGCCCTGAACGGCGTCGATCGGCACGTCGCCGTCCTCGATCTGGGTCGCGTTGAGGACCGCCACCTCGACCTTCTCCGGCTTCTCCTGGTTCGCCTGGCCCCCCTTGCGCTTGCCGCCGCCCCCGCCACTGCCGTCGTCGCCGAAGAGGCCGAAGCCGCTGGTCAGCACCGCGGCCGCGATCAGCAGCGCCGCGAGCACCGCGATCGCGTAGCGCGGGTCGACGGGCATCCGCCGGTCGAGCTCGGCCATCGTCCGTGACGCGCGCCCGCGGACGGCGTGCACGGCCGCGCCGACCCGGCCCCGAGGGAGCTCTTCCTCCTCCTCGGACTCCGCTTCGGTGGCCTCGCCGCGGGCCTCGGCGGCCGCCGCGGTCGCCTCCGCCGCCTCGCCCGCGCGCTCGGGTGCGCGGCCCGCCCATTCGCGCAGGCGGCGCACCTCGCGCGCCTGCTGGAAGATCAGGAAGGCGAGAATCGCGAGGCCCAGGAAGGCGGCGATGCCTAGGTAGGGCCCGATCCGCTCGAGCAGGTCAACCATCAGTCAGCGGTCGCAGTCTTGCCGATCAGGCCGGCGTCCGTCCTGCCGCGCCCTCGGCGCCCATCAGCTCGACCACGTGATCGGCGAGGCCGGCCTCGTCGCCCGAAGCCACGAGGGTCTCGAGCCGCGCCACGGTCTGCTCGACCCAGTCCGGGTCGAGCGGCGCCGTGCGCACGGCGCGGACGATGCGCTCGGCCGCGGTCGCCTGCGAGCGCTCGTCGCGGTTGAAGAGCTCCTCGTGGATCTTCTCGCCCGGGCGCACCCCGACGATCTCGATCGCGATCTCGCCGTCGGGCTCGTAGCCCGCGAGCCGGATCATGTTGCGCGCGAGGTCGATGATCCGCACCGGGTCGCCCATCTCGAGCACGAAGACCTCGCCCGAGCCGCCGCCCAGGTCGCCGGCCTGGATCACGAGCTGCACCGACTCCGGGATCGTCATGAAGTAGCGCGTCATCTCGGGGTGGGTGACGGTCACCGGGCCGCCCTGCTCGATCTGCGAGCGGAAGATCGGCACCACGCTGCCTGAGGAGGCGAGCACGTTGCCGAAGCGCACGATCGTGAACCGGGTCGCCGGGTTGCGCTGTCCCGCGGCCTGCACGATCCACTCCGCCATCGCCTTCGTCGCGCCCATCACCGTGTGCGGGTTGACCGCCTTGTCGGTGGAGACCAAGACGAAGCGCTCGGCGCCCGAGGCGGCGGCCGTCTTCGCCGTCACCTGGGTCGCGATCGCGTTGTTGCGCAGCGCCTCGAGCGGGTTCGCCTCCATCAGCGGAACGTGCTTGTAGGCGGCGGCGTGGAAGACGATCTCGGGCTTGAACCGCTGCATCACCTCGAGCATCCGGTCGCCCTCGCGGCAGTCGGCGAGCACCGACTCGACCCGGGTGAAGTGCCAGGTGCCGGTCATCTCGCGGTCGATCTCGAACAGGTTGTCCTCGGCGTGGTCGAGCATCACCAAAAGCCGCGGGTGCACGCGCGCGATTTGCCGGCAGAGCTCGGACCCGATCGAGCCCCCGGCGCCGGTGACGAGGATCCGCTTGTCCTCGAGGTAGGCGCCGACCCGCTCGAGCTCCATCAGCACCGGGTCGCGGCCAAGCACGTCCTCGACCCGGACCTCGCGCAGCTGGCGCGTCAGCTGCACCCCGCCGCGCAGGAGCTCGAACACGGTCGGCAGGGTGCGCACCTGGATGTCGCGCTCGCGACATTCGGCGACCACCTTGCCGCGCAGGACCCCGGGGGCCGACGGGATCGCGATCACGACCTCGTCCGGGCCGAGGCGGTCGAGGATCGGGCCGATCTCGTCCGTCGTCCCGAGCACCTTCAGCCCCTCGGTCCGCATCCCGCGCTTGCGCGGGTCGTCGTCGAGGAAGCCGACCGCGCGGGCGCCGAGGTTCGGGTTCAACTTCAGCTCGCGGACGACCATCTGCCCGCCCGAGCCGGCGCCGACTACGAGCACGTCGCGGGTCCGGCGCTCGGCGGCGCGGCGGGCCGGGCGCTCGGCGATCGAGCGCCGGGCGAGGCGCGCGCCGCCGCAGAAGACCGCGCAGAGCAGGAAGTCGAAGATGACCACCGAGCGCGGGACGTTGAACTCGTACGGCTGCGCGAGGGCGAAGATCAGGACCATGAGCCCGCTGGCGACCGCGAGCGCACGCAGCAACGGCCACAGGTCCGGGAGGCGGAAGTAGCGCCACCACTGCTGGTGCAGGCCGAAGAGCTCGATCACCAGCGCCTTGCCGAGCGCGACGAAGGCGATCGAGCCGACGAGCATCGTCTCGTAGCGCTCGGGGATGCCGCCGCGATCGTCGAGGAAGCGGAGCTTGAAGGCGAGCGCGAATGCGGCGGCGCAGAGCAGCGCATCCGCCACGAACTCGAGCGCCCGCCGCCTGTAGACAGGATCCGTGAGGCGGGACATCGACCGCGAGTCTACGGCGGATTCCGGTCGGCCGACGCTAAGGTTCCCGGCTCGCATGGGCGCGCTCACAGCGATTCAGGGGCCGCCGATCGGCGGCCTGACGGACTTCGTCGTCGACCCGATCGTCGAGGTCGCCGTCGACGTCATCGACGCCCTCGGCTACGCCGGGGTCTTCGTCCTGATGCTGCTCGAGAGCGCCTGCATCCCGGTCCCGAGCGAGGCGATCATGCTGTTCGCCGGCTTCAACGTCTCCGAGGGCGACATGACCCTGTTCGGGATCGTCACCGCCGGCGTGCTCGGCAACGTCGTCGGCTCGTGGGTCGCGTGGGCGGCGGGCTACTACGGGCGGATCGAGCTGCTGGAGAAGAACCGGCTGATCCACGTCAACCGCAAGCACCTCGAGTGGGCCGACCGCTGGTTCGAGCGCCACGGCGACGCGACCGTCTTCTTCACCCGGATGCTGCCGATCATCCGCACCTTCATCTCGCTGCCCGCGGGGGTCGCGAAGATGCCGTTCTGGCGTTTCACGCTGCTCACCCTCGCCGGCTGCATCCCGTGGGTCCTGATGCTGGGCGCGATCGGCAAGGCGGTGGGCGACAACTGGGAGGAATGGCGCGACTACCTGCACTACGGCGACTACCTGGTGCTCGCCGGGATCGTCGCGCTGATCGTCTGGTTGGTGGTCCGGCGGCGGCGCAACGGGACCCAGCCCGCCGAGGCCGGCTCCTAGCGGCTGGCGTGGGCCGAGCCGCCGCCCCGGCGCTCACCCCCGGACGCGCGGCCGCGCTGGGCGCGGTCCAGGGCCCGACCGAGCTCCTGCCCGTCTCCAGCTCCGCCCACCTCTCGCTGGTGCCCTGGCTCTGCGGCTGGGGCTTCGAGCGCCTCGACCCAGAGGCCCGCAAGAGCTTCGAGATCGCCCTGCACGCGGGCACCGCGGCGGCGCTGCTGATCGGCCAGCGCGACGTGATCGCCGCCGAGCTCGCGGCGTTCGACGGGCGCCGCGCCGCGGTGATCGCGCTCTCATTCGTCCCGCCGGCGCTCGCCGGCTACACGCTCGAGCGTCAGATCGAGGGCCGGCTCGGCGGTCCCGGCTCGATCGCCGCCGGGCTCGCCGCCGGGGCGGTGGCGATGGTCGCGGCCGATCGCAGCCCCCAGGCGCGCGGGCCGGGCGACGCCGGGCCGCTCGACGGGCTCGCGCTCGGGATCGCGCAGGCGACCGCGCTCGTCCCCGGCGTGTCGCGAAACGGGGCCACGCTGATCGCGGCCCGGCGGCGGCGGTTCACCCGCCGGCACGCGAACCTGCTCTCCCGAACCGTGGCGCTGCCGGTGATCGTCGGCGCGACGGTGCTCAAGGGCGCGCGCCTGCGCCGCCGCGGGGTCGAGCCGGAGCTGCGCCGAGCGCTCGCGGCCGGGGTCGCGACCGCGTTCGCATCGACCCTGGCGTCGCAGCGCCTGATCGCGCTGGTCGAGCGCGATCGCGCGCTCTGGCCCTACGCCGCCTACCGGCTCGCGCTCGCCGCCGCGATCGCGGTCAGAATGAGCCGGTGAGCGGCCCGGACGCATACACCGAGGCGGGCGTCAGCCAGCGCGGCGCCGACGACGCGATCGCGGCCCTGGTCCGAAGCCTGAAGCTGATCGAGACCGGGCGCCCGTCGCGGGTGGTCGCGCTCCCGAACCACTACGCCAGCGTGCTGCGGCTCGACGAGCGCACCGGAATCGCCTTCGGGACCGACGGCGTCGGGACGAAGATGGTCGTCGCCGAGCGGATGCGGCGCTTCGACACGATCGGGATCGACTGCGTGGCGATGAACGTCAACGACCTGATCTGCGTCGGCGCCGAGCCGATCGCGATGCTCGACTTCATCCTCTGCGCGGACGCCGACCCCGAGGTCTGCGGCGAGATCGGTGCCGGGCTTCGGCGCGGCGCCGAGCTTGCGGCGATCGAGATCCCGGGGGGCGAGATCGCCCAGGTCGGCGAGATCGTCGCCGGCTGGGAGCTCGGCGGGAGCGCGATCGGGCTCGTCGACCTCGACGCGATCGTCACCGGCGGACGGGTCGAGCCCGGCGACGCGGTGATCGGGCTGCCCTCGAGCGGGCTGCACTCCAACGGCTACACCCTCGCCCGCAAGGCGCTCTCCGAGGTCGCGCTCGACGACGAGCGGCTCGGACGGCCGCTCGGCGAGGTCCTGCTCGAACCGACCGAGATCTACGTGCGGGCGGTCGCCGAGCTGCTCGGCTCCGGCGCGGACGTGCGCGGCCTCGCGCACATCACCGGCGACGGGCTCAACAACCTGACCCGGCTCGCGGCCCCGGTCGGCTACGAGATCGACGACCCGTTCGAACCGCCGCCGATCTTCGGGCTGATCCAGGAGCTCGGCCAGGTCCCCGAGCAGCAGATGTACGAGGTCTTCAACATGGGCTGCGGGTTCGCCTGCGTCGTCGCCGCGACGGACGAGGCGGCGGCGCTCGAGCTCCTGCGCCACCACTACCCGGAGGCGAAGCGGATCGGGCGCGCCACCGCTCGCGACGGGTTGGTCGAGCGGACCTAGGCCGTTTGCGACCATGTCCCGGTGCGGATCGCGATCCTGATCTTCGAGCAGCTGACCGCGCTCGACGCCGTCGGCCCCTACGAGGTGCTCTCGCGGCTGCCCGGCGCCGAGCTCAGCTTCGTCGCCAAGCAGGCGGGGCCGAAGCGCACCGATACGGGCGCGCTCGAGCTCACCGCCGACCTCGCGATCGCCGAGCTCCCGGATCCCGAGATCGTGATCGTCCCCGGCGGCGAGGGCAACCGGCCGCTGCTCGGCGACGAGGAGGTGCTCGAGTGGCTGCGGACCGCGCACGCGACCAGCGAGTGGACGACCTCGGTCTGCACCGGCTCGCTGGTGCTCGGCGCCGCGGGGATCCTCGAGGGCAAGCGCGCGACCAGCCACTGGGCCTACCGCGACCTGCTCGCCCGCTTCGGCGCCGAGCCGAGCGCCGAGCGGGTCGTCGTCGACGGCAAGGTGGTGACCGCCGCCGGCGTCTCCTCCGGGATCGACATGGGGTTGGTGCTCGCCGCGCGGATCGCCGGCGAGCGGGTCGCGCAGGCGATCCAGCTCGCGATCGAGTACGACCCCGAGCCCCCGTTCGACAGCGGCTCGCCGGAGAAGGCCCCGCCGGAGATCGTCGAGGCCGCGCGCGGCGCCGAACGAGGCGACTCGGGCTAGCGCAAGGCGACCGTCATCATGCAGGGCGAGCAGGGCGTAACGTGACGCTCGCCGAAGGGTGAAGATAGTCAGGCGATGAGCGAGGCGACGACAGGATCGGCGGGCGCGCTGACGGGGACCGTGCTCTCGGGCCGCTACCGGCTCGAGCAGAAGCTCGGCTCCGGCGGCATGTCGACCGTCTACCTCGCCCGCGACGAGACGCTCGAGCGCTGGGTCGCGGCCAAGGTCCTGCACCGCGAGATCTCCGACCAGCCCGACCAGATCGAGCGCTTCCGGCGCGAGGCGCGCGCGGTGGCCCAGGTCTCGCACCCGAACGTGGTCGCGATCATCGACGCGGGCGAGGATGGCGGTCGTCCCTACATCGTCTTCGAGTACTGCGACGGCGAGACCCTGAAGCAGCGGATCGACCGGCTCGGGCGCCTGCCCCTGGACGAGGCCGCCGCCTACGGGATCGAGGTCGGGCGCGGGCTGCAGGCGGCGCACGCGCGGCGGCTCGTGCACCGTGACGTGAAGCCCCAGAACGTGCTCATCGACGCCGAGGGGCGAGCGAAGGTGACCGACTTCGGCATCGCCCAGCAGCTCGAGCAGGACGGCCTCACGAGGACCGGGCGGGTGCTCGGGACGACCGACTACGTCTCGCCCGAGCAGGCGATGGGCCGGCCGGTCGACGCGCGCTCGGACATCTACTCGCTCGGGATCGTGATCTACGAGACGCTCACCGGGGAGGTCCCGTTCCAGGCCGACAACCTGGTCGGCGTGGCGATGAAGCACGTCAACGAGCGGATGCCCGACGTGCAGCGCAAGCGCCCCGACGCCTCGTCGGCGCTTGCCGCGGTGGTCGAGCGCTCGACCGCGAAGAAGCCGGAGAAGCGCTATCCCGACATGGCGGCGATGCTCGCCGACCTCGAGAACGCGCTCGAGGTCGAGGTCGCGCGCGCCGGGCGCTCGACCGGGGAGGCGACCACGGTCCTCGACACCGTCCCCGGCGGCAGGCGGCGGATCCTGACCTCGCGCCGGGTCTCTGTCGCCGGGATCCTGCTCGTGCTCGCGGCGACCGCGGCGGCGCTCCTGATCGCGGGCCTGGCCGGCGACGAGGAGCGTGGTGGCGGCGGCGGGGGCGGCAACGACGAGCCCGTGACCGGGAGCGAGGTCGAGCTCCAGGCGGCGACCGCGTTCGACCCGCTCGGCGACAGCGAGGAGCACAGCGAGGAGGCCGAGCTCGCGATCGACGGCGACGCGGCGACGGTCTGGCCGACCGAGGAGTACACCGCTTCGGCCGACGTCGAGCAGGCGGCCGGAAAGGCCGGGGTCGGGCTGGTCGTCGACGCCGGCGAGCCGGTCGCGGGCACCAGCCTCTCGGTCAGCACCGCCGACGCCGGCTGGAGCGCCTCGATCTACGCCGCCGCCGACGGCCCGCCGACCGTGTTCGAGGACTGGGGCGAGCCGGTCGGCAACGTCTCGAACGCGAACGAGGACCAGGCGATCGCCCTGACCGTCGACGAGCCGGCGCAGTACTACCTGATCTGGTTCACGAAGCTCGCCGGGTCGCCGGGCGAGTTCAAGGTCGAGCTCTCCGAGGCGACACTGACCGCGGCCTAGGCTTTGGACTTCACGGTTCGACGAGGCGACCGGGACGACGTCGAGCGGCTCGAGCCTCTGTGGCGGGCGCTGCGCGACAGCCACGTCTCGCTGCCGGCGATGCCGCAGCCGCGGTCGCTCGAGCAGTCGTGGCGACACCGCCGCAACCAGTACCTCGATTGGCTCGGCCGCGACGAGTACACCCTGCTGCTCGCCGAGCGCGACTCGGAGCCGATCGGCTATGCGGTGGTCTCGATCGGCGAGGGAGCGGCGACGTGGGACCTGGGCGAGCGAACCGCCGAGATCGAGACCCTCTCGGTGCTCGAGCCCGAGCGCGGCGGCGGGGTCGGCCGAGCGCTGACCGAGGCGGCGGCGGAGGTCGCCGCCGAGGCCGGGGCGCGGACCGTGCTGGTCGGGGTCGCGCACTCGAACGAGGGCGCGATCCGCTTCTACGAGCGCGAGGGATTCGAGCGCTTCTACGTCCTGCTCGCGAAGCTCTAGAGGCTAGAACCGATACTCGCGCTCGCGACGGTGGCGGTCGGCTCCGAGCTCGACCAGCCGGCCGCAGAGCTCGGAGTAGGGCACGCCCGAGGCTTCGAACAGCTTCCCGAAGACGCTGGTCGCGGTGAAGCCCGGGATCGTGTTGATCTCGTTCACCAGCACCTCGCCGTCGTCGCGGACGAAGAAGTCGCAGCGCGCGAGGCCGGTGCCGCCGACGGCGCGAAAGACGCGCTCGGCGAGCTCGCGCACGGTCGCCACCGCGTCGTCGCCGATCGGCGCCGGGACGACCAGCTCCATCCCGCCCTCGGCGTACTTGGCCTCGAAGTCGTACCAGTCCGACGCCCGGGTGACGATCGCCCCCGGCAGTGACGTCTCGACGCTGGAGTCGTCGCCGACGCCGGTGTTGCCGATCACCGAGCACTCGACCTCGCGCCCGGAGGCGTCGGCCTCGACGATCACCCGCGGGTCGTGGGCGCGCGCGGCTTCGACCGCCTGGTCGAGCTCGCGCTCGATGTTCGTGACCCGCGAGATGCCGACGCTGGAGCCGAGCCGCGACGGCTTCACCCACAGCGGCCTCGCCATCGCGGCGGCGTGCTCGCGCCAGCCCGGGGCGCCGACCTCGGCGAACTCGACCTGGGGCAGGCCGTCGAACGCAAGCAGGCGCTTGCAGATCAGCTTGTCCATCGCGACCGCGGCGGCGAGCACGCTCGGACCCGCGTAGGCGACACCGAGGCACTCGAGCAGCCCCTGCACCGTGCCGTCCTCGCCGAACGGGCCATGGAGGACGGGGAAGGCGACGTCGCAGCCGAGCAGTCCGGCGGCCGCGCGCATCTCGACCTCCGCGCCGTCGACGGTCCAGCGCCCGTCGCTCTCGATCAGCACCTCGACCACCTCGTGACCCGCTTCGCGAACGCCCGACGCCACCGACGCTCCGGACTCGAGCGAGACCTGGTGCTCGGAGGAACGCCCGCCGTAGATCACCGCGACCCTCACTTCGGCGTCACCGTGTCCTCGTCGGTCGTCGGCGTGGTCGTGGTCGGATCCGGTTCGGGCTCGGGCGGCTCGACGAACTCACCGACGTAGATCGTGACGAAGTCGCCCTGCCGCAGGCGGGCGCCACTCGTTGGCGCCTGGTCGAGCACGCGGCCGTCCTCGCTTTGCTCGTCGGTCTCCTGGGAGACGATCTCGACGCTGAGGCCCCGGCTCTGCAGGAGGTTGCGCGCCGCGTCCTCCGACTGGCCGACGACGTCCGGGACGGTCACCGAGCCGGCGCCGGTGGAGACGATGATCGTCACCTCGTCGCCGCGCAGCAGCTCGGAGCCTGGGCCCGGGTCCTCCCCGATCACCGTCCCCTCGGGCTCGTCGGCGTCACGGGTGTCGACGTTGACGACGAAGCCGAGCCGCTCGAGCTCCGCCTCGGCCGCCTCCTGGGAGTCGCCGAGCACGTCCGGGAGCGTGACCAGGTTCGGGCCCTTGGAGACGACGAGGTCGACCGTCGACTGGCAGTCGACCTCGGTGCCGCCGGCGGGCTCGCTGCTGATCACGCGTCCACCGTCGACGTCCCGGGACGCCTTCTCGGTCGTCGACACGAGCAGGTTCGCGTCCTGGAGTTGCTTGCGGGCCTGGTCGAGCGGGCGACCGTTGACGGGTGGCACCCGGACCGACTGGCCGAGGCTGACCGTGAGCATCACCGCCGACCCCTGCTCGGCCTCGGACCGCGCCCGCGGGTCCTGCTCGAGGACGGTGTCGGGGTCGTCGCAGGCCTCGAGTCCCGAGGTCGTGACCTCGAACCCGCGGCGCTCGAGGGTGGCGCGGGCTTCGGCGACCGGATCGCCGATCACGTCGGGGACCTCGGTCTGCTCGGGGCGCGTCAGCGCCCAGGCGGCGAGCGCCGCGGCCGCAAGCAGCAGCGCGAGCAGGATCAGCGCCTTGCGGCGGGTCATCCAGCCCTCCTCCTCGTCCTCGCTCACCGTCTCGGTGACGACCACGGGCGCGTACGCGGCGGTGGCCCCGGCGGCGTTCGGGTTCGCCTCGGCCTCGTCGAGCGCGCGGCTGAACTCCTCCGCCGACTGGAAGCGGTTCGCGGGGTCCTTTGCCAGCGCCCGCAGGACGACGGCGTCGAGCGCCGGCGAGACGTTCGGGTTCAGCTCCGACGGCCGCCGCGGCTGTTCGGAGACCTGCTTCAGCGCCACCGCGACCGGGGTCTCGGCGTCGAACGGGACGCTGCCCGTGAGCGCCTCGTAGAGGATCACCCCGACCGAGTAGAGGTCCGAGGTCGCGGTCACCTCGAGGCCCTGCGCCTGCTCGGGCGAGAGGTACTGGGCGGTGCCGAGCACCGACCCGGTCGCGGTGATCTCCGAGGCGCCGGCGCGGGCGATGCCGAAGTCGGTCACCCGGGCGCGGCCCTGGGCGTCGACCATCACGTTCTGGGGCTTGAGGTCGCGGTGGACGATCCCGCGTTCATGCGAGAACCTCGCCCCGGCGAGGATCTGGCGGGTGATCTCGATCGCCTCGCCGACCGAGAGCCCGCGCGTGATCAGGTCCTTGAGCGACGCCCCCTCGACGTACTCCATCGCGATCCAGTGACGCCCCTCGGCCTCGCCGCGGTCGTAGACGCCGACCACGTTCGGGTGCTGGAGCCCGGCGGCGGCCTGCGCCTCGCGGCGAAAGCGCTCGACGAACTGCGCGTCCTGGGCGAAGCGCTCGTGCAGGAACTTGAGCGCGACCCGGCGATCGAGCATCGAGTCCTCGGCGAGCCAGACGTCCGCCATCCCGCCGCTGCCGAGGCGGCCGACGAGCGTGTAGCGATCGCCGATCCGCTGTCCGCTGGTGAGGCTCATCCTCCGGCGAGCGCCGCTTCCATGATCGAGGTCGCGATCGGTCCCGCGACCTCACCACCGAAGCATCCGGTGCAGCTCTCGATCGTCACCGCAACCGCGATCTGCGGGTCCTGCGAGGGCGCGAAGCCGATGAACCAGGGCTGGTTCAGGCTCGTCTCGACGTCCTTCTCGGCGGTCCCGGTCTTGCCCGCGAACTCGACCCCGGAGACGCTCAGGCTCGAGGCCGTGCCCTCGCGGGTGACGCTGGTCATCATCTCGTTCAGCTGCGCCGCCGACTCCTCGGAGATCACCTGGTCCTGCTCGTCGCCATCGCCGAGCTCCTCGATCACGCGCCCGTCGGGGTCCTTGGCCTCGAGCAGGAAGGTCGGCTGCATCAGCCTGCCCTGGTTGGCGACCGTCGCCGCGACCTCGGCCATCTGGGTCGCGGTCGCGAGCACCTGGCCCTCCTCGCCGCCCTGGCCGATCGCGACCCGGCCGACGTCGAAGTCGCTGCGCACGAGGCCGTCGGTGCTGTAGACCCCGCTCTCCTCGAGCGCGTCGTCGGGGAGATTGAGCTCGGGCACGGAGTAGAAGCCGAACCGCTCCATGTACTCCACCATCGTCTCGGTGCCGAGCTGCTCGCCGACCTGCGCCCAGTAGGTGTTGACCGAATTCGTCAGCGCGGTGGCCATGTCGATGTCCCCGAACGACTCACCGCCCGAGTTCTCCAGCGGCAGGCCGCTGATGTCCTTTGGCGAGTCCGCGTTCAGGACCGTGCCGGGGTCGAACTCGCCCGAGTCGAGGGCCGCCGCCGCGGTCACCACCTTCATCGTCGAGCCCGGCGGGTAGATCGCCTGCGTCGGCCGGTTGATCAGCGGCGAGTCCGCCGCCTTGCCGAGCCGCTCGGACTCCCCCGGCTCGTCGATCGTGTTCGGGTCGTAGCCGGGCGACGAGGCCATCGCCAGCACCGCCCCGGTCGAGGGGTCGAGCGCGACCGCGGCACCCCCGAGGCCGAACTCGGCGAGCCCGTTGGCCGAGATCGCGCTCTGCAGGCCGTCGGTGGCGATCCGCTGCAGCTCGGAGTCGATCGTCAGCCGGATGTCGGCGCCGGCGGACTGCTGGTCGCGGAGCTCGTCGATGATCGAGGCGAACTCGTTCTCCTCGCCGGTGAGCAGGTCGTTCTCCGACTCCTCGATCTCGCTGTTGCCGATGTCGACGTAGCTGAAGCCGACCGGGTGTCCGAAAAGTGGCCCCTCCGGGTAGGTCCGCACGTAGACGGGGCGCCGGCCGCCGCCCTCGGGGTTGCTCTCGGCGACCAGCACACCGTCGGCGGTCGTGATCGTGCCGCGCGGGATCTGCTGCGCCTCGATCAGCGGGCGGCGGTTCTGGTCCTCCGCCTCGAGCTCCTCGGCGTCGAACACCGCCCACTTCGAGGTGAAGTAGACGAGGGTCGTGAACAGCACCAGGACGAGGACGAAGATGCGGACGATCGGCACGTTCATGCCGGCAACCCCTCGAGCTCGGCGGGGTCGCCGGGGTCGGGTCGCGCGGGCAGGGGCCGGCGGGCGCGGTCGGAGACCAGGAGCAGGAGCGCGAGCAGGATCATGTTGGCGACGATCGAACTGCCGCCGAAGGAGACGAACGGCAGCGTGACCCCGGTCAGCGGGATCACCTTGGTGACGCCGCCGATGATCACGAACGCCTGCAGCGCGAAGATCGCGCTCAGCCCCGCTGCGAGCAGCTTCGAGAACCCGTCCGGCGCCATCACCGCGGTCTTGAACCCGCGCGCGGCGACCAAGGCGTAGACCAGGATCACCCCGCAGGCGCCGAAGAGGCCGAGCTCCATCGTGATCACCGCGTAGATGAAGTCGGTGTGCGGCGCGGGCAGGATCGAGCCGCAGTCGGGGAATGGCTGCTCGCAGTCGGGCGCGAACGGACCGGGGAGCTTGAGCAGCGACTCGCCCAGGCCCTTGCCGAAGAGGCCGCCGTCGGCTTGGGCGAACAGCGACTGCTGCACCTGGCCGGCGCCGTCGGGCGCGTTGCGGGCGAACGGGTCGAGCCAGATGTCGACCCGGTCGTTGACGTGCGAGATGTTGCTGCCGAGGATATAGGCGCCGATCGCGAACATGAACAGCCCGGCGAGCACGTAGGAGAAGCGCCCGGTGGCGACGTAGAGCAGCGCCAGGAAGGCGCCGAAGAACATCAGCGAGCTACCGAGGTCGCGGATGAAGACGAGCATCAGCATCGCCGCGCCCCAGACCACGAGCAGCGGTCCGAAGTGCTTCAGCGGCGGGATCGTCAGGCCCGCGACTCGCCGTGCCGCGACCGAGAGCATCTCGCGCTTCTCCGCCAGGTAGCTGGCGAGGAAGATGACGATGCAGATCTTCGCCAGCTCGGCGGGCTGGAACGAGATCGGGCCGACATCGACGCTGAGGTAGGCGCCGTTGACCTGGTTGCGGGTGATGAACGGCCCGAGCAGGAGCAGGATCCCCACGGTCGCGATCAGGTAGCGGTAGCGCTCGAGCACGTGGTAGTCGCGCAGGAAGACGATCGTGAGGCAGAAGAAGACGAGCCCGAGCACGAACACCGACGCCTGGTTGAAGGCGAGCTCGTCGTCGATCCGGTAGATGACGACGAGCCCGATCGCCGCCAGCAGGGCGCAGAGCGGGAACAGGTACGGGTCGGCGTTCGGGAGCCTGATCCGCAGGAAGACGTGGGCGACGACGCACAGAGCGAGGAAGTAGGCCCCGTAGATCAGGCTCAGGTCGCCGATCTCGCCGTCCTTCGACTGGGTAATGAAGACGGCGGTGAAGCCCGCGGTGAGCAGGACCGCGACCGGCACGAGAGCGAGCAGCTCCCGATTCCGGGCACTCATCGGCTCAGTCCCCGGCGCCCGAGGGCGAGCCGTCCCCGCCCTGGCCGCCCTGGCCGCCGGCGGCGCCACCCTGCGAGCCGGCGCCCGGCTGCTCGCCCCCGCCGCCGCCGGAGGCGGCGGCGTCCGCGCCCGCGGACCCGGAGGCCGGCGGCTGCGGCAGGGGCGCCGCGGCGGAGGCCTCGAGGTCGTCGACGAGCGAGTCGGCGTCGTTGCGCGAGCGCAGCTCGTGATCGGTGAGCGAGTCGCGGCGATCCTCGGGGATCGAGTCCGCCCGCACGTCGGCGGTGTAGGCCTCCGAGTAGAGGTCGATCCCGAGCGGCAGCTCGTACGGGAGCCCGCGGAAGACCGCGACCTGGCCGCCGTCGTCGACGCCGAGGAAGTAGACCTGCCGGGCGCCGTAGATCCCTGCGACCACGAGGCCGGCGACGATCAGCAGGGCGAGGAGGACCTTGGCCGCGGTCTTCAGCCGCCCTCGGCGGCGTGGCCGCGCGTCCTCGCCCCGCCGCGGGGGGCGCTCGGCCGCCGCGGCGCGGACGCGCTCGCCCGAGACGCCGGCGCCCTCGGCGGTCGGGCCGATCAGGGTCGCGTGCTCGTCGGGCTCGGCGGCGTCGAGCGAGCCCTCGAGGCGAAAGGCGACGACGGTGATGTTGTCGCGGCCACCGGCCTCGTTCGCCTCGGCGATCAGCCGCTCGGTGAGCTGGTCGAGGTCCTCGGTCTCGGCCAGCGCGGCGGCGATCTCCCGGTCCTTGACCATCGTCGTCAGGCCGTCGGAGCAGAGCAGGAAGACGTCTCCGGGGCGGGCGCTGAAGCTGAGCGTGTCGACCTCGACCTCCTCCTCGGGCCCGAGCGCCCGGGTGATGATCGAGCGCTGCGGGTGGTCCTCGGCCTGCTCGGAGGTGAGCCTGCCCTGGCGCCGCAGCTCCTCGACCAGCGAGTGGTCGGAGGTGAGCAGCCGCAGCTCGCCGTCGCGATAGACGTAGGCGCGGCTGTCGCCGACGTGCGCGAACGAGACCTCGTCGCCCTCGACCAGCGCCGCGGTCAGGGTCGTGCCCATCCCGGAGTGGCTCTCGTCCTGCTGGGCGAGGTCGTGGATGCGCCGGTTCGCCTCGAGCGCGATCGTGCGCAGATAGGCCTCCGCGGACTCGCCGGAACGCTGCGCCGGCTCGAACGACTCGGCCGCGATCTGGGAGGCGACCTCACCCGCCTGGGCGCCGCCCATCCCGTCGGCGACCGCGAACAGCGGCGCGGCGGCGTAGTAGGAGTCCTCGTTCGCCGTGCGCTGGCGCCCGGTGTCGGTGCGAAACGACTCCGCGGTGACGCGCAGCGCCATCAGCGCTCACCGGGCAGGTCGAGCTCGAAGCGCAGCGCGGTGTCGCCGATCTTGATCTCGTCGAGGTCGGAGAGCTCGGACTCGCCCTCCAGGCGGCCGCCGTTGAGGTAGGTGCCGTTGGTCGACCCCATGTCCTCGACGTAGTAGGTGGCGCCGCGCGAGTAAAGGCGCGCGTGGATCGCCGACGCGAAGCGGTCCTCGATCCGCACGTCGGCCTCCCCCGAGCGCCCGATCGAGAGCCCGCCGAAGAGGTCGTAGCGCTCGCCCGCCGGCAGCCCTCCGCCGGTGACCGCGACCAGCGAGGCGTCGGTCGCCGCCGCCCGGCCACCCGGACCGCTCACCTGGTGGAAGCCGGTCGCCTCCGGCGCCGGGGC
The DNA here is from genome assembly GCA_963740055.1 of uncultured Solirubrobacterales bacterium. Lineage (GTDB taxonomy): Bacteria > Actinomycetota > Thermoleophilia > Solirubrobacterales > 70-9 > WHSW01. Next base: position 320,283 of record CAVUCL010000001.1, on the reverse strand, counting down.
GGTCGTGCGCCGGAGCTCGCGCAGGGCGCTGCGCGAGACCCAGAACAGGAACAGGTAAAGGACGGCGAGAAAGCCGAACTTCAGTGCTACCGCGATCGGGTCTGTATCCATGCTTCGGTCGCGTTAGCGCTCGATGTCGAAGATGAATCTGACCGTGCCGACCACGACCTGGTCGCCGGGCGAGAGGCGCGAGGCGTCGACCTGGCGATCGTTGACCTTGACCCCGTTCGTCGACCCCAGGTCGACGATCTGCCAGTCGCCGGTCGGCCCGCGGCGAAGCTCGGCGTGGCGGCGGGAGACGTTCGGGTCGTTGAGCACGCAGTCGCACTCACGCGAACGGCCGAGGGTGGCGACCGGTCCGTCGAGCACGTAGCGGCGGTCGTCGAGCGAGACGATCGCCTTCGTGTCGGTCAGGTGCGCGGCCGGCTGGCGCTTGCGCGACTTGGTCTGCTTCGGCGGCACGCTGTAGACCATCGTGTGGCCCTGCTCGCCCTGCTCGGGCGACTCGCCCTGGCGCGCCGGCGGCTTCACCAGGCGGGTCTGGATCCCGAACTCGCCGAGGCGCAGGCGCTCGTCGGACTCGAGCTCGACCGCCGGGCGAGTGAGCAGCGCGTAGTCGTGGCGCCGGGCGTGCTCGAGCAGGTAGGAGGAGAGCTCCTGCTCAAGCGAGCTTTCGTAGCCCTCGAGTCGCTTTCGGTCCTCGACCGAAAGCCAGACCGTGTACTGGTTCGGGACGTAGACCCGCGACACCGACGCGGTGCGGTGGGCGTCCATCTCCTTCGCCAGCTTGCGCGCGATCTCGACCGGCTGCACCTGGGACGAGAAGGCACGGCTGAAGACCCCTTCGACGAGGTTCTCGATCCGCTGTTCGAGGTTGCGTAGGACGCTCATGGCTGATCTGGCAGGCGCCGATCCGGGACTCCCGGCCGCCGCGACCTCGAAATCCTAGAGGCTTGATGCGGGGTAACCGCGCACGCGGAGCGCGTGCGCGGGTTGCGACCCGGCTACGCGCTCGGGGCGGGGAGCGCCACCTCCGCGCCCCACCTGCGCGTGCGCTCCCGCACGAGCCCGAACTCGATCGCGACCGCAGCGCCGGCGGCGGCGAGCACGGCCGCGGGGGCCTCCGCCAGCGCGCCGTTGCCAACCGCCCCGAGCGCGGCGACCACCGCGGCCGCCCAGAGCATCGCGGCGAGCAGCGCCACCGACACGTGCCCGGCCCGGAGCAGCCAGCCCAGGGCCACCGACGCGACCGCGAACACGGCCATCCCGAGCAGCGACTCGAGCGCCACCAGCGGTCCGAGGACCTCGGTCGCGGCGGTTGCGGCCGAGCCGGACCAGCCCGCCGCAGGCGGGCTCGCGATCCCGAGCTCGGGGCCGGCGCCGAGGGCGAGCGAGGCGGTCAGCAGCCAGGCCCATGCCCCGGCGCCGAGGATCGCGCGGCTCGGGGCGCGCGGTCCGGCGGCGCCGAGGGCGGCGCCGGACGCGCCGATCCCCGCCGCGGCGAGCAGTGGCGAGGCGAGCATCGCAAGGCCGCCCGCCGGCGCCCCGGCGAGCAGCAACGGGGCGAAGAGCACCGCGAGCACGAGCGCCGTGCCCGCGGCGCCGAGCGGTCCGGCGAGCGCGAGCAGGCACACCCCAAGCGCCGCGAGCAGGCCGACGCGCGCGGTCGAGATCCCCGACCGTGGCCCCCGCGCGCCGGGCTCCTCGATTCCGGGCAGGGGGCGGAGCACGTCCAGGCCTCGGAGCTCCGCCTCGACGCAGTCGCCGAGCTCGATCACGGTCGGGCGCAGCTCGGGGTCGGGCTCGAGGCAGGCGTCGACGACGTCGGCGAGTCCCTCGGGGAGGTCGGGGCGGTGGAGGCGAAGCGGCGGCAGCGCGGCGCCGATCCGGCGCGCGGTCTCCGCCGGCGTCAATCCGGCGACCGGGTTCTCGCCCGCCCAGCACTCATACAGCGTGAGCGCGAGCGAGTAGACGTCCGACTCGGCGCCGGCCTCGTGTCCCTCGGCCTGCTCGGGCGACATGTAGGCGAGCGTCCCGATCACCTCACCGGTCGCGGTCAGCGTCGGCGTCCCGGCAATCCGGGCGATGCCGAAGTCCATCAACTTCGCCCGCCGGCCGGCGCCCTGGTCGTCGCGCACGATCACGTTCTCGGGCTTGATGTCGCGGTGGACGACCCCGCGCGCGTGGGCGTGGGCGAGCGCGTCGCAGAGGTCGGCTCCGATCTCGGCGACGTCGCGGTCGCAGAGCCAGCCCTCGGCCCGCAGCCGAGCGAGCGTGTCGCCCGGAACCAGCTCGGAGACCAGCAGCGGGCGCCCCTCGTACTCGCCGAGCTCGTAAAGGGTCACGATTCCCGGGTGGTTGAGCCGCGCCGCCGCCTGCGCCTCGCGCACGATCCGGTCCGGCTCGGCGCCGCGCACCTCTTTCACCGCCACATGGCGCTGGAGGCGCTCGTCGAAGGCCCTGTAGACGGTGCCCATGCCACCGGAGCCGATCCGCTCGAGCACCCGGAAGCGGCCCATCAAGAGCTCGTCGCCTACCACCTCCGCACGCTTCGCCGCGTGCCCGGGGTCTCCTCCCCGGCACCCGCGCGGTCGCCTCCGCGGCAGGGTTCATACTCTGCTCGCCGAATGGGACTCCCCGGGTAACGAAGCGTGTCTTTCCTCGACGAGGACGAACTCGACCCCGCGCCGGGCGGTCCCAGCGACCGGGCGCCGGGCGCCGACCGTCAGCGCCAGCTCCTGCTGCGGCGCGTGATCGCGCTCGGCCTCGGCGTCGTGATCGTGATCCTGCTCCTGCTCGGCGTCCGCGGCTGCCTCAACGCGCGCGAGGAGCGCGGGTTCGAGAACTACGTCTCCGACCTCGAGTCGATCGTCGCCCAGTCGAACCAGCTCTCGAGCGAGTTCTTCACCCGGCTCCAGGACCCGCCCAAGGGCCTGACCGAGCTCAGCCTCGAGGCGGAGATCGCCTCGGACCGTGGCACCGCCGAGGGGCTCCTGCAGCGAGTCGAGGGCCTCGACGTCCCGGACCAGCTCGCCGATGCCCAGGAGGAGCTGGTGCAGGCGTTCGAGCTCCGGCGTGACGGGCTCGCCGGGATCGCGGAGCAGATCCCGACCGCGCTCGGCAACGAGGGCCGGATCGACGCCGTGACCGAGATCGCCGGTGATATGCGCGCCTTCCTCGCCAGCGACGTGCTTTACGAGCGCGCCGCGGGCGAGATCGCGACCGTGCTCAGCGAGGAGGGGATCGCGGGCGATGTCCTGGCGAGCGTCTTCCTCGTCCCGCCGACCGACCGCTGGCTCGACGCGAACGAGCTCAACACGATCCTGAGCGCCTTCGCCACCGACTCCGGCGCGGCCGGCGACGCGACCCGTGGCCTGGCGCTGATCGGCACCCAGATCGACAAGACGGTGCTCGCCGTCGACACCGAGAACACGGTCGCGCTCGGCGGCGACCCGCCCGAGATCAAGGTCGACGTCGAGAACGGCGGCGAGGTCGAGGAGAGCGAGGTGAACGTCACCTACACCCTCAGTGGCGGCGCGACCACGCTCACCGGGGAGGGCACGATCCAGCAGCTCGACGCTCAGGGACAGCAGCAGATCGCGCTCGGGCTCGAGGAGCTGCCCGAGACCGGGACGCCGCTGACGCTCGAAGTCGAGATCTTCTCGGTCCCCGGCGAGGCGCTGACCGACAACAACGGCGCCACCTACACCGTCACCTTCAACTGACCGATCGCGGACCTGCTCGCGGGGGTCCGGTAGCTTCGCGCCGATGCGAGTCGCCTACCTGGGCCCGGCCGGGACCTACAGCGAGGACGCGCTCGAGGCGGCGGCCGGCGGGGTCGAGATCGAGCCGGTCCCGGCGGTGACGATCCATGACGCGGTGCTCGCGGTTCGCGACGGCGGCGCCGAGCTGGCGCTGGTGCCGTTCGAGAACTCGACCCACGGCACCGTGCGCTCGACCCTGGACGCGCTCGCGTTCGAGGCGCCGACGGTGCGGATCGTCGGCGAGCACGACCAGCCGATCGCGCACAGCCTGATCGCGCGCTCGGAGCTCGAGCTCGAGCGAATCGAGGTCCTGGTCTCACACCCGCAGGCGAGCGCGCAGTGCGCGCGCTTCATCCGCGAGCAGCTCGGCGGGGCGGAGCTGCGCAGCGCCCCGAGCACCGCCGACGCGGTGCGCGAGATCGCCGGTGCCGACCGCCCGTGGGCGGCGCTCGGCGGCGGCGCGGCGGCGGCGATCTACGGCTGCGTCGTCCTCCGCGACGGGGTCGAGGACGAGTCCGGCAACGTGACCCGGTTCGTCTGGATCGCGCCCGAGCACGTCCATTCCGGCGGCGAGGGCCCGTTCAAGACTTCGCTCACCTTCGCCGAGCTCGGGGCCGACCATCCGGGAGCGCTGGTCGACGCGCTGAGCGAGTTCTCGAGTCGAGACGTGAACCTGGTCCGGATCGAGTCGCGGCCGCTGCGCCAGGGCCTCGGGCGCTACATGTTCTTCGTCGACCTCGAGGGGTCCGAGTCCGAGCCCGCCGTCGCGGCTGCGATCGAGGCCCTGCGCTCGAAGGCCGAGAACGTTCGCATCCTCGGCAGCTACGCCCCGCGGGCCACCGGCGTGCCCGGCTCTGATCTAGCCCGGTGATCGTCGAGCCGTTGCGGGCTCGGTCTACAATTCGCGGCGATGGAGGACCTCGCTGACCCCGAGGTAGGACGCCGCCCCACGCGGGCGGCGCTGCGCACCGTGGCGACCAACGGCCGCGGTTCGCACGGGGTCGTGCGCCTGCGGCCCGGGAGCACCCGGGTGCTCGTCCTCAACGCCAGCTACGAGCCGATCAACGTCTGCACGGTCCGCCGCGCCGCGGTCCTGGTCCTGAAGGCGCGGGCCGAGGTGCTGGAGAAGGGCGACGGCGCCCTGCACTCGGAGCGGCTCGAGCTCGACCGCCCGTGCGTGATCCGGCTCGTCCGCTACGTGCGCATCCCGCGCGACGTGCACCGGCGCAAGATCACCCGCAAGGCGGTCCTCGCCCGGGACGCCTACACCTGCCAGTACTGCGGCCATGAGGCGGCCGGGCTCACCGTCGACCACGTGATCCCGCGCAGCCGGGGAGGAAAGTCGGAGTGGGACAACATCGTCGCCTCCTGCGCACCGTGCAACCGCAAGAAGGGCAACCGGATGCCGCGCGAGGCGCGCATGCACCCGACCAACCGGCCCAAGGCCCCGGGCCCGACCGTCTTCATCCGGATCGCCGCGCCCCGGGTGCCGCTCGCCTGGGAGCCGTACCTGCTCGTCGCCTGAGCGCGCGCTCGTCCGCGCCCCCGCGGTCGGCCCGAATAGCGAAGGGCCGCCCCGAGGGGCGGCCCTTCCAAGGTGCGATTCGAGACGGGCGTCGGGTCCTCGACCGGGTGGGACAGGTCCCGGTCCCCTCGGCTCGCCGGTGCCTGGGGTTGGATTCCGCCAGGCGGCTCGCACGCTGCCGGACCACGGCGGCGGTCACCCGCCGGGCGGTCCGAGCGGCCGACTAGCGGCCCCGCACCTCCAGGGTCCCGAAAAACAAGTCACTCAACGTCGGACCACCTCCTTTCTCTGGTCCAGCGATTGAAGCAGACACGGTGGTCGGGCTTCAAGCGTCGATGAGTCTCGGCATCGATCCCGGTCGTAGTGAGCAGGATCACGTAACGGGAGACGACGATGCGAGACGCTGCGGACATGCACGGCACGCAAGGAGGCGAGCCCATCGAGGGAATCGAGCCCGGGAGCCTGGGCAGCAAAAGGCGCCTGGTCGAGCTTGCGATCCTCGGCCTGCTGCTCGTGGCCGCGGTCGGAGCCCTGCCCGGACTCGGCGAGGTCCGCGAGCGGCTCGCCGGCGCCGACCCGGCGCTGATCGCGCTCGCGGCGGCGCTCGAGGTCGGTTCCTGTCTTGCCTTCGTCGCCGCGTTTCGCGGCGTCTTCTCACACCGGCTCTCGTGGCGGTTCAGCTACGAGGTCGCGATGTCGGAGCAGGCGGCGAACGTGCTGCTGCCGACCGGCGGTGCGGGCGGCCTCGCGCTCGGCGCCTGGGCGCTGCGGAGGATCGGGATGCCGGCGGAGCGCATCGGTCGCCGCACCGTCGCCTTCTTCCTCATCACGAGCTCGGTCAACTTCGCCGCGGTCGTCGTCGCCGGCCTCGGGCTCGCCGCCGGGGTGCTGCCCGGTGAGGTCGCGCTCGCCACCGCGCTCGTTCCAGCGCTGCTCGGCGTGCTCGCGCTCGCCGCCGTGGCGGCGCTGCCGCGTCTGGTCGGGGGAGATCGGCGGGCGCGCTCGGGGGCGCTTGCGCGCGCTCTGACCAAGGCCGGTACCTACGTCGCCGACGGGGTTCGCGACGCGATCTCGCTGCTCGGCTCCGGTCGGCCGCTGGTCGTCGGCGGGGCGATCGCCTACATGGCGCTCGACGTGCTCGCGCTCGCGGCCGTGTTCGCCGCCTTCGGCGGCGGAGCACCATCGCTGGGCGTCTTCGTCCTCGCCTACACCGTCGGCCAGCTCGGCGGGCTGGTCCCGCTTCCGGGCGGGATCGGCGGCACGGACGGTGGTCTGATCGCCGCCTTCGCGCTCGTCGGCACCCCGGTGGCACTCGCCGGGGCGGCGGTGATCGCCTACCGGGCGTTCCAGCTCGGCGTCCCCGCGCTCGGCGGCCTGGCGGCGTTTGCGCAGCTGCGCCGGCGGCTCGCAAGCGAGTCGCTCGAGACGCGCTCGGCGCCGTGCGCGCCCGCCGCCCAGACCACGGTCGGGGCGCTCGAGCCCGCCTGCTGAGGCTAGTCCGGCGTCGGGTCGCCGTCGGGTGCCGCCGGCTTGGCGCCGTCGGCGGCGGCCTCGGCGACCACCTCGGCCTCGTCGGCGACGTCGGCCGAGGACTCGACCACGAGCGCGACCGCGCTCGCCCGGTCGTCGTCCTTGATGTTCATCACCCGGACGCCCTGGGTCGCGCGGCCCATCTGCGAGATTCCGCCCGCATTGGTGCGCTGCACCATCCCGTTCTGGGAGATGAAGAGCAGGTCCTGGTGCTCGCGGACGATCAGCGCCCCGGCGAGGCCGCCCTTGCGCTCGGTCAGCTTGATCGTCAGCACGCCCTTCGTCCCGCGCCCCTTGACCGGGTACTCGGAGATCGCGGTGCGCTTGCCGTAGCCGTTCTCGGTGACGACGAAGAGCTCGGCGTCGTCGCGGGCGACGTCCATCGCCAGCACCCGGTTGGCGCTCGAGCCGACCTTGCCGGCGACGTTCATCCCCTTGACCCCTGAGGTGTCGCGTCCCATCGACCGCACGGCGGACTCGGAGAAGCGCGAGGCGTGGCCGGACTTCGAGACCAGGAGCAGGTCGTCCTCGCCCGAGGTCAGGCGCACCTGGACCAGCTCGTCGCCGTCGCGGACCTTGATCGCGATGATCCCGTCGGCGCGGATCGGGGTGTTGTAGGCCGGGAACTCCGTCTTCTTCACCAGGCCCCGCGCGGTCGCGAAGGCGAGGTACTTGCCCTCGCTGAAGTCGCGGGTCGGGATCACCGCCATCACCCGCTCGCCGTCTCGCAGCGGCAGCACGTTGACGAGCGCCCTGCCCTTCGCCGTCCGCGATCCCTCCGGCAACTCGTAGACCTTGAGCCGGTAGACCTTGCCGCGATTGGTGAAGAAGAGGAGGAAGTCGTGGGTCGAGCAGATGTGCAGGTGCTCGATGTAGTCGCCCTCCTTCATCTCCATCCCCATCACGCCGATCCCGCCCCGGCGCTGCTGGCGGTAGGTGGCCAGCGGCAGCCGCTTGACGTAGCCGGAGTGGGTGAGCGAGATCACCATCTGCTGCTCGGCGATCATGTCCTCGATGTCGACGTCGCCCTCGAAGTGGGTGATCTGGGTTCGGCGGTCGTCGGCGTAGCGACGCTCGAGCTCGGTCAGCTCCTCGCCGACCAGGCCGTCGACCCGGGCGGGCTCGCCGAGGATCGAGCGCAGCTCGCCGATCCGGTCGAGCAGCTCGGCGTGCTCGGAGCGCACCTTGTCGGACTCGAGCGCGGTCAGGCGAGCGAGGCGCATGTCGAGGATCGCCTGCGCCTGGATCTCGGAGAGCTCGAACTTCTCGACCAGCCCGGCGCGGGCGGCGTCGGTGTCGTCGGAGCCGCGGATCAGCTCGATCACGGCGTCGAGGTTGTCGAGCGCGACCAACAGCCCCTCGAGGATGTGCGCGCGGGCCTCCGCCTGGCGGAGCTCGTACTGGGTCCGCCGGGTGACGACCTCGCGCTGGTGGGTGACGTAGTAGTGGACGAGCTCCTTCAGGCTCAGGGTGCGCGGGACGCCGTCGACGAGCGCGACCATGTTGAGCCCGAACGCCTGCTGCAGCTGGGTCCGCTTGTAGAGGTTGTTGGTGACGATGTTCGGGTCGGCGCCGCGCTTGAGCTCGATCACCAGCCGCATCCCGGAGCGGTCCGTCTCGTCGCGCAGGTCGGCGATCCCGTCGAGCTTCTTCTCGCGCACGAGGTCGGCGATCTTCGCGATCAGGCCGCCGTCGCCGCCCTTCTTGACCATGAACGGGAGCTCGGAGACGATCAGCGCCTCCTTGCCGCCCTTGAGCGGCTCCGAGTGCACGCGGCCGCGGACCCTGACGCTGCCGCGCCCGGAGGCGTAGGCGTCGCGGATGCCCTCCATGCTCATGATCCCGCCGCCGGGGAAGTCGGGGCCCTTGACGTGCTCCATCAGGCCGGCGAGGTCGATCTCGGGGTTGTCGATGTAGGCGCGGACGGCGCCGCAGACCTCGGTCAGGTTGTGGGGCGGGATGTTGGTCGCCATCCCGACCGCGATCCCGGCGGCGCCGTTGACGAGCAGGTTCGGGAACCGCGCCGGCAGCACCAGCGGCTCGGACTGGGACTCGTCGTAGTTGGGCCCGAAGTCGACCGTGTCGGAGTCGATCTCGCGCAGCATCTCGGTCGCGAGCCGGGCGAGCCGCGCCTCGGTGTAGCGCATCGCCGCCGGCGGGTCGTCGTCGATCGAGCCGAAGTTGCCCTGGCCGTCGACGAGCGGATAGCGCAGGGAGAAGTCCTGGGCCATCCGCGCCAGGGTGTCGTAGATCGCCGAGTCGCCGTGCGGGTGGTACTTGCCCATCACCTCGCCGACGATGAACGCGGACTTGCGGTAGGGGCGGTTCGGCTGCAGGCCGAGGTCGTGCATCGCGTAGAGCACCCGCCGGTGCACCGGCTTGAGGCCGTCGCGGACGTCGGGCAGCGCGCGGCCGACGATCACGCTCATCGCGTAGTCGAGGTACGAGCTGCGCATCTCCTGCGTCAGCTCGCGCTCTTCGATCCGCCCCGTCAACGCGTCGAGGGAACCCTCCATCAGGACCAGCGCCTCTGCGGTCTGCGGTCTGCGGTCTCCGCGCTAGACATCCAGGAACCGCACTTCCTTCGCGTGCTTCTCGATGAACAGCTTCCGCGGCTCGACCTTGTCGCCCATCAGGTCGGCGAACACGCGCTCAGCGGTCGCGCCGTCGTCGATCGTCACCCGCTGCAGGGTGCGGCTCTCCGGGTCCATGGTCGTCTCGCGAAGCTGGTCGGCGTTCATCTCGCCGAGGCCCTTGAAGCGCTGCATCGTGACCCCGTGGCGGGCGAGCTCGAGCACCGCGCGTCGCAGCTCCGCGAACGACTCGGCATCGAGCCGGCGCTCGCCGAGCCGGACCGCGAACGGGGGTCGCCCGACCTGCTTCAGCAGATCGGCGTGGACCTCGACCAGGCGCCGGTAGTCGTTCGACGCGAACAGCGCGGCCGGCAGGCGGTGGGTGCGCGCGAGCCCGTCGCGGCGGTGGACCGCCTTCACCTCGAGCAGCTCCTCGGAGGAGGAGACGAGCTCGGTCTCGAACGGCTCCTCGGCGGGATCCTCGGCCTCGATCAGCTTCCGCACCCCGGCGATCGTCGCTGCGCCCGAGTCGAGCACCTGCGACTCGGAGAGAAAGCGGACCATCTCGTGGCCGAACTCGGCCTGCAGCGATTCGGCCCAGCCCTCGTACTCGTTCAGGCGCCGGTTGAAGCGCTGCCAGCGCGCCTCGGTCAGCTTGTGGGTCTTCTCCTCCGCGTCGGCGAGCTCGAACTGCTCGACCTTGTCGCGCAGCAGCAGCAGCTCGAGCTCGGACTCCTTCTCGATGTAGGTCTCCTGCTTGCCGTTCTTGATCCGGTACAGCGGCGGCTTGGCGATGAACACGTAGCCGGCCTCGATCAGCTGCGGCATCTGGCGGTAGATGAAGGTCAGCGCCAGGGTGCGGATATGGGCTCCGTCGACGTCGGCGTCGGTGGCCAGGATCACCTTGTGGTAGCGGGCGTCCTCGAGGTTGAACTCCTCGTCGCCGACGCCGGTGCCGATCGCCGTGATCAGCGCCTGGATCTCGTTGTTCTGCAGCACCTTGTCGATCCGGCTCTTCTCGACGTTGATGATCTTCCCGCGCAGCGGCAGGACGGCCTGCGTGTTGCGGTCGCGCGCCTGCTTCGCGGAGCCGCCCGCGGAGTCGCCCTCGACCACGAACAGTTCCGCCAGCGCCGGGTCGCGGACCGTGCAGTCCGCGAGCTTGCCGGGCAGGGTCGAGTTCTCGAGCGCCGACTTGCGCCGGGTCAGGTCGCGCGCCTTGCGCGCCGCCTCGCGAGCGCGGGCGGCGTCGACGGCCTTCTGCAGGATCCGCCGTGCCTCGCCCGGGTTCTCCTCCAGGAACTCGCCCAGCTTGCGGTTCACCGTCTCCTTGACCAGGCCCTCGACCGGCGGGTTGCCGAGCTTCGTCTTCGTCTGGCCCTCGAACTGGGGGTCGGCCAGCTTCACCGAGATCACCGCGGTCAGCCCCTCGCGGACGTCATCGCCGCTCAGGTTCGCGTCCTTCTCCTTCAGCAGGCCCTTGGCCCGCGCGTAGGCGTTCAGCGTCCGGGTCAGCGCCGAGCGGAAGCCCGAGAGGTGCGAGCCGCCCTCGTGGGTGTTGATGTTGTTGGCGAACGAGAACACCGACTCCTGGTAGGAGGAGTTCCACTGCATCGCGACCTCGACCTGGCCGTCGGAGGTCTCGTGATCGAAGAAGACCGTCTTCCGGTGCAGCGGGTCCTTGTTCTCGTTCAGGAAGGCGACGAAGTCGACGATCCCGCCCTCGTAGTGGAAGGTGTCGCGCTGGGTGGCGCCGCGCTCGTCGACGAGCTCGATCCGCAGGCCGCGGGTCAAGAAGGCGGTCTCGCGCATCCGCTCGGCGAGGATCTCGTAGTCGAGCTCGAGCGTCTCGAAGACCTCGGCGTCGGGGAGGAAGGTGATGATCGTCCCGGTGCCCTCGACCTCGTCGCCGCGCTTCAGGTCGGCCTGCGGCTCGCCGCGGGCGAAGCCCTGGCTCCACTTGTGACCGTCGCGATGGACCTCGAGCTCGAGCCGCTCCGAGAGCGCGTTGACGACCGAGACCCCGACCCCGTGCAGGCCGCCGGAGACCTTGTAGCCGCCGCCCTCGCCGAACTTGCCGCCGGCGTGCAGCGTCGTCAGCACGACCTCGGCGGCCGGGCGCTTCTCCTCCGGGTGCTCGTCGACCGGGATCCCGCGTCCGTCGTCGACCACGGTGACCGAGTTGTCGGGATGGATCGTGACCTCGATCCGGTCGCAGTGGCCGGCAAGCGCCTCGTCGACCGAGTTGTCGACGACCTCGTAGACGAGGTGGTGCAGGCCGCGTGGCCCGGTCGAGCCGATGTACATGCCGGGCCGCTTGCGGACCGGGTCGAGGCCGCGCAGGACGGTGATCTCACCGGAGGTGTAGCCGTCCGCGCCCGCCTTCTTCGACTTCGCCGGCTTCGCGCCCGCGCTCGCCTTGCTTGCCACTAGGCCCCTTCGCTCGTAGTCATGAAAAACCCCGACCGCCGGGTCCCCGGAAGGGACCGATCGCGCACGGCTCGGGGCAAGGGTGCAACTTCACATAAGGATACCAAGTCCGGCCCCCGGAACTTGTCTCGACGAAACACGAAATACCTGCAAATCGCGCACTAAAGAGGATCGGGACCCGAGCCATCGCCGACGACGAAGCGAAGCTTCTCGACCCGGCGCGGCTCGAGCTCACGGTTGAGGCGCTCGAGCAGGTCGGTCTGCAGCAGGTCGAGCTCCTGCGACCAGGTCGCCGCGCTGCAGGCGATCGTGAGCACGCCCTCGCGCTCGCGCACCGGCTGCGCCTCGCGCGCGATTCGCTCGCCGACCGCCTTGCGCCAGCTCGTCTGCGCGGCGCCGAGCAGGGTTCGCGGCTCCGCCCGCGCGCGCACCGCGCGCAGCGACTCCGCGATCGTCCGCGGCTCGCGGCGCGGGCTCACGCCGCCGCGCGCCCCGGCGCGGTCTCGTTCAGCGCCCGCCCGTCGCGGACCGCGATCTCGTGGCGCTCCGCGACGGCCGGCAGCTGCTCGGGCTCGGTCGCCGTGATCAGCGCCTGGCCGCCGCCCGCGGCGAGGTGCTCGACCAGGAGCGCCCGGCGGCCCGCGTCGAGTTCGCTGGTGACGTCGTCGAGCAGCATCAGCGGGGCCGGGCGCCCGTCGTCGAGCAGCGTCCGGCGCTCGCCGAACAGCAGCGCCAGCAGCGCCGCTCGCTGCTGGCCCTGGGAGCCGTAGCGCCGCAGCGAGCGACCTCCGGCCTCAAGCGCGACCTCATCGAGGTGCGGGCCCCAGCCGCTGTAGCCGCGGGCGATATCGGCATCGCGCCGCTCGCCGAGCTCGGCGACCAGCTGCTCGGGCTCGCCCGCCTCGCTTCGGGGCCGGTAGCTCAGGGTCGGGTCGAGATCGAGGCCGAGCGCCGCGGCGGCGGTGGCGAACTCCGGCGCGAGCCGCGCCGCCGCCTCGGCGCGATCGGCGATCAGGCCAACCCCGGCGCCGGCGAGCTCCGCGTCCCAGGCCTCCAGCGAAGCGGCCGACGCCGCGCCGGCGCGGATCCGGCCGAGGAGGGCGTTTCGCTGCGCCAGCGCACGCGAGTAGCGTCGCCGGGTCTCGGCGCGGCTCGGCCACAGCGCGGCGCAGAAGCGGTCGAGATGCGCGCGGCGACCGGCGGGCGGGCCCTTGACCAGGGCGAGACGATCGGGCATGAACACGGCGAGCGCCGGGCGCAGCCCGGACGCCTCGGCGCCCGCCTCGCGGCCGTCGACGAGGTGGCGGCGCCCGTCCGAGCGGCTCACCGAGCAGAGGAACTCGCGGGTGTGCGGGGGATCGGCGATGCTCGCCTCGGCGCGGGCCAGCGACTTGCCGAAGGCGATCGCCTCGCGGTCGTCCCGAGTCCGGCACGAGCGCCCGGCGAGCGCCATGTAGGTCGCCTCGAGCAGGTTCGTCTTCCCGGCGCCGTTCGGACCCCAGAGCAGGTTCAGCCCGGGGCCGAGCGCGACCTCGCAGGCGGCGAGGTTGCGCAAGTCGAGAACCGAGACGCTCGCGACCACCATCGCCGCCGGCGCCGTCCTCAGGCGTTGAGCCGAATCGGCATCACGAGGTAGCTGAAGTCGTCGCCGTCGACCGGGCGCAGGAGCCCGGGCCGCAGCGGCGAGCTGAGCTGGATCGCGAGCTCCTCCGAGCCGACGCTCTCGACCCCCTCGACCAGGAACTGGGGGTTGAACGCGATCTCGAGCGGCTCGCCGGAGTAGGGCGCCGGCATCGCCTCGGCGGCGTCGCCGATGTCCGGCGTCTCCGCCGCAACCGTGAGCTCGCCCTCGGCGAACGCCAGCCGCAGCGGCGCGTTGCGCTGCGCGAGCTGGCTGATCCGACGCGCGATCTCGAGGAACTCCTCGCGCGGCAGGCGCACCTCGTGCTCGAACGACTCCGGGACGAGCTGACGCCAGCTCGGAAACTGGCCCTCGATCAGGCGCGAGCTGAGGACGACGCCGGCGGTGGCGAAAACGACCTGGTTTCTCGGCAGCGCGATCTCCACCTCCTCGGCGCCCTCGGCGGAGATGATCCGGGCGAGCTCACGCAGCGCCCGGGCGGGGACGTTCGCCTCCAGCGCCTGGCCGATCGCGGCATCGAGCTCGGCGTGCTTGACGCTGAGCCGGTAGGAGTCGGTGGCGACCATCGTCAGCCGGGTGCCCTCGGCCTGCACGAGGACGCCGGTGAGGATCGGGCGCACCTCGTCGCGCGACGCCGCGCGGGCGACGAGCTCGATCGTCTCCGCCAGCGGGGCTCCGGGCAGCTTCAGGGTCTCGCCCTCGAGCTCCGGCAGCCGCGGGAAGTCCTCCGCCGGCAGCGTGCGGAGGTGAAAGCGGGCGCTGCCGGCGGCGATCTCGACGTCGCGCTGCTCGGTGCGCAGCTCGAGCGAGACCTCGCCGGGCGGCAGGCTGCGGACCACGTCGGCGAACAGGCGTCCGGGCAGCAGCACGGTGCCGGCACTCTCGATCTTCGCGTCGTCGAGGGTCCGCGTCAGCGCCAGCTCCATGTCCGTGGCGCGCAGGGTGAGGCCGGTCTCCGAAGCCGCGAGCAGGATCCCGCCGAGCGAGGGCAGGGTCCCGCGGCTCGAGACGGCGCGGCCAACGAGTTGCAGCGCGGTGGAGAGAGATTCCTTCGGTACGGATAGCTTCATCTGGGCTTGCTCATCTTCCTGTTTGGATCAGATGTATCAGGGTCGTGGATGGTTGGGGATGGTGACGGGGATCGCGCTTGTCGGCACGCTCGGGGCAGTGGATCAGTCTGCCGCGTCGTGTGGACGGGGAGCGGGATCCGTTGACGGGGGCTCGGCGGCCGGCGCAGGTGTCCCGAGCTCGCGGCGTGCCCTGTGGATCGCGATCGCGGTCTCGGAGCCGGGCTCGAGCCGGTCCGAGACGCTGCGGATCGCGTGCAGCACGGTGCTGTGGTCGCGGTCGAAGCCGCGCGCGATCTCCATCAGCGAGAGCGCGGTCAGCTCGCGCGCCAGGTACATCGCCATCTGGCGGGCGTGGGCGATCCGCGGCGAGCGTCGTGGCGAGAGCAGCTCCTCGCGGGTGAGCCCGTGGATCGTGCAGACCGTCTCCTGGATCGCCTCCAGGGTCGGAGCGGCCGCCGTCGGCACGGCGGCTCCGCCGCCGGGCGGCGCGGCGAGCGCGCGCCGGACGAGCGGCATCGTCAACGGCTCGGAGAGCAGGGAGGCGACGGCGAGCACCCGGGTCATCGCGCCCTCGAGCACGCGCACGTTCTCCGGCACCCGGGTCGCGATCTCGTGCAGCACGGCGGGGTCGGGCAGCTCCGGGCTGGCGTCGTCGGCGAGTCGCCACAAGAGCGCGATCCGGGTCCGCAGGTCGGGGGGCTCGAGCTCGACCCCAAGTCCCCAGCGGAAGCGGTCGCGAAGCCGCTCCGCGAGCCGGCTCAGCGCCTCGGGCGGCCGGTCGCTCGAGAGCACGACCTGCTTCCCGGCGGCGTAGAGCGCGTTGAAGGTGTGGACGAACTCCTCCTCGGTTCGCTCCTTGCCCTCGAGCACCTGGACGTCGTCGATCAGGAGCGCGTCGAGCTCGCGGTAGCGGGCCTTGAACAGCTCCGGCCCGTCGCGGCGCAGGGCGCCGACGAACTCGCTCGTGAACCGCTCCGCGGTCGTGTAGTGGACGTTGAGCTCGGGGTGGTTGCGGCGCATGTAGGAGACGATCGCCGCCAGCAGGTGGGTCTTGCCGAGCCCGGGCGGGCCGTGGAGGAAGAGCGGGTTGTAGGCCTCGCCCGGGAGCTCTGCGACCGCGAGCGCCGCGGCGTGCGCGAGCCGGTTGCCTGGCCCGATCACGAACCGGTCGAAGGTGTGGTCGGCGTCGAGCGGCAGCGACTGCGGGGCGCCGCGAACCGGCTCGCCGCCGCCCGGCTCGACGAACTCGAACCCGTCGAGACCGGGCGCCTGGTGCGCGATCGCCTCCGCCAGCGCGCCCGCGTAGCGGCGCGCGACCCAGGTCCGCACCGAGGCCGGACCGCTGATCAGAAGCCGAGTGCCGTGGACCGAGACCGGCCGCAGCGGCTCGAGCCAGAGCCGGAAGGTGGACCCGGGAAGCGAGCGTCTCAACTCGCCGCCGACCCGCTCCCAAAGGTGCTCGAGGTCGTCGGCGGGGGCGTCTGCGGGCACGCGAAGCGACCATACATACGGTCGCCCGCGCCGCCCCGGGCTCACCTCGCATTTCGCGGGAAAGTCGCACGGCGAATCGGGGCGCCCTCTGTAGACTGGCGCTCCGCATGAAGCGCACCTGGCAGCCGAAGAAGCGCAAGCGCGCCCGCACGCACGGGTTTCGCGCCCGGATGCGCACGCGCTCCGGCCGCGACGTGATCAGGCGCCGGCGCCGCAAGGGCCGCAAGCGCCTGACCCCGTAGACCCGATGGGCGAGCGGCGCAAGCGCGGCCGGCTCTCGCGCAGCGGGGACTTCGACCGCGTCTTTCGCGACGGCCGCTCGCGGTCGAACCGATTCCTGGTCCTGTACTCGTTCCCGCGCGCCGAGGCCGCCCCCGCCGACGGGGTCCGGCTCGGGATCTCCGTCAGCCGCAAGGTCGGCGGCGCGGTCGAGCGCAACACGGTCAAGCGCGCCCTGCGGGAGGCGTTCTGGAGCCTCGACGTGGCGTTGCGCAGCGGCCACGACTACGTGATCGTCGCCCGCCCGGACTCTGCAGGTCTGGTTGAGCGTGAGGGCACTGCGGGTGTCGCCGGCGCGTTGCAGGAGTTGCTTGCCGGGCCCGATCAGGCGCAACCAGGGGCGCGGGCGGCGTAACACGTGAAACGGTCGCGCGCAGACGCTGTCTCGACCATCGCTCGAGCCCTCGGCGAGCTGGTCCTGCTCCCGGTGCGCGTCTACCGGCGCCTGGTCTCGCCGCTGCTTCCTCAGCGCTGCAAGTACTACCCCTCCTGCTCGGCCTACGCGGTCCAGTCCGTGCGTGAGCTGGGCGTGGTCCGAGGGACGATCGTCGCCGCCTGGCGACTCGCGCGCTGCAATCCGTGGAGCCACGGCGGCGTCGACGAGCTCGCCGACCGGAGCCTGTTTCGCGAGCGGCCGAACGCACACCCCCACGACCACGGCGCCGCCGCGTGAACCTGCCGCTCGCCCACATCCTGCAGCCGCTGATCGACGCCGCCGAGGCGGTGATCCTGTTCCTGCACGACGACGTCGGCCTGAGCTGGGGACTGGCGATCGTCGGGCTGACTTTCTTCGTCCGGATCCTGATCCTGCCGCTGTCGGTCAAGCAGATCTCGTCGATGCGCCATCTGCAGCAGCACGCTCCCGAGCTGAAGGCGCTGCAGGAGCGCTACAAGGACGACAAGGAGCGCCTCCAGCGGGAGATGATGGCGTTCTATCGCGAGAACAAGATCAACCCGCTCGCCTCATGCTGGCCGCTGCTGCTGCAGCTGCCGGTGTTCTTCGCCCTGTTCGAGCTCCTGCGCAGCCAGAGCTTCACCGACGACGTGCTCGCCGCGCCGCCGGTCGGCTTCCTGTTCATCGAGAACCTGACCGTGAAGGCGACCGGGGCCGAGCTGGTGATCCTGATCGTGCTCTTCATCGTCACCCAGCTCGGCGCCGGGCTGGTGATGTCGTCGCGCGTCCAGGACCGAAACCAGAAGATCATCATGTTCGCGCTCCCGGTCGTGTTCGCGCCCTTCATCGCCACCCAGCCGGCCGGTCTGGCGCTGTACTGGATCTCGACCAACGTCTGGACCCTGGGCCAGCAGCTGGTCGTGGTCACCTTCTTCCCGCCGCCGGACCCGCCGAGCAAGGAGGAGATCGCGGCGCGCAGGCCGCCCCCGCCCCCGCCACGCAAGAAGAAGCGCCGCAAATGAGCGAGCTGCTGCCGGACGAGCCCGCCGCCCGGGTCGAGGCCGTGCTCGACGAGATCCTCGACGCGCTCGAGCTCGACGCGGAGATCGTGGTCGAGGAGAGCGAGGACGAGATCGCGGCGCGGATCGAGGGCGACGGCGAGGAGCTCGGGCTGCTGATCGGGCGCCGCGGGCAGACGATCGACGCCGTGCAGCTGCTCTGTTACCGGGTCGCCTTCCGCGGCCACGGCGAGCGCAAGCGGGTCTCGGTCGACGCCGCCTCCTATCGCGAGCGCCGCCGCGAGACGGTCGAGCGCCAGGCCGACCGCGCCGCCGAGCGGGCGCTCGACTCCGGCAAGGAGATCGAGCTCGAGCCGATGACCGCGAGCGAGCGCAAGATCGTCCACGACTGGCTCAAGGAGCGCTCCGGGGTCGAGACCTTCAGCGAGGGCGACGAGCCCGATCGCTGCGTGATCGTCGCGCCGCTGGTCGACGCGGACGCTTGAGCGCGGCCGATCTCCGCGCCCGGCTGGCGCCGGTGCTCGAGCTGCTCGCCGGCGATCCGGCCTCGCTGAGCGCGGTCCGCGATCCCGACGACGCCTGGCGCCTGCACGTCGAGGACTCGCTCAGCGGGCTGCGGCTGGTCGGCGAGCCGGCGCGACTCGCCGACGTCGGCGCCGGGGCGGGATTTCCCGGGCTCGCCCTCGCCGCGGCGCTCGAGCGCACCGAGGTCGACCTGATCGAGTCGGTCGGCCGCAAGTGCGAGTTCATCGAGCGCGCGATCGCCGCCGCGGCGCTCGCCAACGCGCACGCCGTCTGCGCCCGCGCCGAGGATTGGGCCCGGGCCGCCCCTCCCGCCGGCGGTCGCGAGTCCTACGACGTGGTCACCGCGCGCGCGGTCGGCAGGCTCTCGACGCTCGCCGAGCTCGCCGCGCCGCTGCTGCGCGACGGCGGCACCCTGGTCGCCTGGAAGGGCCGCCGCGACGCCGCCGAGGAGGCGGAGCTCGACCGCGCCGCCGAGCGGCTGGGGATGCGGGCCGAGCGGGTCGAGGACGCGGGCGGGACCGCCGGCTTCGCCAACCGCCACCTGTATCTGGTCCGCAAGGCGGGGCCGACCCCGCCCGGTCTCCCGCGCCGCTCGGGGATGGCGAAGAAGCGACCGTTCGGCGCCGCGCCGGCCGGATCGTGATCGGCGACGCCGCGCGCCGGGCTAAGGTCGGAGCGCGCATGGGAGCCGTGTACGCGATCGCGAACCAGAAGGGCGGCGTCGGCAAGACGACGACCGCGGTCAACCTCGCCGCGGCGCTCGCCGCCGAGGGTCGCCAGGTGCTGCTCGTCGACCTCGACCAGCAATGCAACGCCACCGTCGCCCTCGGCGGCGCGCGCGATGCCAGCCCCTCCACTTATGAGTGCCTCTGCGGCGAGACCTCGGTCGCCGTCGCGGCGCGCCCCGCCGGCCCGGACAACCTCTGGATCGTGCCGGCCAGCCGCGACCTCGCCGGCGCCTCGGTCGAGCTCCCGCGCCTCGACGGCTTCGAGCTTCGCCTGCGCGATGGGCTCGGGCCGGTTCGCGAGCGCTTCGCGCTCACCCTGCTCGACTGTCCGCCCTCGCTCGGGCCGGTGACCTTGAACGCGCTCGCCGCCGCCGACCGCGTCCTGGTCCCGGTCCAGGCCGAGTACCTGGCGCTCGAGGGCCTGGTCCAGTTCCTCGAGACGCTCGACCTCGTGCGCCGCGACCTGAACCCGTCGCTGGTTCTGACCGGCGTGTTGATCACTATGCACGATGAGCGGACCCGTCTCGCCCAGGATGTGGAAGCAGAGTTGCGCCAGCATCTACCCGAACATGTGTTCGCAACCGTGATCCCGCGCAGCGTCCGCGTCGCCGAGGCGCCGAGCCACGGGACGCCGGTGGTCGAGCACGCTCCCGGCTCGCGCGGAGCGGTCGCCTACCGCGAGCTCGCCCGCGAGCTCGCCGCCCGCACCGGCGAGGGAGCGCTCGCCGCATGAGCGCAGCCCGCCCCGGGATGGGGCGCGGGCTCGCCGCGATCCTGCCCGAGACGGGAATCGGCGATCCGGCTTACCGCGAGGTCCCGGTCGAGCTGATCGGCCCGAGCCCGACGCAGCCGCGACGGCGCTTCGACCCGGCGACGATCTCCGCTCTCGCCGTCTCGATCGCCGAGGCCGGGGTGCTGCAGCCGCTGCTGCTGCGCCCGCTCCCCGACGGCCGCTACGAGCTGATCGCCGGCGAGCGTCGCTGGCGGGCCGCCCAGGAGGCCGGGCTGGAGACCGTCCCGGCGCTGATGCGCGACGACGACGAGGCGCAGCGGATGCAGACGGCGCTGATCGAGAACGTCGCCCGCGAGGACCTGAACCCGGTCGACGAGGCGCGCGCCTGCGCCGCCCTGGTCGACGAGCTCGGGCTCTCGAAGGAGGAGCTTGCCCGCCGGCTTGGTCGCACCCGGCCCGCGATCTCGAACCTGATCCGGATCCTCGATCTCCCCGACGACGTGCTCGGACTGCTCGCCGACAGCAAGCTCAGCGAGGGGCACGGGCGGGCGCTGCTGCAGGCCGACGGCAACGACGTCCGCCGCCGCCTCGCCCGCGACGCGGTCGCGGCCGGATGGTCGGTGCGCGAGACCGAGCGCCGGGCGAAGGACTCCGCCGCGACCCCAACCGCGCCGCGGACCGTCGACCCCGACCGCGATGCGGCGCTGCTGCGTGCCGAGGAGGCGCTCGAGGAGGCGTTCGGCCACGGGGTTCGGGTGCGCGCCGCCCGCAACGGCATCCGCGCCGAGCTTCGCTTCGACGGCATCGACGAGCTGCTCGAGTTCTCGCGCGAGATCGGCCGCGCTTAGAGCTGGCGGCCGCTCACGGTCCGAGCCGCTCGATCGTCCACTCCTCACCCGCTCGGCTGTAGCGGAAGCGGTCGTGCAGGCGCCCGACCTGTCCCTGCCAGAACTCGATCTGCTCCGGCGCGAGCTCGTAGCCGCCCCAGTGCGCGGGCCGCTCGATCGCGCCCGAGCCGAAGCGCTCCTCGGCCGCGGCCAGCCGTCGGTCGAGCTCGATGCGCGAGTCGAGCGGTTGCGACTGCGGCGAGGCCCAGGCGCCGAGCTGCGACTCGCGCGGGCGGGTCGCGAAGTAGGCGTCCGAGGCGCCGCCTCGAGCCGCCGCACCGTGCCCCGGACTCGGACCTGACGATCGAGCTCGCGCCAGTAGGCGACCAGTGCGGCGCGCCCACTGACCTCGAGCTGGCGGCCCTTCGCCGACTCGTAGTTGGTGAAGAAGCGAAACCCGGACTCGGCGACCCCCTTGAGCAGGACCATGCGGGCGTCCGGGGCGCCGCGCTCGTCGACGGTCGCGAGCGTGATCGCGTCGGCGAGCGGGACCTGCTCGCGGGCGAGCTCGAACCAGCGCTCGAACTGGGCGATCGGGTCGGCGGCGAGGTCCTCGCGGCGCAGCGGCGGCATGTCGGGTCGTCTCGGCACCGGCCTTTCTTACAATGCCGGGTTCGAGGGCGATTAGCTCAGTCGGTTAGAGCGCGTCTCTGATAAGGACGAGGTCCCTGGTTCGAATCCAGGATCGCCCATCTACGTGCCTCAGCGCCGCGGCCGGCGCCGCGGATCGACACCGGGCAGGCGGGCGAGCCGGCCGCGGTTGGCGGCGACCAGCCCGTAGACGCGCTCGGTCGCCCCGGGGAACCGGCGCAGCAGCCGGGCCGGGAGCCTGCCTCCCGGGAGCAGCTCGAGCAGCGGCGCCCCGGCGGCGGCGCCGGAGATCAGCGCGCCCGAGGTCGTCACCAGGTGCCAGGACTCGAGCCGGCGCTGCGGCGCGATCGCCGCCAGCAGCTCGTCGCCCTCGGGGCTCTGGATCGCTACCGAGCGCAGCCGCCGCCGGCGGTCGGCGGCCAGCAGCGTGTCGGCGCTCCAGCGGCAGAAGCCGCAATCGGCGTCGTAGAGGACGACCGCGGTCGGGTTCGCTCGAGACGGAGGCGAGAACACCCACACCTATAATGGCCGACGGGCCGCGCCACCAACCCCGGGACTCCGAGAACCCCCAAATGCAGCAGATGCAGATCTACGGTGTCAGCTTCGACATGGTCGGCAAGCAGCCGATCGTGCTGCTGAAGACCGTCGACGGCAACCGCTTCCTGCCGATCTGGATCGGGCACCCGGAGGCGGCGGCGATCCTGATGAAGCTCCAGGGGGCTCAGACGCCGCGGCCGATGACCCACGACCTGCTCAACGAGATGCTCGAGCAGCTCGAGGCGAAGTGCGAGCGGGTCTCGGTCACCGAGCTGCGCGACAACACCTTCTACGCCTCGATCACGCTCTCGATCAACGGCTCCGAGGTCGAGATCGACTCGCGCCCGTCGGACGCGATCGCGCTCGCGGTCCGCTGCCAGGCGCCGATCTTCGCCGCCGAGGAGGTGATCGAGGAGTCCTCGATCGAGTTCGAGCACGAGGTCGAGGACCAGGAGGAGGTGGTCGAGAAGTTCAAGGACTTCCTCGACGAGGTCTCCCCCGAGGACTTCGCCGGCGGCAGCGAGTCGTAGCGCCGCCGCGGGCGCTCAGGCGGCGACCCGGTCGAGCGCCAGCTCCAGCAGCCGCTCGCACAGACGCTCGAACTCGAGCCCCGCGGCCTCGGCGGCCATCGGCAGCAGCGAGGTGTCGGTGAGGCCGGGGATCGCGTTCGCCTCCAGCACCTGCGGCCCGTCGTCGGCGAGGATCATGTCGACGCGAGCGAAGCCGTCGAAGCCGAGCGCGTCCCAGGTCCGCAGCGCCGCCTCGATCACCGGCCCCTCGGCCGCCCCGAGCTCGGCCGGGCACAGGTACTCGGTGCGCCCGATCTCATACCGGGCCTCGTAGTTGAAGCGGTCCTCCTCGCGCGGGCGGGCCTCGACCGCGGGCAGCGCGATCCCGTTGAGCAGCGAGACCGCGAGCTCGCGCCCGTCGACGTGACGCTCGACCAGCACCCGATCGTCGTATGAGAACGCGCCCACCAGGGCCTCCGGGACCTCGCCGGCCGTCGCGGCGAAGCGGACCCCCAGCGACGACCCGCCGCTCGCCGGCTTGATCACGAGCGGGAAGCCGAGGTTCGCCTCGATCTCCTCGAGCGCCTCGGCGGCGCCGAGCTCGCGGAAGGCGATCGAGTTGAAGGCCGCCCAGTCGGGGGTCGGCACCCCGGCGGTGCGCAGGTCGTGCTTGGCGCCGACCTTGTCGAACGCCCGCACGCAGGCACGCTCGCCCGGGCCGGTGTAGGGGATCCGCAGGATCTCGAGCAGCTCCTGCACCGTGCCGTCCTCGCCGCCGGCGCCATGCAGGGCGATGAACGCGACCTCGGGCCGGTCGGCCTTCAGCCTCGCGACGAGGTCGGCGCCGACGTCGACCGCCATCACCTCGTGGCCGAGCGCCGCGAGCGCGTCCTCGACCCGCGCCCCGCTGCGCAGCGACACCTGCCGCTCGAGCCCGCGTCCGCCACTGAGCACCGCGACTCTCATCGCTCCGGGGGCCGAAACGGAATAACCGATCCACGTCCTTCGCCTGACCCGCCCGCCCCCGGACGCGAAGCGGAGGAGGCGGGCGGAACGTTGGTCAGGGACTCGTACAGGTCGACCTGCTCGGCGATCACCGCGCCGATTCGCTTGACCCCCTCGCGGATCTCGTCCTCGCTCGAGGCGGAGAAGTTGAGCCGCATCGCGGAGCCGCCGCGCCCGTCCGCGTAGGCGGCGGCGCCGGGGACGAAGGCGACGTTCTCGCCCAGCGCCTTCGCCAGCAGGTCGGTGGTGTCGATGTAGTCGGGCAGCGTCGCCCAGCAGAAGAGCCCGCCCTCGGGATGCGACCAGCTCGCCGAGTCGGGGAAGTGCTCGGCGAGCGCCGCGAGCATCGCATCGCGGCGGGAGCGGTAGATCGAGGTCAGGTCGCGGACGTAGTCGAGCCACCTGCCCTCGCCGAAGTACTCGCGGACGAAGTACTGGGTCAGGGTCGAGGTGCAGAGGTCGGCGGCCTGCTTGCCGAGCACCACCTTCTCCATCACCGGCGGCGGCGCGCAGAGCCACCCGAGGCGGATCCCCGGCGAGAGGATCTTCGAGAGCGTCCCGAGGTAGAGCACGTAGTCGCCGCCGTCGAGCTTGTACAGCGGCTCGAGCGGCTCGCCCTCGTAGCGCAGCAGGCCGTACGGGTTGTCCTCGACCACGAGCAGCTCGCGCTCGCGCGCGATCTCGACCAACCGCCGCCGGCGCTCGGCGCTCATCGTCACCCCGGCCGGGTTCTGAAAGCTGGGCACCGAGTAGATGAACTTCGGCCGCCGGCCCTCGGCGGCGAGCCGGTCGAGCAGCTCCTCGAGCAGGTCGACCCGCATCCCCTCCGCGTCGAGCTCGACCTGGAGCGTCTCCGCTTCATAGGAGCAGAACACGGGCACCGCGCCCGGATAGGTCGGCGCCTCGGCGATCACCACGTCGCCAGGGTCGACGAGCGTCTTCGCGACCAGGTCGATCGCCTGCTGGCCGCCGGTGGTGACGATCACGTCGTCGGGGTCCGGGTCCATGCCCTCGGCCCGCATCACCTCGCGGATGCACTCCTTGGTCTCACGGAAGCCCTCGGTCGGCCCGTACTGGAGCGCCTCCGCGGAGCTCTCCTGGGCGATCCGGGTCATCTGCGCGGCGAAGCTCTCCGGCGGGAAGGTCGAGGTGTCGGGGAGCCCGCCGGCAAGCGAGATCACCTCGGGGCGGGCGGTGATCTCCATCAGGTCGCGCATCGCCGACGAGCGCATCGACCGCGTGCGGGCGGCGAACAGGTCGGCGTAGCGCTCGAGGTCGCGGGCGCGGGCGTGCGCGCGCCGGTGGCGTTCCGGCGCCGGCCGCGCGCCGGGTCGCGGCTGGTCGCTGGGATCGGCCACGGCGACAGTGTGGCGAAAGCGAGCGATACTGCGCGCGTGAGCCCGCCGAGCGACACCGAGGCGGTCCGGCGCGAGAACACGGCGACGATCCGCCGCTGGTACGAGGCCCTCAACCGCGAGGACTTCGACGCCGCGCTCGCGCTCGTCGACTCGGAGGTCGAGCTGTTCCCGCCCGGCGGCCAGCCGCCCTATCGGGGCGCCGAGCAGCTGCGCCGGTGGATGGAGCCGGACGCCTTCCCGAAGCAGGAGATCGTGCTGGTCGAGAGCGTCGCGGTGACCGAGCGTCTGATCCTCGCGCGCCAGCACGTCACCGCGCGCGGAGCGAGCAGCGGGCTCGAGCTCGACCTCGTCTCGCTCTCCGTCTGGCGCTTCGACGAGCGCGGGCTCGTGACCCGGATCGCGATCTATCTCGAGTCCGAGGCCGAGCGCGCCCTCGGGTCCGGCTAGCTGTCGAAGCCGAGCCCGGCGCGGTCGAGGGCGCGAAGCCAGAGTCCGCGCCGGCCGCGCCGACGGTCGGCGGCGGCGAGCCGGTTGCGGGTGAGCTCGATCGCCGCCCAGCGCAGGGGCTCGGGCGGGAACGGGGTCGGCTTCGAGCGCATCGCCCGCAGGCGAGTCGCCTCGGTCTCGCGCCCGGCGAGCAGGTCGAGCGCGACCCGCGCGCCGAAGCGGCTCGCGCCGACCCCGAGCCCGGTGTGGCCGACCGAGTAGGCCACCCGGCCGGACATCGCGGTGCCGTGGAAGGCGAAGAAGCGGCTGCAGGTGTCGATTGCGCCGCCCCAGCGATGGGTGAACCGGATCCCCTCGAGCTGCGGAAAGTTGGCGAAGAAGCGCGCCGCGAGCCCGTCGAAGCTCTCGGCGCGCTGGTCGAAGCGCTCGCCGATCGCGCTCGCGTAGTGGTAGATCGCGTCGAATCCGCCCCAGAGGATCCGGTCGTCGGCGGTCAGCCGGTAGTAGTGGAAGCGGTTCGCGCAGTCGCCGACCCCCTGGCGGTTGCGCCAGCCGATCGAATCCATCTGCGCGCGGTCGAGGGGCTCGGTGACGAGGACGTAGTCGTAGACCGGCACCACCCGCCGGCGAATCGCCCCGACAAGTCCCGGCGAGGCGCTGGTCGCGAGCAGCGCCCGCGCCGCGCGCACGCGCCCGGCGGAGGTCCGCAGCTCGAGTCCGGCGCCCGACTGCGCGAGGCCCTCGATCGGGGTGCGCTCGAAGATCCGCACCCCGAGCTCGCGCGCCACCCGCGCCAGCCCCCAGCACAGGCGCGCGGGGTCGACGATCGCGGCACCGCGCTTCAGCCACAGCCCGCCGAGGTAGAGGGGCGAGTCGACCTCGGCCCGGACGGCCTCGCGGTTGAGCACCACCGGCTCGTGCCCGAAGCGCCGCAGCTCGTCCGCCTCCGGGTCGAGCCAGTCGACCTCGTGCGGCTCGACCGCGACCGCGAGGTCGCCCGAGAGCTCGAGCGCGCAGTCGATCGATTGCTCGCGGATCGTCGCCACCGCCTCGTCGAAGCTCTCGAGCCCGAGCCGCTCGAGCACCTCGATTTCGTCCGGATAGCGGGCGAGGCCGTTGGCGAGCCCGTGGGTGAGCGAGTAGTTGAAGAAGCCCCCGTTGCGACCGCTCGCCGCGCCCGCGAGCTCGCCGGCGTCGAAGAGCGCGACCTCGCGGTCCGGGTCGTCGTGCTTGGCGAGCACCGCCGCCCACAGGCCCGAGAGCCCGCCGCCGACGATCGCGAGCTCGCACTCGTGCTCGCCGGCGAGCGGGTCGGCCGGTGCGGGACGGTCGGCGGCGTCGAGCCAGAACGGGGCCGGCTCCGCCTCGGCGTGCGACCGCCGATGCTCGGCTGTCGGCTTCAGTGCCCAGGGACCGTGCCCGCCGTCGGCTCCGTTCATCCGCCCAATGCTCGCACCGGACGGTCGTAGCCGGTGAGCCGGAAGCTCGCGTCGACGCCGCCGAAGATCCCAGAGGCGAGCACCCCGGCGTGCAGCTGCGCGTGGCCCTTCGCCTCCAGGTCCTCGACCAGGCCCTCGAGCAGCGCCCGTCCCTTCGCGGTCCCCGCTCCGACCCGCCAGCGACTGCGCTGCCGGTTGACAGGCTTCGCGAGCACCGCGCCCTCGAACCCCTCGAGCGTGATCGAGCGCAGGACCTGAACCTGGTCGCCGCCGCCGAGCTTGAAGAAGCGGGTCTGCAGGCGCAGCGCGAGCCGCTCGCCGTCGGCGCTGCGGTGGAGCTCGACCCTCTGCACTCGCGGCCGGGTGTCGCCCTCGGGCCCGCAGTCGACCGCCCGGACGCCGTTCGCGTCGGCGACCGCCGCCGCGAGGCGCAGCGCGTTGCGCGCCCGCCGCCGCGAGACCTCGAGCCGTCTCGCGATCGCGGCCGGCCCGCGCCCGTGCCCGGCGAGCCGCCGCGCGTCGCGCGCGAGCTCGAGCGCCACGGCGGGAACTCGCGAGGGCGGGAGGCCCCCTCCCGGCGGGCTCCCGAACCGGCGCAGCGCGTCGATCAGCTCCAGCGCCCGGGCCCGGCTGAGGCGCCCGAACTCGCCCAGCGAGACGACCGCGCCCCCGCTGAGCACCGCCGTGGTGCCCCGGCGGGAGACGACGACCGCGCCCCGGCGCACCGCGAACCGAAGTCGTGATGCCCCGAGGTCGAGCTCGGCGAACGGCGAGCAGGCCGGGGTCTGGGAGACGAACACCGGCGGGCCGCAGGCGGCCGGGTCGAAGGCGGAGCACTCGCTGTAGGGGAGCAGCAGGGAGCGGGCGAAGGCGGCGGGCCGGGCGAGAGCGCGGGCGCCGGCCTCCCCGCCGAGCCAAAGGGGGGCGAAGCCCCGCTCGCGCTCGAGCCGGGTGAGCGGGGTCTCGAATCGAAACGGCCGCCCGTCGTCGCCGCAGGACGCGGGGGCGCTGACCGTGCCCGGGTCCGGCTGCCAGGCCGGGTCCCCGTTCGCCGCGGTCCCGTTCGTGAGCCAGGTCAGGCAGCTCCCGTCGAGGGCGATCGAGTAGATCTCCGGCCCGGCGAGGTCGGGGGAGTTTCGGTCGCTGGAGTAGGCGATCCGCGCGCCGTCGCCCGACCAGTCCGGGTCGGCCTCGAACCCGCGCCCGTCGGTGAGCCGCACCGGGTCGGTGCCGTCGGCGTCGCTGAGGTAGAGCTCGGTCGCGAACACGCAGCCGTCGGCGAAGCAGCGCCGGCCGTTTCGATCGCGGGCGGTGACGAAGGCGATCCGCTCTCCGTCGGGCGACCACGTGGGCGCCGAGGCGTCGTCGACGAGCAGGCGGTCCTCGCCCGTGTCCGCGTCGACGACGCGGATCGAGGCGCGTGGCTCCGCGGCGGCGGCGGTGAAGCGAAACCGGGTGTAGGCGATCCGCTCCCCGTCGGGGGCCCAGGCAGGGTCGGCGAGCGTGACCTGGTTCGCGGGCGTCAGGCGCTCGCTGACGACGGAGC
Organism: uncultured Solirubrobacterales bacterium; assembly: GCA_963740055.1. Taxonomy (GTDB): domain Bacteria; phylum Actinomycetota; class Thermoleophilia; order Solirubrobacterales; family 70-9; genus WHSW01. The sequence goes on along the minus strand of CAVUCL010000001.1, from coordinate 292,261 downwards.
GCAGGTCGGTTCCGTCGGCCGCAATCGTGGCGATCTCGGCGACGGCCTCGGCGCCGGCCGCCGGCTCGCGCGCGAACGCGACCCGTTCGCCGTCGGACGACCAGGCGGGGTCGCCGACATCCGCCCCGATCCTCGGCGTCAGCGGCTTCGCCTCGCCGCCCTCGGCCGCGATCGTGAACAACCGCAGCGCGCCCCGCCCGCCGCCGCGGTGGAAGCGCACGAACGCGATCGTCTCGCCTCCGGGTGCGAGGTCGGGCGCGAGGTCGCCACCGAAGCGCCGCTCGGCCGCTCCGGTGACCTGGCGCGCCTCGGCGCCGCTCGCGTCGCTGACCACGATCCGCCCCGACGACTCGTAGACCAACGCGGCGGGTTCGACCGCCGCCGCACCGGCCCCCGCGAGCACCGCGCCACCGGCGAGCGAGAGCGCGAACGCGGCCGCAACGATCGACTTCCCTGCCCGCATCGAACCCAGTCTGGCCGGATCGAAGCCGGCGCGCAACGGGGATCGCGCCGGGAACGGTGCAGGTACCCTGCTGCGGCGATGGACTTCTTCCTCGCAGCCTGCCAGGGGGCGGGGCTCGCCCTCGCCACGGGGGCCCTCGGCGGCGCCCTCGGCCGCCGGGGCACGCTCGGCAACCTGCTCGCCCTGGTCGCGGTCGTCGCCGGCGCGGCGCTGTTCGGGATCTCGCTCTCCTCCGAGGATCACCCGGCGTGGCCCGGCTGGCCGCTCGGGGCGGCGCTGGCGGGCCTCGCCTTCGTCGTCGTCCGCGACTTCACCGAGGGCGCCGCGGCGCGCGCCGAGGGCGGCGGCTTCATCGCCGCGATGATCGCCCTCGCCGCGCTCGCGCTCGCCGGCCTCTCGGTCCTGCTGCCCCCGATCTCGATCCTCGCCTTCGCCGGCCTGCTCTGGCTCTTCGCCGGGCAGCGCCGCCGCGCGGCGCGCAAGTACGAGGGCCTCAGGTCGCTTCGGTGACCCAGCGCAAGCTCGTCCTCTGCGTCGTCGACTCCCTGCGCACCGACATGCTCTGCGAGGCGGCGCGCGGCGGCGCCGCGCCGACCTTCGCCGAGCTGCTCGACCGTGGCTCGCTGATCGGCGACTGCGTCGCCTCCTATCCCTCGGTGACGCCGGTCTGCTCCTCGGAGATCGTCACCGGGACCCGTCCCGACGGTCACTGGATCTGCGGCAGCAACTCGTTTCACCGCGCCGAGGGTCGCTACGTCGAGTACGGGAGCTCGTTCGAGGCCACGCGTGCCTTCGGCCTCTTCAAGAGCCTCTACGACATCGTCTACAACATGAACATGTCCCACCTCTCGCACGAGGTGGAGACGTTGTTCGAGCGCCTCGGCGACGCCGGCGTGCGCTCCGCCTGCACCCCGTTTTTGATCTATCGCGGGCGCACTCGTCACGAGCTCGGGCTCGAGGGCCTGCTGCGCCGCGTCGCGCTCGCGGCGAGCTTTCGCCACGCGACCTGGGGGCCCGACGAGCTCTTCTACGGCGAGCTCTACTCGAGCCGGACGGTCGCCTGCAAGCCGACCCTCGCCCGTCCCGGGACCCGCGACGAGTACTCGGCCTGCGTCGGGCGCGATCTGGTCGCAGAGGACCTCTACGACTTCCTGCTCTTCTCGCTTCCCGACAACGACCACCACTCGCACAAGTTCGGGCCCGAGGCGCAGCTCGAGTCGATCGCCCGCGCCGACGCCGCCTTTGCCGACCTCGCCGACGCCGCCGGGGGCCTGGACGAGTTCCTCGAGCGCAACGCGGTCATCCTGGTCGCCGACCACGCCCAGACCCGGGTCGAACGAGAGCTCGACCTCGCGGGCGCGCTCGCCGCGGACTGGCGCGTGCTGCAGCCGAACGCCGGCCTCGACGGGGCCGAGCTCGCGGTCAGCCCGATCGCTCGCGCCGCAGGGGTCTACGTGCTCGCCGAAGGACGCCGCGGCGCCCGCGCCCACGCCGCCGTCCGCAGCCGGCTCGCCGAGCTCGAGGGCGTCGACCTGTTCAGCTGGGTAGCGAGAGCCGACGGCGAGCCGCTCGACCGCGCCGGCGGCGAGCAGCCCGGCGAGCTCGAGGTCGCGGTCGAGCGCGATGGCGCCCAGCTGCGATTCGCCCCCGGGAACCAGGTGCAAGACCGCCGCGGGCGCGGCTGGGACCTCGACGGCGACCTTGGGGTGCTCGACGCCGAGCGCGTCGACGGCCGCTTGCACTCCGAGCGCTACCCCGACGCTCTCTCCAGGCTCTGGGCCGCCCACCGCGCGCCGCACGTCGCCGACCTGATGATCTCGGCCGGCGAGGGCTTCGAGGTCGTCGACTGGGGCGGCGTCACCCACTGTCCCGGGGGCAGCCACGGCTCCCTCGGCGCCGGGGACTCGCTCGCCCCGCTGCTCCTCTGCGGCCTCACGCCGGGGATCGAGGATCGGCGCGAGCAATGGGCGCTTTGCGACGTCGCCGAGCTCGTGCTCGAGCACTTCGGGCTCGGCCCGGCGAGTGCGCCGGAGCCGGTCGCGGCCGCTGAGGGCGCCCGGTGAGCGGCGCCGAGCAGGCGACGGACGAGCGCCCGCCGCGCCTCTGGCGCCGGATTCACCTCGGCGCCCGCCGGCCGGCGAACTGGGTCCAGCTGGTCAAGTTCGGCCTCGTCGGCGCCTCCGGCTACGTCGTCAACCTGCTCGTCTTCGCGATCCTCACCGAGCTCGCCGGGCTGCACCACCTCGCGGCCGCGGTCGGCGCCTTCTGCGTCGCGGTCTCCAACAACTTCGCCTGGAACCGCCACTGGACCTTCGCCGCCGGCCACGGTCACGCCGGCTTCCAGGCGGCGCGCTTCCTCACCGTCAGCGTCGTCGGCCTCGGGTTCAACCTCGCCCTGCTCGAGCTGTTGGTCTCGGCCGCCGAGCTCGCGGAGCTGCCGGCGCAGGCGATCGCGGTCGCGCTGACGATGCCGGTCAACTTCATCGGCAACAAGCTGTGGACGTTCGACGAGCGCTCGCGCTAGCGCTCGCGGCCCTCGCCCTCTGCGTTCCGGCGACCGCGAGCGCGGCGGACGCCGACCCGGCGCCGCCGGTCTCGTTCCCCGCCGCGCCCCAGGACTATTCGGTCGGCGCTCGCGAGGCCTACCGGATCGCGGCCGGCGAGCCGGAGGTCGAGGCGCAGGGCGCGGGCCTCGAGACCGCGATCGAGATCGAGGAGGGGATCGGCTGGCAGGTCGGCTTCAAGCGCGACGGGGCCGAGCTCGCACAGGTGATCGTCGACGGGCGCAGCGGCGCCGTGCGCGAGGCGTGGGATGGCGACCAGGTCGCGTGGCCGATGGCGCGCGGCTACGAGCGCCAGTTCGGCCACGTGCTCAACGCGCCCTGGGTCTGGATCCCGCTCTGCGCGATCTTCCTCGTCGGGCTGCTCGACTGGCGCCGTCCGTGGCGGATCGCGCATCTCGACCTGCTCGTCCTGCTCGCCTTCGGCGCCTCGCACGTGTTCTTCAACCGGGGGGAGATCGGGGTCTCGGTCCCGCTCGTCTATCCGGTGCTGGTGTACCTGCTCGCGCGCATGCTCTGGCTCGGCTTCCGCGGCGGCGCCGGCCTGCGACCGAGCGCGCCCGCGCTCTGGCTCGCGATCGCCGCCGTCTCCTTGATCGGCTTCCGGGCGACGATCAACGTCGTCGACTCCGGAGTCATCGACGTCGGCTACGCCGGCGCCGTCGGGGCCGACCGGATCACCTCCGGCGAGCCGGTCTACGGCGAGTCCAGCTTTCCCGAGGACAACCGCTTCGGCGACACCTACGGCCCGGCCAACTACTACGCCTACGTGCCGTTCGAGCTCGCGCTGCCCTGGAGCGGCGAATGGGACCAGCTCCCGGCGTCGCACGCGGCGGCGATCGGCTTCGACCTGCTCACCGTCGCCGGCCTCTTCGTCGCCGGGCTGCGGCTGCGCCGCGGCGCCGCCGGTCGCGCGCTCGGGGCGCTGCTCGCGTTCGCCTGGGTCGCCTACCCCTACACCGCGTTCGCGCTGCAGTCGAACTCCAACGACGCCCTGGTCGCGGCCCTGCTCGCCTGGTCGCTGGCGCTGTTCGCGCGCCCGCTGGCCCGCGGCGGCCTGCTCGCGCTGGCGACGGCGGCGAAGTTCGCGCCCCTGGCGCTGGCGCCGCTCTACGCCACCGGCGAGCGCGGGCTGCTCGAGCGCTGGTCCGAGCGCGAACGCAGCGGCCTCGGCTGGCTGCGACCGCTCGCCGGCTTCGCGGTCGCGTTCGTCGCCGTCGCCGCCCTGATGCTGGCCCACCCGGCGATCGACCCGGGGCTGGGCGTGTTCTGGGAGCGGACCGTCGCCAGCCAGCTCGACCGCGAGTCGCCGTTCAGCATCTGGGGGCAGGTCGGGGGGGTCGAGTGGCTGCAGCGGGTCGCCCTGGTCGCCTCCGCGGCGCTCGCCGCGGCGCTTGCGTTCGTGCCCCGCCGGCGGACGATCGCGCAGGTCGCCGCGCTCGCCGCGGCGGTCGTGATCGCGGTCGAGCTCACCGCCGACCACTGGTTCTACCTCTACATCCCCTGGTTCCTGCCGGCGCTGCTGATCGCGCTCGCGACCGCGTCCCCGCTTCGCGCGCGCTCCGGCGGGTAGGACCGGGCCAGGTCACTCCCAACCGAGGAGGAAGCGATGGAGACCGATCCGAACGAGCACGAGGCCCAGCGCGAGGACCCGGTCGGCGACGACGCCGATTCGGAGGGTGTCGAGGAGGCGTCCGACGACGAGCTCGGCGCCGACGAGCCCGAGGCCGATCCGGCCGGAACCGACGAGGCTCCGACCGGTCCGTAGCCAGTGCCCGCCGAGCCGGCGCCGGGTCAGTCCGGCGCCGGCTCGAGCACCTGTTCGATCGAGCGCGCGAGCCCGTCCTCGCCGATCTCGATCACGACCGCGTTCACCCAGACGTCGTCCTCGGCGGTGGTGAAGCGGACCGACATCTGGGTCCGAAAGCCCTCCACCGCCTGCTCCCAGCGCACTCCGAGCACGCTCGCGCGCGAGGCGGTCATGCCGACGTCGGAGATGTAGGCGGTGCCCTTCGGCAGCACCCGGGCGTCGGCGGTCGGGACGTGGGTGTGGGTGCCGACGACCGCCGCGGCACGGCCGTCGAGATGCCAGCCCATCGCCACCTTCTCCGAGGTCACCTCGGCGTGGAAGTCGACGAACACGGCGTCGGCCTCGCGCTCGAGCCGGTCGAGCAGCGAGTCCGCTTCGCTGAACGGCGAGCGGGCGGCGCGCAGCCCGAGCGTCCCGATCAGGTTGACCACGGCGAGGCGAATGCCGCCCGCCTCGACCACCGTGTGCCCGCGCCCGGGGTTGCCGGTCATGAAGTTCGCCGGGCGGATCACCCGATCGGAGCGCTCGAGGTAGTCGAAGACCTCGCGGTGGCGGAAGGCGTGGTTGCCGAGCGTGATCACGTCGGCGCCGGTCGCGAACAGGTCGGCCGCGGTCTTCTCGGTGATCCCGAGCCCGCCGGCCGAGTTCTCGCCGTTGACGATCACCAGGTCGGGAGCGTGGCGCTCGCGCAGGCTCGGCATCGTCCGCGCGAGCCCGGCGCGCCCCGGCTTGCCGACGACGTCGCCGATGAACAGGACCTTCATCCGCCGCCCAGCGTAATGGCGATCCGCCGCCGGGCGTTAGCGTTCCGGCGGTGAGCGGGAACGGAGCAGCCGCGGCGCCGGGCGGCGGGACGGCGATCGAGGCGCGCGAGCTGGCGAAGAGCTTCGGCGCGCGGACGGCCCTGCGCGGGGTCTCGTTCAGCGCCGCGGGCGGCGAGCTGCTCGCGGTGATCGGCCCCAACGGCGCCGGCAAGACGACCCTGCTCTCGATCCTCGCCGGGATCCGCGAGCCCGACTCGGGGACCTTCTCCGTCCCGGGTCGGATCGGCTGGGTGCCACAGCAGGGCGCGCTCTACCGGCGGCTCACGGTGGCCGAGAACCTGCGCCTGTTCGCGCGCCTCGAGCGCGTTTCGGACGTCGACGCGGCGGTCGAGCGGATGCTCGACCAGACGGCGCTCGGCGAGCGCCGCGACGACCAGGTGTCGACGCTCTCGGGCGGCAACCAGCAGCGCGTCAACATCGCGATCGGGCTGCTCGCCGAGCCGGCGGTGCTGCTGCTCGACGAGCCCTCGACCGGGCTCGACCCGCGCCAGCGCGAGCGCCTGTGGGAGTTCGTCCTCGGGCTCGCGGGCTCCGGGACGACGGTGATCTACACCACCCATCACCTGCACGAGGCGGAGCGCTACGGCAGTCGCCTGCTGGTGCTCGCCGACGGCGAGCCGGTCTTCGACGGCACCTCGGACGAGCTCCACGCCGCGGTCGGCGGCGAGCGCGACTTCGAGTCCGCCTTCGTCGCGTTTTTGCGCGAGCGGGGCCACTGAGGCGGGCGATGCGCTGGCTGCTGCTCAAGGACCTCCAGATCCTGCGCCGCTCGCCGCTCGTGGTCGGGCTGCTGATCGCCTACCCGGTGGTGCTCGGGGTGCTGATCGGGTTCGCGCTCTCGGGCGAGGGCTCGAAGCCCAGGGTCGCCTTCTACAACGAGATCCCCGACACCGAGAGCTTCCAGATCGGCGGCGAGGAGGAGGGCATCGACCGCGACCTCGCGCGCGACGAGCTCTGCTCGCGGGTCGAGTGCGTCGACGTCTCCTCGCGCGAGGAGGCCGAGCAGAGGGTCTCCGAAGGAGACGTGATCGCCGCCCTGATCCTGCCCGAGGACCTGCTCGACGAGCTCGAGTCGCTCGCCAGCCTCAACCCGCAGCAGCCGACGGTCGAGGTGCTGGTCAACGAGGACGACCCGGTCAAGGCGAGCCTCGTCGACGACCGGATCCAGGCGCTGATCACCGAGGCCAACCTGATCCTCTCGCAGCGGATCTCCGACGAGGCGGCGACCTACCTCGACCTGCTGATCGAGGGCGGCGAGCTTCGAGCTGCCGCTGGTCGGCGAGTTCGACGTCCTCGGGCTCCAGCGAAGCGGTGAGATCCTCGGCGCTGTCCGCGCCCAGCTGCCCGAGGGCAGCGCCCGCGAAGCGCTCGACCAAGTGACCGAGTTCGCCCGGCTCGCGCGCGAGAATCTCGGCTTCGCGCTGCCGCTGCTGGGGGCCGTGGCGGAGCCGATCGAGGTCTCGAAGACCGTCGTCGCGGGCGACAGCTCGGAGCTCGACACGTTCGCGATCGCGGTCGCCGCGACCGTGACCCTGATGTTCGTCACCGTGCTCCTGGTCGCCGGCTCGCTCGCGCTCGAGCGCGAGGAGAACGCGTTCTCCCGGATCACCAGGGGCCTGGTCGGCAAGACCGGCCTCCTGGTCGAGAAGCTCGTGCTCGGGATCGCCGCCTCGCTCGCGGTGACGCTGCTGCTGCTCGCCGCGCTCACGGCGCTGGTCTCGATCGAGTGGGAACGGGCGCCGGCGATCGTCGCCGCGATCGTCGCCGGCGGGGCGGCGTTCGCCGCCTTCGGCGCCGCGATCGGGAGCTCGGCGCGCGAGGTCCGGGCGAGCTCGCTGCTCGCGTTCATGATCTCGCTGCCGGTCGCGTTCCTCTCGCTGGTCCCGTCCGGGACCGTGAGCGGCGGCGTCTATGACCTGCTCGAGGTCGTCCGCGCCCTGTTTCCGTTCGAGCCGGCGCTGAACGCGATCGAGGGCGGCCTCACCGACGCCGGCCCCGACCTCGCGGCGGCGATCGGCCACTGCGCGGCGATCGTCGTCGCCTACGCGCTGCTCGCGCGCCTCGCCCTGCGCCGCTTCGCCTGAGCGCCCCGGCCCGCGGTTGGAGCCGATCGCCCCGGGGTAGCCTCGGGCCATGGACCGCAAGCGCGCGACCCCCGAGGACCTGCCCCCGCTCGAGCTGCGCCACCTGCGCGACCTCGACGTCGAGCGCGCGGAGGGCGACCGGCGCTCGCCCTACATCTCGGCGGCGTCGGCGGTCGCTCGCCGCGGCGACTTCGTTTACGTGATCGGCGACGACGAGCTCGACCTCGGGGTCTTCTCGCTGACGACGCCGGACCCCGGCCGGATGCGCCGGGCGCTCGGCGGTGAGCTGCCCGGCAACCCGGACGACCCGGATGCCGACAAGCCCGACATCGAGGCGCTGACCTCGCTGCCGCCGTTCACTGGCCAGGCCTATGGAGCCCTGCTCGGGCTCGGCTCGGGCTCGCGACGGACCCGCGATCGTGGCTTCTTCTGGGCGCTGGCCGCCGACGGCGCGCTCGAGGGCGAGCCGCTCGAGATCGACCTGGCGCCGCTCTATGAGCGTCTGCGCGGCGAGATCGACGAGCTCAACATCGAGGGCGCGGCGGTCCTGGGCGAGCGATTCTGGCTCTTTCACCGCGGCAACGCCGCCGATGGCGACGGCCGCAACGTGGTCGCCGAGCTCGCCCTCGACGAGGTCATGGGCTCGCTCGGTGGCGACCGCAAGCTCGACCCGTCCGAGCTCGAGGCCGTGCGCACCTATGAGCTCGGCGAGCTCGACGGCACGCCGCTGTGCTTCAGCGACGCGACCGCGCTCGACTCGGAGACGATCGTCTTCACCGCCTCGGCCGAGGTCTCCAGCGACTCCGCCGACGACGGCGCGATCCGCGGCTCGGTCGTCGGCACGATCGAATCCGAGGGCACGGTCCGGCGCCTGCGGACGATCGACCGCCGCTGGAAGGTCGAGGGCGTGCATGCCGCGATCGACACCGGCGTGATCGAGTTCGTCTTCGTCTGCGACCAGGACGGCGACGAGCCCTCACCGCTGTTGAGCGCGACGATGCCCGCCGCCGAGGGCCTCGAGGGCTGAGCCCGCCACCCGCCTTGCGTCCCCGCGACCCGGGTGTAGGGTCGAGGCAAGGCAGGATTCGAACGGAAGGAGTCCAGATGTCGAACGTCGACGAGGCCCGCGCTGCGTACGAGGCGTTCAGCGCCGGCGACATGGAGCGACTCAGCGAGGGGTTCGCGGAGGATGCCGAGTGGGTGACCTCCGACGAGCTGCCGCTCGGCGGAGTGACGAGGGGCCGCGACGAGATCCTCGCGAACTTCGCCCGGATCGGCGACTACTGGTCCGCGTTCAAGGTCGATCCGGACCGGTTCCTCGATTGCGACGACGCGGTCGTCGTCACCGGGACCCAGAGCGCGACGGGGGAGGCCGGGAGCTTCGAGGCCCCGTTCCTGCACCTGATGGAGTTCCGCGACGGCAAGGTGATTCGGGGGGAGTTCCACGGCGACAGCGCCAAGGCGCTGAAGGCGCTCGGGTCGCTCGCGACCCACTGACGCAAGCCGCGACGGGGGCGCCGCCGCCAGGCGGCGCCTTCGCCGCGCGCCGGCCCGGGGGCGACTCGCGGCCCTAGAATCAGGTCGATGAGCTTCCCCGCGACGCGCCTGCGGCGCCTGCGGCGGACGAAGGCCCTCCGCGACCTGGTGCGCGAGACGGAGCTCTCGCCGCGGCACCTGGTCCAGCCCCTGTTCGTCGTCTCCGGCGAGAGCGTCCGCGAGCCGGTCGAGTCGATGCCCGGAATCGAGCGCTTCTCGATCTCCGAGCTCGTCGGCGAGGCATCGGAGCTGCAGGCGATCGGGGTCGAGGCGGTGGTCCTGTTCGGGATCCCGTCGGCCAAGGACGAGACCGGCTCGGGCGCCTATGACGACGAGGGCGTCGTCCAGCTCGCGGTCCGGGCGCTGAAGGAGGCACATCCGGAGCTGACCGTGATCACCGACGTCTGCCTCTGCGAGTACACGTCGCACGGCCACTGCGGCTTCGTCCGCGACGGCGAGGTCGACAACGACATCACGGTCGAGCTGCTGGCGAAGACGGCGATCTCGCACGCGGACGCCGGCGCCGACGCGGTCGCGCCCTCGGACATGATGGACGGCCGGGTCGCGTCGATCCGCCACCAGCTCGACGAGGAAGGGCACCCCGAGACGCCGATCGTCGCCTACTCGGCGAAGTACGCCTCCGCCTTCTACGGCCCGTTTCGCGAGGCGGCCGAGTCGGCGCCGGAGTTCGGCGACCGCCGCGGCTATCAGATGGACCCGGCGAACGCGCGCGAGGCGCTGGTCGAGGCGCGGCTCGACCTCGAGGAGGGGGCCGACATGGTGATGGTGAAGCCGGCGCTGCCCTACCTCGACGTGATCCGCGCGGTGCGCGACGACGTCGACGCGCCGATCGCCGCCTATCAGGTCTCGGGCGAGTACTCGATGATCAAGGCGGCGGCGGCCAACGGCTGGATCGACGAGCGCGCTGCGGCGCTCGAGGCGCTGACCGCGATCCGCCGCGCCGGCGCCGACGTGATCTTCACCTACTACGCGAAGGAGGCGGCGGCTTGGCTGGGGCAGTGAGGCGGAGCGAAGCGAAGCCGAACCGCGCCGTCGTTGAGGCGCCTGATGCAAAGGCACCGCAGCCGAAGGTGCGCTCGCGCCGCGACGGCGCGGCGATCGCGCTCGACGAGACCGACAAGCGGCTGATGAACCTGCTCCAGTCGCGGTTCCCGCTCTCGCCGCGGCCGTACGCGGCGCTCGCCGGCGAGGCGGAGCTCGAGCTCGACGAGCTGCTCGCCCGCACCCGCCGGCTCGTCGACGAGCGGATCATCCGCGAGATCACGCCGATCTTCGACACCCGCGCGCTCGGTTACGAGTCGATGCTGGTCGCGGCGAAGGTCGACGCCGAGCACCCGCACCGGGCGGCGAAGCTGATCAACTCGCACCCGGGCGTCTCGCACAACTACCTGCGCACGCACGAGTTCAACCTCTGGTTCACGATCGCGACCCCGCCCGACTCCGAGCTCGGGCTCCAGGGCACGCTCGACGTGCTCCAGCGCCTCACCGGGGCCGAGTCGATCCGCCAGCTCCCGACCCTGAAGCTGTTCAAGATCAACATGAACCTGGAGATGGAGAAGGGCACCGAGGCGCTCGCCTCGGCCGCCGAGGCGGTGACCCCGCGCGAGCTCGAGGCGCAGCCCTACGACGACCTCGACGTCGCTGTGATCCGCGCGCTCCAGGGACCGATGGCGGTGGTCGAGCGTCCCTACGACGACGCCGCGGCCGCCCTCGGGATCGGCACCGAGGAGCTGCTCGCCCACCTCGCGGGGATGGTCGAGCGCAAGATCCTGCGCCGGGTCGCGGCGATCCTCTACCACCGCCGCGCCGGCTTCTCGGCCAACGGGATGGGCGTCTGGCGGGTCCCCGACGAGCGCATCGTCGAGGTCGGGGCGCGAATGTCCGCGGTGCGCGGGATCTCGCACTGCTACCAGCGCCCGACCTACGCCGACTGGCCCTACTCGGTGTTCACGATGGCCCACGGGCGTTCGAAGGACGAGTGCGACGCGATCCTCGACTCGATCGCCGCCGAGCACGACCTGCACGGCCCCGACCGCGCGACGCTCTACTCGTCGACCGAGTTCAAGAAGATCCGGCTGCATTACTTCACCCCGGACTACGCGCAGTGGGAAGCCGAGTACTCCCGCTGATATTGGACACGCGCGCCTCCGAAGTCCTCTACGCCCGCGCCGTCGGCCTGCTTCCGGGCGGCGTCAACTCCCCGGTTCGCGCGATGCGCTCGATCGGGCGCGAGTATCCGGTCTTCGTCGAGCGCGGCGAGGGCTTCGAGCTGATCGACGTCGACGGCAACCGCTACATCGACTGGGTCTGCTCCTGGGGCCCCTTGATCTGCGGCCACGCGGAGCCGGACGTGGTCGCCGCGGTCGCCGAGGCCGCCGAGCGGGGGACCAGCTACGGGGCGCCGACCGAGGGCGAGGTCGAGCTCGCGAGCGAGGTCCGCGACCGCTTCCGATCGGTCGAGATGATGCGGATGGTCAACTCCGGGACCGAGGCGACGATGAGCGCGGTGCGGCTCGCGCGGGCGGTCACCGGGCGCGAGACCCTGGTCAAGTTCGCGGGCGCCTACCACGGCCACGTCGACGGCCTGCTCGCCGAGGCGGGCTCCGGGCTCGCAACGCACGGGATCCCGGCGAGCCCGGGGGTGCCGGCAGCGCAGGCGGCGGCGACGGTCGTCGTCGCCTGGAACGACCCGGACGCGGTCGAGGCGGCGCTGCGCGAGCACGAGGTCGCGGCGCTGCTCGCCGAGCCGATTCCCGCGAACATGGGCCTGGTGCCGCCGGCCGAGGGCTTCCTCGAGCACCTGCGCGAGCTCGCCGACGCGCACGGGGCGGTGCTCGTCTTCGACGAGGTGATCAGCGGCTTCCGGGTCGCCCGCGGCGGCGCCCAGGAGCGCTACGGCGTCGACGCCGACCTGACCGTGCTCGGCAAGGTCCTCGGCGGCGGCCTGCCCGCCGCCGCCTACGGCGGGCGCCGGGCGCTGATGGAGCGCGTCGCCCCGGCCGGCGACGTCTATCAGGCGGGCACGCTCTCAGGCAACCCGCTCGCGGTCGCCGCCGGCCTCGCCACCCTCGCCCGCCTCGACGCCGGCGCCTACGCGCGCCTCGGGGAGCTCACCGACCTGCTCGCGAGCGGGCTGCGCGAGGCGGCCGGCGATCGCCCGGTCGCCGTCGCCGCGGTCCCGGGCCTGGTGACCCCGTTCTTCGCCGCCGAGGCGCCGCGCGACTTCGCCGCCGCGCAGGCCTGCGACCTCGAGGCCTACGGGGCCTTCTGCCGCGAGCTGCTCGAGCGCGGCATCTACCCGCCGCCGTCGCAGTTCGAGGCCTGGTTCGTCTCGCTCGCCCACGACGAGGCCGCGATCGTGCACACCTGCGAGGCGGCGGCGGAGGCGTTCGAGGCGGTGCTCGGGCCGTGATCTCCGGGCCGCGCCCGTGTTCCAGCAGACGGATCCGATTCTGACGAGGTGAAGAGATGAAGGCGAAGCTGACGATTGCGCTCGTGGCGCTGGCCCTCGGCGCGGGCAGCGGTGCGCTCGCGGCCTGCGGTGACGACGACGAGCCCGAGAGCACCGAACCGGCGGCCGCGACCTCGTCGTCGACGACGAGCCAGCCCACGACCACTTCGACCTCGACCACGTCGACGACCTCGACCTCGACCGGGTCGACGAGCACCTCGACCACGACCGAGACCGGCGAGGACGTCTCCGGCAACTGCGACGAGGCCGAGCACGCCGACGACCCCGAGTGCAGCGGCGGGATCGAGGCCGGCGACGACGACAGCTCCGGCCCCGGCTCCGGCGACGACGACTCCTCCAACAGCGGCCCGGGCTGAGCGCCGGCGCTCTCTAAGCTGGCCGGCGATGCCGGCCCCCGAATCGGTCCTCGAGCTGCTCGCGACCCAGCTTCGCGACGAGCACTCGGTGATCTCCGCCCATGTTCGCGAGCCCGGCGCGCAGCGCCCGGCGCTCGGGCGTCTCGCGGCCGCCGGGCCGCGCGCGGCCGCCGCCCCGCGTGAGTACGCGCTCGTGGTCGAGTCGGTGCGCGAGGGCTACCTGCTGCACTACGGCAGCCCGCGGATCGTCGAGGGCTCCGATCGCGACCTCGCCCTGCTCGCCGGCGACTACCTCTACGCGCTCGGGCTCGAGCGACTCGGCCGCCTCGGCGACCTCGAGGCGGTGCGCGAGCTCTCCGACCTGATCACGCTCGCGGCCGGTGTCCACGACGGCGACGGCGACCCCGCGGCGGCGGCGAACGCGCTCTGGCTCGCCTCGGTGACCGCGATCGCGGCCGGCCCCTCCGCCGAGCACCAGGCCGCCAAGGCAGCGCTTCGCGATCGGGCGCCGGAGGCGCCGGACCAGCTCGCTGCCGCCGCCCGGGCGAGCGCCGCCTCCGCGGGCCTCGGCGACGAGCTTGGCGAGGCCGCCGACGCAATAGACTTCGTGGCCGACCTTCCTTCCTGACTTGGCAGAGCCGGCGGACAAGAAACGGGGCGCGACCCCCGAGAAGCCCAAGCCCGCGGGCTACTTCGAGGGCGAGACGATGACCCGCCGGGCCGCGTTCGCGATCAGCGGCCAGGCCTTCGGCGCGCTCGCGGTCACGGCCGTCGCGCTGCCGACGATCGGCTTCGCGCTGGCGCCGATCTTCGACTCGCCCGAGGAGACCTGGGAGGGCGTCGGCGCGGTCGGCGACTTCCCCGACGACACCTATCGCCAGGCGGTGATCACGATCGTCGACGGGGTCGGCGACTCCGGCAAGACGACCGTCTACATCCGCCGCGGCAGCGCGACGCTCGACGAGAATCCCGAGGAGTTCATCGCGATCTCGACCCGCTGCGCCCACCTCGGCTGCCCGGTGCGCTTCGTCCAGGCGGCGGGCAACTTCATCTGCCCCTGCCACGGCGGCGTCTACGACTTCGAGGGCAAGGTGATCGGCGGTCCGCCGGTGCGCCCGCTCGACCGCTTCCAGACCCGCGTCGTCGGCGACACGCTCGAGGTCGGGCCGCGCTACAGCGTCACCGGCGACCTGGAGCCGGTCCGCGCCCGCGACCCCGGTGAGTTCACCGGCGGGATCTGGGAGTACCTCTACCCGCCCCGACCGACCACGGCCGCGCCGCCGAGCTGAGCCCGACGATGCCGAAGCTTCCCGTCCCGTCGATCCTCCGCAAGCCCCAGAAGCCGGGCGAGCGCACCAACGGCGCCCGCCGCAACGGGGCCGGTGCCGACGGCGACGGCGGCTCGCCCGCGGTCGAGAAGGCCAAGGACGCCGGGATCGACGTCGTCGGCTGGGTCGACGAGCGCACCGGCGCGAGCCCGTTCCTCACCGGGCTGCTGCTGCGCAAGGTCCCGAAGGGGACGAACTGGTTCTACACGCTCGGCTCCGCGACGCTGTTCGCGTTCGCGATGCAGGCCCTGACCGGCGTCTTCCTCGCGTTCTACTACGTGCCCTCCTCGACCGAGGCCTACGACTCGATCACCCACCTCACCAACGACGTCTTCCTCGGCGAGTTCGTGCGCGGGATGCACAAGTGGGGCGCGACGGTGATGATCATCCTGATCTTCCTGCACATGGGCAGGACCTTCTTCTTCGGCGCCTACAAGTACCCGCGCGAGCTCAACTGGGTGATCGGGGTCGTGCTGCTGATCCTGACCCTGGTCATGGGGCTGACCGGCTACCTGCTGCCGTTCGACCAGCGCTCCTACTGGGCGACGATCGTGGCGATGAACATCACCGCCTCGGGGCCGGTGGTCGGCCCCTATCTGGCCGACTTCCTGCGCGCCGGCTCCGAGTTCGCGGCGACGACCCTGCCGCGCTTCTACGCCGTCCACATGCTGCTCGTCCCGGGCCTGATCATCGCCCTGATCTGCGCCCACCTGTACCTCGTGGTGAAGCTCGGGACCACCGCGCCGCCGTGGATGCGCGCCGACTCGAAGCCGAAGTCGCTGCGCGAGGAGGACGTCTGAGCGATGGACAACGCGCAGAAGGAGGAGTACCTCCGCGAGTACGAGGTGCTGAAGAAGAAGGGCAAGCCCTTCTTCCCCTACGCGGTGTTCAAGGACTCGGCGATGTTGCTGATCGTCGCGATCGTGATCATCGTCATGTCGCTGGTGCTCGGCGCCGAGCAGGGCCCGAAGGCCGACCCGACGACGACCACCTACGTCCCGCGGCCGGAGTGGTACTTCTTCTTCCTCTTCGAGCTCCTGCGCGTGATCAAGCCGCCGGAGCTGGTCCCGATCGCGACGATCGGCATCCCGACGATCTGCATGGTCCTGCTGCTGTTGCTGCCGTTCTACGACCGCAACCCCGAGCGGCTGCCGTGGCGGCGCCCGGTGGCGACCGCGGCCGGGATCCTGACGATCATCTCGATGGCGTTCCTCACCTTCCTCGGCGCCTCCGCCGGCTCGCCGACCGAGATCGAGCTCGAGGTCCCGCCGCAGTTCGAGCTCGGCAAGCAGGTGGCGGCGCAGTCGGGCTGCCTCGCCTGCCACAAGTTCGGCGAGAACGGCAACGACGGCCCCGGCCCGGAGCTGACCGAGATCGGCTCGAAGCTGCCCGCGCGGCGATCGAGCGCACCCTGACCAACCCCTCCGGGATCATGCCCGAGTACTCGAGCCTGCCGCCGGAGAAGTTCGACGCCCTGGTCGAGTTCCTCGCCTCGCTGCAGTGAGACTGCGGCCGCGGCTCGCGGCCGCGGCGGTCTGAGATGAGCGCGCCGACCACGAGCGCCGGCGAGCAGCAGGCGTTCGCCGGCCAGGTCCGGGGGATGTTCGACCGCATCGCCGGCGTCTACGACCTGATGAACACGGCGATGACCGCCGGCCTGCACCATCGCTGGCGCGAGCGCGCCGCCGACCGCGCCGAGCTCGACCGCGGCGACGCCGCGCTCGACGCCTGCTGCGGCACCGGCGACCTCGCGCTCGAGCTCGCCCGCCGCGTCGGCCCCGAGGGCAGCGTGATCGGCTCCGACTTCTCCGAGCGGATGCTCGACCTCGCCCGCGCGCAAGGCCGCCGAGCGCGCCGCGACCGCGGTCCGCTTCGAGTGGGGCGACGCGCTCGAGCTGCCCTACGACGACGCCAGCTTCGACGCGGTCGACCGTCGGCTTCGGGGTCCGCAACCTCGCCGACCTCGACCGCGGCGTCGCCGAGCTCGCCCGGGTGCTGAAGCCGGGCGGGCGGCTGGTGATCCTCGAGATCACCCAGCCGCAGCGCCCGCCGCTCTCGACCTTCTTCTCGCTCTGGTTCGACCGCCTCGTGCCGCTGCTCGGGACGCTCGCCGGCGACCGCGACGCCTACACCTACCTGCCCGAGTCGGTGAAGCGGTTCCCGCCGCCCGAGGGCCTGGCGGTGATCATGGACCGGGCCGGGCTCGAGCGGATCCGCTACACGGTGCTCGCCGGCGGGATCATCGCGATCCACTCCGGCGTGCGGCCGGCCTGAGCCGCGCCCGGCCATGAACCGCTCCGCCGTCCCGCCGCCGGTGACCAAGGTGCTCGACGCCGCCGAGGCCTGGCTGCCGCGCCGGATGGCCGCGGTCGAGCGCCGCCTCGGCGAGCTCGTCGCGCGAGCAGGGCGGCGCGCTCGGCGCCGAGGCCGCGGCGACGCTCGCCGCCGGCGGCAAGCGCCTGCGCCCGATGCTGGTCCTGCTCTGCGCCGGTCCCGAGGCCGGACGACGGCGCGATCCGCGCCGCGACCGCGATCGAGCTCGTCCACATGGCGACCCTGGTCCACGACGACGTCCTCGACGCCGCCCCGCTGCGGCGCGGCCAGCCCGACGGTGGTCGCCCGCGCCGGGCGCGCGACCGCGACCGCGGTCGGCGACCTGCTGTTCTCGCGCGCCTTCGCCGAGCTCGTCGCCGGCGACCCGGGCGACGGCCGCCGGGTGCGCGCTGCTCGCCGCCGCCTCGGTCGGCGCTCGCCCAGGGCGAGCTTGCCCAGCGCCGCGACGCCTTCGACGCTCGACGATCAGCGCCGAGCGCTACCTCGAGCGCTGCCGGCTGAAGACCGCGCGGCTGTTCGAGTGCGCCTGCCTGATCGGCGCCGAGTCCGAGCGACCCGACGGCGCCGGCGAGCCGCTGCGCGTCGTTCGGGCGCGAGATCGGCCTCGCCTTCCAGCTCCTCGACGACGTGCTCGACGTCACCGGGCCCGCCGAGCGCACCGGCAAGGCGCGCGGCACCGACCTGCTCGACGGCACCGTGACGATGCCGCTGATCCTCGCCCGCGAGGCGCGATCCCGGCGCTCGCCGAGCTCGACCTGCGCGCGCTCGACGCCGCAGTCGGCGGCCGCGGTCTGCGACCGGATCGCCGCCACCGGGCGTCCTCGACCGGGTCCGCGCCGACGCCCGGGCGCGGGTCGAGACGGCGAAGCGGGCGCTCGGCGACGGCGTCGCTCGAGTCGCAGCGCCGCGAGCTGCTGACGATGGTCGCCGACGGCGTCGTCGAGCGCTACGCGTGAACGCCTAGGGCTCTAGAAGTCCTCGGGGAGGATCTAGTCCGCGCCGAGCGCGGCGACGAAGCGGTCGACCTGCTCCTCCATGTTCGCGCGGGCGAGCAGGTTGAGGTCGTCGAGCAGCGCTCGGTGCCGCTGTCGAGCTCCTCGTCGAAGCGGTCGACGATCTCCTGGGCGTAGATCGCCGCCGCCGGTCCACTCGCAGTCGGGGCAGCGCAGGTCGACGCTCCAGCGCTTGCGCTGCGCCGGGCGACCAGTCGGTCGGGTAGACGAGCTCGGAGTCGCAGCGCGGGCAGACGTGCAGCGCCGCGGTGCGGCGGCGCGCGGTCGCCGGCCGCGGCGCGCGAAACAGCGACGCGTCGAGTTCGGGCGCGGGGACGCTCTCGGCGCCGGCGATCTGCTCCTCGGGGACCATGGGGGCCCTATCGGCCCCAGTGCCCAGGGGCTTTAGGGGTTGGCCCCTAGTACCCATGGGGATCGAACACCCGGCCAAAGTCGGGGCTCGGACTACAGCCCGCAGGCACGAATAGACTGCGCGCGCATGGTGCTCTCAGACGGCACGATTCGCGACGAGGTCGAGGCCGGGCGGATCGTCTTCGACCCCTTCGATCCCGACCTGATCCAGCCCTCGAGCGTCGACATGCGCGCCGACGGCAAGTTCCGCGTCTTCCACAACGCCCGCTACCCCTACATCGACGTGCGCCAGCCGATGGAGGAGCTGACCGAGCTGGTCGAGGTCGGCGCCGACGAGCCGTTCATCCTCCACCCGGGCGAGTTCGTGCTCGGGCAGACGCTCGAGCGCGTGTCGCCTGCCCGACGACATCGTCGGCCGGCTCGAGGGCAAGTCGAGCCTCGGGCGGCTCGGGCTGCTGATCCACTCCACCGCCGGCTTCGTCGACGCCGGCTTCGAGGGCAACCTGACGCTCGAGCTCTCCAACGTCGCCAACCTGCCGATCACGATCTACCACGGGATGCCGATCGGCCAGATCTCGTTCATGCGCATGGACGCGCCGGTCGAGCGCCCCTACGGCTCCGGCGAGACCGGCTCCAAGTACCAGGGCCAGGCGGAGCCGACTCCGTCGCGCTTTTATCTCAATTTCGACCGCAAGTGATCCAACCGGGGACGGGCTGAGTACCATCTAGAACGATGGATTTCAGCATTTGGCAAGTAGCGATCGTGCTCGTGATCGCGCTGCTCGTCTTCGGGCCCAAGCGCCTGCCGGAGCTCGGCAAGAGCGCTCGGCTCGGGGATGAGGGAGTTCAAGGACTCGATCACGGGCAACAAGCGACGAGGACGAGGACGAGGAGGAGGAGCGAGCGAAGCTCGAGGTCTCCGCCTCCCAGCCGCAGCCCGACGCGGACACCGAGCCCGTCGAGGGCGAGGTCGTCGAGAACCGCTCCTGAGATGGCGTCCGCCTCCGGCGGGCGCCCGTTGACGCCGTGGCACGCCTGAAGCAGGCGCGGGCGAGCTTCGACGACCGGCTCACCCTCGTCGAGCACCTCGACGAGCTCCGCAACCGGCTGATCGTCACCCTGGTCGCCGTCGGCGCCGGCTTCGCGCTCTGCTTCTGGCAGAGCGACTTCATGCTCGACGTCGCCAACGCGCCGCTGCCCGACGACACCGGCGACCCGATCACCCTGAGCCCGACCGAGCCTTTCTTCACCACGGTCGAGATCTCGGTCTACGGGGCGCTGGTGCTGGCGTTGCCGGTGCTGCTCTACCAGATCTACGCCTTCGTGTTGCCGGCGTTCTCGCCGGAGGAGAAGCGGACCGTGTTCCCGTTCCTGATCGCGGTCCCGTTCCTGTTCTTCGCCGGGGTCGCGTTCGCCTACTTCGTCGTCATGCCGGCCGCGGTCCAGTTCCTGCTCAACTTCAACGAGGCCAACTTCAACATCCAGGTTCGCGCGCGCGACTACTACAGCTTCTTCGGCGTGATGCTGATCGCGATGGGGCTGTTGTTCCAGATCCCGATCGCGATGCTCTCGCTGACCAGGCTCGAGATCGTGAGCCCGGAGTGGTTCGCCGCCAACCGCCGCTACGCGATCTTCATCATCGCGGTGGTCTCGGCGGCCGCGCCCGGTGGCGACCCGGTCTCGATGTTCATGATCATGATCCCGCTGCTTCTGCTGTACGAGGTCAGCATCGTGATCGCGCGCCGCTTCGGCGGTGCGCACGGCGGCGAGGACGAGCCCGCCGGCGCCGACGTCTCCCCCGGCGAGGCGCCGAGCTGATCATCTAGCCTCTTGCGCCGATGATCTTCGATCTCAAGAGCGGCAAGCGCCGGCGCGTGGTCCAGGTCGTCTTCGGCTTCCTCGCGTTCATCTTCTTCATCAGCTTCGTTGGCTTCGGGATCGGCTCCGACGTCAGCGGCGGGATCTTCGACGCGATCGGCCTCGGCGGCGGCGACAGCTCCTCGAACCCGCAGTACGAGCAGCAGATCGAGGACGCCGAGGCGACGCTCGAGACAGATCCGGCGAACGAGCGCGCGCTGCTCGACCTCGCCGACGCGTACTTTCGCTCGGCGACCGAAAGCGGGGTCTCGCTCAACCCGCAGACGGGCCAGCTCGAGGTCACCGAGGAATCGCGCGCCGACCTCGAGCAGTCGGTCGCGGCGTGGGAGCGCTACCTGCAGACGAAGCCGCAGCGCCCCGACACGACCGCCGCCGCGCAGGCGGCCGAGTCGTATCGCTACCTGCTCGACGCCGACGGCGCAGCGACCGCGCAGCGGATCGTCGCCGAGGACCAGGGCACGAGCTCGGCCTTCGCCCAGCTTGCGATCTTCCTCTACGCCGACGGCAAGATCTCGGCCGGCGACGCCGCCGGCGAGCAGGCGGTGAAGGCCGCTGACTCCTCGCAGCGCCAGCAGGTGCAGAAGAACATGGACCAGCTCGCCGAGCAGGCGCGCCAACAGCAAAAGCAGATCGCCAAGGCACAGCGCCAGCAGGGCGAGACCGGCTCCGAGGGCACCCAGCTCTCCGACCCGTTCGGCGGCCTCTCCGGCGGCGCCGGAGCCGCCCCGGTCGCCCCCTGAGCGACCCCACGCCCCTCGCTACCATGCCCGTCCCGGGCCGTTAGCTCAGCTGGTAGAGCAGGAGACTCTTAATCTCAAGGTCGCAGGTTCGATCCCTGCACGGCCCACTTTCGCAGCGCGCCCGGATACGGTGCCCGTTATGTCGCAGGAGAACGTGGAGGTCGTGCGCGCGGTCTACGAAGCCGTGGAGCGAGACGACCTCGACACCGCCAACTCCTACCTTCATCCGGAGATCCAGTTCCATACCTACGCTCACTCTCCGGAGGCCGGCGTGTATCGGGGGAAGGAGGCGGTCCGCAAGTACAACGAGGAACTGTTCGGGCAGTTCGAGAGCCTGCGGATCGAGCTCGAGGCGCTCATCGACGCCGGCGATCGGGTCATCGCCGTGACCACGCAGCACGCGGTGCCGAAGGGCGGGCGCGAAGAGATCGAGGTCCACATGGCGGAGCTCTGGACGGTCCGCGATCAGCTGCTCGTTGAGCGGCATTCCTACTCGACCAGGGACGAGGCGCTCGAAGCCTCGCGGCTGCAGGAGTAAGCCCGACGGCCTCCGCTGATCTCAGCCGAAGGCCGAGGCTGGAATCCGCTGGACCTCGAGGAACCCCTGGTTGGTGATCTCGAGCTCGGTGCCGGGTTGGGCCTGCTTCGTCGGATCGCCGCCGGTGGCGACCACGTTCACGTGCAGCGACTTGCCGGCGGGCGCCCCGCCCAGCATCCTCACGACCCCCACTTTCTCAGCCGGCGGCGACTTTCCGTTCGGGAGGCAGTTGGTGCCGTTGGGCTTCGAGATCCGTCCCTTCGCCGAGGCGATCGAGGCCGCAAGCCCGGCGTCGGGCTCGGTCTGAGTCGCGGAGTCGGCGAGGAAGACGCGCGTGGTCAGCCGGGCCTTGAAGCCGAGCTTGGCGGTGCTCACGACCACCCGAGCGTGAACCCGGATCTGCTCGTTCTTCTTCAGGCCGGAGAGCGGCATCGAATAGACCACCCGCGGCTCGTTCTCTCCCTTTCGGATCCGCAGCCTGCGGGCCTTCCGATCCGCCTCTCGATCCCATGCCGGCATCGTGTGGTTGGCCGGACGTATGCGACAGACGCCGAGCGTCGCCATGTCTCGTTCGACCGTCCCGTCGGGCTCGTTCTGGCCCACGAGCAGGCAGTGCCCCGCGCCGGCGGACCCGTGACTGGCATCCAAGACCAGGTTGACCGAGCTCGGTCCGGTCCATCCGGCCGGGACCGCCAGCCGGGCCCGATCGAAGACCAGGACCCAGTGGTGCTGGTCGTGGGTCACCCTGGGCTCGAGTGGCTCGCCGATCCGCACCGCACCGCCCGTCGCCGTCGTCGCGTCGGGGTCGTTGGCGAGCAGCAGCCGCGCGCGCACGTCGGGCGCGAACGCGTACGGGGTCGAGACGCACCCCTTGCCCTGGTTCTTCGCCAGCTCCTGCGGGGTGAGGTCCGTCGTCACCTCGAGCTCCGCCGAGACCTGGAGTAGGTCGCCGGCCCGCAGGTCGGGCAGGGATTCGTCCGGGTCACCGCCGCTCTCGAGGCGCATCACGACCGCATTCGATGCCCTCGGCTGCGCGGTGATCGGGACCCGGTCGACGATCTCCGCGACCCGCGTCCCGGTCGATGCGACCCGAATCTGAGCTTTGATTGGACTCATCGACTGTCAAGCATCACTCTAGAACGGCGCACGTCTCCCGACCTCCGGTCCATCGGGGCCGCCCCAATTTTCGACACCTGGACAATGACCACCCCGTGCGCTGCACGGACAATTCAGGGCGATGAAGGCCGGTCGGTGAGACGCGTGGAGGATCGCTTATGCGCCAGATCGTCACCCTCGGGGGCGGCGGCTTCTCGATGGAGGCCGGCAATCCGCTGCTTGACGAGTTCGTGCTCGGGCTCACCGGGAGCCCACGACCGCGGGTCTGCTTTCTGCCGAACGCGAGCGGCGACGCCGACCACTACATCGTCCGCTTCTATCGCCACTTCTCCGCGGCCCGCTGCGAGCCCTCGCACCTGTCGCTGTTTCGGCGTGAGCGCGCGCCCGCCGACCCGCGCCAGCACCTGCTGTCCCAGGACCTGATCTACGTCGGCGGCGGCAGCGTCACCAGCCTGATCGGGGTCTGGCGCGCGCACGGGATCGACGAGATCCTGCGCGAGGCCTGGGAGCGCGGGATCGTTCTCTGCGGGCTCTCGGCCGGCTCGCTGTGTTGGTATCGAGAGGGCGTGAGCACCTTCCACGGCCCGCCGGAGCGGGTCGAGGGACTCGGCCTGCTGCCGTGGAGCAACACCGTCCACTACTCGAGCGAGCCCCGCCGCCGCGAAGCGCTCTTCGGCTGGCTTCGCGACGGGATGCCCCCCGCCTACGCCGCCGACGACGGTGCCGCGCTGCACTTCGTCGGCGACGACGTCGCCCAGGTGATCTCCTCGCGCGAGCACGCGCGCGCGTACCGGGTCGAGATGCGCCACGGCCGGGTCGTGACCACGATCCTCGCCACCCGCTATCTCGGCGACTCGCGCTGCGTCCCGCTCGTCGCGCCCGCCGCCCCGGTCCCGAACCTGGTGGAGGCTTAGCGCTGGCTCCCGAGCCGCCAGCCGAGCCGGTCCGCGCGGGCCGGCGCACGATCCTCGCCCTCGGCGGGCACGAGTTCTCGCGCCGGCGCGGCAACGAGGCGATCCGCGACTACATGCTCGCGCTCGCCGACGGACCGCGACCGAAGGTCTGCCTGCTGCCCGCGGCGAGCGGTGACCCCGCCGAGCAGATCGCCGCCTTTCGCACCAGCCTCGGCGGACCCGCCTGCGAGCTGTCCCACATCTCGCTCTTCCGGCTCGAGACGGAGCCCGTCGACGTCGCCCACCACCTGCTCTCGCGCGACCTGATCTACGTCGGGGGCGGCAGCCTCGTCAACCTGCTCGCGATTCTGCGCGCCCACGGCCTCGACCGGGTGCTCGCCGACGCCTGGGAGCGGGGAGTCGTCCTCGCCGGGCAGAGCGCCGGGGCGATGTGCTGGTTCGAGTGGGGCGTCACCCGCTCCGCCGGCGCGGCCCGGCTGGCGCCGGGGCTCGGCCTGGTCCCCGGGATCCTCAGCGTCCATTACCACCGCGATTCGGACCGCCGCCGGGCGCTGATCGACGCGGTCGCCCGCCGCGCGACCGTCGGCCACGGCATCGACGACGGTGCCGGACTGGTGATCCGCGGGACCGAGGTCGTCGGCCTCGGTCAGCGGCCGCGAGCTCGCCGCCGCCTGGCGGGTCGCGCCGGACGGGCGCGGGCGTGCGGTCGAGGCGCGGCTCGACCCGGCGTCGCTGCCGGCGCCGCGGCCGGCGATCGACGAACGGCCCGACGAGGTGGTCGAGTGGCGCGAGCTGCGCGCGATCCGCGCCGGGCGCCGCTGAGCCTCAGCCGCGCGGGCGGGTCTCGCCGTTGACCTGGTAGCTCACGTACCAGGCGAGGTGGCGAGCAGCGTTGACGCCCGCGGACCAGGGAGCGAGGAACAGCCTCATCGACCGGGAATCTACCCGGGTCGGCGGCGTAAAGGCGCGGTTACCATGCCATTTTCTTGACTGATTTGGGAGGCTTTTGAGCGTGATCGTCGCCGTCTGCGGGACCCTCGAGCGCGCGCGGGCTCTCGCCGATGAGCTCGGCGGCTCCGGGGCGGCAACCGCCTGGGCGCCCGGCGACGACGCGCCCGGCGACGACGGCGGCTCGAGCGCCCCGCTCGCCCACGCGCTGCTCGCGCTCGAGGCCGAGCTGAGCGCGATCGCGCCCGAGCGCGTCGTCTGCGGCGACGACTCCGACGCCGCGCTCGCCGCCGCCCTGGTCGCGGCAAAGCTCGAGCTCGGCGTCGACGCGACCCCGGCGGCGCGCGAGGACCGAAGCGCCAACGGGCGCCTGATCGCCCAGCTCGCCGCGCCCTAGGCGGACTTAGACTCAGGCTGATGAGCTTGGGGTTTGTGGGCAGGGGGCGTAGGCGCGAGCAGCGCGCCGATCGGCTCACCGTGGCACTCGCCGGGCTCGCGGTCGCGACCGCCGGCTCGGTCGTCGCCGGCGAGCTGCTGCGGCTCGCGCGCCGGCGCCGGATCGACGCCGGATCCCCGGACGGCGTGCTCGAGGGCGCCGAGCAGGCGGCGCTGGTTGCGGGCGAGGCGGCGCAGGACACGGTCGTGGTCGCGATCGAGGGCTACGACGCGACTCCGCGCCACGAGACCGTGATCTTCAACATCCTCACGGGCTTCGTCGGCGGGATCGCCTTGGTGCGGTTCTCGACCGCGGGCATCCGCGGCGGTTGGTGGCCGTTCGGAGACGTCGAGCTCGGCGGCCATCACATCCACCACTTCGTCCCCGGGATCCTGGTCGCGTTCGTCGCCGGCGCGACCGGCCTGATCACGCAGTCCGAGCGGCTCGAGACCACGCTCGCGTTCCCGTTCGGCGCCGGGATCGGCCTCACCTTCGACGAGGCGGCGCTGCTGCTCGAGCTCGAGGACGTGTACTGGACCCGGGAGGGCATCCTCAGCGTCCAGCTCAGCCTCGGCACCGCGGCGCTGATGGGCGCGACCCTGATCGCGCTGCGGATGCTGCGCCGCGGCGAGCGCCGCTCCGCCGCCCGCGGGCTGATCCCCGAGCTCGAGACCGACGAGCTGCCCTCGTGGCGCGCCGCCTGAGCGGCTGTCGCTAGCCCGCGCGCACGCGGTAGCGGGCGAAGAGCTCGCCGGTCTCCTCCTCGGCCAGCAGCGAGGCGAGCTCGAGCGGGCGCTCGCTCTCGGCGAGCCCGGTGAGCAGCCCCGGACCGGCGCCGCCGGCGAGCTTCGGCGCGTGGGTGACGAAGAGCTCATCGACCAGGTCCGCCTCGACCAGCTGCGCGTGCAGCCGCGGCCCGCCCTCGCAGAGCAGCGCCCGGACCCCGCGCTCGGCCCGCAGCTGACGCATCAGCTCGCCAAGGTCGATCGCGCCGCCGAACCGGACCACCTCGACCGCGGTCTCGGTCGGCGGCGGGTCGGCGGTCGCTGTGGTCGCGACCAGCACCTGGCCGTGGCCCTCGGTGAACAGGGGAGCGTCCCAGGGCAGCTCGAGGCGCCCGGAGACGATCACCATCAGCGGGTCCGCCGCGAGCCCGTCGCGCTCGCGAAGCTCGCGCTTTCGCGGGTCGCCGACCACCCGCCCGTAGCCCTCGGCGCGCATCGTCCCGGCGCCGATCATCACCGCGTCGACCCGGGTCCGCAGGCCGACCAGCATCGCGGTGTCGGCCCGCGAGCCGATCGCCCCCGAGCGGCCCTCGATCGTCGCGTGACCGTCGAGGGTGAGGGCGAAGTTGGTGACCAGGTAGGGGCGCTCGTCGTGCGCGCCGGCGACCAGGTCGAACGCCGCGACATACTCGGCGACGTCGGTCTCCGCGGGGTCGGGCAGCAGGCGGCGCATCCGCGGCTTATATCTAGTGCGAGGGGCGGCGCGCGGACTCGATCTCGTTCAGATGCTCGATGTTGGCGCGATCGTCGCCCTCGGCGGAGGGCTCGGCGCCGAACCAGGCGTCGAGGATCTCGCCGAGCTCGGCCTCCGAGGTCGTCCGCAGGCTGAGCGCGAGCGCGTTCGCGTCGTTCCATTTCCGCGCGCCGGCGGCGGTCTGCGCGTCGGCGCAGAGCGCGGCGCGGATCCCCTCGACCTTGTTCGCGGCGATCGAGGCCCCGGTGCCGGTCCAGCAGCAGACGACCGCCTGCTCGGCGCGCCCCTCGGCGACATCGCGGGCCGCCGCCTCGCTCGCCCAGGCCCAGTCGTCGCGCTCGGTGTCGGCGAGCGCGCCGTGGACGATCGGCTCGTGCCCGCGGCGGCGCAGCTCGTCGACCAGCGCCTCGGCGACGCCGGCGCGCTCGTCGGCTGCAACCGCGATCCTCACCCGGTCGAGGATAGAGTCGCGTGCCTTGGCGGTCGATCCGGCAAAGCTGCACGCCCCCGGCTTCCCCCGGATCGCCGACTACGCGCTGCTTTCGGACTGCCACACCGGCGCCCTGGTCGCCCCCGACGGCGCGATCGAGTGGCTCTGCGTGCCCCGCTTCGACTCGCCGAGTGTCTTCGGCGCGATCCTCGACCGCGGCGCGGGGCGGTTTCGCTTCGGCCCGCGCGAGATGGTGCCGGTGGCGCGCCGCTACGAGCCGGGGACGAACGTGCTCGAGACCACCTGGGCTACCCGGACCGGCTGGCTCGTCGTCCGCGACGCGCTCACGATCGGGCCCTGGCGCGCGCGCAGCGACGACCCGCACACCCGCCCGCCGCCCGACCTCGACGCCGAGCGCGTCCTCGTCCGGGTCGCCGAGTGCGTCCAGGGCGAGGCCGAGATCGACCTCTGGTGTCGCCCGATGCTCGACTACGGGCGGATCGCGCCCGAGTGGGACCTGTCCGCCGACCGCCACCTCGCGAGCACTCAGGACGACGGCTCGGCGCCGCGGTTGCTGCTCCGCAGCGACCTCAACCTGGGGGTCGAGATCGAGCGGATCGAGGCCCGCCACCTGCTCCGCGACGGCGAGCGCTGCTTCGTCGCGCTCACCTGGGGTGCGGAGCCCGAGGTCCCGGAGTCGGTCGAGGACGCGCTCGCGCGGATCGACGCGACGAGCGAGTACTGGCGCCGCTGGCTCGGCGCCGGGATCTTCCCCGAGCATCCCTGGCGGATCCACCTGCAGCGCTCGGCGCTGACGCTGAAGGGCCTCACCTACACCCCGAGCGGGGCGATGGTCGCCGCGCTCACGACCTCGCTGCCCGAGGCGCCGCGGGGCGAGCGCAACTGGGACTACCGCTACTGCTGGATCCGCGACGCGACCTTCACCCTCTGGGGCCTGCACGTGCTCGGCCTCGACGCCGAGGCCGACGACTTCGCCCGCTTCATCGGCGACATCTGTCACCGCCACGGCACCGAGATGCAGATCATGTACGGGATCGGCGGCGAGCGCGACCTGACCGAGTCGACCCTCGACCACCTCAAGGGCTACGGCGGCGCGCGCCCGGTGCGGATCGGAAACGGCGCCTTCAGCCAGCGCCAGAACGACCTCTACGGGGCGCTCGTCGACTCCCTCTACATCCACCAGAAGGCCGACCGCGCGATCCCCGAGCCGGTGTGGCCGATCATCGCCGACCAGGTCGAGCGCGCGTCGCGGATCTGGACCGAGCCCGACCAGGGGATCTGGGAGGCGCGCGGCGAGCCCCAGCATTACGTCTCCTCGAAGCTGATGTGCTGGGTCGCGCTCGACCGCGGCGCCCGGCTCGCCCGCCGCCGTGGCGAGGAGATCGCCGAGCGCTGGGCGGCGACCGCGGAGGAGATCAAGGCCGACATCCTCGCCAACGGCGTCTCCGAGCGCGGGATCCTGCGCCAGCACTACGCCACCGACGCGCTCGACGCCTCGACCCTGCTCGCGGCCCTGAACCGTTTCCTGCCCCCCGACGACGAGGTGATCCGCGCGACCGTGCTCGCGATCGCCGACGAGCTCACCGACCACGGGCTCGTGCTCCGCTACCGGGTCGAGGAGACCGACGACGGGCTCGCAGGGCGAGGAGGGCACGTTCGCGATCTGCTCGTTCTGGCTCGTCGCCGCGCTCTCGGAGATCGGCGAACCCGAGCGCGCGCGGGCGCTGTGCGAGCGGATGCTGTCGCTCGCCGGCCCGCTCGGGCTCTACGCGGAGGAGATCGAGCCGCGCAGCGGGGTCCACCTGGGGAACTTCCCGCAGGCGTTCACCCACCTGGCGCTGATCAACGCCGTCTCGCACGTGGTCGCCGACGAGCAGCGCGAGGTCGAGGAGCCGGGCCGGACCGCGGTCTTCACCGAGATGCGCCGTGAGCGCTGAGCGCCCAGCCGAACCGCCGCCCGGCGATCCGCTCGAGCTCGGCGACGTCGTCGCGCAGGAGCTCGGCGAGGCGCTCGTGCAGGGCGGGCGGCAGCTCGGGCTTCGGCGCGGCACCCGTGTCCGGGTCGTGGACGAGGCGCTCGACCAGCCAGCGCAGCGACTCGGGCAGGCGGTCGAAGTTGCGATCGAGCGCCCGCAGGCCGGGCAGGCGCACGGCGCGGTCCATGACCCGAAAGCCACCACCGCCCTGCTTCGCGCGCGCGCTGCCCGTCTCCCACTCGCGCTCGAACTGCGATGAGCTGAAGCCGGCGTCGACGCCGCAGAACTCGAACACGCGCCGCACGGTCGCCTCGCGCTCGCCGGCGAGGTCCTCGTTGGCGACGATCAGCACCCGCTCGCGCCCGAACTCGCGCAGGTAGGGCTCGATCTGCATCGCGTAGCGACTGCGGGCGAGGTAGGCGGAGTCCGGGTCGGCGAGCACCTGCTCCATCGGCCGGCTCTCATATCCGCCGCCGACGTTGTGCAGCCAGTGCGAGAGGATGCGCTCGATCGGGTCGCGGACCATGTAGACGATCCGTGCCCCGGCGCCGAGCGTCGCGCGCATCCGCTCGGCGACGCCCGCGAACCGGGGCAGGTTGGTGTAGTGGGGCGAGCTCTCGCCGCGGATCGCCGCTCCGCGGTCGAAGTGGCTCGCGTACCAATCGCGGCCGAGCTCCCAGTTGAGCTCGGCGACGAAGAAGTTGAGCTCCTTCGGGCGCGACATCGCGATCTCGGGGTGTAGGGCGAGGTAGTGGTGCAGGCTCGTCGTCCCGCACTTGAGCCCGCCGATCACGATCAGGTTCGGCAGCGCGCCCTCGCGCTCCGCCTTGCGCCGCCGGCGCTCGAGCCGCCCGCGCTCGCCCGCGAAGCGCTCGCGCGCTCGCGCCACCATCGCGTCGTCGGCGGGGTCAGTCAGCCGCCGGCACCGAGCTTCTTCGCCGCGTCGCGAAAGGTCTTCGCCTCCGCGTCGGGCTTCTTGCGCCCGTCGAGCTTCTCGCCGTGGCGATTGACCCAGATCACCGGCACCCTCATCTGCAGCAGCGGCGCGACGTCGGCGTCGTAGCCGCTGCCGATGTGGACCCAGCCCTTCTTGCCGCCGATCCGCCGCGCCCCCTCCTTGAAGTGGGCCGGGTCGGGCTTGTAGCTGCGCACCTGCTGCGCGGTGACGACGAGGTCGAGGTCGGTGCGCAGGTGGCGGCGCGAGACCCCGAGCAGCTTGTCGTCGATGTTGGCGATGATCCCGACGTCGTAGCGCTTGCCGAGCCGGTCCATGGCCGCGTTCGACTCGCGAAACGGAAGCCAGCGGGCGACGCTGTCGGGCAGGAACTGGGCGCGCGAGGGCTCGAGCTCCCAGCCGATCTCGCCGGCGACCTTGACCGCGGTCCGGCGCAGGACCTCGGCGTAGAGCTCATACGAGCCGCTCATGATCTCCGCCTGGACCTCGAGGAAGCGGGCGAGGAACTTCTGCTCGTCGAAGGAGAAGCCGTCTCGGTCGGCCTCCTTGGCGAACGCCTCGAGGATTCCCTTCTCCCAATCGATCAGGGTGCCGTAGCAGTCGGTGGTCACCCACTTGATGTCTTTGAGCTTCGGGAGGGCCATGCGGACGCGGCATTATGACTGTCGGTAGGGTTGCGCGCGCCTTCACCCATGGACCTACTCGAATACCAGGGAAAGCAGCTGTTCGCCGCGCATGGAGTGCCGGTGCCCGAGGGCCGGCACGCGACCTCGGTCGCAGACGCGGTCGCCGCCGCGGACGAGATCGGATACCCGTGCGTGGTCAAGGCCCAGGTCGCGATCGGCGGTCGCGGCAAGGCGGGCGGGATCAAGGTCGCCAAGGACCGCGCCGAGGCACAGGCGCACGCCGAGGCGATCCTCGGGATGGACATCCGCGGGTTCACCGTCCACGACCTCTGGGTCGAGCAGGCGTCGGAGATCGCCGCTGAGTACTACGCCTCGATCATCCTCGACCGCTCGGAGAAGAAGCTGCTCGCGATCGTCTCGCGAATGGGCGGGATGGACGTCGAGGCGGTCGCCGAGTCCGACCCCGACGCGCTCGTCAAACGCCATGTCGACCCGGCCGCGGGGCTGACGATCGAGCTCGCCTCCGAGCTCGCGGTCGATGCCGGGATCGACGACGACGTGACCGAGCAGGTCGCCGAGATGCTGCTCAAGCTCGCCGACGTGGTCACGGCCGAGGACGCGACCCTGATCGAGGTCAACCCGCTGATCGTCACCAACGACCGCCGGGTCGTCGCGCTGGACTCGAAGGCGACGATCGACAACAACGCGCTCTTTCGCCACCCCGAGCTCGCCGAGCTCTCCGACAAGTCCGCGGAGGACGCCCAGGAGGCGATGGCGAAGGAGAAGGGGCTCACCTACGTCAAGCTCGGCGGCAACATCGGCATCCTCGCCAACGGCGCCGGCCTCTGCATGTCGACCCTCGACGTCGTCGCCCAGGCGGGCGGCAAGCCGGCGAACTTCCTCGACGCCGGCGGCGGCTCGAAGGCGGACGCGATCGTCGCCGCGCTCGAGGTGATCACCTCGGACCAAAATGTCGAGGCGATCCTGTTCAACATCTTCGGCGGGATCACCCGCTGCGACGAGATCGCGAAGGGGATCATCGAGGCCTCGAGCCGGATCGAGATCTCGGTCCCGCTGGTCGTCCGCCTCGACGGCACCAACTCCGAGCAGGGGCTTGAGATCCTCGCCGAGGCGGATCTCCCCAACCTGCACCAGGAGAAGACGATGCTCGGCGCCGCGCGGGCCGTGGTCGAGGTCGCCGGCCGATGAGCATCATCGTCGACACCGAGACGAAGCTGGTGGTCAGCGGCCTGACCGGCCGCGAGGGGACCTTCCACGGGCTGCGCAACCGCGACTACGGCACCGACCTGGTCGCCGGGGTGACCCCGGGCAAGGGCGGCCAGGACGTCGACGGCGTCCCGGTCTTCGACTCGATCGCCGAGGCGCGCGCCGAGCGCGGCGCGAACACGTCGATGATCTTCGTCCCGGCGCGGTTCGCCGCGCCCGCGATCGAGGAGGCGATCGACGCCGGGATCGAGACGGTGATCGCGATCACCGAGGGGATCCCGGTGCTCGACATGCTGCGCGTCTACTGGAAGGCGCGCGAGGCGGGCACTCGGCTCGTCGGGCCCAACTGCCCGGGCATCCTCTCGCCGGGCAAGGCGAACGTCGGGATCATCCCGGCGCAGTTCTTCGACGCCGGGCCGATCGGGGTCGTCTCGAAGTCGGGCACCCTCACCTACCAGATCGGCAACGAGCTCAAGCAGGCCGGGGTCGGCAACTCTTCGATCGTCGGCATCGGCGGCGACCCGATCGTCGGCTCGGACTTCATCGACGTCCTGACCCTGTTCGAACAGGACCCCGAGACCGAGCTGATCGTGATGGTCGGCGAGATCGGCGGCGACGCCGAGGAGCGCGCGGCGGAGTTCATCGAGAGCTCGGTCTCGAAGCCGGTGGTCGCCTACATCGCCGGGTTCACCGCCCCGCCGGGCAAGCAGATGGGCCACGCCGGGGCGATCATCTCCGGCTCCTCGGGCACCGCCG
This sequence comes from uncultured Solirubrobacterales bacterium, assembly GCA_963740055.1. Taxonomy (GTDB): domain Bacteria; phylum Actinomycetota; class Thermoleophilia; order Solirubrobacterales; family 70-9; genus WHSW01. The sequence continues at coordinate 260,068 of CAVUCL010000001.1, read as the reverse complement.
AGGCGAAGAAGCAGGCGCTCGAGGCGAAGGGCGTGCGCGTCGGCCAGAGCCCGACCGAGACCGCGGAGCTCGCGGTCGAGGCGATGCGGGCCGCCGCCTAGTTCCCGGCCTCAGGCGTGGGCGGCCGCGCCGGCCGCGACCAGGAGCTTGCGCAGCGGCTCATAGAGCGCCGGCGGTGCGGCGACCAACGAGTCGGGAAGCGGGCGCTCGGCGGCGATCGCGCCGACCTTCGCCCCGGCCTCGAGGGCGATCAGCGCCCCCGCCGCCAGGTCCCAGTCGTTGAGGCCGCGCTCGTAGTAGGCGTCGACCCGCCCGCAGGCGACCGAGCAGAGGTCGACCGCGGCGGCGCCCATGCGGCGGATGTCGCGCACCTCGCCGATCAGCCGCACCACGACCTCGGCCTGCGCGCGGCGGCGCGCCGGGTCGTAGCCGAACCCGGTCGCGACCAGCGCCTGGGCGAGCTCGGTCGCCTCCGAGGTCGCGATCGGCTCCTCGTTTCGATGCGCGCCGCGGCCGCGGATCGCGGTGAAGACGTCGCCGTGAAGCGGGTCGTCGACGACCCCGACGACGACCTCGCCCTCGCGCTCGACCGCGATCGAGATCGCGAACCCGGGATGGCCGTAGACGTAGTTCGTGGTCCCGTCGATCGGGTCGATCAGCCACCGGTAGCCGCTCTCGGCGGCGGCGCTGGCGCCCTCCTCCGAGCGCACCCCGTCGCCCGGCCGCGCCGCCTCGATCCCGGCGACGATCAGGCGCTCCGAGGCGCGGTCGGCCTCGGTGACGAGATCGGTCGCCGAGGACTTGGTCCGGGTCTCGAGCGCCGGGCGGCGCAGGCCCTCGAGCAGCAGCTCGCGGGCGTCGGCGGCGAGCCGGCGGGCGAGGCCGAGGATGTCGCCGAGCTCGTCGGACATCCACGGCACGGTAGACGTGCGCGGCGTTGCTAAGGTCGCGGACCGATGGCCGCCGACACGATCAGCTTCGCCCGCGGCGCCCCGAGCGCCGACATCCTGCCGGTCGACGCGGTCCGCGCGGCGACCGCCGCGGCGCTCGAGTCCGACTGGGAGCGGGCGCTCTCCTACGGCACCGGGATCGGTCATCCGGGGCTCTGTGAGTGGGTCGCGCGCGAGTTCCACGGGCTCGAGGCGAACCAGGTGATGTTCACCAACGGCTCGATGGAGGCGGCGGCGCTCCTGTTTCGCCACCTGGTCGAGCCGGGCGACCGGGTGATCGTCGAGCAGCCCTCCTACGACCGCACCCTGCTGCTGCTCGGTCGCAGTGGCGCCGAGCTCGTCGGCGTCCCGCTCGAGTCCGACGGCCTCGACCTCGACGCCTTCGAGGCGGCGCTCGACGGGGGCCCGGTGAAGCTCGTCCACGTGATCCCGAACTTCCACAACCCGGCCGGCTGCACGCTCTCGGCCGCCAAGCGCGAGCGCCTGGTCGAGCTCGCCGCCGAGCACGGGTTCTGGCTCTTCGAGGACGATCCGTACCGCCTGGTGCGCTTCGGCGACGAGGAGCTGCCGCCGACGATGCTCTCGACCGACACCGCCGGGCGCGTGATCCACGCCTCGTCGTTCTCGAAGACGGTCAGCCCCGGGGTCCGGGTCGGCTACCTCGCCGGTCCCGCGGACCAGATCGCGGCGCTCGCCAAGCGCGCCTCCGAGCACTACATCTCGCCGAACATGCTCGCCGAGTCGATGGTGCTGGAGCTCTGCCGCTCGGGCGCGCTCGCCGACAACATCGCGTTCGTCAACGACGCGCTCGCCGAGCGCCGCGACGCGCTGGTCGAGGCGCTCGCCGAGCAGATCCCCGAGGCCGAGTTCGTCGCTCCCGGCGGCGGCTACTTCCTCTGGCTCGAGCTCGCCGACGACGTCGACACCCCGACGCTGCTCGCCGCGGCGAAGGAGGAGGGCGTCGCCTTCATCGCCGGCCCCGACTTCATGCTCGAGGGAGGGCAGTCGAGCCTGCGGCTCTCGTTCGCGAGCGTGCCCGCGGAACGGGTCGCCGAGGGCGTCGGCAGGATCGCGCGGGCGCTCGAGTCGGTGCGCGCCGGCGCCCGGGCCTGAGCTGCTTTGTTGATCGGTTAGATCAACAAACTGATACGCTGAGCCTTAACAGGTAGTTACCAGGCTGCGCGCGGCCGGACGCCAAGCTGAGCCCGGAACCCGACGAGGAGGTGGCGAGATGAGTCCGGTGTGGATGATCGAGGGCAGCAGGAAGCTCGACCCGGTGAGCGAGCGAAACCAGGCCGAGCGACGCTTCTCGGCGCTCGCCGCGGCGGTTCGCGAGCACGAGGCGAAGGTGCGCCGGCGCGAGGTCACGATGCGCCCGCAGGATCAGACGCTCTACCGCCGCCTGCGCCAGATCTGCGGCGACGCCTAGGGCGAGCGCCGCGCGGACGCCGGCGGCTCAGCGCCCGTAGCGGTCGCTGGAGAGGACCAGCGCCTCGGGCAGCGGCGCCCGCGGCTCCGGCGCCGGCTCGGCGCGCACGGAGACGGTCTCGGCGACGCTGCGCGAGACGACGTGGCGGCCGTCGCCCGAGACGAGCACGACCTCGTCGTTGCCCGAGGTCTCGAGCTCGCCTTCGAGCCCGGGGGCGAGACCAGCCTGCTTCAGGTAGTGCAGCAGCTCCTCGGCCTCGTTCTCGAACCGCAGCACGCGCACGCTGGCACCCGGCTCGACGTCGGCGAGCAGGGCGCCCTGCTCGCGCGCGCCCTCGACGATCGGGTGCCCGTGGGGGCAGGTGGTCGCGTCGCCGATCGCCGCCAGCATCCGCTCCTCGAGCACCGGCGACATCGCATGCTCGAGCCGCTCGGCCTCCTCGTGGACCTCGTCCCAGGGGATCCCGAGGACGTCGGTGAGGAAGCGCTCGATCAGGCGGTGGCGGCGGACGATCGCCTGCGCGTGGTCGCGGCCCTCGTCGGTGAACCGAAGCGACTTGTCGTCGGCGCGGCTGACGTAGCCGTCGCGCTCGAGCCGCCCGATCATCTCGTGCACGGTCGGCGGCGAGAGCTGCATCGCGCGGGCGATGTTGGCCCCGGTGATCGACAGCCCCGCCTCCTCGAGCCAGAACATGATCTGGAGGTACTCCTCCTCGGCGACCGTAGCGTGGTCCTGGGCCATCTGCGAGCGAGTCTAGTGAAGGGTGCAAGGCGCTCCGTGAGAGGATCCGAGGGTGCGGGTCGGACCCGACACGAACGCGATCGTCACCGGCGCCTCGGCCGGCATCGGCGAGGCGCTCGCCCGCGGGCTCGCCGCCCGCGGGGCCCGGGTCGGGCTCGTCGCGCGGCGCCGCGAGCGCCTCGACGAGCTCGCGGCCGAGCTCGCGCCGAGCCCCGCCGGCGATCACCTCGTCCTCGCCGCCGACGTCAGCAAGCGGCGCCAGCTCGAGCGCGCGGTCGAGCGGTTCGCGAAGCGCGCCGGGCGGATCGACGCCCTGTTCGCGAACGCCGGCATCGCCCACTACGGGCCGTTCGCCGACGTCGAGCTCGAGCGCGCCGAGGAGATGGTCCGCGTCAACGTGCTCGGGACCCTGTACACGGTCGGCGCCGCCCTGCCGCTGATGCTTGACCGCGGCCGCGGCCACCTCGTCGTCACCAGCTCCGGCGCCGCCCTGCGCGCCTTTCCCTGGGCGGCGGTCTACGGCGGCACGAAGGCGTTCGACCGCGGCTTCGCCGAGGCGCTTCGCCACGAGCTCTCGGGCACCGGGGTCTCGGTGACGACGGTGATGCCGGGCGAGGTCGAGACCGACCTGCACGCGCACGAGCCCGGCGCGAACCCCGACTGGCGCCGCGGCGACGAGGCCGTCGGCGCCGCACAGGTCGCGGCCGCGATCATCGCCGCGGTCGAGGCCGACGAGCGCAACGTCTACGTCCCCGGCGCCGTGCGCCTGCTCGGCCTCAACGGGGTCGCCCCGCGACTCACCGACCGCCTGCTGGCGAGGGTCCGCGGCCGCACCGCCGCCCCCCGCCTCGACTGACGACGGCGATGAGTCCGGCGGCGCGCGCGGGTCTAAGTAGGTGAAAGCGGCGCGGAAAGGAAGGAAGCGATGGAGCAGAAGATCATCCCCAACCTCTGGTTCGACACCGAGGCCGAGGAGGCGGCCGAGTTCTACGTCTCGGTCTTCGACGACGCCCGGATCGTCAACGTCACCCACTACACCGACGCCGGCCCGCGCGAGGCGGGCATGGTGATGACGGTCGAGTTCGAGCTCGACGGGCAGCGGTTCGTCGGCATCAACGGCGGCCCCGAGTTCAAGTTCGACGAGGCGGTCTCGCTGCAGATCAGCTGCAAGGACCAGGCCGAGGTCGACTACTTCTGGGAGCGGCTCACCGACGGCGGCACCGAGAGCCAGTGCGGCTGGCTCAAGGATCGCTATGGGCTCTCGTGGCAGGTCGTGCCGACCGGGATGGAGGAGCTGTTCGCAGATCCCGACCCGGCCCGGGCCGAGCGCGCGATGAAGGCGATGCTCGGAATGCGAAAGCTCGACGTCGCCGCGATGCGGGCGGCGGCCGACGGCGTCCCGGCGAGCTGAGCAGACCTAGGCGACGCCGCGCACGTCGATCGCGAACACGGGCAGCCCGACCTCGAGCTGGTAGCCGGTTCGCTCCTGGGTCAGGGCGGTCGGCTCGCAGGTGACGACCCAGCGCTGCTCGCGACCGAGGCGGTCGGACTCGGGGCGGAAACGCACCCCGCGGTCGCCACTCTCGATCCGCTCCGCCGCCAGCCGGCGCGCGCCCTGATAAACGGCGAGCCCGCCGAGCTCGGATCGAGGCCGAAGCCCGCCGGTCTCGATCTCGATCTCGTACTCGCCGGGCGCGAGCGCGGTGTCGAACGAGAACCCCGGCCCGCTCCAGCGATAGGTCTCGCCCTCGCGCTCGAGCGGCTCGCGCAGCCCGCCGAGCGCGCCGCTGGGAATGGTCGCGATCGGGCGCCGGCCGGTGTCGGTGATCGGCCGCCTGGCGGGGCGGCGATGGCGCGCGCGCCCGTGCTCCACCGTGCGCGCCCAGAGGTCGCGGTAGGCGGGCTCGAGCCGGCGCTCGCTTCGCCGCCAGAGATGGCAGCGCGCAACCGCGGCCTCGAGCCGGGCGCGCTCGATCGCGACCTCGCCCGGGCGGCCGAGCAGCGCCGGGCCGAGCCACCGCAGCTGGCGCCGCGCGACCCCGATTCCGGCCCGCCGGCCCCAGCCCAGGCGCCGCTCCCACGCCTCGCGCGCGAGCGCGAGGGCGATCGCGGTCGCGTGCGCCCGGTCGGTGTCGCCGCGCCCGCCGGGCGGCGGCCACAGGTGCGCCTCGAGCCCGTCCTCGCTCGCGCCCTCGGACTCCCAGAGCTGCCGTCCGCGGGTGCAGTTGCCGACGTGTGAGCGCACCTCGCCGAGCTCGGTCCCGTAGTGATGGGCGACGACGGCGCCTTCGGCGTAGGCGAGCGCGTCGCCCCGGCGATGCAGCCGGGCGGAGAAGAGCTGCTCACCGAAGACGTCGAAGCGATGGTCGAAGCCGCCGCTGTCGAGATACGCGCGGCGGTCGATCACGAACCCGTGCGGCCACACCTTGCGCCAGTCCCCCGGTCGGGAGTTGATCGCGAAGCCCTCCTCGAACAGGCGCTGGTCGAGGCGCGCGAACGGACCGGCCGCGACACCCTCGGTGCGAGCGCAGGCGCCGACCGCGCCCTCCGCCGCGAGCGTCGCCAGCAGCTGCTCGACGCAGTCGGGCGCCGCGATGCAGTGCGCCTCCGTGAGCAGCAGCAGGTCGCTCGCCGAGCGCCGCGCCGCGAGGTCGAAGAGCTCGGTCCGCGAGGCGCCGGCCAGGTGCAGGACCTCGATCCCAGGGGCGCCGAGCTCGACCGGGGCCGGTGCTCGCTTCGCGTCGCACAGCGCGACCAGCTCGATCGGCCCGTCGTGCGTCTGCGCGCCCGCGCTCCAGCTCGCGATCGAGCGGCGGGCGACCTCGCGCTCGCGCTCGAGCGTGATCAGCACGCTGACACTGGCTGAGCTCATCCGCGCTCAGCGAGGGTCGAGACGACCGCCTCGTAGAAGCCGTCGCCCATCTCGGCTTCGGTCACGGTCGCGTTCGCAAAGCTCGGCAGCGTGGCGCGCAGCGCCTCGTCGTTGGCGGGCCCGTTGGCGACGCAGAAGAAGCGGCCCACCGACCGCGCCGACTCGAGGTCCTCGATCGAGTCGCCGACGCCGATGCACGAGTCCGGGTCGTAGCCGCGGGCGCGCATGTGGAAGGCGACGCCCTTTGCCTTGCTCGCCCCGCCCGGGACCAGGTGATAGGCGTGGGTCGGGCCCTCGATCCCCTCCATCCGGCGCCCGATCGCGCCGTTGTCGAGGAAGCGAAGGTCCTCGTGGCCGCGCTCGCGGATCAGCGCGTTCGCCTCCTCGACGTCGACCTTGCCGCGCATCAGCAGCGAGAGCTGGCGTCCGGTGTGCCAGGGCGCGTGCCACTCCAGGCGCCCGGCGAAGCGCTCGAAGAGGAGCTCCGGGATCCCGGCCTCGTTGATCCGGTCCGCCGGCGTGATCCCGTCCTCGCCGATCGTCCACTCGCCGGTCAGCAGCGTGCGCTCACCGTCGATCATCACCCCGCAGCCGGCCTCGTAGATGTAGGAGGTCTGACCGAGCAGGCGCGCGTCGGCGAGCACCTGGGCCTCGCGGCGGCCGGACATGATCACGACCTCGACCCCGGCGCGGTCGCAGGCCTCGAGCGCGCGCGCCTGGCGCAGCGAGAAGTTGCCGTCGGGATCACGAAACAGCGAGCCGCGCGGGCCGAGCAGGGTTCCGTCGAGGTCGGTGTAGACGCAGCGCAGTGCCATGCGGCGACTAACTTAGTCACCGATGCCCACCTGGCGACTCACGGATCGCGAGCTCGAGTTCCCGCCCGCGCTGGCCGCCGGGATCGTCAACGTCACCGACGACTCGTTCTACGCCGGCGCCCGCAGCGGCACACCGGAGCGCGCGGTCGCCGACGGGCTCGCCCTGGTCGAGGCCGGCTTCGACCTGCTCGACGTCGGCGCCGTCGCCGCCCGCAGCGGGCCGCCGGTGGCCGCCCCCGACGAGGCGGGGCGGCTGGTGCCCGCGGTCGAGCGCCTCGCCGCCGAATCCGGGGTGCCGGTGCTCGCCGACACCTTCTCGCCCGCGGTCGCCCGCGCGGCGCTCGACGCCGGGGCCGCGGCGATCAACGACATTGGCGGCGGCGACGACGAGATGCTGGCGCTGGTCGCCGAGCGCGGCTGCGGCTACGTGCTGATGCAGATCGACGGCCCGCCGCGGGTCGATCGCGAGCCGCCGCGCCACGCCGACCCGGTCGCGCACCTGCTCGAGTGGTTCGGCTCGCGGCTCGAGCGCGCCCGCGGGCTCGGCGTCGACCCGGAGCGGATCGCCCTCGACCCCGGCTTCGACTTCGACCTCGACACCGACGCCGGCCTCGAGCTGCTGCGCCGCCTCGACGAGCTGCGCGAGCTCGGCCGGCCGCTGTTCGTCGCGCTCTCGCGCAAGGACTTCCTCGGCGCGGCGCTCGCCGGCTCGTGGGAGCGGCGGGTCGAGGCTGAGGGTCGCGAGGCGGCGACGCTCGCCGCGACCGCGCTCGCCGTCGCCGCGGGAGCCGAGGTCCTGCGCCTGCACGACCAGACCGCGCTCGACGCGCTGCGGACCGCGGCCGCGATCTCGTGACCTCGCTCGGCGACGCCCCGCCGCTCGCCTGGGAGCGTCTGCTCGAGACGGGCGAGATCGACGACCGGCTGGTCACCACCAGCGTCGAGCCGGCGCGAGCGGCCCTGCCGGCGGAGCTCCCGGCCGAGCTCGCGCCCGAGCTCGCCGCGGCGCTCGCGCGGGCCGGGATCGAACGCCCCTACGCGCATCAGCTCGAGGCCCTCGCCGCGGCCCGCGGGGGCGACGTGATCGTCACCAGCGGCACCGCCTCGGGCAAGTCGCTCTCCTTCAACCTGCCGGTGCTGGACGCGATCGCGCGGGACCCGAAGGCGCGCGCGCTCTACCTCTATCCGACCAAGGCCCTGGCCCAGGACCAGGCGCGCAAGCTCGCCGAGCTCGGCCTCGCCGAGCTTCACCACGCGATCTACGATGGCGACACGCCCAAGGACGATCGCCCCGGGATCCGTCGGCGATCGAACCTGGTGCTCACCAATCCCGACATGGTCAACATGGGCCTGCTCGCCCACCACAAGGGCTGGGGCGACTTCCTCTCCAACCTCGAGTGGGTCGTGGTCGACGAGGCGCACACGTATCGCGGGGTCTTCGGCTCCCACGTCGCCAACGTGCTCCGGCGCCTGCGGCGAGTCGCGCGCCTCTACGGCTCCGAGCCGCGCTTCGTCCTCGCCTCGGCGACGATTGCGAACCCGGTCGAGCTCGCCGAGGGCCTGACCGGCACCGAGTTCGCGCTCGTCGACTCCGACGCCGCGCCGCGGGCGAAGCGGCGGATCGCGATCTGGAACCCGCCGGTCACCGACCCGAAGACGATGACCCGCCGCTCAGTGCTCTCCGAGGCCGCCGAGCTGCTCGCCGACCTCGTCGTCAACGGCTCGCGCACGATCTGCTTCCTGCGCAGCCGGCGTGGGATCGAGCTGATCCAGCGCTTCACCCGGATGCGCCTCGAGGAGCTCGGCGAGCCCGCGCTCGCGCGGCGAATCGCTCCCTACCGCGCCGGCTATACGCCGCAGCAGCGGCGCGAGATCGAGGCGCAGCTCGCGGCGGGCGAGCTGCTCGCGGTGGTCGCCACCGACGCGCTCGAGCTCGGGATCGACATCGGCGAGCTCGACGCGGCGATCTGCGTCACCTTCCCGGGCACGGTCGCCAGCCTGCGCCAGATGTGGGGGCGGGCGGGACGCCGAAGCGAGGGGATCGCGCTCTATGTCGCCGGCGAGGACGCGCTCGACCAGTTCTTCTGCCGCCATCCGGACGAGTTCCTCGCTCGCCCGGTCGAGGCCGCGATCCTCGACCACGCGAACGAGCGGATCCAGACCGCGCACCTGCTCGCCGCCGCCTACGAGGCGCCGCTCGGCGGCAGCGGCGAGCAGCCCGGCGCCCGAGACGACGAGATCCTCGGCGAGCGCTGGCGCGAGCGCGCCGAGACGCTGGTCGGCGCCGGCAAGCTGCGGCGTTCTCGCGACGGCCGCTTCCTGCCCCGCGGGCCGGGCTTCCCGGCGGGCGAGATCTCGCTGCGCTCGGCCTCGATCGACTCGGTCGCCGTGGTCGAGCGCGCCTCCGGCGAGCTGCTCGGCCAGGTCGAGGCCGAGCGCGCGTTCTCGACCGTGCACCCGGGGGCGATCTATCTCCACCTGGGTCGCTCATACGAGGTCGCGGAGCTCGACGTCGACCAGCGCCGCGCGATCGTCGACGCCTTCGATGGCGACTGGTACACGCAGCCGAAGAAGGAGACGATGGTCTACGTCGAGTCGGTGGCCGAGCAGCGCGAGGTCGGCCCCGCCGGCCGCGGCGCGCTCGAGCTCAGCTTCGGCGAGGTCTCGGTCACCGAGCAGGTGATCGCCTACCAGCGCAAGTCGCTTCACGACCACTCGGTGATCGATCTCGTCGCCCTCGACCTGCCCGAGCAGAGCTTTCCGACCCAGGCGCTCTTCTACGTCCTCGGCGACGAGCTCGCCGGGCCCTCGGCGCTCGCCCCGGAGGTGCTGCTCGGCGCCCTGCACGCGGCTGAGCACAGCCAGATCGCGGTCCTGCCCCTGCTCGCGATGTGCGATCGCTGGGACATCGGCGGGCTCTCGACCAACATCCACTTCCAGACCGGCGCCCCGACGATCTTCGTCTACGACGGCCACCCGGGCGGGGTCGGGATCGCGAAACGCGGCTACGACGAGTTCGAGCGCCTGGTCGCCGACGCGGCGCGCCTGGTCGGCGAGTGCCCGTGCACTGAGGGGTGTCCGTCGTGTGTGCAGAGCCCCAAGTGCGGCAACCTGAACGAGCCTCTGCACAAGGCGGGATCGCTCGAGCTCATGGACGCGATCATCAACCTCGTCGCCGCCGAACGCCGGCCCGGCCGGGTGGCCGACGCCGGCGCCCGGCGCTAGCCTTACCGGCCGCGGCGAGGTAGCTCAGTTGGTAGAGCACACGACTGAAAATCGTGGTGTCGCCGGTTCGATTCCGGCCCTCGCCATCCAGGTCGTCCGGGATCGGACCCGGCGACCACCGCTCGCCCTCCGGGCTCGCTGTGGTTCGATTCCGGCCCTCGCCATCTTCGAGGCGCCTAGCATCGTGACTCGAGCGTGAGAGTCCTCCTCGCAACCCGCGGCAGTTCGGGCCACCTGGGACCAATGGTCCCGTTCGCGCGGGCGTGCGTCCGCGCCGGACACGAGGTGACCGTCGCCGCCCAGCGACAGTTCGGCGGCAACGTCGAGCGGGCGGGGCTGCCGTTCACGCCCTTCGACGATCCGCCCCGCGAGGAGTGGATGCCGCTCATGGGCCAGTTCGCCGAGCTCGACATCGCGACCGCGAACGAGGTGATGATCCGCGACTTCTTCGCCGGGATCGACGTCCGTGCCGAGCTGCCGGGGCTGCGCGCGACCGTCGAGCGGCTGCGTCCGGATGTGATCATCCGCGAGAGCTGGGAGTTCGGCTCGGCTCTGGTCGCGGAGCTCGCCGGGATCCCGCTCGTGCGCATCGGGCTCGGCCTCGCCTCGATCGAGGCGATGACGGGCGAGCTGGCGGCCCCGGCGGTGAACGAGGCCCGCGCCTCGCTCGGGCTCCCGCCCGATCCGGCCGGCGATCGCCTCCGCGAGGCGCCCTACCTGACGATGGTCCCCGAGCAGCTCGAGGATCCGGCGATCGCGCCGCCGCCCGACACCCGCCGCTTTCGCTTCGACGTTCCCAAGGGCGAGTCGGAGCTGGCGGACTGGTGGCCCGCAAACGACGACCCGCTCGTCTACCTCACCTTCGGTTCGGTAGCCGCCGGCGCCCACCTGCCGTACTACCCCGAGCTCTTCCGGGCGGCGGTCGACTCGCTCGCGGCGCTCCCCGTGCGGCTCCTGATCACGGTCGGCGACGCCGACCGTGATCTCGCCGACCTCGGGGAGCTGCCGGCGAACGTCCACGCCGAGACCTGGGTCCCGCATCACGACGTCGCCTCGCGCGCCGACGTGATCGTCTGTCACGGTGGCTTCGGCTCGACCCTGGAGACGCTCGCCCACGGGGTGCCGCTCGTCGTCCTGCCGCTGTTCAGCTCCGACCAGTGGCTGAACGGCGCGGCGGTGGCGCGCGCCGGCGCCGGGATCTGCCTCGACGCCGGCGGCGAGACCCGAAGCGTGCTCGCGCTGCCGACCGCCGAGACGATCGAGGAGCTCGCGAGCGCGACCCGAGGCGTGCTCGCCGACCCCGGCTACCGGCGCGGGGCCGAGCGCGTCGCCGAGGCAGTCGGCTCCTTGCCGCCGGTCGACGACTCGGTCCAGGTCCTCGAGGCCGCCGCCGCTCGCGGCGTCGATCGAAGCCCGCTCTAGACCCGTGGTCATCACATCGATTACCTCGACGTAATCGACAGACCGCCCGCGGTCGGCGATCCTGCAGTCCGATGAACGAAGTCGCGACGAGCAACGAGCTCGGCGACGCCCGCCGATATGCGGTCGTCAGCGGGGCGGCGGTCGCGCTGCTGTTCGCGATCGGGAACGCGATCTGGGCCCTCGACATGCCGGAGGACGGCACCGCGGTGGGCGACGTGGTCGCCTTCTACGCCGAGACCGCGGACCGGATCGTGATCGGCGGCAGCCTCAGCCTGCTCGCGATCGCCGTCCTCGCGCTGTTCGCCGCCGCCGTGCGGCGCCTGCTGATCGCGTCCGGCGGCGACGAGGTGCTGGCGACGACCGCCTTCGGCGGCGCCGTGCTGACGATGGCCGCCGGGCTCGGCGCGGAGTCGATCAACATGGCCGCCGCGCTCCGGGCCCGCGACGACGAGCTCAGCGAGGCGCTCGCTCAGAGCCTGTTCGAGACCTCGCAGATGCTCGGCTCCGCGGCCTCCGGCGTCGGGCTCGGCGTCTTCGCCGTCGCGACCGCGTGCGCGGCTCTTCGCGCCGGCTCGATCCTGCCCCGCCCGCTGGCGATCGCCATGGTCGCGCTCGGCCTCGTGCTGCTGAGCCCGCTCGCGCACGTGAACTGGGTCGCGGGGGCGGCGCTGGTGCTGATCACCGGCGCGGTCTCGGTCGCCCTGCTGCTCAGCAGCGCCGACCGGGCCACCTGAACACGCCGTCGGGCTTAACCGCATGCGAAAGGCTCGCGATACGGGGTAGAAGTAGGGCGATGGAGCCGATCCGCCGCCCGACGGACCTCACCGTTCGCGCTTGGTGGCACGCCCTGCGCGACGCGGTGAAGCGGTTTCGCGAGGCGGACCTGACCGACAACGCCGCCGCGCTCACCTACTACTCGATCCTCTCGCTGTTCCCCGGACTGATCGTCCTGGTCTCGCTGCTCGGGGTGCTCGGCAACGCGCAGACGATCGACTCGGTGCTCACGATCATGAACGACCTCGGCTCGCAGTCGGCGGTCGACGCGATCGACGAGCCGGTCACCGACGTGGTCGAGAGCTCGAGCGCCGCCGGGCTGGCGCTGATCCTCGGAATCGCCGCCGGGCTCTGGACCGCATCGGGCTACGTCGGCGCCTTCATGCGCGCCTCGAACCAGATCTACTCGGTCGAGGAGGACCGCCCGTTCTGGAAGCTGCGCCCGCTGCAGATCCTGATCACCTTCGTGATGACGCTGATCCTCGCCGTCGTCCTGATCGCGATCGTGCTCACCGGCCCGCTCGCCGAGGCGATCGGCGACGAGGTCGGGATCGGCGGGGCGGCGCTGACCGCGTTCGAGATCGCGAAATGGCCGATCCTGTTCGCGATGGTCGTCGGCGTGATCGGCCTCCTCTATCGCTTCTCCCCCGACGTCCGCCATGAGGGCCTGCGCTGGATCCTGCCCGGAAGCGCGCTCGCGACCGTGCTCTGGCTACTCGCCTCCGCCGGCTTCAGCCTCTACGTTGCCAACTTCGGCGCCTACGCGAACACCTACGGCAGCCTCGCGGGGGTGATCGTGTTCCTGATCTGGATCTGGCTCAGCAACGTCGCCGTCCTCCTGGGTGCCCAGTTCGCCTGCGAGCTCGAGCGCACCGCGGCCGGGGCCGGCGCCGCGCCGCCGCAGAGCCGGGTCGCGCCGCTGCCGGCGAACCCCGGGGTGGCGGGCGATCAGGCGACCGACGGCGAGTCGGGTTCGACCCGCACCGCGGTCGAAGAGCGCAGGTAGACGACCAGCCCGACGACCCCGACGACCGCGGGCACGATCCCGGCCATCGCGAGCGTTGCCCGAGCGCCGATCTCCGCGACCAGCAGTCCGCCGGCGGCGAGCGCGAGCAGCTCGGCGCCGTTGCGGAGCCCGTTGTAGGCGGCGAACGCCCGCCCGTGCAGGCGCCCCGGGACCCGCTCCTGAATCAGTGTCCGGGTGAGCGTGTTCTTGACCCCGTGGCCGATCCCGCCGCAGGTCCAGGCGAGCGCGCCGAACCAGATCACGAGCCACGCGGTCGGCAGCCCGACGCCCACCCCCTGGACGATCGCGCCGACGATCGCCCCGAGCGCGAGCCCCGCGGTGCCGACCCGGCGCGAGACCCCGAGCGCGCCGACGATCATTCCCAGCCCCCAGCACGCGAACAGGAAGCCGAAGACCGCGTCGCTTCCGCCGAGATCCTCCTTGATGAAGAAGACCTCGGCCGGGATCGTCGCGCTCATGAACAGCAGCGAGACGAAGACGACCGCGAGCACGATCGCAAGGGTGCGGTCGCGAAACAGGATCGCGGCTCCGGCGAGCATCGGCTCGCGCACGCCGTCGGCGGCCGGGCGCGGAGGACGGCGGACCGTGAGCGCCGTCGCGGCGACGGCGACGGCGACGAAGGTCGCCCCGTTGACGACCATCGCGACCTCGGTCCCACCGGCGCCGGCGAGCAGCCCGCCGAGCACCGGGCCGAGCAGGATCCCCGCGTAGCGGGCGGTCTCTATGTAGCCGTTGACCTCGGTCAGCCGCCGCCCGCTCGCGACCAGCGGCACGAGCGCGAACTCGGCCGGCTGGGCGACCGAGAAGCCGACCCCGAGCAGCGCCGCGAGGATCAGGATCGCCGCGACCGAGTCGAGCGCGAGCGCGAGCGAGGCCGCGACGGCCGCCTGCGCGAGCGAGGCCGCGATCAGCACCCGTCGGGTCTCGTTGCGGTCGACGATCGCGCCCGCGAGCGGCGCCAGGAGGACGATCGGTGCCCAGAGGCAAATCATCAGCGCCGCGATCGCGAGCCCTGAGTCGGTGAGCTCGCGCAGGTGCAGCGTGAGCGGCACCCAGAGCAGGAAGTCGCCCAGGGAGGAGAGTCCGACCGCGCCGACGATAAGCCGCGTGTCGCGCTTCGCCAGAGCCCCCGCTGTCATGCCGACGAGTATCTACGCAATCGAAGTTGCGGAGAGAAGTGGACCGTCCGGGCCTCTGTCTAATTTGGAATCGATGAGCAGACAGGGTCAGATCGACGCGATCCAGGCGCCGCTCGGCGCCGCTCCGACGGCGGTCCCGCTCGCCCGCGTCTTCGTCCGCGAGCTCGCCGAGGGCGAGGAGGTCGCGGCGGCGTTCGCGGTTCGCGAGCGCGACCGGCGCACGCGCCGAAACGGCGATGACTTCATCCGCCTGCTGGTCGCCGACCGCACCGGCACCGCCGAGGCGGTCGCCTGGGACGGGGTCGAGGCGTGCTGGGAGTGCGCGGCGCCGGGCTCGGTCGTCTTCATCGAGGGTCGGTTCTCGATCCATCCGCAGTACGGCGCCAAGATCACGATCCGCTCGATCCGGTCCGCGAGCGCCGACGAGTACTCCCACGATGAGCTCGCCGAGGGCCCGCCGGTCTCGGTCGAGCAGCTCGAGGCCGGCCTGCGCGAGCTGCTGGCGACGATCCAGAACCCGCAGCTGCGAGCGCTGCTCGATCGCATCTTCGGCGCCGAGTCGAAGGTCTGGGCGCGCTTCCGGGTCGCGCCGGCGGCGAAGTACTACCACCAGGCCTACCCGCACGGGCTCCTCGACCACACCGTCTCGGTCGCCCAGGCGGTGAGCGCCGCCGCGGCCGCCTTCCCGGGCCTCGACCGCGACGTCGCCGTGACCGGCGCGCTCCTGCACGACATCGGCAAGACGCAGGCCTACAACGACGATCCGCTCGCGATCGACCTCACCGACGCCGGGCGCCTCCAGGGCGAGATCCCGCTCGGCTACTACCTAGTCCGCCGCACGATCGAGTCGATCGAGGGGTTCGACCGCGAGCTCGCCCAGGCCGTCCTCCACATCATTCTCTCCCACCACGGCAAGCTCGAGAACGGCTCGCCGGTGACTCCGGCGACCCGCGAGGCGACTCTGGTGCACGCGATGGACAACCTCGGCGGCACGCTTGGCAGCTTCGACCGGATCGAGCGCGAGCTGCCCGCGGGCCAGGCCTGGTCGCGGTTCGACCGCGGGATCGACTCCGCCGCGTACTTTCGCGACCGCGCCGCCTGAGCGGCGCCGCGCTCAGGCCGTGGCGTAGCGCTCGGCGGCACGTGCGCGCCGCTTCGCGGCCTCGACCTCGCGGTCCTTCGGCGGCGCCGAGGTGACCAGCGCGTCGAGGAGCTCGGCGGTCGTCTTCGCGATCGCGTCGACGGCGCGCTCGAAGGCCGCTTCGTTGGCCTGCGAGGGCTTGGTCGAGCCGCTCAGCTTGCGCACGTACTGAAGCGCGGAGGCGCGGATCTCCTCATCGGTCGCGGGCGGGTCGAAGTTATGGAGGGTGCGGATGTTTCGGCACATGCCCCCATCGTAGAGGGCGCCCGAGACCGGGGACCCGGCGCGGCGATTCAGGGCCCGAAGCGGTCGACGCAGCGGTCGACGCGGCCGGTGTCCGGGGCCCCGGCGCCGTCGAGCGCCCGCTCGATGCAGCGCTGCAGGCGCTCCGAGCCTCCCGACTGCTCGACCGCCCGGTTGACCTGGTCCTGGATCTGGTTCGGGAGCTGGTCGAAGCCGTCGAAGCTCTGGTCGAAGGCGTCGAAGCCGCGCCCGATCGTGTCCTCGGTCGTGTCGAGGACCGGCTTCAGGATGAAGAAGTAGGCGGCGGCGAGGATCGCCACCGTGGTCACGATCTTGATGATCGGATTGATGACGGTGGCGGCGCCGAGCATCGAGTCAGCCGAACAGTAGATCGTCGGCGAGCTCCCGGCAGCGCTGCATCGCCGCCGGCCTGAAGCCCGCCGTCTGGACGCAGCGCTCGACCCGCGCGGCGCCGGCCGAGTCGCCCTGGGCGCCGAGGCTGTCGGCGTAGGAGAGCGCGAAGTTTCGGTCCGACTGGACCGTGTGCGCGAGTCGCGAGCCGAGCGCGTCGCAGCGCTCCATCGCGCGGGCGTCGGCGGCGTCGCGCACGCAGGAGCGGATCGCGCGCGCCGCGGCCGGCCACCCCGACTGCAGGCTCTGCGAGAACGATTGCGCCCGGCTGCGGGCGAAGTCGAGCGCGGCGTCCCGGCTCGCCTCCTGGCTCGCGCGCTGCGCGTCACGGACCTGGCGCGCGGTCTCGCCGGCGACCCGCTCGGTCGTTTCGAGCACCGGCTTGACGATGAAGATCCCGACCGCCGCCAGGATCGCCACCGTGGTCACGATCTTGATGATCGGGTTGATCACCGTCCCGGCGCCGAGCACGCGGCAACCCTAATCGCAAATTGGGAGGGTTTCGAGGCGATCGCCCGGCGATCGGGCTCGCTCGCCCCAATATCCTCCATGGGCCGATGGCCAAGGACACGGAGAAGCTGATCCGCCAGCTCTCCCTGATCTCGTTCCTGATGGCCAATCGCCGGCCGGTGTCGGCGTTGGAGATCAAGCGCGAGGTCGAGGGCTACAGCTCGATGAACGAGGATGCGTTCGCGCGCCGTTTCTACGCCGACCGGGCGGAGCTCGAGAGCCTCGGGATCGTGCTCCAGGTCGAGAAGCCGGCCGAGGGCTTCTTCGAGGCCGAGCTCTACGCGCTTGCCGCCCGAGAACTACTACCTGCGCGCGATCGAGTTCACCGACTCCGAGCTCGCTGCGCTGCGAACCGCGCTCGGGCTGCTCGACGGCGAGTTCGCCTACGCCGAGCCCCTGCGCCTGGCGCTGCAGCAGGTCTCCTGGGGGCGTCCGAGCCCGCTCACCGAGGAGGCCGAGGCGCCGATCGACGTCAAGCTCTCGACCGCGGGCAGCGGGCGCGAGCTCTCGCAGCGGCTGGCGAAGATCGAGACCGCGATCTCGCGCCGCAAGACGATCGAGTTCTCCTACTACTCGCTGCAGCGAGACGAGACCTCGGACCGCAAGGTCAACCCCTACCACCTCGTCTTCCGCGACGGCCAGTTCTATCTGATCGGCCACTCGCACGAGCGCGACGAGGTCCGCGTCTTCCGGCTCTCGCGGATCCGGGGCAAGGTCTCCTACGCGACCAAGGCCGAGCACGACTTCCAGTCCCCCGACGACTTCGACCGCCGCGACTACGGCACCCGCGCCGACTGGCAGATGGGGGAGATCGAGGGGACGGCATCGGTCTTCCTGCGCGAGCGGATCACCTGGCTGGTCGAGCGCGACTTCGGGCGCCACGGCGAGTTCCGCAAGCCGGTCAAGGCCGACGGCGTCAGGGGCCGGGGCTCGGTCTTCGTGACCGAGTACGCGTCCGCACGCCAGCTGATCTCGTGGGTGCTGAGCTGGCGCGAGAACGCGCGCCTGCTCGATCCGCCCGAGCTCGCCGCCGACGCCGACGAGCGCCTCGCGCTGCTGCGCGACCGCCACCACCGCGAGTTCGACGTCGCCGAGACCGTGCGCCGGCCGCTCGCCGACGGCAACGGCACCCGCTCGCGAAGCTCGAACGGCCGCTCGGAGTCGGTGATCCGCCCGGAGCGGTTCGCGCGCCTCGTCACCCTCGCCGGGCTGCTGATCGGCGCCGCCCGCGACGAGGGCAGCCTGCCGACGAGCCAGGTCCTCGACGAGCTCAACATCTCGATCGACGAGCTGCGCGAGGACCTCGACGTGCTCAACGTGGTCAACTTCGGCGGCGGCACCTACGTCCTCTACGCCGAGATCGCGGGCGACCGGATCGAGGTCGACCCCGACACCTACGGCGACAACTTCGCCCGCCCGGCGCGCCTGCTGCCGCTGGAGGCGAAGGCGCTGGTCGCGGCGATCGACCTGTTCGGCGACCACCTGCCGCAGTCGGGGCTGCAGAGCGCCCGCGAGAAGATCGTCACCGCGCTCGGCCACGACCCCTCCGAGGAGGGGCTCGAGATCGCTCCCGGGCGCGACGACTCCTCGGTCGTGCGCACGGTGAACGAGGCGATCCAGCGCCACCGGGTGCTCGAGCTCCAGTACTACAAGGAGAACGAGGACGAGTTCACCAAGCGCGAGGTCGAGCCCTACCAGCTCGTCAACGGCCCCGAGGGCTGGTACCTGGGCTGCTTCGACCTCGACCGCGCCGATACCCGCCACTTCCGGCTCGACCGGATGAAGGAGGCGGCGATCACCAAGCGCGAGTTCGAGCCCCGCGAGGGGGTCGAGGAGATGCTCGCCGAGCAGGAGTGGCTCGCCCACGGCGAGGTCACCAGCGCCGGGGTGGCGCGGGTCTGGGTCTCGCCCGAGCGCGCCCGCTGGCTGCGCGAGGAGCGCACCGTGGTCGAGGAGCTCGACGACGGCGCGGTCGTGGTCGAGGTTCCGTACGGCTCGAGCGACTGGCTCGTGCGCGAGGTGCTCAAGGGCGTCGGCGACCTGGTCGTGCTCGAGCCCTCGGACGCGCGCGCCGCGGTGCTCAAGGCCGTCGCCTAACGTCGCCGATGCTCGACTTCGAGCGCCTGGTGGCGCCCAATCCCGGGCCGATGACGCTCGAGGGCACGAACACCTACGTCGTCGGCCGCGACCCCGCCTGGGTGATCGACCCGGGACCCGCCGACGCCGAGCACCTCGCGGCTGTGCGCGCGGCCGCCGAGGCCCGCGGCGGGATCGGCGGCGTCCTCGTCACCCACGGTCACGCCGATCACACCGATGGCGTCGAGGCCCTCGGCATGCCGCTCGCGGACCCGGAGCGCTCCCCGTTCGCGGCGGTCCCGACCCCCGGTCACGCCCCCGACCACCTCTGCTTCGTCGCCGAGCGGGTCTGCTTCTGCGGCGACCTGATCCTCGGCCACGGCTCGGCGATCGTCCCCGACGCCGAGCACGGGGGCTCGCTCGCCGACTACCTCGACTCGCTGCGCCGGCTCGAGGCGCTGGAGCTCGACCTGCTCGCGCCCGGCCACGGGCCCGCGATCGACGATCCGGCGGCGAAGATCGCCGAGTACCTCGAGCACCGGCTCGCGCGCGAGCGGGCGCTGCTCGCCGCGCTCGAGGCCGGCGAGCGCTCGCGCGCCGGCCTCCTCGACGCCGCCTGGTCGGACGTTCCCGAGCCGATGCGCCCGGCGGCGGCGATCGCGATGCAGGCGCACCTGGAGAAGCTCGACGCCGAGGGCAAGCTCCCGTTCGAGCTCGGATCACTCGATCTAGATTGCAGCCGATGGACCCGTTGCTGAAGCGGCTCGAGCTCGTCGGCGCCGGTGTCGGTGCGCTGATCGCGGCGCTCGGCGCCGGGGTCTACTGGCAGCTCTTTCGCCGCCCGATGCCGCGTACCGAGGGCCGCCTGCGGGTCGCGGGCGCCGCCGGGCCGGTCGAGATCCGCCGTGACCGCTGGGGGGTCCCGCACGTCCGCGCCGGCTCGCTCGACGACGCCTGGTTCGGGCAGGGGTTCTGCCACGGCCAGGACCGGCTCTGGCAGCTCGACCTCTACCGGCGCTTCTCCAGCGGCCGGCTGGCCGAGATCGCCGGCGGGCACGGCCTCGCCGCGGACCGGTTCATGCGCACGCTCGGCCTGCGGCGGATCGCCCTGCTCGAGGAGGCGGCGCTCGAGGGCGAGCTGCGCACCGCGCTCGAGTCCTACAGCGCCGGCGTCAACGCCGCCGCCGAAGCCGCGGCCGCGCTCCCCGCCGAGCTTCAGATCCTGCGCCAGAGGTTCGAGCCGTGGCGCCCGGCCGACACGCTGACGCTGACCAAGCTGCTCGCGCTCGGGCTCTCGACCAACTGGGAGCGGGAGCTGCTCCGCGCCGACATGACCCGCGAGCTCGGCCCCGAGCTCGCCGCGCGCCTCGATCCCTCCTATCCCGCCGGCAATCCGGTGGCGCTCGAGCCGGGGATGCCCTGGAGCGGCGACGGGCTCGCGCTCGCGGAGCAGATCGACCGCGTGCGCGAGACCCTCGGGCTCGCTCCGGAGGCGACCGGCTCGAACAACTGGGCGGTATCGCCGGTGCGCTCGGCGACCGGCGGCGCGCTGCTCGCCGGCGATCCCCACCTGACCCAGAGGATGCCCGGGATCACCTATCAGCTCGGGATCGAGGTCGCCGGCCGAAGCTGTCGCGGCGCCAGCTTCCCGGGCCGGGTCGGGATCGTCTTCGGCCAGAACGACGATGTCGCCTGGTCGCTGACCAACACGATGGCCGACGTCATGGACCTCTACGTCGAGCGGGTCGAGGGCGAGGAGTACGAGTTTCGCGGCGAGCGCCTGCCCCTGGTCACGACCGAGGAGACGATCGCGGTCCGCGGTCGCGAGCCCGAGCAGCTCGTCGTTCGCGCGACCCACCACGGCCCGATCGTCAACGACGCCCTCGGCGCCGATCCCGACGAGCCGCTCGCCCTGCGCTGGTCGGCGCTCGAGGGCCCTTGCGTGACCGAGGCCAGCCTCGGCGTGCTCCGCGTCACCAGCGGGCCGGAGCTGGTCGCCTCGCTGGCGCCCCACGTCGCGCCGGTTTCGAACCTGGTCTGGGCCGATCGCCACGGCTCGATCGGGTACAAGGCGATCGGCCGGGTGCCGCTCCGCCGCGGCGACTGTCCCGACCTGCCGAAGCCGGGCTGGAGCGGGGACTTCGAGTGGGATGGCTGGGTTCCGTACGACGAGATGCCCGAGCTCGTCGACCCCGAGCAGGGCTACGTGCTCACCGCCAACAACCGGATCACGCCGGCCGACTACCCGCACCACATCACCAGCGACTGGCTCGACGGCTACCGGGCGCGGCGGATCGAGGACCTGCTCGCCGCCGACGACGAGCACGACCTCGACCGCTTCCAGGCGATGCAGACGGACATGCTCTCGATCCCCGGCCTCGAGACCGCGCGGCGCCTCGCCCGCCTGCGCCCGCGCGACCAGCGCGAGACCGCGGCGATCGAGCGCCTGCGCAGCTGGGACGGCCGCATGGGCCCGGACTCGGTCGCGGCGACGATCTACCAGGCGTTCACGATGCAAGTTCGCGCGCGCCGTCGCCCGCGAGGCGATCGGCGACCGCGACCTCGCCGAGCGCTGGCTCGACCGCGCCGACAACGGGTTCCTCAAGCACGTCACCTCGCCCTGGCGCTGGCACTCGCACCTGCTCGCGCTCTGGGAGGAGGGAGACGAGGAGCTGATCGGGCGCGGCTGGGACGAGCTCGCGCTCGACTCGCTGCGGGCGGCGCTTTCCGGGCTCGACGAGCGCTTCGGCGACGACCCGGCCGGCTGGCGCTGGGGCTCGGTGCACGCGCTCGAGTTCGCGCACCCGCTCGGCGCCGCGAATCCCGTCTTCGCTCGGATCTTCAACCGCCGGCTCGAGGTCGGCGGCGGCGAGGAGACGGTCGCCCAGGTCGCCTGGGACCCGAACGACCCCTTCCACGCGATCTGGGCCCCGGCCTGGCGGATCGTCGCCGACCCGGCCGACCCCTCGCGCTCGCGCTGGCAGGCGTTCACCGGCCAGTCCGGGCATGCCGCCAGCGACCACTACGACGACCTGCAGCCGCGCTGGGCGGCGGGGGAGATGCAGGCGATGGCCGGCGAGGGGCCGTGGCGCACGCTCACGCTCGAGCCCGACAACGAACCGTGAGCCGCCGCGACCAGATCACGCTCAGCGCCGCCGAGCAGGCGGAGCTGCTCGAATCCGAGCGTGTGGTCGTGGTCTCCAGCCTCGGCCCGCGCGGCTGGCCGCACTCGATGCCGATGTGGTTCACGGTCCGCGACGGGGAGATCTGGGTCTGGACCTACGCCAAGTCGCAGAAGGTCCGCAACCTCGAGCGCGACCCGCGCGCGACCCTGCTGGTCGAGGCCGGGAGCGAGTACACGGAGCTGCGCGGCGTGCAGATCGAGGCCGAGGCGGAGCTGATCCGCGATCCCGAGGGCGTGCTCGAGTTCGGCAAGGAGCTGACGATTCGCTACGCGGAGGGCATCGACTCGATCGAGGGCGACGCGGCGGCGGCGCTGCAGGCGCAGGCGTCGAAGCGGGTCGCGATCCGCTTCCGAGCCGCGCCGGGTCGCGACCTGGGACCACCGCAAGCTCGGCGGCACGTACTGATCTCGGCCCACCGGCGCCATCCCTGGCGCTCTAGCCTCCCGGCTCGATGGAAGCGCTCAAGGGCCTGATCCTCTCCGGTGGCGCCGGCACCCGTCTGCGGCCGATCACCCACACCTCGGCGAAGCAGCTCGTACCGGTCGCCAACAAGCCGGTGCTCTTCTACGGGATCGAGGCGCTGGTCGAGGCCGAGATCACCGAGATCGGGATCGTGATCGCGCCCGAGACCGGCGACGAGATCCGCGCCGCGGCCGGCGACGGGTCGGCGTTCGGCGCCTCGATCACCTACATCCCGCAGCAGCGCCCGCTCGGCCTCGCGCACGCGGTGCTGACCGCGGAGGAGTTCCTCGCCGGGTCGCCGTTCGTGATGTACCTCGGCGACAACCTGCTCCGCAACGGGATCACCGCCCTCGCGACCGCCTTTCGCGAGCACGAGCCCGACGCGCTGATCCTGCTGACAAAGGTCCCGGACCCCTGGCACTACGGCGTCGCCGAGCTCGACGGCGACTCGGTCGTCCGCCTGGTCGAGAAGCCCAAGGACCCACCGAGCGACCTCGCCCTGGTCGGCGTCTACATGTTCACGAAGGCGATCTTCGACGCCGCCCGCGCGATCTCGCCTTCGTGGCGCGACGAGCTCGAGATCACGGACGCGATCCAGGAGCTGATCGACGGCGGGCGGCGGGTCGAGAGCCACACGGTCAAGGGTTGGTGGAAGGACACCGGCCAGCTCGCCGACATGCTGGAGGCGAACCGGCTCGTGCTCGAGGACGTCGAGCCGCGAATGGAGGGCGAGGCCGACGAGGCGAGCAGGGTCGAGGGCCGGGTCGCGATCGAGGCCGGGGCGAAGCTCGAGCGCTCGCTCGTCCGCGGGCCCGCGATCGTCGGCGCCGGCGCCCGGATCGTCGACTCCTACGTCGGTCCCTACACGTCGATCGACCGCGAGGTCGAGATCACGGGCTGCGAGGTCGAGCACTCGATCCTGCTCGCCGGCGCCAAGCTCGAGCATCTGCAGACGCGGATCGAGGCGAGCCTGCTGGGGCGCAACGTGCGCCTCTCGCGCGGCGACGAGGTCCCGAAGACGCTGCGGATGATCGTCGGTGACAACTCGGAGATCAGCATCCCGTGAGGGCGCTGGTCACCGGCGCCGCCGGGATGCTGGGCGCCGACACGGTCGCGGCGCTCGAGGCCCGCGGGCACATCGTCTTCGGGCTCACCCGCGCCGAGCTCGACATCACCGACACCGAATCGGTCGAGCACGCGATCGCCGCGCTGCGCCCGCACGCGGTCGTCAACTGCGCCGCCTGGACCGACGTCGACGGCGCCGAGGCCGACGAGCGCGGCGCGATGCGGGTCAACGACGCGGCCGCCGCGGTCGTCGCCGGGACCGCTGCCGCCCACGGCGCCAGCGTGCTCCAGGTCTCCAGCGACTACGTCTTCGACGGCGAGAAGGGGACCCCCTACATCGAGTCCGACCTGCCCGCGGCGCTGTCGGCCTACGGTCGCTCGAAGCAGGCCGGCGAGACCTCGGTCGCGATCGCCAACGAGCGTCACTTCATCGTCCGCTCGGCGTGGCTGTTCGGCGCCGGGGGCCAGAACTTCGTCGAGACGATGCTGCGGCTCGGGACCGAGCAGCCGGAGGTGATCGTGGTCTCCGACCAGGTCGGCTCGCCGACCTACACGCCGCACCTCGCGCAGGGGCTCGCGCTGCTCGCCGAGAGCGAGGACTACGGCATCCACCACGTCGCCGCGGCGGGGGAGTGCTCGTGGTTCGACTTCGCGCAGGAGATCTTCGACCAGCAGGGGATGGAGACGCGGGTGATGTCGGGGACGACCGAGATGCTCGGCCGACCGGCGCCGCGCCCGCCCTACTCGGTGCTCGGATCGGAGCGCCCGGACCCGATCGAGCTCCCGCACTGGCGCCACGGTCTCGCCGAGTACCTGGCGGCCCGAAAGACGAGGACGGCGGCGTGAACGTCCTGATCGCCGGCGGCGCCGGGTTCATCGGCTCCGCCTACGTCCGCCACCGGCTCGACAACCATCCCGACTTCTCGGTCCGGGTGCTCGACAAGCTCACCTACGCGGGCCGGCGCGAGAACCTCGACGGCCTCGACCCGCAGCGGGTCGAGCTCGTGATCGCCGACGTCGCCGACCGCGAGCTGGTGGTGGCGGCGCTCGAGGGCTGCGACGCGGTCGTCAACTTCGCCGCCGAGACGCACGTCGATCGCTCGATCGAGTCGCCCGGGGAGTTCATCCAGACCGACGTCTTCGGCACCTACGTGCTGCTCGAGGCCGCTCGCGACGCGGGCGTCCGCCACCTGCAGATCTCCACCGACGAGGTCTACGGCTCGATCGAGGATGGCTCCTTCGACGAGGGCTCGCCGCTCGACCCCTCCTCGCCCTACTCGGCCTCGAAGGCCGGCGGTGACCTGCTCGTCGGGGCGTTCCAGCGCACCTACGGCAGCGACGCGCTGATCGCGCGCGCGTCGAACAACTACGGCCCGCGCCAGTACCCGGAGAAGCTGATCCCGCTCTGCATCCTGAACGCGCTCGCCGGCGACCCGCTGCCCGTCTACGGCGACGGGACGCAGGTTCGCAACTGGCTCTGGGTCGACGACTTCGCGAGCGCGATCGACGCCGTGCTCGAGCGCGGCGAGCCGGGCGAGGTCTACAACGTCGGCGGTCCCGACGAGCTCGCGAACATCGACGTCGTCCGCCGGATCCTCGAGCTCACCGGTCGCGACGAGTCCCTGATCGAGCACGTCGCCGACCGGCCCGGCCACGACCGCCGCTACTCGCTCTCGGCGGCGAAGACCGAGGCGCTGGGCTGGAGCGCGGCGGTCGGGTTCGAGCAGGGGATCGAGCGCACGGTCGAGTGGTACCGGGCCAACGAGTGGTGGTGGCGGCCGATCCGCTCGGGCGAGTACCGCGACTACTACGAGCGCCGCTACGGCTCGGCCCTGGGCGCCGATGGCTGAGCGCCTGCCGACCGAGCTCGACGGCGTCGTCCTGATCGAGCCCGAGGTCCACGGCGATGAGCGCGGCTTCCTGGTCGAGACCTTCAGCGAGGCCGAGTGGGCCGAGCTCGGGGTTGAGACCCCGTTCGTGCAGGACAACCACTCGCGCTCCGGGCGCGGCATCCTCCGCGGACTGCACTTCCAGACCTCGCCGGGGCAGGCGAAGCTGGTGCGCTGTGCGCGCGGGCGGATCTTCGACGTCGCCGTCGACCTGCGGCGAGACTCCCCCACCCACGGGCGCTGGGAGGGACATGAGCTCGACGACGAGCTCCATCGCCAGCTCTTCG
This sequence comes from uncultured Solirubrobacterales bacterium, assembly GCA_963740055.1. Classification (GTDB taxonomy): domain Bacteria; phylum Actinomycetota; class Thermoleophilia; order Solirubrobacterales; family 70-9; genus WHSW01. The sequence goes on along the minus strand of CAVUCL010000001.1, from coordinate 234,405 downwards.
TCCCGGCCGGCTTCGCGCACGGGTTCTGCGTCCTCAGCGAGCTCGCCGACGTCGCCTACCGGCTCTCGAGCGTCTACGACCCGGCGACCGAGGCCGGGATCGCCTGGGACGACCCCGAGCTCGGGATCGACTGGCCGCTGAGCGAGCCGCGGCTCTCCGAGCGCGACCGCAACGCGCCGCGCCTCGCCGAGGTCGCCGACTCGCTCTCGTGGTAGTGCGCCGGGCCAGGATCCCGGCGACGGGGCTAGGGCGCGGTCAGAGCTCGATCCCCGCCGCGCGTGCCGCGTCGCCGCGCTCGCGCCAAGCCTCGATCCGGTGAACCAGCTCGCCGTCGAAGAAGTAGACGAGCCAGGTGCTGGTCTCGATCTCGATCCCGCTGCCGGCGCCGCGATTGCGGACCAGGGCGTGGACGACGACGACGTCATCGCCCTCGAACACCTCGCGTGGGTTGAACACCTGGCTCGCGAACACGTCGGGCGTCAGGAATGCACGCACCGCCTCCTTCCCGCGCACTTCGCCCCCCTCGAGGATCCCGTCGACCCGCTTCATCTCGACGTCGTCGTGACAGCGCGCGAGCGCGAGCTCGAACTCCCCGCGATTGAGGTGCTCGAGCGCCTCGCGGATGTAGGTCTCCCGGACGCTGGGGCTCATCGCCTCCAGGTTAGGCGCCCGGGGCCCGCCGGCCCGGGTCCGTAAGATCGATCGGTTGGAGGCGATGGCGAAGCGGACCGAGACAACCGACCCGATGGCGGCGTTCAGCGAGCGCACGAGGCGCTGGTTCGAGGCCTCGTTCGAGGCGCCGACCCCGGCGCAGGCAGCCGGTTGGCCGAAGATCGCCTCCGGCGCGAACACGTTGATCTGCGCCCCGACCGGCTCGGGCAAGACCCTGAGCGCCTTCCTCTGGGGGATCGACTCGCTCGCCCGGCGCGCCACCAACCCCGGCGCCCGCGGAAGCGAAGCTGAGCAGGCGCCAGGCCTTGGTACAGGGGTGCGGATCGTCTATGTCTCGCCGCTGAAGGCGCTCTCCTACGACGTCGAGCGCAACCTGCGGGCGCCGCTGACCGGGACCGGAGCCGAGGTGAGCGTCGGGCTGCGCACCGGCGACACCCCGCAGCGCGAGCGCCAGGCGATGCGGCGCACGCCGCCCGACATCCTGATCACGACGCCCGAGTCGCTTTATTTGATGGTCACCTCGCAGGTGCGCGAGATCCTGACCGGGGTCGAGGCGGTGATCGTCGACGAGATCCACGCGGTCGCGCAGTCGAAGCGCGGCTCTCACCTCGCGTTGACGCTCGAGCGCCTCTCGAAGCTCGCGATCGACGAGGGCAACGACGACCCGCAGCGGATCGGCCTCTCGGCGACGCAGCGCCCGCTGGAGCGGATCGCCGGCTTCCTCGTCGGCCCGAAGCGCAAGTGCGAGATCGTCAACGCCGGCGTCCGCAAGGACCTCGACCTGGAGATCGTCGTCCCCGTAGCGGACATGGCGGATCCGCTCGCAGACCCCGTCCCTGCACCTGACCCGGCCGCCCCCGGAAGCGGAGCTGAGGAGGCGGGCGGAACGTTGGGTAAGCCGCTTGATCCGGTGGGAGAGCCCGGGTCGAGCCCGCGGTCGATCTGGCCCGCGATCTATCCGGAGCTGCTGCGGCTGGTGCTCGAGCACACGTCGACGATCATCTTCGTCAACAACCGCCGCGGCGCCGAGCGCCTCGCCAAGCGCCTCAACGAGCTCCACAACAACAACACCACCACCCCCGAACTACCCGCTACCGAGCACGCCGGCAACGCCCCCTCAGCCTCAGCAACAACGGGCAATAACGGGGAGGACCCAACCGAGGCCCCTCGGGCGGGTGGCGCGAGCGGGGAGGCGCCGCGACCGAAGGGAGCGGTGGGGCCCCCGCCGCGACAGGACCCGCCCGCCGGAGCACCCGCCAACACGCCTTCGAGGAAATCGCCCGCGCCCACCACGGCTCGCTCGCCCACGAGGAGCGCCTGGTGGTCGAGGAGCTGCTCAAGTCGGGCAAGCTCCCCTGCCTCGTCGCCACCTCCTCGCTCGAGCTCGGGATCGACATGGGCGCCGTCGACCTGGTGATCCAGGTCGAGTCGCCGAAGTCGGTCGCCAGGGGGTTGCAGCGCGTCGGCCGCGCCGGGCATCAGCTCGGCGAGACCTCGAAGGGCCGGATCTTCCCCAAGTTCCGCGCCGACCTGCTCGAGTGCGCGGTGGTCGCGAAGCGGATGCGAAGCGGCGAGATCGAGGAGACGGTGATCCCTCGCAACCCGCTCGACGTGCTCGCCCAGCACCTGGTCTCGATGGTCGCCGACGACGAGTGGTCGGTGGACGAGGTCGAGCGCCTGGTGACCGCGACCGAGCCCTTCTCCGAGCTCTCGCGCGAGCAGCTCCACAACGTCCTCGACATGCTCGACGGGCGCTACCCGTCGGAGAAGTTCGCTGAGCTGCGCCCGCGCCTGGTCTGGGACCGGAGCGCGGGAACGGTGCGCGGCCGCAAGGGCGCGCGCCAGCTCGCGGTCACCAACGCCGGCACGATTCCCGACCGCGGCCTCTACGGGGTTCACCTGCCGGACGGGCGCCGGGTCGGCGAGCTCGACGAGGAGATGGTCTACGAGGCGCGCCCGGGACAGACGTTCCTGCTCGGCGCGACGACCTGGCGGATCGAGGACATCACCCGCGACCGGGTGATCGTCACCCCGGCCCCGGGGGTCCCCGGCGCGGTCCCGTTCTGGCGCGGCGACGGAGTCGGACGCCCGTCCGAGCTCGGGCGCGCGATCGGTGCCTTCTCGCGCGAGGCGGTGAGCAAGGACGCGGAGACGCTGGCGGCCGAGAACGACCTCGACGAGCTCGCCGCCCGGAACCTGGTCGCCTACCTGCGCGAGCAGCAGGCCGCGACCCGGGTGGTGCCCTCGGACGAGACCCTCGTGGTCGAGCGCTTCCGCGACGAGATCGGCGACTGGCGCCTGTGCGTGCTGTCGCCCTTCGGCGGCCGGGTGCACGCCGCCTGGGGGCTCGCCCTCGCGGCGCGGATCCGCGACGAGCTCGACCTCGAGGCGGACGCGATCTGGTCCGACGACGGGATCGTCGTCCACCTGCCCGACGCCGACGAGCCCCCGGACGCGAGCCTGGTCATGCTCGAGCCGGACGAGGTCGAGGACCTGGTCGTCCGCGAGCTCGGCGGCTCGGCGCTGTTCGGCGCCCGCTTTCGCGAGAACGCCGCTCGCAGCCTGCTGATCCCGCGCGCCTACCCCGGCAAGCGGACCCCGCTCTGGCAGCAGCGGCTCAAGTCTCAGAGCCTGCTCGAGGTCGCCAGGGACTTCCCCCGCTTCCCGGTCATCCTCGAGACCTACCGCGAGTGCCTGCGCGACGTGCTCGACCTGCCGGCGCTAATCGAGCTGCTGCGCGACCTGCACTCGCGCCGGATCACGCTGGTCGAGGTCGAGACGCAGACGGCGTCGCCGTTCGCGTCCTCGCTGCTCTTCGACTACGTCGCCACCTACATGTACGAGGGCGACACGCCGAACGCGGAGCGCCGCGCGGCCGCGCTCGCGCTCGACCGCGACCTGCTCTCGGAGCTGCTCGGCGCCGACGAGCTGCGCGAGCTGATCGACCCCGAGGCGCTGGAGGAGGTCGAGCGCTCGCTGCAGCTCATGCATCCCGACGCGCTCGCCAAGGATCGCGACGCGCTGCAACAGGTGCTGCGCCGGCTCGGCGACCTGACCGTCGCGGAATGCGAGCAGCGCACCGCGGACGGCTACTCGGCGGCCTCGATGCTCCTAAAGCTCGAGCGTGAGCGCCGCGCCGCCCCGGTGCGGATCGCGGGCGAGGAGCGCTGGATCGCGGTCGAGGACGCGGCGACCTACCGCGACGCGCTCGGCGTGCCCCCGCCCGCCGGGCTCGCCGACTCCTATCTCGAGCCGGCCCCCGACGCGGCGCTGGCGCTGGTGCGCCGCTATGCACGCACGCACGGGCCCTTCCCCGGCGGTCAGATCCAGCGCCGCTACGGGCTCGACCTCTCGTCGGCGCTGCGCGAGCTCGAGCGCGGCGGGGAGCTGGTCCGCGGCGAGCTGCTTCCGGGCGGGGCGGAGCGCGAGTGGTGCGACTCCGACGTCCTGCGCCGGGTGCGCCGCGCGAGCGTCGCCGCGCTGCGCCAGGAGGTCGAGGCGGTCGACCCGGCCGAGCTCGCCCGCTTCCTGCCCGCCTGGCAGAACGTCGACGCCCATCGGCCGGCGGGCGCCGGCCCCGACCGCCTGCGCGAGGCGCTGGTCGCGCTCCAGGGCGTCGCGCTGACGCCCGAGGTCTGGGAGCGCGACGTGCTCCCGCGCCGGCTCGGCGCCTACAGCCCGACATGGCTCGATCAGCTGACGACGAGCGGCGAGGTGGTCTGGATCGGCGCCGGACCGCTGGCGCGCACCGGCCGCGTCGCGCTCTACTTCCGCGAGGACGTCCACCTCGCCGGGCCGCCGCCCTCGAACGCGAAGCTCGAGCTCCCGGACGGCGAGGTCCACGCCGCGATCCGCGAGCGGCTCGCGGTGACGCCGTCGTTCTGGCTCGATCTCGTCTCCGACCTCGACTTCGACCGTGAGGAGTTGCACGCGGCGCTCTGGGACCTCGCCTGGGCCGGCGAGGCGACCAACGACGCGTTCGCGCCGCTGCGCGCGCGCCGCCTGAGCGCCGTCGGTGCGGCGCGCCGCCCCGCGCGCCGGTTCGCCTCGCGCCGCTCGCCCTCGGCGGACGCGATCCTCGGCCGCTGGTCGCTGACCGAGACCCTGTTTCGCGGCGCGCCCGCTCAGGGCCCGCGCCTGCGCGCGCAGGCCGAGCTGATGCTGGAGCGCTACGGCATCGTCACCCGCGAGACGGTGCTCGCCGAGGGCGTACCGGGCGGGTTCTCGAGCCTCTACGGCGAGCTCTCCAACCTCGAGATCCTCGGGACCGCACGCCGCGGCTACTTCGTCGAGGGGCTCGGCGGGGCCCAGTTCGCGCTCGCGGGAGCGGTCGAGCGCCTGCGCGGCCTGCCGCGGCGCGAGAACGAGTACCTGCTGCTCGCCGCGACCGATCCCGCGCAGCCCTACGGCGCGGCCCTTGCCTGGCCGAAGCGCGCCGAGGGCAGGCGCCCGGCCCGCACACCGGGCGCCTACGTCCTGCTTCGCGACGGCAACCCGATCGTCTACGTCGAGCGCGGCGGCAAGGGGATCGTGCGCCTGGTCGAGCTCGAGGGCGAGCAGCTGGTCGAGGCGATCTCCCGGCTCGCCGAGGCGGCGCAGGAGAAGGTGATCGCGAAGCTGGCGCTCGAACGGGTCGACGGCGAGCCGGTGATCGGCTCCGGGCTCGAGGAGTCGATCGTCGCGGCCGGGTTCTCACGCCAGCCGCGGCGGCTGGTCGCGGCCGGGTAGCGGGGGCCCCGAGTGCCCGAGGGCGACACGATTCACGGGGTGGCCCGCCGGATCAACGCGGCGCTTGCCGGCCGTGAGCTCGGCCTCGCCGACGCCCCGAGCCCGCGCTCGCCGCTGCACCGCCGCGCCGCCGACCTCGAGGGCCGCTCGCTGGTCGAGGCGGAGGCGATCGGCAAGCACCTGCTCGTCCACTTCAGCGGCGGCGCGGTCGTCCACAGTCACCTCGGCATGAATGGTCGCTGGCGGATCGCCGCCGACGGGCGGCTGCCGTTCGGCAAGCCCTGGCTTCGCCTCGCCTCCGGCCGGGCGGTCGCGTCGCAGACCGGCGGCAAGGTGCTGCGGCTGGTGAGCGAGTCGCGGCTGCGCAGCGATCCGGTCCTCGCCCGTCTCGGTCCCGATCCGCTGCGTCCGGGGTTCGACCCGCGGGCGGCAGCGCGGCGGTTGCGCGCGGGCGGCGCCGGGCGCGCGGTCGGCGATGCGCTGCTCGACCAGGGCCTGGTCGCAGGGGTCGGCAACGCGATCCGCAACGAGGCGCTGTTCGGCTGCCGGATCAGTCCCTGGCGGCAGGTCGAGGCGCTGTCGGACGACGAGCTCGAGCGAGTCGTCGCCGAGGCGGAGCGGATCATGCGGGTCTCGGTCGCCCGCGGTCGGCGCCCGCGGGCGATCTACCGCGCCGACCGCACCGCCTGCCCGCGCCTGCGGCGGTCAGGTCCGCGCGGGCGGCCAGGGCGACGACAACCGCACCGCCTATTGGTGCCCGGCCTGCCAGGCCTGAGCGCGCGGGCAACCGCGATACGGTGTCGCCGATGGGCGAGGAGTCTCACCAGCTGCTCCTGCGCGTGCCGCTGTTCGCCGAGCTCTCCGAGCACGAGCTCGAGCGGATCGCGTCGGTGGCGATCCCGCGCTCGTTCCCCAAGGGCGTGCGGGTCTTTCACGAGGGCGATTCCTCGGACGCCTGCTACATCGTCCGCGCCGGCGACCTGCGCGTGACCCGCGAGCATTCCGACGGTCGCGCGATCGCGCTCGCGACGCTCGGGCCCGGCGACATCTTCGGCGAGCTCGCGATGATCGACGGCGGCACGCGGTCGGCGAGCGTCGAGACCCTGAGCGACTCCGAGCTCCTCGCGCTGCCGGCGTCCGACGTCCGCCGGGTGGTGGCCGAGAACGGCGACATCGCGGCGAAGCTGATCATCGCGATCACGCGGCGGCTGCGCGAGACCAATGAGCGGGTCGCGCGACAGTCGTTTCAGACCGTGCCGAGCCGGGTCGCCGGGGTGCTCGCCCAGCTGATCGCCGAGGACGCGATCCCCGAGGACCGCCAGGGGATCACGGTGCGGATGACCCAGGCCGACCTCGCTCAGCTCGCCGGCACCTCGCGCGAGAGCGTCAGCCGCTTCCTCGCCACGCTCGAACGCGCCGGCGTGGTCGCCGTCGGCCGCGGCCGGGTGACCGTGCTCGAGCCCCGGCGGCTGCGCGCGTACATCTTCTGAGCCCGGGACCCGTGGCGGGTAGGCGCATGGCGATGACCGATTACGAGCGTCGCCGTGAGCGCATGGTCGAGCGCCAGCTCCGGCGGCGCGGGATCGGCGACGAGCGGGTGCTCGAGGCGATGGCGACCGTCCCCCGCGAGCTCTTCGTCCCCGAGCGCGCCCGCCGGCGCGCCTACGACGACGGTGCGCTCGCGATCGGCTCCGACCAGACGATCTCGCAGCCCTGGGTCGTCGCCGCGATCTGCGAGGGCCTCGGGCTCGAGGGAGGCGAGTCCGTGCTCGAGGTCGGCACCGGCTCGGGCTACTCGACCGCGATCCTCGCCCGCCTCGCCGCCGAGGTGCTCAGCATCGAACGGGTCGAGAGCCTCGCCGCGGGCGCCCGCGAGCGGCTCGCGGAGCTCGGGGTCTCGAACGTCGAGGTGCGGGTCGGGGACGGGAGCCGCGGCGCGCCCGAGCGCTCCGGCTTTGACGCGATCGCGGTCCACGCGAGCGCCCCCGCCGCGCCGCCGAGCCTGCTTTCGCAGCTGCGCGTCGGCGGTCGGATGGTGATCCCGCTCGCGGAGCCGGGCGTCGACGTGCTCACCGTCCTCAGCCGGGTCGGTGAGCTCGACCTCGAGACCGGTGCCGGGGTCAGCGCGACGCGTTTGGCGCCGTGCCGGTTCGTGCCTCTGCTCGGCGCCGAGGGCTTCGGCGTCGACTGAACGGCGCGCGATAGTCTCACGCCGCGATGCCCCGGGGCCTCTACGCGCTCAACTTCTTCTCGCCCGCGTTCGTCGACCAGCTCAAGCGCGGTCGCAAGACGGCGACGATCCGGCTCGGCGACAAGGCGAGCAAGTACGAGCGCGGGCAGCTCGTCTGGATCACGGTCGGCCATCAGCACAGCCCGCGCGAGAAGATCTTCACCGCGGTCATCGACGACGTCGAGGTCAAGCGCGCGAAGGACCTCTCGCCGCGCGACATCGAGCACGACAACCCCGAGTTCAGGCGGGTCGAGGAGACGCTCGGCTTCATGCGCCAGATCTACGGCCGCGAGATCGCTCTCGAGGAGACGGTGACCGTGGTCCGCTTCTCGCAGGTGATCGAGACTCCGCACGGCGCCCAGTTCGGCAACGGCGAGACGCCGTCGCGCAACTGAGCGCGGTGGGGCGCGAGTACCGCTTCCTCAGCACCTGGCTGCTCGACTCGCCGCGCGAGCCGGTCTGGGACGCGATCTACGACCAGCGCGCCTGGCCGAGCTGGTGGCGCGGGGTGCGGGAGGTGGTCGAGCTCGATCCCGGCGACGAGATCGGCGTCGGCTCGCACTCGCGCCTCACCTGGCGCTCGAAGCTGCCCTACGACCTCGTCTTCGAGGCGCGCACCCGGGTGATCGAGAAGCCACGCTTGATCGAGGCCGACGCCTTCGGCGCGCTCAGCGGAACCGGCCGCTGGCGGCTGTTCGAGCAGGACGGCATCACCGCGGTGCTCTACGAGTGGAACGTGGCGACGACGAAGCGCTGGATGACCGCACTCGCGCCGCTGTTGCGGCCGGTGTTCGTCGCCAACCACGACTGGGTCATGCGCACCGGCGGCGACGGGATGGCCGAGCTGCTGGGCGTCCGCCTGCTCGCTTCCGACTGAGCGGGATCTAAGTCCGTACTGCTCAGATCCATCGAAACGCGGCGCGCGGTCGCTACACTGGCCCCCGGTCTTTGGCACTCCCGTCTGTAGAGTGCCAACGACGAAGCTTTGGAACACCACCACGGAGGTACTCAGGAATGAATCTGCAGCCCCTCGGCGATCGGCTGATCGTCAAGGCGATCGAGGAGGAGGAGACGACGGCCAGCGGCATCGTGCTGCCCGACACGGCGAAGGAGAAGCCGCAGAAGGGCAAGGTAGTCGCGGTCGGCCAAGGCGCCTGGGACGAGGACGGCGAGAAGCGGATCCCGCTCGACGTCTCCGAGGGCGACGAGGTCCTCTACAGCAAGTACGGCGGCACCGAGATCAAGGTCGACGGCGATGACCTGCTCGTGCTGCGCGAGTCAGACGTCCTCGCAAAGGTCGTCTAGCGAGGCGGAGGCCGAAGGCCGAAGCCGAGCCCCGGCGCTGTTGAGCCGGCTTACTCACTGATTTGAGAAACAGGAGGAACTGATTCACATGGCTCACAAGGAGCTCAAGTACGAAGCGGAGGCACGCGGCGCGCTGCAGAACGGCGTCGACGCGGTCGCCAACGCGGTCAAGGTCACGCTCGGCCCGAAGGGCCGCTACGTCGTCCTCGACAAGAAGTTCGGCGCCCCGACGATCACCAACGACGGGGTGACGATCGCCCGCGAGATCGAGATCGAGGACGTATTCGAGAACCAGGGCGCCCAGCTCGTCCGCGAGGTCGCCACGGCGACCAACGACGTCGCCGGTGACGGGACGACGACGGCGACGCTGCTCGCCCAGACGATCGTCCGTCACGGGCTCAAGAACGTCGCCGCCGGCGCCAACCCACTCGCGCTGCGGCGCGGGATCGAGAGCGCGGTCGACCAGGTCGTCGATCACCTGCGCGGTCAGCAGTCGAAGGAGATCGAGGGCAAGGAGCAGATCGCCCGCGTCGCCGCGATCTCGGCCGCCGACGAGGAGATCGGCAACGTGATCGCGGACGCGATCGAGAAGGTCGGCAAGGACGGCGTCGTCAACGTCGAGGAGGGCCAGACCTTCGGCATGGAGCTGGAGTTCACCGAGGGGATGCAGTTCGACAAGGGCTACATCTCGCCGTACATGGTCACCGACCAGGAGCGCATGGAGGCGGTCCTCGAGGACCCCTACATCCTGATCGCGAACCAGAAGATCGGCTCTGTGCGCGACATCCTGCCGATCCTCGAACAGGTGATGCAGGCGGGCAAGCCGCTGGCGATCATCGCCGAGGACGTCGAGGGCGAGACCCTGGCGACCCTGGTCGTCAACAAGCTCCGCGGCACCTTCACCGGCGTCGCGGTCAAGGCCCCCGGCTTCGGTGACCGCCGCAAGCGGATGCTCGAGGACATCGCGATCCTCAGCGGTGGCGAGGTGATCACCGAGGAGATGGGGCTGAAGCTCGAGAACACGCAGGTCTCGCAGCTGGGCCGCGCCCGTCGCATCGTCGTCTCCAAGGACACGGCGACGATCATCGACGGCGCGGGTGAGAAGGAGCAGATCGAGGGCCGGATCAACCAGATCCGCTCCGAGATCGAGAACACGGACTCCGATTTCGACCGCGAGAAGCTCCAGGAGCGCCTGGCGAAGCTCGCGGGCGGGGTCGCCGTGGTCAAGGTCGGCGCCGCCACCGAGACCGAGATGAAGGAGAAGAAGCACCGCGTCGAGGACGCTCTGCAGGCGACCCGGGCGGCGCTCGAGGAGGGCATCGTCCCCGGTGGCGGGGTCGCCCTGCTCAACGCCCAGGAGTCGATCGATCCGAAGGACCTCGGTCCGGACGAGGCGACCGGGGCGGAGATCATCCGCAAGTCGCTCGAGGAGCCGATCCGCCAGATCTCCGAGAACTCGGGGCTCGAGGGCTCGGTGGTGGTCGAGAAGATCCGCGGCCTGAAGCCGGGCGAGGGTCTGAACGCCGACACCGGCGACTACGGCGACCTGATCAAGGACGGCGTCATCGACCCGACCATGGTCACGCGTTCGGCGCTGCAGAACGCCGCCTCGATCGCGAAGAACATCCTCACCACCGAGGCGATCGTCGCCGAGCCGCCCGAGAAGGACGGCGGCGGGATGCCCGGCGGTGGCATGCCCGACATGGGCGGGATGATGTAAGCGTCGCCACCGGCGACCGCCACCCGAGCGGTGGCAGCTTTCCAGAGGGCCCGGCATCGCGCCGGGCCCTCTTTCGTTCGCGGCCGCGGCGCCGGCGTTAGGCTCGTGGTCATGCCCCGGGTGGCGCCGATGAACGAGGAGGCCGTCGAAGCCTGGAGCGGCGTCCTGTTCGACCGCTGGCTCGCGTTTCGCGACGTGGTCACGACCCAGCTCGCGCCCTTCTCCGAGCAGGCGCTGCGCGACCACCCCCCGGCGGCGGGAGCGCGGGTGCTCGACATCGGCTGCGGCCTCGGCGACACGACGCTGCGGCTCGCGGAGCTGGTCGGGCCCGAGGGCGAGGTCGTCGGCATCGACGCCGGCGATCGCTTCGTCGAGTACGCCCGCTCGGAGGCCGCCGCAGCCGGGGCGGCGAACGTCTCCTATCTGGTCGGCGACGCCCAGGTGGCCGACCTGGGACAGGGGTTCGATTACGCGTTCTCGCGCATGGGGACGATGTTCTTCGCCGCCCCGGTGCCGGCGCTTCGCAACGTCCGCGCCGCGCTCGGACCGGGCGCGCGGCTGTGCATGATCGTCTGGCGGCGAAAGCTCGACAACGATTGGCTGCACCGCGGCGAGCTCGTCGTCGAGCGCTTCCTCGACGAGCCCGAGGAGACCGACGAGCCCAAGTGCGGTCCGGGGCCGTTCTCGATGGCGAACGCCGACACGGTCTCCGAGATCCTCCTCCACGCGGGTTTCGAGGAGATCACGCTGCGCCGCTGTGACATCGCCTATCGGATGGGCGACGAGCTCGACGACGCGGTCGAGCTGGTGATGTCGATCGGGCCGGCGGGCGAGCTGATCCGCCTCGCCGGCACCGAGGCCGACCGGCTCCGGTCCGAGATCCAGGCGGCCCTGCGCGAGGCCTACGCGGAGCTGGCGCGGCCCGACGGGGTCTTCGCCCCGGCCTCGGTCTGGATCGTCGGCGCCCGCGTGCCGACCTAGGCGGGAATCTCGCCCCGCCGTCGCGGGCGGGCGAGGGATTTGCCACCATCGCCGTCCACTGGACCCGGACGAAGGCAGGATGTGACGACCGAGCTCAGATCAGCGGCCGGACCCGGCGCCGCCGAGGCGACGCCGGGCGCGACCTTCTACGAGATCCTCGCCCGGCGCGCCGCCGAGCTGCCCGAGCACGAGGCCTTCACCTTCCTCGGCCACGACGGGCAGGAGAGCGGACGCCTCGGCTTCGGCGCGCTCGACCGCCGCGCGCGCGAGATCGCCGGCGCGCTGCAGGCGCTCGGGCTCGCGGGGGAGCGGGCGCTGCTCTCCTATCCGCCGGGGCTGGAGTGCATCGAGGCGCTGTTCGGATGCATCTACGCGGGCGTGATCGCGGTCCCGTCGCCGCCCCCCGATCCGGGCCGCGAGTACGCGGGGCCGCGGATCCGCACGATCGCCGCCGACGCCCGTCCGCGGGCGATCCTCAGCCCCGGGGCGATCCAGGGGACGCTGCGTGAGCTGCTCGCCACCGATCCGCCGGCCGAGCCGCCGACTTTCGTCGCCACCGACACCACCAGCTTCGGCGCCGCCGGCGACTGGTCCGAGCCCGCGACCGCGAGCGGCGACGTCGCCGTGCTCCAGTACACCTCGGGCTCGACCGGGGTCCCGCGCGGGGTCATGGTCACGCACGCGAACCTGATCGACAACTGCCGCTTCATCGAGGGTGCGTTCGAGTTCGACACCGGCAGCGGCGGCCTGATGTGGCTGCCGCCCTACCACGACCTCGGCCTCGTCGGGGGGATCTTCCAGCCGATCTACTGGGCCGGGCACACGACCCTGATGTCACCGGTCAGCTTCCTCGTCCGGCCGCTGAGCTGGCTCGAGGCGATCTCGCGCCGCGGCGCGACCCGCAGCGGCGGCCCGGACTTCGCCTACGACCTCGCCGTGCGTCGCGTGCCCGCCGCCGAGCGCGAGGGGCTCGACCTCTCCGGCTGGGAGCTTGCCTACACCGGCGCCGAGCTGGTCAAGCCGGAGACGATGGACGCGTTCTGCGCCGCCTACGAGCCCCACGGCTTCCGCCGCCAGGCGTTCTACCCGTGCTACGGCCTCGCCGAGGCGACGCTGATGGTCACCGGCGGGGTCAAGGAGGCGGCTCCGAACGTGCAGCGGGCCGATCGCCGCGCGCTCGAGCAGGGGCGCTTCGCCACCGCCGAGCCTGGCGCCGGGTCGCGCGCGGTCACCGCCTGCGGACGGCCGGGCCCGGGCGCCCGGGTGGCGATCGTCGACCCGGAGAGTCGCGAGGAGGCGGCCGCGGGCACGATCGGCGAGATCTGGGTCCAGGGCCCGAGCGTCGCCGCCGGCTACTTCGCTCGCGAGGCGGAGAGCGCCGCGACCTTCGGCGCCCGGCTCGCCGACGGCCCCGGGCCGTTCCTGCGCACCGGCGACCTCGGCTTCGTCCACGAGGACGAGCTCTACGTCACCGGACGCACGTCGGAGATTCTCGTCATTGACGGCCGGGCCGCCTATCCGACCGACGTCGAGCGCACCGCCGAGCGCGGGTCGGAGGCGTTGCGCCCGAGCGCCGCGGCCGCGTTCACGGTCGGCGAGGGGGACGCGACCCGGCTGGTGCTCGCCGCCGAGGCGCGACCGCGCGACGAGGGATACGACGACGTCTTCGAGCCGGTCGCGGCGGCGGTCGAGCGTGCGCACGAGCTGCGCCTCGACTCGATCCGCCTGCTCGCCCCGCGGACGATCCCGCGCACCTCGAGCGGCAAGATCCGCCGCGCGCACTGCGCCGAGCTCTTCCGCCGCGACGAGCTCGACGCGATCGCGGCCTGGGAGCGCGTGGGCGGATGAGCGCCCGCGCCCGTACCGCGCTCGCGCTCGCCGCCGCGGCGACGGCGATCGGCGGCTGCGGCGACGAGCCGGCGGCCGAGCAGCCGGCCGCCGCGCCGGCGGCCGAGCAGCCGGCCGCCGCGCCGGCCCCGGCCGAGCAGGGCGCGGCCCGCGCGGGGGACGGCGAAGAACAGTCGCCGGCGCCCGACGAGGGCGCGACAGGCACCGAACCGGGGAACGCCGCGAAGCCGGCCGCTGGCGCGGGTGAGGGGATCGAGGAGCTCAGCGAGCGGCTCGAGCGGGCCGAGGGGGAGGAGGCGGCGCGGCTCCAGCGGCGGCTCGGCGAGCGCCGCCGGCGCGCGATCGCGGAGCGGGTCGAGGGCTTCGACCTGGGCGAGTTGCGCGAGCGCCTGGACGGCTTGACGCCGTCCGGCGAAAACGGTTAGATTCGCGCCGCTGAAGGGGCAAGTCCGAGTAGCAGGGAGCGTGGGTATGTCGGCGAGACAGTTGCGCAGGCGTCGTCAGCAGATGATCGAGCGTCAGCAACGGCGTCCGGGTCGCCCCAGCCGAGTCGCCGCCGGCACCGGCGCCGCGCTCGGCGCCGCGATGCTGCTCGCGCCCGTCGCGCAGGCGGACACGTTCGAGGTCACCAAGACCGACGACACCCAGGACGGCACCTGCGCCGCCGACGATTGCTCGCTGCGCGAGGCGGTCGACGACGCAAACGCGCTCGCCGGTCTCGACCAGGTCACCTTCGACTCCAGCGTCAGCGGCCAGATCGAGCTCAACTCCGGCTTCGGGCCGATCTACGTCTCCGACGAGGCGCAGATCCAGGGCCCGGGCGCCGACGTGCTCGACGTCTCCGGCGTCGACGCGACCGGGGTCTTCAAGCTGTTCGGCTTCGACACGCCGAACGAGGAGGTCTCGATCAGCGGCCTCACCCTGACCCGCGGTGCGTTCATGCTCGGCGGCGCGATCTCGTCCGGAGGCGACTACAGCGGCCCCACCTACTACGCGGCCGACCTGACCGTCGCCGAGAGCGCGATCACCGACAGCTATGCACTCGCCGGCGGCGGAATCGCCACCGGCAACATCTCCGGCGGCCCGCCGGGGCCGGGCTTCGGCGGCGAGGTGACGATCCGCGATACAACGATCAGCGACAACTATGCGCAGATCGGTGGCGGCTTGATCACGATCAGCGGCGAGCCGGTCACGGTCGAGCGGTCGACGATCGCCGGCAACCGGGCCACCGACGCTGCCGGCGGGCTCGGGGTGCTGGTCGGCGACGCGACGATCGACGAGTCGACGATCTCCGGGAACGTCGCCGATCAGGGCCCCTCCGATCCGTCCGAGTACGGCGGTGGGGTGATCATCGACCTCAGCGGCGGCGACTCGCAGATCGAGATCGCCGATTCGACGATCTCGGGCAACCGGGCGACGGGGGACGGGGGCGGCCTCGGCATCGCCGCGGCGGGCACGATCCGCAACTCGACCGTCTCCGGCAACTCCGCCGACTCCGACGGCGACGCGACCGAGCCCTACTACGGGGCCGGTGGCGGACTCAACCTCGCGTATGGCTATGGCTCGTCCAGCGCGCCGCTCTCGATCGAGAACACGACGATCGCCGCCAACAGCGCCTTCGTCGGCGGCGGCATCAACGTCTACGGCGAGGACGCGGCCGAGCTGAGCTCGTCCCTGGTCGGCGACAACACGGCCGTCGAGGGTGGCAACGACATCGCCACGGCCGCCGACAGCAGCGTCGTCCTCGGCTTCAGCCTGGTCGAGGACCTCGGCTCGTCGAGCTTCAGCGAGGCCCCGGCGGGCTCGAACCGACTCAACCTCGATCCGATGCTCGGACCGCTGACCGACAACGGCGGCCCGACCGAGACCCAGCTGCCGGCGCTGCTCAGCCCGGCGGTCGACAACGGCGTCGCGAACGGGCTCACCGCCGACCAGCGCGGCCTGGCGCGGACCAGCGACCTCGCCTCGGTGCCGAACCAGGCGGGCGCCGACGGGACCGACATGGGCTCGACCGAGCTCCAGGCCTCCGACCTCGAGGCGGAGTGCCGCGGTGCGGTCGCGCGCAAGGTCGACGGCACGCCGCAGGCCGACACGCTGAGCGGCTCCGAGGGCGCCGACCGGATCTCGGGCGGCGACGGCGACGACTCGCTCAGCGGGCTCGGCGGCGACGACTGCGTCGCCGGTGACGGCGGCGACGACACCGGGAGCGGCGGAACCGGCGCCGACCTGGTCACCGGGGCGGCCGGAGCCGACCGGCTGAAGGGCAACGGCGGTCGTGACAAGCTCAAGGGCGCCGGCGGCAAGGATCGGCTCAAGGGCGGCGGAGGCAAGGACAAGCTCAGCGGCGGCGCCGGCAAGGACAAGCTCAAGGGCTCGGGAGGCAAGGACAAGCTCAAGGGCAACGGCGGCAAGGACCGGCTGCGGGCGGCCGGCGGCGGCAAGGACAAGGTCAACTGCGGCGGCGGCAAGGACCGGGCAACCGTCGACGCCAAGGACAAGGTCTCGCCGAACTGCGAGACGGTGACCGAGAGGACCTGAGCGCGGGCTCGGCGGCGCTCAGCCGCCGAGCACCTCGGCCATTCGCCGCGGCTCGACGCCGAGCTCCTCGGCGTCGGCGCTGCCGCGCTCGGAGACCATCGCCACCTCCATCAGCTCCGCCTCCTCCCAGGTCGCGAAGGCGGCGTCGCCGACCGCCCGGCGCAGGGCGGCGAGCCCGTAGTGGACGAGCCCGAGCGGGACGTGGACCAGAGGGCGCTCGCGGCCCGAGGCGCGTGCGATCAGGCGAGCGAGCTGGTCGTAGCTGAGCCGGTCGGGACCGGCGAGCTCGAATCGCCGCGAACCCTCGCCGCGGTCGAGGTCGGCGAGCACGCAGCGGGCGACGTCCTCGGCCCAGATCGGCTCGAAGCGGGCGTCGCCGCGGCCGGAGATCGGGATCGCGGGCAGCAAAGCGAGCCGGCGCTGGATCGTCACCCACGGGTCGTCGCGCGCGTAGACGATCGAGGGCGCGAACACGGTCGTCTCGAGCTCCGAGTCGAGCACCGCGCGCTCGGCGAGCGCCTTGGCGCGAAAGAAGCGCGTGCGCTGAAACGGCGTCGCCCCGATCGCCGAGAAGAAGACGAAGCGCCCGAGGCCGTTCGCCTCGGCGGCGCGTAGCAGGCGCGCGGTGGCGAGCCCGTTGAGCTCCTCGACCGGCGCCGCGGGCTGGTCGCGGATCGCCGCCGCGAGGTGGATCACGGTCTCCGCCCCGCGAAGCGCCCCGCGGACGACGCGCGGGTCGGCGAGGTCGACGAGGTCGCCGAGGACCATTCGGACCTCGACCCGCAGCCGGCCGAGCCGGCGCGGGTCGCGGACGAGGACGCGCACGTCCTCGCCGCGCTCGAGCAGCTTCGGCAGCAGCGCGCGGCCCACCGTCCCCGTCGCCCCGGTGACCAGAATCATGCCCGCACTCTAGAATGCCGACCTCGCTCCGGCCCGCGTCGAGGGCGCGGGCGAAGCCGGACCGACAAGCGAGACTGAGAAGGGATCCACCAGACTTGGCCTACGTCATCGCCGAGCCCTGCATCGGCCAGAAGGACAACTCATGCGTCGAGGTCTGCCCGGTCGACTGCATCCACCCGACCCCTGACGAGCCCGACTACGACAACGTCGAGCAGCTCTTCATCGATCCCGACGAGTGCATCGACTGCGATGCCTGCGTCGAGGCCTGCCCGGTCGACGCCTGCTTCGCCGAGGACCAGCTCCCGGAGGAGTGGGCGAAGTACACGCCGATCAACGCGGAGTATTTCGCCGGCAGCTGAGCGGGTACGGCGTCGGGGATGGCCCCGCCGCTGCGGATCTACCTGACCCTCTCCGGCGGCGCCTCGCTCGGCGCCTACGAGGCCGGCGCCGCGAGCGCGGTCGCGCTCGCGAGTCGCTACCTGGATGCCGAGGAGGGCCAGGAGACGACCGTCGACGCGATCGGCGGGGCATCCGCGGGTGCGCTGGTCTCGATGTTCACGGCCCACGCTCTGCTCGAGGGCCTGGATCCGGTCGAGCTCCTGCACGAGGCCTGGGTCGAGCGGGTGACGCTGCCGCTGCTGCTCAGCGACGACTCGCGCTCGCTGCTCGCCTTCGACGAGCTGCGCGAGAAGTTGCCCGAGGTGCTGGCGCCCGACGGGCCGGCGAAGCCGAGCGCCGACGCGATCGAGCTCCGTCAGGACCGCCGGATCGCGGTTCACGTCCAGCTCACCGGCCTGCGCGGGCTCACCTACCCGATTCGGGGCCTGCGGGAGGACGCGCCGGTCACCGGGGTGACCTACACCGACTGGGGGCGCTTCGACCTCGAGCCCGGCGGCGGCCTCGAGCAGATCGTCGAGCCGCAGGGCAGCGCCCTGCTCGACTTCGTCCTCGCCTCGGCGGCGAGCCCGGGTGGGTTCGCTCCCCGGCTGCTCGACCGCCGTGCCGACTACGACGGCTACCGCGGCCGAGGGATCGGCGATCTGCCCGAGTCGGGGACGCTCTGGTACACCGACGGAGGGCTGCTCGGCTCGCAGCCGCTCGGCCGCGTGATCGCCGCCGGTCGCGCGCTGCACGGCTCGGGCGAGGGCTCGCGCGGCGTCCACCTGCTGATCGACCCGCGCTCCGAGCACGCCGAGGCCGACACGTGGGCCGACCCGGACGCGGAGCCGAGCTGGCCGGAGGGGATCGCACGGGCGCTCGGCATTCTCTCCGAGCAGAGCCTGT
Organism: uncultured Solirubrobacterales bacterium; assembly: GCA_963740055.1. Taxonomy (GTDB): domain Bacteria; phylum Actinomycetota; class Thermoleophilia; order Solirubrobacterales; family 70-9; genus WHSW01. The sequence goes on along the minus strand of CAVUCL010000001.1, from coordinate 216,199 downwards.
TCGACGACCTGCGGCGGATCGAGAAGGACAACTCGCGGATCGAATGGGCCGAGCGGCTCGCCGACGCGCTCTCCGGACGGCTGAAGAAGGGGTCGGAGAAGGCCCTGCGCGAGTTCATCGACACGGTCGAGTCCGAGCGCGAGGGCATGCGCTCCGACGAGCCTCACCGTGAGCGCCCGGGCGACGACGGCGACGAGCTGCGCGAGCTGCTGCTCGCGGCGCTGAACGAGGTCGGCGGCCTCGCCGGCAAGGAGCGGGTCGCGATCGACGTGATCTCACCGCTGATGCTCGCCGACTCCGAGGGCGAGGTCGGCTCGCTGCTCGCGGGCGAGTTCATGGGCGACTTCGGCGGCTTTCTCAGCCGCGACCTGCGCGCCAGCGACTTCGCGCTCGGTTACGAGAGCACGCTCGCCTGGCTCGGCGACGGCCTCGCCCAGTGCGAGCTCGCCGACGACGTGGTCGAGCGCACCGTCGCCTTCGTCGAGCACAAGCGCCGCTACGACCCCGATCAGGTCCGTGAGGGCCGTGCCGAGCTCGGCGACCTCTCGGTCTCCGATCGCCTGCAGCTCGTCCGCCTCGGCCTGCACGCCGCGCGAGTGCTCGGCTCGGGCGTGCTCGACTGGCGTTCGCGGATCCCGGACGGCCTTGGCGCCGCGATCGAGCGCGCGCGGGCGACGCTGCCCGGCTCGCGCTGACCGTCAGCTCGCGCGCGAAGCCCGCACGCGCTCGTCCCACCAGGCGCGGTTCGGCTCGATCCGGGGGCCCAGCGCCTCAGCCCTGGACCTGGACGACCGGCAGCTCGGTGCCGCCGACCGCAGCCGGCGCCGGGGCGGCCGGCGACTCCGCCTGCATCACGGGAAGCTCCTGCGGCGTCATCGCGATGATCCCGCGCGCCGCCGAGCGGATCGCCACCGAAGCGGGGTGGTCGGGCTGGGCGAGGACCAGCGGCCGGCCGGAGTCCGCGTGCTCGCGAAGCTCCTCTGCGAGCGGCACCTTGCCGAGCAGCGGCACGTCGAGTTCGTCGGCGAGCTGCTGGCCGCCGCCCTCGCCGAAGATCGTAAACCGCTGCCCGTCGGGGGCGGTGAAGCCGGACATGTTCTCGATCACCCCGAGCAGCTCGAGGTCGACCTTGCCCGCCATCTCGGCGGCCCGACGGGCGACCGACTGGGCCGCCGGCTGCGGTGTGGTCACGATCGCGACCCGCGCCTGCGGGAGCAGCTGCGCGAGCGTCATCGAGACGTCGCCCGTGCCCGGCGGGAGGTCGAGCAGCAGGTAGTCGAGCTCGTCCCAGGCGACGTCCTCGAGGAACTGCTGGATCGCCTTGTGCAGCATCGGTCCGCGCCAGACGACGGCGGCGTTGGCCTCGAGGAAGAAGCCGATCGACATCACCTTGATCCCGGCGGGGCCGGTGGGCGGGATGATCTTGCGCTCGGCGTTGACGTCGGGCTTGCGGTCGACGCCGAGCATGCGCGGGATCGAGTAGCCGTAGACGTCGGCGTCCAGCGCGCCCGCCGACTGCCCCTCGGCCTGCAGCGCGGCGGCGAGGTTCACGGTCATCGTCGACTTGCCGACGCCGCCCTTGCCCGAGGCGACGCAGATCACGTTCTTGACCTGGGCGAGGGCGCCCTCCGGGAGCCCGCCGGGTCGCCCGAGCGCCTGCTGCAGGCGCCCCTTCTCCTCGTCGGTGAGGACGTCGAACCCGACGCCGACCTCGGTCACCCCGTCGAGCGCCGCGACGTTCGAGGCGACCGCCTGCTGGAAGTGGTTGCGGATCGGGCAGCCGGCGGTCGTCAGCGAGACGACGACCTCGACCTTGCCGCTCTCGAAGACCTCGATCGAGCGCACCATCCCGAGGTCGACGATCGACCGCCGCAGCTCCGGGTCGATCACCGCCCGCAGGGCCTCGGTGACTTGGTCGTTCGTGGGCATGCGCCAATTCAAGCAAAGCGACCAAGGATCACCCGGCAGGCCGGACGCGGGAGCAGAAGAAAAGGTCCGCGGCATAGCCGCGGACAATTGATTCAAGCGGGAGCAGAGCACCTGCCGGTATATGAAAAAGCGAACGACCGGCACGGGGCCGGTCGTTCGCAGAGGAGAGGTTGCTGTTCTGCCCGCGAGAGATGAAGCGGACAGTCACTCCGGGTGCGCCGCCTACCTCTCGAAGGCGCCTCCCGGGCTAAGCGGTCGGTCAGACCAGCTCCGAGACCCGGTCCTGGGCCTTGGTCAGAGCGTCCTCGGCCTTGACGCGGTTCTGCTTGACCGCCTTCTCGACCTTGGTCCGGTTCTGCTTGACCGTCTTCTCGACGTCGCGACGACGCGCCTTGAGCTCGCGCTCGAAGCGGTTGCGGGTCGAGCGGGCACGCTGGGTCGTCTTGCGACGAGCCTGGCCGCCGCGGCGCTCGAACTTGTTGAGCTCGCGGGTGACCTGCGTGCGGAGCGTCTTCAGCTCCTTCTCGCGCTTATCGGTGCTGGTCCACGGCTCGACGACCTCGACCGCACGGTCGCGGATCGTGAGCACGGCGCCGACGGGGACGTCGACGGCACGCTCGGCGCCCTGGCGGACGATCGAAGCGGCGCCGGTCCGCGCCTTGGTGACGCCCTCGCGCACCTTCGTGGTGTCGCTCTTCGGCGTGGTGGTGGTGGTCGCACGCGTGCTCGTCGAGCGGGTGCTCGAGCGCGTGCTGTTGGTCTTGGTGGTTCGCTTGGCGTTGGTGGCCATTTGGATGGTCAACTCCTCGAAACGTCGCCTGTGTCTTCTGTCTCTAACTTCCTTATTCCTAACGATGTTCAGCATAGCAAGTACCCGAACAGGTGTTTGTAAACCTGATCCTCGTCGCGGTTACGCCGAGGCAGGTGAAAAACCGGTGACCCGGTCGAGCCAGCGTCCCGGGTACTCGAGCTCGCCGAGGTCGGGCAGGTGCTCCGGCGCGGCCCAGAGCAGCCGCGGCCCTGCGGGCCCGCGCTCGCGCGCGAGCGCGTCGCAGAACGCCTTGCCGAGCTCGTACTGACGCAGCTTCAGGTCGATCCCCAGCAGGCGCCCGATCACCTCTCCGAGGCCGCCGCCGCGCCGCGCGCGGCGCTCGTCCATGCGCCGGCGAAGGTCGGCGATCCCGGGCCCGAGTTCCGGCGCCGCGGCGTCCATCACGTGCTCGGCGTGCCCCTCGATCACCGACATCGTCGCCTGCAGCCGATCGAGCGTCCTGCGCTGCGCCGGGTCGGCGAGCGCGCGCACGAGCTCGCCGCGCAGCGCCGTGCGCACGAGCTCGCGCGGGTCGCGCAGCAGTTGCCGGCCGAGCCGCCCCAGGCCGGCGGTGTCGAGCCCGCGGGCGGTGCCCTCGATCAGCTCGGCGGCGAGCTCGCGGACGTGGCCGGCCAGCCATTCGACGCGCTCGAACTGGATCACGTGCGTGGTCTCGTGCAGCGCGACCCAGTGCAGGAAGAGGCCGGCGTCGACGCCGAGGCGCAGCCGCGCCGCGGCGAGGTTCTCGCCCACGAACAGGAGCCTCGCCGGCCGCTGGGCGCCGAAGACCGCGACGTCGTACTGGCCGAGGACGCGACGTGCCGCGTAGCCGACCGCGAGTCCGGCCTCGATTCCGCCCGCCGGGCCGGCGAGCCGACGCGCGATCCCGGCGAACGGCCCCGGCAGGCGGACGTCGTCAGCGATCCGCCGCTCGATCGGCGCCACCGCCTCGGCGAGGGTCGAGAGCGCCGTTCGCGCCCACTCGTCCCGATCGATCAGCTCCGGGGCCGGCGGCGCCTCGACCGCGCCGAGGCCGGCGTAGGCGGCCGCGGACTCGATCGCCTCGCCACACGCGGCCGCGACCTCCGCCTCGGTGTAGCGCTGCCCGGCGTCGGGGGTGTCGGCGCCGCCGACCGGCCCGATGCCGCCGATCGCCACCCGGGCCGAGCGCTCCGCGATCCGCCAGTCGATCAGGCCGCCGGCGCTCACGCGCTGTCCGCCGCCACCGCTCGCTGGACCTCGAGCAGGGTGCCGAGCATCTCCTCGTCGAGCGCGGCGACGACGTCGAAGCGGGCGTCGAGGTCGAGCTGCGCCCGGTCGAGCCCCTGCGTTCCCACCTCGACGCTGGCGCCGGCCTCGCGCGCGATCAGCTGCGCCGCCGCGATGTCCACCGAGCGCGCCGGCCGGCCGCCGAGCATCCCGTCGAGGCGCCCACCGGCGACGTAGCAGAGGGTGAGCGCGAGCGAGCCCACCGCGCGGATCCGAAACGCCCGCCCGGCCAGGCCCTGGACCAGCCCCAGCATCCGCTCCGGCTTCGTCCCTTCGAGCCCGACGACCTCGAGCCCGTAGTCGGGCCCGCGCGCCTCGAGCGGCTCGCCGCCGAGCTTGGCGCCCTGTCCGCGGACCGCGGTGAAGCGCTCACCGGAGCCGAAGTCGTGGACGAAGCCGAGCTCGACCGCGGCGATCGAGTCGCCCGAGGCGACCGCGACGCTGAGCGCGAACGAGGGCAGCATCCGGCGCGCGTTGAGCGAGCCGTCGATCGGGTCGACGACCACCCGCACCGGCGAGGCGCCGTCGCCGAAGACGACCTCGCCGCGTTCCTCGGAGATCGCCGTGAACTGCGCTCCGCCGCGGTGCAGCGCCTCGAGCTCGGCGAAGACGATCTCCTCGGCCTCGCGATCGATCACCAGGCTGCGGTCGCCACCCTCGCCGACCCCGGCGTAGACCGTCCGCGCCGCGATCCCGCGGTTGCGCGCGAGCAGCTCGGCCTGCGCGTCGACGATCCGCGCACAGGCGGCGAACCAGTCCTGCGGGGGGAGCGCGATCGGCTCGGAAGCGGGCATCGGGCCATGCTAGACAGTCGGTCGTGGCTCCCAGCGGCGATCCGCAGACCGAGGCCCAGCGGCGAATCGCCGCCCACGCGGGCGGTCCGCTGATCGTCGGCGGGTCGGCCGGAACGGGGCGGACCGAGGCGCTGGCGCTGCGGCTCGCGGCGCTCGTCGCCGCGGGCGAGCGGCCCGAGAACGTGCTCGTCCTGACCCGCTCGCGGGCGGCTCGATCGACCCTGCGCGACCGCGCCGAGTCGCTGATCGACCGCCCCCACGAGGAGCTCTGGATCCGCACCTACGAGGAGGCCTCCGAGGCGCTCCTGCGCGAGTACTCGATCGAGGCCGGCCTCGATCCGTTCTTCACCACCGTGAGCGCCGCGGACCGACTCGCGATCCTGCTCGACCGCGTCGACGACCTGCCGCTGCGCCGCCACGAGATTCGCGGCAACCCGGCCGGCCTGCTGGCGCGGCTGCTGCGGCGGGTCGACCTGCTCAAGGCGGAGGCGGTGGCTCCGGCTGCGCTGCGCGAGTGGGCGGTCGCCGAGGAGCGCGCCGCCGCGAGCGCCGGCGAGCGCGAGCGCGCCGAGCGCGAGATCGAGTTCGCCGACCTCTACGCGCGCCACGATCGGATCCTGCGTGAGGCGGGCAGCCTCGATGCCGGCGACCTGGTGCTCGAGCTGGGGAAGCTGCTGCGCGAGCGCGCTGACGTCGCCGAGGCCGTCTCGGCGCGCTTTCGCCACCTGCTCGCCGACGAGCTCGAGGACGCCGGGCTCGCCCACCGGACCGTGCTCGCGGCCCTGGCGCCGCATCGAAACGTCGTCCTCGCCTGCGACCCCGCGCAGGCGACGCGACGCTTTCGCGGCGCCGGCGAGGCGGTGCAGGCGGCGCTTCGGCGCCAGTATCCGGACGCGGTCGAGGTCGAGCTCGAGGCGCCGTTGCGCGACCCCGGGTCGGTGCGCTTCTGGCGCTGCGAGAACGATCGCGCCCAGGCGCAGGCCGTCGCGCGCGAGATCGAGCACCTGCTCGCCGGCGGCGAGGTGCGCTCCGAGCGGATCTGCGTGATCGCCGGCTCGGGCTGGCGCGAGGGGCGGCTCGCGGCGGCGGCGCTCGAGGAGCGCAGCGTCCCGTTTCGGTTCGCCGGCGACGCGGCCTTCTTCCAGCGTCCCGAGGTCCGCGACGCCCTCGCCTGGCTGCGCATGCTCGCCGATCCCGGCGACGCCGCCGCGGTCGTCCGGGCGCTGACCCGCCCGCCGGTGGAGCTGCGCTCGGTCGACCTCGCGAAGGTGACGACGATCGCCCGCCGGCGCAAGCTCGACATGGTCTCGGCGCTCGAGGCGGCGCTCGAGAGCCCGCAGCTGCCACCTGAGGCCCGCGACCGGATTCAGGCCTTTCTGCGCCTGCACCGGGCGGCCGAGACCGCGCTCGAGCGGATGCGCGCCGACGTCTTCGTTCGCAGGCTGATCGAGCGGGTCGGGATGCGCCGCCATCGCCTCTTCGCCGCCAGCCCCGAGACCGCCGAGCGGCTGGTCAACCTCTCGCGGCTCGCGGAGCTCGCCGCCGACTGGGCGCGGCGCGAGCCGCGCGGCTCGGTGCGGGACTTCGTCCGCCACCTGAGCGCCGTCGCCGATGCCGGCGAGCTCGGCGCCGAGGACACCGAGCTGCCGCTCGCCGGCTCGGTCGTGGTCGCCGAGCCCGACCAGGTCAAGGGGCTCGAGTTCGACCACGTCTACCTACTCGGCCTGAGCAGCGGCGCGATCGATGCCCGGCCCTGGGAGGACACCTGGATCCCTGACGCGCTCGTCGGCGAGGCGCTGCCGGCTCCGGGCGAGGAGCTGACGATCGCCCGGCGCGAGTCGCTCGCCCACGTCGCGATGACGCGGGCGACCAGGGCGCTGGTGCTCTCCTGGCCCGAGCGCCCGGGCGAGGCCAACGCGGCGCCGTCGCGGATCTACCGGGCGGCGTTCGAGCGCCACGGCGGCGACGAGGAGTACCACGAGGAGGAGCTCTTCGGGCCCGCGGAGGGTCTGCACTCCACCTACCGGATGCTTCGCGACGAGGTGCTCGAGGCGTCCTGGCGAGCGGGCTCGGCGCTCTCGGAGATGCGCCTCGACACCGCCGCCGACGTCAACTCGGCGGTCGCTCGCTATCTCGAGCTGGTCAAGCTCGCGGCGCTGATCCAGAGCCCGGTCGCCGAGCCGGCGCCCGAGGCGATCGCGGCGATCAACGAGCTCCTCGGCCGGGTCGCCTCGCCCGAGCAGCGGGCTGCGATCGAGACCTCGTCGCTGGACGAGTACGTGCTCGGCGAGGAGCGCGAGCGCGAGACCCGTCGCGCCCAGGTGGTCTCGCGCAGAGAGCCCTCGCTGGAGCAGTTCCTGCCCCGCCGCAAGGGCGGGCTGGCGCTCTCGGCCTCCGACATCGACCTCTATCGCACCTGCCCGCTGAAGTACAAGTTCGCGCGCGTGTTCGCGATCCCGCAGGAGCCGACGATCAACCAGCGCTTCGGGATCCTGATCCACACGGTGCTCGAGCGCTTCCACGCCGAGGAGATGCGCGCCGCGGCCGCGGCGGAGCAGCCGCTGGCCGCCGACGCGGGCAGCCTCGACCGCCTGCTCGGGCTGTTCGAGGCGGGCTGGCGGCGCCAGGGCTTCGGCGCCTCCGACGACGAGCTCCAATACCGCGACCGGGCGGTGGCGGCGCTGGCGCGCTACGAGGAGCGTCACTCGCGCTCGGAGTCGCGCCCGGTCTGGCTCGAGCGCAACTTCAGCTTCGCGATCGGCCAGCACTCGCTGCGCGGACGCGTCGACCGCGTCGACCGGCTCCCCGGTGGCGGCTACGAGCTGATCGACTACAAGACCGGCGACCCGGGCACCGGCCCGAAGCTATCCGGCGACGTGCAGCTGGCGCTCTACCGGCGCGGTGCGCGCGAGGCATGGGAGATCGACGCCGAGCTCGGCAGCTACTGGTACGTGCTCGCCGACGAGCGCGTGCCCGCCCCCGCCGAGCCCGACGACGCCGAGCGCGTCGAGCGCACCGTGCTCGAGGTCGCCGCCGGGATCAGCGAGCAGGACTTCGAGCCGCGGCCCTCATACGAGATCTGCAGCTGGTGCGACTACCGGCTCATCTGCCCGGCGTCGGAGGCCTGAGCCGCTACTGCGGCGCCGGGTTCTCGGGGTCCGACTGCTGGCGCAGGAAGCGCTGGAAGTCGCGCGCGATCGCGTCGCCGGAGGGGACCTCGTCGGGTCCGTCCTCGGCCTCGACCGAGTCCTGCTCGGACTCGAGCCGCCGGACCAGCTCCTCGATCTCGGGGTTCGAGGCGACCGCGCGGTCGACCTGGGTCTCGAAGCGGTCCATCTCCTGCTCGAGCTCGGAGGCCTCGATCGCGATCCCGGTGAAGCCCTCGAGCCGGCGCAGCAGCGCCAGCGCCGCCTTCGGGTTCGGGACCGCGGCGACGTAGTGGGGGACGGCGGCCCAGAGACTGGCCGAGGTCATCCCGCGCCGGCGGCAGGCGTCGTGGACGATGCCGACGATCCCGGTCGGGCCCTCGTAGCTGGAGCGGCTCAGGTCGAGGCGCTCGACCAGCTCGGGATCCGAGGCGAGGCCGGTGATCGGGACCGCGCGGGTGTGGGCGACGTCGGCGAGTAGGGCGCCGAGCGTGATCACCATCTCGACCTCGAGGCGCTCCGCGGCCTCGAGCACCGCGCTCGCGAACGTGCGCCAGCGCGTGTTCGGCTCGATCCCCGAGACGAGCACGAGGTCGCGCTCGGCATTCGGCGCCGGCGCCGCGGAGACCGTGTTCTGCGGCCAGTCCACCTCGCGCGTCTGGCCCTCGGTCATGCGGATCGTCGGCCGCGTCACCTGGAAGTCGTAGAAGTCCTCCGGATCGAGCTCGGCGAGCGGCTCCGCGCCGAGCGAGCCCGCGATCGCGTCGAGCGCCGTAGTCGCCGCGCTCGCAGCGTCGTTCCAGCCCGCGAACGCCGCCACCAGGATCGGCGAACGGAGCGCGCGCGGCTCCCCCAACCACTGCAATGCGTCCACCCTTCGAGCCTACAGCGCGACCCGTGTCCGGGGCACCGATCAGGTCCGATCGCGCGGTCAAGATGGAGCTGTGGAAGCCGCGGTCGCGCAGATCCATCCGGAGGTCGCCGAGCTGCACGCGGGGCAGCGCTTCGAGGGCCGCTACGCGTGCCTGGCGAAGGAGCGACTCACCGCCCGCAACGGCTCGACCTATCTCTCGCTGCGGCTGCGCGACCGCAGCGGCACGATCGCCGCGCGCGTGTTCCGCGACGCCGATCGGATCGGCCTGCGCTTCGACGCCGGCGACGCCGTGATCGCGCGTGGCAAGGTCGATCGCTACCGGGGCGAGCTCGCCGCCGAGCTCGACGACGTCCGCCGGCTCGAGCCCGGCAGCTACGACCCGGGCGCCTTCCTGCCCGCCGCCTACCGCTCGGTCGCCGAGCTCGAGGGCTTCCTCGAGCACCTGATCCGCGAGATCCACGACCCCGGCCTCCGAGCCGTGGTCGAGGCGGTGATTCTCGGCGGCCCGCTCGCCGAGGACTTTCGCCGCGCGCCCTGCACTCGCAGCGGTCACCACGCCTACCTCGGCGGCACGCTCGAGCACACGGTCGCGGTCGCCACCCTCGTCGGCGAGCTCTGCCAGCTCCATCCGCGGCTCGACTCGGACCTGCTGATGGCTGCGGCGATCCTCCACGACGTCGGCAAGGCGCGCGAGTTCGAGTACGGGGCTCAGTTCGAGATCAGCGCCGAGGGCCGGATGCTCGGCCACCTGGCGATCGGTGCCGAGGCGATCGGCGCCGCGGCCGGCGGGCTCGAGGCCGAGCGCCGCCTGGCGCTGCTCAACTGCGTCCTCTCCCACCACGGGCCCGACTCCGGCCCCGGTCGCTCGCAGTCGGCCGCCCGCGGCTTCGCGACCCCGGAGGCGCTGGCGCTGTACCGGCTCAACGCTCTCGACGCCTCGGTCAAGGGGGCGCTCGAGGGCGGGCGTCTCTAGGAACTCGGCACCGGGCGCAGGGCGCGCGCGACCAGCTGCCCGGCGACGAGCAGCAGGAGCCCGGCGAAGCCGAGCTCGAGCGCGCGCTCGGAGACGGAGTTCGCGACCACGACGCCGGCGAGCACTCCGAGCGGCGAGAGCGCGCCGACGATCAGCCCGTCGCGGACGCGGACGTTGCCGTAGCCGTGCTGGCGCCAGGCGCCGACGAGCGCCACCGGGACGATCGCGACCAGCGATGTCGCCTCGGCCCGAAGCTGGGGCTCGTCGAGGAAGATCGCCAGCGCGGGCACGAACAGGATCCCGCCGCCGACCCCGAGCAGACCGCCGACGGCGCCGCCGGCGAACCCGAGCGCTGCCGCGGCCACGTACTCCATCAGCCGATCAGGAAGCGGATCGCGACGATCGTCAGCAGGGCGGCGAACAGGAGCCCGATCGCGCGCTCGGAGATCCGCTGCTGGAGCGCCGCCCCGGCGACCACGCCGCCGACCGCCGGCGCGCCGACGAGCAGGCCCCCGAGCAGGTCGACGTTGCCGTACAGCGCCTGCCCGATCGCCGCCAGGGCGCCGATCACCGCGATCGCGAGCAGGCTGGTCCCGGTCGCCTCGCGCTCGCCGTAGGCGAGCCACCCGATCAGCAGCGGCACGATCACGGTTCCGCCGCCGACGCCGAAGAGGGCGCTGAAGGCACCCGCGGCGGTCGCGATCGCAACCAGCTTCAGCCTCCGGTCGCCCGACACGGCGGCGATACTAGATCCAATGTCGCCGACCGCCGACGCCGAGCAGCTGCTCGCGCCGCTGAGCGCCGAACCCGCCTCGGCGGCGATCCTCTGCGACATCGACGGCACCCTGGCGCCGATCGTCACCGATCCGGGGGCGGCGACCGTCCCGGTCGAGACGCGCGCCCTGCTGCGCTCGCTCGCGCTTCGCTACCGCCTCGTCGGCTGCGTCAGCGGCCGGCGCGCAAGCGCCGCGCGCAGGATGGTCGGCCTCGACGAGCTCACCTACGCCGGCAACCACGGGCTCGAGCTGCTCGGCCCGGGCGAGTCCGAGCCGCGACTCGATGCCGCCCTCGGTCGTCGCGGCGCCGCCGCGGCGGGTTTCGTCGCGCGCCTCGACTGGCACCGGCTCGAGAGCGTCGGCCTGCGGCTCGAGGACAAGGGCCCGATCCAGGCGATCCACTGGCGCGCGGCGATCGATGCCACGACCGCCGAGCAGCGCGCGCGCGAGGTCGGCGAGCTCGCCGTCCGCGAGGGGCTGATCGCGCACTTCGGCCGCATGGTCTTGGAGCTGCGGCCGCTGGCCGAGGTCCACAAGGGGGTCGCGGCGCGGAGGCTGGTCGAGTCGGCGGGCGTCGGCACGGCGCTCTTCGGCGGCGACGACCAGACCGACCGCGACGCGTTCGCGGCCCTGCGCGCGCTCGTCGCCGACGGCGCGCTCGAGCACGCCGTCTGCATCGCGATCGCCTCCGAGGAGGGACCGCCCGAGATTCAGCGCGAGGCCGACCTCGTCGTCTCGGGCACCGAGGGCTTCGCCGACCTGCTGCGCCGCCTCTGATGCTGTTCGCCGACCTCCTGCGAAGCACCGTCCTGCTGGTCGCCGGCGTCGCGACCGCGCTCGGGGTGGTCAGCGCCCTGGTCGCCGACCGCGAGGCCGACGAGCTCGCGCTCGCCGTTGCCGCGGGCTGGTGGCTGCTTGCCGCCGTGATCGGGCTCTTCCTCGGGCGCCCGGAGCGAACCGCGGACGCGATCGGCAGCGTGCTCGCCGGCGCCCGGACCGCGACCAGCCTGCCGTCCGAGAGCCCGGCGACGATCGCGCTCACCCGGCTCTGGCCGATCGGCCTGTTCGCGCTCGTCGTCGGCGGACTCGGCTGGGTGATGCCGCAGATCGCCGTCATCGGCGCCGGCTACGCGATCTGTGTCGCGCTCGCCTGGCGCGGTCGCGAGGCCGCGGTCACCGCGATCGAGGACCGCGACGGGGTGCGCTTCTACGTCGAGCCCTCGCCGGCGTTCCAGCCGCTGCGGCTGATCCGCACACCCGGCCTCTATCGAGACCGCGCCCCGTCGGCGAAGCCGCCCCCGCCGCCCCCGGCGGGTGCCGCCTGAGATCGCCGGGGCGAGCCGCTCAACCGCCGGTCCGGCGAACGCGGCCAGGGTCGCCGGCTCGCCGCGCCGGCGCGCGAACGCATACCAGCCGCCGGCCGCGGCGCCGAGTGCGGCGATCGCGCCGAGCGCGAGCCCGGCGCGCGGGCCCGCGACCTCCGAGAGCCAGCCGACCAGCGGCCCCCCGATCGGGGTCGAGCCGAGGAAGACGACCGAGTACAGGGCCATCACCCGCCCGCGCATCTGCGGGCTCGCCTCGAGCTGCAGGGTCGAGTTGATCCCGGCGGCGAAGGTGACGCTGGCGGCGCCGAGCGGGACGAAGGCGGCGAGCGCCAGCGGCAGCGACGGAGCGAGCGCGGCGAGCCCGGCGGCGATCCCGAAGGCCGCCCCGGCGCCGACCATCATCCGCTCGCTGACCCGGCCTCGCGCTCCGGTCGCCAGCGCTCCGGCGACCGAGCCGATCGCCATCGCGACCGCGAGCGCGGTGTAGGCCTCGGCGCCGCCGTCGAAGGTGAACCGGCCGAGCAGCGGCAGCAGCACCTGGAAGTTGAACGCGAGGGTGCCGACGACCGCCATCATCGCCATCGGGATCAGCAGTCGTGGCTGCGAGCGGACGTAGCGAAGCGCCGCGCCGACGCCGAGCTCGGCGTCGGAGTCGGGGCGCCGCGGGGTTTCGAGTCGGGCCGGGTCCATTCGGCGCAGGGCGACGATCATCGCCACGAACGTGGCGCTGTTGATCAAGAAGCAGGGTGCGACGCCGACGGTCGCGATCAGGATCCCGGCGCCGGCGGGGCCGAAGATGCGCGCCGAGTGGATCAGGACGCTGTTGAGGCCGACCGCGTTCACGACCCGGTCGGTACCGACCATCTCGATCACGAAGCTCTGGCGGGTCGGGTTGTCGATCGAGTTGATCGAGCCCCGGACGAAGACGAGCGCGAACACCATCCACGGCTCGACCGCGCCGGTCGCGGTCAGGCCCCAGAGGGCGAGGGCCGGGACGGCCATCGCAGCCTGGGTGACGACGAGCAGGTTGCGCTTCAGCCAGCGGTCGGCGAGGACGCCGCCCCAGGCGCCGAAGAGCAGGATCGGCAGGAACTGGAGCGCCGAGGTGACGCCGACCGCCACCCCGGAGCCGGTGAGCTCGAGGATCAGCCACATCTCGGCGACCATCTGCATCCAGTTGCCGCTCAGCGAGACGATCTGGCCCGCGAAGTAGCGGCGGTAGTTCGGGATCTGGAGCGAGTCGACGGACCGGCGCAGGACGGCGCTCACTGGCGCCTCTCGGTGTCGAGCAGTCGCTCGAGGATCGCCGCGGCGCGCTCGAGGGTCGCGACCTCGTCGGGATCGAGGTCGCGCATCCGCTTCGCCAGGTAGGCGTTCTTGCGCCCGCGCAGCCGCTTCAGCAGCGCTCGGCCGCCGGCGGTGCTCGCGACCAGGAAGCCGCGTCCGTCGGAGGGGTCGACGGTCCGGCTGACGAGCCCGAGCACCTCCAGCTTGGCGACGGTCCTGGTCGCCGTCGGGCGCTTGACCCGCTCGCGATCGGCGAGCTCGCTCGGGGTCAGCGGTCCGTGGACCTCGATCGTCGCCAGCGCCGCGGTCAGGGTCGGGCTGAGCTCACCGCGTCCCTCCGCCTCGAGCCCCTCCTGACGCAGCCGGCGCGCCGTGCGTGCGATCGCGAGCCGCAGATGCGCGGCCGTCTCGGCGATCGGAGAAATACTTACCATTGCTAATTAGCTTAGCAAAGCGGTTCGCGCTCAGTTGCTGCGGCCGCGCAGCTTCAGCAGCTCGCGCCACGAGCGCGTGTTGGCGACCTGGCGCTTGGTCAGCCAGGCGCGGCGCGCGGTGGCGACGCCGTAGACCATGTTGCCGAGCGTGTCGACGCCGTGGGCGTCGGTGTTGACGCAGATCCAGACCCCGGCCTCGGCGGCGAGGCGGGCGTGGCGCTCGGAGAGGTCGCGGCGGTTCGGGTTGCCGTTGATCTCGATCAGAGTCCGGTTCGCGGCCGCCGCCTCGGCGACCGCCTCGACGTCGATCTCGTACGGCTCGCGGCGGCCGATCAGGCGCCCGGTGAGGTGACCGATGCAGTCGACGCGCGGGTTCTCGATCGCCGCGATCACGCGCTCGGTCATCTCCTTGGCGGAGATCCGAAACGAGGTGTGGACGCTGGCGACCACCCAGTCGAGCGCCTCGAGCAGCTCGTCGGGATAGTCGAGCGAGCCGTCGGTCCCGATGTTGACCTCGGATCCGGCGAGCAGCCGAAAGCGCCGCTTCGCCGCCGCGTTCCACTCCGCCACCTCGTCGATTCGCTCGCGCAGCTGGTTGGCGGTGACGTGGTTGCCGAAGCCGTGGCTTGCCGAGTGGTCGGTGACCGCGAGGTAGGTGTAGCCGCGCCCGCGCGCCGCCTCCGCCATCTGCTCGAGCGAGTTGCGACCATCGGAGAGGGTCGTGTGGCAATGCAGATCGCCGCGCAGGTCGCCGATCTCGACCAGCTCCGGGAGCTCGCCGGCGACCGCCGCGGCGATCTCGCCGTTGCCCTCGCGCAACTCGGGGACGATGTAGGGGAGACCGAGTCGCGCGTAGACCTCCTCCTCGCTCGCGTAGCGCTCGACGTCGCCCGACTCGATCTCGACGATCCCGTTCTCGGACACCGAGAGGCCCCGCTTCAGCGCCCGCTCGCGCAGGTCGACGTTGTGCTCGGCCGAGCCGGTGAAGTGCTGGAGCAGGTTGCCGTAGGCGTCCGGGGCGACGATCCGCAGGTCGACCGAGACCCCGTTGTGGGTGACGATCCGGCTCCCGGCGGCGCCCGCCGAGCCGGATTGCGCCGCGAGCTCGTGCTCGCTCAGCGCCGTCGCCAGCGCCCTCGGGTCGCTGGCGGTCGCGATCAGGTCGATGTCCTTGCAGGTCTCCGCCCGCCGCCTGGCCGAGCCCGCGACCTCGACCGCGTCGCTGGCCGGGTGGGCGCGCAACGCCGCCGCGAGCTGCTCGGCGATCGGCAGCACCTCGGAGAGCAGCAGGCGCTCGGCCGGCCCCTCGTCGCCGAGCTTCGCCAGCGCCGCGAGCACGTTGTCCTCCGCCTTCGGCCCGAGCCCCTTGAGCGCTCGGATCCGGTTGCCCTCCGCGGCCGCGCGCAGGTCGTCGAGGTCGGAGACCCCGAGCTCGTCGTGGAGCTTGCGGACCGTCTTCGCCCCGAGGCCGGGGATCCGGGTGACCTCGATCAGCGAAGCGGGGAACTTGGCCTTCAGCTTCGCCGCCGCGGGGATCTCCCCGGTCTCGACCAGGGCGACGATCTTCTCCTGCAGGGTGGCGCCGATCCCCGGGAGCTCGGTCGCCTTGCCCGCCTGTGCCAGCTCGGCGACCGAGACCGGGCTCTGGCGGATCACCCGCGCCGCCTCCCTATAGGCGAGGACCCGGTAGCGAACCGCGCCGTCGAGCTCGTACAGCGTCGCCAGCTCGGACATCGCGGTCGCGATCTCGGCGTTGCGGATCGTCATCGGCGCTCCACTCTAAGCCTCTAGATTGCCCGCGTGAGCGCTAGCGAGCGGGTCTGGCTCGTCCTCCCGACCTACAACGAGGCCGCGAACCTGGAGTCGATCGTCGCCGCGATCCGCGCCCGGCTGCCACGGGGCGGGCGCGTGCTCGTCGTCGACGACAACTCCCCCGACGGCACCGGCGAGATCGCCGACCGGCTCGCGGCCGCCGACGACGCGGTCGCGGTCCTGCACCGTCCCGCAAAGCAGGGCATCGGCCCCGCCTACGTCGCCGGGTTTCGCGAGGCGCTCGCGGGCGGCGCCGAGCTGGTCGCGCAGATGGACGCCGACTTCTCCCACGACCCGGACGACCTGCCGCGGCTGATCGACGCCGCGGGCGACGCCGACGTCGTGCTCGGCTCGCGCTACGTCAGCGGCGGCGGCGTCGCCGACTGGGGGCCGGGCCGGCGGGCGATCAGTCGCGGCGGCTCGGCCTACGCCCGGGCGCTGCTCGGGGTCGGGGTCCGCGACCTCACCGGCGGGTTCAAGGTCTTCCGCCGCCGGGTGCTCGAGGCGATCGCGCTCGAGACGATCCCCTCGCTCGGCTACGCGTTTCAGGTCGAGACCACGTATCGGGCGATCCGGGCGGGATTTCGGGTGGTCGAGGTCCCGATCACCTTCCGCGACCGCCGGGTCGGCGACTCGAAGATGTCGGGGTCGATCGTCGTCGAGGCCGCCCTCCGGGTGCCTATGATGCGAATCGCGCGGCGCCGCTAGGATCAGGGACTATATTTTCTGAAGTAGCGCGGCGCCAATCCCGACCGCATCCACCCCCGTAGAGAAGGGTTAGGAGACCAAGTGACAGGCAAGCTCCCCGACGTGACCGACGCCAACTTCCAGAGCGAGGTGCTCGAATCCGATCAGCCGGTGCTCGTCGACTTCTGGGCTCCCTGGTGCGGTCCGTGCCGAGTCGTGCACCCGATCCTCGAGGAGATGCTGGCCGAGCGCGACGGCGAGCTCAAGATCCTCAGCCTCAACGTCGACGACAACCAGCAGACCGCCGCCCGCTACGAGGTGCTCTCGATCCCGACCCTGATCCTGTTTCGTGACGGCGCCGAGGCGAAGCGGGTCGTCGGCGCACTCCCGAAGCGCCGGCTCGAGGCCGAGCTCGAGCCCGCCCTGGTCTCCGGATGACCCGAGCGCGCCTCGCCCTCGCGATCGCGCTCGTCGGCTCGCTCGCGATCGTCGCCACCTTCGCCGGGATGGCGGGCGCCCGCGCCGCGACCACGATCCAGGTCGGCGACGACTTCTTCTCTCCGACCGAGAAGACGGTCAAGTCCGGGACCAAGGTCCGCTTCAAGTGGATTGGCGAGGACAAGCACAACGTGGTCAAGAAGCGCGGCCCCGGCGGCGACTTCGGCTCCGGCTCGACCGACGCCCCGGGCGTCAATTTCGCGAAGAAGTTCAAGCGCAAGGGCAAGTACCGGATCATCTGCACGCTTCATGACGACATGAAGATGCGGCTCAAGGTCAACTGACCCCGCCGCCCCGGTAGCGGGTCAGCCCGCGCGGCGAGCCCTGATCGAGAGCTCGCGGCCCTCGATCCGCGCCTTGTCGCCGTCGCCGCCGTCGTAGCTGACCGAGGTCGCGAGCGTCTCGCCGGCGATGTAGTCCTCGTGCGCGCGCGCCGCCTCGAGCAGCTCGCCGTCGCCACCGAGCCCGAGCTCGATCCGATCCGAGACCTCGAGCCCCGCCTGCTTGCGGGCGTTCTGGACCGCGTGCACGATCTCGCGCGCGAGGCCCTCGCGGCGCAGCTCGTCGTCGAGCTCGAGCGCCAGCGCGACCGCGCGGCCCGCCTCCGCCTCGACCTCGTAGCCCTCGAGTGGTTGCATCGCGAGGCTGACGTCGTCGCCGGCGAGCGGGTGCTCGTGGCCGTCGACGTTGATCCCGATCCGGCGCTCGCCCCGGATCGCGGCGGCGACGTGGTCGGGATCGAGCGCCGCGATCGCGGCCGCCGCCCGCGGCATCTGGCTGCCGAACCGGGGCCCGAGGGCGCGGTAGTTGGGCTTCACCTCGTAGCTGACCAGCTCGCCCTCCTCGGAGACGAACTCGAGCGCCTTCACGTTGAGCTCGGCGCGGACGGTCTCCGCCAGGCGCTCGATCTCGGCTCGCTCGGCCTCGGTGGCGACGATCACCGCCTTGCGCAGTGGCTGGCGGTTCTTGACCTTGGCGGCGGCGCGGGCCGCGCGCCCGAGCTCGATCGCCCGCAGCGCCGCCTCGACGCCGGCCTCGAGCTCGCCGTCGGCGAGCTCCGGGTCCGCCTCGGGGTAGGCGACGAGGTGGACCGAGTCGCCGCCGCCGGTCAGGTTGGCGTGGATCTCGTCGGCGACGAAGGGCGTGAACGGCGCCAGCAGCTTGCTGAGCTCGACCAGGCAGTGGCGCAGGGTCGCAAACGCCGCCGCGTCACCGTCCCAGAAGCGCCGCCGTGAGAGCCGCACGTACCAGTTCGAGAGCTCGTCGACGTAGCCGGCGATCGCCGCTCCGGCGCTGGTGCAGTCGTAGTCGTCCATGCGCTCGATCACCTCCGCGGTCACTCCCTGCAGCCGCGACAGCACCCACCGATCGAGGTCCGTCTCCCCCTGCTCCCTGCTCCCCGCTTCGAGGTTCGCCGGGCTCAAGCCCTCCGCATTGGCGTACAGGACGAAGAAGGCATACGTGTTCCAGAGCGTGAGCAGGAACTGGCGCACCGACTCGCCGACCGTCTCGGCCGAGAAGCGATACCCGGCCCAGGGCTGCTGCGAGCTCAGGTAGTACCAGCGGAAGGCGTCGGCGCCGTGGGTCTCGAGCACCCCCCACGGGTCGACGACGTTGCCGCGGCTGGTCGACATCTTCTGGCCCTCGGGGTCGGAGATCAGGCCGAGGCAGACGCAGTTGCGGTAGCTCGTGCGATCGAAGAGCAGGGTCGACTCGGCAAGCAGCGAGTAGAACCAGCCCCGGGTCTGGTCCTGTGCCTCGCAGATGTAGTCGGCCGGAAACCGCTCCGCGAACTCCTCCTCACCCTCGAACGGGTAGTGGAACTGCGCGAACGGCATCGCGCCCGAGTCGTACCAGGTGTCGATCACCTCCTCGACCCGGCGCATCTCGCCGCCGCAGTCGTCGCAGCGGACGACGACGTCGTCGATGAACGGCCGGTGGAGGTCGTCGGGGAGCTCGGCGCCGCGCTCGCGCAGCTCGGCGAGCGAGCCGGCGCAGAGGGTCCCCTCGCACTCGGTCGCGACGCACTCCCAGATCGGCAGCGGGGTGCCCCAGTAGCGCTCGCGCGAGAGCGCCCAGTCGACGTTGCCCTCGAGCCACTTGCCGAAGCGCCCGTGCTTGACGTGGTCGGGGCGCCAGCCGATCTGCTCGTTCTCGGCCAGCATCCGCTCGCGGACCTCGGTCGTCGCGATGTACCAGCTCGACTTCGCGTAATAGAGCAGCGCCGTGCCACAGCGCCAGCAATGCGGGTAGGAGTGCTCGTAGACCTCGGCCCGCAGCAGGCGACCGCTCGCCCGCAGCGCCTCGAGGATCTCGGGGTCGGCGTCCTTGACCGCACGCCCGGCGTAGTCGGTGATCCGCTCGTCGAAGGTGCCGTCGGCGCGCACAGGGTTCTGGAGCTTGATCCCGTACTGCTCGCCGAGCCGGAAGTCGTCCTCGCCGAAGGCGATCGCGGTGTGGACGATCCCGGTCCCGTCCTCGGTCGAGACGAAGTCGGCCTCGAGCACCGTGTGCCCGCGCTCCCCGTAATCGCTGACGTAGGTGAACGGCGGCTCGTAGCGGATCCCGGCGAGGGCCGAGCCGGGGACGTGAGCGACGACCTCGACGTCCTCGCCAAGCACCCGCTCGACCAGGTCGGCGGCGAGGACCAGAATCTCTCCCCCGCCTCCTCCGCTTCGCGTCCGGGGGCGGTGGGGCTTGTGGGTGCTCGCACCCTTACGTATTCGATCTCGGGGCCGACGGCGAGCGCGGCGTTGGAGATCAGCGTCCACGGGGTCGTCGTCCAGGCGATCAGGCTGTCGCCGGGCTCGATCGGGCTCTCGGGGATCTCGTCGGAGGGCGCGACCTCCACCACCGGGAAGCGCACGTAGGCCGAGGGGTCCTCGACGTCGCGGTAGCCGGCCGAGACCTCGTGCGAGGAGAGCGCGGTGCCGCAGCGCGGGCAGTAGGGGACCACCTTGTGCCCGCGGTAGAGCCGTCCGTCGTCCCAGATCCTGCGCAGCGACCACCAGACCGACTCGATGTAGTCGTTGGTCAGGGTGACGTAGGGGTCGTCGAGGTCGATCCAGAAGCCGATCCGCTCCGTGAACCGGTTCCAGTCCTCGACGTAGCGGAGCACCGACTCGCGGCAGCGCTGGTTGAACTCGGCGATCCCGTATTCCTCGATCTCGGCCTTCGACGAGATCCCGAGCTGCTTCTCGATCTCGAGCTCGACCGGGAGCCCGTGGCAGTCCCAGCCGGCCTTGCGCGGCACGTAGTGCCCGCGCATCGCCTTGTAGCGGGGGTAGACGTCCTTGAACGACCGCGCGAGCACGTGGTGGGATCCCGGCCTGCCGTTCGCGGTCGGCGGCCCGTCGTAGAAGCTCCAGATCGGCCGCCCCGCCTCGCGCGCCTCGCTCACCTGGCGCTCGAAGGTGCGATCGGCGCGCCAGCGCTCGAGCACCCGCAGCTCGAGCTCGGGGAACGACTGCTTCGCGTCTACGGGTTCGAATCCGGCCACGGCGCCTGATTCTGCCAAGCGGCCGCGCGGGCGTTAGCCGCCGGCGAGCCAGGCACGGATCTCCTCGCCGTGCTCGTCGAGCCGCGGCGGGCGCCGGCGGGTCGAGGCCGGCGTCCCGCGCAGGCCCAGCGGCGAGGAGACGGTGCGGACGCCGTCGAGCTCGTCGACCGGCTCGAGCCCGAGCTCCTCGGCGAGCGCGAACGCGGCGCCGACGTCGTTCACCGGGCCGGCGGGAACCCCGGCGTCGGTCAGCAGCCGGGTCCACTCGGCGACCGTGCGCCCCGCGAGCGCCGCCTCCAGCAGCGCGCGCAGCTGGGCGCGGTTGGCGACCCGGTCGCGGTTTGAGGCGAAGCGCTCGTCCGCGGCCCAGCCGGGCTCGCCGAGCGCCCGCGCGAGCGCCGCGAACTGGCGGTCGTTGCCGGCGCAGACCATCAGCGGCCCGTCGGCCGCGGCGTAGGTCGCGAACGGCTCGATGCTCGGGTGCACGTTGCCGAGCCGCTCCGGGACGACGCCGGCGTTGAGGAAGCCGCTCGCCTGGTTTGCGAGCCCCGCCAGCGCGCTCGAGAGCAGGTCGACCTCGATCCGCTGCCCGCGACCGCTGCGCTCGCGGGCCGCGAGCGCGGCGAGGATCGAGACGGTCGCCCCGAGCCCGGCGACGACGTCGATCAACGCGACGCCGACCTTAGACGCCTCGCCGTCGGGTTCGCCGGTGATCGACATCAGCCCGCTCAGCGCCTGCAGCAGCGGGTCGTAGCCGGCGAGTCGCGCTCCGGCGCCGGCGCCGAAGCCGGTGATCGAGCAACGGACGAGACGCGGGTTGCGCTCGTCGACCTCGGCGCCCGCGAGGCCGAAGCGCTCCATCGTCTGCGGCCTGAAGTTGTCGACGACGACGTCCGCGCGGGCGACGAGCTCGCGCGCGAGCAGATTGTCGGCCCGGTCGGCGAGGTCGAGCGCGATCGAGCGCTTGTTGCGGTTCACGGCGACGAAGTAGGAGGAGGTGCCGTCGCCGATGTCGGGAGGGAGCCAGGTCCGGGTCTCGTCCCCGGCGGGCGCCTCGACCTTGATCACGTCGGCGCCGAGGTCGCCGAGCGTCATCGCCGCCAGCGGGCCGGCCAGCACACGGGTGAAGTCGGCGACCAGGATCCCTTCCAGCGGCGCCCGCGCGTCGGAGCTCATCGCGGGCAGGCTATTGCCGCTCCCTACGATGGGGGCATGCGGGTCTCACTCACCCTGGCGGGGGTGCTGGCAACGGTCGCGCTCGCCGCCTGCGGGGACTCCGACGACCCGCAGACGCCGACCGCCTGCCTGGCGCCGGCGAGCGCCTATCTGACCGCGCTCGCGGCGGCACCCGGCGAGGTGCTGCTGGAGGGCACGACGCCGATCAGCGACTGCCTGGTCGACGAGCAGCAACCGGGCGAGATCGCGACCGTCGGCGAATCGGTCGTCGGCGCCGCGACCGAGCTCAACCGCGAGGTCCGCCGGGACCCGGATCCGGCGAGGATCGTCGCCCTCGGGTACTTGGTCGGGGCGGTCCAGGAGGCGGAGGCGGGGACGGGCGGGATCCACGCCGACCTGAAGCTGCGACTCGACGCGGCGGCCCGCTACGCGGGTGACGGCGGGAAGCCGTTCTCGGCTGCGTTCGAGCGCGCGTACGGCGAGGGCTATGCCGCCGGCCAGGCCGGCGGCTAGCCCATCTAGGCGCGCCGGCGGGCGACCCGCTCGTGGCGGAGGTCGGGTCGCTCGGGATGGCGCGCACGAACCGCGCGCTCGATCTCGGCGTTGCGGGCGTCGAGATAGAGGAGCGTCATCAGCGGGTTCATCTCAGCCTCCTTCGGCATAACCAGTGTTTACGGTTCAGTAGTTATAGCATAACCGGCGACGCTATGATGTCGGTTATGTCGACGACCACCCAGGTCGCACCGGGCCGGCTCGAGCTCGTGCGCGAGTTCGTCAACTCGCTCGACGTCGACGACGACACCGACCAGCTCGACGCCGCGAGCGCGGCCGACTGGCTCGCGGCCCGCGGCCTGCCCGGCGGCAACCAGGCGCTCACCGACGACGATCGCGAGCGCCTGATCTCCCTGCGCGAGGCGCTGCGCTCGCTGCTCGACGCCAACAACGCCGGCGAGCCGCCGCCGGCCGAGTCGCTCGAGACGCTCAACCGCCAGGCGAGCGATGCCGCCCTCGGCCTGCGTTTCGACGCCGAGGGCGCCGAGCTGGTCAGCACCTGCGGCGGGGTCGACTCGGCGATCGCGGAGCTGCTGGCGATCGTCCACGAGACGATGCGCGACGGCAGCTGGTCGCGGCTCAAGCTCTGCCCGGCCGACGACTGCCGGTGGGCGTTCTACGACCGCTCCCGCAACCGTTCCGGCACCTGGTGCGACATGGGTGTGTGCGGCAACCGGGCCAAGGCGCGCGCCTTCCGCGAGCGCCGGCATGCCGACTCGGGGCGCTAGCCTGCGCAGCGCGGCGAGAGGCGATCACGGAGGCGCGATGACGACCGAGACCGAGACCAAGCTCTGGGGCGGCGAGACCGAGAAGGCGGTCGAGAACTTCCCCGTCTCCGGGCACCCGATCCCGGCGCCCGTCGTCCACTGGCTCGGCCGGCTGAAGGCCGCGGCGGCGCGGGTCAACGCCGAGCTCGGGCAGCTCGACGCCGAGGTCGCCGAGCGGATCGCCGCCGCGGGCGACGCGGTCGCCGCGGGCGACCACGACGCCCAGTTCCCGGTCGACGTCTTCCAGACCGGGTCCGGGACCTCGTCGAACATGAACGCGAACGAGGTGATCGCCAACCTCGCCGGCGACGGCGCCCATCCCAACGACCACGTCAACATGGGCCAGTCGTCGAACGACGTCTTTCCCTCCGCCGTGCACCTGGCCGCGCTCGGAGAGGTGACCGCGGACCTGCTGCCCGCTCTCGACGGGCTCGCCGCGGCGCTCGGAGCGAAGGGCGACGAGTTCGCCGACCAGGTCAAGTCTGGTCGCACGCACCTGATGGACGCGGTCCCGGTGACCCTCGGCCAGGAGTTCGACGGCTTCGCCGCCCAGATCCGCCTCGGCGCCGACCGGGTGCGCGACACCCTCGCGCGGGTCGGCCAGATCCCGCTCGGCGGGACCGCGACCGGCACCGGGATCAACACCCACGCCGATTTCGCCGAGCACGTGCGGGCGAAGCTCGCCGACGCCACCGGGCTCGAGATCTCGGCGCCCGAGGACCGCTTCGAGGCCCAGGCGAACCGCGACGCGCTGGTCGAGCTCTCGGGCGCGCTCAAGGTCGTCGCCGTCTCGATGATCAAGATCGGCAACGACCTCGCCCTGATGGGGTCGGGCCCGCGCGCCGGGCTCGCCGAGCTCCGGCTCCCGGAGCTGCAGAAGGGCTCCTCGATCATGCCCGGCAAGGTCAACCCGGTGATCTGCGAGGTCGTGATCCAGGTCGGCGACCAGGTGATCGGCAACGACGCTGGCGATCACCCTCGCCGGCACCCAGGGGCAGTTCGAGCTCAACGTGCGCGTGCCGCTGATCGCCCGCAACCTGCTCGACTCGGTGAAGCTGCTCGCCGCCGCCGCCCGGCTGCTCGACCAGCGCTGCGTCAGCGGGATCGAGCCGAACGAGGAGATGCTCCAGCGCCACGCCGAGTCGACGCTTCAGGTCGCGACGGCGCTCAACCCGCACATCGGCTACGACATGGCGACCGAGATCGTCAAGGAGGCCGCGAGCTCGAACCGAACCGTGCGCGAGGTGGCGGTCGAGCGGGGTGTCGACGAGTCGGTGCTCGAGCAGGCGCTCGACTTCGTCAAGATGGCGCGCCCTCACGAATAGTCGACCGGGCCGAGATCGAAGCCGCGGCCGAGCGGATCGCCGGCCGCGTGCGCGTGACCCCGGCGCTGGCGCTCGAGCGCGGCGCGCTCGGGGTCGCGGGCGAGCTGACGCTGAAGCTCGAGCTGCACCAGCACGCGGGCTCGTTCAAGCCGCGTGGAGCGTTCAACGCGATCCTGGCCGCCGACGTCCCCGCGGCCGGGGTCGCCGCCGCCTCGGGCGGAAACTTCGCGCTCGCGGTCGCCCACGCCGCCGGCGAGCTCTCGCATCCGGCGACGATCTTCGTCCCCGAGGTCTCGCCGCCGGCGAAGGTCGAGCGCCTGCGCGCGAGCGGCGCCGAGGTCTTCGTCACCGGTGCCTTCTACGACGACGCCCATGCCGCGGCCCACGAGCACGCGGCGCGCACCGGCGCGCTCGAGCTGCACCCGTTCGACGATCCGCTCGTCGTCGCCGGACAGGGCACCTGTGCGCGCGAGCTCGACCGCGACGCCCCCGGGCTCGACACGGTGCTGACGGCGGTCGGCGGCGGAGGACTCTGCGCCGGGACCGCGGCCTGGTATGAGGACCGCGCCCGGATCGTGGCGGTCGAGCCCGAGCGCTGCGCGAGCCTGCACGCGGCGCTCGCCGCCGGCGAGCCGGTCGAGGTCGAGGTCGGCGGTCTCGCCGCCGACTCGCTCGGCGCGCGGCGGATCGGCGAGCACCCCTGGGCGGTGCTCTCACGCGCGGTCGACGAGTCGGTGCTCGTCTCCGACGAGGCGATCGCCGCCGCCCAGCGGACGCTGTGGCGGGAGCTTCGGATCGCCGCCGAACCGGGCGGGGCCGCGGCGTTCGCGGCGCTGCTCGACGGCGCCTACGTCCCGGCGCCCTCCGAGCGCGTCGGCGTGCTGGTCTGCGGGGGCAACGTCGACCCCGCCGGCCTCGCATGAGGCGTAACGAAGTCGGGCCTTGCGAGACTACGTCTGCGAACGAGAATCGAGGAAGGGATCGGATGGACAACGGCAGCGGCGGCAATCCAGGCAGGACCGAGAAGGCGACCTTCGGCGCGGGCTGCTTCTGGCAGGTCGAGGAGCGCTTTCGCGAGCTCGACGGGGTCACCGACACGGCGGTCGGCTACGAGGGCGGCCACGTCGACAACCCCAGCTACGAGCAGGTCTGTGGCGGCGACACCGGGCACGTCGAGGTGGTCGAGGTCGACTTCGATCCCGACCGGGTCTCCTATGACGACCTGGTCGAGCTCTACTTCCGCCTCCACGACCCGACCCAGCTCAACCGCCAGGGCCCCGACGTCGGCTTTCAGTACCGGTCGGTGATCTTCGCCCACTCCGACGAGCAGGCCGAGATCGCCCGCCGGGTGATCGAGGAGACCCAGCCCCGGTTCAAGCAGCCGATCGTGACCGAGGTCGAGCCCGCGGCCCCGTTCTGGCGCGCCGAGGAGTACCACCAGTGCTACCTGCAGAAGCGGCGCGAGCAGGGCGGCCTGCTGAGCCAGCTGCTCGGCCGCTGAGGTCGCTCGCCGCGCTCGCGTGTGCGCTCGTGCTCGCCGCCGCCGGCTGCGGCGGCTCCGACGACGATCGGTCCGAGCCGGCGCCGAGCTCGGCCTCGGAGCTGACCGTCGTCCTCGACCCCGACGGCACCGGCGACAAGCCGAAGCGCGAGGCGCAGGCGAGCTGCGGCGACGGCGGCGACGCATGCGCCGAGCTCGAGCGGCTGGTGCCGGCCGATTTCGCCCCGACCCCGCCACAGACGGCATGCACCGAGATCTTCGGTGGCCCGGACACGGCGACGGTCGCCGGCACGCTCGACGGCGAGGCGGTGAGCGCCGAGCTCAGCCGCGCGAACGGCTGCGAGATCGAGCGCTTCGACCGCTTCGCCTCACTGCTCACCGCCCTCTTCCCCGGCTACGAGCCCGGTGCGTCGCTGACGCCCTAGGATGGCTCGATCCCGAGCTGAGGAGGAGTGATGCCGAAGGTCGTCCATTGCGAGTGCGGAACCGACGTCGAGGCCGAGACCGACGATGAGCTGGTGGCGAAGGTCGAGCAGCACGTCAACGAGAGCCATCCTGAGCTGGTCGGGAAGATGACCCGCGAGCAGATCCTCGAGATGGCTCACGACCACTAGCGCGGTCGACCGCGCCGCGGACGCTATGCCGCGGTCGGGCGCGGGGCGGGCTCGTCGACCAGGTGCTGGCTTCGGATCACGAAGACCGTTGCCGCCGCGAAGATGACGAGCCCGGTGGGCCCGAACGGCGGCGGATGGGCGCTGATCAGGATGCCGCTGAGGCCGAAGAGCGCGGGCGACCAGCGCGGCGCGCCCGCGTCGCGGAGCGCGATCCCAAGCGCCACCATCGCGATCACGAGCGCCAGGCTGGCCGGGATCACGAGCACGCCGGCGTCGCGTACGAGCGGGCTCTCGGCGAAGTCCTGGATCAGGTTCGCGCCCGTCGCCTGATCCGCGGCCGGGAGGGAGTTGACCTGGTCGGTGAGCACGGCGTTCGCGATCCCCTGCAACGCCTCCCAGGCGACATAGAGGACGACAAAGGGAACCAGCGCGATCCGGGCCGCCGTCGCCGCGGTTGACTCGATCCCGCGCAGGAGCAGGGCGATCACGAGCGCGAACAGGGGGATGAAGATCAGCATCCCGATGTGGACGACCAGCATCGGGGCGACGTTGTCGGTGAGCTCCGCGTAGATCGCCGTCCCGTCCCCGCCCGGGTGGAAGAGGAGGAGGATCGCCCAGGCGATCGGCACTCCGACGATGAACGCCGCTTCCCGCCGGCTGAAGTGCGACAGGCCCATTGCGCACACACCTCTCGGTGGACACTCCGACCCTACACCCGGAGCAGCGATGTCAAGCTGGCAACGGATCCGGGTTCGCCGCCTTTCGGTTTACCCGGACCGGGCATAGACTCCGGGCATGTCGGCGTGCGCCACCTGCGGCGAGCCGAGTCACGCGGGGGCCCGGTATTGCTCCTCCTGTGGCGCACCCCTTTCGAGTCTCGCCTCGCCTCCCGCCCGGGCGCGCAAGGTCGTCACCGTCCTCTTCTGCGATGTGAGCGGGTTCACCGCGCTCGGCGAGCGTCTCGACCCCGAATCGCTGCATCAGCTGATCGGGCGCTGGTTCGAGGACGCCGACCGGGTGATCGGCCGGCACGGCGGCACGGTCGAGAAGCACATCGGCGATGCGGTGATGGCCGTCTTCGGGGTCCCGGTGGCGCACGAGGACGACGCCGTGCGCGCCGCGCGCGCCGCGCTCGAGATGCGCGCCACGCTCGAGGGCCTCAACGACGAGCTGGTGCGGCGCTGGGATGTGCGACTGAGCGCGCGGACCGGGATCAACACCGGCGAGGTCGTGGTCGGCGACGACGCGGGCGGCGGGGAGTCGATCATCGGTGACGCCGTCAACGTCGCCCAGCGACTCGAGTCGGCGGCCGATCCCGGCCAGGTGTTGATCGGGGAACAGACCGCCCGCCTCCTGCGCGGCCGCGCGCGCCTCGATCGAGCCAGCGATCTGATCGTCAAGGGCAAGGCCGCGCCGGTCTCGGCTCGACGGTTGCTCGCGGTGGATTCCGACCTCGCCGGCCCGCCGCCGCGTGCCTGGACGCCGTTCGTCGGACGCCAGTCGGAGCTCGAGCTGCTGCGCCGGAACTTCGACGAGGTGCTCGCCGCGGGCAGGCCGCGGATGGTCACCGTCCTCGGCCCGGCCGGAATCGGGAAGTCCAGGCTGGCGCGGACCCTCGTCGACGCGACCGGAGACGCTGCGACGACGGCGGTCGGTCGCTGCCTTCCGTACGGCGAGGCGATCACCTACTGGCCATTGGCCGAGATTGCTCGCGAGCTGCCGATCGGCGGCGAGCGGCTCGCCGCGCTCGCCGGCGGCGGCCAGACGTCGGTGGACGAGACCCACGCCATGGCGCGGAGACTGCTCGAGACCTGTGCGCGCGAGCGGCCGTTGGTGGTCGTGATCGAGGACATCCACTGGGCTGCCCCGACCCTGCTCGATCTGATCGAGCATCTGGCCGGATTTGCGACCGATGCCCCGCTCCTCGTCGTCTGTCTGGCGCGGCCGGAGCTTCTCGACCTGCGACCCCAGTGGGCCGCCGTCGGCGACGGGCGTGCTTCGGTCCTGCGCCTGGAACCGCTAACCACAGCCGAGGCGGACGCCCTGCTCGGCGAGCTCGCCGGCGACCTGAGCGCGGACGAGCGCGAGCAGTTGCTCACCGCCGCCGAGGGGAACCCGTTCTTCCTCCAGCAGATGGCCGCCCATCGCGCGGAGGCGCCGGAGGCGCCGGTCGCCGCGGTGCCGACGATCCAAGCCGTGCTCACGGCGCGCATCGACGGCTTGGCCGCCACCGAGCGCGCGATCGTCGAGCACGGGTCGGTCGAGGGACGCACGTTTCACCGCAGCGTGCTCGCCGACCTGCTGCCCCGCGAGCACGCCGCCGAGCTCGACGGCGGCCTCGCCGCGCTTGCCGCCCGCGAGCTGATCGGACCCGCGCGGCCGGACCTCGAGGGTGAGCAGGCGTTCCGCTTCAACCACATCCTGATCCGCGACGCGACCTACGGGCTGATGCCGAAGCAGCGTCGTGCGCACCTGCACGAGCGCTTCGCCAGATGGCTCGAGCAGCGAGCCGAGCGCGGCGTCGACGCTCGCGCCGAGGTGATCGGCTACCACCTCGAGCACGCTTTCGGCTATCACGTCGAGGTCGAGCCGGCGGCCAGCCGAAGCTACGTGGAGTTGGCGGCGAGCGGCGGCCGCTATCTCGGCGCCGCCGGTCGTGCCGCGCTCGCGCGCGACGATCTTCCGGCGGCGATCAGCCTGCTCGAGCGGTCCGCAGCGCTGGTCCCCGAGGGCGACGCGCAACGCGGCCCGCTGCTCGCCGACCAGGGGACGGCGCTCACCGAGGCGGGCCACCTCGACGAGGCCGAGCGCGTGCTCGACGCGGCCGCCCGTGAGGCCGCCGCCCGCGGCGACGAGATCGCCCGCGCACACGCGGAGGTCGCCTCCCTGGTCGGGCGACTGCAGGTCGATACCGAGGCGACCGGGCGTCAGGTGCGTGAGCGGTTCGAGCCCCTGCGGACGATCTTCGAGGCGGCCGGTGACGACCTCGGTCTGGACCGGCTCTGGCGCCTGCGGGCCCTCGTGCACTGGATCGCGGCGCGCTCCGGCGACGCCGAGGCCGCCTGGGAGCGCGCGGCCGAGCACGCGCGTCGGGCCGGGGACGTCCGCGGCGTCGCCGACGCCCTCTCCTGGCTTGCCTCCTCCGCCTACTTCGGGCCGACTCCCGTCGCCGAAGGGATCTCCCGCTGCGAGGCGCTCGGAGCGCAGATGAGCGCCGAGTGCCGCGCCCAGGCGGCCGTCCTCGATTCGCTCGCCGGCCTGCATGCGATGTGCGGCGAGTTCGAGACCGCGCGCGAGCACCTCGCTCACAGCAACTCGATCCTGGCCGAGCTCGGTCGCGGGATGCTGAGCGCCGTCTCGCATCCCGCGGCCTTCGTCGCGCTCAACTCGGGCGACGCGCGCGGCGCCGAGCGAATCCTGCGCGCCGGCTACGAGCGCCTGCTGGAGATGGGCGAGCGCGCCCTGCTCTCGTCGACCGCGGCGATGCTCGCCCACGCGCTCCACGAGCAGGAGCGCTTCGAGGAGGCCTGGGAGTTCACGTTGCTCGCCGAGCAGAGCGCCGCCGCGGACGACCTCTCGGCGCAGATCACCTGGCGGTCGGAGCGCGCGCGACTGCTTGCCCGCCGCGGTCAGGATGCCGAGGCGATGCGGATCGCCGCCGATGCCGTGCTGATCGCGGCGCGCACGGACTGGCTCGCCGAGCACGGCGACGCGCTCGTCGCCCAGGCCGAGGTCCTGCAGCGAGTCGACGGCGCGGCCGCCGCAGGCGTGCTGGTCAGGGCGATCGAGCTTTACGAGCGGAAGGGAAATCAGATCGGTGTCCGCCGGGCACGTTCCATGCAGGCCGTGGACGTGCCGGCCTGAGGCGCCGCCAACGAAGGAGGTCGAACAGTGCGCTCCAAGTTCCAGCAGGCTCTTCGGATCGTCGACGGAGTCGTCAAGGCGCGCGGCACGCTCGAATGGGAAACGGGCGAGAAGGAGGCGCTCGTCTCGATCTCGATCTCGCAGAAGGGGGCGAAGGTCGCGGGGATGGCGACGTCGCCCGACGAGTTCGAGCGTCCGGTAAAGAACTGGAAGCTCGACATCGATCCCGGCTACGGGCGCAAGTTCAAGCCCGGACCTGCCGACGCGATCGGCATCGTCTGCGCGATGGGCGGCGAGGTCCGGGTCTTCTTCTGGAGCCAGCAGATCGAGCTCAAGAGCGGCTAGCAGCAAGGAGGTCGAGATGGTCAGACACGGTTCCGAGAGCTTCTTCGTGCTCGGGGAGGGCTTGCTCGCCGAGAGCGTCGGCGGACGGCCGCGGACGCTGGCGGCGGCGGCTGAGGCCCAGACGCCGCCGTTTCGCTTCTCGCGGATGGGGCCGAGCGGTGCCGGACATCAGCTCAGCGAGTCCGCTCTCGACAGGCTTGGGAAAGCGATGCTCGGCGGTGGCGGAGCGTCCCAGATCCCCGCCGGCTTCACCTACCTCGGCCAGTTCGTCGATCACGACCTCACCTTCGACAAGACGAACGTGATGCTCGGCGACACGGTGGCGCCTGCGCAGCTGTTGCAGGCGCGCTCGCCGAGCCTCGACCTGGACTCGCTCTACGGGGCCGGTCCGAACGATCCCGAGTCGGCCAGGTTCTACGAGGCCGACGGCGTCCATCTGCGGCTTGGCAAGACCGAGGCCGTCGACGGCTTCGCCGCCAAGCAGGGCTTCGATCTCCCGCGCGGAGCCGGGTCGAGTGCCGCCGCCAAGCGCGCCGCAATCATTCCCGATCCGCGAAACGACGAGAACCTGGCGGTCGCCCAGACCCATCTGGCATTCATCCGCTTCCACAACCGCGTCGTCGACACGCTGCCGGGATCGGTCGCGCCGGGGCAGCGCTTCGCCGTCGCCCGCGAGCTCGTCACCAAGCACTACCAGTGGATGCTCCGCACCGACTACCTGCCGCGGATCTGCGCCGCCGGCGTCGTCAGCAACGTCTTCAGCGCAGGCCGCAAGGCGTTCGAGGTCGGCGCCGTGCCCACCGATGTCCCGACGATGCCGGTCGAGTTCTCGGTTGCCGCGTTCCGGTTCGGTCACTCGATGATCCGCTCGGCCTACAACTGGAACAAGGTGTTCGACGCCGGCTCGGGGACGCTTGGCTTCCTGTTCGACTTTTCGGCGACCAGCGGCAACCTCGGCGGGCTGAAGACCCTGGCGACCAACTGGATCGCCGACTTTCGCCGCCTGTATGACTTCACCGAGGCCGGGCGCGACAACCTCGCGGTCCCGGCGGCGAAGTCCAACACCGCGATGCGTATCGACACCAGGCTCGTCAACCCGCTCGAGCAACTCCCCGGCTTGCCCACGGCCGAGGCCAACCTCGCCCTGCGCAACCTGCGCCGGGGGCGCATGGTGAGGCTGGCGACGGGCCAGCAGATGGCGCGCTTCCTGCGCTCCAGGGGAGTGACGGTGACCGCCCTGTCGAGGCGCCAGATTCGCGACGGGCGCGACGGTGTCGGCCTCGACAGCCTGACCCAGAGCCAGCGCAGGGCGCTCGTCCGCGACACGCCGCTTTGGTTCTACGTCTTGCGCGAGGCGGAGTTCAACCGCGGGCGCCTCAAGGGCGTCGGCGCGCGCATCGTCGCCGAGACCTTCCACCGTGCGATCGAGGGAAGCCAGGCTTCGATCGTCCGCGATCACGGCTGGCGTCCGAGCCTGGGGCCGAACGACAGCACCTTTCGCATGGTCGACCTGCTGCTGTTCGCCTTCGAGGGTAAGAAGAGCCTGCTGGCGCCGCTGGGGTGAGCACCCGCTACAGGTTCACGGCCACGTATTTGGTCTCGAGGAACTCGTGGATGCCCTCGTTGCCGCCCTCGCGGCCGACCCCCGACTGCTTGACGCCGCCGAACGGCGCGCCGGCGTTCGAGACCATCCCCTGGTTGAGGCCGATCATCCCGGTCTCGAGCGCCTCGCAGACGCGGAAGGCTCGCTTCAGGTCGCTGGTGTAGACGTAGGCGACGAGCCCGTACTCGGTGTCGTTGGCGGCCGCGACCGCCTCCTCCTCGGAGCCGAAGCCCTTCACCGGCGCGACCGGGCCGAAGATCTCCTCGCGCAGCAGGCGCGCGCCGTCGGGCACGTCGCCGAGCACGGTCGGCTCGTAGAAGTACCCGGCGCCGTCACGGCGATTGCCGCCGACGACCGCGGTCGCTCCCTGCTCGACCGCGTCCGAGACCAGCTCGGCCACCTTGTCGCGCTGGTCGGCGTCGATCAGCGGGCCGACGTCGACGCCCTCCTCGGTCCCGCGCCCGAGCTTCAGCGCGCCCATCCGCTCGCCGAGCTTCTCGGCGAACTCCGACGCCACGCCGTCGGCGACGTGGAAGCGGTTCGCCGACGTGCACGCCTCGCCGACGTTGCGCATCTTCGCGATCATCGCCCCCTCGACCGCGGCGTCGAGGTCGGCGTCCTCGAAGATCAGGAACGGGGCGTTTCCGCCGAGCTCCATCGAGAC
Organism: uncultured Solirubrobacterales bacterium; assembly: GCA_963740055.1. GTDB lineage: Bacteria > Actinomycetota > Thermoleophilia > Solirubrobacterales > 70-9 > WHSW01. The sequence continues at coordinate 183,674 of CAVUCL010000001.1, read as the reverse complement.
CTTGAGCACGTTTTCGGCGGCCTGGGCGATCAGCTTGCGCCCGACCTCGGTCGAGCCGGTGAAGGAGAGCTTTCGCAGCCTCGGGTCGCCGATGATCGGCTTCGAGATCTCCGACGAGGAGGTCCCGGTGACGACGTTGAGCACTCCCTCGGGGAGCCCGGCGTCGGTGAGCAGCTGCGCCAGCGCCAGCATCGAGAGCGGCGTCTGCTGGGCCGGCTTGACCACCATCGTGCAGCCGGCGGCGACCGCCGGGCCGATCTTGCGGGTCCCCATCGCGTTGGGGAAGTTCCAGGGGGTGATGAAGTAGCAGGGGCCGATCGGCTGGCGCATCACGAGCACCCGGGAGGCGGCGTTGCCGGCGACCTTGTAGTAGCCGTCGATGCGCAGCGCCTCGCCCGCGAACCAGCGGAAGAACTCGGCCGCGTAGGTGATCTCCGCCTTCGACTCGGCGACCGACTTGCCCATCTCCAGGGTCATCAGCAGAGCGAGGTCGTCGGCGCGCTCGCCGAGCAGCTCGAACGCGCGGTGGAGGATCTCGGAGCGCTCGTTCGGAGCCGTCGCCGCCCACCCCGTCTGCGCGTCACAGGCGGCGTCGAGCGCCGCCTGGGCGTCGTCGGGGGTCGCGTCGGCGACCTCGCACACGGTCTCACCGGTCGACGGGTCCTCGACCGCGAGCGTCGCGCCGCCGCTCGCGTCCCGCCACTCGCCGCCGATGAAAAGCTGCCGCGGCGCGGCCTCGACCACGCTCTGCTCCCGCTCGGAAATGCTCACACTCAGCTCCTTGGTCGCCTGCGGCCAGCGTATCGGGCACGGCAGGAGCTCCGGGCGCGACGAAGAACCGCGACTCCAGGGGCCTGGCATTGTTGAGTAGGGAAGGGGGCCGGCATGGGATCGACCACACGTCTGACAACGACCGTGCTCGCCGCGGCCGCGCTGATCGCGCCGGCGGCGGCCGACGCCTCGTGGACGGTCAAGGGCCGCGGCTTCGGGCACGGCGTCGGCCTCTCCCAGTACGGCGCCTACGGCTACGCCCAGCACGGCCGCGACTACGAGCAGATCCTCGACCACTACTACCGTCAGACCAAGGTCGGCAAGGTGGGCGGCGACCACGTCCGCGTCCTGCTCGGATCGGGCGACGGCTCGGTCGGGTTCCGCGGCGCCGGGCGCGCCTGCGGCGAGAAGCTCAACTCGGGCAAGCGCTACGAGTTCACCGCCGACAGCGGTGGCGTCGTCCTGCGCGACGCCGACAACGACCGGATCAAGGCGTGCGGGAGCGAGGGCAAGGCCGGGGACGGCGTCCGGATCGGTGGCTTCGGCTCCTACCGGGGCAAGCTCGTCGCCCGCAACTCGGGCGGCTCGCTGCAGGTGATCAACTCGCTCTCGGCCGAGGGCTACGTCAAGGGCGTGGTCGCGAACGAGGTCCCGTCCTCGTGGCCGAAGCAGGCGCTGCGCGCGCAGGCGGTGGTCGCGCGCTCCTACGGGCTCGCGACCGAGCGCAGCGGCAGCTTCGACCACTACGCCGACACGCGCAGCCAGGTCTACGACGGGCGCGCTTCGGAGACCAAGGCGACCAACCAGGCGGTCGAGGCGACCAAGCGCGAGGTGGTCAAGTATCGCGGCGAGGTCGCGATCACCTACTACTTCTCGACCTCGGGCGGGCAGACCGAGAACTCCGAGTTCGGTTTCTCGGGCGGCGATCGGATTCCCTACCTGCGCTCGGTCAAGGACCCGTTCGACGACGCCTCACCGGTGCACAAGTGGAGCGAGCGCTTCTCCGACGACGAGATCGAGTCGAAGCTCTCGGGCCTGTTCTCGGGCGGGCTGAAGAAGATCGACGTCACCGCCCGCGGCGCCTCGCCGCGGATCGTTCGCGCCCGCGTCGTCGGCTCCGGCGGTTCGACCACGGTTACCGGCGACACGCTGCGCTCGCGCCTCGGGCTGCGCTCGACCTGGGCGCGGTTCGAGCACCGCTGAGCCGGCGCTTTCGCGTCTCAGCCGTCGGGGTAGGGCTGCACCGGGATCCCGTGGTCGGTCTCGCGCATGCCAATCTCATACGCGGCGGCGCCGACGCATTCGAGCCGCCGCGGTGAGCGCCCCTTGCGCTCGACCAGCAGCTCGAGGTCGGAGATCGAGCAGTTGAGCGTGTTGTGCTCGGGGCCCTTCGGGTCGGCGTAGACCCAGGCGACGAAGTTGCGCGGCTCCGAGTGCACCCGCCCGCGGACCTTGATCTCCTTGCCGCTGAGCTCGAACGCGCAGCGCGTCGGCTCGTCGTCGATCCTGGTCGAGCGCACGCGGTCGAAGCCGCCGAGGCGGTGCGGCTCGCCGTCGAGGTGGAGCATCGCGTTGCCGATCCACGGCGTCGTCAGCGGGCCGACCTTGACCCGCCCGAGCGCGGCGTCGAACCAGGCGTCGGCGTCGCGAAAGTCGTTCGCCTGGATCCAGGTCCAGCGCTCCGCGTGCTCGGCGCCCCAGTTGTGGCCGATCATCCCCGGCCACCGATCGAGCTCGATCCGCTCTCCGTCCACGGTCACGGTGCCGGAGAAGCGGGCATGCGGGTGCGGTGAGAGGAACTTCGTCTTCGGCAGTCGCGCTCCGTAGAGGAACTCGTACGGCATGTGGCGAAACGCCTCCGGCCCCTGCTCGAACTCGAGCTCCCAGGCGGCGCTCATCGCCTCGGTCTCGATCGCCCCGCGGGCGCGACCGGGCTCCAGCCGCGCGCCCGCGATCTCGACATAGGCGCCGGCGGGGGCGCCGGTGCTGAACGCGTCGACGGTCAGCTTCGTCGCTCGCGGACCGACGGTGTCGGCGTCGAAGAGGGTGAACCACAGCGACCCGCTGCGCTCCTCGCCGGGGCGCTTGTGGGCCGTGTGGCGGATCCAGATCGCGCGCCCGCCGCCCGGCCGGGTCGCCTTGATGTAGAAGCTCTCGTAATGGCCGAGGCCGGCACCGACCCCGGGAAACCGCGCCTCGGTCCGCACTCCGCTACTGCTTCGGGATCACGATCTGCGCGCAAGGCGGGCCGGGCTCGGTGCTGTCGCCCGTGTCCTGGACCGGCTGGTCGTTGGCGTCGAGCAGGTCGACCGTGAGCCGGCTCTTCGTCACCTCGACCTGCGCGTAGCTGAACTGGTCCATCGCCGCGCACTGCATCCCGACCCCGTCCTGGGGCTCGCGCTTGAAGAACAGGTCGTGGAGCAGGACGCCGCCCGCCTCGTTGTCCAGGGTGCCGCTGATCTCCTCGGCGTAGGTCGCGGTCGCCACTGGGCCGGTGGTCGCCTCGAGGATCCCGGAGTCCTGCGGGCAGCCGTCGCCGAGGGTGCAGAAGCGAGCGTCGTTGACCAGGTTCGCGTGCACGTCGGTGCTCAGGAAGACGACGTTGTCGACCTTCTGCTGCAGGTGAGCGAGTAGCTCCCGGCGCTCGGCCGCGTAGCCCTCCCAGCGGTCGTAGGGAAGCGCGTAGTACTCCTGGATCGGGACCTGGTTGAAGATCACCTTGAAGGTCGCCTTCGACTTCGCGATCTCCTGCTTGAACTTGGCCAGCTGCTTGGCGCCGAGCATGGTCCGGTTCGGGTCGTTGATCGACGCCACGCACGCGGGCGGGGGCGGGTCGGCGAGCTGCGGGGCGATCAGGGCGAAGAAATCGCGGTTCTCCTGCGGGGCGGTGGGGGCGAGGTCGGGGTCACCGCTGCCGGGCGGGTTGTCGCAGACACCCTGGTAGTCGGAGCCGTTGGAGCGGAACGAGCGGTCGTCGAGGAAGAAGACCTCGAGGTTCTTGCCCCAGCGCACGGAGCGGTAGATGCCGGTCTTCTTCTTGTAGGCGATCGGGTTGTACTCCCGAAACGCCTCGACCCCGTTGCGGTAGAGCTTCTCGCCGTCGAAGTTGACCTCGCCGACCCCGAGCGGGAACGTGTCCTCGCCGCGGGCGAAGTCATTGATGAACTCGTGGTCGTCCCAGCCGCCGTAGTAGGCCGCGGCGCCGCGGGCCTTCGCCCACGGCTTCAGCGCCAGGTTGGTCCGGTACGCGGCGCGCTTCTGGCCGACCGTGAGCCGGACGTCGTCGATCGTGTAGCCCGGGATCTCGGTGTCGGAGTAGATCGTGTCGCCGAGCATCACGTTGAAGTCGTTGCGCTGCTGCTTGATCGCCTTCCAGACCTCGAAGTTGTTCCAGTAGGGCGTCGTCTCGCCCGGCGCCGGGCGGGCGTCCTGGTCGCCGGAGAGCGCGAACCGGATCGTGTCCTTCGACTTCGACTTCGGCGCGGTGGTGAACTTGCCGGTGTCGGAGTGCGCGCCGCCGTTCATGCAGAAGCGGTATCGGTAGGAGGTGTCGGCCTTCAGCTCCTTGACCTTCTTCTGCACCGTGTTGTCGTTCGACTTCTGCGCCTTGACGCGCAGCGCGCCAGGCGCCCCGGCTGGGTCGCACTTGCCGAACCCGCCCTTGTGCTCGACCTGGACCTCGGCCTTGCCGCTCTTCGCCGCCTTCGCCCAGAGGATCGCCGAGCTCGAGCTGACGTCGCCCGCGGCGACGCCGTAGTCGAACCCCTTCGCCTTCCCTGCCGCCCCCGGAGCCACTGCGAGCGCGGCGATCGCGGTGACGCAGATCGCGGCGAATCCGCGGCGCAATGGGCTCCCGGCAGCCATCGCGGCGCACCCTAACATGGCCGCGGTGCCCGACCAAGGACGACGAAGGAGCTTCGTCGCGAGCATCGTCATCGCGACCGCCGGGCTGGTGGTCGCCGCGGTGGCGGTGGCGGCGCTGGCGCTGGCGCTCGGGCTCGGGGAGCGCGACCCGCTCGGGCTCGAGGACCTGCGCATAGCCCGTGACGCGAGCGCCGCGGCCGCCCCCGAGATCGATCCGCTCGCCTACAGCGCCGGGCGCCGCGAGGAGTTCGAGCAGCGCGCCGCGACCGGCGCCTCGCACGTGATCTACGAGATGAGCCCGGGTGGGGTTGCGGCGTCGGCCGAGCGCACCGCCGCCTACCGGCCCGAGATCGAGGCGGCCGCCGAGCGCCACGGCGTCGACCCCGAGACGCTCGAGGCGGTGATCTTCCTCGAGAGCGCCGGCCGGCCCTGGGTCAGCGCCGGTCCGACCCCCGAGGCAGCTTCGGGACTCGCCCAGATCATCCCCTCGACCGCGACCGAGCTGCTCGGGATGGAGGTCGACCTGGCGGCGAGCATCGCGCTCACCGAGCGGATCGCGAGCTCGGACTCGCCGCGCGAGACCGAGCGCCTGCGCGCCGAGCGCGCCGCGATCGACGAGCGCTTCGACCCGCGCAAGGCGATCGAAGGGGCGGCGACCTATCTCGAGATCGCCGGCGAGCGCTTCGGCGCCGAGGATCTCGCGGTGGTCAGCTACCACATGGGGATCGGCAACCTCGAGACCGTCCTGCGCGCCTACTCGGGTGCGGGCGAGCAGGGCCCGATCGGCGAGCTGGTCGCCGCCGAGCGGCTCACCTACGCACGGGTGTTCTTCGAGTCGACGCCCTCCTCGCACCCCGAGGCCTACGAGCTGCTGACCGGGTTCGGCGACGAGTCCTCGCAGTACCTGTGGAAGGTGCTCGCCTCGAAGCGGATCCTCGAGCTCCACCGCGACGATCCCGAGCGGCTCGCCGAGACCGCCGAGCTGGCGACCGCGAAGGCGACCCTCGAGGAGGTCTTTCACCCGCAGCCCGAGACCGACGTCTTCGACGACCCGGGCGAGATCTCCGACGCGCTCGACGACGGCGAGCTCGCCGCGATGCCGTTCGAACCCGGGCTCGGATGGGTCCCCGATGACTCGATCGGCGAGCTCGCCGCCGAGCTCGACCAGGAGCCGCAGCTCTACCGCGCGCTTCGCCCCGAGGCCCTCGCGACGCTCAGCTACCTGGCGGGCCTGGTCCTGCTTGAGTCGAACGAGCCGGCGCCGCTCGAGGTGACGAGCGCGGTCCGCGACCGCTCCTACCAGGAGCTGCTGGTCGGCGTGAACCCCGAGGCGACGAGCGAGTACTCGCTGCACACGACGGGGTGGTCGTTCGACATCCGCCGCGACTACGCCTCCCGCGCCCAGGCGGCGGCGTTCCAGCACGCCCTCGACCGGCTCAGCGCCCTGGCGTTGATCGACTACGCGGTCGAGCCGGGCGCGATCCACGTCACCGTCTCCGGCCTCGGCGAGGAGCTGGTCAGACCTTGATCGTGATCACGTCGCCGTCGGCGACCACGTAGTCGCGGCCCTCGGTGCGCAGGAGGCCGCGGTCGCGGGCGCCCGCATAGCCGCCGGCGCCGACGAGATCGTCCCAGGCGACGACCTCGGCGCGCACGAAGCGCTGCTGGATCTCGGTGTGGATCGTGCCCGCCGCCTGCCAGGCGTTCGACCCGCGGCGCAGCGAGCGGCCCATCGCCTCCCGGTCCTCGCCCGCGGTGAAGAAGACGATCAGCTCGAGCAGCTCGAACGCGGCGTGGACGAGCCGCGCCAGCCCCGACTCCGAGATCCCGAGCTCGGCCCGCATCTCGCCCGCCTCGTCGTCGTCGAGCTCGCCGAGCTCGGACTCGACCCGGGCCGAGATCGCGACCGCCCTCGCACCCGCGGCCCGCGCGTGCTCGGCGATCGCCTCCGGGACCTCCTCGACGCCCTCGTCGACGTTGGCGACGTAGAGCACCGGCTTCGAGGTAAGCGCGAACAGGCGCCGGGGCGCGTCGCCGGCCGCGGCCGGCGACGGCACCTCGCGCACCGGCCGCCCCGATCCGAGCGCGTCGACGACCGCGGTCAGCCAGTCACGCTCGGCGATCGCCTCCTTGTCCTGCGAGCGAGCCTGGCGGGTGACCCGCTCGAGCCGGCGCTCGGCCTGCTCGAGGTCGGCGGCGAGCAGCTCGGTCTCGATCAGCTCGACGTCGGCGAGCGGGTCGACGCGGCCCTCGGGATGGGGCACGCCGCCGCTTCGGTGGGCGCGGACGACGTGGCAGATCGCGTCCGTCTCCCGGATCGCGCCGAGGAACTGGTTGCCGAGCCCCTCGCCCTGCGAGGCGCCGGGGACGAGCCCGGCGATGTCGTGGAACTGGATCGTCTCCGGTACCACCTCGCTCGAGCCGACGGTCTCGGCGACGCGGTCGAGCCGGCTGTCGGTGATCGGCACGATCGCGACGTTCGGGTCGATCGTGGTGAAGGCGTAGTCGGCGGTCTCGGCGCCGGCTCGGGTGAGGGCGTTGAAGAGCGTCGACTTGCCGGCGTTCGGCAGGCCGACGATGCCTACCTTCACGCCGCCTCGGGCGCGTCAGCCGCCGCCGCGAGGCCGCCGTTGCCGGCCGCCTGGCTCGACGCCTGGGCGCGCTCGTTGGCGTCGACCGCGAGCTCGAACAGGCGCTCCTCGGTCGGGGGCGCGCCGAGGCCGGGGACGAGCATCCCGAGCGCGAACCCGAGCGCGACGCCCCCGAGCACGTCGGAGGGGTAGTGCATGCCGAGGTAGGGGCGCCCGACGCAGATCGCGGCGGCGAGCGCGAACAGGTACGGGCGCGCCCGCGGCTCGACCCGCCCGAGCGCGGTCGCGGCGGCGACCGAGGAGGTCGCGTGCGTGGACGGGAAGGAGAGCTTCGTCGGCGCCCTCGCCAGCGGCGGGTGCTCCTCGATCAGCGGTCGCTCGCGGCCGATCGTCCGCTTGGCGACGAAGTTGACTCCGATCGCGAACGGCCCGCTCGCCGCCGCCGCGAGCCACTGGCCGCGACGGCGTTCGTCGATCGACGCCCCGGCGGCGCCGATCGCGACCCAGATCGAGGCGAGCTCGCCCGAGTGGCCGAGCGCCTTCATCACCGTCTCGACCGGCTCGGCGTGTCCGCGGGTGCGCAGGAACCGCAGCGCGGTCTGGTCGAGGTCGCCGAGCGCCGCGAGCACCGGATGGCGGCGGCGGCGCGCGAACGGCGAGCGTCCGGCGGAGCGGGCGAGGACGGTGTCGCGGTTGCGGGCCTTCACGGGCGCGGAGGATACGGCGGCGGGCCTGCCCGAGCGACGCTCAGAGCTCGCGCCGGAGCACGGTCGTCGCCAGCTCGCGGGCGCGGTGCACGGGGCCGCGGCCGTCCCAGCGCCCGGGCTCGATCCGATCGGCGCGCTCGAGGTCGCGCTCGAACGCCTCGTGCAGGGCGGCGGCGAAGGGCTCGTCCCAGACGCAGAGCGTGACCTCGTCGTGGAGCTGGAACGAGCGGTTGTCGAAGTTGATCGTCCCGACCGAGGACCAGGCGCCGTCCACGCAGAGCGACTTCGCGTGCAGCATCGTCGGCTGGAACTCGTACAGCTCGACCCCGGCGTCGAGCAGCTCGTCGTAGGCGGCGCGCCCGGCGACGCGGACGAAGCCCTTGTCGATGTGGGGGCCGGGGACCAGGATCCGGACCCGGACCCCGCGCCCGGCGGCCGAGCAGAGCGCGTCGGTGAACGCCGGCCGGGGAACGAAGTAGGCCGCGGTGAGCTCGATCGAGTCGCCGCGCCGAGGCGATCGCGAGGTAATAGAGCGCCTCCGCGTTGGTGTCGCCGACGGTCGCGCTCGAGCGCACCAGCTGCATCGGCCCGCCGTCGTCGACCGGGTCGAGGTCGGGCAGGTAGTCGTCCCCGGCGAGCACCTCGCCCGACCCCTCGAGCCAGTTCTCGGCGAACGCTCCCTGCATTCCGCGCACCACCGGGCCCTGGACGCGGACGTGGGTGTCGCGCCAGTGGTCGGGGTCCTCGGCGTCTCCGGTCCACTCGGCGGCGATCCCGACCCCGCCGGTCATCCCCACCCTGCCGTCGGCGACCAGCAGCCGCCGATGGGTGCGGTTGGCGAGCCGCTCGCACCGCGTAGGGCTTCGGCGGCCGGAAGAGGACCACGTTGACCCCGGCGTCGTTCATCTCCCGGATCAGCGAGCGCTCCATCTTCGCCGCCCCGAGCGCGTCGAGGATCACGTTGCAGCGCACCCCCTGCTTCGCCTTGTCGCGGATCGCCCCGGCGACATCGCCGGCGATCTCGCCGCGCCAGTAGACGTAGGTCTGCACGTTCAGGGTCCGCTCGGCCGCCTCGATCGTCTCCAGGAAGGCGGGGAAGATCCGGTCGCCGTTGATCAGCAGCTCGGCGCGGTTGCCCTCCGAGATCGGTGCGCCGGTGAGCGCCTCCGCCGCGCGCAGGAAGTCCGGCGACGCGACCTCGATGTCGGTGGCGAGGTCGTAGCCGAAGGCGCCCTCGCGGCGATGGCGCAGGCTGTCGGCCGCGTACCAGCCGACCAGCGCCGTCCCGGCGACCGCGGCCAGGCCGTGCCTTCGCCAGGCGCGCCGCCAGCCGGGCTCGGCGCGCCGCAGCCGCGGCGGGTCGACCACGACGTCCCGGGGCAGCCGCATCAGCCGAGCACCACCTCGAACGCACGCGGCTCGACCTCGAACCGCAGCCGCTCGGCCTCGAGCAGCTCGCCGTCGACGTTGAACCCGGTTCGCCCGTCGGTCTCGATCTCGACCGCGCGCCCGGAGGCGCTGATCACGCCGCGCTGGTTCTCGATCCGCCCGGCGCGCATCCCGTAGGCGCGGGCGACGAGGCGAGCGCGCGAGGAGGCCTCGATCACGACCACGTCGAGGATCCCGTCGTGGGGGTCGGCGTCGACCTCCGAGCCGCCGCCGAAGGCACCGGTGACGCCGACCGTCACCTGCCACGCCTTGCCGGCGAAGACGAGCTCGCCGTCGCAGCGCACGCGGCAACCGACCGGGTGCGCGCGCAGGCCCGCGCGCAGCGCGCCGACCGTGTAGGCGAGCGGCCCGAGGCGGGCCTTGAGCCCGTGGGCGCTTGCGCGCCGCGACCGGCGAGAGCCCGGCGCTGGCGGCGTTCACGAACGGCCGCTCGCCGACGCGACCGAGGTCGAAGCGGCGGGTGCGGCTGCCGTCGAGAGCGACCTCGACCGCCGCCTCGGGGTCGAGCGGGATCTCGATCGAGCGGGCGAAGTCGTTCGCGGTCCCGACCGGGATCACTGCGAGCGGAACCCCGGCGCGGGCGGCGACCGCGGCCGCGCAGCCGACCGAGCCGTCGCCGCCGGCGACGACGACCCGCTCGGGCGCCGAGCCGAGCGCCTGCTCGGCCTCGTCGAGGGCGAAACGGCGGACCGCCGCGCCGCGCTCGCGCAGGCGTGCCTCGATCTCCCCCGCCTCGCCCGACCCGGAGTCCGGGTTGGCGAGCAGCGCGACTGACGTCAACGTCAGCCGGGCAGCTTCGAGCGGCCCTCGCGACCCTTCGCGGCGCTCTTGTTCGTCGCCCTGCGCGAGGTTCCGAATGGCTTCTGCGCCCACTCGCCGATCTTGCCGGGGAGGCTGCCGGCGGCGCCCTGGCCGGTGCCGAGGGTCTTGTCGACCCCCCGTTGCGGGTGGCGCGAGAGCCGCGGGAGCAGGAACGCGAGCACGGCCAAGATCACGCACACCACGATTATTCCGGCGATCAACACGAGATCCGACTCCCTCCGCTGGTTGACGAGTACTCCCCGGGTACCCGGGCCCCGAGGCCGGGAAACGGTCACAATCCCGCGCCGTGGCGATGATCGAGGGCTATCGGCACCGGCCCGGCAACCACTGCGGCTCGACCGCGCTGCGCAATCTGCTCGCCCACGCGGGGGTCGAGATCTCCGAGGAGATGGCGCTCGGGCTCGGCGCCGGAGTCTGCTTCTACTACGTCCCGCTCGAGGGCCAGTCGCCGTCGCGATTCATCAACGGCCGCGTCGGCCGGCTCGAGGAGCAGTTCTGTGAGCTCACCGGGCTCGAGCTCGAGCTCGAGACCTTCGCCGACCCGGGCGCCTCCTGGGACTCGGCCCGCGCCGCGGTCGATTCCGGGCGCCCGGCGCTCCTGCTCACCGACCTCTACTACCTCGACCACTACGGCAACTCGGCGCACTTCCCCGGTCACGCGGTCGTCCTCGCCGGCTACGACGAGCGGGTCGCCTACCTCTCGGACACCGCGTTCGCCGAGCTGCAGACGACCGCGCTCGACAACCTCGCCCGCGCCCGCCATGGCGACCACCCGATCTTCCCGCTCGCCGGCCACATGCTCACCGTCCGCGCGGGGGCGGACCTCGCCGACCCGCGGGTCGCCGCCCCGGCGGCGATCGAGCGCAACGCGCGCCAGATGCTCGAGCCGGCGCTGGGCGAGTTCGAGGGCATGGCGGCCCTGCGCCGGTTCGCCGCCGAGGTCGGGGAGTGGCCGTGGCGGATCGAGGACTGGCGCTGGTGCGCCCGCTTCGCCTACCAGGTGATCGAGCGCCGCGGGACCGGCGGCGGCAACTTCCGGCTCATGTACGCGCGCTTTCTCGCCGAGTCGGGGAGCGCGCGATGCCGGCCTCGCCGCCGAGGCCGCCGAGCGCTGGACCGGGCTCGCCTCGCTGCTGCTCGCCGCGAGCGAGCCCGAGCTGCCCGAGCCCGAGCTCTGGGAGCCGGTCGGCGCGGCGGCGGCGGGCGTGCTCGAGGCCGAGGAGCGCCTCTGGCCGGCGCTCGCCGGCTGAGCGCGGTCAGCCGCGCAGCAGTCGCAGCACGGCGCGCTCGATCCGCTCGCGCTCGGGGAACTCGTTCGGGTCGGTGCCGGCGACGATCCGCTTCAGCGGCGCGCGGATCGTCTCACCGGAGTCGTAGCGGTCGAAGACGCGCGGGTCGATGTATGCGGCGCGGCAGACCGCCGGGGTGTTCGAGAGGTAGGAGGCGACGCGCTTGGTCGCCGCCGACGCCGCCCGCTTGCGGGCCGTCTTCGTCTGCGCGTCGTGGCCGGCGGTCGCGAGCTCGACCGCGGCGAGCACGGTGGCGTTCCAGGTCCGGAAGTCCTTGGCGCTGTAGTCGCCGCGCATCATCGTCTTCAGGTACTCGTTGATGTCGGCGGCGCGGACGTCGACCCACTCGCGGCCCTGGCGGTAGGCGAGCAGCTCGTAGCCACCGCCCTTGCGCGACCGCAGCGCCTTGATCGTCGGCACGATCACCGGGCTCGCGATCTCCTGCACGTGGCGCTTCGAGCCCTTCGCCGTGTAGTCGAAGATCGCGACGCCGCGCTCGATCCGGACGTGCTTCTTTCGCAGCGTCGCGAGCCCGAAGGTCTCGTTCTCCTCCGCATAGCGCTCGGAGCCGATCCGAAAGAAGCCGAGGTCGAGCAGGCGGACCGAGCACGCGAGCACGCGCTCGCGGGTGAGCCCGCGCCGCGCCAGGTCCTGCTCGGTCTGCTCGCGCATCGCCGGCAGCGCCTTCGCGAACCGCTCCATCTCGTCGAACTTCTCCTGGTCGCGCCGCTCGCGCCAGCGCGGGTGGTAGAGGTACTGCTTGCGCCCCGCCTGGTCCTCGCCGGTGGCCTGGATGTGGCCGCGCGGGTGCGGGCAGATCCAGACCCCCTTCCACGCCGGCGGGATCGCGAGCTCTGAGATTCGCTCGATCACCTCGCGATCGCGAATCGGGGTCCCGTCCTCCTCGGTGTAGCTGAAGCCGCGGCCATGCCCGACCCTCCGGATCCCGGGGGAGCTGCAGTCGACGCGTCGCAGGCGAGTCATCGGAGGAGAGGTTGTACCCGGCTCGGCGAACCGGCAACGGCCGTTCGTAGAGCTGCGGCAACGATTATCTTCGGTCGATCGACTCCCGCTACGAGGTCCTCGACGACGCCGCTCGCCTCGCCGCGCGAGTTCGTCGCCACGCTCGACACGCGCCCCGTCGGCGCGCGGGCCGATCTCGCGGAGCTGCGCTCGCGCCTCGCGCGCCCGCTCACCGACGCCGGCGAGGACCCGCGCGCCGTGATCGCCGAGCTCGCGGCCGACGTCGAGCCGGGCCTGATCGCCTCGGCCGGGCCGCGCTACTTCGGCTTCGTCATCGGCGGCTCGCTGCCGGTAGCGGTCGCAGCCGACTGGCTCACCTCGGCGTGGGATCAGAACGGCGGTGGGTACGTGGCGTCGCCGGCGCTCTCGGTTGCCGAGGAGGTCGCCGCGGAGTGGGTTCGCGACGTGCTCGGCCTGCCGCCCTGCTCGCTCGGGTTCGTCACCGGCTGCCAGATGGCGCACTTCACCTGCCTCGCGGCGGCGCGCCACGCCGTGCTTCGCGACGCGGGCTGGGACGTCGAGGCCGACGGCCTCCAGGGAGCGCCGCAGGTCCGGGTGCTCGCGGGCGAGCGGATGCACGTCACCGTCCCGGTCGCCTGCCGGATGCTCGGCCTCGGGCCAGGAGCGCGTGCGGGCGATCGGAGCCGACGGCCAGGGCCGGATGCTCGTCGACGGAGCTCGAGCGCGCGCTCGCCGACGACGAGGGGCCGGCGATCGTCTGCGCCCAGGCCGGCGAGATCAACACCGGCGCCTTCGATCCGCTGGCGGAGATCGTCGACCTCTGCCGGGTGCACGGCGCCTGGTGTCACGTCGACGGCGCCTTCGGGCTCTGGGCCGCCGCGAGTCCCGAACGGCGGGGACTGCTCGACGGCTACGAGCGCGCCGACTCGTGGGCGACCGACGGTCACAAGTGGCTCAACGTCCCCTACGACTGCGGGATCGCCGCGGTCGCCGACGCGCCCTCCCACCGGGCGGCGATGACCTCGACCTCGGCCTACATCCCGCCGCACGAAGACGACGTCCCCTGGGGCTTCGACTGGACGCCGGAGTTCTCGCGCCGGGCGCGCGGGCTACCGGTCTACGCGGCGCTGCGCGCGCTCGGGCGCCGCGGGGTCGCGGAGATCGTCGATCGGGGCTGCGAAAGCGCCGCCCGGATCGCGGGCCGGCTCGCCGAGGCCGACGGGGTCGAGGTGCTCAATGACGTCGTCCTGAACCAGGTCATCGTCCGCTTCGGCGACAGCGACGAGCTCACCGCCGCGGTCGTCGACCGGGTCCAGGAGGACGGCACCTGCTGGCTCAGCGGCTCGACCGTCGGCGACCGCGCGGTGATGCGGATCTCGGTCGTCGGCTGGCGCACTACGCTCGCCGACGCCGACCGCTCGGCCGACGCGATCCTGCGCGCGGCGACCGAGGTCGCGGCTCAGGCCGCGACCAGCCGCGCGAAGTAGCCGAACGGCGGGCCGCTGCGGTGCTCGAGCCGCAGGCCGGTGCCCTCCGCCTGGCGCCGAAGCGCCGTGGGCGAGGTGTAGTGCGGGTCGCCGAAGAGCTCGCCGACGACGAGCCGGCCCTGCGGGCGCAGCACCCGCGCGACCTCGCTCAGGGCGGCGCCGGGGTCGGGGATCTCGCCGAGCACCGCGGTCACGACGACGGCGTCGATGCTGGCGTCCTCGTAGGGCAGGCGGCGGGCGTCGCCCTGCGTCGCGCGCACCCGCGTCAGCCCGCGCTCGGCGACCCGCCGCATCGTGTGGTCGAGCATCTCCTGCTGCAGGTCGAAGATCTCGACCGTGCCCTCGGCGCCGACCCACTCGGCGAGGTCGAGGGTGTAGTAGCCGGTGCCGGGGCCGATCTCGAGGATCCGCTCGCCGGCGCGCGCGTCCAGGGTCTCGCGCAGCCGCTCGCGAGAGATGAACGGGTGCGGGGCCTGGACCCAGAAGCGCTGGCTGTAGGGGCAGGCGGAGGGGTTTCGCCGCCACCACAGCGCCGCCGCGGCGACCGCGGCAGCGACGGTCAGCGCGGCGCGGCGAAAGCTCATCTCAGGTCGAGCCGCTGAAGCCGATCGAGTGCGAGCCGCCGGCGGCGCGGACGAAGACCACCTTCGCCAGGTCGAGCGCAAAGGTGCCCTCGTCGGTGCTCAGGTCGTGCCAGCCGTCGCCGCGCTCGACCGCGGAGCGCAGCTCCTCGCGCGCGGCGTCGTCGAGGCGCACGCTGACCACCTGGCCGCCGTCGAAGCCGATCTCGATTCGCTTTGCGTCGCCGCTCATCGTCGCCAAGCCTAGTGACCGGCGGCCGCCGGCTCGACGATCTCGGTCAACACGCCGCCGGTCGAGCGCGGGTGCAGGAACGCGACCCGGCTCGCGCGGATGCCGGTCCGCGGCTCGGCGTCGATGAGCTCGATCCCGCGCCCGGAGAGCTCGGCGAGGGCGGCGTCGATGTCGTCGACCCGGTAGGCGACGTGATGCAGTCCGGGGCCCTTGCGGGCCAGGAACCTGCCCACCGGTGTCTCCTCGCCGAGCGGCCGCAGCAGCTCGACGTGGGTGTCGCCGACGTCGAGCAGGACCGCCTCGACGCCCTGCTCGGCGATCGTCTCGCGATGCGCGACCGCCATCGAGAACGAGCCCTCGTAGAGGGCGAGCGCCGCGTCGAGGTCGTTGACCGCGACGCCGACGTGATCGATGAGCCCGAACATGCGGGCGCGGAGCTTACTCGCGCTCGGGGGGCGGCCTGCTCGCCAGCGCCTCGGCCCTCGGGGCCGGGGTCTCGAGCTCGACCGGGGGCCGTTCGCGCTCGGGTGGGAGCTCGCGCTCGGCGAGCTCGTGCTCGGCGAGCATGATCTCGCGGATCTCGTCGCGCTCGATCACCTCGTTGCGAAGCAGGCGTTCGGCGATCTCGTCGAGCAGGTCGCGGTGGTCGGTGAGCAGCTCGTGGGCGCCGCGGTAGGCCTCCTCGGCGATCGCCTGCACCTCCTCGTCGCGGGTCTGGCGCAGGAACTCGGAGACGGTGAAGTCGTCGGCCGGGACCTGGTGCGAGCGGATCGTCGTCCCCATCCCGTACTCGTAGACCATCGAGCGCGCGATCGCCGTCACCCGCTTCAGGTCGTCGGAGGCGCCGGTGGTCACCCGCCCGAAGGTGATCTGCTCCGAGACCCGCCCCGCGAGCAGCACCTTCATGTAGTCGATCAGCTCGCCGCGCGACTTCAGGTAGCGGTCCTCCTGGGGCAGGTTGAGCGTGTAGCCGAGCGCCTTGCCGCGGGGGACGATCGAGACCTTCTGCACCTTGTCGACCGTCGGCAGCAGCTCGGAGACGAGCGCGTGACCGGCCTCGTGCCAGGCGACGACGCGCTTCTCCGAGTCGGTGATCACCTTGCGCGACTGCAGCCCGGCGACCACGCGCTCGAACGCGTTCTCGAAGTCAGCCTGGGAGACGAAGTCGCGCCGGTTGCGCCCGGCGAGGATCGCCGCCTCGTTGGCGAGGTTGGCGAGATCGGCGCCGGTGAGGCCGGCGGTGTGGCGGGCGACGCGCTCGAGGTCGATGTCCTGGGCCAGCGGTTTGCCGCGCGTGTGCACGCCGAGGATCTCCCGGCGGCCGTTCATGTCCGGCGGCGGCACGAACACCTGGCGGTCGAAGCGCCCCGGGCGCAGCAGCGCCTTGTCGAGCTTCTCGAGCAGGTTCGAGGCGGCCATGACGACGACGTTGTCGCGGGAGTCGAAGCCGTCCATCTCGACCAGGAGCTGGTTCAGCGTCTGGTCGCGCTCGCCCGAGATGTCGGAGCCGCGCTCGGCGCCGACCGCGTCGAGCTCGTCGATGAAGACGATCGCGGGCGCGTTCTCGCGCGCCTCCTTGAACAGGCGCCTGATCCGGGCGGCGCCGAGGCCGGCGAACATCTCGATGAACGAGGACGCGGACTGGCTGAAGAACTGCGCCCCCGACTCCTGCGCGACCGCCTTCGCGAGCAGGGTCTTGCCGGTCCCGGGCGGGCCGTGGAGCAGGATCCCCTTCGGCACCTTGGCGCCGAGCTGCTTGAAGCGCTTCGGGTGGGAGAGGAAGTCGACGACCTCGCGCAGCTCTTCCTTCGTCTCGTCGACCCCGGCGACGTCGTCCCAGGTGATCGAGCTCTTCGAGCGCGGGCTGATCTCCTGCGGCTTGGTCCGCGGCATCAGCTTCAGGGTCCGCCACATGAAGTAGCAGATGACGGCCAGGAAGATGATCGGGACGATCAGGCTGACGTCGTACTTGATCGCGTCCCACTCGATCCCGAGCAGCGCGACGACGCTCATGTGTCCGCTCCTGGGGTCACCTTCTCGCTATCGGCAGCCACGTGCTCGACCCGTAGCAGCTCGCTCAGCGCGGCGACCCCGACCTCGAGCTGCTCGGAGCTCGGCTCGCGGGTCGAAAACCGGCGCTGGATCTCGTGTCCGGGGCCGTGCACCGCCTGGGCGACGGTCGAGTCCGGGTTGCGCTCGGCGTAGACGAAGAGCTCGACCGCGGCGCCGACGCCGGCGAGGCCGACGACCGCCCGCGCAAGCGGGCCGGGCTTCGTCGCCAGGCGCTCGACCAGCACCTGCCCGGTGATCGAGAGCGCCACCATCGGCACGATCAGGTTCGAGCCGCAGCGCTGGTGCTCCTTCGGCACCTCGGCCGGGTCGGTGTCGTGCTCGTAGCCGCCGATCGCCTTGTGCTCGACCGCGTGGTAGGCGGCGAGGTCGGGGTCGCGCAGCGCCGCCAGCGCCGGCAGCGCGCCGAGCGCCGCGACCGCCGCCTCGCGGCGCGCGGTCGCCGGCCCGAGCCGTCGCAGGGCGCCGCTGAGCGCGCTCGAGACGGCCATCGCGCCGAGCACGGTCAGGTCCTCGAACGGCAGCCGCGCCGCGCCCAGCCGCGCCCGGGCGAGCGGGATCACCGCCATCGCCTCGGCGAGGCGCAGCGGCCCGCGCAGCATCGGGATCTCGCCGAGTCGCCCGCGGGCGAGCGAGGGCTTGGCGCCGGAGGCGACCTCGATCGACCCGTCGCCGGCGCGCGCGGCGACGGCCCACGAGGTCGGGCCGTGGATCAGGAGCCCGTTGCGAAGTGCCATCCCGCCGAGGCGCAGCTTGTCGGCGCTCGGTCCGCTGCCGTTGGCGCTGGCGCCGTTGGAGCTGGTTCGATCGGCGGCGCTCATCCCAGCACCCGCCGGCAGAGGTCGGCGTAGAAGCCCTCGGCGAGCTCGAGGTCGGCGACCGCGGCGCGCTCGTCGGCGCCGTGGATCAGCGGCGCGGCGGCGAACAGGTCGAGCTCGCGCTGGGGGCAGAAGCCGTAGACGGTCGCCGAGTCGAACGCCTTGCGGAACCAGTGGCTGTCGCTGAACCCGGGCATCACGATCGGGACCAGGGTCGCGCCCGGATCGGCCTCGGCGAGCCAGGCCTCGATCGCATCGGCGAGCGGCGAGTGGATCGGCGAGCGGTTGCCGGTCGTCGTATCGGCGAACTCGACCTCGAGCTCGCCGGCGAGCGGCCCGAGCACCTCGGCGATCCGCTCCCGAGCCTGGTCCGCGCCGCGGCCCGGCGGTACGCGGCAGTCGACCAGCACCTCCGCCGAGGCCGGGATCACGTTGTCCTTCGCCGACGCGCTCGCCTTCGTCGGCACCATCGTCACCCGCAGCATCGGCTCGGCGAGGAACGCCGCCAGCGGGCGCGAGATCCCGCGCAGGCGCTCGACCGCGCTCTCGAGCGCGCTCAGGTCGCCCTCCACCCGCTCGCCGAGGATCGTCTCCAGGAACGCGATCCCCTCCTCGGTCGGCTCGAGCTGCGGCTGGTTGCGCAGGCGCTCGAGCGCGGGTGCCAGCTTCAGGAGCGCGTTGTCGCCGAGCCCGGGCACCGACGCGTGACCGGCGACGCCGCGAGCGCGAAGGATGAAGCGGTTGACGCCCTTCTCGCCGACGCAGAGGGTGTAGAAGCGCCGCCCGCCGAGCTCGAACGCCGCCCCACCGCCCTCGTTGACGACCAGGTCGGCGCGCACGGAGTCGGGGTGCTCGCGACAGAGCCACTGCGCGCCGAGCGCCGCCCCCATCTCCTCGTCGGCGGTGATCACCAGCTTCAGCTCGCCGCGAGCCGGGCGCCATCCGGAGCGCGCGAGGGCCGTCGCGGCGGCGACCTCGGCGGCGACCTGGCCCTTCATGTCCTGGGCCCCGCGCCCGCGCACGACGCCGTCGACGACGTCGCCGGCCCAGGGGTCGAAGCTCCACGCCGACGGGTCGGCGGGGACGGTGTCGACGTGGCCGAGCAGGCACAGCGTCTCGCCCGGCGACTCGCCCGCGAGCCGGGCGACCAGGTTCGGGCGCCCGGGCTCGGCGGCGAGCAGCTCGCACTCGAAGCCGCAGTCGCCGAGCCGCGCCGCGAGCAGCTCCTGGATCTCCTGCTCGTCGCCCGGCGGGTTGACGGTGTCGAGGCGGATCAGCTCGCCGAGCAGCGAGGCGGCTCCGACGCCCGTGCCCGCCACCGCCGTCTCCTCGGCCATGTACGCATACTGACAGGGTGGACAGGCTGTTCGACAGCGGCGAGGCCGAGGTCGGTCGCACGCCCGTGCCCGCCGCGGAGGCGCCGCTGGCGGTGCGGATGCGCCCGCGGGGAATCGACGAGCTGATCGGCCAGGAGCACCTGCTCGAGCCGGGCTCGACCCTGCGGACCGCGATCGAGACCGGCGAGCCGCACTCGATGGTCCTCTACGGACCGCCCGGCTCGGGCAAGACGACGCTGGCGCGAATCGTCGCCGGCGCCGCCCGCGGGGCGTTCGAGGAGCAGTCGGCGGTCAACGCCGGGCGGGCCGAGGTCCGGGCGACGATCGAGCGCGCCGCGGAGCGCCGGCGCGCGACCGGCCAGCCGACGATCTTCTTCCTCGACGAGATCCACCGCTTCAACAAGGCGCAGCAGGACGCGCTCCTGCCCGCGGTCGAGGAGGGCCTCGTGACGCTGATCGGGGCGACGACCGAGAACCCCTACTTCGAGGTCAACTCGGCGCTGCTCTCGCGCGCCCAGATCTATGAGCTGCGGACGCTCGACCCTGGCCGGGTGCGGGAGCTGCTCGAGCGCGCACTCGCCGACCCAGAGCGCGGGATCGCCGATCCGCCCGCGGTCGCCGAGCAGGCGCTCGCGCTGCTCGCCGAGCGCTCCGGCGGCGACGCGCGCACCGCGCTCGGCGCGCTCGAGCGCGCGGTCGAGGCCGCGCGCGCCCAGGGCAGCGAGATCGACCTCGCGATCGCCGAGGACGCGCTGCAGCGGCGCGCGGTCAGCTTCGACAAGGGCGGCGATCGCCACTACGACTACGCCTCGGCGCTGATCAAGGCGATGCGGGGATCGGACCCCGACGCGGCGCTCTACTACCTCGCCGCGATGCTCGAGGGCGGCGAGGACCCACGCTTCATCGCCCGCCGGATGGTGATCCTCGCCTCCGAGGACGTCGGCAACGCCGACCCGCAGGCGCTCGTGGTCGCGACCGCGGCCGGGCTCGCGGTCGATCGCGTCGGGCTGCCCGAGTGCGCGCTCAACCTCGCCCAGGCGGCGGTCTACCTGGCACTGGCGCCGAAGTCGAATCGTTCATGCGCCGGGATCTCGGCGGCGCGCAGGCACGTGCGCGAGCACGGCGCGAAGCTGCCCCCGGACCACCTTCGCGACTCCCACTACGCCGGTGCCCGCGACCTCGGCCGCGGCCAGGGCTACGTCTACCCCCACGACGAGCCGGACGGCCTCGCGGCTCAGCCGCTGCTGCCGCCGGAGGTCGAGGGCGAGCGCTTCTACGAGCCCACCGACCGCGGCTTCGAGGCCGAGCTCGGTCGGCGGCTGGAGCAGATCCGCCGCCGGATCTCGGGCGCTCCATAGCTCGACAAAAGCGACCGCCGCCGGTGTCGACGAGCAGCTCGGCCCGCTCGGCGACGGAGGGCCGGCGACGGTCACCCGACGAGTACCCGGAGGCCGCTACCTGAAATCATCGGGCGATGGGCACGCTCGAGTCCTTCAACCCGGCGACCGGCGACCTGGTCGGGACGGTCGAGACGATCACGCCGAAGCAGGTCCAGGCGGTCGTCGACGACGTCGCCGAGGTGCAGCCGTTCTGGGCCCAGCTCACGCTCGCCGACCGGGCGCGATACATGCGTCGCGCCGCCGCGGTACTCGTCGACGGGATGGAGGAGGTCGCCGACCTGCTCACCCGCGAGCAGGGCAAGCCGATCACCGAGAGCTACGTGATGGAGCTGATCCCGACGATCGACGCCCTGCACTGGTGCGCGAGCGCAGGGCCGAAGATCCTCGCCGACGAGCGGATTCCCTACCCGCAGGCGTTCCTGAAGACCAAGCGCAGCTTCTTCTCCTACGAGCCGCTCGGGGTCGTCGGCGTGATCGCGCCCTGGAACTACCCCTGGTCGATCCCGTTCGGCGAGGTCGCGATCGCGCTGATGGCGGGCAACGGGGTCGTGCTCAAGCCCGCCAGCCTGACCCCGCTGCTGGGCGAGCGGATCCAGAAGGTCTTCGACGACGCCGGCTTCCCCGAGGGCCTGGTGCGCACCGTGCACGGCGGCGGCGCCGTCGGCCAGGCGCTCTGCGAGGCGTCGACGGCGAAGATCTTCTTCACCGGCTCGGTCGAGGTCGGGCGCAAGGTGGGCGAGATCTGCGCCCAGCGGATGAAGGGCTCGGTGCTCGAGCTCGGCGGCAAGGACCCGCAGATCGTCTGCGCCGACGCCGACCTCGAGAACGCCGTCTCCGGCTGTGTCTGGGGCGGGTTCGCGAACGCCGGCCAGACCTGCTCGGGGATCGAGCGCACCTACGTGGTCGAGGCGGTCGCCGACCGCTTCCTCGAGGGCGTGCGCCGCGAGACCGAGCGGCTCACGCTCGGCGACCCGCTCGACTGGGAGACCGAGATCGGGCCGATGGTCTCCGCCCAGCAGGCGGACCTGGTCAGCGAGCTGGTCGACGACGCGCTCGCCGCCGGCGCGGAGCGGCTCACCGGCGGCCCGCGCGAGGTCGCCGGGCTATTCGGGCCGCTTCATCGCCCCGACCGTGCTCGCCGGGGCCGAGGACGAGATGCGGATCATGAACGAGGAGATCTTCGGCCCGGTGGTGCCGGTGATCGTCGTCGCCGACGAGGCGGAGGCGCTCGAGCGCGCGAACGACTCCGCCTTCGGGCTCGGCGCCTCGGTCTGGACCCGAGACCGGGCGAAGGGCGAGCGGATCGCGCGCCGGATCGAGTCGGGGATGGTGTGGATCAACGACCACTCCTACTCGCACGGCGCCGCGCAGTGCTCGTGGGGCGGGGTCAAGGACTCGGGGCTCGGCCGCTCGCACTCGAAGTTCGGCTTCTATGAGTGCGTCAACGTCAAGCACGTCGCCTGGGAACCCGGTCTGGTCCGCGACTTCTGGTGGCAGCCCTACGACGAGACCCTGGGCACCGCTCTGCGCTCCTCCGCGCGGCTGCTCTACGGCCGCAACGGCGCCCGCCTGCGCGCGCTTCGCGAGGGGCTCGGGCCGCTGGCGAAGGTCGGCGCGCGGACGCTGCGCAAGGGGCGTTGACGGAGTGCTCGAGATCGAGACCCCGCACGGCCCGGCGCGAGCGCACCTCGACCTCGAGCCGCCGTCCGAGCCCGTCGGCGCGCTGGTGCTCGGCCACGGCGCCGGCGGCGGGGTCGGCGCGCCCGACCTGGCGGCGGCGGCCGAGGTCGCGCGCGGGGCGGGGTTCGCGATCGCTCTGGTCGAGCAGCCCTACCGGGTCGCCGGGCGCCGCTCGCCGGCCCCGGCACACCAGCTCGATGCCGCCTGGGTCGCGGTGCTCGAGCGCCTCGGCGAGCGCGAGCTCGCCGGCGTCCCGCTGGTCGCCGGCGGGCGCTCTTCCGGCGCCCGGGTCGCCTGCCGGACCGCGGCCGAGACCGGGGCCGTCGCCGTCCTCTGCCTCGCCTTCCCCCTTCACCCTCCGGGCAAGCCGGAGCGCAGCCGCCAGGACGAGCTCGACGCGCTCGAGGTCCCGGCGCTCGTCGTCCAGGGCGAGAGCGACCCGTTCGGGATGCCCGCGGGCGGCCCCGGCCGCGAGATCGTCACCGTCGCCGGCAACCACGGGCTGAAGTCGGACCTCGACGGAATCCGCTCCGCGGTCGCCGCCTGGCTTCCGGGCGTCCTCAGCTGACCTGGCTCGCCGGCAGCTCGGCGAGCAGCTGCTTCGCCCGGGCCGAGACCTCGTGGTCGACCTGGACCTCGTAGCGCTCGGCCTGCATCCCGCGGACCGAGGCGAAGTCGCGCCGCCCGCCCTGTGCGGCCTGGGCGACGGCGGCGAAGACGGCGCCGAACAGCGCCCCCGCGATCAACCCGTAGAGGACGACGCCGAAGAACTCGGGGCCTTCGAAGAAGAGCCCGAACAAGAGGCCGAAGAGGAGTCCGATCATCGCCCCTTGGCCGGCGCCCATCAGGGCGGCGCGTCCGGTGGTCAGCCGCCCGGCGATCTGCTCGACCGTGCGCAGGCCGGTGCCGACGATCGCCGCGCGCTCGACCGGAAAGCCCTCGTCGGAGAGGAAGTCGACCGCGCGCTCGGCATCGCGGTACTCGCCGTAGCTGGCGACGGTCGTGCGCGATCCGCCGCCGCCCTCGGGTGTCGCCGTCGCCTCCACGCGGGCGAGTATGACGAGCGTCGATCTACGGCGCGATTCGGGCGTGCAGGTGGTTGTCGTGGTTGACCAGCGGAACAACGACGCCGGGCGGCCCGCGCAGGCCGAGGCTCGGGCCGACGTAGACGGTGACCGCGCCCGCGGCGACGAACAGGTCGACCAGCTCCTGGGCGCGGGCGAGGTCGACCTGCGCCGGGGTTCGGGGCGGCAGGCCGCGGCGGTCGAGACGTGGGTAGTAGACGTCGACGTCGCGCCCGTTCTGGTGCGTCGCGTGCCCGATCCCGCCGCCGACGTCCGCCCCGAACCAGCCGCCGCGCGGCAGGCTCAGGTCGCCGACGCCGACCCGCGGCGCGCCCGGATGGCGGCGGCGATACTCGCGCACCACCCCGAGCGTCGTCCGCACGAGCTCGTCGGTGCCCCAGCGTCGCCAGTCGCGATTCGGGCGCCGCTTGAGCACCGGGTCCCAGCTGAAGTACGAGCGCCCGGCGGCCGGCATGCGCACGCCGCGCACCAGCCTGCCGGCGGCGGGCTCGCCGACCGCGCTCGAGTCGCGCCACTCGATCCGCGGCTCCGCAGGCGGATCCGAGACGCGCTCGGGCTCCGGGCCGGAGCCCGCGACCGCGAGCAGCGCGAGCGCGATTGCCGTTTCCACCCACACGACTCCTCTACGAACGCGAGCCCGCCTGCGGTCCGCGATCCTTCATCTCGATGACGACCGTCCCGCAGGCATCGACGCCCGCCGCCGCCGCGGCAGCCGGCGCGCCGGCCCTCGCGCTGCGCGGACTGCGCCGCGACTACAACGAGCGCCCGGTGCTGCGCGAGGTCACGATCGAGCTAAACCGCGGCGAGACGCTCACCGTGCTCGGCCCCAACGGCGCCGGCAAGAGCACCCTGCTGCGGATCCTCGCCACCCTGCTGCGCCCGAGCGCCGGCGCCGTCTCGGTGCTCGGCGCCGAGCTCCCCCGCGAGGCCTGGCGGGCGCGGGGACGGATCGGCTACCTCGGCCACTCGCCGTTGCTCTACCGCGAGCTCTCGATCCGCGAGAACCTCGAGTTCAACGCCCGCCTGCACGGGATCGAGCGCCCCGGGCAGCGAATCGCGGAGCTGCTCGAGCGCGCCGGGCTCTCGCGGCGCGCGACCGAGCTCGTGCGCAACCTCTCCGCCGGGATGGCGCAGCGCGCCGCCGCCTGCCGCGCGCTCCTGCACGAGCCCGAGCTGCTGCTGCTCGACGAGCCGGGCTCCCACCTCGACCTCGCCGGGGCGCGGATCGTCGAGGCGATGCTCGGCCCGTCCCCCGAGCGCGCCAGGGTCCTGGTCACCCACGAGGTCGAGCGCGCGCTCGTGGAGGCCGACCGGGTGCTGGCGCTGCGCGCCGACGGCACCGTCGCCCACGCCGGGCCCGCCGCCGGGCTCTCGGCCGGCGACGCACGCGCTCTCTTTCAGGGGCAGGTCCGGTGAGCGCCTACCGCGCGATCCTCGCCAAGGACCTGCGCACGGAGCTGCGCACGCTCGAGTCGGTGCCCGCGATGGCGCTCTTCGCCGCGACCACCTTCGTCCTCTTTCGCTTCGGCCTCGACCGCACCGAGCTCGAGGGGGACCTCGCCGCCGGGGTCCTGCTCGCGACCGTACTCTTCGCCGCGATCCTGGCGATCAACCGGGTCTTCGTCGCCGAGCGCGAGCAGGGCGGCTTCGACGTGATCCGGTTGGCGCCGGTCGACGGCGCGGCCCTGTTCGCCGCCAAGGTGACGATCCTCTGCGTCTACCTGACTCGCGCTCGAGCTGATCGCGGTGCCCGTGTTCGGCTTCCTGTTCGGCGGCGGCACCGGCCTGCTCGCGCTCGCGCCGGTGCTCGTGCTCGCCGACCTCGGGCTGGCGACGATCGGGGCCCTGGTCTCCTCGATCGCGGTCAACTCGCGCGCCCGCGACCTGATCGCACCGCTGCTCCTGCTGCCCCTGCTGGTGCCGGTGATGATCGCCGCCGCCGGCGCCGCGGGCCCGCTGCTTGCCGGCGGCGGCCCCGACTACACCGACTTCGGCCAATGGATCGCGGTCCTCGCTCTCTACGATCTAGTGTTCGTCGCCGTCGGTTACGCCGTCTACGACTTCCTGCTCGAGGACTGACCGGCGAGCCCGACCAAATGAGCTTCAAGGCCCCGCGCATCCTGCCCGTTCTTGCCGTCGCGATGCTGACGGCGGGGTTCGCGATGGTCTTCTTCTGGACCCCGAACGACGCCGACCAGGGCTTCGTGCAGAAGATCTTCTACCTGCACGTGCCGCTCGCGATCTGCGCCCTGGTCGGGTTCATGGTCGCCGCGGTGCAGTCGATCCTGCACCTGCGAAGCGGCGAGGCGAAGTGGGACGTGCGCTCCTACGTCTCGATCCACATCTCGATCATCTTCGGGGTCGCGGTCCTGATCACCGGCTCGATCTGGGCGCGCGCCTCCTGGGGCAAGTGGTTCGTCTGGGACGAGCCGACCCTGGTCAGCTTCCTGATCGTCTTCCTCCTCTACTGCACCTACTACCCGCTGCGCTACGCGATCGAGGATCGCGAGCGCCAGGCGCGCTACGCGTCCGTGTTCGCGATCACCGCGGGCGCCTTCGTGCCGCTCAACTTCCTCGCCGTGCGGCTCGCGGAGACGCTCGTCCACCCGCGCGTCTTCGCCACCGCCGACGGCGGCCTGACGCCGAGGATGACCGTGACCTTCCTCGTCTGCATGGCCGGGATGGCATTGCTCTGGGAGACGCTGGTTCGGTTCGAGCTCGCGGCGAAGTCCTCGCGGGCGCGGATCGGGCGCCTGCGCCGCGCGCTCGAGGGCGACGAGGCCGCGGCCGCCGCCTCGCGGATCGCCCCGGTCCCGCGCGAGGCCGCGGAGGCGAGGTGAGCGCCTGATGCCCGCACTGCCGCTCGACGAGGCGGGCAAGTACGTCGCCGGCGCCTACGTCGTCTTCCTTACCCTGCTGTTGATCTACGTCGCGATCATGGCCGCCCGCCTGCAGCGCATCGACCGCGAGCTCGGCGAGCTCGCGGAGATCGCCGAGGGACGAACCGCGGAGGACCGTGATGGCTGAGCTTCTGGCCCTGGGCGTCTCCCACAAGACGGCTCCGCTCGAGCTGCGCGAGCGCCTGGCGCTGACCGAGGGCCGCGCGGTCGGTGTCCTCGGCGAGCTGGTCGAGCGCCCGGAGGTGCTCGAGGCGGCGGCGATCTCGACCTGCAACCGGACCGAGCTCTACCTCTACGTCGGCGACGCGGTCGGCGCCGAGTCGCTGGCGCTCGGGCTGCTCGCGCGCGAGGCGGGGATCGCGCCGACCGAGCTCGTCAACCATCTCTACTCGCTGCACGGCAGCGGCGCCGCCGAGCAGCTGATGCGGGTCGCCGCCGGGCTCGACTCGATGATCGTCGGCGAGGCCGAGGTCCAGGGGCAGGTCAAGCGCGCCTACGAGCTCGCCCTGGTCGAGAGCGCGACCGGCCCGGTGCTGAACCAGCTCTTTCGCTCCGCGCTCGCGGCCGGCAAGCGCGCCCGCACCGAGACCGGGATCTCCGAGCGCGCGATCTCGGTCTCCTCGATCGCCGTCGACCTCGCGCAGCGGACGCTGGGCGAGCTCGACGACCGCCGCGTGCTCGTCGTCGGCGCCGGCGAGACCGCCGAGCTCACCGCTCGCGCCCTCGCCGCCCGCGGGGTGCACGCGATCTTCATCGCCAACCGCCACTACGACCGCGCGATCGGGCTCGCCGAGCGGTTCGCCGGCACCGCGGTCCGGATCGAGGCGCTGCCCGACGAGCTGGCCGCCGCCGACATCGTCGTCTCCTCGACCAGCTCGCCGCATCACGTGATCGAGCCCGAGGAGCTCGCCGAGGTGATGGCCGTGCGCGAGGGCCGCCCGCTGCTGTTGATCGACCTCGCCGTCCCGCGCGACATCCATCCCGCCTGCCGCGAGGTGGCCGCGGTCAGCCTCTACGACATGGACGACCTCCAGTCGCTCGCCGAGCGCAACCTCTCCGGCCGCCAGGCCGAGGCGCGCCACGCCGAGGGCGTGCTGCGGACCGAGCTCGCGCGCTTCGACCGCTGGCTCGTCGCGCAGGACGCGACCCCAACGATCGCGGCGCTGCGCGAGCGCGCCGAGGACGTCGTCGAGCGGGTCCTGGCCGAGAACGAACAGCGCTGGGAGGGGCTCACCGACGCCGATCGCGATCGCCTCGCCGCCGCCGCCCGCGCGATCGCCTCGCGGCTGCTGCACGAGCCCACCCTGCGGCTCAAGCGCGCCGCCGGCGAGGCCGACGCCTACGCCAAGGTCGCCGCCCTGCGCGAGCTCTTCGGCCTCGATCCCGACGCCGAGCCGCTCGACGCGACCGGCGCCGACGTCGCCGACCTGCGCGATCGCCAGCGGCGCCGCGGACACTGAGCCGTTGAGCCGCGAGGCTCTCAGGATCGGGTCGCGCTCGAGCGAGCTGGCTCTGATCCAGGCCGAGCGCGTCGCCGCGGCGCTCGGCGACGCCGAGGTCGTCGCCCAACGCACCGCCGACGCCGACGTCGGCGACAAGGCCCGCTTCGTCCGCGGAGTGGAGGCCGCGATCCTCGAGCGGCGGGTCGCGATCGGCGTCCACTCGGCCAAGGACCTGCCCGGCGAGCTCCCCGACGGGCTGGCGCTCGTCGGCGTGCCCGGGCGCGAGGACCCGAGCGACGCCTTCGTCGGCGCCGCCGGCTCGATCGACGCGCTCTCCGACGGCGCCCGGGTCGGAACCGCGAGCCTGCGCCGGCGCTCGCAGCTGCTCGCCCTGCGCCCCGACCTCGAGATCGCCGAGCTGCGCGGCAACGTCGACACCCGCCTGCGCCGGCTCGCCGACGGCGGTTATGACGGGATCGTGCTCGCGACCGCGGGGCTCGCGCGCCTCGGCCGCGCGGGCGAGATCTCGTTTCGGTTCTCGCTCGAGCAGATGACGCCGGCTCCGGGTCAGGGATGCCTGGCGCTCGAGGCGCGCGCCGACGACGCGGACGCCGCGGCGGCCGCCGGGCGGATCTCGGATCGCGCGGCGCTGGTCGAGCTCACGACCGAGCGCGCGGCGACGGTCGCCCTCGGGGCGAGCTGCGACACGCCGGTCGGCATCTGCGCGCGGATCGACGGCGACGAGCTCGCCGTGCTCGGCTACGCCGGTCTCCCCGACGGCAGCGAGTGGGTCCGCGATCGGGTCGCCGGCGACGCCGCCCAGCCCGCGGCGCTCGGCGAGGCGCTCGCCGAGCGGATGCTCGCCGCCGGCGCGGGCGAGATCCTCACCCGGGCCGAGGCGGAGGCGGCGTGAGCGCCCGCGCGGGCGTCGTCTACCTGGTCGGCGCGGGCCCCGGCGACCCCGGGCTCGTCGCCGTACGGGCACTCGAGCTGCTCGCCTCGGCCGACGTCGTCCTCCACGACCGCCTGATCGGGGACGGGATCCTCGATCGCGCCCGCGCCGACGCCGAGCTCGTCTACGTCGGCAAGTCCCCCGGCCAAAAGGCGCTCGAGCAGGAGGAGATCGAGGCGCTGATGGTCGACCGCGCCGCCGCCGGGCGCAGCGTCGTCCGGCTCAAGGGCGGCGACCCGTTCGTCTTCGGGCGCGGCGGCGAGGAGGCGGAGACGCTGGCCGCGGCCGGGATCGAGTTCGAGATCGTCCCCGGGATCACCGCCGGCGTCGCCGCGCCCGCCTACGCGGGGATCCCTGTCACCCACCGCGACGACGCCTCCGCGGTCGCCTTCGTCACCGGTCACGAGGACCCGGCCAAGGACGAGACTGCGCTCGACTGGGAGGCGCTGGCGCGCTTTCCCGGCACCCTGGTCCTCTACATGGGGGTCAGGAACCTGCCCCTGATCGCCGAGCGCCTCGCCGCCGCCGGGCGCGACCCCGCCGAGCCGGCCGCGGCGATCGAGCGCGGCACCCACCCCGGCCAGCGGACCGTGACCTCGACCCTGGAGGCGCTCCCGGCGGCGGTCGCCGAGGCCGGGCTGCGGGCGCCGGCGATCCTGCTCTTCGGCGCGGTCGCCGCCCGCCGCGACGCGATCGGCTGGCTCGAGCGCCGGCCGTTGCACGGTCGCCGCGTCGTCGTCACCCGAGCCCGGGCGCAGTCGAGCGGGTTCGCCGCGACCCTGCGCGGCCTCGGCGCCGAGGTGGTCGAGCTGCCGGCGATCCGGATCGAGCCCAGGCTCGAGACCGCGGAGGTCCGCGACGCGGTCGCCGCCCTTCACTCCTACGCGCTCGTCTGCCTGACGAGCCCGAACGGCGTCCGGCTGCTGTTCGAGGCGATGGCCGCCCAGGGCCGCGACGCGCGCGCGCTCGCCAACGCCACCGTGGCGGCGATCGGCCCCGGGACCGCCCGGGCGCTCGGCGAGCGCGGGGTGATCGCCGACATCGTCCCGGAGCGGTTCGTCGCCGAGGCCCTGGTCGCGGCGCTGGAGCCGGTCGAGGTCGCCAACCGGCCGGTGCTCGTCGCCCGCGCGGCCGAGGCGCGCGACGTGCTCCCGGACGCGCTCGCCGAGCGCGGCGGCGAGGTCGACGTCGTCGCCCTGTATGAGACCGTGCGCGAGGACCCCGACCCGGCCGCGCTCGACGCCGCGGCGGGCGCCGACTACGTCACCTTCACCTCCTCCTCGACGGTGCGCAACCTGCTCGACGCGGTCGGCGAGCGCTTCCCGCGTACGGCCCGCGTGGTCTCGATCGGGCCGGTGACGAGGGGGCGGCGCGCGACGCGGGGCTCGAGGTCGACGTCGAGGCCGAGCGCCACGACGTCGAGGGCCTGGTCGCGGCGCTGGTCGCCGACGTGGCGGGGCGCTGACGCCGGCTCAGAGCAGGTAGCGGCAGAAGACGAAGCCGCTCTCGAAGCGCCGCTGCTCGACCAGCTCGAGGTCGAGGCGCACCCCGTCGGGCAGCGCCCGGGTGCCGCCACCGACGATCGCCGGGGCGATGAACATCCGGCACTCGTCGACGAGACCGGCGCGCAGCGCCTCGCCGGCGAGCTGGGCGCCGCCGATGCCGAGCTCGCTGCCGGCCGACTCGATCAGTCGCCCGACGGTGTCGGGATCGAACTCGCGCTCGATCCTGGTCGAGCGGGTCGACGCCGACTCCAGGGTGCGCGAGTAGACGATCTTCTCGGCGCCGCGCCAGATCTCGGCGTAATCGCGGATCTGGTCGGGCTGGCGGTCGAGCTCCGGCGGCGCCTCCCAGTAGCGCAGCGTCTCGTACATCCGGCGGCCCAGCAGGTAGGTGCCCACCGGCCGCTCGAGGTCGTTGACGAACCGGTGCACCTCCGCATCCGGGGCCGCCCACCCGAACTGCCCGTCGGCGTCGGCGATGTAGCCGTCGAGCGAGGCGATCGCTGTGTAGCTCAGGCGCGCGACAGGAGCAGACTAGGACCTCGAGCGCGATCCGGCCCCCTGAGCCGGAAGGCGCCCCGCCGCGGGTTAGATTCCGCGGCGTGGCTTCGCGCCCGATCACCTTTCTCTCCGACTACGGGACCGAGGACGAGTTCGCCGGCATCTGCCGGGCGGTGATCGCACGGATCGCGCCCGACGCGAATCTGATCGACCTCGGCCACGGGATCGCCCGCCACGACGTCCGCCACGGAGCCCGGGTGCTGACCGGAGCGCTCGCCTACGCGCCGCCGGGCGTCCACCTCGCGGTCGTCGACCCGGGGGTCGGCTCGACGCGACGCGCGGTCGCGGTCGCGGCGGCCGAGGAGGAGCGCCTCCTCGTCGGCCCCGACAACGGACTGCTCGCGCCGGCGATCGCGCGCTTCGGCGGCGCGGTCGAGGCGGTCGAGGTCTCGCGCTCGCCGGTGCGGTTGGAGCCGGTCGCGGCGACCTTCCACGGCCGCGACCTGTTCGCCCCCGTCGCCGCGCATCTCGCGCTCGGCGCGACGCTGACCGAGGTCGGCGAGGCGATCGACCCGAACTCGCTCACCCGCCTGGCGCTCGGCGAGCGCCCGGCGGTCGAGCCCGGCCGTGGGCTCGAGGCCGAGGTCGGCCACGTCGACGGCTTCGGCAACGTCTCCCTGCTCGCGACCGCCGCGGACGCCGCAGATGCCGGGCTCGAGCCCGGTGCCGGGCTCGAGGTCCGGGCGCCGCTTCGGACCGAGTCCGCCGCCTACGCGCTCACCTTCGCCGATGCCGAGCACGGCTCGATGGTGCTCCTGGTCGATTCCGCGCGCTCGCTCGCGCTCGCGGTCAACCATGGCAGCGCCGCCGAGCGGCTCGGGCTCACGAGCGGCGACCGCGTTCGGCTCGCCCCGACGTGACCCGGTTCGGCAGCCCGCACCTGCACCTGCGGCTCACCGACTCGACCAACGAGCGCGCCCGGGCGCTCGCCGAGGCCGGGGCGCCGGCGGGGTCGGTGGTCACCGCCGCCGAGCAGAGCGCCGGCCGCGGGCGGCGCGGCCGCTCGTGGACGGCCCCCGCCGGCTCAGCGCTGCTCTACTCGGCGCTGCTGCGCCCGCTCGAGCTCGCGCACCGGCTGCTGCCGCTCTCGGTCCCGGTCGCCGTCTGCGTCGCGATCGAGTCGCTGGCACCGGTCGCCTGCCGGATCAAGTGGCCGAACGACGTCTGGATCGAGGAGCGCAAGGTGGCCGGAGTGCTGATCGAGGCACGGCCACCCGCCTGGGCGGTGATCGGGATCGGCGTCAACGTAGCCGTCGCCGATGCCGACTTCGCCGACGACCTGCGCTGGCCCGCGACCTCGATCGGCCACGGGGCGACCGTGGACGGCGCCCGCTCGGCGCTCGATCGGGCGCTCGGCGACTGGGTCGAGGCCGCCGACGCCGACGTCCTGGCCGCGTTTCGCGACCGCGACGCGCTCGCCGGGCGACCGGTGAGCTGGGAGCGCGGCGGCGATCCGCAGCCCGGCTCCGGGACGGCCGCCGGGATCGACGAGCGCGGCAACCTGGTGGTCGAGACCGCGGCGGGGCAGCGCCTCAGCCTCGGTTCGGGCGAGGTCAGCCTCCGCCTCGACGTCGAGCGGTGAACGAGCTCGAGGCGAGAGCCGCGCGCGCGGCGGACGCCTGGGGCCTCGACCTCGGGCCCCGGATGGCAGGGTCACGCCATTCGTTCGTCGCCGCGGCCGGCGACCGCGCGGTGCTCAAGCTCAGACCGCTCGACGACGACGAGTCCGAGCACGAGGCCGCGGCGCTCGAGCTCTGGGCCGGCGAGGGTGCCGTGCGGTTGCTGCGCGCGAGCGCGGACGGGCGCGTGCTGCTGCTCGAGCGGGCGCTCCCCGGCACCGACATCTCAGCCCTGCCCGAGCAGCGGGCGACGGCGATCGCGGTCGCCGTCGGCAATCGCCTCTGGCGCCCGGCCGCGGCGCCGTTTCGGTGGATCGGCGATCACGTGCCGCGCTGGCTCGACCAGGCCGAGCGCCTGGGCGGGGGCGCGAGCGAGCTGGTACCGGTCGCCCGCGAGCTCC
Organism: uncultured Solirubrobacterales bacterium; assembly: GCA_963740055.1. Classification (GTDB taxonomy): domain Bacteria; phylum Actinomycetota; class Thermoleophilia; order Solirubrobacterales; family 70-9; genus WHSW01. The sequence continues at coordinate 151,130 of CAVUCL010000001.1, read as the reverse complement.
ATGCCTCGCTCGCGGTCGGGCGGCGGACGCTGGTTCACGGCGACCTGCACCACCACAACATCCTCGCCGCGGGCGAGCGTCATCTCGCGATTGACCCGAAGCCGATGCTCGGCGAGCCCGAGTTCGACGTCCCCTCGTTCCTCTGGAACCCGCTCGGCTCGCGACTCGATCCCGAGCGCACCGAGGCTCGCCTTGCGGCCTTCGCGGCGGCCGGTCTCGACGATCGCCGGATGCGCGCCTGGACGGTGATCCGCGGCGCCTATCTGGCCTCGGAGCGCGAGCTGCCGCTGCTGCGCGCGCTCGCCGGCTCGCTGAGCCGCGACTAGGCGGCGCTCTCCTCCTCGGCCGATGCGTCGTCCTCGGTCGGCGCATCCTCGCCGGGGTCGGTTGCCTCGCTCTCGGAGGCGTCGAGCTTCTCGCGCTCGGGCGCCTCGCCGTTGGCCCGTCCGCCGCGCTTCGAGCGCCGGCGGCGCTTCTTGCCGCCCTTGGGGAAGTTGCGCAGCAGCTCGCGCGCGACCGCCGACGGCTTGCGGGCCATCCGCATCCTGGCACCGCGCAGCACCTCCTCGGCCTCGGGCGTGTGGGCGACCGCGGCGGCGAGCAGGGCGACCGCAAGCCGGCGATCCTGCTGGCGTGCGGCGTGCACGATCCGGCGTGCGTTGCGCCCGTGCGCGCGCCCCGAGGAGTTCACGAACAGGCCGAGCAGTCGCTTGGTCTCGGGCCAGCGCTGGACCGCGTACTCCTCGTGCAGCTCGCGGGTCACCTCGGCGAGGCGCCAGACCCACGCCTGCGCCTGGTCGCGGCGGCCGATCCGCCGCTCGGCGAGCGCCTGGAGCAGGACCTTGGCGCCGGCGCGGCGCTCGTCGCGGGGCCAGGTGGCGACGACCTCGACCGCGTCGTCGAAGGGCTCCGATTCGCGCAGCGCGGCGGCCTCGGCGAGCGCCTTCAGCCGCAGCTGGTGGTTGCGGTTGCGCTGCAGGCAGGTGAGCAGGAAGCGGCGGCGCAGCTCCTTCGCCTGGTCGTGCTGGATCATTGCCTTCGCCCGGCGCCAGTTGTTCGCCGTCACCCTGGCGCCCGCGAGCGCCGCCCAGGCGTGCTGCTCGGAGTAGTTCAGGTTCTCGACCGCGATCCGCCAGAGCTCGCGCTCGAGCACCGCGAGCCGGCGCTCGGGGTCGGCGGAGACCGGGAGCACCCGGCGCTCGACCCGCACTCGGCGCCCGCGCCCGCGGCGCACCGGCCCGACGACGATCGCGCCGCCGCGGTACACGTCGCGGTCGAGCAGGCTGTGCAGGGTGACGATCGTCTCGTCGTGGGTCGTCGCCGGGTGCACGAGGTCGATCACCAGCCCCGCCTCCTTGCCCGGGTTGCGGCGGGTGACGCGGCCGACCCGCTGCTGATAGACGCGCCGCGAGGCGGTCGGCGCGAGGTGCATGCAGATCGTCGCCCGGGGCGAGTTCCAGCCCTCGGCGAGCAGCATCGCGTTGCAGAGCACGTCGACCTCGCCGCGCTCGAACGCGGCCAGGATCTCGGCGAGCTCGCGCTTCGGGGTCTCGCCGGAGACCGCCTGGGCGTTGATGCCGACGTTGCGAAACGCCTTCGCGACGTTGTTCGCGTGCTTGACGCCGGCGGTGTAGACGACCCCGGGAACGCGCTTGAACCGAGACTGGTAGAGGTCGGCGACGGCGACGTTGAACGGCTCCTGGTCGAGCAGCGCGGCGAGCTCCTCCTGGTCGAAGTCCTGGTCGACCTCGCCCCGGCGCAGCGGCACCTTGGCGATCGTGCGCACGCCCGGTCCCGGCGGGATCCGGATGCAGCGCAGCGGCGCGATCACGCCGCGCCGCGCCGCCTGGGCGAGGTCGAAGCGCGAGGTCTGGGTCGGGAACAGGTCGGCGACGTGGCGGGCGATCAGCGCGCCGGTCGCGGTCATGCCGATGAACACCGGCCCGGTCCAGTTGCGGATGCAGGCGCTGGTCTTCTCGCCGAGCGCGGTGTGGGCCTCGTCGCAGATCACGATCGAGTAGGCGTCCGAGACCCGCCCGGCGTTGCGCACGAACCACTGGTAGGTCTCGACCGTGACCGGGCCGTAGGGGTGGTCGGCGCCGTCGAGCAGCGGCGGCGAGAGCCGCTCGGCGTAGCCGCGATCCGAGATCTCGCCGATGAACTGGTCGACCAGGTTGCGGCGGTGGGTGAGGATCAGGACGCCGCCGGTGCGCGACGCCTCGACGAAGCCGACCGCGGCGACGGTCTTGCCGGCCCCGGTCGCGTGCTCGAACCAGAAGCGGCGGTCGGCGCCCGGGTCCTCGGGCGCCTCGTCGAGCACGTCCGCGTCGGCCTCGACCGCGGGCTCGTCCCAGTCCTGGGGCTCCTCGTCGGGGGCGAGCGCGTCTTCGTCCTCGGCCGTGGCCGCGTCGCCGTTCGCGCCGTCGGCGGCGGGCTCGGACTCGAGCTTCGCGCCGCCGCCGTTCGGACGGCCGTTTCGCCGCGACTCCGCCGCCGGGCCCTCGAGCTCGGAGGTGATCGCGGCCAGGGTGCCGGAGAGCGCGTCGACCTGGTGGTCGTTGAGCTGAGCGCCGTCGAGCAGCTCCGGGCGCTCCTCGGAGAGCAACCGCTCGAGGCCGAGCAGCAGCGAGTAGTCGCGGCGCCAGCCGAACGAGGGGTCCTCCTGGCCATCGGTGAGCTCGGCGAGCGCGTCGTCTACCGCCCGCCGCCGCGCCGTGCCTTCGACCAGGTCGGCGATCGTCTCGCCCTCGAGCAGGATCGGCTCGCGGGTGAACGAACGCACCCGCTCGAGGTCGGCCTCGGTCAACTCGCTCGCCGCGCTCGCGGCAACGTCGGTGGGATTGGACATCAGAAAAGGGGGATGTGCTGGATCCCGCGCTCGCACGTGATCCGGGAACCGGAGAGCGAGCGAAGTAAGCTCGGAAGAGGCGGGCGCCGGATCGAGATCCCCTCTCTGGTCGAACCGGCAACCACCCGCGGCCCAAGAACTACGGGACCGAGGTGAATTGAACCACAACTCCGAGCAGAAGCGCGGACGAGCGGCGAGATTGGCGCTGATCGCCCTCGCGGCGGGGCTGATCGTCGCCGCCGGCATCTACGTACTCACCCTCGACTCAGACGACGCCGCCGACCCGGGCGCGGCCAACCCCGACGCCACCGCGATCGACTACGAGCGGGCGCTGGCCGGCGCGCCGCCGCAGCTCGCCGCCCTCTACGCGCAGGGGGACGCGCTGATCGAGGGCGGCCCGGAGGAGTTCGAGGCACAGCTGGCCGGGCTCGAGGGCCACCCGGTGGTGGTCAACAAGTGGGCGTCGTGGTGCGGGCCGTGCCGGTTCGAGTTCCCGCACTTCCAGCAGGCGGCGGCGAAGCTCGGCGACCGGATCGCGTTCCTGGGGGTGAACGCGAACGACTCGACCGACGCCGCCGAGACCTTCCTCGAGGACTATCCGCTGCCGTATCCGAGCGTCAGCGACCCGGCCGACGACGTCGGCGAGCTGTTCGAGGGCTACGCCTTTCCCTCGACCGCGTTCTACGACGCCGAGGGCGAGCTCGTCTACACCCGCCAGGGCCCCTATGAGTCCCTGCGCGATCTCACCGACGAGATCGAGAAGTTCCTGGGCTGAGCCGGCGGCGGGGATAATCAGACCGTGGCTCGCCGCGCTCAGGTCTGGCTCTGGCTGATCGTCGTCGCCGCGCTCGGCGTCGTCGTGCCGCAGGTCGGCGCGCAGGACTCGAGCACCGCGCCGTCGATCGAGCTCTCCGGCGCGATCGATCCGGCGACCGAGAAGTGGATCGCCACCGCGCTCGCCGACGCAACCGACGAGGGCGCCCCGCTGGTGATCGTCCGTCTAGACACGCCCGGCGGCCTCGAGAGCTCGATGCGCGAGATGATCAAGGACCTGATCGAGGCCCCCGCCCCGGTCATCGTCTACGTCTCCCCCGACGGCGCCCGCGCCGCCTCAGCCGGTGCGTTCATCACCGAGGCCGCCGACGTCGCCGCGATGGCGCCGCAGACCAACATCGGCTCGGCGAGCGCGGTCACCGCCACCGGCGAGGACATCGGCGGCACCCTGGGCGAGAAGATCACCAACGACTCCGCCGCCTTCATCCGCGCGCTCGCCGAGGGCCACGGGCGCGACGGGGCGCTCGCCGAGCGGATGGTCACCGAGGCCGAGAACGTGACCGCCCAGGAGGCGCTCGACGCGGGGGCGATCGACGTCGTCGCCGCGAGCGAGGACGAGCTGCTCGCCGAGCTCGACGGCTTTCGGGTCCAGGGACCGAAGGCCCAGACCCTGGCCACCGCCGGCCTCGAGCTCGACCAGCGCGAGATGCCGCTTCAGTACGAGCTCCTGGGGCTGCTGGTCAACCCGACGATCGCCTACCTGCTGCTGCTGCTCGGCCTGGTCGGGATCGCGATCGAGCTCTTCAGCCCGGGCCTGTTCGTCCCCGGCGCTGTCGGCGTGATCGCGCTCGTCCTCGGCGCCTTCGGCACCGCCCAGCTGCCGGTGACCGCCGCCGGGATCGTCCTCCTGGTGATCGGGGTCGCGCTGATCATCGCCGAGGCGCAGCTGCCGACCGGCGGCGTGCTCGGGGTGTTCGGGGTGATCTCGCTGGCGCTCTCGGGGCTGCTGCTGTTCGACACCGGCTCGGACGCGGTCGAGGTCTCGGTCCCGGTCGTGATCACGGTCGCGGTCCTGCTCGGCGGCTCGATGATGTTCGCGACCCAGAAGGTGGTCGAGGCACGCCGGAACCCGGTCGCCACCGGGGCGGAGCATCTCGCCGGGGCGACCGGCGACGTGCGCGTCGCGCTCGCGCCGGCCGGCCAGGTGTTCGTCGCCGGGGCGCTGTGGCGCGCGGAGCCGGTCGCGGAGATGAGCGGGGACGACGCCGCGCGGCTGCGAGAGCTCGGCGCTAGAGTGCGGGTCGAGTCGGTCGACGGGCTGACGCTTCGCGTCCGCCCGGTTTCAGAGGAGGCAGAGGAGTAGTCATGGTTGCGCTCGTCATCGCCGGCATCGTCGCCGTCTTCATCCTCTTCATCCTCGCCACCGCGATCCGGATCCTGCGCGAGTACGAGCGCGGGGTCATCTTCCGCCTCGGCCGCCTGATCGCGCAGAAGGGCCCCGGCCTGATCCTGCTGATCCCGATCATCGACCAGATGGTGCGGATCGACCTGCGGACGGTGACCCTGAACGTCCCGCCGCAGGAGGTGATCACCAAGGACAACGTCACCGTGCGCGTGAACGCGGTCGCCTACTTCCGGGTGATCGATCCGAACAAGGCGGTGACCGAGGTCGAGAACTTCCTCCTCGCCACCTCGCAGATCGCGCAGACGACGCTGCGCTCGGTGCTCGGCAAGGCCGAGCTCGACGCGCTGCTCTCCGAGCGCGAGCGCCTCAACACCGAGCTCCAGCAGATCATCGACGAGCAGACCGAGCCCTGGGGGATCAAGGTCTCGACGGTCGAGGTCAAGGACGTCGAGCTGCCGGCCGACATGCAGCGGGCGATGTCGCGTCAGGCCGAGGCCGAGCGCGAGCGGCGGGCGAAGATCATCGCCGCCGACGGCGAGTTCCAGGCCTCGGAGAAGCTCTCCCAGGCGGCCAACATCATCAGCGTCAACCCGGCGACGCTGCAGCTTCGCTACCTGCAGACGCTGGTCGAGATCGGCTCCACCAACAGCTCGACGATCGTCTTCCCGCTGCCGCTCGACCTGCTCAAGCCGCTGATCGAGCCCGGCGCGGAGCCGACGGTGCCGCCGCCCGAGCACTCGCCGACCCCGCCGACCGCCCAGTCCTGAGCTCACCAGAGGTCAGGATCGAGCAGCTCACCGGCCAGCGGGCGATCCTCGCCCCTGGCCGCGCCGAGCGCCCGGACGCGTTCGCGCCGGCGCCGGTCGAGCTTCGCCCCGACGCGGCCGAGCGCTGCCCGTTCTGCGAGGGGCGCGAGGACCGCACGCCGCCCGAGGTCTGGGCCCGGCGGCCCGGCGGCGGCGAGCCCGACACCCCCGGCTGGGAGCAGCGCTCGGTGCCGAACCTGTATCCGGTGTTCGAGCAGCGGGAAGCAGGGAGCATGGAGCAGGGAGGGGCGCCGGATTCGGGGTTTGCGGCTTCGTTCGATCCGCTCGGGGCCTCGACGCGGATCGCGGACTCGGACCTGTTTCGCTCGCAGCCGGCGGGCGGTGCGCACGAGGTGATCGTGAGCGCGCCCGAGCACGCGACCTCCCTCGCCCAGCTGCCCGACGAGCGGCTCGCCGGCGCGGTCGCCGCCTGGCGCGAGCGCATGCGGGCGCACGCGGACGCCGCCTACGTGCACCTGATCGTCAACGAGGGGCCCGACGCCGGGGCCTCGCTCGAGCACACCCACGCCCAGCTCTACGCGCTCGACTTCGTCCCGACCGAGATCGCCCGCGAGCGCGAGCGCGCCGGCGCCTACCACGACCGGACGATGGGCTCGCATCTGCTCGAGGACGTGGCGACCGAGGAGGTGCGCCGCCGCGAGCGGCTGGTGGCGATCGACGACGAGGCGCTGCTCGTCTGTCCGTGGGCCTCGCGGTCGCCGTTCGAGCTCCGCATCGTCCCCCGGCGCCCGCTGGCTCGGTTCGAGGACGACACCACCGGCGCCGCGATGATCGCCACCGCCCTGCGCGCGCTCGGCGGCGCGCTCGGCGCGGTCCCGCAGCTCAACCTCTGGGTCCGCTCGGCCCCCCGCGGGGCGGCCGAGTTCTGCTGGCACGTCGACATCGTCCCCCGGCTCACCGTCCGCGCCGGGTTCGAGCTCGGCACCGGGGTCGAGATCAACGTCTATCCGCCCGAGCGCGCCGCCGCCGACCTGCGCGCCGCGCTCGACTAGGCTCCCGCGCCGATGCCGCCGATCCGCCGCCCATTCCCGCGCTCGATCGCCGACGCCTCGCAGGAGGGCCGGCCGTACGGGCGCTGGGAGGAGCGGCTTCGCGACGCCTTCGCCGAGGCCTGCGCTCCGCATGCCGCCGAGGCCGGCTCGGCGCTCGACCCGCTGAGCGTGAAGTGGTTCCCGGACCGGAGCTGGGGCGGGCGGGTCTACGTCCCCGCCAGCGGCCGCGCGAGTGAGCCGACCGCGGACGCCGACGGCGAGCAGGTGCTTGCCGAGTACTTCGGCTGGGTCTCGTTCGACGCCGGCAACGCCGACGCGGAGCCCGGCGAGATGAGCGCGAAGGCGGACTTCACCGACGTCACCGCCGACGACAACCCGGAGTGGAAGATCGACCTCAACGACGACGTGATCGGCGCCTGGCGCACCGACGGCGGCCGCGGCGGCGACGTGACCCTGGTCTGGGGCCTGCCGCTGGTCCGCGGCGCGGTCGCGGTCACCGCCGAGCTCGACGGCGAGACCCTCGACCAGGCCCCGGTCGCCGACGGCCGCTTCACCCTCGTCGCCACCGACGCGATCCACGGCTTCGGCGACGACCTCTACCTCGAGGTCAAGCTCTGGAACCGCGCCGTCCGCGAGATCGCCGCCGAGAGCCTGTACGCGGAAGGCGAGGGCGAGATCGAGCCGCAGGGGTAGGCAGGTGCGCGCCCACCTCGCTCGAGTGTTGCCCTCGTCCGGGCGTCGCATGCCGGGGATCGAGGGTCTGCGGGCGCTCGCGGCGACGAGCGTCCTTGCCTATCACGTATGGCTGTTCTCCAGCCCGGATGGCCATCCGATCGCCGAGGGGCGAGAACTGGCGATCCCGGTCGAGAGCCTTGCACTTGGTGTGACCCTGTTCTTCGCCCTCTCGGGTTTTCTGCTCTACCGACCGTTTCTCGTTGCCGCGTTTGAACCCGAGCGGCGGCCACGGGTCGCCGCGTACTTCCGCAACCGGGCGCTGCGGATCGTGCCGGCTTACTGGGTGATCCTCCTGCTCGCCGCGCTCGTGCTTCAGTCGACCCGGACGCGAGACGGAGCCGTCTTGGAGATCGGCCCGTTGACCGGTGCAGGAGACCTGCTCTCGGCCGGGTTGCTGGTTCACGACTACCGACCGAGCACGATGTTGATTGGGATCGCTCCCGCGTGGTCGCTTGCCGTCGAGGTCGTGTTCTATCTCGCCGTCCCGGTGCTCGGAGCGATGGCGCTGGCGCTGGCGGCAAGGACCCGCGGCAGCCGCGGGGTGCTGCTTGCGTTTCTGGCGCCGGCCGTCCTGATGCTCGCGATCGGCCTCTCCGGGAAGCTCGCGGCTGCGTACCTCGTGGAGGGTCCGGGACCGAACGGTGGATGGGACGCCGACTGGCACTCGGTCGTGGTGCGCAGCTTTTGGGCTCAGGCTGACCTGTTCGCGTTCGGCATGGTCGTCGCCGCAGTCCACGTCCAGGTGAGTCGTGGTGCGCTCAACCTCCCGTCCTGGTGGCGGCAAGCGGCGGTCGCGGTCGCCGTTCCGGTCGGGGCGGTAGCGGCGATTCGGCTCGCCGACGTCAACGGCCAACTCGGCTACCCGGTGGAAAACACCGTCATCGCTGCGTGCCTCGCCGTCCTTCTCGCCCTCGTGGTCATCCCCGGACCGATGGTCGGTCCGTCCCCTTCGGCGCGGGCGTTCGAGACACGGGCCGCGGTTACCGTGGGAATCGTCTCCTACAGCGTCTTCCTCTGGAACGAGCCCGTCATCCAGCGGCTGGCCGACGTCGGGGTGTTCGCGGACGGGCGGATCGGACTGGCGCTCAACTTCGCGGTCGTCGCCGCAGTCGTGTTCGTGCTCTCGGTGGTCACCTATCGGCTGGTCGAACTGCCAGCGATGCGCCTCAAGGCGCCAATGAGCCGCGGCATGGGGCCGGAGGCGCTCGAGCCGAGACCTAGAATTGCCGCGAGCCCCGATAGCTCAGCTGGATAGAGCGACTCCCTCCTAAGGAGTAGGTCCCAGGTTCGAATCCTGGTCGGGGCATCGGCGCCACGACCGCAGGCGGCTCAGCGGGTGAGGCGTTCGAGCGTGTAGATGATCGATTCGTAGGGGCGGCCGGTGGCCTGCTCGAGGCCGATCTCGCAGGTGCGGTTCGAGCACAGGGCGGCGTCGAAACGGCGCCCGGCGAGCTCACTCGCCTGCTCGGCGGTCGCCGCGAGCGGCAGCTCGGGATGCAGGAGGCCGCGGTCGCCGGCCATCCCGCAGCAGGTGGCGGCGATCGGGACCACGACCTCCTCGGCGAGCGCCTCGGCGAGTGCGGCCAGGTCGTCGTCGAGCTCCAAGTGGCGGGTCGCGCACGGGGGGTGGACGACCGCGCTCGCGAGCCTGCGCTCGAGCTCGAGCCGGGGCAGCAGCCGCTCGCGCGCCCAGGCGACCGAGTCGACGATCTCGAGTCGCTGATGGCGCTCGGCATTGACCTCGCTCAGGAGCCCGACCACCTCCTCGGCGAGCCCGAGCGTGCACGAGCTCGCGTCGCAGACGACCGGCAGCCGCCCGCCCTCGCTCCAGCGCCAGAGCGCGCTCAGCGTGTGGTTCGCCATCCGCCGCGCACCCTCGCGGTAGCCCTTCGAGCTCCACGGCGTCGCGCAGCAGCACCCGGCGACGTCCTCGGGGATCCAGAGCGCGAGCCCGGCGCGCTCCGAGACCACGACCAGCGCCTCGGGCAGGCTCGCGGGCTCACCACCGCCGCTGCGTCCGAAGATCCGGTTGACGCAGGCCGGCAGGTAGACGGCGGCCGCGCCCTCGCGTACCGTCGCCGGCAGCCCCGCCGGCGCCGGGCGCGGCATGCTCGCCGGCCACTCTCCCACCAGCTCGTCGCTGAGCGCCCGCCGCGCGACCCGGCTCGCGCCGCGCATCGCGCCGCGCCCGACCGGCCCCAGGGCGCCGGCCCGCAGGCTCGCGCGCGCGGCGCGCTCGACCGCCGCCCAGCGCCCCGCGAGCCGCGCAGCGACCCTGTGCGCACGGGCCGAGTGCTGGCGCTCGCGCAGCGACTTGACCAGCTTGCCGGTGTCGATCCCGAGCGGGCAGACGAGCGCGCAGCTGCCGTCCGCGGCGCAGGTCTCGACCGCGTCGTACTCGAACTCCGCGAGCAGCGCCTCGAGCACCGCCGAGCCCACCGGCTGGCGCGCCATCTCGCGTCGCAGCACGATCCGCTGGCGCGGCGTCGTGGTCAGGTCGCGGCTCGGGCACACCGGCTCGCAGAAGCCGCACTCGACGCAGGTCGTCGCCTCCTGCTCGATCGCCGGCGTCGTCTTCAGGTTGCGCAGGTGAACGCCGGGATCGTCGTTGAGGACCACCCCGGGCGCCAGCACCCCGTCGGGGTCGGCGAGGCGCTTCACCCGCCGCATCAGCTCGACCGCCTTCGCGCCCCACTCGCGCTCGACGAACGGCGCCATGTTGAAGCCGGTCCCGTGCTCGGCCTTGAGCGAGCCGTCGTACTTGTCCACCACCAGCTTCGCGAGCCGCTCCATGAAGGCGTCGTAGCGCTCGCGGTCCTCGGGCTTGGCGAAGTCCGGGGTGAGCATGAAGTGCAGGTTGCCGGCCGACGCGTGGCCGGCGACGCCGGGGAGGAAGCCGTGTTCGCCGAGCAGCGCCTGCAGGTCGGCCGCGCACTCGGCGATCCGCTCCGGGGGCACGCAGACGTCCTCGACGATCAGCGCCGTGCCCGGCGCGCGCATCCTCCCGATCAGCCCGTGCATTCCCTCGCGCACCGTCCAGTACATCTCGACGGTCCGCGGGTCGCGGTGGAAGTCGGGCGGCCGGATCAGCGCCAGCGGCGCCAGCAGCCCGCGCGCCCGCGCCTCGGCCGCGTCGAGCTCGGCCTCCTCGGCGCCTCCGAACTCGACCAGCAGCGCCGCCGAGGCCGGATCGAGGTCGCGCCAGCTCGCCGGCGTGCCGCGGATGTTGTGGCTGGCGACGACCAGCGCCGGGGCGACCATCAGCTCGACCGCGCTCGCCCCGGCGGCGACCAGCTCGCCGACCGGCGCCACGGCGGCGTCGATGCTCGGGAAGTGAAGCCACGAGCAGGTCGTCATCGGCGGCCGCTCCACGGTCTCGAACACGGCCTCGGCGATGAACGCCAGCGTGCCCTCCGAGCCGACCAGCAGGCGGCGGAAGATCTCCAGCGGCGTCTCGGCGTCGAGGAAGGCGCAGAGCCGGTAGCCGGTCGTGTTCTTGATCTCGAACTTGCGCTCGATCCGCTCCGCGAGCTCCTGATCGGCGCGGATCTCGTCGCGGATCGCCGCGAGGCCGCGGGCGAGCTCGGGCTCGGCGGCGGCGAAGCGCTCCTCGGCGCCCGCGGCGCCGGTGTCGATCACGGTCCCGGAGGCGAGCACGAACTCGAGCTCGGCCACCGTCCGGTAGCTGTCGCGGGCGACCCCGCAGCGCATCCCGCCGGAGTTGTTCGCGATCACGCCGCCGACACAGGCGATCTCGGTCGAGGCCGGATCGGGGCCGAGCTTGCGGCCGTGCGGCGCGAGCACGCGGTTGACGTGACCGAGAACGGTCCCGGGCCTCACCCGTGCGCGCACGCCGTCATCCTCGACCGTGACCCCGCGCCAGTGGCGGCGGACGTCGACCAGGATCCCGTCCGACTGCGCCTGCCCGTTGAGGCTCGTGCCGCCGGCGCGGAAGGTGACCGGGGTCGCGCTCCGGCGCGCGAACGCGAACACCTTCGCCACGTCGCCAGAGTCGCGGGCGACGACGACCGCCTTCGGGAACAGCCGGTAGGGGCTCGCGTCGGAGGCGTAGCGGACGATGTCGGACGCGCGCGAGAGGACCCGGTCGGCGCCGAGCAGCTCGACCAGCTGCGAGCGCAGCGGCTCCGGGGTGCCGCCGGCGACCCAGCCGGGCGCCGCGTCGGCGCTCGCGACCGGCTCCGGCGCCAGCCGCCCGACCGCCGGCTCGAGCAGCGCCATTCCTATCGCCCCCCCGCTAGAACAGCCACATCCCCGGGGCGACCGCGACCTCGACCAGCTCCGGGCGCCCGGAGGCGATCGCGGCGGCGAGCGTCTCGCGCAGCTCCTCGGCGCCTGCCGCACGGTGGGTGGCGAGGCCGTAGCCGGCCGCGATCGCGGCCGTGTCGAGCGCCGGCAGGTCGAGGCCCGGAGCGCCGCCGACGCCCTCGATCTCCGCGAACCACTTCAGGATCGCGTACTCGCTGTTTCGCAGGACGCAGAAGGTGACCGGCGCCTCGTAGGCGACGGCGCTCCAGAACGCGGTGACCGCGTACTGGACCGAGCCCTCGCCGACGACGCAGACGACCGGGCGGCTCGGCTCGGCGAGCTGCACCCCGACCGCTGCCGCGAGCCCGAAGCCGAGCCCTCCTCCGGCGCCGAAGTAGTAGCTGCCCGGGCGCGAGATCCGGAGCTGGTTTCGCAGCGCCAGGGTCGAGGACGGCGCCTCGAGGACGACGATCCCGTCCTCGGGGAAGGCGGCCGCGAGCGCGTTCATCGCCGCGGTGCCGGTGATCGGGTCCTGCTCGGGGCCGGCCTCGGGCGCCGGCAGCGCCTCGCCAGGATCGCGGTCCGACTCGCCGACCTCCTCCAGCAGCCGCTCGAGGGTGAGCCGCACGTCGGCGACGATCGCGTCGCCCATCGGCGCCCGGGCGGCCTCGTCGGGGTCCGAGGTGATCGCGACCAGCTCGGCGCCCTCGGGCAGCAGCGGGCCGGGGATGTTCGGGTAGTAGGGGAAGATCGAGGAGCCGGCGACGACGATCAGGTCGCGCCCGGCCAGCGTCTCGGAGAGCGGACCGATCGCCGGCGGCAGCACCCCGCGGAAGTTCGGGTGGCCCTCGGGGAAGCCGAGCCGTCCGCCGCCGGGAGCCGGGATCGCGTGCACCGGCAGGCGCTGGCGCTCGGCCAGCGCGATCGCCGCGTCCCAGCCGCCGGAGGCGTCGATGTCCGGGCCGGCGACGAAGACGGGGTTCGCCGCCCGCTCGAGCCGCCGGGCGAGCGCCGCGACCGCCTCCGGGTCGGCGACCGACCGCGACGTCGTCCGGCGCTCGATCGCCGCGCGGGCGTCGCCTCGGATCGACCTCGACCTCCCAGTCGTCCATCGGAACCGAGACGAAGGTCGGGCCGCGCGGTGCCAGCGCCGCCAGGTGGGTCGCCCGGGCGAGCGCCAGCGGCACGTCCTCGGCCCGCGCCGGCTCGTAGCTCCACTTGACCAGCGGATGCGGCATCCGGGTCGCGTCGCGGTTGGTCAGGTTCGCCTGCACGGTGACCAGCGAGCGCGCCTGCTGGCCGGCGGTGATCACGAGCGGGGAGTGGTTCGCCTGCGCGTTGAAGATCGCCCCCATCGCGTTGCCGACGCCGGGGGCGGTGTGCAGGTTGACGAGCGCCGGGCGGCCGCTCGCCTGCGCGTAGCCGTCGGCCATCCCGACCACGACCGCCTCCTGGAGGCCGAGCACGTAGTCGAAGTCCGCGGGCCAGTCGCGCAGCATCGGCAGCTCGGTCGAGCCGGGATTGCCGAACATCGTCGTCATCCCGTGGGCGCGAAAGAGGTCGAACGAGGCCTCGCGGGCGCTGGGCATCGGGGCGGACTCTATGCGCCCGATTGGGGTCCGCGGGGCCGGCGTGACGATCGTTACATCGTTTCGTGTAACGGTCGGGCTCGAACTGGTGTAATCCCCCTCGTGGGGACGAGCGCGGACAACGACGACGACCCGGCGGCGCCGAGCGCGATCGGGCCGAAGCTGGTCAGCGCGCTGCGGATCGCGCGCGAGCTGCTTCCCGGCGACAGCCAGTACGGTGACCCGCTCTCGACCGTCGGGTCCGAGCCGCGCCAGCTGATGGCTCGCCGCCTCGGCGAGCTCGCCTCCGAGCGTCCGGGGATCCTCAAGGAGGCGGGGCTGACCGCGCTCCAGGTCTGGGAGGCGGTCGCCGTCGGCGCCGACGGCAACCCGGTAGACGGCCGGCTCGCGATCGTGTTCACCGACCTCGTCGGCTTCTCCGATTGGGCGCTCGAGGCGGGCGACGAGATCGCGCTCGAGCTCCTGCGCGCGGTCGCGGAGGCGATCGAGCCGCCGGTCGTCGGCAACCACGGCGAGGTCGTGAAGCGGCTCGGCGACGGGATGATGGCGGTCTTCAGCAACCCCGACGACGCGGTCGACGCGGTCTTCGAGGCGCGGCGGCGACTAGATCACGTCGAGGTCGCCGGGTACCGTCCCAGGATGCGCGCGGGTCTGCACGTCGGTACGCCGAAGCGGCTCGGCGACGACTACCTCGGCGTCGACGTCAACGTCGCCGCCCGGGTGGCCGACGAGGCCGCCGGCGGCGAGCTGCTCGCCTCCGGCGACGCGGTCGAGGTGATCGACCGCGACGCCGTCTCTGCGCGCCGCAAGCTTCGCTTCCGCGCCAAGGGCGTCCCGGCGGGCGTCAGCGCCTACTCGCTGCGGGAGAAGGGCTGATCGCGCGCCCGGAGCCCGAGATCCTCGACGAGGCGGCGATCGCCGACGACGAGCGCGCGGTCGAGCGCCGGCTGCCGGTCGACGTGATGCAGCTGCCGCGGCTGCTCGGCGGCGCGCTCGCCGACATCCGCACGATCGCCGAGGGGATGGCGGTGCTGCCGAAGCTGCTCGTGACCCTGGACGGGATCCAGGGCAAGGTCGAGTCGCTCGACGACGAGGTGAAGCAGATGCGCGCCGCGGTCGAGAGCATGGGCGGCGACGTCAGCGGGCTCGAGCAGAGCATCGAGCGGCTCGAGCCGCACCTCGAGGACGTGAGCAAGGTCGCGCACCCGCTGCGCCGCCTCTCGGCTCGCGCGCGCCGCAGCGGCGACTCGTGAGCTCGCGGGCGACCCTGGTCGCCCTCGCCGCCACCACGCTCGCCGCCGGCTGCGGCGGCTCCGAGGACCCTGAGCCCGAGCCGCCGCCGCCCGAGCCTCGGATCGAGCGCACCGAGCATCTCCCCGATCTGCCGGCCCGCTGGCAGCGGTACGTGAACCGACGCGGCGGCTTCGCGATCGGGTTGCCCCCGGGATGGAAGGCCCGCGACCGCGGCCCCGGCGCCCGGGTGCGCTCGTTCGACCGGCTGGTCGCGATCTCGATCGCGCCCGAGCGCGACCCCGGGGCGCTCGCGATCGCGCCGCGCGAGTACGCAGTGCGCACCGCGGCGGCGCTGCCGGGCTACGAGCCGGCTGTCGATCCCGGTCCGCCGCATCCGTACCGGCATCGCTACGACGGGGCGCAGGTGCGGGCGGTCGCGGTCGCCCGCGGCAGCGAGGTGCGCCAGCGCCTGCGCGTGCTCGCCCTGCGCCGCGGCGAGCTGGTCACGTTCGCGGTCGTGATCGCCGCGAACGCGAAGCCCGCGGCCCAGCCCAGCGCCGAGCTCGCCGAGCGCGTCGTCGCCACCCTGCGCAGCCGGGCGCCCGAGGGCGCTCAGCGGTCGGGGCGCTCGGGGTAGACGTCGTCGATCGTCGACAGCGCCTCGAACGGCGCCGCGATCGCCTCGGCGATCGCCTCCGCTCCGCCGGCGAGCCGGTCGACGACGCAGAGCCCGGCGACGATCTCGAGTCCCTCGTCGCGCATGCGCTCGATCGCGGCGACGGTCGAGCCGCCGGTCGTCACCGTGTCCTCGACCACCAGGCAGCGGGTCCCGGCCTCGACCGGGCCCTCGACCCAGCGCTGCATCCCGTGCTCCTTGCGCTCCTTGCGGACGAAGAAGCCGACCAGGCCGTCGCCGCCGGGGACCGCGATCGCCGCGCAGGCGAGCGGGATCGCCGCCATCACCGGGCCGCCGACCGCGACCGCGCCATGGCGCGTGGCCGCGTCCGCGATCAGCTCACCGGCCGCACGGAAGCCCGCCGGGCGCAGCAGCGCCCGCCGCGCGTCGACGTAGTACGACGCCGTCGCCCCGCTCGAGAGCACCACCTCGCCGAGCACCAGCGCATGCTCGCGCAGCTCGGTGACCAGGGTGTCTTTGGCGCTGCTGATGTTCGTCTACCTACCGGTAGACGAACATCTTGTTCCCGAGGTCGATCCAGTTGTAGATGAACGTGGAGTCGGGGATCGGGTTGCGGATGCAGCCGTGGCTCGCCGGGTAGGGCGGCACCGAGTGGTAGCCGTGGGTCGCCTCGCCGCGGTTGTAATAGACCGAGTAGTACATCCCGAGCGAGTTGAAGCCCGCGTCCTTGCGGTAGAAGGTGTAGCCACCCTGGTCGGACGGGGTTGCGGCGGCCCCGGTCGAGACGTGGAAGACGTACTTCGCCTTGCCGCCGTCGGCGAGCGCCATCACCTGCTTCGAGATGTCGACCTCGGCGTGCTTGCCCGCGTTCGGGTAGCTGATCTTGAACCCGCCCTCGCCGTTGGCGAGCTTGGCGAAGATCTCCGGAGTCGCCTGGAAGTTGCGCGCCATCCCGTTGACCTTGCGAAACGCCATCACCGCCCGCTCCGTGTGTGAGCCGTAGGTGGCGTTGTCGGTGTTGAAGTAGTTCTGCCTGCGCAGCAGGTCGTTGAAGATCTCGACCGCCGGGCCCCGGTCGCCGGGGTCGAGGTCGATGAAGCGGAGCTTGAACGCCTTCGACTTCGCCGACCCGCCGGCCTGGCGCGCGGTCGCCTCCTTCCGCACCCGGACGCGGTACTTGCCGCCCTCGACCAGCGGCTTCGAGCGCAGGTGGAAGCGGCCGAAGTTCTTGCCCTTGACCCGGCGCACGAACGGCGTCTTCTTGATCACCGTGTCGCCGCGGTTGCCGAGCCGGATCTCGACCTCCTGGCCGCCGACGAACGGCCTCACCTTGCCGATCGCCTCGATCCGCTCGCCGACCTTCGCCTTGCCGCCCTTGAGGCCCTTGAGCTTGAGCCCGATCTTCGCCGGCGCCGGCCCCTGGCCGCCACCGCCGCCTTGGCCGCCGCTGCCGCCCGGCCCGTTGCCGCCCTGACCACCGCCCTGGCCGGCGACCTGCGCGATCTCCCCGGCGGGGTCGGAGACGGTCGGGTCGTCCTGCGCGACCGCCCCTGCCGGGACCATCAACAGCGCAGCGACACCCCCCACGGCGACTGAGGAGCGAAGGCTCATTGCGCGCAATTGTGCCAGACGCATGCGGCGGAGCGTGAGCGTCAGCTCGAGACGAGGAGGGCGAACGCGATCGAGTTGTTGATCACGTGCAGGGCGATCGGCGCCAGCAGCGAGCCGGTGTCCTCGTAGAGCCAGGCGAGGAAGAGGCCGAAGACCGCGAGCTGGAGCCCGGCGACCAGGTTCGCATCGCCGAGGTGGACGACGCCGAACAGGACCGCCGAGCCGAGCGCCGCGAGCGGGAACGCGAGCCGACGCCGCAGGCCGCCGAAGAAGAAGCCGCGGAAGAAGATCTCCTCGCACACGGGAACCACGGCGACGATCAGCGTGCCGACGGCGAGCGCGCCGAAGACCCCCTCGTCGAAGCCGAGCCGGTCGGCGACGTCGGTCTGCTCGGGCTCGCCGACGAGCAGCCCGAGCGCGACCGTGATCGCGAAGTAGGCGAGAAAGCAGAGCGCCACCTTGCCCGCCCAGCCCTGGCTCGGGCGCCGGAACCCGAGCGCGGTCAGCGCCCCCCGCAGGTCGGTCTGACCGCGGTTGACCGCGTAGCCGATCGCGACCCCGACCAGCGACGCCTCGAGCGCCGCCTGCGTCCCGAGGGTGAAGTCGAGCCCGTCCTCGCCCGCGACCACGACGACGAAGGTGGCGAGGAGGATGGTCGCAAACGTCGCGATCAGGATCCCGATCAGCGCGTCGGCGAGCGACCAGGTCGCGGTCGACGGGTTCGCGTCGGTCGACGGGTCCGCGTCGGTCGACCGGTCCGCGGCGGTGTCGGTGATCTCGCTCACGCGCGCAGATGCTGCTCGATCTCGCCCAGCGACGCGATCTCGCCGCCACCCTCGCGGTCGAGGAGCAGACAGCGGATTCCCGCCGCCTCGGCGGCCGCAACGTCCTCCTCCGGCGTGTCGCCGACGTGCAACGCCTGCTCGACGCCGACTCCGGCGAGCTCGAGCGCCGGCTCGAAGATCGCCGGGTCGGGCTTGCGGGCCCCGGCGCCGGCGGAGCTGACCACGCCGTCGAGCAGCGGCGCGAGCCCGCAGCGTTCGAGCACCTCGCCGAGCGAGATGTCCCAGTTCGAGACGCAGACCAGGGTCAGGCCGCGCCCCCGCAGCTCGGTCAGCGCCGGCTCGGCGTCGGCCGCGGCGCGGAAGCGGATCGTCGCCATCATCGTCGCGACGTCGATCTCGCGCTCGAGCTCGCTCGAGAGCAGCGCCGCGCAGCGGGTGCGCAGGTCGGTGAGCGCGGCGGCGTCGACGCCCTCGTGGGCGTGGGCCTTGTAGTAGTCCATCTCGGTGCGCACGGCGGCTACGAGGCGCTCGTCGGCCTCGACCCCGAGCTCGGCCGCGAGGTGGACCCAGGGAGGCTCGAGCTCGACGATCGTGCCGAGTGCATCGAGAAAGACGGCTTCGGTCTTCACGCGACGGCGAAGCTTGGCAGGATCGGGTTCATGGAAGAGAGCTTCTGGGACGCAAACGGAGACTGGATCTCGGCCCTGATCTCGATCGCGGTCGCGTTCGTGATCGCGTTCGTGGTCGACCGGTTCGTGATCGGCCGCGCGACCAGGGTCGCGTCGCGGGTCGGCGAGGGCACCGTCTCGCGGGCGGCGACCACCCGCCTGCGCCTGATCCGCCGACTCGTCTTCGTCTCGATCATCGTGATCGGGATCGCGGTCGGGCTGAGCCAGTTCGACAAGCTCAACAAGCTCGCCACCGGGATCCTCGCCTCGAGCGCCGTGCTCGGCCTCGTCCTCGGCCTCGCCGCGCGCCAGGTGCTCGCCAACCCGATCGCCGGGATCCTGCTCGCGATCGCCCAGCCGATCCGGATCGGCGACACGGTCACGATCGCCGACGAGACCGGGCGCGTCGACGACCTGACGCTCTCGCACACCTTCATCGACACCGGCGACGGCCGGCTGGTGATCGTCCCGAACGAGAGCGTGGTCACCAACGTGCTCGTCAACCGCTCGACCGGCGACCTGACCGCGCCCGCGATGGCCTCGGTCTGGGTGCCGACCGACGCCGACCTCCCCCGTGCCCGCGAGGCCCTCGCCGGGCTCGAGCCGTCGCTGGTCGAGATCGCCGAGATGACGCCGGACGGGATCCGGATCGAGGTCCACGGCCCGCGGCGCTCCGGCGGCACCCGCGCCGGAGGCGAGGAGGCGGCGCTGCGCGAGCGCGCGCAGCGCGCCCTGCGCGAGGCCGGCGTGCTCGCCGCGACCGAGGACGACGCCGCGACCGTGTGATCCAACCGGTGCACGGCGTACGTAGCGGAGGATTCAGATGCCCTCCCCGGTACCCTTCCTCCACAGCTCATGAGTCAACGGGCACGCAGACGCCAGAGGCGCTCGCGGGGCTCGGTCGGCAAGAAGATCGTCCTGGTCTTCGCGGTCCTGTTCGGGATCGTCGGACTCGTGGCCGCCACGGCCGCGCTCTGGGTCCGGGACATCCAGGCCTCCGCCCCCTCGATCGACACCCTCAAGCCCGCCGAGAGCGGCGCCAACTCCGAGGTCTTCGCGGCCGACGGGTCGAGCCTCGGCTTCGTCGACTCCGACATCAACCGTGAGGAGGTCGGGCTCGACGAGGTCCCGAAGCGGCTGCAGACGGCGACGATCGCGATCGAGGACGAGAACTTCTACGAGCACGACGGGGTCGACTACAGCGCGATCGCGCGCGCCGCGGTCGAGAACATCGAGGCCGGCTTCGAGGTCAAGCAGGGCGCCTCGACGATCACCCAGCAGCTGGTCCGAAACCTCTACATCGACGACCCCGAGGACACGCTCGAGCGCAAGATCGTCGAGGCGGAGATGGCGAAGGAATACGAGGAGGAGTTCACCAAGGACGAGATCCTCGAGCAGTACCTGAACACCGCCTCCTACGGCACCAACGACGGGCGCACGGCGATCGGGGTCGAGGCCGCGTCGCAGGTGTACTTCGACAAGCACGTCTCGGACCTGAACGTGAACGAGGCGGCGCTGCTCGCCGGGCTGCCGCAGGCGCCGACCGACTACAACCCGTTCCTGAACCCCGACGGGGCGAAGAACCGGCGCGCGGCGGTGCTCAAGGCGATGAACGAGCAGGGCTACGTCTCGGAGTCCCAGTACCAGGAGTCGCTCGGCGACGGGCTCGGGCTCCAGCGCGGCTACCGCTACGAGGTCCGCGAGCAGCAGTACTTCTTCGACTTCGTCCAGCAGGAGCTGATCGACCGCTACGGCGTCGCCACCGTGCGCGAGGGCGGCCTGCGCGTGTTCACGACCCTGGTCCCGCGGCTCCAGGCCGCGGCCGAGCAGGCGATCGCCGACCAGCACACGACCCCGGGCGCCGCGGCGGCGCTGGTCTCGACCGACACCGAGACCGGCGAGATCCTCGCGATGGCCTCCTCGGAGGCCTATGAGTCGAGCGAGTTCAACCTCGCCGCCCAGGGCAAGCGCCAGCCCGGCTCCGCGTTCAAGCCGTTCGTGCTCACGACCGCGGTCGACCAGGGCATCGACCCCGACTCGACCTACTACTCGGCCCCGAGCTCGATCTCGCTCGACATCGGCTACGGCGAGACCTGGTCGGTCACCGGCGGCGGCAGCGGCTCGATGAGCCTCCGCGACGCGACCGCGAACTCGGTCAACACCGTGTTCGCGCAGCTCGCGCTCGACGTCGGCGCCGACGAGTTCACCGACATGGCCCACAGGATGGGGATCGAGACCGAGCTCGGCGGCTATCCGGCCGAGGCGCTCGGCGGTCTCACCCAGGGCGTCTCGGTGCTCGAGATGTCGAACGCCTTCGCGACGCTTGCCGACGGCGGCGTCCACCACGACCCGACCGCGATCCGCAAGGTCGAGTTCCCCGACGGCGAGGTCGACGAGCCCGAGGACCCCGAGGGCGAGCGGGTGATCTCCGACGGCGTCGCTTACACGGTCGCCGACGTGATGAAGGGGACGCTCGAGTCCGGGACCGCGGCCGGGCTCGGGATCGGCTGCCCGGCGTCGGGCAAGACCGGGACCACCGAGGAGCAGTCGGACGCCTGGTTCGTCGGCTACACGCCGCACGTCTCGACCGCGGTCTGGGTCGGAAACCCCGACGCCCGCGTCCCGATGCCCGGCTACGGCGCCGACCTCGCCGCCCCGATCTGGCAGCAGTACATGTTCGCGGCGGCGTCGAGTCCCTGCGACGACTTCCCGGCTCCCGAGGACCCGGCCGAGCTCTCGGGCTACTCGAGCGGCCACGCGTCGGGCTACGACGACGACTACACCGACACCTACACCGACCCGGCGACGACCGACGACACGACCACCACCGACCCGGGGACCGGGGGCACGGAGGACTACGACTCCGACCTCTACGCCCCCGGGGCCGGCCAGGAGCCGCTGCCGTCGCCGGACACCGGCAGCCCGGGGCAGGGCAACGCGCCGCCGGGCGCGGGGCCGGGAGACGGCCCGGCGACGGGCGGGACCGGCGGCACCTGACACCCCGCCGGGGTGAGCGGCCGGTGGCACTCGGCGAGTTCGAGCTGATCGACGCGATTCGCGAGCGGC
This sequence comes from uncultured Solirubrobacterales bacterium, assembly GCA_963740055.1. GTDB lineage: Bacteria > Actinomycetota > Thermoleophilia > Solirubrobacterales > 70-9 > WHSW01. The sequence goes on along the minus strand of CAVUCL010000001.1, from coordinate 129,694 downwards.
TCGCCGCCGCTGGGGCGCCGGCGGAGGCTCCGGGACTGGTCCTCGGCAGCGGCGACGACGCGGCGATCCGCGTCCCGGAAGGGGCGATCGCGACCAGCGTCGACGCGCTGGTCGAGGGCGTGCACTTCCGCCTGCCTCCGTTCGCGCCCGCCGACGTCGGCCACAAGGCGCTCGCGAGCGCGCTCTCCGACCTCGCGGCGATGGGCGCGCGGGCGGTCGAGGCCTACGTGCAGCTCGGAGTCCGCGACGGGCTCGGCGACGAGCAGCTGCTCGAGCTCGCCGACGGCCTCGGCGCGCTCGCCGCCGAGCACGCGGTCGTGATCGCGGGCGGCGACGTCGTCCGGGCGCCCGCGCTGCTGCTCGCGGTGACCGCGGTCGGTGAGGCGCCGCGCGCCGAGGAGCTCGTGCGCCGGTCGGGGGGGCGGCCGGGCGACGTGCTCGCGGTCACCGGGGAGCTCGGCGGTGCCGCGGCCGGGCTGCGGCTGCTCGAGCGCCCCGAGCTCGGCGAGGGCCTGGAGCCGGCGACGGCGGCAACGTTGCGCTCGCGCCAGCTGCGCCCGCAGCCGCGGCTCGCCGCCGGGGCGGCGCTCGCGGGCGCCGGAGCGAAGGCGATGATCGACGTCTCCGACGGCCTCGGCGCTGACGCCGGGCATCTCGCCCGCGCGAGTGGGCTGCGGGCGAGCATCGACGTCTCCCGCCTTCCGACCCAGGCGGGGGTGGACGAGCTCGCGGCGGCCGCCGGTGTTGTCGCTGCCGACCTCGTCCTCGGTGGGGGCGAGGACTACGAGCTGCTGGCGGCGCTCGCGCCGGGCGAGCTCGCGGCGGCGACCGAGGCGGTGCGCGGATGCGGGCTCGGGCTGACCCCGGTCGGCACGCTCGAGCCGGGCGAGGGCGTCGAGCTCAGCGGTCGCGGCGCGGACGCCGGGGCGGTGCCTGGCTTCGACCAGCTTCGGTCGCGAGCGCCAGATGCCCGCGCCTGACGAGGCGCAGCTTGGCGATCATCGCGTCCGCCACCGCGGCCGCGTCGATCTCGTACTGGTTGAGTGCGATGTCCTGCTTCAACGTCTTCAACCTTTCTCCGCTCTGCTCGCGATTCCTCTCACCACGATCTTCCCTGCTGCCTTCGGATCCCATCGTGGTTCGTTCAGTCTCAAAGATCGGCGCGCGCGGCCAAGCGCACGATAGGCATTACGTCCAACTAAACACTCGTCCGAGCGGTCGGGTGCTCACCCGGTGCCTGGCCTGGGGGCGCTCCCCTAGGACCGGGCCGGGAGCGGGTCGCGCAGAGCGCGATGGTGCCCGCCAGCGTCCCGGCCAACAGACAGGCGGCGAGCGCGGTCAGGAGGCCGATCTGACCGTCGGCGACCATGATCGCGAAGGTCCAGGGCGCCTCGGCACCGAGGTCGAGCGCGGCGGCGACCGCCGCCAGGGCGGCGAGCGCCGGGATCGAGGCGAGCAGCGCCGCCAGCGCCGCGACCAGCCCACGCCCCGGCCCGCCGGGCCCGTTCGCGGCCAAAATCCAGATGTGGGCGACCGGCGCCAGCAACAGCGCCAGGTAGGGGTTGACGAACCAGAGCACGAGGCAGGCGGCGACCGCGATCACCCCGGCACCTGCCGCCGCCGCGGCCGGCGCGACCCCGGCCGCGACCCGCACCCGGCGGCCGAAGACGATGGTCGCGATCGCGGCGAGCACGATCAGCGCGAGCGCGATCGCCCCGCTGGTCCCGGGCTCGTGCAGGCCGGGGTCGAAGGGGAACGCGGGTCGCGGCACGACCCCGAACAGCGCCAGCGCATAGAGGGCGAGCAGGGCGCCGAGGAACGGCAGCGCGCGGGCGGCCGCCCACGCCACCCCGGCGCCGAGGCCGAGCCGCGTGCGCACCGACCTCGCGCCGGCATCGACGGCGGCGACCGCCGCGGGCAGGATCAGCGCCAGCGCGAGCAGCGCCAGGGTCCAGCCGGGGATCAGGTTGTCGGAGAGCTCGAGGTGCGCCTCGGGCCCGTGCGCGAGCGGCGCCGCGGTCGCGTCGACGGCCTCGACCGTCGACTGGGTCGCGCGCCCGAAGCCGTCGACCGTCTCGCCGGAGAGGTTCTCGGGCAGGTCCTCCGACTCGGGCGCCGGTCGCTCGCCGGTGGCCGAGATCGTGACCGCGTCGACGCCGTCGGCGACCAGCGGCGCCTGCGGGCCGATCCCGGAGGGGATCGCGAGCCGGGCGAGCTGGGTGAAGGTCGACGGCGCCGGGGCGGTGAGTGCGGTCTGGGTCTCGACCGCGAGCTCGGCGGTGCGCACGAGCTGCACCGGCCCGCTGGTCGCCGCGCTCGAGCTCGCGACCGCGTACGGCCCGTGCGGCTCGGCGGCGCCCGGCGCCCCGATCGCGACCACGGCATCGACGGTCTCGCGCTCGGGCAGATCCTCGAGCAGCCGGCGGGCGCCCGCGGCGCCCGCGCCCGAGCCGCTGACCGAGGCGAGCACGTAGGTCTTCTCGTGACCGGTGACCCCGAGCGCGTTCGCGAGCTCGATCAGGACTCCGGTTGCGGCGGCGCTCGAGGTCGCACCGGGGCCGGTGGCCGAGTCGCGGTCGGCGAGCACGACGACGGTGCTCGCGCCGTCGCCGGGCAGGGTCAGGAGGACGTTTCGCAGCGATACCTGCTCGTCCTCGAACTCGGCTTCGAACCCCTGCTCGCTGACGGCGCCGGCCGGGATCTCGGCGAACCGCTCGGCGACCAGGTCGGCAATCCGGCCGTCGCCCTCGCTGCCGGGGGTGCGCACCGGCGCCTCGGTGGCGATCTGGCGCGCCAGGGTCGCGGCCCGGTCGCCCTCGAACGTCGCCGGCGGGGTCGCCGGCTCGATCGCGGCCGGCGCTCCCGAGAGCGAGAACATGACCGCGACCAGCGCGAGCAGGGTGGGCAGGAACGCGAGCCGGTAGAGGCGCAGGTCGATCATCTCGCCGTCGGGCGCTCGCGGGCCATCGCCGCTGCATACTGCCGACCCTGATCGCAAGGGCGCGCGATTACGCTTCCTGGCATGGGTTCTGCAGGCCCGGAGACTGAGGGCACCGCGCGGATCCTGCTCGTCGACGACGAGCAGTCGGTGCAGACGCTGCTCACCTATCCGCTGCGCAAGGACGGCCACGAGGTCGTCACCGCGCTCGACGGCCGCGAGGCGCTCGACCGCTTCGCCGAGCAGCGCTTCGACCTCGTCGTGCTCGACATCATGCTGCCGAAGGTCGACGGGATCGAGGTCTGCCGGCGGCTGCGCAGTCGCAGCCAGGTGCCGATCATCATGCTCACCGCCAAGGACGACGAGACCGACAAGATCCTCGGGCTCGAGATGGGCGCGGACGACTACATCACGAAGCCGTTCTCGGTGCGCGAGTTCCGCAGCCGGGTGAAGGCGGCGCTGCGCCGCGCCGACATGCTGCGCGGACGCAGCGTCGCGGAGGAGCCGATCGTCGCCGGGGAGCTCGAGATCGACTTCGGGCGGCGCTCGGTCAGCGTCGGCGGCGAGACGGTCGCGGTCACCTTCGTCGAGTTCGAGATCCTCTCCACCCTCGCCGGGGTGCCCGGCCGGGTGATGACCCGCGAGGCGCTGCTCGAGCACGTCTGGGGCGACTCGGCGTATCGCGACCCGCGCACGATCGACGTTCACATCCGCCACCTGCGCGAGAAGCTCGAGCCCGACCCCAGCGCCCCGGAATACCTGTTCACGGTCCGCGGAGTCGGCTACCGGTTTCGCGAGTGAACTCGGTCCGTAACCGGCTGGCGCTGCTGTTCTTCGTCATCACGGCGGCGGCGGTCGGGTTCATCTACCTCTACGTCGTCCCGCAGCTGCGCTCGAGCCTGACCGCCGAGCAGCTGCGGCGGCTCGAGCGGATCGGGACCGAGCAGAGCCCGCGACTCGACGCGGCGATGTCGGCGCGGATCTCGCAGGACCGGCTGCGCATCCTGCTGCGGGCGATCGACGAGCGCAGCGGCTCCCGGGTCACCGTGCTCGGTGTGCGCGAGGGGGCCGACGGCCCCGAGCCCGCCTTCGTCGTCGCCGACTCGGAGCTCGAGCGGACCGCCGTCGCCCCCGGCTACCCGGCCGCGGCGGCGGCGCTCGAGGACGGGTCGGTCGCGAGCGCGGTCGAGACCGTGGGCGGGCGGCGCCTCGGGCAGACGGCGACGCCGCTCACCGACGCCGGCGAGCCGCGCTGGGTCGCCGTCTTCACCGCCGACCTCGCCGACGTCGACGACAACGTCGCCCTGATCCGCCGCCAGATCGTGATCGCGGGCGCGATCGCGCTGCTCGCCGCGCTCGCGGCGGGCTGGCTGACCGCGAACGCCCACTCGCGGCGCCTGCGCAGGCTCGAGCAGGCGGCCGAGCGGGTCGCCGACGGCGACTTCACCAACCCGGTCCCGGTCGACTCCACCGACGAGGTCGGCCAGCTCGCGATCACCCTGAACGAGATGCAGAAGCGGCTCGCGACCCTCGACAGCGCCCGCCGCGAGTTCATCGCCAACGCGTCGCACGAGCTGCGCACGCCGATCTTCTCGCTCGCCGGGTTCGTCGAGCTGCTCGAGGACGAGGACCCCGACCCGGAGGCGCGAGCGCGGTTCGTGACCACGATGCGCGAGCAGATCGACCGGCTGACCAAGCTCACCGTCGACCTGCTCGACCTCTCGAAGCTCGACGCCGACGCGATCGAGATCCGCCGCGAGCGGGTCGAGCTCGCCGACGTCGCTCGCCGGGTCGCGGCCGAGTTCGGCCCCGCGGCGCAGAGCCGCGGCTCGCGGATCGAGGTCGCCGCCGAGCCGACCGCGGCCGCGAGCGCCGATCCGGACAGGGTCGCTCAGATCATGCGTATCCTGATCGACAACGCGCTCACGCACACACCGGAGGGAACGGCGATCGCGGTAGGGACTCAACTTCGCAACGGCTCGGTCAGCCTCGTCGTCGCCGACGACGGGCCCGGAATCGACGCGCGCTCGCGCGAGCGCGTGTTCGAGCGCTTCTACACCGGCGACGAGGTCTCGGGCTCCGGCCTCGGGCTGGCGATTGCGCGCGAGCTCGCGCTGCGGATGTCGGGCTCGCTCGAGCTGCGCTCGCGGCGCGGGCGGACCGAGTTCGAGCTCCGGCTGCCGACCGCGTCCGCGGTGCCGGCTTGAGCCGTGCGGCGAAGACGCTCGCGGCGACGCTCGCCGCCGCCCTCGTGCTCGCCGGCTGCGGCGACGAGGAGCCGGCCGCGACCGAGACCGTCGCCGAGTCCGGGCAGGCGACCGACGGCGAGTCGAAGCGAGTGGTGATCCAGGCCGAGGAGGGCGCCTTCGACGCGCAGACGATCTACGAGAACGCCGCTGCCGGTGTGGTCACGGTGCGCTCGGTGATCGGCGGCGGCGCCAGCGTCCTCGGCGGTGGCGGCGGTCAGGGCCAGGGCTCGGGCTTCGTCATCTCCGACGAGGGCGAAATCCTCACCAACGCCCACGTCGTCACCGACGCCGACACGACCGGGATCCAGAGCGGGCCGCTGAGCCCTGCGCGCGAGGTCTACGTCCAGTTCGCCGACCGCAACCAGGTCGAGGCCGAGATCGTCGGCTTCGACCCGTTCGCCGACGTCGCCCTACTTCAGGTCGACACCGAGGGCCTCGACCTGAACCCGCTGCCGCTCGGCTCGGAGAACGACGTCGAGGTCGGCGAGGAGGTCGCCGCGATCGGGAGCCCGTTCGGCCAGGAGCAGTCGCTCTCGGTCGGGATCGTCTCCGCCTCCGACCGCTCGATCCAGTCGCTGACGGACTTCCAGATCGACGGCGCGATCCAGACCGACGCCTCGATCAACCCCGGCAACTCGGGCGGCCCGCTGCTCGACTCGGTCGGCGAGGTGGTCGGGATCAACCAGCAGATCAACACCACCTCCGGGGGCAACGAGGGGGTCGGCTTCGCGGTCCCGATCGACCTCGCCGAGCGCTCGCTCGAGGACCTGCGCGACGACGGCGAGGTCTCCTACGCCTACGCCGGCGTCAGCACGCAGCCGCTCTACCCGCAGCTCGCCGAGGAGCTCGACCTCGACGTCGACACCGGCGCGATCGTCTCGCGGGTCGTCGCCGGGAGTCCCGCCGACGAGGCCGGGCTCGAGGCGGGGAGCGACCCGATTCGCTTCCAGGGGGTCGGCTACCGCGCCGGCGGCGACGTGATCGTCGCCGTCGACGGCGACCCGATCGAGGGCAACGCCGACCTGCCGAAGCTGATCTCGCTCGCCGAGCCCGGCGACGAGGTCACGCTCGAGGTGATCCGCGACGGATCCGAGGAGCAGATCGAGGTCACGCTCGGCGAGCGCCCGAGCGAGGTCGAGCGCGGGTGACCGCGAAACGCCCGCGACGCCTTCTATAGCCTGCCCGCGTGCTTCAGGAAGTCGCTCTCGGCCAGAAGTCGCTGGCCGACTACACCCACATCTGCGGCCGCGGCCTGATCGAGGAGATCCGCGAGCTCGCCGAGCCCCTGCACGGCAAGTCGGTCCTGCACGTGAACGCGACCGCGTTCGGCGGCGGGGTCTCGGAGATCCTCTACACGATGGTCCCGCTGATGCGCGACGTCGGCCTCGACGCGCACTGGCAGGTGATCCTCGGGCGCGAGGAGTTCTTCAACGTCTCGAAGCTGATGCACAACTCGCTCCAGGGCGACCCGCAGTCGATCACCGACCAGCAGTGGGAGGTGTTCGAGGGCTACAACGCGATGAACGCGCAGAGCCTCGAGGGTGACTGGGACGTGGTCATCGTCCACGACCCGCAGCCGGCGGGGATGAGGGCGAACGCCGCCGAGCGCGCCGGCAACTGGATCTGGCGCTGCCACATCGACCTCTCGGAGCCGAACCCGGAGACGCTGGCGCGGATCGAGCCGCTGATCACCGGTTACGACGCGACGGTCTGGCACCGGCGCGAGTACGTGCCCGCCGACCTCAACGGCGGCGAGGTCCGCATCTACCCGCCCGCGATCGATCCGCTCTCGCCGAAGAACATGGCGCTCTCTCCCGAGGACGCCGCGTTCGTCTGCGAGCAGTTCGGGATCGACACCGACCGGCCGCTGATCTGCCAGGTCTCGCGCTTCGACCCGTGGAAGGACCCGATCGGCGTCATCGACGCCTACCGCGCGGTCAAGGAGCGGGTCCCCGACGCCCAGCTCGCCCTCGTCGGCTCGATGGCGACCGACGACCCCGAGGGCTGGGAGTTCTTCCACCAGACCTTTCGCCACGCCGACGGCGACCCCGACATCAAGATCCTCAACAACCTCAACAACGTCGGCGCGATCGAGGTCAACGCGTTCCAGTCGCAGGCCGACGTCTGCATGCAGAAGTCGACCCGCGAGGGCTTCGGCCTCACGGTGACCGAGGCGCAGTGGAAGGGCAGGCCGATGATCGGCGGCGACGTCGGCGGGATCCCGCTGCAGATCACCGACGGCGTCTCGGGCTACCTTGTCTCCACGCCGCAGGAGGCGGCGGATCGCACGGTCGAGATCCTCGAGGACCCGGAGCTCGCCAAGCGCATCGGGCGCGCCGGCAAGGAGCACGCGCGCGAGCACTTCCTCACCCCGCGGCTGCTGCGCGACTGGCTGCGCCTGTTCACCGAGCTCGGGGCCTGACGCGGGCCGGCCGGGGTACCGGGAGCCCATGGACGTCGAGCGCCTCGTGATCGTCTCCAACCGGGGGCCGGCGCAGTTCGAGCGCCCGGAGGGCGGCGAGCGCGCCGTCCGCCGCGGCGGCGGCGGGCTGGTCACCGCGCTCACCGGCCTCGTCGCGCACCGGGGGGCGCTCTGGGTGGCCTCGGCGATGACCGACGAGGACGTCGCCGTCGCCCGCGAGGCCGGCGGCGAGCCGGTCGCGGTCGAGCTCGACGAGGTCGCCTACGACGTCTGCCTGGTCGAGAGCGACCCGGTCGCCTACGACCGCTTCTACAACGTGATCGCGAACCCGATCCTGTGGTTCATCCAGCACTACCTCTGGGACCTCTCCAACGCCCCCGACATCCGCCAGGAGGAGTCCGACGCCTGGGACAGCGGCTACGTCGTCGTCAACGGCGATATCGCCGACGCGATCCTGGCCCAGATCGCCGACATCGAGGAGCCGGTGGTGATGTTCCACGACTACCACCTCTACACCTGTCCGGCGCTCGTGCGCGAGGCGCGACCCGACGCCTTCCTGCAGCACTTCGTCCACATCCCCTGGTCGCAACCCGACAGCTGGCGGATCCTGCCGGCGCGGATGCGCGAGCAGATCTATCGCGGCCTGCTCGCCAACGACATCATCGGCTTCCACACCACCGCCTACTGCCGCAACTTCCTCCACTGCTGCAGCGAGCTGCTGGAGCTCGAGGTCGACCACGAGCGCGGTGCGGTGCTCCACGACGGCCGCGAGACCTGGGTCCGCGCCTACCCGCTCGGCATCGACGCGGGCCGGCTCGACCGCGCCGCCGCCTCGGACGAGGTCGCCGGCTACGAGCAGGAGCTGCTGCGCCGCCGCCGCGACAACCTGATCATCCGCGTCGACCGCGCCGACCTGTCGAAGAACGTCCTTCGCGGCTTCACCGCCTTCGACATCTTCCTCCAGCAGCACCCGGAGTTCCGCGAGCGGGTCACCTTCATCGCCCACCTGCAGCCCTCGCGACAGGACGTGCCCGAGTACCAGGAGTACCTCGAGCGGATCGAGGCGCTGGTTGCGGTCGTCAACCACCGCCACGGGACCACCGACTGGATGCCGATCGACCTGCGCATCTACGAGAACTTCCCCGAGGCCGTCGCCCGCTACAAGCACTTCGACCTGCTGATGGTGAACTCGATCTTCGACGGCATGAACCTGGTCGCCAAGGAGGCTCCCGCGGTCAACACCCGCGACGGGGTGGTGATGCTCTCCGAGAACACCGGCTCGCACGAGGAGCTCGGCGACTGCACCCTGACCGTGAACCCGTTCGACATCCAGGAGCAGGCCGACACGATTCACCGCGCGCTGACGATGGACGCCGAGGAGCGTCGCCTGCGCGCCGAGCGCCTGCGCGAGATCGTCCGCCACCGCGACCCGGGGGTCTGGATCTCGGAGCAGCTCGACGACATCCGCGCCAAGCGCGAGTCCGGGTCCTAGCGGCGCACCGCGACCCGCGCGATCCGCGAGTGCCCGCGCTCGTACGGGTAGCCGGCCTGCGCGGGAACCAGGGCGCGGAAGCGGTAGCGCCGCGCACCGCGCGTCGCCCGCAGCCGGTAGCGGGCCGTGAACGCGCAGACCGCGTCGGTGCGGTCGGTGCGAAACACCTGCCAGCGCCGGCGCCCGAGCCGCGCCTGGACCTTGACCACCCGCCCCGAGCACGCCGGACCGGGGAGCGTGCCGCGAAACCGCAGCCGATCGCCGTTCGCGACCCGCCGCCGCGGCCGCACCGAGAGCGCCGGGTGCACCGAGGAGCGCAGGACGAGGCCGTGGCGAGCGACGACGCGGTCGCCGGCGGCGTGGTGGACGTAGACGTCCCGGCTCGGCCCGGGAGGCAGCGCGAGCGCGAACGAGCCGCCGGAGTCGGCGCGCGCGGTCGCCGCGACCAGCACCGGTGCACCCGCGAGCCGGGTCCGGGCGAGCGCGCAGACGATCGCTCCGGCGACGTCGCCGCCGCCGACCCGCCCGTGGATCAGCGCCTGCTGGTCGGAGCGCACCGTCGCCGATGCGCCGCCACCGAACCTCGCCGTCACCGAATCGGCGGCGACCGCCGAGTCCGGACAGGCGTTGTCGACCCAGACCGTGCGCGTCTCGCAGTCGCGGTTGGCGAAGCCGTCGAGCGCCAGGTCCTCGACGCAGGCGCTGACCTGGTTCGGCCCGGTCGCGAACCCGGCGCCGGCGGTCGGGACCGCGACCGCGGCCGAGCTGCTCGCGGGGCAGGGCCGCAGCAGGGTCGCGAAGCCGTCGGCGAGGGCGCAGTTGCGGACGTCGCTGGCGATCGTCACCCCGCCGGCGGCGACCGCGATCCGGCGGATGCCGCCGCCCGCGTCGGTGCCCGCGAAGGCGAGCCCGCGCACGCCGCGCACCACCGGGTCGGCGAGCAGCGATCCCCCGCCGAGCTCGACCGTGGGCGCCGAGCGGTCGTCGGTGCGCAGGAACACGCCGCGCACGTAGGCGTGACCGGAGTCGTCACCGGCGCGACCGCAGCCGTTCGCCGCGGCGCAGCGCAGCCAGCTGTGCAGCTGGGCGAACTCGCCGGCGATCGAGTGGACGCGAAAGTCACCGTGCTCGGCGCCGAAGCCGACCGTCTCGCCCCCGGTGCGCGTCGCGATCAGCTCGCCCCGGTGCCCCGCCTGCGCGGTCAGGCTCGCGTTCGCCTGCAGCGCCGTGAACACGGTCCCGCCCGGCGCGCGCCAGACCCAGGCGCCGTAGTGGCCGTGGCCGGTGCGCTCGGCGTCGTGGTAGGCCTGCAGCCCGCCGGTCGTGCCGCAGCGCGAGCGGCTGCGGTAGTGATCCGAGGAGCGCTCCCAGCTCGCGCCCGCAGCGTGCGGGTTGATCTGGCTGCACTCGGTGACCACGTAGCTGCCGGCGACCGCCGGGCGTGCCGCGACCAGCGCGGCGAGGATCGCGGCGGCAACGACCGCGGCGAGCACGAGGCCGCGGCGGCGATGGACCGGGGCGGGCGGGGACTCGAGGTCGGACATCGGATCCTTTCGTCTCAATGCTCGAAGCCGAACTGGCTCGGGGCGTTGTCTGGCGGGGGGTCGGAGGGCGGCGTCTCGACCGTCGCCGGCGCCGGGTCGGGTGGACCGGCGGCGGCGGGCGGCGGCTCGGGCGCCGGTGCGGGAACGGGTGCTCGGCGCGGGGGCGGGCGCCGGCGCGGGGGCGGTTGCGGGAGCCGCGGGCGTCGCTGCGATCGGCCGCCGCGGCGGCTCGGGGTCCCTCCGGGGCGGCTGCGCCCGCCGTGGCTCGGGCTCGCCCTCGTGCGTCGGTTCGCGGCCGCGAGACGGTCGCGGCTCGGGGGTGGCACGCTCGCGCCGGCCGGCGTTCGGCGACGGCGCCGCGGCGAACCCGGTCGCCCCGGTCGCGAGGCCGACGTCGCCGGGGAGCGGCCGCGGCGGAGAGGGCTCGAGCATCGGCGGCACGACCGCGATCAGCAGGCCGGCGGCGCCGAGCGCGCCCGCCGCCCTGCCGACGTTGCGCCAGCGAATCCGGGCTCCATCCATGCGCGACCGACAAGCCCGCGCAGCGCCGCGACGCCCCCCGCGCTCGCCGGCGCCGCTCGTTCGCGCGCCGCTATAGTCGTCCGCCGCTTTGGCTACCGCCGATTACGAACTTGTGCTCATGCTCGACCCGGAGGCGCCGGACGAGCGCCGCGACGAGATCGCCTCCGAGGCCCGCCGGAGGATCGAGTCGGGCGGCAGCCTGCGCGCCGAGAAGGCATGGGGCCTGCGCAAGCTCGCCTACGAGATCCGCCAGCGGACCGAGGCCGACTACCGCTTCTTTCGCTTCGAGACCGAGAGCCCGCTGCTCGACGAGCTCAACCACAACCTGCGGATCACCGACGGCGTCCTGCGCTTCCGGATCTTCAAGGTCGACGCCGATGCGCCGGTGATCGAGCCGCCGCCCCCGGTGGCGCTCTCGAGCTCGTCGCCGAGCGACCGCCGCGGTGGGCCCGGCGGCCGTCGCGGGGGCCGCGGACGCGACGACCACGAGGCTCAGCCCGCCCCGTCCGCACCCGCACCCGCGCCCGCGCCCGCCGCCGCCCCGGCGGCGGAGGCGCCGGCGCCCGAGGCTCAGCCCGCCGCGCCCGCGCCCGAGCAGGCGCCCGCCGAGCCGGCGCCCTCGGAGCCCGCGCCCGCGCCGGTCGAGGCGCCCGCGGCCGACGGCGACGAAGAGCCCGCGCCCGCGGCGGAGTAAAGCCGCAGCTTGCGCGTTCGGCGCGCCGGCGGGGGAGAGAACGCGCCGATCGCCGTCTTAGACTGGGGATCGATCAAGCAATCAGAGAGGCAGTGATTTCAAGTGGCAGCTAGCAATGTGAACGTGGTCGTCATCACGGGCAACCTGACCCGCGATCCCGAGCTCCGCAGCACCGGCAGCGGGATGAGCGTCTGCGAGCTGCGCGTCGCGGTCAACTCCCGGCGCAAGGACGGCAGCGGCAACTGGATCGACAAGCCCAACTACTTCGACGTCACCGTCTTCGGTGCCCAGGGCGAGAACTGCGCCACCTACCTGTCCAAGGGCCGCCCGGTCGCGGTCGAGGGTCGGCTCGATTGGCGCGAGTGGGAGCGCAAGGACGGCTCCGGCAAGGCCCAGGCGGTCTCGATCATCGCCAACTCGGTCCAGTTCCTCGGCAGCCGCGACGGCGGCCAGGGCAACGGCAACGGCGGCGGCTTCGAGGCGCCGAAGTCCGACGTCCCCGCCGACACCTCGGACTTCGAGGGCTCCCAGCCGGCCGCGGCCGTGGGCGCATCGGACGACGACATCCCGTTCTGACCCAGGGCGGCGAGTGCCGACGCCGGGCGGCGTCATCGGTCGCTCGCGTGCGGAGCACGCGTCGCTCCCTGCTTCCTGGCCCGGCTTGGCTCTCGCCACCCTGGGCCGCCGGTAGCTAGAATCGCGCTTCGTGCGCGCCGCCGGGATGCGGCGCGTTCGCGCGATATGAGCACGATTCGAGAGATCTCCGAGGCGGGCCGCTGATGGCCCGCAAGCAGCGAGCCCAGCCGCAGCAGGCGCCCGGCGGGCGCCGCCGTGGCGGGCGCTTCGGCGATCGCTTCCGCCCGCGCAAGTACACCCGGATCAACGTCGAGAGCATCGACTACAAGGACCTCGCCACCCTGCGGCGGTTCATCTCCGACCGCGGCAAGGTGCGCTCGCGCCGGGTCACCGGGCTCTCGCGCCGCCACCAGCAGCAGCTCGGGCTGGCGATCCGCCGCGCCCGCGAGCTCGCCCTGCTCCCGTACGTCGGCGAGCGCTAGGGAAGCGGGCGTGGCGCAGGCGATCCTGCTCAAGGACGTGGAGTCGCTCGGCGAGGCGGGCGACGCGGTCGACGTCTCGCCCGGCTACCTGCGCAACTACCTGCTGCCGCGAAAGCTCGCCCAGCCTGCGACCCAGCGCTCGCTCGAGGACGCGCAGCGCCGCCGTGAGGCGGCTGAGCTCGCCGCCCAGCAGGCCTCGGAGCGCGCCGAGGAGACCGCCGCGCTGCTGGCGAAGACCGTGCTCACGATCCAGCACCGCGCCGGCGACGACGGCAAGCTCTACGGCTCGGTCACCAACGCCGAGATCGCCGACGCGATCAACGAGGCGCGCGGGCTGCGGATCGACCGCAAGAAGATCCGCCTCGCCGATCCGATCCGCGAGGTCGGCACCTACATGGTCGAGATCGAGGTCGCCGGCGGTTCCACCGCCAAGGTGAAGACGATCGTCGCCGAGCAGAAGTAAGCCGCGCAAAACCCGCCTTCACGGATAGCGTCGCCCGCCCGGCTGTGGTTGTCTCGGGGCCGAGGGTGGGTTGGGGCGAGTTCCGCCGCCGCCGGGCCTCTAATTAGGAGAGCGATGGCCCTGGCAGAAGCAAACGTCCCGCCCCAGAACCTCGAGGCCGAGGAGTCGGTGCTCGGCGCGCTGATGGTCTCCGAGGGCGCGATGAACCCGGTGATCCTCGACGTCCGGCTCTCCGACGAGGACTTCTATCGCGAGCGCCACCGGCTCGTCTTCCGCGCGATCAAGCGCCTCTACGAGCGCTCCGAGCCCGTCGACGCGCTCACCGTCTCCGAGCTGCTCGCGCAGCAGGGCGAGCTCGAAGAGGCGGGCGGACGCGACGGTGTCTCGCAGCTCGCCTCGACCGTGCCGGTGCCCGGCAACGCCCGCCACTACGCGCGGATCGTGCAGCAGAACTCGCTCCTGCGGCGCCTGCTGACCGCCTCGCAGACGATCCAGCAGTCGGTCTACAAGCGCGAGGGCGAGCCGCAGGCGCTCGCCGAGCAGGCGGAGCGGCTGCTGTTCAACGTCGCCCACGAGGAGCAGGCCGAGGACTTCCACGTGCTCAAGGACATCCTCTCGCGCGAGGTCGACCGGCTCGAGGAGCTCGCCAAGGGCAACGCCGACGTCACCGGCACCGCCTCGGGGTTCGCCGATTTCGACAAGATCACCGGCGGCTTTCAGCCCGGCAACCTGATCATCCTCGCCGCCCGCCCCGGGATGGGCAAGTCCGGCTTGGTCGCCAACATCGCCGAGCACGTCGCGGTCACCGAGGGTCGCCCGGTGGCCTTCTTCTCGCTCGAGATGTCGGACGCCGAGCTCGCCCAGCGGCTGATCGCCAAACGCTCGCGGATCGCGTCCGACAAGCTGCGCAAGGGCCAGGTCGCGGAACGCGAGTGGGCGAAGGTGCTCAAGGTCTGCAACGACCTCGAGGACAGCCCGCTGTGGATCGACGAGTCCTCGGACCTCGGGCTGCTCGACCTGCGGGCGAAGGCGCGGCGCCTGCATGCGCAGGAGAAGTCGAGCGGCAACGGCGGCCTGGCGCTGATCGTGATCGACTACATCCAGCTGATGCGGGCCGAGGACCCGCGCGCGAACCGGGTCGAGCAGGTCGGCCAGATGAGCCGCGGGCTGAAGATCCTCGCCCGCGAGCTCAAGGTGCCGGTGATCGCCCTCTCGCAGCTCTCGCGCGCGCCCGAGCAGCGCACCGGGCGCGACAAGCGGCCGATCCTCTCCGACCTGCGCGAGTCCGGGAACCTCGAGCAGGACGCGGACCTGGTCGCGTTCATCTACCGCGAGGACTACTACAAGAACTTCGACGACGGCGACGTCGACGCCGCCGAGCGCGAGGAGCTGCGCGGGATCGCCGAGCTGATCGTGCGCAAGAACCGAAACGGCCCGATCGACACGGTCAAGCTCGTGTTCAAGGAGCAGTTCGCCTCCTTCGCCGACCTCTCGCGCGCCGACCGCAACCTGCACTTCCGCGACGAGCCGCCGATCGTCGAGGTCGCCGACGGATGAGCGGCGCCGGGGTCGAGCGCCTGCCGACCGCCTGCCCGCTCGCGCTCTGCGACGGCAGCGGCTGGATCGTCGACGACGAAAACACCGCCCGCGCGTGCGAGTGCCGCGAGCGGCGGATCCGCCAGGCGCGCACCCGCGGCGTGCGCTCGGTGCTGCCGGCGAAGTACCAGGGAGTGGGCTTCGACCGCCCGCCGGTCGCCGACATGGCGCGCGACCCGCGCACCCGCGCGGTGCTCGAGGCCGTCCGCGCCTACGTCGACGACCTCGACGCGAAGGTCGCCGCCGGTCGCGGGCTCTGGCTCGAGGGCACCGTCGGCACCGGCAAGACGACGCTCGCGATGCTGGTCTCGAAGACGGCGATCGAGGCCGGGCACTCGGTCGCGATCTACTCGTTGCCGCGCCTGCTGGCGCGAATCAGGCGCACCTACGACGCCGACGGCTCCGAGCTCTCCTACCTGCAGTTCTTCGAGCGCCTGACCTCGGTCGATCTGCTGCACCTCGACGACCTCGGCGCCGAGAAGCGCAGCGACTGGGTGCTCGAGCAGCTCTACGCGATCGTCGACGAGCGCTACGCGACCAATCGGGCGATGATCGTGACCACGAACATGGCGGTCGGCGACCTCGAGCAGCAGATCGGCGAGCGCACCGTCTCGCGCCTGGCCGAGATCTGCGAGACGCTGCCGATGTACGGCGACGACCGCCGTTACGCCGCCTAGCTCGTCCGGTCGCGCCGGGTCTCCGGCCGCGCGTTCATAATCTGGCCGCGATGCCGGGCGTGGTGATTATCGGGACCCAGTGGGGCGACGAGGGCAAGGGCAAGATCGTCGACATGCTCGCCACCGAGGCGGCGATGGTGGTCCGCTTCCAGGGCGGCAACAACGCCGGGCACACGATCGTCCGCGACGGCGAGGAGTTCAAGTTCCACCTGATTCCGTCCGGGATCCTGCACCCCGGCAAGACCTGCGCGATCGGCAACGGCGTCGTCGTCGACCCGTCGATTCTGATCGAGGAGCTCGAGGGCCTGCGCCGGCGCCGGATCGACGCCGGCGGCCTGCGCGTGTCGGCGAACGCGCACCTGATCATGCCCTACCACGTGATGCTCGACACGGCGGGCGAGGCGAAGCTCGGCAAGCTCGAGATCGGGACGACCAAGCGCGGGATCGGGCCCTGCTATGCGGACAAGTCGGCGCGCCTCGGGATCCGGGTCCAGGACCTGCTCGACGCGAAGATCCTGCGCAAGAAGATCGCCGCGGCGCTCGAGCCCAAGCAGCAGCTCCTGCGCCCGTTCGCCCGCGACCCGAAGCTCGACCTGCATGCGATGACCGAGGAGTACCTGCGCTACGGCCACCGGCTCGAGCCCCACATCGCCGACACCTCGCGGCTCTGCTGGGAGGCGCTCGACCGCGGCGCGACGGTGCTCTTCGAGGGCGCCCAGGCGACGATGCTCGACCTCGACCACGGCACCTATCCGTTCGTCACCTCGTCGAACCCGGTCGCCGGGTCGGCGTGCGTCGGCGCCGGGGTCGGGCCCACCGACATCGACGAGGTCTGGGGCGTGTGCAAGGCCTACACGACCCGGGTCGGCGCGGGCCCGTTTCCGACCGAGCTCACCGACGACGTCGGCGCCCACCTGCGTGACCGCGGACACGAGTTCGGCACGACGACCGGCCGCGAGCGTCGCTGCGGCTGGCTCGATCTCGTCGCGCTGCGCTACGCGACCCGACTCAACCGGCTCTCGGCGCTGGCGATCACGAAGCTCGACGTGCTCTCCGGCCTCGACCCGCTGCGGATCGCGGTCCGCTATCGCGGCAGCGAGGGCGCCGTCTTCGACCAGTTCCCCTACCACCAGTCGATCCTCCACACCGCGAGCCCCGAGTACGTCGAGCTGCCGGGCTGGGAGGACGACATCTCCGCTGCCCGCAGCGAGTCGGACCTGCCCCCGGAGGCTCGCGACTACCTCGCCGCGATCGCCGACGGCACCGGCGTGCCGATCAGCCTCGTCGGGGTCGGCCCGGGACGCGAGCAGGTGATTCGCGCCGGCGCCGCGTTGCGCGCGGCCTGATCCTCGCGGCGTGGCGCTAGATTCCGTTCGTGCCCTGCCGGCTGATTTTCAGCTGTGAGTTCTGCGGCTCCGAGCCCGATCAGCTGACCCAGGTCAGCCTCGAGCGCCAGCTCCTGCACTACCGCTTCGGCCAGTACGTGGACTGCGGTCCCAGCGGCTGGCTGATCTGGCACGGTCGCGGACCCTACGGGCGCACGCTCTACGCCTGCGAGCGCCACCGGGCGGCGTTGCGTGCCTACGTGATCAAGCACTACGACGGCCCGCACGTGCGCTCGACCGCGGTCCACCCGAGCCTGCCGCCCGACGACCTCGCCGTCGCCCGGCGCCGGGCGCGCTACCGCGGCTGGTCGATCGTGCCGATGAAGCCCGTCGATTAGCCGCGGCCGCGACGGCGCTCGGCGAGAGCGATCGCGACGATCCCGGCGATCACGCTCAGCGGCGCGAGCGCGAAGCCGACCGTGGTCAGCCAGTGCCCGGCGTGGGCGAGCACGAGCCCGCTCACGCCGGGGCCTCGCGGGCGACGCCGCCCCGGGCGGGACCTGAGCGCCGCGGCGTCTCGGCGCTGCCGAGCCGCTGCAGGACCCAGCCCAACAGGAGCAGGATCGCGAGCACGATCGAGGCGACGACGGTGTAGGCGATCGTCGCCAGATGGCCGGGGACGTCGTCGCGGAGCTCGCGCTGGAGGATCTCGGTCTCGTCGACGAACGGCCGCGTGAAGGCGTCGGTCGCGGGGACCGCCGCGGCGGGGATCGAGGTGTCCTCGGGCAGGTAGATCGGCACCCCGGCGACGGTGTCGTCGCGGTGCAGGCGCACGAGCGCCTTCCAGGTGCCGTGCACGGGCAGCGGCTCGGTGCTGCGATAGACGCCGGGGCCGATCCGCTCGAGCTGGTCGAGCGCGAGCCCGCCGCCCTGCCAGGCGATCGCCTGCACCCAGTAGGCGTCGTCGGCGGCGGACGCGGGGTCGATCCGCACCGTCGCCTCGACCGTGCGCTGCGGCTCCGGCGCCACCTGCTCGAGGCTGACCTGGGCGCTCCAGCCGCGGGGCGCGTCGTCGCCGACGTTGAGCGCGACGGTGACCACGATCGCAACCATGCCGGCGAGCGCCGGCGCGAGGCCGGGCATCGCCGCGGTGCGGGGCCGGCGTGCCGCGGTCAGCGAGCCGCCGAGGTAGGCGCCGACGAGGCCGGCGCCGATCCCGCTCGCGAGCGCCAGCGGCAGCGCCTCGGCGATCATCGCCTGCGGCCACGCCACCGGCATCCAGATATGGGACCACGCGTACTCGGCGAAGAATCCGACGGTTCCGATCAGCCCGCCGGCGACGGCACCGAGCGCGTACGGGCGCCGGGTTCCGATCGCGAGCGCCGCCGCCTCGACGCAGAGCGCCTCGGCGAGATAGAGCGGCAGATGCGGCGTCGTCTCGCCGAGCACCGGCCCGACCACGAGCGCGATCGCGCCGCGGACGACGATGAAGAAGAGGGCGGCGCTGAGCGCGGCGCCGGGGCCGATCCAGATCCGCGCGGCGACCAGCGCGACCCCGGCGGCGAAGGCGAGCATGATCGGCTCGAGCACGAGCTGGAACTGCGGCACGCCGAAGTCGAACTCGGCCTGGAAGGTCGAGAGACCGATCAGCAGGCCGCCCATGGCGAAGGCCTTGCGATGGGCGGCGACGAAGCCGAGCAGCTTCGAGACCGTGTCCGTGCGCCGCGGGGCGCGGGTGCCGTCGGCGGGCGTGCCCTCGACGATCAGGATCGCGCTCCCGATCAGGGTCAGGCCGGCGCCGCCGATCAGCATCAGGTGGGTCGGGCCCCAGAGGGTCACGTCCTGGCCGAAGATCCGGTGCCAGACGTCGTCGAGCGGAAACCCGATCAGGGCGAAGCCGGCCGCGGCGATCATCGCGATCCCGCCGAGCGGCGCGTACCAATCGCCGGTGATCCGGACCGCGCGCTCGCTGGGCTTGCCCTCGGGGAGGACGATCGCCAGCAGGCCGGCGGCGAAGATGCCGAAGAGCCCGAACAGGATCAGGTAGTGGGCCGGGTTGGCGAGCGGACCCGCGTCGCGGCCGTCGTCGATGTGCAGCGAGATGTCCCAGTACATGCCGAGCGCGGCGACCAGCAGCGAGCCGGCCGCGAGCATCGAGGGCAGGGCGGCCCAGGGCGCGAAGCCGGTGTCCCGCGCGGCGAGCTCCGAGGCCCGGCGCAGGAAGTTCGAACGTCCGCTGCGGTGCGCCCAGGCGAGGTAGAGGAGCACCAGGGTGGCGAGCAGGGCGCCGCCGGTGGCGAGGATCACCTCGCCGATCTCGGCGCCGCCGGCGGGGGTGCTGTCGGTGGCGTTCATCCGCGTCGCTCCTTCGCTCGGTGTCATTGGACGATGTTACACCGGCTGATGTAAAGGTTACCCGTGAACGCGGTCACGCAAACGCGGCGATTATTCTGCCCCGCCTATGTTCGAGAAGGTCCTGGTCGCGAATCGCGGCGAGATCGCGATCCGGGTGCTCCGCGCGCTGCAGGAGCTGGGCATCGCCTCGGTCGCCGTCTACAGCGAGGCCGACCGCGAGACTCCGCACGTGCGCGAGGCCGACGAGGCGTTTCTGCTCGGTCCTCCGGTCCCGGCGGAGAGCTACCTGAACATCGCCAAGATCCTCGACGTCGCCGCGCAAGCCGGGGCGCAGGCGATCCATCCGGGGTATGGCTTCCTCGCCGAGAACGCCGAGTTCGCCCGTGCCTGCGAGGAGGCGGGCGTGGTCTTCATCGGCCCGCCGGCGAGCGCGATCGAGGCGATGGGCTCCAAGACCCGTGCCCGCGAGATCATGCAGGAGGCCGGCGTCCCGATCGTCCCCGGCGCGACCGATCCCTCGCCCGACGTCGACGCGGCGCGCGCGACGGCGGCCGAGATCGGCTACCCGGTCGCCTGCAAGGCGGCGGGCGGCGGCGGCGGCAAGGGCTTTCGCGTCGCCGCGAGCGAGGAGGAGCTCGCGGAGGCGTTCGAGGGCGCGGCTCGGGAGGGCGAGAAGTTCTTCTCCGACGACCGCGTCTACCTCGAGCGGTACCTAGAGGACCCGCGCCACGTCGAGGTCCAGGTGCTCGCCGACTCGCACGGCAACGTGATCCACCTCGGCGAGCGCGACTGCTCGATCCAGCGCCGTCACCAGAAGCTGATCGAGGAGGCCCCCGGCCCGCACGTCGACGCCGAGATGCGCGAGCGGATCGGCGAGATCGCGACCAATGCCGCGCGCGCGGTCGACTATCGCGGCGCCGGCACGGTCGAGGGAATGCAGGTAGGCGAGGACTACTTCTTCCTCGAGATGAACACCCGGGTCCAGGTCGAGCACTGCGTCACCGAGATGGTCACCGGGATCGACATCGTCCGCGAGCAGGTCCTGATCGCCGCCGGCGACGAGCTCTCGGTCGCCCAGGAGGAGGTCGAGCTGCGCGGGCACGCGATCGAGTGCCGGATCAACGCCGAGGCGGCGCACAAGAACTTCGCCCCGGCTCCCGGGAGGATCGACCACTACATCGAGCCGGCCGGGCCGGGGGTGCGGGTCGATTCCGGGCTCGAGGCAGGCTCCGAGGTGACCCCGCTCTACGACCCGATGGTCGCGAAGCTGATCGTCTGGGACGTCGACCGCGCGCACGCGACGCGGCGGATGCTGCGCGCACTCTCCGAGTACGAGATCGAGCCCCTGCAGACGCTGATCCCGTTCCATCGCGCGATCCTCGCCACCGAGCAGTGGGCCAACGGCGAGACCTGCCGCGACCTGACCGAGGACAAGAAGTGGCTGAAGCAACTGGAACAACTGCCTGACGCGTCCTCCGCTTCGCGTCCGGGCGCGTCAGGGTCGGAAGAAGGACGGGCCCCCGAGGAGCGGACCTACTCCGTCGAGGTCGACGGGAGGTTGCACCGCGTCAAGGTGATCGGCGCCGCGGCTCCGGCGGGCGCCGCCCAGGGCATGCGCCGCCCGCCGAAGCGTGAGCGCTCCGGCGGCGGTTCCGGCGGCGGCGGCGGTGGTCCGCAGCTGACCTCGCCGCTGCAGGGGTCGGTGTTCAAGGTCGCGGTCGAGCAGGGGGCCGAGGTCGAGGAGGGGACGCTGATCTGCGTGATCGAGGCGATGAAGATGGAGAACGAGATCACCGCCCACCGAGCCGGCAAGGTGACCGAGCTCAACGTCACCGAGGGCGCCTCGATCGACTCCGGCGACCCGGTCTGCACGATCGAATGAGCGCCGGTCTTCCCTGGCGCGGGCCTGGTCCGGGACGGCCCGAGCTCCCGTTGCCTCCGCGCAAGGTGCGCCTGCGCCGCCAGGGGAGCTGGCGCAAGCAGTGGCGCTATCTGGGGGCGTTCTCGGACGAGCTCATGCTCTGTGCCGCCCGGGTCGGGGTCGGCCCGCTGGGGCAGACCTTCTGGGCGATCTGGGAGCGCGACGCCGGCGAGCTGCATGAGCGCACGAGGACGCTGATGCCCGGCGCTCGCGGCGAGGTCTGGACCGAGCCCGACCGCGAGGTCGAGACCGGCCGCCTCGACTGGGCGCCCGAGGGCGAGGGCGCCCGGGTGCGGATCGAGGCGGCCGCGCACGAGGGCTCCGAGCAGGTGCGCGGCTTCCTTCACGTCGGCGAGTCGGACTGGGTCGAGGCCGTCTCGGCGACCGGCGACGACGGAGGCGGCTACACCTGGACCCGCAAGCGGGTGGTCGACGTGCGCTGCGACGTGCGCATCGGCGGGCGGCGGATCCGCACCGACGCGCGCGGGATCGAGGACGAGTCCTGCGGCTATCACCCGCGGCACACGGTCTGGGACTGGTCGGCCGGGATCGGCACCAGCACCGACGGGCGGGCGCTGGGCTGGAACCTGGTCAGCGGCATCAACGACCCGCCGCAGCGCTCCGAGCGCTCGATCTGGATCGACGGAGTCGCAAGCGAGCCCGCCCCGGTGCGCTTCGAGGGCCTCGAGGCGATCGAGCTCGACGGCGGCCGGCTCGAGTTCAGCGGCGAGTGCGAGCGCCGCCACGAGGAGAGCCGGGCGCTCGTCTCCTACTCATACCGCCAGCCGTTCGGGACCTTCACCGGCACGCTGCCGGGCGGGGTCACGCTCGAGCGCGCCCTTGGCGTGATGGAGCACCACGACGCCCGCTGGTAGGCGCGCGCGGGCTCAGGGATAGACCGACTCGATCCGCCATCGCCAGGGCGGCTCCTCACCGGCGGCGAACTCGTACTGGTTGCGCCCGCCCAGCGTCTCGAGCGCAACCAGCACCGGGACGCTGCGCTCGAGCAGCGCCGTCGGCGCCAGTCGATCGACCTCGTCCGCGCTTGCCCGGCGCACGATCCGCTCCCAGCCCAGGGTCGGCCGGTAGAGCCAGTAGCTGATCTCGATCCCCGCGGTCGCGTCGCCTCGCTCGACGACGGAGACGAAGGCGCTCACGCGCCGGTTCGACGCGGTGAGCCCGTAGCGCGGACCGGGCGCCGCGCATCCGGCCGAGCGGCAGCGGCGAAAGTCGACCGGGAGCAGCGGGGCGCCGGACGGCCCTCGCCGCGCCACCGGCTGCGGCGCCAGCGCCCGCACCGCGCCGCCGACCGCGCGCCCGTAGGCCTCGGTCAGCGGATCGCGCCAGCACGGGCCCGGGCCGACGGCGGCGCAGCGCAGCTTGCGGGCCAGGGTCGAGCCGAGCTCGCGGGCGCTCTCCTGCGGTCCGGCGGCGACCGCGGCGACGGCGGCGGTCGCGATCAGCGCGACGAGCAGCGAGAGGCCGGCATGCTCGACCGTCGCCGCACCGGACTGCGCACCGATTCGCATCGCTGCGACGCTAGGCGCGATCGGCTCGCGGCGGGTGCGGTCAGGGTGCCGACTCGGTGCCGGCTCAGGAAAGGCCCTCGCGCGCCTCGCGCACGAGCGTCACCGCTTCGGGGAAGACGATCCGGATCGCGTTGCGGACCTGCATCGCCTGGTCGTCGCTCGAGCCCTCGAGCTCGAGCCGTGCGATCGAGGCGACGGTCATGTCGACGGCGAGCTTGATCGCGTTGTCGGCCCAGGCGACGCGCTGCGCGCCCTGCATCTGCTCGGCCATCTCCGCGAGCCGCGCACGCAGCTCGTCGGGGTCGCCGAACACGCCGAACGGGTCGCTGCCTTCCACGACTTCGACTATAGACGGCGGCGATCCCCGGCTCGCGCCCGCGGCCGCGGCGCTAGCCTGCGGCGATGGCCCTGCCACCGCCCGCCGACAGCTCGACCGCGCTGATCACCGGCGCCTCCTCGGGCATCGGCGCCGAGATCGCGCGCGAGCTCGCCGCTCGCGGCCACGGGGTGACCCTCGTCGCCCGTCGCGAGGAGCGCCTGACCGAGCTCGCGGCCAACCTCGCCGAGGCACACGGGATCCGCGCCGAGGTGATCGCCGCCGACCTCGGCGAGGACGGCGAGCGCGACCGGCTCGCGAGCGAGCTCGAAGCCCGCGGGCTCACGGTCGAGATCCTCGTCAACAACGCCGGCTTCGGCGACAACGGCTACCTGAACGAGACCGACCGCGAGCGAGTCACCTCGATGGTGCGCCTCAACTGCGAGGCGCTGCTCGACCTCCAGGCCCGGTTCACCCCGGCGATGGTCGAGCGGCGGCGCGGCGCGGTCATCAACGTCGCCTCGACCGCCTCCTTCCAGCCCCTCCCCGGCACCGCCACCTACGCGGCGACGAAGGCGTTCGTGCTCAGCCTCAGCGAGGCCACCCACCAGGAGCTGAAGCCGGTCGGGGTCACGGTGACCGCGCTCTGCCCGGGGCCGACGAAGACGGAGTTCACCGACGCCGCCGGGATCGAGAGCGCCGAGGAACGGCTCCCGGAGGCGTTCTGGACCTCGGTCGAATCGGTCGCGCGGGCCGGGGTCGAGGGCGCCGCCAAGGGCCGGCGCGTGGTCGTCCCCGGGCTCGTCAACCGCGGTGGCGCGCTCGCCGGCCAGCACTCGCCGCGGGCGCTCGCATTGCCGGTGTTCAAGCGCCTCTGGCGCTCGAACGTCTAGCGGCCGTCCGCGGCGCCGCCGGTCGTCCGGACGCGGGCGAACATCTCCCCGCCGCGTCGCGCGAGCGCCGCGACGAGCTCGAGCGGGAACGAGGCGAGCGCGACCAGGGGCGCGCCGAGCACGGTCACGAGCGCGTCGGCGAAGAAGGCGAAGCGACTGCGCGCGGACGCCGGGCGCAGTCGCCCGGCCCGTACCTCGCGAGCGAAGTTGGTGTGGAAGGTGAGCCCGTTGAGCAGGGTCCCCAGCATCCATGCCTGCGTGCGCCCGACCGGGGGCCAGGCGATCGGCTCGAGCGTGTCGCCGTTTCGGCTCGCGAGCAGCTCGAGGCTGCGAGGGGTCAGCAGCAGGCTTCCGGGGTAGAGGTCGATTCCCGCCCAGCCCTCGACCCCGATTGCCGCCTGGAGGCTGGCGCGGTTCGGGATCGAGACCGCGCGCGAGCCGTCCTCGCGCGCATGGCAGACGGCGGCCCACTCCGCCTCCAGGTCGACCTCGAGCCCGCGCTCGAGCGCCAGCCCGCACTCCTCGCAGCGGTCGATCACCCGCTCCGGGCTCCCGGGCTCGACCGGCATCCCGATCCCGGTTCGCCCGCCGGTCGCCGGCAGCGAGATCCAGCCGTAGAGCGGCTGGCCGCAGAGTGGGCAGCTCCCCGGCGCGCTCATCCTCGCTCGACCTCCCAGGCGACCCCGGCGCGGTCGAGCGAGTCGAGGAAGCCTCCCGGCTCGAACGCCTGCGACGGGGCCAGCGCCCCGCTCGGGCCGGTCCCCGCGGCGAGGCGCAGCGCGCCCTCGACCGCGATCACGGCGGTGAGGCCGTAGACGTCGCTGCCGCTGACCACGCCGCGCCGCGACCCGGCCGCGCCGCGCGCCTCGCAGACGATCGTGAACGTCGCCCGGCGGCGCCTGGCGACGCTCGGTCCCTCGGGCAGGCGCGCGACCGCGACCTCGAGCGCCCGCCGAGCCGGGGTCCGCAGCAGCAGCTGCAGCGGTCCGGCGAGGCCGGCGAGGACCGTCAGCCGCTCGGGCGCGACCGCGCTCGCGGCGAGCAGCGTCCGCACCCGCTTGGTCTCGACGTGGCGCGGGACGGTCAGGTGCTCGCCGGCGGGGTAGCGGATCATCCGCTGCGAGCCGATCGGCGCCGGGAACTCGAACCGCCCCCTGGAGACGCCCTGGGGCGCAGGGCGCAGGGCGCCGTCGCGCCACTCGACGTCGCCGCCGGCGAGCATTCCGATCGCCGAGCGCGCCGTACCTCGCGAGGGCCCGAAACCGCGCGGGCAGTAGGCGAGGACGAGCTCGGAGAGCGGACCGATGCCGTCCGCGGTCAGCGCGGCGATCATGTCGCCGGGGACGTAGTCGAAGCCGAACGCGGGAACGAGCGCGACCCCGGCCGCCTCGGCACGTGGCCCGTGGTCGTCGAACACCCGCCGCATGAATGGCTGCTCGCCGGTCGTGTCGAGGTAGTCGGTGGACGCCTCGATCGCCGCCCGCACCACCGGCTCGCCGTGGTCGACGAACGGGCCTGCGCAGGAGATCACCGCGGCGCAGGGCTCGAGCAGGGCCCGCAGCCCGGCGGCGTCGGCCAGCTCCACCGCTGTGGTTGGCGCCCCGCCGACGTCCTCGGCGACGATCTCCAGCTTTGACGCGCTGCGCCCGGCGAGGACGAAGTCGGCGCCCCGGCGCGCGAGCTCGGCGGCGACCAGCCGGCCGGTGTAGCCGGTCGCCCCGTAGACGGCGATCCGGCTCGCGGGCGAGTCGTCGTCTGTGGGCGAGCGGGCCAAGGGCGGAGAAGATTAGTCGCCGCGATATATCGTTCCCCCATGCAGCTGCGTGAGCTGATGACCGCCGGCGTGGTCACCGCCGGGCCCGAGGCCGACCTGCTCGGCGTCGCGCAGCTGATGCGCGACCACGCGGTCGGCTCGGTGGTCGTCTGCGACGCCGGCGGCGAGCCGGTGGCGATGATCACCGATCGCGACCTCGCCGTTCGCGCGCTCGCCGAGGAGCGCTCGCCCTCGGAACCGATCTCCGAGCACGCCTCCCGCCCGTTGGTCACCGGCGATCCGGAGATGCATCTCGAGGAGGCCGCGGCGTTGATGGTCCAGCACCGGATCCGGCGGCTGCCGGTGGTCGAGGGCACGGCGCTGGTCGGGATCGTCACCCTCGACGACATCGCCGTGCGCACCGGCGACCTCGAGGTCGCCCAGCGGATGACCCAAGAGGTGATTGAGGGCGCGCTTCCCGGCTTCTTCTTCCACGAGCGTGGCTAGCGAAGTGAGCGGCGACCCGGCTCCGGCGCTCGCCGTCTAGCCTCCCACGCACTTGTCGCCGTCGACGCCACAGCAGCAGCTGCGCCGCAGCCGGATCGAGGGCCTGATCGGCCTCGCGGCGCCGGTGCTCGACCTCGTCCTCGCCGCCGGCGACCGGATCTCGAAGGTCGTCGGGCCGGCTGACGACTACATCCCCGTCCGCCCGCCCTCCGAGGCGATCGAGCTCGGCCCGGGCTCCGGGCGCCCGCAGCCGCGGGGCGCCGCGGGCGAGCTCGCCGACTGAGATGAGCGATCCCACGACATCACGCCCGCGGATGACGCACGGCTACCGTCGCCGAATCGCGCCCGTCGGGACTCGCACATGCCCACCGGCATGCGCTTCGCCCGCCGGCCACGCCCGACTCGGTCCCGCGCGCCCCCGCGCGCGCGAGCCCGTGGAATCAATCATCTAACCCACCATGGGCCGCCGCGAGACCCTCGAGCGCGAGCGTCGCTGGGCGCGCCCGGCGGGCCTGCTCGCGCTCGCCGCCGGGCCGCTCTACATCGTCGCCCTGTTCCTGGTCAGCTCGCGGATCGCGGCCAGCGGGCTGCCGACCGAGCAGGTACGGGTCGCGGCCGAGAACTCGACCCTGCTCCAGTTCGCCGCCATCCTCAGCGGGCTCGGCGCGGCGCTCTTCTGCATCCCGCTGCTGAACCTGTTCAAGGCCGCGCAGGCCCGCAGCGACCGGGTCAGCCCGGCGATGATCGGCTTCGTCTTCATCGGGCCGCTGCTGATGGCGGTGCAGCTCGTGATCTCGGGCTTCTCGCAGGCACAGATCTCGACCGACTTCGTCAGCCAGGCGAGCGCCGGTGGCGACGTCTACACCCTGCTCGAGGACGTCGCCGACGACTCGACCCTGACCCAGATCGGCGGCAGCCTCTACTTCCCGGCGGTCCTCGGCCTGCTCGTGGCGATGATCTACATCCCGCTGCAGGCGATGCGGGTCGGGCTGCTGACCCGCTTCTTCGCCACCTTCGGCATGGCTCTCGGTGCGTCGCTGATCCTGATCGCCCCGCAGATCGCCCTGCTCGCGATCTCGCTCTGGATGGGTTGGCTCGGGCTCGTCTTCCTCGACCGCGTGCCGCGGGGGGCGCCGCCGGCGTGGGAGGCCGGCGAGCCGATCCCGTGGCTGCGCCCGGGCGAGGAACCGGCCGAGCCCGCGTCCGAGGAGGCCGTCGAGGGCGACGCGACCGAGGTCTTCGGCGGCGAGGACGAGCCGGCCCCCGACCACTCCGCCCGCCGCGACCGGGCACGCAAGCGCAAGCGCAAGCGCCGCCGATGAGCGCCGAGCTGATCGCCGACGCACAGCGTGGACGGCGGCTGCGCTATCGCGACGAGCCGCCCTCGAAGGAGCTCGCCGAGCGGATGCTGGAGATCCCGACCGGGCTCATCCTCGAGGCTCGCGCGCGCAACCCCGCGCTCGCGGCGCTCGACCTCGAGCGCGAGCTCGAGCGGCTCGAGCACGATTGGGTGCCCTATCGCGGGCTCACGATCCACCTCGAGCGCCACGACGTCGACCCCGCCGCGGCCACGTTCGTGATCGTCCCCGGGCTCGGCGACCACTCGCGGCGCCAGCTCGCGCTCGCGACCGCGCTCACCGCTCGCGGTCACAACGCGCTCGTGCTCGACCGCCAGGGCCACGGGCTCTCCGAGGGCCGTCGCGGCGACGCCCCGCTCGAGTCCGATCTCGGCCTGATCGAGCTCGCGATCGCGCTCGCGCGCCGCCGCTCGAGCGGCCCGGTGGTCGTCGTCGGCGACTCGCTGGGCGGGATCATGACCTGGTACCTGCTCACCCGCGAGCCCGACCTCGACGCCGCGATCTGCCACTGCATCGGCCATCCCGACGTCCACCACGACCCCTCTTTCAGGCGCAAGGCCCCGATCATGCGGGCGCTGGCAAAGGTCGCCCCCTACGCGCCGATCCCGGTTCGCCAGATCGCCGACTACGACAACGTCGCGCTCGACCCCGAGACCCGCCGCTACTTCGACGAGCAGGTCGATCGCCTGTTCAACTTCCGCGTCAGCGCGCGCTCGGCGGCGAGCTACATCGGCTTCGAGCCGGCGATCGCCTGGGAGCAGGTGCAGGTGCCGGTCCTGGTCGTGATCGGCGCCGCCGACGCGATGGTCAGCCCCCGGTTCACCCGCCGCTCGCTCGAGCGCGCGCGGCCGCCGCGTGCCGAGTACCTCGAGATCGAGGACGCCGGACACCAGCTCTTCCTCGACGACATCGGGCTTGCGATCGAGCCGCTGACCGGTTGGGTCGAGCCCCTGCTCGCGGGCCGCGGCGCGCCGGCGACCACCGCGTAGATGCGGCATCGGACCGCGGTCCGGGTCGTGCTCGCGGGACTGGCCGCGGTCCAGCTCGTCGACGGGGTCTGGGCGCTCGGCTTCCCGCGCGCCTTCTACGACGAGTTCCCGTTCGGCCGCGGCTGGGTCGAGGCGCTGCCCGCCTACTCCGAACACCTGGTCCGCGACGTCGGCGGACTCTTCGTCGCCACCGGCATCGTCCTCGCCGCGGCCGCGTGGACGCTCGAGCGCCGCCTGGTCCTGGTCGCGGCGGGATCGTTCCTCGCCTTCTCGGTCCCGCACACCGCCTATCACCTGCTCAACCTCGAGCCCTATTCGAGCGCCGACGCGATCGCCAACTCGCTTGCGCTGATCGCCACCGTCGTGCTCCCGGCCTGGGTCCTGCTCGTCGTCGGTCGCGACCGGGAGCCCGGCGAGCGCACCGATCCGAGCCTCTAGTCTTCGGGTCGTGAGCTCGATCCGGCGGGGCAGAGCACGCGAACGCGGGTGGGCGACGGCGACGGTGGCCGTGCTCGCGGCCCTGCTCGCCGCTGGCGCCGCCGGGCCCGCGGGCGCCGCCGAGGCGCCGTCGCCGAGCGCCGCGACGTCGAAGGTCGTGCGCGCCGATCCCGCGGCGGTGCGCTCCTACTGGACCGAGCGCCGGATGCTCGCCGCCGTTCCCGCCGGGCTCGAGCTCGATCGCCGCGGCGAGCTCGCCCGCGTGAAGGCCCCCGCCGCCAACCGTTCGACGGCGCCGACCGCGGTTCCGGCGCGCCGCGACGCCGTCGACGTCAGCGCCGAGAACACGTCGTTTCCGCGTCGCGTGCACGGCAAGGTCTTCTTCACGATCGAGGGCGGCAGCCAGCCCGGCGACTACGTCTGCTCGGGGACCGTGGTGAGCTCGAACTCGCACGCGCTCGCGTGGACGGCCGGGCACTGCGTCAACGACCCCGAGTTCGGCGGCGGGTTCGCGAGCCACTGGACCTTCATTCCCGGTTACCGCAACGGCGAGCGCCCGTTCGGCAGCTGGCCGGCGCGCGAGCTGTTCACGACCCAGGGCTGGAGCGACGACGTCGACATCCGCGTCGATCTCGGCGCCGCCCGGCTCGCCCGCGACGCCCAGGGGCGCGGGATCGAGGACGTGCTCGGCGCCCGCGGGATCGCCTTCAACCGCTCGCGGAGCCAGGACGTGACCGCCTTCGGCTATCCGGCGATTCCAAACCCCGCCTCGCTGCCGCCGCGGTTCGACTTCGACGGCCAGCGCCTGCACAGCTGCGAGTCACCGATCACCGGCAGCGACAACCCGCCCGGCAACGGCCCCGAGACGCTCGAGATCGACTGCGACATGACCGGTGGCTCGAGCGGCGGCGGCTGGGTCGCCGGCGGGATCGTCAACGGCGTCACCAGCTACGGCTACGCCAACGACGGCAACCACCTCTACGGCCCCTACTTCGGCAGCGTCGCCGCGCAGCTCTACGGCGACGCCTCCGGGCCGGTGATCCGCTGCGCCCGTCGCGAGGTCACCAGCCTCGGCGGTCCCGGCGACGACGACTTCAGCGGCGGCTCCGGGCGCGACACGTTCAAGCTCAAGGGCGGCGACGACCGGGCGGCGGGGTCCGCCGACGCCGACGCCGCCTGCGGCGGCGGCGGCCGCGACCGGCTCGCCGGCGCTGCGGGCTCCGACGTGCTGCGCGGCGGCGGCGGCCGCGACCGGCTCGTCGGCGGTCCCGGGCGCGACACCTGCGTCGGCGGCGGCGGGCGCGACGTCGCGCGCGGCTGCGAGATCAAGCGCGGGGTCTAAAGCTCTAACCGAGCGTGCTGACGCCGGGCGGGGCGTCGGCCGACTGCGCCGCCGCGACCCGCTTGCGGTGAGTGCGGATCTCGCTCAGGATCCGCTCCAGGCGCGGCTCGGTCGAGGAGTCGACGTGGCGCATCGCGCCGGCGATCGCCGGGTGCACGGCGGCGATCCGCTCGTGCATCGCCTGGGCGACGGCGCGGTAGGTGGGGTGGCCCTCGCGCCCGGAGCGCAGCTCGCACAGGTGCATCGCCTCGCGCGCGTTGAGGTCGAGCACGTAGCGGATCCGGAAGCCGAGGCAGAGCGCGTAGGGCGCCGCCTCGGCCAGTCCGGCGGCCTCGAGCCGGTCGAACTCGCGCTCGGAGAGCTCGAGCGCGCGCTCGTACTCGCTCCCGGCACCCGCCTCGCGGACCTCGTCGGGAACGCCGGCACCTAGGTCGGGGCCGAGCCGCTGCCACTGGCAGGTGAGGATCCGGTGGCGCTGGAGGTCGCGAAAGCCGCCGTAGTCGGAGACGATCTCGAACCGGTAGCGAACCGCCTCCCAGCCGCGCCCGGGGCGGTGGCGGCGGTTTCGCCGCTCACCCGCGAGGGCGCCGATCAGCTCCGCGCGCTCGATCGGGTCCAGGGCGCCGATCCGGTGGCGGATCTCGGCCTCCGGTGCGCCGGCCGACTCGTATAGCGAGGCGCACAGCAGGTCGTCCTCGCTGCCGTCGACGTGGACGAGCTCGACCGAGGGGATGTCGTCGCCGCCGCGGCGGTCGAGCCCAAGCCGCGCGACCGCGCGTTCGGTCGCCTCGCGGCGCTCGCGCAGGTGGGCGATCCAGTCGCCGCCGCGGTCCGGCCGCTCGACCCGGGCGACGAAGCTCGGCATCATCCGCTGCAGCTCCGCGAGCAGCATTTCGCCGAACGCGCGCGCCTCGGGCAGCGGCGAGGCGGCGAGCCGCAGCAGCAGCCCCTCGTACGCCTGGCCGGAGGCGTAGATCCCGACGTGGCTCAGGGTCGACGCGGGCAGCAGGCCGCGCAGCAGGTCGAGCGCCTTCGCCCGCACCGAGCTGCGCCAGGCGCCTTCGGGCTGGCCGTCGGTGCGCGGCCAGCGCTCCGCCGTCCAGGCGCTGACGGTCTCCAGGCTCTGGGAGTAGATCGCGAACAGCTCGTCCATCGCCTCCGCGTAGGCGGGTCCGAGCTCGGCGTCGGAGTAGTAGCGATAGCCGCCGGTCTCCTCGATCGGCCGGTCGTAGGGGATGTAGCGGGTCGACTGCTCGAGGTAGGCGGCCAGCCGCCCGCGCTGGAGCACCTTGGTGAGCACGTTCGAGACCCACTCGCAGGCGACGTGGGCGCCGCCGACCTGGGCGATCGAGTCGTCGCCATAGCCGATGAATATGCGCTCATACAGCCCCGCGGCGCGCTCGCCCTCGGCGCCGTCGAAGGGGCGACCGGTCTCCGGCACATCGGCCGCGAACTCCTCGAGGAAGAGCCGGCGCAGGGTCCCCGGATAGCGCGAGTAGCGCGCGAACAGGGCGCCCTTGATCGTCTCGGGCAGGTTGACGAGCCCGAACACCGGACGGTCGAGGTTGGTGAAGTGGGGGGTGAGCAGGGCCCGCTCGTCAGCGGTGAACGATTCGACCGGGTAGCGCATCGGCGGCCAGTCTAGGAGTGGACCCGGCGGCTCGAGTCGCCGTCCGGCTCGCCCTCGGGAGCCGGCTCGCCGAGCAGGACCTCCTCGCGGCTGTAGTGGCCGGCGACGTCGAAGGCGCGCTTCGTCCGCAGCGCCGCGCGCAGGTCGCAGTCGGCGACGACGATCCCCTCGGCGTCATACAGCGGACCGGCGATCACCTCGCCGCCGCCGGGCGCGCAGATCGCCGCTCCGCCGCGGCCGAACACGTCCTTGCCCTCGGGCAGCGGGGCGGGGAAGTCATCCGGAAACGCGGACGCCGGGATGTACTGCGGCGCGGAGACGACGTAGGCGCCGGACTCGATCGCGATGTGGCGCATCGATGCGAGCCATCCGTCGGTGTCGTCGGCGGTCGGCGCGACCCAGATCTGAGGGCCGCCGCGATAGAGCGCGTAGCGCGCGAGCGGCATCCGGTTCTCCCAGCAGATCAGGCCGCCGACGCGCCCGATCGGCGTCTCGGTGACCTCGAGGTCGTCGCCGCGACCGACGCCGTGAAAGAGGCGCTCGTGCATCGTCGGCATCAGCTTGCGGTGCTTGTGCAGGACCCCGTCGGGGCCGAGCAGCAGGAGCGTGTTGTAGATCGAGCCGGGCCGTTCGGACTCACGCTCGTTGACCCCGATCGCGCAGTGGACGTCGAGCTCGCGACAACGCTCGGAGAGCCGCTCGACCAGCGGCCCCGGGACGTCGACCGAGTTCTCCCAGAGTCGCTCCCAGAGCTCGCCCCAGCCGTCGAACGAGCCCGCATCGTGCGCCCAGGCCCCGCTCGGGTAGAGCGGGACGAAGGCCTCCGGCAGGACGACGAGCTGGGCGCCGTCCGCGGCGGCGTCGGCGAGCAGATCGCAGGCCTTGTCGACGCTCGCCTCGGCGTCGAGGATCACCGGGGTCGCCTGCGCCGCCGCCACCCGCACGGTCTCGAAGCTCGGCATCGGCCGAGCATACGCGCGTCGCTCGCGGCGCGAGCTCGAGCTCGGCTCAGCCGGTCGGTGGCGGCGATGCCATCAGCTCGACCCGGTGACCGCCGGGAGCGATGGCGAACGCCCGCCGCGCGCCCCAGAGCTCGCGCGCCTCGATCACCTCGTGGCCGGCCTCACTCAGGCGCCGGAGCGCGGCGTCGAAGTCGGCGACCACGACCGCGGCGTGGCCGAGCACCGGGACGATCGCCTGATCGGTGTGGATCAGGTGGATCTGGGTTCCCTCGCGCTCGACCCAGGTGACGTAGCCGCCGAGCGCCTCCGGCGCCTCGACCCGTGCGAACCCGAGCAGCTCCCAGAAGCCGATCGCGGCATCGGCCTCGGCGGGCGCGATCTCGAGCGAGACGTGCTGGAGCATCGGCTAGCGTCGCTCGGCGAGCAGCTCGAGCACCACGTCGACGAGCGCGTCGACGTCGGGCTCGGTCGTCTGCCAGTTGACGATCGCCGGGCGAAACGCGGTCCGCCCGCGGTAGGTCGTCGTCCCGCAGAAGACGCGCCCGTCGGCGAGCAGCGCCGCGCCGAGCTCGGCGTTGAGGCGGTCGAGGTCGTCCTCGGCGACGCCCTCGGGGCGGGCGCGAAAGCAGACGATGTTGAGCTTCACCTCCGCCAGTCGCTCGAGCTCGTCCTCGGCGTCGACGCGAGCGGCGAGCCGGCGCGCCAGCGCCAGGTGGCGCTCGACCATCGCCCGGTAACCCTGACGCCCGTACGCGCGCAGCGTCGCCCAGACCGAGAGCGCGCGGGCTCGGCGCGAGTTCTCCGGAGTGAGGAAGCCGAAGTTCGGCCGCGGGTCGTCGGGAGCCGGCAGGTAGGGCGCGCCGACGTTGAAGGCCGCCGCCAGCCGCGCCGGCTCGCGCACGAACGCGAACCCGCAGTCATACGGGACGTTGAGCCACTTGTGGGCGTCGGCGGCGATCGAGTCCGCGAGCTCGACCCCGGCGACGAGCTCGCGGCTCTCCGGCGCGACGCGGGCGAAGAGCCCGAAGGCGCCGTCGACGTGCAGCCAGGCGCCGTGCGCGCGGGCGAGCTCGGCCACCTCCGCGATCGGGTCGAACTCACCGGCGTTGACCTCGCCCGCGTTCGCGATCACGATCGGGTGCTCGGCGGCGGCGAGCTCGCGCTCCAGCGCCGCGAGGTCGAGGCGGCCGCTGTCGTCGGCGGTCAGCCGCCGGGCCGAGTCGCGGCCGATGCCGAGCATCGCCAGCGCCTGGACGGCACTCGGGTGCAGATAGCCGCTCGAGAGCACGGTCGGCGCCGGGAGCCCGGCGAGCCCGGCCGCGTCGACGTCGGCCCCGTGGCGCTCGCCATACCAGTTACGCGCCGCCGCGAGCCCGGTCAGGTTCGCCGCCGTCGCGCCGGTGACCAGGGTGCCGGCGAACGCGTCGCCGAGCTCGAACAGCTCCGCGAGCCAGCGGGTCGCGACCCGCTCGAGGTGAACGGCGAGCGGCGAAGACGCCCAGGCGTAGCCGTTCTGGTCGTAGGCCGAGGTGAGCCAGTCGGCGCCCAGCGCCGCCGGGGTGCCGCCACCGATCACGAAGTGAAAGAACCGGGGCCCGCTCGAGCGGGTGGCGCTCTCGCGCGCTCGGGCGCTGAGCTCGCCGAGCGCCGCCAGCGCGCCGTCGCCGTCCTCGGGCAGCTCGCCCTCCCAGCCCTCGAGCGCCTCGGCCGCGCCCGGGCGGAGCACCGGCTCGCGCGGCAACGCCTCGAGGTAGGCGCGCGCCTCGCTCGCGGCGAGCTCGAGCGCGTCGTCGAGCTCCGCCCGCAGCTCGAGCGGGTCGGCCATCAGCCGGGCTCGGCGAGCCCGGCGGCGCGGCGCGCCTCGTCCCAGTCGGCGTACCCGTCGATCCGGGTCACCTCGTCGCCCCGCAGGGTCGCGAGGTGCGCGTAGCGGGTCGTGACCTCGGCCCCCGAGTCGCGCTCCGGTGCCGGTGAAGGTGAGCAGGGCGAGCACGCGGTCGTCCTCGGCGGCGTGCAGCTCGTCGATGTCGAGGCGAAACAGCGCCCAGGGCTCCTCGATGAACGTGGTCCAGAACTCGACCAACCCGTCGCGGCCGCGGTAGATCGGCTTGATCCCGGGGAAGAGCTGCGCGGTGTGGAACTCGAGGTCCGGGGACGCCAGCTCGAGGATCGAGACCAGGTCGCGGCGGTTCCAGGCCTCGAGGGCCTCGCGGTAGCGCTCGACGTTGGTGGTCATCGCGCCCAGTATCGCGAAAGCGACCGCGGGCTCAACCCTCAGGTGCCCGGCTCGGCGAGCCCGAGCTCGCGGCCGACGGCCCCGATCTCTCGCGCGGCGCGCTCGATCTGCTCGGGCTCGAGCGCCGCCGAGACCTGGACCCTGACCCGCGCCGCGCCCTCCGGGACCACCGGGTAGCCGAATCCGGTCGCGTAGACGCCGCGCTCGAGCAGCACCTCGCTGGCCCGGATCGCGTCGGCGGTGGCGCCGACGATGATCGGCACGATCGCGCTCTCACCGGCGAGTGGCTCGAGCCCCTGCGCGGCGATCGCCGACCGCATCGCCTCGCTGTTGTGCCGCAGGCGCTCGACCAGCCGCGGGCGCTCGCGCAGCTCGCGGAGCGCCTGCCGGGCGCTGCAGGCGACGGCGGGCGGGAGGCCGTTGGAGAACAGCTGCGCGCGCGAGCGCTGCTCGAGCACCGCACAGAGCGCCGCGCCCCCGGCGACGAAGCCGCCGGCGGCGCCGCCGAGGGCCTTGCCGAGCGTTCCGGTGAGCACGATGTCGGGGCGGCCGAGCAGTCCGTAGCGCTCGAGCACGCCGCGCCCGGTTTCGCCGATCACCCCGAGCCCGTGCGAATCGTCGACGATCAGGGTCGCTCCGTGCTCGGCCGCGAGCTCGGCGAGCTCGGGCATCGGCGCCAGGTCGCCCTCCATGCTGAAGACGCCGTCGGTGACGATCAGAACTCGTTCGACCTCCGGCGCCTCGGCCAGCGCTCGCCGCAGGTCGTCGGGTTGCCCATGCTCGTAGACGGCCTTGTGGGCGGGCCGCGCGAGCCGCATCCCGTCGATGATCGAGGCGTGGTTGAGGCGGTCGGAGAAGATCGCGGTCGGGCGGTCACAGAGCGCGTCGAGCAGCGCCGCGTTGGCGTTCCAGCAGGAGACGTAGGTGAGCGCCGCCGGCGTGGCGACGAATTCGGCCAGCTCGCGCTCGAGCTCGACGTGGGGCGCGAACGTGCCGCAGATGAACCGCACCGACGCGGTCCCGGCTCCGTAGCGGGCGAGGCCCTCGGTGGCGGCGGCGACGACCGCCGGATCGTTGGCGAGGCCGAGGTAGTCGTTGGAGCAGAGGCAGAGCACCTCGCCCCGGCCCTCGATCTCGATCAGCGGCCCCTGGGGCGAGTCGAGCACCGGGATCCGCTTCAGCGTCCCGGACTCGCCCATCGCCGCGAGCTCGGCCTCGAGCGCCTCCTCGAGCCCGGTCATCGTCGGCGCTCGGCGAGCACGACCTCGATCGCCTCGCCCACGATCTCGAACGCGCGCTCCAGCGCCGCGGGCGGCATCACCAGCGACGGCTGCAGGTTGAGCGAGGTGGTGCTCGAGTCGGTGAGCACACCGCGGCTGCAGAGCTCGGCGGCGACGGCGTGCTGGAGCTCGGTGTCACGACGCTTGCCGGCGCGGTCGGCGACGAACTCGATCGCGAGGAAGCAGCCGACGGCGCGCACGTCGCCGATCGACTCGAACCGGCCGGCGAGCTCGGCGAGGCGCGCGGCGGCCACCCGCTCGAGCTCGCGCACGTTCTCGAGCACCGGCTCGCGGTCGTAGAAGTCGAGCGTCGCGAGCGCCGCGGCACAGGAGGCCGGCAGCCACGACCAGGTGCTGCCGGTCGGGACATCGGCGAAGCCGCCGATCGCGCGCTCGGAGCCGAGCACGGCGCCGATCGGCATCACCCCGCCCCCGAGCGCCTTGCCGAGGCAGATCAGGTCCGGTTCGACTCCCCAGCGCTCGACCGCGAGCAGCTCGCCCGTGCGGCCCATGCCGGTCTTCACTTCGTCCGCGCACAGAAGCCAGTCGTGCTCGGCGCAGAGCTCGGTCAGCGCCGGCCAGAACGCGTCCGGTGGCGCGATGCAGCCGCCCGAGCCGAGCACCGGCTCGATCACCACGCCGGCTACCTCACCCGGGTCCACGGCGTGGAAGAGAAGGTGGTCGCGGAGGTAATCGACGGTCGCGTCGCCGCTGCCGCCGGGGAGCGGGTCGCGAAGCGGCGAGCGGTACGGATTCGGGTAGGGGGCGTGGACGAACCCGGGCACGAGCCCGCGCAGGCCGCGGCTGATCTCCGAGTGCTCGGCCCCGAGCGCCGCGGTCGCGGTCGACTCGCCGTGGTAGGAGCCGTGAAAGCCGATCACGATCGGCCGGCCGCTCGACCGGCGCATCATCTTGATCGCGATCTCGACCGCCTCGGTGCCGTTGAGGGCGATGTCGAACCGCGTCAGGCTCGCGGGCGCGATCGCCAGCAGCCGTTCGCCGAGCTCGGCTGTGAGCGCGGAGGCGAGCGCATGGCTGTCCTCGTTGCCGAACCGGCGCAGCGCCTCGACGGCCGGCTCGGTCAGCTCCTCGCGCCCGGCTCCCAGGGGCACCGATGCGGATGCCGAGGCGAGGTCGAGATAGACGTTGTCGTCGGCGTCGGTGACCGTCCAGGCGCGCTTCGAGGCGAGCGCCAGCGGCGCCAGGCCCTCGGAGAGGCCCGGATAGGCGGAGCGTCCGATCCGCGCGAGCACCTCGCGGCTGCGCGGGCCGGGCGGCTCGGTTCGGATCGCCGGCGCCTCGATCGACTCCCATTCGGGGGGATTCAGCGGGCTCATCGCCTCCGAGCCTTCCGGCGAGCGCCCGCCTCGCGCAGCACCTCGCGCGCGCAGTTGCGCCCGTTGGCGCCGGTGACGCCGCCGCCCGGATGGGTTCCTGCGCCGCACAGCCAGAGATCGCGGATCGGTGTGCGGTACTCACCCCAACCGCGAACCGGGCGCAGGTTGAAGAGCTGGTCGAAGGACATCTCGCCATGCAACGCGTGTCCGCCCCAGATCCCGAGCAGGCGCTCGAGGTCGGGCGGCGCCAGCACCTGGCGCTCGAGGATCGAGGACGGGAGGTTGGGGAAGTGCTCGCCGAGCTTCGCGATCGCCCGGTCGGCGACCCGGTCGCGGATCTCGTCCCACGAGCCCTCGGCGAGCGTGTAGGGCTGGGAGTTGACGTCGATCGTGACCACGTGTCGGCCCGCCGGGGCCAGCGACGGATCGTGGACGGTCGGGATGCAGAGCTCGATATGCGGGTCGGTGGCCGGACGGCCGGCCCGCGCGTCGGCCTGCGCCGCGTCCATCTGCGCGACCGTGGGATTGACCTCGACGATCCCGCGATGGTAGGGCCGCTCGCGTTCGCCGTCGAACGCGGCCGCGATCGGCAGCTGGTCGACCGCGAGATTGATCTTCACGCTCGTGCCCTCGCAGCGGTAGGCGGTCAGCGCCCGCGCGAACCGTGGCGGAAGCGAGCTCTCGCCGACGAGGTTGAGCAGGGTCGTCTTCGGATCCGCGTTCGAGAGCACCCGCCGCGCCGCGACCACCTCGCCGCCGGCGAGCTCGACCCCGGTCGCCCGCCCCTCCTCGACCACGATTCGCTCGACCGGCGCCTCGGTACGCACGGTCGCGCCGGCCTCCCGCGCGGCGTCGGCCATCGCCGCCGGCAGCCGGCCGATGCCGCCGCGGACGAAGCCCCACTGGCGGATCCCGCCACCGGCCTGCTCGGCGGCGTGATCGTGCAGGAGCACGTAGGCGGTGCCCGGCGTCGACGGGCCCGCGGTCGAGTCGTTGATCGCGTGCCATCCGAGCGCCGCCAGCACCTGCTCGGAGCTGAACCACTCGCGCAGGTACTGCGTCGCCGAGGTCCCGAACAGATAGAGGGCGTCGGCGATCCGGCCACGGTGGCGGGCTGCGATCCGGCCGAGGCGCAGCAGCCGGCCGAGCTCACGCGGGCGCATCCTGCGGGGGTCCGGCGGCGTGGTGTCGATCAGCGGGGTGATCAGCTCCGCGATCCGCCCGAGCTCGGCCTCGAACGGCGGCAGCTGGCGGGCGTCGGCGGGCGAGAAGCGCCGCACCTCCTCCTGCGTGCGGGCGAGGTCGCCGTCGAGCAGCAGCGCCGAGCCGTCGTCCTGCAGGTTGAGGCTCGGCCCCGCCGCGTCGACCTCGATCCCGCGCTCGACCAGGCGCAGGTCGCGCCACACGGGCTCGCGCAGCATGCTCAGGACATAGGCGCCGGTCGAGGCCCGAAAGCCGGGCGCGAACTCCTCCGTGACCGCGCATCCGCCGACCATCGACCGCCGCTCGAGCACGATCGTGCGCAGACCCGACCGGGCGAGATAGAACGCGGCGACGAGCCCGTTGTGGCCCCCGCCGACGATCGCCACGTCCCAGGTCGCGGAATCGGTGCCGTTCGCGCTCACGATTCGAGTTGCCTGATCTTCGTCAGCCGGTAGGCGACGATCGCGAACAGCGCCGAGGCGCCGAGCATCAGCATGCTCATCGCCGCCCCCCCGTTCAGGTCGCCGCTCTCCAGCACCAGGTCGTTGACGACGTTGCCGAGCATGTAGCCCTCGGTGCCCCCGACCAGCGCCGGGCTCGCGAAATCGGTGAACAGGGGGATGTAGACGAGCAGCAGGGCGACGAAGATCCCCGGTGCGATCAGCGGCAGCAGGACGCGGCGCGCGGTCGTGAACCAGCCCGCACCGAGGTCGCGCGCGGCCTCGAACAGGTTGCGGTCGATCGCCTTCATCGCGGCGTAGATCGGGATCACGGTGTAGGTCAGGTAGCTGGTCGAGAGGACGACGATGACGGCGAACTTGCTGAACAGCAGGGCGTCGATCGGCGCGTCGATCAACCCGACCTCGAGCAGGGCGGAGTTGATCAGCCCCTCGCGCCCGAGCAGCATCCGCCAGGCGTAGATGCGGACCATCGGGTTGAGCTCGTCGGCGAGGACGAGGAAGAGCAGCAGGCCGAGCTCGAAGCGCCCGGCACGGTAGGCGAGCACGTAGGCGAGCGGGATCGCGATCGCGAGCTGGATCACCATCGCCGCGGTCGCGATCTGGAACGTGGTCAGGGCCACGTCGCGATAGAGCGGGTCGCCGATCGCGTCGGTGAAGTTGGTCAGCGTCCAGCCGCTGCTGCCGCTCAAGACGCCGTAGTTGAGCGCGATCACCAGCATCACCACCATCGGCGCGAGGAAGAACGCGGCCAGGAGCGCGGTCGGCGCGCCGAGGAAGGCGAGCGGCCGTAGCCGGGCG
Source organism: uncultured Solirubrobacterales bacterium (assembly GCA_963740055.1). Taxonomy (GTDB): domain Bacteria; phylum Actinomycetota; class Thermoleophilia; order Solirubrobacterales; family 70-9; genus WHSW01. The sequence continues at coordinate 89,406 of CAVUCL010000001.1, read as the reverse complement.
CGCATCAGCGCACCGCTCCGGCGACGAGATCGGTGAGCTCGCCGGTGCCGTCGCCGCGCCGCCGGCTCAGCGCCTTGATCAGCTGCCAGGCGCCGAAGACGGCGACGATCTGCGCCAACGCGATCACGGTCGAGACCGCGTTCACGAGCGGCAGGTTCTCGGACTGGCGCAGGATCGAGAACACCCAGACCGGGAACGTCTGGTCGAAGCCGCCGGTGAAGAACGAGATCTCGAAGTTGTTGAACGACCAGGCGAAGGCGAAGATCCCGGCCGCCGCCAGCGACGGCGCGATCTGCGGCAGGACGACGTAGCGCAGCATCTGTACCTGTGAGGCCCCGAGGTCGATCGCGGCCTCCTCGAGCGAGCGCTGGAACCGCACCAGCCCGGCCGAGACGATCGCGACCACGAGCGGGAAGGTGACGACCAGGTGCATCAGCCCGACCGTCTGCAGCGAGAGCGAGACGCCGAGCTCGCTGAAGAAGATCAGCCCGGCGACGCCGATGATCAGCCAGGGGACGACGAGGACCGAGCCGTGCAGGCCGGCTACAGCGCCGCGGGCCGGGAACCGGAGCCGCGTCAGACCCCAGGCGGCGGCAGTGCCGAGGACCAGCGAGATCACGGTGACGACGGAGGCGACGACGACCGAGTTGACGACCGCGTCGCGCGCCTGGTCGTTGGCCCAGGCCTCCTCGTACCAGTCGGTCGTGAAGCCCTCCCAGGGCAGCGAGATGATCGAGGAGTCGTTGAACGAGAACAGTGCCAGGACGAGGACCGGCCCGAACAGGATCACGAGCACGGCGGCGACCAGCGCCGCGCCCGCGGCGCCCGGCAGGCCGCGGCGGAGCCGGTGTCCTACTGGGCGAGGACTTCCTGCCATGCGCGGTCGTAGACGTCGGCGTTGGCGGGCTCGGTTTGGGCGATCGCGGTCTCGAGGTTGCGCGGGTCCGCGGACTGCTTGAACTTCTGGTCGACCAGTGGCAGGGCGGCCGGGTTCATCGCCACGAAACCCATCTCGGCCGAGATCGCCTGCGCCTCGGCGGAGGCGTAGTAGTCGATCAGCTTGTAGGCGGCGTCGATGTTCTCCGCCTGCGAGCTGATCGCGAGGCCGCAGACCCACGACAGCGCGCCCTCCCGCGGCGCCACCCACTCCACCGGGAGCCCGTCGTCGGCCATCGCCTCGGTCGTGCCGCGGCCGCCGTCGGCGAGCACCACCTCGCCGGACTTGAACAGGTTGACCATCGAGGAGTCGGACTCGGCGAAGGCGCGGAAGTTGTCGCGGTTGTCGAGCAGATTCTGCTTCGCCTGCTCGACCTCCTCGTCTGAGAGGTTCATCGGGTCGTCGAGGCCGATCGCGAGCGCCGAGGCGCTGATCGCCGTCAGCGGGGTCGCCTCGAGTGCCACCTGCCCGGCGTTGGCGGAGTCGAACAGCGCTTGGTAGGAGTCGACGTCGTCGCCGAGCGCCTCGGTGTCCACGATCAGCCCGTGGGGGCCGGCGGACGCGGGCACGAACAGGATCTGGCCGGACTCGTCGCGGACCTCGTCGGCGTCGGAGAACGCGAGTCGATCGAAGTTCGCGATCGCCTTCGGATCGAGGGGGCGGATCAGGTCGCGGGCGAGCAGCGGCTGCATCTCGTCGGTGCAGACCTCGACCACGTCGGCCTCGAAGCCGCCCGCGAGCTTCGCCGCGGCCGCCTTGTTCGAGTCGAACGTCGCCACCTTCAGGTCCACGTCCGGGTTCGCCTCGCGAAACGGGTCCAGCATCTCGTCGGGCACCGTGTCGCCGTAGGCGAACACCCGCAGCGTCCCGGTCGCCGGCGCGTCGATGTCGTCCGGGGGCGGCGCGAGCGCCGAGTTCCCTCCACCGCCGCCGCACCCCGCGGTCGCCAGGATCGCGGTCGTAATCGCGATCGCGCTCAGAATCGGTCTCATCGTGAGCTCCCTTCGCTCGTAGGTGTGGCGGGTTCGATGCCGTCGACGTGTTCGGCGACGACCAGGCTGTGGCGCGGCGCCCAGCCGAGCTCGACCCGGTCGCCGGGCGCGGCGGTGGTGACGTCGTCGTCGTTGAGCTCGTGCACGGAGAGGCGCTCGCCGCTCGGCAGCTCGACCAGGATCTGCGAGAGCGAGCCGAGGTAGAGGCGCTCGACGACGACTCCGCCGACCCTGCTCTCGTCCGCGTCGGCGGCGGGACCGATGCGGATCTTCTCCGGCCGGACCGAGATCTCGATCGACTCGCCAACCGCGTGGTCGCACTCGACGCAGATCCGCATTCCCTCGCCGAGCTCCATCACCGCGCGGTCGCCGTCGCGACGCGAGACGTCGACGCGCAGGCTGTTCGAGGTGCCGATGAAGTCGGCGACGAACGCCGTGTCGGGTCGCTCGTAGAGCGACCGCGGGTCGGCGAGCTGCTGCACCCGGCCCCCGTCCATGACCGCGATCCGGTCCGACATCGTCAGCGCCTCCTCCTGGTCGTGGGTGACGTATACGAAGGTCGTCGCGGTCGACTTCTGGATCCGCTTCAGCTCGAGCTGCATCTCGCGGCGCAGCTTCAGGTCGAGGGCGCCGAGCGGCTCGTCGAGGAGCAGCGCCGCGGGTCGGTTGACGAGCGCGCGTCCGAGGGCGACGCGCTGGCGCTGGCCGCCGGAGAGCTCGCCGGGGCGTCGCCCGGCGAGTCCCTCGAGGCGGACGATCGCGAGCATCTCGCCAACCCTGGCGGCGATCTCGTCGCGGTCGACGCGGCGCAGCCGGAGCCCGAAGCCGACGTTGTCGGCCACCGACATGTGGGGGAAGAGCGCGTAGTCCTGGAAGACCATGTTCACGTTGCGTCGCTTCGGCGACACCGTGGTCACGTCCTCGCCCGCGAGCCAGACGCGGCCCTGGTCGGGCTCCTCGAACCCGGCGATCATCCGCAGGGTGGTCGTCTTCCCGCAGCCGCTCGGCCCGAGCAGCGAGAAGAACTCGCCGGCACCGATCTCGAGCGAGACCCCGTCGACCGCGAGCAGCTCGCCGAACCGGCGCGTGACTGAATCGAGGACGATCGACGGCTGGCTCATCGCCCGCCTGCCGGATCGCCGATCGTGAGCACGAACAGGTCGTTGACGTTGGTCTGAGTCGGGCCCGTGAGGACGGTGTCGCCGAGGCCGGCGAGCGCCTCGCCGGACCGGTGCGCCGCGACCGCGGCGGCGAGATCGATGCCTGCGTCGCGCGCGCGCCGCGAGCTCTGGCCGTCGACGATTGCCCCCGCCGCGGCGGTGCCGCCGTCGGAGCCGTCCGTGTCGATGAAGCAGGCGCAGATCGGCGCGCCCTCGGCAAGCGCGAGCGCCGCCACCACCGCCGCCTCCTGGTTCGGCCCCCCGGCGCCGAAGCCGCCGTTGCCGAGCGACACCGTCGCCTCGCCGCCGCAGCCGACCAGGACGCAGGGCGCGGAGACGGGCCCGATGCCCCCGGCGCAGCTCAGCGCCAGCTCGGCGAGCTCGCGGCCGACGACGCTCGCCTCGCCCTCGAGCTCGGTCGAGACGACGTGCGCGGCGACGCCCGCGCTCCGGGCCGCGGCCGCCATCGCCTCGCAGGCGCTCGCCCCGGTGACCAGCAGCACGGTGTGCGGGTCGGAGTCCAGCCGCGGGGAGTGAGCGGCCTCGCCGCCGAGATGGGCCCGCACGCTCGCCGGCAGCTCCTCCCAGAGGCCGCGGGCGTGCAGGATTCCGATCGCGTCGGCGACCGTCGAGGTGTCCTCGACGGTCGGATCGGTGATCGCGTCGAGCACGTCACCGGCCACGTCCGAGACCGTGAGGTTGACCAGGCGCGCGGGGGCGATCCGTGCCGCGAGCCGCCCGCCCTTGAGCGCCGAGACGTGCTTGCGAACCGCGTTCACCTCGACGATCGGCGCGCCCGAGCCGAGCAGCAGCTCGTGCAGGCGGCGCTTCTCGGCCAGCGTGACGCCCGCCGGCGGCAGGCTCGTCAGCGCCGAGCTGCCGCCGGTGAACGAGGCCAGGACCAGGTCGCCGGTCGAGACCGAGTCGGCGAGCTCGACCAGCCTCCGAGCAGCGGCGGCCGAGCGTTCGCTGGGCAGTGGATGATCCGCGACCAGCACCTCGACCCGGTCGAGCTCGATCGTGTCCTCGCCGCGGCGGACGACGACCGCGCCGGCGTCGAGCTGCTCGCCCAACCGCCGCTCGAGCGCCGCGGCGATCGCGAGCGTCGCCTTGCCCGAGCCGAGCACGAGCACCCGAGCGCCGGGCTCGAGCGGGTACGCGCGGCCGTCGACCGCGATCCCGCCGTCGACGAGCGAGACCGACTCCTCGGTGGCGCGGGCGACGTCGCAGGCGGCGAGCCCGGCTCGGGCGACGCTCAGCGTCAGCTCGCGGAGCTCGGGCATGCCGGCGGCGGCCAGCTCCACCGAGTTGGCGATCACGCCGCGATCGCCGCCGCGAACACGTCGCCGGGGTAGGTCGCCGTCGGCCCGAGCTCCTCCGCGATCCTGATCAGGCGGTTGTACTTCGCGGTGCGCTCTCCGCGCACCGGGGCCCCGGTCTTGATCTGGCCGGCGCCGAGGGCAACCGCGAGGTCGGCGATGATCGGGTCCTCGGTCTCCCCGGAGCGTTCCGAGACGACGACCGAGTAGCCGCCGCGGTGGGCGAGATCGGCGGCATCGAGAGCCTCCGAAAGGGTGCCGATCTGGTTCACCTTCCAGAGCAGCGAGTTGCCCGATCCGCGCTCGAGCCCGGTCCGCAGCCGGGCCGGGTCGGTGACGAAGAGGTCGTCGCCGACGATCTGGATCCCGCTCGCCTCGGTCAGCGCGGCGAAGCCGTCGAAGTCGCTCTCGTCGAGCGGGTCCTCGATCGTGACCACGTCGAAGTCGCGGATCAGCTCCAGGTAGAGCTCGGTCATCGCTTCGCGATCGCGCCGGACGCCGGCGACCTCGTAGCTGTCGGTCTCGGCGTCGTAGAGGTGGGTCGCGGCGCAGTCGAGGCCGTAGCGGAAGCGGCCCTCGTGCCCCGCGCCGGCGACCGCCTCGTGCAGCAGGCCGAGCGCCTCCTGAGGGCTCGATATCGCCGGCGCGTAGCCGCCCTCGTCGCCGGTGTTGAGGGCGCTCTTGCCGTAGCGCTCGAGCAGGATCTCGGCGAGCGCGAGGTTGACCTCGGTGGAGATCTGCAGCGCCTCGACGATCGAGTCGGCGCCGACCGGGATCACGATGAACTCCTGGAAGTCGAGATCGTTGGACGCGTGCTTGCCGCCGTTGATCAGGTTGACGAGCGGCACCGGGATCACGTGTGCGTTCGCGTTCAGCGCCCGGTAGAGCGGGGTGCCGGCCGCCGCCGCGCGGGCCCTCGCCGCCGCCAGTGAGACGCCGAGGATCGCGTTCGCGCCGAGCCGCGACTTGCGCTCGGTGCCGTCGAGGGCGATCAGCGCCGAGTCGAGCTCGCGCTGGCCGGCGAGCGGTCGACCGGCGAGCGCGTCGCGGATCTCGCCGTTGACGGCGTCGACCGCGCCGCGGACGCCGAAGCCGCCGAAACGGCGGCCGCCGTCGCGAAGCTCGGCGGCCTCGTTGGACCCGGTCGAGCGGCCCGACGGCACGTCGGCGGTGGCCACGGTCCCGTCCTCGAGCCGCAGGTCGACCTGCACCGTCGGCAGGCCGCGGCAGTCGAGCACCTCGCGCGCCCTGACGTCCTCGACCAGCGGGCTCATACGACCACCTTCTCTCCGGTCAGCTCCTGCCAGGCGCGGGTGAGGTTGTCGGCGGCCTCGGCGAGATGCTTGCGAAACAGCTCCTCGGCCCGCTCGGGGTCGCCGCCTCGAATCGCCTCGATCAGCTCCTCGTGCTCGGCCGCGACCTCTGCCGGGCGCTCGTAGTGCGGCCGCAGCTGCACGAGGCAGAGGAGGATCTCCGACTGGACCGAGGAGTACGCGCGCGCCAGCCGCTCGGAGCCGGCGGCGTCGATGATCGAACGGTGAAAGCGCATGTCCGGCTCGACGACCGCGCGCCAGGGAGCGTCGTCGGTCGCCGCCGAGAGCTCGCGCACCGACTCCTCGGCCGCCGCGGGGACCTCGCCGGTGGCGACGACGAGTCGCACCGCCTCCACCTCGAGCGCGGTGCGGAGGCGAAAGACGTCGATCAGGTCGTCGGGGTCGAAGACGGGGACCTGGACGCCGCGGTTCGGCTCGCGCAGGAGCAGGCCCTCGGCGATCAGGATCTGGGTCGCGGCCCGGAACGAGTGCCGGGCGATGCCGAGCCGGGTCGCGAACTCGGTCTCGCGAAGTCGCGACCCGGGTTCGATCCGCCCGTCGAGGATCAGCTCTCGAAGCGCGTTCGCCGCCGCCTGGACGGTGGATACGGTTGCGAGCTGGAGGTTCGGGACCTCGGTCGGTGGTTGCTCGTCGGACGGCGCGCTGGGGTCTTGGTTGGGCATGTGTCGCATCATTCCACAATTTGACAAGATGTGTCGGACCGGACCAGTCACCGAGGGAGGGAAGACCGAGTGATCGAGATCGAACGTGAGCGGATCGCCGAGCTGAGCGAGCGGGAGCGACGTCGCTTCGCCGACACCCATCCGGCGTCGCGGGAGCTGCACGAGCGCGCCCGCGCCTCGCTGCTCTCCGGGGTGCCGATGAATTGGATGACGCGCTGGCCGGGTGAGTTCCCGGTCTTCCTCGCCTCGGCCGAGGGTGCCGAGGTGGTCGACGTCGACGGCGTCGTCTACGCCGATCTCTGCCTCGGCGACACCGGGGCGATGACCGGCCACTCGCCTCCGGCGACGGTCGCCGCCGTGCGCGATCGGGTCGCGCGCGGGATCACCGCGATGCTGCCGACCGAGGACGCGATCGCCGTCGGTGAGGAGATGAAGCGCCGCTTCGGATTGCCCGAGTGGCAGTTCACGCTCTCGGCCACCGACGCGAACCGGTTCGTGATCCGGCTCGCGCGCGAGATCACCGGCCGCTCGAAGGTGCTCGTGCACAACCACTGCTATCACGGCAGCGTCGACGAGACGGTCGCCGGCCTCGACGGCGGTGAGGTCCGCCCGCGGGAGGGAAACGTCGGCCCGCCGGTCGATCCGGCGCAGACGACGCGGATCGTCGAGATCAACGACCTCGAGGGCCTCGAGCGCGAGCTCGGCCACGGGGACGTCGCCTGCGTGCTGATCGAGCCGGCGCTGACCAACATCGGCATCGTGCTCGCCGACGACGGCTATCACGAACGGCTGCGCGAGCTCACCCGCGAGGCCGGGACGCTGCTGGTCATCGACGAGACCCACACCCTCTGCTGCGGACCGGGCGGCTACACCGGCGTCGCCGGCCTCGAGCCGGACCTGCTGACGATCGGCAAGCCGATCGGGGGCGGGGTTCCGATCGGCGCCTACGGGCTCACGACCGAGGTCGCCGAGCAGATCCTCGAGCACACGATCGCCGGCGCCGCCGACGTCGGCGGGGTCGGCGGGACGCTGGCGGGCAACGCGCTCTCGCTCGCCGCCGCGCGCGCGACCCTGACCGAGGTGCTCACCGAGGAGGCGTTCGAGCACATGATCGCGCTCGGCGAGCGGTTCGAGCGCGGGGTCGCCGAGACGATCTCCGAGCATGACCTGCCGTGGTCGGTGACCCGGCTCGGCTGCCGGGCCGAGTACATGTTCAGCCCCGAGCCGCCGCGGACCGGCGGCGAGGCGGCGGCGGCGATGGACGACGAGCTCGACGCGCTCCTGCACCTCTACATGCTCAACCGCGGCGTCCTCCTGACCCCGTTCCACATGATGGCGCTGATGTCGCCGGCGACGACCGAGGCGCACGTCGACCGCCATGCCGCGGCCTTCGCCGACGTCGCCGAGGAGCTCACCGCCGGCTGAGCGCGCACATCCCGTGGACGCGGGATGTGCGCACCCCCTTGCGCTCAGGGCGCCGGCGGCACGTCGTTCAGCAGGTGCTTGCTGGCGACGTCGAACACGTGCGTGTTGTCGTGGACGCCGTTGAAGCGGCGGGCCCGCGGGCCGGTCGCGCTGATCGGCACGTTCACTCCCGTGTGGCCCGGGGTCGTCCAGTCGAGGCGGAAGTTCTCCGCCGAGTCCTTGACCGGGAACACTCCCGCGCCGCCGCGCTGGTAATGCGCCTCGATCCCGAGACCGCCGGTCTCGTGGTCGGCGGTGATGATCACGAGCGTGTTCGGGTTCTTGCGCTGGTAGCGGTTCAGCACCGTCGCGATCCGGTTGATCTCGGCGCCCGACTTGAACAGCAGCCGCGGGCTGTGCTCGTGGCCGGCGTCGTCGATCTCGTCGACGTCGATCGCCATGAAGAACCCGTCCGGGTCGCGATCGAGGATCTCGAGCGCCTTCGCGACCATCTTGTGCTCGGGCACCGCGTAGGGGTCGTTCTCGTAGTCGTACTTGCGGATGAAGACCTCGCGCAGCAGCGCGTCGGTTCGGGTCATCGCCAGTGCCTTCGGGCCGTCGAGGCGGTTGAAGGTCTTGCGGTCGTAGGCGTACTCGTAGCCGAGCTGCTTCGCCCGTGCGACCAGGTTCACCTTGCCGAAGCTGGCGTCGTCCTCGATCATGTCCGGCACCTTGCCCGGGTGTCCCTCCGGGTACCAGACCTCCTCGCCGCCACCGAGGATCAGGTCCGGTCGCGTCCCGCTCATGTACTGGCGCGCGATCACCCGCTTGTTGTCGCGGTCGTCGTGGTGGGCGGCGAAGCCCGCCAGGGTCGCGTTGGTGACGTCGTTGTCCTCGACGATCGCCGTCGCCTTGCCCTCCTCGTCGGCGATCTCGAGCAGCGTCTTCAGCGGCTTGCCGTTCGCGTCGACGCCGACGTAGTTGCGCTTCGTCTTCTCGCCGGTCGCCATCGCCGTCGCGGCCGCGGCGGAGTCGGTCGTGATCCCCTGACCCTTGGCATGGGTGCGCAGGACGCCGTAGAAGTCCTGTTCGTCGATCGGCTGGCGGTCGTGCTTGCCGTAGAGCTTGTACTGGAACGCGGCGCGCTGGACCGGCCCCATTCCGTCGCCGATCAGGACGACGACCGAGGTGCCCTGCTCCCCGGCGACGATCTGCGCCGCGCTCGGAGGCGGGCCCGCGGCGAGTGCCGCCGCGGCGATCAGCGCCAGGCTGGCGAGCGAGAAGGCGAGGGGGCGGACCGGGATACGGGTGGCGTTCAAGATCGGTGACCTCCGCTCAATTGTTCAACAATGCGCCGATGCGGCAAAAGTACCACACCCGCGCGATCGCGGCCCGCTCGTCTCGATTCAGCTCCGGCGTTCGCCCACCGGGTCGGGTCAGAGCAGCCCCGCGATCGACTCGCCCGCGCTCGCCGCCCAGTCGACCAGCGGCGCCGGGATCACGCCGAAGAACACCGTCGCCGCGGTCGCGAGCATGGTCAGGCCGATGATCGCCGGGCAGCGGGCGCCGGTCGGGCTCGCGTCGGCCTCCGGCGAGGCGCCGGCGATCGCCGGCGGCCGGCTCTCGGCGAGCGTCGCCGTGGCGGCCGGGCGCATCCAGACCGCGGCGACGACCCGCAGGTAGTAGGCGAGCGAGATCATCGTCCCGATCGCGATCATCACCGCGAGCCAGGTGTAGTCGGAGTCGACCGCCGCCTCGATCAAGAACAGCTTGCCGATGAAGCCCGCGGTCCCGGGCAGGCCGGCGAGCGCGAGCATCGAGATCGTCAGCGCCGCGGCCAGCGCCGGGCGCTCGCGCCCGAGCCCGTCCATCGCCCGGATGTCGTCGCCGAACGGCGTCTCGCGCTCGCGGATCGTGATCACCGCGAACGCCGCCAGGTTCATCAGCGCGTAGGCGGCGAGGTAGAAGACGAGCGCGCTCACCCCGGCCTCGGTGGCGGCGACGACCGCGACCATCATGTAGCCGGCCTGGGCGACGCCGGAGTATCCGAGCAGGCGCTTGAGCGAGCTCTGGCCGAGCGCGCCAGCGTTGCCGACCACGATCGAGACCGCCGCCAGCGCCGCCAGCGCCGGCTGCCAGTCGGCCGCGGCCGGGCCGAGCGCGACCTCGAAGAAGCGCACCAGGACGCAGAACACGGCCGCCTTCGTCGCCACCGCCATGAACGCGGTCACCGGCGTCGGCGCGCCCTCGTAGACGTCGGGCGTCCACTGGTGGAAGGGTGCGATCGAGAGCTTGAACGCGAGCCCGGTGGCCGCGAGCGCGATCCCGATCAAGAGCAGCGGGTCGTCGACGATCGAGCCGCCGACCGCGGCGCGGATGCCCGAGAAGTCGGTCGAGCCGGAGGCGCCGTAGACGAAGGCGAGCCCGTAGAGCAGCGTCGCCGAGCCGAGTGAGCCGACGATCAGGTACTTGAGCCCGGACTCGAGCGACTGCTCGCGCCGCAGCGCCGCGCCGCAGAGGACGTAGAGGGGGATCGAGAGCAGCTCGAGCGCGACGAAGAAGACGATCAGGTTCTGGGCCTGCGCGATCAGCGTCATCCCGAGCACCGAGCAGAGCAGCAGCGCCTGGAACTCGCCGTGCCCGCTCGGTCCCAGCGGCCGGTCGAAGGCCTGCTCGCGCCAGGAGAGCGGGATGCAGAACGCCGCCGCGCCGATCGCGATCAGGGTCGCCGAGAGCGCCAGGTCGTCGAGCCGCAGCGCCCCGGCGACCAGGTCCTTGCCGCCCTCGCCCCACTGCCAGATGCAGAGCCCGGCGGCGACGGCGAGCGCCCCGAGGCCGAGCGCCGAGACGACGATCCGCTGTGTGCGCACGCTGCCGAACAGCCCGGCGACGAGCACCGCGACCAGTCCCGCGGTGAGCGCGATCACCGGCGAGATCCCGGCGTAGTCGATCGTCGGCGCCTCGAACGTCATCGCTGCGCGACCTCCTGCTCGGGGTCGACCGCGCTCAGCGCCTCGGCGACCGAGGTCTCGCTGCGCTCGAGGATCAGCCCGGGCCAGAGCGCGAGCGCGACGATGCAGGCGACCAGCGGCCCGAGGACGACCGCGTCACGCCAGCCGATCTCCCGCGACTCGACCCCGGCCGGGAGCCGGTCGTGCATCGTGCGCTGGTAGAGGCGAAGCGCGTAGAAGGCGGCCAGCGCGACCCCGATCGCGGCGACGAAGGCGTAGACGACCTTCTCCTGGAAGACGCCGTTGAGGATGTAGAACTCGCCGATGAAGTTCGCCGACCCGGGGATCGCCAGGGTCGCCATCGTGACCACGAGGAAGAGCCCGGCGAGCGCCGGCGCGCGCATCGCCTGGCCCCCCATCGCGGTCAGGTCGTCGGTCCGGGTGCGCGCCCAGAGGATCGCGATGATCAGGAAGAGGCCGCCGACGACGAGGCCGTGGTTGACCATCTGCAGGACCGCGCCGTCGGCGCCGTCGGCGCGCAGGCTGAAGACGCCGAGGGTGATGAACCCGAGCTGGGCGATCGAGGAGTAGCCGGCGACGAGCCGCACGTTGGTCTGCGTGAACGCCATCACCGAGCCGTAGAGGACCGAGGCGACGGCGATCACCATCACCAGCTCCTGGAAGGTGACGGTCGCCTCGGGGAACACCGGCAGGACCACGCGCAGGAAGCCGTAGGCGCCGACCTTCGACAGCACCCCCGAGAGCAGCAGCACCACCGGCAGCGGCGCGGCGCGGTAGGCGTCCGGCATCCAGCCGTGGATCGGGAAGGCCGGCATCTTGACCAGGAAGGCGGCGGCGAAGAAGCAGAAGATCCACTCCTGGCTCCCGCTCGCGAGCAGGTTCTCGCGCAGGTACGGGATCGAGAAGCTGAGCTCGCCGGTCTGCTGCGAGACCAGGATCGCGGTCGCGATCGCCGCGACCAGCATCAGCAGCGAGCCGACCAGCGTGTAGACGATCATCTTCGTCGTCGCCGCGATCCGGTCGCCGCTGCCGAAGGCGCCGATGAGGAAGAAGAACGGGACCAGCATCAGGTCGAAGAACAAGACGAACAGGAGCAGGTCCTGGGCGAGGAAGGCGCCGAGCGCCGCGGTCTCGCCGACGCCGAGCAGGAGGTAGAAGAAGCGCGAGCGACCGTCCTCCGGATAGCCGCGCAGGGCGCAGAAGACGGTCGCGGCGAGCCAGAGCACCGCGGTCAGCACGACGAGGAAGACGCTGAGCCCGTCGATCCCGAGCTCGTAACGGACGCCGAGGTCGGCGATCCACGCCTCGTCGACGACGTGCTGGAGGCCGGTGGCGGCGGAGTCGAAGTCGAGCGCGAGGCCGGTGGCGAGCGCGAGCGCGACCGCCGCGCCGCCGACCCCCGCCCAGCGCGCCGCCCCGCGCGGCAGCAGCAGCGCCAGCACCCCGGCGGCGAGCGGTGCCCAGAGCAGCAGGTTGAGCATCAGCTGCTCACCACCAGGAAGTAGATCCCGAGCGCCGCGAAGCCGCCGACGACGAGCAGCGCGTAGGCGCGGACGAAGCCCGACTGGGCGCCGCGGACGACGGCGCCGGCGCCGCGGACCGTGCCGGTGGCGCCGTTGACCAGCCCCTGGACCACGACCCGCTCGAAGACCGAGCTCGCGAACCGCCCGACCGCGATCATCGGCCGGTAGACGAGCGCGTCCTGGAGCTCGTCGAAATACCACTTGCGCTCGAGGAAGCGGTGCAGGCGCGCGAAGCGCCGCTGCAGGCGCGCGGTCAGCCCCGGGCGGCTGACGTAGCAGAGGTGGGCGAGGCCGATCCCGGCGATGCTGAGCACGCCGCCGACCAGGAGCCCGAGCCAGGCGGCGCCGGTGGAGGGGACGATGTGGAACAGCGCCGAGTCCTCGAAGGTTCCCTCGAAGAAGTGCTCGAGCACCGCGTCGACGCCCGGGATCTGGATCCACCCGCCGCCGATCGCGAGCGCGCCGAGCACCGACATCGCGGCCAGCATCGGCCAGGCCCGCTCGGCGATGTGATGCTCGGGGCCGGGGAAGCCGACCTCGGTGTCCTCGGGCTCGCCGGTCGCCGGGTTGGTCGGCTCGGCGTGGGCGAGCTGGCCGCGCCGCAGCTCGCGCGCCTGCTCGCAGGGCTCGTTGTAGACGACGCGGAAGCCGATCCGGAAGGCGTAGAAGGCGGTCAGGAAGGCGGCCGCGTAGCCGCCGATCGCGAAGATCCAGTACATGCCACCGCGCTCGGCGGCGTAGACGAGGATCTCGTCCTTGCTGAAGAAGCCCGACGTGCCCGGGAACCCCGCGAGCGCGAGCGCCCCGATCAGGAGCAGGATCGAGGTCTTCGGCAGCGCCCAGCGAAAGCCGCTCATCCGGTCGATGTTCTGGTCGTTGGCCATCGCCGCGATCACCGACCCGGCGGCCATGAACAACAGCGCCTTGAAGAAGGCGTGGGTCATCAGGTGAAAGAGCCCGGCGGTGTAGGCGCCGATCGAGACGCCGACGACCATGTAGCCGATCTGGCTCATCGTCGAGTAGGCGATGATCCGCTTCAGGTCGGTGACCACGAGCGCGATCGTCGCCGCGACGATCAGGGTCGCGAGGCCGGTGAAGGCGGCGATGTCGGCGGCGGTCGGGGCGAGCTCGAAGAACGGGAACATGCGCGCGATCAGGTAGACGCCGGCGGTGACCATGGTCGCCGCGTGGATCAGCGCCGAGACCGGGGTCGGGCCCTCCATCGCGTCGGGGAGCCAGGTGTGCAGCGGCAGCTGCGCCGACTTCGCGAACGCTCCGACCAGCATCAGGCAGCAGATCGCGACCACGACGCCCTCGTTGACGGCGAAGGTCTCGGGCGCCGCCTCGAACGCCTCCAGGTAGTCGAAGGTGCCGAGCTCGCGGAAGACGAAGAAGGCGGCGAGCACGAGGCCGACGTCGCCGACGACGTTGATCACGAACGCCTTCATCCCGGCCTTGGTCGCGGTCCCGCGCCGGTACCAGTAGCTGATCAGCGCATAGGAGGCGAAGCCGACGAACGCCCAGCCGACGATCAGGATCGCGAAGTTGCCCGCCAGGACCAGGAGCAGCATCGAGAAGACGAAGAAGTTGAGGTAGGCGAAGAAGCGCCGGTAGCCGGCGTCCGACTCCATGTAGGCGTACGAGTAGAGGTGGATCAGGGTCGAGACGCCGCTGACCACCAGGCACATGAAGACCGAGAGCGGGTCGACGAGGATCCCGAGCTCGATCTCGAGCCCGGCGCCGGAGGCGTAGTCGTAGAGCGAGCTGGTCAGCTGCTGGGACTCGACCGGCTCGCCGAGCAGCGCGAACAGCGCCCCGAGCGAGCTCGCGAAGGCGAGCCCGATCGCCGCGGTCCCGATCACGCCCGCCGCGCGCTCGGAGAGCAGCCGGTGTCCGGCGGTGATCACCGCGAAGCCCGCGAGCGGGAACAGCAACACGAACCAGGCCCAGGTCGTGGCGCTCATCCGCGCAGCTCCCGCAGCTCGTCGACGTCGAGCGCGATCCGCCGCCGGAACATCGCCACGATCAGCCCGAGGCCGACGACCACCTCGCAGGCGGCGACGACCATGACCACGAGCGCGAACACCTGTCCCTCCTCGTTGCCCGCCGCGCGCGAGAAGGCGACCAGGGCGAGGTTGCCGGCGTTCAGCATCAGCTCGAGGCAGAGCAGGATCACCAGCGGGCTGCGGCGGATCAGGACCCCGCCGGCGCCGACCGCGAACAGCAGCGCACTGAGCACCAAGTACCAGGTCAGATCCATTACGCGCCCACCTCCTCAGCTTCGCTTCCGGGGGTGGCGCGGTCGGGCGAGGGACGAGGATCGCGTTGGCGACCGGCGAGCACGATCGCGCCGACCGCCGCGATCAACAGCAGCATCGACGCCGCCTCGAAGACGACCAGGAAGCGCTCCAGCAGCAGCTCGCCGATCGAGCCCGGCGAGCCGAACCCGGCCTCGATCGTCGGGCCGCTCGACTCGATCGCCTTCAGCCCGGTGCCGATGACCGCGATCGAGACCTCGACGAAGAGCGCCGCGACCAGCAGCGGCGCGATCAGCCGCTGACCCGGGATCGGCTCCCAGATCGGCTCCTCGGCGCCGCCGACGTAGGCGGCGACGAACAGGTAGAGGACCATCACCGCGCCGGCGTAGACGACGATCTGCGCCGCGGCGATGAACTCCGCGTAGAGCAGCAGGAAGAGCCCGGCGAGCGAGATCAGGTGGACGATCAGCGCCAGCACGCTGTAGAACGGATTGCGCAGCCCGATCACCGCGATCGCCCCGCCGAGCGCCCCGATCGCGCCGGCGAAGAACGCAACGGCCTCCATCAGCGGCTCACTCCCCCTCGCGGCGAAGCGGGGTCCGCTCGATCGACTCCGCGAGCAGCATCTCCTTGGTGAAGATCAGGTCGCTGCGGTTGTAGTCGGCGAGCTCGTACTCATGGCCCATCGTGATCGCGTCGAACGGGCACGCGACCTCGCAGTAGCCGCAGAAGATGCAGCGGGCGAGGTTGATCTCGTACACGGCGGCGTAACGCTCGCCGGCCGAGACGCGGTCGGTGGGGTCGTTCTCGGCGGCGACGACGCGGATGCAGTCGGCCGGGCAGGCGGCGACGCAGAGCGAGCAGCCGACGCACTTCTCGAGCCCTGAGTCCTCGAAGCTGTGGAGCTTGTGGCGGCCGCGAAAGCGCGGGTACACGGGCGTCTTCTCCTCCGGGTACTGGATCGTCATCGGGCCCTCGAACAGGCGCGCCATCGTCGTCCGCAGCCCGCGCAGGGTCTCGCCGAAGGCGCGGTAGGCGCCCTTTGCCCCGCCTGGCTGCGGCCCGCGCTGGACCGCGACCACTTCGTCGTCGCCCTTCAGGTAGGCGAAGGTCTCGGCCCCTCCCTGCTCCCTACTCCCTGTTCCCTCGCTCATATGACCACCACCAGCACCGCGGTGACGAGCACGTTCAGGGTCGCGAGCGGGAGCAGCACCTTCCAGCCGAGGCTCATCAGCTGGTCGTAGCGCAACCGCGGCACCGTCGCCCGGACCCAGATGAAGACGAAGATCAGCCCCATGATCTTGGCGACCATCCAGATCGGGTCGAGCCAGCCCGGACCGGGGCCCATCCAGCCGCCGAGGAAGAAGGCGACGGCGATCCCCGAGACGACGAACATCTCCAGGTACTCGGCGAGCAGGAAGGAGGCGAACCGGGTCCCGCCGTACTCGGTCTGGAACCCCTGGACGAGCTCCGCGTCGGCCTCGGGGAGGTCGAACGGGGCGCGGTTGGTCTCGGCGAAGCCGGCGAGCATGAAGATCAGGAAGCCGACGAACTGGGGGACGACGTACCAGATCTCCCCCTGCGCCTCGACGATCGAGACCAACGAGAGCGAGCCCGCCATCATGATCGCGCCGAGCAGCGCCAGGCCCATCGCGATCTCGTACGAGATCAGCTGCGCCGCGGAGCGCATCGCGCCGAGGAAGCTGTACTTGGAGCCCGACGACCAGCCCGAGAGCAGCAGCCCGTAGAACGAGAGCGAGCCGAAGGCGAAGAAGTAGAGGACCCCGATCGAGACGTCGATGCCGTAGAAGCCGACCCCGTCCTTGACGTCGCCGAAGGGCAGGATCGCGATCGTCGTGATCCCGGAGAAGATCACCAGCGCGGGCCCGAGCGCGTACAGCAGCGGGATCGCGGCGTCGGGCCGGAAGACCTGCTTGCCCGCCAGCTTGAGGATGTCGGCGAGCGGCTGCATCATCCCCACCGGGCCGACCCGGTTCGGCCCGTAGCGGTGCTGGAAGCGGCCGATCAGCTTGCGCTCGACCACGGTCAGCACCGGGACCACCAAGAACACCCCGAGGAAGATCAGGATCGACTTCGCGACCAGGATCCAGGTCGCCTCCGCAAACCCGACCTCGGCAGCAATCACTGGCCCGCCACCTCCTCCGCTTCGCGTCCGGGGGCGGCGGGGTTGGCAGGGACGATCTCGACGAGAGCGGCGTGCGTGAGCGCGTTCGCGTTGTTCTCGGCCGTGCCCTCGATCAGGAACGCCGCCCCGGGCCGCATCCGCTCGCGCAGGGCGACCCGCGCGCGGACCGCGGTCCCGTTCGAGCGCACCTCGACCCGGTCGCCGTTGCCGACCCCGATCCGCTGCGCGTCCTCGGGCGCGAGTTCGACCCGCTGGCGCGGCTCGAGGAACCGCAGCGCCGCATTGCGCTCCGTCACCTCCCCCGCCCAGAGGTCCCGATACGTCCCGAGCCGCAACCCCTCCCCGCCGAACGTCGCGAACTCCTCGTCATCGGGGGGAACGGGCGACGTTCGGCGGTCGGAGGGCGCCGGCGCGAAGCCGCCCGCCGCGTCGCGCTCCTGCCAGCGCACGCCCAGGCCGCCGATCTCCTCCGGCGTGACCCCGGCGTAGAAGGGGACCGCGTCGGCGATCGCGGCAAGCGCCTCGGGAGCCGAGTCGACGCCGGTCTCGAGCCCGAGCCGGGCGCAGAGCTCCGCCAGCACCTGCCAGATCGGCCGCACCTCGCCCGGGCGCGGGACCGCGGGGCGCAGGCGCTGCAGGCGCCCGTCGGGGTGGGTGACGGTCCCCTCCTTCTCCGCGTACGCCTCCGCCGGCAGGACGATGTCGGCGGCCGTGGTCGAGGCGTCGTCGAAGGCCGAGATCGCGATCACGTTGCGCGCCCGCCGCAGCGCCTCCGCCCAGCCGGGACCGTCGGGAAGGTCGCGCACCGGATCGGCGTTGACGAGCACGAGGCCGTCGAGCTCGCCGTCGAGCAGTCCCTGCTTGATCTCCGCCAGCCCGCGCCCCACCTCCGCCTCGGCGTAGCCGGCGGCGGCGCCGGGCAGGCAGCCGACCTCGCGCAGTCCACGGCCGTTGGCGCCGTCGGGGACGCCGAGCAGGCCGCCGCCGAGCGCTCGCGCGCACTCGAGCAGCGCCGCGAGCGCCGCCTCGCCGCCCGCCCCGCGGCCGAGCCGCTCGCCGTAGACGATCACGGTCTTCCCGGGCCGCAGCTCGCCCGCGAGACGTTGTCCCGCGCCGGCGGAATAACTGCCCGCCGCCTCCTCTGCTTCGCGTCCGGGGGCGGCGGGGTCTGAGTCAGGCCGGCCGAGCTCGGCGGCGATCGCCCCGAGCAGCTCGGCCGCGGCGCCGGGCGCGTAGCGCGCCGTCTCCTCGGCGCCGCCGTCGAGCGCGGTCGGGCGCTCCGAGGCGACCACCAGCCGGGCGCCGCCGTGGCGCACCGCCTTGCGCAGGCGCAGATCGAGGATCGGCATCGAGTGCAGCGGGTCGGTGCCGACGACGAGGATCGCCTCCGCGGTGTCGATCGCGGTGATCGGGACGGCGAGCTCGGGCGCCGCCAGTCGCCGCGCCAGGTCGGCGTCGAGCTCGTCGGTGCAGGTCACGTGCGCGGCGCCGAGCGCGTCGCGCATGAGGCGCTGGGTCAGGTGCCCCTCCTCGTTCGAGCTCTGGCCGCCGACGATCGCCGCGGTCCGCTCGCCGCTCGCGCGCAGCCGCCCTGCCGCGGCCTCGAGCGCCGCCTCCCAGCCCGGCCGCGTGCCCGAGACCCGTGGGGCGACGATCCGGTCCTCCGGCGGCGATCATCTGGAACCCGAAGCGCCCCTTGTCGCAGAGCCAGCCGTCGTCGACCTCGTGGTTGTCGCGCGCCAGCACCCTCTGCACGCGCTCGTCGCGGACGGTGAACTTGACGTTGCACTGGCTCGGGCACAGGGTGCAGATCGAGCCCGAGTCCTCGATGTCCCACGGGCGGGCGCGGAAGCGGTAGGCCTCCGAGGTCAGCGCCCCCACCGGGCAGAGCTCGATGATGTTGCCGTGGAAGGGGGCGATGTAGGGGCGGTCGTCGAAGGTGCCGACGTAGCTCGAGGCGCCGCGCTCGAGCAGCTGCAGCTGCTCGTCCTCGGCGACGTCCTGGCTGAAGCGCACGCAGCGGTAGCAGAGGATGCAGCGCTCGCGGTCGATCCGCACCAGCGGCGAGAGCGGGACCGGCTTGCGGAAGTGGCGCTTCGGGTCGGTGACCCGGCTGCGACCCGGGCCCCAGCCCATCGAGATGTCCTGCAGCGGGCACTCGCCGCCCTTGTCGCAGACCGGGCAGTCGAGTGGGTGGTTGACGAGCAGGAACTCGACCACCGCGCTCTGCGCCTCGCTGACGCGCTCGGTCTGCGTGTAGACGACCATCCCGTCGCGAACCGGCGTCGAGCAGGCGGTCTGCAGCTTCGGGATCCCCTCGATCTCGACCAGGCACATGCGACAGGCGCCGACCGGCCCGCCGAGCTTCGGCTCGTAGCAGAAGACCGGGATCTCGACGTCGCCGCCCTTCGCCGCGTCGACGAGCATCGCGCCCTCCGGGGCCACGACCTCGGTCCCGTCGACGACCAGGGTGATCTGCTCGGGCTCGCGGCTCATACGGTCGTCCCCGCAGCTGTAGCGATGCGATCCTCGGGCGAGTGGTCGAGCTCACCGTGGCCGCGCTCGCGCGCCTGCTCGATCGCTGCTTCGAATTCGGGTCGGAACTTCGCCACCATCGCCCCGACCGGCATCGCCATCGAGTCGCCGAGTACGCAGAGGCAGTTGCCGATGATGTTGTGCTGCACCGAGGCGACGATGTCGAGGTCCATCGGCGTCGCCTCGCCGCGGGTGACCCGCTCGAGCATCTTCACGGTCCAGTTGGTGCCTTCGCGACAGGGGGTGCACTTGCCGCACGACTCGTGCTCATAGAAGCGCGCCGTGCGCAGCGCGAGCTCGGGGATCGAGACCGTCTCGTCGGCGACGATGATCGCCCCCGAGCCGAGCATCGAGCCGGCCTCGGCCATCGCCTCGAACGAGTACGGCAGGTCGAGCTCGGCCTCGGTCAGCACCGGTGCCGACGAGCCGCCGGGGAACCACGCCTTCACCCGCCGGCCCTCGGGTGGGCCGCCGGCGAGCCCGTAGATGATCTCCCGCGAGGGGATCCCGAGCTCGATCTCGTAGTTGCCGGGCCGCTGCACGCAGCCCGAGACCGAGACGACCTTGGTCCCGGCCGACTGCTCGGTGCCGAAGCTCTTGAACCAGTTCGAGCCCGCGGCGACGATCCGCGGCACGTTGGCGAGCGTCTCGACGTTGTTGATCAGCGTCGGGCCGCCGTAGAGGCCCTGGATCGCCGGGAACGGAGGCTTCAGCCGCGGGTTCCCGCGCTTGCCCTCGAGCGAATCGAGCAGCGCCGTCTCCTCACCGCAGATGTAGGCGCCGGCGCCGCGGTGGACGACGAGCTCGACCCGATGCGAGCTGCCGAGGATGCCGGTGCCGAGATAGCCCGCCTCGTAGGCCTCGGCGACGGCGCGGTCGAGGATCTCGGCGACCTCCCAGTACTCGCCGCGGATGAAGATGAACGCGTAGGTGGCGCCGACCGCGAGCGCCGCGATCGCGCAGCCCTCGATCAGCCCGTGCGGGTTCTTCTGCATCAGCTCGCGGTCCTTGAACGTGCCCGGCTCCGACTCGTCGGCGTTGCAGCACAGGTACTTCTCCATCTCGCCCCGGGGCAGGAAGGAGCCCTTCTTGCCCATCGAGAAGCCGGCGCCGCCGCGGCCGCGCAGGCCCGAGTCCTCGAGCGTGTTCAGCAGCTCGTCCGGCTCGAGCTCGCGAAACGCGTGCTCCTGGGCGCGATAGCCGCCGAGCTCGCGATAGCCGTCGAGGGTCGCGAGGCCGGGGCGATCGATGTGGCGGAAGAGGTTGCGGACCTCGCTCACGCGCCGGCTCCGTCGGCCTCGGCCTCGGCGACGCGCGGGTCGGGCTCGCGCTCGGGCCCGCCGGCTGCGCCGCGCTCGGAGAGCGCCTTGCCGGGAAGCACCTCGCCGCCGGCGCGCAGCGCCTCGATCGCCGCGAGCGCGTCGGCTGCGTCCAGGGGCCCGTAGTAGCGCTCGTCGATCGAGGCCATCGGGGCGATGTCGCAGGCGCCGAGGCACTCGAAGCCCTTGACGTAGAACTCGCCGTCCTCGGAGCTGGCGCCATGGTGGTCGGCGGCGTGGTCGTCGACCCCGGCGGCGTCGCAGAACGCTCCCAGGAGGTCGTCGGCGCCGTTCATCCAGCAGGAGATGTTGTGGCAGACGAGGACCCGGTGGCGGCCGACGGGCGCGGTCGCGAACAGGTCGTAGAAGGTCGCCACCGACTGCAGGTAGGCGGGGGTGACCCCCATCACCGCGGCCGCCTGGCGGACGCCGTCGGGCGAGCACCAGCCGTAGTGGCGCTGCACCGCCCACAGCGCCGGGATTGCCGCCGAGCGCAGCTGCGGATAGCGCGACATCGCGGTCTCGATCCGCTCGCGCAGCTCGGCCGGGATCTCGACCTCGTGCAGCTCCGGCACGCCCTCGGCGTCCTCGGGGCGCATCGAGGCGATCAGCTCCCGCCGATCCGCCGCGCTGAGCTCGTCCGTCGGCCGCATCAAGTGCTCGGGCTGCTCGGAGCTCATCGGTCGACGCCGCCGAGGATCGGGTCGAGCATCCCGAGGTTGGCGATCAGGTCGGCGACGTAGCCGCCCACCGACATATCGCGAAGCATCTGCAGGTTGACGAACGAGGGATCGCGGAAGTGGACTCGGGCCGGCTTCGCCGAGCCGTCGGCGAGCACGTAGCAGCCGAGCTCGCCCCGGGGCGACTCGATCGGGTAGTAGACCTCGCCGGGCGGCACCCGGAACCCCTCGGTTACCAGCTTGAAGTGGTGGATCAGCGCCTCCATCGAGGTCGAGAGCTCGTCGCGCGGAGGGAGCACGATCTTGCGGTCGTCGGCGATCCAGGGCCCCTCCGGGAGCCCGTCGAGGCACTGCTCGATGATCCGGACGGATTCGCGCATCTCCTGGAATCGCACCCGGTAGCGGTCGTAGCCGTCGCCGACGGTGCCGACCGGGATCTTGAACTCGACCTCGCCGTAGGCGAGGTACGGGTCGACCTTGCGCAGGTCCCAGGGCTCGCCGGAGGCGCGCAGCAGCGGCCCCGTGACCCCGAGCTCGAGCAGCCGCTCGCGCGCGACGATGCCGACGCCCCTGGTGCGCTGGAGGAAGATCTCGTTGCGGTCGAGCAGCGCCTCGTACTGGCTCACCCGGGCCGGCATCGCCTTGCAGAAGTCGCGCAGCTTGCGCTCGAAGCCGAGCGGGATGTCCTCGAAGACGCCGCCGACCTGGAAGTACCGGGTGTGCATCCGCTGGCCGCTCGACATCTCGAACAGGTCGAGGATCGCGTCGCGCTCGCGCAGCGCGTACCAGAGCATTGACACGGCGCCGAGGTCGAGCGCGGTGGTCCCGATCCAGAACAGATGCGAGTGGAGGCGATTGAGCTCGAGGTGGATCGTGCGCAGGTACGAGGCGCGCGGTGGGATCTCGAGCTCGAGCAGCGTCTCGACCGCGCCGCAGAACGCCTGCATGTTGAAGTAGTAGGAGAGGTAGTCCATGCGCTCGACGAACGGGATCACCTTCCAGTAGCTCTTGTCCTCGCAGCTCTTCTCGATCCCGGTGTGGACGTAGCCGATCACCGGCTTCAGGTCGATCACCTCCTCGCCCTGGAGGCTGACCAGCAGCCGCAGCACCCCGTGCGTCGCCGGGTGGTGCGGGCCCATGTTCACGGTCAGCAGCTCGTGCTCGGGCTCGAGCAGCTCGCCTGCCTCGGTCCGCTCGATCGGCGACTCGCCGATCACCGTCGCGGCGCTCGCCGCGATCACATCGCCGCCGCGAGCGGGGGCCGAACCGCGCTCCGTCACTGCGACCACCCCGGGACCTGGTGCTCGTTGTGGGTGAAGATCACCGGCTCGCCACCGATCGGGAAGTCGCGCCGCTGCGGCCAGCCGACGTAGGTCTCGGGCATCAGGATCCGGCGCAGGTCGGGGTGGCCGCGGAAGAGGATCCCGAAGAAGTCGTAGACCTCGCGCTCCTGGAAATCGGCGGTCGGGAACAGCTCGACACAGGAATCGATCTCCGGCAGCTCGTCGCCGCCGGGGTCGGCGAGCGCTGCCCGGACGCGAATGCGTTCGATCCGCTCGCGGCTGAGGAGCTCGTAGTGGACGGCGAAGCGCGGCTCGGCCGGCAGGTAGTCGACCCCGTGGACGCTGGCGAGGAAGCGGTACTCCTGACCGGGCGTGTCGCGCAGCCAGGCGAGGACCGCCAGCACCTGCTCGGGGTCGACGATCAGGCACGCCTGACCGTGCTCGTGGTAGGTCTCGAGCACCGAGTCCGGGTGCTCGTCGCGAAGCTCGCCGGCGATCAGCTCGAGTCCGGGCGCGTCAGGCACGCCTGACCGCCTCGCGCGCCCGGGTATAGGACGCTTCGGAGGCCTCGGAAGGCTGGCCCGCGATCACGTCCTCTCGCGCCCACTCCTCGGTCCCGATCGCGTTGTAGCGCCGGCGCCAACCCTGGTCGGGATTGCCCATGATCTGGCGCTGGAGCTTGTTGAAGCCGTAGAACAGGGCTTCGGGGCGCGGCGGGCAGCCGGGGACGTGGACGTCGATCGGCATGAACTTGTCCGCCCCCTGGACGACGGCGTAGTTCGCGAACATCCCGCCCGACGACGAGCAGGCGCCCATCGAGATCGCCCAGCGCGGCTCGAGCATCTGGTCGTAGAGGCGGCGGATGACCGGCGCCATCTTGATCGACACCCGGCCCGAGAGGATGATGAAGTCCGCCTGGCGCGGAGAGGCGCGCAACGCCTCGGCACCGAAGCGGGCCTGGTCGTTGCGCGGCGACCCGACCGCTGCGATCATCTCGATCGCGCAGCAGGCGAGCCCGAAGGTGAGCGGGAACATCGAGTTCGACGCGCCCCACGAGAGCAGCTTGTGGAACGAGGTCGTGAGCACCGACTGCGAGACGTGCTCCTCCAGCTCGGCGTCGTCGAGGTCGCCGCGCAGCAGGTCGCGGGCCCGCAGCTGGCGCACCCGCAGGTGCTCCGGCGAGCCCGGCTCGGCGAGCGGGGAGAGCCCGCGCAGCTTCTCGCGCCTCACCTCCAATCGAGCGCACCCCGGCGCCAGACGTAGATCAGCGCGACCAGCAGCAGGACGACGAAGACCAGCACCTCGACGAGGACGAAGATCGAGTCGGCGGAGTTGATGATCACCCCGACCGGATAGAGAAACACGACCTCGATGTCGAAGAGGATGAACAGCATCGCGACCATGTAGAAGCTGACCCCGAAGCGGAACGTGCGCGAGACCTCGCTCGGCAGCCCGCACTCGTAGGGGTCCGCCTTCGCCGCGCGGCCGTGGACCCGCTTGCGCCCGACGACAGAGTTGAGGACGGCGAAGGCGCCGCCGACGATCACGCCGAGACCGACGAAGACGAGCACGGGGAGGTAGCTGCGCAGCACGAAGCCGATTTCTACTCCACTTTGTGCTGGGTTGCTACATAGTGTCTTTCCGCATCAGAAAGCGGAAAATCCGACCTAATCGGGCGGGTATGGGAGGCTCGTGCGAGGTCCCCGCGGCCCTGCTTTGATCCGCGCGTGCAGACGGTGCACCTGACGATCGGGATCGCGGTCCTGGTGGCGAACCTGCTCGCCGGCGCCTGGGGCGCCGCGGCCTGGCTTCGCGCCCGGCCGAGCGTCGCCTTCTGGTACCTGCTGCGGGTCGCTCAGGTGACGGTCGTCGCCCAGGTGCTCGCCGGCGCCGTGCTGTTGCTGCTCGGCGACGAGTCGCCCGACGAGCTCCACTACCTCTACGGGGTCCTGCCGCTGGCGGTGACCCTGCTCGCCGAGGCGGCCCGGGCCGGCGCCGCCGAGCGCGAGCTCGCCGGGCTCGACTTCGACTCGCTGCCGCGCGATCGCCAGCGCCTGTTCGCGCTCGCGATCGTCCGTCGCGAGACCGGGATCATGGCCGTCTCGGCGCTGATCGTCCTCTTCCTCGCCGCGCGCGCCGCCGGCACCTCCGGCGCCCTGTTCTAGACCCGGCCGCTTCGGTCCGGCGCCAGCGGCCGGTACTCGCCGCCGTGGAAGATCAGCGGCTCGCCGCCGTCGGCGCCCAGGTCGAGGACCTCGCCGACGGCGATCTCGTGGTCGCCGCCGTCGTGCAGGTCGCGCAGCCGGCAGGCGGCCCAGGCGACCGCGTCGCCGAGGATCGGGACCCCGTCGCGCTCGGCGTAGTCGACCTCTCGCCACTTCTCCTCGTGCGAGGCCTTGGTCGCGAATCCGCGCGCGAGCTCGCCCTGGTGGGCGGCGAGGACGCTGACCCCGAAGCTGCCCGATTCGCGAATCGCCGCCAGCGTGCGCGAGCCGCGGTCGAGGCAGGCGACGATCAGCGGCGGCTCGAGCGAGAGCGAGGCGACCGCGCCGGCGGTCGCGCCGGCGGGGCGCCCGGCGGCGAGCGCCGAGACCACGGTCACCCCGGTCGGCAGGCCGGCCATCGCGCGGCGGAACTGGTCGGGGGTCGGCACGGGCACGAGGTCAAAAAGTATGATGCCGCCGGTCTTGCGCACGCTCTTGCTCCCCAAACGAGGCGGCTCGACAGCCACGCGCCTCGGCTACGCCTCGCTGGCGGCAATCGCGGCGGCGCTGGCGCTGGGCGCCTGCGGCACCGAGGGGATCGAGGTCGCCTCCGACGATCCCAACTACGCCGGCGCGGTCCTGTTCTCAGAGCGCTGCTCGGGCTGCCACACGCTCGCCGCCGCGGGCGCCGAGGGCTCCGCCAATCGCTCCCTGCGCAACCAGGGACCGAACCTCGACGAGCGCACCGAGAGCGTCGACGACGTCCTCTACGCGATTCGCAACGGCGGCTTCTCCGGCGCGATCATGCCCCAGAACATCGTCGTCGGCGACGAGGCCGACGCGATCGCCGGCTTCGTCGCCGAGTACGCCGGCTCCGAGGTCGAGCGACCGGAGCAGCCCGGCGACGCGAGCGAGACCGAGTCCGAGGCCGAGCAGGCCGCGGCCGAGGGCGAGTAAGCCGCCGCCGCGTGCTCGACCTGCGCGCGATTCGCGACGACCCGGCGTCCGGCCCGGGCGGCGCTCGAGCGCCGCGGGGCGGGCGCCGCGCTCGACGAGCTGCTCGAGCTCGACGCGCGCCGGCGCGAGCTCCTGCCCGAGGTCGAGGGCCGCCGGGCGCAGCAGAACCAGGCCTCGGACGAGATCGCCGCTCGCAAGCGCGCCGGCGAGGACGCCGGCGAGCTGATCGGGCGCATGCGGACGGTCTCCGAGGAGCTCAAGCGGATGCAGGCCGAGCTCGCCGAGGTCGAGCAGCGCCGCGACGCCCTCGCCGCGACGCTTCCGAACCTCCCCGACCCGGCGGCGCCCGAGGGCGGCGCCGAGGACGCGGTCACCCTGCGCGAGGTCGGCGAGCGCCCGGACCCCGGGGTCGAGGTTCGCGACCACCTCGAGCTCGGGGTCGAGCACGGCTGGATCGAGATCGAGAAGGCCGCCGCTGCGTCGGGGGCGCGCTTCGCCTACCTGCTCGGCGACCTGGTCATGGTCGAGCTGGCGCTCGTGCGCCTGGCGCTCGACGTCGTTCGCGCCGAGGGCTTCGTCCCGGTCGTGCCGCCGGTGCTGGTCCGCGAGAAGGCGCTCTTTGACACCGGCTTCTTCCCCGGCGAGCGCGAGATGATCTACGAGGTCGAGCGCGACGAGCTCTTCCTCGTCGGCACCTCGGAGGTGCCACTCGCGGCGCTGCACGCCGACGACATCCTCGCCGCCGGCGAGCTGCCGCGCCGCTACGCGGGGCTCTCACCCTGCTTTCGCCGCGAGGCGGGCGCCGCCGGCAAGGACACGCGCGGGATCTTCCGCGTGCACCAGTTCGACAAGGTCGAGATGTTCTCGTTCGTCGAGCCGTCCCAATCGGCGGATGAGCACGAGCGCATCCTCGCGATCGAGGAGCGGATCCTGAGCGCGCTCGAGCTTCCCTACCGGGTGGTCGAGATCGCGGTCGGCGACCTCGGTGCGCCGGCGGCGCGAAAGTTCGACTGCGAGGCGTGGATCCCGAGCGAGGGCCGCTACCGGGAGCTCACCTCGTGCTCGAACACGACCGACTACCAGGCGCGCCGGCTCGGCGCCCGTTACCGCGCCGACGCCGACGCGGCCCCGGAGCCGCTGCACACGCTGAACGGGACCGCGGTCGCCGTCGGCCGCACGCTGATCGCCCTGCTCGAGAACGGCCAGCGCGCCGACGGCACGGTCGCGCTCCCCGAGGCGCTGGTCGAGGCCGGAGCGCCGGCCTCGATCCCCGCCTAGCGGCTAGTCCTCGTCGCGCTCGAGCGAGCAGCTGTTGATGCAGTAGCGGAGCCCGGTCGGGTCCGGGCCGTCGTCGAAGACGTGCCCGAGGTGGCTGCCACAGCGGCTGCACACGACCTCGGTCCGGCGCATGAAGAAGCTGCGGTCGTCGTCGGTCTCGACCGCCTCTTCGCCCATCGGGGCGTAGAAGCTCGGCCAGCCGGTGCCCGAGTCGAACTTCGTCCGCGAGTCGAACAGCTCCTGGCCGCAGCCGCGGCAGCGGTACACGCCCTCGCCCTTGTCGTCCCAGTAGGCGCCGGTGAAAGCGCGCTCGGTCCCCTTCTCGCGCAGCACGCGGTACTCCTCGGGCGAGAGCTCCTCGCGCCACTGCGCCTCCGTCTTCTCAACCTTCTCCATCTTCGTCTCCTAGGTTACGGCGTCGATGTCCTCTGCCTTCTATGTCTCCGAGCGGGGGCGATTCGTTTCAACCGAGCTCACCCGCGGCCCCTGGGACCCCGATGCCCAGCACGCCGGGCCGCCGGCGGCGCTGCTCGGCCGCGAGCTCGAGCGCTGCCCGAGCCCGCTCGAGCCGCGACCCGGCCAGCCTCCGTGGCAGCTCGGCCGGGTCACGTTCGAGATCCTGCGCGCGGTGCCGATCGCGCCGCTCACGGTCCACGCCGAGGTGGTGCGCCCGGGGCGCAGCGTCGAGCTCGTCGCCGGGTCGCTCGCCGACGAGCGCGGCGAGCTGATCCGTGCCTCCGCCTGGCGCCTGGCGGCCGCCGGGGTCGAGCTGCCGGACCCGCTCCCGGGCGTCGAGCGACGCTCGGAGCCGCTGCCCGGCCCGGAGCGGGCGCGCGCCGAGGACTTCTTTCCCACCGGGCACGCGGTCGGTTACCACTCGGCGATGGAGTACCGGTTCGTCCACGGGCGCTTTCTCGATCCCGGCCCGGCGACGGTCTGGATGCGGATGCGCGGCGCGCTGGTCGAGGGCGAGCGGCCGACCCCGCTCCAGCGACTGCTCGTCGCCGCCGACTCTGGCAACGGGGTCAGCTCGGCCCTCGACTGGTCGCGCTACCTGTTCATCAACGTCGACCTCAGCGTCCACCTGCACCGCCTGCCCGAGGGCGAGTGGGTGTGCCTCGACGCGGTCACGATCCCCGAGCGCACCGGCCTCGGACTCGCCGACACCGCCCTTCACGACGAGCGCGGACCGCTCGGCCGCGCCCTGCAGACACTCTTGGTGAGGGCGCGCGAATAGGGTCGGCTTTGACCCGTGAACCGGGGTCCGACCCTCCCTCGAGGGGCTACTGTTTTCTCGCATGGGGGAGTCGACACGGATCGTCCTCGCCGACGACCATGCGGTCGTCCGCAGCGCCCTGCGCCTGCTGCTCGACGCCGAGGCCGACCTCGAGGTCGTCGCCGAGGCCGGTGACGTCGAGACCACGATCCGCTACGTCCGCGGCCACAAGCCGCAGGTCTGCGTGCTCGACCTCAACATGCCCGAGGGCCGCAGCCTCGACTCGGTCCCCGAGCTGCTCGGCGCCTCGCCCGAGACCGGCGTCGTCGTGCTGACGATGGAGACCGACCCGATCTACGCCCGCGAGGCGCTCAGGGCGGGGGTGCTCGGCTACGTGCTCAAGGAGGCGGTCGAGGAGGAGCTCGTCAGTGCTGTCCGCCTCGCGGCCGAGGGCAAGAACTACCTGCAGCCGGAGCTCGGCGCGAAGCTTGCCGGCGACCCCGAGCAGCTCATCGACGGCCTCTCCGAGCGCGAGCGCGACGTGCTGCGCCTGATCGCCCTCGGGCACACCAACACCGAGGTCGCCGAGCACCTCTACCTGAGCGTGCGCACGGTCGAGTCCCACCGCGCCCACATCCAGGAGAAGCTGCGCCTCAACAAGCGCTCCGAGCTGGTCCGCTACGCGCTCAGTCGCGGCATGCTCGACTCCGTCTCCTGATCCGCTCGCACGGGCGGTCGGCGATCCTGACCGCCGAGGATTGGAGAATGGCGGCGATGAACCGCGAACGGATCGCCGAGCGGGCCGCGCGCGCGGTCTACGGGACGATCATCTCGGTCGCGGTGATCATCGCGCTGGTCGAGGCGGGCGCCGCGGCCGGGGAGACGATCATCGCCGTGATCGGGGCGACGATCGCCGCCGCCGCGGCGGAGACCTATGCCGCCGCGATCGGTTCGGTGATCCGAACCGGACGCCATCGCACCCGGGCCGAGATGCGGGTTGCGGCCATCGACTCCGCGGCCGGTTCGATCGCCGCCCTCGTGCCACTGATCCCGTTCGTGCTCGCCGAGGTGGGCGCGATCGAGCTCGAGACAGCCGGCAACGTCGGGGTCTGGCTCGGCCTCGGGGTGCTCGCCCTCTACACCGCGTTCGCCAACCGGCTCGCCGGCCTCTCGGGCGTTCGCAACCTGGTCGTCAGCGCGCTCATCGTCGCGCTCGGCCTCGCGTTGATCGGGCTCAAGGCGATCGCCCACTGAGGAGCGTCGCCTGAGCCCGCGCGGCTAAGCGGCCTCGCGGAAGCCGGCGAGCGCGTCGTCGGTGGCCAGGCGGCGCAGCGCCCGGGCCTCGATCTCGCGCGCACGCGCCTGGGTGACGCCGATCTCGCGCGCCGCCTCGCGCAGCGACTGGGCCGGGCGGCCGCCGGTGCCGAAGCGCGCCTGGATCATCAGCCGCTCGTCATCGGGCAGCTTCTCCAGCGCCGAGCCGACCGCCTGCTCCTGCTCGCGCTCGAGCACCTCGTCCTCGAGGTCGTCGGTGCTCTCCGCGTGCAGCTCGCCGAGCGTCGTGTCGCCGTCCTCGCCGACCGGCATGTCGAGGCTGACCGTGACCCGGGTCAGGTCGCGGACCGCCATCACCTCGTCGAGCGGCAGCTTCGCGCGCTTCGCGACCTCCTCGTCGGTCGGGTCGCGGTTGAGCTCGGTCGTGAGCTCGGTGGTGACGCGGTTCACCGTCCGCTCGCGCTGCGCGATGTGGGCCGGGATCCGGACCGGGCGGCCGGTGTTGTCGAGCCCGCGCTGGATCGACTGCTTGATCCAGAGCACGGCGTAGGTCGAGAACTTGTAGCCCCGGCGCCAGTCGAACTTCTCCGCCGCGCGGATCAGCCCCAGCATCGCCTCCTGGACCAGGTCGCCGAGCGCGAGTCCGTGGCCCTGGTAGCGGCGGGCGAACTTGATCACCAGGCGCAGGTTGCTGTTGATGAGGCGCTCCTTCGCGGCGAGGTCGCCGCGCTCGATCGCCTGCGCGAGCTCGACCTCCTCCTGCGCGGTGAGCAGCGGGTAGCGCATCGCCTGGTTGATGAACAGCTGCAGGCTGTCGGTGGTCGGCTCGGCGACGGCATGGGCCTCGCCGCGGCGCTGAGGCGCGCGCGGTGTGGCCGAAGTCTGGTTTTCGTGGTCGCCGCGATGGCGGCGGATCTGATCGCGCTGCGACGCAGCGCCCCTGTTGCGAGGCATTCAGGTACTCCCTTCGTACTGCCTTCCCCTCCCCGTGCTTCAAAAAGTATAGCGCGAATTCATTGCGTACGCAAGCAGCCTCTCCGGGGTGGGGCGGAGGAGGCTGAGGCGGCCGAACCCCCTACTACCCACTTGCAACGGAATAGTTGCGCGCCAATTCGAGTTCGAGCCAGCCCGCGAGCGCCTCGAGCTCGTCGGCGAGGCGTCCGAGGGTCTCCGCCGGCGCCCCGGGCTCGAGGTGAAGGGCCCGGACGAGCAGCCTGCCGGCGCCGCGGTCGGCCTTCAGGTCGACCCGGGCGACGAGCCGATCGCCGAGCAGGAACGGGAGCACGTAGTAGCCGTGGCGGCGCTGGGGTTTCGGGACGTAGATCTCGAGCCGGTAGTCGAAGCCGAAGATCCGCCGGACCCGGTCGCGCTCCCAGATCAGCGAGTCGAACGGGCCGATCAAGGCGGCGGCCTCGACCCGGCGCGGGATTCGCGCCGCCGGGTCGGCATAGCCCTGCGTGCGGCCCCAGCCCTCGACCTCGACCGCGACCAGCTCGCCCGCGTCGACCAGCTCGGCGATCCGCGGCTTCGCCTCCGCCGCCGCCATCCGGAAGTAGTCGCGCAGGTCGCGCTCGGCGGCGACCCCGAGCGCGCGCGAGGCGATTCGCAGCAGCTCGCGCTGGGCCTCGTCGGCGGGCGGCGTCGGTGCGCTCACCACCGCCGCGGGGAGCACGCGCTCCGGGAGGTCGTAGAGGCGCTCGAAGCGCCGCCTGCGGGCCGCGGTCACCTGCCCGCTCCAGAACAGCCACTCGAGCGCCCGCTTGGAGTCCGACCAATCCCACCACGGCCCGCTGCGGCGCGGTCGCTCGCCGGCGGTCAGCTCGGAGGCCGAGACCGGGCCGCGCTCGCGCACCTCCTCGAGCACGCGGGCGACGAGCTCCGGGCGCTCCTCGACGATGCGCCGCATCCCGCCCCAGGCGTCGCGCCCGGCGCGCTCCATGCGCCAGCGAAGCAGCGGCTGCAGCTCGACCCCGATCAGCGACGCCTCGTGGCCCCAGTACTCGAACAACCGCCGCGGTGCCCGCTGCGAGGCGGCGTCGAGGAGCTCGCGCCGGTACGGGCCGAGGCGGCTGAACGCGGGCAGGTAGTGGGCGCGCTCGAGCACGTTGACCGAGTCGATCTGCAGCAGCCGGACGCGGCGCATCACCCGGCGCAGGTCCCAGCCGTTGGGCGCCGCGTCCGGTCGCGGGTCGGCGAGGCCCTGGGCGCCGAGCGCGAGCCGGCGCGCCTGCGCCGCGGAGATCCGCTCCCGTGCCATCGCGGCGCAGATTCCCAGAATCTCCGACCGACCCCCGGCCTGCTCTACAGTGGCGACCGTCATAGGCGAGCGGGGAGGCGTTCGAGGATGAGGACCAAGTGGGCGGGGCTGATCGTGGCGATGCTGGCGGGGGCGCTGGCGCTGCCGGCGTCGGCGCCTGCGGCGAGCAAGATCTACGGCGGGACGACCGAGGGCGGCGGCAACCTCGCCTTCGACGTCGCCGTCAATCGCAAGGGCAAGCCGAAGCGGATCACCGAGATCCGGGCGACCAACCTGCCGACCGAGTGCGAGACGTCCGGGCCGGTTCCCTCCTACACCACCTTCACCGGCACGCTCAAGGTCACCGACAAGCGCTACGCGGCGACCTACACGCAGGAGACCTACGGCAACCAGAGCTCGATCGAGGGCAAGTTCGGCGGCAAGAAGAAGCGCAAGGCTTCGGGGACGATGGTCTTCGACTACCACTTCCCCGAGGACCTCGAGAACGGGTATCCGGAGGAGGACTGCTCGACCGGCGAGATCGCCTACACCGTGAAGCGCGGCGGCCCCGACGTGCAGACGCCCGCGGCGCGACCGTTGCGCCGCTGAGCCTGGCCTAGTCGCCGCCGACGTCGGTGACCGTGCTCGTCGACGTCGTCGCCTCGGTCTCGGTGATCGTCTCGGTGATCGTGCGGTCGGTCTGAGTCGTCGTCGTGGTCGTCGTCTCCGGCGGCCGGGTGATCACGTTGGTGGTCGTGGTCGGGGTCTCGGTCTCGGTTTCGGTCACCGTCTCCGAGTTCGTCACCAGGACCTCCTCGGTCGGCGGGTCGGCGACGATCAGGGCGAGGGCGACGCCGAGCCCGAGGGCGAGCGCGACGAGGCCGATCAGGGCCAGCCGCATCCGCCGCTCACGCTCTCCCGGCTCGCCCTCCGGCGGCTCGGGCTCGGCACCGGTCGGCGGCCCGGGCTCCGACGGCGGGCGGCGGGCCCCGGGGGGCGGGGGCGGGAACTCGTCGGGCGGGCTCATCGCCCCCCGATCCTAGACGCCACCCATTCGCCGCTCGCAGACGGGTCTTTGTGAGTACCTGCTTGCAAACGACTGACGCGCTGCGTACACTGCGGCACCTCGATAACTGGTAAAGCCGAGTCTCGGGATCCCGGAACCAAGGGGGATCACGCAGAGCGGGGGAACCATCTGGATTGGGGCTAATCCGCCCGCCCGATCTCGGGCGACGCGGAGGCGCAGGCTCTTTCAGCGCCAGCCCGTCAGCTAACCCCGTAGGCCGACGAAAGGGACGGTTTCCGTTGACCTACTTGAAGCGCACCTTCACCCGCGGGATCGCCGCGACCGGAGCCTCGCTGACGATCGCGGCCCTGGTCGCCGCGGGCGCGGTCGGCGCCGGCAGCGGCGGCCTCTCGACCGGGGGTGGCGGTGGCGACGCCGGCAGCTCCGCCGGCGAGTTCCCGATCATCGGCAAGCACACCTACGGCGACGGCCTCGGCGCAGGGCGCGGCCATCAGGGCCAGGACCTGCTGGCCAAGTGCGGCAAGCCGGTGGTCGCGGCGCAGCCGGGCCGGGTCCAGTTGCGCGACTCCCATGCGAGCGCCGGCAACTACGTCGTCATCGACGGCAAGGGCGCGCTCAAGGACACCGTCTACATGCACCTCTCGCGACGCGCTTCGGTCCGCAAGGGCGAGCGCGTGAGCGCCGGCGAGCGGATTGGCCTCGTCGGCACCACCGGGAGCTCGACCGCCTGCCACCTGCACTTCGAGATGTGGGGCGGCGACGGCTACTACGAGGGCGGCAAGCCGATCGATCCGAAGCCCTACCTGAAGCGCTGGGATCGCTCCTAGGCGCTGAGCGCCGCGGGCTCGGGTTCGAGCGCGAGCTCGAGCACCTCGTCGATCGAGAGCACCGGATGGAAGCTCATCCGCTCGCGCACCTCGGCGGGCACGTCGTCGAGGTCGCCGCGGTTTCGCTCCGGCAGGACGACGTCGGTGAGCCCGGCCGCGTGCGCGGCGAGCACCTTCTGCTTCAGCCCGCCGATCGGCAGCACCCGCCCCTGCAGGGTGACCTCGCCGGTCATCCCGACCGTGTGCCGCACCGGGCGGCCGCTCAGCAGTGAGACCAGCGCCGTGGTCATCGTGATCCCGGCGCTCGGGCCGTCCTTGGGGATCGCGCCGGCGGGGACGTGGATGTGGAACTCGCGCTCGGCGAACGCGTCCGGGTCGAGGCCGAGCTCGGCCGCGTGCCCGCGGACGTAGGAGAGCGCGATCCGCGCCGACTCCTTCATCACGTCGCCGAGCTGGCCCGTGAGCACGAACCCGTCGGGCCCCGGCATCGAGGTGGTCTCGATGAAGAGCACGTCGCCGCCGGCCCCGGTGACCGAGAGTCCGGTGGCGACGCCGGGGACCGCGGTCCGCTCGGCGGCCTCCTGGAAGAAGCGCTGGCGCCCGAGCGCCTCGCGGACGGCGTCCTGGTCGAGAACCACCGGGGGACTCGCCTCCTCGGAGGCGATCCGGGTCGCGGTCTTTCGCAGCAGCTTGCCGAGCTCGCGCTCGAGCGAGCGCACGCCCGCCTCGCGGGTGTAGTCGGTGATCAGCTCGCGCACCAGCTCGTCGGCGATCTCGACCTCGTCGGGGGCGAGCCCGTTGCGCTCGACCTGGCGCGGCCACAGGTAGCCGCGCGCGATCGCGACCTTCTCGTCGGTCGTGTAGCCGTCGAAGCGCACGACCTCCATCCGGTCGAGCAGCGGGCCGGGGATCGTCTCGGCCATGTTCGCGGTGGCGATGAACAGGACCTCGGAGAGGTCGAGCTCGAGGTCGAGGTAGTGGTCGCGGAAGGAGTGGTTCTGGGCCGGATCGAGGACCTCGAGCAGGGCCGAGCTCGGGTCGCCGCGCCAGTCGGCGCCGACCTTGTCGACCTCGTCGAGCATGATCACCGGGTTCATCGTCTTCGCCTCGGAGAGCGCCCGCACCAGCCGCCCGGGGAGGGCGCCGATGTAGGTGCGCCGGTGGCCGCGGATCTCGGCCTCGTCGCGAACGCCGCCCAGCGACATGCGCACGAACTCGCGCCCGGTGGCGCGGGCGATCGACTCGCCGATCGAGGTCTTGCCGGTCCCCGGCGGTCCGATCAGCGTCAGGATCGCTCCCGCGCCGCGCCCCTCGTCGGTGAGCCCGCGCTCGCGGCGCAGCCGGCGGACGGCGATGTACTCGGTGATCCGGTCCTTGACGTCCTCGAGCCCGGCATGGTCGGCGTCGAGCACCTCGCGTGCGTGCACCGGGTCGAGCCGCTCCTCGGAGCGCTCGCCCCAGGGGACGCCGAGCAGGGTGTCGAGGTAGGTGCGGATCATCGAGGACTCGCCGCTCTGCTCGCCCATGCGCTCGAGCCGGCCGAGCTCGCGCTCGGCCTGTTCGCGGACGGGGTCGGGCATCTTCGAATCGGCGATCTTCGACTCGTACTCGTCGATCAGCGAGGCGTCGTCGTCGCCGAGCTCCTTGCGGATCGACTCCATCTGCTTGCGCAGGAAGTACTCGCGCTGCTGCGCCTGGGCGCCGGACTCGACGTCGTCGCGAATCCGCGCTCGCACCTGGAGCTCGGCGAGGCGCTCGCGCTGCAGCGAGAGCGCGAGCTCGAGCCGCTCGAGCACGTCGACCGTCTCCAGCAGCCGGCGCTTGTCGGCGAGCGAGATGTCGGGGGCGTAGGCCGAGGTGTCGGCGAGCGGCCCCGGCTCGGAGACCGAGCGCAGGAAGGCGGAGACGCGGCCGTCGTCGCCGCGCAGCTCGAGGATCTCCTCCACCACGGCCCGGTACTCGCGCTCGAGCTCGCGGGCGCGATCGTCGCCGGGGGTGCCGTCGTGGATCGCCTCG
This sequence comes from uncultured Solirubrobacterales bacterium, assembly GCA_963740055.1. Classification (GTDB taxonomy): domain Bacteria; phylum Actinomycetota; class Thermoleophilia; order Solirubrobacterales; family 70-9; genus WHSW01. Next base: position 53,846 of record CAVUCL010000001.1, on the reverse strand, counting down.
ACCTCGATCATCAGCCGGCCGTCGGGCCCGGAGCCGGCGACGCCGGCGAGCCCTCGGTGCAGCCCGGTGACCGTGATCGCGCTGACGCCGCCGGGCAGCCGCCCGGTCTCGACCACCTCGGCGACGGTGCCGATCCGCGAGTAGTCGCCGTCGTGGCGCGGGACGACGAACACGCGCTCGGCGCCGCCGGCATCGGCGGCGACGGTCGCGGTCATCCCGGGGAAGAGGATGCTGTCGTCGAGGGGGATCAGGGGGAGCTGCATGCGCGTCCTTCCACTTCGGGATCTGAAGCAACTTTACTTTCTGAAGTAATGGTAGCGCGAGCGCCTTTGCTCCGGCCTGCAATCCTCGAATCGTGGACGTCTACGCGCTCATCTTCCGCACCCCGCACCTCGCGGTGCTGATCGGCGCGACACTGCTCACCCGGCTCCCGTTCGCGATCAACGGCCTCGCGGTGCTGCTCTTCCTGCGCGAGCAGACCGGCTCCTTCGGGGTCGCGGGCCTGGTTTCGGGCGCGATCGCCCTCGGTGCCGCCGCCGGCGCCCCGTTTGCGAGCCGGCTGGTCGACCGCCGCGGCGTGCGCATGCTCGTGCCGTTGGGGGTCACTCACGCGAGCGCCGTGCTCGCGATCTGGGTGCTCGGCGAGGCCGGCGCGCCGACCGCGACCCTAATCGCGGTCGCGCTCCTGATCGGCGCTTCGTTCCCGCCGGCGGGCGCCGTGCTGCGCTCGCGCTACCCGGAGCTGCTCGACGACGAGCGCCTCGTCCACGGGGCGTACGCGCTCGACTCGGTGATGATCGAGGTCGCGTTCGTCGGCGGTCCGCTGCTGACAGCGGTCGTGGTCGCCCTCGTCGGTCCGGCGTACGCGCTCGGGCTCTCCGCCGCTCTGGTACTGGCCGGCACGATGCTGTTCAGCGCCAGGGTTCCGGGTGGGCGGGGGCCGCATCCCGCGGCCCCCCGCCACACCGGGCTGCTGGGCGCGATCGGCGATCCCGGGATCCGGATGGTCGCGCTGACCACGGTCCCGGTCGGCTTCTGCCTTGGCACGATCGAGATCTCGATCCCGGCGTTCGCCTCCGAGTACGGCAGCGCCGCGCTCGCCGGCGTGCTGCTCGCGGTCTGGTCGTTGTCGAGCGGCATCGGCGGCCTGCTCTACGGAGCCTGGGGCGCCCGTGGGGCGCGGTATGACTCGTTCGTCGCGATCGCCGCCATCTTTCCGCTCGCCTGCGTGCCGTTGCTCGCCGCCTCCTCGCCGCTGGCGATGGGGCTGCTTGTCGTTCTCGCAGGGGCGCCGATCGCACCCCTGATAGCGAGCCGCAACCTGCTCGTCGGCGCCCTCGCTCCGGGGGGCACCGGCGCCGAGTCGTTCACCTGGTTGATGACCGCTCTGGTCGCCGGTCTCGCCGCCGGAACGGCGGCAGGCGGAGCGCTGATCGAGGCCGACGGCTGGCCCGCGGCGGTGCTCTGCGGGGTCGTCGTCGCCGCGGTCGGCGCCGGGGTCGCCTTCGGCTTTCGCAACACGCTGCGCCCGCGGCTCGCGACCGGCTGAGCTGCCGCTCGGCGACCGGTGGGAGAATCAGGTCGATGAGCCTCCCGCCCGGACCATCGGCGCCGCCCGCGGTGCAGACCGCGCGCTGGCTGTTTCGCCCGATCGAGTTCATGGACACCTGCCGGCGCCGCCACGGGGACACGTTCAGCGTCAAGTTCCTCGGCTTCGACACGCCGATGGTCATGCTCGCGGCGCCCGAGGCGATCAGGTCGCTGTATCGCGGTCGCCAGGACGGGCTGCCTCCGGGCCGCAGCTTCGCGCTCGAGCCGGTGATGGGCGCGCGGTCGGTGCTCCTGTTGGAGGGGCCCGAGCACCTCTCGCGGCGCAAGCTGATGCTGCCGCCCTTCCACGGCGAGCGGATGCGCGCCTACGAGTCGGTGATCGCCGAGGTCGCCCGGGCCGAGATCGACTCCTGGCCGCTCACCGAGCCGTTCGCGATCCACCCCCGGATGCAGGCCGTGACCCTGGAGGTGATCCTGCGCGCGGTCTTCGGCGTCGCCGACCCGGCACGGCGCGAGGCGCTGCGCGCCGGGCTCGCGCGGATGCTGGGCCAGATGGCGTCACCGCGGCTGCAGCTGCAGATCATGCTCGCCCGCCGGTTCGGTCGCGAGGACCCGATCGAGCGCCTGCGGCGGGAGAGCCGCACGGTCGACGAGCTGCTGCGTGCGGAGATCGCCGAGCGGCGCGCCGACCCTGACCTCGGCGAGCGTGACGACATCCTCTCGATGCTCGTCGCGGCGCGGTTCGAGGACGGGGAGCCGATGAGCGACGACGAGCTGCGCGACCAGCTGATCACGCTCCTGCTCGCCGGCCATGAGACGACGGCGACGGCCCTGGCGTGGACGTTCGACCTCCTGCTGCGAAACCCCGCCCCGATGGCTCGCCTGCGCGCCGAGCTCGAGCGCGACGACGACGACGAATATCTGCGCGCGGTGATCTCGGAGGCTCTGCGGCTGCGCCCCGTGGTCCCGCTCGCCGGCCGGCGCCTCGCTTCGGAGCTCGACGTCGGCGATCGCGTCCTGCCCGCCGGCACCGACGTGACCCCGGCGATCTGGCTCGCCCATACCCGGGCCGAGACGTACCCGGAGCCGCTCGAGTTCCGTCCCGAGCGGTTCCTCGACGGCGCCGCCCGAGACCTACGCCTGGATCCCGTTCGGCGGCGGCACCCGCCGCTGCCTCGGCGCCGCGTTCGCGGAGTTCGAGCTCCGGATCGTGCTCGCCGAGGTCCTCTCGCGCTGCGATCTGCACGCCGCCAATCGCAGGCCCGAGGGCATCGCTCGTCGCAACATCACCTTCTCGCCCCGGCGGGGCACCCCCGTGGTCGTGACCGCCCGCCGGCCGGTCCGCGAGCCGGTCGTCTAGCCGACGACCCGGAAGCGGTCCTTGTCCGGCGCGCCGACGTTGCCGAACTCGTCGATCGCGCGCACCTGGAACCGATGCTTGCCGCGCGCGAGGCGCTTGTAGCGGCGCGGCGAGGTGCAGGTGCCGAACTCGCGGACGAGCGGGTCGAGTCCGCGACCCTTGAGCCGGCACTCGAACGTCGACCCCGGCTCGTCGGCGCTGAACTTGAACTTGACCGCGCGCTTCTCGATCCGCTTCGCCACTCCCTTGTCGATCGTCGCCTGGGGCGGATCGAGGTCGGGGGTACAGACGAGGAGATTCGAGTCCTGGGTCTCGTCGCCGAGCCCGTCGCCGTCGCAATCGGGCTCGAGCTCGGCGTCGATCAGCAGCTCGAGGCCGGGGAGGGGCTCGTGCACGGCCCGGGTCTCGGCCGGCCCGAGCGGCGGGTACCAGGCGTCGGTCGCCGACCCCGCGGCCCCGGCGCCGATCGCGATCGCGTCGTCGCCGGAGACCTGGTCGACTCCGATCGCGTCGCCGGCGGCGACCGGCGCCCGGGCGTCGAACTCGTACACGCCCGCGGCGTCCGGGAGCGGCTCCGGGTCGCCCTCATGGAGGCTGGTGTTGTCGCGGATCACTCGCAGGCTCAGGTGGGCGTCGATGGTCGGCCCCTTGCGCACCCGCCAGGCCGTGATCACGCCCTCGGTGGGCGCGGTCGCGCCGCCCTCGGCCTCGTTGCCGGTCCCGGCAGCGCGCAGCGCCAACGTGCGCATGTTGCTCAGCATCGAGTTGGGCGCGGTCGAGAGATCGCTGCCGAAGGTGACCGCGGCCGGCGCCGACGCGGGAAGCGCCAGGGCGGCTGTCGCCGCCGCCGCGATCAGGCCCTGCTGACGCCACTCGCACGCACTCACGCCCCCTTTGGCTCGGGTGGATCGAACCTACTCGGACCGACCCGGCCGGTCAACCGCTGTCCAGCGACTCGAACTCGAGCCGCCCGCAGAAATCGCGCAACGCGTCGGCGAACGCCGGGCTCGAGCTGCAGGTCTCGGGGCAGATCGCCGTCGAGGCTTGCGGGAAGGCGGCGGCGACGTCCTCGAAGCCCTCGTCGGTGTGACCGAGGCATCCCTCGTGCTTGGCGAAGAGCATCGGCACGCCGGCATCGGCGAGCGCGGCGAGCTCGTCGCCGATCGGCTCGGGGTCGTCGGCGAGCGCCTCGAGCGTCCCGATGACCAGCTCCATGTCCGGAAAGCGCTCGATCATCCGCTCGGCGAGCTCGTCGCTGACTCCGCCGCGAGTCATCTGGGCGATGCCGTGGCGGACCAGGGGATCGTTGCCCTGCCGAGCGAGCTGGATCAGCGCGTCCCAGACGCCGCCGCGCATCGGCGCTCGCGCTCCCGCGGTCGAGTGCGAGAGCGCGGCATGTCCGAGCGCGAGCCCGGCGATCCGGGCCGGATCCGCTTCGGCCAGGCGGACCGCGGTCGGGCCGCCGAGCGAGTCGCCGACCACCACGAACCGGTCCCACCCGCGCTCGTCGGCTTCGCGCCGGCCGCGCTCGGCGCCCGCCTTGCGCCAGCGAGACAGCCACTCCGCGCCGCCGTCGGCATCGAAGCCGAAGCCCTCGGGCAGCCGCTCCTCGCCGACGCCCGGGAGGTCGAACGCCGCCACCTCGGCCCATTGCTCGAGCTGTGCCCGTATGCCCCACTCGAGCTCGGTGAACGACGCTACGAGGAGGAGGCGAGGCTTGGCCATCGTCGGCGCGGGCGGGGCGCCCTCAGGAGGGCGGGATCTCGCGGTTCGAGTAGTACGGGGCGGTGAACGGGAAGTCATCGACAACCCACCCTCGAAGTCCCTGATACAGCCGCGCGTAGTGGCCCGCGTCGTAGGCGCTCTGGGTCACCCACCAGCTCACGTCGACGTCGTGGTCGGCGAGCTCGTCGCTGAGCTCGGTGCGCCGGCCGAGCGGATAGAGGTAGGCACAGCCGAGGTAGTCGCCTGCCGAGTCGCGGACGACGTATGAGAACGAGAACCGTTCGCGGAACTCGCACTCGTGCCAGACGAGGTCGACGAAGTTGAACTCCGCGGTCACCGGCTCCTCCGGCCAGCCGCCCCCGCGCGTGCGCCGGATCAGCTCCAGGCTCGCGTTGATCCCGGCGACGTCGTCGTCGAGGTCCTCGCGGCCGAGAGCGGTCGCCACGATCTCCTCATGCACGAGCCGCCGCGGCGGCTCGAACCCGTCCGGGAGCACGAGCTTCTTCTCGAGCTCGCTCAGGCGCACGGGCGGTTGACGTCTGTCAACCACATCCCGTGTTGTTGCCGCACGACGAGCACGTGTAGCAGGAGCCGGTGCGCTGCATCATCCCGCCGCACTGCTCGCACGCGGGGCCGAGGTCGCCGGTGGCGGCGACCTTCGCCGGGACCACCGGCGGGGTGTCGGTCATCGCCGACGCCGCCGCGACCGTCTTCCCGGGCTGGTGCGCGGTCTCGGCCTCGGGCGCGCCATTGCCGCCGTTGCCACCTCCGCCGTTGCCGCCGTTCGCGGGCCCGGCGGTGTCGTCGGTGAAGATCGCCAGCTGCGCCTCCTTGCGCGCCCGCACCTCCTTGGTCAGGATCCCGAGGTCCTCGAGCTCGTCGAGGTCCTCGATGAAGCGGCTCGCGAGCCAGCGCATGATGTAGTCGGGCATCGACTTCGCGAACGGGATCTCCGGGTTGCCGGTGATCCCCTCGGGGTCGAAGCGCATGTAGGAGAACTTCTTCACGAACGTCTCCAGCGGGACCCCGTACTGGAGCCCGATCGAGATCGAGGTCGCGAACGCGTTCAGCATCCCGCGCAGGGTCGAGCCCTCCTTGCCGATGTCGGTGAGGAAGATCTCGCCGATCGAGCCGTCCTCGTACTTGCCGGCGGTGATGTAGCCCTCGTGACCGGCGATCGAGAACTTGTGCGTGATCGACTCGCGCTCGCGCGGCATCTTGCGCCGCTCGGGCCTCGCCGTAGCGGGCTCGGAGTCGGCCGCCTCCTCCTGGGCGTCGGTGCGCAGCGCCTGCGCCGTCTTCGAGCCGTCGCGGTAGATCGCCAGCGCCTTGAGCCCGTGGCGCCAGCCCTCGGTGTAGGCCTCGGCGATGTCCTCGACCGTCGCCGTCTGCGGCAGGTTGACCGTCTTCGAGATCGCCCCGGAGAGGAACGGCTGTGCCGCGGCCATCATCTTGATGTGGCCCATGTGCGAGATCGCGCGCTCGCCGACCGCGACGTCGAACACCGGCAGGTGCTCGTCGCGCAGCCCCGGGGCGCCGACGATCGTGCCCTTGTCGTTGATGTAGGCGGAGATCTGCTCGACCTCCTGGGCCGAGTAGCCGAGCGCCTCGAGCGCCATCGGCACCGTGCGGTTGACGATCGTCATCTGCCCGCCGCCGACCAGCTCCTTGAACTTGACCAGCGAGAAGTCGGGCTCGATCCCGGTCGTGTCGCAGTCCATCAGGAAGCTGATCGTCCCGGTCGGGGCGAGCACCGTCGCCTGGGCGTTGCGATAGCCGTGTGAGTCGCCGAGCTCGACCGCCTCGTCCCAGCTCCGCCGGGCGGCGTCGACGAGCTCGCCCTTGACCCCTTCGCCGGCGAGCTCGTAGGAGGCGTCGCGATGCATCCGCATGACCCCGTTGTGGGCCTCGCGGTTGGGCTCGTACTCGTCGTAGGGACCGACCGCGGCCGCGATCTCGGCCGACTTGCGATAGCCGCGACCGGTCATCAGCGCGGTGATCGCGCCGGCGATGTTGCGGCCCTCGTCGGAGTCGTAGGGGACCCCGTCGGACATCAGCAGGGCGCCGAGGTTGGCGTAGCCGAGCCCGAGCTGGCGGAAGGCGCGCGCGTTGCGGCCGATCTCGTCGGTCGGATAGCTCGACGGCCCGACGACGATCTCCTGGGCGAGGAAGACGACGTCGACCGTCTGCTCGAACTCGGCGGTGTCGAAGGAGCCGTCCTCGCGGCGGAACTTCATCAGGTTGATCGACGCCAGGTTGCAGGCCGAGTCGTCGACGTGCATGTACTCCGAGCACGGGTTCGAGGCGTTGATCCGCCCCGACTCGGGGCAGGTGTGCCAGCGGTTGATGATGCTGTCGTACTGGACGCCCGGGTCGGCGCAGCGCCAGGCCGCCTCGGCGATCTGGTCCATCAGCTCGCGGGCCTTGAGCGTCTTCGTCGCCGCCCCGTCCTTGCGCGCGAGCAGGTCCCAGTCGGAGTCGGCCTCGACCGCGGCCATGAACTCGTCCGTGACCCGGACCGAGTTGTTCGCGTTCTGGTACTGGATCGAGGTGAAGCCGTCGCCGTCGATCGACATGTCGAAGCCGGCGTCGCGGAGCGCGTTCGCCTTCTCCTCCTCGCGGGCCTTGCACCAGATGAAGTCCTCGATGTCGGGATGGTCGACGTCGAGCACGACCATCTTCGCCGCGCGCCGGGTCTTGCCGCCGGACTTGATCGTCCCCGCCCAGGCGTCGGCGCCGCGCATGAAGCTGACCGGGCCGGAGGCGAGCCCGCCCTTGGAGAGGTGCTCGACCGAGCCGCGGATGTTGGAGAGGTTGATCCCCGAGCCGGAGCCGCCGCGGAAGATCTGCCCCTCCTTGGTGTTCCAGTCGAGGATCGACTCCATCGTGTCCTCGACCGAGAGGATGAAGCAGGCGGAGCACTGCGGGTGCTCCTCGAAGCCGACGTTGAACCAGACCGGGCTGTTGAAGGCGGCCTTCTGGTGCAGGAGGATGTGGATCAGCTCGGCCTCGAACGCGTCGGCGTCCTCGTCGGAGGCGAAGTAGCCGCCGTCGCGACCCCAGCCGGCGATCGTCCCCGCGACCCGCGAGATCATCTGCTTCACCGAGTCCTCGCGCTCGTCGGAGCCGAGCCGGCCGCGGAAGTACTTCTGGGCGACGATGTTGGTCGCGTTCTGCGACCAGCCGGCCGGGAACTCGACTCCGAGCTGCTCGAACGCGGGGTCGGCCGGGTCGCCGATGACCGCGTCGCGCAGCTCCCACTCGACCTCGTCGAAGGGGTGGGTCCCGGGAGCCGTGTGACGGCGCTCGCAGGTCAGCCCGCCCTCGCCTCGATTTACGGTCTTTGCAGCGCTTTCAGCCATCGACTCTCTCCTCTTCCAACGGTAAGTTCGGCCCCGTCAACTCGTTTGAGCGGGTAACGATGCACTCTTGCGAGCACCCCGGACGGAACTCGCCCGAGACGACTCCGCAAACTCCGCGTTCGGCGACGGCAGCGTCCCGAGGAACTGCAGGTAGGCGCCGTGATCGAGCTCGGCGAGGCCCTCGAGGCAGAGCTCGCCGATCCGCTCCGCGCCGAGCTCGCCCCCGGCGGTGCCGATCGCGACCTCGACCCGGTCGCTGAGCGCCTCGACGTCCGCGGCGCTGACCTGGCGCTTGTGGGTTGCGCGCAGCAGCGCCGCGCGCAGCTTCGCGCGGTCGAAGCGCTGGCGCTCGCCGTCGCGCTTGCGGACGAACGCCGGCTCGCGCTCGCGCCGCTCATAGGTGGTGAACCGATGGCCGCAGGCCGAGCACTCGCGCCGGCGCCGGATCGCCTCCTCCTCGCCGGCGCGCCGGCTCTCGAGCACGCGGGTCAGACGATCGCAGCGCGGGCATTCCATCGGAGTTCATTCTACTACGACTAGCGTTCTCCTGCATCGACTAGACACTAGATGTGGTGTGCGGTAGCGTGGGAATCGACCGATCGTCTACGCTTGGCGCGGTGACTCCGCGCGAGAAGTTCAACGAGCGCCGCGACGCCGCGCTCGAGGCGATGGAGGGGGCCCGCGACAACGCGCTCGAGGCGATGAGCGACGTGCGCGAGAACGCGGTCGAGGCGATGAGCGACGCGCGCGAGGTCGCGGTCGAGAAGGTCGCCGACGCGAAGGCGGCCGCCGCGGAGCAGATCGCGAAGGTGAAGCCGCGGCTGCGCGGCGTCTCGCACGAGTACGCGTTCTTCGTCTCGCTCGTCCTCGGCGCCGGCCTGATCGTGCTCGCCAGGGGAGCCGAGGCGCGGCTCGCGGTCGCGATCTACACGCTCAGCCTCTCGGCGCTGTTCGGGGTCAGCGCCCTCTATCACCGGGTCGACTGGCAGCGGCCGTCCTCGCGCCAGTGGATGCGCCGCCTCGACCACACGATGATCTTCTTCCTGATCGCCGGCACCGTCACCCCCTTCGCCCTGCTGGTGATGGAGGGCCCGCTGGCGACGGCGCTCCTGATCGCGGTCTGGGCCGGCGCCGCCGCCGGGACCGTGGTCGAGCTGCTGTGGACGAGCTCGCCGAAGTGGGTCTCGGCGATCGTCTATGTCGCCGTCGGGCTGATCGGCGCGATCGGCTTTCCGGCGATCATCGCCGAGACCGGTCTGATCGCCGGGCTGCTGATCGCCTCCGGCGGCGCGCTCTACGTCACCGGCGCGGTCGTCTACGCCGCCGGCCGGCCCGACCCGAGCCCGGCCGTGTTCGGCTACCACGAGGTCTTCCACGTGCTCGTGATCGCCGCCGCGGCGACGCACTTCGCCGCGATCGCCCTGTTCGCGGTCCCGAACTAGCTCGAGCCCGGGCTCAGGACCGGCGCGCGTCCGCCTCGACCAGCCAGGTGACGAGCGCGATCAGCGCCACCATCGCCCCGAGCGGCAGCAGATAGAAGGAGGCGCTCAGGCCGACGTCGCCGAGCGAGCACTTCCACTGCGCGGTCGCGCAGGCCTCCTCGGAGTACCAGCTGTGGGCGAGCAGCGTGCCGATCCCGCCGAGAGCGAGCAGTGCGATCGCCCAGGACCGCAGCGCGCTTGGCGACATCCCCTTCATTTCCCCTCCCAGATCGGCGCGCGTCGCCCCGAGCTTCAGCGCCGGGGCGAAATCTGGCCACAGAGGCCTCAGCGATGCATGACCCCTTGCTCGGCGTAGCCGGCGAGCCGCGGTTCGCTGACGACGACGTCGCCGAGCGCCGCGTCGATCTCGGCCAGGGTCTCGTCGGCGAGCTCGATCTCGGAGGCGGCGGCGTTGGCGTGCACCTGCTCGGGGCGCGAGGCGCCGACGATCGCGGCCGCGAGCTCCGGGCGGCGCAGCGTCCAGGCGAGCGCGAGCTCGGTCATCGTCAGCCCGGCGCGCTCGGCGACCGGGCGCAGGCGCGCGACCGCGGCCAGCACCTCGTCAGCCATGTAGCGCTCGATCGTGAAGCTCATCTCGTCGTTGGCCGCGCGCGAGTCCGCCGGCGGCGCCGACCCCGGCTCGTACTTGCCGGTCAGCACCCCCTGGGCGAGCGGCGACCAGACGATCTGCGAGACCCCGTTCGCGGCGCAGAGCTCGAACACCTCGGCTTCGGGGGCGCGCCAGATCAGGTTGTACTGCGGCTGCGAGGAGACGAACCGGTGCGCGCCGGCGACCTCGAGCCCGGCGCTGATCTGCTCGGGGGTCCACTCGCTGAAGCCGAGGTAGCGCGCCTTGCCCGCCTCGACCACCTCCGTCAGCGCCTCCATCGTCTCCTCGATCGGCGTCTTGGTGTCGAAGCGATGGCACTGGTAGAGGTCGACGTAGTCGGTCCGCAGCCGCCGCAGCGAGGCGTCGATCTGCTTGCGGATCTGAGCCGCCGACAGCCCCCGGTCGCCCTCGGCCATCTCGAAGAAGACCTTGGTCGCGAGCACGTATGAGCCGCGGTCGTAGCGCGAGAGGATCTCGCCCCAGGCCTCCTCCGCGGCGCCGGTGCCATAGACGTTCGCGGTGTCGAAGAAGTTGATCTCGGCCTCGAACGCGGCTCGCGTGCAGGCCTCGGTCTGCTCGCGCTCGATCCCGCCCGAGTACGTGAGCCAGGACCCGAGCGCGATCTCGGAGACCTCGAGCTCCGAGTCGCCCAGTCGTCGGCGGCGCACGGCGGCTCAGCCCGCGGTCACCGCGCGGGCCTGCTTCGCGGCCTCGATCAACTCCAGCAGCTCGCGCTCGCGGCCCTCGCGCAGGAGCTCGACCGGGTCCGGATCGCCGTTGACGATCCCCTCGAAGAAGCGCTTTCGGTCCTGATAGGTGGGCAGGTTTCCCTTCGCCCAGCCGCGGGCGTCGTTGAGGATCACCGCGAGGCGGGCGTAGTGCTCGCCGAACGCGTCCGCGATCTCGCGCTTCATCCGCTTCGCCAGCGCCGGCGAGGCGCCGGCGGTCGAGATCGCGATCGCGAGCGGCCCGCTGCGGACGATCGCCGGGAGGATGAAGTTGCAAAGCGACGGCACGTCGACGACGTTGACCAGCATCGCCCGGCGCTCGGCCGCCTCGTAGACGCCGATGTTGACCTCGGTCTCGTCGGTGGCCGCGATCGCCATGAACTTGCCCTCGAGGTCGGCCTCGGCGAACTCACGTTGCTCCCAGGCGATCGAGCCCTCGTCGGCGTAGCGGCGCAGCTCGTCGACCGCGTCGGGCGCGACCAGGGTCACCCTGCCGTCGCAGGCGAGCAGGCCCTCGACCTTCTCGAGCCCGACCTCGCCGCCGCCGACGACGAGGCAGTCGCGGCCCGAGAGGCGCAGGCAGGCGATGTAGAACGGCGTCTCGAGCATCCCGCGGACGCAGCTCTGGTCGCAGATCCCGCGGTGGTACTGACAGACGCATTCCTTGCCGGCGTAGGACTGTGCGGGCATCGCCTCAGAGGTTAGTGCCCGGCCCGAGCAGCCCCGGCAGCGCGGCCATCGACTCGAACGGCCGCGCGCCGGCCGCCGCGATCGCCTCGGCGTCGAAGTGGGCGCAGTAGCCGAACGCCGCCATCCCGGCGGCGGTCGCCGCCTCGATCCCGACGATCGTGTCCTCGACCACCGCGCAGCGCGACGGCTCGACCCCCATCCGCTCCGCGGCGTGCAGGAACAGGTCCGGCGCCGGCTTGCCGCGCTCGACCTCGTGGGCGGAGAAGATCCGGCCCTCGAACAGCTCCAGCAGCCCGGTGCGCTCGAGGGTGAAGCGGATCTTCTCCGGCGCGCCGCTGGAGGCGACGCAGCGCTCGAGCGGGATCCGCGCGAGCGCCTCCGCGACCCCGGCGACGGGCTTGAGCTCGGCCGCGAGCGCCGCGTCGCGGCGGGCGCGGTAGGAGTCGCTGAAGCCCGCCGGCAGCGGGCGTTCGTGGCGCGCCTCGATCAGCCCGAGCGAGTCCTCCCAGCGGCGGCCCATGAACGCGTCCATGCTCTCCGCGGTCGTCGTCGGCAGCCCGGCCTCGGTCAGCGCCTGCGCCAGGACGCGGTTCGAGATCGGCTCGGAATCGACCAGGACGCCGTCGTTGTCGAAGATGACGAGCTCGAGCAAGGCGGCCACGATAGGGGCCTCGGGGCGCTCTGCGCCCCGCGCGCAAGCCTCTCGGGACCGTTCTGACCCCCTGCTACTGTGGCCGCCCGATGAGGCTGATCATCACGGAGAAGAACAACTCGGCGAAGAAGATCGCCGAGATCCTGAGCTCGGGCGAGGCGAAGGCCGACGCCACCTACAAGGTGCCGTTCTACACCTGGAGCGACGCCGACGGCGAGCAGATGACGGTCGGGCTCAAGGGCCACGTGATGGGCGTCGCCTTCCCCGAGGGCTACTCGAACTGGCAGGAGACCGACCTCCATGACCTGATCGACGCCGAGCTCGTGCCCGAGCCGACCGACAAGAACGTGGTCAAGGCCGTGCGCAAGCTCGCCAAGGGGGCGAGCGAGGTCGTGATCGCGACCGACTACGACCGCGAGGGCGAGCTGATCGGGCTCGAGGCGCTGGCGCAGGTGCTCGACGTGAACCCGAGCGTGGCCGCCGACGAGCTCGCCTCACGGCCGCCGGTCAAGCGCGCCCGCTACTCGGCGCTCACCAAGCAGGAGATCGAGCGCGCCTTCTCCGATCTCGACCAGCTCTCCTACGACCTCGCCTACGCCGGCGCCGCGCGCCAGGACATCGACCTGATCTGGGGCGCGACCCTGACCCGCGCCGTCTCGCTCGCGAGCCGGCGCTTCGGCTCCAACTTCCTCTCCGTCGGCCGGGTGCAGAGCCCGACCCTGGCGCTGATCGTCGAGCGCGAGCTCGAGCGCCGCGCGCACGTCGCGAAGCCCTACTGGGAGCTGTACGCGAAGTTCGCTCATCCCGACGGCGCCTTTGAGACCCACCACGAGACCGACAAGTTCTGGGATCGCGCCGAGGCCGAGACCGCGCTCGCGAACACCAAGAGCCCGGGCGTGGTCAAGGAGGTGAGCTCGCGGCGCAACACGCGCAAGCCGCCGGCGCCCTACAACACGACCGCCTTCACCACCGACGCCTCGAGCCGGCTCGGGATCACCCCGGCGGCGGCGATGCGGATCGCCGAGGACCTCTACATGGACGGGTTCATCTCCTATCCGCGCACCGACAACACCGTCTACCCGCGCTCGCTCAACACCCGCGAGCTGGTCAGCTCGCTGGTCCGGGTCCCGGACTTCTCCGCCGCCGCGCCGCTGCTCGACGGCAAGCTCGAGCCGACGCGGGGAAAGAAGGAGACCACCGACCACCCGCCGATCTACCCGACCCAGGCGGTCTACCCGAACGCGCTCCAGGGCCCGAAGCGCCGCGTCTACGAGCTCGTCGTGCGCCGCTTCCTCGCCACCTTCTCGGAGCCGATGGTGACCGAGTCGACCCGCGCCGACATCGAGGCCGGGAGCGAGACGTACTTCGTCCGCGGCTCGGTCGTCATCGACCCCGGCTACGCGCGCATCTACACCTACGCGCGCTCCTCCGACGACGAGATCCCGAAGCTCGAACAGGGCCAGAGCCTCGAGCTCGAGGGCGAGCCGTGGATCGTCGACAAGGAGACCCAGCCCCCGTCGCGGATCAGCCAGGGCAAGCTGATCGAGCTGATGGAGGAGCGCGGCCTCGGCACCAAGGCGACCCGCGCCGACATCATCCAGAAGCTCTACGACCGCGGCTACGTGTTCTCGAACCCGCCCGAGCCCTCGGAGACGGGGATCGCGATGTACAAGGCCTTCCACGAGTACGTGCCGCGGATGGCGACCCCGGAGATGACCGCCGAGCTCGAGGCCGACATGGACCAGATCGCCGCCGGCGAGACGACCAAGGACGAGGTCGTCGGGGTCAGCCGCGAGATGCTGCACGCGACCACCGCCGAGCTCGAGGAAAAGAAGGAGGACCTCGCGAAGCAGATCTGGGCCGGGATGGACGAGGACAAGTTCCTCGGCCCGTGCAAGGTCTGCGAGCAGGCCGGTCGCAAGCGCGAGAACGGCGAGCCGAACCGGCTGCGGATCATCGACCTCAAGGGCGGCAAGCGCATGTACGGCTGCGAGGGCTGGATCCGCGACGACCCCGAGTCGCCCGACTCGTGCCGGGTCAGCGGCCCGCTGCCGGGACGCTTCTTCGAGCTCTGGCGGCTCGAGGAGCGCTGCTCGGTCTGCGACCAGCGCCCGCGGCTGACGGTGAAGAAGCGCGGCGGCCGGCCGTGGAAGCTCTGCCTCAACGACGACTGCCCGACGATGGTCGAGATGCGCGAGAAGCGCGCCGAGCGCGAGGCGCAGAAGGCCGCCCGCGAGGCGGCCAAGGACGCGCCCGCGGACGGCGACGGCAGCGCGGGGGCGCGCAAGCCCGCGTCCGGAGGCAGGCGGCGGCCGAAGAAGCCGGCGCCGACCACCGCGCGCACCAAGCGGGCCCGCTCGAAGACCTAGCGGTCGTGTTCGTCACCCTCGAGGGCATCGACCGCTCCGGCAAGACCACCCAGGCGGCGATGCTGGCCGAGGCGCTCGGCCCCGAGACGCTGCTGCTGCGCGAGCCCGGCGGCACCGCGCTCGGCGAGCGCGTCCGCGAGCTGCTCAAGGACCCGGGACTCGAGCTCGACCCGGCGGCCGAGCTGCTGCTCTTCAACGCCGCCCGCTCGCAGCTCGTGAACGAGATCGTCGCCCCGGCCCGCGCCGCCGGGCGCGACCTGGTCTGCGATCGGTTCATCGACTCGACCGTCGCCTACCAGGGCGTCGCCCGCGAGCTCGGGGTCGCCGTGGTCGAGCAGCTCGGCGAGGTCGTGATCGGCGATTGCGTGCCCGACCTGACGCTGCTGCTGCGGGTCGACCCCGAGCTCGCGCGAGCCCGCCGCGACGACGACGCCGACCGCTTCGAGTCCGAGGGGATCGAGTTCCAGCGCCGCGTCGCCGCCGCCTACGACGAGATCGCCGAGCGCCACCCGGAGCGGGTCGTGGTGATCGACGGCGACGCGGAGCCCGCGGAGGTGCATGCGCGGGTGCTCGCCGCGGTGCGCAGCAGGGAGCAGGGAGCAGGGAGTTGAGGGCCGCGATCGAGGCCGCCACCGCGGAGCAGCCCGCGGCGCGGGTGGCGCTGAGCGCCGCCGTCGCGGCGCCGTTTCACGCCTACCTGTTCGCCGGTCCGGCGGGATCGGGCAAGCGCGCCGCCGCCCGCGCGCTCGCCGCCGAGCTGCTCGCCGAGGGCGTCGCCGAGCCCGAGGACGCTCGCCGGCGCGCGCTCGCCGACCCCTCGCCGCACCCCGACCTGGTCTGGCTGCGCCCGCCCGGCGCCCAGCACCTGGTCGAGGAGGTGCGCGAGCGGGTGATCGCCCAGGTCGCCTACCGCCCGTTCGAGTCCGAGCGCCGCGTGTTCGTGATCGAGGCCGCCGAGGCGATGGCCGAGGAGAGCCAGAACGCGCTCCTGAAGACGCTCGAGGAGCCGCCGCCGTTCGCCCACCTGATCCTCGTCAGCGCCGAGCCCGAGGCGCTGCTGGAGACGGTCCGCTCGCGCTGTCGCGCCGTGCGCTTCGCCCGCCTCGCCCCGGAGGCGATCGAGTCGCACCTCGATCCCGCGACCGATCCGGCCGAGCGCCGGGCGGCGGCGCGGCTCTCCGACGGCGACCCCGAGCGCGCCGCATTCCTGCTCTCCGAGCCCGGGCGCGAGCTGCGCGGCGCGGTCGCCGAGCTCGCGCGCGCGATCGGCGCCGGCGAGCTCGCCGGGACGCCGTGGAACGCGCTGATCGAGGCGGCCGAGGAGGCGGGCGAGCGCGCCGCCGCAGCGGCTCGCGCAGAGGCCGAGGCGGCCGCGGAGCAGGCCGCGGAGCGCGCCGGGCCGGCGGCGCGCAGGCTCGCTCGCGACGCGGAGGAGGCCGCGAGGCGCAGCTCGCGCCGCGCCCGGACCGCGACCCTCGACCTCGCCCTGGCGCTGCTCGGCGCCTGGCTGCGCGACCTCGCCGCCGCCGCCGACGGCGCCGGCGGGCTCGCCCTGAACGCGGACCGCGCCCCCGAGCTCGAGCGCGCCGCGAGCGCGGTCGACCCGCGCCGCGCCCGTCGCGGCGGCGAGCTCGTCCTCGACACGCGGCGGCGGCTGACCGTGAACGTCTCCGAGCCGCTCGCGCTCGAGGCGCTCTCGTTCCGGCTCGAGTACCTGCTCTCGGCGCAATAGGCCATCCGCTCGGCGGCTGGGGCGAATGCGATGATCCCCGCATGTCAAGGGAACGTTGGGTCCGACGGCGGCCTTTCGGCGTTCGCCTCTACCTCGCCGTCGCGTTCGCCGCGGTCGCGCTGACCACGGCCGGGCTCGCCTACCTGCTGGTCAACGACACCAGCGAGCAGGCCGCCGACTCGGAGCTCGAGCAGATCGCGATCGGCCGCACGGTCAGCCTCGCCGACGAGGTCGGCAACCGGCGCGCCCGCGCCGCGGCGACGACCCTGGCCGGGATCACCGAGGAGGGCTACTCGGCCTGGGTCTTCGACACCGACGGGCGGCTGATTACGACGCAGGACTCGGGTGGGGTCGAGTTGCTTGCCGTCGCCGGCGCGCGCGAGGCGGTGCGCACGGCGCTGATCGGCAGCCGCTTCGTCGAGCGGGAGCCCGGCGGGGTCACGACCGTCGCCGTGCCGGTCTTCCGCGAGGGGGCGATCGACGGCGCGATCCTCGGCCGCACGGTGCGCTCGCCCGAGGTCCAGCAGGCGATCGAGGAGCTTCGCGGCGAGCGACTGACCGCGCTCGGGGTCGCGGTCGCGGTCGCGGTCCTGGTCTCGTTCCTGATCGCGAGCGCGATCACCTCGCGGATCAAGCGGCTCGCCGACAGCGCCGCGCGGCTCAGCGAGGGCGACCTCGACGAGCCGCTCGAGGGCACCGGCGGGCGCGACGAGATCACCGAGCTCGGCCGCGCGCTGGAGACGATGCGCGGCGCCCTGCGCCAGAGCTTCAGCGCCCTGCGCGAGGAGCGCGACCGGCTCTCGGCGATCCTCGAGGCGCTCTCGGACGCGGTCATGGTCGTCCAGCCCGACGGCGAGGTGCGCTTCCACAACGCCGCCGCCAACGACCTGATCGACGACGAGGGCCACGCGATCGTCGACCTCACCCCGTGGCTTCGGCGTGCGTCGCGGCGCGACCTGGTCCACAACGACGCGCTGCGGGTCCGAGACCGCGTCTACAGCTTCATCGCCCGCCGGCTGCCGGCCGAGGACGCGGTGCTCGCCGTCGTCCGCGACCGGACCGCGGAGCTTCGCCGCGAGATCGCCGAGCGCGAGTTCGTCTCCAACGCCGCCCACGAGCTGCGCAACCCGATCGCCGGGATCTCGGGCGCGATCGAGGTCCTGCGCGCGGGCGCCAAGGACGATCCCGACGCCCAGGAGCACTTCCTTTCGCGGCTGACCGAGGACGCCGAGCGGATCAGCCGCCTGACCGAGTCGCTGCTCACCCTGGCGCGGATGGAGGCGGTCGGCGAGGGCGGCACCGAGGAGCTCGACGTCGGGATCGCGATCGCCGAGTCGGTCGAGGCGGTCGCCGAGCCGCCCGGGATCGAGGTCGAGGTCGAGGCCAGCCCCGGGCTCGGCGCCCAGGGCGACCGCGTGCTCCTGCGCCAGGTGCTGATCGGCCTGCTCACGAACGCGTTCAAGAACACGCCACCGCCGGGCAAGGTCGTGGTCCGGGGCCGGGCCGGAATCGCGGGCGAGGTGATCATCGAGGTCGTCGACACCGGCTCGGGGATCGCCGCCGAGGAGGTCGGGCGGATCTTCGAGCGCTTCTACCGCGGCACCGGGTCGCTCGAGCAGGAGGGCTTCGGGCTCGGGCTCTCGATCGCGAAGCGGATGGTCGACGTGATGGGCGGCGAGATCGGGGTCGCCTCGGTCGCCGGTCAGGGGAGCACGTTCTGGATCCGGCTGCGCGAGGCACGACCGGCGACGACCCCGGTAGCTTGACGGCCGTGAGCGACAGGATCCTGGTTGCAGACGACGAGCCGAGCGTGCGCGACTCGGTCGCCTACGCGCTCGGGCAGGAGGGCTTCGAGGTCACGATCGCGACCGACGGCTCGGACGCCGAGAGCAAGCTCGGCGGCGAGGACCCGGGCTTCGACCTGCTGATCCTCGACATCATGATGCCGGGGCGCTCGGGGCTCGACATCTGCCGCGACGTGCGCGCCCGCAGCCCGGTGCCGATCATCCTCCTGACCGCCAAGGACGCCGAGGTCGACAAGGTCGTCGGGCTTGAGGTCGGCGCCGACGACTACGTCACCAAGCCGTTCTCGGTTCGCGAGCTGATCGGTCGCGTGCGCGCGCTGCTGCGCCGCCGCGAGCTCGACCGCACGAGCTCGGTCACCGGCTCGCAGACGATCGACGCCGGCCCGGTGCGCATCGACCTCGCCCGCCACCTGGTCTCGATCCGCGGCGAGCCGGTCAACCTGACCCGCTCCGAGTTTCAGGTCCTGCGGCTGCTCGCCGAGCGCCCGGGCCAGGTCTTCAGCCGGCTCGAGATCATGGAGGAGCTCTGGCAGTCGGAGTTCTCGGGCGACGTGCGCGCCTGCGACGTGCACATGTCGAACCTGCGCCAGAAGGTCGAGCGCGACCCCCAGGAGCCCGAGCTCGTGCTCACCGTGCGCGGGGTCGGCTACAAGCTCGCCGAGTCGCGCTAGCGCCGCGGCGGACGCGGGCCGCGCCTCTAGACTGCGCCGACAGGCCGGCGTAGCTCAGTTGGTAGAGCACTTCACTCGTAATGAAGGGGTCATCGGTTCAAATCCGATCGCCGGCTCTCGCACCGCGCCATGGCAAGCCTCTCGGTCGTCATCGTCACCCACGACTCGCGCCCGGCGCTGGCGGCGACGCTGCCGGCGCTCGCGGCGCAGCTTCGCGACGCCGACGAGCTGATCGTCGTCGACAACGCGTCCGCCGACGGCACCCCGGCGGCGGCGGCCGAGCTCGCCCCCGCGGCGACCGTGATCGAGACCGGAGCCAACCTCGGCTTCGCGGCCGGCTGCAACCGCGGCGCCGCGGCGGCGAGCGGCGAGCTGCTCTGCCTGCTCAACCCCGACGCGGTCCCGCAGCCGGGCTGGCGCGAGGCGATCGAGCGCCCGCTCGCCGACGCGCGCGACTGGGGCGCGTGGCAGGCGCTGGTCACCGCCGACGGCGGGCGCGCGATCAACACCCGCGGCGGCGTCTGTCACTTCACCGGGATCGCCTGGGCGGGCGGCGCCGGCGAACCGTTCGACCCGGACGGCGACGCGGAAGCGACGAGCGCGGAGCCCGGCTTCGTCTCCGGCGCCTGCCTGGCGATCGAGCGCGAGCGCTACGAGCGCCTCGGCGGCCTGCCCGAGCAGTTCTTCCTCTACCACGAGGACGTCGACCTCTCGCTGCGCCTGCGCCTCGCCGGCGCCAGGCTCGGGGTCGAGCCGGCGGCGCGCGTCGACCACGACTACGAGTTCGCCAAGGGCGCGCACAAGTGGCGCTATCTGGAGCGAAACCGCTGGGCGACCCTGATCCGCACCTATCCCGGCATGCTGCTGGCGCTGCTGGCGCCGGCGCTCGTGGCGACCGAGCTCGCGCTGCTCGTCGCGGCCGCGGCCGGCGGCTGGCTGCCGCAGAAGCTGCGCGCCGGGCGCGAGACCTTCGTCGCCCTGCCGCGGCTGGTGCGCGAGCGGCGCGCGATCCAGGCGACGCGCGCGATCGGCGCCGGCGAGTTCGCCGGCGGGCTCGCCGCCGAGCTCGACTCGCCCTTCCTCGGCGCTGCCGGGCGCTCGCGCCTACTCGCCGCCGGGCTGCGGGCCTACTGGGCGGTCGTGCTCGCGCTCCTCGGCGGCACGCGCCGCTGAGCTGCCGTTGCCGCCCGCCGCCTCGCCGCGGGCGGCGCGCAGCTCGTGGTCGAGGCGCGCCGACTCCTGGGCGAGGATCTTGGTCTCCTCGGAGAGCCGCGAGGTCGCGACCGAGAAGTTCAACAGCAGCAGGAAGACGACCCCGAAGGCGAGGATGAAGATCGCGTTCGCGGGCTCGGCGATCCCCATCGCGTCGGCGATCACCTCGAGCCCGTCGGTCCAGATCGAGAGCACCAGCAGCACCCCGGCGGTCGAGAGCCAGAGCAGCGCGTAGCGCTCGACCAGGCGCCGGCGGCGGACGAGCTCGAGGATGAGCAGGAAGATCGCCAGGGTCGTTGCGAGGGCGATGATCTGTGCCTTGGTCTCGATCGGGGCGCTCTCGTCCTCGTCGGTCTGCAGCGCCGGGGCGACCGAGATCCCCGAGTAGGTGATCTGGTCGAGCGCGTCGCCGCCGCCGCTGGGGACGACGGTCGTCTCGCCGGCGCCGGCGCCGCGGAGCACGTTCTGCTGCTCGACCAGGGTGTCGCCGTTGGCGAGCAGGTACGTGCCGGGCGGGATCACGATCGTGTCGCCGGCCCCGGCGTCGAGGATCGTCTGCGCGAGCGTGCCGTCGCCCTCCTCGGCCTCGCTCGTCACCCGGAGGGTCTCGGCGCTCGCCACCGGGGCGAGCGCGAGCGCGGCGAGGGCGCAGGCGAGGATCGGCGCCGAGCGGCGGATCGCGCTCACGCCGGCGGCTCGACCAGCTCGTCGCGCCCGGTCGCCTCGATCGGCGTCGGGCGGCGGCGGAAGAGCCCGACGAACAGCGCCAGCAGGACCTTGAGCATGTAATAGGCGCTGCGCGGATAGTCGATCGAGCTGCGCCCGAATCCGCGCGCGTTCATCCGCACGTGGACCTCGTGGATGCGCAGGTGGTGGGCGTGCAGCATCAGCAGCGCCTCGACCTCGGGGTAGTCGTGGGGGTAGTCGCGGGCGAAGAGCTCGATCCCGCGCCGGTTGGTCATCCGAAAGCCCGAGGTCGGGTCGGTGATCTTCTGCCGCGTGATCGCGGTCAGCACGACCGAGAAGATCATGTTCCCGAGCCGGCGGCCGAATGGCACCTTGTAGCCGGGGTCGCCGCGAAAGCGGCTGCCGTAGACCATGTCGGCCTCGTCGCCGCCGGTCTGCAGCGCCTCGAGCAGCTGCGGCACGTACTCGGGCTTGTGCTGGCCGTCGCCGTCGACCTGGACCGCGACGTCGTAGCCGTTGCGGAGCGCGTACTTGTAGCCCGACTGCATCGCCCCGCCGATCCCGAGGTTGTAGGGGTGGCGGATCACCGCGGCGCCCTCGGCCTCGGCCCGGGCCGCGGTCGCGTCGCTGGAGCCGTCGTCGACGACGAGCACGTCGAAGCTCGGCGCCTCGCGGTGGATGTCGCGCACCACCCGGGCGACCATCTCGCCCTCGTTCAGGGCGGGGACGATCGCGAGCTTGCGAAGTTCGGCGCTCTCGGGCATCGGCGTTGGGTCAGGGTACGGCGGCAGCCTCGGCGGCGGCTGCGGCGGCCTCGGCGGGCGGCTCGTCGAGAGCGCCGCGCAGGACCGCGGTGTGCTGTGCCTGACAGCCGGCGATCTCGGCGCTCGTCGTCGCCAGGTCGACGCTGTCGACCTCGGAGCCGGGGCCGCTGTAGTAGCCGATCTGCTCCGCCTCGAGCTCGGCGAGGAACTCGTAGTACTGGCGCGGCGACGAGAGCCCGCCGAGCTGGTCGAGGCGGCGGCCGAGCGTCTCGGCGAGCTTCGAGTCGAGGCCGTCGACGTCCTCGAACGCGGCCGAGTCGGTGGGCGAGTCGGGCGGCGGCGGAAGGTCGAAGCCGAGCGAGTCGAGCGCGTTTCGCCAGGCGTTCGCGTGCTGCTGTTCCTGGTCGCGAAACGACTCCAGGGTCGAGCGCGTGTCGGCGCCGCCCTTGCGCGCGGCGGTCGAGTAGGAGAGCACCGCGAGCTGCTCGAGCGAGATCGCGCCGACGAGGAAGTCGCGCAGGTCCTCGTCGGCGGGCGACTGCGCGGCGGCGAGCGCCGGGGCGAGCAGGCCGGCGCCCGCGAGCGCGCCGGCGCCGAGCGCGGCGTGGCGAAGCGCGTCGCGGCGGCTGTGGGTGGTGGATCTCACTCCTCGCCGTCCTCCTCCGACGCCTCGTAGGGCGTCTCGGCGCCGCCGGTGACGAAGGCCTCAGGCGCGGCGTCGCCGCCCTCGAGCTCGACCAGGGTGGCGAGCTCGGCGGCGACGGCGACCAGGAACGAGATCGCCGTCGCACGCAGCTCCGGGGTCGAGAGCGGTCCGGCCGCGGCGCGGTAGGCGGCGATCGCGCCCTCGGCGGCACCGGGCACGCCGTCGGCGGCGCTCGCGGATCCGGTGGTCTCGCCGCCGGCGTCCTCGGTCAGCGTGGTGAGCTCGTCGATGCGCGCGTTCGAGGCGTCGCGGTAGGTGCCGAGCAGCTCGCGCTCGTCGACCGGAGGCTGGGCGCCGCCGGCGCCCGCGTAGGCGTCGGCGAGCGCGGTCTCGGCGGCGAGCGCGGCCGCGAGCAACTCCGCGTCGTCGCCCTGGTCGCGCCGGTCGTCGGTCTCGCCGCACGCGGCGAGCACGGCGCCGGCCGCGCCGGTGCCGCCGAGCACGAGGAGGCCGCGGCGCGTCAGGGTCTGCATCCGCGGCACCCTACCGGGGAGGATGGCCCGGAAAGCCACAGACCGCGAGGCGCTCGAGGCGCTCGGTCGGCGGATCGCCGCCTGCCGGCGCTGCCCGCGTCTGGTCGCCTGGCGCGAGCAGGCTGCGGCCGAGCCGCCCCGGCGCTTTCGCGGCGAGCGCTACTGGGCGCGCCCGGTTCCCGGCTTCGGCGATCCGGCGGCGCGGATCGCGGTCGTCGGCCTCGCCCCGGCCGCGCACGGGGCGAACCGGACCGGGCGCATGTTCACCGGCGACCGCTCGGGCGACTGGCTCTACGCGGCGATGCACGGCGCCGGGCTCGCGAGCCGGCCCGGCTCGCAGAGCCGCGACGACGGGCTCCGGCTCCGCGATGCCTGGGTGACCGCGGTCGTGCGCTGCGCGCCGCCGCAGAACAAGCCGGCGACGGCGGAGCGCGACGAGTGCGTGCCCTGGCTCGCGACCGAGCTCGAGCTGCTCGCGCGGGTGCGGGTGCTGGTCGCGCTCGGTGCGTTCGCCTGGGACGGGGCGCTGCTCGCGGCGCGGGCGCTCGGGCACGCGACCCCGCGCCCGAAGCCGCGCTTCGGCCACGGCGCCGAGGCCGCGGTCGGCCCCTACGCGCTGCTCGGCAGCTATCACCCCTCGCAACAGAACACGTTCACCGGGCGGCTGACCCGCGAGATGCTCGACCGGGTGTTCGCCCGCGCGCGCGAGCTCGCCGTCTCCTGACCCGGACCGAGCCGCGATACTGGGACGCGCCGATGTTCCCCGTGAACGTGCCCAACGTGCTGACGATGGTGCGCATCCTCGCCGTCCCGGTGCTGGTCGTCGCGCTGCTCGACGAGACCCCCGACGGGGACGTGATTGCGGCCGCGGTGTTCGCGCTCGCGGCGCTCACCGACGGGCTCGACGGCTACATCGCCCGCCGCCGCCGGCAGGTCACCACCTTCGGCCAGCTGATGGACCCGCTTGCCGACAAGCTGCTGGTGATCGCGGCGCTGATCTCGCTCGTCTCGCTCGACCGGCTCGCGGCCTGGGTCGCGATGGTGATCATCGCCCGCGAGCTCGCGGTCACGGCGCTGCGCAGCGTCGCCGCCGAGCAGGGGGTGGTGATCGCGGCGAGCTGGCTCGGGAAGGTGAAGACGCTGCTCCAGATCGCGGCGATCATCTGCCTGATCGCCTTCGACCCGGCGCCGGCGTGGGTCGACGCGCTGCTCTACCTCGCGGTCGCGGTGACGCTGATCTCGGGGGTCGACTACTTCCTCGGGCTGCGGCGGCGGATCGACGAGCATCGCGCCGCGCAGGCGCCCGCGCCGCGGGCCGCGGCGCCGCCGGCCGAGCGCGTCTAGGCGCTCAGTCGTCGCCGGCGCCGGTGCAGGGCGCCTCGAGCCATTCGCGCATCGTCGTGTGGTGCGCGGAGCGCTCGCCCGTCTCGAGCTCGGCGAGCACCTCGGCGAGCTCGCCGGAGCGCTCGGCGACCACCGAGTGGCGATGGATCGTCTCCAGGTTCTCCTGGCGCGCGAGCACGAAGCCGCCGTCGCGAAGCTCGGGGTAGGACTCGGTCACTCGCCGGACCATCTCGCGCACGCAGTCCTCGACGAAGCGCGGCTGCATGTGCGCCTTCTCGACCACGGTGACCTCGTCGGAGCGCTTCATCAGCTCGTAGATCTCCGAGCTCATCGACTGCTCGACGATGTGCAGCAGGTCGCGGACGTCGATCGGCAGCTCGCGGCCCTCGGGCAGGCCCAGGTGCAGCGAGCCGATCCCGCGCTGGTTGTGGGTCGCGACCGGGACCAGGCCGAGGATGCGCTCGATCTCGTCCTCGCTGAAGCCGTCGTCGGCGAGGCGCTCGCGCGAGCGCCCGGCGACGAGCTCCTGAGCGCACGGGCAGGCGGTCATCCCCTGGGCCTCGACGCCGGTCAGGGTGCGGGTGCCGCGGGCGGAGGAGACGGCGGTCCCGAGCAGGGTGTAGATCTCCTGCGTCTCGAGCCCCGAGGCGGGGGTCGGCACTGTCTCCGGGTAGCGGGCGGCGATCTGGACCTCGGCGCGCATGCCCTGCTGGCGCTCGCGGATGTGGGCGGCGATGTGGGCCGCCAGCACCTCGGCCTTCAGCGACTCGCCGAGCACGACCTGGTCGATCGCCTCGTTGACGATCTCCTCGAAGCGCGACATGTGCACGCCGGCCTGCTTCGGGTCGAGGTCGACGAAGCACTCGAGCTCGGCGAAGTAGTGGTCGCCGCCGACCTCGATCACCTTCTCGACCCCGCGCACGCCGACGCGGGTGAGGCCGACCTCGGTCGCCGGCCGCCCGGCCTGCACGTCGGCGACGCCGGTGCCGGGGGTGCGGTCGATCGTCGTCATCGCCCACAGGGTACGGGGCGGCAGTTTCGGCGCGCTGCGAACTGCGGGAAAACCGAATCGCGATCCCGGGGAACTACGGTTCTCACGTACCTGGGCAGTCCCTATACTCGGCGCCCCTGGAGGGGAAGGAGGCTCGGGTTGGCAGAGAACGCGAACGCGCTTCTCTCGGAGGGAGGTGCGGAGAGCTCGGAGCCGGCCGGCCCTGAGGCGAGCGGGACGGCGCTGCCCGAGTCCGAGGAGCTGCAGGCGCTGATCGCGCAGGGGCGCGATCGCGGCTACATCACCTTCGAGGAGATCTCGGTCACGCTCGAGGAGGTCGAGGTGACCAAGGAGCAGGTCAGCGGCCTGCACGCGCACCTGATCGAGCACGGGGTCGACGTGATCGCCGAGGACGGGCTCACCGCCTACAAGGAGGCGAAGGGCGAGGCGGGCCAGCCGAAGAAGGCGGAGCTCGACCTCACGGTCGAGCCGAGCCTCGACTCGCTGCGGCTGTATCTGCGTTCGATCGGGCGCGTCGACCTGCTCACCGCCGACCAGGAGATCGAGCTCGCGAAGCGGATCGAGCGCGGCGACATGGACGCGAAGCGCCACATGGTCGAGGCAAACCTAAGGCTCGTGGTCTCGATCGCGAAGGGCTATCTGGGCCGCGGTCTGAGCTTCCTCGACTTGATCCAGGAGGGCTCGCTGGGGTTGATCCGCGCGGTCGAGAAGTTCGACTACCGCCGGGGCTACAAGTTCTCCACCTACGCGACCTGGTGGATTCGCCAGGCGGTGACGCGGGCGATCGCCGACAAGGCGCGCACGATCCGGATCCCGGTGCACATGGTCGAGAAGCTGAACCGAGTCGTCCACGTCGAGCGCCAGCTCGTGCAGCGCCTCGGGCGCGAGCCCGAGCCGCAGGAGATCGCGGCCGAGCTGAAGATCACCGTGCGCGAGGTGCGCGACATCCTCCGCGTCGCCCAGATGCCGGTCTCGCTCGAGAAGCCGGTCGGCGACGAAGACGAGTCCGAGCTCGGCGACTTCGTCGCCGACGAGCAGACCGAGGAGCCGTTCGAGGCGGCGACCGAGAACCTGCAGCGGGCCGACATCCAGCGCGCGCTCGACGCGCTGCCCGAGCGCGAGCGCCAGGTGATCGAGCTGCGCTACGGCCTCCGCGGCCACGAGCCGCTGACGCTGGAGGAGGTCGGGCGGGCGTTCGGGGTCACCCGCGAGCGCATCCGCCAGATCGAGAACAACACGCTGAAGAAGCTCAAGCAGCTGCCCGAGGCGCAGCGGCTGCGCGAGCTCGCCTGAGCGGGCGCCGGATCAGCCGCGGCCCGGCGGCTGCGGAAGCGCTTCTTCGCCGGCGTCGGGTCGACGGTGCCGGCGGCGTCGATGGCGCGGACCTTGAACTTGTGCTTGCCGGCCTTCAGCCGCTTGTACTTGCGCGGCGAGGTGCAGGGCTTGTAGGGCTTGCGGTCGAGCTTGCACTCGAAGCTCAGCGGTTGCTGGCCGCCGGTCGCGACGAAGGCGAACTTCGCCTTGCCCTTTGCCGCTTGATCTTCGCCTTGGTGATCGAGGTCTCGGGCGGGCCCCCCGCCGGCGGGGTGTCCGGCGGAGGCTCGGGGGAGTCGAACTCGGCGTCGACGCTGAGCGCCTCGTCCATGGTCACGGTGCAGGTGCCGGTTCCCGAGCAGGCGCCCGACCAGCCGGCGAAGGTGGAGCCGGAGTCGGGGGTGGCGGTGAGCTCGACCGTGGTGTCGGGCTCGTAGGGCTCGGCGCAGTCGGCGCCGCAGTCGATGCCCGCCGGCGCGCTGGACACGGTGCCGGCGCCGTCGCCCGAGCGGGTGACGGCGAGCGTGTGGCTGTAGGCGGTGACGGTGGCGGTGGGGTTGATCGTGGCGAGGGCGGTGGATCCGGCGTTGGTGGTCAGGTCGATCCGGCCCGGGCCGCCGGCGCCGCCGTCGGCGAAGAAATTCGCCGCGCCCAGGCCGCCGATCCCGCCGCGGGCGAAGAGGTCGCCGGTGGTCAGGTCGAGGCTCGGGGCGATCAGGCGCAGCGAGCCGCCGGAGCCGCCGCCGCCGCCCCCACCGCCGGTGCCGCTCGAGTCGAGCCCGGGCGCCCCGGGGGCGCCGTCAGCGATCAGCCGGCCGTTGTCGCCGACGGTGATCGAAGTCGCGGAGATGACCCGGACGGCGCCGCCTCCGCCGCCTCCATTGCCGCCGCCGCTGCCCTGGGTCGAGCGCCCGCCGCCACCACCGCCGCCGGACCCGTGCTCGAACGGGCCCTGGCTGCCGTAGGCGCCGCCGCCCCCGCCGCCGCCCGATCCGGCCGTAGGCGAATTCTCGCCGTCGACGGCGCCGCCGGGGCCACCGCTGCCGGCGTCGCCGCCCGCGCCCTGGGTCGAGCCGCCGGGGCCGCCGGTGGTGCCGCCGCCGGTACCGCCGGTCTGGACCGGGGAGGTCTGGCCGCCGGCGCCGCCGCCGCCGCCGGCGTGGCCGCCGCCTCCGCCGCCGCCGCCGAAGCTGGCGCCGCCGCCTCCGCCGCCGAGCGATCCGCCGCCGCCGGGCATCGTCCCGCCGCCTGTCTGGCCCCCGGAGGCGCCGCTGAACAGGGCGGTGCCGGGCCCGGGCGCGGCTCCGACCGCGGAGACGTCGAGGATGCCGTCGATCTGCGCCGCGCCGGTGGCGCGGAAGTCGGGCGCCTTCGTGCCGACGATCGCGAGCCGGACGCCGTCGGCGATCGTGAAGGTGGTGCAGTTGACGACGCGCAGGTCGCCGCCGTCGCTGCCGAGGAAGAACGAGGCCCCGCCGGGCGCGACCACGGTTCCGGTGTCGGTGTTGTAGGTGTAGACGTCGACGGGCGGTCCAGCGGCCGTCTCGGTAAACGAGCAGGCGCCGGCGGATCCGTCGCTGGCCGGGTAGGTGACTGCAGCGTGGGCGCTGCCGGCCGCGGCCAGGAGTGCGAGCGCTGCGCTCGCGGCGACGACGAACCCCCCTGCGGTCCGGACCCTGCTCACGGCGCGCATCCTAGGCGACGGGCCGGCGAGCGCGCAATAGGACGGCCGACCCCGCGGTCGTTTGCCGGGGCGCCCCGGCGGGCACTGGAAGGTGGCTAACGATCCTCAGGAGGACAGGCACATGGGTGAGAAGGCCGACAAGGCGAAGGGACGGACGAAGGAAGCGGCAGGCGATCTCAGCGGCGACCGCGACCTGAAGCGCGAGGGCAAGGTCGATCGCGCCTCGGGCTCGGTCAAGGAGAAGGTCAGCGGAGCCGCCGACAAGGTCAAGGACGCGGTTTCCAGCAAGCGCTGAGCGCCCGCAGGCGCGCGGGAGGGCTCAGTCCTCTCGCGCGTACGGGTTGTAGGAGGGGTCGCTCTCGGCGACGGTCGCCGCGTCGCCGGATTGCTCGGCGCGGCGGCGGCCCGCGAGCGGGCCGATGCGCCCGGTCTCATAGGCGCGCGCGATCGCGAGGTCGATCAGGCCGACGAGCGCGATCAGGAACAGGACCGAGGGACCGACGAGGCCGAGGAACAGGCCGACGACGATCGTGATCACGCCGGAGACGTAGAGCGCGGCGGCGAGCTTGCGCGCCGAGGCCTCGGAGGAGTCGGTTGGCGCGGTCACTCGAACAGCCTATCCGGCGCCTCGATCCGCTCGAGCATGACCCGTCCCGCGCCGGCGGCGGTGAGCCGGAGCCGATCCCCCACCTGTAGTTCAGCGGCCTGAAACGGAGTCGACGGAATCGTGATCTGGTGTCCGCTCGACACGCGGGTCTGTTGAAACTTGAGCGGGGCGGGACGGCGGGGATGGGGGAGGTGGGATTCGAACCCACTCAGCCATGGGCACTGCTTTTACAGAGCAGCTCGACTCTCCAGCTTCGACGCTCCCCCGGGTGCGAGCGCCGATTCTAGAACGGTCGTTGTCGCCGTAGACGAGCGGCGTGATCGCGTCCGCCGGATCGACCTCGAACTCCGAGTACTTCGGGCCGCCCAGGTGCAAGGCCACGGTTCCCTCGACCGCCCGGGACGGGATGAACCACCGTCGCCCATCGCCAACGAGCACGAACAGGGCGTCGACGGCGGTGAGGTCGAACCGCTTCACCTTGCCTGTCCAGCTCTGGTTGCCGCCGTTGGTCGCGATCCCCACCGTCCACCGATGGTGACCATTCGGTGTCCGCTCCCACGCGACGGTCGACTTCACCTGAACTCGTAGAACCCGACCCTCGACCTCAGCGATCAGGTCGTAGTGCGGGCTGTGCCCCAGGGGTGTCGAGACGAGGGCCCCGTGCCGCGTCAGCCACTCGATCGCCGAGGCCTCGCCGAGGTCGCCCTGGCGGCGGCGGTTGATCAGCCGCTCTCGCATCAGGCCAAACATACGTTCGTAACTGCGACACGTGGCGCGCGGAGCGTGCCGAGAGCGCCCCTCGCGTCGGACCGGCTCAGTCCGAGCTCTGGTGATGCACCAGCCGTGACATCACCACCTGCGAGCGCGTCCGCTCGACCATCCCCCCGCGCTGCAGGTCGATGATCAGCCGCTCGAGGTCCGCGTTGTCGGAGGTGCGAACGCGCGCGATCGCATCCGCGTCCCCGGTCACGCTCCACGCCTCGACCACCTCCGGGTGACCGCGCAGCGTGCGCCCGACCTCGTCCAGCGTCGTCCCCGGCCGGTAGAAGAGCTCGACCAGCGCCTCCGTGTTCCAGCCGAGCGCGACGTAGTCGACCAGCGCCGTGAACCCGTGCAGCGCCCCCGAGGCGCGCAGCCGGTCGACCCGCCGCTTCACCGACGGCGCCGAGAGCTTCACCCGGCCGGCGATGTCGTCGTACGTGCGCCGCCCATCCTCCATCAGCAGCGAAAGAATCCTGCGATCAGTGGCGTCCATACGCACGATTCTTGCGCATAGATCGGCCGAAATCTCCATTGACGCGATCCGAACCGCCCACTACCGTTGAATCCGATGCCCGCGCCGCCGAAAGCCGCCCGCGTCCTCTTCGACGAATCGCACTCCGAGGCGTGGACGATCCGCCCCGAGATCGCGCGCGCGATCCAGCCCGCCCACCCGGCCGACTCCTCGCTCGCCGGCGCCGCCGCCGCGCTCAGCGAGCGCGAGTTCGAGGTCGCCGCGCACACCGACGGCGCGCTCACCCCCGCCGTCCTCGACGACGTCTCCGTGCTCGTCATCGCCCACCCCTCGGACCCGAAGTGGGAGGCGACCGTCGACGGCGGCTCGCCCCGCCTCGCCGACTCCGAGCTCGACGCGATCGACGCCTTCGTCCGCGCCGGCGGCGGCCTGATCGTGCTCGCCGAGACCGAGCAGGAGAAGTACGGCAGCAACCTCGCCGAGCTCGTCGCCCGGTTCGGGATCGAGATCGAGAACGCGACCGTGCAGGACTACGAGCACCACCACGGCGACGCCCCATCCTGGATCCTCGCCTCGCTCGGCGGCCCGCTGGCCGAGCCGCCCGCCCCCTCCGCTCCCGGCGCCCTCGACGCCGACCCGCTCGCCGGCATCGCCTCCGCCTGCTTCTACCGCGCCGGCACCCTCGCCACCCACAACGGCGCCCGCGTGATCGCCCGCGCGCACCCGACCGCCTCGATCCCGAACGCGCCGCTCGCCGCGATCACCGACCACGGCGCCGGCCGCGTCGTCGTGCTCGCCGACTCCGACCTCTTCGGCGACGACTGCATCGCCGAGCTCGACCACCGCGCGCTCTGGCTCAACCTCGTCTACTGGGCCGGCCAGCCGTCCTTCGCGACCGCCCCCGCAGCGCCCGACTCGCCGGCCGGCGCCGACCCCGCCTGGGCCCGGCTCAAGGCGGCGACCGAGGAGCTCCGCCTCACCCAGGCGCCCGACGGCTCCGTCGACACCTCCGCCCACGAGCTCGACAAGCTGCGCAACCTCACCGTCGCGATCGCCGAGTCGGCGCAGGCGCTGAAGCCCCGCTTCGCCCACCAGGAGACCTACATCGACGCGCTCGCCGCCGACCTGCTCGCCTGGGCCGACGGCGGCTTCGCGAAGCCCGCCTTCGACCGCTCGCTCGAGGCCTTCCGTCCCGAGCGCGACCGCCGCGACGCGATCGAGCACCTCTGCGTCTTCCCGATGTACAAGCAGAACGCCTCGCGCGACGTCTGCTTCGAGGCGCTGATCGTCCGCGTCCCCTGGCCGGAGTGGATCGCCGAGCTCGAGCGCACCCGCTTCGACAACGCCAAGTACCTCCCGGTCACCTTCGTCGACCACACCGCCGGCTACGACTCCGAGTGCGCGGTCCTCTTCCCGGAGACCTTCGCGACCGCCGAGGTCCCGTCCGACTTCCACTTCGGCGCCATCTTCTGCGACCGCGAGGCCGAGCGCCTGCGCCGGGTCGCCTCCGCCGCCGCCGAGACCCTGCGCCTCAACCTGCCGCCCGACGCCGCCGCGCTGCTCTCCTCGGCCGAGCTCTCCGAGTCCGCCTACATCCTCTGGGACCTCGTCCACGACCGCACCCACATGCGCGGCGACCTGCCCTTCGACCCGTTCATGATCCGCCAGCGCTCGCCGTATTGGATGTACTCGCTGGAGGAGCTTCGCTGCGACCTGACCGCGTTCGCCGCCGCGGTCGAGCTCGAGCGCGAGGGTTTCGCCTTCGCCCGCCACGTCCAGTACGCGATCCTCTTCGACCGCCTCTTCCGCTTCCCGATCACCGGCTCGCGGGTGCGCAACTACGACGGGCTCGGCGGCCAGCTGCTGTTCGCCTTCCTGCATCGCGAGGGCTACCTGCACTGGACCGACAACCGGCTGACGATCGAGTGGAGCCGCCTCGCCGAGGGCGTCGGCGCGCTTCGCGACCGCGTCCAGGAGCTCTACCACTCGGGCATCGACCGCTCGAAGCTCGGCCAGTGGATCGCCGCCCACGACCTCGTCGCCACCTACGTCCCGCCGGCGGAGTCGAGCGTCTGGGCCGCCGAGCGCCGCGAGCTGCCCGAGGTCGACGAGCCGAAGCAGCTCGTCGACCTGGTCCGCGACGACGAGTTCCCGCTCAGCCTCTTCTACACCCAGCTGCAGCCGAAGCTCGAGCACGCGCTCACCCGCCCTTAGCCTGTGCTTCGCCCCGCCGCCTACGCTTCGGGCGGTGCAGACATCACGCCTGCAGATCGACCTCTTCGCCTTCGCGCTCGGGGCGCTGGCGCTGCTGACCGCGGCCTTCTTCGGCGCCCGCAACGGCGGCGCCGTGATCATGTGCGGGCTCTGCTTCGCCGGCCTCTTCGCCGCCCGCCTCGCCGGCTTCTCGAACCGCGCCCTGGTCCCGGTCGCGCTCGGCCTCGTCGTCCTGCTGTGGATGGTCTGGATCGACCCGCCGGCGAGCGAGCGCAAGACCAGCGCCCTCGCCCACTTCGCCGGCGGCGCGCTCGCCGGCTGGGCGCTCGCCGAGTTCCTCCAGGGCCGCCTCGCCTGGCCGCTGTGGGCCGGGGTCGCGCTCGCGGCCGTATTCGGGGTCACGATTCTCTGGGAGCTCGGCGAGTACGTCGGCGACCGCGTGCTCGACACCGCGCTCGTGCCCAACCGCCGCGACTCCGCCTACGACATCTTCTTCGGCACCGTCGGCGGCGCCGGCGCGGTCGCTCTCGCCTGGCTGCTGGCGCCGCCCGCGAGCCGATCGCGGAGTCGCTAGGTTCCGCGCTGTGAGCGAACCGACCCTCGACGGACGCGTGGTCGCGATCGCCGGCGCCGGCGGCGGGCTCGGCCCGACGGTCGCGCGCCGGTTCGCCGACGCGGGCGCGAAGCTCGCGCTCACCGACGTCGACAGCGGGCGCCTCGATGCGCTCGTCGGCGAGCTCGACCTCCCCGAAGACCGCCTCGACGCCCGGGTCGTCGACCTGCTCTCCGAGGAGGGGGCGCGCGAGTGGGCTGCGGCGCTCGAACAGCGCTTCGGCGGCACCGACTGCCTCCTGCACCTGGTCGGCGGCTGGCGCGGCGGCGAGCCGCTCGCCACGGCGCCGCTCGCCGACTACGAGTGGCTGCACGACCTGCTCGTGCGCACGCTCCAGCACGCCACGCGCGCCTTCTACGAGGCGCTGCGCGCGAGCCCGCACGGGCGCTTCGTGCTCATCTCCTCCGCCCAGGCGCAGCAGCCGAGCGGCACCAACGCCGCCTACGCGGCGGCGAAGGCGGCCGCCGAGAGCTGGACCCTGGCGCTCGCCGACCAGCTGCGCTCCGACGAGTCCGCGGCGACCGCGAACGTCATCGTCGTCAACGCGATCCTGACCCCGCAGATGCGCGCCGACAACCCCGAGAAGCCGTTCAAGACCTTCACCTGGGTCGACGACATCGCCGCGGCCTGCGCCTATCTCTGTTCCGACGCGGGGGCGAAGATGAACGGCAAGCGGCTCGCGCTGCACCCGTGAGCGACGGCCCCGAGCCCGGCGCCGCGGGGCGCGACTTCGCCTCCGACAACCACGCCGGAGTCCACCCGCGAGATGCTCGACGCGATCGTCGCCGCCAACCACGGCCACGCCGCCAGCTACGGCGCCGACCCGTGGACGGCGCGCGCCGAGGCCGCGTTCGCCGAGCACTTCGGCGCCGGCGCCCGCGGCTTCTGCCTCTTCAACGGCACCGGCGCCAACGTCGCCGCGATCGACGCGCTCACCGCTCGCCACGAGGGCGTGATCTGCACCGAGACCGCGCACATGCACGTCGACGAGTGCGGCGCCCCGGAGCGGATCGCGCAGACGAAGCTGCTCACGGTCGCGACCGAGCACGGCAAGCTCGAGCCCGCCGACCTGCGCCGCTGGGAGTCGCGCCGCGACGACGAGCACCAGGTCCAGCCGCGCCTGGTCTCGATCACCCAGGCGACCGAGCTCGGCACCGTCTACACCCTCGACGAGACCAGGGCGCTCGCCGCGACCGCGCACGAGCTCGGCATGTACCTGCACGTCGACGGTGCCCGGCTCGCCAACGCCGCCGCCGCGCTCGAGGCGCCGCTCGCCGAGCTGACCGCCGACGCCGGGGTCGACGTCGTCTCCTTCGGCGGGACCAAGAACGGGCTCCTGCTCGGCGACGCGGTCGTCTTCTGTGGCGAGCGCGCCGGCGAGCTCGCCGAGGGCTTCGCCTTCACCCGCAAGCAGCTCGGCCAGCTGGCCTCGAAGATGCGCTTCGTCTCCGCCCAGTTCGAGGCGTTGCTCGCCGACGACCTCTGGCTTAGAAACGCCGCCCACGCGAACCAGATGGCGGCGCGGCTGGAGTCCGCGGTGAAGGGTGTCGACGGGATCGAGATCACCCACCCGGTGCAGGCGAACGCGGTCTTCGCCCGCCTTCCCCGTCCGGCGATCGAGCGGCTGCTCGATCGGCTTCCCGGCGAGCACCCGTTCTACGTCTGGGACGCGGACCGAGACGAGGTCCGCTGGATGTGCGCCTGGGACACCGAGCCCGACCGACGTCGACGCGTTCGCGGCCGCGATCGCCGACGCGGCCGCGGCCACCCCGGCGGCCTCCTAGACCGGTGGTCGCCGAGCTTCGCGAGCGCGCCGAGGGCGGGCTCATCCGCGCGCTCGCCGCCCTGCCGACGCCGGCGCTGCGGCGCGTGGTCGGGCGCCCGATCGAGCTCGACGGCCAGACGCTCGACCCGCACGTGCAGGTCGCGATGCGCCTCGAGCGCTTCTTCGCCTCGAGCGAGATCATCCCGGTCGGTCCCGCGCGCGAGCGCCGCCGCCGCGACGCGCGCCTGGTCTCCGGGCCGCGGATCGAGCTCGCCCGGGTCGCCGAGCTCGAGCTTCCCGGCCCCGGCGGCGCCGATCCGGGCCCGCCTCTACGTCCCCGACGGCGCCCCGGAGCGCGGACCGCTCGCCGTCTACTACCACGGCGGCGGGCACGTGATCGGCGATCTCGACACCCACGACCAGCCCTGTCGCTTCCTTGCCCGCGAGACGCCGGCCCGGGTGCTGGCGATCGACTACCGCCTCGGCCCCGAGCACCCGTTCCCGGCCGCGGTCGACGACGCGCTTGCGGCGTTCGAGTGGGCGCACGCGAACGCCGCCGAGCTCGGCGCCGACCCGGAGCGGATCGCGGTCGCCGGCGACAGCGCCGGCGGCAACCTCGCCGCGGTCGTCTGCTCAGCTGGCGCGCGACGGCGGCGGGCCGGCGCCCGCGTTCCAGCTCCTCGTCTATCCGGTCTGCGACTACCCCTCAGCCGAACGCCGCTCCTACGAGCTCTTCGGCGAGGGCTTCTTCCTCACCCGCGAGGAGATGGCCTGGTTTCGCCGCCACTACTTCGCCCGCCCCGAGGACAGCGCCGACCCGCGCGCCTCGCCGCTTCGCGCCGACGACCTCGCCGGGCTCGCGCCCGCGCACGTGGTCACCGCCGGCTTCGACCCGCTGCGCGACGAGGGCGAGGACTACGCCGCGGCGCTGACCGAGGCCGGGGTCGAGGCGACGCTTCGCCGCGAGCCCGACCTCGTCCACGGGTTCATCAACGTCGTCGGCCTCGGCGGCCGCGCGCGCGAGGCCGGGCTCGACGCCGCCGCGGCCCTGCGTCGTGGGCTGGCGGCCGGCTGACCAGGCGCTAGGCTGACGGGCTCGCCCGGATAGCTCAGTTGGTAGAGCACCTCCATGGTAAGGAGGGGGTCAGGGGTTCGAGTCCCCTTCCGGGCTTCTGGCGCCGCCGCACGCCCACGATCCGCCGCTTCAGATCTTCGCCCGCTTCCTCAGGTTCGGCTGCCTGGCCTGGGGAGGGCCGGCGGCGCAGATCGCGATGATCTCGCGTGAGTGCGTCGACGAGCTCGGCTGGGTCTCGCCGGAGACGTTTCGTCGGACGCTTGCCGTCTACCAGGTGCTCCCGGGCCCGGAGGCGCACGAGCTCTGCGTCTACTTCGGGCGCCTTCGCGGCGGCAAGCTGGGTGGCTTCCTCGCCGGGCTCGGCTTCATGCTCCCCGGTTTCCTGCTCATGCTCGGCCTCTCGATCGCCTACGTCGAGGCCGACCTCGCCGACAGCCTCGACGAGATCTTCTACGGGCTCAAGGCGGCGGTCGGCGCGATCGTGGCCCGCGCCCTGGTCCGCCTCAGCCGCAACTTCGTCACCGACGTCCCGCTCGCGCTGATCGCCGTTGCCGCGTTCGCGCTCACGCTGTTCGCCGATGCCGGCTTCGCGCTGGTCCTGCTCGGAGCCGGGCTCCTCTATGAGGTCTGGAGCAACGCGCGCCGCTGGATCGGCGGCGCACCCTCGTTCGCCCTCGGCCTCCCGGTCGCACTGGGCTTGCTCGCGGGCGCGATCACCGTCTCGCTGACCGCGGAGATCTTCTGGGAGGGGTTGAAGGCGGGGCTGGTCACCTTCGGCGGCGCCTTCACCGTGATCCCGTACCTGAACGACGTCGCGGTCGACGCCAAGCACTGGCTCACCGAGGCGCAGTTCGTCGACGGCCTCGCGCTCGGCGGTGTGCTGCCGGCGCCGCTGATCATCTTCTCCACCTTCGTCGGCTACCTCGCGGGCGGGCTTGCCGGAGGGCTGGCGATGACGCTGGGGATCTTCATCCCCGCGTTCGTGTTCCCGATCTTCTTTCACCGCCGGCTGG
Source organism: uncultured Solirubrobacterales bacterium (assembly GCA_963740055.1). Taxonomy (GTDB): domain Bacteria; phylum Actinomycetota; class Thermoleophilia; order Solirubrobacterales; family 70-9; genus WHSW01. The sequence goes on along the minus strand of CAVUCL010000001.1, from coordinate 17,393 downwards.
TGGCGATCGCCGAGAACGACCGCCTGCGCCCGTTCCTGCTCGGGGTCGCGGCGGCGGTCGATCGGTCTGATCGCCGCGGTCGCGGTCGACATCGTCGACACCGGGGTCGTCGACGTCCCGACCGCGATTCTCGCGCTCGGCGCCTTCGCGGTGCTGATGCGCTGGCACGGCAAGCTCACCGTGCTCTACGTCGTCCTCGGTTGCGGCCTGCTCGGCGCCGCGCTTCAGCTCACCGTCGTCTGACCGGCGGCGCAGCCGCACCCCGGTCCCTCGCCGCAGCAGTCGGCCTTCGCCTCCGGCTCGCAGCACTCCTCCTGCGCTGCGGGCGAGCAGCAGCTCGACGGCTCCGACTCAACGAGGTTCAGCTCAACCATCCGCTCAGCTCCTCGAGGGCGTCGGGCTCGACGTAGTAGTAGGCCCACAGGCCCTCGCGCTCGGAGCCGACGATCCCCGCCTCGCGCAGCTTCTTCAGATGATGCGACACGGTCGGCTGGGAGAGGTCGAACAGCGGCACCAGCTCGCAGACGCAGACCTTGCCCGCGTGCTTTCGCAGCACGTCGACGAGCTGCATCCGCACCGGGTCGGCGAGCGCCTTCGCCACCGTCGCCATCCGCTCGGCGTGCTCGCGCTCGATCTCGGGGTAGACGACCGGCTCGCAGCAGGGCTCGCCCTTGGGGCGCTTTCGCTTCGGGGCGAGCTCCAGATCGACGGACATCAATCTACGTATATCGATTGAACACACACTTGTCAATGGAGTAATCTGGCCCCCGTGCGAGAGAGGCGACCCGACACCGGGGCAGGTGGAGGAATCACGCATGCCGACGCAACTGGCCGAGCTCGATGTCGATCTGCAGACGCGCACCCATCTCGAGAAGGGCCTCGCTTCGCTCGAGGAGGAGTTCGCGGGGATGTTCGGAGCGGAGACGATCGAGCGCTTCATGGCGGAGTCGCTGAGCGAGATCGGCCCGGCGAGGGTGGCGAACTTCGTCCCCCTGTTCGTCCATCGGTTCGCGCGTGAGAGGCTGAGGGCGCTGGCGCAGGCCGACGAGAAGCTGACCAAGGACGTACCCGAGGTGCTGTTCGTCTGCGTCCACAACGCCGGGCGCAGCCAGATGGCGGCCGGGCTGCTGAACAAGCTCGCCGACGGCCGGGTCCACGTCCGCACCGCGGGTTCGGATCCCGCCGGCGAGATCAACCCCGCCGCGGTCGAGGCGATGGCGGAGGTCGGCGTCGACCTCTCGCAGGAGTTCCCGAAGCCGCTCACCGACGAGTTCGTCCGCGCCGCGGACGCGGTGATCACGATGGGTTGCGGTGATGCCTGCCCGATCTATCCCGGCAAGCGTTACGAGGACTGGGAGCTCGACGACCCGGCGGGCAAGGACGTGGAGACCGTGCGGCGCATCCGCGACGAGATCGAGCAGCGGGTGCGGACCCTTCTCGACGAGATCGCGCCGGCGGGTGACCCGGCCTGACCTGCTGCGGCGGGCCCTCGCCGAGGGCTTCGCCGCGTTCGCGCTCGTCTTCGCCGGCTGCGGCGCGATCGTCGCCGACGCTCAGTACGGCGGAACGCTGGGAGCCGTCGGCGTCGCGCTCGTCTTCGGGCTGATCATCATGGCCATGGTCTACGCGACCGGCCACCTCTCGGGAGCGCACATCAACCCGGCGGTGACGATCGCGTTCGCGCTCACCCGTCACTTCCCGCCGCGCGAGGTCGCCGCCTACGTCGGCGCGCAGGTCGCCGGGGCGGTACTCGCGGCCGTCTGCCTGCTCGCGCTCTGGCCCGAGAAGCCCGCCGATCTCGGCGCCACGATCCCGACCGTCGGCGACGGCAGCGCCCTCGTCTACGAGCTGCTCCTGAGCGCCTTCCTGATGTTCGTGATCATGGCGGTGGCGACCGACACGCGCGCGGTCGGGGCGGCCGCCGCGATCGCGATCGGCGCCACGGTCGGGCTCGACGCGCTCTTCGGCGGACCGGTTACCGGCGCCTCGATGAACCCCGCGCGCTCGATCGGCCCGGCCCTCGCCGCGAGCGAGTGGTCCTCGCTCTGGATCTACATCGCCGGCCCGCTCGCGGGGACGACGCTGGGAGCGTTCGCCTATCAGTTCCTGCGTGGCCCGCTGCGGGAGGAGGCCGCCGGTCCGGGGTAGGCTGGCGTCGTGTCCACAGCACCGCCGCAGCGCACCAGCCACTGGAGCGCCGGCCGCATCGTCGGCATCGTCGTCTCCAGCATCGCGGCGCTGATCGGTCTCGCGCTGCTGATCGGCGGCCTCGCGCTGATCGCCGCGCACACCATCGTCCGCGACGACGACGGCTTCTACACCACCGATCGCGAGCGCCTGAGCTCGGATGCCTACGCGATCACCAGCGGCGAGATTGACCTCGGCGCCGACCCGATCGACTGGGCCCCCGAGGAGCTGCTCGGCGAGATCCGCATTCGAGCCGAGGGCGCTGCCGGGGAGGAGGTCTTCCTCGGGATCGGCCGCGACGTCGACGTCGATCGCTACCTGCGCGGCGTCGGCAGCTCCGAGGTCGTCGACTTCCTCGACGAGGGCCCGCCCAGCTACCGGGAGTCCGCCGGCGATGCCCCGCGCCGCCCGCCCGGAGCCGAGCGTTTCTGGGTCGCCGAGAGCGAGGGGCCGGGCGACCGAGAGGTGGAGTGGGAGGCCGAGTCGGGGATCTGGTCCGTGGTGGTGATGAACGCCGATGCGACCCGGAGGATCGACGTCGACGTCGACGTCGGCGCCAACGTCGATTGGGTTCTGCCGGCGGGCATCGTTCTCGCCGCGATCGGGCTGCTGCTCTCGGTCACCGGGACGCTGCTGGTCGTCTACGTCGGGCGGCGGAGCGAGCGGGCGGCGGCCGTGCAGGCTTAGGGCCAAGCCGGTCATCCTCGGCGCGCGACCGCGTGGGCGGGGCTACGCTGGCGCGGAGATGGCGGAGATCGGCTGATGTCGCTGTTCAGGAGGCGAAAGAAGTCCGAGCGTGCCCTCGCCGCGGCGCCGGATTCCGTGCGGATCTGGGAGCTCGACCAGGATCCCGAGAGCGACCCGGAGGCGGACGCCGAGCAGCTCGAGCTCGAGCAGGCAGCGGAACCTGATCCGGTCGCGTCCGATGACGAGCCGGAGCCCGAACCGGAGCCGCGAGCCCGGAGCCCGAGCCGGAGCCCGAGCCGGAGCCCGAGCCCGAGCCCGAGCCCGACCGGCCCGCGGGCTGGCTGCCGGCGATCTACGACGCCGTCTATGCCGCGATCGAGGACGAGGACCTCGACGACGACCTGGTGGAGATCCTCGCTCGCGGCCATCCGCTGATCTCGGACCGCGACCCCGAGGGGATCCCCGAGCGCACCAGTGAGGCGATGCTCGCGGCGGCCGCCGTCGGCTACCTCTATCGCGACGTCCAGGCGCAGCGCAGTGACGAACCCAGCCCGGAACCGCAGACGCGCGGCTCTGGCGAGGAGCTCGCCGAGCGCGCGGCCCAGATCGCCCGTGATGCCGGCGTCGACTTCCAGAGCCATGCCCTGCGCGAGCGCACCCTGGCGATCATCGTCCGCGAGGACGAGTCCGGCGGGGTGTTCACGCCCGGGGGCGCGGTCCAGGACGCGACGCTCGACGACTTCCGGCGGGTGTGGAGCTACGGCTTTCTGGTCCGCCAGCTCGGCGGCCCATCGACGGCTGGCCGCGACTCGGACCCGGCGTAGCTCCGCCCGTGCGGTCGCCCACCGGGAACGCCTGGCTGCGAGCGTCGTTCTGGCTCTACCTAGTCGCGCTCGCCGGACTCGGCTTTCGCTGGCTCTCGCCGCTGTCGCCGATCAACGAGCAGGCGATCATCAGCGACGTCCTTGTGGCCGCAGCTGCCGGGGCGTGGCTGGTTGGACTGGCGCTCGAGCCCCGGCTTCCGCGCCTGCGCTCGTTCCACCTCGCCCTCGCCCTCTTCGTTGCCGCAACGGCGCTCTCCGCCGCATTCGCCGTCGACAAGCAGCTCGGGTTCGAGAACCTGCTGCTCACGCTCGAGCTGGTCGCGATCGCCCTGCTGACCTCCTACTTCGCCTCCGACCGCGAGCGGCTGAGGTGGATCGTCTGGGCGGTCTGCTTCGTCTCGCTCTACACCGGGGTGCTCGCGATCGTCGCCCTCGGCCTCTTCTACGCCGACGTCGACACGGACCTGACCAGCGTCTACGGCGGCTACTTCGCCCCGAGCGAGGACTACGCGCGGATCCGCGCCGGGTTCGCGCTCTCGCCGCTGCTCGGCAGCTTCTGCATCTTCGCCTCGGCCGTGGTCGCCCGCGACGACGTCGAGCTGCCGCGGGGCCTGCGCCTCGTCACCCAGGTCGTGCTCGCGATGCTCGTCGTCGTCTCGCTCTCCCGCGCGCTGCTCGGGTTCGTCGCCGCGCTGATCATCCGCGCGGCCGCCAGGCGCCCCGGATCGAGGGCCTGGAAGCTGGCGGCGATCGCGTCGGTCGCCGGCATCGTCCTCCTGTCGCCGGGCTCTCGGTTGCGAAGCTCAGCGGCGATCCCGACCGAGCCGAGCTCGCTCAGCTTCGAGGTCCCGGACCCGCACAACCGCCGCGAGACGATCGAGACCGCCTGGCACACGCTCGCCGAGACGCCGGTCGTCGGCGAGGGCCCCGGCTCGCTGCCCGGCGAGAACTCCGGCGAGCCGGCCCGCGCTCATCTGACCCCGCTCAACGTCGCCGCGACGCTCGGGCTCCCGGCGTTCGTGGCCCTCGTCTTCATGATCGCCGCTGCTCTGGCGCAACCGGAGCCGCCCGACGCCGGTTGCGACCTGGAGCGGCATCGCCGGCCTCGGCATCGACGCGCTCGGGCATCCGACGTCGAGCATTTCCGCCACGTATGGGCGATGCTCGGGCTCGCCGATGCGGATCGGTCACGTGACCCCGAACGGGAAGCGAGATCGATGACGAGACGAGCGACGTAGCTTTCGGAGCTCATTGAACCGGCTAATCGCCAAAGCAAGATCACTCGGCCGGCCGCGGCTGCCGTCGCGACGCGTGCGTCTGGATCGGGTTCCGGTGCCTGAGGACGTGGGCGCGGCGGAGCGCTTCTTCCTCCCGGCTGGGTACCGATCGCGAGCCGAGCCCCGGTACTACCCCGACCTTCCCGATGGAACGATCGAGTATCAGCCCGGCGTCTATCGGCGAGTCGGCAAGCTCGCCCGGGCGCTCGGCGCGTCGACGATCGTCGACGTCGGCTGTGGGCATGCTCGGAAGCTCGCTCGGTTCCACCCTCGCCACCATCTGGTCGGGCTCGACATCGGCGAGAACATTCGCGCGTGCCGGGCTCGATATGACTTCGGCACTTGGATCGAGCACGACCTCGAGACGGGCCGTGAGTTGCCGCTCGACTCGGCTGTTCTGGAGGGCTCGATCATCGTCTGTGCGGACGTGCTCGAGCACCTGCGTTCCCCTGCGCTCGCCCTGGACTCGCTGCGGGACGCTTCTGCGCATGCTCGCGCGCTCATGATCTCGACCCCGGATCGCTCACGGATCGACAACCGGCACGTGCTCGGCCCGCCTTCGAACCCATACCCACGTGCGAGAATGGTCGCGGGAGGAGTTCGCTGCGCTGCTCAGATCGCATGGGTTCTCCGATGGCTACTTGACCTATTCGCGCGGTCAGACCGGAAGCATCGCCATGGAGACCCTGCTCTACGTGCGGACCGCGACGAGGCCCGCGCGTGCCTGAGGCGCAGGTGTCCACGGCCGAGCCGACGGGCTGGCAGGTTCTTCGGCCCGGGGCCAGGGCCAGCCTTCGGCGCGAGCGTCGTCGAGGCGGTCGCCCGTCGGGAGCTTGGCTACATGCTGGCGATTCGCGATCTCCAGCTTCGGTATCGCCAGACGCTGTTCGGCATGGGCTGGGCGGTCCTCCAGCCGCTGGCGGCGATGCTCGCGTTCTCGCTGATATTCGGGCAGGCCGCCGATATCCCCAGCGACGGCCTGCCCTATCCGGTGTTCGTGCTGGCCGGCGTCGTGGTTTGGATCTACCTCTCGGGCGCCGTAGGGGCAGCCGCCGAGAGCCTGGTCGAGCACAGCGACCTGATCACGAAGGTCTGGTTTCCCCGCCTCCTCGCGCCAGCCGCCGCCGCGGCGGCTGCGGTTGTCGACCTCCTGGTCGCGCTCGTGCTGCTCGCGGTCGTGATGGCGATCTCGGGCATCGCGCCTCCGCTGCAGTCACTCACCCTGCCAGTCTGGATTCTCGCGGCGTTTCTCATCGCGGCCGGCGCCGGCTTCCTGCTTGCCGGCCACGAATGTCCTCTACCGGGATGTCCGTTACGCGCTTCCGTTCCTTCTGCAGCTCTGGCTCTTTCTGAGTCCGGTGGTGTTTCCGAGCAGCCTGGTCTCCGATCCTTGGAGCTACGTGCTCGCGCTCAACCCGGCCGCTGGGGTGATCGACGGCCTTCGCTGGTCGCTCTTGGACGGCCCGGCGCCGGGCGGTGAGCTGCTCGTCTCGCTGGCGGCGCTGATCGCGCTTCTGGTCGGAGGCGCGACCTACTTCCTCCGCGCCGAGCGAACCTTCGCGGACCGGATCTGATGGCGTCGGCGATCGAAGCCGCGCAGCTCGGTAAGCGTTACCGACTGGGGACCGAGAACGCCGGCTACGACACCCTGCGCGAGGCCGTCACGCGAACCCTTCGGAGGCAGCGCTTCAGGGCCGACTTCGTCTGGGCGCTGCGCGACGTCTCGTTCGAGATTGACGAGGGCGAGGCGGTTGGGGTGATCGGCTCCAACGGCGCCGGCAAGTCGACCCTGCTCAAGGTGCTCGCTCGGATCACCGATCCCACCCGCGGCGAGGCTCGCACCCGCGGTCGGGTCGCGGCGCTGCTCGATGTGAGCACTGGGCTGCACCCCGAGCTCACCGGGCGCGAGAACATCTTCCTCATGGGGGTCATCCTCGGAATGCGACGCCGCGAGATCGCTGCCCGCTTCGACGAGATCGTCGAGTTCTCCGGCATTGAGGCCTTCCTCGAAACGCCGGTCAAGCGCTTCTCGACCGGCATGCGGCTGCGGCTGGGGTTTTCTGTTGCGGCTCACCTTCGCCCGCCGATAGTGGTTGTCGATGAGGTGCTCGCGGTCGGCGACGCGGAGTTCCGCGAGCGCTGTCTCGAGAAGATGCGAGCGCTCGGCGGCGAGGGGCGCACCGTGCTGTTCGTCAGCCACGACCTAGGCGCGGTGACACGCCTCTGTCAGCGGGCGCTCTGGATCGAGAGCGGCCTCGTCCGCGACGACGGCCCGGCATCGCGACTTGTCGCCGACTACCTACAGGCGAGTACGGGCTTGCCGTTGCATCGCGAGCTCCAGCCGGACGCCGCAAGCGTGGTGTCGGTTACCGACGTCGTCGTCAAGGACTCTTCAGGTCGAGTGCTCACCGCGCCCCGGCGCGATCAAGCGTGGACGTTCGAGTTCGGGTTCACCGTCGGCGAGCATGTCCCCGGCCTTGATTCCTCGGTGTGGATTCTCGACGAGTCCGGAGCGCTCGTGATTCACGACGTTCACTCCGAGCGGCGGGCAGCGACGCAGCCGCCCGAACGTGCCGGTCGCTACCGGGTGCAGGTGGCCGTGCCGGCCCTGCTGGCGGCCAAGCGCTACGCCGTGGGGATCTGGCTTGGCACCGACCATGAGACCTTCTTCGACGGCGAGGTGATCGATCTGACGGTCGCTCCCCGCCCCGAGGACCGCATGGTCTCCACCGAGCGGCGCCGACAGGTGCAGCCGGAGCTCGAATGGACGATCGAGTGGAGTCCGCTCTCTTGAGCGCGGAGCCGACGGGCCGGCGCATCGAGCCGGTCACCGTCGTGATCCCGACAGTCGGCCGGCCGGCATTGCTGCGGCAAGCCTTGACCAGCATCGCCTCCACCGATCCCCAGCCGAGTGAGGTTCTCGTGATCGATCAAGGAGAGCACGGGGCGACCGCCTCAGTCGTCGACGAGATCGATCTGGGCTTCGTTCGGGCGGTGCGCTGTGACGGCGCCGGACGCGGGCGGGCCGTCAACGTCGGCCTGCGCGAAGCCTCCCACCCGATCGTGCTCATCACCGACGACGACTGCACTGTCGAGTGCGATTGGATCGGCGTGGCAACGGACGGAATGGGCGCGGTGCCCGACGGGATCCTGACCGGCCGCGTCCTTCCCGTCGGAGACAGCCCCGAGATGGTTCCCTCGACGATGACGCTGGATGAGGCTCGTGATTACACCGGGACGATCGAACACGGCGTCCTGTTCGGAGGAAACATGGTCTGTCCGCGGGACGCGGTGCTCGCGCTCGGGGGCTTCGATTCCGAGATCGTGCCCGCCGCCGAGGACTGCGACTTTTGCTATCGGTGGCTGCGCTCCGGCGGGCGCCTGCGACACGAGCCGGCGCTCGTGGTCCACCACCACGACTGGCGCTCCCCGGCTGAGCTCAACCGGCGCTACGTCGAGTACTTCAAGGGCCAGGGGATGTTCTACGCAAAGCACCTGCTCGCGGGAGATCGGAGGGTCCTCGGCTTCGTGCTCGGCGACCTCTATCGAGCGTGCCGCGCCCTCATCAAGGGTCTGTTCTGGCGGGTGCCGCGCTGGACCGATTATCGAAGGGGCGCGTTCGCGGGGATTCCGCAGGGGCTTTGGGCCGGGTGGCGACGAGCCCGGCGCGAGCGGCTCACCGCTTGACGGCGGCTGCTCCGATCACGAGCGGATAGTCGCGATCGTGGACCTCGCGCCGGGACGGGCGAACATCCTCGATCGCCAGGCCGTACAGAAACGCAGCCGCGACATGCACGTTGCCGAAGGCCTCGATCTCAACCGCGGCAGGACCGAAGGCGTCCGCTAACAGCTGACGCAGCGAGTCTGGGGTGAATCGCCACTGGTCGGTCCAGGCCGCCGATTGCGAGCGACAGATCTGCGAGATGCCCGGCACCGTGATCAGCACGGTCCCGCCACGCTTCAGGCTTCGTTCCAAGGTCGCGATCGCCGCGCTCACATCGTGGATCAACAGCAGCGTCTGCGTGCAGATGACGCAATCGAACGCATCCGTGGGAAGGCTGCCCGGGTCAGTGAGATCTCCGGCCAGCGTGACTTCGGGATTGCCGGACTCGACATCGATCACGTCGATCTGCTCGATCAGCGCCGGATCCCCGAAATGCCGGACGTAGCGTGACTCGCCGATCTCGAGCACACGTCCTCTAAGCGGGGAAGCGGTTCCGCGGAGTCGGTCCTCCAGGAACTCCTCGATGTAGTAGCGGTCGATCGGCTGCCCACGCTGGGCGCCGAACGATCTGCTGATCGGAGTCGTTCGCGTCGAGGCTTCCGAATCGCACCCGGCCCACGGGAGGCCAATCCGCCGTGCGCCGGACTCGAGCTGGAAGCCGATCGATGATCCGCTTCGGCGTCAGCCGCCGAAGCGTCGCCTTGAGCGCGCCCTCCTCGCGCGCTTGGCGCTGTCGAAGGCGGTTGCCCGACGAAGCTCGAACCAAGGGATCAGCCACTATATCCGCGGTGAAAGAGCCTCCCGTCGGTGAGCCGGAACGGGCCGTGCGGGACGCGGTCGACGTCGATGTGTCGGTGATCATCCCGACGAGAGACCGGTGGTCCGTTCTCGAGCGCTTCGGGCTGCGGGCGGCGTTGAGCCAGATCGAGGTCGAGGTGGAGGCGATAGTCGTCGACGACGGATCCACGTCGCGCGGATTCGAGAACGGCGAGCTCGACCCGCGGGTCCGCTTTGCAAGGCTCGACGAGCCGGCCGGCGTCAGCGCCGCTCGCAACTTCGGGCTCGAGCTTGCGCGGGCCCCGTGGGTAGCGTTTCTCGACGACGACGACATGTGGGCCCCCTCCAAGCTCGCTCGCACCCTGCGAGCGGCAACGGCGGCGGGGGCGGGCTTTGGTTATTCCGCGGTTCTCGTCGTGGACGATGACCTCAACCCCGTCCGTGAGGTGCAACCGGCCCCGCCGGAATCGCTGTCGCACCGGTTGCTGCGGACGAACGCCCTCTATGCCGGCGCCTCGAACGTGGTCGCAAGCCGCGCGCTTCTTTCCGAGCTGGGCGGCTTCGACGAGAGCTACTCCGCCGGCCGCGGATTGGGAGATGTGGCTCCGCTTGGCCGAACGCGCGGCCGCGGCGGTCGTTCCCGATCCGCTGGTCGCCTATGCACCGAGCGCCTGGTCGGTGGCCGACGAACCCGGCCACCGAGCCGACCTGCGCCGTCTCGAGCGGGAGCACCCCGGGGTCGAGGTCGACTGGCTCACCTACGACTCGTGGATCGCCGAGATGCACGCTCGGCTGGGCGCCGCCGCGAAGCGGCACGCCGATACGCGGCCGCCGGGGTTCGGCACAGAAGTGCGGCGAGCCTGGTTCGCTCGGGCGCGGTCCTGGTCCGACCCACGACGCTTCCTCCGGTGATCGGTCGTCGACCGGCGCGACCCGACTGGCTCGAGGCCTACGCATTGCCGTGACCGCCCGCGCGAGCGCGGATTTGCGGGCCGCAGTGGCGCCGCAGTAGCGTTCGCGCGAGGTTCAGGGCGAACTCGCCCAGTGTCGCCCGACCCGGAGCGAACCGCCCGAGGAGCATTGGATCGCAGCCGCGGCTGATCCGCGCGGCTTGGTTCGTAAGACCGAGCTTGTAGCCGGCGGCACGGGCGGCCGCTGCGACGCGGGCGTCCGCTGCGCCGTGCGGATAGGCGATCTGGTCGATTGGTGTCCCGGTCGCCAGCTCCAGCCGATTCTCGTCCTGCAACGAGCGCCTGCTCCAGATGGTCGTTGGCGAGCGAGGTGAGGCGATGGTGGCTCGAGGTGTGAAAGCCGATCACCTGCCCAGCGTCGTGCAGCGCCCGAACCTGATCGACCCGGAGTCCGCTCTGCGGAGGATCTGCCCCGACGAGCTCGGCCGAGGTCTCGATCAAAGGCGTCGCGATCATCGGGTGCTGCGCCCTCGACTGCGAGCGCCATCTCGTGGATCGTCGGACCTCTCGCGACTCCCGACGCGACCGTTTCGGGGAGTAGCGAGGTGATCCGTTCGGGGCTCGATTCCGCGATCGAACGCGAGTTGCAGTCGTTCCCACCACATTGCGCGGGCACCTTCGAGGCCCGCACCGGTAAGGAAGAACGTCGCCACCACCCCCAGTTGCTTGAGAACGGAACCCACGACCGTCAGATGACTCGGCAGGTCGTCATCGAACGTGATCGCCACCGGGATCGCGCCCCCGGCCCGTCTGGTCGCAACCGCGTGAGGCAGCGTCGCGGACGTGACGATGTCGAAGTGCTGCTCTACGTATCTCAGCTCGGCTTCGAACGCCTGGTGTGATCGCGGGGGCAGGAGCTCGCGCCGTTGGTCCCCCTCGCGCTCGGCGACTGAGTGATAGACGAGGGCGATCCCGGCCTTGGCGGGACTGAGGCGGACGGAGCGGGTGAGCGCCTCCCCGAGGAGCAGCTTGGCCTGGTCTCCCGGCGACAACTCGCGTCTACCTCGCCTGCCACTGACTTCGGGCGTACCTGGTCGGCCCGGACAGGGATGCTGCGACCAGGCGAGCGCGACTGAGCGCCCGACCCTGCCGTCCGTTATGCCGCCACGCTTGTTCGCGGCCGCTCAAGGCCGCGATCAGGTGACGGCAAATGGTTCGTCGATGAGCGGGATGTCGGTGGCCCAGCAGGCAGAGGTAGGCCGCGAAGCCTCGAGCGCCACGCAGCTCGCGCGTATTGAGCTCCACCGGGTCTCGAGCCACGTCGTGCAGGGCGATCGCCTCCGGCAGGTACTCGATCTCGTAACCATCGCGAACGAGCATGAAGAAGGCGTAGAGGTCCTCGGCGATCTCCACCGGAGTACCCCTGCCGAGCGCCGGGTCGAAGCGAAGCCCGCCGTCGAACGCGGCGCTCTTGAAGACCATGTTGCCGCCGAATCCCACACCACCGAAGTTGACGAGCTCGAACCAGTGCGGGTCCGCGGGTCGCACCCGGAAGCCGCGCTCTCCTCGATCGAGCAGCCTGGCGCCGACCGTGCCGGCGGCGCTGAGCGGCACGATCCGCCCAGTCGTGACCCCGACCTCGACTCGAGCGTGTGCTTGTGAATGACGCTGCAGCCATCCGGGGTCGACAACCGAATCGTCGTCGACGAAGCCGATCAATCGTCCCGATGCCGCCGCCAGGCCGCGGTTGCGTGCCCGGCTGAGGCCGGTCTGCGGTTCCTGCACGTATGTCGCGCCCGCACTTGCTGCGATGCGCTCGACCTTGCGATCGCCGCTTGAGTTGTCGACGACGATCAACTGGGGCGCCGGTCCATCGAGCTTGGACAGGGAACCGAGGCAGCGTTCGAGCTCCGCGGGGCGGTCGCGGGTGCAGATGACCACGGACGCTGCAGACGTCACCGACGCGCGTCGCCTCTCCCGCTGCGCGCCCGAGTTCGGCTAACGTCACCCACGGAGGCGTCTTGGCCCACGCGGGAGGGCTGTCCGCTCCGACTCATATGTCAGCAGTCACTGTCGTGATTCCGGTCTGGGACGGCTACGTTCGGTTTCTCGCCGAGGCGGTCGCGAGTGTTCGCGAGGCAACTCCCGAGGCGGCGATCATCGTCGTCGATAACTCATCCGATGTCGAGGTTCCCGCGCACCCCGGATGCTCGATCGTCCGAACCCCGGAGCGGTACAGCGTCGGCGCCGCCCGCAACTTCGGTCTCGAGCGGGTCAAGACGGACTACGTCCTCGTCCTTGACGCGGACGACCGGCTATTGCCGGGGACGCTCGAACTGTTGCTCGAACGCATGGATCGCGACCCGGGCGTTTCGCTGTGCGCGACGGCGATCCTCGACGACGAGACCGGCAGGCGCCACCGGACCCCGCGCCGATTCGTCCGCCGCTTCGCCGCACGGCGGCGGTTGTTCGCCCTCGCCGACGCAATCTGGTCTTTGGTGCCGATCCAGGGCTGCGCGCTGATGCGGGTCGTCGACGTGCGCGCAGCGGGCGGCTACGCGGACGCGAGCTGGGGCGACGACTGGGTGCTCGCCGTCTCCCTCGCCCACCGCGGGCGGGTCGAGCTCCACGAGCATCTCGGCCGCTTCTATCGCTCTCATCCCGAGTCGATCTCCCGACAGACACGGGCGAGCGCGGATCTGGCCACGAGTGCCCGGTTGGTGCGCGAGCGGCTGCGTTCCGACCCCGCGGTGTCCCGGATGACGAAGGCTCTCCTACCGCTGATCGCCGGATTGCAGCTCGCAGCGGTCTACGTGGCCCGGCCCGTCTATTTAGCGGCCCGGCGGCTGCCGCTAGGGTCCTCCGGCTGATGAGCGCGGCCAAGGTCCTGGTCACCGGCGGCGGCGGCTTCATCGGCTCGCACCTCGTCGACGCGCCTGGTCCGCGACGGCGCACGACGTGCGCGTGCTCGACAACTTCGCCACCGGCCACCGCGAGAACCTGGCCGACGTTCGGCGACGAGTCGAGCTCGTCGAGGGCGACATCCAGAGCTACGAGCGGGTCCACAACGCGGTCCGCGGCTGCGAGCTCGTCTTCCACCAGGCGGCGCTGCCCTCGGTGCCGCGCTCGGTCCAGGACCCGCTGACCACGAACGCCGTCGAACGTCATCGGCACGCTCAACGTGCTGCTCGCCGCGCGCGACGAGGGCGTGCGCCGGGTCGTGTTCGCCTCCTCGTCGTCGGTCTACGGCGCCAGCACCGGAGCTGCCGAAGCGCGAGGACGATGGCCGACCCTGCCGATCTGCGCCCTACGCGGTCGCCAAGCTGGCGGCCGAGGGCTACTGCCGCGCCTTCCACGAGGTCTACGGGCTCGAGACGGTCGCGCTGCGCTACTTCAACGTCTTCGGCCCGCGCCAGGACCCGCTCTCGCAGTACGCGGCGGTGATCCCGAAGCTTCATCACTCGCCGTCCTCGCCGACCGCCGCCCGGTCGTCCACGGCGACGGCGAGCAGTCGCGCGACTTCACCTACATCGACAACGCGGTCGAGGCGAACCTGCTCGCCGCCGACGCCGAGGGCGTCGCCGGGCAAGGCGTTCAACATCGCCTGCGGCGAGCGGATCACGCTCAACGAGCTGCTCGACGAGCTGCGCGCGACTGACCGGCAAGTCGATCGAGGCGGTCTACGACGAGGGCCGCGCCGGCGACGTCCAGCACTCGCTCGCCGACATCTCGCGGCCCGCGAGGAGCTCGGCTACGAGCCGCGGATCGGCGTCCGCGAGGGCCTCGAGCGGACCCTGGGCTGGTATGAGCGGGCGGGCGATCGGTAGAGAGCCCATGTGACGACCCCCTTGCGGGCATCCGCGGCTTCCGCATAGACTCACGCCGTGGTCGGGGACGGCCATGGGGGGCCAAAGCGCGAATCGGATGTGGGGTTCTTGACGGATGCGTAACTTGATCACGGGGGGAGCAGGGTTCATCGGCTCGCACCTCGCCGACGCGCTCGTCGCCGCGGGCGACGAGGTCGTCCTCCTCGACGACCTGAGCACCGGCCGCCACGAGAACATCCAGCACCTGCTCGACACCGGTGCCGCGGAGCTGGTCGAGGGCACGACCTCGGACGCCGAGCTCGTCGACGAGCTCGTCCGCGACGCCGACCGCTGCTATCACCTCGCCTCCGCGGTCGGCGTGCAGCTGATCTGCGACCGCCCGCTCGAGTCGCTGCTTCGCAACGTCCGCGGCTGCGACACGGTGCTCGCCGCCACCGCCCGCCACGAGGTGCGCCTGATCTTCGCCTCGACCTCGGAGATCTACGGCAAGGACAGCGTCGGCTCGCTGCGCGAGGACTCCGACCGGCTGCTCGGCTCGCCGCTGAAGTCGCGCTGGAGCTATGCGAACGCGAAGACCTTCGGCGAGCTGCTCGCCTACGGCTATCACCAGGAGCGAGGCGCGCGCAACACGGTGGTCCGCCTCTTCAACACCGTCGGCCCGCGCCAGACCGGCGTCTACGGCATGGTCCTGCCGCGCTTCGTGCGCCAGGCGCTGCTCGGTCAGGACCTGACCGTCTACGGCGACGGCACCCAGTCGCGCTGCTTCGCCCACGTCGCCGACACGATCGACGGCGCTGACTGCTGCTCTCCGAGCGCGAGGACTCGGTCGGGACCGCGTTCAACATCGGCACCACGCGCGAGATCACGATCGGCGACCTCGCCGAGCGCGTGATCGAGCGCGCCGAATCGACTTCGCAGATCACCTACGTCCCGTTCGACGAGGCCTACGAGGAGGGGTTCGAGGAGCTCGGCCGCCGCAAGCCCGACACGACCGCGCTTCGCAAGCTCACCGGCTGGGAGCCCAAGCGATCGATCGAGCAGGCGATCGACGACGTGATCGCACACCACGAGCTCCTGATCGCAGCCGAGGACGCGGCGGCCGCCGTACCAGTGCGTTCATGAGCGACGCCGCTCGCCTGCTGGTCGCCGCGCTCGCGGGCTTCGGCCTGGCGCTGATCCTGGTCCCGCTGATGCGAGCGCTTGCGGTCCGCACCGGCTTCTTCGACCATCCGGTCGGCTACAAGGCCCACCGGCGCGCGACCCCGTACCTGGGCGGCGTGGCGGTGATCGGCGCCTTCCTGATCGCCGCTTCGCTCGCGGTCGACGTCGGCCAGTGGACGACGATCATCGTCTCGGTCGCTGCTGCTCTGCGTCGTCGGCACGCTCGACGACCGGGTCAACCTGCCGATCGGCATCCGGCTCGCGTTCCAGGTCGGCTGCGCGATCGCCCTCTTCACCGCGGGCTTCGGTTGGGAGCTGTTCGCGCAGCGACGCGCTCAACCTCGCGATCACGATCCTCTGGGTCGTCGGCGTCGTCAACGCCTTCAACCTGATGGACAACCAGGACGGCGCCGCGGCGATCGGTCGCCGCCGCGAGCCTGATCGGGATCGCGTTCCTTTCCCAGTCGCACGACGACACCGTCAACGCCGCGCTCGCGCATCGCGCTCGCCGCGGCGTGCGCCGGCTTCCTGCCCTTCAACCTCGCCAAGCCCGCGCGGATCTTCCTCGGCGACGGAGGCAGCATGCCGATCGGTCTCGCTGGTCGCGGCGCTGACCATGGCTGCGCCGTGGGGGTCGGCGAACGCGACGATCTGCTGATCGCCGCGCCGCTGGCCGGGATCGCGATCCTCGACACGACCCTGGTCGTCTTCTCCCGTCGCCGGCGCGGGGCGGCGGTGCTCAGCGGCGCCCGCGACCACCTCACCCATCGGCTGCTGGCCGCGCTGAAGACGCCGAGCCGCGTCGCCGCCGCACTCGCGATCGGCCAGCTCGGCCTCTGCGCGCTCGCGGCGCTCCTGCACGAGCTCGACAGCGCCGAGGTGGCGCTGATCTCGGTCTTCTACCTCGCGTGCGGGCGCCGCCACGATCGTCGCGCTCGACGACCCGCGCTGGCTGCCCGGGCTCGCGGCCGAGCGCGCGCAGGTGGCGGAGGAGCTCTCGGGCTGAGCCGGATCCGGGTTCTGCGGGTGATCGCCCGCCTCAACCTCGGGGGGCCGGCGCATCAGGCCGCGCTGCTGAGCGGCCGCCGGATGGATCCCGAGCGCTTCGAGACCCTGCTCGTCCACGGTCGCCTCGCGCCGGGAGAGGAGTCGATGGCCGACCTGGCCGAGCGCGAGGGGGCGCGGATGCTCTATCTCCCGACGCTCGGCCAGCCGATCTCGCCGGTCGCCGACGCGCGGGCGTTCGGCGCGCTCCGGCGGATCGATCGCGCCGCTTCCGTCCCGACATCGTTCACACCCACACCGCGAAGGCCGGATTCCTCGGCCGCGCGGCGGCGCTCGTCGTCCCGGCCCGCGGCGACCGACGCTCGTCCACACGTTCCACGGCCACGTGCTCGAGGGCTACTTCGGCCCGGCGAAGACCCGGCTGTTTCGCGAGCTCGAGCGGGCCTCGCGCGCCGCACCGATCGGCTGATCGGCGTCAGCGAGGCGACCGTCGACGACCTGGTCCGCCTCGGGCGTCGCCGCCGCGAGAGAAGTTCGACGTGATCCCGCTCGGGCTCGACCTCGCCAAGTACGAGGCGGTCGGGCGCGAGCAGGGCGCTCGGACTGCGCGCGAGAGCTCGGGCTCGACGACGACGACGTGCTCGCAGTGTTCGTCGGCCGGGTGGTGCCGATCAAGCGCTTGGACCTGCTCCTCGAGCGCTCTCGCCCGTGCCCGCGAGCCGAGCCTCACGGCTCAGCTCGCCGTCGTCGGGGATGGCGAGATGCGGCCCGACCTCGAGCGGCTCGCGATCGAGCTCGGCGTCCGCGACGCGATCCACTTCCTCGGCTACCGCGCCGACCTGGTGCCGATCTTCGCCGCCGCCGACCTCGCCGTGATCAGCTCCGACAACGAGGGCACCCCCGTCTCGCTGATCGAGGCCGGGGCGGCGGGCCTGCCGGCGGTGGCGACCGACGTTGGCGGGGTGAGCGAGGTCGTGAGTCGCCAGACCGGGTTGCTCGTTGGCGCGCGCGAC